>NZ_JBQFIU010000001.1:2105000-3642857 GCF_056535685.1 Ruegeria sp. BG7
TGTTTTTTTACTAAAATCCCGCAGTGTTCCCCAAACCGCTAGATCAGGACGCCAAAGACCCAGCGGCCACTGCTGAAAGAAGTTGGGAGCACAGTATTGCAATTCGACTATGTCATCGTTGGCGGAGGTTCTGCGGGATCTGTACTGGCACATCGCCTCAGCGAAGATCCCAGCATACGCGTGTGTGTGCTTGAGGCTGGAGGTCGCGGCGATGGCATGGTTGTCAGGGTACCGTCCGCTGTTGTTGCAGCTTTGCCGGGGCGTCCTCGAATTAACAACTGGGCCTTCGAGACCGTTCCGCAGCCCGGTTTGAATGGACGCAGGGGCTATCAACCACGTGGTAAGGCCCTGGGCGGTTCAAGTGCGATCAATGCGATGCTTTATATCCGGGGGCAACGACAAGACTATGATGGATGGGCGGACCTGGGGTGCGATGGGTGGGATTGGACCAGCGTATTGCCTTATTTTAAACGCGCTGAGAATAACGAGCAAGGCGCAGATGACATGCATGGCGATAGCGGACCTCTGCATGTCTCGCACCAAAAAGAACCGCGCCCTGTAACCCGCGCCTTTGTTGAAGCCGCTGAGCAATTGCAACACCACAGCACAGACGATTTCAATCGCGGTGATAATGAAGGCGTCGGGCTTTATCAGGTCACGCAGTTTCACGATCCGGCAAAGAATGGCGAGCGTTGCTCTGCGGCGGCGGCGTATCTGTTTCCAGCACTGAGCCGCCCCAACCTGACCGTCGTCACACATGCCCATGTCAAAGAACTGACGTTCGAAGGAAGACGTGCCAGCGGAGTGACCTATCAGAAAAAAGGCAAAGGCGCAGATTTCACTGTGACAGCCACGCGCGAAGTCTTGCTGTGCGCCGGTGCGTTGAAGTCGCCGCAACTGTTACAGCTATCCGGCATAGGTGCGGAAGCTGATCTGAAACCGCACGGAATCGCCATACGTCATGAGTTGCCGGGCGTTGGACAAAACCTGCAGGACCATCTGGACTTCATTCTCACGTACCGCAGCAAAGACACAAACACGTTCGGCATAGGACCTGTGGGGGCCGCCCGACTGCTTGGACATATTCACAGGTGGCGCAAGACAGGTGTATCCATGGCTGCCACCCCGTTTGCCGAAGGCGCGGCTTTTCTGAAAACCAGTCCAGATCTCGAGCGCCCGGATATTCAGCTGCATTTCACTATCGCAATGGTCGATGATCACGCTCGCAAACTGCACTACGGATACGGATATGGTTGCCATATCTGCAAGTTGCGCCCGGACAGCCGCGGAACAGTTGGGCTGCGCAGTGCTGACCCGATGGACACACCCAACATCGACCCGGCCTTTCTGTCAGACGACAGGGATATTGAGACCATGATCAAAGGGGCGCGTATGACACGGGACATCCTCGAAGCGCCCGCTTTGGCGAAATACCGACACAAAGAGATGTTCGGAACAGACACAGCCCAATCTGACGCGGATTGGGAAAAGCACATCCGCGCCCGCGCCGATACAATTTATCACCCGGTCGGCACCTGCAAAATGGGGCAGGACCCGATGGCGGTGGTGGATCCCGAACTGCGCGTACATGGCATAGAAGGGCTGCGCGTAGTCGACGCGTCGGTCATGCCAACACTTGTGTCTGGCAATACAAACGCGCCAACCATCATGATTGCGGAAAAAGCGGCGGACATGATCAAGGCAGCAGCGTGTTAAAGTGCTATTGGCCTTTCATCAAAGCGTCTAACCCGACCCTGTAGTTGGGGTAGATCAATCTCACGCCCAACTCGTCCTTGATCCGACTGTTCCGCACACGCTTGTTCTCATTATAGAAGCTGCGCGCCATTGGCGTCAGGTCGGCTTCTTCAAAGGATACCGCCGGCGGAAGGGGAAGACCTTGTAACTCAGCAGCGTAACCGATGACGTCCTGGGGCGGTACGGGTTCATCGTCACATACATTGTAGACGCGACCCGGGTTGGGGTTGGTCATCGAGGCGTCGAGGATTTGCGCGATGTCTTCCACGTGAATGCGCGAAAACACCTGCCCCGGCTTGATGATACGCCGCAACCCACCGCGTTTAAGCTTGGAAAAGGGGCCTCGGCCCGGGCCATAGATGCCAGCCAGCCGGAAGATATGTACCGGCAGGCCGGGAATAGATGACCATTGCTGCTCGGCCAGCATGCGCCATTTGCCGCGTTTGGCGGTCGGAGCCGGAGGCGTGTCTTCGTCAACCCATCCGCCTTGATGATCACCATAAACGGCAGTTGTCGACAAATACCCAACCCATGTGAATTGAGCCGCGCGGCGGGCAATTTCCTCACCCAGCGCCGCCAAAACCGGATCGCCTTCTGCATTCGGGGCGGTCGAAATCAGCAGATGCGTCACCCCATCCAGAGTCGGTTCCTGTCCAGGCCAGACCAACGGCTCGGCACCCGAGTCTCGGATGGCTGCCATGCCTTCGTTGTCACGTGTGGTGCCAAAAATGCGCCAGCCTTTCGGAGCAATATGTCGGGACAGGGCCTGTGCGGAATAACCATGGCCAAATGAGAAAAGCGTCTGAGTCATGCCCCTTTGATGGGCCTCAGTGCAAAGGGATGCAAGCGCTGCATGGACGCACTTGAATCGAATCTTTGGATGCGGCTTTCTGTTGGGTATGAGCGACAAGAAACCCGATTTGCATTCGGCCTATGCGCTGAACTCCCCAAATGAACACAAGCGCCTCTATGCGGAGTGGGCCGGGGATTATGATGATGGCTTCGCCGCGCGCGAGGATTACCAGCTTCACACCCACACCGCACGCGCATTCGTGGGTGCAGGCGGTCAGGGCCCGGTTCTGGATGTCGGCGCGGGCACAGGTCTTTGCGGCGCAGTGTTGTCCGGGCTCGGCGTTGGGCCTATTGATGCGACCGATATCAGCGCGGAAATGCTGGATCAGGCCATGCGCAAGGATATCTACCGCGACGCGATCGAAGCAGACTTGACCCAGGGCATTCCGGTACCGCGTGAAAGCTATTCCGGCATCGTCTCATCCGGGACCTTCACCCACGGCCATCTCGGCCCCGAGGTCTTTCCCGCGCTTTTGCGTGTCGCACGGCCTGGTGCGCAGTTCGCTCTTTCGATCAATGCCCGTCATTTCGAAAAACTGGGCTTCGCAGAAAAACTGCGTCAATTGGAACAGGGTCAGATTCGAAATCTGACACTGCCCAAAGTTCGTATTTATGGCGATCTTGCTGCTGGCCCCAACAAAGACGACACGGCGTTCATTGCTTTGTTTGAGCGGGTTTAAACTGAGGTAATCAGACCGAAACCATCAGGTGTACATCTGCTTTTTGTACGCGCGCGTACGCGTCGTCGCCTCAGCCGAGCCATCGTGGTAGGTGCCGAACCACTTGTCGAACGGGATTTCGGACGTGCCGTAGTTGCACTCGAAATACCTGTGGTGAAGCTGGTGGAAGAAATCCCCAGCTCGCGCGGCCTCGGTCTCGCCAGCTTTCAATTTTTCGAACCCTGAATGGGACAGAACCGGGCTGATCTGCTGGAATGAACTGTGAAACAGCAGATGCAGCGGATGAGACGGCACAATCAGGTGGATGAAGTAGGTGGTGAAATAAAGCAGGTTTTCATACCAGTGGTTCGAAATCCCAGACCAGGGCCCGATATTGACATTGCGGTGATGCACGGCGTGGACGTGTTTGTATAGCTTTGGGTGATGCTCTAGCCGGTGCACCCAGTAAAAGTGCAGGCCGGACCACATCGGAATGAACATCATCCACAATACGAACCAAACCGGAGCTTCAGCCCAGGTGATCGTCGGCGCCCAGCCATTGGCCATGGCCCAGTAGATGATCCACTGATAAACGGTGGCCACTGTCATGGCGCTGCCCAGCGTCCACCAGATATTGTCCCAAACCTGATTGCGGAAGGTAAACGTTCCGTTGTTCCGCGTCAGATCCCGCCGGTCGAACTTCTTATACATGCCCTGCCCTTTGCGCATGTAAAGCCACCAATGCAGCCCCCCAGCCACCAGGATTTGCGGCACCATGTTCAACAGCCAGATCCGAAACATCCAGCCGGGCGCAAAGCTCTGCATTGTCTCTAATGCAGGGAAAAAGAAGGAATAGGCAATTACCGCCAGGACCATGCACAAGGTCAGGGACGTGATTTGCAGCCACGCGCCGCTGTACCATTTCAGAACAGCCGCGGGGCGCGGTGGCCAGCTGAACAAAGGGTTCAGACCCACGGGGCCTTCGGGGTGATAGTGCCAGCGGGCGGTTTCGGGATCCGGGGCGATATCCGTCATGATGCTCTCTTTAGGATGTGCAGTCAGGTTGCGTAGTCTGATTCCTCTGCGTCGAGAATCGCCTTGATCTCACGCAGGTGGGCTTCGGCCTGGTCGGGGTAGTCGTCCAGTTCTTGTGCAGTTTTCTCGGCAATCTCATCCGAAAGCACACGCAGGGGCAGGCCCGTTTGCAATGCGCGGATATACGTCTCGGCCGCGCGTTCAAAGTAATACAGCCGGTTGAACGTATCTGCGGGATCGCTGCCGATGATCAGCACGCCATGATTGCCCATGATCATGACCTTTTTCTTTGGGTCCGTCAGCATCCCGGCACAGCGTTCGCCTTCGCTTTCGAAGGCTAGCCCGCCGAACTCTTGATCAATCACATAGCGATTGTAGAAGGTTGCCGTGTTCTGATCGATCGGCGGCAAGGTGCTGTCGGCCAACGAAGCCAGAACTGTCGCAAAGATCGAATGCACGTGCATGACGCAACGCGCATGCGGACAGTGGCGATGAATTGACCCATGCAACCCCCATGCGGTGGGGTCCGGCGCGCCGGGTTGGGACATCACGTCAGGATCGTTGGCATCCAACAACAACAAGTCTGACGCGCGAATGCGCGAGAAATGCGCCTGATTGGGATTCATCAGGAACTGCGTACCGTCCTCGTTCACTGCAAGGCTGAAATGGTTGGCGACGGCCTCGTGCATGTTCAGCCGCGCGGTCCAGCGGAACGCGGCAGCCATATCCACACGCTCGGACCAGTGATCGATATTGGGGCGAAGGTTGGTAACACTCATGCGGCGGCTCCTGTTGCGGTTGACCTTGGATAAAGCCTGCATTTGACTTGCGCGTTTGACCAACGAAAAAAACAAAGCTATCCCATTAGCTGAACTTATGCCGGGGTTATGTCGATGCAGAACAAACTGCCTCCGCTGGGCTGGCTGCGCACGTTTGAGGCCGCAGCACGGCATCTGTCTTTCACCGGCGCAGCGCGGGATCTGAACATGACGCAAAGCGCTGTCAGTCAGCAGATAAAATCGTTGGAAGGCCATCTGGGGCAGCCTTTATTCTTGCGCCGCCCCAAAGCGTTAGAACTGACCGAGGCCGGAATCACCTATTTGCCAGTAGTCCGAGAAGCGTTTCGGACGCTTATGCGCGGCACACAGGCTGTCACCGGTGCGCAGCCAAACGCTGTTCAGGTGCAATGCAACATCAGCTTTGCCGTCAATTGGCTGGCCCCGCGCCTGCCGATGTTTCAGGCCGAGCATCCTGATGTACAGTTAAATATCTTCACCGAACTCTGGGAACCGCGAGAGATGGCCGAAGGCGCTGCGGTTGAGATTCGTTTCTCGTTGCGCCCATCGGACACCACCCGGACCGAGATGCTGCGCACTGAACACTATTATCCGGTCTGTGCCCCAGGGTATCAGGTGAGTCTGGACGATCTTCAGGAAAAGCCATTGTTCGATTGCTCCAATCTGCTGTCCAATTGGTCAAGCTGGGCAGAAGAACAGGGTCTAACATGGGGAAACCCATCGATTACCTATGCAACAACCTATCTGGTTTGCCTTTCTGCAGCCATGGCGGGCGGGGGCCTGTGCCTTGCGCATGACGCCATTGCACACCACCTGATCGAACGCGGGCAGCTTGTCGCGCCGTTTGAACATCGCGCGCCGATGCCCGAGGCATATTATCTGCTGTTGTCCCCGCAGGCCGAGGACACGCCCGGAGCTGTGGCCTTTGCGAATTGGATTCGGCGCGAGATTGCGCCAGCCACGTAACCCGGCAAGCTTTCGCCTTTGCCCAAGGTCACTGCGCACCTGTCCAATGGCCGGGCGGCATGGGCGCGCTGCAAGTGGATGCAGGACAAGCAGGAATTTATGATCTGTTTGTGACAGCGCAGAACCGGGGTTGCACCCGCTGGCGCATTCGTGAAAGTTGAGCCATGGAATACACACCCTTCCCCAGCTGGCCCGACGTCGCCCCCAAATTGATCGCAGTTGCCGCCGGACGCGACGCCGCCGACACCGTAATTCAGGGCGGAATCTGGGTAAACGTACATACACGCGAACTGTTGCCGGATCATTCGGTTGCGATTGCAGCCGGGCGGATTGCTTTTGTCGGGCCCGACGCCTCGCACTGCATAGGCCCGGAAACACAGATCATCGAAGCGCGTGGCAGCTATATTCTGCCCGGCCTGTGCGACGCGCATATGCACATCGAATCTGGTATGCTCACCCCTGCCGAATTCGCACGCGCGGTCATCCCGCACGGTACGACCAGCATGTTCACCGATCCGCATGAGATCGCTAACGTGCTTGGTCTGGACGGTGTGCGCATGATGCATGACGAAGCCATGATGCAGCCGGTCAATATCTTCACCCAGATGCCGTCCTGCGCGCCATCTGCGCCGGGGCTGGAAACGACCGGTTATGAAATCACGCCCGAAGATGTGACGGAAGCCATGAACTGGCCCGGTATCATCGGGCTGGGTGAAATGATGAATTTTCCCGGCGTGATCCATGGCGACCCCAAAATGCTGGCCGAGATTGCAGCCACGCAACGGGCGGGTAAAACCGTGGGCGGACATTACGCTTCGCCCGATTTAGGGTCTGATTTTGCAGCCTATGTGGCCGGTGGACCAGCGGATGATCACGAAGGCACCTGCGAAGCCGACGCCATTGCCCGGGTGCGGCAGGGAATGCGGTCGATGATGCGTTTGGGATCAGCCTGGTATGATGTCGAAAGTCAGATCACCGCCGTGACCGAGAAAGGGCTGGATCCGCGTAACTTCATTCTGTGCACCGACGATTGCCACTCGGGCACGTTGGTCAATGACGGGCATATGAACCGTGTCGTGCGCCACGCCATTGCCTGTGGATGTGACCCTTTGATCGCGCTGCAAATGGCAACGATCAATACAGCCACACATTTCGGGCTGGAACGTGAAATCGGGTCTGTGACACCGGGGCGCAGGGCAGACATCCTTCTCAGCTCGGACCTGACGAGCTTGCCGATCGAAACAGTGATCGCCCGTGGGAAAGTGGTTGCGGAAAACGGTAAGATTGCGGTGGATTGCCCGCATTTGAACTGGCCCGAAAAGGCACGTAACACCGTTCACTTGGGGCACGATCTGAGCGCGACCGATTTTGAGATCAAGGCCCCGGACGGGGCGAACCGGGTGCAGGCTAATGTTATCGGTGTGGTGGAAAACCAGGCCCCGACCAAAGCGTTGAAATCTGAACTGCCGATCATAGGTGGGCTGGTCGAGGGCGAAGGTGATGTCTGCCAGATCGCTTTGGTCGAGCGGCACCGCGCGACAGGTGGTGTGACCAACGCATTTGTCTCGGGTTTCGGCTATCAGGTCAAGATGGCCATGGCCTCGACCGTGGCGCATGACAGTCATCATATGATTGTTGTCGGCACGGACCGGGAACAGATGGCCTTGGCCGCCAACCGTCTGGCCGAAGTGGGTGGTGGCATCACTCTGTTCCGTGACGGGCAGGAACTGGCTTTGGTGGAGTTACCCATCGCTGGCCTGATGTCCGACAGCCCCGCCGCCGAGGTCGCAGCCAAAGCCGATAGGATGGTGCAAGCCATGCAGGACTGCGGTTGTCATCTGAACAACGCGTATATGCAGCACTCACTACTGGCGCTGGTCGTGATTCCAGAGCTTCGAATCTCGGACCTCGGGCTGGTGGACGTACGCACCTTTGAAAAAATCGACCTTTTGGAACCTTCGGCATGACGACACTTCTGACCCCTGAATCACAAGCGCCAGAGCAATTCACCGATCCGGCAGCCGCCGTTGCTCGTCTGGAAGAGCTTTACACACAAGCCACGGAATTCCTGTGCGAAAGCTTTTCCAAGGCGATGCAGGAAGGTGCCCCATCCGCACGATACAGAGCCTATTACCCGGAAATTCGCATCCGAACGTCCACATACGCGCAGGTCGACAGCCGCCTGAGCTTTGGCCACGTTTCTGAACCCGGTGTCCATGCCACCACCGTGACACGGCCCGATCTGTTCCGGTCTTACTTAACCCAACAGATCGCTTTGTTGATCAAGAATCACGGCCAGCCGGTTACAATTTCAGCCTCGGACACACCAATCCCGGTGCATTTCGCAGTGGCGAACAACTCTGATCTGGTTGTGCCCCATCAGGGCGCGGCCGCGTTTACACTGCGCGATGTGTTTGACGTGCCGGATCTGAGCACCACCAACGACGACATCGTCAACGGTGTACACGATCACGAGGACGTCGTCGGTCCCTTGTCGCTGTTTACCGCCCAACGCGTGGATTATTCGCTGGCCCGTCTGGCGCATTACACGGCGACCGATGCAAGCCATTTCCAAAATCATGTGCTGTTCACGAACTACCAGTTCTATGTCTCAGAGTTCGAAAACTACGCCCGCGAGCAATTGGCAGATCCCGCCAGCGGTTATACCAGCTTTGTCTCAACCGGAAATGCAGAGATCACAGACCCAGAGGCAGCGATCGAACGACCGCTGAAACTGCCGCAGATGCCGACCTATCACCTCAAGCGGGAAGACGGTTCGGGGATCACTCTGGTTAATATCGGCGTTGGCCCGTCCAACGCAAAAACCGCAACAGACCATATCGCCGTTCTGCGCCCTCATGCCTGGTTGATGGTTGGCCATTGCGCCGGGTTGCGTAACACGCAAGCCTTGGGCGACTTTGTACTGGCCCATGCCTATCTGCGTGACGACAAGGTTCTGGACGACGATTTGCCTGTCTGGGTTCCGATTCCTCCGTTGGCCGAGGTTCAGGTGGCGCTGGAACGCGCCGTGGCTGAGGTAACTGAGTTGGAAGGGTATGAGCTGAAACGGATCATGCGGACAGGAACTGTGGCCTCGGTCGATAACCGCAACTGGGAATTGCGTGATCAAACCGGCCCGGTCCAGCGTCTCAGCCAATCGCGTGCAATTGCGCTGGATATGGAGAGCGCGACCATTGCTGCAAACGGCTATCGCTTCCGCGTACCCTACGGCACTTTGCTGTGCGTTTCGGACAAGCCGTTGCACGGTGAACTGAAATTGCCAGGTATGGCATCGTCCTTCTATACCACTCAGGTCAGCCGTCATCTGGCCATCGGTATCAAGGCGATGGAGCACTTGCGCGGCATGCCGCTTGAGCGGTTACACAGCCGGAAATTGCGTTCCTTTGACGAAACAGCCTTCCTCTGACGCAAAAAAGCAACGTTTTCCCCATATTTTTAGGGGTTTCAGCGCTACTATTCGTTGTGTTCGCCCACAATATCCCGTTACAGTTACGCGGTGAGGCCCTATAGATCGGGCACGTTAAGGAGACCAAGAAATGGCAAAGCCTATGACTAAGACTCAGCTGGTTGCTGCTCTCGCTGAGGAAATGGGAACCGACAAGAAATCCGCGAACGCGGCGCTGGAGGCCATCACCGGCCTGATCACCCGCGAAGTTTCTGCCGGTGGCGCAGTGACGCTGCCCGGCGTCGGCAAAATCTACTGCCGCGAGCGCCCCGAGCGTCAGGTCCGCAACCCGGCCACTGGTGAAACCTTCACCAAAGAAGCCGACAAGGTTGTGAAAATGACCATCGCGAAAGCGCTGAAGGACAGCGTGAACGGCTAAGTTCCGTTTTTTCGACATGATCAAGGGCCGCCAATTGGGGGCCCTTTTTCTTTGGCCTCAATGCAAGCTCAGCAAGACCTCCAGGTCACGGCGGCTCAACCGCTCCATCAGCGACCGTTCGTCAGACGTCAGCTTCGCGTCACCGCGAATATACTTTTCCAGATGCAAGGCAATGTCACTAGTCGGTCTGTAATACAGATCAGGATCAAGTTGGCTAAGTGCTTCGACCAGACGCATCAGAATTTTCTTCTGTTTCTCTGAGTCAAGATCTTTGCGTTTTTCTTCCAGCACTCTGCACACCTTTCGTCTTTCCCGGTGAAACATAGGGCAAACCTGATGGTCGCCAAGATGCAACGAAAAAGGGGCACCTTTGGGGTGCCCCTCAGATCAGTGATTTGATCGACGATTAGTGAACCGTCTCAACCTTATGGAAGTCCAGATCGCGGCCTTCAGGCATCGCATCGATGCTCAACACCTCTTTGCGCTTTGTGATCAGGATATAGACCACGCAGGCCAGATACAGACCAACAACCACCGCGCCGATCCACTGGATTTGAAGCCACTGGCTTTGGAAAAGCAAAGTCAGGACGAACAGCAGCACGACGTTGCCCGCCACATATGGGGCCTTACCGAACCGCTCAACCGTCATGTTCAGGTTGTCTGTGTAGAGGCGGATCAGCGAGTCGAGCGAGTTGATCACAAAGGTTACGCCAACGATCACCATCGCGATGTTGGTGATACCAGCGGTGCTGATGCCGTTGAGGTGGTAATAGTACAGAACCGTGAACCAGATACCCAGCGGGATGGACGGAAAGATCAACAGTGCCGCCAGCAATTGCCACGTGGTCAGACCGCCCACAAAGCGCGAGGTGAACTGACCGATCATGATCGACCAAGCGAACCACCAGAACAGGTAAAAGGCGTGATAGTCGGTCAGCGGCAGGACAAACTTGTGCAGGTTGGCGAAATAGGCACCAATATTGCTGCCGGTTTCCACAAACCCGGTTACGCCCATGCCTGCTGCGGCCCACATACCGATGATCAAAGCCAGGAACAGGAAGGTCGAACCCACCGACAGGATGCGTACGTATTTCAGGTCAGTCGACGAATAGGCCGCCGCCAGGATGACCACAAATACAATGATGTAGAACGTGGTTACGACCGATTCGCCGTCTCCGACCTCGGGCAGGTAGCCGGGCAGATAGATCAGGAACAGGCTGGCGGTGAAAGCGCAGGTGCCAATGATGACCACGTTGTTGATCAGCTTGACCAGTGGGATTTCAAAGAACTTCACGCGCGGCTCGATGACGCAGAAATAGAAGGCTGTCAGGAAGTAGAACGCCCAGATCAGAAAGCCCCAGAACCCAAACTCGATCGCCAGCGGATTGGCGAATGCATAAGCAGGGTCTTCGGCATAGCCGCCGAATTCGGTCAGCGGGAACATGATCAGGCCGACATCCAGACCGGATGTGAACAGGATCGCGATGAACGTGAACAGATGAACCGGTGTCACACCAACGCAACGCAGGTTCCACCATTTCACGACGAAGAAAGCGACCAGGCCCAATGCCAGCAGGACGCCAAAAGATAGTATGTACTCCAGAAGCACTGACAAACCTCCCTTGTTTGGTCAGATCGTCACGCCGTTATAGTTTATTGGCTGATCAATCAATAAAAACATGCACAAATCACACCGCATGTTACCTGCGTGTCTTTTTTGGCGCAGGCAACTTGCAGCGAGTGGGAAAATCGGGAACAGTCCGCCCAACATGACAGGGGGTCTCCATGGATCTGCGCGCCATAGCCATGGGGCTTACATTTGCTCTGATCTGGTCGTCTGCCTTTACCTCGGCGCGTATTATCGTTGCAGATGCCTCACCTTTGTTTTCGCTGGCCTTGCGGTTTCTGATCTCCGGTGTTCTGGGCGTGATGATTGCAAGGGCGATGGGCCAAAGCTGGCACCTGACCCGGAACCAGTGGCGCGCAACGATCCTGTTCGGAATTTGCCAAAATGCCCTTTATTTGGGTCTAAACTTCTATGCCATGCAAACGGTAGAAGCCTCGGTCGCCGCCATTATCGCATCCACAATGCCCTTGTTGGTGGCGCTGGCAGGGTGGTTGATTTTCAAGGAGAGGTTACGCCCGCTTGGCATACTTGGTTTGTTCGCAGGTTTCGCAGGTGTTGCGCTGATCATGAGCAGTCGGGTCAGTGCGGGTGTCGATATGTTCGGGGTCGCACTTTGCGGTATCGGAGCCCTAGCGTTGACATTTGCCACGCTCGCGGTTCGCGGCGCGACGTCTGGTGGGAACTTTATGATGGTGGTGGGGCTTCAAATGTTGGTTGGCTCAGCGGCCTTGTTTGTCGCAGCACCTATCTTTGAAACCATTTATATCCACCCGACTCTGCCACTGGCGCTGGCGTTCACTTATACCACTTTGTTCCCCGGGCTGCTCGCGACGCTGATTTGGTTCTTGCTGCTGGACCGCATTGGTGCCGTCAGGGCGGCAACATTTCATTTCCTCAACCCTGTATTCGGGGTCACAATCGCGGCGATCCTGCTGGGCGAAAAGTTAGGAGCCATGGATGCCGTTGGCGTGGGCGTCACAACACTTGGCATTCTTGCCGTCCAACTCTCGCGGCAACCCGCTCAGGGCAGCAAAGCTTCGACCTGAGACAACAGCTTGCGAGAATCGGGTTTGACGTTCGAACCATAGGTCGCAACCACTTCGCCCGCTGGATCGATCAGGATCTTGTTAAAGTTCCACTTGGGCGTGAACCCAGTCTGGGCGGCGACGGCTTTGTAAAACGGGTGGGCGTCTTTTCCCTTAACCGGCGTAATATCTGTCATCGGCAACGTCAGCCCATAGTTCATCTCGCAGAACTGTTTTACCTCTTCGGCGGACCCAAGTTCCTGATTGAACGAATCTGAGGGGACCGCGAGAACGACCAACCCTTTGTCGGAATAGGCGTCAAATACCTTTTGTAGGGCCTCATATTGCCCGGTGAAGCCACAGTGTGACGCGGTATTGACCACCAGTACCGGTTGGCCACGCCAATCTTCAATGGCCAATGTTCCCCCGTCGATCGAGGCGAACTCACCGGTCACCGGCGCGGCCTGAACGGCACGTCCCAGTAAGATCAGGGCAGTCAAAAGCAGCAATCTGAACATGTCTTGTCCTCCCTTTAAATCTGATACGCGGTTCGTCAGCAGTCAGATCACTTGCACGACTACGAGAGCCGGTTGAAATATCGCTTTGCTTTCCCCTCTGCAGTCCCCAAATTATGGCACAATACTTTACCAGCCGGAGGATCCATGACCCGCTATACCAAAGACCCCACGGCCATCGCTGCGCTTTCGCCCGAAGAGTTTCACGTCACTCAACGCAGTGGGACTGAACGTCCAGGCACCGGAAAATACCTGAACAACAAGGAACCGGGGATCTATGTGGACATCGTATCAGGTGAGCCGCTTTTCGCCTCGACCCACAAATACGAATCCGGGTGCGGCTGGCCCAGTTTTACCAAGCCGATCATCCATGAACATGTAGAAGAGTTTCGCGATACAACGCATGGTATGATCCGGACCGAGGTCCGCTCGAAACACGGCGACAGCCATCTGGGGCATGTCTTCCCCGACGGTCCACGCGAACATGGCGGGCTACGCTATTGCATCAACTCCGCCTCTCTTCGGTTCGTCCATCGCGATGAAATGGAAGCCGAAGGATATGGCGAATATCTGATTCATGTGGAGGACATCTGATGACCGAACAACGCGCTGTACTGGCCGGAGGCTGCTTTTGGGGCATGCAGGACCTGATCCGCAAAATGCCGGGCGTTTCACGCACCCGCGTCGGTTACACCGGCGGCGATGTGCCCAACGCGACCTATCGCAACCACGGTACCCACGCCGAAGGGATCGAGATCTGGTTTGATCCGTCGCAGATCAGCTATCGCGACCTGTTGGAGTTCTTTTTCCAAATCCACGATCCGACTACGATTAACCGTCAAGGCAACGATCGCGGCATGAGCTATCGCTCGGCAATCTATTATGTGGACGACGCTCAGCAGCAGGTTGCGGTCGATACCATCGCTGACGTGAACGCCAGTGGCCTGTGGCCCGGCAAGGTCGTGACCGAAGTTGAACCTGTCGGAGATTTCTGGGAGGCCGAGCCAGAGCATCAGGATTATCTGGAGCGCATTCCGAACGGCTATACCTGCCACTTCCCGCGCCCGGATTGGGTCCTTCCTAAACGCGCCAGCGCCGCAGAATAAAGCACCACCTGCCCGGCCCCTCTGAACTCTTCAGGGGGGCTAGCCTGTCGCCACCCTTGGTCGCCCGCTTGCCTCGACCGTAATCATGGCTTCGACAAAAACATCCTTGGCCTCGACCCGCGCCGTTTTGATATCGCGATCCACGATCACCCGGATATCTTCCGCGCCGGCTTCTCTGACTGCACTCTCGGCTTCGAATTTCAAAACCCGTTCCAACAACGCCAGCGCTTCATCCGATGCAGAAAAATCCTGTGGCCCGTCCTCAAGATGCACACGATACCGCCCTTCGGTCGGTGACGTGACCGTACCAGACCGCCGCAATGTCAGTCTTCCAACAACCGCGCCGATCGCATTCGCTACGCCAGCGTGCTCGGGCAGGATCATGCGACAATGCAACCGCTCGCCCACTGCGGGGTAATAGCTGGGGGCTGACGCTCCAAGGCCCACCACATCCACGTTCAACGCGGCATTTAACGACAACAACCCACGATGTTGCGCCAACCCACGCTGCGTCAACACATGCCGCGCCAATTCCTGGGGTGACAATCCGAAATCATCCTGCTCTTCATCAAAAGCAGCCTCTAACAAGGTCAAACTGGTCTGTTCCGTCAATTGATCCACGATCATCTGCGCCAATGCCTCTGGCGAATTTGCCAGCATGTCCCCGGATCCGACCCGTTTCCGGGCCACCAGTTCCAAGGCCTTGCGTGCAGCTTCAGAATCCCAAGCATCGACGCGGCCTAATACATGACTCGCGTCCGACGGCGTCACGCCCGAGACCTGAATGATCCCGCGGTCGACCAAGCGATTCATTGCGCCATTCTCCATCCGCGACCGCAGCAGTGCGCCAAGCGGAAGAACCTGATCGCCCAGACGTTCCAACAACATCTCTTCCCGAGCGCCGACACCATCCGCATGCACACCCGGCACGCGTCGTACAAATCGGGTGTCGTGCTCGCCCACCGTGGTCGCCCGCAATTGTTCGTCCAGAATGGCGTGCACAACCTCAGGCGCTTCCGCTGCGATCAATGACACAGGCAAAACGCGCCGGGGGCCCAGAAACACGCCGCCCTGCAACCCTTCGGTCACAACATGAACCTGGCTGTCCCCACCCAAACCATGTGTGCGCATCGCCACAGCCTCGACCATGGTTCGAAATCCACCGACTTGCGCGCCGCCCGGATCAATAGCTGGCTTGCCGTCCCGGATCAGCGCTACATCAGTTGTGGTGCCTCCGACATCCGACACCAGCGCATTGTCAGCCCCGGTCAGCCAGCGCGCGCCGACAATCGAAGCCGCCGGACCACTCAGGATGGTCTCAATCGGGCGCTGCCGCGCCTGTTCGGCGCTCATCAAAGCTCCATCGCCGCGAACCACCATCATCGGGGCCGAGATTCCCAGAACGCGCAATTGATCTTGCGCGCGTCCGATCAAGCGGTCGATCATTCCGATCAATCGCGCATTCAGTACCGCCGTCACAGCACGTTTCGGCCCGTTCAACTTGGCCGACAAATGATGCGAACATGTCACCGGCGCACCGGTCCTTTCAGATACGATCCGCGCCGCTTCCAGCTCATGCGCTGGGTTTCGGGTTGCGAACTGGGCCGCAATCGCAAAGCCAGAAATCCCTTTGTGAGTGTCTAAAAACTGCTCCAAACCGGCAGTATCCAGCGGCGCAGCCTCGCTGCCGGAATGTGTATGACCACCCGCAATCACAAGCGCCGGGTCATCTTTCAGCGCGTTCTTCAGACCATGCTTTACAAGATCACTCGTCTTGAACCCGATATAGATCAGCGCGACACGCCCACCCTGCCCTTCAACCAAAGCATTTGTGGCCAGTGTCGTGGACAAAGACGCCATCGCGATCTGATCCGGCGAGACCTGCGCGTCTTCCAACACGACAGAGATCGCCTTGCCCACACCGATGGCCAAATCCGCACGCGTGGTCAGCGACTTGGCCGAGGCGATCACCTCTTTCTCATCCCGGATCAACACCGCATCGGTATAGGTTCCGCCCGTATCCACCCCCAAAGACAGAGTCATCGGGTCCTCCTTACTTTTCGCTGCGAATGGGTGTAGCGGTTATGCGCGACGCGTCCAGCCTGTTTGCGGCATTTATGACAGCTGTTCCACCGCCCAGCGCGCCGCGTCGGCCACGGTTTCATCCGGGTCGCTTGTCAACACCTGTGCAACCGGCCTCAAGTTTGACTGCCCCGAGTTTCCAATGGCGTAAAGCACATTCCGGACGAACCGATCCCGCCCGATGCGCTTGATGGGCGAACCAGAGAACTTCGCACGAAAGGCCGCATCATCTAGCGCCGCCAGCTCTGCCAGCGACGGTGCTTTCAGATCAGCCCGGGCGGCATAGCGTATATCGCTGGCGGCGACAGCAAACTTGTTCCAGGGACAAGCCGCCAAGCAGTCATCGCAACCATAGATCCGATTGCCCATCTTATTGCGCAACTCGGGCTCCACTGGACCCTTGTGCTCAATGGTCAGGTACGAAATGCACCGCCGTGCATCCAATTGATACGGGGCCGGAAACGCATCGGTCGGGCAGCTGTCCAGACAGGCGCGACACGAACCACAGTGATCTACTTCCGGCGCATCCGACGGCAGCTCAATTGTGGTAAAAACAGAGCCTATAAAAGCCCAATTCCCCCATTCACGACCTACAAGGTTGGTATGCTTACCCTGCCAACCAAGGCCAGCAGCATGCCCCAAGGCTTTTTCCGGAACCGGAGCGGTGTCGACAAAAACCTTCACTTCGCCCCCCGCTTCAGCAATCAGCCATCGCGCCAATCGCTTGAGGCGTTTCTTGACCAGATCATGGTAATCCTTGTTCTGTGCATAAACGGAAATAGCGCCGCGATCCGGATGGTTCAGAACCTCTGTCGGGTTATGCTCTGGCGTGTAGCTTTCAGCCAACATGATCACAGACCGCGCCTCAGGCCACAGGGCGGCGGGATCACCGCGCCAATGCACCCGCTCAGCCATCCACCCCATCTGTCCGTGATACCCGGCCTCCAAAAACGCCCCAAGGCGCTCAGGCACTTGCGGAACATCCCATGGACGGCACACACGGCACGACACAAACCCCTCTGTCAGGGCCTGTTGCACCAGCTTTTCCTTCAGATCTGATCCGCTCTTCATCTGGCCAAAAATACCTTCGGGGGAATCGCGCCCGCGGCGCGATGGGGGCAGACAGCCCCCTGCTGAACCTATCAGAAATCCAGATCGGCGTAATGAGGCGGCGGCCGAAACCCTGGCACCTGATCCGCCAGAATGGACCGAAACGCCGGGCGCGACTTGATCTTCGCGTACCAATCTTTGACCACCTGGCTGCGGTTCCAGTCTACGTCCGAGATATAATCCAACGCCGACAAATGTGCCGCCGCCGCGAAATCGGCCAAAGTCATTTGATCCCCGGCCAGCCATCGGCGGTGATCCAGCAGCCAGGCCATATAGTCCAGATGATACTTGATCGCCTTGGCACCCTGTTTGACATTTTTACTGTCCGGGTATCCCTGACCGGTCACCTTCTTGTTCACCCGCTCATATAAAAGCTTCGATGTCACTTCGTGATGGAACTTGTCGTCAAACCATCCCACAAGGCGACGAACTTCAAACCGGGCTTCGGGGTTTTTCGGCATCAAGGGCGGTTCGGGGCGGGTTTCTTCGATATATTCGCAGATCGCCGCACTTTCCGACATGATTTGCCCATCCAGACGCAACACCGGCACTTTTCCCGCCGGATTTCGGCGCAGAAAGTCCGGATCCTGTTCCCAATATCGCTCCTCGACCAATTCAACTTCGATCTTCTTCTCGGCCAAAGACAATCGGACCTTTCGGCAATACGGAGAGAGGGGAACGTGAAACAGACGCGCCATGGGCTTCCAATCGAACCAGTGAATACCCGACTGATTTAGCCTTTGACCGCGGCTGGTTTCAATCCTCGAAACAATCTGCGCGACCATCTGCGCGGATGGTGGCCGCCCCGTCCAGAATCGAAGCCGCGCGCCGACGCGTGCGCACACTTGGGTCTGTGACCGAACGATTGCGAGGTGATGGCAGAATGGCAGCAATCCGGGCCGCCTGAACAGAAGTCAATTGCGCAGCACTTCGGTTGAAATAGCGCTGTGCCGCTGCTTCAACGCCAAACACGCCGTTACCGGTTTCTGCAACGTTCAGATAGACCTCGAGAATACGCTGCTTGCTCCAGAAGATCTCAACCACCGGGGTGATTGAGGTTTCCATCGCCTTCCTCACCCAGCTGCGCCCTTGCCAGAGAAACACGTTCTTTACCACCTGCTGCGTGATGGTCGACGCACCGCGATTGCCGCCGCCTTCCAATGCGTCACGTATGGCTTCAACATCGAATCCCCAGTGCTGGCAGAAATTCGCATCTTCCGCCGCGACGACCGATCGGGCCATGATCGGGGAAATCTCTTCTATCGGAACCCACTCGCGTTCAACTTTGCCCAACCGCCGCCACTCGGACCATATGGTGTGGGTTACCGGCGGGTTTACAACCGAATAGAACAAGACCAAGGCGACCACGAGGCCGGCAATCGCCAAAGCGGCACGTGTCGCCCAACGACGGACCGTTTGGGCCACAGTTGATTTCCGTTTGGTCGCCTTACTTTTTTTTCCGCCTGATTTGCGGGCTGCTTTCTTCGCCATATCTCAGCTATACGACGCGTCGCCGGGGTTTGAAACGGCCTAAATTCCCAAGGCGCGCGCCTCTCGCGGGTGGACGACCGGGCGCGCCGTTTCCAGCGACATCGGGTCCGCTCCGGCCAGTTCAGGAAACAGGTGCAACACTTCGCTTTGGGTCTCTCGGTTCGCGGCCGTCAAAGCATGACCCGGATAATAGCTTTCACTTTTTGCCCCATTGGCGATGACGATTTCATGCCTCTTGAACAGCAGGTGAACATATTCCACCTCCCCGCCTTCAACGCGGGTCACTGTATCGCCGTTGACAAGAACATGGGCCGCGATCAGCGCCTCGGCGTGTCCAAACAAGTAGGATGCGCGCCAATCCTCGATCAGCATTCTATGCTGCGGCGAGACAAGAAGCGGACAGTCCAGATCGAAAACGCCTGCCTCAAATCGGATTGGGGCCAGTTTCCCTTTGGCCTCGACCCTTGTGCGCCCAACCCAGATCAAGGGCTGAGGGCCATGGTCCAGTGTCGTGACCAGATCACCAGCTTTCAGGTCTTCCACCGCGCGGTCCCCGTCAGGGGTTGCAATCATAGTGCCCGGCGTGAAACAGGGCGGACCCAGAGTACCAACATCCAGCGGTCCCTGTGTGTTGACGAAACTTGTCGAAACCAACGTCCCTGGCTGTAAAACCTGACCGTCTGTCGGGGTGAACACCCGAGACCCATCGGCCAGATAGAACGTGGTTCCAACATAGGTGACATTGCCAACTCCGGTCACATTGATGGTGACCGTATCCCCTGGCCATGATGATGTGACGTCCTGCCCATTGACAGTATCACCACTGGGCGCATCGATTTCGTTGTCATCATTGACGTCCGTGAAATCGATACTGGCGACCGCAATTGCCGTTCCCACAGGCGGAGGGTTCGCCGGATCAAAGGTATAAAATTGGTCGCGATAATTTGTTGGCATTCTGCTGCCCCCGGTTTACGCCACGGGACATCTGAAGCAGCCCATGGTTTTCGCTCGAATTCCGGGGAAGATTGGCGAAATTCCGTTGCACAGGCAAGAATCCCGAAAAAACAGTGTAAACAAACCAGGCCCCGCGTGGTGCAAATGACACGCGAGGCCTGTTTTTTAGTGCTTTTCAGCCGGTAAAGCTTTGCAGCAGGCTTTATTCTGCTGGAACTGCGGTGGCTTCGATGCTCAGCGGATGGCTCAGCTTATTCAGCATCTCTTTGGGGCAAACTTGAAGGAAGTTGCCTTTTTCAACGTCCCAATGTTGCAAGATGTCTGCGGCTTTCCGGCTATAGGTCTCTTCTGCGTGGCGTATGATCAGCGACTTCAGCTGTTCTTCCCAATGCGCGACAGAAACCGGGCAGGTGACAAGGGTTTCCATGTTCATCAGCGCTTGGGCTTTGCCTTCGGGATCATACAGATAGGCCATGCCACCTGTCATGCCGGCACCAAAATTGGCACCGATGTCGCCAAGGATCACCGCAACACCACCTGTCATGTATTCACAGCCATTCGAGCCACAGCCCTCGATCACCACCTTGGCGCCCGAGTTGCGCACGGCGAACCGCTCGCCCGCTCGACCGGCAGCAAACAGATGGCCATCGGTTGCACCGTACAAAACGGTGTTGCCGATGATGGTGTTCTCGTCTGCTTTCAGTGGGCTGACCTGCGGTGGGCGTACAACGATCATGCCACCCGAAAGTCCCTTGCCGACATAGTCGTTGGCATCGCCCGAAACTTCCAGCTTCAGACCCGGCGCGGCAAATGCACCCAACGACTGACCGGCTGACCCTTGCAGTTTCACGTGGAGGTGGTCGTCCTGGAACGTATTCCGCATACCAAAATTCTGAACGATATGACTGGAGACACGAGTACCCACCGTCCGATGCGTGTTCTGCACCGCGTAAGACAGTTGCATCTTCTCGCCGTCCTTCAGGAACCGCGCCGCGTCGCGCACGATTTCGGCGTCCAGAGTATCGGGTACTGCATTCCGATCCTTGTCGCGGTTGTAGACGATGTTGTGTGCACCATCGACGGTGATCAGCAACGGGTTCAGGTCCAGATCATCCAGATGTGCAGACCCACGGCTGACCTGAGCCAGCAGGTCAGCACGGCCGATGATCTCATCCATCGAGCGTGCACCAAGGCTGGCCAAAAGCTCGCGCACTTCCTGCGCGTAGAAGGTGATCAGGTTCACCACCTTGTCCGCATTTCCGGTGAACTTGGCGCGCAGGCTTTCGTCTTGCGTACACACACCAACCGGACAGGTGTTCGATTGGCACTGACGCACCATGATACAGCCCATCGCAATCAGCGCAGCAGTGCCGATCCCGTATTCTTCGGCCCCCATCATCGCAGCCATGACAATGTCACGTCCAGTGCGCAGGCCACCATCGGTCCGCAAGGTCACGCGGTCGCGCAGGTTGTTCATCGCCAACACCTGGTGCGCCTCGGTCAGGCCCATCTCCCACGGTAGGCCCGCGTATTTGATCGAGGTCGCAGGTGACGCACCAGTTCCGCCATTGTGACCCGAAATAAGGATAATATCGGCTTTTGCCTTGGCCACACCGGCAGCAATTGTGCCAACGCCCGAAGATGCAACCAGCTTGACTGTCACCTTGCAACGCGGGTTGATCTGCTTGAGGTCATAGATCAACTGCGCCAGATCCTCGATCGAGTAGATATCGTGGTGCGGCGGCGGTGAGATCAGCGTCACGCCCTTGGTCGAATGGCGCAGACGCGCGATCAGGTCCGTGACCTTCATGCCCGGCAGCTGACCACCTTCACCCGGTTTGGCACCTTGCGCCACCTTGATCTCCAGCTCTTCGCACTGGTTCAGGTATTCGGCGGTTACGCCAAACCGGCCCGAAGCCACCTGTTTGATCTTGGCGGATGGGTTGTCGCCATTGGGCTCGGGCACGAAATGCGCCGGATCTTCGCCACCCTCGCCTGAATCAGACTTCGCACCAATCCGGTTCATCGCCACGTTCAACGTCTTATGCGCCTCGGGGCTGAGTGCACCCAAAGACATGCCCGGCGTGACAAAGCGCTTGCGGATCGAGGTGATCGATTCGACCTCTTCAATCGGGATTGGTTTGCTCATGGGCTTAAAGTCCATCAGGTCACGCAAGTGGATCGGCGGGTTCGATTGCATCTTGGCCGAATACTGCTTCCACAACTCATAGGAAGCGCGGTTACAGGCCATTTGCATCATGTGCATCGAGGTCGCTTCCCACGCGTGGGTTTCACCCGATTTCCTCGCCTTGTAGAAACCACCAATTGGCAGAACATCCAGACCGCTTTCCCAAGCCTTGGCGTGGATGTCTTCAAGCTTGGCTTGAATACCCGTCACACCGATACCTGAAATCCGACTGGTCATGCCCGGGAAATACTCGGCCACCATGGCGCGGCTGAGGCCCACGGCCTCAAAGTTCAGCCCGCCACGATACGACGAGATCACCGAAATACCCATCTTGGCCATAATCTTCAGCAGGCCCTGATCGATAGCTTCGCGATAACGGGCGACATTTTCGGTCAGGGTTCCGTCCAACAGACCGCGATCAATGCGATCGGACAGAGAGTCTTCGGCCAGATAAGCATTAACAACGGTCGCACCGCACCCGATCAGTACGGCAAAGTAATGCGGGTCGATACATTCAGCGGAACGCACGTTCAAAGAGCAGAACGTCCGCAGCCCTTGCCGGGTCAGGTGTGAGTGAATTGCACTGGTTGCCAAAATCATCGGCATCGCAATCCGGCCTTCGCCCGTGTTCATGTCAGACAACACGATATGTCCTGCACCGGACCGCACGGCTTCTTCTGATTCGGCTCTAACACGGGCCAAAGCGGCGCTCAGCGCACCACGGCCAGGTTTAAAGCTACAGTCGATTTCAACCAGGGGCGCGTCAAAATTCTCGACCAACTTGTCCCATTGCGCGTTTCCAACAAAGGGGCTTTCCAGAACGATGATCTCGGTCTGGCTGCTATCCTCATCCAACACGTTCTTGAGGTTGGCAAAGCGCGTTTTCAGCGACATCACCCGGTATTCGCGCAAACTGTCGATCGGTGGGTTGGTCACCTGACTAAAGTTCTGACGGAAGAAATGGCTAAGCGGGCGGTACTGTTTCGACAAAACAGCCGAGGGCGTGTCGTCCCCCATTGAAGCAAGTGCTTCTTTGCCATCCTCGGCCATCGGGGCAAGGATCTGCTCTAGCTCTTCGACCGAATACCCCGCAGCGATCTGACGCTTACGCAGCTCTTCGCCAGAAAAAATCGGGGCTTCGCTGACACCGGCCAACGTGTCGTCCAGATCGTTGATCTTGCCAACCCACTCACCAAAGGGCAACGCACGTGCCAGTTTGTCCTTGATCTGTCTGTCGCGGTACAGCTTGCCTTTCTTCATGTCCACGGCCAGCATCTGACCGGGGCCAAGCGCGCCTTTTTCAGTGACGCTTGCCTCGTCGATCGGAACCATTCCCGCCTCGGACCCTGCAATGACAAGCCCGTCACCGGTAACCACATAGCGCATCGGGCGCAGACCGTTCCGATCCAGACCGGCACAGACCCAACGACCATCGGTCATCGCCAGTGCAGCAGGTCCATCCCACGGCTCCATCACCGAGTTGCAGTAGGAATACATGTCGCGCCACGCCTGAGGCAGCTCTACCGCCTGTTTGGACCAGCTTTCCGGGACCAGCATGGTTTTCGCCATGGGCGCAGATCGGCCCGCACGCACTAAAACCTCGAAAACCGAGTCTAATGCGGCCGAATCCGACGATCCGCCAGCGATGATCGGCTTGATGTCTTCAGCGTAATCACCAAAAGAACCGCTGGCCATGCGGATCTCATGGCTTTTCATCCAATTTATATTGCCTTTCAGCGTGTTGATCTCGCCGTTATGGGCCAACATTCGGAAGGGTTGAGCCAGCCACCACTGCGGGAACGTATTGGTGGAGTAACGCTGGTGATAGATCGCAAAAGCGGACTCAAAACGCTCGTCCATCAGGTCGGGATAGAACACGGCGACCTGTTCGGCCAGCATCATGCCCTTGTAGATGATCGAACGGCAGGACAACGACGCCAGATAAAGGCCTGAAATACCCGCGGCAGTCGCGGCTTTTTCGATGCGGCGCCGGATCACGTATAGCTCACGCTCAAATGTCTCTTCGTCCACACCCTTGGAGTTCGAGATCAGAATCTGTTCGATCTCGGGGCGGGTCGCATTGGCTTTTTCGCCCAGGCAAGTCACATCGACCGGCACGTGACGCCAGCCATAGATGTAGTAGCCCATGCGCAGAACTTCGGTTTCCACGATGGTCCGGCAGCTTTCCTGTGCACCAAAATCTGTGCGCGGCAGGAATACCTGGCCCACAGCGATAAGCTCGTCCAGTTTGGGTTCGTGCCCCGTACGGCGAATTTGGTCATAAAAGAAGGGAACAGGGATCTGAACGTGAATACCCGCGCCGTCGCCGGTTTTACCGTCAGCGTCCACAGCACCACGGTGCCAAATCGCCTTTAGTGCATCAATCCCCGCGTCCACCACCTTGCGTGACGGCTTACCATCTACAGATACAACTAGACCCACACCACACGATGAATGCTCTTCTTCCTTGGAATAGAGACCGTTTTCCGCCATCCATTCGCGTTTGGCTTCCTCGGCTCGGACCCAGTCGGCATCATATTTGGTCATTGGATGTTTCCTTCTTTCAAGGGGACGTCTTGGCGTCGAACCCTGATAATCCTTGAGCTTATTCGGCTGCGATGGCCGCTTTGGCATTGAAACGGTCGATGATCGCGTCGGCACAGTCGCGACCGTCGCGGATCGCCCAGACGACCAGCGATGCACCGCGCACGATATCACCAATGGCATAGACGCCATCCATTTCGGTCTCACCTGTCTGGAATGCAGCCTTAACGGTGCCCCAGCGTGTCACAGGCAAATCCGGTTGGCCGAACAGAGTGGGCAGGTCCTCAGGCTCAAAACCCAACGCCTTGATGACCAGATCGGCCTCTTCCACATAGTCCGCACCTTCGATGACTTCCGGAGCCTGACGGCCCGAAGCATCGGGTTGCCCCAGACGCATCTTCTGCACCATCACGCCGGTTACTTTGTCGTCACCGGTGAACCCTTTGGGCGCGCTGAGCCATTCAAAGACGACGCCTTCTTCCTCGGCATTTTGTGTTTCACGTTGCGAGCCAGGCATATTGGCACGGTCGCGTCGGTACAGACATTTGACCGAGGTCGCGCCCTGACGGATCGAGGTACGCACACAGTCCATTGCCGTGTCGCCGCCACCGATCACAACCACTTTCTTGCCTTCAGCATTCAGGCGGCCATTGTCGAAGTCTTCTACGTCGTCGCCAAAGCTTTTACGGTTCGAGGCGGTCAGGAAATCGATGGCTTTCTCGATTCCACCCAACCCACTTCCTGGCATGGACAAGTCACGCGATTTATAAACGCCAGTTGCAATGATAACCGCGTCATGCTTGGCATGGATTTCCGCAAATTTCTCGGCGTCGACGTCGCAGTTCAGCTCAAATGTCACGCCGCCTTCAGACAGCAGATCGTTGCGCCGTTGCACAACGTCCTTTTCAAGCTTGAAACCCGGAATACCATACATCAACAATCCACCCGCACGATCATAGCGGTCGTAGACAGTGACCTGAATTCCGGCGCGGCGCAGCATGTCTGCAGCAGCCAAGCCACCTGGGCCACCACCGATGATACCCACACTTTCGCTGCGCTCTGCGGTTGGCGCGACAGGCTTCACCCAGCCTTTGTCCCAAGCGGTGTCGGTGATGTATTTCTCGATCGTGCCGATGGTCACGGTGCCATGACCCGATTGTTCGATCACACAATTGCCTTCGCACAAACGGTCCTGCGGGCAGATACGGCCGCAGATCTCGGGGAAGGTATTGGTCGCCTGGCTGGTCTGATACGCCTCTTCCAGACGACCGGTGGCCGTTAGGTTCAGCCAGTCGGGGATGTTGTTGTGCAGCGGGCAGTGTGACTGGCAATAGGGCACGCCACATTGGCTGCACCGGCTGGCTTGTTCTTCCGCTTTGGCAGCGGCATATTCCGCATAGATCTCGTTGAAGTCTTCCTTGCGCACATCAGCGGCGCGTTTTTCCGGCATGTCCCGGTCGATCTGCACAAATTTCAGCATCGGTTGCTTGGCCACGGGTCAGACTCCATGAATTGGCTTGGTCCGGTCTCTTTACGAAATAGTCTTTCGGATTAAAAGTCAATTATACTGACCTAAATTGAGAAAATCGGCCATCTGCAAGTCAATTTCAGAAAAAGTAACCGAATTTTAGTTCCGCTTCGGACCTATTTGTGTGCTTTCTTTTCTTGCACCACCCTTATACCCATACAAGGAAAGCAATAGTGACCGTAACTCGGCAGGGCAGATGAGTCTTTTCCACCTGATTCTCGTAGCAATTATTCAGGGAATCACTGAGTTTTTGCCCATATCTTCATCAGGTCACCTGATCCTTTTGCCAAACCTGACGGGCCTGCAGGATCAGGGGCAAACCATAGACGTTGCGGTGCATGTGGGAACCCTTGGCGCGGTCGTTCTGTATTTCTGGCCGGACGTTAAACGCGCCATTTCGGGCCTACCGCATGCCTTGATTGGCCGTACTGACACAGAACAAGCACGCTTAGCCCTGGGCCTGATCATCGCAACAATCCCGACAGTGATCGCAGGCTTCATCCTGTATATGACCGGGCTGAGTGAGGCCATGCGTTCGATCACTGTAATTGGTTGGACCATGTTGGGTTTCGGTCTGTTGCTGTATTGGATGGACCAGAAAGCCCCACAAACCAAAGAAACCGCTGATTGGGGCGTACGCGACGCGTTCAAAATGGGATTGTGGCAGGTTCTTGCCCTGATCCCAGGCACATCACGGTCTGGAATCACCATCACTGGCGCGCGCCAGTTAGGCTATACCCGCGAAGACGGCGCGCGGATTGCCATGTTGATGTCGATCCCGACGATCCTTGCCTCTGGCACCCTGCTTGCTTTGGATGTGATAGGAAACGCCGACGCACGGTTGGCGCGCGACGGCGCCATTGCTGCGGTGTTTGCTTTTTTCTCAGCTCTTTTGGCACTCAGCCTGATGATGCGGCTACTGCGCAGCGTCAGCTTCACACCCTATGTCATCTACCGCGTCATTCTTGGCGCGATCCTGCTGTTTATGGCCTACAGCTGATCAGTCCGCAGGTTCTTTGCCGAATTCTGAATCTCGTCATACTGACCCGAGGGGCGGAACTTCCACAAGTATTCCGGCAGCACAGATTCCAACGTGGTCGGCGTGATCTCAAGATCGGCGAAAGACCTTGCTCCATCGGACACCACATTGTCGTTCCGCAGGTTCTTCAGCTGATCGCGGGTCAGAATGTTGTTCGGGAACAACTGGAAACTGACAAACTTCACGATATCCAGAACACCCGCCATGATCCGAGCGGCAAAGAACGGCATACCGATGATAACGCGACGACGATGGATCACTTCCAGCATCTGCTGCATCAAAGCGCGGAAGGTTTTGACCTCGGGACCACCCAGCTCATACACGCCAGGTTCGGCCTGTCCCAGAACGCCTTTGACCGCAGCCTTGGCCACATCATCCACAAAAACCGGCTGGAATTTGGTTTCGGCCCCAACCAATGGCAGGAACGGCCCCATGCGCGTCATCCCGGCGAAGCGGTTGAAGAATTGATCCTCTGTGCCAAAAATCACGGAAGGCCGAAGGATCACCGCGTTTGGCATGTGCTTCAACACGCCCGCCTCGCCCTGCGCCTTGGTCTGAGAATATTCGCTGGCGGCGTTGGCAACAGCGCCAATGGCCGAGACATGAACCATCCGTTCAATCCCCTGCTCAGCCGCCAATCGCGCAATACGCTCGGCCCCTTCGGCCTGTACAGCACCAAAATCGTTTTTGCCCAGTTCGTTCAAAACACCAACGCAGTTGACCACAGCATCCGCACTGTGCATGGCAAGCGCAACGGACGCGTCATCGCGGATGTTGCACAACACCGGCTCGACCTGGCCGACGACGCCATAAGGTTTCACGAACATCGCCTCGTTCGGGCGGCGCACTGCTACCCGTACACGCCACCCTTCACTTGCCATGCGCCGCGCGATGTAGCGACCGACAAATCCCGATCCGCCATAAATCGTCACCAGTTTCGACATGAGAGGGCTCCTGCTGAGAAATTGCGCCCTAGACCTAACGCCCGCAAGCCTTCCTAACAAGGCGCTAATTCGCCGCGTGAGGAGTGAAATGCGCCGAGCCAATTCAGCGGCTCAGGAGCAAATTCAAAAAACTTTCAAAAATCTCTGCGAATCTGGTTGACGCCCTCCGCCACTGGGCTTAAACGCCCCCTCACGACACCTGCCCAGGTGGCGGAATTGGTAGACGCGCTAGCTTCAGGTGCTAGTGTCCGTATGGACGTGGAGGTTCGAGTCCTCTCCTGGGCACCAAATTTTTTCCTAACATGCTGAAAATAAACGCGGTTGCGGTAGAGCGTACCTGTCTACGTCAAGCTCTGTCTGCGTTGTGCGTTCCGTTCTGATCCCCGCACCGGGCGCAAAGCAAAACATCACGGCTTGCCCTGAAGCACATCGCTAAAAGTCCGAAAATGAAGCGGATCAAGGTATTCGCAATTCGGAGGTTCAGACCACGCCATAGCTTTCAACGCAGAAAAGCCTCCGATCAGCGACCGGAGGCTCAAAGGCACACAGATTCAGATGTGATGACCAAATTGGTCTGAGTCAGGCTCAGGCCTGTTTCTGAACTTCGGTCTCTTCTGCAACTTCGACGGGCTCCGCTGTCGCTTCAACCGTTTCAGTCTCGTCCAGCGGCTCTGCCTCTTCCGGTTCGTCCGTTTTGTCTTCAAGTGCACCGACGATCAATGGCAACATGTGAACGCCGGTCGCACTTGCGATCTCGGGCGTCTGGGGTGTTTGCCAGCTGAGCGTATCGAAGCTGCCGCAATTCTGGCAAACCGGGGCCCATTCGGGTTGGATGTCATGACAATTGTCACACACCCACTGCGGACCACGCGGTGCGTTGAGCGCCTTTGCCAGCCAGCCCTGTACAACAGCGTCCGTAGCACCTTCGCCGCGCTCAATGGCGGCCATCAACGTGAAAGCACGCGCATCTCCTTGTTTTTCCACCACATCCCCCAGCGCACGGCGGGCTTCTGGGAAATCTTCGGCTACGATGTTCAACTCGGCAAGAATCAAACGGGTTTCCAAATTCTCGGGGTGAATGCGGGTCAGCGCGGTAAAACGCTTGAGCCTTTCCGCAGGCGTTTCATCCGGCGCAATCTCGGCAAAGGCATGGGCCAAATCTGGATGAGGTTGCGCCTCCCAGGCCTTTTTCAGAATCTTGGTTGCCGGGCGGGGTTTGCCTTTGGCGATGTAAGCACGGGCGGCCATGGCCGCGGCAGGCACCAGATCAGGTGACAGTCGATTGGCCTCGATCGCGTGTTCCTGCTGTTCTACGCTCGCATCTTCGTTCAGAATATCCTTCGCTTCGGACAAAGCCAGAACCGCGTCGCGGCGCTTGAACACGTCACGCGGCAGATAGCCCGCTTTCAATTTGGAAGACAGGGTCGAACGCGCCCCGGCCCAATCCTGGGCCTTGGTTTGCAGGTTCAGCAAAACGTCTTGCGTTTCTTCATGGCGCGGTTTGATCGCCAAAGCCTTTTCGGCCAGCTTGCGGGCCGTTTCATCATCACCTTCAGCCAGCTTCTGCTTCATGATCCCGCGCACGCCGACAAAGCGGGTCGCGTTATTGGTGACAAGTTTCTTGTAGGTTTCAGCCGCTTTCTTGGTGTCGCCCGTCATCTCGGCCGCCTGTGCCACCAGCAGATTTGTCAGTTCCGGCTTGTTCAACAGCTTCTCGGCCTTGTTGGCTTTGGTCATTGCTGCACGCCCCTCACCCGAAGCCAGTGCCATCAGACCATCCGACAGCGCCTGATACCCGCGCTGTTCGCGGCTGCGGTCGAAATATCGCGACAGGGCCGTTTCATCGCCGTTGAGGAACTTAAGCGTGGCAACCAAAAGGCTGAGTAGTTTGAAGAACAGCCAAACCGCAAATACCAGCACGCCCAGCGCAATCACGGATTGCAATGGCCCAAGCGTGAATTCCGTGCCCGCAACGGTGATCTGCACCCCACCGCTGGTTTGCATCAGGAACTGACCGCCCAGCGCCAGCAGGCCAATAATCGCAACAAAAACGAGGATCTTAAACAGTGACCACAGCATGGCAGGTCCTTCAGTTCGAGTTCAGGCCAGAAGCCAAAGTATTCGCCGCATCGACGGCAGCGACCCGTGTCTGAGCCGCCTGCTCCCAATCGGCCATCGCAGTCTGCGCCGCTTCGGGAAGTGATTTCAGCTCGCTCAACGCTTTGGACAGGTCTCCGTCCGCCAGCGCAGCCTGAGCGCGCGACAGAACGGCGTCCGGCCCATCCCCTTCTTGTGGCGTGACCGAACGCGCACCCGTTTGCCGTTGCAAAAAGGCAATCAGGCCGGTGCCCTTGTCCGCATCACGCGCGTTTGCCAAAGCATTTCGGGCTGCTGGCTCAAAAGAAGCCCGAAGTGACGACAAGGTTTCCACACCTTTGTCAGCCGGCGCGCTCAATGCGTCAGGCACATCGACACCACCCGCCTTCAATTCCGCAACCAGTTCGGAATAGGGTTGGCCCGCATCCAACTGCCCATGCACACGAGACAGAACCGCAGCATTTGATGCCGTCTGAGCTTCGGCAGATGCTTTCGCCTCGAGCGCTTGCGCGTCCGACACCATCTTTTCGACCTCAGCCCGTTGCGCCGCCAGCGAATCCTGAAGCTTTTTCAGCTCAGCCTCAAATGCGGCAGTGGCCTCGGGTGATGCGTTGGCTTCGATTGGGGCTTTCTCAAGCGTTGCGATCCGTTCCGATAAAGGCGTGACCTGACCGGACAGCGCATCAACTGATGATTTGACCGCGTTCAGGTCACCTTCGACCGGTGCCAGCTTGTCAGACAGGGCTTTGACCTGATCGGTCAGACCAGAAACGTCTGGAGTGTTTGCCAGCGTCTGAGACAGCTTCGCAATCTGATCCGACTGATCCGCCAGTTTCGATTCCAGTGCCGCCAGAGCGTCCGAGTTGTCGGTTCCACCCGGTAACAGCCCACCATTGCCCAGCGCAAATCCGACTACAGCGGCGACAGCACCGCCCAGCAAAGCGGGCACAAATCCACCGCGCTTTTCCACCACACGCTCGACAGTTTTTTCTTTGACCGGAGCGGTATCTTCCGGCGGTACTTCGGCTTCGGCTTCGGCTTCGGCTTCGGCTTCGGCTTCGGCTTCGGCTTCGGCTTCGGCTTCGGCTTCGGCTTCGGCTTCGGCTTCGGCTTCGGCTTCGGCTTCGGCTTCGGCTTCGGCTTCGGCTTCGGCTTCGGCTTCGGAAAGGTCTTCTGCTACAGGTTCATCGGGGTCAACAGGCGTATCTTCCTGTTGCAGCTCGGATTCAACAACGTCGTCTGCCTTGGGGTCTTCCACCGGCTTTTCCTCGGATTTCTTCTTACCAGCCACCGCAATATTCCCCTTATCGAATCCAAATTCAGATGAATAACAGCCCAAGTTAAGTTAATCGGGGACCTCGCCTCCCTCAACCCGCAACACATGTTTTACAAGCTTTTTAACTGCCTTACGCATTTTCTTGGGTGTCGGCGCTTTGGCGATCTTTAGGTGCGCATAGTCCATGGAATAAAGGGGATCGGCCGTTGCCTGACTGATTGCGGCAAGCCAAAGCGGCGCTGAGCCGGACCAAATATCGGCAAAATGTCGCGCCGTGCGCGGCGAAAATAATGGGGCGATGACTGGCAAATTTCGGTCTGCGGCGTCTGCCGCCTCGGGTGTTAGCGGCAACAGAAGCTGCTGATAAACCGGCTGCTCGCGCACAGTCAGACCGGATTCGGTAAGTCGAGCCGCGATATTGCCGCGTGTGTGCTCGCCCCGTAAATGCAACAAAGGGCTGTCGGGCCGATTCTTCAGCAAATATCCCACAAGCTCTTCGGCTGCGGCCCCAACCATCTCGGCCTGCCAGCCGTAACCTTTGGCGGTCCCGGTCGTCGACGGACCGACGCAATAAGCAGGCAACGTGCGATCAACACCTTTGGAAGCCGCCGCATTCACCGCGTTGGCCGAGGTGAAAATCAGGCCCTTCACTCCCTCTGTTTCGACCGCGACGCTCAAGGGTCGGATCTCGAGAATAGGAGAATAGATAACCTGAACCCGGGATCTGACGCGGGTTGGCAACTGCGCGACAAACCGTTTCGAGGCTGCACGCGGGCGGGTCATCAACAAATACAACGTATGGCGCCTTGGCCCTTGAGGATTGTTTGCATCCGCGCAGGGTGATACCCCGCCGTTGATGACATGATGCAACGGATCAGGGTGATGGTGCAAACACTTACCGTGCTGGGTTTGGAAAGTAGCTGTGACGACACGGCTGCCGCCGTTGTGCGCCAAACCGAAGGCGCGCATGCTGAAATCCTGTCGTCGGTGGTACATGGTCAAACCGATCTGCACAGCGCCTATGGCGGTGTTGTGCCCGAAATCGCCGCGCGTGCGCATGCGGAAAAGCTGGACATCTGCGTAAAACAAGCGCTGGAGGCCGCTGACCTTGATCTGCGCGATATGGATGCCATAGCCGTCACAGCGGGCCCTGGCCTGATAGGCGGCGTCATGTCTGGCGTCATGTGCGCCAAAGGGCTGAGTGCCGCGACCGGTTTGCCCCTGATAGGCGTCAATCACCTTGCCGGGCACGCGCTGACACCGCGCCTGACAGACGGGATCAGCTTTCCCTATTTGATGCTTCTGGTCTCTGGCGGCCATTGCCAATACCTGATTGCTCACGGACCCGAGCAATTCACGCGCCTTGGCGGCACAATTGATGACGCGCCCGGAGAAGCCTTCGACAAAACAGCGCGCCTTCTGGGCCTGCCACAACCCGGTGGTCCGTCTGTTGAAGCTGAGGCCCGCGCAGGGGATCCCAAACGCTTTCGCTTTCCCCGGCCGCTGCTGGACCGGCCCGGTTGCGATCTGTCCTTCTCGGGGTTGAAAACGGCTTTGATGCGGATGCGCGACCAGATCGTTGCCGAAAAGGGCGGGCTGACCCGTCAGGACCGCGCGGATTTATGCGCCGGATTCCAACAAGCGATTGTGGACACCTTGGCCGAGAAAACCCGACGCGCGATGGACCAGTATCTGGTCCTCAACCCTTCCGAACCCGTCATCGCCGTTGCCGGAGGCGTCGCGGCAAATTCGGCAATTCGAGCTGCGTTAGAGACTGTTTGTGCGGAAAAAGGCACGCGATTCACGGCCCCGCCGCTGCCCTTGTGCACAGACAACGCCGCCATGATCGCCTATGCCGGGCTGGAGCGTTTTCGCACCGGCGCGCGCGACGGTCTGGACCTGACCGCACGTCCCCGTTGGCCTCTGGATCAGCGCAGCCCCGCAATGCTGGGCAGTGGCAAGAAAGGGGCCAAGGCATGAGCATTTCTGTCCTGGGCTCTGGCGCATTTGGAACCGCACTGGCGATTTCATTGGCGGGCAATGGGCAGGTTACGCTGTGGTCGCGTGACGAAAACCAAGCGCGACAAATGCAAGAGGCACGAAGAAACGAGGCCCGCCTGCCCGGTGTAACCTTGCCGCCAAACATTGCCGCTACGGCAGATATACAGGAAGCGTGCACAGCAGATACACTTCTTCTGGCTGTGCCGATGCAGAAACTGCGACAGGCTTTGACGGATCATGCACCCTTGTTGCAGGGCAAAACACTGGTTGCCTGCTGCAAAGGGATCGAATTGTCCACGGGCCTCGGACCGATAGCCGTGATTGAAAGCGTTGTACCAAATGCCAACATCGCGCTGCTGACCGGGCCCAGCTTTGCTGACGACATCGCACGCGGCCTGCCAACTGCGCTGACACTGGCATGTGCAGATGCCCAGATCGGCAAAACGCTGCAAGCCGAACTAACAACGACAAATCTTCGTCTTTATCGCACGACCGACACGGTTGGGGCCGAGCTAGGCGGTGCGCTAAAAAACGTTATGGCCATCGCATGCGGCGCGACAATGGGGGCCGGATTGGGCGACAGTGCGCGCGCGGCATTGCTGACCCGCGGCTTTGTTGAGATGCAGCGATTCGCCACGGCCCGGGGCGCGCGCCCTGATACTCTGATGGGATTGTCGGGACTGGGTGACCTTGTTCTGACCTGTTCGTCTGACTTGTCCCGAAATTACCGTTTTGGCCTGAGTTTGGGTCTAAACCAGAGTTTTGACAGCCAGACGACAGTCGAAGGTGTCGCCACAGCGCGCGCCATGTCGGACATCGCTGAAAAAGAAGGGTTGGACATGCCTATCAGCACTACGGTGGCGGATCTGAGCCACGGTGCATACAGTGTGTCTGAGGCCATTCAAACCTTGCTCAATCGACCCCTTAAGGAGGAATAAATGCTGATCGCTCTCATCGCCAAAGACAAGCCCGACGCGCAGCAAACCAGGCTGGACAACCGCGCCGCTCACCTAGCTTATATCGAAGAGACGGGCGTGGTTTCTCAGGCGGGGCCCCTGTTGAATGGTGATGCTATGATCGGGTCGTTGATCATTTTGGACGTCGCCGATACGGCCGCCGCGCAGACCTGGGCCGACAATGACCCCTATGCCAAGGCGGGGTTGTTTCAATCGGTTGAGCTGATTCCATGGAAAAAGGTGATCGGCTGATGGCGTATTGGCTGTTCAAGTCCGAACCTTCAACCTGGAGCTGGAACCAGCAATCCGCAAAAGGGGATAGCGGCGAGGAATGGGATGGCGTGCGAAACTATCAGGCGCGCAATTTCATGCGGCAGATGGCCGTTGGGGATCGCGGGTTCTTTTACCACTCGCAAAAAGACAAATCAGTGGTAGGCATCGTCGAGGTCTGCGCCGAAGCTCATCCAGATAGCACCACCGATGATGATCGATGGGAATGCGTGGACATCAAGGCAGTTCGTCCCTTTGCCAAACCGGTGACGCTGGACCAGATCAAGGGGGACGAACGTCTAGCTGAAATGGTGCTAGTCAAGAACTCGCGCTTGTCGGTGCAGCCGGTGACTGAGGACGAATGGAAGGTGATTTGCGCATTGGGCGACACGCAGCCTGATTGACGTGCAAACCTTGTGTCTGGCGTAAAACTTCTCAAGCGCTCGACAAAATGCTATGTTTCTCTGGGCTTCGCCGGGTGGGGGCTTGCCATCTGCTGTTTTTTGTAATCGCAGACGCTTGGTGGTGTTCGAATAAAATTCGGTCTTTCTTGAAAGTGTGACCCCATGTCTGACGTTAAAGGCGGCAGTGGGATTCTCGAAGACGCCGTCGCTGCGAAGAACACAAAAACCTGGGAAGCGCGCCTGAAAGAGGCGCGCGAAAAGCGTGCAAACGCGCTGGCTGATGGAAAGGTCGAAGCGCGCGAACCACCGCGCTTGAAACCAACTGAAACAGACCTTCTACCGCCAACAGATGACACTGAGATCGACGAGATCGTGTCCGAACGGGTGCGCTCACTCCACCTGGATGAACCTGTCAGCAAACCGCCTTCGAAAAGCCGAATCCCAATTATTGTGGCGGCTCTGTTATGTGGGGCTTTGCTGCATTGGGCAGGAACAAAGCTGATTGAAGCCCAACAGTCCACGCCCAAAAACTCCGTCGTGCAGTCGAATGATCCTGGCGACGAACCTGCATTGGACGAAACACTTTCGCCTACAGCGGCATCAACCGAACAAATTCCAGAGGATCCTGCTGCGCCCGCGCTTGAAGAAGAAATCCAAGCTCCGATTCTTGAGAAAAAGCCAGTTCCGCCTCCCATTGAAATTGATGAAACACCACTGCAAGAAACCGAAGCGTCACTTGCCCCGCCAATTGTGTTTCTTCCCGCCTCACTTGAACCTGTTTTGGAGGATCCGGAAACGCTTGCCAAACCGGTGTCATTTTCAGTTCCCGTTGCGCCGCCATATCCCGATTCCGGCCTGCTGAAAAAGCGTAGTTCTTTGCAGCCGACACAAGCAGTCTTCGACCCATTGCCCAAAGAGATCACGCAATCAGCGACTCCAAATTACTCTGAGGTAAAACCACTTCAACCCGCTAAACCTTCGATCGACCTTGAAGTGTCACTGTTCGTTCCGGCACGGGTTTCGCAAGACACCAGCGACCGGGCATTCGAACTATTGAACGAAAGCCAGGCGAATGTGGTTGCGACGGCGCGCGTAGGCTATCGGATCAGAGAAACTCAGGTGCGGTATTATCACCCCGCAGACGCCGAGAACGCCGATCTTGCTGCCAAGGCTTTGGGTGGTATTGCGCGGGACTTCACAGGTTCTGGCAGCAAAACACGCCCTGGACGCATTGAAGTCTATCTGGCTGGCTCGGGTGGAGGGGTAAGCCGCGAGTCAGACCGGCAACCGACAAGCTTCGAGACCTTTATAGACCGCATACTCAATGAGCTTAGGTAATAAATAAGGGAAGGTTCTGACGGTGCAGAACCTTCCCTACCCCCGCGTGCTCCCTACTCACCACACGCGTATGGAAATGTCTGGTTCTGACCGTCCTGGTCACAGTTTGAACTTAGCCCAACCGTTGCCGGTGGTTCAAACGTCAAATATTTAAACTACGATTCAAATGAGAAACGCCCGCCGAAGAAGACGGGCGTTGCATGAATTTATCGACAAATCAGCCGTATACCGCTTCTTTGCCAAAATGCTTAGTCAGCATGTAATAAACCACGGCGCGGTATTTGTTGCGCTCGGACATGCCGTAGGTTTCCATGGCTTTGTTGATCCCCTCCATCAGTTCCGGCCCGTCGGCCAGACCCAACTTTTTGATCAGGAAGTTGTTCTTGACTGTTTCCAGTTCGGAGTCTTGGCTGGCTGCAACTGTTGCCGCGTCTGCGTCGTAAATCGCCGGACCGCAACCGATGGTGACCTTGGTCAACAGGTCCATATCGGGGTCCATCCCACATTTGCTTTTCAAATCTTCTGCGTATTTAGCGATCAACTCGTCGCGCTTGCCCATATCCCAGTCTCCTTAATCCATAAATCCGGCAATCCTCACCGATGGCCGGAAGAGTAGCCGCGTCCACGGTTTTTCCAAAAGGAAAAAAATCCGCGATTTCTCCCCCCAAAATCGCGTTTGGAACAGTAACTGCCAAAAGGTCTATCGGCAGTATCCCCAACCGGGGCCTTGCAGGTGGAAATGGTCCGCGTGCAAACGATTGAAATCAGGGCCAAGAACAACGCGAAACCACTCGCAAGCCCCGCGCCAGATCTGGCGCAGAAAAGCGGCTTCCGGTTCTGCGCCCTGCCAGTCAGACAACAAGGTCAGCGTTCGACCATCAGCCGTATCCATACCGATAATGTCGATCGAGTCCGCGCGGGCGTGGCTGCTCCAACCGCTGTTTTCACCCTGCGCGGTGCGCATACGGCGGCAGTTATAGCTGCCGATGTGACGCAATCGGGTTATGTCGGTCCCAAGCAGATCGCGCGCAGCGGGTTGCACAACGTGGTGTTCCCACATGGCCAGGCGCAAGGTGGTGGTGCAGCTGGTTTCCACAGGCTCCATTCGCGCCGTGACCAGTTGCGACAGCAAACCCCGGCCGCTGATGCCACAATTCTGATCGACAACCAGATCCTGCATTGCCGGGAATTGCACACCAGCCTCTGCCAAAGCCGCCCGGCACTGTGCCTCATGCGCCAGCGCGCGATTCAGCTGCCATTTTGTGACCGGCGTCACCGGCGCGCTGATTTTCAGATCGCGCAACGGATTCCAATAAGAAGGCACCGGAGTATTGGGATGCGCCAGCAGCCACCATCCCCCTCCGCCCAACAGGATCACCACGACTGCCAGCCGGAAAATGAAAGACGCCGCCGAGTACAAAAACCGGCGGCGTCCAGAAGTCTGCGTCATCGTCAGACAGCGCTTAGTAGCGGTAGTGTTCCGGCTTGTAGGGACCTTCCGGCTTCACACCGATATAGGCAGCCTGATCGGCGTCCATCTGGGTCAGCTTCACGCCGATGCGATCCAGGTGCAGGCGGGCCACTTTCTCATCCAGATGCTTGGGCAGGATGTAGACCTCGTTGTTGTACTGATCGCCTTTGGTAAACAGCTCGATCTGCGCCAGAACCTGGTTGGTAAAGGATGCCGACATCACGAACGAGGGGTGCCCAGTGGCGTTGCCGAGGTTCAGCAGACGGCCTTCGGACAGCAGAATGATGCGGTTGCCCGAAGGCATCTCGATCATGTCCACCTGTTCCTTGATGTTGGTCCATTTGTGGTTCTTCAGGCTGGCAACCTGGATTTCATTGTCAAAGTGACCGATGTTGCCAACGATCGCCATGTCCTTCATCGCGCGCATATGCTCGATGCGGATCACGTCCTTGTTGCCGGTGGTGGTGATAAAGATATCCGCGCTGGCAACTTCGTCTTCCAACAGGGTGACTTCGAAACCGTCCATCGCAGCCTGAAGGGCGCAGATCGGGTCAACTTCGGTGACCTTCACGCGGGCACCGGCGCCGCGCAGCGAAGCGGCCGAGCCTTTGCCCACGTCGCCGTAACCGCAAACCACGGCAACCTTGCCGGCCATCATGGTGTCAGTGGCGCGGCGGATGCCGTCGACCAGCGACTCTTTGCAGCCGTATTTGTTGTCAAATTTCGACTTGGTGACCGAGTCATTCACGTTGATCGCAGGGAACGGCAGGTGGCCGTCTTTCACCAGCTGATACAGGCGGTTCACACCAGTGGTGGTTTCCTCGGACACACCCTGAATTTGGTCGCGCATCTTGGTGAACCAGCCCGGCGATGCTTCCATGCGTTTGGCGATCTGCTTCTTGATCACCTCTTCCTCTTCCGAGCCCGGAACAGGGATAATGTCTTCACCCGCCTCAGCGCGAGCACCCAGCAGGATGTAAAGCGTCGCGTCGCCGCCATCATCCAGGATCATGTTCGGGCCTTCGTCGAACAGGAAGGACTTGTCCAGATAATCCCAATGCTCTTCCAGCGTCTGACCTTTGATGGCGAAAACAGGAATACCGGCCTCAGCAATCGCAGCAGCCGCGTGGTCTTGGGTCGAGAAGATGTTGCACGAGGCCCAGCGCACATCCGCGCCCAGCGCCACCAGCGTTTCGATCAGAACGGCAGTTTGGATGGTCATGTGCAGCGATCCAACGATACGCGCACCTTTCAGAGGTTTGCTTTCACCGTATTCTGCACGCAGGGACATCAGCCCCGGCATTTCGGTTTCAGCAATGTCCAATTCCTTACGACCAAACCCGGCCAGTGAAATGTCCTTAACGATATAGTCCCCAGCCATCAGGCGCTCCATTTTTCTGGTTTTACTCAGTCCCGGCTGCCCCTAGCATTCCTTGGGGCAGGTGGCAATGTCGATGAGTTGAAACCGAAGGCTAAGGGCTGATGTCAGCTTGGGGTGCCGTCAATTTTTATCTTTGGTATTGCTTCAAAAAAATCCGTGCCAACGGCAACAATACAGCTGATGCCATTCGCATTGGTGACCAGAACGGTATAACTACCGGTTTTCTTCGAGGTCCAAACCTCCATCACCGATTGCGCACCGCGCGTCTTTTGCAAGCCACCAAAGGCCAATTCCTCGGCGTAGCTTTCCTGCAATTTGGTGATGATCGATTCTCGCTCTGCGCAGTTTTGGGCAAAAGCAGGTGGGGCTGTGGCAGCCATACCAAAGGTCAATGTAATGGCGAACAAACGCTTGAACATGGCGAACTCCTTTCGTATCGCGTTTCGCTTGCGAGAGGAGCACACCGGGAGAAGCGTGTGCCCCCCTCGGTTTTAATGTCGGGATCGAGTGGTGATGTTTCAAAGCACGAACGCTCAAGAAAACGTTGGCAGCTAGTGATCCTGACAGGTACATCATAGCAGAAAAATACGATTTTTATGTGTCCGACTTCACAAGGCATGGCAAAATGGCAACACAACCCCGAGCATGGCAGAGGATGCTGTCAGGCCGCAGGCTGGACCTGCTGGACCCGACCCCAGTGGATATCGAGATCGAAGATATCGCGCACGGACTGGCCTTTGTGGCGCGCTGGAACGGTCAAACCAATGGTGATTTTGCCTATTCCGTGGCCGAGCATTCCTTGCTGGTAGAAGAGATATTTGGTCGAATTTCGCCCAAAGCGCCAATCAAATGGCGGCTGGCCGCGCTGTTACACGATGCGCCGGAATATGTGATCGGCGACATGATCTCGCCGGTCAAATCCGCCGTCGGCCCGGATTATGGCGCACTGGATGACCGTCTGGCGGCGGCGATCCACATCCGGTTCGGCTTGCCTGCCGAAGTTCCGAAGACGGTGAAACGGCAGATTAAGAAGGCAGACAAGATCAGCGCATGGATGGAGGCGACGCAGATTGCGGGCTTTTCAGAGGCCGAGGCCACCAAGTTTTTTGGTCGTCCGGACAAAGCAGTAATGGAAGGACTGACTATTACCTTGCGCCCGCCAATTGAGGTGCGGCAAGCCTATACCGCACGGCATGAAGACCTGCTGTCACAGCTGTAGCAGGCGGTTCGAGCGACAAATGGTGGTAAAGAGATGAAGAAACAGATGGGAATCCAGCTTCTACTGCTCACTAATCTGCTTCTGTTTTTGACTCTTACTGCCGTTTTGATCAAAACCGGATACCTTTCAAAAACAATCCGCAAATTCAGCGGAGCTTCCATTCCCGTAACTGAAACCAATCACTACAAGCGTATGGTCTGGTTGCACGAACGGCCAACTTCTCAGGCATTGGCTTCACCCGATATTCAAATCGCTTTTATCGGCGATTCCATCATTGAAGGGTGGCTGACCAGTAACGTGGTCAAAAACTCTCTGAACCTGGGGATTAGCCGTGACACAACGCCGGGTCTGATTGCAAGGGTTAACCCAGAACTCATAGCGCATATTCCGGTCTGGTATCTGGCGATCGGCGTCAATGATGCAATGACTAACACTCCCGTGGAAGAGGTTCCGGGCTTTGTCGCGCAGCTTGCGGACACTTTTGCACCCGCCAACACATTGATCTGGAGCGCTGTTCTGCCCGTTAAAGACGCAACCTGGACGCCCGAGAACGAGGCGTTCCGATCCGCTTTTAACGCTGCTGCACAACAAGCCTGTGCAAACATGAAGACCTGTACCTTTCTCGCACCGCCACTTGAATACGGTGATAACGTCCGCGACTGGACATCAGACGGGTTGCATCCCAATGCACTCGGGTACGCGCATCTCGCCCGACAGCTCTGTGCTCACGTTCCGTGCCAATCAAATCAACCGTGACAAAGATCAGTCAGCGCTTTGGTCTGTGTGCTAAGACAAAGACGCCCCTAACGCGGGCTGCGCTTTGCGAAAATCCACTGCAACGTCCGACGATGCATGTTCAGACATCGTGTCGTCTCGGACGAACTACCCAAGCTCAGTATTAAACACTTCGGTTTTTTAGTCGTCTTCGGGACCCGCTATTGTCTTAACGACGCAACAGAGAACCGGCGAAATCTTGCCGCGTATTTGCAGACCTCTTTTCACAGCCCGCACGTTAGCCCTAAAACTCACATGTCTTCGAATGGGCAGTGAAGATTCTTGAACACAGGCATACGCAAAACAGACACGAATTGGCCGCGTTTGTCCGGCACAACCCGAGCCGCAATTGCGGTGGGGTTTTTGAGTCTGATTTCTGCGTGCGCCCACGGCCCAACCGATGCGCAGCTTGACCCGGACCGTCAGTTGATGGCGCTACGCGAGGTCTCGCAAAAGCAGTCCCGCGGGCAAAGGGTGTGGTGCGTGCCCTATGCGCGCAACCTCAGCGGTATCGAAATTCGTGGAAACGCCAAGGATTGGTGGGGCAAGGCGCGCAGTGCGTTTGATCGGGGCAACGAGCCGGTTGTTGGTTCTGTCATGTCGTTTCGGGCAACACGCGGGATGCCACTTGGCCATGTGGCTGTCGTATCCGATGTTGTCACCGAGCGCGAAGTCATCGTGAACCACGCCAATTGGCACCGCAACAAAGTGTCATTGAAGATGGGCGTCAGAGACGTGTCCAAAAACAATGACTGGACGCTGGTACGGGTCGAAAGCCTTCCGGGTCAATATGGCAGCTTGTACCCGGTAAACGGGTTCATTTATCCGAATCCTGACGCGCAGCCCTAATTTGGATCCTCCGAAGAGGACCCTGATCGGACCGAACCCAACGGCTTTTCTCTATCTGGGGCTGCGCTTTGCCAAAATCCGCTGCAACGTCCGGCGGTGCATGTTCAACCGTCGCGCCGTCTCCGAGACGTTCCGATCACATAGCTCATAAACCCGCTGGATGTGTTCCCAGCGCACGCGATCTGCGCTCATGGGGTTTTCCGGCGGCGGCGGCAGTTCATCGCCCTTGGCCAGCAGCGCGTTGGTAATGTCAGTCGCATCGGCGGGTTTGGACAGATAATCTGTTGCACCGATCTTCACGGCGGCCACGGCAGTCGCAATTGCGCCATAGCCCGTCAGAACCACGACCCGGCTGTCCGGGCGTTTTTCGCGCAGCACTTCAACCACGTCCAGGCCGTTGCCATCCTCAAGCCGCAGGTCAACCACGGCATAAGCCGGGGGGCGTGCAGTAGAAATAGCGCGGCCTGCTGCGACGGATCCGGCGGTTTCAACTTCGAACCCACGCTTTTCCATGGCCTTGGCCAAACGTCTCAGAAACGGCTCGTCATCATCCACCAGAAGCAGGGATTTATCAGGGCCAATATCAAGCTGAGAACTGTCTGCCATACTTAGGTCTTTCTGCTATTTCATGCCGTTGGCTTGAACATGAGTAATAGCAGCGCGGGAACAAAGGTCAAACAACCTTGTTACGAAGCGGCCTGATCCAAAAAGCATCCGACCTTGTCCGCCATTTGCTCGGCCGTGTCATCGCGCTTGAAAAATTCAAGAAAACCATGCTCGGGCGTGACCAGATATGTGAAGGTGGAGTGATCGACCAAATAGTACTCGTCGCTTTTGTCATGCGCCTTGTAATAGGTCTTGTAAGCCTTGCTTGCCGCCTTCACTTGCTCGGGCGAGCCTGTCAGCGCGATGGTCTTGCCCCCTAGGTTGAAGGCATAGTCATCCACCACCTCTGGCGTGTCACGTTCGGGGTCGATTGAAATGAACAGCGGCGTCGTGGAATACCCGCGCTCGGCCAAGATATCCACGGCGTCAGCATTGCGCGACATGTCAAAAGGACAGACATCCGGGCAGAACGTGTAGCCGAAATAAACCAGCGTCGGCTCGGTGATCACATCTGCGTCAGTCACCGTTTCGCCCTTGCCATTGACCAGCTCAAACGGCCCACCGATAGTGGCCGCTCCCCCTGCGATCTGGCTGGACCGGCACTGCGCAAACTGGTCATCAGAACCGCTGCCCCGCGTCAAAAGCCACATGGCCCCAAGGCCAATTGCCAATACAACAGTTGCGAGAATTGCGTATAGACGGGTCATTTCAGTGTTCCGGTCACAAGGGGGTTGTTGATCGTTTCGGCCGGGACACCTATCAAGATGATCAGCCTTTGCAACAGGACATAAGGAACCGATGGCAGAATCCAACCAGACTTTTTGGCGCGGCCAGGAACGGAGCAGCTGGATTCGCCTGCGCACTCTGATCCTGTTGCGATGGGTGGCCATCATTGGCCAATTCACAGCCATTACTGTTGCCCAGCAATATTACGATGTGCAGTTGCAGCTGGGCCTGTGCTATCTGGCCATCGGCATTTCGGTCATGGGCAACCTGACGGCCATCCTTTTGTTCCCACAGAACAAGCGTCTGACCGAGTTTGAAAATTTTTTGATGGTTCTGTTTGACCTCTTGCAGTTGTCCATATTGCTGTACCTGACCGGTGGGCTGAACAATCCGTTTGCGCTTCTGCTGTTGGGTCCAGTCACGATCTCGGCCAATGTCATGAGCACGCGTTCGACCCTGATCGTTGGCGCGGTGGCGATTGTGCTGACGACCCTGCTGGCCGAGTTCCATCTGCCACTGCGCACCAGCCTGGGGCTGGTTCTGGATATTCCGGATATTCTTCTGTTCGGCAATTGGGCCGCGATCGTCATCGCTATTGTTTTTATCGGAGCTTATTCCCACCGCGTCAGCGCTGAGGTTCAGTCCATGTCTGAAGCATTGGCTGCGACGCACATGGCCCTGGCGCGTGAACAGAAGTTGACTGATTTGGGTGGCGTTGTTGCGGCCGCCGCGCACGAGTTGGGCACGCCGCTGGCGACAATCAAACTGACCAGCGCGGAACTGATCGAGGAACTGGACGACCACCCCGACCTCAAGGAAGACGCCGCTTTGATCCGCGAGCAGGCCGACCGGTGCCGGGACATTCTAAGGGACATGGGCCGGGCTGGTAAGGACGACCTTCATTTGCGGCAGGCCCCGCTTTCGACCGTGGTGAATGAAGCCGCAGAACCACATGTCGGCCGCGGTAAAGAGGTCCACTTTTACGAAGGGCCGGCGCAGGACGGGGATGTGCAACAGCCTTCAATCCTGCGAAAGCCTGAAATCATCCACGGATTGCGAAACCTGATTCAGAATGCAGTGGATTTTGCACGGTATAATGTCTGGGTCGAGGCTGAATGGACCGACAACCTTATCACCGTCAGTATTATGGACGACGGACGCGGATATCCATCTCATATGATTGGTCGCATCGGTGATCCCTTTATGCGACGCAGGCGGGCAGAAACGGACCAGAAGGCCCGCCCTGAATATGAAGGCATGGGCCTTGGCCTGTTCATCGCCAAAACCTTGCTGGAACGCAGTGGTGCTGAATTGGAGTTCGCCAATGGCGCTGATCCCTATCAACGCCTGACTGACGACCCCGCACGCAGAGGCGCCATTGTCAAAGTCTCCTGGCCACGCAAGCTGATTGACGCACAAAAAGGCGATACGCCTGTCCCATCGGGTCTGAACGAACGCATTCAGGTGTGAGTTAAGAGACCGTTAACCAATCATGCTCATAGTCCAAGCGGGTTGGAGTCTGCTTTGGGGAACACAATGGCCGATTGGATCATTCTGGCCGCGATCAGCATTGTCTCGGGCTGTTTTGCCGTTCAGTGGCTCTTACCGCGTCGTGCGCAAAGGGACTTTGCGTTTGGGCTATTTTCAAACACCTCATTGTTTGACGCAGTGTTTCTGTTCGACGAAGAAAGGCTGATCAGCCATTCCGACATCGCCCTGGCGGGTTTCGAACATGTGAGAAACTGGGCCGACTTGCGCCGATTGCTACAAAGGGATTTCCCGACCTTTCCGGAATCTCCGGGCGCTGTGCGCGATAAGGGATATGTTGTGGTGTCTCCTATCGACTGCACTGTCGAGCGCGATGTTCTTTGCGAGTGGATTGACGGAATTGTCCGTGTCCGCCTGCGTGAAGCTGCCAAGGCCAGGCCCGCAGGGTCAGAAGCGCAGAACGATCCAACCCGGCTGGCCATGGATCAGGCCCCATACCCAGTGTGGCTGCTGGGTCAGAACAACCGGGTGCAATGGTGCAACGCCGCCTATGTCACACTCGTGCGCAAAGCACGCGATCAGGACACAGACCTGACCGACCCCTTATTCCCTTCAACGCCCGAGGAACGATCCGTTGGAAAGACCAGAGTGTCTGTTGAAGTTTCAGGCAGCTGTAACAAGCTTTGGTTCGATCTGACTCAGGTAGAACACGCGTCCGGCCACCTGTGTTATGCCGTCGACATCAACGCCATCGTCCAAGCAGAAACCGCCCAGCGCAAATTTGTCCAGACGATGACCAAGACCTTTGCGCAGCTATCAATCGGCTTGGCCATTTTCGATCGCAACAGGCAACTTGCACTGTTCAATCCAGCTTTGATCGACCTGACCACCCTACCGCCAGATTTTCTAAGCTGTCGTCCGAGTCTAAGCAGCTTTTTCGACCGCCTTCGGGATCAGCACATGATGCCCGAGCCCAAGAACTATCGCAGTTGGCGGCGCCAGATGAATGACCTTCTCGAGGCTGCAGAAGATGGAAACTATCACGAGACATGGTCGCTCCCATCCGGTTCAGTCTATTCGGTCAGTGGTCGACCACATCCCGACGGGGCCGTGGCGTTCTTGTTTGAGGACATCACAGCCGAGATCACCCTGACGCGCCGCTTTCGGTCTGAAATGGACCTTATGCAGTCCATACTGGACAAGCTTGCAGATGGAATAGCCGTGTTTGCAGATGACGGCACCCTGGCATTGACCAACTACGCGTATCAAAAACTTTGGGGTGACGCAGAAGATGCCGGTTTTCAAACTGACACGGCCACAGATGTCACACGACGCTGGCAGGATCTCTGTCTTGCAACCCCGATACTGGGCGAGATCAGGGATTTCTTGGAAATGCGTGATGATCGGGCTGAATGGACGGCTGAAATTCATTTGAGAACCGGTACCCCTATTCAATGCACGGTCACTCCGCTCCAGAACGGCGCGACCATAGTTCGTTTTTCCATTTCTAGAATCCCGTCGAAAATCCAGCAGATAGAACAGATCAGCGCCTGAACCGGGTTGCAGCCCGTCAGACGCAAGGCCATTGTGGCGCCATGACGACAAAGCCGCGATCCCTGACGTTTCAGTCCCCCGAAGAAACCGCCAATTTCGCCGAGCGTATTGGTGCAAACCTGCAATCGGGCGATGTTGTGTTGTTGGAAGGTGAGATCGGCAGCGGCAAGACACATTTTGCGCGCGCGCTTATTCAGTCGCTCATGTCTGAGCCCGAAGATGTCCCTTCGCCTACGTTTACCTTGGTGCAGGTCTACGATACGCCAATTGGTGAAATCTGGCACAGCGATCTCTATCGTCTGAGTGCGGTAGACGAGGTTGAGGAACTGGGCCTGATTGACGCTTTCGAAACCGCTATCTGCCTTGTCGAATGGCCTGACAAACTTGGTCCACTTACACCAGGTGCCGCTTTGAGATTGACCTTTGAAACAGACCCTAACACAGAAGATTTGCGCCATCTGACCCTATCATGGCTTGATCCGAAATGGACAAAGAAACTGGAGACCTTCGGATGACAAACAGGACGGTCCTTGCCGAGGCCCTGATTGCTCAAACCCAATGGGCTGAGGCCACCCGTGCACCGCTAGCGGGCGACGCTTCGGACCGCCGCTACGAACGGCTGACCGACCAGGCCAGCGGACAAACGGCCGTTTTGATGGATGCACCACCTGAAAAATGCGAGGATGTCGAGGACTTTGTGCGCATCGGGAATTACCTGCGTTCGGTTGGCCTGAGCGCGCCTGAGATCTACGCAGAAGATGCGCAATACGGTTTTCTGTTGCTGGAAGATTTGGGTGACGATCTTTTTAGCCGGGTGCTGGCAAAGGATCCTTCGAAGGAACGTGTTTTGTATGAAGCGGCAACAGACGTTTTGCTGCACCTGCATCAAGCGCCGTCTTTGTCTTTGACATCCTTTGACCCGCCGCTGATGACCGAACTGTGCACGCTGGCCTTTACAAGTTACGCGGCCGGAATTGTGGGGTCTTACGACGCACGTGCACTAAGCCGGTTTGAACACCGTTTCGCGGATGTTCTGCACCGCGAAACATCAGGTGCGAAAGTGGTCGCGCTCAGGGACTATCACGCGGAAAATCTGATTTGGCTCCCGGATCGCGACGGGCTAAAACGCGTTGGCCTGCTGGACTTCCAATCAGCCGTTCTGGCGCATCCCGCCTATGATCTGGTCTCCTTGCTGCAGGACATTCGCCGCAAGGTCTCTCCCGGGGTCGAAATGCAGATGATCAATCGGTATATTGCGGCCTCTGGCATGGACGATCACGATTTTCGCACCGCTTACAGCGTGCTGGGCGCACAACGGAACCTGCGCATTTTAGGTGTGTTCGCACGCCTTGCCACGGACTTTGGCAAACCGCACTACGTGGACATGATACCAGCGGTCTGGGACCATCTGATGCGCGATCTGGATCATCCGGCCCTGGTGTCGATCGCACCGTTGCTGCACGAGGCTTTGCCCAGCCCAACCCCCGAAAACTTGAACAAGCTGAGGGTGCAATGACCGGTTCACCCTTTGGCGTGATGCTGTTTGCAGCAGGGTTTGGCACACGTATGGGCGCTTTGACCAAGGACCGTCCCAAGCCGTTGATCAACGTGTCCGGGCGTCCTCTGATTGATCACGCGCTGGATCTTGTTTACGAACTTGACCCTGTGCGCATCGTGGCGAACGTGCATTACCACGCCGATCAACTGTATGCGCATCTCAACCCCAAAGGGGTATTAATCTCACGCGAAGAGCCAGAGATTCTGGAAACCGGCGGCGGATTAAGAGCCGCCCTGCCCTTGTTGGGCACCGACCCCGTTTTCACACTGAACACCGACGCCATCTGGTCGGGGCCAAACCCTCTGACCCTGTTGCAGAAAGCGTGGGATCCGACCCGTATGGATGCGCTTTTGATGTGTGTTCCTATTGCCCAAGCCACTGGTCACACGGGGGACGGAGATTTCTCGGCCGACGCGGACGGGCGTATCACGCGCGGGCCGGGTTTGGTCTATGGGGGGGCGCAGATTATCAAAACGGATGGACTGCAGGCATTCCCGCAATCCGCGTTCTCGTTGAATCTGCTTTGGAACCAGATGCACGATCAAAATCGCCTGTTTGCTATAGAGTATCCGGGGCGATGGTGTGACGTCGGTCGCCCTGAAGGGATCGCCCTGGCCGAAGGTCTGCTGACAGATGTTTGAACCCAGCACCCTGCCCCGTGTCTTTGCTGTGCCGCCCGGCACAGATTTCCCGAAAGCACTGGTGGATGGCCTGCGGCAGCGCTGCTCTGGCCCGCCAGAAGCCTTGGCGCGGGTGGAATTGGTTCTGAATACAAGGCGTATGGAACGGCGCGTTCGCGAGCTGTTCAATCAAGGGTCGCCCTGCCTGCTGCCACGCCTGTCGCTGGTCACGGATTTGGGGGAAAGCGTTGATTTGGCAAAGATTCCCCCTGCCATTCCACCGCTTCGACGACGTCTGGAACTCACGCAGCTGGTGGCCAAACTGCTGGAGCAACAGCCGGATCTGGCGGCGCGCTCTTCGGTCTTCGACCTCTCGGACAGCTTGGCGGCCCTCATTGATGAAATGCAGGGCGAAAGTGTGTCGCCCGAGGCCATTCGGCAGTTGGATGTCAGCGACATGTCGGGGCATTGGGCACGAGCGCAGGCTTTCATTGGCATTGCAGACCACTTCATCGATACCGGCGCACAAACGATGGATGCACAAGCCCGCCAACGCCGCGTTGTCGAAAACCTGATCGCGCGCTGGCAGGAGAATCCTCCGCAGCACCCAGTCATTCTGGCAGGCTCCACCGGGTCGCGCGGAACAACCTTGATGCTGATGGAGGCCATAGCGCGACTGTCACAAGGGGCACTGGTTCTGCCGGGCTATGACTTCGACCAGCCCGATCATGTATGGCAAGGGTTGGACGATGCACTGACATCGGAAGACCACCCACAATACCGGTTCCGCAAACTCATGCGTGCGCTGGATCTTGCGCCTGATCAGGTTGCTGCATGGACTGACTTGTCCTCGCCTTCACGCGCGCGCAACCGTTTGGTTTCGCTCGCTTTACGCCCGGCACCGGTAACTGACGCCTGGATGACCGAAGGGCCTGAACTTACCGACCTGGAGGGTGCAACCAAAGCCCTGACTCTGGTCGAGGCGCAATCGCCCCGCGCCGAAGCTTTGACCATCGCCTTGCGCCTGCGACAAGCCGCTGAAGACGGTCAAACCGCTGCCCTGATCACACCGGATCGCATGTTGACCCGTCAGGTCAGCGCCGCACTCGATCGGTGGAATATCCTACCGGATGACAGTGCGGGCTTGCCTCTGCAACTCTCACCGCCCGGTCGTTTTCTGCGCCATGTGGCCAACTTGTTCACGCGCCGCCTTGAAGGCGAGGCGTTGCTGACGCTGCTGAAACACCCGCTGTGCCATGACGGCGGTGAGCGTGGCACTCATCTGTTGCATACGCGTGATCTGGAGCTGGACCTTCGCCGCCATGGCCCGCCATTCCCCGACAGTATCAGCCTGACGGCATTTGCGATCCGCAAAGAAGCACCTGAAAGCTGGGTCAAATGGGTCGTACATCACCTTTGCGACCAGCAAATCAGCGGCGAGCTGCATCTTTCCGACTGGGTAGACCGGCTGACTACACTGGCCGAAGCGATCTCGGCTGGCAGCACAGGTGAAACCGGCACGCTTTGGGACAAAAACGCAGGTCAAAAGGCGCTGGCGGTCGTGAACTCTCTCAGAGATGAAGCGCAGCATGGTGGCCCGATGACGGCACATGATTTCGCCGATTTTCTGGGCGCGCTTTTGGCCAGCGAAGAGGTTCGTGATCGCGATGCCCCGCATCCACATATCATGATCTGGGGTACCCTTGAGGCGCGAGTGCAAGGTGCCGACCTGCTGATTCTGGGCGGTTTGAATGAAGGAAGCTGGCCCGAGGCCCCGTCGCCAGATCCGTGGCTGAACCGCCAGATGCGCGACAAGGCCGGGTTGCTGCTGCCTGAACGTCGGATCGGTTTGTCGGCACATGATTTCCAGCAAGCCGTCGGCGCGCCCGAGGTTTGGCTGACCCGCGCGACCCGCTCGGATGACGCGGAAACGGTGCCGTCGCGCTGGCTCAACCGGCTGACAAACCTGTTGCAAGGGTTGCCGGAGCAGGGCGGTCGCAACGCTCTGGAAGAAATGGGTGCGCGTGGTCAGCGCTGGCTGGACTGGTCAGAAGCTTTGGAAGAAGCGCCACGCATTGAACCCGCGCCTCGCCCGTCGCCTCGCCCGCCGGTCGCTGCACGCCCACGTCGCTTGTCAGTGACCGAAATCAAGCGGCTGATCCGCGATCCTTATGCGATCTATGCCAAACACGTGTTGCGCCTGAAACCGCTTGACCCCTTGGTGCAGGCCCCCGATGCCTTGCTGCGGGGCATCGTGATCCATGAAATCCTTGAACATTTCGTTAAAGACAGCGTTCTCGACAGCGCTTTGCTGACACGTGAGAATTTCCTCAAGCGGGCGCACAGCCTTCTGGAACAGCATGTGGCCTGGCCCACCGCCCGCAAACTCTGGTTGGCCCGGTTGGAACGGATCGCAGACGAATTCCTGAGCGCTGAACTCTCGCGCCGGGGTGACGGCGGGCCAATTGCGTTTGAAGCAGCTATGAAACTGGTGCTGAACCCTCTGGATTTTACCATCGTCGGACGTGCGGACCGGATTGATCGCAACAGCTGGGGCGCGCTGCGGATCATCGATTACAAAACCGGCGCGCCGCCCACAGAAAGTCAGCAATCCAAGTTCGACAAACAGCTGCTGATCGAGGCGGCCATGGCCGAGCAGGGCGGTATCGAAGGCATTGACCCGATAGACGTAGCCGAAGCCATCTTCATCGGCATGGGCGGCAGTTACAAAGAGGTTGCCGCACCCTTGATCACAGAGCCAACCGATAAAGTTATTGCTGAATTAAAAGAGCTGATTTCAGCTTATTTAGAGCCTGATCAGGGGTTTTCATCCCGTCGGATGCTGCACAAAGACACAGATATCGGCGACTATGATCATCTGGCACGGTTCGGCGAATGGGACCGAACCGCTGAAACTTGCCCTGAGGACCTGAAATGAGCCCGCGAAACGATGCAACCGAACGGCAAGTGCAGGCGGCGCGACCGGATGCCTCAACCTGGCTGGCGGCTAACGCGGGGTCGGGTAAAACGCGGGTTCTGACCGACCGCGTGGCGCGCCTGTTGCTGGGCGGGGTCCAACCGCGGCACATTCTGTGCCTGACCTATACCAAGGCGGCCGCCAGCGAGATGCAGAACAGATTGTTCAAGCGCCTTGGTGAGTGGGCAATGCTGGAAAATGCTGCTCTTTTGGAGCAATTGACCGATCTGGGCGTGCCCGGCGACATCGACTCGGACAGATTGGCGCAAGCCCGCACTTTGTTTGCCCGCGCCATCGAAACGCCGGGTGGTCTGAAAATCCAGACCATTCACTCGTTCTGCGCCTCGTTGCTGCGGCGGTTCCCGCTGGAGGCTGGGGTCAGCCCTCAGTTCTCCGAAATGGAAGACCGCGCAGCAGCGCTTTTGCGGGAAGAAATCGTCGAGGACTTCGCCGAAGGTCCGCAGGCCGGGTTGATTGAAGATGTAGCCCGGTTCGTGACCGATACGGGCTTTGACAAATTGACCGCCGCGATCACGCACAGGCGCAACCTGTTTGCACTGCCATTGGGCTGGTCCGACCTATTGAAACGGTTCGATCTTCCGGATGGCTTTGACGAAACGGCCCTGGCCGAGCGGGTGTTTCTGGGCGGCGAAGTCGAATTGATCCAGTCCATGCTGCCCGCTTTGACAGAAAGCGGCGTCAACGATGCCAAGGCAGCGGCCAAGCTGGCCAGTTTCACCGAAGCGCGATTGATGCATCTGCCGATGCTGGAGAGCGTATTCCTAACCGGAGCTAAAGCTAAGGAACCTTTCACCGCCAAGATCAACGGGTTTCCAACCAAACCCCTGCGTGAGGGCGAGCTGGCCGACCGGATGCCGCAATTGAAATCCTTCATGCTGCGGGTCGAGTCCGCGCGCGAACAGCGCCTTGCCTTGGTCGCGGCACAGAAAACCGCCGTCCTGCACCGCTTTGCCGCAGCCTTCCTGCCAGAGTACGAGCGACGCAAGCAATTGCGGGGCTGGCTGGACTTCGACGACCTGATCCTGCGCGCGCGGCAAGTGCTGAATGACCCGGCGGTGGCCGAATGGGTGCTGTATCGGTTAGACGGCGGCATCGACCATATTCTGGTGGACGAAGCACAGGACACCAGTCCGGACCAATGGGACGTGGTCGAGAAGCTGGCGCAGGAATTCACCAGCGGGGAAGGGGCCCGATCCGGGGTTGAGCGCACTATTTTTGTGGTCGGCGACAAGAAACAGTCGATCTATTCCTTTCAGGGCGCCGACCCGCAGGCGTTTGACAGAATGCAGGAAGAGTTTGGCCGGAAACTGGCTGAATCAGACTCTAAATTGTGGGATATGACGCTGGAATATTCGTTCCGCTCCTCCAGCGCCATCCTGTCTTTGGTCGATATTCTTTTTGAAAACCGGATCGAGGCAGGGTTTCACAAGGACAGCCAGCACCGTGCTTTCAAAGCTGACCTGCCAGGCCGGGTTGATCTTTGGCCTGTCGTGGAAAAGGTCGAAGAGGCCGAGGAGGGCGACTGGACCGATCCGGTGGATCGCCCCGGTGCGCGGCACCATACCGTCATTCTGGCCGAACAGGTTGCACAGTCGATCAAGGCCATGATCGAACGGGGCGAAACGATCCCTGAGGATGACAAGAACGGCACGTTTGTAAGACGAAAGGTGAAACCGGGAGATTTCCTGATCCTTGTGCAGCGGCGGTCAGACCTGTTTGCCGAAATCATCCGCGCCTGCAAATCTGCCGGGCTGCCCATCGCCGGGGCCGACCGGCTTAAGGTGGGCGCTGAACTGGCGGTCAAAGACCTCGCTGCGCTGCTGAGCTTTCTGGCCACGCCCGAAGACAGCCTGTCGCTGGCAACGGTTCTGAAATCCCCTTTGTTCGGATGGTCTGAACAGCAGCTTTTCGATCTGGCGCACCGGCGGCAGGAGCAATTCCTCTGGGCCGCGCTGCGCAAGCGGGCTGAGGAATTTCCCGAAACGCTCGCCATTTTGAACGATTTGCGCAGCCAGATCGATTTTTTGCGCCCCTATGACCTGATCGAACGCATTCTGACCCGCCATGACGGGCGGCGAAAGCTGTTAGGCCGCCTGGGGGCCGAAGCGGAAGACGGCATCAACGCGTTGCTGTCTCAGGCGCTGGCCTATGAACGAACGGATATCCCCAGCCTGACTGGGTTTTTGGTCTGGATGCAGACCGACGATCTGGAAATCAAACGGCAGATGAGCGGTTTGGGCAATATGGTCCGCGTGATGACCGTGCATGGATCAAAGGGTCTTGAGGCCCCGGTCGTGATCCTGCCGGATACCGGCAAACGCCAAGCACCGCGCGATGCCGAGATCATGGTGACCGAAGGCATTCCGCTGTGGAAAGTGTCGGCAGATGTCTCGCCCAAACTGATCGCTCAGGCGCGGGAAGAGGCGCGCACGCGTGAGGAGAATGAACGGCTCCGGCTTCTATATGTGGCTCTAACACGGGCCGAAAAGTGGTTAATCGTGGCCGCAGCCGGCGAATTGGGGAAAGACGGCAACAGCTGGTATCAAATGGTCGAGGCAGCGATGGAGAGGGCCGGAGCCGCGCAGCTGCCGGGTTCCGACATTCGCCGCCTGTCTCAGGGGGATTGGGGTGCGCTGCCTTTGGTCGATCAGCCGCAAATGGCGACTGAACGATCCGAGTTACCAGACATGTTTCGACATCCGGCACCCGAACCCGCTGAACCCACAAGCACGCTCAGCCCTTCGGATCTGGGGGGGGCCAAAGCGTTACCCGGTGATGCCGGTTTGGATGAAGACGCTGCGAAACTGCGTGGAACACGTCTGCATCTGCTGCTGGAACACTTGCCGATAGCTGAACCGGAGATTTGGCCCGAACTTTGCGCGCGGCTGCTACCCGATATGCAGGACACAGACCGGCAAGAGCTTTTGACCGAAGCCACCCGGGTTCTGACGGCTGAACCGGTGAGGGATATTTTTGCTCCTGAAACTCTGGCCGAAGTTCCAGTAACTGCAGATTTGAATGGGCAGCGCATGCATGGGGTCATCGACCGGCTCATCGTTTCGGATACGGACGTGCAAGTGATTGATTTTAAAACAAATGCAACTGTTCCAAATCGCGTTGATGACTGCCCAGAGGGCCTGTTACGCCAAATGGGGGCCTATGCGCAGGCGCTTGCTCAGATCTATCCTGACCGCAGCATTCGAACCGCCATTCTTTGGACCCGAACCGCGAACCTCATGTGGTTGCCACACGATCTTGTGACGGATGCCCTGACCCGCGCTCGGATACCTTGACCTTACCCCACGCGGCACCTACGTTCTGTTCCCGAGTTACCCCATTCAGGAGACAGAATATGTCGACCGTAGCCGTTACCGACGACACCTTTGACGCCGAAGTCAAGAACTCGACCGTTCCCGTGGTCGTGGACTTCTGGGCAGAATGGTGCGGCCCCTGCAAGCAAATCGGCCCCGCACTGGAAGAGCTGGCCGCCGAATATGGCGACAAGGTGAAAATCGCCAAGGTGGATGTGGACAGCAACCCGAACTCTGCCGCTGCGATGGGCGTACGCGGTATCCCCGCGCTGTTCATCTTCAAGGACGGTCAGGTTGTTTCCAACCGCGCAGGTGCAGCACCCAAGGCCGCACTGCAAAGCTGGATCGACGAATCCATCTGATCTGGTCCTAGCAGAACGTTTCAAAGGCGCCTCAGATCGGGGCGCCTTTTTTGTTTTATATGTCGGAGAAACCAATGGCAAAAACGCGTGTTCTTGTAGAATTCGGCATGGGTACATCCCTGCGCCGAATGGACTATACCGAGGCGTCGTTACGGGCGATCAAGGATGCGCTGTGGCACAACTCGGTCAACATGGCCGAACTGTTCGGGTTTCCTAAAGAGGCAATGATCATCGATGCCGAAATCGGGGTGCAGAAACCAGATCAGGTGGACACTGACGCGCTGAAGGCAATCTTTCCTTATGGTCAGCCGAATATCACCGTCACCAAAGGTGGGCTGGATATCGAAAAGCCACATGGGGACGGGTGCACGGTCATCGCAAACGCCGCCCTGATCATTTCCTTTGACATGGAGCCCGCGCAATGAGTGAAAAACGCATCATTCTGGAGATGGGAACGGGCAACGACCTATACGGTCAGGATTATACCAAAGCGGCGCGGCGCGCGGTGCAGGATGCGTTGCATCATTCATCAATCACACTGTTTTCCAAACTGGGTATTGATCATTCCCAAATGCGTGTCAGCGTGACCATTGGTGTCCAAAAGCCTGATCAGGTGGATTGTGATCTGGTTGCTGCCGATCTGCCGCGGGGCCGTGCCGAAGTACGCGCGGTCAAAGGCGGGCTGGACGTGATGGATAACGAGGCCGGCACTAAACACGTGGTTGCAACCGCAGCGGTCGAAGCATTTCTACCCGACTTGTCGGGGAAATACGTACAAAGCTGACAAAGAAAAAGCCGCTCGGGGTTCCGGGCGGCTGTTCCAATTCGGTAATCCAGACGAAGGATCAGATATTTGCGATGCTTTCGCGGGTCAGACCGATGTCTTCCAGCTGTGCGTCGCTGAGCTCCGACAGAAGGTTCCGTGTTTTACGTGCGTCGTTCCATTTCGCAACAGATTTGACGACGTTTGAGAACGCGTCCGCCACGTGCAGGATGGTAGCTGCTCCGAGCGGCGCATGAATGTTAGCTGTGGTTGCCATGTGCGCAGTCCTTAGATGTGAAACAGCCGACCCGTTGTCGGTTGTAAGCCTCATGTAGTCCCGCGCGCTTGGACTCACAATTGCTGGTCTGGTAACCCCGGATTGCATTTTCTGCATATCTTTTGGGCACTTTAAGAACGGGTTGCGCCAACACCTTACCCGGCCCATATATACCGCCAGCGAAAACGGAGACGATCATGGCAGATAACGACTTTCCCGGTTGGCACGGCACGACGATCATTGGCGTCAAAAAGAACGGTCAGGTTGTCATAGCCGGTGATGGTCAGGTCAGCCTTGGTCAGACCGTGATCAAGGGAACGGCCCGCAAAGTACGCCGTTTGTCGCCCGGCGGATTCGAGGTTGTGGCAGGTTTTGCCGGATCGACCGCAGATGCTTTCACACTGCTGGAACGTTTGGAAGCCAAGCTTGAGGCCACACCCGGCCAACTGGCCCGCGCTTCGGTCGAACTGGCCAAGGACTGGCGCACCGACAAATACCTACAAAAGCTTGAGGCGATGCTGATCGTCACCGACGGCAAGGATCTGCTGGTCATCACTGGGGCAGGGGACGTGCTGGAGCCTGAGCACAACGTGGCGGCCATCGGATCGGGCGGGAACTTTGCACTAGCCGCGGCCCGCGCGATGATGGACAGCGACAAAGAAGCCGAGCAGGTAGCGCGCAAAGCCATGGCGATTGCCGCCGATATTTGCGTTTATACAAACGGCAATCTGACGGTTGAAACCATTTCAGGCTAACAATGCCTTGATCTCTTTCCCTTTCCAGCGACGGTGCATTCCGATCAGGCCGAAGATCGCAGCGATGACCACGATGTAGTAAGGCACGCGGATGTCGATGCTCATCAACCCGCCGCCGATCAGGGACATAATCCCACCCGCCAGACAGAAGACCGCCGTGGTCACGCCCATGACCCAGCCTTGGTCCGTCTCACTGACGCTGGACGAGAACAGGCCCAGCATGGTTGGATATGCGACACCGAACAGGAAGTAAAAGAAGAAGACCGGCACATAGCTGAGCACACCGCTGGGGCTGAAGGCAAAGGCCAGGCCGCAAATCACCATCACGATGAGAGACGTATAGATGATCTGGTGTTTGCTGAAACGTTCTTGCGCGGGCTTGACGAGGAAAGTGCTCGAGAACGCCAGCGCAAAGCCGATCACCACCATGGCCATGCTGCCACCGATCACACCGTATCCAAATGCGCTCGTCAGAAAGTTGTCGACGAAAACATAGAAAGTGACGTTGGCGATCATGAAGAATGCGTAAACCGGCAGGATTTTCAGAACCATCGGATGCCCACGCACGGCGATCAGGCTGTCGGTGATATCACGTGGGCGGAATACAAAGGGTTCGCGCTCGGTCCGGGTGTCCTTGAAGAAGGTTGTGACCAGGAAGATGGCAATCAGAACCAGAACAAATGCGCCGTAGAACGGGGTTTTCAGGGTTGCGTAACTGCCCAACAAGGCCGCGTCGGACAGGACCGCTCCGATAATCGGGCCGCCCACCAGACCAAAGCTGACGCCAGTCACGATATAGCCCATGTTGCGGTCGCGGTCGGCCGCATCGGTGCTGCCATCAATCATCGCCGCCTGCGCGATGGGCTGATTGCCAGCCGTGAACCCGGTGATCGAGCGCCCGACGATCAGCAGCAACAGGCTATTCATGTAAAGCGCCGCGATGGTCAGCGCATAACCGATCAGTGCTCCACCCAGACAGACCAACAGCGCGTTCTTGCGCCCGATAGAATCCGAGACCTTCGAGACGTAAACGACCCCAAGAAACCAGGACAGGAAGAAACATCCAATCACGAGGCCATAATAAAAGTGGCGTCGCCCCACTGGTGTGCTGTCCGGCAGGAACCCGGACTTGGTCTCCATGATGAGCGAGTTGATGATTGGAAAGACCAGACCTTGCCCGATCAGGTCGACAAATACCACGAACAATAAGGTGATCTTGGCAATCTTGGTCATAAAAACGCCCCCGGTTCCAATACCTTGGGGCAAGTGTAACAGACAGTTGCTCTGTTACCTAAAGCGTTTCGGGTTTTGTCTGAATAATCCTGCGGCGCGAATGTCCTGAGAACGCTTGAAGAATGGCAGGGTATTCACGTCGCAAGTTAAAGCCGAAACGCTGTTAAGCCGTGTCAGAGGCCGGGGGGGTCGGCCTCTGACCTGAGTGGTTACTTCAGTGATGCAACGCCCAGCGGCACACCGGCGACTTCGCACCAGATGTACACTTCGTTGTAACCCGACACATCCATGGTCGGCGGCACGGCATAAGATTGCTTGCCGGTTAGGTGCAGCAGTGCGCCCAGTTTGCTGTCGGGGGCATATTTGCCATCCTTACCAAATGCGACACGCGGGTCGGGGCCGTTGTCCAGCGAGAAATCCTCGCCCAGTTCAACGATATAACGGTCGCCATCCTTGACCAGTTTCACCGAACCGGTGGTGATGTGGTTCGAGCGACCCTCGAACGAGCCTTTCTTTTTGGCGCCGCCGGCCAGGGCAGTGGTGGTACCGGCCAGGGTGAGCGCTGCGCCCGTGGCAGCAGCTTTCACAAAAAGCGATCGACGAGTCATCATGATTTGATATCTCCATTGATAGATGCAGGCAGGTTTGCCCGTCGCAAAAACTATGCCGTACGTGCTGCACCCATGGCGATTCACATCGGCACGAATTTCCGTGTGCACCCCGTGAGTTGGCGTGAGTTTTCCGTGATCAGCTTGTGTTTTCCCGTCTTATGATTAGGTTCCGTTTCGAAACAACCGGATTGAATACACATGACCGACCTGACCCCGCGCGAGATTGTCTCGGAACTGGACCGCTTTATTATTGGCCAGAAGGATGCCAAACGAGCGGTGGCCGTTGCCTTGCGTAATCGTTGGCGGCGCAAACAGCTGGCGGACGACATTCGGGACGAAGTCTACCCCAAGAACATTCTCATGATCGGCCCGACCGGTGTCGGCAAGACCGAGATCAGCCGACGTCTGGCCAAACTGGCCCGTGCGCCCTTTATCAAGGTCGAGGCCACAAAGTTCACCGAGGTTGGTTATGTCGGTCGAGATGTCGAGCAAATCGTTCGTGATCTGGCGGATGCAGCCATTGTCCAAACCCGCGAATACATGCGAGAGGATGTTAAGGCGCGCGCGCATCAGGCCGCCGAAGATCGCGTGATTGCCGCAATAGCAGGCGAAGACGCCCGCGAAGGCACGCGCGAGATGTTTCGCAAGAAACTGAAAGCCGGAGAACTGGATGACACGGTGATCGAGCTGGAGCTCTCCGACACTTCAAACCCGATGCCGATGTTCGACATTCCCGGTCAGCCGGGCAGTCAGATGGGCATGATGAATCTGGGTGACATTTTCGGTAAAGCGTTTGGCGGACGAACCGTTAAGAAACGCATGACGGTCGCTGAAAGCTATGACGCGCTGATCGGAGAAGAGGCCGACAAGCTGCTGGATGACGAAACCGTCAATCGGGTTGCCCTCGAGGCGGTCGAGCAAAACGGGATCGTTTTCCTTGATGAGATCGACAAGGTCTGCGCCCGTTCGGACGCGCGCGGTGGCGATGTCAGCCGCGAAGGGGTGCAGCGCGACCTGCTACCTCTGATCGAAGGCACCACCGTCAGCACCAAACACGGCCCGGTAAAAACCGACCATATCCTGTTCATCGCCTCAGGCGCGTTCCACATCGCCAAACCTTCGGACCTTCTGCCAGAACTGCAGGGCCGTCTGCCCATCCGCGTTGAACTGCGTGCGCTCACCGAAGAGGACTTCGTGCGCATTCTAACCGAAACCGACAACGCCCTGACCAGACAGTACACCGCCCTGATGGGGACCGAAGAGGTCACGGTCAGCTTTACTGAAGACGGCATTGCCGCACTGGCTAGGATTGCTGCAGACGTGAACCAGAGCGTTGAAAATATCGGCGCGCGGCGGCTTTACACGGTGATGGAGCGCGTGTTCGAAGACCTCTCATTTGCTGCACCGGACAAGGCCGGAACAGAGATCACTGTCGATGCGCAATTCGTCAGTGACAATCTTGGTGAATTGACCAAGTCCGCAGACCTGAGCCGCTACGTTTTGTAACAGGGCCAGCCGTTTTTTGCCGCTCTTTCAGACGTTCGACGCTGGACGCTGAGCGAGAATAAGATAGCGTAAGCACGATTCAACCCGAGGGCTGGCACGTGCTGCGCTATTTCATCGTCTTACTCTTGTCCCTTTCGCTGAGCGCCTGTGTTGATCGGACTGTGTCCGAAATTGTTCCATCGGCTGTGGCTGTTGGTACACCTGAAACGATTTTTGCCAGTACGACCCGAGCGCGCGAAGTCGATGGATCTTATGGATTCCGGCGTGGCGAGTCGCTCCAGTTTCTGGAAACGACTGTTTCCATTCCGCCGACACATACTCCGGGTACGCTTAAATTCTCATATGCAAACCCCAACCCGCAGAAAGAATTTGTTCTGACAGGCGTGACAGAGTTGAACGGCCCGCAAGGTCTGCGCGAACACCTGCGCGGTCAGGACGACGTTACGATTTTTGTACACGGCTATAACTCGACTCAGACCGAAACGATCTTCCGCGCCGCTCAACTGACCCATGACATCGGTCTTCCGGGATCGACGCTGGTGTATTCATGGCCTAGCCGAGCAACCGGCTATGGGTATGCCTATGACCTGGACAGCATGCTGTTCGCCCGCGACGGGCTGGAGCAGACCATCCGCGAACTCAAGGCCATGGGCGTAAAGCGCGTTATTCTGGTTGCACATTCCATGGGCGGCGCCTTGTCGATGGAAATGATGCGACAAGCTGAGCTGCAGGAACCCGGGTGGGCGAAAAGAAACCTCGAAGGTGTCGTGCTGATCTCACCGGATCTGGATCTGGATCTGTTTCGCTCGCAAATGAAACGCATCGACAATCCACCCGACCCGTTTCTTGTTATGGTATCCCAAAAGGACAAAATCCTGAATATCTCGGCTCGTCTGCGCGGCACTGATGAGGGTGAAAGGCTTGGAAACATCAGCTCGATCACCTCGCTTGAAGAATTCCCGATCAGCGTGATCGATACCACCGCTTTCAACAGCGATGCTGCGTCCTCGCATTTCGTCGCCGCAACCTCTCCGGCGCTGCTGTCGATCCTCAGCTCGTTGCGGCGCATCAACAGCACGTTCGGGCGCGAAGATCGGCAGGCCATCGATATTCTCGTGCCGCCCAGCGAACGCAATCCCGATGGCGCCACTGAAATTGTATTGACCGAAACCGGACAGGCCGAGGTGACCACACCGTGACGCAGTTTAATCTGCGTCGGTTTCTAACTGACAATGCGGCGTGGTTGGGAGCCGGAGTCCTGCTGACCTTCCTGTCCAGTTTTGGGCAGACCTTCTTTATCTCGGTCTTTGCCGGTGAAATTCGCACTGCTTACGGCCTCAGCCACGGGGCCTGGGGTGGGTTGTATTCTCTGGGCACGCTCGTAGCAGCACTGGTGATGATCTGGGCGGGCGGGCTGACAGATGTTTTCCGCGTCCGAATGTTGGGACCTGTGGTTCTGGCCGGGTTGGCGTTGGCGGCACTGGCCATGTCGCTGAACAGCTGGGTATTGCTGCTGCCCGCGGTGATCTTTCTTTTGCGCCTGTTTGGGCAAGGCATGAGCACCCATCTTGCGATGGTTGCAATGGCCCGTTGGTTCACCGCAACACGGGGCAAGGCCTTGTCCATTGCTTCGGTCGGGTACGCGATCGGAGAGGCGCTGCTGCCGCTGGCATTTGTCACCGCCATGGTGTTTCTGGACTGGCGGTGGCTGTGGGGGCTTGCAGCCATTATCGTTTTGCTGGGTATTCCAATTCTGATGCGCCTTCTCAGGGAAGAACGCACCCCGCAAAGCCTTGCCAGCGAATATTCAGCCACCGGTATGCAAGGCCGTCACTGGACACGACGTGATGCGCTGAAACACCCGTTGTTCTGGTTTATGGCGCCCGCCGTCCTTGGGCCGTCGGCTTTTGTCACGGCCTTCTTTTTTCATCAGGTCCATTTGGCTGAAGTGAAAGGATGGGCTCATATCCAATTGGTCGCCTTGTTTCCCGTTTATACCGGGGTATCGCTGCTTTCGATGTTTGCGGCCGGCTGGGCGTTGGACAAATGGGGCACAGCACGGATGATACCCTATTACCAGCTGCCGATTGCGCTGGGTTTTGTGACTCTTGCCCTGACGACCTCGATTGCCGGGGCGACGCTTGGGCTGGTTCTTCTGGCGCTCACCGCCGGGGCAAACAGCACGTTGCCCAGCGCCTTCTGGGCCGAGTTCTACGGCACCCGACACATCGGTGCGATCAAAGCGATGGCAACAGCGGTCATGGTTCTGGGTTCGGCGATCGGTCCGGGTCTGACCGGAGTGCTGATCGATTGGGGCGTTTCGTTGGATACTCAGTTCCTGTGGACCGGAGGATTTTTTGTTCTGGTCTGCACGCTGGTCCGTGTTGGTGTAACCCGTGCGGCACGATCCCTTTAGCGAAGACGCCGCAAGTAAACGTAATAAGCTCCATCCCCACCATGGCTTATGTGGGCGGGCGTAACCTGCATCACCGCCTGCGCCAGTGGCGGAATGGTCAGCCAATGCGGCACCTGATTTCGGAGTACTCCGCGTGGGGTCGGAATCGGGCCCGGTTCGTCCCGATCCTTTCCTTTGCCGGTCACAACCAAAACCAACCGTTTGCCTTGTGCCTGCGCTGTCAGGACAAAACGGATCAGCGCGGGATGCGCCGTGTCGACCCGCATGCCGTGCAAGTCCAGTTTGCTTTCCGGTTTGAGCTTACCGCGCTTCATTCGGCCAAAAGCTTTGTTGTCCATCTGAACCGGCGTTCTGCGCAGCGCATCTGTGACCGATGGCTTCAAATCATTTGGCTTAGGTTTTGTCTGATGAGTCTCACCAATTTCAAACGCTTCGAACCGAGGTCTCGGCGTTTTTTTCGGCTTGGGTTTCGGCAATGAGGTCGGATGCACCGTCTGTGGAATTTCCGGATGCATCCGTTCGGCTTGTTTGGCGACCTTGCGCCAAAGCTCGATCTCTTCAGTCGTCAGTTTGCGCCGGGTCATCAGAATTCGTCCGGCAGCAGGGCATAGGCCCGCTGAATCGGCAACAAAACGACCATCCGACCCGGATCTTTTAACCTGCCCGCAGCTTGCCCGGCTTCGTCACCCGTTCCGAAAAAGATGTCTGCCCGCTGGGCACCCTTGATGGCGGCCCCAGTGTCCTGCGCGATCATCAGGCGACGCATCGGGTTTTTGCCGTCCTTCTCAACCCAGACCGGCGCCCCCAATGGCGTATAGGCCGGATCCGCCGCAATGCTGCGCATCGTTGTAATCGATCGGTTCATGGCCCCCAATGGCCCAAGTTCGGGCGCAACGCGCGAGACTTCACGAAAGAAAACATAGGAAGGATTGTGGAACAGCAGCTCGGCACCGGCCTCAGGGTTCTTGCGCACCCACGCCCGGATCATCTGAGCACTGACCTCATGCGCGCCTAAAATCCCGCGCCGAACCAGTTCGACACCGATGGATCTGTACGGATGACCGTTTGCGCCCCCGTATCCCACACGCAAGGCACCACCATCGGGCAGCCGCACACGTCCCGAACCCTGAATTTGCAGGAAAAACAGCTCGACCGGGTCATCGACCCAAGCAATTTCAAGCCCGCGACCCTGCATCACATCACCAGTCAGGATTTCCCGACGGCTGAGCCATGGCCCATCTCGCGCTTCGGGGGGCATCTTGTAAATGGGGTACTTGAAACGATCAGTCCGGCTGCGCGCACCATCAAGTTCGGGTTCAAAATACCCCGTGAACAAGGCGTCTTTGCCATCCTCGACCAACACGGGGCGAAAAAAGAGTTCAAAAAACGCTCGCGCAGCATCCGCTTCATATGTCCCGGCAACTCCGCATAATGCACGCCAGTCCGGGTCCTTCAGATCGCCACAAGTATTCAGAAAAACGGAAAGGGCCGCGCCGTGGTCATCTTCGGCCCAGCCCTGAAGATCGTCAAACGACAGAATGGATCGCGTTGCCTCGGCTCCGGCAGCGCTGGCGGCGGTCATTGCACCCACCAGAAAAAGCGACCGGAGCGTGGCAATCATGCGTCCGTGGCAACAAGCAGCCAGTTCGGATCGTCCTTGCCCATCACACGGGCAAAGGTCCAGCTGTCCTTTTGGCGTTTCACTGTGTTGGGGTTGCCCTCGACAATATCACCGCCGCGATCCCGCACGACCGAGGTCAGTTCACCCACGAATTTCATGGTGATCTCGGCCTCATTGGTGTCTTTGTCGAACTTAACATCCGACAGGGTAGTTTCCCGTACACCGATAAATTCAGCTTCGATGGTCAGGCCCTGATCTTCGCGGGCAGCGACGACCGAGACGAATGTTTCAAATACCTCTTCCGATAGGAACGGCTGGATTTCGTCCAGGTTGCCTTTTTCGAACCCCATCACAATCATCTCATAGGCACCGCGTGCACCCTGAACAAATTCATTGACAGAAAAGGCGGGCTCAACCCGTTTCATCGCGGCCAGGGTTTGCGCCTGTTCGCTGTCTTCGGCGACATGGTCAGTGATGTCATGATCCGGGCCGCCTTCGATCACCTCGAAATCGCGACGCGATTTATGCGCTTCAGGCTGTTGCTGCAAAGGTGGTTTCTCAAAACCTTCACGCGTACCCAATACGCTTTTGAGGCGCAGGATCAGGAAAACGGCAATTCCGGCCAGGACCAGTAGCTGGATCATGGGTTCGTTCATTTCATCCTCTTTTCAGAACCGCGACTTTGTATACGCGGCCTCATGCCACTATGTAGGTGAGCGTGGGTGGCAAGTCCACAGCCCGGCCTAAGGGAAAGGATAGCGCAAATGTATCTGTTCTTGGCATTTTTATTGGTGCCCATCATTGAGATCGCTCTGTTTATTCAGGTAGGTGGTCTGATTGGACTTTGGCCAACTCTTGCCATCGTTGTGCTGACCGCCGTTCTGGGCACGGTTCTGGTGCGGACACAAGGTCGCATGGCATTGATAAATTTGCAGCGATCGTTCGCTGAACTGGATGACCCAACCGAACCTTTGGCCCACGGTGCTATGATCCTTTTGTCCGGCGCATTGCTGCTGACACCGGGATTTTTCACCGATGCCATAGGATTTGCCTTGCTGGTACCGGGCGTTCGTGTCGCTGTTTTCCGCTACCTGAAGTCGAAAGTCACCGTGGCACAGTTTCAGATGGGACCGGGCACAGGGTTTCAACCGAGACAAAACCCTTTCGAGCAGGGGGACATCATTGACGGTGAATTCAGCGAAGTTCGCCCGAAAAAAGACCCTTCAAAGCCGTCGAAATGGGTGGAAGGGCCCCACCAGCATTGAGGTGCCGCGCCCAACTTGCTAAGCAGTGGCGAAGTTTAATTTTGGAGTAGATCCATGGCCGAAGAAAACGCTGCAGAAAACACTGCGGCCCAAGCCGCCCCGCAGGTTCAAATGCGGGTTCTGGGGCAGTTCATCCGCGATATGTCCTTTGAAAACGTGATGGCGCAAAAGGGTGTGTCAGGCGACGTGCAGCCGGAAATCGCGGTTCAGGTGAACCTGGACGCGAAAAAGCGCAGCGCTGAACATCAGTTTGAAGTGTCCATTAAGCTGAACCTGACATCCAAAGCCAAAGGCATGGATGATGTGCTGTTCCTGTGCGAACTGGACTATTGCGGGCTGTTCCACGTGGAAGGCGTGCCAGAAGATCAGATGCACCCGTTCCTGATGATCGAATGCCCGCGGATGCTGTTCCCGTTCCTGCGCCGCATTGTCAGCGACATCACCCGTGATGGCGGCTTCCCACCGGTGAACCTGGACAATATCGATTTCGTGGCGCTGTATCGCAACGAATTGATGCGTCGTCAGGCCGCTCAGACCGAAAAGACCGACGCCTAAGGCTTTGACCCGCGCCTGACCGGATCAGGCGCGGGTCCACAGAGCGCTTTCGCCCAACTTCTCTACAAACGCTTCGTGTGCTGCGCGTTCATCTTCGGTGATCCGGGATGGCAATGCTGCGCTACGCGGTGTTGGTCGCCAGTCTTCGCCTCCACCGGATGCAGATGATGCGGACGTGGACAGGCCAAAATCAGGCTGCCGCCCTCCGATCAGCTCAAGATAAACCTCGGCCAGTATTTCAGAGTCGAGCAAAGCGCCGTGCAGAACACGGTTCGAGTTGTCGATGTTGAAACGTCGGCAGAGCGCATCTAGGGAAGCCGGAGAACCGGGAAACCGTTTGCGGGCGATTGCCAGCGTATCCAGCGCTTGTTCCATCGGGATCAACGGCGCGCCCATCCACTTCAGTTCAGCGTTCAGGAACTTCATGTCGAACGATGCGTTGTGGATCACCAACCGCGCATCCCCAACAAATTCACGAAACCCGTGACCCACCTTGGCAAACACCGGTTTGTCTTTCAGCGTTACCTCACCCTTTTCCGGTGGACGCGGGTTTTCCAACAGGTCTGGGCCGATGCCATGGACGCCAAACGCCTCATCCGGCATACCGCGTTCAGGGTTGATATAGACGTGATAGGTTTCACCCGTCGCGACGTGGTTCCACAGCTCAACGGCACCAATCTCAACAATCCGGTCCCCGCTTTCGGGATCGAATCCGGTGGTTTCGGTATCGAGTACGATCTCACGCATCTTTCATCCCCGCCCGTATCTGCCTGACCACATCCTGCACCTGCTGACGGGCATGGTCCAGCGTGTCTGTTACGATTACAAAATCGGACCGCGCGCATTTCTCATCATTCGACATCTGCTTGGCGCGGATCTGTTCGAACTGCGCCTCGGACATGGTTCCCCGTTCCATAACGCGGCGCTTTTGTTCGTCAGCCGGGATCGAAACGCAGGCGACGGCGTCCATGGCTGCATCTCCGCCTGTTTCGAAAAGAAGAGGTATGTCGAACACCGATATGTCGCTCGTTGTGTTTTCACGAAATACCGCGCGATCTTTCGCAACCAGAGGATGCACAATCGCTTCGATTGCTTTCAACGCTTCGGGATCGGCAGCAATGATCTGCTTTAACGCGTCTCGGCTTACAGCTCCGTCGACAATCGCACCAGCGAAGGCTGCTCGCATTGGTTCAACCGCAGCACCTCCGGACGCGTACAACCGGTGCACTGCCGCGTCAGCATCCCACAAAGCACAGCCTTCTTCGACAAACATCTGTGCTGTGGTGCTTTTCCCCATGCCGATAGAACCGGTCAGGCCAAGGGCAAAACTCATGCCAAAGCCGCCGCGCGCGTCTCTGCATCCACTTCGGGACGCACGCCAAACCACCGCTCAAACCCCGGAACCGCCTGATGCAACAACATGCCCAAACCATCAACCGTCGTGCATCCTGCTTCTTCCGCGGTTTTCAGAAGGTTTGTCTTTAACGGGGCATAGACCAGATCCGTGACCACGGCGCCGGGCTGCAACCCATCCAGAGGAACCCGCAATTCCGGCTGGCCCTGCATCCCCAATGAGGTCGTGTTGACCACCAGTTCCGCATTTTCGATGACGTTTCCGGCCTGAACCCAATCAACAACGCGGATTCGTTGGCCAAATTCCTCTTTCAGATGATCGGCACGGGCACGCGTTCGATTGGTCAACAGGATTTCCGGCACACCTGCATCGGACAAGGCTTGCAGAACAGCGCGCGCCGCCCCGCCGGCCCCAAACACTACGGCCGGGCCGTCTTTGGCATTCCAGTCGGGGGCACCGCTGCGCAGGTTTTCCATGAAACCATACCCATCAGTGTTATCTGCATGGATCGAGCCATCTTCGCGGAACACCAGTGTATTCGCAGCGCCGATCACCGTTGCGCGGTCGGATACGTGATCCGCGATCTTCAACGCTGCTTCCTTGTGAGGAACAGTCACATTGGCCCCGACAAAACCTGCTTTGGGCAGCGTACGTAGCACGGTTTCCAGATCGGCAGGTGCAACATCCATGGGAATGTAATGCCCGGCAAGGCCATACGTCTTCAGCCAATGGCCATGCAGTTTGGGGGAACGCGAATGCCCAATGGGATGTCCGATCACCCCGGCCAGTGGAACCCGGTAGTCCGTCATTGATCGATCACCCCTTTGACAGCCAGAAAATTGAGAAGCTCCAACAAGGGCATACCCAAAACGTTAAAATAGTCGCCGTCAATGGTGGCGAACAGCCGGACACCTTCTTCTTCCAGCTTATATGCTCCAACGGCATGGCGGATACTGTCCCAGTTCCGTGAAACATAATCCTTCAAATAGGCATCAGAGCTGGCCCGCATCCGCAACCGTACCTGTCCTATATGCCGCCAAATCGGTTCGCCGTCCTGATAGATCACGGCCGCAGACAAAAGCATGTGCCGTTTGCCGCGCATCTCTTTTAGCTGAGCGACTGCCTGTTCCGGGGTTTCAGGTTTTGATAGCAGCTGACCGTCAAAATCCAGAACCTGATCACACCCCAGCACCATAGCGCCAGGGTTTTTGTCACTGACCTTGCGCGCTTTCATTTCAGCAAGCGTGTCGGCAATATCCCGTGGTGACGCGTTTTCAGCCAGCAAGGCGCGCTTGGCTGTGTCTTCATCCACGCGCGCGGTTTGAACGGTGAATGGTACACCTGCATTCTCAAGCAGCTGCGCCCGTATCGCAGATCCCGATGCCAGAAGAATGGGGACAGACATGTGGAAAACCCCGTGTGCAAGTCGATGAGAGTTCTGGGGTGCTTTGTATGGTTTTCCGGTTGACACGCAACCCCGGGAAAATCGTGTCAAAGATCCCCGAGTCGCTCAAATCCCATCCAGCCGGGACAAGGATAAGTCTGATCACCGGGATAACTGAACCATCCCATGATAACCAAAGATTTACCCCCAGATCATCCGCCTCTTGTTTTAGGCTAATACATTGTTTTTAAATCTAAAAAATATAACTTCAACAGAATCATCAGAAAGTGAGATTGTTTTGCCCACCTTGGGGAAAACACATGGATAAAACAGTAATCCACGGTTTTTGAACGCCCTACAAAACCATCTTCCTTTTTCTTTTCTTATTTTTTTATTAGGGAGAGTTCCGAACAACACTCGGAGCCAAAATGACTGATCTTCTTTTCACGCTGTACCCGTGGGTGAAGTCACTTCATATCATGGCCGTAATCTCGTGGATGGCAGGTCTGTTCTATCTACCACGCTTGTTCGTCTATCACGTTGAGAAAGTTCAGGCTGTCGACGGGGCACAAGAAATTTTCTTTGAAATGGAAGAAAAGCTGCTGCGTGTCATTATGCGCCCTGCGATGATCGTGGCGTGGGTGTGTGGCCTGATCATGGTGTTTACGCCGGGTATTGTTGGATGGGATTGGTCCTGGCCTTGGGTCAAAGGTGCAGCCGTGATCGGCATGACCTGGTTCCATCACTGGCTGATGGCCCGGCGCAAGGATTTCCTGGAAGGCCAAAATAAGCTCACTGGGCGGCAGTATCGCATGATGAACGAGGTTCCGACCGTTTTGATGGTTATCATCGTTCTGGCGGTCATTCTGAAGTTCTGAAGGCACGTTTGACTCCGAAAGCTGTCGCGCTTATGTAAGGATCAACACGCCCGTCCGGGCGGCGTATCTTCCGTACTGAAATTCCACTTCGTGCCGCGCTGATCGCGGTGAAGGTATATATCATGACAACTGACGCCCTGAATCTGGCCGACCTGAAAGCCAAAAGCCCCAAAGACCTTCTGGCGATGGCCGAAGAGCTGGAGATCGAAAACGCCTCGACCATGCGGAAAGGTGAGATGATGTTCCAGATTCTGCGCGAACGCGCAGATGAGGGCTGGACCGTTGGCGGTGACGGCGTGCTGGAAGTCCTGCAAGACGGCTTCGGCTTCCTACGCTCGCCCGAGGCGAACTATCTGCCTGGTCCCGACGATATCTATGTCTCGCCCGATATGATCCGTCAGCACTCGCTGCGCACCGGCGACACGGTCGAAGGTGAGATTAAAGCGCCCGACGATAACGAGCGTTACTTTGCGCTGACCAAGGTCACCAAGATCAACTTTGAAGATCCTGAAAAGGCCAAGCACAAGATCCTGTTCGACAACCTGACGCCTCTGTACCCGGATGAACGTCTGAAGATGGAGATCGAAGATCCGACCATCAAGGACAAGTCGGCGCGTGTGATCGACCTTGTGTCACCCATCGGTAAAGGCCAGCGCTCGCTGATCGTGGCGCCTCCGCGGACCGGTAAGACGGTGATCCTGCAAAACATCGCGCACTCGATCGAACAGAACCATCCAGAGTGTTACCTGATCGTCCTTCTGATCGACGAACGCCCGGAAGAGGTGACGGACATGCAGCGTTCGGTGAAGGGTGAGGTTGTGTCCTCGACCTTTGACGAACCGGCAACGCGCCACGTGGCCGTATCCGAAATGGTGATCGAAAAAGCCAAGCGTTTGGTTGAACATAAACGAGATGTTGTTATTCTTCTCGATTCAATCACAAGACTTGGTAGAGCGTTTAACACCGTGGTGCCATCCTCAGGTAAGGTTCTCACCGGTGGTGTGGACGCCAACGCTCTGCAACGGCCCAAGCGGTTCTTTGGTGCGGCACGGAATATCGAAGAGGGTGGTTCGCTGACCATCATCGCCACCGCGCTGATCGACACCGGCAGCCGGATGGACGAGGTGATCTTTGAAGAATTCAAAGGCACCGGTAACTCGGAAATCGTTCTGGATCGTAAAATCGCAGACAAACGCGTGTTCCCGGCTATCGACATCCTCAAGTCCGGTACCCGGAAAGAGGACCTGCTGGTCGACAAGGGCGATCTGGCCAAGACCTTCGTTCTGCGCCGTATCCTCAACCCGATGGGTACCACCGACGCAATCGAGTTCCTGCTGTCGAAGTTGAAACAGACCAAGACAAACGGCGAGTTCTTCGATTCGATGAACACCTGACACAGGTCTTAGACCCAAGCGAGGCCTTCGAATGGATACGATATTCGCCTTGGCCAGCGCGCAAGGTAAAGCTGGAGTGGCTGTGATCCGCCTCTCCGGCCCTGACTCTCATTTTGCAGCGGCACGCCTTACAAGGGATGCGCTTCCAAAACGTGGCATGGTCCTGCGCACGTTGCGGGACGAGAAAGGTGCGCGTTTGGATGACGGGTTGGTTCTGACATTCCAAGCCCCGGCCAGTTTCACCGGAGAGGATGTGGCGGAGCTGCAAATCCATGGCAGCACCGCGTCTGTTAACGCCGTGCTGCGGTGTTTATCAGACATTGACGGCTTGCGCATCGCCGAACCGGGTGAGTTCACGCGCCGGGCACTTGAAAACGGTAAGATGGACCTGACTCAGGTCGAAGGTCTGGCGGATCTGATAGACGCGGAAACCGAAGCTCAGCGTAAGCAGGCCCAAACCATTCTGGCTGGCGAACTGGGTACACTGGCAGAACGGTGGCGCCGGGATTTGATACGAGCAGCGTCCTTGTTGGAAGCTGTCATCGACTTTGCCGATGAAGAGGTGCCAACAGATGTGACACCTGAAGTACGAGAACTAATCCATGGTGTGATGTCAGACCTCAGACGTGAGGCCGACGGTGTGAAAATCGCTGAGCGTATCCGGACAGGGTTTGAAGTCGCAATTGTTGGTCTTCCGAATGCAGGAAAGTCCACTCTTCTAAATGCGCTGGCCGGTCGGAAGGCGGCGATTACCTCGGAATACGCTGGAACCACGCGGGATGTGATCGAAGTGCGAATGGATCTGGCAGGATTGCCAGTGACCTTGTTGGACACGGCCGGGTTGAGAGAAACCGAAGATCACGTCGAAAACCTGGGCATCGAGCTGGCACGCGGAAGAGCGGAGGCGGCCGACCTTCGTGTTTTTCTATCGGAAAAGCCGGAAGAATTGGGTGTTGGGATGCAAGCTGGTGACATTCATGTTCTGCCCAAAGCTGATCTTCGAGGTGATGAAGGTCTGGGTGTATCTGGCAAGACTGGGCAGGGGATTGATGCGCTCGTTAACCAGATTTCGCGTGTTTTGAGTGAACGAACTACTACCCATGGTATCGCTACGCGGGAACGCCATCGCGTGGCAATTGGTCGGGCACTGGATTCGCTTCAATCTGCAATCGCGGTTCTGGAATCAGGTCCGGACCTGTATGATATCGCGGCAGAAGAGCTTAGAACTGCCATTCGAGCTCTTGAATCTCTGGTTGGTAGAATAGATGTCGAAACACTGCTGGACGAAATCTTCTCTAGCTTCTGTTTGGGAAAGTAAGGAGTGTTTCACGTGAAACATTCAAAGTTCGATGTGATCGTTATTGGAGCCGGGCACGCCGGTACCGAGGCTGCGCACGCGTCTGCCAGGATGGGGGCAAGTACCGCGCTGGTAACGCTGTCTGCATCAGATATCGGAGTTATGTCCTGCAATCCTGCAATTGGTGGTTTAGGGAAAGGCCATCTGGTACGCGAGATTGACGCCCTGGACGGCGTTATGGGACGTGTTGCAGACCAAGCTGGCATTCAGTTCCGTCTGCTGAATCGCCGAAAGGGTCCTGCGGTGCAGGGCCCCAGGACGCAAGCGGACCGCGCCCTTTACCGGGCAGCAATGCAAAAAGAAACACAAGTTCAACCCAACCTGTCTGTTATTGTCGGTGAGGTCGTTGATTTTATCATGGACGGCTCGCGCGTTTCCGGAGTTTCGCTTGCGGATGGCTCAGAGATTTCCGCGCGCGCCGTCATTCTGACCTCTGGCACGTTTTTACGCGGTGTTATTCATATCGGAGATGTATCTCGCCCCGGTGGCCGCATGGGTGATCGCCCTTCCATCAAGCTTGCGGAACGTTTGGATAGTTATGATCTGCCACTGGGTCGGTTGAAAACAGGCACGCCGCCGCGTTTGGATGGGCGGACAATCGACTGGTCTGATCTCGAGCGTCAAGACGGGGACGAAGAGCCAACACTGTTTTCGTTTCTATCGACAGACGTGGTGGCACCTCAGATTTCTTGTGGAATCACGCATACCAACGCGAAAACGCACGAGATTATTGAGGCCAATCTTTCGAAGTCAGCCATGTATGGCGGTCATATTGACGGCATCGGTCCTCGGTATTGCCCCTCTATTGAGGATAAAATTGTGCGGTTTTCTGACAAGGAATCGCATCAGATTTTCCTGGAACCCGAAGGCGTGAATGATCATACGATTTACCCCAATGGTATCTCAACATCATTACCTCAAGACGTGCAGTTGCAATATGTTCGGTCCATCAAAGGCCTTGAAAACGCAGAGATCCTGCAGCCCGGATACGCAATTGAGTATGACTACGTTGACCCTCGTGTCTTGACCGCGACTCTGTCGCTGCCCGATGTTCCCGGGTTGTATTTGGCGGGCCAGATCAATGGAACAACGGGTTATGAGGAAGCAGCTGCTCAGGGGATGGTCGCTGGCCTTAATGCCGCGCTGGAGGTTCAAGGCCGTGATCCTGTGCATTTCACCAGATCTGACAGCTATATTGGCGTAATGATAGATGATCTGACGACGCGTGGCGTGGCTGAACCATATCGTATGTTTACCTCACGAGCTGAATTCCGTCTGTCCTTGCGCGCGGATAACGCAGATCAGCGTTTGACACCGATTGGCATTGATCTTGGATGCGTTGGGTCCAGCCGTCGGCTGCATTTCGAAGACAAGATGGCTCAACTTGATGCAGTAAAAACCAAATTGGCAGAACGTACCTATACACCAAAAGAAGTGTTGTCCGCCGGAATAAACGTTAACCAGGATGGAAATCGCAGGGATGGAATGGCGATCTTGGCTTTTCCGGACGTATCCTTCGATAGCTTATTGCCTTTGATTCCGGATCTCCAAGACGTAGACCAAAAGATCAGACTACAGATTGAGCGCGACGCGCTTTACGCAAACTATATTGCGCGTCAGAAACGTGATGTGGAAGCAATGAAGCGGGATGAATCCTACGTAATTCCCCGGAATTTCGATTATTTCGCGTTGGATGGTCTATCTTCCGAGATGAAACAAAAGCTCTCGCAAGCTAAGCCCGAAAACATTGCGCAGGCGGGTCGTGTAGAAGGGGTTACACCTGCTGCGCTGACCCTTGTTCTTGCAAAACTCCGCCGCGACCAGAGGGTTCGACAGGCATGACGCCCGACTATTCTGCATTTGAACGGTTGAATGTTTCACGTGAAACATTCGAGCGCCTGGAGGCCTACGTTGAACTGGTGAAGCGTTGGAATCCCAAGATCAATCTTGTGTCTCGCAACAGTCTTGAACACATTTGGGAGCGCCACATTTTTGACTCCGTACAAGTTTTCGGCTGCGCGGAACAGTTCGTAAGCTGGGTGGATTTAGGCAGTGGGGGCGGGTTTCCGGGTATGGTTTGTGCGTTGATCGCGGCAGATCAGTCACCAAAATCGCAATTTACATTTGTTGAAAGCGATCAACGGAAGTCTGCCTTCTTACGTAGTGTTGCTCGGGAGTGTGGAATTAAATGCCGCGTGATTTCCAAACGAATCGAAAGTGTCGATCCATTGGGTGCCGATGTTCTTTCAGCGCGCGCATTGGCAGAGTTGCGGGTGTTATTGTCGTTCTGTGACAGGCATTTAAGTAAAAATGGCACGGCCTTGTTGCCCAAAGGCGCAAACTGGAAAAAAGAACTGTCAGATGCGCAAGAGGAATGGAATTTCCACGCCGAGCCGATTACAAGTTTAACCGAACCTCAGGCCGTTATCCTTAAAATCAAAGGAGTATCACGTGGTTGATCTGTCCCGACCTTCAGGACCTCGGATTATTGCGGTCGCCAATCAGAAGGGCGGAGTGGGGAAGACAACGACGGCGATCAATCTGGCAGCAGGGCTGGCGGAATCCGGTTGTCGGGTTCTGGTGGTTGATCTTGACCCTCAAGGGAATGCGTCCACCGGATTGGGTGTAGAGGATCGGGATTGGACAACCTATGATCTCATCCTGGACGACGCGCCGTTGGAGGCTGTTGTTCAAGAGACCGAGATCGAAAACCTTCTGGTTGTTCCGGCAACCGTTGATCTGAGTTCTGCCGACATTGAATTGATATCCAATGAGAAGCGCAGTTATTTATTGCACGATGCGTTGCGGCAAACTGCGGTTGATGCTTTCAACCTTGATTTCATCCTTATCGATTGCCCACCATCTTTGAACCTGTTGACCGTCAATGCAATGGTGGCGGCACATTCCGTCCTTGTTCCGCTGCAAAGTGAGTTCTTTGCCCTGGAAGGTTTGTCGCAACTAATGCTGACGATCAGGGAAGTTCGGCAAACCGCAAATCCTGACCTGAGAATCGAAGGTGTTGTGTTGACCATGTATGACAACCGCAACAACTTGTCCCGTCAGGTTGAAAAGGATGCGCGTGACAATCTGGGTGAGATGGTCTTTAAGACAAAGATACCCAGAAACGTGCGGGTCAGTGAGGCTCCGTCATATGCGTTGCCGGTCTTGCAATATGACTCGGGTTCGCTTGGCGCGATGGCTTATCGGCATCTGGCCCGCGAGATCATGCACAAGAACAATAAAACCGCTGCGTAGGCGGAAGTGAGGAGGGCGACATGAGCGCCAAGAAAGCAAAAACCCGAGGTTTGGGGCGCGGCCTGTCAGCTCTTATGGCGGATGTGAACCCCGAAGCAGAAGGGCGGGTGCCAACCGAAGCGCGCCGGCCTGATCTGAAAGTTCCAATCGAAAAGCTGAAAGCGAACCCCAATCAGCCGCGCCGCACGTTCCTGCCCGAGCAGCTGGACGAGCTGGCTGCCTCGGTCAAGGAAAAGGGCATTATCCAGCCTTTGATTGTCCGGTCGACCGGAGCTGATGAATACGAAATCGTTGCAGGGGAACGTCGTTGGCGGGCGGCGCAAATGGCGCAGCTGCATGATATTCCGGTTATTGTGCGCGATTTTGACGACACCGAAGTTCTGGAAGTTGCGATTATCGAAAACATCCAGCGCGCTGACCTGAACGCCGTGGAAGAGGCCGCTGGCTACAAGCAGCTAATGGATCGTTTTGGCCACACGCAGGAAAAGCTGGCTGAAGCTTTGGGTAAGAGCCGTAGCCATATTGCAAATCTTCTGCGTCTTTTGTCCTTGCCAATGGATGTTCAAACCCTTGTTATTGAAGGAAAAATATCTGCTGGACATGCGCGAGCTCTGATTACAGCCGAAAACCCTTCGGAATTGGCGAAGCAGATCGTCAAAGAGGGGCTTTCGGTGCGTGCAACCGAAGCTTTGGTCAAAAAACAACAACAAGGTGACGCCGAACGCCCTGCGCCTCGGTCCAGAAATCTTGATGCGGGCAAGGATGCCGATACGCGGGCGTTGGAAAAAGACCTGTCTGCAATTCTGGCGATGAAGGTCTCGATCAATCACAAGGCTGGAACAGAAACGGGCCAGGTTGTTCTGACGTATGAGAACCTGGACCAGCTTGACGATTTGTGCGCCAAGCTCAGCCGTTAGGCCGCGTCCAGATAAAGACCAATACACCGCCCAGGACAACGGCTTGAATGGCCAAAACGAAAACTGGGGCGGACATCCAAATTGAGAGACCAAAAACGGCGGCGACGGAAACAGTTGCCGCCTTTTTTGCCGCAGGCCGTATAGCACCAGAGCTTTGCCAATCTTGTATCAACGGTCCGAACAGTTGGTGAGTCAGCAGCCAAGTGTGAAGACGCGAAGATGATCTGGCAAAGAAGAACGCTGCCAATAGCAGGAATGGCACGGTTGGCAGAAGGGGAAGAACAACCCCAACCATCGCCAGAGCAACGCATAATAATCCCAGTCCTGCCCACAGGTAGTGCATGGCTAGCTCAATAGTTCCCGGATGACGGCATTCAGAACGGCCCGGCCGTCCGCAGTCGCCCGAAGCCTGTCGTTACTATGTTCAATCATTTTAATTTCCGAGAGATGATCAATAGTGTTCTTTGGAAGTTTTCGACCGGATAGGGTTTCCCATCTGTCTATATTTAGCCCCTCTGAAATTCTCATACCCATCATAAGGTACTCGTTTGCCTGATCTTCGTAGGACAGTAACGTTCTATCTTTTTCCCCGTTGCTGCGCTCGGCAGCATCAAGCCAACGTTGCGGATTCAGGTATGTTTCGGTTGCGTATCTTTGGGCGTTCAAGGTGACCCGTCCATGAGCACCTGGTCCGATGCCGACATAGTCTCCGTAACGCCAATAGGTCAGGTTGTGTTGGGATTCCGCGCCTGCGCGCGCATGATTGGATACTTCATAGGCGGGCAAACCGTGGGCTTCGCAAATGTCCTGCGTGATCAGATACATGTCGGCGGCGCTGTCATCCTCGGGCAAGCCACGCAGTTTTCCAACGGCATAGCGATCACCAAAAGCCGTTCCGTCCTCGATCGTCAATTGGTACAGCGACAGGTGGTCCACGGCCATTGACAGGGCCTCGTTCAGCTCCGTGCGCCAAGCTTCGGGTGTTTGGTGCTGTCTGGCATAGATCAGGTCAAAACTCACACGATCAAAGCAGGCACGTGCAATGTCAAATGCCGCTCGGGCCTCGGTGACTGTGTGGATCCGGCCCAGCCGACGCAAATCTTCGTCATTCAGGGCCTGAACGCCCATCGAGATTCGATTTACGCCTGCATCTCGATAAGCCGCGAACCGACCAGCTTCGACCGATCCGGGATTGGCCTCGAGCGTGATTTCCATGTCATTGGACGGGTGCCAGAGCGCGCGCGCCTCATCAATCACGTCAGAAACGGTTTCCGGGTCCATCAGAGACGGGGTGCCACCCCCAAAGAAAATCGTGTTCAGTACCCGACCCGGCGTTTCAGAGGCAGCGCGGCGCAGCTCGCTCAGATAAGCAGTAAGCCATTGTTTCTGGTCTATTTTCTTTGAAACATGGCTGTTGAAGTCACAATAGGGGCATTTGGCCTCGCAAAAAGGCCAATGGATATAAAGGCCAAAGCCCCCGTTGCGCCAATCATCCGCCAAAGCAGCCTTTCACGAACTTCTCAACCGCGCGGCCGCGGTGGCTGATCTTGTTCTTTTCCCAGCGATCCATTTCGGCAAAGGTAATGTCGTGCCCGTCCGGAACAAACATCGGGTCATAGCCGAATCCATCCTTGCCGCGGATCGGCCAGACCAGGTGGCCCGGGGCGATGCCTTCGAAAACTTCATCATGTCCGTCGGGCCAGGCCAGAACCAATGTACAACGAAATTGCGCAGTGCGTGGGTGAGGGGCGTTTTTAGCCTCCAGCTCATTATGTGCGCGGGTCATGGCCAATAGGAAATCGCGACCATTTGCCGTTTCCGCCCAATCAGCAGTGTAAACCCCCGGCGCGCCGTCCAGCGCGTCGATGGTGATCCCGGAATCGTCCGACAGGGCAGGCAGGCCGGTGGCTTTGGCGGCGGCATGGGCTTTGATCCGCGCGTTGCCGACAAATGTGTCTTCGGTCTCTTCCGGCTCGGGCAGGTTCATCTCGCCCGCGCCGACGACAGTGACGCCAAAAGGTTCGAGGAGATGCGCCATCTCCTCAAGCTTGCCTTTGTTGTGGGTGGCAACCAGCAGCCTGTCCCCATCGAACTTACGGGTCATGCGGTTGCGGCCTTTTGCGCGGCAGCCAATTCGCCGACGCCTTTTTCGGCGAGATCCATCAGCTGATCCATTTGCGCGCGGCTAAAGACCGAGCCTTCGGCGCTCATCTGCACTTCGATCAGCTTGCCGGATCCGGTCATGATGAAGTTGCCATCAACACCCGCTTCGCTGTCTTCCGGGTAATCCAGATCCAGAACTGGCTGACCAGCATAAATACCGCAGGACACAGCCGCAACTGGATCCACCAGGGGATCAGAGATGACGTCGCCCGCTTTCATCAGCTTGTTCACGGCCAGACGCAGGGCCACCCAGCCGCCGGTGATCGACGCGCATCGGGTGCCGCCATCGGCTTGGATCACGTCGCAGTCCACAGTGATCTGACGCTCACCCAACGCGACCCGATCCACACCAGCGCGTAGGGCGCGGCCGATCAGGCGCTGGATTTCCACGGTGCGACCACCTTGCTTGCCGCTGGCAGCTTCGCGCCGCATTCGGGTGTTGGTGGCGCGGGGCAGCATACCGTATTCTGCCGTGACCCAACCCAGGCCCGAGCCTTTTATAAAGGGCGGCACGCGATCTTCGATCGTTGCGGTGCAAAGCACATGAGTGTCGCCCATTTTGATCAGGCAGGAACCTTCGGCATGTTTGGTGAACCCCGTTTCGATTGAAACGGTGCGCATTTCGCTTAAATCTCTTCCAGAGGGTCGCATCGGAATTCCTTTGTTTGCTGGGTTGGGGATAACGCCCCGCAGCGTTACGATGCAACCCCGATTGACCTTTCATTTGCCTGCTATTTAATGACGAACGAGCAGGGGACGACGCATGAGCGAAGCGAGCAAGATTCTGGATGAGATGAACGACCGGTCGCGCGAAGTGTTTCGGTTGATTGTCGAGAGTTATCTAGAAAGCGGTGAGCCGGTTGGCAGCCGCACCTTGACGCGTACCTTGTCCGAAAAAGTCAGCGCCGCGACCGTTCGCAATGTGATGCAGGATCTGGAATTTTTGGGCCTTCTGGACAGCCCACATGTCAGTGCAGGTCGAATTCCAACGCAGCAGGGCTTGCGGATGTTTGTGGACGGGTTGCTTGAAGTTGGCGATCTGGGTGCCGATGATCGGCAGAAACTGGAACAGACATTAGGCTCTAACACGGGCGATGTGGGTGGGATGCTCGACCGAGTGGGCTCTGCTTTGTCACACGTGACACAAGGCGCCTCGCTGGTTTTGACGCCCAAGCATGAATCGGAAATCAAACATATCGAGTTCGTTTCTCTGGGTCATGACCGGGCTTTGGTGGTTCTGGTTTTCTCGGATGGTCATGTGGAAAACCGTCTGTTCACCCCGCCAGCGGGGCAAACCCCCAGTTCAATGCGCGAGGCGGCGAATTTCCTCAATGCGCTGATCGAGGGGCGGACCCTTGGCGAAGTGCGTCGGCAGATGCAGACGCAGATCGATGCACGCAAGCAGGAAATAGACATTCTGGCGCGTGAGATGGTGGAAAGCGGAATGGCTGCCTGGGACGGAGACGGCGGCGACTCGGCCCGATTGATCGTGCGTGGGCGGGCGAATCTGTTGAACGAACCGGGTCAGGCCGAGGAGCTTGACCGGATTCGGACCCTGTTTGACGATCTGGAACGCAAACGTGACATCGCGGAATTCCTTGAATTGACCGAGGATGGCGAAGGTGTGCGCATTTTTATTGGGTCTGAGAACAAACTTTTCTCACTTTCGGGTTCCTCTTTGGTGGTGTCTCCATATATGAACGCTGATCGTAAGATAATCGGTGCGGTCGGGGTCATCGGGCCCACGCGTCTGAATTATGGACGGATCGTGCCGATCGTGGATTATACGGCGCAACTGGTCGGTAAGTTGATATCCGACCGGAGCTAGAGGGTAAGAGATGGCAGAGCCCAAGAACGAAGATTTTCTGGACGACATCATGGCTGCGGAAGCGGAAGAGCTGGCCGAAGAGTTTGCAGAGATCAGCGAGGAAGCGCTGGAGCTCGATGAGCTGCGCGCCGAGCGGGATGACTATAAAGACAAGTTCATGCGCGCGCTGGCGGATGCTGAGAATGCGCGTAAGCGCGGCGACAAGGCGCGCCGGGATGCGGAACAGTATGGCGGGTCGAAGCTGGCCCGGGACATGCTGCCGGTTTATGACAACATGAAGCGTGCGCTTGAAGCTGCGACGGATGAGCAGAAAGAAGTGGCCGCTGGGTTGCTGGAAGGTGTCGAACTGACCATGCGTGCGCTGAAGGACGTGTTCCAGAAGCACGGGATTGAAGTGATCACGCCTGAGGTCGGAGACCGGTTCGATCCAAACGTGCATGAGGCGATGTTCGAAGCGCCGGTGCCCGGCACCAGGGCGGGGGACATCATTCAGGTGTCTGCCGAAGGGTTCATGTTGCATGACCGCCTGCTGCGTCCGGCGCAGGTTGGCGTGTCGTCGGCGCCTGCAAGCTGATTGGCCCCTGCGAGGCGAAGCCTTCGGCGAGAGTATTTTGGAAAAGATGAAGGGGCGGTCAGGATCTGGCCGCCTCTTTCAGCTTGTAGATCAGATCGAGTGCTTCACGAGGAGTGAGCTCGTCCGGTAAGATATCATCCAACATATCCGTGACAGGCGAGGCCCTAGGGGCAGGTGGCGGGGGTGGCGGCGCGGCTGAAAACAGCGGCAGATCATCGATCAGAGCTTTTTGCTTTCCACCTTCGCGTTCGGTTTTCTCGAGTTGATCCAGAACGACACGGGCGCGTTCGACAACCGAGGCTGGCAGGCCGGCAAGTTGGGCGACTTGCACACCATAGGACCGGTCTGCAGCGCCCTTGTGAACCTCGTGCAGGAAGATCACCTCGCCTTCCCATTCTTTGACAGCAACGGTTGCGTTATCCACGCCTTCCAGCTTACCGGCCAGAGCTGTGAGCTCATGATAGTGCGTGGCAAACAGAGCGCGGCATTTGTTGGAGGCGTGCAGATGTTCCAGTGTGGCCCACGCGATTGAGAGGCCGTCATAGGTGGCGGTGCCACGTCCGATTTCGTCCAGAATAACCAGCGCGCGGTCATCGGCCTGGTTCAGAATCGCGGCAGTTTCGACCATTTCGACCATGAAGGTCGAACGACCCCGAGCCAGATCATCCGATGCACCAACGCGGCTGAACAATTGACTTACGACGCCGATACGGGCGTGTTCGGCGGGTACATAGCTTCCCATCTGAGCCAGAAGCGCGATCAGGGCGTTCTGGCGCAGGAAAGTCGATTTACCGGCCATATTGGGGCCGGTCAGCAACCAGATGGCGGCACCCTGTTCAGCGCTAAGATCGCAGTCGTTGGCGACAAAGGCATCGCCACTTTGCTGACGCAAGGCGTGCTCCACAACCGGATGGCGGCCGCCGTGCACGCTGAACGCGCGTGATGTGTCCACATGTGGGCGACACCAGTTTTCCCCACGCGCCAGATCGGACAGTGCCGTTGTCAAATCCAGCTCGGCCAACCCTCGAGCGGCTTGGTTGAGACGGGCTGCCAAGGTCAAAATCTGATCAGAAAGCTTTTGATAGAGCCGCTTTTCAATCTCAAGCGCCAGATTGCCAGCGTTCAGGATGCGGGTTTCGATCTCTGACAGTTCGACGGTCGTAAATCGTACCTGATTGGCGGTCGTCTGACGGTGGATATAGGTTTTGCTGAACGGCGGGTTCAGCATCTTCTCGGCGTGGGTCGCCGTGGTTTCGATGAAATACCCCAGCACATTGTTGTGCTTGATCTTCAGCGAGGCGATACCAGTGTGTTCCGCGTATTTTTGCTGATATCCGGCAATGACCGAGCGACCTTCGTCCCGAAGGGTGCGCGCCTCATCCAGTTCAGTATCAAAGCCAGGGGCGATGAAACCACCATCGCGCGCCAGCAAGGGTGGTTCGGCGACAAGTGCCTCGTCGAGCAGGCCGAGAAGGTCATCAAACCCGGTCAGGTTTTGGACGGCGGTCGATAACAGTACTGGCAAATCTTGGGTTTCGCACAATTCTGCAATTTTAGCCGCCTGCGCCAACCCGTTTCGAATGGCAGCCAGATCGCGCGGACCGCCTCGGTCCAGCGACAGCCGCGACAAGGCGCGGTCCAGATCCGGTGTTTTGCGCAGTGCTTCACGCAGGTCTGACGCAATCAGGCTGTCCTCAACTGCGAAGCTTACCGCATCCAGGCGCGCATGGATCACTTCCAGATTGCGCGATGGGCTGGACAGGCGTTGTTCCAGCAACCGTGCGCCACCGGGTGTGACGGTGCGGTCGACCACAGACAACAACGATCCGGCGCGACCACCTGAGAGCGACCGCGTCAGTTCCAGATTGCGGCGTGTTGCAGCATCAATTTGAACAACGCGGTCTTCTGATTCCTTGAGAGGGGTCTGCAGTAGAGGCAATTTGCCCTTTTGCGTGATCTCAAGGTAATCGATCAGTGCACCCATTGCCGAGACTTCGGCTCGACCGAAGTTCCCGAATGCATCCAAAGCACCGACGTGAAACAAACCGCATATGCGTTTTTCCGCCGCTGTGCTGTCAAAACTGGCACGTCCCACCGGCGTCAGAGAAATCCCAAGATCGCGAACAGGTTCGTGCAACTTGTCTTGCGCCCCGTCTGCAACGATCAACTCGGACGGGGCCAGCCGTGCCAGTTCCGGGCTAAGGCGCGCGCCGGTCAAAGGCATCACGTGAAATGCACCGGTCGAGATATCGGCCCAGGCCAAAGCGGCCTCGTCCCGAACTTCGGCATAGGAGGCCAGAAAGTTGTGGCGGCGGGCCTCCAGCAGGGCGTCCTCGGTCAGCGTGCCGGGCGTCACCAGACGCACAACATCGCGCTTTACGACTGATTTAGAGCCTCTTTTCTTCGCTTCGGCAGGGCTTTCCATTTGTTCGCAGACAGCGACGCGAAAGCCTTTGCGGATCAGGGTCAGCAAATACCCTTCGGCTGAATGCACTGGCACACCGCACATGGGAATATCGTTGCCATTGTGTTTGCCGCGCTTGGTCAGGGCGATGTCCAGCGCTTCGGCGGCATTGACGGCATCTTCGAAGAACATTTCGTAGAAATCGCCCATGCGATAGAACAGCAATGCATCGGCGTGGGCCTCTTTGATTTCGAGATATTGCGCCATCATCGGCGTGACTGTGGACAAAGGCGGCCCCCTTTTGGCGTTTCCGGGCGTGACCTTACAAACCCGGCCCCTGCGACGAAAGGCGAAAACGTATTGTCGTTGAGGCGCGCCCCTGCCTGCGCTATGAGGCAACAGCCCAACAGATGCAAAGAAACGACATTTCCGATGCCCAAAGCGAAGATCACCAAAGAAGAGGCGCTGGCCTTTCACCTGGACCCCACCCCCGGCAAATGGGAAGTGCAAGCCACTGTTCCCATGACCACGCAGCGAGACCTGTCACTGGCTTACAGCCCCGGTGTGGCTGTTCCCTGTGAAGCCATCGCCGAAGCGCCTGAGACTGCTTATGACTATACCAACAAGGGCAATCTGGTGGCTGTGATCTCGAACGGGACGGCGGTACTTGGTCTGGGAAACCTTGGCGCGCTGGGCTCAAAACCGGTGATGGAAGGGAAATCCGTTCTGTTCAAGCGGTTCGCTGATGTGAACTCGATCGACATCGAGCTGGACACCGAAGACCCGGATGAGTTCTGCCGTGCGGTGCGTCTGATGGGACCGACTTTTGGTGGCATCAATCTGGAAGACATCAAAGCGCCCGAATGTTTCATCATCGAGCAGCGCCTGAAGGAAGAGATGGATATCCCTGTCTTCCATGATGACCAGCATGGCACGGCCGTGATTTGTGCTGCGGGTTTGCTGAATGCGCTGCACATCTCGGGCAAGAAGATCGAGGATGTAAAGATTGTCCTGAACGGTGCGGGCGCGGCAGGGATCGCTTGTATCGAGTTGCTGAAAGCGATGGGCGCACGGCACGAGAATTGCATCGTCTGTGACACCAAAGGCGTTATTTATCAGGGCCGGACCGAAGGTATGAACCAGTGGAAGTCCGCCCACGCCATCACCACGGATTTGCGTACGCTGGAAGATGCGATGAAGGACGCGGATGTGTTTCTTGGCGTGTCGGTCAAAGGCGCGGTCACACAAGAAATGGTCGCCAGCATGGCGGACAACCCGGTGATTTTCGCGATGGCGAACCCTGACCCCGAGATCACGCCGGAAGAAGCGCACGAGGTTCGCGTGGATGCTATCGTTGCCACCGGGCGCAGCGATTACCCCAATCAGGTCAACAACGTGCTTGGCTTCCCCTATCTGTTTCGTGGCGCTTTGGACATCCATGCCCGTGCCATCAATGACGAGATGAAGATTGCCTGCGCCCATGCGCTCGCCAATCTGGCGCGCGAGGATGTACCGGATGAGGTCGCCATGGCCTATGGCAAATCTCTGACGTTCGGGCGCGATTATATCATCCCGACACCGTTTGACCCGCGGCTGATCCACCGTATTCCACCAGCCGTTGCCAAGGCCGGAATGGATACTGGTGCAGCGCGGCGTCCGATCATTGATATGGACGCGTATGAACTAAGCCTGAAATCTCGCATGGATCCGACCGCGAGCATCCTGCGCGGTTTGAACGCCCGTGCGCGTCAGGCCCAAAGCCGGATGATCTTTGCCGAGGGCGACGATCCACGGGTGCTGCGCGCTGCGGTCATGTATCAGCGTTCAGGCTTTGGTAAAGCGCTTGTGGTCGGTCGGGCAGATGACGTCAAAGACAAGCTGGAAGCCACAGGTCTTGGGGATGCGGTACGAGAAATCGAGGTTGTGAACGCCGCAAATACCAGCCATCTCGAAACCTATTCCAATTTCCTCTATGAGCGCCTGCAGCGTAAGGGTTTTGACCGCAAGGACATTCACCGTCTTGCCGCACGGGATCGGCATGTGTTTTCTTCGTTGATGCTGGCACATGGTCACGGGGATGGGCTGGTCACGGGCGCGACGCGTAAGTCGGCCCACGTGCTGGACCGGATCAACCACGTCTTTGATGCCGATGCTGCGCACGGGGCTGCTGGTGTGACGGCCCTCTTGCATAAAGGTCGGATTGTCTTGATTGGGGACACCCTAGTGCATGAATGGCCGGACGAAAACGATCTGGCCAATATCGCCGAGCGTTCCGCAGCCGTCGCCCGACACATGGGTCTGGAGCCACGGGTTGCGTTTGTCAGTTTCTCGACCTTTGGTTACCCGGTCTCGGAACGCGCCGAAAAGATGCACCGCGCGCCCGCAGTGTTGGACCAGCGCGGCGTGGATTTCGAGTATGAAGGCGAAATGACGGTTGATGTGGCCCTGAACGTGGATCAGCAAGCAGCTTATCCTTTCCAGCGTCTGACAGGTCCGGCGAACATCTTGATCGTTCCGGCGCGGCACTCAGCCTCGATCTCAACCAAGCTGATGCAGGAAATGGGTGGCGCGACCGTGATTGGCCCGATCCTGTCGGGCGTGGATAAGCCAATTCAGATCTGTTCCACCGTCTCGACTGCGAATGACATTCTCAACATGGCCATTCTGGCCTCATGCGATATTGGATAAGTCATGACGATCTGGAACCTCGGCTCGATCAACGCGGATATGGTTTATGACCTGCCGCATTTGCCTGCGCCGGGGGAAACTCTGGCCGCCCTTGGACTGGACCGGTTTCTGGGCGGCAAGGGGGCCAATATGTCGGTTGCAGCGGCACGGGCGGGTGCGCGTGTCAGCCATATTGGCGCTGTCGGCCATGATGGGCGCTGGGCGAAAGACCGATTGACTGAATATGGCGTGGATACGCGTTATATTTCAGAGGCAGATGTACCAACCGGGCACGCGATTATTGCCGTGGATGCTGAGGGCGAAAACCTGATCATCCTGTATCCCGGTGCCAATCATGCGTTAGAGGTCAGCGATCTGGGACAAGCTCTGTCGTCGGCAAGCACGGGTGACCTGCTGATCCTGCAGAATGAAACCAACGCACAGGTTGAAGCCGCGCAGTTGGGGCACCGGATGGGATTGACCGTGTGCTATGCCGCTGCTCCGTTTCAGGCCCAGGCGGTAAAGGCGGTTCTGCCTTATCTGGATTTTCTGATCCTCAACGAGGTCGAGGCTGACCAGCTACGTCAGGAAACCGGGTTAAATGCCGCTGACCTGCCAGTGCGGCACGTGATTGTCACGCTGGGTTCAAAAGGCGCGCGGTATTTGCAGAATGGCAGTGATCCGGTCGAGTTCGAAGCGCAAAAGGTGCGGGCCGTCGACACCACGGGGGCGGGCGATACGTTCACCGGCTATGTACTGGCAGGCATGGATCGTGGGATGCCGATGGAACAGGCTATTCTGCAAGCAAACCGCGCCGCGGCCCTGATGGTCACGCGGCACGGAACGGCTGATGTTATCCCCGATTTAAAAGAGGTGCGCGACGCGTCCTTTGACTAAGATCCGACAAACGGCGCGTCAGAACCCCAAAGCTGTTTGACGCGTGCGTCACGGCCGCAGGCTTTGCGGTAAGCTTTGTACGCACTGTGCTGTCGCTTGGGCCCAAAGCGGGTGAAGATCAGTTTGTTCCCCTTGTAGTAATCCTGATGATACGCCTCGGCTGGGTAAAAAGTTCCTTCGCTGAGGATTGGTGTTACCACTGTCTGGCCCAAGGCCCGCTGCGCATCTGCTTTTGCCTTCTCGGCCAAAGCTTTTTCCCCTGTGTTAGAGACGAATATTGCAGTGCGGTAGCTATCACCGCGATCGCAGAATTGACCCCCGGCATCTGTGGGGTCGACCGAGCGGAAGAACATGTTCAGAAGCGTTTCACGTGAGACTTGAGCTGGATTGAACGTGATCTGAACCGCCTCATAATGGCCGGTTCCTCCTTTTGAGACCTGATCATAGGTGGGATTTGCTGATTTGCCGCCGGTATAGCCTGAAACAGCCTCGATGACGCCGGGGACAGACTCAAAATCAGATTCAACGCACCAGAAACATCCTCCGGCTACTGTCAGAGTTTCTGTTCCTGCCGCCGGCGCGGGCAAAGCGCGCAACATCGCCGCCAGTGCGATCAGCGTGAACAGAAGGGCTGGTTTTAGCGTGTCGAGGTAAGCAGTCCGTGTCATGTCAGGTCTCCTTTCACGACCAAGGTGACCCGACTTGGATCAACATGCAATTGCCTGACATCCCATGTCACGCGCTGGTGAGGCGAGTTTATCAAATTCAGCCAAGTCCGAAGAAACCTTGTGTATCGCAGTCAAAAGACCTTTTCTGAGATGTGGTGATGCAAGGTTGGATTCAGGATCGATGACACAGGAGATGCAGGTTTCGACGCGCGTGCTGGTCATAGTTGCGCCCAGCTTCAATATGGCGGCCACCATGGCGTTCATAGATCCGTTTCGCGCCGCCAACTATCTGGATGGAAAGCCTTATTTCAAATGGGACTTCGTGTCAGAAGCAGGTGGTTTCTGTGTGTCCAGCAACGGTGCTGGCATCGAAACTCAATCGCTTGACGCGCTTTCGTTCACCGAGGCCGACATTGTCATTGTATCTTCCAGTTGGACACCGGAACGGCACCTGACGTCCAAACTGGGAACAGCTTTGCGCCAACTTGCGCGCAGCGGCGCGACTTTGGGCGCTTTGGATACGGGCGCCTTCATACTGGCGCAGGCCGGGTTGTTGAGCGGACGGCGCGCCACCGTTCATTATGAGCATATCGATGCCTTGCAGGAGCTTTATCCAGAGGTAGAGGTTGTTGAGAATCTCTATGTTATGGACGGCAATCGGCTTACGTGTTGCGGTGGGTCTGCAGCAACTGACTTTGGGTTGCAAATCCTTCAGGGGATACATGGCAGCGCGCTTGCCAACGCTGCAGCCAGATACGTGTTTCACGACCGTTTGCGCGGCCCTGCCGAACAACAACAGCCCCAAAGAACCGAGCCTTTGGGAACGACAGTGCCTGCCAAGCTTAAAACGGCGATTCAGGTGATGGAGGCCAATCTTGAGGAACCGATTCCCGTTCCCCAGATTTGCAAGCGCGCGGGAATCTCTCATCGCCAACTGGATCGGCTGTTCGCGACCTACATCAAGAAAACGCCCGCGCTTTACTATCGTGACATTCGCTTGGATCGGGCGCGTGGCCTGGTCACGCAGACCGAGCTTCCCATTGCAGAGGTCGCTCTGGCGTCGGGTTTTTCCAGCCCCGTGCATTTCAGCCGGGCTTATAAAGAAAGATTTGGCCTGCCCCCGACGCGCGACCGGGTCGAGGGCAGGGTTCCATTCGAATTCCGCGCCTGGCCAATGCATCGCAAGCCCAAAGATTGACACCTTCGGAATCACCAATTTGGCCAAAATAGAAAACAATAGGGCGGAAAAAGTCAAGTAACGAGCAAAGACTCAGAAGATCATACGCGCCACACGTCAATCATTGGGGCAAAGCCTGTCCCTGAGCTGTGGAGCCACCCATGAGCCAGCTGCCGTCCAAAACCCAGTTCGAGCGGATTTCCGATGGTTTTAGCACCGATCCTTTCAATACCAGTTCCCTGAAGGCCGAAGCCTATGTCGATCCGTCCTGGTATCAGGTCGATCAAAACGAAGTGCTAGCCAAGACATGGCAATGGGTGTGCCACGTTGAAAAGCTGCGCGCTCCGGGGTCATACACAACCGTCGAAATCGCCGGACGTCCGATTGCTGTCGTGCGCGACCGCGAGGGCACACTGCGTGCGTTCTATAATGTCTGCAAACACCGCGCCCATCATTTGCTGTCGGGCGAGGGCGAAACCACACGCATCATGTGCCCGTATCACGCATGGGTTTACAAACTGGACGGCCAATTGGTGCGTGCGCCCGAGACTGAGAACCTGGTTAATTTTAAAACATCGGATATCTGCCTGGACCAAGTACAGGTCGAAGAGTTTGCGGGGTTTATTTACGTCAACTTAAACCCTAACGCAGCACCTTTGCGCGAAGTTTCCGGGAATCTGGAAACCGAAATCCGCCACTGGGCACCGGATATCGAGCAACTGACATTTGGTCACCGCCTGACCTATGACATCAAGTCGAACTGGAAGAACGTCGTCGACAACTTCCTTGAATGCTATCACTGCCCGACAGCGCACAAGGATTTCTGTGATCTGGTCGATATGGACACCTACAAGGTGACTACATACGGCATCTACTCCAGCCATATGGCCGAGGCGGGTAAGGGTGCCAACACCGCTTATGACGTGTCCAATGCCACAGTACGAACCCATGCAGTTTGGTGGTTGTGGCCCACGACATGTCTGATGCGCTACCCGGGGCGGTCTTCGATGATCGTGCTGAATATCATCCCGATAGGTCCTGACCGAACGCTCGAAACCTATGATTTCTTCCTTGAAACCCCGGAACCTGATGAGGCCGAGCTGGAAGCAATCCGGTATCTTGATGAGGTTCTGCAACGCGAAGACATCGACATTGTCGAAAGCGTTCAACGCGGGATGAACACCCCGGCGTTTACGCAAGGTCGGATCGTGCATGATCCTAATGGTTCGGGCAAATCAGAACATGCGGTGCATCATTTCCACGGGCTTGTATTGGATGCATATGCAAAGGCCGCACCGTGACACGGCCGAACATCGTTGTGATTATGGCCGATCAACTGGCGCCGCATTTTTGCGGCGCGTACGGCCATCCAACGGTCAAGACCCCGAACATCGACGCGCTTGCCGCGCGCGGGATGCGATTTGACGCGGCCTATTGCAACTCACCCCTCTGCGCGCCGTCCCGATTTGCGTTCATGTCCGGGCAGCTGATCAGCCGGATCGCTGCTTATGACAACGCCAGCGAGTTTCGCGCATCGGTCCCGACCTTTGCGCATTACCTAAAGGCGTTAGGCTACCGGACCTGCCTGTCGGGCAAGATGCATTTTGTTGGGCCGGATCAGAAACACGGGTTTCAGGACCGTGTGACAACCGACATTTACCCCGCCGACTTTGCCTGGACCCCGGACTGGGAAGCCCCGGATGAACGGATCGAAAAATGGTATCACAACATGCAAACGGTCAAGGAAAGTGGCGAGGCAGTCGCTACCTTCCAGACGGATTATGACGACGAGGTCGAATTTGCCGCGCGTCGCTGGTTGATCGACAGGGGCCGCGATCGGGCGGCTGGGGATAATGCTCCGTTCTGTATGGTGGCCAGCTTCATTCATCCCCATGACCCCTATGTGGCCAAACCGGAATGGTGGAACCTGTATTCCGACGCAGACGTCCCGATGCCGGAGTTTACACTGACGCCCGAGGAGCAAGACCCGTTTTCACGTCGAGTTATGGATGGGATCGAGGCAAGCTATGTCCCTCTGACCGAGGAAGAAATCCGCCGCGCGCGTCGCGCTTATCTGGCCAATGTCAGTTACTTTGACAGCAAGGTCGGCGCGATGGTCAAAGCCATGGAAGACATCGGTGCGTTAGACAATACCATCGTCATCATCACCGCAGACCACGGCGATATGCTGGGTGAGCGTGGGTTGTGGTACAAGATGAATTTCTTTGAACACTCGGCCCGAGTGCCGCTGATCATGGCGGGTCCCGGTGTTGCCAAAGGCTGGGCTGCCAACGCCTGTTCCCTGCTCGATCTTCTGCCTACATTCGTGGACATCGCCGGCGGTTCTGACGCGATCTTCGGGGAACCGATTGATGGCCGATCCTTGATGCCTCTTGCGCGCGGAGAATCTGACCCTGTGGATGAAGCCATCGGTGAGTATTGCGCCGAGATGACGCCTTATCCGGTATTCATGATCCGACGCGGCCCGTTGAAGTATATTCACTGCGACCCGGACCCACCTCAGCTTTATGACCTGTTCAGGGATCCGTTGGAAAAGGTGAATGTGGCAGATGACCCGGCTTACGCTGAACAGTCCGCACAGTTTGCTGAAGACGTGGCGCGACGTTGGAACAGCGAAAGCCTACGTGCGGATGTCATTGCGACGCAAAAGTCCCGGCGCACCTTGCACGCCGCGATGGAGGCGGGTGCCGGAGAGGCCTGGGATTACACCCCGCCGCGCGACGCAACGCAGGAATATGTACGCAATCACATGGATTGGACGGTTGCAGCGACTCGCTATCGCTATCCGCCATTGAAGGAGACCAAAGAATGATGCTGGTCGGCAAAACAGCGCTTGTAACCGGTGGGCGCGGCGGGATCGGGCGCGCGATCGTGGCACGTTTTCTGCGCGAAGGCGCGCGGGTTTACGCGGCTGATCTGACGCCCGAAGGATCCTTGTCAGCCCATGACGACGACGGCAGCATCTTTGTGAAACTGGACGTCACGCAAGAAGCTGATGCAATAGCCGCGATGGAACAGGTTGGGGCCGAGGCTGGCCAATTGGATGTTTTGGTTAACGCCGCTGGCATCGAGATTGAAAAGACGATTGAACAGACCACGTTGGAGGAATGGAACCTGTCCTTCGCTGTGAATGTCACGGGCACGTTTTTGACCTCAAAACACGCGTTGCCGCTGTTGCGCAAAGGGGCCGCGTCGGGAACATCAGCCTCGATTATCAATTTCGGGAGTTACGATGGGTTCATTGCGGACCCCGGCCTTGCAGCCTATTGCGCGACCAAAGGTGCGGTTCATGCCTTGACGCGTGCGATGGCGTGTGATCACGGGCCGGAGGGTATTCGCGTGAATGCCATATGCCCCGGCTATGTCGACACACCCATGTTGCAAAGCTTCTTCACGGGCGATGGCTCGGGTGGCGGCGGCAAGACCATTGACCAGTTACAGCAAGCCGTGCGTGACGTGCACCCGATGCGCACTTATGGCACGCCGGATGATATCGCCAATCTGGTGAATTGGCTGGCTTCGGACGAGGCGCGCTATGCAAGCGGTCAACTTTGGGTTCTGGACGGAGGGCTGAGCGCGCAAGTCCAGCAGATGAAGCTATGAGCAAACCGGTTATCATTACATGTGCTCCAACTGGTGGGATTCATACGCCGACCATGTCAGAACACTTGCCCATCACGCCAAACGAAATCACCGAGGCCAGTATTGGTGCCGTCGAGGCCGGGGCTTCGATCATCCATCTTCATGCCCGCAATCCGGAAAACGGTCGACCAGATCCGGACCCTGACCTTTTTATGCAGTTCCTGCCTCGCATCAAACAAGCAACCGGTGCTGTGATGAATGTCTCAACCGGTGGAGGGTTGGGCATGACCCGCGAAGAACGCCTGCGTGCGGCACTACGGGCCAGCCCCGAAATGGCCAGCATGAACATGGGCTCGATGAACTTCGGCATCTTCCCTATGATGCAGAAATATTCAGGCTGGAAACATGACTGGGAACCTGAGTTTCTGGACATGACCCGCGACTTCATTTTCCGCAACACGTTTGCCGATATCGAATATGCGATGAAGGAACTGGGTGAAGGTCACGGCACGAAGTTCGAGTTTGAATGCTACGATCTGGGGCACCTCTACAACCTGGCTTGGGTGGTAGATCAAGGCTGGGTGAAACCGCCGTTTTTCATCCAGATGGTGTTTGGCATTCTGGGTGGCGTGGGGGCTGATCCCGACAACCTGATGCACATGCACACAATTGCCGAAAAGTTGTTTGGAAACAGCTATGAATGGTCGGTGCTGGCCGCAGGTCGCCACCAGATGGCCTTCACGACACAGGCTGCGATCCTTGGTGGCAATGTACGGGTTGGGCTGGAAGACAGCCTTTACATCGGGCCCGGCGAAAAAGCGAAGTCCAACGCTGATCAGGTCCGCAAGATTCGCTCAATCATCGAAAATCTTGGCCTGACAGTCGCTACACCGGACGAGGCCCGCCAACGGCTGGGTCTGAAGGGCAACGACCAGACAGCTTTTTGACGGGGGACGACATGCAGACAAAGATGCTGATTGACGGACAGATGGTAGAAGGTCAGGGCGATGCTCTGCCCGTTCTGGATCCATCTACCGGTGAAACCGTGGCCCATGTGCCCGAAGCGACGCCTGAGCAGATCGAAGCTGCAACGCGTGCTGCCCATGAAGCCTTTGACGCCTATCGGCTTGTTTCGCCTTCCGAACGGTCGGGATATCTGCACGCGATTGCGGATGTAATGGAAGAAAACATCGATGAATTGGCCGAGTTAGAGACGCTTGATGTTGGCAAGCCATGGCCGATGGCCCGCGATGAAGAGATGCCTCTGACCATCGACACTTTCCGTTTCATGGCCGGTGCCGCGCGCACGATAAGCGGGTCGGTGGCCGGAGAATACGCGACGGGCCACACGTCAATGATCCGCAAGGATCCGATTGGCCCAGTGGCTTCCATCGCGCCATGGAACTATCCGCTTATGATGGCGGCATGGAAGATCGCTGCCCCCCTGGCGGCGGGCTGCACCATTGTTATGAAACCATCCGAAATCACGCCGCTGGCCACGCTGCGGCTGGCAGAGTTGCTGGCAGATGTATTGCCCAAAGGTGTGTTGAACGTAGTCCATGGTCGGGGCATGTCGGTTGGTGACAGCCTGATCAATGACCCTCGGATTGAAGGGATCTCAATCACCGGCTCACCTGCGACCGGAATGGCCGCGATGCGGGCTGCATCCAACCAGATCCGCCATGTACATCTGGAACTTGGGGGCAAGGCACCGGTCATCGTGTTCAATGATGCTGATATCGACGCCGTGGCCGAGACGATCCGATACGGTTCGTTCTTCAACGCAGGTCAGGATTGTGCGCAGCCCTGTCGGGTGATGGTGCAGGATGATGTATACGACAAAGTGGTTGCTGCCGTCGCTGATCAGGTTGGTCAGATCAGGATCGGTGCGCCAAAGGCCGAAGGCACAGAAATGGGGCCTATCGTATCAACAGCCCAACGGGACCGGGTTGCGGGATTTGTCGACCGCGCCCGCAGCAGCGCTGAAATCGCCGTAGGTGGCAAGGTTGGTGAAGGGGAAGGGTTCTTCTATCAGCCGACCGTCGTCGCAAATGTGGATAATAACGCTGAGATCGCGTGTAGCGAGGTGTTCGGCCCGGTCGTGACTCTGTCGCGATTTACCGAGGCGGACGAAGCCCTTCGGATTGCAAACGCGGGGCGGTACGGGTTGGCGTCGTCTGTCTGGACCAAAGATGTCTCGACCGCGATGAAAATGACGGCGCAGCTGCGGTACGGCATGACCTGGGTGAATACGCACGGAATGCCAGCGGCGGAAATGCCCTGGGCTGCGATGAAAGGGTCTGGCACGGGTTGTGACATGTCGGTTTATGCGCTGGATGCTTATACGTCCGTGCGCCATGTGATGGTGGCACACTGATGCGGTTGGCTGGGAAAAGAGCGCTGGTGACAGGTGGGCGGCAAGGCATTGGTCGCGGAATAGTCGAGGCCTTTCGCCGTGAAGGCGCAACAGTGACGACATGCGGGCGCGGGGCGCGGCCCGATGGGCTGGCTGACGACATCATCTGGTATCCGCTGGATGTCACGGACACGGACGCCGTCGAAGCGTTGGCCGAAGCCACAGATGGCACCGACATTCTGGTGAATAATGCTGGTGTGCAGGTTGAAAAGACTGTTCCAGACAGCTCGGATGCGGATTGGGACGCTGTGATAGGCACCAATTGCAAGGGCGTCTTCAATATGTGCCGGGCTTACATACCTCGGATGGATGAGGGCGCTGCGATCATTAATATAGGCTCTATTTCAGGGAATATCGCCGATCCGTCCATGGCGCTTTACAACGCGTCCAAGGCATTTGTGCATGGCTTGACCCGTTCTATTGCGGTCGATCACGGGCCAAAGATCCGCTGCAACGCAATTTGCCCCGGATGGATTGAAACAGGAATGCTGGACGCCGGGTTCGAGCTGGCTAACGACCCCGACGCCGCGCGAAGGGATGCAATCGCCCGCCATGCGGCGCGCCGCTTTGGCAAGCCCGAGGATATCGCGAGTATGGCGGTCTGGCTGGCTTCGGATGAGGCAAGCTTTGCGACAGGTCAGCTTTTCACCGTGGATGGCGGCATGACGGCAGCTTCACCTTTGAACCCGGGATTGTTCTGATGGAAATACAACACACGGCCTGCTTGGGCGGAGGCGTCATTGGTGCCAGTTGGGCGGCGCTTTTTCTTGCATCCGGGCGTTCTGTTGCCCTTTTTGATCCTGACCCGGACGTCGAAAAGAAAGTACGCCAGTATGTAGAAAATGCATGGCCGACACTGGATGCCTTAGGTCTGACGGGCAACGGAAACCCGGACGCCATCACGTTTCATTCAAGCGCTGCTGCCGCAGTGGCTGATGCGGGATTTGTTCAGGAAAACGTGCCTGAGCGTTTGCAGATCAAACATGCAACCTTTGCCGAGATTGAGCCAGCTTTGTCCACGGGCGCGATCGTCGCCAGCTCTGCATCGGGTCTAACTCTGGGGCAAATGCAGCCCGGCTGGTCTGACCCGTCGCATTTTGTGTTAGGGCATCCCTTCAATCCACCGCACCTGATACCGCTGGTTGAGGTGATGGGGAATGAAAAAACCGCCGATGGCGTCGTTGACGTGGCGCAGGCGTTTTATGAAAGCGTGGGCAAGACCACGATCCGGGTCAACAAAGAGGTGCCCGGCCATGTTGCCAACCGGCTGCAAGCCGCGTTGTGGCGTGAAGCAATCCACCTTGTTGTTTCGGGGGTTGCATCAGTTGAGGACGTGGACAAGGCCGTCTGGGCCGGACCGGGTGTCAGGTGGGCGGCGATGGGGCCGACCATGTTATTCAATCTCGGCGCGGGGGAAGGTGGGTTGAAGGCGTTCTGCGACCACTTTACCGATACGTTCAACGGCTGGTGGGACGATCTGGGTCAGGTCTATTTAACAGATGAAGTCGCTCAGCAACTTGCTGATGGTGTGAAAGATGAGGCCGCAGGGAAAACCCAAGCCGAGCTGTCCGGGCAACGGGACGCTTTGATCCTGGCGATGCAGAAATCTATTGCAGATTTGCGCTGAACTTAGCCCAACAGCTGACCCAGCTTCATCGCGACGCCCATATTGCCCGAGATCTTGAGCTTGCCCATAGCGACACCCGTCATCGGGTTCAGTTTCCCGGTCAGCAGCTTGGTCAGGTTGTCTTGTGAGATACGGATGGTGCAATCCGTGTCCTGATCCTGCGTCGTGGCCTGATTGTCGGCCAGAACAATCACCCCGTCTGCGCCACAGTCGAATTTCAACGAGCCATCAAAGGTTTTGCCGTTCAGGCCCTTTTGAATTCCATCAGCGATGTCTTGAAGCATCCGGGTTCCTTTCGCAGTTTCCGAATGCGTAAAGGGTCAGACGGCGCGCAGGCAAGGCTGACCCAACGGGAGCTTGGCTTTATGACGCACCAAGTATCTGGGTTGTCCGATCACAGGCTTGACCATCGTAAAAGGCGTCGAGAACGGCCTGAAATTCGACCGGAGCATCCGCGACAGAAGAAAACAGCGTCATCGAAGATCGCAACTTCTTTGCATCAACCCCACCCAGGACGTCAGCCGCATCTCGCCCTTTGTGCAACAGCATCAGCGACGCCGCTTCTGTCAGCCGACGGCGCAGTTCGGGGTGGGCCAGATAGCTCGTTGCTTCGTCCAGATCTTCGATGCCGTAAAGCTGCGCCATATGGGATTGGCCCAGCTCGGCCAGTTGCGGAAACACAAACCACATCCAGTGGCTGGTTTTCTGCCCCTGTTCCAATTCACGCAGGACATCGGCCCAAACCGTGTCCTGCGCCTCGATGAACATATCGAGTTCGTCGTCGGTATCGTCGTCGTCGATCACTTGGACAAACGCTTGTCGCGTGCGGCCAGCAGTTTCAGGCGCAGGGCGTTCAGCTGGATGAAACCGGCTGCGTCTGTCTGATCGTATGCACCAGCGTCTTCCTCAAATGTCACATGCGCCTCGGAATACAGCGAGTGATCCGACCAGCGTCCAACGGTCGAGGCCAGACCCTTGTACAGCTTCACACGAACGGTGCCGGTGACGTGCTCTTGCGATTTGTCGATGGCGGCTTGCAGCATCTCACGCTCGGGCGAATACCAGAAGCCGTTATAGATCAGCTCGGCATATTGCGGCATCAGCTGGTCTTTCAGGTGCATCGCGCCGCGGTCCATGGTGATGGATTCGATCCCGCGATGCGCTTCCAGCAGGATGGTGCCGCCCGGTGTTTCATAGATGCCGCGCGACTTCATGCCCACGAAGCGGCCTTCGACCAGATCCAGACGGCCAATGCCGTGCTTGCCGCCATATTCGTTCAGCTTGGTCAGGATGGTGGCCGGGCTCATCGCCTCGCCATTGATGCTGACCGCGTCGCCTTTTTCAAAGCCGATCTCGATGAACTCGGGCTCGTTTGGCGCATCCTCGGGGTGGACGGTGCGCTGATAGACATAGTCGGGTGCCATATCGGCAGGGTCTTCCAGAACCTTACCCTCGGACGAGGTGTGCAGCAGGTTCGCATCGACCGAGAAGGGCGCCTCGCCGCGCTTGTCCTTGGCAATCGGGATCTGGTTTTGTTCGGCGAACTCCAGCAGCTTGGTGCGGCTGGTCAAGTCCCATTCACGCCAGGGGGCAATGACCTTGATTTCGGGGTTCAGCGCGTATGCTGCCAGTTCGAACCGCACCTGATCGTTGCCCTTGCCGGTCGCGCCGTGGGCCACGGCATCGGCGCCGGTGGCTTCGGCGATCTCAACCAGACGTTTCGAGATCAGCGGGCGCGCGATGGACGTACCCAGCAGATACAGCCCTTCATACTGCGCGTTGGCGCGGAACATTGGGAACACGAAGTCGCGTACAAATTCTTCGCGGATGTCCTCGATATAGATGTTCTCGGGCTTGATCCCCAGCAGCTCGGCCTTCTGGCGTGCGGGCTCTAGCTCTTCTCCCTGACCCAGATCGGCGGTGAAGGTCACGACCTCACACCCATACTCGGTCTGCAGCCATTTCAGAATGATCGAGGTATCAAGGCCACCGGAATAGGCCAGAACAACTTTCTTGGGCGCGGACATCTGACTTCCCTTTATGCGTAGAACGATTGGCCCCTAGCGGGTTTTGAACGCGGGGGCAAGCTGTGTGGATTGACGCAGAGCGGGAATTAAGGTGAAACATACGCAATTAAAACAATGTTTGGTTGAAGGGGCAGTATTCGGATGTTGGGATGGCAGATTTTTGTGCATTCGGTGCGGATGGTTTTTGGAAATCTCAAGCAGGTGCTACAGATCACATTTGGTCCTGCGTTGATTGCCACCGCGTTGATTGTCGCATTGTTCATGGTGTCAGGCGTTCCGCTGGAAGCGTTTGAAGCAGAAACGGGAGAATTGCCGCCCGGCACGTCGCCTGGCTCTATCCTGCTTTTGGTTTTTGGGCTGATTGCGGTGATCTTTGTAACCATGTTCTGGATTGCGGTGTCGTGGCACAGGTTCATTCTGCTGGAAGAGTATCCCAACGGTATATTGCCAACATTCCGTTCTGACCGAATTCTCGCATATTTCGGGCGCGCTATATTGCTTGTACTATTGATGGCAATCGCGTGGCTTCCGGGTGGCGTGGTTCTCGGCACTTTCGTTCAAAGTTCGCCTGTTCTCGGAATTCTATTGCTTGTTGCATATCTTCTGTTTCTGGCCGTTTGCTTGTATCGTCTTTCCATTATTTTGCCCGCAGCAGCTATTGGCAGCCCCATAACACTTGGCGAAGCTTGGAAAAACACAGCAGGAACTGCCGGTGCGATTCTAGTCCTGCTCATCGTAGCCTTTCTGTTTCAGTTTGCTGTTCAGCTTGTTTTTACATTGCTGGCCTTCATTCCGGTTCTGGGGATATTGCTGACCGTGTTTTTCGGCACGCTTATCCTTCCGATGATCAATGTCAGCATTTTTACAACCATGTACGGCGTGTTCATCGAAAAACGCGAACTCTCCTGACCCGCGTACACATATGTATTCCTTGCCCTTAACGCGGTGATGCGGCAGTGAAACGGTCATGACTGATTTCATGACCCGCGCCCGCGCCGCCGAACAGGCGATGCGCTCTGTGTTTCCAGCAACGCCGTTGCAGCGGAACGCCCATTTGTCCGACCGTTATGGTGCGGACATCTGGCTCAAACGCGAAGACCTCAGCCCGGTGCGGTCGTACAAGATCCGGGGCGCGTTCAATGCGATGCGCAAGCAGCAGGGCCAGGATCTGTTCGTTTGTGCCAGTGCGGGTAATCACGCGCAGGGCGTGGCGTTCATGTGCAAGCATCTGGGGGTCAAAGGCGTGATCTTCATGCCGGTCACGACGCCACAGCAGAAAATCCAAAAGACCCGAATCTTTGGCGGCGACAATATCGAGATTCACCTGACCGGCGATTATTTTGATGACACGCTGGCTGCTGCCCAAGCTTGGTGCACACAGCAGGGCGGGCATTTCCTGTCACCGTTTGACGACGCGGATGTAATCGAAGGTCAGGCCTCATTGGCGGTTGAGATCGAAGAGCAACTGGGCGGTGTACCGGATCATGTCGTTTTGCCGGTTGGTGGTGGCGGAATGTCCTCCGGCGTGGCGACGTGGTTCGGGGATCGCAGTCATTGCTTGTTTGTCGAGCCCGCTGGAGGCGCGTGTCTGCGTGCTGCCTTGGCGGCAGGGCATCCCGTTGCGCTGGATCATGTGGATACCTTCGTCGATGGCGCGGCGGTCGGACGAATTGGTGAGAAGCCGTTCGAACTGCTCAAGTCGCGGCATCTGTCGGATGTGCTGGTCCTGTCCGAAGACCGTATCTGCGCCACCATGATTGAGATGCTGAATGTCGAAGGCATCGTGCTTGAACCGGCTGGGGCTTTGGCGATTGAAGCAGTGGGCGATGTTCAAAGCTTTGTGCGCGGCAAGACCGTAGTCTGCGTGACGTCCGGCGGGAATTTCGATTTCGAACGTTTGCCCGAGGTCAAAGAACGCGCGCAGCGCTATTCCGGGGTGAAAAAGTACTTCATCCTGCGCTTGCCGCAGCGCCCGGGGGCATTGAAAGAGTTTCTGGGCATTCTTGGCCCCGAAGATGACATCGCCCGCTTTGAATACATGAAGAAATCAGCGCGCAATTTCGGCTCGGTTCTGATCGGGATTGAAACCCGCAAACCTGAAAACTTCATGCGTCTGTTTGCGCATCTGGACGAGGCCGGGTTCACCTATACCGACATCACCGAAGATGAGACACTGGCGCAGTTTGTAATCTAACTCAGGTTTTCGCACAGCTCTGATACGAATTTGAGTTTCGAGCTTTCAAAAACGGCTAACAAAGCTGGCAGATCAACCTCCGCTCCCTGTCCTGCGGCAGCCTGCCGTTCGCCGTCCTGACAGAGTTTCGAGAACTGATCGAAGCCAAGGCTGAGCGCACTTCCCTTCAGAAAATGCAGGTTTTGTTCCAATTCGATCCGGTTGGTGTCGTGATGCAGGCGCGCAATGACCTCTTGCACCTCTTCCAGAAAAATCTCGACCACCTCGTCAAATTCATTCGGGCCAACTTCGTCCCGCAATTGCCTGACTCTGTCCCAGTGGATCATGATGCGCTACCCGTCGACCAATCTGTAAGGTTCTGGGTAAGCCACGGCTGGTAAAAGCCCAGTTAACGGCAATGTCTGAACGTGAGTCATGTCTTCACCGGATGTTAAACCCGCGAAGGCTAGGGTCGCCCTGACCGGTCAATCTCATGAGAGCAGAGGGTAAATGGTGCCAGGGGCGAGTCTTGAGGACACCAGATCAGATCTGGACTTCGGCGCGATCCGCAAGGTGCTGGTTGTGGATGACAGCCGTTTGCAGCGGCGCATCCTTGTGGCTTCGCTCAGAAAATGGGGGTTTGACGTAGTCGAGGCTGATACCGGCGAGGCCGCGTTGGAGCTGTGTCGGACAGACCCGCCCGACCTTGTGCTCAGCGACTGGGTTATGCCGGGGATGAGCGGGCTGGAGTTCTGCTGCGCATTTCGCGCTCTGGAAACGGATCAATACAGCTATTTCATCCTGCTGACGTCCAAAAGCGAAAAGCAAGAGGTGGCACGCGGTCTGGATGCCGGGGCGGATAATTTTCTGATCAAACCTCTGGAAGCCGACGAACTCCGGGCGCGCATTTCCGCCGGGGCGCGTATTCTGGACATGCAGCGCGAGCTTTCGCAGAAAAACCGCCTGATCGAATCCGCGTTGGAAGAGCTGAAACTGGCGCATGACGCGATCGACAAAGATCTGATGCAGGCGCGTAAGATTCAGGAATCTCTGATGCCCGAGCTATCGCGGGATTTTGGCAACTCGCGCGTCAGCCTTTTGCTAAAGCCATGCGGCCATATTGGCGGCGATCTTGTTGGCATGTTCTCGCCCGGTGTGAATCGGTTGGGGTTCTACAGCATTGATGTGTCCGGCCACGGCATCACTTCGGCCATGATGACGGCCCGATTGGGTGGCTATCTGTCCAGCAAGCACTTTGACCAGAACGTTGCGATGGAACAGCGGTTCAACAAGTTCTACGCGCTCTTGCCGCCCGAGGATGTCGCCAAAACGCTCAACTCCCGCCTGATGGCAGATACGGGGATCGAAGAATATTTTACGATGGTCTATGCCATTGTTGACCTGCGCAACGGGCTTATGAAGATGGTGCAGGCCGGGCATCCCCACCCCCTTTTGTTACGCAAAGATGGCAGCAGTGAATTTCTGGGCGATGGTGGTTTGCCCATAGGCTTGATCGAGGATGCGGGCTTCCATCAGATCGAAACGAAACTGCAACCCGGGGACAAGCTGTTGTTGTATTCTGACGGGTTTACCGAATGCCCTCTGGCAGATGGTGGCCTGTTGGATGAAGGCGGTTTGCAAGAAATGGCGCAAAACTGTGTTTCAGAAAATGGCGGGTCCGAGTTTCTGGATGACATGTTTTGGCGACTGACCCAGGTTATGTCGCCCAAAGAAGGAATCGGCGATGACGTTTCGGCCGTGTTCTTCGAATATAACGGCCCTTAAAGCGACCAAAGATGCAACTTGGCAAAATGTCGGTCACCGTCATTGCCAAGCTTTACCACCGCATCTGACGCATCTATCCATCGTGCTTCGTGAAACGCCTCGGCTGGTGGTCCGATGCGGCGGACGGGACGCGCGCGATAGATCATGCAGACCTTTTCCGCCCACAGATCGTATTCAGGCAAATAGGTAAAGCGGCGAAAGGTACCGACCCGGCGCGGGTTGGCAACCAGCCAGCCTGTTTCTTCGTATACCTCGCGATGCAGGGCCGTGATTGGCGATTCGCCCGGATCAATTCCTCCGCCCGGCAGTTGCAGCTCTGGGTTGAGGCTGTCGTCATACCATGTCACCAGCAATGATCGTCCACGAGGCAAAAGCACGTACACGCCGGGTCGTTGCGTGTATTTCTGCCCTGCCTGAGGGGTTTCGCCAAACCGTCTGATCATGTATGGCCCCTTAAAACCCAATCTGTACGACCTATATGGTGCCGGTATGCCAACCTGTGGCGTGTAAGGAAACCCCATGTCTCTTGGAACAAAAATCGCGTGGGACGATACCGTCCTGCCCTTTCAACTTGATGCATCCGACATGCGCGGCCGCGTGGCCCGTTTGGATGGCGTGCTGGATGGCATCCTGAAGCAGCACGACTATCCGCCGCAAGTCGAAGCACTGGTGGCTGAAATGGCCTTGCTGACCGCGTTGATCGGCCAGACCGTTGCGTTGCGCTGGAAGCTGTCGTTGCAGGTGCAGTCCAAAGGGGCGGTGCGCATGATCGCAACCGACTATTACGCGCCGCAGGAAGAAGGCCAAGCCGCCCAAATCCGCGCATATGCCAGCTTTGACCGCGACCGGCTGACCGACGCGGCACCTTTTGATCAGGTGGGCGAGGGGTATTTTGCCATCATGATCGACCAGGGCGAAGGCACGCAGCCGTATCAGGGCATCACGCCGCTGGCGGGTGGATCGCTGAGCGCATGTGCCGAGGCGTATTTCGCCCAGTCTGAGCAGCTGCCGACGCGGTTTTCGCTGAGCTTTGGTAAATCGACCGAGCCCGGCGTGGGTGAGCATTGGCGCGCCGGCGGCATCATGTTGCAGCACATGCCCAAAGCCTCGCCCTTTGCAGCATCTGGCGAAGGTACCGGTGAGATCCTGACCGCCAGCGATCTGGTAGACGGCGAAGAGGGTGAGAACTGGGGCCGCGTCAATATCCTGCTGGATACTGTCGAGGATCTGGAAATGATCGGCCCTTCGGTTGCGCCGACCGACCTTTTGGTTCGCCTGTTCCACGAGGAACAGCCGCGTGTCTATGACGCGCAGTCGGTTCAATTTGGCTGTACCTGCTCCGAGGACCGAGTGCGCCAGAGCCTGTCGATCTATTCGGCGAAGGACATCGAAAAGATGACAACACCGGAAGGTCTGGTCACGGCTGATTGTCAGTTCTGTGGTGCGCATTACGTGCTGGATCCGGCAACTGTGGGCTTTGAAGCCGAAGACAGCGAAGGTGCATGATCCGGTTGAACAGATCCGGGCGGCCTTGCGCCGCCCCGGTCACGGGTCCAGCGACTTTGACCTGAACCCCGACACCGTTCTGCCACCCGGGCGACGGCTGCGCCCAGCCGGTGTTCTGGTGGCCATCTCTCTGGCTTATGAAGCGCCTCGGGTGATCCTGACCAAACGGTCCTCAGCCCTGAAGCATCACCCCGGTCAGATCGCATTTCCGGGCGGTAAGCAGGATGAAAGTGACGCCGACGTAACCGCGGCAGCCCTGCGCGAGGCGCAGGAAGAGATTGGGCTGCCCGTTGACCAGCCCGAGGTTTTGGGGTTTCTGCCCATGCATGAAACGGTCACCTCTTTCAACGTCACCCCTGTGGTCGCAATCGTGCGAGACACATTCAAGCCTGTGCCCGAGCCCGGCGAGGTGGACGAGGTTTTCTCGACCCCTCTTGCCCATCTTCTAAATCCCGAGAATTATCTGATTGAGTCGCGTCGCTGGCGTGGTCAGAAACGCAGATACTACGCAGTTCCGTACGGCCCTTATTATATTTGGGGCGCGACGGCCCGCATATTGCGCGGGCTTGCAGCACGGGTGAATGAATGATGCAGATAAACGAGCCTTGGGTCAGTGAACCAGCGACCCAACTGGTGTGCGCCGCCCTGACTGCTTCTGGTGCGCAGGCACTTTTTGTGGGTGGCTGTGTGCGCAACGCGCTTTTGGGCGCGCCTGTCTCGGATATCGATATTGCCACCGACGCGCGACCCCAGCAGGTTGTTGAGATGGCGCAGGCTGCGGGGCTCAAGGCTATTCCAACGGGCATCGATCACGGTACGATCACGGTCGTCAGTGCCGGTATCCCTCACGAGATCACCACTTTCCGACGTGACGTGGAAACCGACGGGCGGCGCGCTGTTGTTGCGTTCTCTGATCACGTCGAGGAAGACGCGGCCCGGCGCGATTTCACCATGAACGCGATCTACGCACGGCCCGATGGCGCAGTGTTAGACCCGCTCGGTGGATTACCCGACCTACAGGCACGTCGGGTTCGGTTCATTGGAACGGCAGAGAATCGTATCCGCGAAGATTATTTGCGCTCGCTTCGGTATTTCCGATTTCATGCCTGGTATGGTGACGCGGGCGCTGGATTTGATCCCGACGCTCTGGCCGCCATTGGTGCCAATCTTGATGGGTTGAAATCACTGTCGCGCGAACGGGTCGGGGCGGAACTGCTGAAACTACTGGCAGCGCCCGATCCCGCCCCTGCAATTGCAACAATGCGCAGCACGGGTGTCTTGGCACAGTTGTTGCCGGGTGCAAATGACCGATCCCTTTCGCCTCTTGTCGCCCTCGAACAAGCCGCAGGTGCTGATCCCGATCCGGTGCGACGGCTGGCAGCCATTGCCACGCCCGAAGACGCAGCGACATTGCGGTTGAGCCGTTCGCAGCTGCAACGTCTGACCCGGATGCGAGAGGAGGCACAAGCCACCACCAGTGTGGCCGAGTTGGGCTATCGCTATGGCGATGAAGGCGGTTTGCACGAGACACTTCTGCGTTGCGCCTTTTTGGAACAACCTTGGTCCGAAGACCTGAGGCATGACTTACATACAGGGGCGGCTGCCCGTTTCCCAATTCAAGCCAAAGATCTGATCCCCACCTTCACAGGCCCAGCGCTGGGCCAGAAACTGGCCGAGCTTGAAAGCCGCTGGATCGCGTCCGGCTTTGCGTTGTCGCGCGAGGAGTTGCTGGCAAGTTAGCGCTAAGTCTCAAAAGGGGATGACAAATCAAAAAGATTGTGCTTACGTGCGGCTGTCACATGGATGGAGGACAGCGAATGTATTACGGGATCTGGTTCGGCTAAAGCCAGGACACTTGCCCCGTAAAGGGTGGTGTTCAGGCGCCATTCTTCTTCGCACGTCTACATTTCTGCTCAATCGGAGCACTCTCCATGTTTCGCTATTTTGAAAACCTCATTGACCCTTTTGTCGCCTACAAAGAGTCCAACGCGCCACCGACAAAGCTGTGGCCGTTCATGCTGGACTATTCCCGGCCGTTTTTCCGCGTGTTTGTCTGGGCCACGCTGCTATCCATTGTTGTGGCGGGGGTTGAGGTCGGTCTGATCTATTACATGGGGCGCGTCGTAGATTTGCTTGTCGGCTCTCCCACCGAAGTCTGGCAGGATCACGGGACCGAATTGCTGCTGATGGCGGCGTTCATCCTTCTGCTGCGGCCGGTTCTGCATATTCTGGATGTGCTGGTGATCAACAATGCGATCCTACCTCAATACGGCACTCTGTTCCGCTGGCGGGCGCATAAACACGTTTTGCGTCAGTCGGTCAGTTGGTTTGAAAACGATTTTGCCGGGCGGATTGCCAACCGGATCATGCAGACACCGCCTGCCGCAGGTGAGGTGGTCTTTCAGGTCTTTGACGCGATTTCCTTCTCGCTCGCTTATCTGATTGGGGCTGCTGTCTTGCTGATGGCCGCCGATCCGCGGCTTCTATTGCCGTTGGTTATCTGGTTTGCGCTATATGCGGTGTTGGTCCGATGGGCGATCGTGCGTGTTGGTCCGGCGTCCAAGGCGGCATCTGATGCACGTTCGACTGTGACGGGGCGTGTGGTCGACAGCTACACAAACATCCATTCGGTCAAAATGTTCGCGCATGCGGATCAAGAAATGACCTATGCCCGCGAGGCAATCGAAGAAACCCGCCGAACCGTGCAGGTTGAGATGCGGATTTTCACCATTATGGATGCGTTTCTGGTCACTCTGAACGGCTTTTTGATCGTCGGGGTAGTTGGTTGGGCGATTGTGCTTTGGATGCAGGGCCAAGCCTCGGTTGGCGTGGTCGCAGCGGCAACCGCGTTGACCCTGCGCCTGAATGCCATGACCGGATGGATCATGTGGGCGCTGACCAGCCTGTTCCGCCAGCTTGGCGTAGTTGCCGAGGGGTTGGAGACGATTGCCCAGCCGATCCAGTTGCTGGATGCGCCTGATGCCAAGTCGCTAAAGCTGAACAAAGGCGAGATCGAAATCCGCGACCTGTCGCACCATTACGGCCGTGAAACCGGTGGCCTGGACCATATCAACCTGACCATTCAGCCCGGCGAAAAGATCGGTCTGATTGGGCGGTCTGGCGCTGGTAAATCGACCCTCGTCAAGCTGCTTTTACGGTTTTATGACGTCGAACGCGGTGCGATTCTGATTGACGGGCAGAACATCGCGGATGTCACGCAGGACAGCCTGCGCAGCCATATCGGCATGGTTCAGCAGGACAGCGCTTTGCTGCACCGGTCGGTTCGGGACAACATCCTTTATGGACGCCCCAACGCGACCGAAGCACAGATGATAGAGGCCGCCAAGCAGGCCGAAGCGCATGACTTCATCCTTGACCTGCAAGATCCGCAGGGACGCACCGGGTACGATGCGCATGTTGGAGAGCGTGGTGTAAAGCTGTCCGGCGGGCAGCGGCAGCGCGTGACACTGGCGCGGGTGATCCTAAAAGATGCACCGATTTTGTTGTTGGATGAGGCGACATCCGCCCTAGATTCCGAGGTTGAAGCGTCAATTCAGGAAACCCTTTACGGCATGATGCAAGGCAAAACCGTGATCGCCATTGCGCACAGGCTCAGCACGATCGCGCAGATGGACCGTATTCTGGTCATGGACGGTGGCCGTATCGTTGAAGAAGGCGCGCATTCTGACCTTCTGGCGCAAGGTGGCCTTTACGCGCAGTTCTGGGCGCGGCAATCTGGCGGCTTCATGAATCCGGAGGCCGCGGAATGAGGGTTGCTGACCTCATCCAACCGTTCAAAACCACTGAAACGCCCCCACCACAGACGTTGGGGGCGTTCATTCGCTGGAGTCTGTCCGGGGCCTGGCCGATGTTGTTTGTTGCAGCCTTCTTCTCGGCCACAGCCGGTGCGATGGAGGCTGGCACGGCCTGGATTTTGGGTCGCGTGATTGATGTGGCAACGTCCAGTGGTCCGGAACAGTTTCTGACCGCGCAAAACATGTGGATGATTTTCGGCGCGGTTGCGTTCTTTATGCTGGTGCGTCCGATCTTGTTTGGCCTGTCGTCCCTGTCGAACAACTACATCGTTATGCCCAACATCACCCCTTTGGTGTTGGCCAAGCTGAACCGTTGGACGCTGGGCCAGTCGGTGACATATTTCGACGATGATTTTGCTGGGCGCATTGCGCAGAAGCAGATGCAAACGTCGAACGCGATGGCTTCCGTCGTGTCGGAAACGATCAGCGCGATTGTGTTTGCTTTGGCGTCTTTGGCAGGATCTTTGTTTTTGTTAGGGTCTATTCACCCGCTTGCGATGCTGCCCTTTGCCGCTTGGTTAGTTGTCTATTTTATGCTGGTCCGTTGGTATCTGCCGCGTATCCGAAAACGTTCAGCCGCACGGGCCGGGGCGCGGGCTATGGTGTCGGGGCAGGTGGTCGATACGATCACCAATATCAAGACTGTAAAGCTGTTTGCGCATTCCGCTTTCGAAGATCAGGCTGCGCGCGACTCGATGGTGGAACTGCGTGAACGGTCGCTGGATTTTGGAAAACTGTCCGCCAGTTTCCGGTTCATCCTGATGACGCTGGCCGGGGTACTGCCCGTGCTGCTGTTGGGCGCAACGCTATGGTTATGGCAACTCGGTATGGCCACTGCAGGGGATATTGTTGCGGCCGGGGCGGTCTCAATCCGCATCGCGCAAATGACGGGTTGGGTCAGTTTCACGCTGATGGGTCTGTATGCCAACGTGGGCGAAATCGAAAACGGGATGAAAACGCTGGCCAAGCGGGACCGGGTCGAAGACGCGGGGGGCGCAAAAGAACTGGAAGTGCACGACGGATCTATTTCGTTCGAGCATGTCAGTTTTGCATATGGTCGGGATGTTGGTGGCGTCATCGATCTGTCCCTGACCATAAAACCCGGTGAAAAGCTGGGTATTGTTGGCGCTTCAGGGGCGGGGAAATCGACGCTCGTGTCCTTGCTGCTTCGACTCTATGACAGGGAAAATGGCGCTATTTGTATTGACGGGCAGGACGTGTCGCAGGTGACACAAGACAGCCTGCGCCGCCAGATCGGTATGGTCACGCAGGAAACGGCGATGTTCAACCGTTCGGCGCGCGAAAACATCCTGTACGGTCGCCCAGATGCGTCCGAGGATGAGATGATCACCGCCGCGAAAAAGGCCGAGGCGCATGAATTCATCCTCAGCCTTGAGGATGCCAACGGTCGCCAAGGCTATGACGCTCATCTGGGCGAAAGGGGTGTAAAGCTCAGCGGCGGGCAGCGTCAGCGGATCGCTTTGGCCCGTGCCATTCTGAAGGACGCGCCGATTTTAGTTCTGGACGAAGCAACCTCGGCGCTGGATTCCGAGGTCGAAGCCTCGATTCAGACCGCGCTGCATCGGGTGATGGAAGGTAAGACCGTTCTGGCCATTGCGCACCGCCTGTCCACCCTCAGCGAGATGGATCGGATCGTTGTTCTGGACCAGGGGCGGATTGTCGAAAGCGGAACACATGAGGCGCTGCTGGATCACGGCGGTCTGTATGCGCGGTTCTGGCACCGTCAATCAGGCGGCTTTATTCAGGCAGAAGCTGCGGAATAAGGACCTTTGCGGCTTTCTTAACCACACCGTGTCGGAATGCGCGTTCGACCGGAGGGAGAGGCAGCGTATTGCGATTCAATGCAAGCGCAAAGTGCCCTAAGGGGTTTTGTTGACGTGAAAGCCCGGTTATCAGGCCCCTCATGACGCAGCAATTCACAATCACAAGGCTAGGGCATCAGGGCGATGGTATTGCCGATGGTCCCATCTATGCCCCGCGCACGCTGCCCGGTGAGGTCGTAAGCGGCACTTTGACGGGTCAAGTGCTGACCGATATCCGGGTGGAAACGCCATCCGAAGATCGGGTCAAGGCGCCGTGTCGCCATTACAAAGCCTGTGGCGGGTGTCAGTTGCAGCATGCCTCTGACGCCTTTGTGGCCGATTGGAAGCTTGAAATTGTGCGCAACGCCTTGGCCGCGCAGGGTCTGGATGCACAGATGCGCCCGATCCACACGTCACCCGAACAGTCGCGCAGGCGTGCAACGGTTGCTGTAAGACGAACAAAAAAGGGCACATTGGCAGGGTTTCATGGTCGCGCGTCGGACACGATCACGGAAATCCCCGACTGCCGGTTGCTGGATCCCGAGTTGATCGCGGCCATTCCTGTGGCCGAGGCGCTGGTTGTTCTGGGCGGAAGCCGTAAGGGTGTTCTGGCGGTAACACTTACACTCTCCGAAGGGGGGTTGGATGTAGCCGTCAAAGGCGGCAAACCATTGGACGGGCCGCTGGAACTGGCGCTCGCTCAAGCGACAGAGAAACACGGATTGGCGCGGCTGAGTTGGGATGATGAAGTGATCGCCATGCGACAAGCACCGCTTCAACGTTTTGGAACGGCTGAAGTCACACCGCCACCCGGCGCCTTCCTGCAGGCAACAAAGGACGGAGAACAGGCTCTATTACAGGCTGTTTCAGAGGCCACACAGGGTGCCAAGCGCGTTGTCGATCTGTTTGCAGGTAGCGGTACGTTTTCCCTTCCATTGGCCGAAACTGCTGAGGTTCACGCTGTGGAAGGCGAGTCCGCCATGGTTCAGGCATTGGATCAGGGTTGGCGCAAGGCGCATGGTTTGAAGCGCGTAACGACTGAGGCCCGCGACCTGTTCCGTCGTCCATTGATGCCCGATGAGTTGAAGGCGTTTGACGCGATCGTGTTGGATCCACCCCGTGCCGGAGCCGAGGCGCAGGTGGAAGAACTGGCCAAAGCAAAGCGCCCGGTGATTGCTTACGTTTCGTGCAACCCGGTGAGCTTTGCACGGGACGCGAAAATCCTTGTTAACGCAGGCTACACCCTTGAATGGGTACAGGTCGTTGACCAATTTCGATGGTCGTCACATACGGAACTTGCTGCGCGGTTTGTCCTGAACGCCGCATCTTGACCAGACAGGAGAACGCGACACATGGGTGTCAAACAGCGCTTGCTGACCATCATCGAAGCCCCGGCTTTCGGACGTTTCATCACAGCTGTCATCATTTTCAACGCGATTCTCTTGGGGATGGAGACGTCGCCCACCCTGATGGAGGCAGCAGGACCGCTGATTGTCACGCTGGACAAGCTGTGCCTTGCGATCTTTGTCGCTGAGATCACGATGAAGCTGATTGCGACCGGGCGCAGGTTCTTTACCAGCGGTTGGAATATTTTCGACTTTCTTATCGTGGGCATCGCGCTTGTCCCCAGTGCCGGCAGTTTGTCTGTGCTGCGGGCTCTGCGAATTCTGCGGGTGTTGCGGGTAATCTCTGTTGCGCCCCGTCTACGGCGCGTGGTCGAAGGATTCATTTCGGCCCTGCCAGGGATGGCCAGTGTCTTCCTGCTGATGGCCATCCTGTTCTACATCGGTGCGGTGATCTCGACCAAGCTGTTCTCGGTGTCATTTCCCGTCTGGTTCGGTGATCTGGGCCTGTCGGCTTACACCCTGTTCCAGATCATGACGTTGGAAAGCTGGTCCATGGGCATCGTCCGCCCCGTGATGGAGGTTTATCCCTACGCATGGCTGTTTTTTGTGCCATTTATCATGGTCACGACCTTTGCCGTGGTGAACCTGCTGGTCGGTCTGATCGTGAACTCGATGCAGGATGCCCATCATGCAGAAGACGAGGTTAAAACCGACGCCTATCGTGATGAGGTGCTGGAACGGCTGGAAAATATCGAACGTCGCCTGACCGAGCAGATAAACAGCAAAAAGTGATTTCCGTTTCTGAAGGTTTTTGGCATATTAATCTCCAAAAAACAGAGCAGGCAGTGAAAAAATGGATCGTCGAGCATTCGGATTGGGGGTGATGGCAACGCTGAGCCTTTCGGCTTGTGCCTCAGCCAGCCCAAGATTTCTGACATATAATGGGCCCGAAGTGACCTCTTTGGTGGTCAACAAGGGCGCGCGCAAACTCTATCTGCTGCATCATGAGCAGGTATTGCGTGAATATGAAGTTGATTTGGGCTTTGCGCCACGCGGAACAAAGACCAAGAAAGGCGATGGTCGAACGCCCGAGGGCAGCTATCTGATCGATCGCCGGAATCCCCGCAGCCGTTATCATTTGTCGCTGGGCATCTCGTACCCCAACTCTCAGGATGTCGCGCAGGCCAAGGCAGCGGGCGTTGATCCGGGGGGCGATATTTTCATCCACGGCCAGCCCAATCTTCGGTCCGAGTTCAAGCGTGCTCGCAAAACGCCGGATTGGACGGCGGGATGCATCGCGGTCAAGAATGACGAGATGGAAGAGATCTATGCCATGGTGAACAAAGGTACGCTTATCACCTTGCGCCCTTAGTGGCGTCCGGCGCCCAGGCACCAAACCCAAACACTTCATAGTCGCGCTGGTAGACCTCTGCTGCCAGCGCCTCAAGCTCTGCGTCGTAAATCTGGCTCAACGTAAATGGCACATCGGGTGCGCATGGGCCCGGCTCGGGCGGGTTCGAAAGTCCAACTTCGCGTGCCAGTGCGGGAAGTGCTGTTGCCAACTCGTCCTCTCGCAGGATCAGGTCCGGCAAAAGGAAACTGGCAATCCCGTCCAAAACCCGGGATTGGCTGCACCACGTCCCATCAACGCGGATTGGTGTCTGACCGTTCAGGTTGAGGCGCAAGAAGCCCAGAAAAGCCGCAAATGCATCGCGGTGCTGCTCGACCGAATAATTCGTGTCCCGCACCTGTCCGGGGATTGGCATCTTGAGCCGATTGCGAAGATAGTTTCGCACCATTTTATAACTGCCCGGTCCTGTGCTCAGGATGTGTTGGCAAAATGCCGTATGCGCCCGTGCCAGCGGGTGTCGCAGGACGGCGAACTTTCGATGACCGGGATGATCCTTCAGCCAGGTTCGGATTTGTTTTCTGTTTCGATCGGTGATCAAATCGTCGTCCTCGCTGCCATCCAAATCGGCCAACCATTGGCTTAAAACAGGCTCTAATCCGTTGCGAATGGGCAAATACATCAGGGCTGATTTTGACGCTGCGATGTATTGCGGTACGGCGGCCCCACGTTGCGGCTCAAAGCCCTTGGTCTCATGCAATCCAAAGCGGTCGACATCCCTCAAAGCTTGGGTCATTTCTTCGGGGTTGGTGACTTTTGAAACCGCAGGGGCCGGGTTTTGTGGTTTCAGCGTATCATCCAGCCGGGTCAAACGCGCTTTTACCCCCAGCCATGCCGCCAGACCGTTTAGAACGTCCAACTCGGTCAGATCATCATAGGTGATGAAAAACGCGTTCTGACCCGTCTTCTGCAAATGTCGCCTCAGCATGTGCTGGTGGCTTTGGATCTGATCCAGATAGTCCGCGAATTCTTGCGTATCAAAAGCAATCTCGGCCTCGACGCGCCGTTTGACGTTTTTAAGCAACCATTGCTGGGTTGCCCGCGCGATTTTCAGCGAAAGGTAACTGTCCAGAGGGTTGCGTGTCAGAATGATCTTGGCGCAGCGAGGGTCATTCAGGACCGGTTTCAGGATGCGTGGGTCATGTTCTTGGAAATATCGGAACCCGTTGATGTCACCGGGGGCCGAGCGAATGGCCTTGAGCAACTTTGCCGGATCCGCGTCACGGTCTCCCAACGACAGGCCCAGCAGAGTTTCAGATTTCAGATTACCGGCAAAATGTGGATTAAAGGCCTCACCATGGCAGGTCACGCCGTCCAGCGCGTTCAGGTTTGCCTCTAGCAAATTCGATCCTGTGCGCATGGCCGCCAGTACGACGAAGTAATCATAGTTGGCTGCCATCGACCGTCACTGCACCAGATAGGGTTTGCGGAAAGGTTTTGTTTGCCGACCAAACACATCGTCGGATGGGAAATCTCCCGTTAGATAAGGATGCATGCCCTGGTTCTTGAGGTTTTGCAGGAACTTTCCGAACCCGGACAAGTCAACCATGGTGGGCACTTCTGTCAGGTGGCTGGCCTGATTTGCACCGATCTCGTCCAGGATCGTCTGCAACGGATCCATCGGCGATTCAATGAAATCAGCCAAAGTCCAGTTGCGCATACGGGCTTTGGTCCAGACCGAGGTCATCACCTCAAGCTGTTTGGTTTCAATCTGCTGCAACCGCGCGGCTTCACATCGGATTTCCGAAAAGTTCAGGTTTGACCGAAACAGTGGAATTGCCCACGCCCCAGTGATAATCGAAATCTGAGCATTCTTGTCACGTGCGAGAAGCCAGTTGATTTCCTGTGTGTCCCGAGGGCTGAACTGAAAACACTGCCGTTCACCCCGCGTGTTCCAGATCAAACTAGACAGGAAAGCTGTGGGGTTATAGTCGCGCAACGATGCGCAATCGCTTAGGGCCCCGTTTGTTATGGTTTCGCCCTGTGCAAATTCGGCCCGGTCGGGTCCAAACAGATGGCCATGGACCTTTGTGCCTGTGGCCGTTGCTAGCCAGGTTTCGAAATCCTCAAACAATTCAGAAAAACCCTGAAACACGGAATAGGGCGAAGATGTCAGGCCGTTTTCGCTGCCATGTCGTGGAAAGCGGCTTTGCATATACAGTCCGTCGCGCCCACGTGTTCGTCTTTCAACGGCTTTCGAGAATATGCGATCAATCTTGCCGGGGTTGGGTTCTGCCGGTTTCATAGCGCTGGTCTGGTCCGTCAGAAACGCCTGATACAACCGCTCTGCCTGAGGCCAGATTTTGCGGGCGACAAAGCAATCCGAGCGTCGCAACAATTGGAGGTGGTCGTCGTAGAAAATATGCGGGCGGCCCTGATAGTCGAACTTGGAAAGGGTTAAGGACCGGCTTTCTATATGTGTGGAATACTGCCGGGCCAGGGTTTGGAAATAGCTTTCGTCCGGGATCCAAACATGACGGAAATACAGGTCATACTGCTTGCGCTTGGGGTCCTGAAGAATAGCCGACAGCGTTTGGCGGGTAAGGCACCACCACTGGCTGCCCATATGTGGCACCAACCCGTCGGGAATGCGCCTGCGATACCCCACCGCACGTTGCAGCCTGACGTAAGCGTCAAAAAGCTTGCGTTGTTTGCGCCAGGAAAACGGGAACCTCAGGGTAAATCGCTCATGGTCCAGCCCTCCAATCGTCCAGCTGACGTCGGATGTTGTCGCGCTCTCGATAAAATCAACACGGGGTCGGTCGGCCAGGTAATCGATCAGTTCCTGAACGGGCCGCAACGGCAGGCAGGCCCCTGAGGACAGAAACACATGCCGTACGTCTGGGAATTGGTCCAGCATCACCTCGGATGCGCTTTGTGAGGCGGCAACGATGCCCCATCCCCCCCAATCGCACTTGTGGCGTTCAGAAAACACAATCTTGGGATCGTTCGAGCAGGACGCTTTAAAGCGCGTATAGACACCGTCGGCTACTTTGCGGTCCACATGGATCACGACCGGGCATCCTGCGGCCGTCCAGTGACGCGCCACCTGTTCCGCTCGGTCCAGCGAAGTATGGACCAACATGACGATGCCCAGACCGCTCATGCCCAGTTTCCCTTGGACATCAGGCCCAGAATCTCAAGTTGCCTCCAGTTTATGTATGCCTCGGACCATTCGCACCAGAAAACCGGCTTTTCCTCTAGCTGCGCAGCGTAGGCTTTGTATTCACCCGAACCGCGATAATGCTGACCACGTTCCAGTTCCTCGCGTGCCTTGTCGCCAAGGGTGTTGATCAGTTTGGCATGAAGCAGGGACCCGCTGGCTTTTTCTCCGCCCCATTCGTCATAAACCTGGTTCAATCCACGGGGTAAAAGTGAATGTGTCGAGCTGACATAGACATACCGCCGATCCCATTTGACCAAGGGAATCTTGTTCAACGCCGGAGCCTTGGATGGGTTTTCTCGGAAAAACACGCGCGCCCTGGGGCCACCTTGAATCCAAAGGTTTTTGTAATCCGGGTTTTTGGTGATCATGTAGTTCCCGGGATCGAACCAACGCGCGATTTCGAACGGGTCCTGACCTTCTCGGTAGGGTTCGGCATCGACAGGACCTTCAGGGTACATGTCGATCAACATGGTTCCAAAACTGCGCACGGCGCTGCCATCCAGCCAATCCGTCAAGGCACGGATCGGGCGGGTATCGCAATACGGATAGATGAAGAACTCGTCTGGATCGACGGTCAGAACCCAATGACCATGGGCGTATTTGCGCAGGATATAGTTTGACCAGTCCAGACCATATCCCGCGCGTTTGTAACTGGTTGTTGTCCGCCAAACCGACACGTCGGCCTGTTCTTTCAGGAACTCAAAGCTTCCGTCATCGCTGTTGTTGTCGACGAACAGAAAGTGGTCGATGCCAAGCTTGCGGTAATATTCCAGAAAAAAGGGCAGGCGGATTTTTTCGTTGCGGATAACGCTCATCAACAGGATGTCGTCGCGCCGAATTGCTGATGTGTTGACGCTGGCAGGTTTGAGTTCACGGCGTCGCCTGAGGCAACGCAAAATACGGCGCTTGCGCCGCAATCTCATTTTGTAGGACTCAAACAGGCTCACGTGACTGCCCAACCCTTTTTATAACGCGAGCTTTCCCCGACCTCGTCTTTGTTGGTGGCACGACAAGGCATTACCGGTTTATGCCACTTTTGCATCTTCTGAGGCAACAATTTAGAACCCAGTAAAGGTAAACGTGTCGTTGACCGATGCGTTTTCATTACCGGACCCAGCCTTGATCTGACATTAGCCCCAATCCTTGCAACTGTGCCCAGCCAGTGTATTGCACCGATTGTGGTGTCCACATGACCGGTTGATTAAGGATGCCGTCATAATACGCGCCGAATTGGTTCGGATCATGAAAGTGCTGGCGTCGTCGCTTTTCGGATCTGGACTTTTCAACAACCCCGGGCAGGAATTTCGTGTGAAGCAACACCCCAGAAGGCGCCGAACCGCCCGGCCCGTCATACGCGTTGTTCAGGTGGCGCGGCAGGGCGGAATGGCATGAGTTCACATATGCATAGCGTCGCGACCAGCGCATCAGGGGGAGTTTGTTCAGTGTCGGTGACCGTTGCCGGGTCGTGCTGAAAAACATCCGTTCCCGAACCCCACCCTGAACCCAAAGATTGCCCATCGGGCTTTGCCTTTGAGCGCGATAGGGGCCGGCATCGAACCAACACAGCAGATTTGTTGGGTCGGTATCTGGATCATAGGTGTCACGGCCCAACGGACCTTTGGGATAGAGGTCCAGCATCAACGCGCCAAAACCCACCCGGCCTTGTTGGTCCAACCAGGCCGTCAAATCCTGCAGGGGTCGGGTATCGCACTGGGAATAAACCAACAGTTCATCCGCATCGACCATCAGACACCAGTGATTGTGCCCATATCGCATCTGAAGCCAGGTCAGCCAATCCAGTCCAAACCGAGATCCCCGATAACTGGAGTAGGTTTGCCAGACAGATACATCTGGTTGATCCAGCAAAAGCTCAGTTGAACCGTCATCGCTGCCGTTGTCCACGATCAAAAAATGACGCACACCCAATTGACGATAGTGACGAAAGAACCAGGGCAGGCGGGTAATCTCGTTGCGCAAGGTGATAAAGGCCAGCACATCGCCCGCGTTGATTTCGCGGGTCTGATCTTTCAGGCACGCCAATTGGTGCCGACTGCGCAAGGACCGCCACAGCAGCCGACGACGTTTCCAACGCAGCAGATACTTTTGCCGCCAACTGATCAGGGGCAGGTTCTGCAGGGAGTCGGAGGTCACGGACGGCTCATTTTTCGTAATGTCCGTTCTGATGCCAGCGCCAGGCGTCCGCTATCATCGTCTCCAACGTTGAACGTTTTGGCGTCCATCCCAGTTCGGTTTCAGCCCGTACAGAGCCCGAGACCAGCTTGGTGCAATCGCCCGCCCGACGCGGCCCGGTTGAATAGGGCACGGGGCGATTTGTGACGGATTTGGATTGCTCGATCACCTCAAGCACGGAAAATCCCGATCCGGTGCCCAGGTTGAAGACACGGCTTTCCTTGCCCTGTTCCAGCCAGTCCAATCCCAGCACATGCGCGTCGACCAGATCGCAGACATGTACATAGTCGCGGATACATGTGCCGTCGGGGGTGTCGTAATCGGTGCCAAAGACGGTCAGGCCCTCACGCTTTCCGTCAATTGCATCCAGCATCAGGGGGATCAGGTGGGTCTCGGGTCGGTGGAATTCGCCCACCTCTCCTTCCGGGTCTGCCCCGGCGACATTGAAATAGCGAAAGATGACATGGCGCAGGCCGTGGGCCGCTTCGAAATCATTCAGAATGTCCTCGATTGCGCGTTTTGAGGCACCATAGGCGTTCAGAGGATACTGCGCAGTGGATTCATCCAGAACCACGTTGTCATGCTCGCCATAGGTGGCGCATGTGGATGAGAACACGAAATCCAGGCACCCGGCTGCAACCGCAGCTTCGATCAAGGTCAACGAACCCGTGACGTTGTTTGACCAATACAGCCCGGGCTGGCGCATTGCGTCACCCACTTGGCTGAGGGCCGCAAAGTGCATTACCGCGGCTGGTTTGTGTTTGGCAAACACCTGATCCAGACGGTCCCGGTCCAGCAGGTCGCCTTGCTCAAACGGTCCGTATTTCACCGCATCCTGCCAACCTGTGACCAGGTTGTCGTAGGTCACCGGGACGTAGCCTGCCTTCGCCAGCGCCTTGCACGCGTGCGAGCCGATATACCCGGCGCCGCCAGTTACGAGGATAGTTGTCATTTTGCGTCCTTTGGAACCAAATTGCTTGTATAAAAGATGTGGGGGCCGCCGGATGTCATGGGGAAAATCGGTTACTCCAGCCCCATCGCCGCCATCATCTCTTCAATTTTGGGCACGTCCTGCGGGTTGTTCAACTCCCAGAACTGGCGGCCTTTGGCTTCGACCTCGACACATAGGACCTTGCGGCCGTTCTCCATGAACCTGAGTTGCTCCAGCCCTTCCAGTTGTTCCAGCGGGCCAGTGGGCCAGCCTGGATATGCCGCAAGCGCATCGGGCCGATAAGCATATACACCCACGTGATGAAACACTGGGGTCGGTTCGTCGCCCGCATAGGTCTGGGATGTAAACGGCACGACTTCTTTCGAGAAATACATCGCACTGTGATCGCGCCCGAATACGGCCGTTGTCCCACCAACACGGTCATGCTTACGGTCGTTCAGCAGACTGTTCAACGCGTCGCCGTCGCAGCGCAGAACGGGTGTCGCAACACCGGCATCTGGTGCGGCGCGCAAACCTGCGATCAGGTCTTCGACAAACCAATGCGGCGTCAGAGGTGCATCTCCTTGCAGGTTGACCACGATTTCATGCCCACCGCCCAGAACTTCATGCGCTTCGGCACAACGTTCGGTGCCATTCTGACAATTCTCAGAGGTCATGACCACTTCGGCTCCAAACCCCTCCGAGACCTCGCGGATACGGTCGTCGTCCGTTGCAACGACCACCCGATCAACGCCCGACACAGACTTGGCCGCACGCCAGGACCGTTCGATCAACGTCATAGCCGTACCTGTGGCACCAGATAGCGGCACCAATGGTTTGCCCGGATAGCGGGTCGAAGCGTATCGGGCAGGGATGGCAATCAGAACAGACATCAGGCTTCCTTCAGCTCAACACCCGGAGCGTAGGCGATAAAAAACGGGTTGGCATATCCTTCTTTGCCATAGAGCAGCGGCGAATGGTCGTCAAAACGCACAACCCGGCCACCGGCGCCAGCCAAAACCGCGTGGCCCGCTGCGGTGTCCCATTCCATTGTGCGCCCAACGCGCGGGTAGACATCCGCCTCACCTGTCGCCACCAGGCAGAACTTGAGAGACGACCCGGCGCTTTTGCTGTCCTTGGTCTGGTATTTGTTGATGTAGTCCTCGGTCGCCTGATCCCTGTGGGATTTCGAAGCCACCACAAAAAGTGCAGAATTGTCCGGTTTAGAGACTGATATTTCAGTCAGCACACCGGGTGTGTCCTTGTCAAACGCGCCTGTTTCCTCGACCGACCGGCCGTCAGCTTGCGTATAGAACATACGCCCCCGTGCTGGCGCATACACCACGCCACGCGTTGGCGTGCCATTTTCAACCAGCGCAATGTTGACGGTAAAATCACCACGGCGGTTGATGAATTCCTTGGTGCCATCCAGTGGATCCACAATCAGAAAAGTATCGCCTTTTTCCGAGTGTGACGCGGCCTGCTCTTCAGTAACCAGCAGGATGTCTGGGAAAGCTGCGCGCAAACCGGCGGAGATCAATGCGTCCGCAGCCTCATCCGCTTCGGTTACCGGGCTGGAGTCCGATTTGACTTTGACATCAAAATCATCCGCCGCATAGATCTCCATGATCTTGTCACCTGCTTCTAGGGCCAGACGTCGGATGACCGGGATAAGCGCGTCGTAAGTCACAAAAATGCTCCGTTCCTGTGGTTTGTTGATCCAAACTCATGACCGACTTATGATGCGGCGGTTACGGAACGGCAAGATATTCATGCCAGATTGAGGGCGGCGAGGCAGGAAAGACCTTCGAGTGTATTACTTCAAGCGTAATCAATCGCTGCTGGGCGGCGCGTTTACAACTGCTGAACTGGTGTTCCATGCAGTCGTCAGGAACGTACGCTCGCAACATCCGAATGCGGTGATCGCAATTCTGATGAACATCGTGCAGCTGGTTGTGATGTGCATGGTGTTCTACCTGCTCATAACGCTGATGGGCCGGGGTGGCATTGCCAAGATCAGGGGTGAATTCCTGCTGTATATCTTGTCCGGCGTCTTTCCATTCATGATCCACATACAGTCGATTGGGGCAATCTCGGGGGTTGGTGCTGCCAACAACCCAATGACGCTGCATTCACCAATGAACGTAATGGTTCTGATCTTATCGGCCGCTTTCAGCACTCTGTACAAGCAGGTGATGGCGATGTTCGTCCTTCTGTTCATATACAGTGTCGCGGTCGCTCCGTTAGAGATTGAGAACCCTGGTGGCGCCTTTGGTATGGTGCTGCTGGCGTGGTTTACGGGGTGCGCGATCGGACTTGTGTTCATGGCCATCAAGCCCTGGTTCCCGAAAACTGTTTCCATGCTGACGAATATTTATCGGCGGATGAATATGATTTTCTCGGGAAAGATGTTTGTCGCAAACACTATGGGTGGTTGGTTGTTGATGATGTTTGCGTGGAATCCGCTTTTCCACATCATCGATCAATGTCGCGGCTTCATTTTCCGCAACTACTTCACCCGTAATACCAGTTGGGAGTACGCGGTGTGGGTTGGGATCGCCCTTTTGATGATCGGATTGATGGGTGAGTTCTTTACGCGCCAGCATGTTTCGCAAAGCTGGAACGCCCGCCGTTAACGCGCCACCCGCAATGTCAGATTGATCCGCCCGCCCTTGGGCAATAAGCGCGACGATCCGAACCTGATCCGGTCCACCCCGTGATATGCCAACCGTGCGGGCCCACCCATAACGACCACATCCCCCGAGCTCAGCCAGATCGACTCGGTCTTGCCGCCGCGGGTCGTGTTGCCAATGCGAAACAGGGCGTCATCGCCCAGAGAAACTGACAACACGGGCCAGGAAAAATCAGCCTCGTCCTTGTCCTGATGCAGGCCCATCTTTGCGCCTTCGCCATAGTAATTGACCAAACAGCAATCCGGTTCACGTTCCGTACTGACCAAGTCATGCCAGATACCCAAAATACTGTCGGGAATGCCGGGCCAAACTCCGCCCTTGGGATGCTGTTCCTGATAGCGATAGCCTGCCTTGTCTGTCACCCAACCCAAATCCCCGGCCGATGTCATACGCACCGACATTTCTTTGCCCGAAGGCGTAACGGGGCGAAACAAGGGTGCCGCTTTCAGAATCGGTCGCAAATCGGCAATGACCTGCGTCTGAGCGGCAGGATCCAGATAGCCTTTTCTGATATCGAACCCACGCAAAACCAGCCGCGCCATTCCGGAAACCCCAATCCTTTCCAAATCCTTGCCAAAAAAGGCCACAGATTCCCGAAAACCTGCCTTTTACGGTGCTTGCAGGCCCTTGGTCTGGCCCTTATATACGCCGGGACGCGCGATGGTAGTGCTGTCGCGCACATCAGATCGGGGACAGGATGCCGTAACGGGTCCGGTTCTCGGGACATCGCCTTGAAGAGAAAGGGATTGCAAAAATGGGAAAAGTAATCGGGATTGACCTCGGTACCACCAACTCGTGTGTGGCCATCATGGACGGCTCGCAGCCGAAGGTCATCGAAAACGCTGAAGGGGCGCGGACCACGCCCTCGATCGTCGCCTTCACCGAAGATGAGCGACTGGTCGGTCAGCCTGCAAAACGTCAGGCGGTCACCAACCCCGACAACACGATCTTTGGCGTCAAGCGTCTGATCGGTCGTCGCGTGGATGATGCTGAAGTCGAAAAAGACAAGAAAATGGTGCCGTATGCCATTGTTGATGGCGGCAACGGCGACGCGTGGGTCGAAGCCCGCGGCGAAAAATACTCTCCAAGCCAGATCTCGGCCTTCACTCTGGGTAAGATGAAGGAAACGGCTGAAAGCTATCTGGGTGAGGAAGTCACGCAAGCGGTCATCACCGTACCGGCCTACTTCAACGACGCACAACGTCAGGCCACCAAAGACGCCGGTAAAATCGCTGGTCTGGAAGTGCTGCGGATCATCAACGAACCGACAGCGGCTGCTCTGGCCTATGGTCTGGACAAGGAAGAAACCCAAACCATCGCGGTGTATGACCTTGGTGGTGGTACCTTCGACGTGACCATCCTGGAAATCGATGACGGCCTGTTCGAGGTGAAGTCGACCAACGGTGACACCTTCCTGGGTGGTGAAGACTTTGACATGCGCATCGTCAACTACCTGGCGGATGAGTTCAAAAAGGAACACGGCGTCGATCTGTCCCAAGACAAGATGGCGCTGCAGCGTCTGAAAGAAGCTGCTGAAAAAGCCAAGATCGAACTGTCGTCGACCTCGCAGACCGAAATCAACCAGCCGTTCATCTCGATGGGTTCGAACGGTCAGCCGCTGCACATGGTCATGAAACTGACCCGTGCCAAGTTGGAATCGCTGGTTGCGGACCTGATCAAGAAGTCGATGAAGCCTTGCGCCGCTGCTCTTAAAGACGCCGGCCTGTCGGCTGCTGACGTTGACGAAGTTGTTCTGGTCGGTGGTATGACCCGGATGCCGAAAGTGATCGAAGAGGTCACCAAGTTCTTCGGTAAAGAGCCGCACAAGGGTGTGAACCCGGACGAAGTGGTTGCCATGGGCGCCGCCATTCAGGCCGGTGTTCTGCAAGGCGACGTCAAAGACGTTGTTCTGCTGGACGTGACCCCGCTGTCGCTGGGCATCGAGACGCTGGGTGGCGTGTTCACCCGCCTGATCGACCGCAACACGACGATCCCGACCAAGAAGTCTCAGGTCTTCTCGACCGCCGAGGACAACCAGAATGCCGTGACCATCCGCGTGTTCCAGGGTGAGCGTGAAATGGCTGCGGACAACAAGATCCTGGGTCAGTTCAACCTCGAAGACATCCCACCGGCACCGCGCGGTATGCCTCAGATCGAGGTGACGTTTGACATCGACGCCAACGGTATTGTCTCGGTTTCGGCCAAAGACAAAGGCACCGGCAAAGAGCAGAAGATCACCATCCAGGCTTCGGGCGGTCTGTCCGACGAGGATATCGAAAAGATGGTCAAGGACGCCGAAGAGAACGCGGAAGCCGACAAGGAACGCCGCGAGCTGGTCGACGCAAAGAACCAGGCGGAAAGCCTCATCCACTCGACCGAGAAGTCGATGGAAGAGCATTCCGACAAGGTCGACCCGACCACCATCGAAGCCATCGAGCTGGCGATTGCCGCACTGAAGGACGAGTTGGAAACCGAGAATGCCGACAAGATCAAGTCGGGCATCCAGAACGTCACCGAAGCGGCCATGAAGCTGGGCGAAGCCATCTACAAGGCGCAAGCCGAAGAGGGCGAAGATGAGCCTGCCGCCGCAGATGCCGCACCGGGCGATGATGACATTGTCGACGCCGAGTTCGAAGATCTGGACGACGACAAGCGTAAGTAACGGGTAACCGGGCCAATCTGGGCCGGTCCGCTCGCCGGGCCGGCCCGATTACGTTGAGGCAGAAGGAAACACTGATGTCAAAACGCGACTATTACGATGTGCTCGGCGTAGCCAAGGGTGCATCGGCGGACGAGATCAAAAAAGGTTTTCGCAAGAAAGCCAAAGAGTTGCATCCCGACCGCAACAAAGACAACCCGGATGCCGAGGCGCAGTTCAAGGAAGCGAACGAAGCCTATGACGTGTTGAAGGACGCCGAGCGCAAGGCCGCTTATGACCGTTTTGGCCATGCCGCTTTTGAAAACGGCATGGGCGGCGGCGGGCGTCCCGGCGGCGGCTTTGGTCAGGGCGACTTTTCCAGCGCGTTCTCGGACGTTTTCGATGATCTGTTCGGCGATTTCATGGGCGGTCAACGCGGTGGTGGCGGCGGGCGTCGTGCCGCGCGCGGATCAGACCTGCGCTACAATCTGCGCGTGACGCTGGAAGAGGCGTTCTCGGGCCTGCAGAAAACCATTAACGTCCCTACCGCTGTGGCCTGTTCGTCCTGTGACGGAACCGGCGCTGAAGGTGGCGTTGAACCGACAACCTGCCCCACCTGTTCAGGCATGGGTAAGGTGCGGGCGCAACAGGGCTTCTTTACGGTCGAGCGCACCTGCCCGACATGTTCAGGGCTGGGTCAGATCATCAAGAACCCCTGCAAATCCTGCCAGGGATCAGGTCGTGTCGAAAAAGACCGTGCCTTGTCCGTCAATATCCCGGCTGGTGTTGAAACCGGAACACGGATTCGGCTGGCTGGCGAGGGCGAAGCTGGGATGCGCGGTGGTCCTCCGGGCGATCTCTATATCTTTGTCGAGGTCTCTGACCACAAGCTGTTCGAACGCGACAGCGTAAACCTCTATTGCCGGGTTCCGGTCAGCATGGCCAAGGCGGCGCTGGGCGGTTCGATCGAAGTGCCGACCATTGATGGCGGACGGGGGCGTGTCCAGATTCCGGCAGGCAGTCAGTCAGGTCGCCAAATGCGCCTGCGTGGCAAGGGTATGCCCGCGCTGCGTGGTGGTGGCGTTGGTGACATGTTCATCGAACTGGCGGTGGAAACTCCGGTCAACCTGACCAGCCGCCAGAAAGAGCTGCTGCGTGAGTTTGAGGACCTGGGCGAAGACAACCACCCGGAATCCAAAAGCTTTTTCTCTTCCGTCAAATCCTTCTGGGACGGAATGAAAGGCTGAGACTGAGGCGGCGATTGCCGCCTCTTTTACGTTTTGGCAGTTGTGAAAACCAACACGACACGGTGTCGTTTGGCGCTATCTGGTTTCCAGCCAATCCATCAAACGCATCGACCAGATCGCCGTTCCCAAACCTGCAACCTTGAACGGGCGATAGGACATGGTTCGCACAGGGGTTGTTGGAAAGGTCAAAGACTCAGGGTCAGCGCCCAAGGCACGCTCTGCCAGAACACGGCCCATCACATGTGACATGGCAACGCCGCGTCCGTTGTATCCTAGCCCGATTAAAAGACCCGGCTGAGGTTCATGCAGGTGGGGCAGGTGGTCGTCTGTTACCGCAATGCGCCCTCCCCAGCGATGGGACCAATTGGCACCTTTCAACTGAGGGAAAACGCGTTCGGCGTCTCGTTGAAGCCAATCGAAACCGCCCAAGTTGCCTGCGCCATCCACACGCCCCAACCCACCGTAAACCAACCGATTGTCCGGCTCTCGCCGTGCGTACATGATGATACGTCGGCTGTCCGAGATCGTGTGTCCCTGCGGCAGGATCGAAGCGATGACGTCTTCCGGCAACGGGTCTGTTGCGATCTGAATCGGGGTCAGGGGTAAGATGCTGTTGGGTAGTTTCGGCACCAGCGGGCCGGTATAGCCGTTGGTTGCAACAGTCACAGTGTCGGACGTGACCGACCCGTGATCCGTGCGCAGTTGCCACTTGCCGCCTACCTTGTTCATCGAGGTGACAGCGCTGTTTCCGAAAATTGAAACGCCACGTTGTTGGGCAGCACCTGCGACTCCTTGCGCCAGCATCATTGGCTGTACCGCGCCGCCGCGTGGGGTCACGACGCCACTGGAATAGGCAGTTGTGCCTGATGCGATTCGCAGATCATCCCCGCGCAAAATCTCCATTCCTGCGCCAAAGTCGTTCCAGGCTTTCACATCTGCCTCGGCCTTGCGCAACGCCCGGTCATTATGCAGCACGCGCAACCACCCTTTTTGCCGGGCCTGGCACGGGATTTGATAGGTGTCGATCAGGGTAAACAATTCGTCTGCGGAATTCAGCGACGCTTCGGTCAGGCGTTCAAAATATGTCTGTCCAAGCATACGCCGTAAGTCTTTGGGCGAGTTGAAGGGCAGCATCGGATTAACCTGCCCGCCCGTGCGACCCGAAGCACCCCAGCCGACGTCACCGGCATCAAGCACAACAACAGACGTTCCTGCTTCGGCAAGGGCCAGCGCTGCACGCAGGCCAGTAAAGCCAGCGCCTATGATGACCACATCCGCCCGCAGATCGCCGGACAATTGCGGACTGTCGAGCTTCTTTGGTGCCGTGGTTGCCCAAAGCGAATTTGGCCGTGTCGCCACGGCGGGCGGCGTTGCAAGCATTTTACTCTCGCATTACGGAACATTTATTCCATTATTCGATAGTAAAACTCAGGTCGTCAAGCCGAAGTTTTCGGGTGCTTCACCTCCGATCTGGTCGCAGATCTCGGCGGCGGTTTGTTTCAGCAAGTTGAGATTTGCGCGCAATTCGTCAGGTGTGTTTTCTGCCGTCAAAGTCCACATTGACAAGCAGGCGGCTACTTTACCCTGTTCATTCCAGATCGGGACGGACATGCCCATGACCTGCAGGAACTCTTCTTTGACGACCATCGCGTAACCCTGGCTTCGAACGACATCAAGATCCGCTTCAAGCTCAGGCAGGTGGGTTCTGGTGAACTCGGTGAACTTTTCCAACCCAGATGACCCCAGTACGGAATTGCGCTGCTTTTCAGTCATAAACGCCAGGAAAACCTTGCCTGCGGCGGTGCAATGTAGCGGCGCGTGGTCACCTGTTCGCGCAGCATATCGAATCGCGACATGGTTGGACGTTCGCAGGTACAGAATGGTATCGCCATCCAGAACGGACAGCGCAATGTTCATACCGGTCACTTCGCTGAGGCGGTCAACGGGTTCGGCGACAACTTGCTGAAGATCGGGGTGGCGGAACCCTGCACGCGCCCATGCCTGAAACCGCGGCCCGGGTTTGTAGGTTCTGCCGGTTTTCTCATACTCGACCAGACCTTCGCTTTGCAGAACGGCAAGGACGCGATGGCACGAACTTTTGACAAAGCCCGTCTGTGCGACAATGTCTGAAAACACCATCGGCCGTTTCGCATGGGTTAGGACATCCATGATCCTTGCGCATTTTGCGACGATGGAACTGTCTGTGGGTCTTGCCATACCTGATCTCACATCTACTACATTGCAGAACTACGACGAGATTTTGTTCATTTCAAGCTTTTGAGCGCTTGTTTATGTATAGTTGAACAATAAACAGTTGACGGAAAGAACGCGCACTCTCTAGTGTTTTATTCCAGAACAACTGTTCTGCACCACGATAGAGCGAAGGGCTTCAAGGTAAGCGGTGTGCAAAAGACTCGGCACCGTGTCGCAAGACGCAACCAACGCTCCCTCAAAAGATAAAACGGCGGTTCGCGCTGAAAACAAAAAGTGACCCAACCGGAGGATACTATGAAGAAGACACTCGCTACTCTCGCCGCGACCAGTGTGCTTGCACTGACAAGCCATGCGGTACTTGCGCAGGATCTGGAAGAAATCACAGTCGCATACTTCCTGGAATGGCCCCTGCCCATGCTGGAAGCCAAAGCCAACGGAACCTATGACGAAGCGCTTGGCCTCAAGGTCAACTGGGTGAGTTTTGAAACCGGCACCGCGATGAGCGCGGCGATGGCTTCGGGCGACGTACAGATTGCGGTCAGCCAGGGCATTCCGCCTTTCGTTGTTGCCGCATCCGCCGGCCAGGCGATTCAGGTGGTTGATGTCGCCGTGACGTATTCCGAGAATGACAACTGTGTCGTGTCGGAAGCGCTGGAGATCGACAAGGAAAACGCCAGCGAACTGGCGGGCAAAAAGGTCGCTGTTCCGCTGGGTACAGCTGCGCATTATGGCTTCCTGCGCCAGATGGATCATTTCGGAATCGACTTGGCCAGCCTTGAAGTTGTCGACATGGCCCCGCCTGAAGGTGCGGCAGCCCTGAGCCAGGGCGCGGTTGATTTCGCCTGCGGATATGGCGGCGGTCTGTCCCGTATGAAAGAACACGGGAACGTTCTATTGACTGGTGCCGAGAAAGAAGAACTGGGCATTCTTGTGTTCGACGTAACCTCGTCCCCGGAAAGCTTTATCTCGGAAAATCCGGAACTGGTCGCACAGTTCCTGCAGGTAACTGCAGATGCAAACGAGCGCTGGAACTCGGGTGCCGGCGGTGATGCGATGCTTGAGGTTATTGCCAAGGAATCCGGCATGGACCTTGATGGCGCACGCGCCGCTATTGGGACAATGGGCTTCCCCAGCATGGATGATCAGCTGTCCGAGAAATGGCTGGGCGGCAATGTGCAGACCTTTATGAAGGGTGTGGCCGACGTGTTTGTCGAAGCCGGCAGCATCGACGGTGCGCTGGACAGCTATGCCAACTCGGTCAACACTGAACCGATGACGATTGCCGACGGCAAGTAACAGAGTCCGGCGTGGCGCATTTCGATGCGCCCGCCGGTGCTGACCCGGCAATTGGGCGCGCCGCCCGCGCGTGAGGGCGCCTGTATCAAAGAGAGACGGATATGACAGGTTTATCCATCGAAAACATCTCTATGCGCTTCGACCTGCCCAATGGAACGGCAGTGCAGGCGTTGAAAGATGTCACGTTGCATCTGAACGAAGGCGAGTTGATGAGCGTGCTGGGCCCCTCGGGCTGCGGCAAGACCACACTGCTGAACATCGTTGCGGGTTTTCTGGCCCCGACCGAAGGGCAGATTGTGATGAATGGCCACACGGTCACTGGCCCTGATGCCGAGCGTGGCATGGTGTTTCAAAAAGGCGCTTTGTTCGAATGGATGAGCGTGCGTGACAATGTAAGTTTTGGTCCCCGGATGAAGGGCCAGAAGGAAGCGCAATACGCGGCCGAAGTCGATCATCTGCTTGAGGTCGTGGGCCTTCAGGACTTCAAGGAAAAGGCGATCTATGAATTGTCTGGCGGGATGCAGCAGCGTGTGGCGCTGGCGCGATGTCTGGCCAATGACCCCGATGTCATCCTGATGGACGAACCGCTGGGTGCGCTGGACGCGCTGACCCGTGAAAAAATGCAATCGCTGGTTTTGAAACTTTGGAAAGAGACCGGCAAGACTATCATCCTGATCACCCACTCTGTCGAAGAGGCGCTGCTGCTGGGTGAGCGTCTGTTGGTGATGGCACCTAGACCGGGGCGCATTCACAAGGAATATCGCCTTCCCTTCGCAGATATGGGCGTCGACCAGGATCTGCGTGAGGTCAAGAAACACCCTGACTTCGCCACCAACCGCGAAGAGATTCTGGGCATGATCTGGGACATGGAAGAAGAAATCATGGGTCGGACGGAGGCAGCGCAATGATCCCCATTCTGATCTATATCGCGATATTCATCGGCGCTTTCTTTGTGGTCAAACTGGTGACTGCAGGCACAGACCGCCATGATTTCACATCTCTAAAGACGGTCACCTTTGGCGATGAAAGCGCCGTTGTCTCGGATCGTAAGGCGTCAATCATCTCAATCATCGCCATCTTCGTGCTATGGGGCGCATTCACCGGGTCGGCCTTGTTGCCGTCGTTCTTGCACGCGCCGGGGCCGTATGTCGGAGAAGGTACGTTCACCTACACGGTGGAAACGGCAGATGGTCAGACCGATGACGCCACGGTGACGGTAATTGTACACCCTGCGGACGCACCGGTGGACGAACCCGAGGTCGCACCCGGCGACGGATTTGCCAAAGACGATGCCGTAGTGGTTCAGGCTTATCGCAGCAAACTGGCCCGTCTTGACCGAAATGATGAGGTCGGCCGCGACGAGGGGGCCAAGATCGTTGCTGTGAATGGTCAGCCGATTGAACCGGGTGGCGTCGTGAACACCGATTTCGGCCGTGTGGTCATGTCGCAGCGTGGCACACTCAATATTGACCCGGACAAAGGCTGGCAGATGGAACCGATCTGGCTGCCCGCACCGGAAAACGTTTTCGAACGGCTGGGCGAGATTGCCAGCGAAGGCTTCCGGAACTTCACCCTTTGGGAGCATCTGGGCTATTCGCTGTTCCGCGTGATCGTGGGCTTCCTTCTGGGATCGCTTGTGGGCATTCCGTTGGGATATGCAATGGGCCTGTCCAACTGGTTCCGTGGATGGTTCGACCCGATCGTCGAATTCATGCGCCCGGTTCCGCCGCTGGCCTTGATCCCGCTGGTGATCATCTGGGCCGGGATTGGTGAGGGCGGCAAGATCATCCTGCTGTTCCTGGCGGCGCTGTGGATCATGGCGATTGCGGCCCGTTCTGGTGTGTCCGGCGTGAACATCTCGAAGGTACACGCGGCCTATTCCCTTGGGGCGTCAAAGTGGCAGGTGATGCGCTATGTGATCATCCCCAACTCGCTGCCCGAGATCTTCACCGGTGCGCGGGTTGCGATGGGCGTCTGCTGGGGCACGGTTGTTGCTGCAGAACTGGTCGCTGCTGAAAAAGGGGCTGGCATGATGATCATGGTTGCCTCGAAATTTCAGAACACCGACATCGTGATCATGGGTATCATCCTGATTGGCGTCATCGGCTTCGGTATCGACATGCTGATGCGCTGGGCCGAACGTGTTCTGGTGCCCTGGAAAGGTAAAAGCTGATCGATTTGAATCAGACGTCAACGCGCGTCTGATTGCTTTTAGACCGATAAAAGGCGCGGTTTCCCGGTCCCGGGTGCCGCGCCTCTTTCATTGTGCGCCTGCCGCCCTGCTATGCGTGTGACAAAACGGGTCAGCGATATATCCAGTTTGCAGGCTGATTACGCCCAATTGGCTCTTGCGTTTGGCGTCGGCGGCTGAGATTGTCTGCGCCAACCGTTGGGGTGCCCTGATCGCAGGGCTGAGAGGCGCGGCTGCGCTAACCCATCGAACCTGATCCGGGCAATTCCGGCGTAGGGAACGGTCTTATGAATGCAGACAGTTTTCCTACATCGTTGCCCAAAGAAGATGGAGCGACGACATGGCTGCAATTGCCTTGACCATTGCGGGATCCGACAGCGGCGGCGGTGCCGGGATACAGGCCGATCTGAAGGCCATGTCAGCACTTGGTGTTTTTGGGGCCAGCGTGATCACCGCTGTCACCGCACAGAACACACAGGCCGTCACAGCGGTGCATGGTATCCCTCTGGACGTGATCGAGGCGCAAATTCACGCAGTGCTGGGCGATCTGGACGTCAAAGCCGTAAAGATCGGTATGCTGGCTACACCCGAGATCATTCAATCCGTTGCCAAGGGGCTGGCTGACTTTCAAGGCCCCATTGTTCTGGACCCGGTGATGATCGCCAAGTCCGGTGACGCCTTGCTGGCGCAAGAGGCAATTCAAACCTTGCGCGATATGCTGTTGCCGATGGCGACGGTTTTGACCCCAAATCTGCCCGAAGCCGCTTGCCTGTTGGATGCACAAGAGGCCGAAACGCCCGAGGAGATGGCCGCTCAGGGTCAGGCTCTTTGCGCCTTGGGTGCGCGCGCTGTGGTGATGAAAGGCGGTCATGGTGCGGGCGAGGTGTGTCATGATTTGCTGATCGACCCGACAGGTATCGTGGCAGAGTTTCTGGCCCCGCGCCTGAACACCAAAAACACGCATGGGACCGGATGCACCTTGTCATCCTCGATTGCCGCTGGTTTAGCAAAGGGTCTGCCTTTGAAGGAGGCCGCTGCGCAGGCGCATGAATACCTGCAAGGCGCGATTGGACGCGCAGATGAGCTGAACGTGGGTTCCGGGCATGGTCCGGTGCATCATTTCCATCAGGTCTGGCCCAAGTGACCGTCTGGTCTGTCATAGGAGCCGGGGTTGCCGGTCTGGCCGTCGCCAGCGAACTGGTGTCGCGCGGCGCGAAGGTGCAGGTGTTTGATCCCGGCGGCCCGCCTGGCCCGCACGGGTGTTCGTGGTGGGCCGGGGGCATGCTGGCCCCCTGGTGTGAATATGAAAACGCGGAAGAACCGGTGCTGAGACTGGGTCAGCAGGCAATCGACTGGTGGGCTGGTCGCACACAGGTACAGCGGTGCGGTACGCTGGTTGTCGCCAATACACGAGACCTGCCCGACCTGCGCAGGTTTGCGCGCCGGACTGAGGCGTTTGTTGATGTAGATCGCGCGAAACTCACTGAGTTAGAGCCTGACCTACACGGGTTTGGGAAGGGCCTGTTCTTTGACCAAGAAGCTCATCTTGACCCCCGTCAGGCGTTGCAGGACCTCTATCGAGGTCTGAAAGATCAAGGGGTGGAGTTCCACCGGAAACTGGCCCCAGCACAACTTGGAAACGCAATCGACTGCCGCGGCTTGCACGCGCGCGAATATCTTCACGATCTGCGGGGCGTGAAGGGCGAGATGCTGGTCGTACGCTGCCCCGACGTGACGCTGAACCGTCCTGTGCGCCTGTTGCACCCTCGAATGCCGCTTTACATCGTGCCGAGGGGCGATGGCATCTACATGCTGGGTGCGACCATGATCGAAAGCGAAGACAGCAGCCGCATCACGGCCCGGTCCATGCTGGAACTGCTCAGCGCGGCTTATGCCCTGAACCCGGCCTTTGGTGAGGCTGAGGTGCTGGAAATCGGCGTCGACCTGCGCCCCGCCTTTCCCGATAATTTGCCCCGCATCCGCCGCTTGGGCAGGACAATCTATGCCAACGGGCTTTATCGACACGGTTACCTGCTGGCCCCGGCGTTGGCGCAGGGTGTGGCGGATCTGGCGTTGGACAACACACATTCGGAGATGGTCGATGAAGATCGTGCTTAACGGAGAGGCGCGGGACGTACGCGCCGAAACCCTGGCCGAGCTGCTGGACGAATGCGGCTTCACTGGCCGCGTTGCCACCGCAGTGAACGAGGATTTCGTGCCGTCCAGTCTACGCATTGCGCACGAACTGGCCGATGGCGACCGGGTCGAAGTTGTTGCACCGATGCAGGGAGGGTGAGCATGAAGACCTTCTACGGAACCGAACTGCCCAACCCTTTGATGCTCGGCACGGCCCAGTATCCCAGCCCGGCCATTTTGGAGCAGGCTTTCCGCGACAGTGGTGCGGGTGTTGCAACCGTATCCTTGCGCCGTGAATCCGGTGCCGGGCAGACCTTTTGGCAGATGATCCGGGAACTGGGCGTCCTGATCCTGCCCAACACCGCTGGTTGCCACACAGTGAAAGAGGCTGTGACCACGGCCCATATGGCCCGTGAGGTGTTTGAGACCCCGTGGATCAAGCTGGAACTGATTGGACACACCGACAGCCTGCAACCGGATGTGTTCCAGTTGGTCGAAGCCGCCCGCATCCTGACTGAAGACGGGTTTCAGGTTTTTCCCTATACCACCGATGATCTGATCGTGGGCGAACGCCTGCTGGAAGCAGGGTGCGAGGTGCTGATGCCTTGGGGCGCGCCGATTGGGTCTGGGCGTGGTCTGAACAACGAATATGCCTTGCGCGCGATGCGGGCCGAGTTTCCGGACGTTCCACTGGTGGTCGATGCCGGTATTGGCCTGCCCAGCCATGCGGCCCACGCGATGGAGCTGGGCTATGACGCCGTGCTGTTGAACACTGCCGTGGCTCGCGCCGGGGATCCTGTTCTGATGGCCAAAGCGATGGCGCAGGCGACGCTGGCCGGGCAGTTGGCCCATCAGGCTGACCCGATCGAGGCGCGCGATATGGCTGAACCTTCTACCCCTGTTGTTGGAAAGGCATTCCTGTCATGACGCTGGACCGTTTTTATCCGATCTTCGATCACTCGGACTGGCTGCGACGGATGTTGCCGCTGGGTATCAAGCTGGTGCAGCTGCGCGTCAAGGATCAGCCGGATGATGAGGTGCGCGACCAGATAGCGGCTTCGCGCGATTTGTGCCGCGATCATGGGTCGGTTCTGGTGATCAATGATTACTGGCAACATGCCATTGATCTGGGGTGCGACTGGGTTCATCTGGGGCAAGAGGATCTGGACGATGCAGATCTGAAAGCCATCCGAAAAGCGGGTCTAAAGCTGGGCGTTTCTACCCATGACGATGATGAGCTTGAGCGCGTGTTGGCCATGGATCCCGACTATGTGGCGTTAGGGCCCGTCTATCCAACCATCCTGAAAAAGATGAAATGGCATCAACAGGGCCTGCCCCGCGTGACCGAATGGAAGGCTCGCGTTGGCGACATTCCCTTGGTGGGCATCGGTGGTATGAGTGTTGAGCGCGCGGCAGGTGTTATAGAGGCCGGGGCCGATATTGTCTCGGCCGTGACGGACATTACTCTGAATGCTGACCCCGAAGCGCGGGTGCGCGCGTGGATCGAGGCCACGCGATGAGCCGCTATGCCCGTCAGACGCTTTTGCCAGAAGTGGGCGAAGAAGGGCAGGGTCGCCTGACTTCGGCTCATGTTCTCGTGGTTGGCGCGGGCGGGTTGGCCGCGCCGGTCCTTCCGCTTTTGGCCGGGGCTGGTTTGGGGCAGATCACGATTGTAGATGGTGACAACGTGGACCTGTCGAATCTGCATCGGCAAACCTTGTTTGCTGAGGCCGATTGCGGACAGCCCAAGGCAGAGCGGGCCGCCGACCGGTGCCGCGCGTTGAATTCCGAGGTTGAAGTTGTTGCCTTCAATCACGCGCTTACCAGTGAAAATGCGGCCTCTCTGGTCGCGCAAGCCGATGCCGTTTTGGATTGCGCTGACAGTCACGCGGCCAGCTATATCCTGTCGGACACGTGCCTGGAGCAAGACAAACCGTTGATCAGCGCATCGGTTCTGGGGCTTTCCGGCTATGTCGGCGGGTTCTGTGGCGGTGCGCCATCCCTGCGCGCTGTGTTCCCGGATGCGCCGGACAGTGGGGCCAGTTGCGCGACAGCGGGCGTTCTGGGTCCTGTGGTTGGCGTGATCGGGGCGATGCAGGCGCAGATGGTGCTGAACCTGATCCTCGGGTTGGAGCCGTCACCTTTGGGGCAGATGGTGCAGTATGACGCGCGTACCCTGCGCAGTACTGGGTTCCGGTTTGACGATGCACCCGAGCCGAATACGTGCTTTCGGTTCCTCTCTGCCAGTCAACTGACGGATACCGACCAGATCGTGGAGCTGCGCGGTGTCGAAGAAGCGCCGATTGCAACCCATCCAAACGCCGCTCGCTTTTTGCCGAATGAACTTCACAAGTTAGACCCTAACAAAGGCAAAAGGCTTGCACTTTGCTGCGCGACGGGCCTGCGGTCTTGGCGCGCCGCCGAACAGTTACAACCAGATTGGCCGGGCGAGATCGTCCTTGTCGCGGCCTCAACCTCGTGAGTGAAAAGGAAACGCGAGACATGAAAAAGCTGATGACAGCCATTGCCCTTCTGGCCGCCGTGCCAGCTTGGGCCGAAGACAAGATGACCGTTCTGCTGGATTGGTTTATCAACCCTGACCACGGCCCTATTATTGTGGCGCAGGAAAACGGCTATTTCGCCGAGCAGGGGCTTGAGGTTGAAATCGTCCCACCTGCGGACCCGTCCGCCCCGCCGCGTCTGGTAGCTGCCGGTCAGGCAGAACTGGCCGTGTCGTATCAGCCGCAGCTACATCTGCAAATCCACGAGGGCCTGCCCCTGAAACGCGTTGGCACGCTGGTTGCAACACCCTTGAACTGCCTTTTGGTGCTGGAAGACGGCCCGATCAAATCGCCCGCCGACCTCAAGGGCAAGAAGATCGGTTTCTCTGTCGCAGGTGTCGAAGAGGCCATCCTTGGCACCGTTCTGGGCAAATATGACGTTGCTCTGGACGATGTGGAGCTGATCAACGTCAACTTCTCGCTCTCGCCCTCGCTGATGACCGGTCAGGTCGACGCGGTTATCGGGGCTTACCGTAACTTTGAACTCAACCAGATGGATATCGAAGGTCGTCCGGGCACTTGTTTTTACATCGAGGAAGAAGGCGTGCCATCCTACGACGAACTGATTTATGTCGCCAACCCCGAGACGATGGACAAAGACAAGATCGCCCGCTTTTTGGCCGCGACCGAAAAGGCGACCCAGTATATCGTCAACAACCCGGAAAAAAGCTGGGAGATCTTCGCAAGCACGTCACCTGAACTGCAAGATGAGCTGAACGCCCGCGCCTGGGTCGACACGCTGCCACGTTTTGCACTGCGCCCCGCAGGCTTTGATGCCGGTCGCTATGCCCGGTTCGAGGCGTTCCTGAATGAAAGCGGCATGATCGACAGTATCCTTCCGGTCAGTGATCTGACCATCGACGTGACCGCGCAATGAACGGGTATGGCAAAGCCTTCACGCTGATGCGTGATGCGGCGCAGGGGCCGTGGCGGGACTATACCCGCCACGCCTTTGTCGAAGGAATGAAAGACGGCACGCTGCCGCGTGAGGCGTTTCTTCACTATCTGCGACAGGATTACGTGTTTCTGATCCATTTTTCTCGTGCCTGGGCTTTGGCGGTAGTGAAATCGGAAACGCATTCCGAAATGCTGACAGCGGTTGGCACCGTGAACGCTTTGGTCGCGGAAGAAATGCAACTGCACATCGGTATCTGTGAGGCTGCTGGAATCTCACAGGATGAATTGTTCGCCACCCCCGAGCGCGCCGAAAATCTTGCATATACGCGGTTCGTCCTCGAAGCGGGATACAGCGGCGATCTGCTGGACCTGCTGGCAGCGTTGGCCCCCTGCGTTATGGGCTATGGCGAGATCGGTGCGCGGTTGGCGGAGGAAGCGACGTCCGAGACCTATCGCGACTGGATCAACACCTATGCCGGTGAAGAGTATCAAGGCGCGTGCCAAGCGGTAGGTGAGTTGCTGGATTCGGCTCTAACACGGCGACTTGGGGGAGATTTTGAATCTTCGCCCCGCTGGGATCGTTTGTGCCAAACCTTCCGAACGGCGACGGAATTGGAAGTGAATTTCTGGCAAATGGGACTGACCCCGTGACCCCTGCGCCTGATCTGACCATAAACGGGTCTGCCAAAATCGACGGCGCAACCCTGTTCGCTCCGTTGACCCTGACCCTTGGGGCAGGGGCATGGACCTGTTTGCTGGGCGGATCGGGCGTGGGAAAAACGACCGTTTTGCGGTTGATTGCCGGGCTGGAAACCGGGGCCGAGTTCTCGGGCCAGATAACAGCAAGCGACGGTTTGCCGGTCTCGGATCGGGTGGCTTACATGGCGCAGGACGACTTACTTCTGCCTTGGGCGACTGTGGCGCAGAACGTTTCACTTGGTGCGCGGCTGCGGGGCGAAAAGCCTGATCTGGATCGGCGTGACCGCCTGATCAAACGGATGCGCCTGCAGGATCACATGACCAAGAAACCGACCGAGCTGTCGGGGGGCCAAAGACAGCGCGTCGCGCTGGCCCGTACGCTGATGGAAGATCGGCCTATCGTGCTGTTGGATGAGCCGTTTTCAGCGCTCGACGCCCGGACCCGCGCCGATATGCAGGATTTGGCGGCCGAGGCTCTGGCAGGGCGAACTGTCCTTTTGGTCACGCATGACCCCGGTGAAGCCGCGCGCTTGGGGCAGTCCATTGTTGTCATGACCGAACACGGCCTGACCCCTTGCGACCCGCCTCATGCTCCGGCCCCACGCAGCGTGGATGATCTGGAAACGCTGGAAACTCAGGGTGCGTTGCTGCGACTTCTGCGGGAGGACGCAGTATGAAGTACCTGTCGGCCCTCGCAGCTACACTGTTTGCATTGATCATGTGGCAAGGGATCGTGACCCTGACAGGTTTGCCAAAATTCATTCTGCCCGGCCCCGCTTTGGTGGCCGAAACCTGGTGGCAAAACAGATGGTTGATCGCCGAACATGCGTGGATCACCGCAGTTGAAGTTGTCATAGGCTTGGCTGTCGGAACGGTTCTGGGCGTCATCACAGCGCTTCAATTGGCGAATTCGCGCGCCGCGCGGGTTTTGGTGCAGCCCATGCTGGTGTTCACTCAGGCGCTGCCGGTTTTTGCACTGGCACCGTTGCTGACCCTGTGGCTTGGCTATGGTCTGTGGTCCAAGGTCGCGATGGCGGTGCTGATCATCTATTTCCCGATCACCTCGTCGTTTTTTGATGGGCTGATGCGTACGCCACCGGGTTATCTGGATCTGGCGCGCACGATGCAGGCCAGCAAACGGTCGGTGCTGTGGCACATCCGTATTCCGGCGGCGCTGCCTTCGCTGGCTTCGGGCATGCGTCTGGCGGCGGTTTATGCTCCGATCGGGGCGGTGATTGGCGAATGGGTCGGCTCGTCGCAAGGTTTGGGCTATCTGATGCTGCTGGCCAATGGCCGCGCCAAGACCGACCTGATGTTTGCGGCAATGCTGACGCTGGGTGTGTTCTCGATCCTTCTGCATATGATCGTCCGCCGCGCCACCGCGCGCATGGCAGGCGAGGCGCGTTAACCAATCAGAAACCGATTCTGCGTCAGGGTGAAGCTATGACCCAGAACGCCTTTGCCGAAGCCCCTATGCTGTTTGACACGGACGAAGCGCCCGCGCAGCCGCTGCCCTCTGGTCGGTTACCCTCCTACATCAAAGACCATCGCAAGCGGCTGCGCGAACGGTTCATGGCAGGTGGGTCAGCGGCAATGCCGGATTACGAGTTGCTGGAACTGGTGCTGTTCCGATCCATCCCGCGACAAGACGTGAAGCCGCTGGCGCGTGCGTTGATGGATGCGTTTGGCGATTTCAACCGCGTGTTGACCGCGCCCGAAGAACGACTGCGCCAGATCAAGGGCGTGGGCGATTCGGTGGTCACCGACCTTAAAATCCTTGAGGCTTGCGCCCACAGGATGGCGCGTGCGCGGGTGATGCAGCGGCATGTGATCTCGGGCTGGGATGCGCTGCTGGACTATTGTCACACCACCATGGCCCATCGTGAGACCGAGCAGTTTCGGGTGTTTTATCTGGATCGAAAAAACGTTCTGATCGCAGATGAAGAGCAAGCCAAAGGCACCGTTGATCACGTGCCGGTCTATCCGCGCGAGGTTGCCAAACGCGCGCTGGAGTTGAATGCTTCGGCTTTGATTTTGGTCCATAACCATCCGTCTGGTGACCCAACGCCTTCGCAGTCGGATATAGATATGACCAACCGTATTCAGGATGCGTGTTCGGCGTTGGGGCTAACCTTGCACGATCATCTGATCATTGGGAAATCGACCGAATTGAGTTTTCGATCGGAAGGATTCCTGTAGCGCTTACTGAACCCAGATTTCGACCCGACGGTTAACTTTGCGGCCCCATTCGGTGTCATCGCACGCCATTGGCATCGCTTCACCAAACCCTTCGGCAGATATCTCGATACCCTCGGGCAATGACGATTCCATTGCCGCCAGCACAGTATTTCTCACGGTTTGAGCGCGCCGCAAGGCGATGCGGGCATTGGCAGCGGCCCCGCCATCACCGTCGCTGAAGCCAGCAAACACCAGCTTGCGCGCCTTCAGCGTTCCGGTTTCAAGCATTTGCGCCAAGTGTTGAATGTTTGAACGAGACTGCGCATCGGGCCGCGATGATCCGGGTTCAAACCGAACGGACAAGGACAGGCGCGACAGCGGACGCAGCGTGTCGATCATACGCTGCAATTCTTCCAGTTCGACCTCAGCGCCGCCGGTAACAATAGCGTTGGCAAGCCGGTCGCCCTGCACGCCAATTGGCAGAGTTTCAGGCGATTGATCCACATAACCAGCGCCCCGTATCGCCATCTGTGCGCCGGGGCCTTGGGTATATGCCAGAAACTGCCGCGCGATCCGTGGCAGGCGTCGATCCGGCAGGTAGAGGAACATCGGCAGGGTCAGCGGATAATCCTCGGTCTTGATTGATTGTCGGGTGGCGGCAAGCGGATGCCCGCAGCCTCCGGTCAACGGCAGGGGGCGCGTGCCATCAGCTGTGGCTTTGCTGGCTATCCCAATTGAAAAGGGGTCTTTGGCCACAGCATCTGTCAGATCGCGGATTCGGCTGTGCGGGATCGCTGTCGGTGATAACTCCGCGTCCACGGTTTTCAGGACCTGGTCTTCAACAGCTTGTGCAAGCCCGGATCCCATTTCCGGGACATGCAGGGCAATCGGTGCGTCCGGGCCGCCCAAATCCATCCAATTGGTCACATCCCCGGATAGAACGCGGGCCAAATCCGCCATCGAGATTTGCTGCATCATGCTGTCGGCAGCGACCACCGGGACCATAGCGTCCAACGCAATGACGCGCGAGCGCCGCGCCCGCTTCAGATCGCCCAGACCTGTGGCTTCGGCTTCCTCTCGTTCTGACTCGCGCACCTCCCGCTGGGCCATCACAATATCTGTCTGACCCGCAACCAGATCCCTGAACCCACGCGCCGTTGTTCCAACGTCAAAATAAAACCGTGCAAGTGGTGCTGAGCGGTCAGCCTGCCTGAGCTCATAGACAAAGCTGTCCGAATCTACGCGGGCTGGGGTTGCTGTTAGGTTCTCTTGCTGTGCGAACCCTATAATGAGTGCGGGAAGAACCGTTTCAGCCATAACGGATGAGCCGGAAAACCACAGCTCAGCAACAAAATCCGTCAGGTTTGGACAGGCGGGGCCGTCGCAGGTGACGCCAGAGCCATCTACTGTCAGCGGGCCAAACTGAGTCTCAACGCGATAAAACTCGCCGTCAAAACCCAGCAGATTGCCGGTTATTTCGACCTTGCCGTCATGCGACGTCAGCGTGATGTCCTGCGCCAAAGCGCCGGTGGCAAATGAAATCAGCGCAGCTGCCGCTACACGGAATAATGTCATAAGAGAGTCAAACCTGCCTGCGGATTACTTTGCCGCGATTGTCAGGTCTGAGAGCAGATTATTCAACACCAGAAACTCACCTGCGTGTGAACAATCGGGCAGGTCCAGCGACATGTCGCGGGATCGTAGGCGGCGGTCTGACAAAAGTTCTAACGCTTGCACGTTCAGAGTATGCCCGCAATTTGCCTCGGTCACTTCTGCTTCGACCGTCAGATTGATTGTGCCAGACCGATCTGAAGCGCCGGACGGGAAGGAATAAACTTCGATATTCTGCGTTTTGCTCAATCCCTGTTGACCAAGTCGCACAATGTCGCCTGTTCCTTGCGCCGAAGCATCATCCCACACGTGGCCATCGCCGCCATAGCTGGCGCCGAACTCCAGAGCATGGATCTGCAATTCGGTCTCACCCTGCCATTGCAGGGCAACGCGATTGTACTTGGCAATGTCAGAAACGTGAGTGGTGGCGACAGTGCCGGTTTCGTCTTCGAATGAAATCAGAAAAATCGCATATTCCGACAAGGCCGGGATCGTCATTTGCAGCGCACCGGACGTGTCAGTCATCTGACTTACCGTCAGGCCGCTATGATGGACCTCGACCCGTTCTTCCGCGTTACAAGGCGCTTTAAGTGTCAGGCGGGCCATCGCGCCCGGAACAGCGGTAGCGCGGGCGCTGATGTTGCAATCTGTCGGTCTGACCGCAGAGGGAACCCCACGAGGTACAGGAGGTGCATTGCCGGGAATTGCGTCAGACGGTGTGGCCGAGGTCAAAACGATATCCTCCAGCCCGGACAAAACCGAAGACTGTTCTGATGCCGATGCGACATCAATACCCGCCTGCGCGGCGTTACGCTGCGCAGAAGGTCCGTTTTGCATCAGGTAGCCGATGCCCAAAGCACATGCCACCGTTCCGCACATGGTCACGTAGTTGCGAACTACAAACAAGACACCCTCCCCAGTTGAAGGAGCAGCTTGCACTCTCGCTACGAATCGCGGCTAATTTGTGGCCGCGAGGCGGACTCATTGTGAACAGAGGGCGTTAACGTTAGGTCAATCGACCGTGGCAGTGTTTGAACTTTTTGCCGGACCCGCAGGGGCAGGGATCGTTCCGCGACGGGTTCCCCCAGGTTGACGGGTCAGTCTCATCAAACCCGGGCAACGCATCGCCAGATGCCGCAGCTTCGGCTTTGGCTTCGGCCTGACCAGCGGCTTTGTCCACCGCCTGTTGCGCCTGTGCCTGCTGTGCCGCCATCTGGGCAAGCATCTCTTTCTGCTCTTCCTCAGTCAGGGGGCGCACGCGCGACAATTGCTGCGTGACGGTTTCGCGCAAGCTGTCCAGCATCCCTTCGAACAACTGGAAGCTTTCGTTTTTGTATTCGTTCAGCGGATCGCGCTGGGCGTAACCGCGAAAACCGACAACCGAACGCAAATGTTCCAGCGTCAACAAGTGCTCGCGCCATTTGCTGTCGATGGTTTGCAGCAATACCTGTTTTTCGATGTTGCGCATGTTTTCCGGACCAAAGGCGACGGCTTTTTGCGCCATCATCTCATCTGCGGTCTTGATGAGACGCTCGCGCACCTGTTCGTCGTCCACGCCTTCCTCAGCGGCCCAGTCCTGAACCGGCGCGTCGACGGTCAGCTTGTCTTTGATTGCTTCATGCAGCCCGTCTGTATCCCACTGGTCCGCATAGGACTTTGGCGGCATATATTCGTCGATCAGATCGTCGATCACCTGTTCACGCATATCCGAGACGATCTCGGACAAGTCATTGGCTGACATGATTTCGCGGCGTTGGCTAAAGATCACCTTACGCTGATCGTTCATCACGTCGTCGAACTTGAGAACGTTTTTCCGCATGTCAAAGTTGCGGCCTTCGACCTTAGATTGCGCACGTTCCAGCGACTTGTTCACCCAAGGGTGGACGATCGCCTCGCCTTCTTTCATGCCTAGCGTCGTCAGAACCTTGTCCAGACGTTCCGAGCCAAAGATACGCATCAAATCGTCTTCAAGGCTCAGGTAGAACACAGTGCGGCCCGGATCGCCCTGACGGCCCGAACGACCACGCAGCTGGTTGTCGATGCGGCGGCTTTCGTGGCGTTCAGACGCCATGACGTACAGGCCGCCCGCCGCCAGAACCTTTTCTTTTTCCTCAGCGTGGCGCGCTTCTTCTGCGGCCCGCAGTTCGGATGGATCAGCCTCGGGGTTTTCGGCCAGTGCCTTCAGTACTTTCATTTCGACATTGCCGCCGAGTTGAATGTCGGTACCACGACCGGCCATGTTTGTGGCAATTGTCACGGCACCCAAACGGCCTGCATCCGCAACGATTTGCGCCTCTTGCTCGTGCTGACGGGCGTTCAGAACATTGTGCTCGATGCCTTCTTTGGTCAGCATTTGGCTCAACAGTTCAGATTTCTCAATGGACGTAGTGCCCAGCAAAACAGGCTGGCCTTTTTCCTGAGCCTTTTGGGTTTCGCTGATCATTGCACCGTATTTTTCCATTGCGGTGCGATAGACCTGATCGTCCTCGTCGATCCGGGCAATTGGCTTGTTGGTTGGAACCTCGATCACGCCCAGACCGTAGATTTCCTGAAATTCCTCAGCCTCGGTCAACGCGGTCCCGGTCATACCGCCCAGCTTGTCATACAGGCGGAAGTAGTTCTGGAAGGTCACGCTGGCCAGCGTCACGTTTTCGGGCTGGATCTGCACACCTTCCTTGGCCTCAATCGCCTGGTGCAGGCCTTCAGACAGGCGGCGGCCCGGCATCATGCGGCCGGTGAACTCGTCGATCAGAACAACGTTGCCGTCACGCACGATGTAGTCTTTGTCGCGTTGGAACAACTTGTGTGCGCGAAGGCCCTGATTGACGTGGTGCACGACTGTCGTGCTTTCCGGGTCATACAAGGAATGGCCTTCTGGTATCAGCCCGGTCTCAAGCAGCTGAGCTTCCAGAAACTCGTTGCCCTCATCGGTGAACGTCACATTGCGCGACTTTTCATCCAGCGTGAAATGATCATCGCTGAGCGTTGGAATCAGCGCGTCAATCGCGGTGTACAGATCCGAGCGGTCCTGTGCGGGTCCCGAGATGATCAGCGGCGTCCGCGCCTCGTCGATCAGAATCGAGTCGACCTCGTCCACAATCGCGAAGTTGTGGTGTTTCTGATAAACCTGTTCCAGATCTGCCTTCATGTTGTCGCGCAGATAATCGAAACCCAGTTCGTTGTTGGTGGCGTAGGTGATGTCGCACTTATATGCGGCCATCTTTTCTGGATCGGGCTGACCCGACCAGATCACGCCCGTGGTCATGCCCACAGCGGCAAATACTTTGCCCATCCATTCCGAGTCGCGCTTGGCCAGGTATTCGTTCACTGTGACCACATGCACACCCTTGCCGGTCAGCGCGTTCAGATAGGCAGGGAAGGTTGCAACCAGTGTCTTACCTTCACCCGTCTTCATTTCCGAGATGTTGCCCTGATGCAGGAAGATGCCGCCCATCAACTGCACGTCAAAGCCGCGCAGGCCCAAAGCACGCTTGGCCCCTTCGCGCACGTTTGCAAAGGCTTCGGGCAGCAGATCATCCAGGCTTTCGCCATCCAGAGCGCGCTTGCGTAGTTCCTCGGTCTTGTCGATCAGGCCCTGATCCGACAGTTTTTCAAACTCTGGCTCCAATGCGTTGATCTTTTCGATCAGGGGGCGGGTCGCCTTGATCTTGCGGTCGTTCGGTGTTCCGAACACCTTTTTGGCGAGCGTTCCGAGTCCCAGCATGTTCACTCCAGCGGATCTGTTCTTGTCTTGGTTTCGACAGGCTTGCCCACCTTGCGCGCAACCCATAGATACGGGGGGTGAAAGGCGGCCCTGTCCAAGGCTTCAAAGCGATGTAAGCGGCAGGTTCCAGAGTGTCAACGCTGCGCCCTGTCGCGGCAAGGAAATAGGATGATTCAATGCCCAAAGGCCTCACTTTTCTGCCATCGCTGGCTCTGACTGCCATGATGGCACTGCCGCTGGCCGCCGAAACCAAGCCCGACGCGTCCACAGTTTTGGCACGTGTGAATGGCGACGAAATCACACTTGGTCACTTGATTGCGACCGTTGCTGCGCTGCCTCAGCAGTACCTGCAGGCTGAAGATGATGTTCTGTTCGACTTTGTGCTGGAGCAGATGATTCAACAGCAACTGCTGGGCCAGCAGCAGGAAGATCTGACCACCGAAAACGCCCTGCGGTTGGAAAATGAAAAACGCTCGTTGCGTGCAGTACAGACTGTCACTGCGTTGACGGAAGCTGCCGTCACGGATGAGGCCATTCAGGCGGCCTATGATGCGCAGTTCAAAGATTTCGCGGGCGAAGATGAATTTGACGCCAGCCATATTCTGGTCGAGACCGAGGAAAAAGCAAAAGAGCTGAAGGCGCAGTTGGATGATGGTGCCGACTTTGCCGAGCTTGCACGCGAGAACTCGACCGGACCGTCCGGCCCAAACGGAGGTGCGCTTGGCTGGTTCGGCAAAGGCCAGATGGTACCCGAATTCGAAGGTGCCGTGATCGCGTTGGAAAAAGGGCAGATCTCGGACCCGGTTCAGACCCAATTTGGCTGGCATCTGGTCAAGCTGAACGACAAGCGCAAGACCGAAGCGCCTGAATTGGACGTTGTGCGCGAAGAGCTTGTGCAGACGATCCAGCAGGAGGCCATTCAGGCCCGCATTGATGAACTGACGCAGCAGGCTCAGATCGAGCGTCCCGCATTGAAAGGCGCAGGCCCCGAGATCATGCGCCAACTGGATCTGATTCAGGAGTAAAGACCCGTGGCCAAGATCACCAAGGTTTCGCCGCTGGCCCCAGCGTCTTTCCCCGATTTGCCCGCGATTGACGGTGTGCGTTTCGCAACTGTCGAGGCCGGCGTGCGTTATCAGGGCCGTACCGACGTCATGCTGGCGGTTCTGGACCCAGGCACTTCGGCGGCCGGGGTCTTTACCCGCTCGGCCACACGGGCTGCGCCGGTGCTGGATTGTCAGGACAAGATCGGTGGGTCCAGCGAAGGGCCTGCGGCGATCCTGGTGAACTCGGGCAATGCCAATGCCTTTACAGGTCACTATGGCCAGACCTCGGTGGCCGAAGTGACACAAGCCGTGTCCAAGGCCACTGGCGTTCCGGTAGAACGTGTCTTTACCTCGTCCACCGGCGTGATCGGCGAACCGCTGCCGCATGACCGTATTGTATCGCAGCTTGAGACGTTGAAATCCGGCCTGAGCCGCCATGCCATCGAGGATGCGGCACGGGCCATCATGACCACCGACACCTTCCCTAAGGGCGCATCAGCGCAGGTCGAGATTGGCGGAAAAACAGTCTCTATTGCGGGGATTGCGAAGGGATCCGGCATGATCGCGCCCGATATGGCGACGATGCTGGTCTATATCTTCACCGACGCACAGGTCGAGCAATCGGCGCTGCAGTCCATGCTGAGCGCGCAGACTGACCGGACCTTCAACTGCATTACCGTAGACAGCGATACGTCGACCTCGGACAGCCTTTTGCTGTGCGCCACCGGGGCATCTGGCGTGGACGCCACTGGCAATTTCGCCTTTGCCGAGGCTTTGGAAACCGTGATGCTGGATCTCGCGCAACAGGTCGTGCGTGACGGGGAAGGGGCAACGAAATTCGTAGAAATTCGTTTGACCGGAGCCGCTACGGACGCCGACGCCAAAACCCACGGGCTGGCCATCGCCAACTCTCCGCTGGTCAAAACCGCCATCGCGGGCGAGGACCCCAACTGGGGTCGTATCGTCATGGCCATTGGCAAATCTGGCGCGGCGGCGGATCGTGACCTGCTGAGCATCTCGTTCGGCGACATTCTTGTGGCGGAAAAAGGATGGGTCAGCCCTGACTACCGTGAGGAGGATGCGGCCGAATATATGAAGGGTCAGGACCTTGTGATCGCGGTCGATCTGGGGCTGGGCGAGGGTAAATCCACCGTCTGGACCTGCGACCTGACCCATGGATATATCGAGATCAACGCGGATTACCGTTCATGAAGACAGTGTTAGTGTCTGCCGTTGCCCTGATCGACATTGAGGGCCGCGTCCTGCTGGCCCAACGTCCCGAGGGCAAATCCATGGCCGGTCTGTGGGAATTCCCCGGCGGAAAAATCGAACCCGGCGAAACCCCCGAAGCCGCGCTGATCCGCGAATTGCATGAGGAACTGGGCATCGACACCTGGGCCTCGTGCCTTGCGCCGCTGACCTTTGCCAGCCACAGCTACGATGATTTCCACCTTCTGATGCCTCTGTTTGCCTGCCGCAAGTGGGAGGGGATACCGCAGTCCAATGAAGGTCAGGCGCTGAAATGGGTGCGCGCGAATGATCTGCGGAACTACCCGATGCCTGCGGCGGATGTGCCATTGATCCCGATATTGCGGGATTGGTTGTAGGTTCGAGCAGCGTTTTTGTACCTAAGAAGCGTATCCGACTTAGACCTAACTTAGTTTTTTTATGATCTGTCCTGATCGCAACGATCGCGCGGGCCAGGATCATTCATATTGTATAATCACCGCTTCGAAATCGCCTCGGCTGATCACCTCTGTGTGATGGCCTTTCCCGTGTTTGTCTTCCATGTGCCACACGTCACCTGGCCTGATTTCCCGAGCTTCACCATCGCTTGCGGTAACTTTCACCGCGCCTTTCAAGCAGATGAGTCTTTGTTTGACAGGTGTAGGATGAATTGGCTCGTTCCACCCCGCCCTCAACCTGAGAAATAGAACTTGTCGGGCGGGCTCTGGTTCCGAAATCTCGATCTCTCGGGCCGGTGGGGCAAAGCTGCGTTCGTTCAGAATCACGGGCACATCTTCCCAATGGCTTTCGCCTTTGTGATCAGAGAAAAGTTTGAAAAAATGCACAAGTCGATCCCTTCAAATTTGGTCATTGCTGATCACATGATAGGAGAAAATCCGTCCTGCAGATCAAGAGATCAAACCTGATTTTCCTGCCAAAAACCGCCAACCGCCAATGAATTCTGGCAGGTTGCACAGCTTGTACAGCTCGAAACACCGTCCATCCAGCCCTGTTACAATTCGTAAGAATTGAGAAAACATCAGGCAAAACTTGACGTTGATCTTTCCTGCGTCCCTTATCGGGGCATCGACAACTGGGGCGTGTTCCCGATCTGTCGTTTCCGGCTCGGAGGAGGGGCCGGATGGGGAGGAGAAAAAGATTGGCTCAGATGCAGTCGGGCGCTGAGGGGTTAAGCTCCCTTCCGGCGCTGTTACACCGCAACGTGACCCAGTTCGGGGATGCCCCGGCCTATCGGGAAAAGGAATTCGGGATCTGGCAATGCTGGACCTGGGCGGAAGCCGCCAAGGAAATCCGCGCGATTGCGCTTGGGTTTTTGGAATTGGGTGTTGAGAAAGGCGACCATATCGCCGTCATAGGCCGCAACCGTCCCGCGCATTACTGGTCGATGGTGGCTGCGCAGATGGTCGGCGCAGTTCCGGTGCCCCTGTATCAGGACTCGGTCGCCGAAGAGATGGCCTATGTGCTGGAACACTGTGGTGCGAAATACGTCGTGTGCGGTGATCAAGAGCAGGTCGACAAGGTCATCGAAATTCAGGAAAACCTGCATCAGGTCAAACACATCCTCTATACCGACAAGCGTGGAATGCGGAAGTATGACCATTCCCAGATGAACGCGCTTGAGGACATCATGGCCGAGGGCAGTGCCGGTCATGCACGATTTGATGCGGAACTGGACAAGCGCATCGCTGCGATCACTTACGACGATACCTGCGTGATGCTTTATACTTCGGGCACCACGGGCAAACCCAAGGGTGTGGTGTTGTCGAACCGTAATGTTATCGAGAGCGCCAAGAACTCAGCCGAGTTTGATCATCTGACGCGGAACGAAGACATTCTCTCTTACCTGCCGATGGCCTGGGTCGGAGATTTCATTTTCTCGATTGGTCAGGCCTATTGGTGCGGTTTCTGCGTGAACTGCCCCGAAAGCGCCGACACGATGATGACGGACCTGCGCGAGATCGGGCCGACCTATTTCTTCGCACCGCCGCGCGTGTTCGAAACGCAGCTGACCAATGTGATGATCCGGATGGAGGATGCGGGCAAGCTGAAGCAGCGCATGTTCCACCACTTCATGGCGCACGCCAAGAAGGTCGGAGGATTGCTGCTGGACGGCAAACCGGTGGGCTTTGGCGATAAGCTGAAATACGCGTTGGGCAATATGCTGGTCTACGGCCCGCTCAAGGATACGTTGGGCTATGGCCGTTTTCGCGTCGGCTATACCGCGGGTGAGGCGATTGGGCCGGAAATCTTTGATTTCTACCGCTCTTTGGGCATCAACCTGAAACAGCTTTACGGTCAGACCGAGGCAACCGTCTTCATCACCGTGCAGCCCGATGGTGAAGTGCGCGCCGACACAGTTGGGGTTCCCGCACCGGATGTGGAGCTGAAGATCGACGACAAGGGTGAGATTCACTACCGCTCGCCCGGTGTGTTTGTTGAGTATTACAACAATCCCGATTCGACGGCCTCAACCAAAGATGCCGAGGGGTGGGTGGCCACCGGGGATGCGGGGTTCATTGAAGAGACCTCGGGTCACTTGCGGATCATCGACCGGGCCAAGGACGTGGGCAAAATGGCCGATGGGTCGATGTTTGCGCCGAAGTATGTCGAGAACAAGCTGAAGTTCTATCCCGATATCCTTGAGGTCGTGCTGTTCGGAAACGGCAAGGATCGCTGCGTGGCCTTCATCAATATCGATCTCACGGCGGTCGGAAACTGGGCAGAACGTAACAACGTGGCCTACGCGTCATATCAGGAACTGGCAGGTCATCCCCGCGTGTTAGAGACGATTCGAAGCCACGTGGAAGAGGTCAACAAGTCGGTCGCGGCAGATGAAATGCTGTCGGGCTGCCAGGTGCATCGCTTTGTGGTTCTGCACAAGGAACTGGATGCTGATGATGGCGAGATGACCCGGACCCGCAAAGTGCGTCGCGGCTTTGTCGAGGACAAGTTCCACGACATCATTGCCGCGCTATATGACGGGTCCAAGAGCGTTTCGACCACCACCGAAGTGACCTATGAGGATGGCCGCAAGGGCTCGATCAGCGCGACGCTGGAGATCGTAGACGCGCCGGTTGTGCCGGTCGCGCAACACAAGGTTGCGGCGGAATGAGCGCCGCTCGACCTGTCGCCCGTCGTCTCGTTTTCGTGTCAGGGAGTAACTGATGCTGGATAATTCCGAAGGATATGTCACCGAAGACGGCCGCAAGATCGGCGGTGTGGTGATGGAGATGAAGAACATCACCCTGCGCTTTGGCGGTGTGGTGGCGATCAAGGATATCTCGTTCGACATTCGCGAGGGTGAGATCCGGGCGATCATCGGCCCGAACGGCGCGGGTAAGTCCTCGATGCTGAACGTGATCTCGGGCTTTTATGTGCCGCAAGAGGGAGAGGTCTGGTTCCACGGCTCAAAACGCCCGCCAATGCGGCCTTTTGAGGTGGCGCAGCAGGGCATCGCGCGGACGTTCCAGAACATTGCTCTGTTTGAAGGCATGAGCGTTCTGGACAACGTGATGACCGGGCGGCTGAGCTTTATGAAAACCAACATGTTTCAGCAGGCGTGGTGGAAGGGCAAGGCTGAGGCGGAAGAGACGGAGAACCGTGAGGCGGTCGAGAAGATTATCGATTTCCTTGAGATTCAGCACATCCGCAAAACGCCGGTGTCCCGCCTGCCCTATGGTTTGAAAAAACGCGTTGAATTGGCGCGAGCGCTGGCGGCGGAACCCAAGCTGCTGCTGCTGGATGAACCCATGGCAGGCATGAACGTTGAAGAGAAAGAGGACATGAGCCGCTTTATCCTCGACGTGAATGATGAGTTTGGCACAACGATTGCTCTGATCGAACACGACATGGGCGTCGTGATGGACCTGAGTGACCGGGTGGTTGTGATGGATTACGGCAAGAAGATCGGGGACGGCACACCTGATGAGGTGCGCAACAATCAAGAGGTCATCGACGCCTATCTGGGGGTCAGCCATGATTGATATCCAGACAGATATTTGGGGAGGCGCAGATGCCTGAACAACTCGTATTTGCGATGGAGGTCATCCTCAACGGTCTCATGGCCGGGGTGCTCTATGCTCTGGTCGCGCTGGGCTTTGTGCTGATCTACAAGGCTTCGGGGATTTTCAATTATGCGCAGGGGGTTATGGCCCTGTTCGCAGCGATGACGCTGGTTGGGATCATGAAGGGTCAGGTGCCGTTTGCGCATCTGATCAACGCGATTTTCGGAACGCATATCCACTACTTTGGATGGAACGTACCCGCTTTGGTGGCGATTATCCTTACAATGGCGGTGATGGTTCTGCTGGCCTGGGCGGTACAACGTTTTGTAATGCGCCATCTGGTCGGACAAGAGCCGATCATCCTGTTCATGGCGACCATCGGTCTGGCCTATTTCCTTGAGGGCGTGGCCGACCTGATGTGGGGGTCCGAAATCAAGACGCTGGATGTGGGGCTGCCTCAGGGGATCAACCTGTGGATCGACGAGACGACCTTTAACATCTTCGATTACGGCTTCTTCATCGACAATCTGGACATCGTGGCGACGGTCATCGCGGCGCTTCTGGTGGCTGCCTTGGTGGCGTTCAGCCAATACACCAAACAGGGCCGTGCGATGCGCGCGGTGGCGGATGACCATCAGGCGGCGCTGTCGGTTGGCATTTCTCTGAACTTTATCTGGATCATGGTCTGGTCGGTCGCGGGCTTTGTCGCGCTGGTCGCGGGGATCATGTGGGGCACCAAATCTGGTGTGCAATTCTCGCTGTCTTTGATCGCGCTCAAGGCGCTGCCGGTGCTGATGCTGGGTGGGTTTACCTCGATCCCCGGCGCCATTGTGGGCGGGCTGATCATCGGTGTGGGCGAGAAACTCTTTGAATTCGCGCTTGGCCCCGCCTTGGGCGGCGCGACCGAGAACTGGTTTGCCTATGTTCTTGCACTGATCTTCCTGGTGTTTCGACCGCAAGGTCTGTTCGGCGAGAAGATCATTGAGAGGGTGTAGTGCATGACCAAGCTGATCGCCATCATCAACGTGATCGCATGGGCAGGTTTCTGGGCCTTCGGGTATATCGCCCTGACCTCGGATGATCTGACCGAAGGCCAGCTGACCATCGCCGCGATCCTAGCCTTTGCGGGCCTGATCATGGGGGTCCTGGCCTACTTGAAACTGGTGCGCGCCTCGGAGGCGAGCGGATACGCCAAAGGATCCAACCAACTAGACGCCGCAGCCCGGAACCGGGCACAGGAAGAATGGGGAAAGTAAGACATGTTCTATCGTGAAGCCGGGGATTTCAAAACCTCGTACATTGATGACAGCCAGACCTTCCCGATCAAGTTCGACCGGTACCGGTATTACGTCGTCCTGGCCGTGGCTTTTGGGATCATTCCCTTCATCATCAACGACTATTGGGCCAACGCGCTGCTGCTGCCGTTCCTGATCTATGCGATTGCCGCGATCGGGCTGAACATTCTGGTGGGCTATTGCGGACAGGTCAGCCTGGGCACCGGTGGTTTCATGGCGGTCGGGGCCTATGCCTGCTACAAGCTGATGACCGCTTTCCCCGATGTCAGCATGTTCATCCACGTGATCCTCGCCGGGGGCATCACAGCCTTTGTGGGCGTCTTGTTTGGCCTGCCCTCACTGCGGATCAAAGGGTTTTATCTGGCCGTGGCCACGTTGGCGGCACAGTTCTTTCTGGTGTGGCTCTTCAACAGGGTGCCGTGGTTCTACAACTATTCCGCATCAGGTCAGATCAACGCGCCCGAGCGGGACGTGTTCGGCATCATCATCACCGGTCCGAATGCGCCGGCCTGGGCCACATACCTGTTCTGCCTGATCTTCCTGACAGTCTGCGCCATCATTGCGCGTAACCTGACCCGTGGAACAACAGGTCGGACCTGGATGGCGATCCGCGACATGGACATCGCAGCCGAAATCATTGGAGTGAACCCGCTCAAGGCCAAGCTCACGGCATTTGCCGTCAGTTCGTTCTTTGTCGGCATCTCGGGCGCGCTGTTCTTTGCGGTTTACCTGGGTGCAGTCGAAGTGGGCGAGGTCTTCGGTATCCAGAAATCATTCCTGGTGCTCTTCATGGTGATTATTGGCGGGTTAGGCTCGATCTTTGGGTCATTCGCCGGGGCGGCCTTCCTGGTTTTGCTGCCTGTGGTTCTAAAGCTGCTTGGTGTCGACCTGCTTGGCTGGCCGACAGATATCGTGGCGCACCTGAACCTCGTGATTGTGGGTGCACTGATCATCATGTTCCTGATCCTCGAACCGCACGGGCTGGCCCAATTGTGGCGCGTTGCGAAAGAGAAACTCAGACTCTGGCCATTCCCGCACTAAGGGACTGGCCCAAGGAAAAGACAGGCGGAAAGCCTGAAACACAACATCGGATCAATCAAGGGAGGAGACACCCGATGAACAAGAAACTGGCAACCCTGGCGCTGGGCGCCGTGATGGCCGCAGGTCCGGTCATGGCCGACCTTGTGTTCCCGTCGCTCAGCTACCGGACTGGCCCTTATGCTGCAGGCGGTATCCCGTTTGCTGACGGCTACGCCGACTATTTCACCCTGCTGAACGAGCGCGATGGCGGCATCGGTGGTGTTCCGGCCCGCGTGCTGGAATGCGAAACCGGGTATAACACCGAAAAAGGTGTGGAATGCTATGAATCGACCAAAGGCGAAGGCGCGCTGGTTTATCAGCCGTTGTCGACCGGCATTACCTATCAGCTGATTCCCAAGGTGACCGCAGACGGCATTCCGCTGCACACGATGGGATATGGCCGAACCTCGGCGGCGAACGGTAAAGTGTTCAGCCACGTGTTCAACTATCCTGCCAACTACTGGAATGGCGCGTCAGGCGCGATCAACTATCTTCTGGAATCAAATGGCGGAGATCTGAGCGGCAAGAAGATCGCGCTGGTCTATCACAACTCGGCTTACGGCAAAGAGCCGATCCGCACGCTCGAGACACTGGCCGAGAAGCATGGCTATGACCTGACACTGCTTCCTGTCGACCACCCTGGTCAGGAACAAAAGTCGCAATGGCTGCAAATTCGTCGTGAAAAGCCTGACTTTGTCATCATGTGGGGCTGGGGTGTCATGAACCAGGTTGCGGTTCAGGAAGCTGCCAATATCCGCTTCCCGATGGAAAACTTCATCGGTGTATGGTGGTCCGGCGCTGAATTCGACGTGCAACCCGCAGGTGAAAAGGCCACCGGTTACAAGGCGCTGACCTTCACCGGGCTGGGTGACGATTACCCAGTTTATGACGATCTGCAGAAATATGTTGTCGATTCTGGCAAGGCCGCAGGTGCGGGTGATCAGCTGGGCACGGTGCAATACAACCGTGGTCTTTATGCAGCGATGCTTGCCGCTGAAGCGGTGAAAACCGCGCAAGAGATGCACGGCACCGCAGATATCGACGCGTCGATGATGCGCGATGGCATGGAAGCGCTTGAAATCACCAACGCCAAGATGGAAGCGCTGGGCATGGCCGGGTTTGGACCTGAATTCGCGGTCTCGTGTGACAATCACGGCGGTCCGGGTCTTGTCGGTGTTGTCCAGTGGGATGCAGCCGCTGGAACATGGAACCCTGTTCAGGATTTCAAGCCAACTGACGTCGAGGTCATCAACGCGCTGATCGAGGAAGACTCGGCAGCCTATGCGGCCGAAAACAACATCTCGCAGCGCTGCGAGTAAACCAACCCAGTGTCCCGGAACCTATCCGGGGCACCCTAACATTCGGAGTGGCGGTTTCGCTGCCGCTCCTTACAGACGCCCCAAGCTGGGCAGGCATGAGGACACGCGCTGATGCTGGATGCGGCAAATACCACTGACGTGCAGGCGGAAACCCTGCTTGAAGTCAACAATATCGAGGTGATCTACAATCACGTAATCCTCGTGCTGAAGGGCGTCAGCCTGACTGTGCCCAAAGGCGGTATCACGGCATTGCTGGGAGGCAATGGCGCTGGCAAGACGACAACCCTCAAGGCTGTGTCAAACCTGCTGCATTCGGAACGGGGTGAGGTCACCAAAGGCTCGATCAAGTATCGCGGTCAAAGCGTACATGAAAGCGACCCGGCTGATCTGGTGGAAAAGGGCGTCATCCAGGTGATGGAAGGTCGCCACTGTTTTGAACATCTGACTGTTGAAGAAAACCTGCTGACGGGGGCCTATACCCGCAAAGATGGGTCTGCAGCGATCCAGCAGGATCTGGAACTGGTCTACAACTATTTCCCGCGTCTAAAAGAACGCCGCAAGTCACAAGCGGGCTATACCTCGGGCGGTGAACAGCAAATGGTTGCCATGGGTCGGGCCTTGATGTCGCGGCCCGAAACGATCCTGTTGGACGAGCCCTCGATGGGTCTTGCGCCGCAGCTGGTCGAAGAGATTTTTGGCATTGTGAAAGACCTCAATGAGAAAGAGGGTGTGTCTTTCCTGCTGGCTGAGCAGAACACCAACGTGGCTCTGCGGTTTGCGCATTACGGATACATTTTGGAATCCGGACGCGTGGTGATGGATGGCCCTGCTGCCGAGCTGCGCGAGAACCCGGATGTTAAAGAATTCTACCTCGGCATGTCAGATGAAGGCCGCAAAAGCTTCCGTGACGTGCGGTCTTACCGCCGTCGCAAGAGGTGGCTGTGAGCGGATGGAGGATATTGCGATGACCTATTTCGATTCACTCGAAACCCGTTCGGCAGACCAACGCGCCTCCGATCAGGCGGTAGCACTTGTAGAACAGATCAAGCGCGTGTCATCCGCGCCCGGGTTCGCGGCGCATCTGACGGATTCAGACACTAATAAAGTGGTTTCGACCGAAGATTTGCCGCTTTTGCCGGTGTTGCGAAAGTCGGACCTGACCCGCGCGCAGGCAGAACGGCCGCCCTTCGGTGGGTTTACGGTGAAGCCCGCGCGGCATTTTCATCATGTATTCCAGTCGCCGGGCCCAATTTATGAACCGGGCAGCACGGATCACGACTGGTGGCGCATGGGGCGGTTCCTGAATGCTGCGGGTGTAGGCGCCGGTGATATTGTGCAGAACTGCTTTGGCTATCACCTGACCCCGGCGGGCATGATCTTTGAAAACGGAGCCCGTGCAGTCGGGGCGGCGGTTCTGCCAGCTGGAACTGGTCAGACCGAGTTGCAGGTTACAGCCGCGCGGGATGTCGGTTGTACGGCCTACGCAGGAACGCCGGATTATCTGAAAGTCATTCTGGACAAAGCCGATGAGATGGGCGTTTCGCTGAATTTCTCGAAAGCTGCTGTTGGCGGCGGGGCGCTGTTTCCGTCATTGCGTCAGGAATATGCGGATCGCGGAATTTCGTGCCTGCAATGTTATGCGACGGCGGATCTTGGTAACATCGCCTACGAAAGCGCAGCAATGGAAGGGATGATCATCGACGAACATGTGATCGTCGAGATTGTCACCCCCGGAACTGGTATACCGGTCGCCCCGGGTGAAGTGGGTGAGGTTGTTGTGACCTCTTTGAACCCTGATTACCCGCTCATCCGCTTTGCGACAGGGGATCTGTCGGCGGTGATGCCGGGGGTTTCGCCTTGTGGCCGCACCAACACGAGGATCAAGGGCTGGATGGGCCGCGCGGACCAGACCACCAAGATCAAAGGTATGTTCGTGCGCCCGGAACAGGTAGCGGCACTGGTCGACAAACATGACGAGATTGTCAAAGCCCGCGTCATCGCGATGCGTCAAGGCGAGATGGACACGATGACCGTACAAATCGAAAGCGCAGGCGGGGATAACCCGGCCTATGCTAAGTCGGTGGCCGAAGTGCTGAAGCTGAAAGGCGCGATCGAGGTTGTAGCCCCGGGCTCACTTCCCAAAGACGGTTTGGTCATCGAGGATCAAAGGGTCTACGAATAGCTGCAAAAAACACGTCTGCGGCGTTAAATGCCGCAGATTTGTTGCCGGGTGCACTGGTGTTTCCGAGTTTTTTGGTCGATTAAAGGCGGACCTTTCGCCTTTGCCAGTCACAAGCCGGGATGATGGCCCAGATCGAATACTCACAAAACGGATCGCGCAATCGTGGCGTACGCGGGACCCGCCTGCTGGCTGGGATCGCTTACCTTGTGGCGGCGGCTTGCCTGCTGCCCATGGTTGCGGTGGTGCTGGCAGCGGTGACGGGTGGGACCGATACGATCTCGCACCTGATGCAAACCGTTCTGCCGAGTTATACGGTGACCACCCTGATCCTTGTGGTGCTTGTCGCAACAGGTACGTTCTGCATCGGCACCGGCGCGGCCTGGCTGGTGACGATGACCCGATTTCCGGGTGTGAGGTTTCTTGAGATTGCCCTGGTTCTACCATTGGCTTTCCCGGCCTATGTTCTGGCTTATGCCTACACGTTCATTCTGGACCATCCGGGGATCGTACAAAGCACATTGCGGGACGTAACGGGCTGGGGTCCGCGCGACTATTGGTTCCCGGAAATACGCTCGACCGAAGGTGCAGCGGTGATGCTGATCCTTGTTCTGTACCCCTATGTCTATTTGCTGGCGCGTGCCGCGTTTCTGCAGCAAAGCGCAACGGCGTTTTTGGCGGCCCGGGCGTTGGGGAACAACCCGTGGCTGGCGTTTCGGCGCGTTTCGTTGCCAATGGCACGGCCGGCGATTGCGGGCGGCGTTCTGTTGGCGGTGATGGAGACCATCGCGGATTTTGGCACCGTTTCGTATTTCGGCGTGCAGACCTTTGCGACCGGTATCTACACCAGTTGGTTTTCCATGGCGGACCGCGCGGCGGCGGCGCAATTGGCGCTGTGCCTTCTGGTCTTTGCCTTGGTCATGGCTATGGCTGAACGCACCCAACGCGGAAAGGCGAAGTATTATCAGGCAGGAAAACAACATGTGGCGCAACCGGCAGCCGATCTGACGGGCCTGCGCGCCTTTGGGGCCTTTCTGCTGTGTGCGATACCGGTTCTGTTCGGGTTCTTGCTGCCTGTGATCATTCTGGTCGAGATGGGGCTGGAATCGGAACAAAACCTACTGTCGCGGCGCTATATCGAGTTTATCCAGAACTCGCTGACTCTGGCCGGAACGGCAGCGGTCATCACTGTCTTTGCGGCGATCAGCATCGGGTTCTTCCAACGTCTCAGGCCCGGACGGGCGTCCTCTGCGACGGCTTATCTGGCGCGGTTGGGATATGCCGTGCCGGGGGGCGTGATTGCGGTGGGTCTGATCGTACCGTTCGCCGGGTTCGACAATGCGCTGGATGCCTGGATGCGCAAGACATTCGATGTATCCACCGGATTGCTGGTCACAGGTTCGATCTGGTTGCTTGTCGCTGCCTATATGGTGCGGTTCCTGGCAGCCGCGCTCAGCGCCTATGAAGGGGGTCAAAGCACGGTGCACGCCAATATGGATGCTGCTGCGAGGTCACTGGGTCAGTCACCGCTGGGGACCTTGCGGCGTGTTCATTTGCCTATTCTGACGCCTTCCCTGTTGACGGCGCTCTTGATCGTATTCGTGGACGTAATGAAAGAATTGCCCGCCACGCTGATCATGCGGCCGTTCAACTTCGATACCTTGGCGGTGCAAGCCTACAGGTTGGCTTCGGATGAGCGGTTGGAGGGCGCGGCAGTGCCATCACTGGTCATTCTGGCCGTTGGTTTGTTGCCGGTGATCCTGATTTGCCGTCAGGTTGGTCGGCGGTAACACTTCTGCCTGAATTACCAAGTTGTAACGCATCAGGCTTGATTCAAACGCGATTTCCGGCAAGGCTGGAAGTATGAATATGCAGCCTCCCAGCCGGTTCTCGGCAAGTGCAGCGCAGATGCCCGTCGCCTTTGACCGGCATGAGATGTCCCAAATCCTGTCCGTTTATGGCCGGATGGTCGCCGCCGGAGAATGGCGGGACTACGGTATCTCGAACCTGCGCGACATGGCAGTGTTCTCGATCTTTCGGCGCACTGCTGAACATCCGATCTATCGTGTCGAAAAACATCCGCGGCTTAGGTCCCGACAGGGGATGTATTCTGTTGTTGGTATGGATGGCCGCATCCTAAAACGCGGCCACGATTTGCGTGCGGTTCTTCGGGTGTTGGAGCGTAAGCTGATCCGCGCAGTTAAGCCCGATTAGAGCCTTTTGTGGGCCGTGACCGGACCATCACCCTGCGCCTGAATACGCTCAATAGCCTGATCCATAGGTTCAAACACTACCGCCATATGGCTGGCGTTGGCGTGCAAAATCATATTGTCTCCGGATACCCAGGCCACATGACCTTTCCAGAACAACAAATCGCCCCTTTGCGCTGCTGACCCGTCAGCGAGTGTCGTGCCCAAAGCAGTTTCCTGATCGCCGCTGTCGCCGGGGCAAGGCACGCCGCAGGCCAAGAGCGCTGCTTGGACAAGCCCGGAACAATCGATACCAAGCCGGCTGTTTCCGCCCCACAAATAGGGCGTCCCAAGGAATAACTCGGCCACTGCGACCGGGTCCTGCGAGGTCTCAGAGATTGGTGCGGTGTGTATCTTCGGAACAAAGCCCAATTCGGTTTCCAGATAGCGATCTGTTTCCGCCAATACATGGATCTTGCTTCCGAAGCTGAGCGATACCAGATCGCGGCTTTTGAAGTCTGCGCTTTCATAGGCATGAGTCGCCGGGGCTTTAATCCAATGGGTGGCGGGGATGTCATGGGTCAATTGATCTGTTTGCAGCCAGCCAGTGTACCCGTCTTTGTCCGCGATGACCCTGATCCAGCCGTCCTTTTCATCTGCGACCTGAACCGTATCACCGAAAAGCACCTGCCTGTCGCGGGGCCCTTCAGGGTCGCGCAAAAGATCGACCACAGGCTTGGATATGCGCAGGCGAGTCATAGGCCCAACATCTCGGGCAAAGCGTTCAGAATCGCGCGCGGCCCTTGACCCAGACCACCCTTGCTGCGCCCGGGTTCCTTGCTGGGCTGCCACGCATAGATGTCGAAATGGACATAGCGGCGCGATCCTACGAACCTGCGCAGAAACAAGGCAGCGGTGATCGAACCTGCAAACCCGCCCGAGGGCGCATTGTCCAGATCAGCGATGCCGGGTTCGATCATCGCCTCGTAAGGTGCGTGAAACGGCATACGCCAGACCGGATCGGCCGACGCCTTCGCGGATTGCGACAGAGCCGAAACGCAAGTTTCATCATCCGTGTAAAACGGGGCCAAGTCGGGGCCAACGGCGACGCGCGCCGCGCCGGTCAGCGTGGCCATCGAGATCACCAGATCGGGCTCACCCTCATCCGCGAACGTCAGAGCATCGGCCAGAACCAAACGCCCTTCGGCGTCGGTGTTGTTGATCTCAACCGTCAGCCCCTTGCGTGAGGTCAGGATGTCACCGGGCCGGAAGGCGTTGCCCGCAACCGCGTTCTCGACAGCCGGGATCAGGACGCGCAGCTGCACCGGCAGATTCAGCGCCATAATCATGCGCGCCAATCCAAGCACATTGGCGGCCCCACCCATGTCTTTTTTCATCAGGCCCATCGAAGCACCCGGTTTCAGGTTCAACCCCCCTGTGTCAAAACACACGCCCTTGCCCACAAGCGTCAGTTTGGGGCCGCTGCTGCCCCAGTTCAGCTCGATCAATCGCGGGGCCTGTTCCGCGGCCCGCCCGACCGTGTGGATCATCGGGAAGTTCTGATCTAACAGCGTGTCACCCAGGGTAACGTTGCACGCAGCGCCAAATTCTCCGGCCAATGCCTCTGCCGCCTGTTGCAACTGCTCGGGTCCCATATCTGACGCCGGTGTATTGACCAGATCGCGCGTAAAAGCCTCGGCCTGCGCCATTGCTTCGATGCGCGCCGCATCCACCCCATCCGGTGCGACCAAAGCCGCTGATCCGCCGGATTGTGAGGCATAGCGATCAAAGGCATAGCCAGACATCAGCCAGCCAAAACACTCAATCTCTAACCGATCCGAAGGGAGGCCAGACGCGATATGATAGACGCCTTCCGGCAGGGACAGGGCAGCAGCGGCCAGTGGGAACCGTTTGCGCGCGCGCTTTTCATCGGTTCCGTATCCGGCCAGCGCCATCTCTGCTGTGCCAGTTGCATCGGGAACCAACAATGTCTGACCCAGCGCCGCTGAAAACCCGTTTACTGCGACCCAGGATTGCACGTGCTGCGTCTGTTCTTGCAGCCACGCTTCAAGGTCCGGTTGGGGGATTACATGAAGCGGTATCGAGGTGTCGGAGGATGCGGCAAAGGACAGAGTCATATGTGTCTCAGAAGTTGATTTCTAAGCCCAGACTAGCCGCGCCTGATCCGCCTGCAACCCCTGTCAGACGGAAAGATCCTGTTGATCCCACACGGCCGTCAAAGAGCGTTCACCGACGCGGATCAGCCGCGCCAACGTTGCACCCGCTGCTACCGCATCACCGGCATCGACGGTTTGGGCCACATCAGCGGCTACACGCGCCAGCGCCGTCATCCCGACTTGCTCAGAGATTGCGACCAACGATTTGGCACATTTGCGAAGATCGGCCCATTCGCGATGCCGCCAGTGCCGTTCGCAGTTTGAAAGGCGTACAGCCAGTTCTTCAACCGTGCGGCACAGCACGTCCAGCGCGTTCTTGTCCCCCAATTGGCGGTACAGCCCATTGAGTTGATCCGGGTCCAGCCGGACGGATTCTTTGTGTTCAAGCGTTGTAATCTTATCCACCACATTCACCCTAGTTTTAACGCCCCCACGGCGTGGAACTGATATTGGAGGTAAATTCCTTTGCAAAACCTTGCGGGGAAATCGGATAATGGGTCGAATTTTCCTTGAATTCGGTTTAGAGCGTCCTAAAGCGAGAAGAACTGGGACATCATAATGGACTTTGCCAAGCCTTTGCCGACCTATCTGGTCAAGCGGTATCACGGGTGGAAAGCCACAACTTATTCCGAGAACCAGGTTTGGTACAAGCGGTTGGCAGAAGAAGGGCAACGCCCCCGCGCGATGGTGATTTCCTGCTGTGACAGCCGGGTTCATGTGACCTCGATGTTCGGGGCCGACCAGGGTGATTTCTTTATTCACCGAAATATCGCCAATCTGGTTCCACCCTACGCGCCTGATGGTGATCACCACGGCACCAGTGCCGCAATTGAATACGCCGTTACCGCGCTGAAGGTCGCGCATCTGATCGTGTTGGGCCATTCGCAATGTGGCGGCGTTCAGGGATGCATCGACATGTGCAAGGGCGAAGCGCCGCAACTGGAAGCCAAAGAAAGCTTTGTTGGCCGTTGGATGGACATCCTAAAACCAAAATACGGGCTGGTCGCGGACATCGAAGACCCGGTCGATCAAGCCAGGCAATTCGAACGCCAGGCGGTTGTGGCATCTTTGGAAAACCTGATGACCTTCCCGTTTATCTCTTCGGCGGTCGAAGAGGGCGCGCTGAGCCTGCATGGTTTGTGGACTGATATCGGCGCGGGTGGTCTGGAATGCTTTGATCCCCATCAAAAGAAGTTTGTCTCGGTCTGACACCAATCTGACATCGAAGAAACGAAACGCATTACGGTTCTGATTCAGAGCCGCAATCCTGTATGATATGTGCATGCGTTTCCAGTTTCGGAGATTGAGATGAAAGTTTTTTTACGCATTCTGGCGGGATTGGGCCTGCTTGTTGTTGCGCTGATCGCGGTGTCGTATCTGTTGCCCGGCAAGGCCGAAGTGTCCCGCAGCATCACCATCGATGCGCCAGCCGAGGCGATTTTTCCCTACGTGAATTCCATGCAAGAGACGGAACAATGGTCTCCTTGGCTGCACCGTGATCCTGACACCCAACTCACCTATTCCGGACCCGACAGTGGGGTCGGAAACACTCTGAACTGGGCCTCGGACCATCCACAGGTTGGTACTGGTTCGCAGGTGATCGTCGAAAGTACTGAGAATCAGCAGGTCCTAACGGAACTGGATTTCGGTCCGATGGGGACAGCCTCGGCGTTCTTCCTGTTGGAACCGGATGGAGGGGCGACATTGGTGACCTGGGGCTTTGAATCTAATTTGGGTCTTAATCCGATGTCCAGATGGATGGGGTTGATGATGGATAATTGGGTGGGCGGCGACTACCAGCGCGGCTTGACCAATTTGAAAACGCTGGTCGAAAACAACAGTTGATCACGCGCATTAAACTTGCCCTGAACAGCGGTGTTTAGACACTATTCAATGCGAAATCGGGCAAGTTTCCCAAGATGATCCGATCCCATGAACGGGCGCAGTTCGACAGTTCCGGTTGTGCCTTTGGGAAACAGCAGGTTGTCTATCGGTAACGGCACCTTCCAACTGCCGAGGTTATGCGTGTTCAGCGCAGTTCCGAAACTTTGATTGTCTGCCGCCGCCGCAATCCTTTGGACGCTGGCCCCCCAAGGCACCATATTGAAATCCCCCGCGATCAGGACAGGTCCGTCCAGATCCGCGATGCGATCCGCGATAACCTGGCTTTGTTGTGCCTGATCGTATGGAAACGGCCATTTCAGGTGCACCGAAACGATCCAAACCGCAGTCTCATCGGGTGCCTCGACCTGTACGCCGACCAATCCACTGCCCTTAAGGCAAAACTCTGAGTTTTCGACGATAGGCAGTGTCGTCAGGATGGCAACGCTCTGCTCGGGGCGAAAGCTGCATACGGCCTTGGATGGATAGTGTTCGAAGAGGTTGTTCATGTATTTTTGGTTGTGACTGGATACTTCCTGCAATGTCACGATCTGGGCGTTGGAGGCGATGATATCGTCCGCCAAAGGATAGCGAGGCCAAGCCCTGCTCATCAGATTCTTTTGGTACAGCGTCAGGCAGGTTCCATTGCATTCCGCAGAGGGTGCAGCATAGCTGGCGGCAATGGAGCCGAGAGCCATCACAGCAACAGCCAAGGTTGTCAGAGCCATGTATCTTGCGCGCAAGTAGAGCAGCAACACCGCACAAGGCAAAAGTAAAACCCCCGCCTGCGGACGCAACAGGGCAACCGAGTCCCCCACCGCAAAAATCTGTCCGGTAAAGCCAACAACGACAAGCGCCATCAGAATACACGCGCATCCGACGGTCAGAGTTCTGCCAATTCTGCGTTTGGTCGAAACCTGCATGCTTGCCTCAGCCACCTTGCGCGGGACACTGCCTGTGGGGTGTTGGGTTACTTCTGCCGCAGTCAAGGTTCTGTATTTAGGTGGCAAGCGCGCCTGTTTTTGTCAACTGGTTGGGGGAACCTGCCGCGTTCGGGGCCGGTCTTTGAAAACGTTTCGTTAGAAGAGCCGACGAGTATGGTTGATGAGTCAGTATGTGCTGAGTGAGAGGAATGGGAGGTTGGATGTGGAACTGTATTGAGGGGCGAGGTCCGTTTGGAGCCGATCGTGACCGATGCTGCAAGAGGAACGAAAGGCAGCTATGCGGAGTTATCGCTTCGGGTGCCGTAGCAGGCCCAAGGCAGCCCAATCTATACGATGGTCTGTTGTCCGGAATTGACCACGTGGCGCACACTACGGTAGAAGTTAACAAAATCATGGCGGCCGCATAAAGGCTGCGATCACCGGGCAGACAGATGTGATGAAACAGGCTTACGAGCACATTCAGAGAGTTGGCTTGGCTGCCCTCTGTCTAGCGTTGGTCGTTTGGTCCGTAACGCCATCATTCTCTCATGCACCGGCGATATTTGAGACGATCCAAGACCATCTTGAAATGGTTGAAGATCATGGCCATTCACATGGCTTCGAAGAAGACCTATTCTGGGCGATGCACGGCCATAGCCACGATGTGGCGGATCATGACCACAATCAGGCGTTTCTTACCAGCGGCCCCGGCATCGCACCTGAATTGCACCTAGGCGAGGCCTGGCGACGGCTGGCTTCCGCCAACGGCCCCACCCGTCAGTTCCGAATAGACCGACCTCCGCGCGCTTGATCGGCTCTGCGCGGCTCTCGCGCACCACTGATCAATCCAACTACTATGCGGAGTTAATCCATGAGAACCTTCATTGAAGGCGTTAGGCGCAGTTCTAAGCGTCTCGCGTTCTTCGTCCTATCCATGTTGTTGCTATCGACAAGCGCAGCATTGGCGCATGATGTTACGCCCGGCGATGCTGGCTACATCCAAGAAATCTGGGGCGTGCACATCATCCCCTTCATGTATCTCGGGGCCAAACACATGGTGACGGGCTACGACCATATCCTGTTCCTCCTCGGCGTCGTCTTCTTCCTCCATCGGTCGAAAGACGTTGCAGTCTACGTGAGCCTCTTTGCCGTGGGGCATTCCATCACGATGCTTGCAGGCGTCTGGTTTGGCTGGGGCATCAGTTCATACATTGTCGATGCCATCATCGGGCTGTCGGTAGTCTACAAGGCGCTCGACAACCTCGGGGCCTATCAGCGGTGGTTCGGTTTCCAGCCTAATACCAAGGCGGCGACTTTCATCTTTGGCCTGTTTCACGGCACTGGCTTGGCCACGAAGATATTGGACTATCAGATCGCACCTGACGGGCTTCTGCCCAACCTTCTAGCGTTCAATGTTGGCGTTGAGATCGGTCAACTGCTGGCACTCGCAGCCATCCTCATCGTCATGGGGTACTGGCGAAAGAGCGCCAAGTTCTTCGAACAAGCCTACACCGTCAATGTCGTCATGATGACCATCGGCTTTGTGCTGATGGGGTACCAACTCACTGGCTACTTCGTGGCCGCATAAGGAACAGCACAGATGTTTAATGCAAAAAAAACCGAGCCTCGAAGAGTTGCCAAGCTCAGCCCAACTCCTTCGGTCCACCATCATCGCGGCTGTCAGCGCCGTGGCAATACTGGTCGCTGTTGTGCTGCCTGCGGAATACGGGATCGATCCAACGGGTGCAGGCCGCGTGCTTGGCCTGACTGAGATGGGTGAAATCAAGCAGGAACTGGCGGATGAAGCCGAACAAGACCAACAGCTTCATGGGCCTGACCAGTCGTCCAGCCTGCTAGGCGACATCTTTGGTCTGTTTGTTGGAACAGCGCACGCTCAAGAAGCGTGGCGGGACACAATCACATTCACGCTTGAACCGGGTGAGTTCACCGAGATCAAGGCAACCATGGAAGAGGGGGCGACACTTTTCTACGCGTGGGTGGCAGATGGTGGTCGGATCAACTTCGATCTCCATGCACATGCGGGCGACCAAAACGTGACCTACGAGAAAGGGCGTGGTCAAACGGAAGGCGAGGGCAGTTTTGAAACCCCCTTCGCCGGTGATCACGGCTGGTTCTGGCGCAATAGGGACGATGATCCAGTTACAATCACGCTCAACCTGAATGGCGCTTACTCGGACATTGTTCGAAGCGAGTGATATCGCAAGCCGCGCATCAAAAAAGTGGTGCGCGGCATCAATGCGGTCATTCGCTGCTTTGCTGTCAACGGCCGTTTGGTCCGCATCGCTGCCATCCGTCGCACTATGAACCGCAAGTCCGGTGAATGTCCGCCTGGTGGCCTAAATAGCTTGCCACAAAAAAACGTAGGCGCAGCTAAAGCCAGTTTCGGTTTGCAATCTGGGCTTACAGAAACAAAAAACCCGCTGACCAAACAGCGGGTTTCTTTTTAGTCTTTGGCAGGATTGAACCGTCAGCCCTTTTTCAGAACCTCACGACCCAGCAGCTCGGCGATCTGGACAGCGTTCAGGGCGGCACCCTTGCGCAGGTTGTCCGAGACGCACCACAGGTTGATGCCGTTTTCCACGGTCGAATCCTGACGGATACGGCTAATGAATGTGGCGAAGTCGCCCGCGCATTCGATGGGCGAGACGTAGCCACCAGCCTCGCGCTTGTCGATCACCATGATGCCTGGTGCTTCGCGCAGGATGTCGCGGGCTTCGTCTTCGTCCAGGAATTCTTCGAACTCGATATTTACGGCCTCGGAATGGCCGACGAAAACCGGAACGCGGACACAGGTGGCTGTAACCTTGATCGAGGGATCGACGATCTTCTTGGTCTCGACCACCATCTTCCACTCTTCCTTGGTCGAGCCGTCTTCCATGAAGACGTCGATTTGGGGAATGACGTTGAACGCGATTTGCTTCTGGAACTTCTTCGGCTCAACCTCGGTGGTTGGGTTGTAGATGGCTTTGGTCTGATCCCAAAGCTCATCCATGCCGTCCTTACCGGCACCCGACACCGACTGATAGGTCGAGACAACCACGCGCTTGATTTTGGCGCGGTCATGCAGCGGCTTCAGCGCGACAACCATCTGCGCGGTCGAGCAGTTGGGGTTGGCAATGATGTTCTTGTTTTTATAGTCGTGGATCGCCTCGGGGTTACATTCCGGCACGATCAGCGGAATGTCCGGGTCATAGCGATAAAGCGACGAGTTATCGATCACCACGCAGCCCGCAGCTGCGGCCTTGGGGGCATAGGTTTTGGTGGCGTCCGAGCCGATGGCGAACAAAGCCATGTCCCAGCCGGTGAAGTCGAACGTGTCGATGTCCTGGGTCGTCAGTGTCTTGTCGCCAAAGCTCACCTCTGTGCCCAAGGAACGACGGCTTGCCAGAGCGGCAAGTTCATCGACCGGGAACTGGCGTTCCGCCAGGATGTTCAGCATTTCGCGGCCCACGTTACCCGTGGCGCCGGCGACAACGACGCGATAGCCCATTTCATGTCTCCAAAGTTAAGGACGCGCGTTCATAGCTGCGTTGCGGCGAAGAAAAAAGGGCTTTTGGTGTGGAATCGAACGTTTGACGTCGAATTGAAGCGCATCAGGCGTTCAGAAGTCGCTGGTAGAGCGCAACCAACGTCTCTGCTTCACCGTGAATATCGAAATTCTGTTCGATATGGGCGCGGGCGGCCTGACTGGCCTTCGACAGGGAATCACGGTTTTCCAGCATCTCCGCCGCTGCATCGGCCAGCGCTGGAATGTCGTCGGGGGCTACGACCCGGCCCAGCGAGGGGTCGGTCACGATCTCGGAAAACGCGCCAACATCCGTTGCCACAACCGGCACGCCGCAAGCCATGGCTTCTAGGGGGGTGAGCCCGAACCCCTCCCACCGCTGCGGCGCGATGAACAGGTCCAGAACCTGATACCATTCGGCAATTTGATCAACCGTGACCTCGGGCATGAAAAGGATGCGATCAGAGAGTCCCGCCTTCGCGACCTTGTCTTTCAGCTCGGCCAGAAATGCGGTGTGCTTTTCGGTGGCCCGGCCCATGACGATGCCCGACACGTCGTCGAACTGCCCACACAGATCGATCATCGCGTCAACAAAGGCATCTGTACCTTTTTGGTGCCGGATGCGGCCGTAGCATCCCAACAGCAGCCCGTCCGGCAGCCCCAGTTTCGCGCGAACGGCGGCCTTGTCCTGTGGGGGCGTAAAGTCCTCAAGGTTGATGCCATGCATGACAACCTGTGCGTCGCGTTCAAGATACCCGGCGGTTTTTTGCGATGTCGCTACAATCGCGTCCATCTTGCCAATCAGCCATTTGGTATATCCCGTGTGGGGGCGTTGGGATGCGCTGGTGAACAGCAGTTTGAGTTTCAAGCGGAACACGTTCCGCAGGATCAGACCCAGAAGCATCTCGGTGTTGCGGCGGGCGTGCCAAACGCGTGTTGGACGGCGTGACAGAAAGGGCAGGCGACCCAGCGGGATATGCGGGATGTCAGCAGGCAGGCCCGGACCCGTTGCGGCGATGTTGATGGAGTGTGCCTGCAGCGGAACCAGCCTTGCGATGGTTGCGGTCACGCCCGAAAGCCTGCGTTTCAGATTTGGGGCTATGACGACGGGGTCTTTCACCGGGCTCTCCTGATGGCTGCTTCAGTCGACACTATCCCGGCTGAATAGATAGATCACGCAACCAATGGCAAGCGATATGGCAAAAAACCCGAATATCGCTGTGTAAGGCGCAGTTGACCCTGTCTGAACGGTGGCTGCATGAATCCGGCCGGTGACGAACTGGGCGACGCCCACACCGCCGATCCCGAACAAGTTCAAAAGGGTCACGCCGCGGCCGACCAGATGCGGCGGAACGAAAGCCCGACCATGGGCCATGATGACCGGAAAGCTGGCCCCGGCAAAGCCGATGACGGCCAGCAGCAGCACAGACAGCCAGATTGCGTTGTCAATCCACAGGCACAGCAAGGTCAGCGCCACTGCCCCCAGCGCATTGCCTGCAAAAATTACCCATTTTCGAGTGCCAAATATGCGATCCAACGGCCCATAGACAAATGTGCCAGCAATCATTGCGGCCCCCATGATCAGGGTCGCGGTGCCGATTTGCGTTGTGCTTAAACCGAAGACATCGTTCAGATATGGCCCGGCCCAAAGGCCACGCAAAGCGGCAGAGGGTGCGTATGCGACCAACATCAGCGGCAGGATCAGCCAAAGCGTGGGTTCTTTCAACAGGTGCAGCAAAGACCCCTTGTGATCCGTTTCCGCCTTCTCTGGGTCGTGTACGGTCAGCCAAATACCAACCGCAATAGCAGCGGACATACCGGCCAGACCCACCATTGTGGCACGCCACCCCATCCACTCTACAGCAAGGGCCGTCGGGTATGATGCTACAAGATTACCGACCGACCCCACACCCAGCATCACAGCAGCCAATGTGGCAAACCGAGCAGGAGGGTATTCACGTGCGAAGATGAAATATGAGGCCATAAGAACAGGAGAGCACCCAACACCGATCAGCCCCATGGCAATGCTGATGTGCAGTGGCGATGAAGCAGCCGCAAAAACTCCGGCACCTCCTGCGCCACCAATCAACAGCAGTACCGCTGCGGTCAGCCGTGGGCCAACCCGATCCAGCGCCCAGCCGACCGGGATTTGCATCGCGGCAAAAATCAGAAACCAAAGGCCCGAGGCAAATGCCAGATCTTCAGGCGTTGCGCCGATGTCCCGTTCCAGATCGAGGCTGAGAACAGCCAGAAACGCGCGGAAAAATTGGCTGAGCACATAGCCCAGGCATAAAACCACCAAACCTGCCTGCATAACTTGCCCCTTTTTGCGCACTTTAGGCAAAGGCTTGGCATGCCATGATGCAACGCACAAGCGTGTGTAGTATGTTTCAGAAACGCGACTTGGACCAACGTCCACCTAATTTATGCTCAACATTGATTTGAGGGGGACCATGAAAGACCTCCATTCCGAGTTTTATGAAAACCTTCCCCTCTTGCGGGATTTTACCTTGGTTGCGGATCCGGCACGGTTTTCGGCTGTCCCGGACGATTGGGTATTGGGTGTTGCAGACATCGTCGATTCAACCGGTGAAATCGCGCGGGGCCGGTACAAAACGGTTAACACGGTCGGAGCCGCCGTGATTTCAGCGATGATCAACGCCATGGACGGTAAGCTGTTTCCTTATGTCTTTGGCGGTGACGGCGCTGGTTTCGCCGTGCCACCCAGTCAGGTCGACGCGGCACGCGATGCTTTGGCCGCGTTGCGGCGCTGGGCGGAGGAAGAGTTTTCCATGCCGCTGCGCGCTGCATTGGTATCGGTGGCAGATATCCGAGCCGCCGGTCGAGACTTGCGTGTGACCCGCTATGCGCCATCAACCGGTGTGGATTATGCAATGTTTTCAGGCGGCGGCTTGGCCTGGGCTGAGGCTGAGATGAAAGCAGGCCGCAATATGGTTGAGCGTGCCGAGCCGGGGGTACAGCCGGATTTGACCGGCCTGTCCTGCAGGTGGTCCAACAGTACGGCACGGCATGGTCAGATCGTCTCGCTGGTTGTGGAGCCCACGGCGTCGGCCACAGAACGTGACTTTGCCGATCTTGCCCAATCTGTGCTGTCCATGTCGGAGCAACTGGAGCGCGCGGGTCACCCTGTGCCCGAGAGCGGCCCGCCCATGAAATGGCCGCCGCCAGGCTTAGAGATTGATGCCCATGTGTCGCGCAACGGACGAAATATTATGCTGCAAAAAATCGTTTTGCTGTTTCAGAATTTGCTTATTGCGATCTTGTTTAAATCGGGAAAGCGCATGGGCCAGTTCGAGCCGGACCACTACAAGCACATGGTCAGTAGCAATGCGGACTTTCGCAAGTTTGACGACGGTTTGAAAATGACGCTGGATTGCGACCCGTCCACGCTGAAGCGTATCGAACAGATGCTCGAAGAGGCGCGGGCGCGTGGTAAAATCATGTATGGGCTGCACGCACAAGACGAAGCGATGATGACATGCATTGTGCCCTCGGCCACGCGCGACGACCACATGCATTTTGTTGACGGCGCGTCCGGTGGGTACGCTCAGGCCGCTGCAGCCATGCGTGCCTGAAAGCTCACTTTTCCTTCCACTGCTCCGACAGTGAACGGGCCGCCTGCGCCAGCAGCATCACGTCAATGCCAACGGCCAGGAACTGTGCCCCCATATCCTTATAGGCTTGCCGTGCTTCGTCATTGGTTGCAAGGATGCCCGGTGCTTTGCCGGCGGCCTTGATCCGCGCCAAAGCGTCACTGATGACCTTGCGCATCTCGGGCGCGGCGCTGTTGCCCTGATACCCCATGTCGGTGGACAGGTCGGCGGGGCCGATGAACACACCATCAACGCCGTCGACTTGCAGGATGTCATCCAATGCGGCCAATCCGGCGCGGGTTTCAACCTGCAACAGCAAACAGATCTCTTGATCTGCCGTCTGTATATAGTCCGAAACAGATCCGTACATCGTCGCGCGTGACGCCATCGCGCCTACGCCGCGTATACCGGTTGGAGGATAGCGACACGCACGAACCAGTTCACGGGCCTGTTCGGCGCTTTCGACGATCGGCACCAAAACGGTCTGCGCCCCGGCATCCAGAACCATCTTGATCAACCACGTTTCGCCGATTGGAATGCGGACCACCGGATGTGACGGGCTGGCCGCCAATGCCATCAGCTGATCCCGAATCGAGCGGATGTCATTTGGAGCGTGCTCTCCGTCAATCACCAACCAATCGAAGCCTGCGGTCCCCATGATCTCAGCTGTGACAGGTTCGGCAAAACTCATCCAACATCCAATCTGGGTTTTTCCCTGATTTAGAGCCTTTTTAAACGCGTTTTCGGGGGCAGCCATTGGGTCTCTCTTTGTCACATATCCAAGGTTTTCAAAGGACTCCGGTTGGGCCCTTTGTGCATCTTCTCTGATGGTTTTGAATTGTCCAGCGGGAATGTGAAACTGTCAGGGGCGTTGTTGAATTTGACAGGTCCGTTTGTTGTCTTGATTGGGTTCGGCGTATTCACGAGAACGTGCGGTTTGCTTGCGAAAAAGCTGAAATTCGGCGATAATTTTAGCATGACCGACGATCTACCACTGACGTCGCGATCTTTGCCCATTGCGCTTTTGCGCGCGCGGGAAAAGGTTATGGGACCCATCCGTGCCATGCTGGCTGACGCTGGTGTCACCGAACAGCAATGGCGTGTGTTGCGTGTCTTAAACGAAGAGGGTCCGCAGGAACCAACGCATCTGGCTGATCGCGCCTGCCTTTTGTTGCCCAGCCTCACGCGGATTTTGCAGAAACTTGAGCAGCGCGGATTGATCTCAAGGCGTTCCCATCCTGCAGATCGCCGTCGGCAGATTGTTAAAATCAGCGCAAGCGGCGTTCAGGTCATTCGCGCCAATCTCTCTGTAAGTATCGCACAGGCGGAACGCATTCGATCTCAGCTTGGGGCTGAAAAGCATGAGCTTTTGCTGGACCTTCTGAACGACTTGAAGGATCTCGACCCCTGACCAAGGTCTACTTTATGGGACTTTGTCAGGGACCCCGCCGGAGAATGTAGGGGGGGTCTCCGACGGGGCGGCCAGACTCGGACTGGATATTATGTGCCTGGCCCGAGGCCGGTTGCGTCACGTGTAGCCTGACGGTCCGGCCTGCGCTTCGGAGTGTATGCCGAGCCAAGAAAGGCTCTAATCAAGGCATTTTGCCCAAGGGGTGGGTGTATGCCTTTGCTCTCCGAAATAAGTGTTGCCAAATGCCGACTGATAAGTGGTTCCGAAATGTTGCCCAGGCAGGTCGGTTCGCCATAGAAGCAAGTTTGGATTTCGGGCGTTCGTTAGGTCGGCTTCACAACTTTCAAGTTAGGAGATAGTTCAACTTATGCCTGAGCCAAGTCGTATGTGTTCTTCCCCAGACGATGCCATAAAGGCGGAAGCAAACTGGCTTGGAAACGGGCTTTGTGTTGGCCACCTGAATTGAGCGACTTCGCGCTGAAACATCGCAATAGTCTTGGCGAGTTCCGGCGTGTTTTTCTGTATTGCTGACCGGCCCGACGCTCGTAAGATGAAGCAGCGCAATTGTCAGAGAGCACCATGTCAAACAGCCTTTTTTCTCTTCCTGACCCGGTCACTATCCCTGTTATTGGCAAAACGGCCGCGTATCCCGTTGGTCGCATATTCTGCGTTGGTCGAAATTATGCTGCCCACGCGGCTGAAATGGGAAACGAGGTCGATCGCGAAGCGCCGTTTTACTTCACCAAGTCAGCCGCAAACGCGGTTTTGTCCGGGGCAAAGGTTCCGTACCCTGCGGGCACTGAGAATTATCACCATGAAATGGAACTGGCGTTGGCCATCGGGAAGCCAGTGTTCCGCGCGAGCAGTACACAGGCTTGGGACGCTGTATACGCTTATGGCTGCGCCCTCGACATGACCCGGCGTGACCTGCAGATACGAGAGCGGAACAAGCAGCGCCCCTGGGATCTGGGTAAAGATGTCGAATACGGCGCTGTATTTGCCCCTCTGACATTAGCCGAAGATTGGTCTCCGGACGCGGACAAGCACATCCGGCTTCGTGTGAATGCTGAGATAAGTCAGGATGCGACGCTTGAGGAACTGATTTGGAAGATTGATGAAATCATCTGCCATCTGTCTGGCTTTTATCACCTGCACCCCGGCGATCTGATCTTGACGGGCACACCGGCGGGTGTTGGACCGGTCGTGGCAGGGGATGTTCTGAACGGTGAGATTGACGGGCTCGCGCCGATCGAATTGACCCTGACGGATGCAGAATAGACCCTATTTAGGGTCTTTTAGCCAGTTGTTGGCAAACTCGACATGCGTAACACCAGCCAACCGGCGTACCCGGTCCAGTTCGGCGTTCAGGCGTCGGGTACGGGCGTCGGACCAGCGTATTCCGCGCTCGGGCCAAAGGGCTTTGACGTGCAACATGTCGCAATCGCGATGCGCTTTCATGTCAATACGGCCAATCAAACGATCACCTTCAAGCAGGGGAAACACGTAGTAACCATAGCTGCGCTTGGGTTCTGGTACGAAGACTTCGATGCGATAGTGAAACCCGAACAGCCGCTCGGCCCGGTTCCGGTCGCGCAACATGGGATCAAACGGGCTAAGCACGCGAATGCGCCCCGGCGGCGGGGGCAGGTCCAAACTCTGGTCCGCCAGGTCTGGGCGGGCAAAGACCTTGCGGTGCCGCCCATCCGCGCAGGTGATTTCGATCTCTTCTATATCGCCTTTGGTCAGTGCCTTTGCGCACCAGTTTTTGGCTTCTGCTGCGCTGACCGTGTCCCAGAACGCTGCCAATTCGCCCGATGTTGCAAATCCAAGCCGGTCAAGTGCTGCGTTGCAAAGCCAATCCACAGTCGCTTCTGCATCGCAATGCATGTTTCCCGGACAAAGTTGGGTTTCAATAACCCGCTCTGTTAGGTCATAGCGTTTCTGAAACCCGTCGCGGCCAACAACTGTAAGCGCGCCAGACCGCCACAAAAACTCCAAGGCGGTTTTTGACGGGTGCCAATCCCACCAACCGCCCGAGCCTTTCTTTTCGTCCTTGCCCACGTCCGAAGAGGATACCGGCCCATTGTCTCGGATGTGCTGCAACACCGTTTCAAACTGTTGTTCGAACCCATCCCGTCGCCAGTTCTTCCACCGTGCCTTCAGCAAATCTGCGTCGCGCTGAAAACGTAGATGCCAATGCGGGTAGAACTCCATCGGGATCACGGCCGCATCATGCGTCCAATGTTCGAACAGCTCTTTTTCCCTTTCATAGAGCCTTTTGAGGTTCGCACTGCGATAGCTGGGTCTGCGAGAGAACAGGATCAAATCGTGGGCGCGAGCAACCGTATTGATACTGTCAAGCTGCACAAAACCAAGCCTCTGGATCAGATCCAGAAGCGCATCGCCTTTGGCCTCACCCGATGGCTGTTCTGCCAGCGCGTGGCGGTCCATGAAAACGGCCCGAGCCGTTCGGTTATCGAGCCGTTTGAGGGGTGCCGTCATCGCCGTTTGAGGGTGTCGCCAAAGCTGATCTTGGGTGTCAGTGTCGCGCGTGTTTCAATCTCAGAATCGGGGTCTTTCAGGCGTTCGGCGATGATTTGGGCGGCGTGGCGGCCAATCTCAAGCCGGCAGGCATCCATCGTCGCAAGCTTGCGCGGAAGACCTTGCAACAACTCGACATTGTTAAACCCGGCCAACCCGATCTGTCCCGGGATGTCGATGCCTTGCTCAAGCAAGTACAACAAGCCACCCGCACCGATCATATCGTTGGAATAATACAGAAAATCCAGATCGGGAGAACGTTCCAACATCGCCTGCGTCATCTCGCGCCCCTTCGCAAGGGCCGACCCGCCGGAATAAAACTCGCGGTCTTCGATTTCGATCCCGTGCTTGCCCAATACCTCAGTGAAGCCTTCGAATCGCTTCCGGGCGCGGTGATCCAGAGGCATCTTGGTGCCCATGAAGCCGATATGCTGATACCCGGCCTTGAGGATCGCCTGCGCCATCTCGCGCCCGGCGCGACGGTGCGAGATGCCGACCATCGCATCCACTGGCTTGCCGTCGGTATCCATGATCTCGACCACAGGAATGCCCGCTGAATCCAGCATGGCGCGTGCGGCTTCAGTATGTTCCAGCCCTGCAATGATCACGCCTGAAGGCCGCCACGAAAGCATCTCGTACAGCACTTTTTCTTCTTTTTCGGGCAGGTAGTCGGTCACACCCACAACAGGCTGCAGTTCGGTGTCTTCCAGCACCTGATTAATGCCTGTCAGAACCTCAGGAAACACCATGTTCGACAGCGAAGGGATAATGACCGCGACCAGATTGACCCGGCTGGACGCCAGAGCGCCCGCGATCTTGTTGGGGACATAGCCAAGCTCTTTTGCGGCGGCCAGAACGCGGGTGCGGGTGGCGTCTGACACGTCCCCCCGGTTCCGCAGCACCCGGCTTACCGTCATTTCGGATACTCCAGAAGCCTCGGACACATCGCGAAGGGTAAGCGGGCGTTTGGATTCACTGTTCACGGGAGGCACCTGTGTTGTTGTTTTGCCCGATGGTAGCGTGAACAGGTCTGCGTGTACAACAATTGTGCAAAGCCGATGACAACCCGGAAAATCCCGGTTACAGAAGGCCACACACGGCCCCGTGGCTCAACTGGATAGAGCAGCCCCCTCCTAAGGGGCAGGTTGCAGGTTCGAATCCTGCCGGGGTCGCCATTTATTTCAAGTCTTTCGGATATTGGCGGGTGATGGAACACGATGCCCCCGGGCTTTGCGGGTGCATCAAATGCGTTGTCTGCACGGCGGATAGCTGCGTAAATTGCGCAAGCTTGTTTTGGGAACACAAAAGTGCCGCTGAGATACGCAGATATTTACCCGTCTGAACCGCTGCTCAACAGTGACGCTATGGATCGTCCTTCAGCAGCGGCGCTGATGTCTGTGCGATACTTTCAGGCAGAGCCGGACCAGATGCCCGAAGAAGTGTTTGCGGAACACCATGTTTTGTTGAACTTGCAGGACAGCCCCCACCGCGTGCAGAACTGGCGTGATGGCACGCTGCGGGATTTCACCTTTTGCAAAGATGAGGTCATTGTTACGCCCGCAGGCGTGCGGTCAGGCTGGCGGTGGTTTGGGCCGTCGGATGTCATAGTTGTCACACTGGACCCGGCCAAGGTAGACCGTTTTGCGCAATCTGAGCTTGGGATGCTTCTTGATCCGCAGCAGTTTCGGGATCTTCCGCAATTTTCCGACCCTGACCTTTGCGTTGCAGGTGTTCTGTTGCGGGATGCGCTGGAGACGGATGACATGTCCTCGGCGGTTATGTTCGAGGCCATGAGCCGGGTGTTTCTGGTAAAACTTTTGCAGAAATACGGAAAACGCCGCGCTGAAGATATTGAACTGTCGTCGCGGTTCACGTCCCAGCACTATCAACGCGTTTTGGCTTATGTGCAAAAGCGCCTGGATCGCACGATCACCGTTGACCAACTGGCGTCCGAGGCTGGAATGAGCACGTCGCATTTTGCCCGGGTCTTCAAGGAAACGCTTGGGTCAACGCCTATGCAATATGTCATGTCGTTCCGGATCGAGCAGGCCATGAAGATGATCGAGGATCCCGGCCGTCCCTTCGGGGACATTGCGCTGGCTTGTGGGTTTTCGGATCAGGCGCATTTCACCCGCAGCTTCAAGCAAGTCACTGGACAAACCCCGCGTGCTTTTCGGGCTGCGCTGAACGGTTAAAGCGGGATCTTTGAAAGGCAGACGGACCGGTGCAAGTGATGTGGCCTCTGTCTTCGGACCTTTCATGTCATCGGGCTTGCGCCGAACCAGATAGGTTTCGGAAGATTCCGCCCTGAACACCAACGCTGCGCTGATGGCTTCGAATGCCGCGCCGGTCCAAATAATTTCAGGTCCGTGGCAGCAGAAGGCTCAGGACAGAGCCTCTGACGCCTGATCCGTGAGCTTGCCCGAGGTCAGCGCGGCCAGGGCAACCATCACGGCAGCTGTGCCCAGCACCAAGGCCAACCCCCCGATCTGGTAGGTCAGACCGGACAAAACGGTGCCGACCAGACGGCCTGTGGCATTGGCCATATAGTAAAACCCCACATCCATCGTCACACGCTCGGATCTGGTGAAAGCCAGGATCAGATAGGAATGCAGTGACGAGTTGACGGCGAAGATCGCGCCAAAAACCAGAAGGCCGATCACAAGCGTCACGGTTAACCAGACTTCAGGCCCATCTGACAGCAAAACTGCCAAGGTTAGAGCCGCTGGAACAAAAAAGAGCGCAATGGCCCAACTGCGTGCGGCACCTATCAGATCACCTTCGCTACGGTCTGCGGCGCGCAATATCCTTGGCGCGTTGGCCTGCACGGTGCCATACAGGATGATCCACAGGGCCATGAAAGTGCCGATCATGAAAAACGCGGCCCGATTGCCGTCTTCTGTGCCGTCAGACAGGACAGCGTAGAAATAGATCGGAATTCCAACCACAAACCAAACGTCCCGCGCGCCAAACAGGAAGACGCGGGCGGCGGACAGCCAGTTGACGTTGGCGGATTTCGAAAACACTTCTGAAAATTTTGCGCCCTTGCGCCCTTTGGGCAAACCCGGTGGCATGAAAAGGAAGACCGCCAATAGGATCAGCGCCAGAATCGCCGCCATCACAATGATTGCGGTCATGAAGCCAAGCGTTGCCAACATCGCAGCGCCCAGCAGAAAACCCAGGCCCTTTACCGCGTTCTTTGACCCGGTAAGAACGGCCACCCAACGAAACAAGCCTCCACCCTCAGCCGGTGCCAGTAGTTTCACTGCGGATTTCGAGGACATTTTGGCAAGATCCTTGGCCACCCCGCTTGCCCCTTGCACCACCATCACGAAGGAGACCGAGGCGGCGACGGTCCAGTTCGGATCAAGCTGCGTCATGGCGAGCAGCGCCAACACTTGCAGGCCCAGCCCGGCGTAAAGGGTTGAGGTCAATCCGAACCGAGCGGCAATCCAGCCGGCGGACAGGTTGGTCACAATCCCGGCAATCTCATAAAGAACAAACAGATAAGCCAACTGAACCGGCGAGAAGCCCAAGGTATGAAAGTGCAACAACACCAACATCCTGAGTGCCCCGTCGGTCAGCATAAAGGCCCAATAGGCCGCCGTGACCGCGATATAGGCCGACATGCCTTCGGGCCGTTGGGTCACAGCGTTGCCCCAACCATAAAGGCCACATCCACCAGACGATGCGCATAGCCCATTTCGTTGTCATACCAGGCGTAGATTTTCACCTGCGTCCCGTTCACCACCATTGTCGAGGGCGCATCCACAATCGATGATCGTTCATCATTGGTGTAGTCGGTCGAAACCAACGGGCGCGTCTCGTAACCCAGAATACCCTTCAACTCACCTTCGGCGGCTGCTTTGAAGAAGGCGTTGACTTCTTCGGCTGTCGTTTCCCGCTCGACTTCGAACACGCAATCGGTCAGCGATGCGTTCAGCAAAGGCACCCGCACCGCATGGCCGTTCAGACGCCCTTTGAGTTCGGGATAGATCAGCGTGATCGCCGTCGCCGAGCCAGTGGTGGTTGGGATCAGTGAATTCAGGGCAGACCGTGCGCGGCGCAGGTCTTTGGCAGGCCGGTCTACGATGGTTTGCGTATTGGTTACATCGTGGATCGTCGTCATCGACCCATGGCGGATACCAAGGTTTTCGTGAATGACTTTGACAACCGGTGCCAGGCAGTTGGTTGTGCAGGATGCGGCGGTCACGATCTTGTGGGCGGCAGGATCATAGGTGTCGTCGTTCACACCCACGACAATATTCGCCGTCGGGCCGTCCTTGACCGGGGCGGAAACCACCACTTTCTTCACGCCAGCGTCGAAGTAAGGGGATAGCTTCGCCTCGGTTTTGAACACGCCTGTGCAATCGATCACCACATCGACGCCATCCAAAGGCAGAGCAGTCAGGTCTGTGGTGCCGATGTATGGCAGATGCGTTCCGTTCACAGTGATGCTATTGGCATCGTGGCTGAATTCCGCATCCCAACGCCCATGCACGGTGTCGAATTCCAACAGATGCGCATGCATTTCGGGATCACCAACAGCATCGTTGATCCACGCGATTTTTGCGCCCCGTTCCAGCAAAGGCTTCAGCGCAAGCTTTCCCATCCGGCCAAGGCCGTTTAGTGCGTAGGTTGTCATTTTACGTCCTCAAAGGATGTTCGCCCGATGTCGTCGACAGCGGATTGCAATGCGATCCGATCGAGGCTTTCGACCGGCAGCGATGTAAAGGCTTGAATCCGACGCTTCAGCGCGCCGTAAGCGTTTTGAAAAGCCAGGCTTTTTTCGGCGTCAGTGCCGCCCGCCTTGACCGGATCGACCATGCCCCAGTGACCGCTGATCGGTTGACCTTCCCAAGCGGGGCATTCCTCATTTGCGGCCTGGTTGCAGACCGTGAAAACAAAATCCAGATCAGGCGCGTCCGGCCCTGAAAACTCGGATACATTTTTTGACCGCAGAACCGACGTATCGTGACCCTTGTCTTGCAGGACCTGAACCGCAAACGGGTTCAACTGGGAAAAAGGCTGTGTTCCGGCGGAAAAGACATTGAACCGGTCACCACCAATTTCCCGCAACAGAGATTCGGCAAAGATTGAGCGGGCGGAATTGCCCACGCAAATGAACAGCACGTTGAACTTCCGGTCAGTCATCGTCTCACTTCCCTTGGTTGAAAGCATACAAAGATCAGGTCGGCCACGGCAGCAGTTCACAATCAGAAAATCAAACATTTTCTGCACGTTAGCCATATCTATCGAATAGCGCAGGGATGTTCCGAGGCGCACTTGCGTCACAAGGCCCGACCGTTGCAGCGCGTTCAGATAATTTGACATGGTGCTGGGCTTGATCCCCAGTTCAGACGCCAGTTCCCCAGCAGGCACGCTGTCAGGAAACCGTCGCACTAACATGCGAAACACGGTGATACGCTGCGGGTGGCCAAGAATAGCCAGTTGATCGGTAATCTGTTCTATCATATTTCATGAAATATTGAAATAAAAGCAGTGAGTCAATTTGAACCGACTGACGTTACAAAAAATTCACAGAACGCAGTTTCCACCATATGGGTGGCCTCTTCTTGCCTCCCATCAGCACTTTGGTGCGGTACGTTAAAAGCGGATGTATCTGGACTTGCAGGCATCAGAGTGAGGGTTTAAATGACCCATCGCACCTGGACAGAACCAGTTCCGGCTGCAAAAGATTGCCTCAATAGCTCAGCTGGTAGAGCAGGTCCTTCGTAAGGACAAGGTCGGGGGTTCGAGTCCCTCTTGAGGCACCACTCTTCTCGTGTTTCTCAAAAGAGCCCGTATTGAATTCGTGTTCGTTTTCACGTTTGAGGAGCCTCGGTTGCAAAGGCGTCGACCTAAGGTTCTTTGTGAAAAGGTTCATTTCCCTATGCCCGCAGGCGGCCTGCACGCGGGTGTCGACCGTATCCCGACCTTGCCCCAATACCTTGCGTAAGGCATGCTTGTCTTAGGAGGATTGGTATCTGTTCACCGCTGGGTTTGTCGGTCAACGGATCAGCGCGGCGCTCTGCTTTGGGAGGAATGTGTCATGACATCCAAGACCGCAGGTTCCACACCACCAGACAACCTGACACCGCAGCAATCCATGCCCACGGTCAACAAAGTGACAGCGGATGACATCACCGCAGCGCTTAAGGCTGGGTTTTCCGATTTTCTGGCACGCCCTGTCATGAGCGGCTTTTTCGGCCTGTTCTATACAGTTTTCGGGCTTCTGTTGGTTTGGGCCCTGGTTTGGCTGGGCAAGATCTGGATGATCATTCCTGCAATTGTAGGATTTCCGCTGGTCGCGCCGTTCGCCGCTGCCGGGCTTTATGAAATGTCGCGCCGCTTGCAAAATGGGGAAAGTTTCGGGTGGTCCGAAATCCTTACGGTCATGGCCGATCAACGCAAGCGCGAAATGGGCTGGATGGCCTTTGTGACCTTGTTCATTTTTTGGGTGTGGGTTTATCAGGTGCGGCTTTGGTTGGCGATCATCCTTCAGAATGCATCCTTTTCCGATTTCGACGGGTTTTTGAATACTGTGTTATTCACGCCGCAAGGTTGGACCTTCTTGGCCATTGGCACCTGCGTCGGCGCGTTTCTGTCAGCAGCCCTGTTCACGGTGACCGTTGTCGCCATGCCGATGTTGCTGGACCGGGAAACCAATTTCGTTTCTGCGATGCTCACCTCTGTCCGCGTTGTCAGGGAAAGCCCTGTGGTCATGCTCACGTGGGCAGCAATCATCTCGTTTACCATGCTGATATCGCTGGTTCCCGCATTTTTGGGCCTGATCTTTACTCTGCCGATCCTTGGCCACACCACGTGGCACCTGTACCAGCGGGCCGTGCCGCCCGACGAGGTGTGATCTAACGGTAAGGCGTCTCCGATAGTTGAACGGGGGCAGACATATTTTTTTGCTGACAACGAAGAGGTTTAAGCTGCTTTTTCAGCGCCTATGTTCAACGGAGCGGCTAAGGTTTGTTTATTTGCAGTGAAACAATTTCGACCGACGAACTGGGAGCGCCGATACTCCTTCCACTAAGAACACTTCAATCGGCACAAACCTCATAGCACGCATCCCACTTGCGTCGGAGGAAGTCACCAGACCAATGCGCGCAGCTCAAGCGCGCTTTTCCCCGATTGATGCAACGCCCAAAACGTCCAGAACCTTGGCTTCGATCTGTTCGGCGTTCATGCCGGCCACGGCATACATGTCCGCTGGGCTGGCCTGATCGATGAACGTATCGGGCAAGACCATCGAGCGGTATTTCAGCCCTTGATCAAGAACGCCTTCCTCCGCCAAAAGCTGTGCGACATGGCTGCCAAAGCCGCCAATCGCGCCTTCTTCGATGGTGATCAGAGCCTCGTGGTTGGCGGCCAGATCCAGGATCAGGTCGCGGTCCAGAGGTTTGGCAAAGCGGGCGTCGGCGATGGTTGGGGTGATGCCCTTGCCCGCAAGGGATTCGGCGGCTTTCTGCACCTCAGACAATCGGGTACCGAACGAAAGCAGTGCCACGCGCGCGCCTTTCTGGATCACGCGGCCTTTGCCGATCTCAAGCACTTCACCGCGCTCTGGAAGGTCGACGCCAACGCCTTCACCACGCGGGTAGCGGAACGCAATCGGCCCATCGTTGTGCGCAACAGCGGTGGCCACCATATGCATCAGCTCGGCTTCGTCGGCAGCTGCCATGACGACCATACCCGGTAGGTTGGACAAATACGCAATATCGAACGATCCGGCATGGGTGGCTCCGTCGGCACCCACCAGACCTGCGCGGTCAATGGCGAAGCGGACGGGCAGACGCTGAATCGCAACATCGTGCACCACCTGATCATAACCGCGCTGAAGAAAGGTCGAATACATGGCGCAGAATGGTTTCATCCCTCCGGCGGCCAGTGCAGCCGAGAATGTCACGCCATGCTGCTCGGCAATCGCAACATCGAAACAGCGCGACGGGTAGCGTTCGGCAAACAGGTTCAGACCGGTACCGTCTGGCATGGCGGCGGTCACGGCAACGATCTTGTCGTCTCGCGCAGCTTCATCCACCAAGGTTTTGCCAAAGACGGACGTGTAAGAGGGCGCGTTGGAGGGTGCCTTTTTCTGCTCACCCGTCACCACATCAAATTTGGCCGTTGCGTGACCCCTGTCACGGGCTTGCTCGGCCGGGGCGTATCCTTTGCCTTTCTTGGTCAGAACATGGATCAGGATCGGACCGGTCGCCCGCGCCTTGACGGTCCGCAGCACAGGCAGCAACTGATCCAGATCATGCCCGTCGATGGGGCCTAGGTAAGAAAAACCAAGCTCTTCGAACAGCGTGCCGCCGACGGCCATGCCTTTCAGCATTTCCTTGGCACGTTTGGCGCCTTCGCGGAAGGGCTCGGGCAGCAGCGAAACCGCGCCTTTTGCGGCGGCTTTCAGGTCATGGAACGGCTCTTCTGCATAGATACGGGACAGATAATTGGACAAGGCGCCCACAGGTGGCGCAATGCTCATCTCGTTGTCGTTCAGAATGACGATCAGTCGCTTGCCCAGATGGCCTGCGTTGTTCATCGCTTCAAATGCCATGCCTGCAGACATCGAGCCATCGCCGATCACAGCAATCGCATCGCCCAGCCCTTCGGGTGTGACACCTCCCAGATCGCGCGCCACAGCAAAACCAAGTGCTGCACTGATCGAAGTGCTGGAATGTGCTGCGCCGAACGGGTCATAAGGGCTTTCGCTGCGCTTGGTGAACCCGCTCAACCCATCCTTCATCCGCAATGTGCGAATACGATCGCGCCGCTCGGTCAGGATTTTGTGGGGATAGCACTGATGGCCCACGTCCCAAATGATCTTGTCGCGCGGCGTATCGAACACTGCGTGCAGCGCTGTTGTCAGTTCGACCACGCCAAGACCAGCCCCAAGGTGCCCGCCCGTCACGGACACGGCCGAGATTGTCTCGGCCCGCAATTCCTGCGCCAGCTGATGCAACTGCGCGTCCGAAAACTGCTTGAGATCCGCAGGGCGGTTCACAAGGTCCAGCAAGGGCGTATTGGGTCGGTCAGACATATGGCGCGTTCCTGGCTTAGCTGTCCCGGGCAATAACGAAGCGGGCGGCGTCCTTCAAGGTTTCTGCTGACGCACCGTACCCATCCAACGCAGCACAGGCCGTTTCAACCAGCTCTGTCGCGCGGGATTTGGCCGCCTCAAGACCCAAAAGCGAAACAAAGGTCGCTTTGCCTGCATCGGCGTCCTTTTGCAGCCGTTTTCCGGCCTTTTCGGCATCACCTTCAACATCCAAAATGTCGTCAGCAATCTGAAAGGCAAGTCCAAGAGCTTGGGCATAATCACGCAGAGGGGTCGGATCGGCTTGTGCCAACCGCGCTCCTGCGCAGACGGACCATTCGATCAACGCACCTGTCTTGCCTGCCTGCAGATGGGTGATTTGTTCCAGTGTCAAAGGTGTAGCCGCTGTTTCGGCTGCGATATCCAGCGCCTGACCCAGAACCATGCCTTGCGCCCCGCTGGCTTGGGCCAGAGTCAGAGCCAATTCTGCACGAATTTGCGCATCGCCGACTTCGGGTCGAGTGCACAGCTCAAACGCCAGGGTCTGCAACGCATCGCCGGCCAACACCCCGGTTCCTTCGTTCCATTTCACGTGAACAGTGGGCCGCCCCCGCCGCAGATCATCATCATCCATGCAGGGCAGGTCATCATGGACCAAAGAATAAGCGTGTAGCGCTTCGATCCCCGTTGCGGGCCAGATCGAACTGCCCACATCCACATCATGCAAGCGCGCGCTTTCCTGCACCAAAAAACCGCGCAACCGTTTTCCGCCTTGCGTTGCATAGGCCATGGCCCGCGTGACGTCGATATCGTCCAGCGCGCCCAGAATCAGGTCAAAGTGAGCCTGAATGCGCGCTGCATCCTGCGCCAGTCTTTCGCGAAACATTTACTGACCGTCGACAGGCGTGGTCCCGGTGGGCTGCCCCGTGGCATCCAGAGTGATGGCGGCCACTTTCTCTTCAGCCCGCTTCAACTCGTCCTCGCACCGTTTCTTCAGGGCCGCACCGCGTTCATACAGCGCGATCGACTGATCCAACGCCACATCGCCGCGTTCAAGCTGGCCCACAACGGCCTCAAGCTCTTTCATGGCCTGCTCGAATGTCATCTGCTCAACTGGGGTATCGGTCATCGTGCTGCCTTCATCAATTCTTCCACATGGGCGCGTGTGGCCGCGGCCAATGCGTTCAGATCATACCCGCCTTCCAGAGTCGAGACGATACGACCGTCACAAACCTCGTCAGCGATCTTGCACAGCTCGGCTGTGATCCACGCGAAGTCGCCGGTGGACCAGTTCAGATTGGCCAGCGGGTCGTCCTGATGGGCGTCAAACCCTGCGGAAATGATAATCAGATCGGGGTTGAACGCCCGCAAGCGCGGAAACGCCTGGGACTCGTACGCGGCGCGCATCTCGGCCCCGCCGCTGCCCGGAGCCAGCGGGATATTCAGAACCGTATCGTGAACCCCCGTCTCATCCGGGCGTCCCGATCCGGGCCAGAGGGGCATCTGCTGGCTGGTAACAACCAGCGCGCGCGCTTCATCCCACAGCAGGTCCTGTGTTCCATTGCCGTGATGAACATCGAAATCGACAACGGCGACACGGTTCAGCCTGTGGTGGTCCAGCGCATGTTTCGCGGCCAATGCCGCATTGCCGAACAAGCAAAACCCCATTGCAGTATCTGTTTCCGCATGGTGCCCCGGTGGGCGAATGGCGCAGAACGCGTTCGACACATCTCCGCTCAGCACCAGATCAACGGCCCGGACAACAGCGCCCGCAGCACGATAGGCGGCGTCTACCGAGCCCGGTGACATGAACGTATCCCCGTCAATCTGCGCAAACCCCTCAGACGGGCGCGTGGATCGAATATCGCGAATGTAACCTTCCGGATGCACCCGCAGCAGATCGTCATCTGCCGCCAACGGAGCGGTCACCCATTTCAGGTCCAACCCTTCCAAGGCGTGCAGGATATGTTCCAGCCGCGCCACTCGTTCGGGGTGACCGTCAGGTGTCACATGGCCCAGACAATCGGCATGGGTCAAAAGGGCAGTTGTCATCGGGGTCCCCTGTTCATCTGGCTAAAAATACCTTCGCCGAAGGCACAAAACCGCCGCGCAGCGGCACGCTTAATCTTGTGCCAGCATATAACCTGCGCCGCGGACGGTTTGCAGATATCTGGGTTGTTTCGGATCCTGCTCGATCTTGCGCCGCAGGCGCGTGATCTGTACGTCCACCGCGCGTTCCTGCGCCTGGCCTTTGTCGCGCCCCAGATCCTCGACCAGCTTCGCGCGGCTGATCGGTTCGCCGGGCTGGGCCGAGAAGATTTTCATCAACTGGCTTTCCGTTGCAGTCAGACGTACCGGCTCTTCACCCTGCCACATCTCGCCCCGCTCGATGTCATATCTGATCGGGCCAAGGTTGAGGATCTTTGCCGCCGTTTCCTCGGCAGGTGTTTCCGGCATCCTGCGCAGAATTGCGTTGATCCGCAGCAGAAGTTCCTTTGGCTCGAACGGCTTCGCCAGATAATCATCCGCCCCGGCCTCAAGCCCTGCAATCCGGTGTTCGGTTTCCCCTTTGGCAGTCAGAAGCAGGATGGGGGTGCTATGTGTCTCTCGCAGCGATTTTGTCAGGCTGACACCATCTTCGCCCGGCATCATCACGTCCAGAATGATCATGTCGAAATCCAGACCCGACAGGACCCGCCGCGCATGGGCCGCGTCCCGAGCCGCCGTGACCAAAAACCCGTTTCGCATCAGGAATTTCTTGAGCAGATCGCGAATGCGCTCGTCGTCGTCAACAATCAGCAGATGGGCGTCCATATCGCTCATGAGGTCGTATCCCGAAGTTTCGTATAGGCATGACGCATATCAGCATCCATCATTGCTTCAAGCACTTTGCGAAATCCGGCCACGGCTTCGGGACCGGCATCTTTGTAGGCCGCGCGCATTCGGGCGCGCTGCGCATCGGACAGAGTGGTTTCCAACGCCTGTCCCTTCTCTGTCAGAAATAGGTGGCGTTCACGTTTGTCCACTGTGCCAACGCGGCTTTCCACCAGCCCATCTTCGATCAAGGTTCGCAAAACCCTGTTTAGAGACTGCTTTGTGACTCCAAGGATCGCTAACAAGTTGTTGACCGTCGTGCCCGGCGCGCGGTTGATGAAATGGATCGCCCTGTGATGAGCGCGGCCATAGGCCATTTCGGTCAGGATGCGGTCAGGATCTGCGGTAAATCCGCGATAGGCGAAGAACATGGCCTCAATCCCCTGCCTCAATTGCTCATCGGTCAAAAACAACAGGCTCTCGCCCCCGTAACGCGGGGCAGGGCGGATGTCGGACATGGTACGCCTCATTCGTTACTCTGGGCCGAGTTTATGTCAGCCTTATTGACATTCCAAGGGTAGAGCGGTATCGAATCGCAGTTTTTGCGCAACATTATGTCCGCATCGGACCTAAGCGGCGCAACAATCGCAAATTCAACCCGGTTCAGGAGGTTTCGCATGGCGGGGTATGATGATCGTGATGGCACCATTTGGTTGGATGGCAAGCTGGTGCCCTGGCGTGAGGCCAATGTCCATATTCTGACCCACGCTATGCACTATGCGTCGTCCGTATTCGAAGGCGAGCGCGCCTATAACGGCAAGATATTCAAAAGCCGCGAACATTCCGAACGTCTGATCGCTTCAGCCGAAGCGCTGGATATGCCTATGCCCTATTCGGTCGATGAAATCGAAGCTGCGAAGGAAGAAGCGCTGAAAGCCAGCGGTCTGAAAGACGCCTATGTGCGTGCTCTGGTCTGGCGCGGCTCGGGCGAAGATATGGGCGTGGCATCGGCCAAGAACCCGGTGCGCATGGCTGTCGCGGTTTGGCCTTGGGGCGCTTATTACGGCGATGCCAAGATGCAGGGCGCAAAGCTGGACATTGCCGAATGGAAACGCCCCAGCCCTGAAACAATTCCGGTTCACGCCAAGGCCGCAGGTCTTTACATGATCTGCACCATCTCGAAGCACAAAGCCGAAGCCAAAGGTTGCTCGGATGCCTTGTTCATGGACTGGCGCGGGTATGTGGCCGAAGCAACCGGTGCGAACGTGTTTTTCGTCAAGGATGGAGAGGTTCACACACCCCTGGCCGATTGCTTTTTGAACGGTATCACGCGTCAGACAGTCATTCAGATGCTGAAAGACAAGGGCATCACCGTGCATGAACGCCGCATCAAGCCAGAAGAGATGGCTGATTTCGAACAATGCTGGCTGACCGGTACCGCAGCCGAGGTGACGCCTGTGGGGCAGATCGGCGAATATACATTCGAAGTGGGCGACCTGACCCGCGAGATTGCGGAAGATTACGAAAAGCTGGTTCGCTCGTAAGCTTTTAAACCCCCGCTTCGGCGGGGGTTTTCTGTGCAGAACGTGCACAACTTCGTGCAAATCGTCCTGTAGGCTGGACGATCTGCACATGTTGCGTATCTTTCGCGCATGTTAGATCTTCTCAGCGATATTCTCACGCGTCTGTCCCTGCGTGGCACGTTTTACTTCCGCACATCGTTCACACCGCCCTTCGGCATTCAGGTGCCGGGCTACGAAAACGTGGCGCGGTTTCATTTCGTGCAGCGCGGTGAGCTTAAAGTGCATGTCTCGACGACTGGCGAGACACTTAGGCTGCGGCAGGGTGACTTGATCCTGATTCCCCACGGTGCGCCGCACGCGTTGCTCTGTGCCGAGGTCAAGCCATTGGACGCGTTGCCTTTGGAACAGGTGCTCGAGGTGGCAGGCTACACAGGCGATGGTGTGCTGGTTTACGGCGGTCCTGACGACGAACGCGATACGCAGTTGATCTGCGGTCACTTTTCCTTCACGGGTCCAGCCGGACGGCAGGGCACTGGGCATATGCTGATCGACCGTCTGCCGCCCTACATCCTGATCGAAAACTACGGAGAGGAGTCCGGGGCCTGGATGGAATCGACCCTGCGAATGATCGGTTCCGAGGTCTCGGGCGCGAAAATTGGCGGCGACCTGATCGCGATGAAATTGTCCGAGGTGCTGTTCGCGCAGGCAATTCGGGTCTATCTGGAACGTCAGAGTCCGCAGGATTCAGCTTTGGCCGGGTTTGCCGATCTGCGCATCTCGCGGGCGTTGACCGCGTTCCATCAAGCCCCGGCTGAGGATTGGAGCGTCGCATCTTTGGCGCGAGAGTCCGGTATGTCACGCACTGCCTTTGCTCAGCTTTTTGCCGAGAAAATGGGAACGACGCCGATGCAATATCTCACAGACTGGCGGATGCAGATCGCCTGCCATGGTCTGACCGAGGCACGCTGGAACGTGGCTGATGCCGCAGCAGAAGTCGGATACGCCTCGGAAGCCGCGTTCTCGCGAGTCTTCAAAAAGCAGGTTGGTCTTTCACCGGCTGCATACAGGGCGATGCACTGATACACCAAAATTTACGAACGATCTGCATGAAATCAGAAACGGTCAGGAATTCAGCGTTCGGGATCACCAGATTAGCTTCCTTTCATCACTGGTTGAGGAAAGGAAAACCTTATGTCCCTTCGTTTTGTTACACGTTCTGTCCACGCGTATCTGGATTACCCGGTCGCCGTTGCCCTGATGACCTTGCCGTTCCTTCTGGGGCTGGGTCAGTCCAATCCGCTGGCCCTGTGGTTGTCTGTTGCAACCGGGGTGGCCGCCTTTGTTCTGACAGTTCTGACCGATCACCATCTGGGGATCTGGCGGGTTCTACCCTACAGGTTTCATCTGGCGGTGGACTTGCTGGTTGGCGTCACCTTTCTGTTTGCACCCAGTATCTTTGGTTTCACGGGTATGGATGCGGCGTTTTACTGGTTGAACGGTGCGGCTGTGGTGCTTGTCATCTCGCTCAGCGCGCCCGAGCAGGACGTCGCTGCCTGACGACGTTATCCACATCTGTCATGGTATCATCATGATACTGTCAAGAAACTGAGCCGCGGGTTTTACAAACTGGCGGCTCATATCGGCGCACCAATCGCGTGGTCGGAGAATCGATCACCAGACAGGAGAGCCTCACTATGACCAAGATCCTACGCCCAAACCGTCGTTCGTTTCTGGCGGGCAGCACCGCCTTTGCCGCTTCACTGGCCATGCCAGCCATCAGCCGCGCCGGATCGCGCCCCGTGTTCACACACGGCGTTCAGTCCGGTGACGTCGATACGACATCGGGCATGATCTGGACCCGCACGGATCGCCCCTCTCGCGTGATGATGGAAGTATCAACCACAGAAAGCTTCGCAGATGCCCGCACACTCCCGCCGATGGATGCCATCCCCAACAGCGATTTTGCTGTCAAACGTCTGGTCGAGGGGCTGCCATCGGATCAGGACATTTTCTACCGGTTCGTTGCTGCCGATCTGAGTGACATCAACACAATATCAGAGCCTATTATTGGCCAATTCCGCACTGCACCGACCTCGCGCCGCAACATTCGGTTTGCCTGGTCAGGTGACACCGCCGGTCAGGGATGGGGTATTGATGACGAAGGTATGCGCACCTACGCGACCATGGCGCAGCACAAGCCGGACTTCTTCATACATTCCGGTGACACCGTCTATGCCGACGGTCCTATGCAGGATGAGGTCGAAAAAGACGGCCAATTGATCTGGAAGAACACAACCCTGATCGACGAGAAACGCAAGGTGGCCGAAACACTGGACGAGTTCCGTGCCCAGTGGAAATACAACATGATGGACGAGCATGTGCGGGCCATGAACGCCGTTTGTCCGACCTTTTTCCAGTGGGATGACCATGAGGTTGTGAACAACTGGTCCGATGCGAAAGACCTGATTTCAGACGACCGATATACCGAGAAGTCGGTGCATGTTCTTCAGTCCCGCGCCGGACGTGCTTTCCACGAAATGACACCGTTGCGCATTACGCCGGCAGAGCCAGGTCGTGTGTATCGCAAGATTTCCTATGGTCCGATGCTGGACGTCTTCTTCCTGGACCTGCGCAGTTATCGTGGACCGAACAGCCCGTCAATGGAGGATGAAATCACGGATCAGTCCCGCATTCTGGGCGCGGAACAACTGGCATGGCTCAAGCAAGAGCTGGCAGGATCTCAAGCGACCTGGAAGGTGATCGCCTCGGACATGCCAATCGGGTTGATCGTCTGGGACAACTGGAAGGAACAGGCCGGAGCAGAGGCAATTTCGAACGGCGATAGCGGGCCGGCCAAGGGGCGTGAGTTGGAGATCGCGGACCTGCTGCGTTTCATCAAAACGGCTGGCATCACCAACACGGTCTGGTTCACCGCGGATGTCCACTACACCGCTGCGCACTACTATGACCCTAACAAAGCACAATTCCAGGATTTTGAACCGTTTTGGGAGTTTGTTTCAGGCCCGCTGCACGCAGGGACATTTGGTCCAAACACCCTGGACGGCACCTTCGGACCTGAGGTCAAATACGTCAAAGCGCCCGCCGAAGGGCAGGGGGTAAACCTTCCGCCCAGCGAAGGTCTGCAGTTCTTTGGTCTGGTGGACATTGACGGCGCGACCGAACAGATGACGGTTCGGCTGATGGACCGGGCAGATACCGAGCTCTGGTCGGTTACGTTGGACCCGCAGAATCGCGCGCTCTGATTTTTTATAAGGGCGTGTGTGCACCCCGAGAAATCCTCGGGGTGTTTTAGGGCTTGAAAATCCCGACTTAAATAGTCAGATTATGCTCAACGCCAGATGGTGTACCATCAAGCTTATGGTTTCGGGGCGGTTTGCAGGTTTAGCATGACTTTGGTGATAGCTTGCCGCCGCTCCGGAAACGAATCTGCCTAAACAGAACGAGGCTGAAATGAGCGAGTCGCTAGATGAAATTATGGCACGCCATGATGCGTTGGCTGCATGTGGATGCACTTGTTGCGACAGTGACTATTGCGCCTATGTCGACTGTCGAAAGCCGCGCCGTAAACAAACCGAAGCGATGCAGCCTGTAAGATCAAAACCTAACGATCTTACCCCACGCGCCTCGCTTCGAGAGATTGTTGAAGCGACCCTGAGCCGTTTTGGCTGAGTGACGCAGGCCAACGGGCCTACGTTAAAAAAGGGTCAAAAATCCACGCCGCGCTGGGCCTTGATCCCCGTTTGGAAAGGGTGCTTTTCCTCAGTCATTTCGGTCACAAGATCGGCATAGTCACGCAGGGCTTGGGGCGCGTCGCGGCCCGTCAGAAATACACTGGTTTTGTCCGAACGCGCGTTCAGGCCGTCGATGACTTGCTCAACTGATAGATACTCGTACCGCAAGGCAATGTTGATCTCGTCCAGAACGACTAGATCGTATTCGCCGCTGGACATCAGGGCGCGCGCCTTGTCGAAGGCGGCGTTTGCGGCAGCGATGTCGCGTTCGCGATCTTGCGTGTCCCAGGTGAAACCTTCGCCCATCGTGTGCCATGTCACCAGATCGCGTTCTTCGAAGAAACGACGCTCGCCTGTTTTCCACTTGCCCTTGATGAACTGCACCACGGCGACTTTCTGACCCCAGCCCAGGGCGCGTATGACCACGCCAAAAGCGGCCGAGGATTTACCTTTGCCCTTGCCGGTGTTGATCAGAACCAGACCGCGACCGGGATCCACTGCCTCGGACACTTTCTTGCGGTGCTTGGCCTGCACCTGCTGCATCTTTTCCTTGTGATCCTGCGCTTCGCTCATGGGGGAACCTCTTTGATTGTCCGGCCCAAACTAGGGGAAGATTACAAAAGGTAAAGTCACGCTTTGGGGTCTGTGACCGACCGGGCTTTGCCCCGCTCGAGCCCCAACTGGTGTTCGCGCCAGATTACAACGACATTGCCTGCGATGACCAAAGCGGCCCCAATCAGGATTGCAAGCGTTGGCAGTTCGTCGAACCAGACATAGCCAATCACAATCGCAAACAGCATGGTCGCGTAGTCATAAGGTGCCAGCATCGAAGCCTGACCAAAGCGATAAGAGGACGTCACCAAAATCTGCGCAACCCCGCCGATCAGGCCCATCATAATCAGTATTAGAGCCTGATTCAGCGTTGGCATCGACCATCCCCAGAACGCGGTCAGCGCCGATAGCAGCGTCGCAGTCATCGAGAAATAGAAGACGATGGCAGCTGGGTGATCAACCTTGACCAGTTGTCGGATATGGATCTGAACAAAGGCGCGCGCGACAGTAGCGCCCAAAACGCATAGCGCACCAATGGTGGCCGCAACCTCCATCTCGGTGCTGCCCAAGCGTGGCCAAATCATGATCAGGACCCCCAGCAGACCAAGCGCCACCGCGCCGATACGGATCAGACGAATGCGTTCGCCCAGCATCACGGCGGCCAGAATCAGGGTGAAGATCGGTGTGGCATAGCCTATTGCCGTCACCTCGGGCAGGGGCAGCAGGCTTAGGCCGGTAAAGGTAAGCCCCATGGCGCTGGTGCCCAGAACACCGCGCCAGAAATGGCCCATGGGTTTCTTGACCACAAAGCCCTTGGACAACTCACCGCGCGCGATGAGCCAGAGGATGATGACGGGAATCGCGAACAGGGACCGGAAGAACACCAATTGGCCCGGTGGGAATTCATCCGATAAAGCTTTGACCAAGGCGGACATCGACGTGAACAGGAACAGCGCGCCCAGTTTCAGCGTCACAGCCAGCAGAGGTCGATGCGATGTTAAGGGTTTTGTCATCGGCGCGAACCTGCGCCTTTGGCGGACAAAGATCAACGGGTGGGTTTAGTCGTTCACCCAGGATTGAGGCAGAGAATCGCCGATTTCCTCGGCGAATTCTTCGAGAAAACGGATCATACGTGCGGTGCGTTGTTCCGCAATCTGTCTGCCGGTCTGTGTCAGCATGTCGCCCGGCAGCCTCAGCAGTTTGACTTTCCAATGGTCGAGTGAGAAATGCAGGTCGTCCAAAGGCCGGTTTTGGGCAAAGGGATCTGCCGCGTCATACAAAGTGCGCCCCAAAGCACCTGAAACGGAAAAGTTGCGTGCGATGCCTATGGCGCCCAAAGCATCAAGCCGATCCGCATCGCGCAGGATGCGTGCCTCGGCCGTTTTTGGAGCAATATTGGCCGAGAAACTATGGGCTTCAATTGCGTGCTGGATGGCTCGAACCTGGTTCGAGTTATACCCCAAATCCTTCAGAATAGGCTCTGATTCCACTGCGGATTTGCGAGATGCCAGATGCCGGTCTGGATCATCCTTTGGCAGATTTACCAGATCATGCAGATAACTTGCGGCCAGCAGCACGGTCATATCGGTTTGATCATCCGCGATGGCCTGAGCGTTGGTCCAGACCCGATCCAGATGGGCCAGATCATGAGCCGGATCCGTTTCCATGCGATGCGCGACCACCGCACGCAAGCGCGTGCGCAGATCAGCCGATCCGTCCACGGTTCTCTCCGATCTGACCGCGATGCAGAAGCAGGTGGTCGAGGATCACGCAGGCCATCATCGCCTCGCCAACCGGAACGGCGCGGATGCCGACGCAGGGGTCGTGGCGGCCTTTGGTGATGATCTCGGTCTCTTCGCCTGACTTGGTGATCGTCTTGCGTGTGGTCAGGATCGACGACGTAGGCTTCACGGCAAAGCGCACAACGATGTCTTGCCCGGTCGAGATACCACCCAGAATGCCACCGGCATGATTCGAGCTGTATTGCGGGCCGTTCTGGCCCATGAAGATCTCATCCGCGTTGGCTTCGCCGGTCAGTTCAGCGGCCGCCATGCCTTCGCCAATTTCGACACCTTTGACGGCGTTGATAGACATCATCGAAGCGGCCAGATCAGTGTCTAACTTGGCGTATACGGGCGCTCCGATTCCTGCTGGAACACCGCGCGCGACGACTTCAACGACCGCACCGACCGAGTTGCCGGACTTGCGCAGATCGTCCAGATACGCGGCCCAGTCTTCGGCAGCTTGCGCATCGGGTGTCCAGAACGGGTTCTTTTCGATCTGAGACCAGTCAAAGTTCGCACGGTTGATTTTGTGCGGTCCGATTTGCGTCATATAACCGGTGATTTGTACATTCGGCGCGATCTGTTTGATCGCCTCTCGCGCCAGCCCTCCGGCAGCAACACGCGATGCGGTTTCCCGCGCCGAGCTGCGCCCGCCACCTCGATAGTCGCGGATGCCGTATTTCTGCCAATAGGTGATATCGGCGTGGCCGGGACGGAACTTGTCCATGATATCGCCGTAGTCTTTTGACCGCTGATCGGTATTCTCGATCATCAACTGCACCGGTGTGCCGGTGGTCTGGCCTTCGAACACGCCGGACAGGATCTTTACCTGATCCGGTTCCCGCCGTTGAGTGGTGAATTTGTTCTGACCCGGTTTGCGCTTGTCTAGCCAGTACTGAATCATGGCTTCGTCGATTTGAACGCCCGGAGGGCAGCCGTCGACCGTCGCGCCTAATGCGGGACCATGGCTTTCGCCCCAGGTGGTGACGCGGAAGAGGTGTCCAAAGCTGTTCATCGACATGGGGCGTGCTCCTTTGCGGGTTGTGATTAGCGGGCAAGGCCCCCGGCCTCAAGCGGATTTGGTCTTTGATGACGTGAACGCCGCCCGGTGGGCGGCGCATTTGAGTATTTTTGAAAAGATGAAGCTTAGGCGGCCTGCGCGACTTTCTCGCGGGTATCCGTGATCATCAGTGCGGCCTGAGCCGCTTCGCGCCCTTTCTGAACGAAATGGTCGCGGTAGATCGCGTTGTGGTGGTCGGTTTCCTGATACTGGTGCGGTGTCAGCGAGACCGACAGGACAGGAACGCCTGTGTCCAGTCCGGCGCGCATCAGGCCATCAACCACGGCCTGCGCGACGAAATCGTGGCGGTAGATGCCGCCATCCACAACAAAGGCGGCGCACGCTACGGCGGCGTATTTGCCGGTTTGGGCCAAGTCGCGGGCCAACAGAGGCATTTCGAACGCGCCGGGAACGTCGAAGACATCGACCTGATCGGCGGGGATGAGTTCGAGGAAGCCGTCAAGCGCGCGGTCGACGATGTCGGAGTGCCATTTGGCTTTGACAAAAGCATAGCGGGTGTGTGTCATTATGGTCTCCTTTCGCAACAGACACGTCACCCAAGGCGATCACGGGCAAGCACGCCGATTGCCGGCGTGTTGCACGTTCTCTTTCATCCGGACTGTAACCGTCGGCTCTGGCCTCTCACCAGATCTGCTTGACACCCTTTGGCGCTTCCACACTTTGTCCGAAAACCGGTTGCCGCTCTTCGGATCGTGGACACGTCTGGGCCGCTCGCGGGCTTACGGGTCGTCGCCCGCATACCGCCGGTGGGGAATTCCGCCCCGCCCTGAGAACAAGACGGACCTTGCATATCTTGGGTCTGGTCTGCAAGAGATTTGGCAGGAGGACCGCCATGCACCCGAACCCCGCCTTTCGCGCCGAGGACCGCACGCGCCATATTGCGTATGCACGTGAACGAGGATTCGGCGTTTTGGCCTTGTCGACAGATGGTGCCCCGCTGTTGAGCCATGTGCCGTTTCTTCTGTCCGAAGATGGTCTGGTGGCTGAACTGCATCTTGTCCGCTCAAATCCCATCGTGCGCGCCTTGGGAACGCCGAAAGCGATGAAGATCGCGGTGCAGGGGCCGGATGGGTATATCTCGCCGGATTGGTACGAGGTCGAGGATCAGGTGCCAACCTGGAATTATGTGGCCGTGCATTTGACCGGGCAGCTGGAGCTGCGCCCGCAGGAGGAGCTGTTGGATCTGTTGAACCGGCAATCAGCCTTCTATGAAGAGCGCCTGCAACCAAAGCCTCCGTGGGATACGGCAAAGATGTCAGACGAGGCTCTGACCAAAATGATGCGGATGATCGTGCCGTGCCGAATACAGGTCGAGGATGTTCAGGGCACATGGAAGTTAAGCCAGAACAAGCCTGATGATGTGCGCTTGCGGGCGTCTGAACAGGTTGCGTCGTCGGGGATCGGGTCCGAATTGAGTGTTCTGCAAGAGTTGATGCGCAACGCCTAGCCGTCGGCGAAGTGTGGGCTTTCGTTTTTGTGGACCTCCTGTAAGGTCGGCACAAACAGGGAGCCTGCCGATGAAACTCTACCACAGTCTGACCTCGCCCTATGTTCGCAAAGTCATGGTATTGCTGCATGAAACAGATCAGCTTGAAGATGTTGAGCTGGAGACAGTGGCCGGAACACCGATCTCACCGGCTGAGCCACTGGTTAGCAAAGCACCGTTGACAAAAGTTCCAGCGCTGGAGCGCCCGGACGGGCCTACCTTGTTCGACAGCCGGGTAATCTGTGCGTTTCTGGATGCCCGTGCTGGTGGAAAGCTTTATCCCGAGGGCGCAGGTCGCTGGGATGTTCTGACACTCGAAGCGCTTGCTGACGGCATTCTGGATGCAGCCCTTTTGATGACTTACGAAGACCGCCTGCGTCCCGACGACAAAAAGTGGGATGCCTGGATTGAATCGCAGTGGGTCAAGATTGAACGGGCCTGTGCTGTACTGAACCAACGGTGGATGGCGCATTTGTCGGGCCCGTTGGATATGGGGCAGGTCGCCGTCGGCTGTGCGCTGGGCTATCTGGATCTGCGCCACGATGCGCGGGGGTGGCGCAAGGGCAATGACGCGCTTGCCAAGTGGTTTGCGGAGTTTGGCGAGCGGCCCAGCATGGTGGCCACCCGCCCTCAGGGCTAAAGCATCCGCAGCCGCGTCTGAGTCACTGGCTGAACGTCGCCAGATACGCGGCGATATCTTCCGCACCTTTCTTGAGTTTGACGCTCATGTTCGGGCGGGCGGTGTCGTCGTCGAGATAAACCTTGATGAACCCGATCGGGTCTTTGGAATAGGCGGCGATGTTTTCTTCGGTCCAGACCAGACCTTCTTCACCGGCGCGGATCATGTCGTCGGTGAACATGCCGATGGGCAGGCGTTCGCTGCCATAACGGTAGTCATTCTCGGATCCGGCAACCCGTCCGATGACGCCATAGAGATTCGGCCCGGTGATTCCGCCTTTGACCAGAACTTTTCCGTCTTTGATGATCGCGTGGCATGACGAGCAGCGGTTATACATCGCCTTTCCCTTTTCGGGGTCACCTGCGGCAAGGGTCTGAGTGGACAGGGCCAGCGTAAATAAAGCTGTGGTCAACAGGGTTTTTGGCATAGGGGGTCTCCTGACAGGAGTTCGCGCGTTTTGCCCGCTGTCCTGTATTCGCGCAAAAAGTGCAACGGGGTAAACCTGCACAATTTGCAATTTAAATCATCTATTTGGGGAATATGATTTTGCAGAAAACAATCCCGTTCCCGCCGGTTGGATTGTGAACATTCAAGGCGCAATTCAGCGTTACATGGCTGGAACGCTCCGCGCCTGCTGGGCGTCGTCTTTGGTGTCTGCTGGCAATCGAATCAAAGCAGCCTGATTCGACCTGATCAACAAAGTTGAGCGCAAGATTCACCAAAAAAACGGTCTCGTTCCCTAAATGAAGCGGCACATGCGGCGTATTGCGCGTTTATGAACGCTGGACGAACACTATTCTCCCCGATAGTAAGCGCGTTTAAGACGCCGCTTTCACGCGGTGCGCGAGCTTTTTGCCCGTCCGCGGGCGCCAGACAATCGGAGATAACCTCGTGTCCCACGCAGAAGACCACGAAGGCACCCGCAGAGATTTCCTGTATTACGTCGCTGGCGGCGCAGGTGTCGTTGCGACGGGTGCAGCCGTATGGCCCCTGATCAACCAAATGAACCCGTCAGCAGACGTGCAGGCGCTTTCGTCGATCCGCACGGATGTAAGCGGGGTTGAGCCGGGCACACAGCTGACAGTTAAATGGCTGGGTAAACCCGTGTTTATCCGTCACCGCACCGGTGCCGAGATTGCCGAAGCCCAGCAACAAGACGAAGAAGCCGTTGGCAACTTGCCTGATCCGCTGGCGCGTAACTTCAACCTGAACGCAGATGCACCTGCAACAGACGCCAACCGCGTCATGCCGTCGCCCGAAGGCGAAGCCGAGGGTGCCTGGATCGTTCAGATGGGCGTTTGTACGCACCTTGGATGTGTGCCGTTGGGTGATGCTGGCGACTTTGGCGGTTGGTTCTGCCCATGCCACGGCTCGCACTACGATCTGGCAGGCCGGATCCGTAAAGGTCCCGCGCCTGAGAACCTGCCTGTTCCACCTGCGGAATGGGTCGACGCAACAACCATCAAACTCGGCTAAGGGAGACCCAGTTTATGTCCGGAATTCCCCACGATCATTACGAGCCGAAGTCTGACGGCGAAAAGTGGCTGAACAGCCGCCTTCCCATCGTCGGCCTGCTGTATGACACCCTGATGATCCCGACCCCCAAGAACCTGAACTGGTGGTGGATCTGGGGCATCGTCCTGGCGTTCTGCTTGGCGCTGCAAATCGTTACCGGCATCATTCTGGTGATGCACTATACGCCGCATGTCGATCTGGCCTTTGCCAGTGTTGAGCACATCATGCGTAACGTGAATGGCGGTTACTTCATCCGTTATCTGCACATGAACGGTGCTTCGCTGTTCTTTGTTGCGGTCTACATTCACATGTTCCGCGGCCTGTATTACGGCTCGTACAAAGCCCCGCGTGAAATCACTTGGATCATCGGGATGCTTATCTACCTGATGATGATGGGTACCGCGTTCATGGGCTACGTTCTGCCTTGGGGCCAGATGTCCTTCTGGGGCGCGACCGTGATCACCGGCCTGTTTGGTGCGATCCCGTTTGTGGGTGAAGCAATCCAGACCTGGCTGTTGGGCGGGCCCGCTGTGGACAACGCCACGCTGAACCGCTTCTTCTCGCTGCACTACCTGCTGCCGTTTATCATTGCGGCGCTGGTCATCGTGCATATCTGGGCTTTCCACACCACCGGCAACAACAACCCCACGGGCGTTGAAGTGCGCCGTGGTTCGAAAGCCGAGGCCGAGAAAGACACATTGCCGTTCTGGCCCTACTTCGTGATCAAGGACCTGTTTGCGCTGGCCGTGATCCTGGTCGTGTTCTGGGCAATCGTCGGCTTTATGCCGAACTACCTGGGCCACCCGGACAACTACATCGAAGCCAACCCGCTGGTCACACCTGCACACATCGTTCCGGAATGGTACTTCCTGCCCTTCTACGCGATCCTGCGGGCCTTCACTGGCGAGGTTTGGGTTGTACAATTCGCAAGCTTCATCACCGGCGGTATCATTGATGCCAAGTTCTTCGGTGTGATTGCGATGTTTGGTGCGATCCTGGCCATGGCGCTGGCGCCCTGGCTGGACACATCGAGCGTGCGTTCGGGAAAATACCGTCCGATGTTCAAATGGTGGTTCTACCTGCTGATCATCGACTTCTTTGCCCTGATGTGGCTGGGTGCGATGCCCGCGGAAGAGCCTTATGCGACCTTCTCGCTGATCGCGTCTGCCTACTGGTTCGCCTATTTCTTCGTGATCCTGCCGATCCTGGGTGTCATCGAAAAACCGCTGACCCCACCGGAGACCATCGAAGAAGACTTCAACGCGCATTATGGCAAGGCTGACGCCGAAGCCACGCCGGCCGAGTAAGAAGAGGGACCGGATACCATGTTCAAGAAACTTGCAATCGGCGCTGCGTTTGCTCTGGCCCTGACCCCTGCTGCATCTTTTGCGGCAGGTGGTGGCGATCAGCATATCGAAGATTTCGCCTTTTCGTTCGAAGGTCCGTTTGGCACCTGGGATCAAAACCAGCTGCAACGCGGTCTGCAAATCTATACCGAGGTTTGCGCAGCCTGCCACGGCCTGCAATATGTTCCTCTGCGCGATTTGGAAGCGCTGGGTTACAACGAAGAGCAGGTCATCACCTATGCGGCGGACAATTTTGAGGTTTTTGACCCTGAATTGGACGATTTCCGCCCTGCGATCCCGACCGACCACTTCCCGGCCAATACAGCCGTTGGCGCACCTGACCTGAGTCTGATGGCCAAAGCCCGCGCAGGCTTCCACGGTCCTTACGGGTTGGGCATCAACCAGCTGGTCAAAGGCATGGGTGGCGCGGAATACATCGCCTCGTTGCTGGACGGCTATACTGGCAAGGAAAAGGAAGAGGCAGGCACCATCCTGTACGAAAACACCGCCTTCCCGGGTGGCTGGATTTCGATGGCCCCGCCGCTGGCAGAAGATCAGGTCGAGTTTGCCGATGGTCACCCCGCCAGTGTCGAAGCGATGTCCGAAGATGTTTCTGCGTTCCTGATGTGGGCGGCTGAGCCCAAGATGATGGACCGCAAGAATGCAGGCTTCGTTGGCGTCATCTTCCTGTCTGTTCTGTCAGTCCTGCTGTATCTGGTGAACAAGCGCCTGTGGGCGCCGCACAAAGGCAAACTCCGTCCTGAGGATTGATCCTTTTTCGGAGTTAGAAATCGAAACCCCCGCGCCACCCGGTTGCGGGGGTTTTTATTTGCGAGGTTGCTTGCAAGGGGCCAGCCCCTTCTTGGCCTTTGGCCAATTCAACCCCGAGGTATTTTGGACCAGATGAAGGGCGGATCAGACGGTGAGTTGGTCTGCAGTCTGTCCGGTGATCGCAGCCGTCACAATCTGACCTTCGGGCTGAGGCGTGGCGAAGGACACTTCGGTGAATTGCTCGGTCCGGCCCATATGGGGGTTTTCCATCAGGATATGATGGGTTTTGCCGATCTGTTCCGATAGGTGCTTTGCGACCTGAGCATCACCGGCCGCGCGCAGTCGCGCCGCGCGTTTTTTGATCACCGTTCCATTGACTTGCTGTGGGATCCGCGCAGCGGGCGTGCCGTCACGCTTGGAGTATGGGAAGACGTGCAACCAGGTGAGATTGCAGTCTTTGACCAGCCTAAGCGAGTTTTCGAAATGCTCTTCGGATTCCGTCGGAAATCCCGCGATAATATCGGCACCAAATGTCATGTCAGGGCGCAGCTTACGGGCGTCTTCGGTGAAGCGGATCGCATCGTCGCGCAAGTGGCGGCGTTTCATCCGTTTCAGAATCAGGTCGTCCCCGTGCTGAAGCGACAGGTGCAGGTGCGGCATCAGGCGTGGCTCGGTCGCGATGGCCTGCATCAGGTTCTCGTCGACCTCGATCGAGTCGATCGAACTGATCCGAAGGCGCGGCAGGTCGGGCACCAGTTTGAGGATGCGCATCACCAGATCGCCCAGCCGGGGCTGTGCGGGCAGGTCGGCCCCCCACGAGGTCAGATCGACCCCGGTCAGAACCACTTCGTTATAGCCCTTGTCCACCAGGCGCTTGATCTGGTCTACGACCACACCTGCGGGCACGCTGCGCGAGTTGCCACGGCCATAGGGAATGATGCAGAAGGTGCAGCGATGATCACAGCCGTTTTGAACCTGCACGTAGGCGCGTGAGCGTGTGCCAAAGCCGTCGATCAGGTGGCCCGCCGTTTCGGTCACGGACATGATGTCGTCGACCTGAACTGCTTCGGTCTCACCGATGAAATCGGCGGCCAAGCCGTTCCAGGTGTCTGGCTGCATCTTCTCGGTGTTGCCGATGACTGCGTCGACCTCTTCCATTTGGGCAAAGGTCTCGGGTTCCGTTTGCGCCGCGCAGCCGGTGACGATCAGACGGGCGTTGGGGTTTTCGCGCCGCAGCTTGCGGATCTCTTGCCGGGCTTTGCGGACCGCCTCAGCCGTTACCGCGCATGTGTTTACCACCACAGCATCGGTCAGACCTGCCTGCTGTGACAGCTCTTTCATCGCCTCGGTTTCATAGGCGTTCAGGCGGCAGCCCAAAGTGGTGAATTTGGGCGGGTTCATCCCAAAGACCCCAAGAACTCAGGGGTGAGGGTGCCCGAGAAGACATGGGCTGTGGGGCCGGTCATCCAGACTCCATCCTCGCGCCAGTCGATCCAGATCGTGCCGCCATCCAGCTCGATCTGAACTTTGCGCCCCGTTAGACCGCGCCGTGCGGCTGCAACCGCCGTCGCACAAGAGGATGAGCCAGACGCCAATGTGATCCCCACACCACGCTCCCAGACGCGCATACGTATATTGTCCGGGCCGATCACCTGTGCGACCTGGACATTGGTGCGCTCAGGGTAGAGTGGGTGGTGTTCGTAACGCGCGCCAAACTCGGTCAGTGGAATTGCCTCGGCGTCGTCGACAAAGAAGGTGCAATGCGGATTGCCCATACCGGTTGCCGTAGGCGCGCCTTCGATTGGCAACTCCAGCGTGTCCATCTCTTCTGCCAGCGGTATGTCCTGCCAGTCCAGTTGAGGCTGCCCCATGTTTACCGAGGTCAGACCATCGCCGACATCTTTCGCAAAGAGGGCACCGCGTTCAGTTGTCAGGGATAATTCGGACTTTCCGGTCTCATCCATCAGAAACCGCGCGATGCAGCGTGTGGCATTGCCACATGCGGCCGAGGTTGATCCATCGGAATTGTAGAAGATCAGATGCGCGTCTGCCTGTCCGTTTTCAATCACGGCCAGTTGGTCGAAACCCACGCCGAACTGTCGGTGGCCGATTCCCTTTGCAAGCGCCGGGTTGATCCGGGAATCGCGGGCGCGCGCATCCACGATGACAAAGTCATTTCCCAGCCCGTGCATCTTCATGAAGGGCAAACCGGTATCGAGTCTCTGTTGCATAGCGGCGATATAACCCTGGTCCGAACATGAATCCACCCTGTTGCGCAGAATCGTGAAAAAAGGGGTTGACCCCCCAGCGACACCTGCCTAATTAGGCCGCCTATCGGGTCGCCGGAAACACAAGATGTGATGGTGAAACGAGGCGCAAATTAAGGGCTTGAACCTGATCAGGGAATTGCCTTAAAGAGCGCCACGGATCGAAGAGATCCAGCAAAAAGAGTGGGCCGTTAGCTCAGTTGGTAGAGCAACTGACTTTTAATCAGTGGGTCGCAGGTTCGAATCCTGCACGGCTCACCACTGTTTTCAAAGACTTACGAGGCGATCTCATGCCTAACACTCGCTTCGGGTAAGCGCAGGGTAAGCGAAGGCCGCCATTTTTCCCTTTACATTCGCCTGATGGTTGAATGACTCTTCAGGCAAGGGAGGAGCGGATGGGACACATCAGGCTTGGCACTTTGCCTCGGTCCAGGAAGTGGCGCGAGGTCGTTGATCTGATCGCAACCAATGCGCCGGTCGAACAGATCGCCGAGGCCGCAGCGGATGCATCCGACAAAGATCTTAAACGGGCGAGTCGTGACCCTCGGTTTCAATTTGTAAGTGATCTTCTGGTGCGGTTGCCTTTGCTTGCGAGGGCCCCTGGCTTCGAAGACGCTTTGGTCGATCTCGGAATCGACAGATCAGAGCTTAACTCTGTGACAGGACTGCTTGCAGGATTGGAACGCGTTGTTGATCGCAACAGTTTTGATCTCCGAGGTTCCTCAGATGCAGGCGAATTGGCGAAGGCCGCGCTCTTGGAAAGCCTTTCCGTTCAGCTGCACGACCGGTTGCCATCGCTGTTTGAACCGACACCGCAAGAAATTCGCCAAGCACTCGCGAGTTTCGCCGTGGGTGATGCATTTGCGAGACTCGCGCGGGATTTCTTTGCCCGGCTGACATACCGCTCTCTAGACTACTATCTGAGCCGGGAACTCGCCAATCACACTGGCGAGGATCGACGCTTTTCAACCGATGCACAGCGAGTGGCATTTCAACAAGCCCTGGCCCAGCACACATTTGAAGTGTCAAGAATCGTCGAAGAATATGCGGGCGGCTGGTATGGCAAAACCGTCTGGCAGAAGCAGGCGCTTGATCGCGATGCAATAGACAAGTTCACAGCTTACGCGTTCAAAAAGATGCGCTCGGAATTTGGGCGCCGTCGCGCCGTTGCCTGAAGTTGAAGTCAGATGGTTGCCGCCCCTGACAAAAAGCGGCGGTGATGAAGTCCTGCGTCTCGACATTGCTGGCCGCGAAGTCGCAATGACGCTACGGATTGGACAATTGAACCGTCAATTGGTCGAGGGATTGCAGGATCGTGCGCTCGATTTGCTGGAGATTGCCGCGCTTGTCTATTGCGCGGACGCGGCAGTCAGCCGTGGTGGTTTGGCAGATCAGAAGATGGGTGAGAAGTGGCACAGACGGTTCGTAGCCACCATGCCGGTACGCGATCTGGATTTCTGGCAACGTGAGAGCGTAATACAGGCTCTGGAAGAAACGTTGATGTTTCTATCCGGCGATCGCTTTGAATTTTCTTTTTCGATCAAAGACGAACCGGATGCAGAGCGATCGCGCTTCTTCAAATTCGGTCGAAATAGTTCATGGAAGCCCCACCGTGTCTTGATGTTTTCCGGCGGGCTCGATTCCTTTGCGGGCGCTGTGGAAGAAATCGTGGAACAGAAGCATCGGGTTGCTTTGGTCAGTCATGCCTCGTCCACGAAAATAGCGCCGGTCCAGAAACGGCTGATCTCAGCGTTGAGCAAACGGTACGGACCGGAAAAGTGCCGTCACATTCCCATGAGCGCCCAGTTGAAGGGTCGATCGACTGCGGAAAGAACGCATCGCACGCGCTCATTCTTGTTCGCGGTACTTGGGTCGATCACTGCAAAGGCCTTCGGACTGGACCGCTTGTCGTTCCATGAAAACGGCGTTGTGAGCCTCAACCTGCCGCCGGTTGGCAGTGTCATTGGAACGCGAGCGACGAGAACGACCCATCCTAAGGCACTCAACCTGTTGACCGGTTTTCTGCAGCTTGTTTTCGAGAACGATATGCGCGTCGACAATCCCTACTTCGCGCGCACTAAAGCTGAAGTCGTGGAGCGCATCTCCCAACTTGGGATGGCAGATCAAATTGTCGAGACGCGCAGTTGCGCGAATGTGCATAATCAAACCAATCAATACTTCCATTGCGGTCGCTGTTCGCAGTGTATCGATCGGCGTTTTGCGATGCTCTCAATAGGGCTTGAACGTTTTGACCCTGAAGATGCGTATCGCGTGGACTTGATGTCGGACGCTCGACCGAACGGCATCGACCGGGAGATGGCGTTGTCCTATGTGCGCAATGCAGTGTTGTTTGAAAACGCCACGCCAGATGCACTGATCCGAAATTTCCCCGTTGTGTTGGATGCGGTCAATTACCTCGACAATCCGCCAGACACAGCCATGGTGATGATCGCAGATTTGCTGAACCGCCATGGAAAGGCGGACACATCGGTGATGCGTCAAACTCTTGAAAGCAAGTCACCCGGTGAGTTCCCTGAACAGAGTTTGCCAAGACTATATGGTGCGATGCAGAGCGCCTTGACCTTGCCGTTCGTACCTGCGGCCTCAGTTGATAAAAACGAGAAACAGCAACTTCCGCTGTCCATAGAAATCGACAAAGCCTCCCGTTTGGTTGTGATCGGCGAACATGTTGAGCTTAAGAAAAATGCCACAGCTGACCTGTTAGTGGTCTTGGCTGAAGAGTGGCTCCGTTCTGCTGGTGAAGGTCTCGAACCCATGGACCATCACTGCGTGAAATCTGTCGAACTCGTTGAAAAATTAGGCGTTGAATCCGACGAAGCCGTTAGACGGAGAATTCAGACTGCTCGCAGAACGCTTGCAGGGAGATTGGAGTCCGCTGGCCTGTCAGTTGATAAGCCCCAAGAGCTGATTGAAAATCTCCCTTGGCATGGATACCGGCTTGCTCCCGAGCGCGTGGTCGTTCGGGTGCGTCACCGGAGCTGATCATTCATCAATAACCGCGTCCTCGTCTGGCAACGGTCCACGGCGGCGAAACCGCCCCATCAGTTCGACCTGACGGCCAGGTGAAACAGAACCATAGGAGCTGAACGTCGTCATCACGTCGTCGTGTCCCATGTTCTGCGACCAGGCTTTATAGTCCTCTGGTGTCCTGCAGTGAAGTTTTGCCAGCTCTGCGATCGTATCTCGCACGCGGTGCGGCGAAAACGGTGGCAGCCCAGCGTTGATGAAGGCTTTCTTGAAGATTCCGGCCGCTGATGACGGGCCTGCCCACGGCTCACGCGCGATCCCCATGGTCTCAAAGCGCCGAGACGGGCCAACAGCAACGCGCGTTTTTGGAAATAAAGCATCTGTGTCTGAGAAGAGATGGTCCTTACGAAGCTCTCCGATCCATTCTCGCATAATTTGTTCGACGTTATCACCGAAGGGAAAAAAGCTGGCCGTGAAGGACTTTCCAAACTTCGTATCCACGGAACGTCCGTCAAACTGCACGCATCTGTTCGCAAGGTCGACGTGTCGCAGTTGCACTGTGATGGCCGCACCTTCGCGCGATCCGGTCAGGAACAAGAAGGCAATCAGGGCGCGATCACGGCGCTGGATTACGGTTTCCACCGGCATCGAAGACAAAAGGTGGTCCACCTGTTCGGGAGACGGATGCGGCTTCCAAAGAGTGCTACGACGGGCCTGTTCCGATTTGCGGTCCGGCGTGAGATAGGCGATGTCTGAGCGTGAGATCTTTGACTTGTACCCCGGTTGGTCCGCCATCCAGTCAAAGAGCTTCATTACATCGCGCAACACACCGTTTATCGTGGCAGCCGACAATGGGGCGCCCGTGCGTTCGTTGCGCAAACTTTGCAGATGGCGTTTGAACGCGCGCGCCCTTTCTGAATGAAACGCCCTGTAGTCCTTGCCTTTGAGCCATCTGTCATAGATGGCAATCGACGCTGCAGCTTTGTCGATCGAAGATTGCGACAGCCCCTTTGCGTCCTTCAGCCAGACAAGGTGTTTGCGCTTGATGCGCAGGTTATCCGAGGTGTGTTTTGGCATGGGTCTCGGGCTCCTCTTTCAAGGTCACTTTTGAATGAGTTTCGGTACAGGACACTGATCTTGGGGAGGCTTGTTGAAGTGTGACCTCCAGTTTGGCCTGAATGGCTTCCAGATCTGAACGGCGAATGATCTTGTTCATGACCGCACCACACGTGGGACAGAGGGCTGTTAGGCGGCCGCTGGAAGCTGTTTCCTGAACATAGTCAGCGATCTTGCCGTCGGGTTCGCGCGGACCTCTGCAGCTGAGGCAGTAGCAGTGATGCAATGCCAACTTGCACCGCGCCTTGCGTCGTCTTTGTCCGAGGAAGTCCTTGAGCACATGTCCTTCGATCAACCAAGGCTTGCTGCTGGTATCAGCCGCAAGTCCGTTGTTCCCAATCCAGCGAATGACGGTCTGGCGATGACAGCCCAAAACGTCCGCCACCTCCCAGACTGTGTAGACAAGGTGCGATTTGACTTTGTGTGAGGGGAAGGACTTTGCCACTACACACCCTCCCCGGAAATCGGTCCGCATGTATTCTGGCAGACCTGCGCCTCCTCAAAGGCTTCGATCACGCCTTCATCGTATAAAACGCGCGCGCCGATCTTCAAAAACCTGGGCCCCTTTCCGAGCCAGCGCCACTGCTCCAGCGTCCGCGGCGACATGTGCCACCGCTCCGCCAGCTGATCTTGTGTCAACTTGGGCATATCAACCTCAATTGCTCACTGCGGCACGAGGAAGTTCGGTCCGCTTCTGTTGAACAAAGTGAGGGATCGGATCTCTAAAATCTGTGGCCGCCGCCAATAAAGGCGTGACACATGCCAGGGCTAAATCATTGATATTATGTGACTTGAATCAGAAAGGTGTGACCCATCCGCAAAATGCGTAACCTTGCCACCCAAATCGCAGGGAGTCAGCGGCTGCAAACGACCCGAAAGCTGACGTTAATCAAAAATGCTTGGAAGACGGCTTCGAGCCCATAGCGAACGATGCTGAGGTTGCCATCAACGTCAGCGATGCGCAGAAACCGGACATTGCAAAGTCTAGTAGACCGCCCAGAGCGGCCACTCGGCGCTGCTACGCGCGTTGAGCGCTTGTGAGTCCTGAACGCAGCTGCGCTGGTTCATTTTGGTGACGACAACTATTGCAGTTTGAACATGGAATAGCGCATCTCTTTGAGGATGACGTGTTCATCGATCCAAAGCTGCGAGGATTCGAGCATCTCGTTCGTATGGGTCCTCACGGAAATGAACGGCCCCATCTTCGACCCAAGCAGTCCAATAGGTCAAAAGGACCGGCATGGGCTCGGGTAGGTTAACTCGCGTTGTCTTACCGCTATCCAAAATGGATTGCATCTTTTGCCGACTCCAGTCGGGCTCTCCCTCCATCAAAAGGCTGGCAAATTCGAACGGATACTCAAGACGAACGCAGCCGGAACTTAGGTTCCGCTCATTTCGGTCGAAAAGACTGCGGTCGTTGGTATCATGCAAGTACACAGCGTATTTATTGGGAAACATGAACTTGACTAAACCTAACGCATTGTCTGGGCCCGGCTGCTGAACCAAAGTCACGGCGGGGTTCTTTGCCCCCCAGTTGACAGCGTTGGCAGGAATTGTCTGCCCGTCTTTGTTCCGAACTACGTAATTGTTGCGCGCTAGATAGGCTGGATCCTTGCGGATCCGCGAAAGCTTGTCTTTCCGAAAAATCGAGGCGGGAACGGTCCAAGTCGGATTGAATTCCATGTATTCAATTTCATCTCGGAACACTGGGGTTTTGCGGTAGGCTGATCCTGTGATTGACCGGGTGGTCCAAAGCGTCCCGCCAGATGTGACCAAGTAAGTACGAGCGCCTGCAATATTTACCAGTACGAACTCCTCGTCGATTTCCCGCATGAGCCAACGGCCCCGTTCCAGGCTTAGGCGCAACTTATTTATGCGGTCTTCGACAGGTTTGTTGAGAGACGCGAAGGTCTTGCCACCAACGACGCCATCTGCCTCCAGGCCGTGACGATTTTGAAAGGTTTTTACCAGTTGCACCAAGTAATCGTCATAAACCCAAGCTGGATTTATGCCGTTTTGGCTGATTTCTTGAAATTCATTTGTTCCCTCGTAGCCTTCTGTCGCTAGCCTTTTGCGCAGTTCGGCGACGGCAGGATCCACCATTTCCGGCTTCAGAACCGTTTCTTCGGGGACTGTGTTCCAGCCTCCCTTTGATGCGATAGCTCTGTATTTGCGCAATGCATCAACGAGCATCGTATATTGCACATTGTCGATATCAATGCGTTCAATCAAAGCGCTAAAGCCTTCGCCTTGAAGAAATTGGCTCAATACTATGGAAGGGTCTTGTTGAATTACTGGTTTTGAGAAGTTCCAATCGTCATCCAATGCATTTGGATCGACTTTTCCAAACACCAAATGGTGTACGAGTTTCACGGCCGCGTCAGTCGCCAGAATATCGAATAATGCTCGACTGGAGGCATCGCCACCCTGTGAAGCTTTGAACGCGGATCGAAGCTCCTCTAGTTTGAAGTCACTCGGCGTAAAGCCCTGATCAATTGCTCCACCCAACTCCTCAAAAAGCTCGTCAACCAATTCAATACTGGTCCAAGCTGGCGTAAATTCTCTAGCCGTATAGAAACGAGGTACAAGGATTTCTGCGTCCAAACTCTTGCTGTTTGAAAGCGTACTACTCGCATTCGTATTTGACCTTAGAAGCGCTTCTATCTGTTCCGAGACTTGGTCTGCTGCGCCTAAATTGGGCCATGTCATCAGCGTTGCAGTCAGTGCAGTTGCAACTACTGATTTAAGACCTTTCATCATCCGCTCCGCCACCTTCAATCTATATATTGGCTCTCCATCGGAAGATACTCCAACATTATGTATAATCAAATTGGAATTTATTGGTTTCGGATCTTGCTCGCGCCGCATCGACGACAATTATTTGCGAATGGCTGCGTTGCCCGTAGAATAGACGGCGGGTGAAAACTTGAGAACGTCTGATTTGGGCTGAAACAGTCGTTGCCGATTGAAGCAATGAGCGATTGCTTAGAACCTTTCGAGAACAGTGCGCCAAAATTGGATCTACCTTTGGCACGTTTTGTCTGCGGTAGTTTGCGAGCTTTGGCATTTGGACCAACTCTACGGCTTAACACCAGCTTTCTTCAGGCCTTCGACCAAAAGCGCATTGTGTTCGGGTAGACGGAAGAGGATCAAAGCGCCGGAGACAATGCTGTCTAGGAACGCTGGCGCGAAATCCGCCAGCGCCTGCTCATGTGGCAGGCCTGCTTCGGCACGCCCGAGGTGGGCGGCACTGGCGATCATAAGAGCCCGGCGGATCGGCGCACGCGGCGTCATCTGAATCGCGCGCTCACCCCAACGCATTGCGTCTTCAAATTCAGCGTCGGCGAAGGCAGCTTGAGCGAGCGCCAGATAGGCGTCTCCTACCCAGAGATCAGTGTCGCGTGGGGAAAGCCGGAGGGCAAGGTGGGCATGTTCGCGCGCCTCTGTGGTTCGGCCGACCAAAGACTCATGCCAGGCCATGAAGAAGATGTTCCGGGCAAAGTTCGGGTTCAGTGTGAAGCCCAATCTGAAGTCGGCGTTGGCACCGTCAAAATCTCCACGGAAATGACGAACCATTCCGCGAACGCATAAGGCGCGCGGGTCGAGGTGACCACCAAGAAACAGAGGTTCAATGCTTTTCTCAGCTAGGCTCAGGTTTTCGGTGGGGTCCTCATCGAACTGGTATAGATAACGCATCAGGTAGGCAAACGCTTTGATCCAATGCGCCTGGACATTGCGCGGGTCGAGATCAATGGCGCGATCAGAGGCCGATATGACCTCATCGAACTTTTCCTGAGAGTAGAAGCCTCCTGCGTAGAAGATCGCCATCGCACGTAGCGAGAGGTCGTAGGAGTTGAAGTCGATATCTCGAGCCACAGACGCGCGATCTATTTCGGCAATGGATATCTGGGGGGCGATGGCTCCGACCACGCTGCGTGTAATCTCATCCTGTAACGCGAAGATGTCGTCTAGCGTGCGGTCGTAGCGCTCGGCCCAAACATGGGCTCCATTTGTGCAGTCGATGAGTTGGGCAGTAATGCGTACGCGGTTTTGGGCTCGACGGAGGCTACCCTCTAGCATGAAGCGAACACCGAGTTCACGAGCGACATCTATATGGGTGACGGGGCGACCCCTGAACGAAAACGAGGAGTTGCGGGCGATGACGAAAAGCTCGGGAAAGCGCGAGAGCTCTGTGATGATGTCTTCGGAAACGCCGTCACAGAAGTATTCCTGTTCTGGATCATTGGACATGTTCTGGAAGGGCAAGACAGCGATTGAGGGTTTGTCAGTGGGTTGCAATTGGTATTGCGTGGAATCAGATTCGCCCTCCATCGCCAATTTGTAGGCGCGAACTGGCTTGGAGATGTTTTTGAGCGCTACTTCGCCAAGGTCTATGATGTCGTATTCAATTTTGCCTCGAACCTGCCGGCATGCGTCGTCAGACAGAATGACACCGCCTGGGTCAGCGACGCCTTCGAGTCTGGCGGCAAGATTAACACCCTCGCCATAAATGTCGCCCTCGTCCAAGATTACGTCTCCAATGTGCAAGCCTATTCGGAAGCTGATCCGGCTTTCGGTGGGGCTCTCGGCTTCGGCGGCGTGCAGCGCCTTCTGGAGCGCTGCTGCGGCCTCAACGGCAGAAACGACCGAGCTAAAAAGGGCAAACAGGCCATCACCGGTAAGCTTGATAATCTCACCTCCGGCACTTTCGATACCTGGATTGATGATGTCCCGGCGTAGGTCTTTGAGACGAGCAAGTGTTCCCGCCTCGTTAGCCGCCATAAGCCGTGAGTAGCCGACCATATCGGCGGCAAGTATGGCGGCAAGTCGGCGTGTCATGCGCATTTCCCAATAGCAACCTTTTTTCGAATCTATCAAGTTCGGTAGTAGTGTGCCAATTTTCGAAAATGTCCGGTTTGGGCTATCTACAGTCCTTCGGTGAAAGCGGGCCAATGGCGGCGAAGTCCGCAAAGCAGACTTTGAGCAGATTTCACTGAATGTCCGTTCTGAGCCCAATGTGGACATTGAAGATTCAATAGTCGCAATTGTGACTACTGTATCGCCACAGCCCGAGCCTCACCGGCCAGAGACATGTATTCGCGCACCGCAATGACATCTTCTGGCGAGGTTAAGTGCCCAGCCTTTAGGAGGTTGGCAAGCAGCTTGGCTTGGCTCCATTCTTCACGAGCTCCGAATTGACGGGCCACAACCGCGGCAATCGATGGTTCATTCTGCAAAACCGTTGCAACAGCGCCTCGAACAACGTTTTGCATCTCTTCTTCCCCGGATTGGCTATGAATTGCCAAAGCCTCGGCGACCAGTTCCTTGTTTTCGAGCGGAAGTGTTTCATCTGCCAGATAACCCATTGCCAATTCGAAGGCGGCCTCTGGCCCACCGTGTTCCAAGAAAGCTGTCGCGAAAGCACCCAATGCAGGACCAGATTTATTTGAATAAACTTTGAGCCCCACTTTCAAAGGTCGCTCAGCTTCCCTGCCGTCGGACAGTCCAAGGAGAAGAATCTGTATTGGCAAGAGTGTGGGGTCTGACAAAGCAACCCATTGTGAAGTGATAGAAGCCGCCGGTATGGTCAGTTCAAGCCCCTTCAGCGTCTTGTAGTCCACACGGTCTAATTCGCGGAGCGCCAACCGATGCACGCGGATGTCTGAGTGGCCTAACATAGCTCCGAAATACGCCAACCTGTCAGCGTCGTTCCCTCCGCGCCAGTCCTCAAGCCTAGCGATGATATGATCAAAGATTGGGATCAGATCTCCATCGACAAGCGCAAGTCGCGTCCAAGCGCCATACTTTTCCCGTCCAAAAACTGCGTAGGCCCCCGGACTTTTCCCCAGTCTTTCGATTGCAGTTGCGTCTACGCGTTGCGGAATTTCTATATCTTCGCGCGCTATACCGATTGCAGCGATCGGGTCGTATCGCAATGGGTCCACTGGATCCTCTATCACCGGTATTGCCAGCGCGATTTCGTTACTGCGCAGTAACTTGTCCACTAGAGTGTCTTGAGGGATATAGTTGTGAAAGGCGCAGGCAAGCGCAGTGTGGACGGCCATTAACACGGAGACTACTGAGCCCGAAAAGGCTGCGATGATTATACGTTTCAACGTCTTAACCTCCCTGAGAAGATTTGACTTTCATGCAACAGTCCAATCACAGCGTGTCCGTCTCCATGCCCTCCAACCATGTCTCGCTCACGGCGATGTTCTCGATCTGCATTGAATCGACTGCTGTGGGGTCATCTTCGAGAATTGCGAGGTCGGCGTATTTGCCAACTTCGAGGCTGCCTGCGATGTCGTCCATGTGCAGCTGCCACGCCGCATGAGTCGTGACCCCTTTTAGCGCCTCTTCTACCGGAATGCGCTGGTCTGGCGCGAATACCTCACCCCCGTCAGCCATGACACGGGTGACCATATCTTGCACACAGCGCAGTGGGCCAAGCGGCGATACCGAGTAGTCACTGTGCATTGAGAACGGGATGCCCTTTTCAACGGCTGTGGCAGCAGCATCGTAATACTCGACCCTTTCTGGCCCAAGCAGATTGTCCCGGAACGCCTTACCCCACCAACGGATATGGCCGGATAGGTAGGTTGGTGAAACACCGAGTTCCTTCATCTTGTCGTACTGCTCGGGGTGGCCGACGCTGCAATGCTCAATCCGGTGCCGATGATCGTCACGTGGATTCTCCGACAAAACCTGTTCGTACACTCTTAGCACTAGATCTATGGCGGCATCCCCGTTTCCATGAACGGCAAGAGAGAAGCCATCCCCATGTGCACGTTTGACCACTTCGTACAGTTGATCCTCGGTGTAGTTGAGTGCTCCACGGCTGTCCGTGCCAAGGTAAGGCTCGCGCAAGTAAGAGCTGTAGGCCTGCGTTGCGCCATCTGACCACGCCTTCATCTTGGCAACGCGCATCTTGTCGTCGCCGTAGCCCATACCGATTCCGTTTTCGGCCCATTCGTCCATCAGGGTTGAGACTAGAAACGCGCGCGTCCGCACCGGCGCGCGATCCTTGATGCGCTCAAATAATCTGAGGTCTTCTATCCCTTTGTTTTGACCGACGCTTGGATCACCGAAGGTCGTAATTCCGACCTTGGCACCCGAGTTGAAAAAACGGAGCGTTCGCGCCTCCATATCCTCATCGGTCAGTTGTTGGGCAGCGTTTAGAAACGGGCCAAATGTCGGGAGCTCTTCCAAGCGACCAGTGAGTTCCCCGTCGTCATTTTTGACGTAGCGAGCCGCGACGGGGTCCGGAGTGTTCTTGTCTATTCCAACGATTTTGAAGGCGAGTGAATTAGCGTAAGCTGCATGACCACTTCCTTCCAGCAACAGGAACGGGTTGTTGGGGGCGATGCGGTCCATATCCTCAAGAGTGAACTGTCGTCCGCCGGGGGTTACGACGCCGTCATAGTCAGCGGCCAGAAGCCAATCGCCTTCTTTCAATTTGGCGGCACCTTCGTTCAGTTTTTGCATTACCTCATCGAAACTCGCCACTTCTGTCGGACTGATGATAATAAAGTCGTCCTTGACTACCGAATACGAATGCGCGTGGCTGTCGATCATGCCGGGCATTAGCGTTCTGCCGTCAAGATCAATGATGCGTGTCGTGCTCGCGGTTAGCGCGTCGATTTCGCCTTGGCTACCGGCAGCGACGATCCGCCCATCACGGATCGCCAAAGCTTCAGCCCGTGGATTGGAGGTGTCCATCGTCAGGATACTACCGCCACTGAAAACCACGTCTGCTGCATCAGATTGGGCAAGAGCTGTTCGATAGGGAAGCATAAGAGCCCCTGCAGCAGCGAGCGACCCGGTTTTCAATACATCACGCCTGTTTGGTAGGTATGCCGTTTTGTAGGGAAGCAATGGGTCTCTCATGCGATAACTCCTTATATCTCAATAAATTTTGATGAAGCCGCTGCGCAGCCGGCTCTATGTGTCTCGAATTCGGTTTGGCAAAGCCACCTAAACTCCATGCGTTTGCAGGACTCATTACATGACGGAATGCATGAAAGTCTGCCTCCGCAATCCTCTATTGGGCATTCCCAACCCGCTTTGCTTTCGACGAATTGTCGCGATCAGATTAGTTGATTTGGTGAAATTCTCGCGATGAAATAGTATTCAATTTATCCGGTGTATTATTTTTTTCGGACCGCACATTAATTTTGGTCCTAAGTGTTTCACGTATCTTGGAGCGGCCATATGCAGTTGCGACCTATAAAGAGTTTTGCACAACACTTCACGAACGCACCAGTTCGGGAAACAGAACTTGTTCAGCTTGGTCCCGGTAAAATCGACTTAAAAGATTGTTGGATCTACGGAGAAAACAGTTTCGTGAATACTGCCTCCAGTAAAGCCCGGTCTTCTTGGACAGTGCTCGGCCGGCAGGATTTGATGGCACTAATGTTGCCACTTTCTTGGGATGGGGATTACCGCGTAAATGGTTGGTATTCCAATCCTGGCGATGTCTATCTTCTAGACGGGCAGTACGAGTACTGCAACGTAGGTCAAGATCGGAAAGTGCTATTCATTGCTTTCGAACGCCATCGAATGACAAGGGAAATCGCCTCCTTAAGCAGGCGTACCTACGATGAGCTGCCCAAAGGGCACAATAAGTTGGAAGTTGGTCTGGCAACAGCCGAGAAGCTATCCAAGATAGCTGACCGAGCTTTCCTAAATGCCACACCTTTTGATCAAAGCGGCCGACGGTTTGCCATGAACCGCATAGTGGAAAGCGCATTCTTTGCTCAGATCGCGGACTGGATGTTGTCTTTGGACCTACTATCCAAAAGTACACATGTTCTGGACAAGGCAGCGTTTAAAAGTGTTAGGTTGGCGAGGGACGCAATCACTCGTATCTCTCCGGACGAACTAACGATCCCAACTCTGTGTCGAGTGGCAGGCGTCGGGCGCAGCCAACTTCACGAGAGCTTTGTCGATATTTTTGGTGAATCGCCCTGGCAATATGTACTGAAACGGCGCTTGACCTCCGTCAGAGAGCATCTCCTAGACGTTGAATCACCACCAAGATCAGTAAAGGACACGGCGCTCATGCATGGTTTCTTGTCGGGTGGCCATTTTGCGAAAGAATACCAAAAGATGTTCAGAGAGTTGCCGTCTGAGACGTTGAAAAAGACCTTGGCCGACAAGTCTTAACTGTGATCAGGCCGCCCGCGGTTTTGGCGTCAATTGGCTAAGCAATCAATATTTTCTTGGAGCTTCTAATCAAATTACGAGGGCAACCACTTCGACGTATTATGAATTGGGTTGTCGGTATGGATGAAAATCTGCATGGTCCGCATAGCCGACTTCGATCCAATGGCAGCAATGTCCGCAGAGCGGTCTTTCGCTGCAACTTGCTTGAACTTCTACTTTGCGGACAACGCGGAATTTCGAAGACATGGTAATAATGACGTATTATCATCAGGTCTGAATGTGCGGCTTTCGTGAAGAAACGCGTTTTGATTTCAGCAAGTCTTGGGAGGTTTATTATGCTCAGGTTCCTAAATTCCGCTTTGTTCTCTTCCATATTTGTAGTTTCGAGCGCAGCCAACGCGCAGTTCTTACCCTCTGAACAGTCCCTTCAAGACCTTTACCCCGGCAAAGCCTATTCACCCAATGCTCAACGCAGCTTTCCATCGCGCGTATTTTGGGGCGACACTCATATTCACACCGGTCTTTCAATGGATGCAGGTCTTTTCGGGAACACGACCGATCTTGACACAATGCTTCGGTTTGCGCGCGGCGAAGAGGTCGTCTCGGCCACAGGGCAGCCTGTTAGGCTGGCGCGACCGCTAGACTGGATCGTGACAACGGAACACTCGGATGGAATGGGCATGATCACCGATCTGGCTAAAGGTTCTCCCAACATTATGGAATCAGAACAGGGCTCCCGCTGGGCAAAAGGTCTGCAAGAAGGCGGTGAGGCGTCTGCTGCAGCAGCTCTGGACCTGATCACTACGTTCTCTCAAGGGAACATGGATCCGGACTTGATCGCAGATTATTCTCCCGGATCGCCCATCTATGCCTCTGTCTGGGAAGACATGATCGCTACTGTGGAATCGTTCAACGATCCGGGAGACTTCACGGCTTTCCACGGCTTTGAGTGGACATCGCTGATCCGGGGCAACAACATGCACCGCAATATCATTTTTCGTGACAATGCAGACAGGGTCAAACAAGTCCAACCTATGACCACGCAGACGCCCATCGGCTCTACAGACCCGATGGACTTGTACAAATGGTTGCAGGCCTATGAGGCCGATACGGGTGGACAAGCTTTTGCACTCGCGCACAACGGAAACCTGTCAAACGGCATCATGTTCCCATCTGAAACACGTTACAATGGCGAACCCGTGGACGAAGCCTATGCAATGGCGCGGATGAGATGGGAACCGCTCTACGAAATCACCCAGATCAAGGGAGACGGCGAGGCGCACCCCGCACTTAGTCCCGATGACGAGTTTGCGAATTACGAAACATGGGATGCGGGCAACCTCGATCTAACTGAAGCTAAGACGCCAGATATGCTTGCAGGCGAATATGCGCGTGAGGCATTTAAGCAGGGGTTCGCCATCGAGGCGCGCACGGGCGTAAACCCATACAAATTTGGCTTGTCCGGGGCGACGGACAGCCATACATCGCTGGCAACCGCTGACAGCGACAATTACTTTGGTAAAGCGACAAATGCCGAGCCATCGTTGACCCGCGCGTCGCATCCGTTCACCGAAACAGAAAATGGCGTTTTCCCAGGTTGGTCATTGGTGGCGTCAGGCTACACAGGTGTCTGGGCCGAAGAGAACACGCGGACCAGTCTGTGGGATGCCATGGTGCGCCGTGAGGTTTATGCCACAACAGGTCCGCGCATGGCCGTGCGGTTCTTTGGGGGATGGGAGTTCGACGAGGATGACATGAGGTCTCGCGCTCCAGCCTTTGTTGGATACGAAAAGGGTGTTCCTATGGGTGGTGATCTGCGCCCGGCAACGTCCGATGCGCCAACCTTCATGGTCTATGCATTGCGCGATCCCATCGGAGCCAATCTTGATCGCATCCAGATCATTAAAGGCTGGATGGACAGCGACGGGAACTTGTCCGAAAAAGTCTATGATGTGGCATGGTCGGATGAACGTGAACTGGACGCTAACGGTAAACTGCCGGCTGTAGGTAATACGGTCGATCTGGAAGCAGCAAACTATATCAACACCATCGGCGCTTCAGAGCTAGGAACGGTCTGGACAGACCCAGATTTTGATTCGTCCGAGCACGCGTTTTACTACGCTCGCGTCATTGAAATCCCGACGCCGCGCTGGGTCGTTTACGACAAAGTGCGTCTAGGCGCTGACATTCCCGAAGAAGCGACATTGATCGGACAAGAGCGCGCATATACGTCGCCGATCTGGTATTCACCAAATACTTAGTAGAATGCCCGTCATTCTTGCTTTTTTGACTGACCGCTTTGGGCTCGAAGCGGAAGATTAACGGGAGATTCCGAAAGTCTGCTTGGGAGCGGCGAGCGGACGATCCCGCCCGCCTAAAAGGTTAAAGATCGATGCGTTCGGCAATACTAAGCGCGTCTTCAAGCTCGACGCCAAGGTAACGCACCGTACTGTCCACTTTGCTGTGACCGAGCAGAAGTTGAACGGCACGTAGGTTTCCGGTCTTTCTGTATATCAAAGCCGCTTTGGTGCGCCTAAGCGAATGCGTGCCGTAGCTGGACGGATCGAGACCAATCGCTGACACCCCTTCCCGGACAAGCCTAGCGTATTGCCGGGTCGAAAGATGCGGCAAAGCATGCATACGACTTGGAAACAGATACCGTTGTCCATGCATATATTGAGAAGAAACCCATTGCGACACGACTTCACGTGTATTCTCCGTCACTTCAAATTGCACCGGCTTCGCAGTTTTACGTTGAACAACGGATACCCGATCGCGAACAGAATTGCCGACGGCGAGATCGTTAACCCTCAGGCGGACGAGATCGCACCCGCGCAACTTGCTATCGATGGCAAGATTGAACAATGCTAGGTCTCTCAGCTTGTTTGCAAGTTCGAGCCGAGCGCGAATGGCCCAGACTTGCTTTGACTGCAATGGCCGCTTCTGTCCGACTAGTCTGCCTTTGTTCCAAGGCGGACGACGCGTTGTGACAACGGGAAGTAGAGATTTGGACATCTTATATCTCCGTCCATTCCCTTCCGTCCCAAACATCGACACTGTGCCGACAGCTGTAGTCTAATTGCCGCTCGCGTGTCTTCAGCACAGGAAATTCTCAGGTTTCAGGAACTGCCACCGCTGATCTTCTTACCCATCACATCCGCTGCCTGCCGCAACGGGTCATCTGCGAGATGCGCGTAGCGTTGCGTGGTAGACGGGTTCGTGTGTCCAAGCAATCGACCAACTATAGGCAGACTCAGACCGCTGGAAACGAGATGCGACGCATGCGTATGCCGATTGTCGTGGATACGGTAGTCTTGAAGGCCTGCTGATGTGGTGACCGAGCTCCAAAATTTCTTCAGATCTTTGTACGGTTGGTCCGGAGAGCGTCCCGGAAACAACCAGCGACTCTCAGGAGAATCCCCTGCGCTCATTGCCGCAAGCAAATCACAGGTTGCTGACGATATTGGCAGGTGCTCTCGTCGCTTTTGCTTTGTGTGGTGCGACGGCTTTGTCCAGACCGCTCGATCCAAATCGAAGTCTTCCCATTTTGCCGTCAGGACCTCGCCGATCCGTGCACCTGTCAGGAGTTGCAGTCGGATAGCGTTGGCTGCAACCTGATTTGGATGCTCTGACAGAGCCACCAACAGCCTTTGCAGCTCATCGTCAGATAACCAGCGGTCCCGCTTTTCCTCGGGAAACTTTTCTATGCCGCGCGCCGGATTGTCAGAACGCTGACCCCAGCGCACAGACAGTTCAAACATTTTCGACATGAGGGCCAGAGTGCGATTGGCTTGATATGGAGTATCACGCATTTGATTGTGAAGCTTCTGAACATGCTGATGCGTCACTTCAATGACTTTAAGGTTACCAAGCTTGGGGAGAATGTATCGGTCCAGCATTGACCGATCATTCCGAACACTACCGGGACGTTTCTTTGGCTCCGCATGTGCGGTCATGTATTGCTCGGCAAGTAAGTTCACCGTTGGTGAATGCCTGAGCGTTTGAGCGTCCGCGACAGGGTCTCCGCCACGCACCACGTCAGCAAGAATCGCGCGTGCCATTTCGCGGGCGGCGCCCAATGACAAGGTCGGCCCATATCGCCCAAGTGTCTTGCGTTTCGACCGTCCGGTTTGTTTGTTGCGATATTGAACTACGAAGCTTTTGACACCGGTTGTTTTCACGCGGAGTCCAAAACCCGGCAGACCGTCATCCCAATAGATCGTGTCCCGGTTTGTTGCTGAAAGGCGATCGACACTTGATTTTGTTAATCTGACGTTGGGCATATTGGTCTCGGACGGATTGGGTAAGCACAAGGTAAGCAAAGTGCGGAGGGTTGGGAAGGGTCTTTAAGAAACCTCTGCACGCTAAAACTTCTGTTATTTAAGAGAATATACTGTTCAATCGAATTGGCTATAATGCTATCGAAAATGAGATAATAAGACTTTTAATCAGTGGGTCGCAGGTTCGAATCCTGCACGGCTCACCACTTTTTCATACTGTATCAATCGCTCCCGGCCGCAAAATGCGACGCTGCGATTTGATCAACTTGCGACTGTCTTGCACCGACAAAATTCGCAGACACTGGTGGTTTCCAGTGTTCCTGTAACACTGGCATTGATCGATGAAACCATATGGGTAAAGGCCGTATCGACGCAGGTTTCACAGATATGTCGATGGTCGTTTTGATGACAAAGGCCGCGGTACTACCACGTAATTCTTATCTCATCACGCTGACCTTCACTTCTAACAATTAGTACCGGCTGGTCCGTTACGACCCCAAAAACGTATCTGCTTTTGTGCTCAACCGGGTATCCATTGCTGGTAACTTTCACTTCGTCCTCTGCCAGACCTTGCGGTAGGGCAAGCGCATACCAGATTGCGCCGGGATCGGGGTCGGGGCTGGTTACATCCAGCGAGATGCTTCTGCCAGCTGGGCTGAATTCATACGCCCTGAGCACAGCACCAATTCGATTGTCTGCAATGGGGAACGGAGCTTGTAGTTCATCGCGTGAGACTGGCAGGCGAACAATAAGATTGCCAATTCGACCGTCCCGAATGGAAAGCGGAAGTGTGACATTCGATGTTCCAGCCGTCTCGTCGATCCCTGCGTTATCGAACGATAGAGAATACAGGTAGTCACCTTCAGGGGCCGTGAAATCTGGGAAACTCCTTGTTTTGAAAGGCGGTTCCATCACTTCTGTGTATCCTGCACCGCTGAGTTCCATCTTGTTTGGGTAAATCGCGCCGTCATTTATTGTCGCCACGGCCAACTGCAAACCGCCGATACCTGGCGGCAGTTCCTCCCACTCAGACTCTGGCGGTTCCGATGTGAGGATGCCTTCGCACATGTTGTAATTGGCTTTCCAGTAGCCACGGGACACACAAGTTGATGAACATGTGTAACACATTGGGTCGCAGTTAAGGTCCTGAAAGAGGTGTGGGCAATTGTCTCCACATGTGAAGTCGCGTTCGTCGTCTGGATCTGTTTCTTCGGTCGAATAGATCCCATCCAAAAGAACAAGTGACGGCTTGGACTTTTCAATGCGAGACGTAAGTTTGAGACGGTTGGGTTTGGAAGACACTTCCTCCGCCCGGTTGGATACCGTGACATCGACGCCTGCTTCGCGAATGAAAATAACTGGGTCAAATGGCTTGGGAAGATCAGATGGAAGCACTGAGACGATCAGATCGAGAGAGCCTGAATCAGGGATCTCCAGGATTGGGATAACGTCACGGAACGTTATGGGTATCGTTTGATCGTCGTCGGGGGGCTTCAGGTCGAAGATATATGTCGCAGATGATGGCACTTCTGCGAATATTTCAGAGACATCGACCCATTCTTGACGCGATGTCCCGTTGGACACGATGAGGCTGCCGTTTGCTGGTTTGCCTTCGTATTCAAACTTGACCGATAGTTTGCCAAAATTCTCTGGTTTTTCTACGTCGGCCAACAACACAACGGGCAGCGCAAGAAGGGACAGGAACGGGATTGCAAGGCGTGCGTATAACGCCGCCGTGGTTTGTACTAACATTTGCTTAATCCAATACAAAAAAGGGCTTTTGGAAAATTCAGGTGTCAAAAATTCACCTGCCTCATTGTACACTTTTTTCGTTTATCCGTCGAGAATGGGCGCTCTAGTCGCTGTAACCGGCACAGCTTGGCAAAACGCGCGACATTTCACAGCGCTGGCCCGGCACCCCCGTTTCATCAATGGTCCAATCGGAATCTGTGTTGTCCCGGTTGAACGGGTCAAAACGCGGTTTGATCTGTTTCGGCGACCGATCAAGGAAACACGATAAGACTTCGCTTTCAGCAATTTTATGCGTTGGCATAAGGCACGCTAAACGAGATACTCTTTTCATCCTGACAACGCTTGGTTGCGGGCGCGTTTTTGCCTATGCAAAATTGATTTTTTGCAACTAAACCGGTAGCCTTTCCAAAAAGGTGGACAACACCGGAGGCAGTGAGAGAGCAGATGCCACAAGCAAAAACACGTGTTTTGCGGGCCAGGGTGCCTGCGCGTATGATGGGCAAAAGGGACGGTCTGTTTTTCCTTTGGGGCGAGATCGAGCGCGCGCGCCTCAAAGCGGAAAGCGCGCTTGCGCCCGAGGCGGCCGCATCGGATGGAACAAGAGCGAAGAGGGCAGGCTCGACCAAGGGATCATCGCCGGTTCCGACCGACGAATTCATCTTTTATTGATGAAATGAAAGGGTCAGCCCACGTCGCCTATTTCTTTTCAAAAAACAGGATCACTTCGCCCAGGCGAACGCCAAAACGTGATACGTAGGCGCGGTTCAGCAGTCGATCATCATCCAGCAACCACATCCAGTCGTCGAATTTGACACGCATCGTGCCTTCTTTGATCGGCAGGTCGATCTTGTACTTCCAGTTGAACGTATCGCCGCGTTCAATCCCGCTGGCCGTGCCCAAAACGCCAGGGGCAGTCCCTGTCCACGTATCTTCACCGGTTTTCGTCAGCGTCCAGATACGCTGTTCGGTGGCGCCATCGTCATAAACGAAATCTTCAACTAGCGTCAGGGTTTCACCATCCCATGTCCCGTCGATATCCACCGTAAATCTGCGGGGGATATTGCCCAGAATATCCTGAAACTGACCGTAGGCCACTGTTTTGCCTTCGAAGAACTCTTCGAGATTCAGTTGCCGGTCGGACAAGAAGGTTTTGGGCACTTTCGGCTTGCTGGAACAGGCCGCCAGAAGCGCAAGGCTTGCTATGGCAAGAAAGGTGAGAAGGGAACGAAAAACACTCATTGCAGTGGTTTCCCTTCGGATGTCGCATCATACCCGTTTGCGCCTGGCACATGCGTGGTTTTTACATCGGGAGCAGGGCGCATCGTGGCAACCAGCTCAGCGACCTTGAGGCCGAACTTGCGCATCTCGGATCGGTTCATGATGACGCCGTGTTCCGTCAGATACATCCAGTCTGTGACGTCCAAAGTGTGCCCACCGGCATCTTCGGGCAGGATGATCCGATAGGACAGTTTGACGGTCGATCCCGAAATGATGCCCCGACCCTCACCGACAATATCGTCCGCCGTTGCCGTGAACGTGTTGCCTGTGCCCAGTGTCAGATACCACTTTCGTGTCATCTGTTTTCCGTTGGAATAGGTGAAGTATTCAGACAGCGTGCCCGAATTTCCTTTCCATTCGCCGACCATGCGCGCGACGAAGCTGTTCGACATCTTCCCATTGGGGCCATAGATCAGCCCTTCAGACAGGATTTCTCCGTTCAGATGCTCTTTCAGTGAAAAGGCAGGTCCGGTTCCTGTGTAGTCTGACGGAGATTGTGCGCGAAAGCTCAGCAGGCGGGCGCGGATGAAAACTGCGATCAGAAGGACCAGCAGGATGATGGCGATAGCGTTCATTTGCTTGTGACCTCGGTGGGCAGGGTCAAGACCATTCCAAACGCGCCGAGCTTGAGGATGCAGGGCAGCACCGCATAAGCAAGGTTGAGTGTCTCTAGCGCGTCAGCAGAATTGGTCTGACCGGGGGTGAAGCCGCTGCGTTCCAGCAGTGGCAAGGTGAAAAAGGCAGCCAGGGCGAGGCCCAGCTTGCCAGCGAAGGACCAGATGCCAAACGCGGCAGAGGCGTTCAGCCCGGCCCGAGTCAGGACGACAGAAAACATAGCGGGCAGCACGACCATATCCGCACCTAAGGCTGCGCCCGAGGCAAGGCAGATCACGGCAAACCCGGCTAGATTCCCAGCACTCAGGGTGGCGGCACCGATAAACCCCGCGATTGAGAGGGGCATGGCAATCATCAGAGTCTGTTTCGGGCCAATCCGGTTGCTGAGCTTGGCCCAAAGCGGCACACTTGCGCCCGCGCTGAGGAAGAACAGGATCAACAGCGGGCCTGCTTTGCCCGGCAGTTGCAACCGATCTTCAACAAAAAACAAAAACAGGGTCGAGGTGATGGCCACGGGAAGGCTGTTAACCAGCGCAAGCGCCAGCAGGCGAAGCCCTCCGGCCTGACCCAGCCCTGCAAAAGACAGACCGGTGCCGGTGATCGGCGTACGCCTCCAGATCGGAATAGTCAGCAACAGAGTCAGAACGGACAGCAGCCCCAGAAATACCCCAAACGCGGGATAGCCTTGGGCTTGCGCGCCAAATGCAACCAAAAGCGCCGGGGCGCTGGCGGCGATGACCACACCGGTCAGCTGCCCGCCTTCGCGATAGGCGGCCAAGGTCATAAGCTCTTGCGGGTCTGGACGTTTTGCCAAAGTTGCGCTGCGCCCGTACAAAAGGATGGTGCCCAGGCTGTAAGCCGAGAACAGCAGGATCAGAATCGCGATCAGCGCGGCGACACTGGCGCCCTGCGGCAAGCTAAAGAGCAAAGGGAACCCGACCGCCAGCCCTAACGCCGCCAGAGAAGCAAATACAAGCTGGCCCTTTGGCCACTTGTCGATTGCCCAGCCAATCAACGGGTCCTGAACCAGATCAACAAGGCGGATCACCAGCAGAACGGTTCCAATAACCCCCAGGCCAATACCCAGATTCACCGCCGCAAAGCGCGGCAGGTGGATATAAAGCGGAATGCCCGCCGCAGCGAGCATCAGCGCATACAGGCTGACCCGAGGATAAAGCATCAGCGCCCCTGAAGTTTCTGTGTAAACGAGGCTGACCGCGTGTTGTCGCCCAGAAATACAGACATGAAACTGCGTTTGATGCCCGGATAGGACATCGTGCAGGTCTTTTGCCCGTTCAGCCAGAAGCTCACCTTATTCGGCCCATCGGACACCGCGAGAAAGCTGTCCCCCTTCGTCACAGCTTTGAAGCACTGGTCCAGTTGATTGCGCACCGGGGCGGAACGTCCGATCCGCTCCATCTCGTCCAGAGTCGAGTTGACCAGCGCTTTTTTCTTGAAGTTCTTGCGGTAGGTCAGTTGCAGGCCGATATCTTCGCTCCAACTGAACGGCGCGCCGCCGGGGGTATAAAGTTTGGCGTCATAAATTGGCAGACCCAGATACCGAAAGGTTGCTGAGCCACGCAGTTGCGCGTCCTTCAACTCGTCCGTTACGGGCGATGCCAATACCCCTGACGGGGCCAGCAGCGCCGCTGCCAGTAGCGCTGCGTGCAAAATTCCCTTATTCGGCCGCCACAGGGATGGCCGGGTCGTTCCCAGAAATGCCATTGTCAGCTCCGATGGTTTGCGGGGTGCCGTTTATTCGCGCAACGACATGCATCGCGCTGGCAATCCCGTCTTCGTGAAATCCGTGCCGGTTATAAGCGCCGGCAAACCAAGTTCGGTTCTGTCCCTGCATCTCGCGGATTTGCCCTTGTGCTTTCAGGGCGGCTTTGTCGAACACCGGATGGGCAAATTCGACCTGATCATAGATTTTGTCCGCGGGAATTTCTGATGAGGCGTTCAGTGTCACAAACAGCGGATCGCTGTCCGGGATGTTCTGAAGCCGGTTCATCCAATAGGTCACGCCCACATCTCCGGCTTGCGAGCGATACGTCCAGCTGGACCAGCACGCGCGACGCTTGGGCATCTGACGTGGGTCGCAATGCAGAATTGCCGTATTGGGTTGGTAGCGGATCGCACCCAAAGCTGCGGCCTCGGCCGGTGTTGCGCCTTCGCCCAGAATGGCAAGGGACTGGTCCGAGTGCGTTGCCAAGATGATCTCGTCGAATTGATCAGTATGCCCTTGGCTGGTGACGCTGACGCCCATGTCGTCGCGATGAACGTGTTGAACCGGGGCGGCCAGCCTGATGTCACAGCCACGGGCGCGCAAGGCCGCGTCGATCCGGCGGACATATTCGATGCTGCCGCCTTTGACCGTGTACCACTGGTGTTGATTGGCGCGTCCACTGGCCAGCAGGGCATGGTTGCGGAAGAACTGCACAAGCGACCGGGCCGGGAACTGATCTACGAACTCAACCGGGGTGGACCAGATCGCGCCACACATCGGCATCAGATAGTTGTGCCGGAACCAGTGACCCAAACGCAGTTGATCGACCAATTCACCAATCGTTGTGTCGTCGTCCTTGGCGGCCTCGGGCGCTTCTTTGCCGAACCGCAGAATGTCTGCAATCATCTTGTAATAGGCGGGGCGCGCCAGATTGCGTTTCTGTGCGGTCAGGGTGCGCAGATTGTTCAACCCGTATTCGATGCGGCCATTGTCGATGGTCGCTCCAAAGCTCATTTCGCTTTTGATTACAGGTACGTTCAGCTCATCAAAAAGCTGCGTCAGGTAAGGGTAGGTCGCGTAGTTGAAAACGATAAAGCCGGTGTCGACCGGCTGGTCGCCGTTTTTGCCAGCCATCACCGTACGGGCATGTCCACCCAGCCTGGGTTCGGCTTCATACACCGTCACGTCGTTGTTTTCTGAAAGGTAATACGCGGCAGAGAGACCCGAAATGCCTGCACCTACAATCGCAATTTTCTTTCGTACACCCCGGGTTTCGTCGAACATTCCAGCCTCGTTATGTGACATTTTACAATGAGATACGCAGGGTATGGCGTGTTGGATCAATCCGGATAGAAGTTTTTAACAGATGCACTATCTTGTGACTTCGGGTTTCAGCGCCCGCTTCCTTGCGTCACCCTATGATCCACCGCGGATGCAGGGCCGTAAAAAGGATAACTTCAACAAAACGGCGCGGGTATGAGCAGCTTTGACGGAAAAACCTATTGGATCATCGGCGCAAGCGAAGGCTTGGGCCGTGCCTTGGCCGAGGCGTTGAGCCATAAGGGCGCGCATCTGATCTTGTCTGCACGCAACGCCGCGCGTTTGAATGAAATCTGTTCCAAGCTTCCAAATGCACGCGCGATTCATTGTGATGTGACCGATTTAGACTCTGTGCGTAGTGCCGTGGCCGAGGCTGGTCAGATCGACGGGCTGGTTTACAATGCAGGCGCTTACGAGCCCATGCGCTCGGGCGATTGGGATACCGATGCGTCGCTCAGGATCAGCGATGTGAACTATTCGGGGGCGTTGCGGGTGTTAGGTGAAACGGTTCCTGGCTTTGTTCATAAAGGTCAGGGAGAGATCACTTTGATCGGGTCGCTGGCCGGGTATCACGGTTTGCCTGCCGCTATCGGATATGGGGCCAGCAAGGCGGCGCTGATCTCGCTGGCCGAAACGATGCGGCATGATTTGGCGGGCACCGGTGTGACGGTGCGCATTATCAATCCTGGCTTCATCAAGACCCGCCTGACCGACAAGAACAGTTTCAAAATGCCGATGCTGATGACGGCTGAGGACGCGGCAGAGCGCGTGGTCAAAGCGATGTCGCGCCGCCGGTTCCGTACCGATTTCCCGGCACCATTCTCGTGGTTTATTCGTTTGATTGACTACCTGCCGGATCTGCTGGTGTATCGCGGAAAATAGACTCTAACAAAACTGCCCCTGACAGAACCAGCCTGCCGACATGGTGCCTCCGTGCCCGTAGAACAGCCATAGGCGTTCGCCCTGTTCCGTCACCACCACCCAGTAATCGCGCACGCCGCTGCGCCAGTTGGGATCGTCCAACCACCATTCCGGCGCGATCCGTTCCGGGCCAGTAGCCTGGGCCAGTAGCCAGTCGCGTCCGCGCCAGCGGAAGGCGGTTGGGACATCCGGGGTTTCCGGTGCCATAACCGGCTCGGGCTGCCACATCTGCAAGGGGCGTGGGCGCGGCGGTGCAGGCCAGTCGCGCGCGGGTTCCGACCATGCAGCCGCCAGCGTCTGTGCCGTTTTCTCGGGGATATGAGAGGCGGCGGGATGCCGTCTTGTGATCGCCTCCAGCCCCACCCGCGCACCCAGCTTGCCGATCAGGTCATCCACGGCTGTATTGCCCTCAAGCCGGTTACGGGCCACGCGGCGTGCCTCGGCGTGACCGGTGATGGTGCGGGCATGGATGGGCTCGGTCTGGATCGCCTCAAGCCGCAGCATGTCGATGCCATAGCCCGCATCGATCTTGTCAATTTTCATCTCTAACAAAGGACGAATGCGATGTTTGTCATAGGTCGGGCGGGCTAGTCCAATCTCGATGACCTCGGCCGCCTGATCGGCGCGATGCGCCTCTAGCCGCAGGGTGCGGACACCGCGATCTTTCTCTTCCAGCTTGGCGCAGAGGGTGGGCAGCACCCGATCGACAGCGGCCATCACATCCTCAATCAGGCCGATTGGGTTGGGCAACGTCATCCGCACCGCAAAATGATGTGGTGGGCGGGCCGGAGAAACCGGCTCGGGCGCGCTGCCCATGGCCTGATCCAGCCGCAATACCAACCCCCGCCCGAACCGCCGCGCCAGCGACGCGCGTGGCTGTCCCAGCAAGTCACCGATTCGGCGCAGGCCCAGACGGTTCAACTGCGTCACAACCGGGTCGTCCAATCGCAGCGCCGCGATGGGCAGGGGGCTGAGCGCGCCATAGGATTGCCCCGGCGCTGCAATACGCGCGCCACCACCCAAGGCCATCACCTGCGGTGCAGTCCCGCCTTTGGTCCAGTGCCGCCGCTTTCCTGCCCGGGCGCGGGTGGCGCGGGCTTCCTGGCTGATGGCGTCGCCGTTGCGGTCGGATGTGGCCTCTTGCCCTGCATAGCGCGCCAAAGCCCAGGCTGCGCCCAGCGTGTCGGCAATGCCCATTTGTACGCTGAGGCCCATATCAGCGCAGTCCGTTTCAAGCACGCTCAGCAGCGTCTCTTCCCCGCCAAACAGATGCGCACAACCCGACAGATCAACGATCAGCCCATCCGGAGCTTCTTCGGCCACCCAAGGGCTGAACTTGCCCGCCCAGCGGCGCAGCGCGGTTAGAAACGCGGCTTCGGCCGGGGCGTTGCGGTGCCGTGTGATCAGGCTGGCGCACATGGCATGTGCATCGCGCACGGGCTGGCCCACACGCAGCCCGGCGGCCTGTGCTTCAGTATTCAATGAGGTAATGACCTGCATGTTCGACTGCTCAGTAACCACAGCCAACGGCCCGGAATGCAGCCCCCGCGCGGCGCGGATCAGCCGTTCAGCCCCAAGACGGGGAAACCACAGTGAAAGTACTCGGCGTTTTGGCATCGGCAGACATCAAAATGTTCCCATTTTGTTCTTACCCGAGAATCAACGCCCGAGTCCACGCTTACCCGCAGGTCAGGCGCTGAATTACACCGGCACCATTTACAAAGACGTTCAGTCTGTCGATCCGGTAATCCTGCGTTGCAATGTCATCAGGTCCCAGCACACGGGTGCGTTCCGGCAAATCGGCCTGAATGGTCGAAACCGGCTGGCCCACCGAGTCGGCAAATGCTTCGCCCTGACAAAAGGCCAGATCAACCGGCGCGGCCTCGGGCGCAAGTCGCGCTTCTTCGGGGGCCGGGGTCTCGGCGCAGGCGGCCAGAAGGATCAGAATCGGTAAAAATCGGTGCATTGGCGTTCCTCATTCCGGCAATGTCGTTTCTGCAATATCAAACAATTAGCAAGTCTGTCATGAAAGCACAGTTGAAAACACCCTGCAATTGACGCAGGGTCGGGTCAAAGAAGACAGGGAGACAGTGATATGCGCACCCGTGCCGCCGTCGCCGTTCAGGCGGGCAAACCTTTGGAAGTGATGGATGTGAACCTCGAAGGTCCCAAGGCGGGCGAGGTTCTGGTGGAGATCAAGGCCACCGGCATCTGCCACACGGATGAATTCACCCTGTCCGGGGCAGACCCCGAAGGTCTGTTCCCAGCCATTTTGGGTCACGAAGGCGCAGGTGTTGTGGTTGAGGTCGGCCCGGGCGTCACCAGCCTGAAGCCGGGCGATCACGTGATCCCTCTTTACACTCCTGAATGTCGCGAGTGTGAATACTGTCTGCATCCCAAAACCAACCTGTGCCAGGCGATCCGGGAAACCCAAGGCAAAGGCTTGATGCCCGACGGGACCTCGCGATTCTCGACTTTGGATGGCGATCCGATCCTGCACTATATGGGCTGCTCGACCTTCTCGAACCATACAGTTCTGCCCGAGATTGCGCTGGCCAAAGTGCGTGAAGACGCGCCCTTCGACAAGATCTGCTATATCGGTTGCGGCGTCACCACTGGCATTGGCGCGGTGATCAACACCGCCAAGGTCGAGATCGGCAGCCGCGCCATCGTGTTTGGTCTGGGTGGCATCGGCCTGAACGTGATTCAGGGGCTGCGTCTGGCCGGGGCAGATCAGATCGTTGGCGTTGACCTGAACCCATCGAAAGTCGAGATGGCCACGAAGTTTGGCATGACCGATTTTGTGAACCCCAAAGAGGTCGAAGGCGACCTGGTTCCCTATCTGGTCAACCTTACCAAGGGCGGCGCGGATTATACCTTTGACGCCACCGGCAATGTCGGCGTGATGCGGGACGCGTTGGAATCGGCGCACAAAGGCTGGGGTGAATCGATCATCATCGGCGTGGCGCCGGCTGGGGCCGAGATCTCGACCCGCCCGTTCCAGCTGGTCACCGGCCGGTCATGGCGCGGCACCGCCTTCGGCGGCGCGCGAGGCCGGACCGATGTGCCCAAGATCGTCGACTGGTATATGGAAGGGAAGATCGAGATCGACCCGATGATCACCCACACCATGGGTCTGGATGACATCAACCACGGCTTTGATCTGATGCATAAGGGTGAGAGCATCCGGTCGGTGGTGGTTTACTGATAGCTGACTTTGGCAGGCCACCATAAGGTGGCCTGTACCTGAATCCTCCTTCTGAATTTACCCGAGAAATTCGCAGTTTTCTTCGATATAGGATCTAATCCTCAGCGCGGTTTCTTCTGTTTTGGCGTATGTGTCCTCGCCATGAAACAGCACCGAAAAATTTGTTAGCGAAATGACCACATGCGTATTGCCACCATTGCGATCGCTCCAGACGGCTTTACCTATTTCAATCTGTTTCTGAGCGGTTTTGCGCTTATGCCAGTATTCTTGTTGGCCGGACCAATCGTCACGCGCTGAGAGTGTGAATGATACGAAAGGATTGTCCCCGTCGCGCCCATCGAAGACCTTGGATTCTGGGATTGGATACCCGTCTGCGGCAAACTGGGCCTTAACTTCCTCACTCAACCCGTCCATCGGATGAAAGAGGTGCGCACCGACAAGGTCAATCTCAGCGAAATGCCAGAGAATACGACCGCCACCCTCTTGTTTTTCCCATTGTTCCTTTGTGAGCGTACATTCCTGGACGGTGAGTTTTGTGAAAAAGCGAGGCTCGTCATGTTCAGCGATAATTCAGGTTGCTGCATCCTCATTAGCCAGTGCCGACATGGTGGAAGTTGCCAAGGCCAAGAGCGTCAAAGCAAGTCTCATGTTGTGTTCTCTAAACTGCAAGGGTCAATCAATGCTCTACTTATGCGCGTAGTGTGCACAACTCACGCTATAGTTTGCGATTTTGGAGATTAGGCTAGTTCTGTTGCATCGGCGCCGGGTTGCTTTTGGATTATTTCCCCGGTCGCGACGCCCCTGTATCTGATCGTGGAGACCGTACCCGCAGAACCGGGGTGTTCACAGACGTGGTGTTAGAGCGACTCTCTCTCCAGACCACAAAGACACCGGACGCAATGATGATACTGGCCCCGACGGCGACCCAGCCGTCCGGGTGTTCCCCAAAGAAGACCATGCCGAAAATCGTGGCCCAGATGATCTGGCTGTATTGGCTGGGCGCGACAACCCCGGCGGGTGCCGCGCGATAGGCGAGGATGATCAGGTGCTGGGCGATAACCGAAAACACGCCGACCAGCGCCATCATGGCCAGATGCAGCAGGGATGGCGGCTGATACACAGCCGGCTGCGCAAGGCTCATGACCAGAATGGCCAGTAGCATAGGATAGAGGATCAGTACGGCGGATCGTTCCTCGTTCCCGATCTTGCGTACAAGAACAGAGCCAAACGCGCTGCAAAATGCGGCTGTCAGGGCGGCGAGGTGGCCGAGGGTGATGTCTGTCGCGCCCGGACGCAGAACTATCAGAACGCCGATCAGGCCAACACCGACTGCAGCCCAGCGTTGGATGCGCACAACTTCTCCCAGAATGGGGATCGACAGGACGGTCACAATCAGCGGGAAGGAAAACAGCAGCGAATAGACCTCGGCCAGTGGTAGCACCGAAAAGGCGTAAAAGGCGCAGACCATAGATGTAACCACAAGGCCCGAGCGCAACAGCACCAGCCAGGGATGATGCGGGCGGAAGTTGCTGGGCGTCCGGTCGGCCAGCATGGATACGGCCATTGGCACAAAGGAAAACAGCGTGGCGAAAAAGATGATCTGCATCACCGAATAAGTCCCGCCCAGCACCTTGATCAGCGCGTCGTGGCTGGCAAAGACCGCAAATCCCGCGAACGCGAAACCAAGTCCCCGGAGGGTGGTGTTTTGAGTGCTCATCGATATGGCCTCAGGTGATGTCGGTGTGGTGGCACTGTGTCGTCGCAGCGCAGAGGGGCTGTCTTGCCCCTGAGTAACCCCATTTTTGCGGTCCGCATAGCCCCTATTTTACCGCTAACATGGCAAAGCCGCCATGCAGAGGGATCAACGCAGGATCGGTGGCGCGTCTTTGGGTTGACGGGCCGATTGCACGCCTGCCTTCATCCCCACGCCGATACGTCGGGCCAGCGCGACCCATGGGATTGCGGTGTCGTGCGGCAGCGTCTGGGTGGCTATTTCTTCGAACAGGTCCAACCAGTGGGCGAACATCTCGGGTTTTACATCAGGCCGTTCGATATGGACCCGCTGTGGATTGCCGTCATAGCTGCGTTCAAACAAGATGGCGTTGCGCCAGAACGCGGCGATCTTTTTCTCATGCGCGGGCCAGTCGGTGACATGGTTGGCAAAGACCGGACCCAGCACAGCGTCTTCACGCACGCGGGCATAGAAGGCGTGGACCTGCGCATTGATCTGATCGGGTGTCGCCGGAAAGCGCGGCGGCAGGATGGGTCTGGTCATGAGGTCACCAAATTCGACTCTGTCCCGGGGAAGTATCCCCTTCAGCCGTCATGCAACAGGCGTGGTTTTGTCGCGCGGCTCGGGCGTCAGGATATGCCGTAGCAAGGCCACCGGATGCGCCCGCAGGCTAAGACGGGTGGCGACATAATCCTCGACCACCTGCTCACCCAATGTCATCTGCGGCAGATAGGCTTCGGGCTCGTCCAGCGCCTCACCTTCCAGATCCTGCGAGAACAGAGGCAAGGGCTTGGCGGTTGCAATCGCTTTGGCCTGCCACAATGCCTCGCGCCGGGTTAGGTCGCAGGCGGCGAAGGCATCGGCCTCGGCCAGCCGTTCGATCACCGACGGCCCCAGCCCCGCGCGACGCCACACATCGTCGACCTGATGGTAGCCGTTGCCGCGCGCGGCGGTCAGCCAGCTGGCGTCTTCTTCGCTGAGTCCCTTGATCTGGCGGAACCCCAGCCGCAGGGCCAGCCCGCCATGGCCGTCGGGCTCCATCACGTTGTCCCAGAAGCTGGCATTGATGCAGACCGGACGCACCTGCACCCCATGTTCCCGCGCATCGCGCACGATCTGGGCAGGGGCATAGAACCCCATCGGCTGTGAATTCAGCAGGGCGCAGGCGAAAATACCGGGATGGTGGCATTTGATCCAGGCGCTGGCATAGACCAGCAGTGCAAAGCTGGCCGCGTGGCTTTCGGGGAAACCGTATGAGCCAAACCCTTCGATCTGTGAAAAACACCGCTCGGCAAAGTCGTCATCATACCCGTTGCGCTTCATTCCGCGCAGGAATAGCGCGCGGAATTCGCTGACATTGCCATGCTTTTTGAAGGTTGCCAGCGACCGTCGCAGCCGATCGGCCTGTTCCGGGGTGAACCCCGCGCCCACAATGGCGATCTGCATCGCCTGTTCCTGAAACAATGGTACGCCCAGCGTTTTACCCAGCACCTCACCCAGTTCGTCCGAGGGGAAGCTGACCTCCTCCTCTCCGTTCCGGCGGCGGATATAGGGGTGAACCATGTCGCCCTGAATGGGGCCGGGGCGGATGATGGCGACCTCGATCACCAGGTCATAGAAATTGCGCGGCCGCATCCGGGGCAGGAAGTTCATTTGAGCACGTGATTCCACCTGAAACACGCCGATGCTGTCGGCTTTGCACAGCATGTCATAGACCACCGGATCCTCAGGCGGCAGGGTTGCTAGTGTATAGCTGGTCTGGTGGTGCTGACCGATCAGATCGAATGCCTTGCGGATGCAGGTGAGCATCCCAAGGCTGAGGACATCGACCTTGAGGATGCCAAGCGAGTCGATGTCGTCCTTGTCCCAGCAGATGACCGTACGGTCCTCCATCGTGGCGTTCTCGATAGGAACAAGTTCGTCCAAACGCCCCTCGGTTATGATAAAGCCGCCGACGTGCTGGGATAGATGACGGGGGAAACCGTCAATCTCATAAACCAGCATTAGAGTCTGTTTCAGGCGGCGGTCCTCGGGATCGAGGCCGATCTCGCGCATCCGGTGCGCCTCAAGCCCGACGGTCGAGAAGAAACCCCAAAGCTGCGAGGACAGCGCCGAGATCGTGTCCTCGGTCAGCCCCATAGCACGGCCGACCTCGCGAATGGCCCGCTTGCCGCGGTAATGCACGACCGTGGCGCAGAGCCCCGCGCGTTCGCGGCCATAGCGGTCATAGATGTGCTGGATCACCTCTTCGCGGCGTTCGTGTTCAAAATCCACGTCAATGTCAGGCGGTTCATCACGCGCCTCAGAGACAAAGCGCTCGAACACCATCGTACCCATCTCGGGGCTGACTTCGGTGATGCCGAGGCAGAAACAGACCACCGAATTGGCTGCCGAACCGCGCCCCTGGCACAGGATGCCCCGAGATCGGGCGAAATGGACGATGTCGCGGACGGTCAGGAAGTAGGGTTCATATTTCAGTTTGCCGATCAGCGTGAGCTCATGGGCCAACATCTTCTGAGCCTTATCCGACGCGCCCGCAGGATAGCGCCATTTCAGCCCCTCATGCGCCAGACGGTGCAGACGTTGGGTCGGAGTTTCCTGTTCGCTGCCTTCGCGGGGATATTCATAGCGCAGCTCGTCGAGCGAGAATGTGAGTTGCGTGCTGAGTTCATGGGCGCGGGCAACAGCGCCCTCGTGACCTTTGAAGATGCGCAACATCTCGGTCTCGGATCGCAGGCGCTGTTCCCCATTGGCAAGCGCTTCGCGGCCCAGATCATCCACCTTACGGCGCAGGCGGATGGCGGTCAGAACGTCGGCCAGCTTACGACGGGCCCCGTGATGCATCATCGGTGTGGCACTGGCGAGTGTGGGGATGCCCAATTGCTTTGATTCAATCTCTAACAAAGAGAAATATGCGCTGTCTGCACCATCGTATCGAGGGTGCATCAACAGGTTTATCCGCCCGGCAAAGCGGCGCGTCAGCTGTTGCGCTTGTGTCCTCCACGCGCTCGCGCCGCCTTGGGATCGGTCCGCCTGTGGCCAGAGCAGCAGGTGTAGACCGTCGGAAAACGCCAAAAGGTCGGACAGGTGCAGGATGCAGTCGCCTTTCTCGGCACGCAGGCGACCAGTGGACAGGATGCGGCATAGGTTGCCCCAGCCCTGCCGGTTCAGCGGCAAGGCGGTGACGGTAGGTGCGTCGGTAAAGATCAGCCGCGCGGCTGGGATCAGGCGCGGCACGGCGTGAATCGGATACGAGGGCGGTTTGGCGATGTGGTCAGGGTAGGGTGGGCCGATGGAGGTGTTCTGCTCTTCCCACTCCAGCCGTTCGCGGACCTTGCGGGCAATCTCGCGCGCCTGGGTGTGGGCGCGGACAATCCCGGCGACCGAGTTGTCATCGGCAATCGCAATGGCGGGCAGGCCCAGGGTGACGGCGCGCTCCATGTATTCCTCGGGGTGCGAGGCCCCGGTGAGGAAGGTGAAATTCGATGTGATCGACAGCTCGGCATACATGGCGAGTCACTATTATATTCACGTTTTGTTCTTTTTCGAGTCCTTTGCGCAGAAAACGGGTCGCTTGAGATCGATCAGATCGGCAGGGTCGGCAAAAAGGAGACCCGATATGTTCAAGATAACCGCACTGCCCACATCCGAAGTTCGCGCCCTTCAAGCTGGAGCGTCGGACGCTTATGGCGCTACGCCCGAGCGCACCGTTTCGACGGGTACAGGCAACCCTTGCCGCCACTGCCTACAGAACATTCCCGAAGGCGAAGAGATGATGATATTGGCCCATCGTCCTTTTTTAGAGACACATCCGTATGCGGAAACCGGCCCGATCTTTCTGTGTGCCGCACCGTGCGAGCGGTATGAGGGGGAAGAGATGCCCGAGATTCTGACCACCTCTCCTGACTACCTGATCAAGGGCTATGGTGCGGATGACAGGATCGTCTATGGCACCGGGGCGATCACGCCCATGGAGCAGATCGGCGCAGCGGTGAAGGGCATCTTTGCTCGACCGGATATCGCTTATATCCATGTCCGCTCGGCCAGAAACAACTGCTATCAGGCGCGGATCGACCGCGCCTAAAGCTTGACCCGGTGCATTCCCCGGCGCGGCTGATCCTGATCGTCTGCAGGTTCCTCGGCGCGCGACGATGTCAGTGCAAGGAACACATCCTCAAGATCGGCTTCCTCGGTACGCACGTCGCGAATGCGGATACCCACGGCACGGACGGCTTCCAGCACCTGCTCGGCGCTGGTTTGATTGCCTTGATATTGCAGCACAAGGCTACCATCGTCGCGCAGTCCGGCTTCGACCCCTTCGGTTACAGGCAGATTCACCACAGGGTTGTCTGGGACGATCACCATCGTCCGGCTGTCCATCCGACCCAGCAGGTTGGCGGTGCTGTCCTGTGCGATCTTTTCGCCATGGTTGATGATGGCGATCTCGTCGCACATCTCTTGCGCTTCTTCCAGATAATGCGTGGTCAGGATGATGGTCATGCCCTGTTCATTCAGTTTGCGCACATTGGTCCAGAGCATCTGACGCAGTTCAATATCCACACCAGCCGTGGGTTCATCCAACACCAGAATCTTCGGGTGATGCACCAGCGCCTTGGCCAGCAAAAGCCGCCGCCGCATCCCGCCCGACAGCGTGCGGGCATACGCCTCGGCCTTGTCGCTGAGACCCACCAGCTCCAGAATCTCATCGCTGCGGCGCTGCGCCTTTGGCACGCCGTACAGACCGGCCTGAACCTCCAACGCGCCACGTGGGGAAAAGAACGGGTCCAGGTTCAGCTCTTGCGGCATCACGCCAATGGCGGCACGCGACTGGCGCGGGTTCTGATCCTGATCGAATCCCCAAATTGATACATGGCCCGAGGATTTCACAACCAGCCCAGCGAGAATGTTGATTAGGGTCGATTTCCCAGCTCCGTTTGGCCCCAACAGCCCAAACACCGACCCGCGCGGAACGGTCAGGTCTATGCCTTTCAGCGCGTGTTTCTCGGGCTGGCCCTTGCCGCCGCGATAGGTTTTGCGCAGCCCTTCGATCCTGATTGCCGCATCGCTCATGTGGCTCTTGCCCCCGGTTTGCTCATCGCTCATAAACGCACCTAGTACATGCCCGCGAGGCCGACAACCGAAGAAGGATCGCCAGCCGTGACCATCGAAGCGCCGGAAACCAAGATCGTCGAAACCACCCGTGTTGCCTGTGATGGCGGTGAAGGTGCGTTGGGGCATCCGCGCGTGTGGCTGCAAATCCCCGAAGATACCGGCTGGGTCGAGTGCCCCTATTGCGACTGCAAATATGTTCTGAAGGGCACAGAACAGGGCTGATTGCCCGCCTAACCGGGTTTCGCCCAAATCTCGCCGCGATTTTCATGGTAGTGCGTTGGTACAACCATCGTAGGTGAGTGTGATGACCGACATGACTGCCACTGACACGGCCAACCCGGTTTTTGGTTGGATCGGGTTTTTCCTTGCTGCATTGGCTTTATTCGCTGCTTTGTTTGTGTTTTGGGCCGGTCCTTTTGCGCCGCAACACTCCGCCGGCGTTTCATTGGGTGAACTGGCGGCTGAGCTTGGCAAATCCACCTTGCGGGCCGCAGCCGGGCTTGAGCAGCCCGCACCCGTGGCCCAAACCCGCGACCTGGACGATTACTTGCAAATTGGTGTGGCGATGCTGGGTGGGCTGGCAATTGTTGTCTCGGTGATTGGCATTCTTCGTCACGAAAAACGACGCCCGGCCATCGCCGGAATGGCCATTGGAACTGGCGCGATCCTGTTCCAGTTCTTCGCCTTCGCTTTCTTCGCTTTCCTCGGCGTTCTGGTGATCATGGCGCTTCTGAACAGTTTCTCGGACGTTTTCGGCGGCCTCTTTGGTGGCTAACACACGTTCCTGACTGGTCACCCGCGTGCCCCTGTGGCAGAACCATCCCTGACCGACAGGGAGAGCGTGCATGAGCAATTTTGGAAAAGGGTGTCACCTGCATCTGATCGACGGATCGGCCTTTATTTTCAGGGCTTATCACGCGCTGCCTCCGCTGACTCGAAAATCCGACGGATTACCGATCGGGGCGGTCTCGGGCTTTTGCAACATGCTGCAGAAATATGTCGAGGGAAACGCCGGACCAGATGCGCCAACCCATGTCGCGGTGATCTTCGACAAGGGTTCGCACACGTTCCGGAACGATCTATACGATCTTTACAAGGCCAACCGCGAGGCGATGCCAGAGGATCTGCGCCCGCAGATGCCTCTAACGCGCGAGGCGACAAAGGCTTTCAACATCGCTTGCAAAGAGCTTGAGGGGTACGAGGCTGACGACATCATCGCCACGTTGGCCGTTCAGGCGCGTGAGGCCGGGGGCCGTGTGACTATCGTAAGTTCCGACAAGGACCTGATGCAGTTGGTCGGCGACGGAGTTGAGATGCTGGATGCGATGAAGAACAAGCGCATCGACCGGGATGGGGTTATCGAGAAATTCGGTGTGGGCCCTGAACGGGTGGTCGATGTGCAGGCTTTGGCCGGGGATTCGGTGGATAATGTGCCGGGTGCCCCTGGGATTGGCGTGAAAACAGCAGCTCTGCTGATCAATGAATATGGCGATCTGGAAACGCTGCTGGATCGCGCGGAAGAGATCAAACAGCCAAAGCGCCGTCAGACGCTGATGGAAAAACGAGACCAGATCGAGCTGTCCAAGAAGCTGGTGCAATTGGACGAAAACACACCGCTGGATTTCACTCTGGACGATCTTGAGGTCAAAGACCCGGATGCCGAAACCCTTCTAGGGTTCCTGGCCGAGATGGAGTTTCGCACTCTCACCAAGCGCATCGCAGATAAACTGGGGGCCGAAGCTCCGGTGATTGCTGACGCGCCTGCGCCTGCGGCTGAAGAACCGGAGGCAACGCTTATTCCGTTTGATGCGTCGAAATACGAGTGTGTGCGCGACGCCGAGGCCCTGCAAAAGTGGATCGATAAGTCCTATGAGCGCGGTTGGGTCGCTGTCGATACCGAAACCACCGGACTGAATGAGATGATCGCCGATCTGGTCGGCGTCTCGCTGTGTGTTGAAGCTGGTGAGGCTTGCTATATCCCGCTGACCCACCGCGATGGGACTGCCGATGATCTGTTCGGCTCGGATGCATTGGCTGAGGGTCAGATGCCGTTGGACGAGGCTCTAACCTTGCTGAAACCGATGCTCGAGGATCCGTCGATACTCAAGATCGGGCAGAACATGAAATACGATGCCAAGATTTTTGCGCGCCATGGCATCAACGTTGCCCCAATCGACGATACGATGTTGATGTCTTATGCGATGCATGGCGGCGAGCATGGGCATGGGATGGACACATTGTCCGAGCGCTATCTGAGCCATACGCCAATCCCGATCAAGCCGCTGCTGGGATCGGGCAAATCCGCAATCACATTCGACAAGGTTCCAATTGATGAGGCCACGGCCTACGCCGCTGAGGATGCGGATATCACCTTGCGTCTTTGGCAACTGTTCAAGCCTCAACTGCATCAGGTCCAAGTGACGACGGTGTACGAGACGTTGGAACGCCCCTTGGTGCCCGTCTTGGCCGAGATGGAGATGCATGGCATCAAGGTGGACCGCGATGTGCTGAGCCGTATGTCTAACGCATTCGCGCAGAAAATGGCCGGATTAGAGGCCGAAATTCACGAGCTGGCCGGTGAGACTTTCAATGTTGGATCGCCTGCGCAGTTGGGTGAGATTCTGTTCGACAAGATGGGTCTTGAGGGTGGCAAGAAGGGGAAGACCGGGAAATATTCGACCGGGGCGGACATTCTGGAAGATCTTGCGACCGAACACGAACTACCGCGCCGGGTGCTGGATTGGCGGCAGCTGTCCAAGCTGAAATCGACCTACACAGATGCGCTGCAGACCCATATCAACCCTGATACGGGGCGTGTGCACACGTCTTATTCCATCACCGGGGCGAATACGGGACGTTTGGCCTCGACCGATCCGAACCTTCAGAACATCCCCGTGCGCACCGAGGAAGGGCGACGCATTCGTGAGGCGTTTATCGCCGAGCCGGGCAATGTGCTGGTGAGCCTCGACTACAGTCAGATCGAACTTCGGATTCTGGCGCATATTGCGGATATTCCGACTTTGAAACAGGCATTCTCGGACGGGTTGGACATTCACGCCATGACGGCATCCGAGATGTTCGACGTGCCGCTGGATGAGATGACGCCCGACATTCGCCGTCAGGCCAAGGCGATCAACTTTGGTGTGATATACGGCATCTCGGGTTTTGGTCTGGCGCGGAACCTACGCATTCCGCGGGCCGAAGCCCAGGGCTTCATCGACCGCTATTTCGAACGTTTCCCGGGCATTAGAGCCTATATGGACGACACCGTCGCCTTTGCCAAAGAACACGGCTATGTCCAGACCTTGTTCGGGCGCAAGATTCATACGCCCGAGATCAACGCCAAGGGACCTCACGCCGGGTTCTCAAAACGAGCAGCAATCAACGCGCCCATTCAGGGCACTGCAGCGGATGTGATCCGACGGGCCATGGTGCGGATGCCTGGGGCGATCAATGGGCTACCGGCTAAGATGCTGCTGCAGGTGCATGACGAATTGCTGTTCGAAGTGGCCGAGGATTCCGTGGATCAGGTGATCGGCGTGGCGCGCGACGTGATGGAGGGTGCCTCGGACCCGGCGGTTAAGCTGGACGTCAAGCTAAGTGTGGATGCCGGGCAAGGCGCGAATTGGGCCGAGGCGCACTAGCGACGCGCCTCATCCGGCCCGGCGGGCCCTCTTCGTCGCGGGTCAGTCCTGCGGCCCGACCATGCGGTTCACCATACGTTGCACGGAAGGGCCAAACAGCAGAATGACGGTGAAGGCGATGGGCCAGCAGAAGGCCCAGGATGCCATCCAATCTCCGAAAGTGCTGGGGCCGAACCCGATGGCTTTCACTGTTGCGATCCCCGTCACGATAAAGGACATGAGGCCGGACATGATCAGGCTGAATACGGCGCGGGCGTAGCGGGCTGGTATCATGGCGGGTATCCTGAAGGTCGTATTGCCTTTGATCTGCAACATTTGCCTGTAAAATACCAGTGCTAGGGCTGCATCCAATCAAGGCTGTCGGATGTTTGCGATGTCGAAGGTGTGTATTCGGCACTAACCCAACCGGTGTAACCGGACGCGTCCATGGTCGAGAACAAGTTCTGGAAATCGGTTAGTCCGCGCCCCGGTTCCGATCGGTCCGGGGCGGCGCCGATCTGCGCGTGGATGACCCTCGGGTGAAATTGTTCCCAAACGGCCTGCGCATCACCGTGGATCATGTGGGCGTGAAAGCTGTCATATTGCAGGCCGACATTCGGGCGGTTAACACGATCCAGCACCTCGGATGCAAGATCGAAATTGTTCAGGAAGTAGTCAGGCTGCGACACCGGATTGAGTGGTTCAATCGTAAATTTCTGCAGCGGGGCGCTATCGGCGGCCCATTGCAGGTTCTGGACAAAGCTATTCAGCGCATCCGACCCCGAGGCATATCCTGACATAATGTGGATGAGTCCCGGGCGCAGAACATCAGCATAGCGCAGGACACGGCGGATATCCGACTGAAACCGGGCCTCGCCGCCAGGAACCGCTGCGTATCCGGGTTGGCCGCCCGTATAATTGGGCGGTGGGGCGTTGATCAGTACCAGCTCTAACCCGTTGGCCAATAGGGCACGGCGGGTTTCTTTTGCGGCCATGTCATAGGGGAACAGGATCTCAACGGCAGTGAAACCAGCATCTGCGGCGGCTTGAAACCGGTCGAGATAGGGCAATTCAGTAAAGAGCAGGGACAGGTTGGCAGCAAATCTGGGCATGTGCGGTCTTTGGTTGTGGCAGTCCGACCCTAACCGTCACGCCTTTTCCGGGGAAGAGACTGAAAACGACAAGTTGTCGAAAACCGGCCAGATCATGTCCGCAGGATCAGTGACCGTCACGCCATACCAGCGAATCATTTCCAGGCTGTAACAACAAAAAAGGTCTGATCCCATGGCCATGAGCCCTGAACCCGCAAGCGGGAACGCGGCATCGTTCTCATCTGCGCGCAGTTCGGCCCTGTCGGGCAACGGACTGGCCGTGGCGTCGATGATGGCTTGGGCGGCCGGGTTTCCTGCGGCCGACGTGCTTTTGCAAAGCTGGCCCCCAGTTGCTCTGCTGGCGGCGCGCCTGGCTTTGGCTGTCGGTGCGATGTTACCGCTCTGGTTTATTCTTGACGGACCAAGCCGCGTATTGAGGGCGAAATGGGGCCGGGCAATGTTTGTTGGCAGTTTTGGGTACGGGATCGGCATGTTCCTTTTGATCCTTGCTCAGAAGTTAACAGACCCGGTAACCGTTGCAATTATTGCGTCCTGCGCGCCGCTGGCAGCAACGTTGCTTGAACTTGCCGCTGGCACCCGGCGTTTAAAGTGGAACTTTGCCATTGGCGTGCTGGTGTCGATTGTGGGCGGATTGATTGCCACCAGCGCCAATGCTCCGGCGCAACTGGGGCTGGGCGCTGTCTGTGCAATTGCGTCAACCGGACTTTTCTGCTGGGCCAGCATGGCGACGGTTCGCGACTTTCCCGAGCTCAGCCAAACCGGGCGCACCACGATCACCTTTACAGGTGGGTTGCTGATGGCCGGGGTTCTTTGTTTTGGGTCCGCGCAAATGGGTATGGATGTGATGCCGCGCGCAGCAGTGGATGCGCAGCAGGTTGGGATGCTTATGATCTATGCGCTGATTGCCATGGGGCTGAGCCAGGTTCTTTTCATCGCGTCAGTTGGTAAACTGGGCGTTGCCTTAGCGTCGTTCCATATCAACATCGCACCGTTTTACGTGATGCTGATCATGCTGATGCTGGGGGATGACTGGAACTGGACCCGCGCGCTGGGCGCGGGTGTCGTCGCTTTGGCCGTTGTCTTGGCGCAGGACCGCGCGCCTCGACGGTGCCGAGGATCAGCCAAGCTCGGTTGACGGGATCAGCCCAAAGAACTTTTGTCCAGACCAAACGCCAAACCAGCCGTCGTGATGGGTGCCAATCTCAACGAGGCGATAGAAACTTTTGCGATCTATGCGTGCTTCAAGATCGGAACGGATCATGATGTAGGGTGAAGGTTCGTTTGTCACCGGGTCGATAACGATCCGGATCGGATGACCTGAACCTGCAACAGCGTGATCGCCTACATGAGTAGTAAAGGTCAGGTTTTGCTGCTCGCCTTCGCCATCTCGATCAAAATCCACGGCGACAAACGGGGCGTCTTCAACAGTGATTCCCACCTTCTCGACCGGGGTGACGAGGAAGTATTTCCCGTCTTCTTTCTTAAGAATTGAGGAAAATAGCTTCACCAGCTCGAAACGGTTGATGGGTGAGCCTAAGTAACTCCAGGTGCCATCTTTTGCGATATGGATGTCCAGATCGCCGCAAAACGGGGGATTCCATAGGTGAACGGGCGGTAAACCCTTGGTTTTGGCCGCTTTGACTGATGCAGCCAGACCATCCGGCGACGGTTTCACAGGTTTTTGTCCGCTCATTGCTTTTGCCATTTCCTCTTAGCGCGATACACTTCAATCATATTAGTCCACAGAAGGGAAAGTCATGACCGAACCTGCCGACCTCGTAGCCGAGATCGAAGCGCTGGAAAACAAGCTGCAAGAGGCCAAGTCCTCGATCACCCGTCGCTTCATCGGGCAGGAAAGGGTTGTGGATCTGACCCTGACCGCGCTGTTGTGCGGTGGTCATGCCCTGCTGATCGGTTTGCCGGGGCTGGGAAAAACGCGGTTGGTCGAAACGCTGTCGACTGTGATGGGCTTGAACGGCAACCGCATTCAGTTCACGCCCGACCTGATGCCCGCAGATATTCTTGGGTCCGAGGTTCTGGATACTGCCGATGACGGTTCACGGCATTTCCGTTTTATCTCCGGCCCGATCTTCTGCCAGTTGTTGATGGCGGATGAGATCAACCGCGCCAGCCCGCGAACGCAGTCGGCTTTGCTGCAAGCGATGCAGGAACGCACGGTGACAGTGGCGGGTGAAGATCGTTCGCTGGGAACGCCCTTCCACGTATTGGCCACGCAAAACCCGATCGAACAGGAAGGCACCTATCCGCTGCCCGAGGCGCAGCTGGACCGTTTTCTGGTTCAAATCGACGTCGAATACCCGGATCGGCAGACCGAGCGCGATATTCTGCTGGCCACAACCGGTGTGGAAGAGGAAGAGGCGCATCAGATTTTCAGCAAAGAAGACCTGTTGGCGGCCCAAGTCCTGCTGCGCCGGATGCCAGTGGGTGAATCGGTGGTTGAACTGATCCTTGATCTGGTTCGCGCGTTCCGCCCTGAGGAAGCAGGCGTGTCCGAACGCGTTTCGGAAACCGTGGCCTGGGGCCCCGGCCCCCGCGCGGCGCAGGCGCTGATGATGACGGTGCGGGCACGTGCGATGTTGCAGGGGCGGTTGGCTCCGAATGCCGAGGATGTTCTGGACATGGCGCGCCCGGTGCTCAGCCACCGGATGGCGTTGAACTTTGCGGCGCGGGCGCGCGGTGACAGCCTTGCCGAGCTGATTGACTCGACGGCTGCCGGTCTGATCCGCACCGAGGCCGCGGCGTGAATGCGGCGCTGACCCTTCGCGAAAGATCCGAGGCCGAGGCGTCCCGGCTGCCGCCCCTTTTGGCGCGGGCCGAGCATTTGGCCGGAACCGTCCTGTTGGGCGATCACGGGCGGCGGCGCTCGGGTATGGGCGATGATTTCTGGCAATACCGCCCCGCGCAAATCGGGGACAGCCGCAGGATGATCGACCACCGCCGTTCGGCGCGGGGGGATCAGCAGTTTGTGCGCGAGCGCGAATGGCAGATCGCGCAATCGGTGATGCTTTGGGTCGATCAAGGTGCGTCTATGCGGTTTTCGTCTGACAAATCGCTGCTAACAAAGGTGGATCGCGCCCGGTTGTTGGGGCTGGCAACCTCGATCTTGCTGGTACGCGGCGGAGAACGTGTCGGCCTGACCGGCACAACCCTGCCGCCCCGGCGCGGCAACGCGCAGATCATCCGTTTGGCGCAAGCCTGGTCTGAAGATGATCAAACGGATTACGCCCCGCCTGAACACCGTGCCATGATCCCCCATGCCCGCGCCGTGTTTATCTCGGATTTCCTTGGTCCCTTGGATGAGGTTGAATTGGCCCTGACCAAAGCAGCTGACCGCGGCGTGCGCGGTGTGGTGTTGCAAGTGCTTGATCCAGTCGAAGAGACATTTCCGTATCGGGGCCGGACGATTTTCGAAAGCGTCGGAGGATCTGTCCGACACGAAACCCTCAAGGCGGCTGAGTTGCGGGACCGCTATTTGGAACGTCTTGCACGCCGCAAGGATGCCCTGACGCAGTTGTGCCGTGCAACCGGCTGGCAACTGGGCTTGCACCATACGGGCGATAGCGCACAAGCGGCTCTATTGTGGCTCTATCGGGCCCTGGATGGGGGCACGCGATGACGGTTCTTGCGGGCATAGGCTTTACCGCGCCATGGGTTTTGCTGGGGCTTTTGACCCTGCCGATCCTATGGCTGATTCTGCGCGCTGTACCGCCCGCACCGATCCGCCGGATGTTCCCGGCTGTTACGCTGTTGTTGGGGCTGAAGGATGACGAAAGTGTTTCGGATCGTACCCCATGGTGGTTGTTGCTGCTGCGGATTTTGGCGGCTGCGGCCATTATCATCGGTCTGGCCGGACCGGTTCTGAACCCATCGCGGGATGAGACCGGCACCGGTCCGCTGTTGCTGGTGCTGGATGCCAGTTGGGCTGGTGCAACGCGCTGGTCGGCTACGCTGGACCAGATAGACACTCAACTGTCCGAAGCCGGACGTGCAGGACGAACTGTTGCGATTCTGCGCCTGACAGAGCCGGAAGAACCCGTTTTTCAAGCGGCCGAGGCATGGCGCGGGCGCCTTCCGGGACTGACCCCAAACCCTTGGCAACCGACCGCAGATCAGCTTTCGCAAACCATTGCGGCACTGGACGAGGTTGAAGGCGGCTTTGAAACGCATTGGTTCAGCGACAGGTTGGACTATGCCCAACATGCAGGGTTGGTTTCTGCCCTTCAGGCGCGTGGTGATGTGACGGTCTATCAGGGGGCATCAAGGCCCATTGCGATCCTGCCGGCAGCCTATCAGGACGGGCTGATCCAATTGACGGTTCAACGCGCGGGTCCCGGCCCGGAAGAACGGGTGACGGTTCTGGCACAGGGGCGCGATCCGGCAGGCACGGCGCGGGTGCTGCATTCGGTCGACCTGACCTTTGAAGCCGGGGAAACCACGGCGCAGATCGAACTGGCACTGCCGTCGGAATTGCGCGCTCGGATCACGCGCTTTGAAATTCAGGGCCAAAGATCAGCCGGGGCCGTGACCCTGACAGATGACAGCTTGCGTCGGCGTGAGGTTGCGCTGATTGCCGGCACCCTGAACCGTGAAGGGCTGGAGCTGTTGTCGCCTCTGCATTACCTGACACAGGTTCTGATCCCCACGGCAGATTTTGTCGATGGTGGTCTGCTTGAGGTTCTGCCTGCGAACCCGGACGTGATTGTCCTGTCGGATGTCGCGCAAATGTCGGATACCGAAGAGGCCGGTCTGATCGAATGGGTCGAACAGGGTGGCCTGCTGCTGCGGTTTGCTGGTCCGCGCATGGCAGCCAGCGATCTGGGGCGGGACACCGAAGACACCCTATTGCCCGCACGTCTGCGCAGCGGCGGACGATCTGTTGGTGGCGCGATGAGCTGGGGTGAGGCCAAGACCCTGGCCCCGTTCCCCGAGAATTCACCGTTCTACGGATTGGATATCCCGGGTGATGTGGTCGTCTCGACCCAGGTCATGGCTCAACCAGACCCTAATCTGGCGGATCGCGTGATTGCGTCTTTGTCCGACGGAACGCCATTGGTAACGCGCAAGGCGTTGGGATTGGGGCAGGTGGTGCTGTTCCACGTGACCGCAGATGCAGAATGGTCCAGTCTGCCGCTGTCGGGCCTGTTTGTCGAAATGCTGGATCGTCTGGCCGTGGCCTCGGCTGCGAAATCCCGGCAAGAGGCGCAGTTGCAGGGCACCACGTGGGAGCCGGTGCAGATCATGGACGGTTTTGGCACATTGTCTGACGCGGGCACGCTGGTTGGTGTGGACGGGGTGCAGTTGATTTCAGGGCAGATCGGGCCGGATCTACGTCCGGGCCTGTATGAAAGCGGCAAGCAGAAGCTGGCGCTGAATGTTGTTTCCGAGGATAGCGAACTGCGTCCGGTGGTCTGGCCAGCCAATGTGCCGATCAAAGGGCAAGAGGCCAGCACCGAAACGCCGCTGTCAGGTCTGCTGCTTAGCCTTGCCCTGATCTTGCTTACAATCGACGTGATCGCCTCTTTGGCTCTGTCCGGCCGGTTGGGTTTGGCTCGTGCTGCTGCCGGGGTTCTGGCGGCGTTTCTGCTGGTGCCCGAGGTTCAGGCGCAGACGCCGGAAGACACCGAATTCGCCTTGGCGGCGACGCATGAACTGGTTCTGGCACATGTGCTGACCGGCGACGCACAGGTGGACGATATTGCGCAGGCAGGGTTGCGGGGATTGGCACAAACCTTGTTCTATCGCACTTCGGTGGAACCCGCTGAACCAATCGGCGTCGATCTGGAACGCGATGAGCTGGCATTCTTTCCGCTGCTGTACTGGCCGATTTCCCCAAGCCAGCCTCAACCTTCTGCTGAAGCTTATGCGAAACTGAACGCCTATCTGCGCTCGGGTGGGATGATCCTGTTTGACACGCGTGATGCGGACATCGCTGGTTTCGGCGCGTCCAGCCCGAATGGCCGCAAGCTGCAGCAACTGGCTGCACCGCTGAATATCCCTGCATTAGAGCCGATTCCACGTGATCACGTTCTGACCAGAACGTTCTATCTGTTGCAGGATTTCCCGGGCCGTTACTCTGGCACAGAAGTCTGGGTGGAAGCTGCGCCACTGGATGCGGAACAGATCGAAGGGATGCCGTTCCGCAACCTCAATGACAACGTGACCCCGGTCGTCATCGGTGGGAATGACTGGGCCGGGGCCTGGGCAGTGGATCGCAACGGGCAGGCTCTGCTGCCTGTCGGGCGCGGTTACGCCGGAGAACGGCAGCGAGAACTGGCCAATCGTTTTGGCGTCAATCTGGTGATGCACGTGCTGACCGGGAATTACAAATCCGATCAGGTCCACGTGCCCGCCCTTCTGGACAGGCTAGGACAATGACCGGAACCGTCATATTCGACCCACTGATCCCGTGGCCTATTCTGGCCGCTGTGGGTGCGATTGCCGTGGCTGGGGTTGTGTTGGCCCTGTGGCGTGGCCTGTCGGGCTGGGCGCTACGTGGGTTGGCGGCTCTGGTGGTTCTGGCGGCTCTGTCCGGTCCGGTTTATCAGATCGAAGATCGCGCACCGCTGACAGATATTGTCCTGATGGTCGAGGATGAAAGCGCCAGCCAGTCGCTTTCGGACAGGGCGGAACAAACCGCACAGGCTGCCGAGGAACTCGCTGCCGAGATTGAGGGGCGCAACAACACGGAACTGCGCCGCATTCAGGTTGGCGACGGGGACGGGGATGAAGGCACGCAGGTTATGGCCGCCCTGAATGAGGCTTTGGCCGAAGAACCCCGTGCCCGGATCGCTGGTATCCTGGTGGTGTCAGACGGGATTGTGCACGATGTCGATCAGGCCCCGGACCTGCCCGCACCGATGCACCTTCTGCAAACCGGGCGTGAAAGTGACTGGGATCGTAGGCTTATCGTCCGCAATGCGCCGGCGTTTGCCATTATTGGCGAGCCGGTCACATTGACCCTTCGGGTGGAAGACAGTGGTGCTGCACCTGCGGGCGCGGCGACTGCGCCACTAGAGATTTCGGTCGATGGCGGCGCACCCGAGCAGTTCAGTGTTCCCATTGGTCGTGATGTAGAACTGCCCATCACGCTGCCCCATGGCGGGCGCAACGTGATCCAATTTTCTGTGCCGCAGGCCGACGGTGAATTGACCGACCGAAACAACACTGCCCTGATCCAGATGAATGGCGTTCGGGATCGTCTGCGCGTTCTACTGGTCTCGGGGGAGCCGCATCCCGGTGGACGCACATGGCGCAACCTGTTGAAATCCGACAGCTCGGTCGATTTGGTACATTTCACAATTCTGCGCCCACCTGAGAAACAGGATGGTGTGCCTGTTGATGAGCTGTCCCTTATCGCCTTTCCCACGCGTGAGCTGTTTCTGGAAAAGATCAACGATTTCGATCTGATAATCTTTGACCGTTACAAGCGGCGCGGCATCCTGCCAGCGATCTATCTGGACAACGTTACCAGTTACATCAATGACGGGGGCGCGGTTCTAATTGCGGCAGGTCCCGATTTCGCCAGTGCCGATAGTATCTTCCGATCTCCTCTGGCGCCGATCTTGCCGGCGCAGCCTTCGGCACGAGTGTTCGAAGAACGGTATGTGCCAATGGTCAGCGACTTGGGGCAACGTCATCCGGTGACAACCAATCTGGGCGATTCCGAGGATTGGGGGGCGTGGTTGCGTCAGATTGACGTGAATCACCGCTCGGGCGAGGTTTTGATGACAGGTATTGAAGAACGCCCGCTGCTGGTTCTGGATCGCGTTGGCGAGGGGCGCGTTGCGATGCTGGCCTCCGACCACGCTTGGCTGTGGAGCCGCGGTTTTGAAGGTGGTGGCCCGCAGTTGGAACTGCTGCGCAGGCTGGCCCATTGGATGATGAAGGAACCCGAATTGGAAGAAGAGGCGCTGTGGGCCGAGGCCAACGGGCAATCGATGCGCATCATTCGCCAGACGCTTGAAGATGAGGTTGGGCCAGTGACGGTGACGCGCCCGAATGGCGAGACTTTGGAAATCACCTTGGAAGAAGTTTCTCCCGGTCGGTTCGAAGCACAATACTATGGGCCAGAGATCGGACTGTACCGGTTGCAGGAAGGCGACCATATGGCCGTGATTGGCCTTGGCCCTGCTGCACCGAAGGAGTTTGAGCGTACCATCGCAACCGGCGATGTTCTGGAACCGATCTTGGCCAATATGCGGGGTGGCGTGATCCGTTTGGAAGACGGTTTGCCATCCATCCGCGACGTGCGCGCAGGGCGTCCTGCGGCTGGCCGGGGTTGGATCGGTCTGACCCCACGAAATGCGTATGAAACACGGGATGTTACGCAGGCGGGTCTGTTGCCGCCCTGGCTGGTTCTGCTACTGGCAGGAGGGTTCCTGTTGGGCGGTTGGCTGCGCGAAGGGCGGCGCTAATCAATCCTGATTGCTGCCCGGTCCGATTGGCCCTGCGCATCCACCACAACAAGCAAGGTGAAACCGGCCCCCGGGTTGGGGATATCGAACTCTCGCTGCCGCTGTCCAGTCAGCACGGGCACACCATCCGCCAGCACTGAAAATGGCGCGACACCCCCGCGCAGTTTGACCGTTAGGGGTGCTCCAAATGTCTCTAACACGGCGTTTTCAGGCGGGAACAGCAGGTCCGGCGCCGAAGGATCATTTTCAAAAGCCGCCGTGCGGGGGCGGAAACGTTGCAAGGGTTGGGGCAATTGCGCAGCGCCGACCAGCAAGGTCGAGGGCGGCGGCGGACGCAGCGGGGAAAGCGCGGGTTTCAGCAGGCTGAAGGCTTCGGCCAGAAGCGGTGCGGCGAGATCGCCTCCGAACGCGCCGGGAACTGGCGTTCCGTCCGCACGACCCAGCCAGACCCCAATGACATGCTGCCCGTCAAAGCCGATGGCCCAGGCATCGCGGTGGCCATAAGATGTGCCGGTTTTATAGGCCAGCGCCCCTGTCGCACCGCCTGCTGGGGGTGAAAGCCCGGCCAGAATGTCGGCAACCTGCCAGGCAGAGGTTTCTGACAGAACGCGCGGAGTTTGCCGCGTATCCGCCAGAGCGTCATGATGCAGGATCGGGCCTTGCCCACCGGCTGCAAGAGTGGCGTAAATCTGTACCAGATCGCGCAGGCTCAACCCCACACCGCCCAATGAGATCGCCAATCCGGGCGTGCCGCCGTTCAGACGTGGTTCTGATCCAGCCAAGCGCAGCGCCGTCATCACGCGCGCAGGTCCCAACGCGTTTGTCAGACGCACAACAGGAATGTTCAGTGATAATTGCAGAGCGTCCCGAACCCTTACATCGCCCCGGAATGCGCCATCAAAATTGCGCGGGGCGTATCGACCGAACATTACGGGGCTGTCGCTGATCAGGGTCTCGGGGTGGGCCAGTCCCTGATCGAAGGCCAGCCCATAGACCAGTGGTTTCAAAGTTGATCCAGGCGACCGCAGCGCTTGGGTCATATCCACAAAGCCCTGACGGGCATCCTGATACCCGGCGGACCCGACCGAGGCCAAAACCTCACCACTGCGGTGATCCGCGACGATCAAGGCCCCGGATACGCGCGGCCCGGCACGGATAGCGGCTTGGGCCACCAAACCCTCCAACCGGGCCTGCAACCGGGCGTTCAACGTCAAATCGACCGCGCCGGTTGCCGGGGTCAGACGTTTCACGCGGTCGGTCAGGTGCGGCGCCAGACGCGGGAAGGTTCGCATGTGGTCTGGAATGGTTTCTGCTATGGCCGCGCTGGTTTCAGCCGCAGTCAGGGTGCCATATCGCTCGAGCCTGCGCAGAACCCGGTCACGGGCTACTCGGGCTGTCTCTGGCTGACGATCCGGGCGCCGAGCTTCCGGGGATTGCGGCAATGCGATTAACAGGGCCGCCTGTGCTGCGGTCAACCGAGTTGCGTCTTTTCCAAACCATGCACGGGTACCGGCTCGGATACCTTCCAGATTGCCCCCATAGGGTGCGTGGGTCAGATAGAGGGTCAGGATTTGCCGTTTGCTTAACTGCTGCTCCAGGGCCAATGCGACTCTAATTTGACGAATTTTACCGCTCCAGCGCCCGGTTGAGCCATCTTCGATCAGCCGCGCGACCTGCATGGTCAAGGTTGACCCACCGGACACCGTGCGTCCATTCCAAAGGCTTTGCCCCACAGCGCGAAGCATCGCAACCGGGTCCACTCCGGCATGTGTCCAGAACCGTTTGTCTTCGTACCGGACGAGCATTGCGGTGAAATTCGGATCGACCGCACCGGGATTCAGTCTCCAAATCCCATCTTCAACGGGAAACGCACGCAAAAGGTCGCCATTCCGGTCCTGCATCTCGACTGATGTTTCGGTCAGAACAGGGGGAAGAACTGTGGCATCGACCCAGCGGTGCAGACCGTCCCGTGCCAGTGCCGTCAGATAGAGGGCACCGGCCAGAGCCAGCAGAAGCCTCGACGGCCTATGCATGACAGCCACCCGGGCAGTGATATAGCGCGGTGCAAATCACTGAACCTCGATCCGGCCAGTCGCTGTATGCGCGCGGTTTTGCGGGCGGTACATATCCTCGACCGAGGCTGCAGGATGATGGAAGACACCCGGCGTAACAGCGCGCGCGACGTAGGCCAGCGTCACTGTTTCTCGCCCGGACAGATCAACAGCGGCGAGGAAACGGTCCGAGCGGAACTCGGTATGGGTGGCATCGGACAGATCCAACCAGTCAAGCGAACGCACATCGCCTGAACGCAACAGGCTGGGGTTGTCGATTTCGATCCCTGCGGCAAGTGGATCATCGACCATCAGCCGCGCCCCGCCACTTTCGAACGGGGTCACTGTCAGAACCGTGACAAACCTTTCACCGGTTTCAAAGCTGTTGGCGTCAATCGGATCGCCATCCATCGAGTAATATTGCCGTTCGATCGAATAACCGGTGCCACCCGCCTCCGGCGGAACCTCAGGAATCCCGGTGACTGTCAGGGTGATGTCCGTTGCTTGGCCGTCACTTGCCGTGATATTGACCTCATCCACCTGACCAGACTGCAGAACCTGCACAAACGGACCAGACACCTGAGAGCCGTTGACGGTCAAGCCCGATCCAGTCGGATCAGACACCAGCGCATGGGCGGCCAAAAGCGACCACGTTGCCTCTTGCGTGGACAATGGGGCGCGACCGGCGCTGACACGTTGGATCAGTGCGTCGCGATTGACGGCCTCGCTGCCCGCGCCCACGGCAAGGGTCAACAGACCCGCCGAATCCCGCAGGTGTGTGCCGTAATCCGCGCGCCAGTAATTTTCCTGCTCATCGGGGACCTGTTCCAACATGCGAGCGGCACGGTTGAACATCGCATCCGCCCGAGTCTGATCGCCATAAGATGCCAGCGCTGCGCCCAATTGTGCAGCTGCCAATGGGGTGTCAAACGCATCCCCTTTGACATCTGCATAGTAACGCAGATCACCCATCGAGGCTGCGCCTTCTCGTGCCAGAACCATCAGGGTATAGGCAATATCCTGACCGCCTTCGTCGAAGTCGGGCGCATAGTTGACCCTGTTTCGAAGGTTATCCATGGCCTGGGCAAAGGCGCGATCCGGCACTGGGTATCCCTGAGCGCGCGCACGGGACAGGAAGTCTGTCACGTAAGCGTCCAACCAGAAATCTCCGCTGTCCGCGCGCCACAGGCCAAAGGCACCATTGGCAGCCTGACGGGTCAGGACGCTGCGAATGGACTCTGTGATGCGCCGATCCACCACCGGACCGTCCCCCAGCCCCGAGGCTTGCGCGACGGATGACAGATAAAGCAGCGGCAGGGCTTTGCTGGTGATCTGTTCCGTGCAGCCATAGGGGTAACGGTTCAACTGATCCAACAGACCGGGCGTGTCGAACTTTGCCAAAGCTCCGGCAGATAGGATGGCCTTGGCCGAACCGGGCTGGAACCCGTCAAATACGTCCTGCGAAAACAGGAAACTGTCGTCGCCCCCCAACGCGAAACGTCGTGTCTGTGCAATCACCGGATCGTTGGCACGTACGGGCATGCGCAGGGTTTGCGACAGGTCGCGGCCGTCCGGTGTGGTGATCGAAACACTGATTTCGGGATCGCCAACAACGCTGGCTGTGACGGGGATGTCAAAGATCGCCTTGCCACCGTTTTCCAACACAAAGCTGGTCGGTGCCGCGCCCAGCTCCAATCCACCGGAAGCCGTCAGACCAAGTGCCATCTCTCCGGGTGTGCCATCGGCATGAACGATCTCAAGCCGCATTCGGCTTTGATCTCCGGGGGCAAGGAAGCGCGGCAGGCTGGCGGTGACGACCACCGGATCGCGGACGATCATATCGGCTTCGGCCTGCCCGACCGCTTTGGGTGACCACGCAACCGCCATCAATCGGACAGTGCCATTGAAGGCGGGTAGGGGAACGTCCACCTCAACCTCTCCGTCCGGGCCGACCTGAACCGGGCCGCTGAATACGGCCATCAAGTCTTGCGTCGGAGGTGGGGATTGGCGACGCAAGCCGTTGTCGGCGTCACCGCCGGAACGGACGGTGCCCATCGCTCCGGTCATGCCGTCGATCAGGCGCCCGTAAACGTCGCGCAGATCCACGCCAAGACGGCGTTGCCCAAAGTAATATTCCTGCGGATCCGGGCTTTCGAATCCAGTCAGGTTCAGAATGCCCACATCCACTGCAGCCAGTGTCAGCCAGACAGGGTCATTCTCCGAGGCGTTCTCGACCCTAACACGGGCCTTTTGCGTTTGCTGTGGCGATGTGACCTCGGGCACATCAATTGCGACGTCCAGTTTGCGATCTGCTGGATCAATGGTGGCATGTGCTACACCCATCGCACGCGCCGGGTTTTGACCTGCTACGACGTTCATCGGACGGATGACCGTGGCGGTGACATACGCCCCCGCACCCCAATCTTCGGTCACTTGGATCGGGATCACGGTTTCACCTTCCGGCACGTCCACCATCTGGCGATGGATCAGCCGGTTGGACAGGATTTCGATCTGGGCAACGCCCGCCATGCGCGGGACGATCCGCAACTGCGCGGTATCACCTGCGCGATAGCTGTCACGGTCCAGCGACATCTCAAGCCGGTCCGGTGTAGTTGACGCATCCGCGGCCTGATACCAGCCTGCATAGAAATCGACGGCGGTTTCGGCATATGTGCCGTCGACGCGCTGGACGACCAGTTCATAACGGCCCCAATCCACGGGCTGCGCCAGAGTCAAAGGATCGGTAGAGATGTCCACTTCGCCGGTGGCAATGCGCGTGCGGCGGGTTGTCGGTTCCCAATTCCAGTTGCCGTACAGCTGATACCACTGATACCGCGTCTCGACCCGGTTCAGAGTCCAGCGCAGGCGCATAGGGCTGGGCGTTAGATCAGGAGCGAGGGCGACGATCTGAAACGCAGCTTCGGTACCTTCGGGAACAACCTCTTCGAACAAAGTTTTGACACCGATCGCCGGCTGCGGTGGCAGGACCGGAGCAGACAGGCGACGTTCAACCGGACGGCCAGAGCCATCGGTCAATCGTGCGATGATTTCAGCCTCAATGGGCTTTCCTTCAGTCTCTAACACTGGAATTTCGACGGCTACGGTGGCCTGTCCCGCCGCATCCGTGCGCGTGTTTCCGAAATACGTGCTTTTGATCACGGCCTCAGCATCGTAGCGGCCAAAGCGGTAACCTTCGTACCCCAGAACGGTATCCGCGGCGCGCGCGATGACCTGTCCGTCAATGCTCAGGTCAGATCCCGGCGCACCAAAAAGATAGCGCGCATCTATGGAAAGCGGTGGGCTATCGCCGGGCCGCAAGGGCGCGTCGGGTAGGGACAGATCGAAATCGATACGTTCAGGCAGAAAGTCCTCGACCAGCACCGTCTGACGCGCCAGTGCCTCGCCTTTGGGGTCAGATTTGATCTCAAGCTTCCAGGCCCCACGCGGTACGTCTACGGCCACAGGCAGTGCAAAAACATGCCCCCCGACAACGCCCCCGTCCGAGACAGATCGACGGTATTCAACCCCGTCCGGGCGATACAGGATCGCTGTGAGGGGCAGCCCTACGATTGCCTGTGCCTCACCATCTCGGGACAGCGCGGTGACATGGATGACCTCTCCGGCACGATAGGCACCCCGGTCCGTGGTCAGGAAGACATCAACCGGCCCCGCAGGCGCGCGCCCTTCAACGCCGCGATCCGACAGGTCAAAGGCGGGATCGGTGAGGGACAAAAAGCTGAAATCGCTGTCCCCGGCAGAGGCCATCACCAAGGCAGGCGCACTGGCCCCTTTTCCGCGGATCAGGCCGGGATCGAAGGTGGCATAGCCGGTTTCATCGGTCCGCGCGGTTGCGATGACCGCGTTTGCATTAGTGACCAGCGAAACCTCGACATCCTGACGGGGTGCCGCATCGCTGAGGCCGCGCACCGTCACGTGAAGCCCATCTGTGCCAAGTGCGGTGCTGATCCCCAGATCGGACAACACAAACCATTGCGTCGCGCCGGGGTCGTCATAAGGATCAGCCCCGGGAACACGGGCTGTCAGCGCATAGATGCCTGCAGACTGACCAGCGATGGCCTCTGCCATAGGAAGGCGCGCTGTCATGGTTTGGTTCAACTGATTGGATACCTCGGCAGTGCCGGTCCAGATATCCTCGGCAATCTGGTCCGAGAATTCCTCTTCCTGCCATTCACTGAGCGGACGGCCAAAGAAGTCCTGTTGCACCGCGCGCAACAGGTTCCGGTCGCTGACCCGCCGCAGGATCAGCTCCAGCTCAGTAACGTTGACCGTTTCGACCGGCAAAGCCGCATCCGCAGATTTCGGAAGAACATAGCTGCGTCCGGGAAACCGAACCGACGGTGTGCGGTCGCGTACATAGTGGGTCAGTTCAACGTTGCGATTCAATGCCTCACCCGAAGCGGCAGGCAAACCTTGGCGTAAAGTCAGGCGATAGCGCTGGCCATGCGCGACCCCATCTACGCAAAGCTGCTTTTCGTCGACCTGAACAACCAAGCCGGTGTCATTGCGCTGCACATAGGGATCGTAGTCAACACCGGCCTTGACAAGAGGTTCCGAAAACTCAACACAGATCCGGGGCGCGACCGCGTCGCTCTCGACCGAGGTATCGACCACTCGAAACCCGTATTTCCCGATTGCATCATCCAGCGCGGCCAGTACGTCCTCACGCGGCTGAAGCTGTTCGGCCAGCCGAAGAGCGGGGATCATGTCGCGGCCACGGTCCACGGCTTCCAGAGCGTTGGCCAAAGTCATCAAGGCCGTGATTTGTGATCCCGTGCCCTCGGACCGCAAATAACCATTGATCGCGGCATTCAGTGCACGGTTTCGAAGATCGCGCCGCTCGTTCCAGCCTGAGGGATTAATGGTCAGCAACAGGCGCGCGTATTCCACCCAAAGATCCGGTGCATCGCTGAGAGACACGGCAACACCGGTCCATTGCATCGCTTGTGTCGCACTGCCCGCGCTATTCGCTGCGTCCAACACAGCTTGCAGGTCGTAACCGCCGGCAGGATGCAGGAATCCCAGGTTGCGCGCCTGATCTGTCGCCCGATTCAAATCAGCAGAACCCAGCACGCTCAACGCCGCCGCACGGGTTTTGCCCAATATCAGAGCCTGTTCCGAAGTCGTTACCTTTTGCGCGGAAAGCGCACCCTGATACGCCTCTTGCTGGGTCACCCCGTCCTTGGGAAAGCAGGCATTGGATCGCGTGTTATAGGTGAAAGCTGTGCAGCGATCATTGGCCGAGCAAGCCCGAATGCATGATTTCAGATCTGTGTCAAACAGCGCATCCAGATCTGACCCATAAAAATCGGTATCCCGCGTGGTGATATAGCGGAAGTCAGGCACGGCGTTCTGCGCCAGAGCGGTGACGGGCAGGATCAAGAGTGAAAAGATATAAGTTATTGAAATAAAAACAAAGCGGTGCATGCTGCCCTCCTCTTTGTGCTCAGCCTTGCATGGCGCGCGCCGGTTGCGCAACGGCTTAAACAGTTTTTCATTCTCTGCCGCGATGCTGAAATCTGTACATCCCGGAAAAGATCACAATGAGTCTTGCACAAAAATTGGCACAGGAGCGGCGCGCGCGGCTGGCCGCCGAGCGTATGTTATCGCTGAAACAGGCCGAGCTTTCGGCGGCCAACCGGAAACTCGGCCAGCATGCCATGGCTTTGACCAAACGTATCGGTGAAACACAGGCCGAGGTCGAAACCGTCCGGGATGAGAATGAAAAGGTCAAATCCGATCTGACCGTAGCTCATGCCAAGATCGAGGTGGCAGAACGTCGTCTGTGGCACTCAATTCAGACCATCCAGGACGGTTTTGCTTTTTTTGACTGCGATGGTCGCCTGATCGGGGCCAACACCGCTTATCTAAGTGTTTTGGATGGTTTGGATGAGGTGGTGCCCGGGATAACTTATCCTCGAATTCTTGAATTGCTGACAACCGAAGGCATTGTTGACATTGGGGATGAAACCGCTGACGCGTGGCGCGCCAAGATGCAAATGCGTTGGAAGCGTGCCAATCCGCCACCGATCGTGTTGCAACTGTGGAATGGGCAATACATTCGTCTGATCGACCAACGGGGAAGCGGCGGCGACGTTGTCAGCCTTGCGCTTAACATCACGGCTTCGGTGCGACATGAGACCGAACTGACAGCAGCGCGTGAACGGGCGGAGGCGGCCAACCGCGCCAAATCCGCGTTCTTGGCTAACATGAGCCACGAAATCCGCACTCCGATGAACGGCATCGTCGGGATGAGCGAGTTGCTGGACGAAACCCCTTTGAATGAAGAACAGCGCTTGTACGTCAATACGATCAGAAACTCAGGTGAAGCCCTGCTTGTGATTATCAATGACGTTCTGGATTATTCGAAAATCGAAGCTGACAAACTTGTCCTGCACCCAGAGCACTTCGACCTAGAGCGCTGTATTCTAGAGGTTGCGATGCTGTTGCAGCCCAGCGTACGCGACAAGGGTCTGACATTGCTGGTAGATTATGATTTGTTCCTGCCCACTCTGTTCGTCGGTGATCCGGGCCGGATTCGGCAGGTTTTAACCAACTTGGTTGGCAATGCGGTCAAGTTCACGTCCGAAGGGCACGTTTTGATCCGTGTCACTGGTGTGCCTCATCCAGATGCACAAACCTGCGATATTCATGTAGCCATCGAAGACACAGGCATCGGAATCGAGCCTGAAAAAATCGGCCATATCTTTGGCGAGTTCAATCAAGTTGAAGACGAACGCAACCGCCAGTTCGAAGGTACGGGGCTGGGGTTGGCCATCACCAAACGCCTGATTTCCATGATGGGCGGCGCGGTCTGGGTCGAAAGTGAGATGGGGCAGGGGTCCTGTTTTGGGTTTCGCATATCGCTGCCCACCGCCGAAGGTCCGCAACCCGAACCTCCAGATCTGAAAGATTGTGTGAAACACGTCATGGTGGTCGAAGATCTGGCCGTAAACCGGGCCATCCTTGCGAAGCAGCTTGGCCGCCTGGGTGCTGAAGTCACCGTTTGTACTTCGGGGGGGGAAGCGCTGGCCAAAATAACTGATCGGGTTGAGCTGGTCTTGTGCGATCACGACCTGCCGGACATGGACGGGTTGGACCTTGCAACCTCGCTCAAAGACCGGGGCTGGGGGGATCTGCCTGTGATCGTGATGTCCGCAAATCCCGCTTTGATACACGCCCATCCGGCGCGCGACCTGGTGAGCGGCGTTTTGCAGAAACCAATCCCCCGGTCTGAACTCTATGGCAGGCTGATGGCTCTCAAAGCGTCTTCTACGGCTGATTGCTTGGCCAAACCGAAAATTTATGAGTCTAATAAGGACAAAACCAAAGAAACCAATACCCGTCACATGAAAATTCTCGCGGCGGAAGACAACCGTACCAATCAACTGATCCTGAAAAAGATGGTAAAGGATTTGAATATCGACCTGCGCTTTGCATCGCATGGCCTCGAAGCGGTTGAGATCTATCAGGAGTTCGAACCCGATCTGATATTCATGGATATCTCTATGCCAAAAATGGACGGGAAACAGGCCACCACGGAAATCCGAAAGCTCGAGGTCGAAACCGGCCGACACGTCCCCATTGTTGCCTTGACCGCTCACGCGATGGCAGGGGACGATGAGGGGATCCTATCTGCCGGGCTCGACCATTACCTGACTAAACCTCTGCACAAGACACTCATCCATCAAATGATCCTGCAACATCAACCAGACGACGTGACCCGCGTTGATGAAACCAATCCTGAAGAGACCAGCAGAGGCTGTAGTGACAACAAACATGATCCTGCTTCATCTGGCTAAATATACCTCGGGGAGCGCGAGGGGCTGACCCCTCGCTTCCTTCCTGACACGCAATCAATGATCTTTGTTGTTTTACAGATGTTTTCAGGCCGCATAGGGTCTAACAAAGACCGGTTTGTCCTCTTCTGACAGGTCCGCGCGATAGGCATAACCGCCTGTGTCGAACTCCAACAAAGCCTTGGGGTTGGTCAGGCGGTGCTGGATGATGTAACGCGCCATCGCACCGCGTGCTTTTTTAGCAAAGAAACTGACGATTTTCGGGGTGCCGTTCTTATCTTCCATGAACACCGGCGTGACGACACGCAGTTTCAGCGCATTTGGGTCAACCGCGCCAAAATATTCCTGGCTGGCGCAGTTGATAAGAACATCGCTGCCAATTTCCGTGCCTTGTGCATTCAGCGCTTTGCTGAGCTGGTCGCCCCAGTAGTCATAAAGATTCTTGCCGCGCCGGGTTTTCAACTTGCTGCCCATCTCCAGCCGATAAGGCTGAATCGCATCCAGCGGTCGCAGCATGCCGTAAAGTCCCGAGAGGATGCGAAGGTGATCCTGGGCCCATGCCATTTCGTCCGCATCCAGAGATGCAGCCTCTAAACCTTGATAAGTATCGCCAGCAAAGGCCAGCGCTGCAGGGCGCGTAGCCTCGGCCTCGGGCGCGTCCACAAAGGCGCGATAGCGGTCGCGGTTCAGGCGTGCCAGATCGTCGCTCAGGCTCATCAGCTTTTTCAGGTCGCCAAGTGTCAGGTTCCGTGCGGTCTTTGACAGCCGGATCGCGTCATCCTGAAAGTCGGGCTGTGTGACCGCGACATCCCGCTCTGCCCAATCCAGCCGCTTGGCCGGGGAAATCACTACCAGCATATCCGCCCTCTTTCCTTGCCTGATTTGGTGTATCTAGGTCGTTTTGCGTTTTACCAAAAGTGCTTTTGTCGAAAGGCGCGGTCGACCATAGGGAGAGGCAGCGTCTTTTGACAGCATTGAAACGCAAAACGAACTAGCCCGCCTCACGCAGCACGTCCAGAAAGGCAGCGCCAAACCTTTCGTGACGCCGATCACCCAACACTGTCTCGATCCCGCGCGGATCATCCGGCCGCATCTGCGCCACCTTCGCCAGTTGCGAGGCCGAGCAGGTCAGCGGCTTATCTATCCCATCGGGGCCGCGCGATAACTGAGACTGTACTTCGAGCAAACGATCGTAAATCTCACCTTGGTCCCGCCCCGCCAGTTTGCGGCGGGCTGGGTGCACGGCCTCAACCGCGCCTGCGATGACTTCAAGGAAGGTGTCGCCATAGCGTTCCAGCTTTTTGGCACCAACACCGCCAACACGCGCCATGTCATCCAGTGTAGCGGGGCGTTTTTCAGCCATTTCGATCAAAGTGCGATCAGGGAAGATCACATAGGCTGGCACACGTGCGGTTTCTGCCAAAGCGCGGCGTTTGGCCTTAAGTGCCGACAGCAACGGTGCGTCTTCCTCGGACACCATGGCTTTCACTGCGGGGCGGCGCGTGGCCTTTCGGATCGTGTCCTTGCGCAGGTTGATCTGCGCCTCGCCTTTCAGGATCGGCTTGGCAGCTTCGGTCATGCGTAACGCGCCATGGCGTTCTGGATCAGGGCGGACCAGATCATGCCCCATCATCTGCCGGAAAATCGCTTGCCATTGAGGGCGCGACCAGTCTTTGCCGATGCCCCAAGTGGACAGATCGTCGTGACGACGCGCGCGTATTTTGTCGGTCTCGTTCCCCAGCAGAATATCGATCAGATGGCCCGCGCCGAACCATTCTTCGGTGCGCAAGATACAGGAAAGGGCCATGCGGACGGGGGTGGTGCCGTCGAAGACCTCGGGCGGCGTGTCGCACAGATCGCATTTCCCGCAAGGTTCGGCCTGTTCGCCGAAATAGCCCAACAGAGTTTGACGGCGGCACACCAGCGCCTCGGCCAGACCCAGCAAAGCGTTCAGGCGGGCGTGGTCGGCCATGCGGCGCTCGGGCGGGGCCAACCCTTCGTCTATCTGCGACCGTCGCAGGCGGATATCGTCGGGGCCGAATAGGGTCAGCGTCTCGGCGGGGCCGCCATCGCGCCCAGCGCGGCCAATCTCCTGATAGTAAGCCTCGATGGATTTGGGCAGGTCCGCATGGGCGACCCAGCGGATATCGGGTTTGTCGATGCCCATGCCAAAGGCAACCGTGGCAACGATGATCAGACCATCCTCGCGGGCGAAGCGCGCCTCGACGATGCGCCGGTCCTCGGGATCCATACCGCCGTGATAGTGGCAGGCGGTGTGGCCTTCGTCGCGCAAAGCCTTGGCCAGCACTTCGGTCTTGTTGCGGGTGCCGCAATAGACAATGCCGGATTGACCCTTACGGGCAGCGGCGAAATCGAGGATCTGTTTACGCGGCCCGTCCTTGGCAGCAAAAGCCAGATGGATGTTGGGCCGGTCAAACCCACGCAGAAACTTGTGTGGTTCGATGCCGTCAAACAGTTTTTCGACAATCTCGTCTTGCGTCTCTGCATCCGCCGTGGCGGTGAAGGCAGCAAGAGGGACGTCCAGCGCGCGCCGAAGTTCACCGATCCGCAGGTAATCCGGGCGGAAATCGTGGCCCCACTGGCTGACGCAATGCGCCTCGTCCACGGCAATCAGGCTGACATTGATCCGGCGCAGCATGCCTAACGCCGACCCGGCCGCCAGACGTTCCGGTGCCATGTAAAGTAGCTTGAGCCGTCCGGCCTCCAAAGCTTCCCACACCGCGTCGGTTTCTTCAGGTGTGTTGCCCGAGGTCAGCGCCCCGGCCTCGACCCCGGCCTCCTGCAACCCACGCACCTGATCACGCATCAGGGCGATCAGTGGCGATATCACTACGGTCACGCCATCTCGCAGCAGGGCGGGCAGCTGAAAACACAGAGATTTACCGCCCCCGGTCGGCATGATCGCAAGCACGTTTTCGCCAGCGGTCACGGCATCGACTATCTCTTCCTGTCCGGGGCGGAAGTCATCGAATCCAAAGACATCTCGCAGCAAGGGTGCGGAGTCGAACATCTGCGGGGTTGCCCTGTTTTAAGGTTTATCTGCTCTTAAGACAGGACAATCACATACTAAGATTCGGTGAACAAGAGGTCAGTAGAAATAGGGTGCATTGTTGATCAGGATGATCCGCAGCGCATAGACCCCGATCAGGACCACCAAAGGTGTCAGATCCAGCCCGCCCATATTGGGCAGGATGCGACGGATTGGGCCGTAAATAGGCTCTAATATGCGGTTCAACCCGTACCAGATTTGCGCAACCAGTTGCTGGTGCAAGTTGAGCACCTGAAAGTTGATCAGCCAGCTCATGATCACATGGGCCAGAATGATGAACCAGACAACGTCCAGGATCAGCAGCAGGATTTGGATCAGCGACAGCATGGGTTCTCCGTTTTCTTGTTGGCCGAGACCTAAGCACCACAGCGGCAAAGAGCAAGTGCCTGACACTCAACGCTTGCGAATTGAACCAAACCCCCGTCTTATAAACACAACAATAACAGAGGCAGAAATGGCAGAGATTTCCAAACGCAAGCGCATCTGGGGCTGGTGGTTCTTTGACTGGGCCAGCCAGCCGTATCACACGCTGTTGGTCACCTTTGTCTTTGGCCCATATTTTGCCGGGGTGGCAGCCGGGTATTACGCGAACAGTGGACTGGATGCCGAAGCCGCAGCCGCGCAGGCACAAACGGTCTGGGCGAACTGTTTGACGATCACAGGGTTAATCATTGCCTTTGGCGCGCCTTTGCTGGGGGCGATGGCGGATGTGTCGGGGCGGCGCATTCCGTGGATCTTTGCGTTTTCGGTTATGTACGCGGTTGGATCCGGCGCGTTGTGGTACACGATGCCCGATGGCTCGAACATGTGGCTGATGCTGTCGGCCTTTGGGCTGGGTTTCGTGGGCGCGGAATATGCGCTGATATTTATCAATTCTCAGCTACCTGATCTGGGCGACGACAGTGAAGTGGGCGAGATTTCGGGCTCGGGCTTTGCATTTGGCTATTTTGGCGGCCTGATCTCACTGGCGATCATGTTGGCGCTGTTTGTGGAACAGGCGAACGGCAAAACACTGATCGGAATGGAGCCTGCCTTGGGTCTAGATGCGGCGACCCGGGAAGGCACCCGTTTTGTCGGCCCGTTTACGGCTGCTTGGTTCATTCTGTTTATGGTGCCCTACTTCCTGTGGGTGCGCGATGACGCACCAAGTGACAAAACGGGCAGCGTGGGTGAAGCGCTGCGTCTGCTTGCAAAATCAGTGTCTAACCTGCGCCATCGCGTCAGTCTTGCCAGCTACCTCGGTTCGTCCATGTTCTTCCGTGATGCGCTGAACGGGCTTTACAGCTTTGGCGGTGTCTACGCGCGTTTGGTGCTGGAGTGGGACCTGATCAAGATCGGAATTTTTGGGATTGTCAGCGTTTTGGCAGCGGCGGCATTTTCCTGGATCGGCGGCAAGCTGGACAAGAAATACGGCCCCAAACCCGTGATCATCGTTGCGATTTGGGTTCTGATATTCGTCTGCGCCACTGTGGTCATGATGGATCGGACGCAAATCTATGGCATCCAGCTCGAAGAAGGATCCAGTTTGCCGGATATCGTTTTCTTCGGCTGCGGTGTGTTGATCGGTGGTATGGGCGGCATTCTTCAATCGGCCAGCCGCTCAATGATGGTGCGCCATACTGATCCCGAGGCTCCGGTGGAAAGCTTTGGGCTTTATGGTCTGTCGGGGCGCGCGACAGCATTTGCGGCACCGCTTTTGATCGGAATTGCAACAACCGTGACCGGCAGTGCCCGGCTGGGGGTGTCACCCATCGTTGGGTTGTTTATTCTGGGACTATTCCTGATGCGCTGGGTCAGACCGGAAGGGGATCAGAGCAGATGATTTTAAAGCGTTTTTTGATAATCGTGGCTGCACTTGCTTTGGCGGGTACAGCGACGGCAGAGCCGTTGGCAAAGCAGTTGTTCGGTGCGCAACGGGTCAATTCGCAACAAAAACCGGCCGCGTTCGGCAGTTATTCGCGCGGATGCGCCGCCGGATCAGTGCAATTGCCCGAAACCGGGGCCACTTGGCAAGCTATGCGTCTGTCACGCAACCGCAACTGGGGACACCCCGAGGCGATCGATTACGTCAAGGACCTCAGTAAGTTTGCCGCGAAACAGCCGGGCTGGAACGGTCTCTATATAGGGGATATCAGCCAACCACGGGGTGGCCCGATGACGTCGGGCCATCGGTCCCACCAGCTGGGTCTGGATATCGACATCTGGATGCTGCCCGGGGACAACATGCGTCTCAGCCGCAAAGCGCGCGAGAATATCTCTTCTATTTCTCTGCGTCGCGCAAATGGGGCTTTTGTCAACGGGAACTGGACGAAACAGCACCATGCTGTTCTGCGCGAAGCCGCCAAAGACAAGCGTGTCGCGCGTATTTTCGTCTTTCCCGGTGCTAAAGTACAAATGTGCAAGGATGAGAAGGGCAACCGCGCCTATTTGCGCAAGATCAGACCATGGTGGGGGCATCACTATCATTTTCACGTCCGTCTGAAATGCCCCCGAGGGTCGAAGGGTTGCGTCAATCAGGACCCGCCCCCCAAGGGCGATGGATGCGCTCAGGCGCAGGAATGGGTGAACAACATCCTCAATCCGCCGCCACCTGACCCAAATGCCCCAGCCCCCAAGAAACGCCGGGAATATGTTCTGGCTGATTTGCCACAACAATGCGCCGCCGTTTTGCAATCCAACTAAGCGTCTTTCTGTTTGCGGCCACGGCAGTTGTGGCGGTCGAAATCAAGTCCGCCACCCATCTGCACAGTTTTGAATGGAATAATCCGGCGGATTGGTTTGGTGGGTTTTCGGCGCTGCACGTTCTGGGCGACAGTCAACAGATACTGGTGCTGAGCGATCGGGCCAGAATAGCCACGGCTCGCGTCGAGCGGGACGGAGACCAGATCACCAGCATTTATGTTTTGGATCAATGGCGGGTCTTGTCCAGCCAGGGGAGCATTATGAAAGGTGGTGTAGGCGATTCCGAAGGGCTTGCGCTGGCACCAGATGGTGGGCTCTATATCTCGTTCGAAGGGGTGCACCGGATCGCCTATTATCCAGAGCCAGGTGCCAAGGCGCGAGTTTTGCCGCGACCCCCGGGCTTTAACGACCTCGCTGACAATGGGTCTTTCGAAGCTCTTGCCATCGATGTGCGCAGCCAGCTTTACACAATGCCGGAAAAAGACCGTACGGCTGAAGGGGACATCCCGGTTTACCGTTGGAACGGTGATGCATGGTCGATCCCATTTGTCTTGCCGCAGCGCGATGGTTTCAAACCTGTCGGCGCCGACTTCGGCCCGGACGGAAAGTTTTATGTGCTCGAGCGTACGCTGGGTTTTTTCGGCTTTCGCTCGCGGCTGCGTCGATGGGATGTGGCCGATGACGCACCCAGCGCCGAAGAGGTCCTGTTCGAAACAACAAAAGGCGCGCATGACAACCTCGAAGGGCTGTCTATCTGGCGTGACGGTCAGGGCCGTTTGCGGGCCACGATGATCTCGGATGACAACTTTCTGGCTCTGCAGCGAACCGAATTGGTGGAATATCTCCTGCCCGATTGACAGAGCCACGGCAAGGGTCTAAACGCACGGCTTGCCTTGGGACGGTCCCTTGGCCAAGTCGCCGCTACCTTGTTAAAACGGGCATCAAAACATGCAACGCGCTTACATTCCCGGCATCATTGCCATGGCCGCCATTGTTGTGGCCTCAAACATCCTGGTCCAGTTCCTGATCCTTGACGGGCTGTTGACCTGGGGTGCTTTCACCTATCCGCTGGCCTTTCTGGTTACAGACATCGTGAACCGCGTCTACGGCGTCGTTCCGGCCCGCAAGGTCGTGTTCGCCGGGTTTGTCACCGGTATCATCTGTTCGCTGATCGGCAGTCAGATCATGCTGCAAGGCGACGGTTTTGAATACGCCGCCGTACCGCTGCGGATCGCAGTTGCCTCGGGCACGGCCTTCCTGATCGCTCAACTGACCGACGTCACCGTGTTCAACGCCATGCGCGGCGGCCGCTGGTGGCGCGCACCCTTGGTCTCGACGCTGGTTGGATCAGCGCTTGATACCGCCATCTTCTTCACCATCGCCTTCTCGGCCTCGGTCACTTTCTTCGGTGCCAACGCCGATGCCGCGATCAACTGGGCGTGGGAGCCTGTACCGTTCATGCTGTCCGGCCCGATGGCCCCGCTGTGGGTGACGCTGGCTTTTGCAGACTGGCTGGTGAAACTGTCGCTGGCGCTGATTGCTTTGATCCCGTTCAAAGTCATTGTTGCCCGGCTGACTGCCGCACAGCCTGCGTAAAAAAGTGCTTTGAGAATGGCGCATCTTGTGTCAGGCTCAAAGTTAACCGCAACAGATAGAAAAGGAGGTGATCCAGTGTCAAGAAAGAGATTGGAGAGAGGTGTCGGAACAACCGGGGGGAAAGCCTGCTAGGGCAGCCCTTGGCGGGGCGTTCGCTCCGGCTGGTCGATTGATCTAACCGACCCGACCTCCTTAACTTTCGAAGGGCCGTCCCAAAAGGGGCGGCCCTTTCTGTTTCCACCCGTGCCATGTAAGGTCGGGCCCATGTTGCGCATCACCGACGATATCATCCTGCAAGACTGGGAAATGACCGAAAGCTTTGTCCGTTCTTCCGGTCCCGGTGGGCAGAACGTCAACAAGGTCTCCACGGCTGTTGAACTGCGGTTCGAAGCAACGCGCTCCCCCTCTTTGCCGGATCCGGTCAAGAGCCGCTTGAAACGGCTGGCCGGGCGGCGCTGGACCAAAGAGGGCGCAATCATCATCCAATGTGAAGAAACCCGTTCTCAGGCCCGAAACCGTGAAATCGCGCGCGCTCGGCTGGCCGAACTGATCACCCGCGCGCTCGTCAAACCCAAACGGCGCATTGCCACCAAGCCGACCTACGGGTCGGTCAAGCGCAGGTTGGCGGCCAAGAAGGCGCGCGGCGACGTCAAAGCACTGCGGGGCAAGGTCTCGGAAGAATGATCTGGCATCTTTTCGATGCGTTGTTACTCTGCCCCTGATAGGCAGGAGGGCAACGCCATGAGGCTGGAGGGAAAAACCGCAATTGTCACCGGTGGCGCATCCGGGTTCGGCGCAGGGATCGTGCAGAAATTCCTTGACGAAGGCGCGCGCGTCATGATCGCGGATATCAATGGCGAAGCGGCGCTGGATCTTGCGAACACACTCGGAGAACGGGCAATCGGACACCAGGTTGACGTTGCAGACGGGGCTTCGGTTCAAGCCATGGCAGATACCGCAAGGCGTCAGTTCGAAGATCTGGACATTCTGGTGAACAACGCAGGTGTCACGCATTTGCCGACCCCGCTCGAAGATGTCGCCGAAGACGATTTCGACCGCGTGTTCAATGTAAACATGAAATCGGTCTATCTGACCGCCCGCGCCTTTGTTCCGGCGATGAAAGCACGCGGGGCAGGTGCGATCCTGAACGTGGCCTCAACGGCTGGGTTATCCCCGCGTCCCAACCTGAACTGGTATAACGCCTCAAAAGGCTGGATGATCACGGCAACCAAGACCATGGCCGTGGAACTTGCCCCGACCGGTGTGCGTGTAAACGCGATCTGCCCGGTTGCCGGAGAAACACCGCTGCTGAAATCCTTCATGGGCGAAGACACGCCCGAGATTCGCGCCAAATTCCTATCGACCATCCCGCTGGGCCGCTTCTCCACACCAGAAGACATGGCCAATGCTGCCTGTTTCCTCTGCTCGGACGAGGCCAGCATGATTACGGGTACAGCGCTTGAGGTTGACGGTGGCCGCTGCATCTGATCCGCTCTTCATCTGGCCAAAAATACCTCCGCCGGAGGCAGCGCGCTTGCGCGCTTTTCGGCCTGAACATCGAAGCAAAAAATGACCCCCGGACCCAAAAACCTGATCACCGATATCCCCGGCCTGATGGTCGGCAACGCGCAGGACGACACGCTGAAATCCGGCGCGACAGTTTTGACGGCGCAGGCTCCGTTTGTGGCTTCGGTCCATGTGATGGGGGGCGCACCCGGGACGCGCGAAACCGATCTTCTTGCACCAGACAAAGCCGTGACACATGTGGATGCGATTGTATTGTCTGGCGGCTCTGCCTTTGGACTGGATGCCTGTTCCGGCGTCTCAGACGGGCTGCGCAAAAGGGGGCTGGGTTATCCGGTCGGCGACGTCACTGTGCCCATAGTTCCGGGCGCGATCCTGTTTGATTTGCTCAACGGTGGTGACAAAAACTGGGTTGAAAACCCCTATCGTGCCTTGGGTCGCACAGCGTACGAGGCAGCGTCGGACCAATTCGATCTCGGCTCAGCAGGCGCCGGCACCGGAGCCTTGGCTGCGATGCAAAAGGGCGGGCTGGGCTCTGCTTCGTGTGTTCTGGACAGTGGCGTCACTGTTGGCGCGCTGGTTGCCGCCAATCCGCTGGGCAGTGTGACAACACCTGGGGATCAACACTTCTGGGCGGCATCGTTTGAAATGGGTGATGAGTTCGGTGGTTTAGGGCCTGATCCCAATGCAGCTCTTGGTGCGCCGCAGGCCAGCCGCAAGGCGCAGGCGATGAAATCCGCAGACCCGAGCAAAACAAATACTACCATTGCCGTCGTCGCAACCGATGCAGCCTTGACCAAGCCCCAATGTCAGCGGATGGCCGTTGCCGCCCATGACGGCATTGCCCGTGCAATTGTGCCCGCCCATACACCGGGCGACGGCGATCTGGTGTTTGCCACCAGCACCGGTGTGCGACCCTTGTCAACCGAAGCGGAGCTGGGGCTGATTGGTCACGCTGCTTCGGTTTGTCTGGCACGGGCCATTGCGCGGGCGGTTTATCTGGCGACTCCGGCCGCAGGCGACCTTTTGCCCTGCTGGTCCAGGGTACATGACATAAGTTAAGGACATCCCTTTTGTCGCAGTGGCACAGTAGGCCTGCGCGGCAATCTGCGCGTTGACTCTTTTTTGCGCCGAAGGTCCATTCGGTGCAGCAAATTTGTATCGGAGCAATAGCTATGAATCGCATCCTCGCTACCGCAATTGTCGGCCTTCTGGCCCTGCCCGCCTATGCTGAAGGCGATGCCGAAGCCGGTAAGAAAGCCTTCAACAAATGCAAGTCCTGCCACCTGATCGCTGACCCGGAAGGCGAAGTGATTGTCAAAGGCGGTAAGACTGGCCCGAACCTGTATGGCATCGCTGGCCGCACTGCTGGCACATATGAGGGCTTCAAATACGGTGACAGCATCGTTGCTGCAGGTGAAAAAGGTCTGGTTTGGGACGAGACGACCTTTGTCGAATACTCGCAAGATCCCAAAGCTTTCCTGAAATCCTATCTGGATGACACTGCGGCCAAGTCGAAAATGACCTTCAAGCTGAAAAAAGGCGCCGAAGACGTCTATGCCTATATCGTCAGCGTTTCGGGCGAATAAGCCGTAACGCAAGGTGCAACAGCACAAGGACCAAAGGCCGCAGCCCCTGCGGCCTTTCGTGCGATTGATGCCGGGGCAAATCACGGCCACTTTGGTATCAGACAGGTGGTTTCCACCCGTCGCACAGCCAGACCGATCCGGCGGCAGCTAAACTCACAACAACCGCCCGGTAAATGGACTGGCAGCAGGAGAGGACAGATGGGAATCATGATCCCGGCCTGGGTCGACGGCGAATTGACCCCTGTGGACAAGCTCGAAGCGCATGAAAAAGGGCTCAAGCACAAGGCTGTGTCCGTGTTTGTTGTGCGCGGAACGGAAATTCTGCTGCAACGTCGCGCAATGGGCAAATACCACACGCCCGGCCTGTGGGCGAATACCTGTTGCACGCATCCGGATTGGGATGAAAGCTCGTCGACCTGTGCGGTGCGCCGTTTGCGTGAAGAGCTTGGGATAACCGGTCTCTATCCAGAATACCGGCACCGTCTGGAGTACCACGCGGATGTCGGCAACAACATGGTTGAAAACGAAGTTGTCGACGTCTTTCTGGCCCATGTTCGCGGGCAGCTAAAGATCGACCCTAACCCTGACGAAGTTATGGATATCCGCTGGATCGACTATCATGATCTTCTGGCAGAAGTAACCCGTCACCCGGATCGTTTCACGCCATGGCTAAAGATCTATCTGCACAAATATGCTGACACGATTTTTGGCCCTGATCTGATCATTTCTGCCAAATCCTGATGCAGTTGGGAAAACCCTGCCTTGCAAGGTCGGCGCAAGCCGCCTAAATCAACGCGTCATGGCCAAGCAGAAGACAGACCCGAATTACAAGGTAATCGCCGAAAACCGGCGCGCCCGCTTCGATTACGCGATCGAAGAGGATATCGAGTGCGGTATTGTACTGGAAGGGTCCGAGGTCAAGTCCCTGCGTGCTGGCGGGTCGAACATTGCGGAAAGCTATGCTTCGGTCGACGACGGGGAACTGTGGCTGATTAATAGCTATATTGCGCCTTACGAGCAGGCCAAGGTGTTCAAGCACGAAGAACGTCGTCGTCGTAAGCTGTTGGTGTCACGCAAGGAATTGTCGAACCTGTGGAATGCGACGCAGCGCAAGGGGATGACGCTGGTGCCGCTGGTCCTGTATTTCAACCACAAGGGTCGGGCGAAGATTAAAATCGGCATCGCCAAAGGTAAAAAGATTCATGACAAGCGTGAGACGCAGGCCAAGCGCGATTGGTCACGTCAGAAGCAGCGGCTTTTGAAGGATCACAGTTAGACCGCGCTGGCTTGGTGTGACCGAGTGTAATCTGCTGCGTCGCCTACACTTACGGAAAAGGTCGGCAAGCAGCCCGTGATGCCCTATGGCCTTGCCCTTAAAGAAGGCTTTCGCCATTCGAACCGTTCCACAGCGCTGTCCAGCGGCACTTCCGTCAATGCGGCCGTGTAGTTGCTGACGACCTTGTTTGCGATGCCCAAAACAACCTCTAGCGCGTTTTGCTGAGTGTATCCGGCGGCCAGAAATTTATTCAGGTCGGCTGGCGCGATGCTGCCCCGGGTGCGTACCATGGATTTGGTGAATTCATGCAGCGCATTGAGCTTTTCGTCGGGCAGTGTGTCGCCAGAGCGCAGGCTTTCCACAGCATCAGGCGTCAGCCCGGCCATTCGCGCCAATTTTGTGTGCCACGGGACGCAATACTCGCAGTTGTTCTCGAAATTCACGGTCAGATACACCACTTGCTGCTCTGCCGCCGTCAGTGTTGTTTTGGCAAACTCGTCCAGACAATCCAGGTGGGTCTTAAGCAACTGTGGGGACAGCGCCATAACGCCCTGCAAATTCGGAATCACCCCGTAGTCTGCTTTGGCCTTGTCCAGGAATGGCTTCGCGTCTTCGGGTGCGTTGTCAGGAGTGAGGACTTCAAAAGATGTCATAGCGTTTCCTGCAGGGATTGCGTTGCAAGTCAGCCCACGCCAGCGGCGCAGACATGTTTCGGAAAACAATTCTATGGATCAAAACGCCATTGCGGCCTGTACTGCGCGTTGCCAGCGGGCATAGGCCGCATCGCGGTCGTCCTGCGCCATTTTTGGCTCAAACCGTGTGTCCAGCCGCCATGTTTCAGCAAACCCATCTTGATCGGGATAAACACCGGCCTTCATGCCAGCCAGCCATGCGGCCCCCAATGCAGTTGTTTCCTGCATCACCGGACGATCCACCGGCGCGCCCAGACAGTTCGACAGGCCCTGCATGGTCCAGTCAGACGCACTCATCCCGCCGTCGACGCGCAAGATGACATTGGTGTCTGCCCCCCAGTCGCCCTGCATGGCATGCCACAGGTCACGGGTTTGGAATGCGATGCTTTCCAGCGTGGCGCGCGCGATTTCGGCCCGGCCCGAGCCACGGGTCAACCCGAACATCGCGCCACGGCAATCGGGTTTCCAATAAGGTGCGCCCAATCCGGTAAAGGCAGGCACAAGAATGACATGTTGGTTCGGATCTGCCTGAGCGGCAAGATCACCGCTTTGAGGTGCCGAGTCGATGATCTGCAGTGCGTCGCGCAGCCATTGCACGGCTGCCCCGGCGATAAAGATCGATCCTTCCAGCGCATAGGTGCGCTGTCCATCCAACTGATAGGCAACGGTCGTCAACAGGCGGTTTTTCGACTGAACCGGCTGCGCGCCCGTGTTCAGCAACGCAAAGCAGCCCGTGCCATATGTGGATTTCATCATGCCCGGCTGGAAACAGGCCTGCCCGATTGTGGCGGCCTGCTGGTCTCCCGCAACGCCCAAAATAGGAATGTCGCCCCCGAATAAAGTGGTGGAGCCGAAATCCGCAGCGCAATCAAGTACGTCAGGCAAGATGGTCAGGGGTACATCCAGCAGGTCGCAAATCTCGGCGCTCCATGTGCCTTTGTGGATGTCAAACAAAAGGGTGCGGGCGGCATTGGTGGCATCTGTGGCATGGACACGGCCTTCGGTCAGTCGCCAGATCAGGAAACTGTCGATCGTGCCAAACAGCAACTCTCCGGCATCGGCCCTCTCACACGCGCCCGAAACGGTATCCAACAGCCATTTCACCTTGGTGCCCGAGAAATATGGGTCCAGCAGCAATCCGGTTTGGGCGGTGACGTCATCCTCGCACCCGGCCTGTTTGTAGCGTGCGCAGATATCGGCGGTGCGGCGGTCCTGCCAGACGATGGCGTTGTGGATCGCTTTGCCGGTGTGTTTGTCCCAGACGACGGTCGTCTCACGCTGGTTGGTGATCCCGATCCCGGCGATCTGATCGGCGGAAATGCCGGTGGTTTCCATCACCTCGCGGCACACGTGCAAAACACTGGACCAGATATCTTCGGGGTCATGTTCAACCCAACCTTCTTGCGGGAAGTGCTGAGGGAACTCTTGCTGTGCGGTGCCAACCGGCTGCATTTGCGCATCAAACAGTATGGCGCGCGAGGACGTGGTGCCCTGATCGATTGCCAGAATATAGGTCATGTCCGCTCTCCCCCGGTCTCGTTTCGCGGGACTTTAGCGCAAACAATGGCGCAGGGGCCAGAGCAGAAATCAGGCTGGATCAACCGGGATATTATCGATCAGACGAACGCCATCGGCCCATGCAGTTACGAACAGGCGGGCTGGCCTGCTGGCACTGGGCAGGCTTTCCAGCGTCTCGGCGCAGCGCAGGTCCACGTATTCGACCTCTGAAAACCCGGCGGCCAGCAAGCGCGCTTTGGCATCTTGCGCCAGAGTTGCGAAATCACCGCCCTCTGCCAGGTTTTGTGCGACCTGTTGCATGACCTTGTTCATATGTTCTGCGATTTTTAGCCCATCAGGGGAAAGCAGAAGGTTGCGGGACGACATCGCCAGCCCAGAAGGCTCGCGCACAGTCGGGCAGCCGATCACCTCGATTGGAATGTCCAAATCACGGGCCATGCGCCGGACAACCAGCAGCTGTTGGTAGTCTTTTTCCCCGAAATAGGCTCGATCTGCTTGCGTTTGGAGAAACAGCTTGGCGACAACGGTGGCTACGCCCTCGAAATGGCCTGGACGGAAAGGGCCTTCCATCATATCGGTCAGGCCAGAGACAGAAACCGTGGTGGAAAAGCCGTCAGGATAGACTTCCTGCGGGTCCGGTACATAGATCGCGTCCACGCCGTAAGGGGCCAGTTTTTTGGCGTCTTCATGTTCAGTGCGTGGGTAATTTGCCAGATCTTCGGGGTTGTTGAACTGTTTGGGGTTCACAAAGATCGTCACGATGACCCGGTCACAACCTTCCTTTGCGGCCTGCGCCAGCGACAAATGCCCTTCGTGCAGCGCACCCATGGTCGGAACCACGCCGATCGCATCGCCATTGCGGTGCCATTCAGTGGTTTTGGCGCGCAGCTCTGCCAGAGACCGCAAAATCGGCGCGGTCATGCTTTGGCCCCTTTGGTCGGAGCCTGATCTGCAAAGACATGTTCGTCTGCCGGGAAGGCCCGTGAGCGCACCTCGGCGGCGTATTCCGCGATTGCAGCCTCGGCCAGTGGGCCCAGCTCGGCATAGCGTTTGACAAACTTGGGTTTGAAGGCGGTGAAAAAACCAACCATGTCGTCCACGACCAGTATTTGCCCGTCACAGCCTGCGGATGCGCCGATTCCGATGGTTGGGATCGCGACCTCTTCGGTGATCTGGTCTGCCAGTCCTTGGGGAACTTTTTCCAGAACGACTGAAAACGCACCGGCCTCGGCCACGGCGCGGGCATCTGCCATAACGGCTTCTGCCTGCTCGGCACGACCCTGCACCTTGTAGCCACCCAGCGTGTTGATCGATTGCGGGGTCAGCCCGATATGCGCCATCACGGGGATACCGCGCTTGACCAGAAAGCGGATAGTTTCAGCCATCTCAACGCCACCTTCCAGTTTCACGGCCCCAGCACCTGTTTCCGCCATAAGGCGCGCGGCATTCCGGAAGGCATCGGCCGGAGAATGTTCGTAGCTGCCAAACGGCATGTCGACGACCATCATCGCCTTGTCCAATCCGCGCGATACAGCCTGACCGTGCAGGATCATCATCTCCATCGTGACGCCCAGCGTGGATTCAAGCCCGTGCAGCACCATGCCGACGCTGTCGCCCACCAGAACAAAGTCGCAATGCGCATCCATCAGACGTGCCATGGGCGTGGTATAGGCGGTTAGCGAGACCAAAGGCGCGCCGCCTTTTTGGGCGCGAATATCCTCGGCATTCGGGGCTTTCTTGCGGGCGGTGGCGCTCATGTGTCGCTCCTGCAGGTATTATGTTGCAGTGCGGCATAGCAGACCGAACAGGGCCAAAGAAACCCCGGTTGCGCGAACATTCCCTTGATTGACCTCAGGTTTACAGGAAAACTGGTCTCAAAATGGCCCTGAAAACAAGGGTGCAACCAGTTTCAGTAGGGAGAGTTCACATGACAAAATTCATGTTTCGGACATTTGCGTCGACCTTGGCGGTAGGCGTCAGCCTGTTTGCCTCGCAGGCTTTTGCAAAATCGGACATCACCATCGCGATGCAGCTTGAACCCCCGCATCTGGACCCGACCAGCGCCGCGGCACAGGCCATCGACTCGGTGGTCTATACAAACATTTTCGAAGGTCTGACCCGGTTCATGGGCGATGGCTCGGTCGTGCCTGGCCTGGCTGAAAGCTGGGAGATTTCTGACGATGGTACGGTTTATACCTTCAAGCTGCGCGATGGTGTGACCTTCCATGACGGCACAACCATGGATGCCGAGGACGTCAAGTTCACCCTTGATCGCGCCACAGCCGAAGACAGCGCGAACGCCCAGAAGGCGCTGTTTGCCGGGATTGAAAGCGTTGAGGTTGTCGATCCACTGACTGTCAAAGTCACTCTTTCGGAACCAAACGGCAATTTCCTGTTCAACCTGGCTTGGGGGGATGCGGTCATTGTCGCGCCCGACAGCATCGAAAACATCAAGACCAACCCGGTCGGCACCGGGGCCTACACCTTTGGCAACTGGGTGCAGGGCGACAGCATCACGCTGAACCGCAACCCCGAGTATTGGGGCGATCAGCCCGCGTTAGAGACTGCAACCTTCAAGTTTATCTCGGATCCAACCGCCGCTTTTGCCGCGATGATGGCCGAGGATGTGGACGTATTCGACAACTTCCCGGCGCCGGAAAACCTGCCGCAGTTCGATGCCGATTCGCGTTTTCAGGTTCTGGTCGGTACAACCGAGGGCGAGACGATCCTGTCAACCAACAACAAACAGCCGCCGTTTGACGACATTCTTGTCCGGCAGGCCGTAGCTCATGCCATCGACCGGCAGGCGATTATCGATGGAGCGATGTTTGGCTATGGCACGCCGATTGGAACCCATTTTGCACCGCATCATCCGGCCTATGCCGATTTGACCGGCGAGTCCGCATATGACCCGGAACAGGCCAAGGCGCTGCTTGCCGAGGCCGGTTTTGAGAACGGGTTCGAAACTACACTACACCTGCCGCCACCGTCTTATGCACGCCGGGGCGGTGAAATCGTTGCCGCGCAACTGGCCGAGGTCGGCATTACGGCCGAGATCATCAATGTCGAATGGGCGCAATGGCTGGAATCGGTGTTCAGGGGCAAGGACTTTGGGCTGACGATTGTCAGCCATACCGAACCCATGGATATCGGAATCTATGCGCGGCCAGATTACTACTTCCAATATGAAAGTTCCGATTTTCAGGCGCTGATGGATACGCTGAACGCCACCACCGATCCTGATGAACGCAGCCGTTTGTTGGGTGAGGCCCAGCGTCTGATCTCAACCGATTATGTGAATGGCTATCTGTTCCAATTGGCCAAGCTGGGCGTCGCAAAGGCCGGTGTGCAGGGGTTGTGGGCAAACGCCCCCACAGCAGCGATCGACCTGACACAGATCAGCTGGTCTGAATAATGCCTGAACCGGGGCTTTTTGGCAGGGCCCCGGTCTCACTCTCTTTTCGTGTGTCTCTCGCAATGGTCTTGTATCGCGGTTTTTGTTTTCTTTTACTGGCCCTTTGCCTTTCGTCGATTGCGCCGGACAGGGGCTTGGCGCAAAACGTATTGGGTGGGCGTCTGGATGCATTGACCGGCACGCCTGAAAACCCGCTTGACGTTGGCATAGGTATCCGCATCGACCAGATCACCAGCGTCGATCAAAAGGCCGAAAACTACGGCGCCGTTGTGGTTTTGCGGGTCGAATGGACGGATCCTGCGCTGGCATTTGATCGTGCCGAGATCGGGCGCGAGATCCGGGTGTTCAACCCGCCGGATCTGGCAGATCATGCCGCCGATATCGGCACCGTTTTGCCCGCCTTTGTCATCCACAACCAGCAATCCAACAAATGGATACACGAATCTGCTGCGTCCCTGCGGTATGACGGGCGCGTGGTTTATGTCGAGAAATCTTCGCTGACATTACAGGCACCGCATTTTGATTTCCGTAAATACCCGTTCGACACACAGGAGTTCCACTTCGAAGTCGTATCAATCTTTCCCTCTAACTACGTGAACTACCGCCCGCTTGAAGAATACTCGGGACTTGGCGATCTGTTGGGGGAAGAAGAGTGGATTTTGGACAATGCACGTCTGGAAGCAACCAAGGTCACAGGTTTGTCCGGCAGGGAAAGCGATCAGGTCGCGCTTGTTTTCGAAGGTAACCGGCACCTGACCTACTACGTCATTCGGGTTTTCTTGCCGATGCTGGTTCTGATTTCGGTTGGCTGGGCGCTGTTTTTCCTGGATGAATACCGCCGCAGGATCGAGATTGCGGGCGGCAATCTGCTGGTCTTTGTTGCATTCAACTGGGCGATCTCGGCAGATTTGCCAAAGCTGGGCTATCTGACCTTTCTGGATTTTGTCCTGCAATGCATGTTCCTGATGACCGGGGCCTTGATTGTGTTCAATGTGGCGTTGCGGAAACTCAAAGTGTCCGGAAGGGAAGGCACAGCGCGGACGTTGGACAATTACGCGATCAAGTGGATCTATCCTCTGGGCTATGCCGCAATCGTGGCTTACGCGGTTTTCGCCTATCTTCTGGTGCCTTAGACGCTGGACCCGCGCCTGATGTGACCCTAACGTGGTGCCAATGCTCCGCTATGCCTTTAAACGCCTGATTTCGCTGTTGATCAGCTTGGCCGTCGCCTCGGTCGTCATCTTTGCGGTGATCGAGGTCGCTCCGGGCGATCCGGCCTCGTTCATGCTGGGCGTGAACGCGCAAGAAGACACGCTGGCAGCGTTGCGGGCTGAGCTGGGCCTGGACGGGTCAAAAGTGCAACGGTACCTCAACTGGGTCGGCGGAATGCTGGTGGGGGATTTTGGTACGTCCTACACGTACCGCACGCCGGTGTCCCAGATGATCGCAGACCGGCTTTGGGTGTCGCTGCCGCTGGCACTTTATGCGCTGACTCTGTCAACCTTGATTGCGTTTCCCGCCGGGATCTACGCCGCCGCCCGCCGGGGCAAGCCGGGGGATCTGGCGGTAATGGGCGCCACTCAGTTGGGCATTGCCGTGCCCAATTTCTGGTTTGCGATGATGCTTGTGCTGATCTTCGCCATCAACCTGCGCTGGTTCAATGCAGGCGGGTTTGTCGGTTGGAGCAACGGGTTGTGGGCCGGACTACATTCGCTGACCCTGCCCGCAATCGCACTGGCCTTGCCACAGGCGGCTATCCTCGCTCGCGTTATGCGGTCGGCTCTGCTGGACATTCTGGGCGAGGATTTCATGCGCACCGCCCGGGCCAAAGGGTTGACCCAACGTCAGGCGCTGTGGCGGCACGGGGTGCGAAATGCGCTGATCCCGGTGCTGACCATCATCGGCTTGCAGTTCTCCTTTCTGCTGGCCGGGTCGATCATCATCGAACAGGTATTCTACCTGCCTGGCCTTGGGCGGCTGGTGTTTCAGGCCATCTCGGCTCGTGATCTCATCGTCGTTGAATCGGTGGTCATGTTACTGGTCTTTGCCGTAATCACCGTGAATTTTCTGGTCGATCTGGCTTATGCCGCCGTCGACCCAAGGCTGAGGAGCAGGACATGAGCCGCAACCTGTTTCTGGGCGCTTGTTTGTCTTCTCTGGTGGTTTTGGCCGCGCTGATTTCGTTTGTCTGGACCCCCTATGATTACTCGGCCTTGAGCATTCCAGAGAAGCTTCAGCCCCCAAATGCGCAGCACTGGTTCGGTACGGATCACTTCGGGCGTGACATGTTTTCGATGATCATGGTTGGTGCGCGCACGTCCATTGCGGTGGCTTTGGTGGCCGTGGGGATCGGTATGGCGCTGGGGGTCCCGCTTGGCCTGACAGCCGCGGCCCGCAAAGGATCGTGGTTGGATGAGGTCATCATGCGCGGCAACGATCTGGTTTTTGCCTTCCCCTCGCTGGTTATCGCCATCCTCATCACCGCCGTGTTTGGTGCCGGAGCGATTAACGCCATCATTGCCATCGGCATTTTCAACATCCCCGTTTTTGCCCGTATCACCCGGGGTGCGGCCCTGTCGCTGTGGGAGCGAGAGTTCATCCTTGCCGCGCGCGTGTCGGGAAAAGGGGCAACGCGGATATCGGTCGAGCATATCCTGCCCAATGTCGCCAACCTGCTGATCGTGCAGGGCACCATTCAGTTCAGTCTTGGAATTTTGGCTGAGGCCGGTCTGTCCTACGTCGGTCTGGGGGCACAGCCGCCCACGCCAAGTTGGGGCAGAATGCTGGCGGATGCGCAGACAATGGTCAGTTTTGCCCCGCATTTGGCTCTGATTCCAGGCGTGGCGATCATCGTCACAGTCTTGGGATTGAACCTGCTGGGCGACGGGTTGCGGGATTGGCTGGATCCCCGGATCAGGGTGGCGCGGGCATGAGTTTGTTGCGCATCAAGAACCTGTCACTGTCGATCCATGGGACATCGATCCTGAAACAGGTCGACCTGTCCATCGATCACGGTCAGATCGTCGCCGTCACGGGTGAAAGCGGTTCGGGTAAATCCATGACGGCCTTGGCAGTGATGCAGTTGCTTCCGAACGGAGAAGAGGTAGACGGCTCGCTCCAACTAGAGGGCAAAGATCTGCTGACCCGGTCCGAGGCCCAGATGTGTGCTTTGCGCGGCGCATCCATCGGAATGGTTTTTCAAGAGCCGATGACAGCGCTCAACCCCGTTAAAACCATTGGCGATCAGGTGATGGAAACGATCCTGATCCACAAGGCGATGCCTCCTTCTCAAGCCTGGGTGCGCGCTCAAGAGGTTCTGACCCGCGTCGGTTTGCCTGCCGATCGATTCCCTTTGTCCCGCTATCCACATGAGCTGTCTGGTGGGCAGCGCCAGCGTGTGGTGATCGCCATGGCCATTGCACTGCGCCCCAAGCTGTTGATCGCGGATGAGCCGACAACGGCGCTGGATGTCACCACACAGGCGCAGATCCTCGATTTGCTCAAGGGGCTGGTGCGCGAATATGACATGGGTCTGCTGATGATCACCCATGATCTGGCCGTGGTCGCGGATATGGCTGACCAGATCACCGTCATGCGTCACGGCGAAGTGGTCGAAAGCGGCGCGACCAATCATTTGATGCACAACATGCAGCACCCCTACACCCGTATGCTGTTTGAGGCATCCGGCCATCAGGTCACGCTGCCAGAGCCACCGCAGCCTCAGCCGTTGCTGGAGGTGAGCCAGGTCGTGCGCGCGTACCGCCTGCCCCGAAAGGGCTTGTTTGACAGGCCGCTTCATCACAGGGCTGTGGATGGTGTGAGCTTTACCCTCAATCGAGGAGAGCGTTTGGGGCTTGTGGGTGAGTCTGGCTGCGGAAAATCGACCCTAACACGGGCTATTTTGGGGTTAGAAGAGGTGCAATCGGGCCAGATTCGACTGGACGGGCAGCCTGTGTTCACAGGTCACAAACCCAACCTTGCGGTGCGCCGGAAGATGCAGGTGGTTTTCCAAGACCCCTTTGGCAGTTTCAACCCGCGCCACCGTGTTGCGCGTCTGATCACCGAACCCTTCCATCTGCTAGATACTCCGCCGACTGGATCGGACCGTCAGGATCGGATCGCTGAGATGCTGACAGCGGTCGGCCTCAGCCCGGATGACGCGGGTAAGTACATTCACGAGTTCTCGGGCGGGCAGCGTCAGCGGATTGCCATCGCGCGGGCGCTGATCATCCGACCTGAATTGATCCTGTTTGACGAAGCTGTCTCGGCGTTGGACGTATCGGTCCGAGCGCAAATCCTGGATCTGCTGGCCGAGCTTTGCGACGCCTACGACCTGACCTATCTATTCATCAGCCATGACCTGAGCGTTGTGCGCACCGTCACCGATCGCGTGTTGGTGATGCAATCCGGTCAGATCGTTGAACAGGGCGAGACCAATCAGGTCTTTGAAGCGCCACAACACCCCTACACACAAACTCTGATCGCAGCCGCACCGCGATTGCCAGAGATTGAGATGATATCGGCCTAAAACTACTGATTAGAGCCTGAAATGGAGGCAAAATTGACGCAAAAGATATGGTTCGACCCCGCTCTTTGCCTGATTGATGGACGCTGGGTGCCCGCGTCCTCGGGTGAATCCCTGCCGCTCATCAACCCCTCGGACGGGACCGAAATCTGCCAGATCGCACGTGGTTCAGAGACAGATGTCGATGCCGCAGTTCAAGCGGCTCAAGCCGCATTGCAGGGCGATTGGGGGCGTAAAACGGCGTTGGAGCGGGGGCGTATTCTGACGAGGTTGGGTCAGCTGGTGCTGGAACGGGTCGAGGATCTTGCGCAGCTTGAGGCAATGGATGTGGGTAAGCCGCTGACGCAAGCCCGTGCCGATGCTGTTGCGCTGGCCCGGTATTGCGAATTCTATGGCGGTGCAGCGGATAAGGTGATGGGAGAGACCATCCCCTATCTTGATGGCTACACCGTTTATACGCTGCGAGAACCGCATGGGGTGACGGGCCATATCGTGCCGTGGAACTACCCGATGCAGATCATTGGGCGTTCGGTCGGGGCGGCGCTGGCCATGGGCAATGCTTGCGTTCTGAAACCCGCAGAGGAAGCTTGTTTAACGGCACTGGCTTTTGCTCTTCTGGCGCAGCAGTCGGGCTTGCCTGCCGGTGCTTTGAACGTCGTACCCGGTCTGGGGGCTGAGGCGGGCGCGGCGCTGTCCGCACATCCGGGGGTGAACCATATTTCGTTTACCGGCTCGGTGGCCACGGGAGCCCTGGTGCAACAGGCAGCTGGCCGCAATGTGGTGCCTGTAACGCTGGAACTGGGCGGAAAATCCCCGCAACTGGTCTTTGACGATGCCGATCTGGACGCGGCGCTGCCGTTTTTGGTGAATGCTGGCATACAGAACGCAGGCCAGACGTGTTCAGCCTCGTCCCGCATTCTGGTTCAGCGCGGCGTGTACGATCAAGTCAAGTCCCGTATGTCTGAAGCCTATGAACAGCTGACCGTCGGACCTGCAATGCAGGATTTGCGCGTGGGGCCCTTGATCTCGGACCGGCAGAAACAGATCGCCAGTAGTTTTCTGGGCAAAGGCACGGATCTTACCATCGCGGCACAGGGGCAGATTGTCAGTGACGCGCCTGAAACCGGCGCTTACGTTCGGCCCACCTTGTTTGCAGATGTATCGCCCGATCACGTGCTGGCACGGGATGAGATTTTTGGCCCGGTTCAGGTTTTGATCCCGTTTGACACCGAAGAACAGGCTCTAACAATCGCTAACAGTACGGAATACGGCCTGGTTGCCAGCATCTGGACGCGTGACGGGGCCCGGCAGATGCGACTGGCGAAAGGGCTGCATTCGGGGCAGGTGTTTATCAACAACTACGGTGCCGGGGGCGGAGTTGAATTGCCCTTTGGCGGTGTTGGCAAATCCGGTCACGGTCGCGAAAAAGGGTTCGAGGCTTTGTACGGGTTCTCACAACTGAAGACGGTTGCCGCCTATCACGGTTAGACAACAACCTCGATCGCTTCTTGCGCGCCGACCCCGAAAACACGCTTGTACCGCTTGATCTGGTCTTGTGGTCCCATCGCCTTTTCCGGGTTGTCCGACAGCTTCACCGTCGGGCGACCGTTGGCAGAAACCGCTTTGCAGACCAATGAGAACGGGGCCAGTGCGTCATTGGGCACAAGTCCGCGAAAATCGTTGGTCAGCAAAGTGCCCCAGCCAAAAGAAATATTGGCACGACCGGCGAATTGGGAGTGCAATTCCTGAATTTTCTCGACATCCAGACCATCTGAGAAAATGATCCGCTTTTGCGTCGGATCTTCACCGCGCGACTTCCACCACTCGATCGCCACTTCGGCCCCTGCCGCCGGGTCGCCGCTGTCGATGCGAATACCGGTCCATCCGGCCAACCAGTCGGGGGCGTTGTCCAGAAAACCTTTGGTACCGTAAGTGTCGGGCAAGATGATACGCAGGTTGCCGTCATGCTCATCATGCCAGTCGCTTAGGACGTCGTAAGGGGCTTGCGCCAATTCTGCGTCGGTGTCGGCCAGCGCTGAATAGACCATGGGTAATTCATGCGCGTTGGTGCCTATGGCCTCAACTTCGCGCCGCATGGCGATCAGGCAATTTGACGTCCCGGTAAACGACGGACCCAATCCTTCGATCATGGCTTGCACGCACCAATCCTGCCACAGGAAGGAATGCCGCCGCCGCGTGCCGAAGTCCGCGATGCTCAGACCGCCAACCGAGCTCAGCTTTTCGATCTTTTCCCACACGCGGGTCATCGCGCGGGCATAAAGCACCTGCAGCTCGAACCGTCGCATATCATTGAGAACGGCGCGCGATCGCAGTTCCATCAACACCGCCAGCGCAGGGATTTCCCACAGCATGACCTCATGCCATTTGCCTTCGAACGTTAGTTCATACTGATCGCCCTTCCGTTCCAGATGGTAGGGCGGCAGGCGCATATTCTCGAACCATTCCATGAAATCCGAGCGGAACATCTGTCGTTTTCCATAGAACATATTGCCCCGAAGCCAGGTGCTTTCGCCCCGGCTCAGGCTAAGTGAGCAGATGTGATCCAGCTGTTCCCGCAGTTCTCCTTCGTCGATCAATTTCGCCAAAGGCACGTGATTCGACCGGTTTATCAGGGAAAAAGCCACAGTTGTTTGGGGCTTGTTTCGAAACACTGACTGACACATCAGCAGTTTGTAGAAGTCCGTATCGATCAAAGACCGGACAATAGGGTCAATCTGCCATTTGTGATTGTATACACGGGTCGCAATGTCGACCATGGGGAACTCCTGCAATTTCCGTAGTTAGATCAATCGACAACGGGAATGGCAAGAGTCGCTGATTTGGTGACAATGCCAGTATGACGTCACATTACCGGCATATTGTGCATTGTTTTCACCAGTTAGTGAGAAGAGGGGATGGAAATACGGAACTGAGTTTGTGAATGGGTCTCGAGTACGATTTTGATATTGTTAAAGCTGCACTAGACGATTTTGACTCTGAAAAGCCGGGGGCTCAGAGGGATGGGGGCCGTCAGGTGCATGCAGTTTTCCGCGACATTAGAACTGCGGATGCTTTGCGGGGAACTTCGCCGAAAATCCGCAAGATGTTCCTGGACGCCGGGTTCAGCCTTGAGTCGCGCAACAGCGGCATCGTGCCGGGGGTTTTCCCTGCCGAGGATCAAGCCGACCGGGTGCGGGTTCTGAGGTCACTGTTTGCCAATATAAAGACGCATGGGGTTCGCGGGGAATATTGCGGCGAATTCGACCTGATGGATTTCCTGACCTACGTGCGTGTTGCGCAGCCGATGGCAGGGATCGTGCGTGCGCGTCAGGTGCGTACGCCACCGCCAAAACCGGTGCAGCCTAGCAACGACCGGCGAACAGTACCTGGCCGCATCGGGTTGGCTTTGGGGTTGGCAGTCGTTTTGTTTGTGATTCTTAAGCTTCTGGCAGCCGCCGGGACGACCCCTTAAATCAGGGTAACTCCGGCGTCGCGCATGGCCTGTTCCGCTGCGGCCAGCGACCCCTCCATATCAATGGCGCGGCAGGCGTCCATGCGAACAGTGACATCAAACCCCAACCGTGCGGCATCCACGGCCGAGTAATGAACGCAGAAATCAGTGGCCAAACCAACCAGCGTCAAGCGGTCGATACCTCGTGTTTCCAGATACCCTTTCAACCCTGTGGGCGTTTTGTGATCATTCTCAAAGAATGCAGAGTAGCTGTCGATGGCACCGCGAAACCCTTTACGGAGGATCAGATCGCCATTGACGCGGAGACCAGAGTGAAAAGCGGCCCCCTGCGATCCTTGAACACAGTGGTCGGGCCAGAGAACCTGAGGGCCGTAGGGCATCTCGATCAAATCAAACGGGTTTTTACCCTCATGTGAACTGGCGAATGAGGAATGTCCTGCAGGATGCCAGTCTTGTGTCAGGATCACAGCGTCAAAATCGTCCATCATTGCGTTGATGGGGGCCACGATTTCATCCCCCCCTGCCACCGCCAAAGCACCGCCGGGGCAGAAATCGTTCTGAACATCTATGACGAGCAGGGCATGGGTCATTGCGGCCTCCTTTGATTGTCTTATCGGTAGGGGGCGGGGCGTCAGGCGTCAATGCACTCCCTTGCGGCTTCGGGTCTACGAAGGTAAATCGCGCCTATGTATACCATCGCTGCCCTGTATCATTTCACACGTTTCCCGGATCCCGCCGCGTTGCGCGACCCGCTGCTGGACCTTTGCCGCGCCCAATCAGTCACCGGCACATTGCTGCTGGCGCATGAAGGGGTCAACGGCACTATCGCAGGTCCGCGTGCTGGGATTGATGCGGTTCTGGAATATATTCGCGCCTTGCCCGGTTGCGCGGATCTTGAGTGGAAAGAGGCGACCTCGGATCATCCGCCATTTGGCAAGATGAAGGTGCGGCTGAAGAAAGAGATCGTGACTATGGGGCAGCCGGATGTCGACCCGCGTGCCCGCGTTGGCAACTATGTCGAGCCGCAGGAGTGGAACGACCTTATTCGTTCGGACGATGTTGTGGTCATCGACACGCGCAACGACTACGAAGTGGCAATAGGCACGTTTGAAGGCGCAATAGACCCTGAAACGGCCAGTTTCCGCGATTTTCCGGCGTGGTGGGAAGAAAACAAGGACCGTTTTCACAACAAACGCGTCGCCATGTTCTGTACCGGCGGTATCCGCTGCGAAAAATCCACCAATTATCTGCTGGGGCAGGGGGTTGAGGATGTCTATCACCTCAAAGGGGGCATCCTGCGGTATCTGGAAGAGACGCCCGCTGAAGACAGCACCTGGCAGGGTGAGTGTTTTGTGTTCGACAATCGCGTATCCGTTGGCCACGGCCTTGTAGAAGGGCCACACATGCTTTGCCACGGTTGCCGCCGACCGATCTTGCCTGAGGACATGAAATGCCCGGAGTACGAACATGGCGTGTCCTGCCACCAATGTATCGATGAGACGTCCGAGGCCGATAAAATGCGCTTTCGCGAGCGGCAAAAGCAGATCCTGCTGGCGCGCGAACGGGGTGAGACGCATTTGCGGCAGGATTGAATTCGGGTTGCAGGCCATTGCTTTAGGTCGGATGATCACCTGGAAATCAGCTTGAAGGGGCACTCATGCGCCGCAAACCCACAACACTGGAAGAGTGGAAGTCGACCTTTTTGGCTGCGTTGGGTTTGGTTCTGGCAAGCTTTCTTGCCTGGTATGGCCTTTCACGCCTGAGCGAAACGACCGCAGGTGACACGATCGGCACAATCGCTTCGGTTGGTCTGTTGATCTGGCTGGTGTCGCAGTCCTGGTACTACATGACCCAGGTAAAATCGCCGCGCAGGCTTTTGTTCCTGATGGGGGTGTCGTTCATACAGGTGGTCCCATTCCTGTTCGCTGCGGTATATGGCGCGTTTGGATACAACGATCATTGTGTCGTCGGCGCGCAGGGTCCGGGTGACATTCTGTATTTTTCCTATGTGACCTTCACAACGGTTGGATATGGCGACATGTCTCCAACCGGCCTGTGTCGCGGGCTTGCCGTGTCCGAGGCTGTGACAGGATATATCCTGTTGGGTATGTTCGTTGCAGCGGCGGTCGCGCTTTATGCGCGCAATCACAGCCATGAAGACCCTAAATAGGCTCTATTTGTTGTGATCGATCCAGCGCGACATCATTTTCTTGTCGCGAAAACACTCGGACGGGATAGGGCGGCGTTTGCTGCGTGAAATCCGCTCGGCAAAGGCGACTTGCTTGCCTGTTGGGTAGTTGTCGAATTGCGACGTGCTGCGCGGTTTGTGCGTTGAAATCCAATCCGAAAGCAGCTTTCGGTCACGTTGTGCCTCGACCGGTATCTCCAATGCCGATTTTTCGGCAATTGCGCGGGCATAGCGCATCTGTCGGTCCGTCACCGGAAGCAGATGATAGTCGTTGCTGGGCCCGTTTAGGGCAGATTGGCGCGTGTGCTGGGCCATCGGTTTATCCTCTGACTATGTAGAACATAAATAGAACATTAACCGAAAATTTCAAGGTTTGGGGGCTTCGGTTGGCATGATCCTGCCGTCCGAATGAATTTATTGACTGGTCAATCAATAATCTTTAGGGCCGATTTCAACGAACCAATTGTCCCGTTCAGACGGGTGAATAGAAGAGGACTTGGTATGAAGTTTCAGCCCAAAGCCAGCCATTTCATTGATGGCGCGTATATCGAAGATACAGATGGTGCCGCCATCGACGTGATTTACCCGGCCACTGGAGAGGTGATCGCGCGATTGCATTCGGCAACACCGGCGATTGTTGAACAGGCTCTGAACAGTGCCAAAAGCGCACAAACAGCCTGGGCGGCGATGTCGGGAACCGAGCGGGGCCGGGTGTTGCGCCGAGCGGCTGACATCATGCGCGAACGCAATTACGACCTTTCCGTTCTGGAAACCCATGACACTGGGAAGCCGATCCAGGAAACCACCGTGGCGGATGCCACTTCGGGCGCGGACGCGCTGGAATACTTTGGTGGATTGGCCGGCAGTTTAACCGGCGAACACATTCCTCTGGGCGGCGGCGATTTTGTCTATACGATCCGCGAGGCTCTGGGCGTTTGCGTCGGGATTGGGGCATGGAACTATCCGACCCAAATCGCCTGCTGGAAAGGGGCCCCGGCGCTGGCCTGCGGCAATTCCATGGTATTCAAGCCATCCGAGACCACGCCCCTTTCGGCGTTGAAAGTCGCAGAAATCCTCATCGAGGCCGGCGCGCCAAAAGGCGTTTACAACGTGATCCAGGGATATGGGGATGTGGGCGCTTCGCTGGTCACTGATCCGCGCGTGGCCAAGGTTTCGCTGACCGGCTCTGTTCCGACGGGCCGCAAGGTCTATGCCGCAGCAGCCGAGGGCATGAAACACGTCACCATGGAATTGGGCGGTAAATCCCCGATGATCGTGTTTGATGACGCCGATATCGAAAACGCGGTTTCGGGTGCGATCCTGGGCAACTTCTATTCCTCGGGTCAGGTCTGCTCCAACGGCACCCGCGTGTTTGTGCAAAAGGGTATCAAAGAGGCCTTCCTCAAACGTCTCTCCGAACGTTTGGCCAACGCCAAAATCGGCGATCCGATGGATGAGGATGTCAGCTTTGGTCCGATGGTCAGCGAAAATCAGATGAATATCGCGCTGGGCTATATCGAAAAAGGCAAGGCCGAGGGTGCGCGTCTGGTTTATGGCGGAGCGCGGCTTGATGGCGACGGGTTCTACATGCAACCCACAGTTTTTGCCGACGTGACCGACGACATGACAATCGCGCGCGAAGAAATCTTTGGTCCGGTCATGTCGGTGCTGGATTTTGACACCGAAGCCGAGGTCATGGCCCGCGCCAACGACACTGAATTCGGTCTGGCCGCTGGTGTCTTCACCAGCGATCTGACACGCGCCCACCGCGTTGTGGCGGGGTTTGAGGCAGGTACCTGCTACATAAACACCTACAACCTTGCTCCGGTCGAAGCCCCGTTTGGCGGATCGAAAATGTCCGGCGTGGGGCGCGAGAACTCGAAACTGGCGATCAACCACTTCAGCGAGATGAAAACCGTCTACGTCTCAATGAACGACGTCGAGGCACCCTACTGATAAACGATGGTTCGGCTATAGACCCGTTTTCTGCGCCCGGCACAAATGTCGGGCGCAGAGCATATCAACAGGGCTGCAATCCGTTTTTTTGGATTGCTGATACTTGCGAAACCTACCTCGGCGAGGACGAAGCCTTGAATGGCTATCGAGGGGTTCATCCCACGACGTAGTATTCCCGCATTGTGAAAACTTGTTGACCGCGGCACGCGAGAAGCGCGTGTCACTCTCTATTGATCGAATTGAACATCTCAGCGATCTGCTGTCGGGTCGTTTCACTGTTTTCAAGCAGATCCTGTGCGTCTTTCAATGGTTTTTCCAATTGCCTTTCAGGGGGAGCAATCAAGGACTGAGTGGTCCGGTTTAGAATCGCGTATTTCCCATCCGTAGGATCAACCGTGTCTCCTGGCAAACCTGCCAACCAGAAAAGCCGGTTTGCTGCCTCGTCTTGCTCCAAACTCTGCAGGACCTCAGCTGCGCCCGTAAAGTCCTGCGCTACTTCCATGGCCTGTGCTCGCAACGCCCGCGCTTTGTCCGAGTCGTCCTTAGCCAATTCAAGCAGCGCTTTGTGGGGGCGTTCCGAAAGCATGGCTGCCCTGGCTCGCAAACGGGCCCTTTCAGCCCGACGGGTTTGATCTTCGGTTCTGTTTGACAGAGCAAACGCCTGATCCGCGAACCCGAGCGTGGCGAGCCGATCAGCCAATGCGATTGCGGCGTCTGTGGTCAGGGGTGGCGTTTTTTCCTTCTGCAGGATGTGAAATGTTTGCTGTAAGAAGGTCACGTCATCGGACCGCTCTGCCAACAGGTGCAGATGCCGATTGAACGCGCGGTCCCTGTCCTGCCCGTTTTCCAGCGCCAGAATGATATTGAATGCAGGATCAAAGTCCTGACTAAGGCTCAGCGCAATCGCATGGGTGCGGGCCATCATAGGGCCCAGATCCGAGCGCCGATACTCAACCGAAAAAGACGCAGCCAACTCAAGCTCTTGCGTGGAAACGGTTTTGCGCTCGGTCCAGCGCTTTTCTACCAAACGGGCCAAGGCCACCGGTGCTTCAGGCGTTGCTTCGGTTGCCGTAACAACCTCGGTCAGCAACTTTTCTTCACGGGCTCCGTTGCCTTCGGCTGCGGCAATCATGGCCTTGGCGCGCGTCGTGCTGGGCGACACGCTTTCTTCAATACGCTTGACTGAACGTATCACTCTGCGCGCGGCTTCCAATTGGTTTCCTTCGACGAGAATTTGTGAAAGCTGCATACCAAACCTGCGGCGGAGATGATCCGGCAATCCTGCATATGCTTGCTCGATTGCTTCGACATCGGCATCGGCAGCTAACGCATTGTCAGAAAGGACAGCCCAAAGCGCTGCATCGCTGTCGCAACGTTGCAAACCACTGAACGGACTGGTGTTTTGCACCGCCGTTTCGTCTACGATCCGCGCAATCGCCTTGATGCGATCCGCTTCATCAGACACTAACTCGGTCAATTCTAAAACGGCCAAAGCCTCGGCCCCAAAGCCGTGGTATGCATACAGCTTAGCCAGTTTCAGAGCGCTGTCTTCGTCGAGCGTGTCAAACTCATGATAAAGCGCTGTACGCAGAACAGATACCTGCGTGGCGAATGGGTCCGCTGTGGACCAACTTGAGAAACCCAATTCGGACGTCGAGATGCAGGCTTTTTGAAGGTCGAGTTGCAGAACCTCGGAATTCAACACATCCTGCAGATCGTCCAGCACAGTCGTCAGGCGTATATTCGCACTCAAGCCGCTCAACAGTGGATCTTCATTGGATGTGATAGAACTGCGCGGTCCAACCGGGGCCAGATGCAGATCAAGCAGCTTACGGTCAGCGCCCTGCAAAAACCGAGTCGACAGTTGGTCTTTTAACCCACGCTCAAGAAGCGGCAGGTCAAGCCCTGACATTTGCGCGTTTGTATCCGAAGCAGTTGTTGCATTAACGGGCCGTTGTTGCATCGGCGGTGGAATATCAGCCAGCAACGGCGGCAGGAACTCTCCCGGCGTGATGTCGAGAACGATCATCGACCCTCGGTACAGAAAAGCCGAAGCCACGCATTCGCAGCCGAACTCAAGGTCCAAAGCGTCCCCGGGTTGAGCCTGTGACAGCGATTCAAGACGGTTCGTCGTCAATCTGCTGAAAACCGATCCTGTTCGAAAGGTCACGCCGCCCAAGTCCACCGTCAATCGCGCGCCGTCTCTGCGCTGGGCCAATCTCCATTCTGTGTTCGGCGGCACTTTAAACACCAAACGCGTATAGCCGTCATGCTCACCTGACCGAACTGCCACGTCTTGCGCCGTGGCTGAGGTGGCCGCTGCGACAACAGCCGATATCAACAGTCCGAGATGTTTCATGCGGCCGCCTGCTTTAGGTCCTTCAACGCTTCTTCAAGTTCGGTAAAGCCGGGGCGGTTGTGCGTGGGTGTATTCTGACGGCCGACCTCGATACACATGGCAGCATTGTGGTTGTGCAGGTTTGCGACCAAAACTTCCTTGATAAGTTGATAGAAGTGATTGTCTTCCTCGACCACGGATTTCAATTTCCCGGCAAAGGGGCCCACCAGACCATACGCCAGGAAAACCCCAAGGAACGTGCCTACCAAAGCACCGCCGATCAGCTTGCCCAGCACCTCGGGAGGTTGATCGATCGAGCCCATGGTCTTGATGACCCCCAAAACCGCTGCCACGATTCCAAGCGCGGGCAAGCCGTCTGCCACTGTCTGTAAGGCATGGCTCGAGTGCATCGCGTGATGAAAATTCGCCTCCATCCGCTTTTCCAGCACCTCTTCCACTTGGTGGGGATCATCATAATTCATCGCGGCAGACCGCATCGTGTCACAGATCAGATCAACCGCTTCCTTGTCGGCTTGAATCTTGGGGTAGGCAGAAAACAGGCTGGAGTTTTCCGGATCTTCGATATGTTGTTCAACCTCAACCGGATTGGCGCGCGCAATACGGATCAGCGAAAACAAAAGGCAGAGAAGGTCGCGATAGTCTTCGGGTTTCCATTTCGGACCTTTGAAGACCTTGCCCATATCCTTGACCGTGTGTTTCACACCGCCCATGTCATTGCTGATCAGAAAAGCGCCAACTGCTGCACCGCCGATCATCATCATTTCGAACGGCAGAGATTTCAGAATGATGGTCATCTTGCCGCCAGCAGCAAGGTAGCCGCCGAAAACCATCACAAAAATGACGACAATTCCTACAATTCCAATCATTTGAAATCTCCGGTTAGAGGGTGCGCTAGACGGGGTGACACAGGTAACTATTCCAGTGGGGCTGAGGCGTTGCGCCCGGCCATGACCACGCTGATCGTATAGGCCGCCTCAGGACTGAGACCCGCCAGAATCCCAGCCGCAGAGTCGGGCGGCATACGGGACAGGAATCCAGCTGCAAAAGTTGGCTCCATGGTTTCAAATAACGCGGCGGCATCTTTGGGTTTCATGGTCTGATAAACATCTGTCAGACGGGTCAGATCTTTCTCGGCGGCGTTGTCGGCAACGGCCAGAGTAGCGCGCAAAGACTGCTCTGCCTCTTCAAGCGCAACCAAACGCGTCTCAATCGCTTGACCGGCGATCTCCAGCGCCTTTTCCTGTTCACGAAGCATGTCTTCACGTTGCTTGACCCGTTCTTCTCGCTTTAGAAGTTCATTCAAGAGCGCCTGAATATCGCGTGCCTTTGGTGCTGTGGGTTTGGATTCTGCAAACTCAGATTCTGTCGGCTTCGCAAGGGCTGGTCCCGCCTCTAACCCGATACGAATAACGGCAGAGCCGAGCATCAGTAAGGCAATGACGGTTAGGACGCCGGCTCGCGGGCGGCCGTCTTGTCGGGAGGCGCGGCGACGGCTCATGCCTGGGCTCCGTCCTGATTGCGGTCATGGCGGAAAAACATCAGCCCATCGGGGGCTTTGTTTTGCTGTTCCTTCCCTTCAGGCGCAGCGGACTCGGCGGGGTCTGCGGAGATTTCTTGCTCAATATCGCATGGCTCTTTTGGTTGGGTTGCATCAGAAACCGGCTCTTCCGTTGCATCCGGCTTAGGTGCCTCTTCGGGGACAATGTCATGCATTGACGCCATCATGAGTTCCAGCCGCTGAGCGACGGTTTCAGCCCGTTGTGTCAGCGCCCCAAGCTGTTCACCGGACTGATCAGATGCGTCACGTGCGTTATCCAGAGATTTCTTCAGCTCTTCCGCTTGTGTTGATAGCACGGCCACGGCGCCACCAACGCCTTTCTCAAGGTCGGTAAACCGCTTAAGGCGGCGCGATAGAACAAAACAGTACAGACCCGCACCCAGCGCGCCAGCGACCAGCAAAATATCCGCAATCAGCTCCAATTTCGCCTCCTAATTCAGTACAAATTCCATGACCAGCACGTCGCGAACGCGACCGTCGCCTACAACAATTTCAACGCGCCGTAGCAAGTGGCCACGGATGCGCATCAGCGCCAGCGGATCTTCAAGATCGTGCAACTCCACTGCCCGCAGATATCCGTTCAGAACATCCATGATCCGCGGCAGCATTTTTTTGACGTCAGCCACATACGGGGCGTTCACTTCGAGCTGCGCGTGAAATTTCAGATGCCGAGAACTGCCCGAATTCACAGATACGATCACGGGTGGCAGATCTACGAACCCGACATCTGCCAATGCTCTGGCTGGCGTGTCCTTTTCGACGTCCTGACTTGATTCTTTTGCGGCTTTACCGCCGAACGGAATCAGCCCTGAAGAGGTCAGGAAATACCCGCCAGCAGCCCCGGCAATCGCCAGAATCACCCCGATGAGTATTGCTTTTTTTCCCTTTTTGTCAGGGGCTTCTGCCTGTTCAGCCGTTGCGTCGGTCATGACGTCCTCATTCATCCGTTCTGTCGTTTCATAACCGGTCAGGGACTAACCGATTGTTAAGGGCAATCGTCCAAACAAGAGATGCGCCGGGCAGAATGTCGGCGAGTCGGAGGTGAGCGTGCAGCAGATCGGAACTGTCTGGGCAAGTTTGGACAGGCGTAAACAAATTTTCGTTGCTGGTGCGGTTGCGCTGGTGTTTTTGGGAATTCTGGGAATGTCCCGCCTTGTAACGGCGCCGTCCATGACGCTGCTGTATGCAGGCCTGGAAAGCGGCGCGGCGGGGGATATCGTGCGTGCCCTGGATCAGCGCGGTGTCATCTATGAGATTCGCGGTGGATCAATCTATGTCCCCGGCGCGCAGCGGGATGAGTTGCGGATGACCCTGGCCAGCGAAGGTCTGCCAGCGAATGGCAACCGGGGGTATGAACTGCTGGATTCGCTGAGTGGGTTTGGCACCACCTCGCAGATGTTCGATGCAGCATACTGGCGCGCAAAAGAAGGTGAGCTGGCGCGCACAATAGTCGGCAGCCGGCACGTCAGCCAGGCACGTGTGCACATCGCCAACGGATCGGCGAACCCATTCCAGCGCAGTGTATCACCTACGGCTTCCGTCTATCTGGTGCCTTCTGGCGCCGACATCACCAGCGACCAGGCCAAGGCCATCCGGTTCCTGATTGCCTCAGCCGTGAGCGGGCTTGCGCCCGAGAACGTGACCGTGATCGACTCGAACGGGGCCGTGATCGGTGGGCAGGACACAGCTGTTGCCGCTGATACAGCGGAAGACAAATCGCGCCAGCTGCGTGAACGTGTTCTGCGTTTGGTCGAAGCGCGCGTTGGAACCGGAAATGCGGTGGTCGAGGTCAGCGTGGACACTGAGACCAAGACCGAATCCATCCGCGAGCGTCGCTTTGATCCCAAGAGCCGTGTGGCGATCAGCACGGATGTAGAAGAACGCTCGGACAGTGCCCGCAATCAGTCTTCCGATGTCACCGTGGCATCGAATCTGCCCGATGGAGATGGGGCTGGCGGGGATGAGTCAAACTCCACCGCCACCCAAACGCGTGAGCGTGTGAACTATGAGGTCTCTGAGACAGAGCTTGAAGTGCACACCGCGCCCGGTGCGATCAAACGACTGACGGTTGCTGTGTTGGTGAAAGGGACCCGGACTGTGGATGCCTCGGGCGTGGAATCATTTGCACCGCTGCCACAGGCAGAGCTGGACGCGCTTCAGGAACTGGTGGCTTCGGCCGTGGGTTTCGATGCCGCGCGCGGGGACGTGATAACTCTGAAGTCTCTGGATTTACCGATAGTAGAGCCGCAAGGCACCTTGGCGTCGTCTTCAATGTGGCAAAAGATTCATCTGGATGCCATGTCCCTGATCCAGATGACGGTTTTGGCTGTTGTCTCGTTGGTGCTTGCGCTGTTCGTCATCCGACCGATCCTTATGAAGCCTGCAATGACGACGGCGCTGTTGCCCGCCGCTGACGAAGCAAGTGAAGGCGCTTCGGTTCTGACTGGTGAAATTGCAACGGGCGAGGGTGCTGATTTCGCACCTTTGCCGCCACAGGGGGGCGTTCCTGTTCTGAGCGATAGCGCCACTGAAGATCCGGTCGCGCGATTGCGGACAATGATCGGCGACAAGCAAGAAGAAACAGTCGAGATTCTGCGCAGTTGGCTTGAAGAAGGCGAGGAGAGGGTGTGATGTCTATTGCCCATCTGCTTGAGGATTTCACCGCTCAGACCAGCACCGGCAACGTTCTGCTGCTGGATGAGGAAACGCTGGAAGAACAAAGGCTCGCATCTTTCGAAGAAGGCTACGGGGCTGGTTGTGAAGACGCCTCTCAGGCTCAAGAGCAAAACCGTGGGAAGGTTTCGGCCGAGCTTGCGCAGTCGCTGTAGGACATGTCTTTCACCTGTCACGAGGCAATGATGCGGATGACCATGTCTTTGGAGCCGATGTTTGAAAGTCTGGTCCAAAAGGTTTTGCCCCAGATGGTTGAACAAGGGCTGGCCGCACGTCTTGTTGAACAATTGTCCGAGATGGCACGGTCGCAGATCGAGCAGCCGATGCAGATCATGGTGCCGACCGGATGCGCTGAAGATGTTAAGGCGCTGTTGCTCTCGGGCACGCATCGCGAACCGAATGTCATCGAAGATCCTTCGCTCGAGGCCGGGCAAGCCCGCCTGCAGGTCGGAACCAACCGGCGCGAAGTGGATTGCAGCGCTTTGCTGACCACCGTCGCACAGATTTTTGACGCTTATGTTTTTGAGGCAAGAGAGGCTTTGTCCAATGAATGACACTCAAATCCCGCAAACAGAAAAACCAAACCCGTTTGAATCTGTCCCGATCGAGGTGACAGTCTCGGTTGGTCGTGCCCGTCCGCTAATCAGGGATCTGTTGAACATGGGCGAGAACGCGGTTTTGACGCTGGACAAACGGATCGAAGATCCGGTCGACCTTTACGTCGGGGACCAGCTGGTTGCGCGTGGTTTGCTGGAAGAGATGGAGGGCGACCAGGCCGGACAATTGGCTGTGCGCCTGACCGAGATTGCCGACCTTCAAAACGGGATCGGTTGATGCGCTTTGCGATCTGGCTGGCTCTGGCTATTGTGCTGACCCCATCGCTCGCTGCAGCGCAGGATGTGACTTTGTCCCTTGGCGAGGGCGGGTCGATATCGGCCCGGACCATCCAGTTGATCCTTTTGATCACGGTGTTGAGCATAGCGCCGGGCCTGGCTGTTATGATCACCTGTTTCCCGTTTCTGGTTACAGTGTTGTCGATCCTGCGACAGGGAATAGGCTTGCAGCAATCGCCGCCCAATATGCTGATTGTCAGTCTGGCGTTGTTTCTGACCTATTTCATCATGGACCCCGTGTTCACCGAAGCCTGGGAAAGTGGCATTCGCCCGATGATGGAGGAAACGTTCGGGGTCGAGGCCGCGCTGGAACGGGCGCTGGGCCCCTTCCGCACTTTCATGGCAGCCCGCTTGGATGCGGATACTTTTTTTGCCATGGCTGCCCTACGTCCCGGTGGAGATGAGATTGAACTGTCAGCGCAAGCGCCGCTATCCGTCCTGATGCCGTCTTTCATGCTGTCCGAAATCGCGCGGGCTTTTCAGATTGGCTTTCTGATTTTCCTGCCGTTTCTGATCATCGATCTAGTTGTTGCAGCGGTGTTGATGTCGATGGGTATGATGATGGTCCCTCCGGCAATCGTATCCTTGCCATTCAAACTGGCGTTCTTTGTCATAGCAGACGGCTGGGCGTTGATTGCAGACGCTTTGGTGCGCAGCTATGCGCCCTGAAATCGAAAAAAGGGTCAGAAGAACCTGACCCTTTCGTATGCTCTGGCAAGATCTTCGAGCTGGCGCGTGACCACGCCCGGCCGCAAGGTCAGCCTGTTTTGTTCAGATCTCTGATCAGTTGATCCAGATTGCCTTTCCGGGCATCCAGCATAGCGCCGATTTCGGTGCGTTCGGTCAGCAGAAGGTTCACGCCTTCGATGAACATATTATAGAACTTGTCCCGGCCCGACTTGTCGGAAACCAGAAAGGTCACGTCAAAGGGGGCCGAGCCGCGCAGTTTGACCAGCGTCCGAACTTCGTACCCGGCCTTGATTTTCCGGGCATTGCGCACATCGACCTCGCCGCCAATGAACTCTCGGAACCGGCGGCCATATTTACGCGAGATATAGCCCTGGAACGCTTTGGTGAACTTTTTCAATTGGGCCGGGCTGGCCGTTCGGGCATCAGCACCCAGCGCGTAACGCGCCATGATGGGAACATCGCCATATTGAACAAATATCTTTTCGAAGTCGCGCAGCATTGCTTTTTCAGACTTGCCTGAATCGATCACCCGATTGATGTCAGCAACCACGCTGTTGACCAGCGCTTTTGCTGCGGCTTCGGTCTGTGCCAAGGCTGGCATCGGCAGCAGGGCCAATGCAAGGCCCGAGGCGATGAAGTGGCGGCGGTTCAACTCGTTATTCGGCATAGGGGTCCTCGTAGGGGTCTAAAAAGGGGTCCCTGACCGGGTCTGTCCCGGTTTCGGCATAGGGGTCAGAATATAGATCCAGATAGGCGTCTTCGTCATCTCTTGCCAGTTCAAAGCGGCGATTTTGCAGAAAGATCAGGCGTGCCTGCGCGTAACTGTCTGCACTTTCATAAAGAATCGAATCGACTGTATCCGAGAACCGGCCGCGATCTCCCATGCGGCGGACGATCTCGGCGTATACGCCAATGTTGTCGACGGGTCGCACCGGAGAAAAATTGATTGGGTTTGAGAACAAGTTGATCACAACCCCGATCGCATCCCGTTGGGTCGATGGGCCGTAGAAGGGAAGCTCAATATATGCGCCTTCGCCCACACCCCACACATGCAGCGTCTCGCCGAAATCGGTATCCACTGGTGGCAGGTTCAATTCATCCGCCGGTGCGGAAAGACCAAAGCCACCCACAGTCATGTTGATCACGAAGCGCAGCAACGCGTTGCCCATCTGTTTCGGATTGCCCTGCAACAGGTAATCAACGGCCTGCCCTGGCAGCGAGATGTTTTCGGCGAAGGTGCTGAAACTGGTCACCATCGGGTCAGGAACGATCTTCACATAGCCTTTCGAAGCAGGGCGGAACAAGAATCGGTCCACACCAAGGTTGAACTTGTGGATCGCCCGGTTGTTGTTCTCATACGGATCAAAAACGTCGCTACGCGAGGCCCCCTCGGGCGGGGTCGTAGCGCAAGCAGACAGAATGGCCATGCATGACAGGACAATAAAATGTTTCAGGCGCAATCTGCTTGGCACGGTTTGCTTCTCCCAAAATGGTCCGACACATGGTCCGCCGGACGTTCAATCAAAATCCACGTGCTGGGGTGGCACAAGTTCTGTCACTAGTCGTTTCGGGTCTTAAATGAAACACCTTGCGTGTAACCTGTCATTTGGGGGCGGGTAAAGTGACCAAGGATCAACAGCTCGTAATAAGTAAAGAAACGCTCAGATCGCTGGCAGACAGGACATTGCCGGTTTTCGACTTTCCCAAACCAAGCTTCCCGGTTAGCGTCCGGCAGAGTCGAATTTAGGGAAGGACCCTCTCAATGAGCATCGCCGCAAAACTGGAAACCCTGGGTGTTACACTGGATGAAGCGCCTGCACCCGCTGCCAACTATGTGCCATTCGTGCGCATGGGCAACATCGTTTATGTGTCGGGCCAGATTTCGAAAACCGATGAACTGATCACCGGTAAACTGGGGGATGACATGGATGTCGAAGCCGGAGCCGCAGCGGCACGGGTTTGCGCGATCAATCTGTTGGCACAGGTCAAAGCAGCCTGTGGCGGCGACATCGAAAAGCTGGTGCGCGTGATCAAATTGACCGGGTTTGTTAACTCGACGGCGGATTTCACGCAGCAGCCGCAAGTGATCAACGGCGCGTCCGATTTCCTTGTCGAGGCGCTGGGCGATGCCGGTCGCCATTCGCGCTCTGCCGTCAGTGCCGCGTCACTGCCGTTGGGCGTCGCGGTTGAGATCGAAGGGATTTTCGAAGTCCAATGACACCCACATTGCCGTCAGAGTTTCTTCAACGCCCGATTGCGCATCGGGCGTTGCATGACATTTCCGACAACCGCCCTGAGAACAGCCGCGCCGCCATTCAGGCTGCAATTGACGCCGGATATGGGATCGAGATTGACCTGCAACTGACTGCAGATGGTCAGGTGATGGTCTTTCACGACTATGACCTCAAGCGTCTGACCGGGCAGACCGGCGCGATTCAGCAGATCACCGGGGCAGAGGCGTCGGCGGTTCCGTTGCTGCATTCCGACGGTGAAGGTATCCCGTCGCTGAAAGAAGTACTGGATATTGTCGCCGGTCAGGTGCCGTTGCTTGTTGAGTTCAAAGATCAGGACGGAGCCATGGGCACCGGCATCGGTCCGCTGGAGCAAGAGGCCCTGCGTATTCTGTCGGGCTATGAAGGCCCGCTGGCGCTGATGTCGTTCAACCCGAACTCGACCGCTGAACTGGCGCGCCTGGCCCCGCATTTGCCATGCGGGATCGTAACATGCGCCTTTGAGTCGGAGGATTGGCCGTTGTCTCAAACCGTCCGCGAACACCTGCGCGACATTCCGGATTTTGAGCGGAGCAACGCCAGCTTCATCAGTCACGAGGCTGCCGACCTGACGCGCCCCCGCGTGGCCGAGTTGAAGGCGCGCGGCGTGCCGATCCTTTGCTGGACCATCCGGTCGCCTGAACAAGAGGCAGAGGCCCGTGAAGTTGCCGACAATGTGACATTCGAAGGGTATCTGGCTGCGCATTCAGCTTGAACCCACTCTGACCTGTCACAGATAATGGACAGGCACGGAGGACATATGGATCAGGCACAGATCGAAATTCAGGTACTAGGCACCTTGTCGCAGATTTCTGCGGCAGAGTGGGATGCCTGCGCCTGCCCCGAGGCCGCTAACGGCGGGCGGCCTCTTGATCCCTTTACGACCCATCGGTTTCTGCTGGCGCTGGAAGAAAGCGGGTCGGTCGGGCGCGGCACAGGCTGGCAGCCCCAATATCTGACGGCTTATCTTGACGGGATGCTGATTGCAGCGGCCCCAATGTACGCCAAATCGCACAGTCAGGGCGAATATATCTTCGATCACAGCTGGGCCCATGCCTATGAAAGCGCAGGTGGGCGATATTACCCCAAGCTGCAGATTTCGGTGCCGTTCACCCCTGCAACCGGACGACGTTTTCTGGTGCGCCCGGGTTACGAGAGGATCGGCATGTCAGCCCTTGTGCAAGGCGCAGTGCAACTGGCGGCAGACAATCAGGTCTCATCGGTGCACGCGACCTTTTGTACTGAAGACGAAGCGCTGGCCGGGGAACAGATGGGCCTGATGTTGCGCATCTCGCAGCAGTTTCACTGGTTAAATGAAGGCTATTCTGATTTCGACGCTTTCCTGATTGCCCTGTCATCACGCAAACGCAAGAATATCCGCAAGGAACGGGCGCAGGCCAATGACTTTGGCGGTGACATCCGCACCCTGACCGGCGACGCGTTGCGCCCGGAACATTGGGATGCATTTTGGCGGTTCTATCAGGATACCGGTGCGCGCAAATGGGGCTCGCCCTATCTGACGCGTCAATTCTTTGATATTGCGCAGGAAACCATGGCAGACGACATGGCCTTGGTGCTGGCGGAACGAGATGGCTATGCCATCGCGGGTGCGTTGAACTTCATAGGTAGTGAAACGCTTTTTGGGCGGTATTGGGGCTGCGTTGAACACCATGCCTGCCTGCATTTCGAATTGTGCTATTATAGGGCGATAGACTTTGCCATTGCCCATGGTCTGGCCCGGGTCGAGGCGGGCGCTCAGGGTGAACACAAACTTGCGCGAGGCTATTTGCCAACGCGCACGCATAGCTTGCACTGGGTCGGCGATCCGGGTTTTGCTGATGCCGTCAAAAAATATCTGGACGCCGAAGGCCGTGCAGTGGGAGAAGAGATCGAGATTCTAACGGACTACGGCCCGTTCAGGAAATCGAACCCGGAGGAACAGCAATGACCGAACTCTTGTCGACCGAAACCCGTGGCCCGCTGCTGGATCCGCTGTTCAAGAACGGCTGGACGATGGTCGAAGACCGAGACGCGATCACCAAAACGTTCATCTTCGACAATTTCGTTTCTGCCTTTGGTTGGATGACCCAAGTAGCGATTTGGTCTGAGAAATGGAACCACCACCCGGAATGGTCAAACGTGTACCGCACGGTTGAAGTCGTTCTATCCACCCATGACGTGGGCGGGCTGTCCTCGTTGGATGCCAAGCTGGCACGCAAGATGGACAGTCTTTGCTAGCGATCGTTGCCTGAGCCCTGGCCACCGGCGAGGGACGCGGCAGTGCCCATCTGTCGGAACTCGGCAGGTGTCACAGTCCCGTCGCTGACGTCAATGGATCTTGGGATACCCGTTGTCTTGTTTCCAATCTGGCGCACGCTGCGCGCGGCGGGGTTAATGTCGAGACAACGGTTTTCATAACAGGTCAGCCCGGATAGATTGATTTGAATGCGGGCCTGACCGTCCGGCCCCGTCACAACCGGGGCCTGCGGAACGTCACACGCTGCGACCAACGCCAATACACCCAAACCAATCCATTTGTTCATCTCAAACTCCTGTCCGTGGCAGGCCTAGTCCAGCTGGCCATTGCCATCCTTGTCCGCAGCGTTGAAATCCTCACCCATCTGAGCATCATATTCCGCTCTTGAGATAAAGCTGTCCTTGTTGCGGTCAACATCCTGAAACTGCTTGATGTCTAAAAACGGCTTTGCCTCGTCCAGCCCCAAAGTGCCATTCTTGTCTTCATCCATGGTCTGGAATGCGTAATCCGAGAATGCGTTGAACTCATCCTTGGACAAGAAGCCATCATTGTTCGCGTCAATGGCGTTCAGCTCTTTTTCATGCAATTCAGCAACGGTTTCCGCTGTTGCTGCAGATGCCAGAATAAAGGCTGCGGTTATGAAAATTGCTCGTGTCATGTCCATCCCCTCAGCATGCAAATCTTTGACCTTCAAATCCGCCAGCAGCAGCGCCTGCCGCGGTCAGTATCGTCTTGCCCGACCCACCGCCGAACTGGTTGCCGATGGCGCCACCGATCAACGCGCCGCCCAATGTGCCGCCCAGGCACGCGATCTCGTGCTGGCGCGCGGCTTGTTGTTGTGGGGTAGGGGCCGGTCCGCAGGCCGAGATCAGGGCTGCACCGGTCAGAATGAGTGATAATGTCTTAAGTTTCATAAAGAACTCCACGTATGCGTAGGCCAAGTATTTGCGCAATGGAGCAAGGCTTCAAGTTAATTTGGGGTGCAAAGGCCCCGGATACCCGGGGCCGATGTTGTTCAAATGGCCTCTAACAAGCCCTCACCGGCAGAGATCTCACAAGCGCCTGGATTTTCTTCCAAATTCAAGGCTGTGACTTTGCCGTCTTCAACCAACATGGCATAGCGCTTGGATCGTGCAATCAGACCGACAGGCGGGGCGTCAAAATCCATGCCAATGGCTTTGGTGAATTCCGATGTCGCATCGGCCAACATGGTCAATCCGGCCTCGGACGCGCCTGTCGCTTCGCCCCAGGCTTTCATGACAAACGGATCGTTGACTGAAATGCAGATGATTTCATCCACGCCTTTGGCGTCGAACTGATCTTTCGTCCGCATGAAGCTGGGCACATGCGCCGAATGGCAAGTCGGCGTAAACGCACCCGGAACGGCGAAGATCACCACTTTGCGGCCCTTGGTCTTTTCTGAAATCCGAACCTCTTCCGGCCCCTCCGCGCCCATCTGGGTCAGTGTCGCTTCGGGAAGGGCGTCTCCTGTTGAAATCATTTTTCAGCTCCTGTTGTTTGGATTTGCAGAATTGGGCTTAGCCGCAATATAGGTGGTCCAAACACGGAGACCACGGGAAAACTGCAGGGTGGGCAAAACATGAGCCAAATTGTCGTGATCGGTGCCGGTCAGGCGGGGGCATCTTTGGTGGCGCGGTTGCGCAAGGATGGGTTCGACGGGGACATCACTCTTATCGGGGCTGAACCGCATTTGCCCTATCAGCGCCCGCCTTTGTCCAAGGCATACCTTCTGGGCGAGATGGAGCTGGAGCGCCTGTTCCTGCGACCCGAGAGTTTCTATGCCGAGAACAAAATCACCCTTCGTCTGGGTCAGCACGTCACGGGCATCGATCGGCAAGCCAAGACTGTGACGTTGGGGGACGAGGTCATTTCCTACGACGAACTGGCGCTGACCACCGGGTCCGATCCGCGCCGTCTGCCCGCGGCTATTGGTGGCGACCTGGAAGGTGTGCATGTGGTGCGTGATCTGGCGCATATCGACGATATGGAGCCCAAGGTCACTGAAGGTGCCCGTGCGCTGATCGTGGGCGGTGGCTATATCGGGCTCGAGGCCGCAGCCGTCTGCGCCAAGCGCGGCGTCAAGGTGACTCTGGTCGAGATGGCCGACCGTATCCTGCAACGGGTCGCGGCACCCGAGACCAGCGACTATTTCCGCGCATTGCACAGTGACTACGGCGCTGACATTCGCGAAGGTGTTGGGTTGGATCGGTTGATTGGCGAAAACGGCAAGGTCACAGGCGCCCTTCTGACCGATGGAACCGAACTTGAGGTTGACTTTGTTGTAGTTGGTGTCGGCATCGCGCCCGCAACCCAATTGGCCGAGATGGCGGGGCTTGAGTTGGACAACGGCATCAAGACCGACGCCCATGGCCGCACTTCGGATCCGTCAATTTGGGCGGCAGGCGATTGTGCTTCGTTCCCGCACGGTGAAGGCCGGATCAGGCTAGAGAGTGTGCCCAACGCAATTGATCAGGCCGAGATCGTCGCGCAGAACATGCTGGGCGCTGCCAAGGACTACACCGCGACGCCGTGGTTCTGGTCGGACCAGTATGACGTCAAGCTACAGATCGCCGGTCTTAACACCGGATATGACCGCGTTGTGACCCGCAAGGGCGAAGGGCAGACCGTGTCCTTCTGGTACTACAAGGGCGATCAGTTGATAGCTGTGGATGCAATGAACGATCCCCGCGCGTATATGGTCGGCAAACGCTTGATCGACGCAGGCAAGACGGCCGATCCGGCCATCGTGGCGGATCCGGACGCGGACTTGAAGCCGCTGCTCAAAGCGTGAGGGTCATCGCCGGAGAGTTCCGGGGCCGCGCTTTGGCCTCGGTCGGCAAAGGGGATGCGGGGGCACGTCTGCGCCCCACCACTGACCGTGTGCGCGAAAGCCTGTTCAACGTCCTGACCCACCAGATCGACTTTGACGGTTTGCGGGTGCTGGATCTGTTTGCAGGTACCGGGGCGCTGGGGCTCGAGGCGCTGTCGCGTGGTGCGGCGCATGTCACCTTTGTTGATGACGGGCGCGTGGCGCAGGGATTGATCCGCAAGAATATCGACCTGACACGCAGCGCCGCGCGCACTGACTTGATCCGCCGTGACGCCACGCGGCTGGGAGACAATCCAAGCGTGCCTTATGATCTGATCTTTCTTGATCCCCCTTATGGAAAGGCCATGGGCCAGAAAGCTGTTACCGCTTTGGCAAACGGCTGGCTTGCCGAGGATGCACTCTTGGTTTGGGAAGAAAACACCCCGATGCAAGCACCCGCAGGGTTCAAGCTGCACGACAGTCGGAAATACGGCGACACGCATATCTCTTTGATGTGGAAAGACGAGTCGGATGCATGATCTGGTGATTTTCGATTGCGATGGCGTTCTGGTCGACAGCGAAGTGATCTCGAACCAGGTGCTGATGGGCAATCTGGCTGGTTATGGCCTGCACCTGACATTGCCTGAATGCATGTCGCTGTTTGTAGGCGGAACGATGGTTGGAGTACGCGACAAGGCACGCAGCATGGGTGCCGATCTACCCGAGGGCTGGGTGGATCAGATCTATGCTGAAACCTATGACCGCCTGCGCAAAGGGGTACCTTTGGTGCCTGGTGTTTCCGAATTGTTGGCGGCACTGGATCAAAACGGCATCCCGTTCTGCGTTGCGTCAAACGGCAGCCCGGACAAGATGAAGATCACTCTGGGTCAGAATGGGATTTGGGACCGGTTTAAGGACGTTATGTTCTCGGCTCATGTTCTGGGAACTGGCAAACCGGACCCAAAGATGTTCAAGCTGGCCGCTCAGCGCTTTGAAGCAAATTCCCCTGTGGTTATTGAAGACAGCCAGAATGGTGTAACAGCGGCCGTGCGGGCAGACATGCGCTGTTTGGCCTATGCCCCGCACGGAGGCGGCGACAGCTTGGCTGATCTGGGTGCCGAAGTCATCACGGATATGGCACAGGTGCACCGGCTTTTGGGACTCAGAGCCTGAATTGTGCTAACGTGCGGTCATGGACCGCGCCCTTACACCCTTTAGCTGGACGTTTGCCCGCGACGCCGAAGCCTCAACCGGGCCCGAGCGCAAGCCGATGCGCGCGCCGGTTTTTATCCACGACGCGGTGACGCCTTGGGGGGCAGAGACAATGCTGCTGAAAGTGATGCGCGAACAGGCTGCCGATCAGGAGGAATAGGTCGGGTGGAACTTGTCGCCCGGCGAGAGTGTAAAAATCTCGACCCCATCCGCCGTAACACCCACCGAATGCTCGAACTGTGCCGACAGTGACTTGTCGCGGGTCACAGCTGTCCAGTCATCGGCCAGCGTCTTGGTTTCAGGACGGCCCAGATTGACCATCGGTTCGATGGTAAAGAACATACCCTCTTCCAGAACCGCGCCAGTGCCCGGACGGCCATAGTGCAGAACGTTGGGCGGCGCGTGGAACACGCGGCCCAGACCATGTCCACAAAAATCGCGTACAACACTCATCCGGTGCGCTTCGACATAAGCCTGAATGGCGTGGCCGATATCGCCAAAAGTGTTGCCGGGCTTGACCATCTCGATGCCCTTGAACAGCGCGTCATGGGTTACTTGGATCAGCCGTTCTGCCTTGCGGGGCAGTTTCCCGGCCACATACATGCGCGAGGTGTCGCCAAACCAGCCATCGACGATGACAGTCACGTCAATGTTCAGGATGTCGCCATCCTTCAGCTTTTTTTCACCCGGAATACCATGGCAAACGACGTGATTAACGCTGATGCAGCTGGCGTGCTGATAGCCTTTGTACCCAATCGTGGCCGAAGTTGCGCCTGCGTCTTCAACCATCTGAGTGATCAGCCCGTCAATCGCGCCAGTCGTCTGGCCGGGAAAAACGTGTTCTGCAATATCATCCAGAATGCGTGCCGCCAAAGCCCCTGCCGCGTGCATTCCGGCAAAGTCGCTTTGTTCATAGATGCGGATGCCGTCTTTGGTCAGGCGGCCACGATGTTCTTTCATCGACGCTAAGCTCCAAATGTTTCGCGCAGCATTCCTTTTACGCTGCTTGTGCAGAAAGTACCAGAGGGCGCAGGGTCACACTCCTTGAGCGAAGTAGTTCGACGGCTTATCGGTTTCAACAGCCGCTAGTTCATGTCGTCTTTACGACCCTATGTCGCAACAGGCTCAATCCCACGCTATTTTGGGGGGCGGAGTGCCACAAACTTCCAAACGAGCGGACAGTGCTATCAATTTACCCTTGGTCGCGGCTATTTCGCCTTCCAAGTCATCTCCCGACAAACTGGATACGGGAACTCCGATCAACAGCACACCAACAGCGTCACCAGCAACCGCTTGTTTCTGGGCGGAAACCAAGGCGGGTACTCTGGCGACCTCTTGTTGGTAGAGTTGTCGTGCCTTCGCGCAGGAAACGTCGCTATAGACATCCCCTATTGGAACCGGTGCAATCGAACTTGGTTGTTCCGCGCACGCGGTGACGGCGAGAAGGACTGCCAATGTGATTAAGTTTTTTGGCATGCTGAACTCCGTGATTTCTGACAAAAGGCGACAGTTTCGCGAAGGCTCAGCAGGTATAGGTGAACTCCCACTGAGGGTCGATGACCAGTCGGGCAGAACGGATGTCACATGTTCTGCCGGTTGACTTCAGGTATTCTGCCGCTGCCGATTGAAAGACCAACTGCGTGGGGTCCATACTGCCAGCCAAGCCGAATGTTGCCCCTTCGGCGGCACCTGCCAATGCCGCATCTCCCAAGCTGGGCGTCAGCATAATCAAGCCGCTTTCAGGCTTGTCGAAGATGCGCCAGGTTCTGCCATAGGCTTCGAAGTTTATTGGGTCGACGTCGCCATATGTCTTCATCGCGTAACTCATGCCCGAGCAAGAGGCCGTGTATAGGAGTGCGGCGCACAGAACGGTCATACCAATAGCTTTGTATCGCATGACAAATCTCCCCCCGAAATTGTCGTGCTGAGTAGCAAAGCTTTTTGTGCGCTAATTAACCTTGATATGAATCAACAAATACCGTTTTAAGAATATATATAGTGAGCTTTAGGTTTGACCCGAGACGCCAGGCTTTCTTGTTTCTCGAGGGTGCTGCTGAATGGGCTCTAGATCTGTTTGGGTAAGACTGCGACACCCAAAGGTGAAATCTCTGTCCCATACACCAACCGTTCCACCCCCTGCGCCTGTGCTGATTCAAACGCCGCCGCATAGGCCGGGTCAATATCAGCCGCCAGTGCAAACTGGTCGCAATCGGTGCGTTGTACCAGATACAGCATGATCGCGCGGTGTCCTTGCGCGGCCATTGCTGCCAGCTCGCCCAGATGCTTGGTGCCGCGCGCCGTGACACTGTCGGGAAACTCGGCCAGGCCGGGCTGGCGCGAGAGGGTCACGCTTTTGACCTCGACATAGGCGTGGGGCAGGCCCGGCCCGGTCAGTAGGAAATCGATGCGGCTGTTTTCGCCGTATTTCACCTCGGGCCGGACGGTGTCATAGGCGGCCAGTTCTGCGATCTCACCAGCTTCAAGCGCTGCCCTTAAGGCGCGATTGGGAACCGAGGTGTCAACGCCAGTGAAATGCCCGTTTTCGTGATCCACCAGTCGCCAGCCGTATTTCAACTTTTTCTTCGGGTCGTCATTGGGTTCCAGCCAGATTTTCTCGCCCGGTTCGGCAAGCCCCATCATCGATCCCGGATTGGCGCAATGGGCTGTAACCTCATGCCCGTCTTCCAGCGTGCAATCAGCCAGAAAGCGTTTGTAGCGACGGATCAGGCGGGCGGGGACAAGAGGGGTTTCAAAACGCATGGTTCAGGGCCTATACCTGCCCCTGAGAACGATCAAGAGGGGAGAGCGCCATGGCCAATCCAACCGCAGCGATGCTGGTGATCGGGGATGAAATCCTGTCCGGCCGCACCCGTGATGCGAATATGCATTTTCTGGCGCAGGAGCTGACGAAACATGGCATCGACCTGAAAGAAGTGCGCATTGTCAGCGATGACGCCCCTGCCATCGAAGGGGCGGTTAAGGCATTGTCTGATGCCTATGACACCGTCTTTACCAGTGGCGGCATTGGTCCGACCCATGATGATATAACCGCCGATTGCATCGCGCGGACCTTCAATACGCCGATTGATATCAGGGATGACGCGCGGGCATTGTTGCAGGCGCATTACGACAAATCGGGGTTGGAACTGAACGCCGCCCGACTGCGCATGGCCCGCATTCCCGATGGTGCGGCGCTGATCGACAATCCGGTCTCGACTGCACCGGGCTTTACTCTTGTGAACGTGCATGTGATGGCCGGTGTGCCTTCGGTGTTTCAGGCGATGGTGGCCAGTGTTCTGCCAACGTTAACCGGAGGCAACCCCTTGCTGTCGCAAACTCTGCGCGTGGATCGGGGCGAGGGCGATATTGCCACAAACCTGTCCGCCTTGGCCGAAGAGTTCAGCGACCTGTCCATCGGCTGTTATCCGTTCCAGATCAACGGAGCCTTCGGTGCCAACGTCGTGATACGAGGCACTGACGGAGGGCGGATTGATGCGGCGATGACCCGTCTGGCGAAAGAGTTGCAACTTTGAGCTTGAACTGGGCGGATATTGTCGACGGCACATGGCCTGCCGCAGGCTATAAGGCGCTTGGCCCGTTCCAACTGCGCGAAGGGCGGGGTGGCGGGTCACGTGTTTCTGCGGCCAATGCGCTGGGTCCTGCAACAGACGCGGATATTGACGCCGCCGAGGCTGCAATGCTGGCCATGGGACAGAAACGCATTTTCTGCCTGCGTCCGGGTGATGAGGCGCTGGATACAAAACTGGCTGATCGGGGGTACAGCGTTCTGGACCCGGTCAACATCTATGCCTGTCCGGTCGACCTGCTGACAGATCAACCGATCCCTCCGATCATGGTCTTTTCGGTCTGGGAGCCGCTTGAGATCATGCGCGAAATCTGGTCTTCGGCTGGGATAGGCGCAGAACGGCAAGCGGTCATGGCGCGCGCGAAAGGTCCCAAGACCAGCCTGTTGCTGCGCCATAACGATAAACCCAGCGGCGTGGCATTTGTCGCGATGCACGGGGATGTTGCGATGGTCCACGCGCTTGAAATTCTGCCCGATCATCGCCGCCAAGGTCTGGGCCACTGGACCATGCGCGCGGCGGCAATCTGGGCGCGGGATAATGGCGCGCAGACCCTCAGCGTGATCTGCACCAAAGCCAATGCAGGTGCCAATGGCCTTTATCGCGCGCTCGGGATGGAGCTTGCAGGCGAATACCATTACCGTCACCTTGAGTGAACTGAAGAGGCTGCCGTGACACAAAAAGACATGCCCACCGCGCTGAACCTGCCCATGGTCGATCCGCTGCCGCCGGAAACGCAGAAATACTTTGATATCTGTGTCGAAAAGCTGGGAATGGTGCCGAACGTATTGAAAGCCAACGCATTCGACATCGACAAGCTGAACGCCTTCACAGCGATGTACAATGACCTGATGCTGGCCGACAGCGGCTTGTCCAAGCTGGAGCGCGAGATGATAGCGGTGGTGGTATCGTCGATCAACAAGTGCTTCTACTGTCTGGTCGCACATGGCGCGACGGTGCGTCAGCTGTCGGGTAATCCGCAACTGGGTGAGATGCTGGTGATGAATTACCGCGTTGCGCCGCTGGATCCACGTCAGCGTGCGATGCTGGATTTTGCTGCCAAGATGACTACCTCCAGCGCCGAGATCGAAGAACCCGACCGGCAGAAGCTGCGCGATGTTGGGTTCACCGACCGGGACATCTGGGACATTGCCAATGTTACCGGTTTCTTCAACATGTCCAACCGGGTGGCCAGCGCGACAGCAATGGTACCCAACGAAGAATATCACGCACAGTTTCGATGATCCGTACGGCTGTCCTTTTATCAATGCTACTGACGGGGCCGGTTCTGGCGCAGGACCTGACCCTGCCCACCAGTGCGCGCCAGATCAGTGACCGAACCTCGCCGTTGGACAGTTATGACCTGCCGACGGGGCCTTATGAGAACGGGGCAGTGCCTTCTGACACAATCGAAGGTCGGGTTGAGCGGTTCACGTGGCGGTTACAGGCAGGTTCCAGCACGACACTGCAATTATTGTCCCCGCTGCGCGACCAGATCGAGGCGCAAGGCTACAAGATCCTGTTTGAGTGCGAGGCGCAAGCATGCGGCGGCTTCGATTTCCGTTTCTGGACGGAAGTTGTGCCGACACCAGACATGTATGTCGCCATTCAGGATTACCGTTTCCTTTCAGCGACCAAGGGGTCCGTTGCGCTTAGCTTGTTGGTCAGCCGCAACCCGCCAGATGGCTACGTACAGTTGATCCGCGTAACGCCGCAGGATGCGCCTGACCCTGATCCGGTTTTGGTCGAACAGGCCGTCGAAGGCTCGGGCGGATTGCTGGAGGCTCTGACAAGCGCAGGGCATGTAATCCTGGATGATTTGCATTTTCCAACCGGCGAGGTGGCATTGGGTGAAGGGCCGTTCGCCTCGCTGACTCTGGTCGCCGGTTACCTGTCTGACAACCCCGATACGCGACTTGCGTTAGTAGGGCATACCGATGACACTGGCGCGCTGTCGGCCAATATCTCTGTCAGCAAAAGCCGGGCCGAGGCCGTACGCACCCGATTGATCGAGGCGCATGGCGTGGCCCCCGAGCGGATCGAGGCGCAGGGCGTGGGCTATCTGGCTCCGATAACGTCCAACGCGACGCCCGAGGGGCGCGACCTGAACCGCCGGGTCGAAGCGGTTTTGCTGGTCAACTGAACAGGTACGGTCAAGCCTAAAGGCAAAAAAAGACCCGCACTTTGACATGCGGGTCATAAGGTTGGTCTTCAGGGAGAATTACCAGTCCATCGGGCCTTTGTCGTGGTAGGAATTGACCAGGAAGTCGATGAAGGCCCGAACTTTGGGTTGTGTGAAGCGGCCAGGCGGGTAGACGGCATAGATGCCCTGAACCTCGTCCGGCAGAGATGGCATGGCGTCGACCACCTGTCCTGATTTTAACGCTTCGGCATAAAGATAGCTGGGAAGGTAAGCGATCCCCAGCCCCGAGATGGCCGCGTTCAGCAGCGATTGCCCGTCATTCACGCTCAACCAGCCCGCGGTACGCACCTGGCGTTTTTCACCCGATGGCGCGGTCAGTTTCCAGACGTTGCCCGAGGATTGGCTGGAATAGTGCAGCAGCTTGTGTTCGTTCAGATCATCGATCTTCTGCGGGCGTCCGAAGCGTTCAATATAGCTGGGTGCAACCACCATGCGTTTCACGGTTTCAGTTAGCTTACGGGCGCGCAGCGTGCTGTCTTCCAGCTCGCCGATGCGGACGGCCACGTCAAATCCTTCGGAAATCAGTTCGACATAACGGTTGTTCAGAACCATGTTCACTGTGATGTCGGGATAGGCGGCCAGGAACTCGGACAAAACGGGGGACAGGTGATTCACGCCGAAGTCGGTGGCAACGCTGATGCGCAGCAGGCCCGATGGGGCCGATTGCATCGACGTAACCAGCGAATCTGCTTCGCCCGCGTCATTCAGAACACGCCGCGCGCGGTCATAGTAGGCAAGGCCGATTTCCGTCGGCGACACCCGGCGTGTGGTGCGGTTCAGCAACCGGGCCCCCAGACGCGCTTCGAGGCTCGAGACATGTTTGGACACGGCGGATTTGGAGATGCCCATCTTTTTGGCCGCATCGGTGAAGCCACCTTGATCCACCACATTGGCGAAGGCTTCCATTTCAGTCAGTCGGTCCATACTCGTTCCCCAGATCTTGATTTCCTCTCTGACTATGGCGCTGAATCTGGGCGGAAACGCGGCAGACATGGGATAATATCAGGGATTTGAATCGGATCGTTTGCGTATGGGAAACGCAGAAACAGTGGTTTCCAAATGCGCCTGTGCCCCTGTCTGGCTATGTTTTTTGGCGCAGCGACCTAATGTGTTACCTTGAGGATGGCATTTTTGTGACAAGGGAGGAGACCATGAAGACCGTTTTCACCATCGCTGCCTTTTGCCTTTTTGCGGGCTTTGCACACGCCGGGGGTGAAACGCCTTCGAACCCCGACGCGAAGGTTTATTTCGTTAATCTATCTGACGGTGACACAGTGCAATCACCGGTCACGGTTGTCTTCGGTCTCAGCGGAATGGGCGTCGCCCCGGCCGGGACCGAGAAGGAAAATACCGGCCACCACCACCTGTTGCTCAACCGCCCCCCGATTGGTGAGGGCGAGGATGGAGCGGATGAGCTGGCTTATGGCCTTCCTGCCGATGACAACCATATGCATTTTGGCGGCGGCCAGACCGAGGTGACACTGGACCTGCCCGCAGGTCAGCACACGCTGCAACTGGTATTGGGAGACGCGGGCCATGTGCCACATAATCCACCGATTGTGTCCGAGGTGATTACGATTACCGTTGAGTAGGTAGCTGCACGCCTGTTTACTTTCGGTTTGATGTGGGGAACTCTCCGGCAAGTGGTCGGAGGGTTCAATGTCGCTTGAGTTTTTCATTACATCTTTGATCGTCGTGCTGTTGCCGGGCACCGGCGTCATCTACACGCTGGCCATTGGGCTTGGCCGAGGATTTCGCGCCAGCATTGCGGCGGCAGCAGGCTGCACGCTTGGAATCGTACCCGCCGCTGTGGCCAGCATTATCGGCTTGGCCGCTCTGCTGCATACAAGTGCGCTGGCCTTTCAGGTTCTCAAATACCTTGGGGTGCTCTACCTGTTCTATATGGCGTGGGGGATTGTCCGCGAGGGCGGTGCGATGGAGGTCAGCGCGAATAAATCAGCCAAAGGGTACCTTAGAATTGCGGCGACCGGCACGCTGATCAACGTGTTGAACCCCAAACTATCGTTGTTCTTCCTCGCGTTCCTGCCGCAATTTTTGCCCGCCGGCACAAACCATGCAGGGCTGGCTTTGGTGCAACTCGCGCTTGCCTTCATGGCGATGACCTTTGTTGTCTTCATCGCCTACGGGGCCTGCGCGGCCTTGGCGCGGGACTACATAATCCACCGCCCGTCAGTGATGGCCTGGATCAAACGGTGTTTTGCAACGGCCTTTGGCGCGCTGGGGGTGAAACTTGCGCTGTCCGACTGACCGAGCTTAAAGCTCGGCCGCCAATCGTGTTCCCTGATTGATCGCCCGTTTGGCGTCCAGTTCGGCCGCTACATCCGCACCGCCGATTACGTGGGGGGTAACGCCGCGTTCGATCAGCGCGTCCGCCAGCGACCGGTCTGAAACCTGCCCGGCACACAGAACGATTGTGTCCGCCGAGATCGCGGTCGGGTCAGCACGGTCTTCGCCAAAGCTGACATGCAGGCCGTCATCGTCGATGCGCTCATAGTTCACACCGCCCACGAAGTTGACGTTTTTCATCTTCAACGCTGCACGGTGAATCCAGCCAGTTGTTTTACCCAATCCCTTGCCGTGTGCCTGTTTCTTGCGCTGTAGCAATGTGACCTGACGCGCAGGCGCGCTGGGTTGAGGCCCTTCTGGCGCAAGGCCCGAGCGGTGCTCGGCCGGGTCTGTTACGCCCCATTCCTTCATCCAAAGCGGCAAGTCGGTGGTTGCGCTGTGCCCGTCCTCCAAAAGAAATTCGGAGACGTCAAAGCCTATACCGCCTGCGCCGATTACGGCGACGGATTCGCCGACTTCGGCCTTGCCACGCAGCACGTCGATATAGCTGAGGACATTTTCTCGATCCTGCCCCGGAATCTGCGGATCGCGCGGGGTGACGCCGGTTGCGATGATCACCTCGTCAAAGCCGGTCAGATCGTCGGCGCTGACCTCACGGTTCAATTCCACCTTTACGCCCAGATCGGCCATCATGGTGCGATACCAATCGACCAGCCCCCAAAACTCTTCCTTGCCCGGAACCTGTTTGGCCATGTTCAACTGCCCACCAATCTCTGCGGCGCGGTCAAACAAAGTCACGTTGTGGCCGCGCTGGGCAGCGGTCATCGCGGTGGACAAACCGGCTGGGCCCGCACCGACAATGGCAACGTTTTTCTGCGTCGAAGCAGGCTCAATCACCAGTTCAGTCTCATGACAGGCGCGGGGATTGACCAAACAAGACGTCAGCTTGCCGCTGAATGTATGATCCAGACAGGCTTGATTGCACGCAATGCAGGGTGCGATTTGCGCAGATTGCCCCGCAACGGCTTTGTTGACGAAATCGGCGTCTGCCAGCATCGGGCGGGCCATCGACACCATATCGGCACAGCCGGAGGCCAAAACCTCTTCGGCGACCTCGGGCGTGTTGATCCGGTTCGAGGTGATTACAGGTATCGAAACCTTGCCCATCAGCTTTTTCGTCACCCAGGCGAAAGCAGCACGCGGCACACTGGTGGCGATGGTCGGAATCCGCGCCTCGTGCCAGCCAATGCCGGTGTTGATGATGGTGGCACCGGCCTTTTCAACCTCTTGCGCCAGTTGCACCACTTCTTCATGGGTCGAGCCGTTGGGGACCAGATCAATCATCGACAGGCGGTAGATGATGATGAAATCGCGGCCAACGGCCTCACGCGTGCGGCGCACGACCTCGATAGGCAAGCGCATTCTGTTTTCGTAGGTCCCGCCCCAGCGGTCTGTGCGTTTGTTGGTATGGGTCACAAGGAACTGGTTCAGGAAATACCCTTCAGACCCCATGATCTCGACCCCGTCATAGCCCGCCTGTTGGGCCAGAACGGCGGCGTTCACGATGTCGCTGATCTGTTTTTCGATGCCGTCTTCATCCAGCTCATTTGGCGGAAAGGGTGAGATAGGGGATTTCACCGGACTGGGGGCCACGCATTTCGGGCCATAAGCATAGCGGCCTGCGTGCAGGATCTGCATCGCGATCTTGCCGCCTGCTTCGTGCACCCGCTGGGTGACGATGGAATGGTTCGCCACCTCTTTTTCATTGGTCATCATCGACGCGCCGGGCAGAACCGAGCCCTCAAGATTTGGACCAATGCCACCTGTCACCATAAGCGCCACGCCGCCGCGCGCCCGGTCCGCATAGAATTCAGCCACCCGGTTCCAGTCACCGGTTTCCTCAAGCCCCGTATGCATCGAACCCATCAGCACGCGGTTCTTCAAGGTGGTAAAGCCCAGATCCAGCGGGGCCAGCATGTTTGGGTACGCAGTCATGGCGAAACTCTCCCTCCCGAATATGCGAGTTAGATTGACCTTCGCGTCATCTTTGTCACGCGAAACCCCACGTCACCCTCTTTGCTGTTGCCCCTGTGGTTGTTAGAGATTGGCGGAACAATCCGATGAGGCCCCGTATGACCCCCGAAGATATCGCCAAGCTGCCCTACCGTCCTTGTGTGGGGCTAATGCTGATAAATGCGGACGGCAGGATTTTTGTGGGTCAGCGCAATGATCGCCACAAAGACGCCTGGCAGATGCCGCAGGGCGGCGTGGACAAGGGCGAAGACCCGCGCGATGCGGCCCTGCGCGAGTTGTGGGAGGAAACCGGGGTAACCTCGGACCTGGTGGAGATCGTGGCCGAAACCGACGGTTGGCTGCCCTACGATCTGCCGCAGGACATCGTGCCCAGGATCTGGAAAGGGCGCTATCGCGGGCAAGAGCAGAAATGGTTCCTACTGCGCTTTGTCGGTAAGGATGATCAGATCAACATCGAAACCGACCACCCAGAGTTTTCACAATGGAAATGGCAAGCGCCTGATCGGTTGATCGACGAGATCGTACCGTTCAAACGGGACGTGTACGAGCAAGTGCTGGCGGCTTTTGAAGACCACCTCGGCTCGTATAAGTGACGCTTGGGAAAGTTGGACATCCTTTTGGCGGGACTTTAGCGCAGAGCTGTTTTTAACTGGCCAGTCATGATGAAAACCACCTATCCCAGCCCCGCGCGTGCGCATCGTACCGCCGACATGATTGTCCATGTGATCGGTTTGTCCCTGATCCTGACGGCTGGCAGCCTGCTGATCGTGAACGCCTATCAACGTCTGGATGTTGCGCTGCTTCTTGCGGTCATCGTTTATGTTCTCAGTGCACTTGCGTCGAACCTTGCGTCCTGCGCCTATCATTTTGCGCCTTGGCATGATCGCCGCAAGCTGTTGCGCCGTATCGACCACGCCGCGATTTATCCCAGTATCTGCGGGACGTTCACACCATTCTTCGTTCAGGCGGGCACGGCATGGACCATGACCTTGCTTTGGGTGTGCTGGGGGCTGACCATCGCAGCCGTCTGGAACAAGATCGCGAATGAGACGGTTAAGTCGCGATGGTCGACGGCATCATACCTTGGTTTGGGTGGTATCGGTTTAGGCGCAATCCCAGACATGACCACCGTTCCCGCAGCCACCCTTTGGTGCATTGCGGGCGGTGCAGTCAGCTATGTCGTTGGAACGATGTTTTACGCCCAAAAGACACTGCCGTTTCGTTATGCGATTTGGCACGTCTGGGTGAACCTGGGTGGGGTTCTGATGTTCGTCGGAATCTGGCTGGCGCTGTTTTCTAACTAAAGGGTAGGGTTGGGGCGCTGACGCCCCAATCCATTTTGTGAAAAGGACCCGATCCGAGGTCAGAGCAACCCTTCGGCGCGCAGCAATTCCTGCATGTTTGCCTCGGGGCGCGGACCGATATGGCTGATGACTTCGCGGGCACAGACATTGCCGATCTTTGCGCAAGTCTCATAATCCCGACCTGTGGCCATGCCAAACAGGAAGCCTGCAGCGAACTGATCACCCGCACCTGTTGCGTCCACGGGCACAATCTTTTCAACCGGCACGTCAATGCGGCCGTCACTATTCAGAACTGTCACACCGTCGCCTGACCGGGTGCAGACAACCAACGGACAGATGGCGGCGGTTTTGGCCAGCGCTTCCTCCAGATCGTCGGTTTCGAACAACGACTTGATCTCGGCCTCATTGCCGATCACGAAATCCAGTTCGTTTTCGATCAGCAACAGGAAATCGACGCGGTGACGTTCCACGCAGAACGGGTCGGAAATGGCAATACCGGCCTTTCCGCCGCCCTTGTGACAGGCGCGCGCGGCTTCAAGAAACGCGGCTTTGCCCTTTTCCTTGTCGAACAGATAGCCTTCGAGGAACATGATCTGGCTGTTTCCTGCAACGTCATCCGAGACGTCCTGCGAGGACAGCTCGGATGAAATCCCCAGATAGGTGTTCATCGACCGCTCACCATCGGGCGAAACAAAGATCATCGAACGCGAGGTCGGCAGCTCTCCGCCCGGAACCGGTGGGTTCACGAAGTCAACGCCGTCTTCGTTCATCGCATCCGCATAGAACCGCCCCAGCGCGTCGTCGTGCACGCGCCCGATAAAGGCAGCGTCCAGTCCAAGGGCACCGGCCCCCGCGATGGTGTTGGCGACCGAACCGCCAGGCGTCTGCACGCGGCCTTCCATCGAGGCATAGAGAACTTCACCGCGCTCCTGCTCGATCAGCTGCATGATGCCTTTCTCGATGCCCATCAGTTCCAGGAAACTGTCGTCGGCCTGGGAAATCACGTCTACGACGGCATTTCCGATGCCGGTCAGTTGGTAAGTTTTCATTGGGTTTTGTCCTCGAATCGACAGAGATCACGGATGATGCAGGTCGGGCATTGCGGCTTGCGTGCCTTGCAATGGTACCGGCCATGCAGGATCAGCCAGTGATGTGCATGAAGCTGGAAATCAGCAGGTATGTTGTCTTCTATGGCGCGCTCGACCGCGTCCACGTCCTTACCGGGGCAAATGCCGGTTCGGTTGCCGACGCGAAAGATATGCGTATCAACCGCCTGAGCAGGTTGCCGCCACCACATGTTCAGAACCACGTTGGCCGTCTTGCGCCCGACACCCGGCAGCGATTGCAACGCAGCACGGGAATTGGGAACCTCGCCGCCGTAATCTTCGACCAGAATCCGGCTAAGCTTGATGACGTTTTTCGCTTTCTGACGAAACAGGCCGATGGTCTTGATATGTTCGATCAGACCCTCTTCGCCCAGGTCCAGCATCTTTTGTGGTGTGTCGGCGATCTTGAACAATTCGCGCGTGGCTTTGTTGACGCCCGCATCGGTCGCCTGCGCCGACAGCGCGACGGCCACGACCAGGGTATAGACGTTCACATGCTCAAGCTCGCCCTTGGGTTCGGGGTCGGCCTCCTGAAAGCGCGTAAAGATCTCGCGGATCGTATGATAGTCGAGTTGTTTTGCCATCCGGGCCTTAATGCCGTGGGATTGTGCGGGCTGCAATTGAAAACACGCTTTATGTAGTCATGCGCGAAGCTCGTTTAGCTTGGTTGCAAGCTTTACAGCTTCAAACTCTGCAGGGGTCTCGTCACCCATTGGGCAAAAGCTGGCCACCAAAAGCCCGGAAGGGGTGTCTGGAAACTGCGCGATCAAATTTGCCGAAAACGGGCCGCATCCAGTGTGCCCGATAACGCGGCCCACGGGTTGGGCCGCACCGATCATCAGACCAAGCCCATAGCCGGTTTCGCTCCAAACCCGTCCCGGAATAGCCGGGCCTTGCATGGAACGGCTGAGCAACTGGTCTTTACTTGCAGCAGATAACAGATCGCCGTTCAGGACGGCGCGTAACAGGCGCAAGGCGTCGGTTGCAGTGCCCATAAGGCAGCCGTGGTAGACCCAGTCCGGGTGATAACCATGCGCGTTCCAATACAGTTGTTCGAAATCATCCCGTGTCCGAGCAACACGCGCGGTCAGACCCAGCGGCTGGCAAATACGAGCCTGCATGATTTCGGCCAGACTGGCGTTGTGCACCTCTTCCAGAAATTGGCGCAAGAGCAGATAGCCCACATTTGAATATACCCAGTTCGTTCCGGGCGGGTAGGCGAGGTTGCGAAAATCTGCTTCTGCCAACAACTGCTCGACAGACCAGGGATCTGCACCTTGCGCGACGGCATCTCCATAGCCCGGTAGCGCCCCATAATCTCTCAGCCCGGCGCGGTGCTGCATCAATTGGCGCAGCGAAAACGGATGCTCTCGGAACGGTGCATCAAGATCGCATTGCTGGCGTTCCCACGCCTGCATGACAAGAACTGCGATTGCAGTTTTGGTGAAGCTCCACCAGGGAAACAGGGATTCACCGCACTCGTCCAGAAGAACGCGGCCTGTTTGGTCCATGGCGGCGGAGAGGGTCATGTTCGGCCCGGAATTGATTGGATGTGGTTCGACCCTAAGTCAGATCAATTCTCAAAGAAATACGGTTGCGCAAGTTTCGGGTCGCTCACCAATAGGCAGACGACGTATAGTCTGGGAAATAGTGCAAGAGGTAAGCGACATGAATGTCCAGACCCCGGAAAGCGGATACCACTACAACGTCATGCGCCGCGCAATCGACCTGATCGATCAGGGTGGCGAGGGCCTGAGCCTCGATGAGCTGGCCCGTCAGATGGATATGAGCCCCGCCCATTTTCAACGCTTGTTCTCGCGCTGGACCGGGGTATCGCCGAAACGGTATCAACAATACCTCACGCTGGGCCACGCAAAGGCCCTGCTGCGCGAGCGGTTCACCACATTGGAAACCGCGCATAACGTTGGCCTGTCCGGCAGCGGCCGCCTGCACGATCTGTTCCTGAAGTGGGAATCCATGAGCCCCGGCGAATACGCTCGGAAAGGCGCAGGATTGACGATCTATTGGGGCTGGTTCGAATGCCCCTTTGGCCCTGCGCTGGTCATGGGCACAGACAAGGGCATCTGCGGCATGGCATTCGGGGCAGAGACCGGGGAAGAGGCCGCGATGGATGACATGATCTCGCGCTGGCCCAAAGCGGATTTCGTTGAGGATCCGATGCGTTTGCGTCCTTGGGTGCTGAGTGCCTTTGGGGCTGCCAGCGACCGGTTGGAACCAACGCCGCTTTACCTGATCGGATCGCCTTTGCAGATCAAAGTGTGGGAAGCGTTGATGCATATCCCTTCTGGGCAGGTCACAACCTATTCCGAGATCGCGCAGCGCGTAGGCTCACCACAAGCTGTTCGCGCCGTGGGAACGGCAGTTGGGCGCAATCCGGTCAGTTGGTTGATCCCTTGTCACCGCGCGCTGCGTAAATCAGGTGGGTTAGGTGGTTATCACTGGGGTCTGCCGGTGAAGCGCGCCATGCTGGCCTATGAAGCAGCGCAGGCAGACGCCTGATTGACAGATGACCCGACCGCTGCCAAAAGGCACCGCAGGTTCGGGTCCCCTGCCGTTCGCGGCCTTTGGCTTTGGTGAAACCCGGTTTGAAAGACATCTGTTGCCCTTTTTCCGGCGCGCGGATGGTAATGCGAACCCCGTCCAGACTTCGCGCCCGTTCAAAGACACGAGGCACATGATGACACGACTCCAAACCGTTGCTCCGGTTGAAGAGCTGAAAGAGCAGGCAAAACGCCTGCGGGAAAAACTGAAAGCGACGGGCGTATCCCTGTCGCATAGCGCCACACTGGAACTGCTGGCCCATCAGCACGGCGTACGAGACTGGAACACATTGCATGCAATGGCCGGAAATCGGATGCACCTGCGTGTAGGTGACCGGGTTGAGGGACGATACCTGGGTCAGGCATACACGGGGGAAATTCGCGGCATAACTATGCTGGGCGATGGCGCGCGCCGTCGTGTTACCCTGCATTTCGATACGCCCGTCGATGTGGTGCGGTTCGATAGCTTTTCCGCCTATCGACAGCGCGTCACCGGAGAGATTGGCTGGGATGGTCAATCCCTACGGCACACATCTGACGGAGAGCCTCAGCTTGTGGTGCGGCCTGTTTGAAACACTAAGGGCGGGGCACCTGTATTGCCCCGCCCAAATTGATTGACTCATTGGACAACTTATTAAGCCGCCCATCCGCCGACCGCTTTGACTTCAAGGAAGTCTTCCAAACCGAAAACACCACCTTCGCGCCCGTTGCCGGATTGCTTCATACCCCCGAACGGAGAGCCTGCGCTGCGTGACTGGCCGTTCATCTCGACCATGCCCGACCGCAAGACACGTGCCATACGATTGGCCCGCGCGCCGTCTTGCGTCTGAACATAGTTGGTCAGGCCATACGGCGTGTCGTTAGCGATCTCGATAGCTTCTTCTTCGGTGTCGAAGGGGATCATGGTCAGAACCGGACCGAAGATTTCTTCGCGTGCGATGGTCATCTGATTGTTGGCGTCGGCAAAGACTGTAGGGCGGACATAATAGCCTTTGTTCAGCCCCTCTGGCCGTCCGGTGCCACCAGCCACCAAACGGGCACCTTCGTCGATGCCTTTCTGAATCAGGTCCTGAATCTTGGTCCACTGGACCTCATTCACCACCGGGCCAATGTGGCGGCCTTCTTCGATGGCAGGGCCGACCTTGACCATGTTGGCCACTTCAATCGCCGTTTCCACCGCCTTGTCGTAAATCGGGCGCTGCACCAGCATCCGGCTGGGTGCATTACAGCTTTGGCCCGTGTTTTGCATCATGTGCAGCACACCGCGTTTGACGGCCTTGTCATCTGCATCCTCAAAGATCACATTCGCGCCTTTTCCGCCCAATTCCAGATGCACTTTCTTGAGTGTCTCTGCAGCGTTCTTCGAAATCGCGGTACCAGCACGGGTCGAGCCGGTAAAGCTGACCATATCCACATCTGGATGGCCGGAAAGTTGCGAACCAACGCCCACCCCGTCACCGTTAACCAGATTGAACACGCCGGGCGGAAAGCCTGCCTCATCCATCATCTCGGCAAAGATCATCGCGTTCAGCGGGCTTTGTTCTGATGGTTTCAGCACCATGGTACAACCCGCAATTGCAGCCGCACCGACCTTGAGCGTGATCTGATTCATCGGCCAGTTCCACGGCGTGATTAGGGCGGCGACGCCGACCGCCTCATAGATGATGCGATCATTGGGGGCGTGGTCGCCCAACGGGCGTTCGAACTCAAACGCCTTGGCGGCGCGGATGAAGTTTTTCAGGTGGTAGATACCCGCCCCGGCCTGCGCCGAACGGGCCAGATCAATCGGTGCACCCATCTCAAGTGACATGGCTTGCGCCAGATCCTCGGAACGCGTCGCGTAAAGTTCGATTAGTTTTTCCATCAGCGCAATGCGGGTTTCCACCGGAGTCGCCATCCAACCGGGCAGCGCGGCTTTGGCCGCTGCAACAGCCGCATTTGTGTCGGCTTCATCACCCAGTGAAATCACAGCACAGGGTTCCTCGGTCGAAGGGTTGATCACTTGAAAATCATTGGGCGACGAAGGAGAGACCCACTGACCGTTGATGTAAAAATCCCGCTTTTCGATCATCGTGAATCCTCCTGATGGATCGGCACTAACCCAGTTGTCAGCGCATACTCTGGCAGCCATACCAAGATCGAGCAATAGCGAATTTGATCAAATTATTTTCCTTTAACGCGGTCGAATTCCGTATCCCTGAGCGCAGGGGATGGTTTAACCTGCGCGCAAAGTGACTAGGTTCCAAGCAACCGACTCAGGTTTTTAACAGGAAAGGAGATGCCCCATGGGTTTGCGCATCAACGATACCGTCCCAAATTTTACAGCAGAAACGGATCAGGGCACCGTTCAGTTTCACGACTGGATCGGCGACAGCTGGGCTATTTTGTTCTCGCACCCAAAGGATTTCACCCCTGTTTGCACCACCGAGTTTTCGGCTGTTGCGCAACTGAATGACGAATGGGCCGCGCGCAACACCAAAGTGATCGGCGTATCGGTCGATGGGGTCGAAGACCACAAGAAGTGGAAGAAGGACATCGAAGAATACGGCAAGGCCAACCCCGGTTTCCCGATCATCGCCGATGACGGTTTGGCTGTGTCCAAAGCCTTCGACATGTTGCCCGCAGAAGCCTATCTGCCTGACGGTCGCACTCCGGCTGACAGCGCAACTGTGCGTTCGGTTTTTATCATCGGCCCGGACAAGCAACTTAAATTGTCGATGACCTATCCAATGACCGTGGGTCGGAATTTTGCCGAGATCCTGCGCGCTCTGGACGGGCTGCAGATGTCGGCTAAGGGCGTTGCAACCCCGGCTAACTGGGTACCGGGTGAAGATGTGATCATTCCGCCTGCAGTGTCGAACGATGAAGCAAAAGAGAAGTTCGGCGAGTTTGAAACGATCTTCCCTTATCTGCGCAAAACCAAGGCGCCGTCCTAAATCGGTTGCCGGTTCAGAGGGGGGGCTGTCTGCCCCCCATCGCGCCTTTCGGCACGATTCCCCCCGAAGGTATTTTCGGCCAGATGAAGCAGGCGGTTGTTACGGGCAGGGCGATCCAAATTACATCCGACGTGAGTTGTGTTGCTTGAATGCCCCCGCACCTGAGGTGCGAGGGCTAGAAGGCGGCAGAAAACCGGAGAGAAACCTGACGCCCAAAGCGATCAGAACTTGTAGCGCAGCCCGAAATTCACGCTGAATGTGTCCAGATCGTCTTCAACTGTGCCCGTCAACGCGCCGTTCGGGGCCAGCCGCTCCGACGATACGTCAAAGGCGCGGGCATAGCGGGCGTCTACGGTAAAGGCGGTCGACGGGTTGATGTCATATGCCACGCCTGCGATCACCTGAGCCGCAAGAGCGGTGTCGCTGTCATCCAGTGCCACACCGGGGCCGTAAGCGAAATCCAGATCCGAGTAGGTGGCACCCAGACCAAACCCTGCAAACGGGGTCAGCGCACCGGCTTGTTTGAAGTCGAACAAGATGTTGGCAAAGAGCGAGGTTTGCGAAACGTCGCCAGAGATGTTGCCTTCTGGTGCTGGTCCGTTGCCGGTAAAGTTCACACCATCCACGTCGCTGTCGCGATAAGAAAGCTCCAGTTCGATTCGTGTTCCGATCGTGTCATTGGACCACTGCGGGATCTCTTTACCAATGGCCACGCCCAGGCCGAAACCTGCATCAAAGTCTGTATCGACCGATTGTGTTGCGCCCCCGATTGTGCCCGAAAAGTCGCTGTCTTGCAGTTGGCTGTAGCCGATAAAGCCCTGAACATAGGTGCCGTCACCCAGGCTTTGTGCGGTTGCTGCGGTTGTGCCCAGCATCAGGGCGGCGGAGGTCAGGATGAAACGACTAACCATGATCATGTCCTTTGTTCCAAAACGTTTCCCTGCTTAGATCATGTGTCTGGTGGTGCATGGAAAGGGTTCCGGCGGTCACATCGGGTCACTCTAATTTGGCGTCATGTGATAGAATAAATCGCATATTCGAGTTGTTGTCGCTGAATGGCAGGCCGTCGATTTCTGATCTGCGCAGGGACGTGCTAGTATGGCTCAAGGGGGCTGTTCCACAGGCGAAGGCCATCGGGATTTCACTGTACTTTGCAGGAGAAAACCATGGCGTTTACAGATTGGTATGTTGAAGGAGAAAGCTTCGGAAACTGCAATTGCGGTTATGCCTGCCCTTGCCAATTCGAAGAACTACCGACCCACGGAAACTGCCGGGGCTTCGAAGTGCTAGAGATTGGCACAGGGTATTTCGGTGACACTGATCTGGGTGGTGCCAAGGCCGCGCTGATCTATGCCTGGCCGGGGCCTATTTTCGAGGGCGGCGGAGAAATGCAGGTTGTCATTGATCCTGCTGCGACCCCAGCACAGCGCGCGGCGCTGGAAAAGGTCTTTCACGGTGAGGAAACGGAGGAGATGGCGACGCATTGGTACGTGTTCCGTGCCATGTGCGAAAAGGTGCACGACACGCTCTACCTGCCGATTGATTTCGAAATGAACATGGAAGAGCGGACCGCCCGTGTGTCCATCGGCGATGTGCTGAGCTCGACAGGTCGCCCCATTGAAGCCCCTCATGGCGGGGGACCGCATCGCGTACGAATCGATATTCCTGGCGGTATCGAGTTCTCTGTGGCCGAGATCGGCAGCGCTACAACGCGCGCAGACGCGGCGATCAAGCTGGATTTGAACGACAGCTATGGCCAATGGCACGTTTTGAAACACGGGCCGGGTGGTGTTGCCCACTAAACCGAGTTAGGCGGCCTTCTTAAGCGCATTTGGGTAAACCCGCCAATTTGGAACCTTCAGGTCTGATTTCAGCATTCCGGCTTCGAAAGGTTTAAGGACCGGTAGCACCGTTGGTCCGTAACCAGTCGCGCCGTGGGACAGGTCCGGGAACAGGTCGAACAACTTGCGCAGGGTGGCAGGTGCCATTGCACTGAGGGTCGTGTCGCCGGGATAAAAGGATTCGGACCAGATTCCTTCGACATTCACCAGCTCATGCTGATCTAAAAGGATGTGAACATATTCGATCCCCTGCTCAGGCGGGTCCTGCACAATGCTTTGCCCATTTATCAACGCCTTCGCCGGGGCCAACATCACGGTCTCGCCATGCATCAGTTCCATCATCGCTGAGGTTACAGCGACCCGATGTTGCGGCGACACCAGCAGGTCGCGCGTGGGGCAGTTCGGACCGAAACAGCCCGCCTTGAAACGCACTGGGCACAGATGCGGAGAGGAGCGCAGCTCTTGCGTCGACAGATGCCGTCGACCGATCCAGCGCACCGGGCGGATGCGTCCACCTGTGGTCAGGACAGGGTCCCCAGGTTCCAGTTCTTCCACCTGGCGCTGCCCGGTGGGGGTCAGGATCAGCGACCCTGTGGTGAAGCACACGAAAGACGGCAAGCTCTGATACGGGGTAGAAGATGCGGTGCCGCCAAAGCTGGTGTCTTCGATGGTGTCATTCAGCGCAGCTTGCCCCGAAGTGACGATGATATAGCGCGGGTTGCTGAACTGGATCAGGGTGAAACTGACAGGCGCGCCGTTGATCGTTCCGGTATACGTCTCGAACGTACTGAAATTCTGAGACGAGGCGGTAAAGCCCGGCAGCCCGGACAGGTCCAATTGGGTGCTGTCGGGGTCTGGGTCATCTAAGATCGCGTCGTTGTCCGTTACTTCAACAGAATACGCGGCCGTGATATCGACGTTGCGTGTGCTGAACGGGTCTGCACTGATTTCATAGACTGTAATCGTGGCCACGGTCGCACAACATCCCTGAGAGCAACTAAGTCACCCTTAAGGTTGTGCTAATACGTTTAAGAAACGTTACTGGTTGATTTACCTAGACCAGATTACTGGGGAGTGGTCGAAGTCACACCTAAACCAAAAAGGCCCCGGACAGTGCCGGGGCCTTTCGAGCCTGAAGACAGGTACAGATTACTCTGCGTCTTCTTTCTTTTCTTTCTTCTCGGGAACGATCTCTTCGCCGGTTTCCTGATCGACGACTTTCATCGACAGGCGGACCTTGCCGCGATCGTCAAAGCCCAGCAGCTTGACCTTCACTTCCTGACCTTCCTTCAGAACATCCGACGGATGGTTCAGGCGGCGATTTTCGATCTGGGACACGTGGACCAGACCGTCGCGCTTACCAAAGAAGTTCACGAAGGCGCCGAAGTCGACGATCTTGACCACTTTACCGGTGTAGATCTGACCTTCTTCCGGCTCGGCCACGATAGAGTAGATCATGTCATAAGCCTTCTGGATCGATTCACCATCGGGCGAGGCGATTTTGATCACACCGTCGTCGTTGATGTCGACCTTGGCACCCGAAACTTCAACGATCTCACGGATGACCTTACCGCCCGAGCCGATCACTTCGCGGATCTTGTCGGTCGGGATGTTCATGGTCTCGATGCGCGGGGCGTGGACCGAGAATTCGTTGGTCTCGGACAGGGCTTTGCCCATCTCGCCCAGAATGTGCATCCGTCCTTCTTTGGCCTGTGCCAGAGCGGTTTCCATGATCTGCGGCGTGATACCTGCGACCTTGATGTCCATCTGCAGCGAGGTGATGCCGTTCTCGGTACCTGCCACTTTGAAGTCCATGTCGCCCAGGTGGTCTTCGTCACCCAGGATATCGGTCAGAACAGCGTAATCGCCATCATCTTCCAGGATCAGACCCATGGCCACACCGGCAACCGGTGCTTTCAGCGGAACACCTGCGTCCATCATCGACAGCGAACCGCCGCAGACAGAAGCCATCGAGGAGGAACCGTTGGATTCCGTGATCTCCGAAACCACGCGTACGGTATAGGGGAAGTCGGTCGGCGCAGGCAGAACCGCCTGCAGCGCGCGCCATGCCAGCTTGCCGTGACCGATCTCGCGACGACCGGGCGAACCCACGCGACCCACTTCACCCACCGAATACGGAGGGAAGTTGTAGTGCAGCAGGAAGTTCGATTTGAAGTTGCCGTGCAGCGCGTCGATGAACTGCTCGTCATCACCGGTGCCCAGCGTGGTCACGGCCAGCGCCTGTGTTTCACCACGGGTGAACAGGGCGGAACCATGGGTACGGGGCAGCAGCGAGGTTTCGGCTTCGATGGCGCGTACATCGGTGGTCGAACGACCGTCGATGCGCTTGCCGCCTTTGACGACGTCGCCGCGCAGAATACCGGCTTCCAGCTTTTTCATCGCCGAGCCGAGATTGGCGTCTTCCAGCTGTTCTTCGGTCAGTGCTTCTTTGATCGCTTCGCGGGCAGCGGCAACAGCGGCGGTGCGCTCTTGCTTGTCGGTGATCGCGAAGGCGGCGCGCATCTGCTCTTCACCGGCTGCGGAAACAGCGGCGTACAACTCCGAGTAATCGGGGGCGACGAACTCAAACGGCTCTTTGGCGGTTTCTTCGGCCAGCGAGATGATCAGGTCGATGACCGGCTGGATTTGCTCATGCGCAAAGGTCACGGCACCCAGCATTTCGGCTTCGGACAGTTCGTAAGCTTCCGATTCCACCATCATCACGGCGTCTTTGGTACCGGCAACAACCAGATCCAGACGCTGTTCGGGGTTCAGGCGCAAGTCCTGCATATCGTCTACGGTCGGGTTTAGGACGTATTCGCCATCCACGAAACCAACACGGGCACCGGCGATCGGGCCCATGAACGGCGCGCCCGAGATGGTCAGGGCAGCCGAAGCAGCGATCATTGCAACGATGTCGGGATCATTGACCAGATCGTGGGACAGCACGGTGCACATCACCAGAACTTCGTTTTTGAAGCCGTCAACGAACAGCGGGCGGATCGGACGGTCGATCAGACGCGCGGTCAGCGTCTCTTTCTCGGTCGGGCGCGCCTCGCGCTTGAAGAAGCCACCCGGAACCTTACCGGCGGCGTAGTATTTTTCTTGGTAGTGTACGGTCAGCGGGAAAAAGTCCTGACCGGGCTTTTGTTGCTTGGCAAAGGTCACGTTAGCCATGACGCTGGTTTCGCCCAGCGTGGCAATCACAGTGCCGTCCGCCTGACGGGCAACCTTGCCGGTTTCCAGTGTCAGCGTCTCTTCGCCCCACTGAATCGATTTCTTCGTTACATCAAACATATGCGTATCCTAGAACGGAGCACTCCCGCCCCTGCGGGTCTCCGGTTTGCATGGCGGCCCCATTGCCGCCGACCCCACTTTATCTTCCATTCGAGTGCCGGGGTCAGGGCACAACGTCTCAGATACCGCGCGCATACATGAGAATGCGTTGGAAGGAAAGAGAAACCGCATCCGGTGGCTGGATCATGCTGAGACTGGCAATGGCTTTCCTTATGAGCTCAATTTTCAGGTCAAAACTTGAAACTGAGCGTGGCGAAACACAGCGTTTCATTCCGGTCAGACGGTAAAAACTCGCAAGAGAGCTTTCATCGCTAACATATGAAAAATCGAATGCAATTGTAAAAATAACAAGGCTGTATAAGCTTTTACGAATAAGCCCGCGGTCGAAATGACGGAAACGCGCCAAGGGGGTAACTATCTCATAACCGTCCGCCGACCGAATACCTTGGCGTTTGCAAAAAGCGAACAGAAGGGCAATCGAATGGCACAAACAAAGAAGATGCTGGATCCGGACCCCCGGATTTACGACTTCGAAACGGAATATGAGCTGGGGCAGGACAACGTCCGGCCATTTGGTCTGGATATTCACAACCCGGTTTTTCTGATCTCGAGTATTTTGATCTTTGCGTTCGTTCTGATCGCATTGGCCAACCAAGAGGCTGCGGCTTCTTTCTTCGGCTGGCTCCGGCCCTGGCTGACCAGTACGTTTGACTGGTTCCTGGTTCTTTCGGTTGACGCGATCACCCTGTTCTGTCTGGTGTTGATTGTTTTGCCCGTTGGTAAAGTACGGATCGGCGGCAAAGACGCCAAGCCTGACTATTCCTATGCTGGATGGATCGCGATGATGTTCGCCGCCGGTATTGGTATCGGTTTGCTGTTCTTTGGCGTGATGGAGCCGGTCTACTATAACTTTGCCGAAGGCGGGAATGCGCGGCCCTTGGGCATTGATATCGCAGTTCCAGGAAATGAATATATCGGCATCGTCGGCACAATCCACCATTGGGGGCTGGAAGGTTGGGCGGTCTATGCCGCTGTGGGCCTGAGCCTTGCAATCTTTGCCTATAACCTGAATCTGCCACTGACCCTGCGGTCGGCCTTTTATCCGATCCTGGGTGAGCGCGTCTGGGGCTGGTGGGGCCACCTCATCGACACGCTTGCGGTGTTTGCGACGTTGTTCGGCCTGACGACCTCTTTGGGTCTTGGGGCGCAACAGGTTGCGGCAGGGCTGAACGAGGTGTTCGGCATCGAACCCAGCCCAACCGTGACCGTCCTGCTGATCATCGGCATCACCATGATCGCGCTGGGATCAGTCCTGATGGGGATGGATGCAGGCGTGAAACGGTTGAGTGAGATCAACATGATCATGGCTGTGGGCTTGTTCCTTTTCGTCATTGTTGTCACCGGCGTTGGTACAGCCATCGCGCGGTATTTCAACGTGATGGTGGATTACGTGACGCACCTTCCGGCGCTGTCGAACCCGTTCGGGCGCGAAGACACCAGCTATTTCCACGGCTGGACGACGTTCTACTGGGCCTGGTGGATCGCATGGTCGCCGTTTGTGGGTATGTTTATCGCCCGCATCTCGAAGGGACGCACGGTGCGAGAGTTTATCCTCTGCGCGCTGTTGGCCCCAACTGCGGTCTGCGCCCTGTGGATGTCAACCTTTGGCGGTGCGGCCATCGACATGCTGAACGCAGGCGGAGCCGAAGGCGTCCGCGCCACGGTGATCGACAGCTACGCCCCCGAAGGTGCGCTGTTCGGCTTCCTGAAAGAGCTGCCGCTTTATGGCATCGTCGCGCCCATCGCGCTGATCCTGATCGTGGTGTTCTTTGTCACCTCGTCCGACTCGGGCTCGCTGGTGATCGACACGATTACCGCAGGCGGCAAGATGGATGCGCCAGTTGTACAGCGCGTGTTCTGGTGCACGCTGGAAGGTCTGGTCGCCATCGCCTTGCTGCTTGGGGGTGGCCTATCCGCCCTGCAGGGTGCTGCGGTTTCAACAGGGATACCGTTCACGCTGGTGGTCCTGATAATGTGCTACTGCCTGTGGCTGGCGCTGAAATCGGAAAAGGCGAAGATGTAAATACGACCGCTATGAAAATTGAAAACGCCCACCAGATGGTGGGCGTTTTTTGATCCGGTATTAAAACTTGCCGTTGTCATGCGCCATTTCAGACGGGATGGGTGAGACGACATCCCAATGCTCAACAATTTTCCCGTCCTCTACGCGCCACATATCAAAGAAGGCCCATGGCTCACCGCCCATGATGGCATCGGTGGCCACGAAGACGAAGTTACCTTCGGCCACGGCAAATTGAGGTTCAAATTTGGTGATTACCATGCCTTGCGCAGCAAAGGCTTCGATCGCGGCCATCAAGCCCGACAGGCCATCCTCAATCGAAGGATTGTGCTGCATATAGACCTCTGGGTCCATGTAGGTTGTGACGTTCTCTGGCGCGGCACCGCCCAGCACATCACGCACAAAGCCCAGCACCAGCGCCTTGTTTTCTTGGGTTTTGTCGAGGTCGGTAATTTCAACCGGCCCGTCCGTCATGCCACGCCCTGACGCAGTGGTTTTGGGGATGGGTTGCAGATTGTCCCAGTGTTCGACAACCTTTCCATCTTCCACGCGGAAGATATCAAAGGCCGCAAGCGACGAGGCTCCAAACGCGTCGGCATTGTCATAAGTGTTGTGCAGCACAACCATGTCGCCTTCGGCAATCACACGGTGGGTTGTGGCAGTCATGCCGGATTGTCCAACCAATGGGATCAGCCCCATCAGCCCTTCAGCGCCGGTCGGAACCTGCGGATTGTGCTGGATGTAATCGGCGCTCACCATCTGGCGTGCGGCTTCTGGGTCGTGATCGATAAAAGCGGCTGATAACAGGGCGAGGACAAGCTCTTTAGGGGTCATGGTCAATTCCTGATGATTCGAGTTGTGCTGATAGTAAGTATTAAAAACGCACCACATTTCAATTACGCACTAAAAAGTCACGAGGTTACTCCTAGGATACTCCATTAAAAAACATAGCCTTGCGATTATTTCGGGAGGTTCTATTGTTGTTATAAGTTACTAAACCGCACCAGAGGTCCTCATGCTCCCCATTGGCGTCAACAGCAAGGCCGAAGCGTCCAACTGCTCAATCCGTTCGGTTCTGTCCAACGTCACCGGCAAATGGCGGATGATCATCATTTTGGCCCTTGAGGATGAGCCGAAACGGTTTGGAGAGCTCAAACGCTGTATTGGGGACGTGACGCAACGTGTGTTGACCGAAAACCTGAGAGGGTTGCAACGGGATGGGTATTTGACTCGCACTGTCGATCCCGGCCCGCCTGTCGCGGTTTCTTATGCGCTGACACCTTTGGGTCGCGACCTGTTGGAGCTGCTCAAGCCGCTTGTCTATTGGTCACACGAACAAATGGATCAGGTCAAATCCGCGCGCATGGAATATGAACGGGCCCACCCAGATTGAGGGCACCTGACTCCCAGCTGGTTGACCTGCACAAAAAAACGCCCGCCAAAGTGACGGGCGTCTGAAATCTGCAAGCGATGTGGTCCGAACTTAACGGCGGATGCCCAGCTTTTTGATCAGGTCCTGATAACGCGCTTCTTCTTTGCCCTTCAGGTAGTCCAGCAGCTTACGGCGCTGAGCAACCATTTTCAGCAGACCGCGACGACCGTGGTTGTCTTTTTTGTGGGTCTTGAAGTGCTCGGTCAGGGTGTTGATGCGCGAGGTCAGGATGGCAACCTGTACTTCAGGCGAACCGGTGTCGCCTTCTTTGGTTGCGAATTCTTGCATGACGCGTGCTTTTTCAGCGGCAGTGATCGACATCGGGGTCTCCTTTAAAGGTTAGAGTTGATGGCGCAGGCCGGGATGTCGTCCAGCACAGGCCCATGGAGAAAACCGCACCGATTCCGATGCAGATGGGCGCGTATAGGCGCATTTTTGTCAAATGGCAAAGGGAATCTGCGGGGTCAGACCATCTTTCCATACTGTTCCAGTTGGGCTTCGGTGATCAGTTGGATATCGGCTGCCGTCATCCCTTCCGCACCATAAACCTGAGCCACTTCCTGACCGTCGATGATCACCCGAGTAAGATTTGAATCTTCAGTGTCAGGTTCCACGGCTATTTCAGGCTCGGATTCGTTCTCCCAAGTGACAAGCAACTTATCCTCACCCGGCTGGAACCCCAAAACGGTTATATCGTCTTCACCTTGCCCCACCACAATGTCATCGGCCCCCTGACCGCCGGTCACCACATCGCCGCTGCCGGCCAGAAGGGTGTCATTGCCGGCACCACCATTCAGGAAATCCTGTTCGGCTGCACCGTCTTCTATTCCGAATACAAAATCGTCCCCGTCGCCGCCAAAGATCGCATCCTCGCCTGCGTCTCCGGTCAGGACATCATCCCCAAATCCGCCTTGTAGTGTGTCATCATCAGCCCCACCTGCCAAAGTATCATCGCCCTGCCCACCATAGAGCTCATCTTCGCCCTCGCCTCCGTCCAGAGTGTCGTCGCCGAAATGCCCGAACAGAGCGTCATTGCCCGTGTCCCCAAACAGCAGGTCATCATCCGCTTCGCCATGCAGGACATCGTTGTCCCGCCCGCCATAGATGGTATCTATCCCGTCGCCGCCATGCAGGACGTCGTCCCCCTGGCCCCCGTGGATCGTATCTTCACCGCCATAGCCGTTGATCTGATCCACACCGTCCCCTCCGGTGATGATGTCCGGGCCGTCTTCTCCGGCAATCACCAAATCGCCTTCGAATTCGGAAAGGACGATACCGGTGGACAGGGGTTCGACCTCGGTTTCGACGTGGTCTTCGACGTTTTCGCCGATTTCCAGAAATTCCCCGGTTTCGGCTTCGGTCGGCGGCTCATCTTCGGGAATGTCTTCTGACGTGTCCTCGTCTTCGATCAGCATGTCGCTCATCGCGTAGGCTGCACCGCCAATGGCGGCCAGTCCGATCAATCCGGTCAGAAACATGACACTCCTCCGATAGCAGAATGCTCCGAGGATGAGTGTTTCATGCCGGGGACAGCGGCGTCAAAGACAAGCCGTTGAAATGGTTAATACTTTATCACCACTGCTCGGGTCGCTGAGTGTATGCGATGTAAAGGGGGTGCTTTGGGTGGCCGTCTTTGGTCAAACCCAGATGGAACAGGGGTTGACCCGTCTGACGCAACAGCTGTTCAACTGCCAGGCCACGGTCCAGATGTGCGCCGTGGGTGCCCCAGGCGGCGATGACCTGATCGGCCCATGCGACGCCGTCCAGAATAGCTTTGTCATTCGCAGGCCCGACCGGCTCGGCGGCAGCGCGCATCTTGCGCGGGTCGGTGTCGCGCCAGGCAAAGATGTTGGTCACCTGAAACGCGCCAAACCCCAAGGCCCGCGCACGCCGTTCGCAGCGCTCCACCGTGGGGTCATTCTGCACCTCGGTCGCGGTCGAAGGGTTCAGCATCACGAACAAAGCTTTGCGGCCTGCCGGATCCCATACGCGGGTCAGGCTATAGCGATAGTGCTCGCAATCGGAATAGACGGCGGTTGAGGGCGCATCGCCCTTGGTATGCGTTCGGGTGATCATGCCAACCGCCTAGCACGTGTTTCAGGAAACGAACACCCGGCTGGGATGCAACTCGCCTGATTTGTAGACACCCACAGCCACCGCTTTACCATCCAGCGAGGCCCAGGCTTCATCGCCGTATTCGACGTCTGATGCCAGCACCATGCCGGGATTGCCGTTGCGCAGGCGAGTGGCACCCTCAGGGGTGCATTTCAATTCGGGCAGGTCCGACAGGCCGGTTTCCAGCGGGTGCAGATACGCGTCCAGTGCAGTGGTCTTGGCCATCTCGTCGATTTGTTCGACGGTCAGGCCATCTTCGGCCTCAAACGGGCCGGACCAGATGCGGCGCAGCTCCCTAACGTGTCCGTGGCATCCCAATGCCTCACCCAGATCGCGTGCGATTGAGCGGACATAGCCCCCTTTGCCGCAGGTCATTTCCAACACCACGTGGTCTTCATCGGGGCGGTCGACAAGGATCAGTTCCTCGACCCAAAGGGGTCGGGCGGTCAGTTCTACATCTTCGCCATCGCGGGCCAGTTTATAAGCGCGCTGGCCGTCGATCTTCACCGCAGAGAACTTTGGCGGAACCTGCATGATGTCGCCCAGAAACGGGGTCAGCGCCTGTTTGATGTCCTCATCCGATGGGCGCGCATCGCTGCTTGCGATTACTTCGCCCTCGGCATCGTCAGTGTTGGTGGCTTGACCCAAACGCACGGTGAACGTGTAAGCCTTCAGCGCATCGGTGATATAGGGAACGGTCTTTGTCGCCTCACCTAAGGCCACGGCCAGAACGCCGGTTGCTTCGGGGTCCAGTGTGCCCGCATGGCCCGCCTTTTTGGCATCCGTCGCCCAACGCACCTTGTTGACCACCGACGTAGAGGTCATGCCCGCAGGCTTGTCCACAACCAGCCAACCGGAAATGTCGCGACCCTTGCGTTTGCGTCCCATCTTGCACCTTGCCTTTTGCTGAGGCGCGCGGGTTAACGGATCACACCCGCCCTGTCAATTTGCACGCATGTCCTCAACTACACCCACAATCGGTCCCAACGAGAATCCCAGATCCGAGCGATTGCCTGCCCGGTCATACATCCGTGAGATATTGCCATCCAGAAACAGCGCGTTTGGGGTGTTCAGAACATCGCGAAACAGGCTGCCGAATTCGTGGAAGGTGACATAATCTTCAGAAATGGCGAAAACCGCCCGCGTGCCATCAGCGCTCGTGCCAACGCCGTTGCGGATATAGCGCGAGGTCGAATCAGGCAGAAAGCGCGGGTGCAGTCCGCCGTCGATCACCAGCATTGGGCCGGATTGGGTGGCAAAGCGGCAGGTGGGGGCCTGGTCGACGAAATCCAGTGTCTCGAACACATCGGCGCGCCCGTCACGGATGCAGAAAACGCCATTGGGCAGCAGGCCGAAATTGCCGGGGCCGGGGTTCGGGATCACCCGCATCTGCTCCTGCCCATCCTCGACATAATGGCCGACGGGCGAGCGGTCGTCGTGATACATGCCGGCGTTCATCGCAAAGGCCAGCCGTTTGCCCTCGGGTTCAAGCGTCTCGTTTACCGATGAGAAATGCCCCAACACTTCGCCGTCTTCACCCTTCAGAAACAGGCGCAGATCTGCTGCAGTCGCATCGACCTCGCAGACGGTGTAGCGCAGATCCTCATGAGTCACCTTTTCGCAGGTCACCGCAGAGGCTTGCGCGGCCCATAAAGCCGCGCCCAAAATGGTCAGTGCCCGGATCACTCGTCCAGATCGCGGCGCACCGCGTCCTGCTGGAACATGCGGCGGGTGTCGTCCAGACGGTCAAACGTGTCATCCAGACGGAACCGCAGATCGGGCGAGAACTTCAGGTTCAGTTTCTTGCCGATCACGCGTCGTAATTCGCCTTTATTGCGGGCCAGCAGGTCGATCACGTCCTCTTGCCCTTTGCCGCCCAGAGGCAGCACATAGGCGGTGGCGATTTTGAGATCGGGTGAGGTACGGACCTCACCCACGGTGATTGACATGCGGTTCAGGTCAGGGTCGTGGACATCTCCGCGCGCCAGAACTTCGGACAGGGTGCGACGGATCAGTTCGCCGACACGCAGCTGTCGTTGGGACGGGCCGGGGCCATCGTGGAATTTGTTCTTTGCCATATCTCCGATCTAAGCCCAAAGCGGGGCTTTGCCAAGCGGGCGCGAACGGGGTAGGAGGCTTTGAGCCGACTTAGCGAAAAGGACCAGCGCAATGACCCATATTCCGGGGATCGTTATCACAGGAGCTTCGGGCCGTATGGGGCAGATGCTGATCAAGACTGTCACTGACAGCGAACAGGCGCGTTTGGTTGGTGTGGTGGAACGTAAGGGCCATGACTGGATCGGTCAGGATGTGGGCACGGCCATGGGTGGTCAGGCGCTGGGCGTCACCGTCACCGATGACCCGCTAGAGGCGTTTGCGCAAGCGCAGGCGGTGATCGATTTCACCGCGCCCGAAGCGACTTTGGAATTTGCCGCTCTGGCTGCGCAGGCGCGCTGTGTTCATGTCATCGGCACCACGGGCATGTCCGACGAACAAATCGCGGCACTTGAACCGGCATCACGCCACGCCGTGATCGTGCGGGCGGGCAATATGAGCCTTGGTGTAAACCTGCTGGTGCAACTGACAAAGAAAGTCGCTGCCGCATTGGATGAAGATTTCGATATCGAGATCATCGAAGGCCACCACCACCACAAGGTCGACGCGCCCTCGGGCACAGCGTTGATGCTGGGTGAGGCGGCCGCGGAAGGGCGCGGCGTCAATCTGGCGGATGTGTCTGATCGAGGCCGTGATGGCATCACCGGTGCGCGCAAGCGGGGTGATATCGGCTTCCACGCCATTCGCGGCGGCGATATCGTTGGTGAACATGATGTGCTGTTCGCTGCCCCTGGAGAACGCATCGTCCTGCGCCATTTGGCCTCGGACCGCGCGATCTTTGCCCGCGGCGCGCTGAAGGCGGCGCTGTGGGGGCAGGGCAAAGCGCCGGGTCAGTATGACATGGTGGATGTGCTGGGTTTGTAGGCCCTTAGACGGATCGCCTTAAGGCGCTAAGGTCAGATCATGCGGATCCTGAAATCGCGTGTGGCAATCGGATTGTTGTTGGCAGTGTTCTATCTGACGCTGCTGCCGTTTGTGCTGCATGGCTTTGGTATGATCAGCATTGGGCTGTCGCATGATGCGCCTGCGCAAAGCTATTTGTTTGCAGACGGTCAGAGCGTCGGCAACGCGGCGATGATTCTACATATCTTTGCCGGAACGGTGTTGGTAATACTGGTGCCGCTGCAACTGGTCCGCGCCCTTCGGCAACGCTTCAACTGGTTTCACCGCGCCTTGGGTGTTGTGCTGATTGCGCTGGCTCTGATCACCGGGCTGGCCGGGATGACCTATATTCCCCTGCGTGGAACAATCGGTGGTCCAGTCATGACTGCCGGCTTTTTCCTGTATGGCCTGTGCCTGTTTGCCTCGGCGCTGATGTTGGCGCGCATGGCGCTCAGCAATGATCGCGCGGGGCACTGGGCCTGGGGGCTGCGGCTGTTCTGGCTGGCGCTGGGATCATGGCTTTACCGGGTGCATTACACGCTGTGGTATCTGCTGACCGGCGGATTGGGGTCAGAGCCCGACTTCTCGGGCCCTTTCGATCTGGTTCAGAACTTTGCGTTCTTTGTGCCCTATTTGCTGGCCGCGCAGATCTGGATCATGCGCAAACGGTCAGAGCATCAAGGGGCTTTGGTTACAGGTCCTTGATCCTGTCTTCGCGCAATGGGCAGGCCAGGTACACACCGAACTCTTTCCCGATATCAGCGCTGACTCGTGCGTGAACCGCACCCTGTCGGTCTAGGAATCTTTGGTCATCTTCGACCGGGAATATCCCCTCGTGCCAGATGCCCGGATGGATATAGAGGCCACGCGAGCCGTCGCACCAGAACGCCACCACCTTGTCGGGCGTCAGGTTGTCACCGGGCAGAGCGGCGGGGACAATGAAAGGCTTGTTGTCCAGAGGCCAAAACATCTGTCCGCCATCGGGGTGATAGTTCATGTGCCAGAGCAATACCTGATCACGGGGCGCGGTTTGCCGATCCGTCTGCGCGGTTTGCGGATCCGTGGACCAGCCAAGAACGTAATGCCCTTTGACGGCTTCGTTCTCGCCATACAGCACGTCGCCTCGCCAGTCACATTTGAACGTGCCTTCGACCCAGCCGCCTTCGTCGCCGGTGCCTTCGTCTATGGGGCGCCAACCTTGTTGCGGCCAGCGGACGATCTCGATTTCAAACGTCTCGGGGTCATCGACCAGACAGCCATAGCCTTTGACCGTCTCTTCCGTTGCGCGGATCAGAGGAACTTCGTGCCAGGGTAACGAGGGCTTGGAACTGGCCTCGAAGATGTATTCAGGTGCAGTCATGACGTGCCCAGATGTTTGTCGACCATGCGCTGCACCATGGGTGCAAAATGAGCGAAATCGGGGGTCTCCATATCCGCGCGTTTACCGGCCTCATCCAGATAGCGAACCTGAATGATCTCTTTCAGGTTTGGGTTGGATTCGAATGCGGTAACCTCTTCTTCGCTCATCGGGCCGCCCTGCAGTTCCAGCGTATGAACCGAGGCGGCAGACAAGCGCTGGAAATACTCGGGCTTGGTGGCGCAGAGATACCGTTTGGCCGCCACGTGATAGCGGCAGCAATCGGTGATGACCGAGGGGAAGAACTGTTCCAGCACCTCGGCCCCTGCATCCTCGTGATGGCGGTCTTCGGTATCGTCGGGGTGATAGGTGCCAAATTCGGAGGTGAAATGGCCAATGTCGTGCAGCAACGCGCCGACGATGATTTCTTCAGGCTGGCCGTTCTGCTCGGCGATGGTGGCCCCTTGCAGCATGTGTTGGGCCATGGTGACAGGTTCGCCCAAATATTCCTCATCGCCGCGGCGCTCGAAAATATCACCGATGAACTCTACGATATTGTCGCGGTTTAACGTCGAGAAATCGGGTTTCATTCAGCGGCCTCCGGGTGCGTTATTTCCATCGCGGCGAGTGTGGACAGCAAGCCGTCCTTGTCAGCATAGCATCCCTGCAACCAGCGTGAGCCCGCGCCGGAATAGCCCAGCCGCGCATGCAAGACGCGGGTGTTGTCGACGATGAAGCTTTCGCCGGGTTCAAGCTTGAACGACACGCCCATAGCCGGGTCGTCGATGATCTCGCCGAATTGACGGTAGGCGGCATAATACGCTTCCATCTGTTCGAAGGGGATGTCCACAAACGGCGCAGTTGAGCGGTTGTTGAAACGGACGCCGATCAACTCTCCGTCCGGAGACAGTTCGATCATCGGACGGCGCGACTGCAGCCAAACCCCGTCTGAACCCTTGTATTCGAACCGCGCCGGGTAGCCGGCCAACAGGGCAAAGCCTTCGGGATTCTGCACACGCAGCTTTTCGGCCGCGCGGAAACCATCGACTACGATCGAATCTCCGCCTTCGGCAGAATTCTCAAGGCAATAAAGGATTTGCAGCGTTGGCACCGGATCGCGATACGGGTTGTCGGTATGCGCCTGCAAGCCAAGTCCGGTATAGGCAAGGTTGGTCGGGTTCACCTCATTCCGCACTTCGAAATAGGGTCCATAGTTCGTCTCGCGTACATAGCCGAACAAATCAGCCACTTTCAGCAGCGATTCAGGTTCGGTCGGGCCACCTGTTAACTTGGCAAACCCGAATTCCGCGACGGCTGCCAGCCAATCACGCTTGGCGGTCGGGCTGACGTGAACTTCATTCCAGTCGCCGCTGGGTGCATTGATGCCGCTTTCCCACGTGGTGATGCCCGGGGCGATGCGACCAAACGCGTTTTCCTGATCGCGGTCATAGATGTGGTCTGCCAACCATTCGGCGGGGAAGACCACGGTCTTTTCCTCGGGCTGGAACGTGATCTTCAGATCGCCAGAAACAACCTCGGCCGCGCTGATTGAGACGTCGGACGGAATGTCGCCGATCGTGATCAGGCGCTGACCGTTTCCGGGTGAGCGGGTCTCAGGATCAAGCGCGTTGTCGCGCAACCAGATCGCGTGAAAGCGGGCTTCGGCTCCGGTGTCGAATGCGACGGTCACGACCGAAGCGTCATAAGTGGCGGTGCGCAGCATTGGGGGGTCTCCTGTTCGGCGCGAGCTTTGGTTGAGCAGATACGCCGTTCATGGCATTACGACAATTAATCCTTATTTCGGCTGAGGCTTGGAAAAACTTATGGCTAAGAAAAAGATCGGACTGCCGCCGCTGGACTGGTTGCGCGTGTTCGAAGCTGCGGGGCGTTTGGGTGGATTCTCGGCTGCGGCCAAAGAGTTTGGTTTGACTCAGGCCGCTGTAAGCCAAAGGATCGGTAATCTCGAGGCATGGCTGGGCCGGTCTTTGTTCGTGCGCGAAGCGCGGGGCGTGTCGCTGACGGTGGAAGGCGAGAGCTATTTGCCTTTGGTGCAAGACAGCTTGCAGGCGTTAGAGCGCAATACCGAGGATCTGTTCGGAAAGTCCCCACGAGAGCTGCGCGTCGCCGGATTGTCGTCCAACATTCACGCGCTTGTCCTGCCGGCCTTGCCAGCGTTTCAAAAACTGCGGCCCGAGGTTCGGGTGCTGACCGATTCAGGGGCACGCCGGTCGACTTTGGATGAAGAGCGGACCTGGCTGCAAATCCGATATGGCCGTGGCATTTGGGCCGGGCGCGATGCGGCCTTGATCGCGCATGAGGTTCTTGTGCCTATGGCGGCACCGGGAATCGAGTGGGGTGCGCCTTTGATCGATTTGCGCGGAGAACGCCCCGGATGGCGGGAATGGGCCCAGAAATGCAATCAGGAGGATGCACCGCCGTCCCAAATCAGTTTTGATTCGATGGAACACGCGATCTCGGCAGCGCGGCGCGGGCTGGGAGTGGTGCTGGGATCGGTTCCTCTGGCTTTCGCCGACCTTCAAGAGGGCCGGTTGCGCAGGATGGGCCTGCCGGAGTTGCAAACCAAAGACGGGTATTGGCTAACCTGGCCCGAAGATCGGGCGAAGTCCAAAAAACAACGCGCATTGATCGAAGACTTTTTACAGGCGCTGCGCGGCTGAGCGCTTAGAAATCGATGGCGATGCCCTTCTTTTCCCAATCGCCATAGCGGGCCGGGTCCGGTCCATCGCGACCGCCCAATTCCTTGGGCAACGCCTTGGCCTCAGCCTCGGCTTTGCGCCGGCGTTCTTCCGCTTCGGCCAGTGCGCGTTGGGCGGCTGGGGGCAGGTCTTTGCGGTCGTCACTCATGACATCGGGTTCCTTTCCGTGCTGTGTCTTGATATACGCCCGCGTCCGCCATTGGCAATGCGGGCGCAAGTCACAGTAAGGCGGTACCATGGCAAACAGCGCAACAGCAGCACGGCGCAGCGCAATCTTTCTTCTCGATCAGGTTCTGGGTGAGGGTCGCCTGTTGTCCGAATGTCTTGCCGCAGGTGCATTGGACCGGCTGGGGCCTGAAGATCGCGCGCGTGCTCAACGGTTGGCGTTGGAGACCTTGCGCGGGCTGGAACGCGCCGACAGGTTGCTGGACAATCACTTGAACCGCACGCCTGCTCTGACAGTCCATAACGCGCTCAGGCTGGGCGCAGTCGAGCTGTGTAACGGTGAAGCGGCGCATGGTGTGGTGAATTCCATGGTCGAGATCATTAGCCGTTCGCGCAAGCATGGGCGTCTGAAGGGCCTGGTGAATGCGGTTCTGCGCAAGGTGGCCGCCGAAGGCCCTGAAGCCTGGCCCAAAATGCGTGTCCCGCGTTTGCCGGAATGGCTTCGTGATCCCTTGATCATGGCGTGGGGCGCGGGTGCCGTGGCTGGAATGGAACAGGCGCATTTCACAGGCGCACCGCTTGATCTGACTTTGAAGCCAGGGTCGAATGGTCCCGCGGGCGACGTGCTGCCGACAGGCTCAATTCGTCTGCAGGATGCCGGTCAGGTTTCGGCCCTGCCGGGATACAAAGCCGGGGACTGGTGGGTGCAGGATGCGGCGGCGGCCTTGCCGGTTCGCGTCCTGGCTCCGAAGGCAGGTGAGAACGTGCTGGATCTTTGCGCTGCTCCCGGCGGCAAAACGATGCAACTGGCTGCAGCGGGAGCGGACGTTACGGCCTTGGATGTTTCAGAAGCTCGGACGGAGCGGGTGCGCGAAAACCTTGCACGGACGGGTCTGACAGCGCAGGTCATTGTCGGCGATGCGCTGGAACATGAAGGACAGTATGACGCGATTCTGCTGGACGCACCGTGTTCGGCAACAGGTACGATACGGCGGCACCCGGATTTGCCCTTCGCCAAGGATGGGTCTGAATTTGGCGGCTTGATCGAGCTTCAGACGCAGATGCTGGCCTATGCATGGGGTTTGCTGAAACCCGGCGGGCGTCTGGTTTATTGCACCTGTTCTTTGTTGCCGGACGAAGGGGAAGTGCAGATCGAAGAGGCGTTGGAGATGTATCCCGACATGAGCGTGGATCGCGACGCAGTGAACATATCAGGTGTTGATACGGATTGGATAACAGAAGAAGGCGGCCTGCGACTACGGCCTGATTATTGGCCGGATCGCGGTGGCATGGACGGGTTCTACATCGCCTGTCTGACCAAATCCGCCTAAGCGCACGCTTTTCGATGACTTGACGATCGGCGCGGTCTATCGTTGGGTCTCAAGCGCCAGCAGAGCGCAAGGGGCAGAGTAACACACGTCATGTCGAACTCGGACACCATGACCAGTCGGTGGATGCGGTTTCAGAACCGTTTCTACGCGCGCCTGAGCCAGCGGCAAAAGGCGGTCACGGGGTTTGTCGCGCAACCGGATCCGCGCACTGTGGGCTCGTTTGCGCGTGGTCGGCAACTGGTTGCCGGAAACCTTTTGTTCGCCGGGTATCTGGTCGAGGCGGAAGACACCGGGTTGTGGGACGTCGCGGCCCCCAGCGCGGGCTTTGACGACGAACGCCATGGTTTTGCCTGGTTGGACGATCTGGCTGCGGTTGGAGACATGCGCGCACGTGAAAAGGCGCAGCGCTGGGTTTTTGGCTGGATCGAAGCGCATGGTCGTGGCCAAGGTCCCGGCTGGGTGCCTGATCTGACCGGTCGGCGCGTCATGCGCTGGATCAACCACGCGATTTTTCTGTTGCGTGGGGCAGATGACAGGCAAAGCAAGTTGTTCTTCCGCTCGCTGGCGCAACAGACATGGTTTCTGTCCAAACGCTGGCAGGCGGCGACCCCCGGCCTGCCCCGATTTGAAGCTTTGGCGGGTCTGGTTCAGGCCGGCTTGGCGTTGGAAGGGTTGGAGCATATGGCCGATCCGGCGTTGCGGGCGCTTGCCAGCGAATGTGATCGGCAGGTGGACGCGCAGGGTGGTATTCCAACGCGCAACCCAGAGGAGTTGCTGGAAGTTTTCACACTGCTGAGTTGGACGACGGCGGCGCTGAATGATCTGGGGCGCGGAGCGCCTGTCGCGCAGGTCAATGCAATCAAGCGGATCGCGCCGACCCTGCGCAGCTTGCGCCACGCGGATGGTGCTTTGGCGCGGTTCCACGGTGGTGGGCGCGGAGTCGAGGGGCGTCTGGAACAGGCCCTTGCCCAAAGCGGCGTCAAGCACAAGGCGGCGACCGAATTGCCGATGGGCTATGCGCGCCTGTCTGCCGCGCGCACCACGGTAATCGTTGATTCCAGCGCGCCGCCCACTGGTGCGGCCTCGTTCAATGCACATGCCTCTACGCTGGCGTTCGAGTTGACCTCGGGGCGGCGTCCGTTGATCGTGAATTGCGGGTCTGGGGCCAGCTTCGGGTTGGAATGGCGACGCGCTGGGCGGGCAACGCCCTCGCATTCGACATTGTGCCTGGATGGGTTTTCCAGCGCGCGGTTGGCCAATCCATTGCCGGGCCGCGAAAGTCAGGCGTTGGTGGATGCGCCACAGGACGTGCCAGTTGATTTCGAGGACGCGTTTGAAGGCATCCGCTTCATGGCCGGTCATGACGGATATGCCAAAGTGTTCGGCCTGACCCATGCCCGGACTTTTGAGTTGCGCTTCGATGGCCGCGAGCTTGCGGTCGAAGATATTCTGCTGACCGCAACCGACAAGGCGAAGCGCCAATTCGACAAGGCGATGGACGCCTCAGCGCTCAAGGGGATCGGGTACGATATCCGTTTTCATCTGCATCCTGACGTGGATGCGGCGCTGGATTTAGGCGGGGCGGCTGTGTCTATGGCGCTCAAAAGCGGCGAGATTTGGGTTTTCCGTCATGATGGCATTGGAAAATTGTCCGTCGAGCCAAGCGTTTACCTTGAAAAAGGGCGATTAAAGCCACGCGCGACAAAACAGATCGTTCTATCCGGGCGCGCAATGGAGTATGCGACGCGCATCCGGTGGACGTTAAGCAAGGCACAGGACACAGCCTATGCCGTGCGCGATACGCACCGGGACGAGCCAGAATTCGACTGACGCCAAAAGGACCTTTGGACCCATGACCGATCTTCACCCCGTGCGCCGCGCGCTGCTTTCCGTATCCGACAAAACCGGGCTGATCGAGCTGGGCAAGGCGCTGGCCGAGCGCGGGGTCGAACTGCTGTCGACCGGCGGCACGGCCAAGACGCTGCGCGATGCCGGGCTTGCGGTGAAGGACGTAAGCGAAGTCACCGGCTTCCCTGAGATGATGGATGGTCGGGTCAAGACTCTGCACCCGATGGTGCATGGTGGGCTGCTGGCGTTGCGCGACAACGACACTCATGTCGCTGCGATGACCGAGCACGGGATTGGCGCGATCGATCTGCTTGTCGTGAACCTTTATCCGTTTGAGGCTACCGTCGCCAAAGGAGCCGATTATGATGAATGTGTCGAGAACATCGACATTGGTGGCCCCGCGATGATCCGCGCGGCGGCCAAGAACCATGCCTTTGTGAACGTTGTGGTTGATGTTGAGGATTACGAAAAATTGCTGGGCGACATGGATCAGCACAACGGTGCAACTTGCCCGAAATTCCGGCGTAAGCTGGCACAGAAAGCCTATGCCCGTACAGCTGCTTACGACACCGCCGTGTCCAACTGGTTGGCTGACGCGCTGGAACTTGAAGCACCTAAACGCCGTGCCTTTGCAGGCGAATTGAAGCAGACCCTGCGCTATGGCGAGAACAGCCATCAACAGGCTGCCTTCTATACGGACGGGACCAACCGCCCGGGTGTGGCCACTGCCGTGCAGCATCAGGGCAAGGAACTCAGCTACAACAACATCAATGACACCGATGCGGCGTTTGAGCTGGTTGCTGAATTCGACCCTGCTCAGGGCGCGGCTTGTGCTATTATCAAACATGCCAACCCTTGTGGGGTGGCCACGGGCGCTACGCTGCTTGAGGCATACAAGGCCGCGTTCGACTGCGACCGCACCTCGGCCTTTGGTGGGATCGTGGCATTGAACCAGCCGCTGGATGCGGAAACCGCGCAAGAGATCACCGGGATTTTCACCGAGGTCGTGATTGCCCCCGGAGCATCTGACGAAGCCAAGGCAATCTTTGCGGCCAAAAAGAACCTCCGCCTGCTGACGACCGACGGTCTGCCAGACGTGACCGCCGGTGGTAAAACCGTTCGTCAGGTAGCTGGTGGCTTGCTGGTTCAGGACAAGGATAACGGGTTTGTCGGCATGGATGATCTGACGGTCGTCACCAAGAAAGCCCCGACGGACGAACAGATGCGCGATCTGCTTTTTGCCTGGAAAGTGGCCAAACACGTCAAGTCCAACGCCATTGTCTACGTCAAAGATGGTGCAACCGTGGGCGTGGGTGCGGGTCAGATGAGCCGGGTGGATTCGGCCCTGATCGCCGCCAAGAAAGCCGAACGGATGGCGGATGTGCTAGGCCTGCCTCAGCCGCTGACCATCGGATCTGCTGTCGCCTCTGACGCCTTCTTTCCTTTCCCCGACGGTCTGATGGAAGCCGCCGAGGCCGGTGCAACCTGCGTCATTCAACCCGGTGGCTCCATGCGCGACGACGAGGTGATTGCTGCTGCGGATGAGGCCGGTCTGGCCATGGTCTTCACCGGCATGCGGCATTTCCGTCACTGATGCGGTCTGGCCTGCTTCTCTGGGCGGCGATTGCCGCCTTTGCGATCGACCAGATCAGCAAGTATCTGGTCGTGCATGTCATGCGCGCGGCCGAACAACCCGGTGGTATCGACGTTCTGCCCCCGCTGCTGGTTTTCAAATACGGCGAGAATCGCGGTATCAATTTCGGTCTGTTTCAGGGGAATTCCGACGCCGCGCGTTGGGTGCTGATCGGTATCTCGATTGCGATCTGTGTTGGCGTTCTCATCTGGCTCAGCCGTACAGCCGCATCAAAACTCATGCTCTTTTGCGCAGGTCTGTTGATAGGCGGTGCGCTTGGAAACGTGGTGGACCGGCTGTTATACGGCTATGTGCTGGATTTCCTGAACATGTCATGTTGCGGCATCAACAACCCGTTTGTGTTCAACCTTGCTGATGTGTTCATATTTGCAGGCGCTTTGGGGTTGGTTCTGTTCGACAGCAAAAAGCCCTCGTGACGCGCGGAATTATATGAGATAAAAGCGCCAGAAACAGGTTGGAGAAACCAATGCGGATGCCGCGCGCCATATTTGTTCTGACTGTTGTCGCAGCGGTTGCGGCATGTTCGAATCCCGGTCTGCGGGATCTGGCGCCTCCGGGGCAGGGTCCGGATGAGTTTTCGGTCTTGCCGGTCAAACCGCTGACGCAGCCTCAGGATTATGCGTTTTTGCCTGCACCCACACCGGGCGGTGGCAACCTGACAGATCCGAACCCCAATGCCGAGGCCGTTGCCGCACTAGGTGGAAACCCTGCCGCGTTGAACCCAAATGCGGCGGTACCGTCGTCCGACGCAGCACTGGTCACAGCCTCCAGCCGGTATGGCGTCGCGCCTGATGCCCGCCAGGTTGTCGAAGCCGAAGATGCCGCGTTCCGCAAGCGCCGTGGTCGTTGGACCGGATTGCGCCTGTTCCCGGTGGATCGCTACGGTCAGGTCTATGAACGGCAATCGATCAATCCGTACGCGGAAACCGATGCAGCCCGTAGTGCCGGTATTGAAACGCCGTCCTCTCCTCCGAATGAATAATTCTTAACTTTCCGTCATCGGGCTTGAACCCGGGCCGCACCACCGTAGTTTCAATACCAGAAACGAAACGGAGGATGCCCCATGGTTCGGGCCCTAGCCCTGTCGGCTGCCCTTATCGCTGCCACCCCGGTCTTGGCCGAGGGCGGAAAAGAAGCGGTTACCACATTCACTTTGGACAACGGCATGGATGTCGTCGTCGTCGAAGACCACCGTGCACCAGTTGTGCAACACATGGTCTGGTATCGCGCCGGATCTGCGGATGAACCGGTGGGGACATCCGGGATTGCGCACTTCCTGGAACACCTGCTGTTCAAGGGCACCGATACGCTTGCTCCGGGCGAGTTTTCGGCCACAGTTGCGGCCAATGGTGGCAATGACAATGCGTTCACCTCATACGACTACACCGCGTATTTCCAGCGCGTCGCGACTGATCGGCTTGAGTTGATGATGCAAATGGAATCCGATCGGATGCGGAACCTTCGCCTGAGCGAAGAGGATATCCTGACCGAGCGTGATGTGATCCTTGAAGAGCGTAACCAAAGGACCGAGAACAACCCGCGCTCTTTGTTTGGGGAACAGATGAACGCTGCGCAATACCTCAACCACAGCTACGGCGTGCCGATCATTGGCTGGAAGCACGAGATGGAAGAGCTGGACATGGAAGATGCATTGTCATTCTACCAAACTCATTACGCGCCCAACAACGCCATCCTGGTGGTCACAGGCGATGTCGAACCTGATGAGGTCCGCGCGCTTGCCGAACAGTATTACGGTGTGATCCCGGCCAACCCGGACTTGCCCGAGCGGATGCGGGCGCAAGAACCACCTCAAACGGCCGAACGGCGACTGACTTACAAAGATCCGCGTGTAGCGCAGCCCTATGTGCAGCGCAGTTATCTGGCCCCCGAACGCGATCCGGGTGAACAGGAGAAGGCGGCGGCCCTGTTCCTGTTGGCCGAACTTCTGGGTGGCAGCACCACGTCTTATCTGAACGAAAAACTCCAGTTCGATCAGCAAAAGGCCGTCTATGCAGGCGCATTCTACCGCGGTGTCTCGCTGGATGACACGACCTTCGATTTGCTGGTTGTTCCGGCGCAGGGTGTGTCACTGCAAGAGGCCGAAGATGCCATGGATCAGGCGGTCGCTGATTTTATCGCTGAAGGTGTGAAAGAAGACGATCTGAACCGCATCAAGATGCAACTGCGCGCGTCCCAGATTTATGCCCGCGACAATGTTGATGGGATCGGCAACCGGTATGGCCGCGCCCTGACCAGCGGTTTGACGGTCGAGGATGTGCAGGCTTGGCCCGACATTCTTCAGGCCGTGACCGGAGAAGAGATCATCGCCGCTGCCCGCGAAGTCCTGCAACCAGAAACATCTGTCACGGGATGGCTGATGCGTGATGATGAGGTGACGCAATGAAACGGTTTCTTGCAACTCTGATCGCCTGCGTGGTTGCTCTGCCGGCCCTGGCTGAGATCGAGATCAAAGAGGTGACTTCACCTGGCGGGATCAAGGCCTGGTTGGTCGAAGACCACGCGATCCCCTTCACTGCGTTGGAATTGCGGTTCCGTGGCGGGACGTCGCTGGACGATCCGGACAAGCGCGGTGCTGTGAATTTGATGAGCGGCCTGATCGAAGAAGGCGCGGGCGAAATGGACGCCCAGACCTATGCCCGCGAACTGGAAGCTCTGGCCGCGTCTTTCTCGTATGATGCGGGTGATGATACTGTGTCAATCTCGGCGCGATTTCTGACCGAAAACCGGGATGAGGTGGTCGACCTTTTGCACACCACGTTGCACGAACCGCGTTTCGATCAGGATGCGATTGAGCGCGTGCGCGCGCAAATCCTTTCTGGATTGCGCTCGGATCAGACCGACCCGAATGAGATTGCTGGCCTGAACTTTGCTCAGATGGCCTATGGCGACCATCCTTATGGGTCTGAAGGGAAGGGCACGATCGAAAGCGTCTCGGCCCTGACGCGGGATGACGTGGTGGCCGCGTATGACAGCGTCTTTGCCAGGGACCGCCTGTATGTCGGGGCGGTGGGCGACATTACGGCGGAAGAACTGGGCACGTTGCTGGACAAATTACTCGCCGATTTACCGGAATCCGGGAAACCCATTCCTGACAAAGCCGATGTGTCCATTCCGGGTGGCGTCAGCGTCGTCGAGTTCGACACGCCGCAATCCGTGGCCCTGTTTGGTCATGCCGGGATTGATCGGGATGACCCGGATTTCTTCGCTGCGTTTGTCTTGAATCACATTCTTGGCGGGGGCGGGTTTGAAAGCCGTCTGATGCAGGAGGTGCGTGAAAAACGTGGTCTGACATATGGGATCGGAACCTATCTGGTGCCCAAGGATCTGGCATCTGTCTATCTTGGGTCAGTTTCGTCGGCCAATGACCGCATTGCCGAGGCGGTTGAGGTGATCCGTGACGAATGGGCCAGGGCCGCGACCGAAGGCGTAACCCAGAAAGAGCTGGATGATGCCAAGACTTATCTGACTGGTGCATATCCGCTTCGGTTTGATGGCAACGGGCGGATTGCCGGGATCATGGTCGGGATGCAGATGGAAGACCTGCCAATCGACTATATCGCAACCCGCAACGACAAGGTGAATGCCGTAACGCTGGAAGACGTGAACCGCGTTGCGTCCGAATTGCTGGACCCGGACGGGCTGCATTTTACCATCGTCGGAAAACCTGTCGGTCTTGAAACCACGAACTGAGCATGAGGGGGTGAGCGTGTCTCACCCCCTCATGCTGCGCAGCATCTCACCCATCATCTGTCCAAACTTGCCCGAACCGCGTTGATACAACGCGCCATCCACGGCCAGAACCGTGCCGCTGATATAGCTGGCCAGATCCGAGCAGAGGAACAGGCAGGCATTGGCCACGTCCTGAGGTTGACCCCAGCGGCCCAACGGTACATCGCGGCGCAGCGCTTCACCGGCGTCCGGGGTGGGGGCCAGACGTTTTGCGCCTTCGGTGCCTTCGATGAATCCCGGCACGACCGAGTTCACGCGAATCCCTTCAACACCCCATTCCATCGACAGCGTCCGGGTAATCTGATCGACACCTGCCTTCGCGGCACAGACATGGGCTTGGCCTTCATAAGGCAGGTAAGATTGCGGGGCCGAGATGTTGATGATGCTGGCACCGGGGCGTTTCAGGTAAGGGTAGGCCCCTTTCATCACGTGGATCGTGCCCATCAGGTCAATGTCGATCACCGTTTTGAACGCGTTGACTGACATCTCGGATGCCAGCGCCGGGAAGTTCCCCGCAGCGCCGGACACCAGCACGTCGAAATCGCCATAGGCGTTGTGAAACTGTTTCAGACCAGCGGCGACAGCATCCGGATCACGCACGTCAAAGGCCGCCCCGATGGCGTCCTGTGCGCCTGCGGCTTTCAGCGCGGCCACAGTGTCGTCCACCTTTTCCCGTGACCGGCTGGCGACGGCCAGTTTGGCACCCGAGGCCGCAAAGGCCTCGGCAATGCCTCGATTGATACCGCTGGTTCCGCCAACGACGATGACGGTTTTTCCTGCAAAGTCCATATGGGCCTCCCGTGATGCGCGGGGGCCCTACTCGCCGTAGGGCACCCAGATGTTTTTCACCTCGGTCGCAGCCTGAAGGAAGCGGCGGGAATGATCCATGCTCCAGTCAAATGCCGTTGCGTTATTGACCCAGGTCCGTTTCAGGTTCCCGGCCGAGACCGCTTCGACCTCTTTCGAAAGGTCAGTGGACGAGAAGGACCAGACCGCGTCCACGTTCAGATGCGAGGCCAGAGGTTTCGCCAGTTCCGCGTGGCTGCCGGTCAGTATGTTGACCACGCCTGCGGGGACGTCCGAGGTCTCAAGAATCTGGTAGAAATCGGTTGCTGCCAGCGGGTAGGGCTCGGATGCCGCCAGAACCACCCGGTTACCCATCGCAATCGCAGGCGCCATCGCCGAGACCAGACCCAGCAGAGGCGCTTCATCGGCACAAAGCGCGCCGATAACACCCACAGGTTCCTTCATGGCAATGGCCACACCCCGGATCGGGACGCCATGTACCTGACCGTCATATTTGTCGGCCCAGGCAGCTGCGTTGAACAAGCGTTGGATCGAGGTTTCGACCTCTTTCGCGCCATCCTTCTTGCCGGTCATGGTGTCGATGCGCGCGGCGAATTCACTCGCACGGGCCGAGAGGTTCTCGCCGATGTAATACAGAATCTGTGCCCGCAGATGGCCGGTGGTCTTGGACCAGCCTTTCGCACCTGCCGCGGCCTCGACCGCGTTGCGCACGTCTTTGCGATTGGCCAGACCCACGTGGCCAAGCAGACCGGACTTGCCCCAAACGGGTTTAGAATAGCCACCGTCGGGCCGCGCCTGCTTGCCACCGACATACATCTTGGCAGTTCGGTCAATCGGATCGACCGGAGCCCCTTCGCCGATTGTAGCTTCGACCTTTGCCAGAGGTTTGGCCTTGCCTTTGGACTTGGTGTAAGCCGTCAGACCTTCCCAGCCGCCTTCGCGGCCAAAGCCACTTTCGCGCACGCCGCCAAAGCCTGCGGCGGCGTCGAACAGGTTGGTGGCATTCACCCAAACCACACCTGCAACCAACTTGGGCGCGATATCCAGCGCAAGGTTCACATTCTCAGTCCAGACTGTCGCGGCCAGCCCGTAACGGGTGTTGTTGGCCAGTTCGACCGCTTCAGCCGGGGTGCGGAAGGTCGAGGAGACCAGCACCGGGCCGAAGATTTCCTCTTGCATCAGCGGGTCGGATGTCTCGAGCCCCGAGATCAGCGTTGGCGGGTAGTAGCAGCCATTTGCGGGCAGTTCACAGGCGGCCTGATGCACGTGACCCGCCGTATTGCTTTCGACCATGCCCTTGATGGTCTGCAACTGAACCGGATCCACAACCGCGCCCACGTCGATGCATTTGTCCAGAGGATTACCCACCCGCAAACCATCCATCCGCGCGCGCAGCTTCTCGTGGAACCGATCTGCAATGCCTTCCTGCACCAGCAGGCGAGACCCCGCGCAGCAGACCTGACCCTGATTGAACCAGATCGCATCGACCAGACCCTCGATGGCACTGTCAATATCGGCATCGTCGAACACGATGTAAGCGGACTTGCCGCCCAGTTCCAACGTCAGTTCCTTGCCTGAGCCAGCCGTTGCTTCGCGAATACGCCGACCCACGACGGTCGAGCCGGTAAAGGCGATCTTGTCCACGTCGGCGTTCACGATCATCTCGCCCACCGCGCCGTCGCCGGTCACGATGTTGACGACACCCTTCGGCAGCCCGGCTTGCGAGCAGATATCTGCAAACAACAACGCAGTCAGCGAGGTGTACTCGGCCGGTTTCAGAACCACCGTATTCCCCATCGCCAGCGCAGGTGCGATTTTCCAGGCCAGCATCAACAGTGGGAAATTCCACGGGATGATCTGACCACAAACGCCCAAAGCCTGCGCATCGGGCAACTCGGCCTCCATCAACTGCGCCATGCCTGCGTGGTAGTAGAAATGCCGCTGCGCCAGAGGGATGTCGATGTCCCGCGATTCACGTATCGGTTTGCCGTTGTCCATGCTTTCCAGCACCGCAAACAGGCGTGCGTGTTTCTGCAAAAGCCGTGCAATGGCATAGAGATACCGCGCACGACCCGCACCGCCTAGCTTCTCCCATTTCGGTTGCGCTTTGCGGGCAGCGGCCACGGCGGCGTCCACATCGGCCTGTTTCGCCTGCGTCAGTTTAGCCAGCACCTCTCCGGTCGCCGGGTTGCGGCTTTCAAACCCTTTGCCGGGTTTGGTAAAGCCGCCATCGATATAGTGACCGAACTTGTCGCCCTGATCGACCAGCCAGGCCAGCGCCTCGGCAGCGCTTTCTGGGGCGGGGCCATAGTCCATGGTCTCGAAGATTTCTTTGACTGTCATAACTTCATCTTTTCCCAAATACTCACTGTCCAGACATTTCAGCAGGCTCAGCCCATCGAATGTCTGTATCCAGCCGAGTAAGCCCCAGTCACATAGTGTTCCAACTGCCGCTCGATGTCGCCCAGCAGAGAAGAGGCACCGAAGCGGAACAGGTCGGGTTCCAGCCAGCGATCGCCCAACTCATCCTTGATCAGCGACAAGTACACCAGCGCGTCCTTGGCTTTTGAAATACCACCGGCGGGCTTGTACCCAACGCGATACCCGGTGCGATCATAGAAATCCCGAATGGCGCGGATCATGACCAGCGAAACGGGTAGGGTTGCGTTGACGCTTTCCTTGCCGGTTGAAGTCTTGATGAAATCCGCGCCAGCCATCATGCAGACCAGCGAGGCGCGGGCGACGTTACGCAAGCTGCCCAGCTCTCCGGTTGCCAGAATGGCTTTGACATGGGCATCGCCGCAGGCCACGCGGAAGGCTTTCATCTCATCATACAACGCCTGCCAGTCCCCTGACAGCACATGACGGCGCGAAATGACGATGTCGATCTCTTCGGCACCGGCTTTCACGCTTTCCTCAATCTCGGCCACGCGCAGGTGGAACGGCGACAGGCCGGCCGGGAAGCCAGTGGATACCGCAGCGACCGGAATGCCGGTGCCTTTCAGGGCATCCACCGCGGTTTCTATCATGTCGTGATAGACGCAGACGGCACCCGTGGTAATCTGCGGCATATCCAGCGCCTGCAAGACGGAACTCGCAACCGGCTGCCGCGCCTTCGCGCAAAGGCGGCGCACGCGGCCTACTGTGTCATCGCCTGACAGCGTGGTCAGGTCGATCATCGTAACCGCCTTCAGCAGCCACGCCGCCTGATAGTCCTTTTTGACCGACCGCCGACCGGGAAGGGTCGCAGCCCGGCGCTCAATGGCCGAGGTATTGGCTTGAACGGCGCGGACCCAGTCAAGATCAAGATCCACTCCCGGATTTCGGGGTTCGGTTACTTGCGGCAGATGCGCGGTGCGCACGGGGCTTTCTGAGCTCTGCGTATCCATAGTCACGTCCTTTGGGAGGTTTGCGACAAATTCGCACGGCAGACCGGGGAATGGAAGGTGTTGGATGTATTTGAATGGCAATTTTTTGACCATTTGGACAAAAAGAGCGTGCTTTCTTGCGAATAATTCGCATTAGCGTTGACTTAGTTGCGAATGGTTCTCATATTCAGTCTCAACAGGACGCAAAACTGAGGTCGAAGATGATTCGTCGGAGTTTTCTTGCAGCGTTGGCGTTGGCCCTTTCGATGCCAATCGCCGCTTGGGCTGAAGCGCCACTCAAAGTGGTCGCGACAACAGGCATGATCGCGGATGCAGCGCGCCAGGTGGGCGGTGATCAGGTTGAGGTCACAGGTCTGATGGGGCCGGGCGTTGACCCTCATGCCTATCGACAGACCCGCAGCGACATCGTTGCCATGACCCGCGCTGACCTGATCCTTTGGCACGGTTTGTATCTGGAAGCACAGATGGAAGATTTCTTCCACGATCTCGAACGCAAACGCGCTGTGGTCGCAGTGGCCGAAGGGGTCGATAAATCCAAACTGCGTGCCCATGACGATTACGCAGATAAATACGACCCGCATTTGTGGATGTCGCCCGTGCTTTGGCGCGAAGTTGTGCTAGAGGTTCAGGATGCCTTGACCGACGTTCGTCCCGAAGCGGCAGGCGTGTTTGCAGCCAATGCACAGGCCCATCTGGCCGATATTGACCGTTTGGCGGCTTATGCCGAGGATGTCCTGTCTTCGGTGCCCGAGAACAGCAGAGTACTGCTTACCGCCCACGACGCATTTGGCTATTTCGGTCAGAGCTACGGGTTCGAGGTTCTGGGCATTCAGGGCATCTCGACCCAGTCCGAGGCGGGTTTGAACCGGATCAGCGAATTGGTTGACCTGCTGGTTGACCGCCAAATCACGGCTGTCTTTGTCGAAAGCTCGGTCTCGGATCGCTCAATTCGCGCATTGATCGAAGGGGCAGCGGCCAAGGGGCACAAAGTGACCATCGGTGGTGAGCTTTTTTCGGATGCGATGGGCGCAGAAGGCACCTATGAGGGTACCTATATCGGGATGCTGGATCACAACATCACAGTCATTGGCGGTGCGTTGAACGGCGACGCCCCCGGTCGAGGCATGGACGGCAAACTGTCTGCGGGGTTTTGAATAATGCTGGGTCTGGTCAGCAATGACGGTGTGACGCTTGAGGATCGCGGGCTGGGCGACAGCCCGCTTGCGGTGCGAGGCCTGACCGTTTCCTACGGACAAAAGCCTGCTGTGTTTTCGGTTGATATGACCGTCCAGCCCGGTGCCATGACTGCCATCATTGGCCCAAACGGTGCGGGCAAGTCCACGCTTCTCAAGGCGGCGCTGGGAATCGTCACCCCCTTATCCGGTCAGGTGACGGTATTTGGACGGCCGCTGGAGGCGCAGCGCGCGCGTATTGCCTATGTTCCGCAACGGGCCAGCGTGGATTGGGATTTCCCAACGCGCGTGATTGATGTTGTGCTGATGGGTCTGTCGCGCGAGCTTGGGCTTCTGGGGCGCGTACGTGCCCGCCACAAGGCATGTGCGATGGACTGTTTGAACCGTGTCGGGATGCGGGACTTCGCGGACCGTCAGATCGGCCAGTTGTCCGGCGGCCAGCAGCAGCGCGTGTTTCTGGCTCGTGCTTTGGCGCAAGGCGCGGATCTGTACTTGCTGGATGAACCTTTCGCCGGGGTGGATGCCGCCACCGAGAAGGCCATCATCGCGGTGCTGAAATCTCTGAAAGAAGCCGGCAAGACGGTTGTGGTGGTGCATCACGATCTGGCGACCGTGACCGACTACTTCGACCACGTTTTCCTGATCAATACCCGCAAAGTGGCCGAAGGGCCGGTGTCCGAGGCGTTCACTGCGGAAACGTTGCAAGCGGCCTATGGCGGGCGTTTGGCAACTGCGCAGATCGATCAGATATCGCGCGCGCTGGGATAACACATGATTTGGGACGCTCTGACCCTGCAGCTTGGCTATAACGCCACGCTGGTCGCAGTTGGTGCGACGTTGCTGGGTGTATCGGCCGGTGTGACAGGGACATTCCTGTTCCTACGCAAACGTGCGCTGGTCAGCGATGCCATCAGTCATGCAACTCTGCCGGGCGTCTGTCTGGCCTTTATGGTCTTGGTCGCGCTGGGCGGGGATGGGCGCAATCTGCTGGGCTTGCTGGCAGGGTCTGCAATTTCAGCGTGGGTTGGGCTTCTTTGCATGAACTGGTTGACACGGCGCACCCGACTTGCCGAAGACGCAGCAATCGGTGCAGTTCTGTCTGTCTTTTTTGGCTTTGGGATCGTTCTACTGACGATCATTCAAACCATGGGCGTCGGGCGTCAGGCAGGTTTGGAGGGTTTCCTGTTAGGCTCGACCGCCGGAATGCTGTGGGCAGATGCCATGATCATCGCCATCGGTGGTGCGGCGACGCTGCTTCTGGTTCTGATCCTGCGTCGCCCCATGACCCTTGTCGCCTTTGACCCGGAATATGCTGCCACCCGTGGCTTGCCGATCCATCGCATCGATCTTGCGATGATGGGGCTGGTCATGGCGGTCACTGTGGTCGGCCTGAAAATTGTGGGCTTGATCCTGATTGTGGCGCTTCTGATCATTCCGGCAGTCACAGCGCGGTTCTGGTCCGAGCGTTCCGAGCACGTCGTCCTGCTTGCGGGGCTTGCCGGAGGTCTGGCCGGGTACATCGGTGCTGCCGTTTCCGCTTCTGCCCCCAACTTGCCGACTGGACCGATCATCGTGCTGGTCAGCTTTGCATTCTTCGTCCTGTCCTTGTTCTGCGCCCCAAAGCGCGGGGTTCTGGCGGCGGTGTTGCGGCATCTGCGCTTCCAGCGCCGGGTGCATATCCGCCAGGGTCTGTTGGCGCTGGCGCAGGGGCAGAAGATTTATGAACCGCTTACACTGCGCCTGCTGCGTCGTGCGGGTCTGGTCCGGCCAGACGGGGTCGTCACGGACACTGGCAAGGCGCGGGCGGCCAAGGCGCTGCGCGATGAAAAACGCTGGGAAATCGTCCGCGCGGATCAGGCGCATGAGGCGACAGCTGCGCTCTATGACGGGCTGCGGGACATCGAGACCGTTCTGACCCGTGATCAGATCGCTGAAATCGACCGTCAAATCGGTGGGCCGCAAGGAGTGCCGGCATGAGTGGTGAGGAGTTCGTCCCACTGTCGCTGACGCCACTGCTGATTGGCACATTTGCGGCCATCGCCTGCGCCTTGCCCGGCAACTTTCTGGTGCTGCGCAAACAAGCGCTGATTGGCGACGCGATCAGCCATGTGGTGCTGCCGGGTATCGTGGTGGCGTTCCTGTTGACCGGGGCGATATCGACCTGGCCAATGATGCTGGGCGCTGCAGGGGCGGCGATTGTGGCTGTGGTTCTGATCGAAGCCATTCGCCGACTGGGTCAGATCGAACCCGGTGCTGCCATGGGTGTTGTCTTTACCACAATGTTTGCGGCGGGTGTTTTGCTGCTTGAGCAAACAGATACCTCGACTGTGCATCTGGACGTTGAACATGCGCTTTACGGCAATCTGGAAAGCCTGATCTGGCTGGACGCAACAGGTTGGGGATCGTTGCTGGATGTCGACGCTCTTGCGGGTCTGCCACCTGAACTGCCTCGGATTGCTTTAACTCTGGTGGGCGTGTCTGTGTTCACCTGGCTGTTCTGGCGACCGCTAAAGATTTCCACCTTCGATGAAGGATTTGCGCGCACGATCGGCATTCGCACGGGTGCTCTGAGCATGGCATTGGTGATAACAGCGGCCATCGCGGCGGTGGCGGCATTTGACGCGGTGGGCTCGATCATCGTGATCGCCATGTTCATCTGCCCTCCGGCGGCGGCGCGGATGCTAACTAACCGGCTCGAGGCGCAGATTGTATGGAGCATAGTGTTCGCCACGGCCTCGGCAGTGTCGGGCTATGTATTGGCTGGGTACGGCCCCTTGTGGTTGGGCGGGTCGGATGCAGTCAGCGCGGCTGGCATGATTGCCACGATGTCTGGTCTGATACTTGCCGCAGCCGCCATGTTCGGACCGTGCCGCACGCGTATCGGGGCGCACACTTCTGCGTGATCGGGCATGTTCCCGCCGCACCTGTCCGCACGTCATCGGCCAATCTCTGCCCAGATGCCCAAATGATGAATCTTAAGCAGCATTTAATACCGGCACATGTTACACGCCGTCCATTCATTAGCTGAATCACACCACTCACTTGGTACGTCCGGGTGGACCTGAGCGCTAAGCCGTTCACGGCCATCCGGACACCCCCTCTCTGATCAAAAGACCTGCGTAAACCAGTGGCAGAATCGCGCAAGGCTGTGCTAGGTCTAGGGGTATGGCGCAGGCAAACCCCAATATCAGCGAAAATCGCCCGGTAATTCGGCAACTGGATGACGCTGCAATCAACAGGATTGCAGCCGGTGAGGTGGTGGAACGTCCGGCCTCTGCCGTGAAGGAACTGGTCGAGAACGCAATCGATGCAGGAGCCACGCGGATCGCCATCGATATTGCGGATGGGGGCAAGACTCTGATCCGCGTCACAGATGACGGCTGCGGTATTTCGGCAGATGATCTGCCGCTGGCGTTGTCCCGCCATGCCACGTCAAAGATTGACGGATCGGACCTGCTGAACATCCATACCTTTGGGTTTCGCGGAGAGGCGCTGCCTTCTTTGGGTGCGGTCGGGCGTCTGACCATCTCCAGCCGCGTACCGGGTGCCGAGGCGGCGCAGATCCACGTTGCGGGCGGCAAGATGGGCGCGGTCAAACCCGCCGCCCTGCGCGCGGGCACAGTCGTCGAACTGCGCGATCTGTTCTTTGCCACGCCCGCCCGGCTGAAGTTTATGCGCACCGACCGGGCCGAGACGCAAGCCATCACCGATACGGTGAAACGGCTGGCCATGGCCGAGCCATCCGTAACCTTCACGCTGCGCGATGTGTCCGGTGGCGGTGAAGGTCGTGTGACCTTCCGCGCGGATCGCGAGAACGGAGATCTCTTCGATGCGCTCCACGCCCGCCTGGCCCGCGTGATCGGGCGCGAGTTTGCCGAGAATGCGCTGCAAATCGACGCCACGCGCGAAGGCATCCGGCTTTATGGCTATGCTGCCTTGCCGACCTATTCGCGCGGTGCTGCGGTGGCGCAGTATCTTTTTGTTAATGGCCGCCCTGTGCGTGACAAGATGCTGACTGGCGCTTTGCGGGCCGCCTATTTCGATTTCCTTAGCCGGGATCGGCATCCGGCGGCGGCTTTGTTCATCGACTGTGACCCGACGCTGGTGGATGTGAACGTTCATCCCGCCAAATCCGAGGTACGGTTCCGCGACCCCGGCGTTGCGCGCGGTCTGATTGTGTCCAGCCTGCGCCATGCTCTGGCCGAGGCCGGGCATCGGGCATCCTCGACCGTGGCCAATGCGACCCTGGGGGCGATGCGGCCCGAACCTGCGCAATCTGCCCCGGCCCGTGTGTATCAGATGGATCGACCTTCGCCAGCAGCGCGGCAGGCGGCGTATCGGGCGCAATCTCCGGGCTTTGCTGAACTGGCTCAGGATTACAGCGGCAGCATTGTCGAGCCCACCCCGGTTTCGCCGATTGCCGAGACAGAAGAACCTCAACCGCAGGACCTGCCATTGGGGGCTGCGCGGGGGCAGGTGCACGAGAATTACATTATCGCGCAAACCGCTGACGGTATGGTGATCGTGGATCAACACGCCGCACATGAACGGCTGGTTTATGAAAAGCTCAAAAACCAGATGGCGGAAAACGGCGTTGCGGCGCAGGCGCTTCTGATCCCGGAAATCGTGGAGCTGTCTGAAGGCGATTGTGCGCGTCTGATGGCCGTAGCTGATAACCTGACGCGCTTTGGTCTGACCATCGAACCCTTCGGCGGCGGGGCCATCGCTGTGCGTGAAACTCCTGCCATTTTGGGCGAGGTCGATGCCCGCGCGATGATCCTGGATATCCTTGATGAGTTGGCTGATCAGGGCGAAAGCCAGATGGTTCAGGCAAAGATCGAGGCAATCCTCAGCCGGGTGGCCTGCCACGGCTCTGTCCGCTCGGGTCGCCGGATGCGCGCCGAAGAGATGAACGCCCTGCTGCGCGAGATGGAGGCAACGCCGCATTCCGGTCAGTGCAACCATGGGCGGCCGACTTACGTGGAATTGAAGCTCAGCGATATCGAGCGGTTGTTCGGGCGCAGTTGATCCGTCGTTCAGAACCTATTAAGAAGATCGAAACAAAACGAGAACATAAAGACTGACATGATCCAGATTGCAGGCACCCAAATCCCTTTGAATGACCCGGTTCTTCTGACCGGTGGCGGGGTTGTCCTGCTGATCCTGCTGCTTTTGTTCCTGTCGCTGCGGGCGGCCAATCGCTCGGCCCGGATGGCAGAACCTCTGGCGCGGCAGATGGCGCATCTGGGACAGCATGTGCAGCAACTGGGGCAGGGGCAGGAACAATTGCGCGGCGGTCTTCAGCATGTCTCGGACACGCAGGCCAATGCGCAGGTGCAAGTGATCCAAACGGTTGAAGCGCGCCTGTCCTCGGTTCAGCAGCAGATGAATGACCGGCTGGCGGACAACGCGATGAAGTCTGCACGCGCGCTGGCCGAAATGCAGGAGCGGATGAAAGAATCGCTGCATGGGTCATCGAAACAGACCGCGACATCCCTGACCCAATTGCAGGAGCGTCTGGCCGCGATCGACAAAGCGCAGGACAATATCACCAAACTGTCTGGTGACGTTCTCAGTCTGCAGGATATCCTGTCGAACAAGCAGACGCGTGGAGCGTTTGGCGAAATCCAGCTGACGGACATTGTCTCAAAGGCACTGCCAAGGGACAGTTTCCAGTTGCAGGCTACCCTGTCGAATGGGCGTCGTGCGGACTGCCTTATCCATCTGCCGAACCCGCCCGGCCCCATCGTGATCGACAGCAAATTCCCGCTGGAGGCGTATGAAGCGCTGATCGGCGCAACCAATGACGCTGAGCTGAAAGCGGCGTTGCAGATGTTCCGCAGCACAGTGCGTAAACATATCAACGACATTGCCGAGAAGTACATCCTGGACGGTGAAACCGCCGATGGTGCGCTGATGTTCCTGCCGTCCGAGGCCGTTTACGCCGAGCTTCACGCAAAGTTCCCTGAGCTGGTTCAGGAAAGTTTCAGCAAGCGCGTGTGGATCGTTTCACCCACCACCTGTATGGCGACGCTGAACACGATGCGCGCGATCCTGAAAGATGCCCGGATGCGCGAACAGGCAGGTGCGATCCGCAAAGAATTGGGACTGCTGCACAAGGATGTGGAGCGTTTGGGTGATCGTGTGACCAATCTTGATCGTCATTTTGGTCAGGCGGCCAAGGATATCTCGGAAATCAAGATCAGTGCGGAGAAAGCTGGCCGACGGGCGCAGCGTCTGGACAATTTCGATTTCGAAGAAATCGCACCTGATGCCGCGTCAGACGTTGTGCCTTTGGCGCGTCACGAAGGTTGAGACTTACTGGATTGACAAGTCCAGGTTATACCCGACGGTTTTGCCGGTATCTCGGTCATTGCCCATCAGATAGACACGGATTGTATAGTCTCCGTCCTCTGGCAGGTTAATCCGGGCGGTGTTGCCGTCAATCGATCCATTGTAGATCGCGACCCCATCACTGCCCGGGGGCAGGATATTGAAATAGACCACGCCGTTCCCATTGGTGTCACTGACCTGAAGGTCGGCAAACATCTCCTGACCGGCTTTTGCACCCAACACATAGTCGAAGTATTCGTCGCCAGTGACAGCCCCGTTGACCATGGTGCCATAATTGCCGGACTGAAATTGCACCTCTGCGGTCATCTGGGCAAACGCCGCAGGCGCGAAACAAAGCAGAAGGGCCGACAAAAGAAGTTTTCCTGTCATATCTGTTTCCTTTCAAGCTTCGCTTTGGCCGGAACCCACCAGCAGTCAGATGCGCAGGAAGGGCTGAAACAAACGCGGCATAAGCTTGTTGAATTTCAACGGTGCATCTGTGACTGCAAGACAAATGCAGTCTTCCGAGATATCCGCGACAGGTGTGTGTTCCAGATCCTCGTCAGCGATCTCAACATCGCCGCGTGCAAAGTGATCCACCTCGTCCGAAAACGCACCCTGCAAAACCATAGTCAGTTCCATGCCCTGATGACCGTGATCCGGGACCGCAGCACCGGCCGGGATGAACAACAACCGTGCCGTGGCCTCTTTGGTGGTCGGCAGAATGGCCTGCTTCACACCCATTCCAATGGATTTCCAGCGGATGTCCGCGACGGTTCCGCCCACATAGTCCTGCAAAGGGGTAGGCAGCACGGCGCAGCCCGGTCGCGCGGGCTTGGGGGTCGGCGCACCCTGCGCAATCAAGGCCATGGTCGCCGCGAGTGAGGCGTTAGACATGGCGACCGAGCCTGCCTGATCATCCAGAACCTGCCCGCCAACGGCGTCAAAGCTCTCGGCCCGTGCGCGGCAATGGTCACACAGGGAAAGATGGGTTGCGACCATCAGATCGAACGCCTCGGGCAGAGTTCCTGCGGCATATGCCATCAGCAGGTCATCTGTCAGGTGATGTTTAATCGACTTGCTCATCTTACTCATCTCAGTTCATCGCGTGGCGCAAGCGGTCCAGCGCCAGCCTAATACGTGACTTGATCGTTCCCAGGGGCAACCCGGTCTGAGACGCAATTTCGCGGTGACTCAGGTCGCCGAAATACGCCTTTTCGATCAGCTCTCTCTGCGCCTCGGGCAACGCCAACATGGCGGTGCGCAGCTGCGCGGTTTCCTGTTGCAGCGCGATCACGTCGTCCTGTTCAGGCTCGGCCTCGGGTCCCCATCCCAGTTCCTCGGGTTCGGGGCGGCGTTGCTTGCGCAGAACGTCGATGCGCTTGTTCCGAGCAATCGTGAAAACCCACGTGGCTACGGTGGCCCGTGTTGGATCGAACAAATGGGCCTTGTGCCACAAGGTCGCCATCACCTCTTGTGCGCATTCTTCGGCCATGGTGGCATCAGACCCTGATTTTATCAGGAACGCCTTGATGCGTGGCGCGAAGTGTTGGAACAGCTCGGCAAAGGCCGACTGGTCCTGCGCATCCCGGATGCGTTTGACGTGTTCCACCCACTCGGTTCTGGTGTCGCAACTGGCTTTCGTTCCGTTCACCTGTCTACCCTTGATGCGTTTCTTCCCGCGCCAAGGCTGAGGGGCGGCTGTGTCAGCCGCAGGTTCGTCCAAGGTCGCAGTATTGATCTCGGTAAACATAACCACATTACGGGCCGCGCCCCAAGCCGGATCACTTTATCGGGACATTATGATCCAACTCGCGCTATTTTCCGTAACACTACTATACAAATACGGCGGAAAACGATGCTGTTTTAAGCGGTTATGGGCAGGTCTGAAAACACACGATGGCAAAAGAAATAGATCATATCGCGGGCCACACTTATCACGGGCGCAAGGGCGGGATAGAAAACGCGTTTCGGTATTCGGTCGATTACATCCTGTTCGACCCCGAGGCCAAGTTGACAACACCCCTTTTGTTTTCACGTGACCGCGCAAACCTCGCCAATTGGCGTACGCGCGATCATGGCGGCGCGCCCAGTCAGGGCGAAGGTGCCGCGTGGGTGCGTACCCGCCTTGACGAGATGGCCGTGCCGCAACCGGCGCGGATAATGTTGCTGACACAGCCACGGGTTCTGGGGCATGTGTTCAACCCTGTCAGCTTTTGGTTCTGCTTTGACGGGAACGACCGACTCTATGCGGTGGTGGCCGAAGTGACGAACACCTTTGGGACACGTCACAGCTATCTATGCCACAAGCCTGGCTTTGCGGTCATCGAGCCATCGGATCGGGTGGTGGCGGACAAGCTGATGCATGTTTCGCCATTCCAGAAGATCGAAGGAAGCTATACGTTTCGGTTTGATTTCCGCCCTGACAGGGTTGGTGTTTGGATCGACTATACTCGACCTGACGGTGGGTTGATCGCCACCTTGACAGGGCCCCGTCAACCGCTGACCAATCGGGTGATCCTGTGGTCCTTGCTGCGGCGTCCGTTTGGGGCCCGGCGGACATTTACTCTGATTGTTTGGCAAGCGTTCAAACTGTGGCTGAAAAAGGCAACCTTCCGCCCGTTCCGCTCCCAGCCTGTCCCCGATCAGCCAATGTCGCGCGTTCGGGACTGACCCGCAGTTTGCGTAAGATCAAAGACTCAGGCCCCTGTCGATGATTGTGATGGTTTGACAACCGCGAACAACAGGAGCTGAGGACATGTTGGAAATTTCGGCAAGGAAAGTTGCCCAGGTGGCCATGATGGGCCGCGAACTGAACCGGGCCGAGGGCGAGCTGCGGGCGTTCATTGATCGCATGGGCGAAGACGAGCAGGCCGAACTGGTCGCCATCATGTGGATCGGTCGCGAAAGCTTTTTCGCCGAAGATTTGGCCGAAGCCATCGCCACCGCCAAGTCCGAAGCCTCGACTCCCTGCGCCGACTACCTGATTGGAACCCCACACTTGTCGGATCACCTGGAGAACGGGTTGGATGCTTTGGGCATTTCGGCTGAGGATGTTGAGAACGACCTGATGTAGTTCGTTTTCCAAGCCAAATACGAGGATGGCGGTTTTGCCGCCATCTGGGCTTTATCTATGATTGAGATACACTTTGCTGGCGTAAATTGCGGACACGCCTCGGCATAACTCATCCTCCGCATGCTTTCTCCGGCCCAGACTTAAACAAACCTTAATGATGCGCTTTGATAACGTTAAGGCGGCGTCCCCAAATTTGATGTCACCAAGACAACGCAAATCAAGTTTAGGAGGACAAAGACATGGTACATACCCAAGCAGTAAACACCCAGAACGGCCTTCTCGATGGTCTGTTTTCGAAGTACGCCGACAAAAAGGTCGAGCACTTCCGTCGCCGAATTCTTGCAAAAACTGTGCGTGATCTTGAGGCGCTGGATGATCAACAACTTGCCGATATCGGGGTTCAGCGGGACCAGATCAATCGATGCGCGTATGAGAGTGTTTACCACAACAAACCCTACCGCCAGTGATGGAGCGTTTGCCCTGAGTTAACACATCCCCAGGTCTATGTTTGTGAGGTTATCCGTATGTTTGACGTTATCCCGCCCACCAATCAGCCGGCACCGGCTGCCAGTGCATTGCTGTTGTTCGACCGTGCCATGCGTATCCGATCGATCAGCTCCGACATTGTTCGTGCGGCACAGCATCTCAATGCGCTGACGGATCATCAATTGTCCGAGCTTGGCATCAATCGAAGCGACATCGAAGACACGATTGAGCGGTACATCTGAAGGCCCGAAAGGGAATGCAAGTCATGCCTAGCCAAGAACTATGAAAGCCATTCCAGCAAAACTGGGATGGCTTTCACCTTTCAATCAGGCCAAGTGATCGACGATCTGCAAATGTTGTGCCAGCGTGTCGATCTCTCCCATCCAACCCTGTACAAGCTTCGGATCGCTGGGCGCGGCGTGAACGCCCGCCGGGATCGCGCGATTCAGAACCGCTTCGACGGCCAGAGACACCGGGATCGACACCAGACGCGCCATCGCGGTGCCGCGTGCATCCCCCCAGGCATCCATGACATAGGTCTTGTTCCAGACCTCAATGCCGTCTTTTTCCGCCTTCAGACCAACGCACAGCACAACGCGGTCTGGTTCGCCCTCATCATAGGCGTTTTCGTCCCAGAACTGGTCCGACATCACTTTCAGGCGGGCGTCGCCTTCGGGCCCGGAAAGAGTTTCGATCTCGGTGAACACGTCCGACCATGCTTCGGCCCAGCCGTTCAGACGCAGAGTGCCGCGGACGAATTCCTTGACCGGCCAGTGATCCTCGAAATGGTACTGCGCCATGAACGGGATCGAGTCGCGGTTCGGGTAAACCTCGAAGCTTTCCGGTGTGGGCAGCGGAGCGATATAGCTGCTGATGGCGTCCCACGGACGGGCAACATCCAGCGGGGCATAGTCGCGGATTGACTTCGAGGGCGAGCGCAGCGCTTTCAGAACACCCAGAGGTGACCAGCTGAACTTGTAGCGGAACGGGTTGGGCGTTTTCGGGATCCCGCCGCAATACGAGATAAAGCTCAGGTGGTTTTCAGGATCGAACGCATCTGAAGCGCGATAGTCGTCGACCAACGCATGTGCCATCAGGTGATCGATGCCCGGATCCAGTCCAACCTCGTTGACCAGCGCGACACCAGCCTCACGTGCCTTGTCGTCCAGCGCGCGCATCTCGGGCGCGATGTAAGAAGATGAGACGAAGTTGGCCTGTTTCGAGATCGCCAGCTCTGCCAGCGGAACATGCCAGTCGCCCGGCAGCATCGAGACGATCACGTCGCCCTTGCCCAGCACCTCTCCCAGGGCGTCGATGTCGAAGGCCCGGATGTCGTCGGTCAGGTCTCCGACCTCAGCCTTGGCTTTTTCGATGGTTCGGTTCCAGACGGTGACCTTGTGCCCGCCTTCGATCAGGCGGCGCAGGCCGGGAATGGCCGACAGGCCGGTGCCACACCAGTGAATCGTCATCGTTCAGATCCCTTCAATATGCGTTTTGTAGGTTGCTTCTGCCCGACCCCAGACGCCGCTGTCCAGATCGGTCAGAGTCAACAAGGACGGCAGCAGTTGCGCGGCATAGTCTTCCGAGCTTTCGACCGGCAGCATGGACGGCAGATTGTCGATGGCCATCACGTCCATCACCGGATCATTCGCCACGCGAAGGGCAGGCGCGTCCCATGTAGTTGCGCGGTCGTAGACCGGCACCGGGTTGTAATCGCTGTCCGGGTCGCAGGCGACGTCGCCTATGGCGGTCAGCTTTCGCGGTTCGGTCAGCGCCTCACGCGGAACAAAAACCGGCGTGCCGGGACGCGCGAAAATGCAATTCAGAAACAGATCGTGGTCCAGAATCTCAGGGAACGGCCCGCCGCTGGCGGTCTCGGCCATGTCCCATTTGGTAACGGCAACACCCATGGCTTCGCACAGATCGGCAGCGCCGGTGCCAACGCGGCCCAAGGCGCCGATGACAATGGCGGTTGGTCGTTCGGCCCCTGTGGCGTCCAGTTCTGCCAGCAAATCGGCATTCAGCGCGTCCTTACCGGCATAAATCCCAACAGGAGGGCATTGCTCGCCCCGTTGCTGCGCAGCCCAGGTTTTCAGCGTGACTGCCGCACCGGCATACCCGGCCCAATAGCCAAAGGCCGCAACCCGGCGACCATCTTCATCCACCAGATATTCCAGATCATACAGCGTGCCGCCCCCGGCCTTGAACCGTTCCAGCAAAGCGCGGCCGGAATGCTGGCCCTTGTAGGCATGTCCGAACATGATGTGGCGGTGGGGCAGGGGCGTGCCATCTTCGGGCAACTCTTTGAGGCCGAAAATGATCGCGTCCGCCGGGGCGTCGGGCCACGTGTTTTCAGGTGCGATCTCGCAGCCTGCGTCCTTGTAGCCGTCGATTGGAATGGCGCGGACATGGCTTTCCTCGACCGTCACGCGGATGCCAGCCGCGATCAGCGCTGCGGCCCCTTCGGGGGTCAGCCCAACCCGTTCCTCGTTCGGGCGCTGTTCTGCCCGGACCCAGAGATGTGTCATCGTAATTCCTTTTGTCAGAGCATTCCGGCGGCACGGACCGCCTGAACCGAAGGCCGCGCCTCCATCGCCTCGCGGAAGGCAAGAATTTTGGGAAAGGCCGAGACATCGACGCCATCGCCTTCCAGCCAGCTGCAAACCACATAAAGATAGGCATCTGCCAGCGAGAATGCCTCACCCAGAACAAACGGCCCACGCAGGCCGTTTGAACAGATGTATTCACAGGATGCTGTCATTGTTTGTGGGACCTTGTCCTTCATGTCTTTCCAGCTGGGCTTCTTGTCCGCCCATCGCGCTCCGCGCACCTTGTGCGCGTGGTTCACGTGCATGGTCGACGCAAGATAGAACATCACTTCACGCATGCGCGCGGCCATGACTGGATCAGCAGGGACTAAATCTGCCGACGGCGCTTGGGCAGCGATAAATTCCAGCAACGCTCCGGTTTCGGTCAGGATGCCACCGTCAACCACTAGCGCCGGAACCCGACCTTTGGGGTTGATCTGACGGTAAGCCGGTTTGGTCTGCTCGCCCCCGGCGAAATCCAGTTGGATCGCCTCATACTCCAACCCTGCCTCTTCCAGAGCAATCACAACAGCGACCGAGATCGTGCGAGGGGCAAAATAAAGCTGCATGGGGTATCTCCGATCTGACTACAGGTGGGTTTGCGCGAATTGCCGGTCGGGTGCCTCAAGATGCGGGACAGCATTGAACAGAACCGGACTCAGCTGGGTGCCAATCGGGTGCAGACGATGCATCGACGTGTTCATGATGGCAAGGGCTACCCGCGCCATCGATGGAATATCCAACCCCATCGCCTGCCGTACCACCATCGAGATCAGCCCGCCCGAGGTGACAACAATGGCGGGTCCGCCTTCGGTTCCGATTTCACTCAGCGCATCACGAACACGGGTCTCGAACTCTTCGAAGGTTTCGGGCGTGTTCTTGATGTCGCCATTGGCCCAGGCGGCAAAGGTCTTGGGCAGATGTTCGACAAACCCCTCGCGATCCGTTGGGATTGCAATGCCGTGCTGTTCTTCGAGCAATTGTGCCAGTGTGAAATACTCGATCTCATTCAATCGTGCATCACGGATAGGGTCAGACAGCCCCATGCTTTGGGCGGTTTCTGCATGGCGAGTCAGAGTGCCGCAATAAACACGGGTATAGTGGCTGCGCGTGTCGCGCAGATGTGCGCCCAGCCAACGAGCTTGCTGATGCCCCAAGTCGCTAAGCCTGTCGTAACTTACTTCGTCGCGCGCTGCGGTATTGGCCTGCCCGTGCCGCACCAATGTGATATGTGACATGTTGGTCCCTCTTGCGCAGACGTCTTAGGGCAGGTTCCACCCCGGGACCAGAGGGGTTTCACCTGCCACAGAAAAAATCCTCGCCGCAGTTTTATTTGTGGCTATGGTCTGCCCACGGAAAATTCGGAGGGTGTCATGCCAGTCAATCACGAACGGTTCTTGGCGGATTTGCACAAGCTGCGTGAATTTGGGGCGTCGGGTGTCGGCAAGGGCGTAGTCCGGCCGGCCTATTCACAAGCGGACATCGACGCGCGCAATTGGCTTGCTGAGCGTATGGTGGACGCCGGGCTGACACCACATTTCGACCCGGTCGGAAATCTGTTCGGGTTGACCGAAGGTTCCTCGTTGCTGATGGGGTCGCATTCCGACAGCCAGCCCGAAGGTGGCTGGCTGGACGGCGCGCTGGGCGTCATCGCCGCGCTTGAAATCGCGCGTTCCAGCGACCGGCCAATCTCGGTTGTCAGCTTTCAGGACGAAGAAGGCCGGTTTGGTGTAACCACAGGCTCGGCCGTTTGGTCAGGCGGCCTGCCATTGGATCAGGCAGATGGTTTGAAAGATGGCGCGGGCGTCAGTTTTGGGGCCGCGCGGTCTTCGATGTCCGAATTGTCTGGTGCTTTTGTGGACCCGTCCCGGTTCAACGGCTTTATCGAGATGCATATCGAACAAGGCCCGTCCCTGGACGCGGCAGGCGAGCAGATTGGCGTCGTCACCGATATTGTCGGTATCCGTGATATGTTGATCACTTTTGAGGGTCAGCAGAACCATGCAGGCACAACGCCGATGCACCTGCGCCGGGATGCGTTTCAGGCGCTGTCCTTGTTCAACACCCGTCTCAATGAACGCTTCCGCAATGTGGTAACGCCACAGACTGTCTGGACCATCGGGCGTGTCGATGTGCATCCCAATGCCTCGTCTATCGTTCCGGGTCGGGTTCGGTTCTCGATGCAATGGCGCGATGGCGACGCGGATCGGCTGGTTCGGATGGAAGAGATCATTCGCGCAACAGCTCAGGAAGTCGCTGAAGAACAAGGGATGGCATTGGATTATGGCCCGATGCTGGGGCTCGAGCCTGTTGCCATGGACCAGACATTGCGGGAAGCGCTTGAAAGTGGTGCGCGGCAAGTGGCGCCGGAGAAATGGCGCAAGATGCCGTCGGGCGCATTACACGACGCGACGAACGTGTCCCGCCTGATGCCGGTTGCCATGCTGTTTGTGCCTTCGATCAACGGAATCAGCCATGATTTCGCTGAAGATACCGCAGAATGTGATCTGCTTGCTGGTCTCAATGTGTTGGATGTCGCCGTACAGGCGCTTGGTGGGTGACGATGTAAGGTGAAGTAAAAAATGATTACTTATCAATATCTTAAATCCGTACAGAATAGGGCCGCGCCCGAAAAGTGAGCAGCATCAGATGTCGAGACGGAAACGGTCAGATAAGGAGTGTTGCCTAAGGGAAAAAAGTTTCCTATAGGAACATCAATGTGCATACGCCTGTATGCAGACGTGTCGCAAAGGCAGTGTTTAAGGCGCAAGCTGACTGGAATCGTTGCAATCTTTTCAGCTTGGGGCAGACTGACGAGGCGGCACTCTAAACGCTAGATACGGAAAGTACCCGCCATGACCGATATTAGACGCACGCCCTTGTACGATTTGCACGTTGAGTTGGGTGGTAAGATGGTTGATTTTGCGGGTTGGGAGATGCCTGTCCAGTATCCGATGGGGATTATGGGAGAGCATAAGCAGTGTCGTGAGAAGGCGGCGTTGTTTGATGTATCTCACATGGGTCAGGTGATTTTGCGCGGTGAGAATGTGGGTGAGAAGCTAGAAGCTTTGTGCCCTCAGGCTTATGCGACGCTGAAGGAAGGCAAGGCGCGGTACGGGTTCTTTACGAACGCCGATGGCGGGATCATGGATGACCTGATCGTGTCGAATGCGGGCGATCATTACTTTGTGGTGGTGAACGCGGCGCTGCGGCATCAGGACATTCCGCATATGCAGGCCAATCTGGACGGCGTCGAAGTGACCGAGATCTTCGACCGCGCGCTGGTGGCGGTGCAGGGTCCCAAGGCCGAGGATGTGGTGGGGGAACTTTGCCCCGCTGCCCGCGATCTGAAGTTCATGGAAACCACCGTGGCCGATATCAACGGCGTTGAATGCCGCATCTCGCGTCTGGGCTATACCGGCGAGGATGGCTACGAGATCTCGATCCCCGAGGACAAGGCGATCGAGATCAGCAAGGCGTTCCTGGCCCATGAAGATTGCGAACCGGCGGGTCTGGGCGCGCGCGACAGCCTGCGGCTCGAGGCGGGGCTGTGCCTCTATGGCAATGACATTGATCAGAGCACCTCGCCCATCGAAGCATCCTTGGGCTGGGCCATTCAGAAACGCCGCAAGGAAGAAGGCGGCTTTCCGGGCGCGGATCGCGTGCAAAAGGAACTGGCCGAGGGCGCAGCCCGCAAGCTGGTGGGCATCAAGCCCGAAGGTCGCGCACCGGCGCGTCAGGGCGTCGAGGTGCAATGCCTTGAGGGCAACACGATTGGTCAGATCACCTCGGGCAGCTTTGGCCCCACGGTGGGTGGCCCGGTTGCGATGGGTTATGTGAGCAAAGGCCATGGCGCGCCCGGTGAGAAGGTGAACCTGATCATCCGGGGCAAGGCGCAACCGGCCGAGATCGTGGCGCTGCCCTTCGTCACACAGAATTACAAGCGTTGAAGTCAGGAGAGAGACAAGATGGCAACCTATTATTCCGAAGAACATGAATGGCTGACCGTTGAGGGCGACACCGCCACGCTGGGCATCACCAAACACGCGGCTGAACAGCTGGGTGAGGTGGTGTTTGTCGAGCAGCAGGAAGTGGGCGACGAGTTCGAGAAAGACGGCGAGATCGGCGTGATCGAATCCGTCAAGGCGGCCTCGGAACTTTACGCTCCGGTCGATGGTGAGATCGTCGAAGTGAACGAAGCGCTGGCCGACAACCCCGGCGCGCTGAACGACGACCCCGAGGGCGAAGCCTGGATCTACAAGGTCAAGATTGCGGACGCGTCGCAGCTTGAAGACCTGATGGACGAGGCCGGATACAAAGCCTTCATCGGGTGACCCAAACCCGGAGCCCCGTCTTTGGGGCTCCCCCGCTTCATCTTTTTCCAAATACTCCCGCCGGAGGCTCCCGCAGTCTCCGCCGGCCCTGACCTATCCGTGAGGAGCGCAAAGATGGCCTTCAAACTGACCGACTACGAAGCCTATGACTTCGCCAATCGCCGCCACATTGGCCCAAGCCCAACCGAGATGCGCGACATGCTCAAGGTGATCGGCTTCAAGACGCTGGACGAACTGATCGACGCCACCGTCCCGCCCGCGATCCGGCAGAAAGAGCCGCTGGACTGGGGTCCGGCGATGACGGAACGTGATGCTCTGTTCCACATGAAAGAGGTGGCGAGCAAGAACAAGGTTCTGACCTCGCTGATCGGTCAGGGCTATTACGGCACCACCACACCCGCGCCGATCCTGCGCAACATTCTGGAAAACCCGGCCTGGTACACCGCCTACACGCCGTACCAGCCCGAGATCAGCCAGGGTCGTCTTGAGGCGCTGTTGAACTTCCAGACCATGGTCTCTGACCTGACCGGGCTGGACGTGGCCAACGCCTCCTTGCTGGACGAAGCCACAGCGGCTGCCGAAGCCATGGCCATGGCCAAGCGTGGCGGGCGGTCCAAGGCCAACAACGCGGCCTTCTTTGTCGACAAGAATTGCCACCCGCAGACCATCGCGGTCATTAAGACGCGCGCCGAGCCTCTGGGCATCGACGTGCAGGTGGGTGATCCCGACGGCCTGGATGCGGGCGCGGTCTTTGGTGCGATCTTCCAATACCCGGGCACCCATGGTCACGTGCGCGACTTCACATCGGAAATCGCCGCGCTGCACGAACATAAAGCCATTGCCATCGTCGCCGCCGACATCCTGTCGCTGGCGCTGCTGAAGTCCCCGGGTGAGATGGGCGCGGACATCGCCATCGGCTCGACCCAGCGCTTTGGCGTTCCGATGGGTTATGGCGGCCCGCACGCCGCCTATATGGCAACCACCGACAAGCTGAAGCGCTCGATGCCGGGCCGGATCATCGGTGTCAGCATCGACAGCCGTGGCAACAAGGCCTATCGCCTGTCGCTGCAAACCCGCGAGCAGCATATCCGCCGTGAGAAGGCGAACTCGAACGTCTGCACCGCGCAGGCGCTGCTGGCGGTCATTGCCTCGATGTATGCCGTGTACCATGGCCCCGACGGCATCAAGGCCATCGCGCAATCGGTGCACCGCAAGACCTCGCGCCTGGCCGCTGGTCTGGAAGAGGCGGGCTTTGCCGTTGAGCCGGAGGTGTTCTTCGACACCATCACGGTTGAGGTTGGCCACCTGCAGAAGACCGTCATGGAGGCTGCCGTGGCGCGCGGTGTCAACCTGCGCAAGGTTGGCGAGACCAAGGTCGGCATCAGCCTGGACGAACAGACCCGCCCCGAGACCATCGAGGCCGTCTGGGGTGCCTTTGGCATCGACCGCACCGATGACAGCTCGAACAAGCAGTACCGCCTGCCGGACTATGCGCTGCGGGAAAGCGAATACCTGACCCACCCGATCTTCCACAAGAACCGGGCCGAGGCCGAGATCACGCGTTATATGCGCCGTCTGGCCGACCGCGATCTGGCGCTGGACCGGGCGATGATCCCGCTGGGCTCGTGCACCATGAAGCTGAACGCCACGATCGAGATGATCCCGGTCACCTGGCCCGAGTTTGGCAATCTGCACCCGTTCTGCCCCGAAGATCAGGCGCAGGGCTATCACGAGATGATCGCCGATCTGAACGACAAGCTGTGCCAGATCACCGGCTATGACGCGATCTCCCAGCAGCCCAACTCGGGCGCGCAGGGCGAATATGCGGGCCTTCTGACCATCCGCAACTACCACTTCGCGCGCGGCGAAGGGCAGCGCAATGTCTGCCTGATCCCAACCTCGGCGCATGGCACCAACCCGGCTTCGGCCCAGATGGTGGGCTGGCAGGTTGTGCCGGTTCTGGCGGATGAGAACGGCAATATCGATGTGGCCGACTTCCGCGCCAAGGCGGAAAAGCATTCGGACAACCTGGCCGCCTGCATGATCACCTACCCGTCGACCCATGGCGTGTTCGAGACCACCGTGCAGGAGGTCTGCCAGATCACCCATGATCACGGCGGTCAGGTCTATATCGACGGCGCCAACATGAACGCCATGGTGGGTCTGTCGCGTCCGGGGGATATTGGCGGTGACGTCAGCCACCTGAACCTGCACAAAACCTTCTGCATTCCGCATGGCGGTGGCGGCCCCGGCATGGGTCCGATCGGCGTCAAGGCGCACCTGGAAGAGCACCTGCCGGGCCACCCGGAATACGGCACCGCCGTGGGTCCGGTCTCGGCAGCGCCCTTCGGCTCGCCCTCGATCCTGCCGGTCAGCTGGGCTTATGTGCTGCTGATGGGCGGCGCGGGTCTGACGCAGGCGACCAAAGTGGCGATCCTGAACGCCAACTACATCGCTGCGCGCCTGAAGGACGCCTATCCGATCCTCTACACCTCGGAAACGGGGCGTGTGGCGCATGAATGCATCCTCGACACCCGTCCGCTGGACGAAGCGGCGCATGTCACCGTCGACGATGTGGCCAAGCGTCTGGTCGATTCAGGCTTCCACGCGCCGACCATGAGCTGGCCGGTGGCGGGCACCCTGATGGTGGAACCCACGGAATCGGAACCCATGGCCGAACTGGATCGTTTCTGCGATGCCATGCTGTCCATCCGGGCGGAAGCGCAGGACATCATCGACGGCAAGATCGACGCGGAGAACAACCCGCTGAAAAACGCCCCCCACACGGTGCGCGATCTGGTCGGCGACTGGGACCGCCCCTACACCCGTGAACAGGCCTGCTTCCCTCCGGGCTCCATGGGCGTCGACAAATACTGGTCCCCCGTCAACCGCGTCGACAACGCATATGGCGACAGAAACCTCGTCTGCACATGCCCCCCAATGGAAGAATATCTCGACGCAGCCGAGTAAACCCAAAACAAAACCCCGCCAAATCAATGGCGGGGTTTTCGCCAATCGGAAACAAGCGTTCCGATGTGATGCCTCTTCAAATGTCGTTTTTGCCCGGCCAAGCGTCTTTTCTGCTTGCTGCAGCTGCAAAGCCCCCATAGCTCTGTCCGTGGGACACCCCTCCCCAACGAGGGGCGTGTATCTGGAAGGGTAATACAGATGACGATTGAACAACCGGCAACGCGGCCGGGAAATCCGCGTTTTTCCTCGGGCCCTTGTGCCAAACCCCCCACATTTGAGCTGTCCAAGCTGGCCGATGCTGCGCTGGGTCGTTCTCACCGCGCTGCTGTTGGCAAGGATAAGCTGAAAGCTGCCATCGAAGGCACGCGTGAGGTGCTGGGCATTCCTGCGGATTACAAGATCGGCATCGTTCCTGCCTCGGACACCGGCGCTGTTGAGATGGCGCTGTGGTCGCTGCTAGGTGAGCGCAAGGTCGAGATGCTGGCTTGGGAGAGCTTTGGTGCGGGCTGGGTGACGGATGTGGTTAAGCAGCTAAAGATCGATGCCGAGGTTAAAACCGCCGATTACGGGAATATCGTCGATCTTGATTCGGTCGATTTCGCCAATGACGTCGTGTTTACGTGGAACGGCACCACCTCTGGCGTGCGGGTTCCCAACGGCGACTGGATCGCAGATGACCGTCAGGGTCTGACAATCTGCGATGCCACCTCGGCGGCCTTTGCAATGGACCTGCCCTGGGACAAGCTGGATGTGACCACCTTTAGCTGGCAAAAGGTTCTGGGCGGCGAAGCAGCGCATGGGATGTTGATCCTGAGCCCTCGTGCCGTTGAACGGCTGGAAAGCTACACCCCAGCATGGCCGCTGCCCAAGATTTTCCGTCTGACCAAAGGCGGAAAGCTGATCGACGGTATCTTTACCGGTGCCACGATCAACACGCCTTCTATGTTGGCGGTCGAGGATTACCTGTTTGCGCTGGACTGGGCGCGCTCGGTCGGTGGCTTGCAGGGTTTGATTGCTCGTGCGGACGCAAATGCCAATGCGGTTCATGTGTTCTGTGCACAAAATGACTGGATTGCCAATCTGGCCGAAGACGCGGCGACGCGGTCGAACACATCCGTGTGCCTGAAGTTCACCGACGCGCGCATTCAGGACGGAGCCAGCTTCGCCAAGGCTGTGGCCAAACGGCTTGAGGTTGAGAATATCGCGCTGGACATCGGGGCCTATCGCGACGCGCCTGCGGGTCTGCGTATCTGGTGCGGCGGTACGGTTGAGACCTCGGATATCGAGGCGATGTTGCCTTGGTTGGCCTGGGCCTTCGAGGCCGAGATCGCAGCGCAAACCGAAGCTGCCTGACCTTTTTTGCCGGGCCGGTTCAGGCCCGGACCTTCCATACAATTCAAGGACCAGAGATATGGCCCCTAAAGTACTCGTATCTGACAAGCTCAGCGAAACCGCCGTGCAGATTTTCCGCGATCGCGGCATCGATGTGGATTTCATGCCCGATCTGGGCAAGGACAAAGACAAGCTGGCCGAGGTGATCGGTCAGTATGACGGTCTTGCCATTCGTTCCGCCACCAAGGTCACACCGACCATTCTGGAGAAAGCCGACAAGCTGAAGGTCATTGGCCGCGCTGGTATCGGCACGGACAATATCGACAAGGATGCGGCCTCAAAAAAAGGCGTGATTGTGATGAACACGCCGTTCGGCAACATGATCACGACCGCAGAACATGCGATTGCGATGATGTTTGCCGTGGCGCGGCAAATCCCTGAGGCCTCTACCTCGACCCATGCGGGCAAGTGGGAAAAATCCAAGTTCATGGGGATCGAGCTGACCAACAAGACGCTCGGCGTAATTGGTGCTGGCAACATTGGTGGTATCGTCTGCGAGCGCGCATTGGGCCTGAAGATGAAGGTCGTCGCCTATGACCCCTATCTGGGCGAAGAGAAAGCTGCGCAAATGGGCGTGGAAAAAGTCGAGCTGGACGAGTTGCTGTCGCGCGCCGACTTCATCACTTTGCACGTGCCGCTGACCGACCAGACCCGCAATATTCTGAGCCGCGAGAACCTTGCCAAAACCAAGAAAGGCGTGCGCATCATCAACTGTGCCCGTGGTGGATTGGTTGATGAAGACGCTTTGGCCGAAGCGCTGCAATCCGGTCACGTGGCCGGGGCGGCTTTTGACGTGTTCAGTGAGGAACCCGCCAAGGAAAACGCGCTGTTCAATCTGCCCAACGTGGTCTGCACGCCCCACCTTGGTGCGGCTACGACCGAAGCGCAGGAAAACGTGGCGTTGCAGGTGGCCGAGCAGATCTCGAACTACCTGCTGACCGGTGCTGTGGAAAATGCGTTGAACATGCCCAGCGTGACGGCGGAAGAGGCGAAAGTCATGGGCCCGTGGATCAAGCTGGCCGGTCATCTGGGCAGCTTCATCGGCCAGATGACGGATGAGCCGGTCAAGGCGATCAACATCCTCTACGATGGTGTGGCTGCTGAAATGAACCTTGCCGCGTTGAACTGCGCCGTAGTCGCGGGGATCATGAAGAAGTTCAATCCCGAGGTGAATATGGTTTCAGCCCCGGTTGTCGCCAAGGAACGCGGGATCAAAATCTCGACCACCAATCAGGACAAATCGGGCGCGTTTGAGGGCTACATCAAAGTCACCGTTGTAACCGATAAGCGCGAACGTTCGATCGGGGGCACCGTGTTCAGCGACGGCAAGCCGCGCTTTATCCAGATCAAGGGCATCAATATCGATGCCGAGATCGGCGCTCATATGCTGTACACGACCAACGAAGACGTTCCGGGTATCATTGGTGCGCTGGGTCAGACTATGGGTGAGAACAACGTTAACATCGCGAACTTTACCCTTGGTCGGTCCGAGGCAGGCGGTGAAGCCATTGCGCTGCTTTACGTGGACGAACCGGTTCCGGCCGAGGCACGCGCCAAGCTGGCGGAAACGGGCTTGTTCACGCAGATCAAACCATTGGTGTTTGATGTCGCCTGACGTGGCCTGTTGAGTTTGAGAAACAGTTCAGGACCCGGTTTTGAAAAGATCCGGGTCCTTTGTTCGCTGAAATCGTGTTCTGAGGCACAAGCGAGCTGAACCTTACCGGCGGAGGATGTCAATGACACAGCCTGTCTATGTAATCGGCGATTTGCACGGGCAGGTGGCCGAGCTAGAGCGCGCACTTTCTCTGATCCAACATGATGGTGGCCCGGATGCTCAGGTGGTGTTTTTAGGGGATTATGTGGATCGCGGCCCCGATAGTCGGGGCTTGATTGATCACCTGATCACCGGGCGTGATGCGGGTCGGAACTGGATCACCCTGCTGGGCAATCACGACCGTATGTTCGCCTGGTTCATGGAAGACATCCCGCGCCACGATCCGCATCTACTTGTGGGGTATCACTGGCTACATGACCGGTTGGGCGGAATCGAGACACTACGTAGTTACGGAGTGGAGTTTGAAGGTCAAATACGGTTGGAAGACTTGCACCGGATGGCAAAGGGGGCAGTGCCGAAATCGCACCTGACCTTCCTGCGCGATCTGGTGTTGATGCACCAAACGCCCGAACTTGCTTTTGTTCATGCGGGCATTCGCCCGGGCGTGCCGCTCAATGAACAACGGGCAAGTGATCTGGTCTGGATCAGGCAGGAATTTCACAACCATCGAGGTACGCATCCCAAGCTGATCGTGCATGGTCACACGCCAGTGGATCAGGCGAAGCATTATGGAAATCGCGTCAACCTGGATACAGGCGCGGGCTATGGGCGTCCGGTGGGTGTGGCCGTGTTTGAGGGGCAGACCTGTTGGGAACTGACTGAACAAGGACGCAGTCTTTTGATCCCTTAGTTCGCCGCACACGCGCAAGGTATTGGAGAATGAATATGTATGTCGCAACTTTGCTGACCAATCCTGCAGCGCCTTCGCTGGACAGTGCCCTGCCCGAGTCGTTGCGCAATGCGTGGGGTGGTGGGGATGTTATCTGGCTCAGCCCGGATGAGGCGGTAGAGTTTGAACTGAGCGACATGCCCGACAATCGCTGGGACGTCTGGGCGGACTTGCAGGGCATGGGTGTCGACCTGATCGTGCAACCTGCAGAAGGACGGCGCAAAAAGATGCTGCTGGCCGATATGGACAGCACGATGATCCAGCAAGAATGCATCGATGAACTGGCGGATGAAGCGGGTGTAGGTGAGCGGGTCAAGTACATCACTGCCCGCGCCATGAACGGAGAGCTGGATTTCGAAGGGGCGCTGATCGAACGGGTCGGTTTGCTCAAGGATCTAGATGAAAGCGTCATTGGAAAAGTTTTGGCCGAACGGATCACCCTCATGCCGGGTGGTAAGGCATTGCTGGCCACGATGCGGTCGAACGGTGCCTATGCTGCGTTGGTATCGGGCGGGTTCACAGCCTTTACGGCACGGGTGGCAGAGTTGCTGGAGTTTGATGAAAACCGGGCCAATACGCTGTTGGCTGAAGACGGGAAACTGACGGGCGATGTTGCGCGTCCGATTTTAGGGCGTCAGGCCAAGATCGAAGCACTTGAACAGATCTCAACCCGGCTTGGGCTGTCTGAGAAAGACGTGATGGCAGTGGGCGACGGGGCAAATGACCTTGGAATGCTGGGCCGGGCAGGAACCGGAGTTGCCCTTCATGCCAAGCCTTCGGTTGCCGCCCAATGCGACGTGCGCGTGAATCACGGTGACCTGACGGCGCTGCTTTATCTGCAAGGTTACAGCCGCGCTGACTTTGCAGACGAATAACCGAGGCTATCTTTTATTTAACATTTATGTTAAATAGGGGTCATGAGAACGCTTCTGACCGCCTTTTCAGCACTGTCTGACGCCACCCGATTCTCGATTGTTGAACAATTGATGGAACAGGGTGAACTGCCTGCCGGTGACCTGATCGAAGGGCGAGGTGTCTCGGGGGCTGCGATCTCGCGCCATTTAAAGGTCTTGCGTGAAGCTGGTTTGGTGCAGCAGCGCGTCCAGGGCACACAGCGGATGTATTCTGTCCGTCCCGAAGGGCTGCGGATGATCGCCGATTGGACCATATCCAAACGTCAATTCTGGGAAAGCAGCCTCGATCGTCTGAGTGACATTATCGAAAGGGAGAATTCATGGCCGACCTGAAACTGGAGCGGGACTTCCCCGTCAGCCCTGAAGATTTGTTTGCATGGATCAGCGACGGCAGCAGGTTGTTGCAGTGGTGGGGTCCCGAAGGAATGCACGTGCCCGAACACAATCTGGATTTTTCACGAACAGGCCCATGGTATTCGGTTATGGAAAACAGCGAGGGACAGCAATACAAGGTTTCAGGCCATGTGACCCATGTCGATCCACCCAAATCAGTGGGCTTCACATGGGGCTGGCATGATGATCAGGACCAGCGTGGCAACGAAAGCCACGTGACCTTGTCGGTTGCGGAGACAAGCACCGGATCACGACTGACACTGGACCACAAAGAACTGGCCGATGCCGAAGCGGCGGCCAACCACAATCAGGGTTGGACATCTTCGCTGCGTAAACTCGAAGCACTTTGCAAATAGGTTTTCATCAGGGAGGAGCGACATGCCCCAATTTTTGTTTGTCTATCATGGGGGTCACACCCCAACCGACCCCGTCGAGATTGAGGCGACCATGGCCGCCTGGGGTGCCTGGTTTCAGGACATGGGTGAGGCGCTGGAGATCCCCGGCAACCCGGTGGGACAATCCTATACCGTCAGCAGCAGCGGGGTCGTTGACAACGGCGGTGCGAACCCGGCCTCGGGCTTTACGGTGATCAAGGCCGACAGCATCGACGTAGCGACAGCGATGGCCAAGGGCTGTCCGATGGTCGTCAACGGTTCAGGCTCGGTCGAAGTGGCCGAGGTGCATGAGATCGAGATGTGAGGACCTTAGCCGGGGAAGCCCGGCGCAGGTTTGATCACACCGCATTCCAGCCCGCGACGGCTGTATTGTGTGGCGTTCATGAATTTGCGGGTGTCCGGGTGATCGGCCTCCAGCACACCAAGGCTGACTAGAATGGCAGCAATCGCGCATTCGCTGGCGCGGGTGGTGCCGTCGGTGATCTTCAGCGCAACGCCCATGCGTTTTTCCGGGATTATGGCCACAAAGACGGCCTCGGCCCCGGTCTTGATGGCGACGCGGCCGTTCATTGCGCGCATCAGTTCGGTGCAGGCGCGGGTCTCACCGGCCACCAGTTCGGGGTGCTTGACCATGGCCGCAACCAGTTGTGCCGCAGCATCGCTGGACCGGTCCGAGCGGTCTGCCGCGCTGGCAAACCACGCCATCGACCGTGCCAACCCCGCAAGTGAGGTCGCGAAATTCGGAGCAGAACACCCGTCGATGCCATAGCCGGGACTGGTTTCACCGGTTGTCTCTTCGACGGCTGACAGGCACGCCTGTTGTACAGGGTGGTCAATTTCCAGATATTCCGGTCCTGCGCCCATATGCTGACCCAGTGTCAGAAATCCGCAGTGTTTGCCCGAGCAATTGTTGTGGATCTGGCAAGGCGTATCATCAGCCAGAATCAGCCGGTCCCGCGCAGCGGTGTCCGCCGGTTCCTGTGGGCCGCAGCGCAGATCATGCTCGGTCAGCCCCAGGTGATCCAGCCATGCTGTTACCCGATCGGTGTGGATCGCGGCACCGTTATGTGAGGCGCAAGCGAGTGCAAGATGTTCGCTGTTCAACCCGTATTTCGCCGCTGCGCCCGATGTCACCAAAGGAAGCGCTTGGATCATCTTGGCCGAAGACCGTGGATAGACCACAGCCTTTGGATCGCCCCAGCTGCGCACGATCTCACCCGTGTCATCACAAATGACCGCGTGACCCAGATGCAGGCTTTCCAGCAAAGACCCACGCCACAGTTCTGTCATTGGTACGGGTTGCGTCATCTGGACCTCCGAAATTATGCGCAAAATTCTGCCAATCGCCCTTTCGCCTGTGGCGAAATCTGCGTTAGTGTGTGTATGTCGGCAATCATCGGAATGCGCAACGGAATAGACGGGCCAGAAGGGTTCGCAGCCATGTCCGATGGGTTTGAGGTATGGGTCGAGCTAGGAGGCTGGACAAATGGGATCAATGCTCGTTCGTGTGATTGCGGGCCTGTCTTTGGCAGGGACGGTCACGACAACTGCAATCGCTCAGCAGGCAAGCAGCACCAACCGTGTTGCCGTGAAGACGGATTGGAGCGTCTTTGTCGAAGAAGACCCAACAGAATGCTGGAGCGTTGCAACCCCGGATGAAACCGTCAATACGCGCGGCGGTCGCGTGGTGTCCGTGCGGCGTAGTGACATTTTGCTGTTCGTGGTGTTCCGCCCCGGTGAGGACGTAAATGGAACAGTGTCGTTTACGGGTGGGTATCCGTTTGCGGCGGGTTCGACCGTCAACGTCAAGATCGACGACGCCGAATTCGAATTCATAACCGATGGCGAATGGGCCTGGCCTTCGACACAAGGGCAGGAACCCAAAGTGATCGAAGCGATGAAGCGCGGGAACGAGGCTGTTCTAACGGCGCGCTCGGAACGCGGGACGCAGACGAAAGACACGTTCTCGTTGCTGGGCTTTACTGCGGCAATTGACGATGCGAAGCAACGCTGCACCAATTAAGTCAGCGTATTTCGGTGCAGGCCCCGTCGGTATGGCGGGGCTTTTCTTTTTTATGCTGTCCGGCGCGCCAGCATTACGCTACGTCCGCGCCCGCACTTGATCCGTATCAAAGTAAGCTCTCGCTCTTTTTGAACTAATTAGTTCAGAGGAAACGAAGGAGTTGCCCCGATGCTGAACAAATTTCTTGCTGCGCTCATGATGATCTCGGCCATGGTGCTAAGCGCTTGTGAAAACACAGGTGAGACATACCCGGTGACTGGCGAACAGTGCGGTCCGGAAGACCCGGTTAAGACTCTGGATGCCGAAGATTGCTACATTCCGCCGGCAGGTGTCTGATCGGGCTTTGATCTGCACGGATTGAAACAAGCCGAAGGCCGCAGTGACACCGTTACTGCGGCTTTTCTGTGCAGGTCCGCCAATTGTCACGAATCCTTTTGATCTTTGCGCAGGTTCCTATATAGAGGCGCATCCCAAGCCAGAATCCTTCGAGATACGCCTCAGAGAGCCCAAAATGTCGCCCAAAGCGCCGATCACTCAAGATGTCCTGACCCTCCCTCGCAAGCTGCCTGAGGGCAAGATCAACCTTGTCGGGCTGACCCGCGACCAGTTGCGTGCCGTTCTGATCGAACATGGCACGCCGGAAAAGCAGGCAAAGATGCGCACCGGTCAGATCTGGCAGTGGATCTATCAATGGGGTGTGCGCGACTTTGCCGAGATGACCAATCTGGCCAAAGCCTACCGCGCGCAACTGGCCGAGCATTTCGTGATCGAAATCCCCGAAGTTGTGACCCGCCAGGTGTCCGAGGACGGCACCCGCAAATATCTTTGCCGTATTGCTGGCGGGCATGAGGTTGAGGTCGTCTATATCCCCGAAGAAGATCGCGGCACGCTCTGTATCTCGTCTCAGGTCGGGTGCACGCTGACTTGTTCGTTCTGCCACACGGGCACGCAGAAACTGGTGCGCAATCTGACAGCGGCCGAGATCGTCGGTCAGGTCATGATGGCCCGCGATGACCTTGACGAATGGCCCACCCCCGGCGCGCCCAAGGATGAAACGCGCCTGCTGTCGAACATCGTTCTGATGGGTATGGGCGAGCCGCTTTACAATTTCGAAAACGTCCGCGACGCGATGAAAATCGCGATGGACCCAGAGGGGATTTCCCTGTCGCGCCGCCGTATCACGCTGTCGACGTCGGGCGTGGTGCCCGAGATCGCGCGCACGGCTGAGGAAATCGGCTGTTTGCTGGCGATCTCATTCCATGCCACCACGGATGAGACCCGCGACGTGCTGGTGCCGATCAACAAGCGTTGGAACATTGAAGAATTGCTGCAGGCGCTGGCCAGCTATCCCAATGCGTCGAACTCGGAACGGATTACCTTTGAATACGTGATGCTGGATGGCGTCAACGACAGTGATGAGGATGCACACCGCCTGATCGATCACATCAAGCGTCACAACATCCCGGCCAAGATCAACCTGATCCCGTTCAACGAATGGCCCGGCGCGCCGTATAAGCGCAGCTCGAATAATCGCATCCGGGCTTTTGCGAATATTATCTACCATGCGGGCTATGCATCGCCCATTCGCAAGACGCGTGGCGAGGATATCATGGCAGCCTGTGGGCAACTGAAATCGGCCACGGAACGCGCCCGCAAATCCCGCAAACAGATCGAGGCCGAAACAGGGTTGAGCCAATAAGGTTTTCCTTCTCGGGCCCGGATTGATCAGATCACGTAACAGGTGATTTCAACTGCGGTCTGCACGCCATAAGTGTGCCTGTAAACTTAATGTTTCAGGTGCTGAAACCACATGCATAATTTGCTATGTTTCCCATGCCCGCCACTGGCATGTGCTTTTTCAAATCGATGCACAAGTCGGTGAACTGACCGGGCCGAAGCTGGCAAGTTATTGCGGTGCCGCTAGACTTACGAATGCGCTGTCAAGCGGTGCACAGGCGAACTGATTTTCAGGTGGGCCACTATTATGAACCAAAGTTTTTCAAGGATTATCCGGAGCGGAACCGCTGTGCTTGTATTGGCAACAGGCTCTGGCTTGGCTTTTGCTGACAGTGAAAACGCTCATATCGCAATTGAAAACCCTGCTGAGCTGAGCAAGGAAGAGGCATTAAGGCATTACAAGTCGCTCAATCGTCGAATGGCGCGCGGCTATGCAGCGGCGCAACTGGACCTGATCCTGAACTACCAAAGCTGGCCGCTGTTCAACGATGCACCCTATATTTCAGCAACTCATGGCCAGCGGTTTGTGAACAGTTATGCCAACCGCATGGCTCATAACTATGCGACTTTGCTGGAAGGCGAGGAACTGCCAATGGGTTCGGTTCTGGCCAAAGATAGCATGACGGTGACGGATGAAGGCCACATTCACCCCGGCGCTATGTTCATAATGGAGAAACTGGCAAACGGGGCGAACCCGGATACAGCGGATTGGCGTTATATCATGGTTCTGCCAGACGGCTCGGTTTTTGGCGACACTTTGGGTGATCGCGCCGGTGAAGTGGCCTATTGCCATGTCTGCCACGAACAGGTGGCGGATCGCGACTATACGTTTTACGTGCCGGAGGAGTATCGCAAGAGCGAATGACCGGATCAGGCCGGTTCGCCCGGTAGCTTCAATTCCGTCGCCTCGCGGCGGCTGAGTTGTTCGCCTTGTTTGCGTTTTGACAGAACTTCTCGAGCCAGCGCATATTTCTCATCCTGCCAGAAGATCAGGCACCCGTTGCACCCCTTGCCACAGCAGCCTTCGGTGCCGATACGGTTGGTCTTGAACCGGCGTTCATTTCCATCCTCGCCGATCTTTTCAACCAGTTCGTCGCGACGACGGGCGTAAGCCGTCGGGTTGTCGCGGCCCGTGGCTTCCAGCCCTTGAACCAGTTTGTCGAAACGAATGCGGCTCCAGTGTTCATCGGTCAGGGCGCGTTCCTTGCGCAGAACCGAGTAAACCGGGAAGCGCGCGCGCAGATCGTCAATGTCTTCGTGATCGAACAGGGTGAAAGGCAGCCGGATGGCTGTCTTCGTGCTGCCATGCACCACATCCAGCCGCTTGCCGTCAGACGCGCGTTCGAAATCGTAGACCCGCAGCAGAACCGTATCGCGTGAGATAGGCGAGACAAAATCCAACACGTCGCCCGGTTCCAGCTTGTTCTTCACCTCGACCAGAAAGGCGTCTTCAGTCACTTCGGTGACGATCCCCGCATACTCCCACTGCGCGATCGAAGCGGTGTGTTCATAGTCATGCGCGAAGTTGGTCAGACGTCCTTCGTGGAAGGCGAGAGTGTAGCCTCGGTTTCCGACGGTTTCCAGTTCGCGCATATAGGGCTTCGGGTCCCAGTTCTCGGGGTCGGCGTTGTAGTCATCGATGGCCATCCGATACGCCCGTGCAACGATGGCGGCGTAATACTCCGACTTGCCGCGCCCTTCGACCTTGAGGCTGTCGACACCGATCTTCAGGTATTCATCCAGCTTCGGCATGATACACAGATCGCGCGAGTTCAGGATGTATGACCCCCGGTCATCCTCTTCGATGGGCATCAAGTCACCGGGGCGGCAACCTTCTTCCAGCAGGAATTCAAACAGGTCGGCGTTTTCATCGGTGATGCGCAGTTCCTGATGTGTGCCGTCCTTCAGGCGCAGCTTCAGGCCATAGTTCCAGCGGCAGGAATTGGCGCAATTGCCCTGGTTAGCCCCGCGTTCCGCCATGAAATTCGACAGCAGGCAACGACCGGAATAGGTCATGCACATGGCGCCGTGCACGAAAGCCTCAAGCTTGATGTCAGGGCACTTCTCGCGGATTTCTGCAAGTTCGGGGTACGAGACTTCGCGCGCCAGAACCACCAGTTCTGCGCCCTGGTCCTGCCAGAACTTCACCGACAGCCAGGAACAGATATTGGCCTGGGTCGAGATATGCAGCGGCAGTTCGGGTGCGCGTTCGCGGACATATTGGAACACACCCGGATCAGCAATGATCAGCCCGTCGGGCTGCACCTTGCGCACCGTGTCGATATATTCATCCAGTTTCGGGATGTCTTTGTTGTGCGAAAACAGGTTCAGCGTCAGATAGGCGCGTCGGCCATGGCTATGGCAGAACTCAATTCCTTCGATCACCTCGTCCAGCGAGAACTCGGATTTCGTGCGCAACGACATATCGGGTGTGCCCAGATACACCGCGTCTGCGCCGTAAAGGATGGCGAGCTTCAACTTGCGCAGATTGCCCGCAGGCATCAGCAATTCGGATCGGGACTGGGTCATTTGGCCACCTGGCAAAGGATCAAGGCGGCCTTCTACGCCATATAGGCCGAGTCCAAAACCCCGTTATCTGCGACGGAATCGCGCTGTGCCGATCACTTCAACCAGTTGCTGACGCACCGGTTCGGGTTGAGCCTCGACCGCGTTCAGAACCTCGCGCAGTTCGGCCCGCAGCCCGTGCATCTGATCAATCAGTGAGATCATCATCGACAGCGCATCCGCCTCCATGTCGTACTGTTCGTGCAACTCGCAGGCCAGTTCCAGACGGGCGACGTCGATACTGTGATAGATCAGCCCTTGGTCTGATTGTTCGGGGATCACAATCTCTGCCGCCAGATACTCGGTCAGTCGGTCCGAGGTCAGTCGGGCGACGGTTTCGATCAGTTCCTTCTCGGTCAAGGTCATGACGGCATTCCTTTCCGCGGGTCGTAGCTGTGCGTCTCGCGCCAGGTCTCCATGAACTGTTTCAGATCGTCATCGATTGTGTCGGGCATCGAGACGGTCAGTTCGATCAACTGATCCCCACGCTCGGACGAGCCGCGTTTTTTGACACCCTTGCCCCGCAATCGCAGGGTTTTACCACTGCTTGTGCCTGCCGGGACGCTGACATTCACGCCGCCATCAATCGTAGGGGCCGGTACTTTGCCACCCAGAATCGCCTCATCAATGGTGATGGGCAGCTTGATGTGAATGTCGTCGCCCTGACGATCAAACACCGGATGACTGGCCACCGAAACAGTTACCAGAGCATCGCCTGGAGGGCCTTCACCATATCCCGGTGCCCCTTTGCCCCGCAGGCGGATGGTTTGGCCATCGGTTATACCTGCGGGGATTTTGACTTCGATCCGGTCGCCGTCTGGCAAGGTCAGTTTCTGGCTGGCACCGAATACGGCATCCAGAAAGCTGATCTGCAGCGAATAGTTCAGGTTGTGCCCCGGCGCGTGAAACTCATGGCCGCGCTGGCCGCCAAACCCACCACGGCCCCTCATGAACTCGGCGAAGATGTCGGACATGTCGTCCGGGTCTGCCTGACGTCCGCGATAGGGGTTTCCAGCGGCTTCAGCATATTCACGGTAGTACTGTTGTTGCGGGCGTTCCTGACCCGAGGCGTCAATCTCACCATTGTCATACCGGGCACGGGTTTCCGGGTCTTTCAGCAAGTCATATGCAGCTGCAGCGGCTTTGAACTTTGCCTCAGCCTCTGCATCGCCGGGCTTCAGGTCCGGATGGCATTCCTTGGCAATGCGCCGATAGGCTTTCTTGATCTCGGCGGCGCTGGCGTCTTTGGCCACGCCAAGAACGGAATAGGGATCGTCGCTCATCTCACACTCATGGCTCAGGGACAGGTCTGATCTTGATGAATGTGTTCTACCATGCGATTTCAACGGGTCAAAAGGAAGAGGCGATTGAATTGCCTCGTAAAATCCTGCAGGTCTGTTAACATCTGCATGTTTCTAATTGTTGATTGACGGAGATCGTCACATGTCGCGTAGAATTAAATCGGCTTTGGCCTTGCTGGCAGGGAATGCCATTGGGTTGTTGCTTGCCTCGCTGATACTGTCAGGATTTGCGATCAAGCCGATCTCTTTCATCGTCGTTGTAATCGTCTTCACCGTCGTGCAGCTGATTGCCGAACCCCTGATCCTGAAGCTGGGTGAAAAGAAAGCGCCTGCGCTGAAGGGCGGGATTGCTTTGATCGTGACCTTTGTGGGCCTGTTGGTGACTGATCTGATAACCGCTGGGCTGACCGTAGGTGGAGTTGCGAACCTGTTGGGAGCAACGCTGTTGGTCTGGCTGGGGGCGCTGATCGCCAGCGTTGTGCTGCCGATCTACGTGTTCAAAGAACTGCGCGAAGCCAAGAAGTAATCATAGCGCGTTCAAGCTGGCCTCGATGGCTTGCCACAGTTCTTCTACAGGTTCGCATCCGACGGACAGGCGGATGAAGGCGGGATCGACATCGTCGCCCCATCGCGCGCGACGTTCGGCTGAACTGTGGACGCCCCCGAAAGAAGTGGCGGAGCGCAGAAGAGGGCAATCGTTAATGAAGGCTTCGGCTTTCTCTTCACTTTCCAGTGTCAGGGACAGCAGAAACCCAAAGCGTGCCGTCTGTGCCTGCGCCAGCTTGTGGGATGGATCGCCCGGCAGACCTGGATAGCGGACCTGTTTCACTGCGGGGTGTGCCGCCAATTGTTCCGCTAATACCTGTGCCGAGCTACACATGCGGTCGAAGCGTACATCCAGCGTTTCCAGCCCGCGATGCAGCAGCCACGCCTCATGCGGTCCGGGGATTGATCCGGACACTTTTCGCCATTCCTCGACCCGTTCCATGATATCGTTGTTGCGGCAGGCCACATGGCCCATCAGCATGTCGGAATGCCCGCCCATCGCCTTGGTATCTGACGAGACAACCACATCAATGCCCAGTTCCAGTGGGCGTTGACCCAGCGGGGTCATCGTCGTGTTGTCGGCAATTGTCACTCCCCCGGCGGCGCGCACCTGTTCGGCAACCACTGCCAGATCGATCATATCCAAACCGGGGTTCGAGGGGCTTTCTACAAAGACAACATCGAACCCACCAAAACCGCCGTTGGTAAAGGCGACAGTGGGTCGTTCCTCAACGGTCACGTCCAGACGTGAAAGGAAACGATTGGCCAGCAGGCGTGTCACGTAGTACCCGTCCGACGGGATCAGCAGGCGTGATCCGGCCTTGAGGGTCGCGAACAACGCTGCCGAGATCGCTGCCATCCCCGAAGGGAATGTCAGGCAGGGTGCGTCCTCCAGATGGGCCAGAACATGTTCCAGATGCTCCCAGGTTGGGTTGTCGACGCGGCCATAAGTCCGCAAACCTTCTGTCACGCCGGGCAGGTGGTACATGCTGCTTTGGGTCAGCGGCAGGGTTACCGGCTCACCGGCGTTCAACGCGTTGCCGCGCAGGTGCAGCATCTCTCCGGTTTTAGAAGCCATAGCTCAGCGCCCCGGAATTTCGTCGCGGGGCGGGGCGGGTTCCCAGTTCTCGATGATCTCGACCGCCTCTTGCGCAGTGTCGACAAAGCGGAACAGGTCGAGGTCTTCGTCCGAGATGGTGCCGGCATCGGCCAGCGCTTCCCAATTGATGACCTTTTCCCAGAATTCGCGGCCAAACAGCAGGAAGGGCACGCGGTCCATCCGCCCGGTCTGGATCAGGGTCAGGGATTCGAACAGTTCATCCATGGTGCCAAAACCGCCGGGGAAGATGGTGATGGCGCGGGCGCGCATCAGGAAATGCATCTTGCGAATGGCAAAGTAATGGAAGTTGAAGCTGAGGTCCGGCGTCACATAGAGGTTCGGCGCCTGTTCATGCGGCAGCACGATATTCAAGCCGATCGAACACCCACCCGCGTCCTGCGCGCCACGGTTTCCGGCCTCCATCACACCGGGACCACCGCCGGTGACGATGACGTTCTCACGGCATCCGGTTTCGTTTGACTTTTCGGTCATTAGCCGCGAGAACTCACGCGCCTCATCGTAATATTGTGACAACCCGGCCAAAGTCTCTGTTCGAGCGGTGTGTTTCTGCGACGGTTCCGGAATGCGCGCGCCGCCGAACATCACAATGGTCGAGGTGATGTCGCGCTCGGTCATGATCATCTCGGGCTTCAGCAATTCCAGTTGCAGACGCACCGGGCGCAATTCGTCCCGGCACAGGAATTCGTCATCGGCAAAGGCAAGGCGATAGGCAGGTGAACGCGTCTGCGGCGTGTCCGGAACCTCACTCGCGGTCGAGCGGTCGGTCTGCGCGTCGCGGAACGGGTTGTGGCGGTCTTCTCTCATAGGTGATCGATCCCTGCTTGCGTGTTTGACAAACAGCTATAGGGTTCGCGATCAGAGCGCCAGTCACGGAAAGACAAGAATGAATTGGAAAAGTGAAATTTCAAAAGCCCGCGACCGTATCGCCGGATATGCACAAGTGACCCCAGTGATGGAAAGCCGCATTCCGGGCTATCCGATCGAGCTGAAGCTGGAGCACATGCAGCACACTGGCAGTTTCAAGGCGCGGGGGGCGTTCAACACGCTGCTCAGCATGGAGATGTCACAAGCCGGTTTGGTTGCGGCGTCTGGTGGCAATCATGGTGCGGCGGCGGCGTATGCCGCGCAGGCGTTGGGCTATCCCGCCAAGATATTCGTGCCAGAACTGGCAGGCCCGTCGAAAATAGCGTTGATCCGGCAAACCGGCGCGGATTTGAGCGTTGTATCTGGTGAATATGCCAACGCGCTGACCGCGGCGCAGGAACATGAGGCGGCTACCGGTGCCATGCAAATCCACGCCTATGACGCACCGGCTACAGTGGCAGGGCAAGGGACTTGTTTTGCCGAATGGGATGCTCAGGGGTTGCAGGCCGATACGGTTCTGGTTGCTGTCGGTGGCGGCGGTCTGATTGCCGGTGCGCTGGCGTGGTTTGACGGCGCGCGCAAGGTTGTGGCGGTCGAACCTGAAACCTCTTGCGCCTTGAACGCTGCCTTACAGGCGGGTGAGCCGGTGGATGTCTCGGTCTCGGGAATTGCAGCCAATGCGTTGGGCGCGCGGCGGATCGGACAGATCTGTTTCGATCTGGCGCAGGGGATGAGCTCGGTTCTGGTGTCGGACGACGCGATTGCGGATGCGCAAAAGGCGCTTTGGCAAAGCCATCGTATTCTGGTGGAGCCTGCGGGTGCAACGGCGTTAGCGGCGTTGACGTCAGGAGTTTACCAACCCGAACCGGGCGAACGTGTTGCTGTGTTGGTATGTGGTGCGAATATTGCGCCAGATCCGCTTGCCGGGTGAATTATCGGCTTGTGAACGGGTAGGGTGAATTTTATCTATAATCCATGTCCGCTACGATTTCCGACACGATCTATCAAAGCCTGAGCCAGCAAATCATCACCGGAGAGCTTGAGGCCGGGGAAAAGCTGCGGCAGGACCATATTGCCCGCCAGTTTGACACCAGCCATGTCCCGGTGCGTGAAGCCTTGTTGCGGCTCGAAGCGCATGGGTTGGCCCGGCATGAGCCTCGCCGCGGGATGCGCGTCACTGCGCTGGACCCGGCAGAAGTGCGTGAGGTGATCGAAATGCGCGTGGCGCTGGAAACCCTGGCGTTGCAGCAATCGGTGCAGAACATGTCTCCGGTCGCATTGGACAAGATCGATCACGCACGCATCGCCTGTGATGAGGCGCAAACGATGCCGCAATGGGAAGCTTTGAACCGAGCCTTCCATCGCGCCATTTTGACGCCGTGCGGCTTGCCCCGGCTTTTACACGCCATCGACGATCTGCATATCGCAAGCGCCCGTCATCTGTTTGCGCATTGGCGGTCAAAATGGGTGCAACAGGTGGACAAGGATCATGCGGCACTTGTTCAGGCCCTCAAGCGCAAGGACCTAAGCACTGCAAAAGGTATCCTGACCCGCCATATCCGCCGCGCCAGCTGATTCCAGACCTTTCAGACGCAAAATGACCTGTGTTCGTCGCATTGCGCCATGGGTTCCACTTGCGTATAGGCCAAACCGACACGAACAGATTCTGTAGGGAGACGCCCCATGTCCAACGCGCAACTGGAAGCCGCCATCGAAACCGCCTGGGAGGCGCGCGACACAATCACGCCCGCCACCACCGGCGAACAGCGTGAAGCGATCGAGGATACGCTGAACGCGCTGGACAGCGGGTCGCTGCGCGTTGCGGAAAAGCTTGAGAATGGCGACTGGCATGTGAACCAGTGGGCCAAGAAAGCGGTTCTGTTGGGCTTCCGCATCAAGGATATGGAAATCCAGTCCGGTGGTCCGCAGGCTGGCGGCTGGTGGGACAAGGTGGACAGCAAGTTCGCCGGTTGGGACGCAAGCCAATGGCAAGCAGCCGGGTTCCGCGCCGTTCCGAACTGCGTTGTCCGCAAGTCTGCTTATATCGCGCCTGGCGCCGTTCTGATGCCGTCTTTTGTGAACCTGGGCGCTTATGTCGACGAAGGCACCATGGTTGATACATGGGCCACGGTCGGATCCTGCGCGCAGATTGGCAAAAACGTTCATCTGTCCGGTGGTGTCGGCATTGGCGGCGTGCTGGAACCGATGCAAGCTGGCCCGACCATCATCGAGGACAACTGCTTTATCGGCGCACGTTCGGAAGTGGTCGAAGGTTGCATCGTCCGCGAAGGTTCTGTTCTGGGAATGGGCGTGTTCATCGGTAAATCCACCAAGATCGTGGACCGTGAAACCGGAGAAGTCACCTATGGCGAAGTACCGCCCTATTCGGTGGTCGTTGCCGGTTCGATGCCTTCGAAGAATAACATCAGCCTGTACTGCGCCGTGATCGTGAAGCGAGTGGACGAAAAGACCCGCTCAAAAACAGGCATCAACGAGCTGCTGCGCGACTAAAACCGCCAAAACATCAATGAAGGGCTGTCGCTTTTGCAGCAGCCCTTTTTTTGTGATTCAGACTTTGATCGGATAGCGGTCCGGTTCTTCAAAAACGTCGATCACCCGAGTACCCGCCTTGATCTTACCGCCATGTTCGACCCCCGATGGGATCGAATAGCTGTCGCCCGGGCGGTATGTTTTGGTCTCTGCACCGATAGTCAGTTCAACTTCGCCTTCAATTACCGTTCCCCATTGGGCTTTGTGGGAATGTGCAGGCAGTTCGAAGTCCTTGAGAAACGTGAAAAACGCGACCAATCCTGCATCCGACCGTATCACGGCGGTTTGAACGACGTCTTCTGGGAACGGCACATCGAGGCTGGGAAATGCTGTGATGAAATCGGGATAGGTCATGAAATTGTCCTGTTTTGTCATGGTTCGGCTGTTTCCCGGCACTATGGACGCCAGATTGCCTGTCTGCAATTCCGGGCTTCTTGACCGTCGGCGGGCACGCAGCTATGGCCCTGCGCATGGAAAAGCAAAAGAAACCTTCGCGTCAGCAAGTTTATACTCTTCTGGTCCAGATCGGCCGCAAGGATGGTGACGGGCTGCCCGAAGGGGCGACCGGCGCGGCGTTGATCTGCTATGCCAGTGGCGTCGACGAGGCCGAGGCCGTGCGCGAAACGGTAGCGATACTGAAGCAGGCCGACACGGCACCGTTGGACGTCACCGGGTATGGCACACTCGCCGAACGCGAGGCGCAGGGGCACGATATCGAACCGGACGAACGTGCCCTAATGCAGCGCGCGCTGGACGAAAATGCTGTAATCGTTGCGCAGATGACGCCGTTTTTTGGAGACGAGGCAGAAGCCTAGTTCCGCATCCCGAACCATTTGCGGTAAATTTCGTCATAGGTTCCGTCTTCGCGCAGTGCCAGCAGGGCCTGATTGACATCCTCGACCAGCGGCGAGCCTGTCGGGAAGGCGATACCGTAATTCTCGCGCAGGAAGATGCCACCCGTCATAGACGCGATCCGCCGTCCCTCATGCGAGGCGAAATAGGACAGGACAGGCGCGTCAAACACGACGGCGTCAAGTTCCTCGGCCTTGAAGGCGTCCAGCATCTGCTCCAGTCCGGGATAGCCGGTGAACTCGATCTCGCGCCGGTTTAGAAAACTTGCCGCGGTCGAGTTGGAAATGGTGCCGACATTTTTGCCATAGAGATCGTTGACCGAGTTCACGCTGCCGGTAATCGCGTCCACCGTCATGACCGAGGTGATGCGTGCGGTAAAAACCGATACGATGAACAATGACGATACAACCAGCACAACCCCCAACATTCGCCCAAACGGGGTACGGGGCATACGTTCCTCGAAACCGCCATTCACAACCAGGTTCAGCGCCCACCAGAACGATGGAAACCAGGCTTCGTTCAGTTTGCGGTCGAAATAGGGTTGGGCACGGCGCTCAAAGCTCCACATCAACATGCCGCCGCCAAGGAGAATGGCGAAGGCCAGACCGATAGCGATGAAGAGTTCTTTGGACAGCAGTGCCTGTACCAAGGAAGGCTGGCGAACTGCGTCTGACGGCACCATGATCTGCAGCCCGGCCTCAAAGATCGGCTGGCTGAAATCCATTTGTGTTTCACGCATCGCCGTGATCGAGATATTGGCGATTGCAAGGTCAGCAGACCCGTCCTGCACAGCGCCCAGCATATCTGCAAAGGCATCCACGCGGTTGACGGTGTAATCCCAATTCAGGGACTCAGCCAGTGCAGCCAGCAAGTCCATCGAGAAACCCGTTTCGGCCCCGTCTTCGACATAGGAAAACGGAGGGCGGGTCACGGTTGTGACAGAAAGGGACTGTGCCAGGCTCTGCTGTGCGATGACGGCGAAAGTCAGGCAGATCAGAGCGTATAAAGCGCGCTTCATATTCAATTCACCTGTTTCGCGGCCCTGTAACGCGATTGTGCGGCGCACGGCAAGGTGGTCGCTGGGTAAATTGTCATATGGGGTTGGGGTATCGCTTTGACACCTTTGCATTCAGGTGATCGATTTTTTTGCCATTTGGGGTTGGAAAACCGGCCAATTCGTTGAATCTGTGCGCGAACCCGCAAAAGACGTAGCTTCTGAGGCCCCTGCATGACCGACCCTGTTCAATTGACAGCTGACCTGATCCGTTGCCCATCGGTCACACCTGAAGAGGGCGGCGCGCTTGAATTGCTTGGGTCGGTTCTGTCGGATGCGGGCTTTGAGTGCACGCGCGCCGACCGTGGGGGCATCAGTAACTTGTTCGCTCGGTGGGGCCAGAAAGGCCATGCGCGCAGCTTTGGGTTCAACGGCCATACCGATGTTGTTCCGATAGGCGACGAAGCGGCCTGGACGATGCCGCCTTTCGGAGCCGAGGTGCGGGATGGTGTGATGTACGGGCGCGGCACTACCGATATGAAATCAGGCGTTGCGGCCTTTGCCGCCGCTGCGGTGGATTTCGTGCGCGACACGCCGCCGGACGGGGCCATCATCCTGACGATCACGGGTGATGAAGAAGGTGATGCGCTGGACGGTACCACTGCTTTACTCGACTACATGAGCAGCGCGGATGAGCGCATGTCGGTCTGTCTGGTCGGTGAGCCAACATGCCCGAACACGATGGGCGAGATGATGAAGATCGGCCGTCGCGGCTCGATGACGGCATGGTTCACGATAACCGGAGTGCAGGGGCATTCGGCCTATCCGCATCGGGCCAGGAACCCTTTACCTGCGATTGCGCGGCTGATGGATCGGCTGGCAAGTCACGAGCTGGATCAGGGCACGGACCACTTCGACGCCTCTACATTGGCAGTTGTTACGATCGACACCGGGAACGCTGCCACCAACGTGATCCCAGCCCGGTGCAGCGGCGCGGTGAATATCCGTTTCAACGATTTGCATTCCGGTGCAAGCCTAAGCGATTGGTTGCGAGCAGAGGCCGATCAGGTGGCTGCCGAGTACGGCGTTGAGATGGATGTAAAAATCAAGATTTCCGGCGAAAGCTTTCTGACCCCGCCGGGGCCACTGTCTGATCTGGTGGCCAAAGCGGTCGAAGCGGAAACCGGTGTTACGCCCGAGTTGTCGACAACAGGGGGCACATCGGATGCGCGTTTCGTCAAAAACCACTGCCCGGTGGTCGAGTTCGGGCTGGTCGGGCGCACCATGCACCAGGTGGATGAATGCGTTGAGGTGGCCCAGATCGAGCAGCTCAAGGCGATCTATACGCGCATCCTGACGGACTATTTTGCCTAAGCCATGCAGCGCACATTGGTGATCATGGTGAAAGAGCCGCGTCCGGGTCGTGTGAAAACACGGCTGGGGCGTGATATCGGCATGGTTGGTGCGGCCTGGTGGTTCCGGCATCAGACCCGGACTTTGATCCTTCGGCTGCGTGATCCGCGTTGGCAAATCGTCCTTGCCGTGGCGCCAGATGCCGAGGGTCTGACCAGCCGTATCTGGCCAGCTGACCTGCCGCGCGCGGGACAGGGGCGTGGTGATCTTGGACAGCGCATGGGTCGCATGCTGCGGGGCATGCCTAAAGGTCCGGTTTGCCTGATTGGTGCCGATATTCCGGGGATTACGCGCAGACATATTGCCGGTGCTTTTGACGCGCTAGGGCGATCTCAAATGGTGTTCGGCCCTGCACCGGATGGGGGGTACTGGCTGGTTGGTGCGCAACGCTATGCGGCCTTGCCGGTAGGTCTGTTTCGCAATGTGCGCTGGTCGACAGAACACGCTTTGTCGGACACGTTGGCCACGGTTCCCGGCGCGCGGGTTTCGTTGCTGGATCACCTGCGCGATGTGGATACATTAGCCGATCTGAAAGCCTGAAGTTTTTTGATCATGACGCGGTCGCAAACGCGTGATAGGCCGAAGATATGACTCGCATCCCCACCAAGCAGGAGGTCCTTGACTGGATCTCGGCGAACCCAACCCTAACGTCGAAACGCGATATCGCCAAGGCCTTTGGCATCAAGGGCGCGGATCGGATCGATCTCAAGCGCATTCTCAAAGAGCTTGAGGCAGAAGGGCATCTGGAAAAGCGCAAGCGCAGCTATCGTGACCCGGATCGCCTGCCGCCCGTCAGCGTGTTGCAGGTGAAGGCCCCGAATGAAGATGGTGATCTGTTCGCGCGTCCCCTGGAATGGCATGGCGAAGGTGTCGAGCCCATCGTTCTGCTGATCACCCGCGCAAGCGATCCGGCATTGGGTGAAGGCGACCGAATTCTGGCCCGCCTGACTGTGGTGCATGAAGAAGATCACAATTACGAGGCCCGCCTGATCCGCCGCATCGGTACTAATCCGCGCAAGATCGTCGGTATCTTCCGCAAGGGGGCCGAGGGCGGGCGGATTGTGCCCATCGACAAGGCAAGCTCTTCTGAATGGCTGGTGCCTGAAGGCGCGGTTTTGGGCGCCAAAGACGGCGAGTTGGTCGAAGCTGAACAGGCGGGACCTAAAAACCGCATGGGTCTGCCGCGGGCGCGCATTGTTGAACGCTTGGGTGATCCGACCGCGCCCAAGGCGGTGTCACTGATCGCGATTCATCAGCATGGCATCCCGGACGATTTCCCCGACAAAGTGATCGATGAGGCTGACAAGGCCAAGCCTGTTGGTTTGAAAGGCCGCGAAGACCTGCGGGACATGCCGCTGCTGACCATCGACCCCTCGGACGCGCGGGATCATGACGATGCATGCTATGCCCATACCGACGACGATCCCAAGAACCCCGGCGGGCACGTGATCTGGGTCGCCATTGCCGATGTCGCCGCCTATGTGCAGCCCGGAACGGCCCTGGATCGTGAGGCGCGAAAGCGGGGCAACTCCAGCTATTTCCCGGATCGTGTTGTGCCGATGCTGCCGGATCGCTTGTCGGGCGATTTGTGTTCCCTGCACGAAGGGGTGCCCCGCGCCTGTATCGCTGTGCGAATGCAGATCGATGCGGATGGGAACAAGATTGGGCACAGGTTTGTGCGTGGTCTGATGCGGTCGGCTGCGTCTCTGAACTATACCGAGGTGCAGGAGGCCATCGACGGCAACCCGAATGACCGTACCGGCCCGTTGCTGGAAACGGTTCTGAAACCGCTCTACGCCGCTTATACTGCTTTGAAGAAGGCGCGGGCTGTGCGGCAGCCCTTGGAGCTGGATCTGCCCGAGCGTAAAATCGTGCTGTCCGAAACCGGGGAAGTGACGAGCGTGGCGTTCCGCGACCGGCTGGACGCCCATAAGCTGATCGAGGAGTTCATGATCCTCGCCAATGTCGCCGCTGCTGAAACCCTGATTGCCAAGCGCCGCCCGCTGCTGTTCCGTGTGCACGAGGAACCCGCGCCTGAGAAGTTGGAAAGCTTGCGGGAAACAGCACAGGCGGCGGGTTTGAACCTGGCCAAGGGGCAGGTATTGCAGACCCGGCATCTGAACGCATTGCTGAACGCAGCTGCGGGGACAGAGGACGCGGAACTCATTAACCTGACCACTCTGCGGTCGATGGCGCAGGCTTATTATAATCCTGAGAACTTCGGGCATTTCGGGTTGGCGCTGCGCAACTATGCACATTTCACCTCACCTATCCGCCGCTATGCCGACCTGATCGTACATCGCGCTCTGATCTCGGCCCATGGCTGGGGCAAGGACGGGCTGACCGAGGATGAAATCATGCGCTTGGACGAGACAGCCACGCACATCTCGGACACTGAGCGCCGCTCGATGATGGCCGAGCGGGACACAACTGACCGCTATCTGGCAGCCTATCTAAGCGAGCGGGTGGGCAATGAGTTCTCTGGTCGGATCAGCGGCATCGCCCGGTTCGGGGCCTTCGTGAAGATGGACGAGACCGGCGCGGACGGGCTGGTGCCAGTGCGTTCGCTTGGGCGTGAGTTCTTTCATTTCGATCGAGAGGCCGGGACGCTGATGGGATCGGATACCGGTCTGATCATCGCCATCGGCCAGCGCGTCACAGTACGGTTGACAGAGGCGACGCCTGTAACCGGTGGTCTGGAACTGGAACTCTTGTCGATCGACGATCAGGCGCTGCCGCGCGGACGGGGTCATTCCAAGCGGGCGACCCGCCGAAAGGCTGTCAGCACCAAGCGTAAAAAAGACAAGATCAAGCGCAAGGTGGAACGCAAGCGCCGTCAGAGGTGATAGGTCAGCGCCCGGGCGATCAGCCACCCGTGGCGGTTCGGATCTATCTGATGCGGGTCGTCGAACAGAACGGCGCGGGTTCCGTCAATGCGATCTTCATTCGGGAAGGCTGAAGTGAAGTCACCCATCAATCGGCTTTGACAATGCACAAACAGTGCAAAATTGGCCGCCTTGTGTGCCCCCAGTCGGATCGTTGATCCTTTGGGCGCCAGGTACGCAGGTTGGCCCCAGCGCAGCTCCTCTCGCAGCGGGTTGGCGGCGGGCAGAGTTGTTGCCGTGTCAATGATCAGGTCACGCAGCGCAAGGGCCCCTGCGCGCGCGGGCGGTGCCAGGGCCTCGAATGCTGCGGCGACTTTGGGGTTATCAAAAGGTTTCAAACGGGTATCGCCTGTTCCATCCGGTCCACGTAACTGTTCAACACATTATCCTGTTTGATGCGCCGGGTCAGCGGGGTATCCGCAGGCGTTGCGCGCATTGCAGCTAGCATTGGACCGACGCTCATGTCCGCAGACGTCGGCTGATCCCCCAGCAGGAAGGAGGATTGCCAAAGATAGGCCGAGATCGCCTCGAGATCGCGTTCAACCCTGTCCAACCGTTCGGACAGCGAAAACCGCCCAATCCCTTGAGACGTGATCCCCTTCAGAACAGACTTTCGGATTGCGTTGGACGCCGGCTTGCGGATCAGGGCCGGTATCCCGGTAAAGAAGGTTTCACGCAGGATCGGCCATACGTCGTCATTGCCCCAACGATCCAGAACGATGTGAAAATACAGATGTTCTTCGGCCATCCTGACCAAAGCGCGGGATTGCGCTTTTTCAACATCTGTAAGCCCATGATCGAAATCCGCACCCTGGTCTTGTTCCAGCCAGTCACGGATCAGGTCACTGTCGGGGATCAACCGATCGGGCGTGCGCAGAACGGGTAGTTTCTGGTGCGGCATCTTTCGGGGATCAAGCATGTCAGAGCGCTGCCATTTCTGGCCGGAATGTTGCAGCATTAAAGCCGTTTTGACGCAGAACGGGCTGGCACTGAACAGGCCGAAGGCAGAAGGATAGGTGAGAAGGGTCAGCATCACTTTGCTCCGTCTAAGGGGATGCTTGATACCTAGTCGGCACTGATGACAGTTACTGACATCAGGTTTAAGCTAGGGTGTATCATGTCTCGCACAGCACGACTGTTCCAATTGATGCAGGCCCTGCGTTCTGGCCCGTCGCCGAAAACCTCGGCGCAACTGGCGCAGGATCTGGATGTGTCTGCCCGGACGATCCATCGCGATATCGATGCGCTACGTGGTCTGGGGGCCGTTATCGACGGCGAAGCGGGGTTTGGGTTTACCCTGATCGAGGATGCAACATTGCCCCCGCTGGGTTTCACCGATGATGAGCTTGAGGCGCTGGTTCTGGGCCTGCGCGAAGTACAGGTTATTGGTGACCCGGCCTTGGCGGATGCCGCCAGTGCCGCACTGCGAAAGTTGCAGGGCCGCTTGCCACCGCGTCAGTCGCACAGGCTGAGTCACGCAATTCTGGCGGCCACCCGATTTAATCGTCCTCCGGCACCGACGATAGACGCTTCAACCCTGCGGCAGGCAGCCTGGGACGAGCGCACGGTAGAGTTTTCGTATACCGACGCAAAGGGAGAGGCCACGCGTCGGCGCGTGGATCCGCTTAGCATCGTCTATATGGACCGCTCGAATGTGTTGCTCAGCTGGTGCCATCTGAGGCAGGATTTTCGCGTTTTTCGCCTGGACCGGATGCAGGATATGTGCGTGACGGATCAAAGCTTTAGGCCAAACCGGGTGCCGATGCTGCGCGATGTGCTGGCCCGCATCCGCGCCGACCGGGAAGCACAAGACTGCGAGACAGGTGCCTGAGCGCTTTGTGATTTGCCGATTTTGCGCTACCTTAGGGTTGAGCAGTAATCAGGAAAAATCGGTATGCATAAATGCGTAGGCGGCGTCATGACCGTCGCATTATGGGCATCCATGGTGCAGGCGGACACAACAGACACTGGAAAATGGTCGGGCAGTGATGCTCTTGGCGAAACGATACAGCTGGCTTCGGCAGACTTGGCTGTTTCGCTTCGACCCGTTCCGCGACCATCGATCGAGGCGCTGCAGGTTTCTGCAGCAGCGGCAGCACGGTTTCAGGTCTGGCTGAGCGCGTTTCAGGATAGGGCGCGGCAGCAGGGAATATCGCAACGGACGCTGTCTCAGGTGTTTTCGGATATAACCTTTGACGAAGACATCATCGCGCGGGATCGAAATCAGGCCGAATTCTCGAAGCCGATTTGGGCTTATTTGGATTCGGCGGTTTCGGACACGCGATTGTCAAACGGGCGAGCCGCCATGCAACGGCACCGGCAAGTGCTGAAGCGGATTGAGGCTGAATATGGTGTCGAGAAAGAGGTTGTAACGGCAATCTGGGGGCTGGAAACCTCGTTTGGGTCTTATCGTGGCAGTAGCCGCACGCTCAGGTCTCTGGCGACACTGGCCTTTGACGCAAGGCGTGCTCAGTTCTTCGAAACCCAGTTGATCGCTGCCCTGCAGATCGTGCAGGCAGGTGATGTCAGCGCTGCGAACATGTTAGGCAGCTGGGCGGGTGCGATGGGCCACACGCAATTCATGCCGACCTCGTATCTGGATCATGCGGTCGACTTTGACGGAGATGGCCGCCGCGACATCTGGTCAGACGATCCAACGGATGCATTGGCCTCGGCGGCGTCGTATCTGGCACAGCACGGTTGGACCAAGGGGCAACCTTGGGGGGTTGAGGTGCGATTGCCCGCAGGCTTTGACTACGCTTCGGCCCGGCGAGACTTCACCCGGATGCCGTCCGAATGGGCTGCACAGGGTGTTGTGGGAACCGATGGCAACGCTGTTCCAGACCACGGTCAGGCGGCGATCCTGCTTCCGGCCGGAGGGCAGGGCGTTGCCTTGATGATCTTTGACAATTTCAGCGTGATCGAAGCGTATAACGGGGCAGACGCCTATGTGATCGGTATCGGGCATCTGTCTGACCGGCTTGCCGGAGGCGTGTCGTTTCAATCCAACTGGCCGCGCGCGGACAGAGTGTTGAGTTTTTCCGAGAAAAAGGAACTGCAAACCCGCCTGACCGAAGCCGGGTTCGACACAAAGGGCATTGATGGGCGTACCGGACCAAATACTATCAACGCCGTGCGAGCCTATCAGCTGGCACAGGGGTTGCGCCCGGACGGGTATCCGACTGTGAAACTGTTGGATCGGTTGAGGTGACCGAGTAGCGGGCCGTCTATGTTTGCTTGAGCCGGGTGTGCGCGACGCAACTGCGTTAAGCCAATTCTTCAACCAGCCTGTTGTAGGCAGTGTCCTCAGGCGTTGTGTCAAACGGTGTCGAAAACCATTCCCGATCAATTGCAAGCCTATGGACAGGCACGAGCTGACGGGCGATGTCAGACGGCGTCGTTTGATCCGTCGTTCCGGTTTCCCAATCGTGAAGCGCAGTTGAGTATCGAACAACGGCGCCGCTGTTCGGCAATTCGATCAAGCCGCCTTCCGCAAAGAACTTGAGCCCGTCGCCCATTTCTTCACCGACGATCGTCAGCTTGTGCCCAAGCCGATACCTGAGGATCGCGACAAAGACGATTGCTGCAGAAAAGGTGAATTTGTCCACCAACACCGCACATCCGCACCGCTGGGTACTTTCGGTGATTGCATCGATCAGAGGCATGGTTGCCAAAAAGTCGCCCCCGGTGTTGCTCCGAACATCGATGACAAGGAAATTGTCGCGGCGGGCCCGAACCTGTGTGGCGGCTTTATCGATTGCTTCGGCAAGCGCGCTTTCACTGGGATCGAAGAAACTTGGCAGCTTCAAAGCGAGACCATTTTCAGAACAGTCGTGGATTTCCACGAACCCTTTGTCATTCCTTAGGGGATCGACTTTGCCGTGTTCGTTCCGTGGATACATTTCTGACGCCAGAACAGTATCGCCGTTCGCCACACTTACTGAGTGTCTGCGCCCGTCAGCGCCTTGAAGGTGATACTGTGTCTCATGGTCGAATGGTGCGAAACCCAGTTCGGCCAACGCTGCTGGCCAGGCAAATATCAAAGGTCCAATTACACGCTTTCGTTGCGGTGTTCCTGACAGAAGAGAGGCTGCCGCGCGTTCGATCTTTTCTACAGGTGTACCGTTAACGCCGAGCAGCTTACTGGGCGCAAGTTCCGCAAATGGCGCTGAGGATTTGGTTAGAAAAACCGATCTCCCAAAGCTCACAAATCGCAGCGGCAGGACTGAGATCGCGTCGTTCGGGATCAGGCGCGTGTGGCCGTTGCCGGAAAGGGCCAAGAGGCGCATTGCCGACAGCAAGAACGGCTCTCGCGCATTCCGAGTCGCGTGCTTCCGCGCAGCTTCGATATTGGCGTCGATCTTTCCTGGATCGACCGTCGCAAAGCTTGGGTCGGTTCGTTTCACGACGTCCAGAATGGATTCGAAGTCTTGGCTCAGCGACACAAAGGATCCTAACGTCCCGGGAAAAAGGAATGTCTAACAAGGGCTAAACTGGACAGTATCATCTGGCCAAGCCCAAAAACAAAAGGCGGCCATTCCAGCCGCCTTTACCGTGTTCCCGACCGCGCCGATTAAGACGCCGCTTTCATTAAACCCTGTGCAATAATCTCGGCCTGCGCTTCATCCAATGACTTGTGGATCCGCACAAACATCTCATCGATGTCTGCCGGAGTCAGGATCAGGGGCGGTGAGATAATCATCCGGTCGCCGACATGACGCATGATCAGGTTATTGGCAAAACAACGGTCGCGGCAGATATAGCCCACGGTGCCCGGTTCGGATGCGAACTTGGCGCGGCTGGCCTTGTCTGGGGTCAACGCGATCGACGCCATCATGCCAACGATTTTCGCCTCACCCACCAGCGGATGATCAGCCAGCGCCTCCCATTTCTGTTTCAGATAGGGCGCTGCTACGTCGCGGACATGCTCGACGATTTTCTCTTCTTCGAGGATGCGTAGGTTCTCCAGCGCCACAGCAGCGGCGACAGGGTGGCCGGAATAGGTGTAACCGTGGTTGAACTCGGTGCCGCCGATCACTTGGGCGATCTCGTCATTCACGATGGACCCGCCGATCGGCGCGTAGCCCGAGCTAAGCCCTTTGGCGATGGTCATGATATGCGGCTTGATTCCAACGGTTTGCGAACCGAACCAATTGCCGGTACGGCCAAATCCGCAGATGACCTCATCCGCGATCAACAGGATGTCGTACTTGTCACAGATGCGTTGGATTTCCGGCCAATACGTATCCGGCGCAACGATCACGCCGCCTGCGCCCTGCACGGGTTCGGCGATAAAGGCTGCAACGCGGTCTTCGCCTAGTTCCAGAATAGCCTCTTCCAGCTCGCGAGCACGGGCCAGTCCGAAGTCTTCGGGCGACATGTCACCACCTTCGGCCCACCAATTGGGTTGGTTGATGTGGTGAATGTTCGGGATCGGGATGCCACCTTGCGCATGCATCCCTGCCATGCCGCCCAGCGAAGCAGACCCCACGGAAGACCCGTGATAAGCGTTGTGGCGGCTGATGATGATGTTCTTGTCCGGCTGGCCCTTTTCGGCCCAATAGGTGCGCACCAGACGAATATTTGTATCGTTAGCCTCGGACCCGCCCGCAGCAAAGAAGACGTGGTTCAGATCGCCCGGTGCCAGCTCGGCAATTTTTGCGGCCAGCGCAATGGCCGGAACATGGGTCGTTTTGAAAAACGTGTTGTAATAGGGCAGTTCACGCATCTGACGCGCGGCAACTTCTGCCAGTTCATCGCGACCGTACCCGATATTGACGCACCACAAACCTGCCATGGCGTCCAAAATCTCTTCACCCTCACTATCGGTCAGGTAAACCCCTTTGGCACGGGTAATCACACGCGCACCTTCCTGACCCAGCGCGCCATTGGCGGAAAACGGATGGAGGTGATGCGCTGCATCCAGCGCCTGCAACTCGGCGGTCGGCATATGGTTGGTGATGGTGGACATCAGAGATTCTCCCACAAAAGCAGTTGGGGATCACAATATGATCAAATTTTACACTGTCAATCGAATCGGAGGGAATTAGGCGGAATTGAGGGACTCCGAGATCAGCTCCATACCTTGCTCAATGTCCTGAGCCGTTGCTTTTGCCGCCATTTCAGCGTCGCCGTTACGCAATGCAGTGATGATATCTTTGTGCCGGTCAGGAAGGCTCTGTGTGCCAAAGCGACCGCAAACAACCCGCAAAGACGGGCCAAAGCGCAACCACAGCCGTTCGGCAAGATCAATGAGGATAGCGGCATTGGCGTGGGAGTAGAGTGTTTCATGAAACGTTTGGTTCAAACGCAGATATCCGCCAACGTCGCCATCTGCGATCATGCGATCCAAATGCTTGTCGATGCGTTCCAGATGATCAATGTTTTCCGCCTGCAAATTGCCAGTTGCGCGTCTGGAAAGCTCTGATTCTATTGAAATTCTGGCAAAAATCATCTGCTCGATATCGGCGGCGCTCAAAAGCGGAACGCTGACGCGGCGGTTGCCCTGAAACACCAGTGCCCCATCCGAGATCAAACGTCGGATCGCTTCGCGTACCGGGGTCATTCCAACACCCAGCGAATCAGTCAAACCTTGGATTGTGACGGGCTGCCCCGGGACCAGTTCCCCAAACAGGATCTGATATCTGAGGGTTTGATAAACCTGCTCATGTGCGGGTTGTTTTCCGCTGTCGGTTGGAGTTGCAGATGCCTTATTTTTGATCAAATCCAATTGGTTCATCCTATTTCGACTAACCCTGACTTGTCAGGTGACAGACCTCGTGAAACCATACGCTGGATCAGGGGAAAACGCAAAACTTGATCAAATCCAAAAAAACGGGAAAATAGCCGTACACTTGCAGGGAGAAGAATATGACAATCAAAACGCTGACCATGACAGCGGTCATCGCATTGGGGACTTCGGCGGCTTTCGCTGAAGAGGTGCGTGTCTACAACTGGTCCGACTACATCGACGAAGAGCTTCTGAGCAAATTCGAGGAAGAAACTGGTCTGACCCTCATCTACGACGTGTTTGACAGCAACGAGGTTCTGGAAACCAAGATGCTGGCTGGTGGTTCGGGCTATGACGTGGTGGTGCCTTCTGGCACGTTCCTTCAACGTCAAATTCAGGCAGGGGCGTTTCAGGAACTGGATGCGGCCAAACTGTCGAATGCGGGCAACCTTTGGGACGTTATTCAAGAGCGAACTGCAGGGTATGACCCAAACAACGCCTATTCGATTAACTATATGTGGGGCACCACGGGTATTGGTGTGAATGTCGACAAGGTCAAGGAAGCCTTGGGCGACGATGTGGCACTGAACAGCATGGATCTGGTTTTGAAGCCAGAGAACATGGAAAAACTGGCGTCGTGTGGTGTTCATTTCCTTGATGCGCCAGCCGAAATGATACCGATGACCTTGCAGTATATCGGTGAAGACCCGGACAGCCACGATCCGGATGTGATCAAGAAAGCCGAAGACGTTCTGATGGGCGTTCGTCCGCACATCCAAAAGTTCCACAGTTCGGAATACATCAACGCGCTGGCGAATGGCGACATTTGCGTTGCCGTGGGTTGGTCTGGTGACATCCTGCAGGCGCGAGACCGCGCAGCCGAAGCCGAGAACGGTGTAAACATCGAATATCATCCGTTCGCGGAAGGATCGCTGATGTGGTTTGACCAAATGGCGATCCCGGCGGATGCACCGAATCCGGAAGGCGCGCATAAGTTCCTGAATTTCATCCTGGATGCCAACAACATGGCTGCCGCGTCCAATTACGTCTACTACGCCAATGGCAACAAAGCCTCGCAGGAATTCCTTGAGGAAGACGTGATTGGTGATCCGGCAATCTATCCGGATGATACGACAATGCAAAACCTGTACATCACGACGCCTTACCCTGCGAAAACGCAGCGTGTCGTGACCCGCCTTTGGACCAAGATCAAGTCAGGTACCTGATCCGGTTTCACGGCGCGGGGCGGTCGAATGACGGCCCCGCACACAAAATGTCCAAACTGACTATGCGGGGGCTGCCTTGAATTCTGACGTCTTTGCGCCGTGGGATGACCCACAGGCGAAACCCTTGATCCAGTTTCAGAACGTGACCAAGCGCTTCGGCGAGTTCACGGCGATCGACAATCTGTCACTGGATATATTCGAGCGTGAATTCTTTGCCCTGCTTGGTCCGTCGGGATGCGGCAAGACAACGATGATGCGGATGCTTGCCGGGTTCGAAACCCCAACCGAAGGTCATATCCTGTTGGGCGGTCAGGATATTGACCCTATTCCACCCAACAAGCGCGCTGTGAACATGATGTTCCAGTCATATGCTCTTTTCCCGCATCTCAGCGTCTGGGAAAACATCGCGTTTGGTCTGCGTCGGGACAATATGCCGAAACACGACCTTGAAGAACGGGTTGAAGAAATGCTGCGCCTGACCCGATTGGAGCAGTTTGCCCGCCGTAAGCCGCATCAGATTTCAGGTGGACAACGACAGCGCGTTGCTTTGGCGCGCTCTTTGGCGAAGGCTCCAAAACTTCTGCTGTTGGATGAACCGCTGGGCGCGCTCGACAAGAAACTGCGCCAAGATACGCAGTTCGAATTGATGGATATTCAAGAGAAAACCGGCACCACATTTGTGATCGTCACCCACGATCAGGAAGAGGCCATGACAGTCGCCAGCCGAGTGGCGGTGATGGATCAGGGACAATTGATGCAGGTTGCTACGCCCGACCGGATCTACGAGAACCCGGCCTCGGTTTATGTTGCTGATTTCATTGGGGATGTGAATATTATCGAAGGCCGTGCAGCCCCATCGGGTGAGGATACTTATCAGATTGATTGGGCCGAAGGTCAGGCTCCTATAACGGCGTCATCATCAACGGGCTTCTCAAACGGTCAGTCCTGTCATCTGGCTATCCGCCCCGAGAAGGTGACCATCTCAGCCGAGAGGCCAGCCGATGCGGTCAACGCTGTTCAGGGCAAGGTTCATGACATTGCCTATCTGGGCAATCTGTCCACCTATCATGTGGAATTGGCAAACGGCACAATCATCAAGGCGCAGACGGCCAACACCCGCCGAATCTCGCGCCGTTCGTTCACTTGGGAAGACCCGGTCTGGCTGTCGTGGACAGCGACGGCTGCGGTTTTGCTGGCGAACTGATGCGCCGCGCCGTTCTAATCGCCATCCCTTATGTCTGGTTGCTGGCACTGTTTCTGGTGCCATTCTTCATCGTTCTGAAGATATCGCTGTCAGACACCGCACTTGCCATCCCGCCTTATACTCCGACGCTAGACCTGTCCGCCGGTTGGGCGGGGATCAAAGAGTTTTTCAGCGAACTGGATTTTGAGAACTATGTCTGGCTGACTGAGGATGATTTGTATTGGAAAGCCTACCTGTCCAGCGTCAAGATCGCTTTGATCTCGACCTTCTTTACATTGCTGGTCGGCTATCCCATCGCCTATGGCATGGCCCGCGCGCCTCAGGAATGGCGGCCAACGCTTATGATGCTGGTGATCCTGCCCTTCTGGACCTCATTCCTGATCCGAGTTTACGCGTGGATGGGTATCCTTTCGAACGAAGGGTATCTGAATCAAATCTTGCTGTTGACGGGTCTCATTTCGACGCCGCTGACGATCCTGAATACCTCGACCGCTGTCTATATTGGCATCGTTTACACCTATCTGCCCTTCATGATTCTGCCGATCTATTCGGCGTTGGAACGTTTGGATGGGTCGCTGATTGAGGCGGCCGAAGATCTGGGCTGTTCGCGTTTGCAAGCCTTCTGGCTGGTGACCATTCCACTGTCCAAACCCGGCATCATTGCAGGTTGCTTCCTTGTAATGATCCCGGTGATCGGTGAGTTCGTGATCCCCTCGCTTCTGGGCGGTTCGGGCACGCTGATGATTGGCAAGGTGTTGTGGGAAGAGTTCTTCTCGAACCGTGACTGGCCGGTGGCCAGTGCAGTGGCGATTATCTTGCTACTGATCTTGGTGGTTCCCATCGTGCTGTTCCAGCGCAACCAGCAGAAACAGGCGGAGAGTGACGGATGAACAGGTTAAGCTGGTTCAATACTGTTTCGCTGACGCTGGGATTTGCGTTCCTTTACATCCCGATGATCATCCTGATCGTTTTCAGCTTCAACGAAAGCAAACTGGTTACGGTCTGGGCCGGGTTTTCCACCAAGTGGTACGGAGAGCTTCTACAGAACGAGGCGTTTTTGGATGCCGCCTGGGTCACAGTCCGGGTAGCGGTTTTTTCGTCAACACTGGCAACCATTTTGGGAACGGCTGCTGCATATGTGCTGGTCCGCAGCGGGCGTTTTTTTGGTCGGACGCTGTTTTCTGGCATGATCTACGCGCCGCTGGTGATGCCCGAAGTGATCACCGGCCTTTCGTTGTTGCTGCTGTTTATCGGCATCGGTCTGGATCGAGGAATTCTGACCATCGTTCTGGCGCACACCACCTTCTCAATGTGTTTCGTGTCGGTGGTTGTATCCTCGCGTCTCATCACATTTGACCGGTCATTGGAAGAAGCAGCGCTTGATCTCGGATGCTCACCCGCGCAAGCTTTCCGCCTTGTCACACTGCCGATCATCGCACCGGCGGTGATTTCGGGCTGGTTGCTTGCCTTCACCTTGTCGCTGGATGATCTGGTGATTGCGTCTTTCACATCAGGGCCGTCTGCGACGACCTTGCCGATCAAAATTTTCTCGGCCGTGCGTCTTGGTGTAAGCCCGGAAATCAACGCGCTGTCCACGATCATGATTGCTGTGGTGACGGTTGGGGTCATCACGGCCTCGCTTGTAACCAAACGAGCAATGGTTCGTCAGCGGCAGGACGAATTAGCCGCTGCGCGCACCGAATGAAGCGGATTTTTCCGAACTACGCGTACAGCAACGCACCACGCGACGGGTGTTGGTGGGATGAAACGGTTTCCGGCCCCGATTGGCCAGAGGTTCAGGAAGACCTGCAAGTAGATGTCGCCGTGATCGGCGGTGGTTTTACGGGGATTTCTGCGGCCTTGCATTTGGCTGAAACCACTTCGGTTGCGGTATTCGAAGCTGGCCCTCCGGGATGGGGTGCGTCCGGACGCAATGGCGGCTTTTGCTGCTTGGGTGGCTCAAAACTGAACGATGCCGCGATGGCACGACGGCATGGTCGCGCCGAGGCGCTGGCCTATGAAACAGCCGAAGCAGATGCCGTGCAGTTGGTCGCCGATCTTCTGGCGCGGTATCACATTGATGCGGACACGCATTCGAACGGTGAAACCCAACTTGCGCATTCAAAACACGCGATGGATGTGTTGCGCCAAAAGTCAGACAAGACCGGGATAGTGCACGAGGCCAAAGACTTGCCCGCGCTGGGAATGGAGGGGGCATTTTACGGGGGGTACACGATGCCCGTCGGATTTGGGTTGAACCCACGGAAGTACCTTTTCGGGATCGCACGCGCCGCCAAGACCAAAGGTGCACATCTGTTTCAGAACAGCCCGGTTTTGGGTGTCAATAAAACCGCTTCGGGGTTTGCATTGCGAACCCCAGGAGGGCAGGTCAATGCGCAAGTTGTTTTGGTTTGTACCAACGGGTATTCCAGCGAAGATATCCCGGATTGGATGTCAGGGCGTTACCTGCCAGCACAATCGACCGTTATGGTCACGCGACCGCTCAGCCAGACCGAGCAATTGGAACAGGGCTGGACCTCGGCCCAGATGTGCTATGATACGCGTAATCTTCTGCATTATTTCCGCTTGATGCCGGACGGGCGATTTCTGTTTGGTATGAGGGGTGGGTTGCGCTCTTCTGCCCGTTCAGAGGCATCAATCCGGGCAAAGGTTCAGCAGGATTTCAAAAAGATGTTTCCCGCCTGGTCGAAGGTCGAAGCCACGCATATGTGGTCCGGCTTGGTGTGTATGTCGCGTGCGTTGACGCCCTATGTTGGACCTGTACAGGGGCAACCGGGTATGTTTGCCGGCTTTGCTTATCACGGAAATGGCGTTGCCATGGGAACCTACAGCGGACGGGCGCTGGCCAGGTTGGCCCTGGGGCAGAGTGCCGGTTTGCCTGCAGCTATGTGCCAAACGCCTGAAAAATTCCCACTGGGGCGCTGGCGTCGCGCGCTCATGCCGCCAGCCTATGCCCTGATGGGCCTTGCGGATCTTAGATAAAGGCGAAAGTCACAGGGCCGCTGCTTCCAGCTTCAGTCCTTCGGCATAATCGGGCGCGCCGTTTTCCGCGCGCCACAGGCAATAGGTGGCCATGCGCCACGCATACCAAGGTTTTAAGCGCAGGTAACGGTCCGCAATTTCCGGATCGCCGTAGGCGTTCAGAAACTGCTCTTCTTCGAACTTTGCCAAAGCGGCCCCTCGGTACAGGCGTTGCATGGCCGGAGAAAGAAACAGTGCCAAATCCTCGGTTGGATCACCAAGGGCAGGGCATTGCCAGTCGATCAGTGTCAGGTTTGTTCCTGCAACCAGGATGTTCCCAGCTACCGGGTCGCCATGAATCAGGCACGTCTTTTTCGCAGGCGCCACCGTTTCCATGGGTTGCTGTTCCAACAATTTGTGCCGCGTCTCGGATGAGCAGCCCTGCAGAATACGAACCCCATGCGCCCTGAGGTCCTCACTGCCGTTGCATCCGGCTGGGGCTGAAAAAGAAAGCGTGAGGTCGTGTAACCTGCGCAGCAACGCACCAACCTTGTCGGCTCCTTCCTGCCAGGGTGTTCCAGGGGCATGGTCATAGAAGACCCAATGCGCATCTTTGTACCGTCCTGAGTCGCGCAACCTTGGTACGAACCCTTCTGGCCCGAGGGTTTTGAGGCATTGCGCCTCTAACTCTGGGTCATTGCGAAACAAGGGGTTGCGAAGGGCCGTGTTGTACAGCTTCAATACCTTGTCGCCGCTGTCTTCCAAAACCTTCCATACCCGATTGGTGCGCCCGCCATAGAGTGTTTCAAATCGCGCGCGCGCGCTGACCAACCCCTGAGCGCAGAGGTGGTCAACCAGATCGCGAGGAGGGGCAGGCGTTTCAGGCAGGGGTCTTGTCACTTCTTTTGGCGAGTCAATTTGCCAAGCTTTGGACGCTCCAGCGCCCTAGATCAAGCGCCAGTTCGGACGGCGTTTACGTCGCTTGCTGAAATCACTTCCCCGCCGCTAAGGGTTAGAAGCACTGTATTACCGCCAACCTGAGCCTCTATGACGCGGTTGTAGGCTTCGACTGGTGTTTGGGTCAGCAGCTCTCCATTTTTGAAGCTTTCCAGCGCCGCTGTGTAGTTGCCGGTGCTCATTGGATTTCCCGAAGAGGTAACGCCGGCCCACACAAATTCGGATTGAGCAGGGGGTACAGTTACTTTGTCGAGCACGGTCCCGTTTTCGTCACGTATCACCAGCTTGGCTGTATCAGCTTGTGGATCAGCCTGGGCAAACAAGGTCTTGGGCTGTCCGTCAAAGTGAAAGGCGGAAGTTGATCGGACGTCCATACCGACCCAGCTTGCAAGGTCACTAAGGTTCACACTGCCCAGCGTGCTTGCCAACGATGACAGATGATCATTGGTCTGAACTTGCTGCTCGACCATCGAGAACTGGGCCAGTTGCGACGCGTATTGTGTCGAGTCCATCGGCTCAAGCGGATCCTGATTCTGGGCTTGCGCTGTGAGCATCATCAAAAAGGTTTCGAAATCCGATGTAATCGCGGACGTCTGTGCGTTGTTTGCAGACGGCTGAGAGCTTGCTGCCTGCGCCGTATTCACTGGGGTGATCATGTGTCAAAACCTCATATCGATGCCCCGGCTTGGGACTAAAATTTGTGGTAGAGAGTCGGTTTGAACATCCGAATCGCCTTTTATCGGTTCAAAGACGGATCCCGACTCGGTCTTGTTGGTGTTAGCCCAGCCCGTGTCCGCGTCGGAGGCTGTACCCAGATCAAAGCTCAACGCACCGTATCCCAGTTTCTGAAACTCTTCCGTAAGTAAGGAAATGTGACGTCGCATCAGCTCCAGGGTTTCTGGGCGTTCCAAGGCAATGGTCATGTGCAGCCCGTCATCGCGCCCGTTCAGAACAATGGAAACACGCCCCAATTCTTCGGGGTTCAATGCAATTTCAGTTATCCCGGCCCCCGGACGCGTCTGAATGGTCGCCGCCAACTGCCCGGCGATTGCACGGGCGAGCTCGGCGCGAGCTGACGCAGACGGCGCAGAAAGCTGCGGCGTTGTTTCTCTCGGAGCAAGTTGGAGCGGTTCGTCCTTGGCGAAAACTGTTGGCTCAGCTTCCTGAACAAGGGTGTTCTGTTCATTTTCGGCAAGCGTTGCCATCAGTTGAAGCTGTGCAACGGGTGGCGCGCGATCTGGTATTGCTGGTTTGGACGTTGCGGGTGTGACTTCTGTTGGTTGTACAGGGTCAGTGTTTTGAAAGTTGGGACCGATGTCCGGCACGCTTAATTTGCCGTTTGCTTTGGTCATTTGCTCGATAGGTCGGCCATTCTCGGCTACCTTCACAGGTATCCGCTGTTGGGCCACAGCAGTGTGAACCAATCCTGCATCAGATCGCGCTGCTGTGGGTGCAACAGGATCGGCGATGTTATGCTGGCCCGGGGACGTAGAAATGTGCGGTTGCTCAGGCAGCTCACTGCCAGAAATACGCCGAACGCCCGCCTTTAGCAGAGTGCTTGGATGCTGATCTCCTTCAGGAATGAACATCCTGTCGGCACGTTTTGTTGAGTTGCCCGCCAGAGTCGCAACAAGTTGCGGTTCCGCAATCGGGGCAGCTTGGGGCTCTGTTTGATCTGCTGATTCTGTTTCAGTTCCCGAGTCTTGCATTTCAGGAGCAGTAACCAGCAGCTCGGGTTCAGGCGGCTCATCGCCGCCCGTTTCTTGCCCAAGAATGTCTTCAAAGCTTGTCACTTCACCGTTCTGGCCAGCCTCATTGCGCGTCGAGGCGGGTTTGGCAACGGCTGTCGACGTCGTCGTGGGCAGCATAACTGGGTTGGGCATTTTGCTCCGGCTCCGTGTGATTGCTCTGCACTCTGCCGGTAGGAAGTTACGTTTATTTTAACTGCTTTCGCCTTTGATCAAGAAAGTTCGAAGCAAATTTCGGAGAAAACAATGCAGGTTTCCAAGAGCCTCTCAACGGGTCCGGCACCTTTGACTCACACCCGCCTCAAAAACGCAGCCATTGAGTTGGAGGCGGCTTTTTTAAGTGAAATGCTTAAATCAGCTGGGCTGGCGCAGACACGACAGAGTTTCGGCGGCGGGGTCGGCGAAGACCAGTTTGGATCGCTTCTTGTTCAGCACCAGGCGCAACAACTGGCTCAGTCCGGGGGCGTAGGGTTGTCTGAAATCCTGCTCAAGTCACTGATGGAGAAAGCCGATGACATTTGAAGCCGACATGACGCTGATCAAATCACTGGAAGAAGTTCTGGATCTTGAGCGCGCGGCTCTTGTGCAAGGGGATCTCGATCGTCTGGCCCATATGGTGCCGGAAAAAGAGAAACTGATCGGTGCAATCAACGATCTTCAAGTGCAGGACAGTGACGCGTTGATTCGCGTCCAGCGCAAGGTCGAGCGGAATCAGGCGTTGCTGAACAGTGCAGCCGACGGCATTCGGGCGGTTGCCACCCGTATGGCCGAACTGCGGCGTGTTCGACAGGAATTCAGCACCTATGGCGCCGACGGTCAACGCAGTCAATTTGCAGTTCGCAGCACTGTGAAGTTGGAAAAGAGGGCATAGGCAGAAGTTTGATTCAAATCCGAAATTATGGGTTCTGAGGTTTTAGCATTCCGTTAGGGGGTCTGGTTCAAAAGTGGTGCTGCACCTGGAAACGGCAGGTGGCGCGAACGGCCAAGTGGCGCGTCGCACAGGTCAGAAAGACACCAAAGCCCGCAGGTCTTGTGGGGTGAACATGGGCAAAATGGCCCAAACGGAAAAGGATGAAAGCTATGTCCAGCATTCTGACAAACAATGGCGCGATGGTTGCGCTGCAAACGCTGAAGTCTGTGAACAAGAACCTGGCGATGACCCAGAACGCGATTTCGACCGGCAAAGACGTCGCGACGGCCAAGGATAACTCGGCGGTTTGGGCGATTTCGAAAGTGATGGAATCGGATGTCAAAGGTTTCAACGCCATCAAGGACAGCTTGGCGTTGGGTGAATCGACAGTCGCCGTTGCACGGAACGCGTCTGAAACCGTCACAGATCTGTTGACGCAGATGAAAAGCAAGATTGTCGCCGCGCAGGAAGACAACGTTGATCGGGGTAAAATCAACGATGACGTGACAGCATTGAAAGAGCAGATCGCATCGGTTGTCAGCGCCGCCCAGTTCAACGGCCTGAACCTGGTTGATGGATCAGCAGGCTCAGCCTCGATTCTGGCGTCGTTGGATCGCGACAATACCGGTGCAGTTACGGCATCTTCCATCTCGGTATCCGGGCAGAACCTGTCCACTGGCGGCTACGCCACAAAACAGGTCTTTGATGGGTCAACCGGTGCGTCGACCGGCAATGACCGTGTTGGCGCAACCATTGACAACGGTGCGACCGCTGCGACCGCGTTGGTGACCGATGAATCTAGCGGTGCCTTTGCCGCCGGGGACAAGGTTGTCGTCGCAATCAATGATCAGGTTGTCTCGTACACTGTGTCCGCAGAGGACGCTGCGGCGACAACCACTGGTGACCTTGTCGCAGTGGGGCTGAAGTCAAAGATTGAAGAACTTGGAATTACTGGCCTGACGGTCGACTATGATTCTGGTACGGCCGGAACCTTGTCAGTGACCAACGGCACTGGTTCTGACCTCTCGTTCTCTGCTCAGTTCGTGAACGCGGGTGCTGGTGGTCTTGGCGCTCTGGCCGGTATTGATGTGTCGACAGGTGCGGGGGCGACCGCTGCATTGGCTGCAGTCGAGTCGCTGATCGACACGTCGATTGACGCATCGGCCGCGTTTGGTTCGGCGCAAGGCCGAATTGAGACCCAGAAAGAGTTCATTTCGAACCTGTCTGACTCGTTCAAGTCCGGTATCGGCTCGCTTGTCGATGCAGATATGGAAGAGACCTCGGCTCGTCTGCAGGCGCTTCAGGTACAGCAGCAGCTGGCAACTCAGTCGCTGTCGATCGCCAACCAGGCCCCGCAGTCGATCCTGTCGCTGTTCCGCTAATCAAAAAAGCAGGCCGGGGCACGATGTTTGTGCCCCGGCCCTGATCGCCTGACGGCGACCCTTTGGAAGGATTTCAAGTGACACTGCAAACCCTCGCTCAACACAGCTATGCGCAAACCGCCACGCCAACGCGGACGCCTCGCGATACCGAATATGAAGCTATCTCCAGAATCACGCGGCGTCTCAAGGCTGCAACAGCACGCAAAGCGACGGATTTCTCGGCGTTTGCGCAGGCGGTGCATGAGAATCGGCGGCTTTGGGGGGTGCTGGCAACAGGCGTTGCGGATTCCGCAAACGCGTTGCCGAACGATCTGCGGGCGCGCATATTCTACCTTGCCGAGTTTACCGAACAACACAGCAGTCGTGTATTGGGAGATGGGGCAGCGGTTGAACCATTGTTGGAAATCAACACGGCTGTCTTGCGCGGCCTGCGTCAGATGAGGGCAACTTAATGAGTGGACTGGTCCTGAAACTTGCCCCGAAAGAAAGAGTGCTGATCAACGGCGTGGTTATCGAAAACGGGGATCGCCGCAGCAGGTTTTCAATCATGACGCCGCAGGCCAATGTCCTGCGTTTAAAGGATGCGATCCATCCGGACGAAGCCAACACGCCGGTGCGTCGCGTTTGTTATGCGGCACAATTGGTTTTGTCCGGTGACATGGAACCGGAACACGCCCGGCAGCAACTGCTGCGCCGTGTAGAGGAGTTGAGTCAGGTCTTTACGGATGCAGACAGCCGCCGCGTTCTGTCTGAGGCTACCGACGCGCCGGTGGCCGAGCACTATTACAAATGCCTCAAATCCCTCCGTTCGCTTCTGCCAAGAGAAGAGCGCTTGATGGCGTATCAGCAATGACCTTTCAGCCTGTTGTCCCTTCCGGAGGAATCGTTGGCTGGCGATTTCTTCAACGCACTTACGAAGGCCAGTTTCAAAGCTTTTCCTCGTCAGCGGCGAATGATCGAGAGACGAAATATTTCATGGAAAACATTGGCAAAGTTCAATCAGCAGAAGACCTGGTATCGGATCGCAGGCTGTTGCAGGTCGCTTTGGGTGCGTTCGGACTGGAAGGCGATTTGGATAACAGGTTTTTTGTTCATAAGATCCTTGAAGATGGCACGCAGGCTGACGACGCTTTGTCAAATCGCCTTGCAGACAAGCGGTATCGCGAGTTTTCAGACGCTTTCGGGTTCGGCCCGGGGGCTGCCAGGAAAACGGCGCTTAGAACAAATATGGAAGAAATTGCGCAGGCCAATTTGTCTGCTCGGTTCGAAATCGCCGTAGGCGCTTCGGATGAGACGATGCGTATCGCGCTTTATGCTCAGCGGGAACTCGCAGACCTGGCAAACAGCACGTCCAGCGCGGATACTAAGTGGTTCGATCTGATGGGATTGCCGCCCTTGCGCAGCATGATGGAGACAGCGCTTGGGTTGCCTCCGTCCTTTGCTCAGCTGGACATTGACGCGCAATTGGTCGAATTCAAAGACAGGTTGTTTCAATTGACCGGATCGGAAGATCTGGCGCAGTTCTCGGATCAGAACGCTATCACGGAACTGACCGACACCTATCTGGCCCGCAGCCAGATTGCACAGCTTCAGAACACGATTTCACCGGCACAGACTGCGTTGATCCTGCTTGGGGCTGTGTGAACGGAACGTTCCGCCTGAGGTCGGATTGCGTCTGATGTTGGGCTGGATCACCGGACGCCAGATGAATTGTCAGAGCACAAGTATCAGCCTTAGCCGTCGAGTATAGCATCCGCCGCAGTGCGCAAGGCGTAAGATACGACTGGTTGAGACACATTGTGTAACGCTACCGCACCCAGCGGCAAAGCGTTGGAGCATGCTGGTTCAATGTCTTCGGACACAACAATCCGATGCCCTTTTGTTTTGCCAAATTCACCCAAACGCGCGGCTATATTTGCGGCTTGACCGATAACCGTGAAATCCAGGCGCTCGCGCGACCCCACGTTGCCATAAGTCACGCGCCCGTAAGCCACGCCGATTGAACAGTCGCAATGTGCATCAGAGCCGTCTTTTCGCAGTTCACCCAACGTTTCCACGATTTGAATTGCCGAACGTTGTGCATTCACCCGAGCGGTCGTGGCGTCCTCTTCCGAAACTGGAAAGACGGCCAAAACAGCGTCGCCGATGAACTTCAGAACTTCTCCTCCGTTGTCGTGCACGATGCCCGACACCGTTTCAAAGAACGCATTCAGCACATTGATGTAAGCGGCTCGGCCCAGTTTCTCTTCAAGGCTAGTCGAGTTGCGGAGATCGCAGAACATGATCGCCGCGTCGATTTCATCCCCATCGCCGCGCCGGATCTCTCCGCCCAAAACGCGGGCGCCTGTGCGTTTGCCGACATATGTTTCCAGCAAAACCTGCGCGTTTTCACGTTGCATGAAAACTTCGTAGAACCGAGCGATCACCGCAGAACACTCGAACACCAGGCCCAGGTTTTCCGTGGTAAATCCATCCGGATGATCACAGGTCAGCGTCAGAACATTTGTCCGCCCATCGGAAAATGGCAGCGGCATGGCGACATAATCGGTCGCGCCTTTGGCCCGTAAATCCTCCATGATCGGGAAGCTGTTATGCGGGTTGTCATCGTTCAGCCGTTGCCGCACGCCGCCAAGACCGTTCGAAACATGGCGCAGTGGGCTGTTGATAAAGGCCGGATGATCATAGATTTCGTAGGTGGGTGCTCGGGTCAGAATCTCTCCTTCGCCTTTTTCCCAGATATAATGCTTGCCCACGATCAAGGGGTGTAGGGACCATGCCAAAATACTCAGACGCTGGATCGCGATACCGTGCTCCAGCATTTTTTCAGCTAGTGCTTCGGTAAAGCTCTCTGGTGTCGTCGCTGTCGACGCACCGCGCATCAGCCAATCAATCAGAGGCCCGCTGATGTTGCCATCATCAACTTCACGCAGGCGGTTGTCGCCTAAATCTATCCGTGTATACGCGCCAGCTGTAAAACCGATGCAGCCTTGTATTGCTTTGCTTTCCGGCAAAGTGTCTTCGTAGGCCCAGACGGAATTGGCCAGCGTTTCACCTGGCAGGCTGATGTCGTGATAGGTGGCGGTGCCCTTGAACGGGCAGAAGGTTTGCAGTTCGGTTTCTGCGCTCAAATCTACACATACGTCCGAACGCGGCACGTAAACCGTGGGCGGCAAGCGCGTTTCATACATAACCTTGGCATTTGTGCTTTCAGCCAAAAGGACGTCATCGCGGTAAATCGCAATCCTGCCGCTCAGAGGCTCGACAGAGATTCCGTAACCGGTCATCTTTGGTGCGGCGTGGACGTTCATAAGCGACCTCCCTTGCCTTTGGTATATACAGAATGGGCGTTCCCATCGCACTTTCCAAGAGGCTGAAATGGGATTTTACCGAATGCGAGCGTGGGCTGCCACGTGATCAAACCATCTGAATGACGTCTTTTTCTATGGACAGCATATAGCCTTTCTTGGCGATATTCTTGACCAGAAGTTCGCTGACCATTTGATTTCCAAGCGCGTCGCGCAGCCGTTTGATCCGCGTTGCGCCTGCGGCTTCGTCGCAGTCGGCAGCGTCGCGACCGGAAATCATTCCTTCGATCTGGGCACCGGACAGAACCTCGTCATCCAGCCGTGATTCCGCCAGAACGGACAGGGTTTCCATGGCGGCGGGCGTCAGTTTGAAATCCATATTGTTGAGGTAAACGGTGTTTTCCTCACGGCTGATCAGCAGGGATGTCACCTGAATGCCGGTGCGTTCGATCTGTGCCATGCGTCGATTCATCAGAACCAGCATCACCAGAAAGACCAGTGCCGAGATCATCATCGCGCTGGCGAAAACCAGCAATACGTAGATGACCATCCGGTAACTGGACAAGGTGTCGGCAAAGGCTGTGCCCGATTGGGCCAAGATCTCAAGTAACCGGATTTCTGTTTGCGAGGTCAGGTCAGCCTCGACAAACAAACGCTCGACACGCGCGTTAAACGCATTTGCATCTGGCAAGGTCCAGAACAGAAAAATGGCGGCCGTAATCAGAATAAGAACGATGGCAGCGATGCCCAGCACAACCAGCCGGACGCCCGACCGGCGCGCATCAGAAACGGAGATAGAATTGTCCGGCATTGCCCTTCCTCTGATCCAACCCTTCTGGTCCAAAAACGGACTGAACCTCAAGCAGGGTCCAGCCTGACGCGCTCAGGCGCTGGGCGATTTCTGCTCGGGCCTGACCCTTATCGCAGTTCGAGACTTGAATAACCCCGTAATGCAAACGCAGAGGGTTGTCCTTTTTCGCCTTGTAATCCGCATAGCAATCCGCTGCAGACGCAGCAGAGCCAAGCGATATCAGGGCCACAAAGGTCAGAGAAGAGCGGAGCTGTTTCATAGGCCGCATCCTGCGCATGAGTTGCCGCGATATTCAATAACCTAAGGGGTTTGCGGGATCTGATATCCGATAACACCGGGCCGTTATTGCTTGGCAGGAACGGCTGCCCCCAGTGTCAGGGCAATCAGGACGCGGTCTGTCACACGGTCGCTCAAACAATCAGAAGGACACGCCTCATGCATAAGAAATTCATCGCTTTGATCATTGCGACCGCGGTTGCCATTACCGGCGTCTCGGCCTCTCAGGCGCGGGCAGCGGATGCAAAGGACATTCTGGGTGGTCTGGCGGCTATTGCGATCATCGGGGCCGGAGTTCACTACTATAACAAGGAAAAGGATAAGAACCGGGCGGCACGCCATCAAACGTATACTCCGAAACCTTACAAGCCCCAGCCGGTGCGCCCATTGCCGCCGCGCGTAGCCCGGTACGATCTGCCCCAGCGCTGCTTGCGTACGTATAACAGCTATTCACAGGACCATTTGTTGCTTGGTCCGAAGTGCCTCAAGAAACACTACAAACATGCCAATAGCCTGCCCCAAGAGTGCAAGGTTGGTTTCTGGAATGGCAAAAAGGTCAAGCGGGCATACGAACCTGCGTGCCTGCGCCAGAAGGGATACCGCGTCGTTTACCAGTAACATCGGTTGAGCAGGAGCGGTGCCAAAGAAGTGCCGCGTTGGAGAGGGCAGTGTGGGCTGCCCTCTCTTTTTACTTGCGGTGCTGCGTGAAACGCGGTTTTCCGATGGCATGACAAAGCCAGATTTCGAACTTGAGCAAGCGCTGCTGGAGCGGGGCCATATCCGTATCGCCGGAGTGGATGAAGTCGGGCGCGGCCCTTTGGCCGGACCGGTTGTTGCCGCCGCCGTGATTCTGAACGCAGAGGATATTCCCGAGGGGTTGAATGACTCTAAGAAGCTAACTGCAAAACGTCGGGCTGCACTGGACGCAGAGATTCGCGCCAGCGCCAAGTTTGCTGTCGCAGAGGCCACGGTTGCCGAGATTGATGAGATCAACATCTTGCGGGCCTCGCATCTGGCGATGCTGCGCGCGGTCGAGGCACTGACACCGGCCCCCGATTTCCTGCTGATCGACGGAAATATGATTCCGCGTGGTATGAAGATCCCGTCGCAGGCTGTTGTAAAGGGCGATGCCCGTTCGGTGTCGATTGCAGCTGCTTCGATCCTTGCAAAAAACTGGCGCGATCAGGTGATGGTGGATTTGGCGCAACAGCATCCGGGTTATGGATGGGAAACCAACGCCGGTTATCCGTCAAAACAACACAAAGAAGCGCTGCAAAATCTTGGCGTGACCCCACACCATAGACGTTCGTTCAAGCCGGTGCACAATATCTTGTATCAAGAGTAAATCGTAAGCTGCTGATTCAAAAAAGAAATTGACGGCGAATCGTCTTTGACTCATCCTTGTCTCAACCAAATGAGCGCAAAAGCGCCGTGGATACTTGAGGCAGTGATATGACAACGACCACCAAAAAGGGCGCAAAAGCGCTCCCTTTAAACACGATTCTATCCGGGGACTGCATCGAAGTGATGAACAGTCTGCCCGAGGCGTCGGTTGACCTGATTTTTGCGGATCCGCCCTATAATCTGCAGTTGAAAGGCCAGTTGCACCGCCCGGATAACTCTCAGGTGGATGCGGTTGATGATCACTGGGATCAGTTTTCCAGCTTTGGGGCTTATGACCAGTTCACCCGCGAATGGCTGAAGGCGGCGCACCGACTGCTGAAGCCCAACGGCGCGATCTGGGTTATTGGGTCTTATCACAACATTTTCCGTGTGGGTTCGGCCCTGCAGGACGCGGGGTACTGGATTTTGAACGACGTTGTATGGCGCAAGTCGAACCCGATGCCGAATTTCCGGGGTAAACGCTTTACCAACGCGCATGAGACGATGATCTGGGCCAGCAAGCGCGAAGGTGCAAAATACACCTTCAACTATGAAGCTTTGAAAGCGCTGAACGAAGGCGTGCAAATGCGCAGTGACTGGGTGCTGCCGATCTGCACCGGGCATGAGCGTCTGAAGGATGAAAACGGCGACAAAGCGCATCCAACACAAAAGCCAGAGTCCTTGTTGCACCGCGTATTGATTGGCTCGACCAATCCGGGCGATGTGATTTTGGATCCGTTCTTTGGCACAGGTACAACCGGTGCAGTCGCCAAAATGCTAGGTCGCGAGTTCATCGGTATCGAGCGCGAGGAAAGCTATCGCAAAGTGGCCGAGAAACGCATCGCCAAGGTGCGCAAGTTCGACCGCGAGGCGCTGGAAGTCAGCGCCAGCAAACGTGCCGAACCGCGCGTACCCTTTGGCCAACTGGTCGAACGTGGGATGCTGAGACCCGGCGAAGAGCTGTATTCCATGAACCAGCGCCACAAGGCCAAAGTGCGCGCCGATGGCACGCTGGTCGGTCAAAACGTCAAAGGCTCGATCCATCAGGTTGGCGCGCATCTGGAAAACGCCCCTTCCTGCAACGGCTGGACATACTGGTGCTTCAAGCGTGATGGAAAAACCGTACCCATCGACGTTCTGCGTCAGCAGATCCGGGCCGAGATGAACTGATTTCAAGAACACCGCCGGTGCCTGTGGCCTGACACTAGGCACTAAGCCTTGCCCCGCCGATCCTACGGCGGGGTCTTTTGTTTTGGCATCAACAGTGATTGCATGACAATGACCCTGACACTGCAAGAAAGATCACGGCCATGACCGAGACGACCGCGCAGCCCCGCCGCAGCCTGTTTTTTACACAGCCTGATACATACGATCTGGATAACAAATATACCGAGGCCGCGTTAGAACGGCATAAGCGCGAAGGGTTGGAACTGGCCGTGCGTGCCCGTTGGGTGGCGATGGCGCTGACTGGCGTTCTTCTGATTTTCCTGAACCCGCAGTGGGAGGTGCTTTGGTATCACTTCATCCTGCTTTTGATCTGCGCGAACGGTTGGCTGATCCGTCGGGCCGGTCGCGTTGGGCAATCCCGTGCCGAGCTGTTTTTGATCTTCGTCGATCTGCTGATCATGACGCTTGGAATGATCGTACCTAACCCGTTCAGCGATGATGTCCGGCCGCTGGCGATGCAATATCGGTTCGATAACTTCCAATATTTCTTCATCATTCTCGCTGCTGGGACTCTGGCCTATTCTTGGCGCACGGTGATTGCCATCGGCTCCTGGACCGCGATGATGTGGACGGCGGGCTGGATCATTGCCTGGTGGGTGGCGACACCCATTCCGGGGATCAGCGAAAAGGTTGCAACGGCATTGCAGGGCTATCCGGACGTTGCCGAATTGTTGGACCCCAACAGCTTCATGGCCCCGCAGCGTATCCAGCAGGTCATCGTTTTTGTCATGGTTGCAGTGACATTGGGTATCTCGATGCGGCGACTGAACCAGCTGCTGATGAGCAACGCCGGTTTGGAACGGGAACGGGCCAATCTGTCGCGATATTTCTCACCCAACGTGGTGGATGAACTCAGCCAGAATGACGAACCGCTGAAACAGGTCCGTAAAGAGAATGTGGCGGTCTTGTTCATCGACATCGTGGGTTTCACAAAATACGCCGCTGGCCGTGATCCTTATGAGGTCATCGAGGTGCTGCGGGGCTTCCACGCCCGAATGGAGACCGAGGTGTTCCGGCACCACGGAACCCTGGACAAGTATCTGGGTGACGGGCTGATGGCGACCTTTGGCACGCCGGTGCCGACGCCCTTGGATGCAAGCAATGCGCTGGGCTGCGCGCGCGCGATGGTGAAGGTGATCGACCGCTGGAATCTGGATCGTCGGCGTGCGGGAGAATCCGAAATCCAAGTTGGTATTGGGGTGCACTATGGCTCGGTCGTTTTGGGGGACATCGGCGCCAACCGGCTGGAGTTCGCAGTGATCGGTGATGCGGTTAATGTGGCGGCCAAGCTGGAAGCGCTGACGCGCGAGTTTCAGGCAAACATAGTTGTCAGCGATGCTGTGCGGGAACGGGTAGCCGAAGAAAATCCCACTGTGCCAGATGCGATGGAAGGTTTCACTGCACATCGCGATCAATCTGTCCGCGGGGTAGAGGCTCCGATGAATATCTGGGTGATGAAGAACTGAAACCCTCCCGCCCATCAGAACAGCATCGAAGATGCCGTGCTGACAGTTGGGCCAGACAGCGCGCAGACGCGCGCTGCGGTCACGCTTTGGGCATCTGGTTCATAGCCTTGTTATAAGGGTGCCAATCCGTAATTTCGGGATAGTAGTGACGTCTCCATTCCCGAACACGCGGGTTCATCACCCGCCGCCAAAGCGGAGGGATCATCGCCGCAACGGTCATCACCGGATAGCCATACGGCAATTGTGGGGCTGAGTCTGGTCTGTGATGTTGCAACAGGGGAAACCGACGGTTGGGTTTGTAGTGATGGTCGGAATGGCGCTGCAGATTGATCAGCAACCAATTTGACGCTTTATGCGCCGCATTCCAGGAATGACGCGGCAAGACGTGTTCGTACCGACCGTCGCCCAGGTATTTACGAGTTAGGCCGTAGTGTTCGACGTAGTTGACCAGCTCAAGCTGCCAGATCGCAACTCCGGCTTGCAGCAGAAACAGGGCCAAACCAGCCCACCCTCCGATCAGCGCAGCCAGCGCCAGCATCGCGCCTTGCAGGGCCCAGTATCGCCAAAACGGGTTGGAGCGATCCGTCCATGGCCGGTCTTTACGGGCCAGCTTGTCGCGTTCGGCGTTGAAGGCTGACAAAAAGCATTGCCACAGAACGCGGGGATAAAAGCGGTGGAACCCTTCGTTGTACCGCGCCGTCACCGGATCGCGCGGTGTGCCCACGTAACGGTGATGGACCAGCAGATGTTCGGACCGGAAATGAGAATACAGCACCATGGCCAAAAGGATGTCACCCAGCCATCGTTCGCCCCTACTTTTCTGGTGCATAAGCTCGTGGCTGTAGTTGATCCCGATTGTACCGGACAGGACGCCCATACCGAAAAACAGACCGATTTTTGCGGGCGTCGACAGATGGTTGGTGTGGGTTGCATACCAGATCAGGCCAAAGAGCGTCAGGAATTGAAGCGGCACCCAAAGCTTTGTCAGTAGGATGTACCAGTGCAACACATCATCAGATGTCTCCGGATCCGCATTCTGCTCGTTCAGGCCGGTGATCCGGTCCAGAACCGCAAACGCCCACCAAGTCGAAAGAGGGATCAACAGGACCCACCAGCCTCCGGCAATTGCGGTGAACCAGATTAGCGGGATCAATAGCAGAGACACCCAGAAAGGGGATGCGGACTGCCAGCGGGACAGTGTGCCTGTTGCGATCATCTTCTCTGCTCCGACTTTTTCGAACATAACCTAGCCGCGACCCAATGGATTGCACAGCGGTCTTATTGTTGTCTCCACAGATCATAGGCTTTGCGCATCACCGTGGGCAGATCGCTGGGCTTGAAACTATGCTTGTCCAACACTGTCAGGTGCTCGGGGACGTTGTCATCTTCGATATCGGCGGACCAAACCCTGAGTATCAAATGGAAATGCGTGAAGGTATGGCGAACTTCAGCCGGCAGGATCGCCCAATCTGCCGGGAACGGGGCGCTTTCGGCTGGCGCATCGTTCCACTCTGATCCGGGCCAGCCCAGCATTCCGCCCAGAAGGCCCTTATCCGGCCGACGCTCCAAAACCATGGCCCCGTCTGCCTTACGCGCAATATAGACGTGGCCATAACGGGTGGGTTTGGGCCTTTTCGGCGTTTTTCGGGGAAGGTCGGCCTGGGTTCCTGCGATGCGGGCCTGACAGGGGTCACGCAACGGACATATGCCGCAGGCCGGAGATTTCGGCGTGCAGATCGTGGCCCCCAAATCCATAACAGCCTGAGCATAATCCCCGGGTCGCGTGGTCGGCGTCAGGGTCTCGGCCTTTTCTTTCAGCAAAGATTTGGACCCTGGCAAAGGGTCGTGAATGTCATAAAACCGGGCCATGACCCGTTCGACATTGCCGTCCAGCACTGTTTCGGGCTGATCAAATGCAATGGCCGAGATCGCAGCGGCGGTATACGGGCCGATGCCGGGCAGTTTCAGCAATGCATCATAGGTGTCAGGAAACTGGCCATCGTGGTCTTGGGCCACAGCACGGGCGCATTTCAGCAGGTTACGGGCACGGGCATAATACCCAAGCCCAGCCCATTCCCCCATCACCTGTTCATCCGGCGCAGCGGCCAGCGCCTGAACCGTTGGCCAGCGGGTAGTGAAACGCAGGAAGTAATCGCGCACGGCCGCCACGGTGGTCTGCTGCAACATCACTTCGGATAGCCAGACCCGATAGGGGTCAGGGCGCACCCCTACGGCCCGATCCGCGGGGCTGACGCGCCATGGCATGTCGCGCGCGTGGCGGTCATACCACTCCAAAAGCGCGGCGCTGACGGTGAATTCAGGGGAATCACGCAAGTTTTATTCATCTCCTTGTCGGGTTTCGCTGGCACCCGATGGTCTGCCTATTACAATAGCGGTGTAGGAGTGGGAAACCAGATGCAACGCAGACGTTCCTCGACCCGCGGGTTCAAACGCACCGCGTCTTTGCTGAATGATCAGATCCGGCGCGCCGGTGAAAGCCGGGGCTTTGCTGTGTCGCGGTTGTTGACCCATTGGGCCGAGATTGTAGGTCAGGACACCGCTGCCATCGCGCGCCCGGTCAATGTGGGCTATGGTAAGGGCGGCTTTGGTGCGACCCTGACCGTGCTGACCACCGGCCCGCAGGCACCGATGCTGGAAATGCAGAAGGAACAACTGCGCGGTAAGGTCAATGCGGTTTACGGATACAACGCCATCAGCCGCATCCGCATCACCCAGACCGCCCCGACCGGATTTGCCGAGGGGCAAGCCAGTTTCGACCACAAGCCGAAGCAGGCAAAACCCCAGATTGCACCTGACGTTGCCGCCGAAGCAGATAAAGTGTCACGCGACGTGAATGATGAAGATTTGCGCGCGGCTCTTGAACGTCTTGCATGCAACGTTTTATCCAAACAGAAACGCTGAGAAAGGGCTGAGAATGAGCCGTATTGCAACCGTAATCTGTGCGGCCGTCGCCGTCGCCGCTGGCGGCTATTGGCTGTCGCTGTCAAATTCCAATTCGTCCAACCTGTTGGTGGGCACTGCCGAGGCGCAGGAGGCGGATATTGATACCTCGACCATCATCGAAATGGTGCAGGGTGCCGAAGACGCACCGGTCGAGATCATCGAATATGCCTCTTACACCTGCCCGCATTGTGCGAATTTTCATCAGGGCGCGTATAAGCAGCTTAAGAAAGACTTTATCGATACCGGAAAGGTAAAATTCACCTATCGTGAGGTGTATTTTGACCGTTACGGTTTGTGGGCGTCGATGGTTGCGCGTTGCGCGGGACCGGAGAAGTTTTTTGGCCTCACCGACGTGATCTACGAGAAGCAGTCCGAGTGGACACGCGCGGGCGGTCCGGCTGAGATCGTTGACGAGCTGCGCAAGATCGGTCGTTTGGCCGGGATCGACGGCGACCAGCTTGAAGCGTGCCTGCAAGACGGCACCAAAGCGCGTACGCTTGCTGCATGGTATCAGGAAAACGCTGAGCGCGACGGCATTCAGTCGACCCCGTCCTTCATTGTGAACGGCAAGAAGGTCGACAATCAATCCTACGCGGATTTCAAGAAGCTGATCGAAGCCGAGCTTGGCAGCTGATCTTCTTCCGGTCGACCCCAATGGGGTCGGCCGAACCTACTTAGGTGACGGGGCTACGGTTAGCAGCATTTCTTTCACCTTTTCGCCTTGCGGTATCTGCAGCCGGACCGGCAGCGTGATCACTTTGCTACGGAAAGCACGGGGCAGGCGCACAGCGTCTTTTTCGGTCGTAATCATCTGAGCCCCTAACATACGTGCTTCGTTTTCCAGCCGGGTCATCAGGGCCTGGGTCAGGGGCTGGTGATCGTCCAATGCTTCGGCCCGCACCAGCTCGACACCCAGACGGCGCAGGGTCTGAAAGAATTTTTCGGGATAGCCGATACCTGCAAAGGCCAGTGCGCGGGTCCCTGTCCAATCCATGCCGGTCTGCAAAGGTTCAATGTCTCCGGCGACATGCGGAACGGTTAGATGGGTGCTCCATTGCGAAGAAAACGCCTTCTGCGCGGCCTTATCGCCTAGTGACAGCACCAGATCGGCGCGTTGCAAGCCAACGTTCACAGGTTCGCGTAAAGGACCGGCGGGCAAGCAAAGCCCATTTCCAAATCCGCGTTGAGCATCGACAACGATGATGGAAAAATCTTTGGTGACCGAAGGGTTTTGAAACCCATCGTCCAGCACGATCACCGTCGCGCCCGCAGCCGCAGCCGCCCGAGCACCAGCAGCCCGGTCCTTGGCGACCCAAACCTCACCAAACATTGCCAGCAACAGCGGCTCATCTCCGACCTCGGAGGCGGTGTGTTTGGCAGGATCGACCAGCACCGGGCCTTCCAGCGACCCCCCATGCCCACGCGTGACGACATGTGGCTCGTGCCATGCATTTCTAAGCTGTTCGAGGGTCCAGATCACCGTAGGTGTCTTGCCAGTCCCACCGGCATTGAGGTTGCCGATACAGATCACCGGCACGCCCGGCTGTTCACCGACCTTTGAAGCGACCCTGCGGGCCGTGGCAGCGGCATAAAGATGACCGAACGGTGCCAGCAGACGCGCCCTGAAGTCCAGATGATCCGGCGCGGTGTTCCAAAAATCAGGTGCCCGCATGTTCCGCACTCCGCTGATCCAGAATATCCTGCACCATTTCGATCAGGGCATCTGCTTGTGGTGCGCCTTCGGTTATCATCTGCCATCCCGCCAATGCCATGCCTGCCGCAAGATCCGGTGCCAGAAGTTCGATCAGAGCATCCCCCAGTTCGGTTGCTGTCTTGACCTGTTTGGCAGCACCAGCCTGCCGCAGCTGAGAATACAAAGCGTCGTGGCGATGAACAAACGGCCCGTAAATAATAGCAGATCCCAATGCAATCGACTCAGAGGGATCACGACCGCCCGCGCCACGCTCCAGCGAACTGGCCATAAAAGTGACGGTGGACACGCGACACCACAGGCCCAGGTTTTCTGGGTCCGATGTCAGTATTACCTGCGTGGTATCTTCAATCTCTTCTCCGGCGTCCCAATTGACGCAGCGCAGGTCCATAGTTTCAAGCCGCCGTTTCAGCGGCCCGACCTCTAGTTCATCAGCCACGTGCAACACAAGGACAAGCCGGTGCAGCATGCGAAGGGCCTGCCGGTGTGCGGTCAGAACTGAGATAAATTCTTTGTCCTGAACCCAGGCCGCCAGCCAGACGGGTCGCCCGGCAAGGGTGTGATTGGTTTCAATCAGCTCGTCCTCGGGCCATGGCCTGGGGTTGGGGCTGATGCGCAGGGGAGGCGATTCATGGACTTTGGCGGATGGAATGCCCAGTCGGCGGATCTGGCGCGCTGTTTCTGGCGATGCAGTCATGACGTGTTGAAAACAGTCAAACGTCGCCCGCGTGATATCCGGCAACCAGCGTGCGCTTCGGGCTAAGGTAACGCTGAACTGAGCATCGAACAGAACCAGTGGGATGTTGTGTTCATCGGCTCGGGTCAGAATGTTCGGCATCAGATCACCGCCCACCCAAAGCCCCATAGACGGACGCCAGTGGTCCAGGAAGCCGCGCACAGCACCGCTTTGGTCCTGAGACAGGTTGACCAGCAGGAAATCATGTTGCGGCCAGCTGTCCAAATCTGTGTCAGGAGGTGTTGTCAGGACGAAGTTCAGATCGGATCGAACTTGCAGCATCCGGTGGCAAAAATCGTTCACCGCGCGCAAACGACCCGGAGTGGCCACATGGACCCAGAGAAGCTCGCCTTCGGGACGTGGCAGGTTGGTATGTTGCCCGACGCTGTTGCGCATTCCCCATGACAGAACCCGGTAGGCCGCAAGGCTTAAAGATCGCGGTTTGCTCATGCTCCGATCCCGGGTCCGGTTGGATCCAGCCGTTTTGACAGCTCTTCGTGAAGCGTCGCATTCGCAGCGATAACACCGTTCAGCCTGGGGTGGGCATTGTTGAACACCAAGGGCTGCCCCGCCCGATCGGAACAGATACCGCCTGCCTCGCGGATGATCAGATCACCGGCGGCGATATCCCATTCCCAGCTGGGGCGCAGGGTCAGCATCGCATCGAACCGTCCCTGCGCGACCAGAGCCATGCGATAGGCCAGCGACGGTCGATAGGCGCGTTCGAAATGGGGCACATGCCCATCGCGCCAATGCCGCGTATCGAGATTTGGTTTGGCAGCCAGAATTTCCGAGCGCTGCAAGTCTGCAATGGCCGAGGTGGTGATCGTCTCACCATTCAGCGTAGCGCCCTTTCCTTGGGCGGCGGCATACAGCAGATCCCGCATCGGAAGGTAAACCACAGCAGCCGTCACCCGACCTTCATCGGCGACGGCAATGGAATGCGCCCAAGTGCGTGCGCCTTCGGCAAAGCTGCGGGTGCCGTCAATCGGATCGATGATGAAGGCACTGCGGCACTCCAGCCGTTCTGCCGTATCCTCAGATTCTTCGCTCAACCAACCATACCCTGGCCGAGCGGCGCGCAGCCGCTCCTCGAGCATCGCATTGACCGCCAGATCGGCCTCGGTCACCGGACCGGCGCCATCGGGTTTATCCCAGCGCTGCGCCTGCGTCCCGGAATACCGTGTGGCGATCTTGCCGGCCTCAAGCGCTGCGTCAATCAGCAGGGACAGGTCAGTTGCCGGCAAGTGTCATTCCTTCGATCAGCAACGACGGAACCACGCGCGACAGATATGGGCGGGCGTCATTGGCCGGAACAATCCGGCGCAGCATGTCGCGCAGGTTACCTGCGATGGTGCATTCATTGACCGGATGCGTGATTTCGCCGTTTTCCACCCAGAACCCAGAGGCCCCACGGGAATAGTCACCGGTGTTGGGGTTGATCGTCGATCCGATCATGGATGTGACCAGCAAGCCGGTGCCCATATCCCGCAACAGATCAGCGCGGGTTTGGTCGCCTTGCGTCAGGCTGAGGTTCCAGTTGCTGGGCGACGGCGGGCCGGACACGCCGCGCGCGGCGTTACCTGTCGACACCATGTCCAGCTTGCGGGCGCTGGACAGGTCCAGCGTCCAGCCGGTGAGGACACCGTTTTCTACAATCGCTCGACGCTGTGTCGGCAAGCCCTCGGCATCAAAAGGGCGCGAGCCCGAGATCCGCGGGCGATGGGGGTCTTCGATGATGGACAGGTGCGCGGGCAGAACCTCTTGACCCAGACAATCCTTCAGCCAGGACGCACCCCGCGCAATAGCCGCGCCATTACTGGCGGCCAGCATATGGCCGATAAGAGACGACGAGATGCGTTCATCAAACAACACTGGGAAACTGCCGGTTTCGGGCTTGCGTGCGCCAACCTGTTGTACGGCGCGTTCGCCTGCCGTGCGCCCGATTTCGTCGGCGCTGCGCAGATCGGACTGAAACGTCCGACTGTCGCCGTCGTAATCCCGTTCCATCCCGGTGCCTTCGCCCGAAATCGCAACGCAAGACACAGACCGGCTGCTGCGTTCGTATCCGCCGGCAAACCCATTTGTGGCTGCCAGATGCACGCGGTGGGTTCCATAGCTTGCCGCCGCATCTGAGACCTGAGTGACACCCGGCACAGCCATTGCTGCGGCTTCGGCTGTCAGAGCATCCTGCATCAGGGTTTCGGCGGATGGGGCGGGGGTTGGGTCCAGCATCTCAAGCGATTGCACATCCCAGTCACTTACCAACTGGTCACTTTCTGCCAGCCCGGAAAAGGGATCTTCAGGGGCTTCTTTGGCCATGGCCACAGCGCGTTCAGCCATTGCGTGCAGGGTTTCCGGGCGGCTGTCGGAACTGGATACGATGGCAGACCGTTTACCCAGAAAAACCCGCAGCCCCAGATCTGTGCCTTCCGAGCGTTCCGCATGTTCCAGTGCGCCGCTGCGCACCTCAACCGCGACCGAGGAGCCGTCAAGCACGATGGCATCTGCTGCCTCCGCGCCTGCCTTGCGGGCCACATCAAGCAATTGCTGGCTGATTTCTTCTGGTGTGCGGGTCATGTGGCCTCCGGATTTATGTCCAACGACCTAGCCTTGGACCGCCCGTGTCGCAAGACCCGTGACCGGATTGTGTGATGAGGATTTTGAAGAACCCACCCGGTTACAGTGATTTTGGGTGGAAAACGTAAGAAAGGGCTGCAAGGTATGCAGCCCTTTTCCCAACTTTACTTAAGGCGCTGACCATTTGCCAGAATCTGGCCATCTTCGGTAAATTCGATGGTCGAGTTCAGTGTGTCGGGTTGTTCGCCCGGAACTGCCATCAGACCCATCATCATCCGGGCGCCCAAGGCGTCATTGTCCGAAATGATGCCCATGCCGATCAGGGTGTCGATCAACTGGTTGGCGCCGACAAGCTGAAGGTTCGCAACGCCGCTTGGGCTGGGCAGACCGTCAAATTCTTCGGTGTTCGAATTGTCGAACGCGAAATCGCCATCACCTGTCAGTTTCGCACCGACCAAAGACACCAGAAGCTCGTTGATTTTCAGAGAATGCAGCTCTCCCGGAGCTTCGTCTGACTCGATGTCGATTTCCGGATCAAAGATGTTCATCAGAACCTTTGCCGTTCCGGTTGCATCCAGGGCAATCGTTGCCGGATCACGCGGCAGCGCACCTGCGGGGTCGAAAATGCCCCACAGCACGTCTGACATCGTGAAATCGGTCAGATTGAATCCCAACCCAAACGGCTGAACCTCGTCCGATTGCTGAACCGGGAACTCAAAGTTGAGCCCGGCCTTGGCCATTGAGATCTCAATCGGGAAGGGCAGGTCTGCGGTCGTCACCGCAAGTTTCGTGCTGTTTTGGTCGATATCATAGACCAGTTTCTGAGAGTCGATGGTAGCGGCAAAGCGTCCGCCTTCCGACGTACTGTTCATCGAGAACGCCTGACCTTCGCTGGTGCCGCTCAAGTCGGTGCTGCCCGAAGCGTAGGTAAAGATGCCGTCGAAGGCAAAACCGGCCTCGTAGAAGGACTGCGGATCCGAAAGGTCAATGTCTTTCGGAAACACGTTTTCGCCCTCGAACGCCAGTTGGTCCAGCTGACCATTGATCAATCCGGTTTCGCCACTTTCAGGATCCTGAAAATTCATGTTGTAGGTCAGGCTGGCTGCGTTGAACGTCTGGGTGAGATCGCGGTTTTCTGCAATCTGCATGCGTGAGCTGCCTGTCAGATCATTCGCCTCAACCGCCAGGTTAAAGACATCATCCGGGACCGCTTCGCCCTCGACCTCGATCGAGTCCAATACTACACCCAGCGTATCGGCGGTGTAGTCATAGGTCATGTCTTCGGGAGAGCCCGAAACCACCATGTTCAACTGTTTGTGAGTGTAGTTCACAGTCGCCGAAAAGTCGCCTTCCTCAGCCTGACCCGTGACGACCATTGGAAAGTTTTCCGGCACACCGACAGTCACTGTTCCGTCACCGTTTTCCGTCAGCGTCATCTCTGGCATGACCATTTGGAATTGCCCGTCCTCTTCGGGCAGTGCCAATGAAAGTGTCATGTTCGAAATGGTGGTTACGCCACCTGTCGAGCTTTCGTCGCCCGTGACGGTGTATCCCATCGAGGTGAAATAGCCTTGCCAATTGGCCCAGACATCATCAGCCGTCAGGTCGGCAAACGCACCCTGAATGGCTAAGGCATAGGCCAAAGCTGCACCGCAACTGCGGCGTAAGAAAACGGACATAAGGTAACCCTTCTTGATCAATTTGTGGCGCATGGTCGGGTTTGTGGCGGGTATCGTCAAGGGGGCAAGGGCTGGACCCTTTCCCCGTTTCCGCGCTACGGCTGTAGCCGACAGCAATTGCAGCGCGCGAGGAGGGGCAGATGCAGGGTAAAACGGTACTCATTACAGGGGCCAGCCGGGGAATCGGGGCCGAAGCGGGGCGCGTTTTTGCCGCGGCCGGGGCAAATGTCGCCTTGGTGGCACGTAGCCACGACCAGATCGACGCTTTGGCTGCTGCGCTGGGCGATCAGGCCATCGCGTTGGCGTGTGATGTCAGCGATTTTGCTCAGGTCGAACAGGCTGTGGCCACGTGCGTGGATCATTTCGGTGGGTTGGATGTTTTAATTGGTAATGCCGGTGTGATCGATCCGATCTTTCATCTCTCGAACGCGGATGTAGAGGCTTGGAGCAAGGCGATCGACATCAACCTTAAAGGTGTCTTTTACGGAATGCGCGCCGCGCTGCCGATCATGCGGGCCGCTGGCGGGGGAAGCATTCTGACCATCTCGTCCGGGGCGGCATCAAATCCGGTTGAAGCTTGGAGCCACTACTGCGCCTCCAAGGCCGGGGCTAAAATACTGACGGAATGTCTACATCTGGAAGAGGCCCATAACGGCATTCGCGCTATGGGCTTGTCACCGGGAACTGTGGCCACGGATATGCAGCGGTCGATCAAGGCCAGCGGCATCAATCCGGTCAGTCAACTGGATTGGGATGTGCACATTCCCGCAGACTGGCCCGCGCGGGCGCTGCTCTGGATGTGTTCCGATGATGCGGATGAGTTTTTGGGCACCGAAATCTCGCTGCGGTTGGAAGACATCCGCAAACGGGTTGGGCTGATATGATCGATCTGACCAAAGAGGATGGTCTTTGGATCACCAAGATCAACAACCCGGACAAAGCCAACGCTCTGACCGGGGCGATGCTGGCGGAACTGGCTGAGATCGTCGAAGCTGCGACTGAGGCAAAGGCGTTGATCCTGACAGGTGCAGGCAAGGTGTTCAGTGCCGGTGCCGATCTTGATGAGGCGCGCGCCGGTCTGGCCACGTCGGATGTCTGGGAGCGTCTGTCTGGCGCTATTGCGGCTTTGCCCTGCCTGACCGTTGCAGCGTTGAACGGAACCCTGGCTGGTGGGGCCAACGGGATGGCCCTGGCCTGCGATCTGCGTATCGCGGTGCCTTCGGCCAAATTCTTTTATCCTGTGATGAAACTGGGATTTCTGCCGCAACCCTCCGATCCCAAAAGGCTGGCGGCTTTGGTCGGACCGGCGCGCGCAAAGCTGATTCTGATGGCGGGTCAAAAGATCACCGCGCAAGAGGCTTATGCGTTTGGATTGGTAGACCGGATTGTCGAGGCTGATCACCTGATGCAAACCGCACGCGATCTGGTGGCCGATAGCGTCAACGCCGACCCAAAGATTGCCGCCGGAATCGCTAGGTTGTGTTCATGAGGACCTCTGCCCTGCGTCTGCGGGTCGATGATCCGCGCCAGTTGGCGGCCTTTTATCGAGACATTTTGGGCATGTCCGTCAGGGAAGAAGGCGCAAACGTTCGTGTAGGTTATGCGGGCGAGGATGCAGACCTTCTGTTGCTGCCCGACGGCGGTGGATACACGCATGACCGGGGCCAGCGTTATTGGAAAATCGGCATAACCGTACCGGATGTTGATCTTGCTGCGACCCATCTGCGCGCGCGGGGTGTTCCGGTAAGCGATCCGAACCAGTTCCTGGATATCGGCTACATGTGTCATCTGGCCGACCCTGAAGGCTTTGTCATCGAGCTGCTGCAACATGATTTCGAAGGCAACCGGCCTTTGCACGCTGCTGATCCCGATGAGCCGTTCGCGCAGGCGCGGATCGGTCAGATCACTTTGCGGACCGGGGACATCGCGGCTGAAGACGAGTTTTGGCGCGGGCAAGGCATGTCGTTGTTATCCATGCAAGACGTTGCGCCATACGGATTTGACCTGCATTTCTATGCCTTCACGCAGGAAACGCCTCCAAATCCCGATCTATGGTCGGTTGAAAACCGGGAATGGCTGTGGAAACGGCCCTATACAACGCTGGAATTTCAGCACGTTGCGGGGGCTCAGTTCGGGCCTGTGCCAGATTATCAGGGCATTGAAATCGAAGGCGTGCCTGAACCTCTGACTGACGCCTTTGGTGATCCGATCCTGCCGGGTTGATCACCGTCCGCGCCGTTTGCCTGGAACCTTTGACCGAAAGCCGGGTGGGCGTTTGCGAACCCAGTTCAGGAACTTTTCCAGCCTTGGATGCGCGCGCAGGGCTTCGACTGTGTTGAAATTGCGTGCCAGTTCGGCCTCGGTCAGGGTGGCGTGGACCTCTTTATGGCAGATCTGATGCAAAAGAACGGTTGGTCCGCCCTTGCCTCCTTTGAGTTTTGGGATCAGATGATGCAGGCTGCCGCCTCCGTCGGGGATCGGGCGGTCGCAGAGCGGGCAGATCGGATCGCTGTTCGTCATGATGGTTAGAAACTTGCGCCTGAAAGCGGCGAAGGCAAGAGGGTGTGAATGGCGCAGGCAGTGGTGATCGGAGCAGGCCCCGCCGGGTTGATGGCCGCTGAACAACTGGCCGCTGCAGGGCATTCCGTGCTGGTGGCCGAGGCCAAACCGTCAGTCGCGCGTAAGTTCCTGATGGCTGGAAAATCCGGGCTGAACCTGACCAAAGATGAGCCGTTCGGTACCTTGATCCGCGCATACGGCGAGGCTGCGGATTGGTTGAATCCGATGATTTCTGCTTTCGATTCCGAGGCAGTACAGCGCTGGGCGCGTGACTTGGGTCAGCCCTTGTTTACGGGTTCAACAGGCCGGGTTTTTCCCGAGGTTATGAAAGCCTCTCCCTTGTTGCGGGCCTGGCTGGCCCGGTTAAGCGATGCAAAGGTTGAGGTCAAAACCCGCTGGCGCTGGACAGGTTGGGAAGGCGAGGCGCTGATATTTAACACACCCGACGGGCCGCGCAGTATTTCACCAGATGCCACCGTACTGGCGCTGGGTGGGGCAAGCTGGGCACGCCTTGGCTCGGATGGTCAGTGGTCAGAGGCTCTTGCGAGCAGAGGTGTGGCTCTGGCTCCTTTCGAGCCTGCGAATTCTGCCCTGTCCGTGGATTGGAGCGACCATATGCGGCCGCATTTTGGGGCCGCGTTGAAATCGGTCCGTTGGATAGCAGGCGATTCTGAAAGTCGCGGGGAAGCCGCAATTTCTGCAAAGGGGCTGGAGGGCGGCGGGCTGTATTCGCTCACCCCAACCTTGCGTGCCGGACAGCCGTTGTTTGTGGATTTGGTGCCCGATCTGGATCAGCAGACCCTTGAGGCGCGCTATGGCGCGAAACGGTCGAAGGTTACAATGTCCCAATGGCTTAGAAAGTCGCTGAACCTATCGCCTCAGAAGGTTGCGTTGTTTCATGAGATGGTGAAACGCAGCGGCACAGGTCAACCAGATCAGATTGCAGTGTTAAAGAAACTGCCCATCCTGCACGCTGGTCTGCGCCCGATAGACGAAGCAATCTCGACAGCAGGGGGCGTAAAAAGGGCGTCATTGGATGACGGGCTGATGCTGACCGCGTTGCCGGGTGTGTTCTGCGCCGGAGAGATGTTGGACTGGGAGGCCCCGACAGGGGGTTATTTGCTGACAGCCTGCCTGGCTACGGGGCGTCGGGCTGGTCTGGCAGCCGCAGATTGGCTGGAAAAGACCCGGTAGTTCAACGTGATCGCGCCAGCATCGCAAGGCGGATCATGGCGCGTTCCACCAGGGCCATAGCGGGTGCCGTTTGACCCGCAGACCGAAGCGATAGATCCGTGTCGGTCAGAACCGTCAGCGCAGTTTCCAGCTTGGGTGCACCCCATCCCTGCGCCTGTCGCAGAATACGGTCCCGCCGCTTGCCATAAACCGGCGGGCGCAGCTTTCCGATACCTTGTGCCGCGCCGCCCGGATCCGAGGCGCAGGCATAAAGCGTGCGAAAATGGCGGGTGGCCCCAATGCACAATGTCACGCCATTTGTCCCTTGCGCCTGCAAGCGCCGGATCAATGGTCCGATATCGCCCGCGCGGCCTTCGGCCACTACGTTCAAAACATCGTCCAAAGCAGCCTCGGTCGAGCGCGGGGCGCAAGCTTCGACGTCTTCGATGGTCAGTTCTGAACTGTCCCCGCGCTTGTAAAGCGACAGTTTCTCAACGGTTTGGGCGAAATCGCCAGGGCTGAGGCTGACGGCCAGCTCGCTGATGGCAGACATGACATCGCGGGGTATGTTCTTCAGGCCCGATTCGGTCAGAATCCGTTCCACCTCGGCGCGGGATGGCGGGTCGTCATAGATGCCTACCGCATAAGCCGCCGGATGTGCTTCGAACGCTTTGCGAATTTTCGAACTGGGTTTCAGCTGCCCGGCCGTGACGATGATCTGGGCGTCTCCGGGGGCCCAATCCTCAAGCGCAGCCAGTATCGAAGGTGCTGCGGTTTCGGTGGCCTCTTCGACAAATACCGCGCGGGGACCGGGAAAGAACCCAACGGCCTTGACGGCATCCAGCAACAACGCGGGATCGCCGCGCAGGTCGCTGCCGGGCAGGCGTGTCAGGCGCATTTCCTCTTCGGCACCGGGGCCAAGCAAAGCTGCCAGAACCTGCTGACGCTTGAGCGCGACCCGCATGGAATCTGCGCCATAGATCAGCAACCCGGTCTTGTCCGCGTCCGGCTTGGAGAAATATCCATCAGCCTCGCGCGGGCTCAGCTTCATGTGGCCAGATCCGGTGTTGCATTCAGTCGGTTCACGATCTGGCTCGACAGAATAACCATCAGGCGGTCTTTGGCGTCGCGCTCATCAGCCAGTGTGGAAACGGTTGAACCTGCGGCGGAGTAAGACACAAAGTCGGAGGCCGTGCCCGAGGCTACGATTTGTCCGGTTTCGTTGGACCGCAGCGTATACTGGGCCCGCCCGTCAATCGTGTACCGTTGCGTTTCATTCGTCGTGGTGATCGCGGCCCCACGCGTCACGGTCGTGACCCGCACGTCCAGTTTGTACGCGCTGACCGCACCGGCGCTGCGACCCAGTTGCTGTTCCAGATTCTGGACCAGAAGATAGCTGTCGACATTGTTCGGCTCGGACACAGCAACTTTGCCGTAGAGTTGCGAACCCGTTCCCCCGGGTGCGTAGACCGGTTGGAAGCCACAGGCCGCACCAAGGAAACAGGCGGCCAGCGGCATCAGCAAAAGGGTCCTGCGGTTAAACAACGACATTCACGATCCGACCTGGAACTACGATCACTTTCTTGGGCGCGTTACCATCCAGCGCCTTTTGCACAGCTTCGGTGCTGAGCGCGATTTTTTCAACCTCGTCCTTGGCCAGATCCTTGGAGACGCTGATTTCCGCACGACGCTTGCCATTGATTTGAATCGGCAGGGTGACGGTGTCGTCGACCAACATCGCCTCATCGGCGACAGGCCACGCTGCGGTGGCCACCAGACCTTCGCCACCTAGCAGCTGCCAAAGCTCTTCAGACAGGTGCGGGGTCATCGGCGACATCAGTTGCGCCAGCGTTTTGGCTGCTTCGCGTTTGGCCGCGGTGCCAGCTTTGGACTTGGCCAGCGTGTTGGTGAAGGCATACAGCTTGGCGATCGATGCGTTGAAGCCAAAGGATTCGACGCCACCCGACACGTCGTGGATCGCCTTGTGCATTTCGCGCAGCAGGGCTTCGTCCTCGGCATTGGCCGGAACGTCCGACTCGGCGATTTCCGACGCGATGCGATGCACACGGCTGAGGTGCTTGAATGCAGCCTCAGCGCCCGATGCGGTCCATTCCACGTCCCGCTCGGGCGGCGAATCGGACAGCACGAACCAGCGCGCGGTGTCGGCACCGAAGGCCGAGATGATGCTGACCGGGTCCACCACGTTCTTCTTGGATTTCGACATCTTGGCCGAAGGGATAATCTCGACCTCAGTGCCATCAGCCAGCTTGCCGTCAGTCACATCCTCGGGCAGGTGATAGACGGGGCGGCCGTTTGCATCGCGAGTCTGGTAGATCTCATGCGTCACCATGCCTTGGGTGAACAGCGCATCGAACGGCTCGATAGCCTTTTTCGGCAGGTGACCGGTTGTGTTCATCGCGCGTGCAAAGAATCGGGAATAGAGCAGGTGCAGAATCGCGTGCTCGATGCCGCCGATATACTGATCGACATTCATCCAGTATTCAGCTTCGGCCAGATCGGTGGGCGTTTCGGCGCGCGGCGCAGTGAAACGGGCGAAATACCAAGACGAATCGACAAAGGTGTCCATCGTATCGGTTTCGCGCTTGGCCGGAGCCCCACATTTCGGGCAGGCACAGTCGCGCCAGGTCGGGTGGCGGTCCAACGGGTTGCCCGGTTTGTCGAATGTCACATCGTCGGGCAGGCGGACTGGCAGGTTTTCTTTCTTCTCGGGCACGACACCGCAGCTGTCGCAGTGCACAACTGGAATCGGGCAGCCCCAATAGCGCTGGCGGCTAAGGCCCCAGTCACGCAGGCGGTATTTGGTGACGCCAGCGCCCCAACCGGCCTTTTCAGCGAAATCGACAGTAGCATTGATGGCCTCGTCGCCCGTTGCTTCGGTCAGGCCCGCGAAATGGTTCACCCAGCGGACTTTTTCGGTTTTTGGCGGAACGAAAGCGATTTTGTCGACCGGCGTGTCGTCGTCCAGAGCAAAGAACGTATCGACCACCGGCAGACCGTATTTGCGGCAGAAATCAAGATCGCGCTGGTCGTGCGCCGGGCAGGCAAAGATTGCGCCGGTGCCGTAGTCCATCAGGATGAAGTTCGCGATCCAAACCGGCAGTTCCCAGTTCGGGTCCAGCGGGTGCTTGACGCGAATACCGGTGTCATAGCCCAGCTTTTCTGCCGTCTCGATGGCCTCTTCGGTGGTACCACCTTTGCGGCATTCGGCAACAAATTCAGCAACTTCTGGGTTTTCGGCCTCGAGCTGCTTGGCAATCGGATGATCCGGCGAGATACCAACAAAAGACGCGCCCAGCAGCGTGTCGGGACGAGTCGTGTAAACCGTGATTGGGTCGCCACCATCGGTGCGTTCAAACCCGAATTGCAGGCCGCGCGACTTGCCGATCCAGTTTTCCTGCATCAGGCGCACTTTGGCGGGCCAGTTGTCCAATGTATCCAGCGCGTCGAGCAATTCTTCTGAATAGTCCGAAATCTTGAAGAACCATTGGGTCAGTTCGCGACGCTCGACCAACGCGCCCGAACGCCAACCGCGTCCGTTTTCCACCTGTTCATTGGCCAGAACGGTCATATCGACCGGGTCCCAGTTCACCACGGCGTTTTTGCGGTAAACCAGCCCGGCTTCGAGCATATCCAGAAACAACGCCTGCTGCTGGCCGTAATATTCAGGGTCGCAGGTGGCGAATTCACGAGACCAGTCGATGGACAGGCCCAAAGGCTTCATCTGCCCGCGCATGTCGGCGATGTTGCCGTAAGTCCAGTCTTTGGGGTGGCCACCAATGGCCATCGCGGCGTTTTCCGCAGGCATCCCGAAGGCGTCCCAGCCCATCGGGTGCAGCACGTTATGTCCTGTCGCCAGCTTGTGACGCGCAATCACGTCACCCATGGTGTAGTTGCGCACATGCCCCATATGGATTCGGCCCGAGGGGTAGGGGAACATCTCAAGCACATAATACTTTGGCTTGTCCGCCTTGTGGTTGGCGGTGAAGATTCCGGCCTTGTCCCAGGCCTCTTGCCATTTTGCTTCGATTTCGTTGGCCGAGTAGCGCGACATCGTGCGGTCCTTCGTGAATGAAAACGCCGGGTAGGAACCCGGCGTGGTATTAGTGTGATTTTCGGCGGGTTGCTAGAACTTGTTGTCCGCGATGCGTAGCTGGCGGGCACGAGACAGAATCGCATCCTCGACTGCACGCGTCGTCGCCGCGCTGACCGGAGAGCCTCCGCTGGATTGCAGGGCAACCGACAATGACCGTGCCGCAAGGGCCGGGTCGCTGATGTGAACCGTGGCCCTATAAGAGCGTCCTCCACCCGGTGGTGTGCCGTAACCCGTTACGATCACACCGGTAAATGGATCGACCTCTTGAACCGGCAGGAAGTTCAGCACATCAAGTGAAGCCGCCCACAGGTAGCGGTTCACATTTGTCACCTGCTCGGCTGTGCTGCGGTCGAAAATATCCCAAATCGTCGAGCGGTTAGGGTCATTCAACTCTCGCTCGTCGGAATTTCCGCCTGCGAGATTGGGCGTATAAGTCGTCGTGGCGCTTTGATTCTGCCCGCATGCCGAAATAGTGGCGGTCAGCATGATCAATCCCAAAATCGTCGGCAGGCGCATTGTAAACAGGTCCTGTTTCACTTGTTGTGCAGTATTCAAGGGATACTCCTAGCCAAGGACCCCCGCTGCAACAAGCCTATTCTTGCGAAATCCCGGTAGGTGGCTGGTCTTGGGGGGAAATGGACTGTGGCATCCTTGCACCAATTTGCCCCCAATGACACCGCAGCGTTTATGCCAAGCTTGCGCAAAGGGGGCAAAAAGAGCGAAACGGTGTCCGTGCTGAGACATATGCCGAGGCATGTGTCGAGTAGATAACTCTTTTTGAAACCGAGGGAAACAAGATGAAAAAAGTTCTCTTCGCAACTACGGCGCTGATCGCGACCGCAGGCGTTGCAGCAGCTGAAGTTAAATTCAGCGGTTACGGCCGTTTTGGTCTGGGCTACGTTGAAGATCGTTCCGGTACCGTTCCGAACATCTCCACTTCGGGTGGCGTTGTTACCACCATCAACTCCGCAGTTGTTGACACCGACGACGCAATCCTGGTTTCGCGTTTCCGTCTGAACATCGACGGCATCGTAGAAACTGACGGTGGCGTTCGTTTCGAAGGTCGTGTTCGTCTGCAAGCTGACGAAGACAGCAGCACCGGTGAAGCAAACTCGGCCGGCCTGAACGGCGCACGCTTCTCGGTCATCTTCGGCGGTCTGCGTGTTGACGCGGGCAACGTTGCAGGTGCCTTCGACAACTTGGCAAACTACTATGGCAACGAAGTAGGTCTGGAACTGTTCGCAGGCCAGTACTCGGGTGTTAACTACAGCTTCCTGGGTTACTCGTCGACCGGTTCGGGTTCGAACGCTGTGTTCTTCCAGTACTCGGTTGGTGACTTCGCATTCGGCGCGTCGTACGACCAAGGCACCATTGGTCTGAACGGTGTTGCAACCGACGTTGACCGTTGGGACATCAGCGCGACCTACACCTTTAACAACATCACCGCCGCTGTGGCCTATGGTCAGACCGACGCTGGTATTTCTGGTGTTAGCGATCCGAGCCTGACCGTTCTGACCCTGGGTGCAGAATTCGGTGACTTCTCGGGTACTCTGTTCGTTGCAGACGACGCAACCGAGGTCGCAGCAACTGACGGCACCGCATGGGGTCTGTCGGCAGCCTACAACCTGGGCGCTGCAACCACCCTGCTGTTCACCTACGGTGACGGTAACGCTGATGCCGACCTGCAGCAGGTTGCCATTGGTGCGACCTACGACCTGGGTGGCGGTGCATCGCTGCGCGGTGGTATCGGTGTAAACGACTGCGACATCTGCGCAGACTCGACCATCGTTGCTGACTTCGGTGCTCAGTTCAACTTCTAAGCTGATCTGAACCGTAAGGTTTGAGGGCGGGTCTTCGGACTCGCCCTTTTCTTTTGTGCCGACTTGGTGTTTTTCTGCGCCAAATACAGATTGAGGATCCCATGTCGCTGCAAGACATCACCGCACGTATCGCCAAAGCAGAATCCAAATCCGAGCGTCCGGTTGGTTCAGTGAAACTGATCGCTGTGTCCAAAGTGCAGCCGAATGAACGCGTGCAGGCAGTTCTGGAACAGGGCCACAGGTGTTTCGGAGAGAACCGGGTGCAAGAGGCCGCCGGCAAATGGCCCGCCTTCAAAGAGCAGTTCGAAGGAACTGATCTGCACCTTATCGGCCCGTTGCAAACCAACAAGGCCCGGCAGGCGATGGAACTGTGCGATGCGATTCATTCGGTGGATCGTCCCAAACTGGCCAAAACACTGGCCCGCTTGGCGCAAGAGATGGGAACCTGCCCTGATCTGTTCATTCAGGTCAATACAGGTGAAGAGGAACAAAAGGCCGGTATTCTTCCCGCCGACGCGGATAAGTTCATTGCTGATTGCAAAGCGCTCGATCTTCCTGTGTGTGGATTGATGTGCATTCCCCCTGTCGACGAAGAACCCTCTTTGCATTTTGCGCTTCTGGCCAAGATTGCTGCACGCAACGGTCTGGAGGGGTTGTCGATGGGGATGAGTGGCGATTTCGAGCAAGCCATTGCCTTGGGTGCAACCCATGTGCGTGTTGGTTCGGCCATTTTCGGCGAACGGGTCAAACCTCAGGAATAATCAGGCGGGTTCCCGGGGCAACGCGATCAGCGATCCAATGCAGGTGATCTCGGCGAAAGGCGACACACCCTTCGGTCGGAAATCCGGGGCGGCGCCATTGATGCAAAAAGATGGCTGACCCTTTCCCAGGGACGGCATTAGGCCAGTTCCAGTCCGTCAAAAGAACCAGATCGTAAAGCGGGTCGGCTCGTTGCAGTTTTTCGTGGCTAAAGGCATAAGGCGCGGCCACCATGTGGTTGTAGTTGGTGTCAGATACGTCATCCGACCATAAATCCTGAGGGCCAATCGGGTGCGCCCAGTACGTTGGGCGCGCAATCCTGTCCGCGCGGTAGAGCATCCCGACAATCCGGTGATGCCCGGTGGGGGTGGCACCATCGCCTTCACGCTTGAACTTGCTCACTCCGCCCTTGCCAATGGTGCAAGGGAAAACCCTGCCCAGAAACCGAACGCCACGCGGGGTCAGCACAAGATCGCTGGGGGTCAAAGCAAATGCCCCGATTTCGCGGCTTTTGTCGCCAGATACCCCCGGTTATGAGCCGTTTCACCCACTTTCAAAGGCACGCGTTCGGTTACAGCGATCCCTGTCCGCTCCATCATGGCGATCTTGGCGGGGTTGTTTGTCAAAAGACGAACTGAATTGAACCCCAGTGACTTCAGAATGTCCGAACCAAGCCGGAAATCGCGCTCATCGTCCTCAAAGCCAAGCCTGTGGTTTGCTTCGACCGTGTCAAAGCCTTGATCCTGAAGGAAATAGGCCCGCATTTTGTTGGCCAACCCAATGCCGCGACCTTCCTGATTGAGATACAGCAGAACACCAGCGCCTTCAGATCCCATCTGTGCCAATGCTCCGCGTAACTGCGGACCGCAGTCGCATTTCAAACTGCCCATCAGGTCGCCGGTAAAACAGGCCGAGTGCAAACGGGCCAGTACCGGCTTGTCCCGATCTGGACGGCCGATTTCGACGGCATAATGTTCTTCGCCACCGTCTTCGGGGCGGAAGATGTGCAGGCGACCGGCCTCGGACACTTCCATTGGCAGGCGCGCGGCAACCACTTCGTGCAATGCGCTGCGATCTGCCAGATGTGGTGCCGCGCGCGTGTGATCGATGCATGTCAGGCCGTGCGTGGCAGCAAAGGAACGCCCGTCTTCGATGGAAACAACCACAGCTGCAGGAAGGATACGCGCGGATTTTGCCAGCGCGATTGCGATACGGTGCAGATTGGCATTGCCCTGCCGCTCGGTCATCAACGGACCTTTCATCGGCGCGTTCAAGTCGTCCGAAGGATCTGCCACCGCCTGAACCCAGGTAATATCCGCATCTGCGGGAACCAAAACCCGCGCGAGATCTCCGTCATAGGCGCGTGCCTTTAGCGTCTCGGCCCGCCGTCCGGTTATGGCCACAACCGGCGTTCCCAATGCCTTCAGATCGGCCAGACGCTGCGGGCTGAGCGTTTCCGCAGACACAGCAAGTACGCTGTAGCCACTGTCATCGGTAAGGGCCACGGGAACACCCATACGCAGATCAGCCCGTGCGCGGGCCAGCAATTCAGAAATATCGGGGGTGAGGCTCATCTAGGTTACCCTACAACGTTCAGCCCTTTTCCTATCTCTTACGAAAGGAAATGTGAAACATTTCTGCAAACTCTGACACGAAGGCGTGAAACGATTGCAGTAAAGCTTGTTGAATTCGTATTCCACACGCAAGTGATGGAAAAGCGTTTGGAGGACCGGGAAATGGCTCAGCTCAAGAAAATCCTGTTGGTGGACGATGACGAGGATCTGCGCGAGGCGCTCAGCGAGCAACTTGTAATGACCGAGGATTTCGATGTGTTCGAAGCCTCTGACGGGACCTCGGCGATGGAACGTGCGCGTGAGGCGATCTATGACCTTGTCATTCTGGATGTCGGCCTGCCTGATACCGACGGGCGCGAGTTGTGCCGCCTGATGCGCAAACAAGGCGTTAAAAGCCCCATCCTGATGCTGACCGGTCATGACAGCGATGCCGATACCATCCTTGGGCTGGATGCAGGTGCGAACGACTATGTCTCCAAACCTTTCAAATTCCCGGTTCTTCTGGCCCGCATCCGTGCCCAGCTGCGCCAGCATGAGCAGTCAGAAGATGCCGTCTTTGTGCTTGGCCCCTATACGTTCAAACCGGCGATGAAGATGTTGATCACCGAAGATGACCGCAAAATTCGCCTGACCGAAAAGGAAACGAACATTCTCAAGTTCCTGTACCGCTCGACCGACGGCGTCGTGGCGCGGGACGTGCTGCTGCACGAGGTCTGGGGTTATAACGCCGGTGTGACGACCCACACGCTGGAAACCCACATCTACCGTCTGCGTCAGAAAATCGAGCCCGATCCGTCCAATGCGCGCCTTTTGGTCACAGAATCGGGTGGATATCGGCTGGTGTCTTAACTGGGTGTGGATTGACTTGGATCAAAGTGATACCCTGTACTCATAATTAGGTTACTCCCAACCCGCGCATGTCTGGGTTATGACATGCACCTCCCTGTTGGACTGCCGGGCCGAATGGCCCGGCTTTTTTTGTGGGGTGGTTGGCAAGATGGCTGCTTAGAGCCCAAAGCGGTCACCTGTTTTAACGTTGACCATATATTTTGTTTCTGGTCTTTAAATTGCTGTTTGGTAGTTTTTTTTGGTCAAAATGAAGCAAAGCTCGCCTTCGTATTTCCTCTTTGATTGTGGAGGGCAGAACACCGGAAAAACTGCGCACAAGATTTCTTCTCGTCCTAAGTTTCACCTGCTTCTTCAAGCTTATCCAAAAATTTGTAGTCTGTTGGCGGATCGTCGCAAATACCTGGTCCACACTCCAACAGAGCTGAGCCTGCGTTGGCAACTCCCAAAGATAAGATCAACATGAACGCCGTTTTGGCCAACTTGCTTCCACCGAACCGCTCCGATGCCCTGACGTCCGCAGCCAGATCGTATTGCTTTTCAAAGACAAGCATCACCGCGGTCCCGAGTATTATCAATCCGAAGGCTATGCCGGCCCAAGTGTAAAAATGCAGACCAAGAACCGGAGCCCCATAGTGCCCAGTGCCGGGCACAATATGTAGTAGGATTTGGCGGATCGAAACGCTGATGCCAAATATTGCTGCCACAAGGACTATTCCGTAATTCCGTGCACGCGTACCCCACAAGAGATTTAGCCCGAGCCCAAATCCCACTGCCACGAAACCGACACGCTGCAGTAAACACAACGGACAAGGTAGTTCGTAGAGAACAAGTTGAAAATAGAATGCGAGAACCAACACTAGGCAAACAGCCAGAACACCAAGCGCGTTCATATTTCGGGCAAATTCAGGTGACATGGAACAATCTCACAATTGGATTGAAAGCGGCGTTGTTGCATGAAATTTTAGCCAATAAACGCTCGCCAAAAGCGTTACTGCGAAGAGTGCGTATGAAAGGCGAACGAGTTTGTAGTAAGCGAGCCCCAAGGCGCATGTGAACAACGCAAATAGTAATGCAATCATATTGATCCCTTTGACTTTTTGGCCTTGTCGATACTAGCAGGCACTGAGGACACCGTTTTCTTTTTCGAAAATAGGTTCTGAGCTCCAGAACAAATCTCGCATAATCTTCCGCCTTGTTTGAGATATTGTCCCCTTTGGGGTTTTGCTCTAAGCCTCAGGATTCTCCGAAGAACTCCCGAGCTTGGCGAGTTCGTCCCAAACGCCTTCAGGGATGGGCCACTCTGCCCATTCCATTGCCTGTTGAACATGCTGAGGCCATGTCACTCCGCAAACCGTCGAAGTAATGTCGTCGTTTTTTAAAGAGTATTGCAACGCGACCGCTCCGACTGGGACATCGTAATGCCCGCATACCTCTTCAACAGCACGTATTGGCGCAAGTACTTCATCATCTGCAGGTCGATAGACATAAAAGCGATGGATCGCGCTGCCTCGGGCCAGTGCACCTCCGGAATACGGTGCTGCGTTCAATATCGAAACGCCTCGTGATTTCGCGAGCTTCATTAGAGGTGCCGCGTTATCGTTCACCACAGTATGCCTGTTGTGTGTCAGGACCACGTCAAAATCCCAAATCTCCAAAATTGGCATCATCAAGTCGATACGTCCCGCCGCGATTCCGACCGCCTTGGCCAGACCTTCCTCCTTGATACGGAACAACTCTTCAATCGCGCCACCCCGCCCTTTGACCTCAGATAGGTCACTTGCATATTCGAAATCATGGACGTGGAGTATATCAACGCTGTCGACGCTTAAGGCCGTAAGACTTTCCTCGAATGATCTACGTGCCTGAGAACCATCAAAAGCACCGGTTTCCATGTCCCGGTCGATTTTGGTGGAAAGCACTCGCCCTTCCGACCACCCACCAAGCTCACGAATGACTTGACCTATGCGCTCTTCACTTCGTCCCATGGCATAGCAACGGGAAGTGTCCAGGAACGCATTTGGCTGCGAAAGAATTGCCCGAATTGTATCAATCGCGCGGTCTTCCTCAACTTCATACCCATAGATTTCCGGAATACTCCCCAACCCCGTCGATCCAAACCCGATGCGAGGAACCCGTACCCCAGTCTTGCCAATTTCGCCTAGCTCTGCCATGCCAACCTCCCAATTGGTTCAGGACATTCATAGATGTTGCGCCAGTAGTTTATTGAAAACAAGTCAGGCTTGTTGCTGGAGTTACTCTCAGGCCTCAACGCAATCGTTCAAGCCGAAAATTCACAAAGCTTTTTCGCGAATGGCAGAAATGTCCGCGTTGCCGACTTTGGAAGACCTGATGGGCCACGAAACAATGCGAATGACCGTTTTGAGCCCAAAGCGGACTACTAGATATCCGATCTCAGTAGGTGGCAAAAGAACCAGACTGTCGTTAGCAACCTTCGAGATGCAGCATTCGGATCGACAGCAAGTTCACGGCAAAAATATTAGAGTTTTCACCTGAAAATTTCCACTATTTGTTCTAGAGAGAAGTAACTGGACCACTTGCCAAGTTACGTTCAAGGCGACCTAATAGATTTCCAAAAAAATCCGCAGGACGACTCTCAACCTTTTTATGGAGCTTGTGAATGAATCAGGGTTCAAATGATAAAGGTCCCGCTCCAGGTTTCTGGGGGCTCACTTTCTGGTATCAGTTGGTCGTCCTTGTGTTCTTGACAATAGCGTCGTTAGTCCTCGCTTCGTCTGTACTGGTTCCCCTGTTTTTTGCGGCTCTCCTGTTCGTTCTCCTCACAGCGACTGCAGATCGCATTGGTAGATTCAAGATATTTGGAAAGACTGTCCCGAAGTGGTTTGCGCATTTGGCCGCAATTTCAATTGTGTTAATCGGCCTCTCGCTTGTTCTGTCGATACTATCCAGTCAAGCCGGTGAGGTTTCGGAAGCTTTTCCGCGCTACGAGGAACGGTTTTCCAGCATAGTAGCAAAGCTGGTTTCACTTGTTGGGCAAGACAACTATGCAGCCGCGGTAAAGGCTTTGGAACAAATCAACCTGGCTGGGTTCGCGACAGGAGTGATCGGGTCTGCTGGGGCGTTCCTAAGCGCTTTTTTCCTGGTGCTGCTCTATGTGCCATTCATGTTGGTTGAACGCGTTCCAATGCGCGCCAAAATCAAGCTCGCAATCAAAGACAGGGAAGCCGCTGAAAAAGTTCGTCGTGTTCTTGAGAGCACGTCGGACAGCATTCAAAAATATGTTGGCATCAAAACGCTGGTGAGTGCACTAACTGGCTTGGGCAGTTATACCGTGATGGCATCCGTCGGCCTGGACTTCTCTGAAACCTGGGCGGTTCTTGCGTTTTTGTTGAATTTTATCCCGACAGTCGGCTCTATCGTCGGCGTCGCGCTTCCTTCCATTGTCGCACTGGTACAGTTTGAAGAAGTCGTGCCCTTTCTTGTGGTTCTGATTGGTTGTGGCGCGGTTCAATTCTCTATCGGCAATATCCTGGAGCCAATGCTACTTGGGAAAAGCCTGAATTTATCGCCATTCATGGTCATTTTGGCGCTCACTTTTTGGACTGCGATCTGGGGCATTGCCGGAGCGTTGATGAGCGTCCCGATCACCGTGTGCATCATGATTGTGCTTTCGAATATCCCGTCAACGCAGCCAATCGCGATACTGATGTCCGGTGATGGGAAGATAAACGACACTGACGCAGTGAACAGCTAAGCGCGAGAGACGTTCGCCAAAATGGATGGCGGCTTTTTACCTGACTCTATCGGCGAGTGTATGTGCCAGCCCCGAATAAAACGTTGGAAACACCGTGCGAAGTCTGAGTTTAAGGAGAGACCCGCACTACTTACCGCTTGGGAAAACGAAGTTCAGCGCTTTTGGTTTAATTGAAACCTCAAAGCGTTGATCAATCATCGGTTCGCCGTCCAAATTCATATGAAACGGCTGGGAGGTTTCCAAAACCATAGATCTCAGACGAGAGCGTTGCACAACACCCTCTTCGGGGTCCGAAAAATCCGGTAGCCTGCCAAAGGGCAGGTTTTCTGGCATCAATCGCTCCGTGGAGAGCACGCTTAAATCGAGCAACCCATCGGAGATGTTCGCTTCTGGTGCCACGTCAAAACCGCCACCTGCATAGCGGCTGTTCGCAATCGCTATTGCGGAAATGGAAACGTCGTACGGGTCTTTTTCATCAATTGAGATCTTTGCTGGAACAGATTTTGCATCAGATAGGCGAGCAAGCCCAAACAGTGTGTACGCGAGGCCGCCGAGCCTTTTCTTCATTTCCTTGGGTGTCGTTGCAGTGATCATCGCTCCAAAACCGCCGCTTGCAACATTCACAAATGGACTGCCGTTTATGTATCCGACATCAATTGGTTGCGCGTCTTCCGATGCTGCAACTCGAACAGATGTTGCCAAGTCCAAACCCTTATCACCATACGACCGGGCGAAATCATTTGCTGTCCCCAACGGAACAAGACCTAGCGAGACAGGCGACCTTGACTTCAACTTCAAAACAGCATCCGCGACCGAGTTCAAAGTGCCGTCACCGCCGCCCGCGATCACCCTGGTTACGCCATCGCTTACGGCTTCTCGAAGGGTCTTCCTCAAGTCTTTTCCTGACCAAGGAATACAAACCCTAATGCCAAGCTCTTTTTCCAATGGGCGGACAGCTGAACGCAGTTCGGGTCTTGCTGCGGACTTCCTATTGAGAACTAGCAGGGTACGTTTGGCCATAGTTCCAGCATAAAGCTCTAACAAGTTGGAGCAACCGCCTTAACATTTCTTAATGCAGGGGCGCTCCGGCAATTGAAACTTTATTTGCGCTAGCCAACCCCTAAATGACAGTAGTCAGCTTTGTCCGCAACTCGGACGTAGGTTCTTTTCAAATCAAAGTCCAGTTCCTGCATAAGCGGTCAGTGGGGCGTCAAAGTATACGTTGCCGCGTGCAGACCGGTATTGAGCGTCCGGTTTGAGCCGCTTTGTGGACATCCGACAAAAGTGTTCAGATGACCGCGTTGAGCCCAAAGCGGTCGCAGCTTCTGCGCACGAAACTTGAACAGATGGCGCTAGAGTAGGTTTGGCTCTTTTGAAGCATCAAGGCGACTTACCCGTTTTTGTATCTGTAGCATTGCTTCGAGCTCGGGGATACCCATGCCATTATCGATGAAGGGCCGTTGTCGCCGCAGCCAACCTGAATGTCCAGCCAACAGTGGCGCATCTTGAACGGGGTACAATAAGTGCTTGGAGTAATTATAGAAGTTGTGAAGATCGTCTTCGCGATGTGCTACTTTGGCGGTCCCGCTCCTCAGATCCTTGGCGAACGAAACTGGATTAGTATAGGTGTTTAACCATGCACCGGTAGCCACGCTGCTGATCTGAAAAACTGGTTTAGAGAAAAAGCATCTCAAAAAGACAGTTTTTGAGTCCGTTACGGACAAGCCATCGACATGCTGCGCAAGCCTCCACGATGGGAAGCGCGCGTGCTGATCGGGAGTTACGAAGTGCACATTGGGGAGATGGGAGAAGCGTTTCAGAATTGTGTTCTCTTCTCCTGCACCGAATTTAGTCGGATGATCGGAAACCAATAGGTTAAAATCACTAAGGTGTTTCACCAACAAATCTACGAAATCCTCGTTTTTTGTCCTTAGGTCAACGGTTTGTAGCAACCGTGAACCAAGTTTTCTGGTGCTGTAACGAGCAATTGAGGTTGATGCGCCAAAGTGGATGCACTACCGGCTGGCTTAGCGGTCACACATGTTTCAGTTCCAGACATGCGGAAACTTAACAATCATTGACAATCTCTTCATTGACCAAACAATAAATGACGGAGCATGCGAACCAAAAAAATTACTCATTAGTGTGCGGTACAACAATTCAGTGTTGGGCAGTCACGAAGTGGCTCTATAAGTTTTAGGCTGTTTTGTCCGCAGAGCTGCCTTTGTAGAAGCCTGCAGCCAATTACTACTTCGAGCCCATACCTACCAAATGCTGCAAACACCATGAACGGCAGCAACTCGCACAAAGCGTTCATCGGCATCAAAGCGTTATCGAAGACGTTTCAGTGAACCGCTACAATCGCTAAGAATGTATTGTGAGCTGTGTTGCTGGGATTATTGGCAACCAAAGTACTGACGCTTTGTGAATAGAAGTCGGCAAAAAATTTTGCTGAATCCTACTAGGGCGAAAATAATGGTTTTGTTGAGGTTAAACATGGCGCTGTTCTAACTTCTGTATAAAACTTGTTTAGCGCCATTTTGGAGCATGACGGAACAGGCATTCAGCTGAAGCATGGAAATGAACTCATCCGGCTTGTGCCCCTGTTCAGCCATTGAGCCAGGACCGCACACGACGGTTGGAATGCCCAGGCTGGAAAGAACGCCTGCCTCCGTGCCAAAGGCCACATGGGTCGTGTCGCCGCCGCACCAGGACCGCGCGAGCGAGACCACCGGGTCGGATGCTGCCATAGACAGGCCGGGATATCCCGCCAAAGCCTGAAGCGAGATTTGCGCGGCAGGCGGAAACTCAGCCGTGACCGCCTCTGCCGCCTGCCGAAGCTGCACTTCGATCTCCTCCGGGTCATCTTCGGCCAGATGTCTGAACTCACAGAGAAGCGTAGCTTTGTCGGGGACGAAGTTCAGCGCTGTTCCGCCGGACAGCTGACCGACATGGAATGTCGTGTAAGGCACGTCATAGGCCGCGTTGCGGGCTCCGGTATCGCGCGCGACCTTCTGCATGCCTCGCATCTTGCCAACAAAATCGACTGCCACATGCAGCGCGTTGACAAAAGTCGGTGCCAGCGCGGAATGACCGACCTCTCCCCGAATGTCCGCACGATAAGCGCGCTTGCCTTTGTGACCAATGGCCACCTGCATCTCGGTCGGCTCACCAACGATGGCCAGTCGCGGACGTCCCAGCAGCGGCGGCAGACGGTCCTTCATCCGCGTAATCCCGACGCAGCCAATCTCTTCGTCGTAGGACACTAAAAGCTTCAACGGCGCTTTCAGGTCTCGGGCGTGCACCGCATCTGCGACGGCCAGCATCTCTGCCAGAAACCCTTTCATATCGGTCGTGCCGCGCCCGAAAAGCCGCTCGCCTTGTCGGGTCAGCTTGAAGGGCGGGACGCTCCAGTCTTGACCTGTAACTGGCACCACATCGGAATGCGCCGACAGCAGCAGGCCGCCGTCAACCGATGGCCCGATCTCGGCAAAAAGGCCCGCTTTCTCCTCCTCCGCATCAACAATGCGCTGCACCCGGAACCCGCGAGAGCGCAGAAAATCCTCGACATAGACGATCATGGCAAGGTTCGAGCGATCGCTGACCGTGTTAAAAGCGACCAATCGCTCTAGCACCTCCAGTGACAGCGTCACGTCAGCGCCTCCCCACTAATGGCGTCGAACGCGCCGGAGCGTACCTGATCCCGCGCATAGTCGATAAACGCCTGCACCGTGCGGGATTTCTCCGCGCCATGCGTGGTCAAAAGGCCCATGCGCAGCGACCGGACGGGCCCCGAGATCGGCACGCAGACCAGCGGGCTGCCATCCGGTGATATATCGCTTTGCGGCCGCACATTCGCGATGGAGTAACCGAAAGCATTGCCCACCATCGACCGCATCACCGCCATGTCACGCGTCCGCTCCACGATGCGGGGCTGTTGTACTGTCGCCGAGAACAGCGACAAGAAGTAATCCGCGCTGATCGGCAGATCGAGCAGGACCATCGGCAACTCCGCCAAATCGGCAATCGACACGGACGCGCGTTCGGCCAGCTCATGCCCAGCATGCAACAAGGCAAACGGAGTGAGACGTACAAGCCCGATGAAGTTCAGATCCGTCGGGATATCCATGTCATAGGTCAGCGCGATATCGATTTCGGAGCGCTGCAAGGCGTGCAAGATTTCCGCTTGGTTCAATTCCTTCTGGACGACCCTGACATCGGGGTAACCGCTTTCAAACCCGCGTCTGAGCCGTGGCAACACGAGTTGCGCGAAGGTCAGTAAACACCCCACCGCCAATGGGCCCCGCGCAACGCCGGAGATGTCAGCGGCTATGTTCGCGATCTCGCGCGCGCCATTCAGGACTTGGCGCGCTTGGTCAGACACCCTCTGCCCGCCTTGGGTGAGCGAAAGGCCCTGAGCGTGCTGACGCACAAAAAGCAAAATGCCCAGTTCGTCCTCAAGCTGGGTGATAGCTGAAGAGATTGATGGCGGCGACACATTCAACCGGTCCGCCGCCCGCGCAATGCTGCCGGTTTCGCCAACGGCGACAAGATACTCTAACTGCCTGAGGGTCAGCCGCGACATGTCAGCGCTCCGGAAGGGTCGCTGGATGAGCGGGTGTCGAGACAGCGCACCCCGTCAAGCCGCGCTAAGGGCAGCATCTTGCCGGGCAAGCCATATCTGAAAGTCCCGGATAGTGCCTTCATAGTCATCCCCGGCCAGCGGACCTTCGATTGCATGGGCAGAATGCAGCGAGACCTGCATGCGCTCAAGCTTTTCCCGGTCCTCCCGATTGACCTCTTCCCAAAGCGCGATGCGCTGCTGGATCGTATCATGATCCAGATTGTCGCGATAAACGGACATGGTCCATTTGACGCGGATCAGGTTGGCGTGGATCGGGAAGATCGACAACGACACCAGCAGACTTGCGGCCTGGCTGGCGACTTGGGTCGGGAACTTGGCAAAAAGGGAAGACCTTTTGCGTTCCGCCTCACTCAGCCCCGGGGCCCCGTCCCCGCGCGGTGTAATGTTGTCGGGGTAATTTGCGGCATAAGACGTATAGCCATCCCCGCTTATCAGCTTGCGGGACAGCCCTGACGGCGTATAGCCATGAAGCGTTTGCGGATGGACCACGCTCAGGTGATAGCCCTCCATGAAGTTCTCAACGAGGCATTTCCAGTTGGTTTGCCAGTCTTCCTCGGCCACATGAACGAGGCGGAAGTCCGCCGTCTCGTAAGGCGCCAGCATGTCGTCGAGTTCGGCGTGCTCAAAAGGTTCCGCGCTTGCGTCAAGGTTCACGTAGATGAAGCCGTTCCAAAGCTGCACCGTGTGTTCCGGCAGCTTGCAGGACTTGGCATCGAATCCGGCATTTTCCATTCGCGGCGCGCGCAGCAGGCCGCCATCACGCCCATACGCCCATGCGTGATACGAGCAGACAAACCGCTTCGTGTTGCCACGCCCCTCCGCCAGCGGCATACCGCGGTGGCGGCAGACATTGGCCAGCACCCGAACGGCGCTGTCATCGCCGCGCACCACGAGCAACGGTTCATTTAAAATCTGCGCGGTAAAGAAGTCACCTGGCTCCGGGACTTCATCAACCCGGCCCAGACAATGCCAGCCGCTGCGCAAAACAGTGCGCGCCTCATGCTCGAACTGGTCCTGCGACGTGTAAAAGCCTCCGGGCATTCCCATAGGCCGGTCCGGAGGCAAAGCAGCCAGTGTTTGAAGTTTATCTCGCAGATAGGTCATACCATCCTCCTGTGTGCTGCTGTTCATGCGTCGCCCGGAACCCCGTAGGAAGGCGCCGCGCCGGGGTCCAGCGCGCGCCGCACGTAATCGTCCAGTTGCGGCTTGTACATATCCCAGGAGGTGGCCATCGCATCGATCGGGCACTGCTCCGTCCAGTCGCAGCGCAGATCGGCCACGGGCCACGCGACCTGATCAACCAGCAGCATGCCAGCAGAGTGCACCGGACCAGCCTCACCGCCTGCGTCGAGGCCTGCGCGCATCGCAGCAATCAGGCGGTCGCCCAGATGTCCGATCGAAGCCTCAAAAGCAGCAACGATTGCAGCCGGTACACCGTCATGGGCCAGCAGGTTACCGCCAGAGGCGACATTGATCCCCTGGGCCTCGTTCCAGTTGCCCAGAACGTTTTTTCCAGAATGAATGGCCGTGCTCCCGGCTGCATCAATTGCCAAGAGCTGTCGGTACTCGATATGCGCAGCTTCGCTTGTGACTGTATGTACCGCATCGGCTGCCGACGCGCCCTGTTCCATCAGATCCAGCGTCACCGGCCCAAGACGCGGGTCGGTCACGTTCTGGCTGGCAACGGCCCCAACGCCCGCGCGCGCATAGGCACAGCGCGCCGCCACGGCGGGCGAGGAGGAGGAAATTGCCATGCCAAACATCCCGGTTTTGGCGCAACGGGCCACGAGTGAAAAAGTCATTGCGCCTAATCCGGGATCACAGCGGTAGCATCAATCTCCACCAACCATTCGGGGCGCGCAAGCGCCTGCACGACAAGCCCCGTGGACACCGGATGCACGCCTTTAATGTATTCGCCCATCGTGCGATAGACCGCCTCGCGGTTCCGCACATCGGTGATGTAGACGACAACCTTGACCAGATGCGCCATCTCGCCACCGGCCTCTTCGATCAACTGCTGGATGTTTTGCATCACCTTGTGGGTCTGCTCCCTTGGGTCATGGCTGTCGATGTTCTTGGCGTCGTCCAGATTCTGCGGGCATTGCCCCCGCATCCAGACGGTGCGCCCGCCGCGTGTGACAACCGCCTGACAGAGATCGTTGTCGAGCGACTGTTCGGGATAGGTATCGGCGGCATTGAAACACCGGATTCGCTCATGAGCCATGTTGCGCCGCGCTCCCTGCATCAATCTTTGCCATCAGATATTGAGCGAAATCGTAATTGGGACGCTCCAGATGGCTGAGGTGTCCGGGCGTGGCGGCATCCGAGCACAGCCCGTTATAGACCTTCTCTGTGCATCCCCGATCCTCGACATTTACATCATCCAGCAGCGCTTTAAGCGCTGTGAAGTTCTCTTGTGCGTTCGGGTCATCAGCAAAATCGTTCGACATGCCGCCGCCAAAACGAATATGTACCTGACCAGGGCCTTTGGGGTGCAGAGACAGATACCAGAAATAGCCCGGTGTCAGCGTGATCATCAAGCTGGGATAGAGCGCCAGAAGGTAGGTCGTGCGCCGCTCATCGCCGTGGAGCCGGTCATTCTCCGGATGCGCCATCGCAATGCGCAACGATTCATCTTTTAGGATCGTATGATAATTGAACGCTGCATGGCCCGGCGGACAGATCATATCCTCTAACCGCGACAGGCCGCCAATCGTCCCGGCATGGCACACCGGCAGATGGTAGCTCTCCATGAAGTTTTCGGCTAGCACCTTCCAGTTCGTGTCCCAGACATGCTCTTCGTAAAACGCTTCCGAGTAGTTGGCCATGTCATAGCCTTCAATCATGCGGGCCACTTCGGACAGTTGCTCCGCCACTGGGGCGGCCTCGGGATCAAGGCAGACAAACACCCAACCCAGCCACTCTTCGCAGCGCACCTGCGGCAGCGCGTAGTGGTCTTTGCAAAACCCCTCGTTCTGGGCCATCGCAGGCGCGCCACGCAACTTGCCGTCAAGGTTGTACGTCCAGGCATGATAGGGGCACACGATCGTCTTGGCATTGCCACGCCCGTGCAAAAGCGTGGACATGCGGTGTAGGCAGACATTGCTCATGGCGCGCAATTCACCGTCGCGATCCCGAAGCACGACGATCGGCTGATCCGCCAATTCGCACGCGACGTAATCCCCCGGTGCCGCCAACGCGTCGGCGCGCCCTACGCAATACCAATCCTTGTGAAAGATATATTCGAGCTCTGCATCGACAAAGCTCTCCTCGGTATAAACCTCTGTTGGCATAGCGCGCGCGCGCTCAAACGGGACCGAGGTATTTTTCCTCAGGGCATCTATTGGATCCACATGGTCTTTCGGCATGAACACACTCCTGATCTGAGCCGTTGGCCAACGCTCCGCGCATAATTTAACGGCTGTGGCGGCAAACAAAGAACAAGTCCAGCTTATCGATGATTAGACAAAAACTAATCGACATAAGGCAAGAGAAAATCAATGTCTGTCCAGGGCGCATGGCGGGACAAGGTCAGCGCCCTAAGAGTGTTCAATGTGCGAAGGGTCTGTAGCATGGAAAAGTTCGACGCTGTTGTTATTGGCGCTGGCCAGGCGGGCATAGCAACCAGCGAACACCTGCGCGCTCAAGGCATTGAGCATGTCGTCTTGGAGCGCGGCCGTATCGCCGAGCGCTGGCGATCCGAAAGATGGGACTCGCTGGTTGCGAACGGTCCTGCCTGGCACGACCGTTTCCCCGGCATGGCTTTCAGCTGCGAAAGCGACAGCTTTCCTGACAAGGAAAGCGTCGCCCGTTACTTTGAAGATTATGCTCAGCTGATCGACGCGCCCGTGCGCACCGGTGTCACGGTGGAAAAAGCCCGCCCCCATGCTGATCGGCCGGGATTTCTGATCGAGACGTCGAGGGGTACACTCGAAGCACGCCACCTCGTCAGCGCCACGGGCCCATTCCAGAAACCCGCCATCCCGCAAATCATTCCGCAGACCACGGACGTCACGCAAATGCACTCGACCGCCTACCGAAACCCCGGCGCCTTGCCGGACGGCGCGGTTCTAGTAATCGGCGGCGGATCGTCTGGCTCGCAGATTGCAGCAGAGCTGCACGAGGCCGGGCGCAAGGTCTTCTTCTCCATCGGCCCGCACGACCGGCCGCCGCGCAGGTACCGTGGCCGCGACAATGTTTGGTGGCTGGGTGTGCTGGGCATTTGGAACCTCGACACTCCGGCACCCGGCACCGAACACGTAACAATCGCCGTCAGCGGTGCGCAAGGCGGAAAAACGGTAGATTTCAGGCACCTTGCAGACCGTGGGATCACGCTTTTGGGCATGTCTTCAGGGTATGAGAACGGTATCTTGCAGATTGCTGACGATCTCAAAACCAACCTCGACGCGGGTGACGAGAACATGCTGTCCTTGCTGAAGGCGGCAGACGCCTACGTGGCACGAACAGGGATGGATTTGCCGGAAGAGCCGGAGGCGTGGACTATTCCAAACGATCCGGATTGTGTCATCAACCCAATCCGTGAACTCAACCTCGCGGATCACGGCATTGGAACAATTATTTGGGCCACCGGTTTTCAGTTCGACTATGGGTGGCTCGAAGCCGACACGTTGGATGAACGGGGCCGCCCGATCCATCAACGCGGTGTCTCGCCGGTTCCCGGGCTATATTTTGTGGGATTGCCCTGGCAATCGCGCCGCGGGTCCTCGTTCATTTGGGGTGTTTGGCACGATGCAAAGTTCATCGTCGATCAAATCGCTATTCAAGAAAACTACTTGGCTTACCGGCCGGCACCTTTGTAATTTTTCGTCGATCCGGTAGAGAAGTTCTATCCTCTCGCAAACATCGACAAAAAACTAGCTGAGCCGCAACCAAGATTTCAGCCAGCTTCGTTACCATTTGAATTGGCAATGCGCCTGAACCGGAGATCTGCACGTGTTATCGGAACGGCAGGTTTGTCCGCATAGCGGTCATTCGTTGACCTGGCTTTTGGGGCCTTTTCCCATGGCACCCCGTCCCACACCACGCTAACCTCCGCCCAACCGCGACAGAGGATTCCCCCATGCCCTTCACCCTTGCCACCTGGAACATCAACTCGGTCCGCCTGCGCGAGCCCATCGTGCTGAAGCTACTTCAGGACGAAGCGCCGGATGTTTTGTGCCTGCAGGAATGTAAATCGCCTGTCGAAAAGATCCCGACGGAAGGGTTTGCCGAGCTGGGCTATACCCACATGGTTGCGCGCGGTCAGAAGGGCTATAACGGCGTCGCGATCCTGTCGCGCCTACCGATGGAGGAGGTGGGCGACAAGGATTTCGCCGGTTTGGGCCACGCGCGCCACATCGCCGGACGGTTGGAAAACGGTGTTACCATCCACAACTTCTATGTCCCGGCAGGTGGTGACGTGCCGGATCGGGATGTGAATGAGAAGTTCGGCCAGAAACTCGATTACCTCACCGACATGCGCGACTGGTTCCATGCGGAGAAGCCTCAGAAATCCATTCTGGTCGGCGACCTGAACATCGCCCCGCGTGAAGATGATGTCTGGTCGCATAAACAACTGCTCAAGGTTGTCTCGCACACACCGATCGAAGTTGAACATCTGGCTGAAACACAGGACGCAGGTGGTTGGGTCGACATTACGCGGCAGGATATTCCCGAGGGGCAGCTTTATAGCTGGTGGTCGTATCGCGCACGCGACTGGGATGCAGCGGATAAAGGGCGACGGCTGGATCATGTCTGGGCCACGCCGGATATTTCCAACGCAGGCCATTCCAGCCGCATCCTGCGGGACGCGCGCGGGTGGGAAAAGCCCAGCGATCATGCTCCGGTCTTTGCGACCTTTGACGTCTGAGATGTAACTCTGCCCTTGGTTTCTGCTGCAAGCGATTGCATATAGGGCGCAAGTTCGAACGAGAGAGTGATTGCCATGGACCTTCTGAACGGCGCAGACGCCCCAGCCACCGATCTGATCAAAGACGGGAGCGAGGCCACTTTCATGGCCGACGTGGTCGAAGCTTCGCAGGAAACACCCGTTATCGTTGATTTCTGGGCACCTTGGTGTGGTCCGTGCAAAACTTTGGGTCCAATGCTGGAAGAGGCCGTAACTGCCGCAAAAGGCGCGGTGAAGATGGTCAAGATCAACGTGGATGAGGCGCAGATGATCGCCTCGCAAATGCGGATCCAGTCGATTCCAACCGTTTACGCCTTTTTCAAGGGCCAACCGGTCGATGGGTTTCAGGGCGCACTGCCGGGGTCCGAGATCAAGGCGTTTGTCGACCGTGTAATCGAAGCGGCTGGCGGTGAAAGCCCAGGCGGTCAGCTGGATGATGCCGTGCAAGCCGCCGAGGAAATGCTGACCGAAGGCGCGGCTGCAGACGCGGCGCAGACCTTTTCAGCCATTCTGGGTGAAGACCCCAACCACGCGGCGGCCTATGGCGGCTTGGTGCGTGCGCATATCGCCACCGGCGATCTGGAACAGGCCGAGGCGATCCTGAATGGCGCCCCGGCCGAGATTTCGACATCCGCCGAGCTGGAGGCTGCTCATGCACAGCTAGAGCTGGCCAAGCAGGCCGCGGATGCAGGCCCTGTTGCTGAACTGACGGCTGCTGTTGAGGCTGATCCTGAAAACCAACAAGCCCGGTTTGATCTGGCCCAGGCCCTGCACGCAAACGGTGAAGTGGAGGAGGCAGTGTCGCAACTGCTGGAGCTGTTCCGCCGGGACCGTGAGTGGAATGACGGCGCAGCTAAGGCGCAGCTATTTACCATTTTTGATGCGCTCAAACCCAATGATCCGATCGTTCTGAACGGGCGTCGCAAACTCAGCTCGATGATATTTGCCTAATCTCTGATCAGAGCTAGAATTGGGTACATGATGCATCCCGCCGACCTGCCGGATACGGTATCCGTTTTTCCTTTGCCCGGGGCACTGCTGTTGCCTCGGTCGCCGTTGCCTCTGCATATCTTCGAGCCGCGCTATCTACAGATGCTGGACGATGCGCTGAAAACCAAGGAAAGACTGATCGCAATGGTTCAGCCGAACCCTTCGATCAGTGACGAGAAAAAGCTGCACCGCATTGGATGTGCAGGGCGTGTAACGCAGTTTTCCGAAACAGAAGACGGTCGCTATCTGATCACTTTGACCGGAGTGTCCCGCTTCCGCATTGTGTCAGAGTTGGACGCGTTCACACCCTATCGCCGGTGTGCTGTCTCGTGGGATGGATTCGATCGCGATCTTGGTAAGGCCGAGAAAGACGACGGGTTCAATCGCACAAAATTCCTGACCCTTTTGGAACGCTTCTTTTTGTCCAGGCAATTGTCGACCGATTGGGAGTCTATGAAAGACGCAGAGGATGAGTTGCTTGTGAACTCATTGTCCATGCTTTTGGATTTCGATCCCGAAGAAAAACAAGCTCTTTTGGAGGCCCCCTGCCTGCGCACCCGGCGTGAGACCTTGGTGACGCTGATTGAATTCGCCATGCGCGGCGGATCGAATGAGGAAAAACTACAATGACCGACTCTGACCACGCTTTTGATCGGCATATGCTCGAAGCGTTGATCTGCCCGCAGACCCACACCACTCTGCACTATGACGCGGAAAAACAAGAGCTTGTGTCAAAAGCTGCCGGGCTGGCCTTTCCCATTCGCAACGGGATCCCGGTCATACTGATCGATGAGGCGCGGCAGCTCGACTAAATTGCTCGTCCTTGCAACAATTTGGGCAGATCTCCGGTCAACCCGGCGGCCTCTCGCACAAAGCCACGGCGCAATCCGGGCAATGACCCGACAATGCCCATTCCAATATCTCGACCGAGACGCAGCAAGGGATTGTCGTTGGAAAACAGCTTGTTGAAGACATCCGTCGCCATCGCAAGCGAGGCGGTGTCAAAGCGACGCCATTCCTGATAACGCTCTAGCACCATGACCGAGCCGATATCCTCACCGCGCCGCCCGGCGAGTGTCACAACCTCAGCCAAAGCCCCGACATCGCGCAGGCCGGCATTTAGGCCCTGACCGGCAATGGGGTGCATCCCGTGGGCGGCGTCCCCAACCAGTGCCATGCGGTCGCCGATGAAGGAATTGGCGATGGTCAGGTTCAGCGGGTATGTGAAACGGTCGCCTGCCAAGCGTATCTCACCTAGAAAATCGCCGAAACGCGGGCGTAGCACTTGCAGATAATCTTCTTCAGACATGGCGTTGATCCGTGCCGCAGTCTCGGTACGCTCGCTCCAGACGATAGAGCTGCGGTTTCCGGTCAGCGGCAGAATCGCAAGCGGACCGGGGGGCATGAAGAACTGATGTGCAATACCATTGTGCGGCAGATCATGTTCGATGGCACAGACCAGCGCGGTCTGACCATAATCCCAACCGGTGCGTTTGATGCCCGCCCGTGACGCGGTGCCACTGCGGCGGCCGTCGCACCCAACCAGCAGGCTGCCGCCCACGGTTGTGCCGTCGTCCAACGTTAAGGTCACCCCAGTGGCGTCGCTCTGTTGGGATACAACTGTCTTGCCGCTTATCTGGGTGATGCGCGGCTCCTCGGCCATCGCGTCCAGAAAAGCGCGGCGCAGATGGCGGTCTTCGACCATATACCCCATCGGGCCTTCTTCGATCTCGGCATGGTCGAAATGCATAAAAAAGGGTGAGGGGCCTGCGCCCGCGTGACCGTCTGTGACCTTGATTTCCAGCATTGGTTGGGCGTGCTCAGCCACGTGCGCCCACACTCCTGTCGCATCCAGCAAGCGTTGTGAGGCCAAAGCCAACGCATAGGCACGGCCGTCAAAGGCGGCGTTCTTCCGGACCTTTTCGGCCAACGCATCGATCACCGTGACTGAGTGACCTGTTTGTGCCAGTGCCAGCGCCAAAGCGGGGCCGTTCAGCCCGCCGCCCACGATCAGAATATCAGATGCCTGTGTCATGCCATGCAATATGCGCGCCCTTTCGGGATTGTCCATGTGCAGTCCTGTCGCTACCGTCGCCCAAAGCTGAAAATTCCGGAGGGGCAAGATGCAGGATTGGTTGACCATGACCGCGTGTGATTTGGGCCGTGGCATTGGGATGGGTCAGATTGACCCGGTTGAACTGACGGAAACCTACCTGTCTGCCATCGACTCTCATCCGCATCGGGACCGCATCTATGCCCGTGTCACCCATGAGCGCGCCCGGTCCGAGGCTGAAGCAGCCCAGCAGCGCGCCAAACTGGGCCTGCGCCGGTCCTTGCTGGACGGCGTTCCGGTCAGTTGGAAAGATCTGTTCGATACGGCGGGGACAGTGACCGAGGCGGGTTCGGCGCTGCTAAAGGATCGTGTGCCGGATGCGGATGCGCTGGTGTTGCGCAATGCGACTCAGATGGGCACCGTCTGTCTGGGCAAAACACATATGAGCGAGTTGGCCTTCTCTGGTCTTGGCCTCAACCCGATCACTGAAACACCGCCCTGCATTAACGATGAATCTGCAGTGCCCGGAGGGTCGTCTTCAGGGGCGGCCGCCTCGGTCGCTTGGGGTTTGGCCGCTTGTGGCATTGGCTCGGACACCGGCGGGTCGGTACGGATCCCGTCGGCTTGGAATGATCTGGTCGGTCTGAAAACCACTGCCGGACGTTTGAGCCTGGAGGGTGTGGTGCCGCTCTGCCTGCGGTTTGACACGGTCGGGCCGCTGGCGCGGTCGGTTGAGGACGCCGCGCAAATGTTGGCTTTGCTCGAAGGTGGAACGCCAGCCGATCTGCGCGGTGCGTCGCTGAAAGGCCGACGCTTTGCCGATTTGCAGAACATCGCCAAAGACGATCTGCGCGACACGCCGCGTAAGGCATACGAGGAAGCGCTTGCAAAACTCGCAGACGCCGGGGCTGAAATCGTGCCGTTGGAAGTGCCCGCACTGAACGAGGCCATGACCCTGACCAGCACCATCTACACAACCGAGGCCTATGGGCTGTGGCGCGACGTGATCGAGGCAAACCCCGAAGCGATGTACCCAGAGATCCTTGAACGGTTCCGTATTGGTATGGGGTTCTCTGGCCCCGACTACGTGGCCGCCTGGTCCAAGCTCAAGGCTTGCCGCACAGCATGGGATGCAGCAACCGCCGGGTTTGACGCGGTTCTGGCCCCTACGGCCCCGATTCTGCCGCCTAATCTGGAGCGCTTGATGAGCGACCACGACTACTACGTGACCGAGAATCTACTGGCCCTACGCAACACGCGGATTGGCAATCTGATGGGTCTTGCAGCGCTGAGCCTACCCACCGGAACCCCCAGTTGCGGGTTGATGATGTTGGGTTATCCCGGCTCGGAAGAGGCCCTTTTGCGGTTGGGTTCAGCAGCGGAAGCGGTACTGGCCTGAATGCCACAATCCCCTGATTCGGAACCTCTTTGTCTGGACGAAGAGGGGCCCGGGCTGTAATCTGCCAAAAAAACGGGGCGTAAATGACCCCGATATTGAGGCAGTATTATGGATTTCCCCGAGCGGTTTTCGAACCTACCGGCTTATGCATTCCCGCGTCTGCGCGCCCTGTTGGATCATCACCAGCCGGGCGGTGACGTCGTTCACATGACGATTGGTGCACCCACGCATGATTTTCCGGCATGGGTGACAGATGTCATAATGGAAAACGCCTCTGGGTTTCAGGGCTATCCGCCGAACGAAGGTTCGGAAGACCTGCGTGGTGCGATCACGGATTGGATTCATCACCGCTATGGCGTTCAGATGGACCCGGATGCCAACGTGATGGCGCTGAACGGGACCCGTGAGGGGTTGTATAACGCCGCTATGGCGCTGTGCCCGGAACAAAAGAACGGCCAGCAACCGATCATCCTGTGCCCGAATCCGTTTTATCAGGTCTACATGGTCGCTTCGCTTTCGGTAGGCGCGCAGCCCTATTTTGTGCCTGCAACCGCCGCAACCGGTCATCTGCCAGATTATGCCGGTCTACCGGCTGAGGTGCTGAATCGCACCGCTGTGGCCTATATCTGCTCACCTGCCAACCCGCAGGGGGCCGTCGCCTCGCGCGATTACTGGGCTGAATTGATCCGTTTGGCCGAGCAATACGATTTCCGCATCTTCGCCGACGAATGTTATTCCGAGATTTACCGGGACACGGCCCCAACAGGTATTCTGACCGTCGCACAAGAACTGGGCGCTGATCCTGAACGGATCACGCTGTTCAACTCGCTTTCCAAACGCTCGAACCTGGCCGGGTTACGGTCGGGGCTGATCGCGGGCGGGCCGGAGACGATCAAACAGGTCAAGCAATTGCGCACTTATGCCGGGTCGCCTTTGCCGTTGCCCTTGCAGGCCGCTGCGGCAAAGGTCTGGGCAGATGAAGAACACGTCCGTGAAAACCGCGCGCTCTATCAGGAAAAATACGCCATCGCGGATGAGGTGTTCGCGGGCGTGCAGGGATACATGTCGCCAAAGGCCGGGTTCTTTTTGTGGCTGCCGGTCGACAACGGCGAAGACACCGCATTGAAGGTCTGGAAGGACACCGGGGTTCGGGTCCTGCCGGGCGCATATCTTTCACAAGGTGATCCGGGGAACAACCCGGGCAAAGGCTTTATCCGGGTTGCATTGGTAGCCCCAAAAACAGAGTTGCAGCGTGGTCTGATCACACTCCGCGACTGCATCTATTCGTGAGGTACGAGGGCAAAATGGCATCATATAACGCGCGCAATCGCGATCCATTGTTGGACAGCACCACGCAAGCCGCCTTGGAGCGACGCAGCAAGGAACTGATCGGCATCGCCCTTATCCTGCTGGGTTTGGCTGCGGCCGCGATGATCTGGTCCTACACCCCCGATGATCCGAACTGGATGGTTTCGACCGACGCGCCGGTGCAGAACTGGATGGGGCGAATAGGCGCATCGATCGCTGCGCCCCTTTTCATGATCGTGGGCTGGGGCAGCTGGGGTGTTGCGCTCGTGCTGATTGGTTGGGGTTTGCGTTTCGCGGGTCATTTCGGTGAAGACCGCGCCATTGCCCGGTTGATCTTTGCCCCAATCTGGATCGCCGTTGTCTCGGTTTACGCTGCGACCCTTGTTCCCGGTGCCGAATGGCGCGCGACGCACAGCTATGGTCTGGGAGGTCTGTTCGGCGACACGGTCATGGGCGCGTTGTTGACGCTTTTGCCGATCTCTTCGCATTTTCTGGTCAAGCTGATGTCTCTTGCCATGGCGGTCGGAATGATCGCGCTGGGCATCTTTGTTCTCGGCTTTACTAAAGCCGACGTGAAACGCGGCTTCCGTGCGTTCCTTTTGGGTTTGGTGATGGCCTACGACCTGCTGATGAATCTGCTGGGCCGTGGTGCCTCGGCGACTGCGCGGGCTGCGCGGGATCGACAGGCGCAATGGAAAGAACACCGCGCCGCGCGGGTGGAACCAGTTTTGAATGATGATATCGCCTTCGGTGATCCCGTCTTTGAAGAACTGGAAGAAGAGCCCGAACCTGCGCCCAAAACCGGCCTTTTGGCGCGCATGCCGTCGTTGATCCGCCGCCCGGAACCGCTGCCTGAGCCTGAATTGGTCGATCCAGAACCGATTCCGGGCTTTGACGAAATGCCCGGCGAAGATCGCATCCGCTCAAAAATCTCGGCTGCTGTGCGCAATCGCAAAGTTGCAACTGGCGAGATGACGCCCGAACCGGACCCGAGCCTGCCTTTGACCAAAGGCCGAGGCCGTCGACCCGACCCGCTGATCCTGAATGCGCATCAGCCGGATGAATTGCCGGCCGAGCCACCGGTGACCACCAGCGGGTTGCCGCCCGAACCTCCGATGACAGCAGGAGCCGCACCCGAGTGGCATGATCCGGCCCCGGTCGAGTATGCGCCCGAGATCCAGCAAGACCAATACGCGCCTATGGCGGATCTGGACGATGAGCCACTTGTCGAGGACATGGAAGACTCTGTGCCGCAGTCGCGCCCTGCGACGAAGATCCCAGTGGCGGAGCCGCGCAAGCCCGTGGTCGCACAGCCCGTGCGCCGCACACCGCCGCCGTCGCGCCGTGCGCAGGCCGAGGCGCAACCGGCACTGTCTTTTGAGGATAAGCATTCGGATTTCGAGCTGCCTCCGCTGGGGCTGTTGTCGAACCCGGCCAGCATTCAGCGCCATCATCTGAGTGATGAGGCGTTGGAAGAAAACGCGCGGATGCTGGAAAACGTTTTGGATGACTACGGCGTCAAGGGCGAGATCGTTAGCGTGCGCCCCGGTCCTGTGGTCACCATGTACGAATTGGAACCGGCTCCGGGTTTGAAAGCCAGCCGGGTGATTGGTCTGGCGGATGACATTGCGCGTTCAATGTCGGCGCTGTCGGCACGGGTTTCGACCTTGCCGGGCCGTTCGGTCATCGGCATCGAACTGCCTAACGAAAACCGTGAGATGGTGGTGCTGCGCGAAATCCTCGCCAGCCGTGATTTTGGCGATGGCAATCATGCACTGCCGCTGGCGCTGGGCAAGGACATCGGTGGCGAATCCGTCGTGGCCAACCTGGCCAAGATGCCTCACCTGCTGATTGCAGGTACGACCGGCTCGGGTAAGTCGGTGGCGATCAACACCATGATCCTGTCTCTGCTGTACAAACTGTCGCCGGATGAATGCCGCCTGATCATGATCGATCCGAAAATGCTGGAATTGTCGGTGTATGATGGCATCCCACATCTGCTGTCCCCTGTCGTCACCGACCCGAAAAAGGCGGTTGTGGCTCTGAAGTGGGTCGTGGGTGAGATGGAAGACCGCTATCGCAAGATGTCCAAAATGGGCGTCCGCAACATCGCGGGCTACAATGGCCGCGTGAAGGACGCGTTGGACAAAGGCGAGATGTTCAGCCGCACGGTGCAGACCGGGTTTGATGATGAAACCGGCGAGCCCACCTTTGAGACCGAAGAATTCGCCCCCGAAGCGATGCCCTATATCGTTGTCATCGTCGACGAGATGGCTGACTTGATGATGGTCGCGGGCAAGGAAATCGAAGCCTGCATCCAGCGACTGGCGCAGATGGCACGGGCCTCGGGCATTCACTTGATCATGGCGACGCAACGCCCCTCGGTCGACGTGATTACCGGCACGATCAAGGCGAACTTCCCGACGCGGATCTCGTTCCAGGTGACCTCGAAAGTCGATAGCCGCACGATTTTGGGCGAAATGGGTGCCGAGCAGCTGCTGGGGCAGGGCGATATGCTGTATATGGCGGGCGGGGCCAAGATTACTCGATGCCACGGTCCCTTTGTGTCGGACGAGGAGGTCGAGGAAATCGTCAACCACCTGAAACAGTTCGGCCCACCCGACTACATGAGCGGTGTGGTCGATGGCCCAGCCGAGGAAAAGGCTGAAAACATCGATGCCGTTCTGGGTCTGAACACCGGGGGTAACACGAACGGCGAGGATGCCCTGTACGATCAGGCGGTGGCGATTGTGATCAAGGATCGCAAATGCTCGACCTCGTATATCCAGCGGAAACTTGCCATCGGCTACAACAAGGCGGCGCGCCTGGTTGAGCAGATGGAGGACGAAGGCGTTGTTTCTGCGGCAAATCACGTCGGTAAGCGGGAAATCCTCGTCCCCGAGCAGTAAGATATTTAATAACAAGGGCAGAAGGCCTATCTGTACGGCATGAAACAGATTGCTTTTGCCCTTGCTTTGACACTGGCCGCACCTGCCGCATGGGCGGCGGATAAGTTGCCGCTTTCGCAGATTTCCAATTACCTGAACGGATTGAAAACGGTTGAGACGACCTTCACGCAAGTGAACGACGATGGATCGCTGAGCACCGGTAAGCTGTGGATGCAGCGCCCGGGCAAGATGCGGTTTGAATATGATCCACCCAACAGTGCAGTGGTACTTGCGCGTTCCGGCAGTGTTCAGATTTTCGATCCGAAATCAAATCAACCGCCCGAGCAATACCCGCTGAAGCGGACGCCCCTGTCCATCGTACTGGCGCGGAACGTGAACTTGGGGCAGGCTAATATGGTTGTGGGGCACAGTTTTGACGGCACCGCCACTGTGGTCACGGCGCAAGACCCTAAGAACCCAGAAGCAGGGCGGATTGATCTGATGTTCACAGACGATCCGGTCGAGCTGCGTAAATGGGTGATTCACGACAATGCTGGGGGTCAGACAACTGTTCTTCTGGGTGCTCTGACCGAAGGCGGGCGCCTCGATCAGGACTTGTTCTCGAACAGAAAAAGGGTCGGGTCAGGCAATCGCTGACCCGATCAAGCTTTGTCAGTACCGGCAGTTGGCCAACTGCGCCTGGTATAATTGCGCGCGCGCATCCACGTCACTAGCCACGTTCAACAACCAGGACTTGCTGTTGTAACTTCCACGCGCGAAGCCGGTATGGCCTTCGTGATAAGCGAGATATTGATTGCGTGTATCTGCCGGGTGAATACCGTTACGTTCGTAACTTTTATTCATGTACCAGCCGATAAAATCCGACGCGTCGCGAATCCGATCCCGCTTGGCGCGGCGTTTTCCGGTTTCACGTTGGTATTGCTCCCACGTACCGTCAAGCGCTTGGCCATAGCCATAAGCACTGCTTTGTCGGCCCATCGGGATGACGCCCAGAACGTATCTGTGCGGGGTGCGCGCATCGTGGCGATAGCGGCTTTCCTGATAGATCGTGGCCATCTGAACGTGCACGGGAACACCCCATTTACGTTCGGTGTTCTTGAAAGCCCTGATATAGTCGGGTTTTTCGCGCGCAATGCTGCACGCGTCATTCAATTTGCTGGGCGGCTGTTTCGAGCCGCCCCCACAGGATGCCAAAAGCAGCACCCCGAAGAGTACGATAAGAATTCTGCTCATGTGCCTCATGCCTTTTTTTGCACATTCTAGCGCAGATTGAGCGATTATGAAATCACAATCGTTACAAAACGATAGCCAGGATGGCAGGCAGTGCCGCAACGGAAAGAACGGTCGATACCATCACCATACCGGCAACGGCATCTGCGTCGGCGCCAAACCGTTCCGCCAACAGGTATGACGTCACCGCAACGGGTGTGCACATCTGCAGCACCAGAACGCCAAAGGCGATGGTGTCGAGATCGAAAAGAACACCGATCCCCCATCCCAGAGTAAAACAAACGGCCAGCTTCAACGCCGATAGCCAAATAGCGTGCCCGATACTGCGCGAAGTCAGGCGGGCGATTGCCACACCCACTGTCACCAACATCAATGGGACTGCCATCTGCCCCAACAGGTCAAGCGTGTTGGTCAGGAAGGTGGGTGTTTGCCACCCTTGCCACAGGAAAATGGCCCCCAAAATGGTGGCCCATGCCATCGGCTGGCGCAAAACTTGCCCCCACGCGCCTTTCCCGGCAACCAGATAGATTCCGTAAGTAAAGGAAAATAAGGCAGTAACAGACAGGAAGATTACCGCATATCCCAATCCGACCTGACCAAAGGCAAAGATACACAAGGGCAGACCAAGATTGCCGGTATTCCCGAATATCAACGGTGACAGATATGTCCGTTGGTTCAGGTGCAACACCCGAACGATCACCCAGAACACCCCGGCCAGCAAAAGATTTGCAATCAGAGTTGCCATCGTGAAGCGCGAAAGGTCTCCGCCCGGAATTTCAGTTTGCATCAGAGCCACAAAGATCAGGCTGGGCATTGCCAGGGTCGTCGCAAACCGGGTTACGAACTGAAGGCGGTACTCGAATCCCAGCTTTACCCAGGCAAAACCAATCCCTGACAACAGAAAGACCGGCGCCACAATTTCGAACACTGTTAGTATTAGGTTCACAGACTGTTTCCCTGAGTTTCACATCAATGATTGGCTTTTCCGGCCAGAAACGGGTAGTAAATGCTTTGGGGGCTGAAACAATGCTAAAGACACGTGCAAAATACGGCTTAGGCCAGGTGGTTCGTCATAAAAAACACCCTTTTCGAGGGGTGATTTTTGACGTGGACCCAGAATTTTCGAACACCGAGGAATGGTATCAGGCCATTCCCGAAGACAGCCGCCCGCGGAAAGAGCAACCGTTTTATCACCTGTTGGCTGAGAACGACCAATCCTTCTATGTTGCTTATGTTTCAGAACAAAATCTGGTTGCGGACTATTCTGGTGAGCCTGTTGAGCACCCCGATATTCCCAATATGTTCGGCCCGTTCGAAGACGGCTCGTACCCATTGCATTTCCATCTGAACTAAAGTCGTCCAACCGCGAAGGTCCGCGTTGGTTGGCTCTAGTATCCAAGGGCGCAACCGTCCTTGCGCGGGTCGCTGGCACCCTCCAAAATACCGTCTTCTCGGATTCGGATCGCTTGCGCCCCACCAAGTGGAGTTTCCGGCACTTCGATAGTATGCCCAATTTCTGACAATTGTTTCGCTACATCATCGGGGTAGCCGCGTTCCAGTTTCAGAACCGATCCGTCGAAAAACGCGCGTGGGGCGTTGATGCTCTCTTGTAGCTCAAGGCCGAAATCCCTGAGGTTTGACACAAAACGCGCGTGGCCGGTGGGCTGGTACGCTCCGCCCATCACACCAAAGGGCATCATGACACGGTCGTTTTCGGTCAGCATCCCTGGAATGATCGTGTGCATCGGGCGCTTACCTCCAGCCAACTCGTTTGGATGGCCAGGGTCCAGCGTGAAGCCAGCGCCTCGGTTCTGGAGCAAAATGCCGTACTTCTCCGAGGCGATCCCTGATCCGAAACTATGGAAAATCGAATAGATCATCGAAACCGCCATCTGGTAGCGATCCACAACGGTGATGTAGACGGTGTCCTTGTGAATGGCTTCGGTCAGTGGTGCTGCCGCAGGCATGGCACGTTTCGGATCTATAAGCGCGGCCAGTTTGGCGGCCAGTTCAGGGTCAAGGAAACGCTCTGCACGCGCCATGTGGTCAGGATCCGCGATAAACCGGTTGCGCGCATCATAGGCCAGCTTGGTGGCCTCAGCCTCGATATGCACCCTCTCAGCGCCAAAGGGGTCCATGTTGGCCACGTCAAAATGCTTCAGAATATTGAGCAAAAGAATTGCGGTCGCGCCCTGACCGTTTGGCGGATGTTCGACCAGATCGACCCCTTGATAGGCGCCCTGCATTGGCTGCGTTTCTGTGTATTTCGTGTTTTGAAAATCCTCAGCGGTGTGAACTCCACCCCGAATGGAAAGGGCAGCAATCATGTCCTCGGCAATATCGCCGGAATAAAACGCGTCACGCCCTTCTTTGGCGATCCGACGCAACACTTCGGCCTGACCCGGCGCGCGAAAAATCTGCCCGACTGAGGGGGCTTGCCCGTCGATCAGATAGTGGTCTCGGGCTGGGCCTTGCAAGGTAGCCGCTCCGATCTTCCAATCAAACGCAACGCGGGGTGCAACCGGAACGCCTGCCTCCGCATAGTGAATTGCTGGGGTCAGGATCGCGTCCAACCCCAAGCGCCCTTCCGTTTCTGCCAAATGACAGAAAGCGTCCACGGCACCGGGAATCGTCACTGCATCCGGCCCGTTCAAAGGCACAGATGACACGCCTTGATCGCGCAAAGGCTGTGCCTGCGCGGCAGCCGGAGATCGGCCCGAGCCGTTCAGGGCACGTATTTGATGTTCGCCCGCGCGGTTGAAAAGAACAAAACAATCGCCACCCAAACCGGTCATCTGCGGTTCGCAGATGCCCAACAGGACCGCACCGGCAATCGCTGCGTCCATTGCGTTGCCACCCTGCTCAAGAATGCCGATTGCCGCATTGGCCGCCAGCGGGTGAGAGGTTGCGCACATCCCCTGCGTTGCAAACACTTCTGACCGGCCCGGTTTATGCAAATCCCGCATGGCGAATTCTCTCTCTTTTGAACAAGGGAAAGCTATTCACTGATTGGGGATTGTCCAGAGATTTCAGGGGGAGAAGTTCCTCGGCGCCTTTCACTGGGTGGGGGCTGTGATAATTGGCGCCGAGGGAAGCTATCTGAGCTACGAGTCACTGTATGGCGGTTGTTTGAGGCGCGACAATGTTTCGAAAATGGCGTTATTGTGACCAATTGGGCCTGATTAGGCGTTTTTGCCGAAGTTAAACCTCAGGGACAGCCGGTTGCACCCATCCCGGTGTTCATATCGAATGTCACTGGTAAGCTGATGAATCAGGAACCAGCCAAACCCCCCTTCCGGCAGATCTTGTGTTGTTTCCGCCAGCGGTGCGGGTGTTCCGTCCGGCATTTGTAAACCAGGAAGCGGGTGCCCGGTGTCAGAGATCAGGATGTCCAGCCGATCCCGATCCAGCCGACACGTAACCTGAACATTGGCCGGTGCAATGCCCTTGTATGCGTGTTCCACCACATTGTTGATTGCTTCAGCCAATGCAATCTTAACATCGTCCGATTTATGAGGTGGCAATCCATGGTTTGCCAGACCACTACTAAGCTGCGCGATACCTGCACTTGCTTCTGTGTCTGTGGCCGGGAAGCTTAGTTCCAGACAGGTCTTGTTACAAATTGGCTCCACGCCCATCCACTCCTGCCTTGGTTACGCGTCTGGCGAGGACAGCGCGTCGTCCAGTGTCGCAAACAACCGAAAGACCGTATCCATGCGTGTCAAGCGAAAGACTTTCTCAACCACGGGCTGCGGTCCGGCCAAATCCAGCCTCCTGTCTTTGCCCAATTGTTTCATCGACGCGACAATTGCGCCCAAACCGCTGGAATCAATGAATTCGACGCTGGACAAATCCAGGACAACCCGAATTGCGCCGGTTTCGGTTTCCGACCGCATGTCTTCCTTGAACTGAATGGCCATCGCGGCATCAATCCGATTGGAATGAACGGTGATGATCTGTGTTGCGCCGCTTGATGTGCTGGTCAACCCCATAGTCCGGCACCCTCCAATCAAAAAATTGAGTCGTAGAAATACGCTAGACGCCAATTCTTACCATTCGGTATTCAAGGGCCGTGAAGCAGGAGGAAAACCCGGATGAAAGACGTTGTGATTGCAGGGGCCGCAAGAACGCCAATGGGGGGCTTTCAGGGCATGTTTGACGGAGTTGCCGCGGCTGACCTTGGCGGTGAAGCGATCCGGGCTGCGTTAAGCCAGGCGCGGGCGCAGACCGTTGATGAAGTGCTGATGGGATGTGTGTTGCCAGCAGGTCAGGGTCAAGCCCCTGCGCGTCAGGCTGGTTTTGCTGCTGGGTTAGGGGAAGAGGTCCCGGCAACCACTCTGAACAAGATGTGCGGTTCGGGCATGAAAGCGGCGATGATGGCCTTTGACCAGATTGCGTTGGGTCACGCGGATACAATGGTTGCAGGCGGAATGGAGAGTATGACGAATGCCCCTTACCTGCTGCCCAAAATGCGTGGTGGTGCCCGAATAGGTCATGGTCAGGTGGTCGATCACATGTTCCTCGACGGGCTCGAGGACGCTTATGAGAAAGGCCGCCTGATGGGAACCTTTGCCGAAGACTGTGCTGAAGCCTATCAGTTTACGCGCGAAGCTCAGGATGAGTATGCGCTCCAATCTCTGTCCAATGCCCTTGCGGCGCAGGAAAACGGCGCATTTGAACATGAGGTTGCGCCTGTCACAGTTCGCACGCGAAAAGGTGAGGTTGTGCAGGACACAGACGAACAACCAAAATCCGCCCGCCCTGAAAAGATACCCACCTTGAAGCCCGCGTTTCGTAAGGATGGCACCGTGACGGCTGCCAACTCGTCGTCGATTTCTGACGGTGCTGCTGCGCTTGTTCTGGCTTCGGCCGAAGCTGCCAAAGCCCAAGGGCTGGCGGTGCGCGCCCGTATTTTGGGTCATGCCAGTCACGCGCAAGCGCCCGGACTGTTCACCACTGCGCCGGTTCCGGCCGCACAGAAACTCTTGTCCAGCATCGGTTGGAACAAGGAGGATGTTGATCTTTGGGAGGTCAATGAAGCCTTTGCAGTTGTGCCGATGGCGTTCATGCACGAGATGGGTCTGCCGCGCGACAAAGTGAACGTGAATGGCGGGGCCTGTGCGTTGGGCCATCCTATTGGTGCCTCGGGTGCGCGCATCATGGTGACACTGTTGAACGCGTTGGAAAAGCGAGACCTCAAACGCGGTGTCGCGGCCATCTGCATCGGCGGCGGTGAAGGCACTGCAATTGCGATCGAACGCGTTTGACCCTTCATCTTTTTCCAAATACTCCGGGGGTGCGGGGGTAGCGCCCCCGCGCGGCCCCAATGGATTAGACACGATGAAAACCGATTATGAAACTCTGGCCAAAACCATCGCGGCGTTGACCGAAGGCGAAACGGATCAGGTCGCTTTGATGGCCACGGTTGCGTGCGAAGTGCATCATTCCGATGACCGCTTTGACTGGACCGGATTCTACCGTGTTGTGGAACCCGGTCTGTTGAAAATCGGCCCTTACCAAGGCGGGCATGGGTGCCTTGTCATTCCGTTCGAACGCGGCGTTTGTGGTGCTGCCGCCCGGACGGGTGAAGTGCAGCTCGTCCCAGACGTGGACGCTTTCCCAGGCCATATTGCGTGCGCATCTTCAACCCGGTCCGAACTGGTGTTGCCCGTCCACAATGCTGCCGGTGAAGTGATTGCGGTTTTTGACATCGACAGCGATCAACCGGATGCATTTTCAGTCGATGACGCAGAATACCTGTCGGGGATTCTGTCCAGGACCTTCGCTCAGGTTTAACCAAAGCAGGGCAGGCTTGCGCCTGACTATAGTGCGCCGTGTTTCGGTTTTGCCCGGTACCCGTTAAAATGCCACCGTCCCCAACAGGTTGGAGCAGGCATGGGCCTAGACCAATTCCTCACACGACGCCTTTCGGTTTTTCACTGGAGAGATGAACTCCGGGACCCTTTGTTGCGTGAAAGTCTGGAAGACGAGCTCATCACGATTTTGACCCCAAATGTGCTTAGATCCCTGCCGCCGTCCATGCAGGTGCAGGACCGGGGCATATCTCATTGGATCAATGATCGTTGCGCAGAAAGTGATGTTTTGGTGGTTCGCCAAAGACATGACCGTCATCTGATCGGCCTGATGATACTGGCACTGGATTCTGCCCATAAATCTGTGCAGACGGTCCATCTAGGCTACCTGATTTCTGAAACGGCATGGGGCAAAGGCTATGCCTCAGAGCTTTTGGACGGATTTGTCGCCGCGTGTACTTCGGGCCCAGCCGTTCGCTTGGTCGCGGGGGTTGGACGCGACAACCCGGCCTCTGCCCGCGTTTTGCAAAAATCGGGTTTTACACCCTACCGCGACGACTCGACTGTGGAAACAGAGATTTACGTCCGCGAAATCGGCGCACCGATGGTGCCTTAAGTCCACGAACCGTTCCGTGACAGTGTTCTCCACACAAACTGACAACGTGCATCGCACTTGGCGCAGGTGACCAGATGAAAAAATGCTTGGAAATTTCATCAATTTGCCCCATCGTGAAAAACAGATGTAAAATTTCACGAGATTCGGAGCAACTGTGTGAACAGCCAAGCCCCACAAAGCGCGACATTGGGTGCTGATTTAAGGGCCTTGCGCAAAGCGCGCGGGTTGACCCTGACCGAGATCGCGACCCGCCTTGATCGTTCGGTCGGTTGGCTCAGTCAGGTTGAACGGGACATGTCCGATCCTTCGATCTCGGATCTGCGTCAGATTGCTGAATGCCTTGGCGTGCCGATGTCGATGCTGTTTGCCCATGCAGCGGTTCCGGTTGAGGAAAAGGGTTATGTCGTTCGTGCGGGCACACGTCGTCCCATGGGGTCGGGTGAAGAAGGGTTGATAGAGGAACTGCTTTCGCCTGATCTGACCGATGATTTTGAAATGGTACATTCCACGTTCGAGCCCAACTCGAAGATGCAGACCCCAGCCCATCGCCCGACACAGGAAGTCGGCTACATGATCTCGGGCCGATTGGATCTGACCATCGGGTCGCGGGCTTTCACTGTCGGTCCGGGTGACAGCTTTCGGATCAAACACGAACCTTATCAATGGTCTAACCCCTATGATGAGCCCGCAGTAGCCATCTGGGTCATCGCGCCACCGGTGTACTGATGAGCTTTGAGGCCTGGACCATATTCGCGTTGTTCTGGGTGGTGTTCGTAACCGCCCCAGGCCCGAACGCGGTCAACTGCATCTCAAACGGGATGAGCTTACCGTTTCCCAAAGCAATGCTTGGGGTGCTGGCAATCGTGACGCAAGCCAGCGCGTTCCTGATCCTGTCGGCGCTGGGCATCACCGCACTGATCGCGGCGTCACCGACCGGGTTCTTCGTGGCCAAACTTGTGGGGGCCGCTTTCCTGATTTGGGTCGGCATCCGAGGCTGGATGAACGCTACGAAACCAGCGCCAGCCTCTGAACGCCCTGCGCGGCATGTCTATTTTCACGCGCTGGCGGTGGCGACGATAAATCCCAAAAGCGTGGCAGGGTACCTGGCGGCCTTTTCGCAATTCGTGCAGCCCGACGTGCCGATCTGGCAGCAGATGGGAGTCATCATGCCCACGGCGCTGATCATCACCACGCTCAGTTATACCGGCTTCACCCTACTGGGCGCGCTCATGGGCAAGGCCGCACTAGGGGCTGTGTTCAACATCTGGGTTCGCCGTGTGATGGCGACCTGTTTCATCATCTATGGCGTGTTGCTGGGGGCCAGCTCCACGCCCGCAGCAAGGGGGTAATTGTATGCACACGGGTTCCTGCCTGTGCGGCGCGGTCGCGTTTACCATCGACGGAGAGCTGTCGCCGCCCTCGGCATGCCATTGCGGCCAGTGCCGCAAGCAGTCGGGCCACATCTGGTCCTCGACCTCGACCCATGAGGACAACCTGAGCTTTACCGCCAGCGACACGCTGCGTTGGTTCCGTGCGTCAGATACCGCGCGGCGTGGCTTTTGCAGTGTATGTGGCTCTTTCCTGTTCTGGCAGCACAATGCCGAAGACACGATTTCGATTTCCATGGGTGCGCTCAGCGAACCTACGGGCCTGAAACTCTCAAAGCACATCTTTGTCGCTGACAAAGGTGACTACTACGACATCTCAGACGATCTGCCCCAGCGGGCACAGTAACAGAGGATCAAAACACATGAGTGATTTTCCAACCAAAGCCCGTGTTGTCATCATCGGTGGCGGCGTCGTGGGCTGCTCGTCCCTTTATCATCTGGCCAAGAAGGGCTGGACCGACTGCGTTCTGCTGGAAAAGAACGAGCTGACTGCTGGCTCGACTTGGCACGCGGCGGGCAACGTGCCGACCTTCTCGACCTCATGGGCGATCATGAACATGCAGCGCTACTCGACCGAGCTGTATTCGCGCTTGGCCGAAGAAGTTGACTATCCGATGAACTACCACGTTTCGGGTTCCATTCGTCTGGCGCATAGCAAAGAGCGGATGCAAGAGTTCGAGCGCGCCATGTCCATGGGCCGCTATCAGGGCATCCCGATGGAGATGTGGACCCCGGAACAGGCCAAGGAGCATTATCCGTTCCTTGAGACGCATGACCTTGAGGGCGTGTTGTACGATCCGACCGATGGCGATATCGACCCGGCGCAGCTGACGCAGGCGTTGGCCAAAGGCGCGCGCGATCTGGGCCAGAAGATCATCCGTTTCTGCCCGGGCACCGATGTGACACAGCATGACGATGGCAGCTGGACCGTGCATACGGAAAAGGGCGACATCGCCTGTGACTATGTGGTGAACGCCGCCGGCTACTATGCGCAGCGCGTGGGCGAGATGTTCAAGCCATTCGGCGGCCGCACCGTTCCCGCGATGGTCATGAGCCATCAATACCTGCTGACCGACGAGGTGCCCGAGGTTGAGGCGTGGTCGAAAGAGCATGGCGGCAAGCTGCCGCTGCTGCGCGACGTCGATGTCTCCTACTATCTGCGGCAAGAGAAGAACGGCTTCAACCTCGGCCCCTATGAGCCCAACTGCAAGGGCCACTGGATGACCGAAGACGATCCGATGCCCGAGGATTTCAGCTTCCAGCTTTGGAATGACGATCTGGACCGGATTGAGGATATCGTCACCGACGCCATGGAGCGGGTGCCGCTGATGGCAACCTCGGGCGTTGGACGTGTAATCAACGGTCCGATCCCCTACGCGCCTGATGGCCTGCCGCTGATCGGTCCGATGCCCGGTGTGAAAAACGCTTTTGAGGCACACAGTTTTACCTTTGGCATCGCGCAGGGCGGTGGCGCGGGCAAGGTGCTGGCGGAATGGATCGTTGACGGCGCGACCGAATGGGATATGTGGGCCGTCGATCCACGCCGCTACACCGATTACACCGATCAGGACTATTGCAACCAGAAAGGCATGGAAGTCTACGGCAACGAATACGCCATGCATTTCCCGCACCACGAATGGCCTGCCGCGCGTGACAAAAAGCTGTCGCCGGTTCATGATAAGGTCAAAGCGCTGGGCGGCGTGATGGGCGTTTACAACGGTTGGGAACGCGCCAACTGGTTCGCGCAGCCGGGTGATGACACCACGCTTGAGGCAACGCATACCTGGGGCCGTTCCGGCCCGTGGGAGCAGCGGATCAAAGAAGAATGCGAGGCGGTGCGCGACCATTGCGGCGTGCTTGACCTGCCAGGGTTCTCGCGTTTCATGGTCAAAGGCGAAGGCGCTGCCGAGGCACTGCGTGGCCTAGTAGCTGGTGGATTGCCTAAAGTGGGCCGTATCAATCTGGTCTACATCTCGGATGACCGCGGCCGCATCCTGACAGAGATGTCCTGTCTGCGCCTGGGCGAAGATGAATTCGTCATGATCACTGCCGCGACCGCGCAATGGCATGACCGGGATATTCTGGTGAATGCAATGCCCGCCAGCGTATCGGTTGAGGACGTCACCACAACCCGCGACACACTGATCGTCACCGGCCCGAAATCGCGTGAGATCCTGTCGGGTTTGACCGACGCCGATCTGTCCTCGGGCTGGCTGACCCATCAGGCCGCAACCGTGGCTGGCCAACCGGCCCACCTGATCCGCGTTTCTTTTGCTGGTGAGTTGGGGTGGGAAGTACACGCACTCAACGCGGATATGCCTGCGATCTACGACGCGATCCTCGGTGCAGGGGCCAAGCCGTTCGGCATGTACGCCCTGAACTCGCTGCGCATCGAGAAAGGTTACCGCGCGTGGAAAGGCGACTTGTCGACCGATTACTCGCTGCTCGAAGGGGGGCTGGAGCGGTTCGTCAAACTGGACAAGCCGCAGGACTTCCCCGGCAAGGCCGCGATCCTGAGCGAGAAGCAGCAAGGCGTGAAGAAGTCGTTCGTCACCCTGACTGTTGAGGCTGGTGATTGCGACGCGCCTTACATGTCCTGCATCTGGCAGGGCGATGAGATCGTCGGTGAGACGACGTCGGGTGCATGGGGGTACCGTGTCGGCAAATCCATCGCTCTGGGCATGATCAAGGCTGAGCTTGCGAACCCGGGTACCGAGCTTGAGGTCGAAATCTACGGCCAAAAGTGCCGCGCTGTGGTAGAGCAGGATCAACCGCTTTGGGATCCCGAGAACGAGCGGTTGCGCGCTTAACCTCTTGCGGAGACCGCCATGAGCAAACGATACGCCAAACTGGGGCCCGGCGAGGGCCCCAACTATGACTGGGAAAACGATCATACCTTCGTGAAGGTGTCAGGTCAGGACACAGACGGCGCATACACGCTTATGGAAGACAACTTGAAGGCCAGCTTTGCGCTTGGCCTTCATCGCCATGATACGCACGCCGAAACCTTCTATTTTCTGGAAGGTGAAGTTGACTTCTATGTCGACGGCGACTGGCATCGATGCGGGCAGGGCACCACGATGCATGTGCCACCCGGAGTACCGCACGCGTGCCGCGTTGCAGGTGATGCGCCAGCCAAGATGCTCATGATCTTTCAGCCCTCGGGGTTTGATGGGTTCCTTGCTGAACTTGCAAAGATGACCGAGGCAGACTTTGCGGACGAGGCCAAGATGGCCGAGGTCAATGCGCGCTACGACATTGTTCCCATGGGTCCTGTCCCGCCGCATCCGGATGATGAGGTCTGAGATGGCTATTCCAAAAACCATGTCTGGTGTCTATCTGACGGGTCACGGTGGACCCGAAGTCTTGGAGTGGCGCGAAGATATTCCGGTGCCAAAGCCCGGTCCCGGGCAGGTCCTTGTTCGGGTTGCCGCTGCCGGTGTGAACAACACTGATATCAATACGCGGGTTGGCTGGTATTCGTCGGATGTGACCGGCGCTACGGATGCTGTGGATCAGGACGTCGAAGCCGGCGGGTGGGGTGGCGCCCTACGTTTCCCACGCATTCAGGGTGGGGATCTGTGCGGCATCATCGAGGCAGTGGGCGATAGGGTCCATTTCAGTCCAGGCCAACGCGTGACCTGCCCGATCAACCTGCCGCGTCCGCGTCCCGGTCAGCCTCAGGGCTTTATTGCATTGGGGTCCGAGATCGACGGGGCGTTTGCCCAATACTGTCTGGTAGAGGCGGATGACCTGTACGACGTCAGCGCATCCCCTTTGTCCGACGTTGAAATTGCAGCCATCCCCTGCGCATTTGGGACCGCTGAAAACCTGCTGACCCGCGCAGGGGTCACATCAGGCCAAAAGGTCCTGATCACTGGCGCGTCTGGTGGTGTTGGGATGGCCGCTGTGCAGCTTGCTGCGTTGCGTGGGGCCACTGTCTGGGGCGTGACGGGGTCCGCAAAGGCTGAGGTCGTGAAATCCCAAGGTGCCGCAGGAACCTTCGAGCGTGATGAACCGTTGCCGCATGACATGTTCGACGTGGTGATTGATGTGGTTGGTGGGCCCGCGTGGGCATCGTTGATCCTGTCGCTGAAACCCGGTGGGCATTACGCCGTATCAGGCGCAATTGCCGGCCCGATGGTGCAGGCGGATCTTAGGGATATCTACTTGCGCGACATAACCATTCATGGCTGTACGCATCAGACACCCGAAGTATTTGGCCGCCTTGTCGAATTGATGAATGCCGGGCGCATCCGGCCATTGATCTCGCGCACCTATCCGTTAAGGGACATCGCACTGGCGCAATCGGATTTTCAATCCAAGACCTTTCCGGGCAAGCTGGTGCTGATCCCCTGAGGAGCAATGACATGACAGATATCACCCTCTTGGATGGTTCAATCGGCCAGGAATTGGTCAAACGCAGCGGGGATACGCCAACAGCGCTTTGGTCAACTCGGGTCATGATTGATCGCCCCGAGCTGGTGCGCGAAGTACACGAAGAGTATTTCAGGTGCGGCGCGACAATAGCGACAACGAATACCTATGCGGTTCACCGGTCCCGATTGCGGTTCGAAGACATCGAAGATCAGTTGGAACCCCTCGTTGATGCGGCCTTGTCACAAGCACAAGCCGCGTGCATTGGAACAAAGGGGCGCGTCGCGGGTTCTCTGGGGCCTTTGTTGGCCACATACAGGCCCGACCTGAAGCCCGACCCAATCGATGCGGGCGAAAAATTTGCGGAACTGGTAAGCCTTATGGCGGATCGGGTGGATCTGTTTCTCATCGAGACGGTGTCCTCTGTGCTTGAAGCCGAAGGCGCGCTGCGGGGAACATCGGGATGTGGCAAGCCGGTTTGGTTGTCTCTTTCCGTCAACGATGACGACGGCACCCGTCTCAGGTCGGGTGAGCCCCTGGCGGACATAGCGCCGTTGGTCAAAACGTACGCGCCGGATGCGCTGTTGATCAATTGCTCGCGCCCCGAAGCGATCCCAGCAGCGTTGGACATCCTGTCCAGCATGTCCTTGCCATTTGGGGCCTATGCAAATGGGTTCACGCATATCTCGGCCGGGTTTCTTGAAGATGCGCCAACAGTTGATGCGCTGGAACAACGCCATGATCTTGGGCCCCATGCATACGCGGATCACGTCATGGCATGGATTGATCAGGGGGCAACGATTGTCGGCGGATGCTGTGAAATCGGACCGGAGCACATCGAAACGCTCGCCACCCGGTTGCGGGCAGCCGGACACAACATCGTCTGAGCACGAAGATGACAGGTGAGACGGCGCAAAAAGGCTTGAAGCAAAAGATCCGGCATTTCGACATTCTTGTCGCGCCGGGGTTTGTGTTGCTTGAACTCGCCTCGCTTGTGGATGTTCTGCGGGTGGCAAACCGGGTCTGTGCCTCGCCGCCTTTCACCTATACCTACCGGTCTTTGCGCGGTGGCGATATTGCCAGCAGCAGTGACGCTTTTGTTTCGACCTCAACGGTACCATCGCAACCTACGGCTGACTATTTGTTCGTCATCGGCAACACGGACCCGGATCAGCCAGACCTGTCGTTGGGCCGTATTGTGTCGGACTATACTTTCCGTGGCGCACAGGTCTTTTTGCTGTCTGAAGCGGCCAGTCGTTACATAAAAGAACAGGGCACGGAAGATTTGGCAACCCATTGGGAAAATGCCTCGTTCCTGCGTGAACGCGGTGCCCGGTTCGAGGCGAAGCTTTTGATCGCGACCGAGATCGGACCCGTAGTGACCTGTGCCGGTATGAGCGCCACGGCAGACATTGCACTGTCGGTTATCGGGCGACACATCTCGGGGCCAGCCAAAATGACGGTCGCCGATATCATGCTGCATGAGCAGATTCGCGATTTCTCATCCATGCAGCCGTTTTCCGGGGCAAAAACCACAGCCACCGGCGACGCCAAGCTGGATCAGTGCATTAAGCTGATGCAAGAGAATATTGAGGAACCCTTGCCAATCCGCCAGATTGTCGAGGACTTGAACCTGTCAAATCGGTCACTGGAACGTAAGTTCAAATCCTTCTTCGGCACAACTCCCAACGGGTTCTATCGCGAAATGCGTTTGGCCAAGGCCAATAACCTTCTGATGAACACAACAATGAGCGTACGCGAGATTGGGATGGCTTGCGGATTTCCCAACGGGTTTTCATCTGTTTACAAAAGCTTTTTCGGGGTCACGCCATTTGTCATGAGACGGGACAGGCGTCAGACCACACAAAGATGATTTTCTCTGACATCGCGACGCTTTTGATGCATTTCTTGTCGATCCTTCGTGGCATTCTACCCCAAACCAAACACTAGCGGAGTCGTCACAATGGTTGATCTTCCCAGCAAGGCCCGAGTGGTCATTATTGGCGGCGGCGTCATCGGATGCTCGGTCGCCTATCACCTGACCAAAAAGGGCTGGAAAGATGTCGTGCTGCTTGAACGTAAACAGCTGACCAGTGGCACAACCTGGCACGCGGCCGGTCTGATCGCGCAGTTGCGGGCCACAGCAAACATGACCAAGCTGGCGAAGTACAGCCAGGAGCTTTACGGTTCTTTGGAAGAAGAAACCGGTGTTGCCACCGGGTTCAAACGCTGCGGTTCTATCACCGTCGCCCTGACCGAAGAGCGCAAGGAAGAGATCTACCGTCAGGCGGCCATGGCCCGCGCCTTTGGCGTTGAGGTCGACGAAATTTCAAATGAGCGGGTGCAAGAACTGTACCCACACATCAATCTCGACGGTATCAAAGGGGCCGTTTACCTGCCGCTGGACGGGCAGGGCGATCCCGCCAATATCGCTCTGGCGCTGGCTAAGGGTGCGCGCCAGCGCGGCGCTGTTGTGAAGGAACGGGTTAAAGTCACAGACATCGTCAAGCAGGGCCGTACTGTCACCGGGGTGGATTGGGTCGCGGATGACGGCAGTGCCTCGGGCCACATCGAATGCGACATGGTGGTGAACTGCGCCGGGATGTGGGGTCATGAGGTTGGCCGCATGGCGGGCACCAACGTGCCGCTTCATGCGTGCGAGCATTTCTATATCGTGACCGAAAATATCGATGGTCTGACCCAACTGCCAGTGCTGCGCGTGCCTGACGAATGCGCGTATTACAAAGAAGATGCAGGTAAAATCCTGCTGGGTGCGTTCGAACCCAACGCTAAACCCTGGGCAATGGACGGCATCCCGGACACGTTCGAATTCGATCAACTCCCCGAAGATTTCGATCATTTTGAGCCGATCCTCGAAGCCGCATGTGAACGGATGCCGATGCTGGCCGAAGCCGGTATTCACACTTTCTTCAACGGCCCGGAATCGTTCACTCCGGACGACGCTTACCATCTGGGTCTGGCGCCTGAGATGGATAATGTATGGGTCGCCGCCGGGTTCAATTCGATCGGCATCCAATCCGCCGGTGGTGCGGGCATGGCGCTGGCTGAATGGATGGACACAGGCGAGAAACCCTTTGACCTTGGCGACGTAGACGTCAGCCGGATGCAGCCGTTTCAGGGTAACAAAAAGTACCTCTTCGAACGCTCGAAAGAGACGCTGGGGCTGCTCTATGCAGACCACTTCCCCTATCGCCAAAAAGCCACTGCGCGCGGCGTGCGCCGGACGCCGTTCCACCACCACCTTCTGGAACAGGGGGCCGTCATGGGCGAGCTGGCCGGCTGGGAACGCGCCAACTGGTTCGCGAATGAAGGACAGGAACGGGAATACCAGTACAGCTGGAAGCGCCAGAACTGGATCGAAAACTCGGCTGCTGAACACCGCGCGGTGCGCGAGAATGTCGGCATGTATGACATGTCGTCTTTCGGCAAGATCCGAGTCGAAGGTCCCGATGCCGAGAAGTTCATGAATTATATCGGCGGCGGCGACTACTCGGTACCTACTGGCAAGATCGTCTACACGCAGTTTCTGAACCGCACAGGCGGGATTGAGGCGGACGTCACCGTTACGCGCCAGACCGAAACCGCTTATCTGGTTGTGACCCCCGCTGCGACCCGTCTGGCAGATCAAACATGGATGATGCGCAACGCGGGCAATTTCAATGTGGTGATCACGGATGTCACGGCGGGTGAAGGTGTTCTGGCTGTCATGGGGCCCAACTCGCGCGCTTTGCTCGAGAAAGTATCGCCCAACGATTTCACCAACGCGGCCAACCCCTTCGGCACTGCGCAGGAGATCGAGATCGGTATGGGCCTGGCGCGTGCTCATCGCGTCACCTATGTGGGCGAGCTTGGATGGGAGATCTATGTCTCTGCGGACATGGCAGGCCATGTATTCGAAACCTTCCTTGAGGCCGGGCAGGATATGGGGCTGAAGCTGTGCGGTATGCACATGATGGACAGCTGCAGGATCGAAAAAGGCTTTCGCCATTTTGGCCATGACATCACCTGCGAGGATCACGTGGTTGATGCGGGCTTGGGCTTTGCCGTCAAGGTCGACAAAGGCAGCGACTTCATAGGACGGGAAGCGGTGATTGCGCGCAAGGAAAGCGGCCCTAAAAACCGGCTGGTGCAGTTCAAGTTGACTGACGCTGAGCCGTTGCTGTTCCACAACGAGCCGATTGTCCGCGATGGCGAATATGTGGGTTACCTGAGTTCAGGCAACTATGGCCACACGTTGGGCGGTGCCATTGGTCTGGGCTATGTCCCGTGCGAAGGCGAAAAGGCTGCGGACGTTCTGGCATCTTCTTACGAGATCGATGTCTGTGGGGTGAAGGTTAAAGCGGAAGCTTCGCTCAAGCCGATGTACGACCCGAAATCAGAGCGTGTGAAAGTCTGACATGCGAGAGGGGGGCTCTGCCCCCGCCGCCCGTTCCGGGCGACTCCCCCGAGGTATTTAGGGCCAGATGAATGAGGGATCCCTTGTTCATCTGGCTAAAATACCTCGGAGCGCGAGGCAGCGCCTCGCTGCGCCAACATGAGTTTCAACGCGGCATCCGAGATCGACCCATCACTATTCGTTATGTGTTACTTCAACGTTTTCAGAGTTTTCAAGCTGATGTGAACTGCCGTAAATGTGTCCGGTATCAACCGGAGATTTGCTGTGGCCGACACGCCCATTCCCTCTCAGAATTCCGACACACCTAAGGGTCTGGCGCTGGCGGTAACCGCATATGTCCTTTGGGGATTTTTGCCGCTCTACCTGAAAGCGCTGGACCATATTGGCCCAGTCGAAGTCGTGGCCCATCGCATCATCTGGTCTGTTCCGGTGGCCGGGTTGTTGTTGGTCATTTTGGGGCGCACTCGCGACCTCAAGGCAGCGCTCGGAAATCCGAAGATGCTGGGAATGGCGGCTTTGACAGCTGCTTTGATTACTGTGAACTGGGCGATTTATGTTTGGGCGATCTCAACCGGTCATGCTTTGGATGCCGCGCTTGGATATTACATCAACCCGCTGTTCAGCATTGCACTTGGCGCGATTTTGCTGCGTGAGCCACTGACACGCATGCAGCTGATTGCCGTGGGTCTGGCCTCATTAGGTGTTTTGGTTCTGGTGTTTGAGGCCGGCCGTTTGCCATGGGCTGCGCTTGGCCTGATGGTCAGTTGGGGGTTCTATGCGTTTTTCAAACGATCCCTGCCAATCGGACCAAATCAAGGGTTCCTGCTTGAGGTGCTGATCCTTTTGATCCCGGCTTTGGTCTACGTCACATTTTTGGGCGTGCAGGGTACGGGGCACTTTGGCGTGGGACTGTCAGATACTTTGCTGTTGTCCTGCGCCGGAGTCGTGACGGCTGTGCCTCTGCTGGTTTATGCAAACGGGGCCAAGTTGGTTCGGTTGTCAACGATGGGTATCCTGCAATACATCGCACCAACCATGATTTTCGTGACAGCAATCACTGTGTTTGGCGAAAAGATCGACACCGGTCGGATGATCGCTTTCCCGCTGATCTGGGCGGCGTTGATTGTTTATTCGATCCCGATGATCCGGCAAACGCGGGCTCAGGCCTGACGCAACAGCTGTGCCGCGGCATCTGCCCAAAGGGCGTAGGCGTGTGGACTGGGATGATAGCCGTCCGGGGCAGCAAGCGCCGGGTCATCCGGCAGATCGAGTTTCAGATGCCGGACATGGGGGTAGGCCGACACAACCTGCTGCAGCGCCTGATCCAGCCGGGCCGCCTGACGGCCGAGGACCCAGGCCAAAGGATGGGACAAGGCTGGGAACCTGTTCATCTGTGGAACGCCGGTTACGACAATGCGTCGTGCTCCCAGATCGTTGGACAGAGCAGTGATAAGCTGCGTTTGGCGGTATGCAAATTGTCGGGATGTAACGGCACGGGTCACATCATTGACGCCTAAGGCCGTGACAACTGCGTCGAACTCCCCCTGCAGGCTTTTCAGGCGGTAGAGTGTGTCCAGTGTTGTGTGCCCCGTGGTTGCTTCCAATTGCCACTCGACCGAATAATGTTTGGCCAGCCGGTCAACCAGCTGCCCTGACAGAGCCTGCGCTTGGGTTCCGGCCCCAACACCAGCCGCCGAGCTGTCGCCACAGATGAGCAGGCGCAGGCGTGGTCCGCGACCTGATCGGCCATTCCGCGGGCCCGTCGGCTCTGGCAACATCTGAGCGTTGCGCCGGACTGAAAGCCCCTGCGCTGCCAGAACCGGCAGCAGGGGAATGCGCAGGACCTGATCGGCTGCAATCAAACCGCGCATGGTCAGCTCAGGGCGTCTTTGAACTTGAGAAACCGTGCATCGGTCATCACGCGCGCCATCATCGCCTCTCGTAGTGCACCCACTGTCTTATAGGGGCGCATCGCGACCTCGAAGGTTTGAATCAAACCGTCGTCGTTTAGCGTGATCAGATCCACCCCGATCCCGTCAAGATCCCCGACCTTGCACTGGAATTCCAACGCCCAGTCTTTTCCCTCGCCCATGATGCGGCGATAGCGGAAGTCTGAAAACACCTGACCAACATGTCCCAGAACGGCGGCCACCGGCGCGCGCCCGGTCCAGGTGCTGTAGTAGGTTGGCGGCAGGAACCGGACATCCTCGGCCAGAAGCGCGTGGATCAGGGCTTCATCGCCGTTGGCGACAACCTCTTGCATTCGTTCGATGGTCGGGTGCATGTCGTTTCCTCCTGTGTCGAAGGTCTCTGAACATTGCCCAACAGGCAAGGACGACGTTGCGGGAGGGGGCGGGCTGCGATAGGCAGGCCCGCATGAGTGAGACCTATGACCCCCCTCAAACCCCGCTGGATGTATTGCACGAAGACGCGCAGTTGATCGTGGTGAACAAACCGTCTGGCCTGCTTTCGGTGCCAGGGCGTGGTGAACATCTGGCGGATTGTCTTCTGACGCGGGTGCAGGCTGCGTTTCCTCAGGCATTGCTGGTGCATCGGCTGGACCGGGATACATCCGGTGTCATGGTTTTTGCCCAAACGCCCCATGCACAGCGCAATCTGAGTGTGCAGTTCGAACAGCGTCAGACGCGCAAAACCTACGTCGCTCGTGTCTGGGGGCGCTTGGAGCCAAAGACCGGCACAGTGGACCTGCCTTTGATTGTGGACTGGCCCAACCGGCCCCGACAAATGGTCTGCAAAGACACCGGAAAGCCCGCGCTCACCGATTGGCGCGTTGTAAAACATGAGGGCGACACAACGCGAGTGCGCCTGTTTCCCAAAACCGGACGGTCTCATCAGTTGCGGGTTCATATGCAGGCGTTGGGTCATCCAATTCTGGGCGACCCGTTTTATGCAACAGGTCCGGCGGCGGATTTTCCAAGGCTGATGCTGCATTCGGAAGAACTGCGCCTGAAACACCCAGAAGGCGGGGTTTCGATGAAATTTCGTGCCGGGGCCGATTTTTGACGAATTCGCATCCCAGTTGGCGGCTAATTGCCGATCTCACTGGATTGTTGCTTGAGACCCAACACCCTGGCCGTGATATACTGAGGAAAACCAAACGCACCTGACAAACGGGTGTTGGAGCAGAAGGTGATGTCATGACGATTTCCAAGTTTATTCTGGCCACGGGGCTGAGTTCAGTCCTTGTTCTTTCGGCCTGTACAGATCCCGGCACATTGTCGGCGCAAAGCGATCCGAACCAGAACGCCAAACAGGGTGCCGTTTTGGGGGGTCTTGTCGGGGCGGGCATTGGCGCGATCGCCAATAACTCGAACCCGGGTCTGGGCGCGTTGGCAGGGGCCGCAATTGGCGCAGCCGGTGGTGGCCTGATCGGCAACCAGTTGGACAAACAGGCGGCTGAGCTGCGTCAGCAATTGGCAAATGACGGAATCACCATCGTCAATGCGGGTGATCGTCTGATCGTGACGGTCCCAAATGATATTACCTTTGACACTGACAGCTCGACCGTGCGCCCGGGATTGCGGTCCGATCTGGTGAAAGTGGGCCAGAATCTGGTCAATTACCCCAACTCGAACGTGCAGATCATTGGTCACACGGACAGCGACGGTGACGCGGGTTACAATCAAGGGCTGTCTGAGCGTCGCGCAAACGCAGTTGCGGATATCCTGCAGGCCAATGGTGTCAGCTTTAATCGCATCACGACAATTGGTCAGGGCGAAAACAATCCCGTCGCCTCGAACCTGACACCGGAAGGCAAGGCTCAGAACCGACGGGTTGAAATCGTTGTTGTGCCCAGTGGAAACGCGTAACGCGGATTAAGCATTATGCACGGGGTCGCCATTGGCGGCCCCGTTTGCGCATTGACTGTGCGTCAAATGGGGTTTGGAACAGATCAAACTCGGGCTAGTTTTCAGAAAATCACTGAAACGGAGTCCCCCTAGATGTCTCAACCCACACTCCTCGGCTTGTCTGGATCCCTGCGTCAGGATGCAACCAACCGCAAGCTTTTGCGGGAAGCGGCCCGGTTGTTTGCTTCGGCCAACTTTGTCGAAGCAGACCTGAACCTGCCCCTTTATGACGGAGATCTGGAAGAGGGTGAGGGCGTTCCGGCAGCGGTGCAGTCTTTGGCGGACCAAATCGCACAGTCAGATGCGGTTATCATCTCGACGCCGGAATACAACAAAGGTCCATCGGGCGTTTTGAAGAACGCGCTGGATTGGGTCAGCCGCACACAGGGCAATCCGTGGGCCGACAAACCGGTTGCCGTTATGTCGGCGGCGGCAGGTCGCGCTGGCGGTGAGCGCGCGCAGATGATCCTGCGGTCGTTTATGGTGCCCTTCCAGCCGCGCATTCTGCAGGGGCCTGAAATCCATCTGGCAGACAGTTCGAACGCGTTCGACGAACACGGAAAACTGACCTCTGACCGGTATGAAAAGTCACTGCATAAACTGATGCAGAAACTGCGGGCCGAGGCCGGTTTTTGAAACTGGCCCGCGTATTAGGCATGGCACGTTCGGGCTGACGAGCCTCAAAGGATGGTGTTGGGTCTATGCGCCCATCTCGTAGAGCGCATCGATTACAATGAGGCGTCGGGCCGGAAATCTTCGGGAATTTCATCCCGGCCTTCCAACATCAGATCAGCCATGACCTCGGCGATCTTGGGGGCCATGCCAAAACCGATTTTGAAACCTCCATTGGCGATAAACTGACCCTTGTGCAGTGGATGCGCACCTAACATTGGTGCGCGGCTTTTGCTGCGGGGGCGGACACCGGCCCAGCGCTCTATTACCTCGGCCCCGTGCAGCAGCGGCAGGGCGCGCGTTGCGCGATCGATCACATCGTCCAGAGCGCTGTCTGTGCTGGTCGGATCGTCATATTCCCGTTCCGACGTTGACCCGATGGCAAGTGTTCCGTCCGCGTGGGGTACGATATGTATCACATCGGCAAAGAGCTGAGGGACCTCTCCGGCGTCAAAGCGCAACAGGGCAGCTTGCCCTTTGACGCCGTTTCCGACGGTCTTGCCATAGGCATCGTTGAGCTCTTGTAACCCGGCAAGGCCAGTTGCGTGCACAACCTGTCCTTGGTTTTCAGCGTTATTGACAACGTGAACGCCCATAACCTCAAGGGCGGCCACAAGCGCAGCGCAGGCTCGTCGAGGGTGCATCCGCGCGGTCAGAGTATCCCGGATGACAAATCCGGTGGGGCTGGGCGGACACCATGTACCAGCCTGTGCGGTGGTGATCACGCGCCATTCGGCTTGACCTTGCCAAAGTTTATCTGCCGTACCTTCGCGCTGCCGCGCCAGGTCAAGGCTGCGGGCATCCGGGATGGGCTGAAGGCGACCCAACCGACCATAACCGGGGGAAACGCCGCCGGTTTCTTCGATTTGCCGCCAAAAAGGTTCAGCCATGATCAGACTGTCGAACTGAAAGGCTTTCTTGGCGTTCCAGTTTTCCGGCACATGCGGGGCCAATGCACCGACCAGACCGCCGCTGGACCCGGCACCGGGCCCGAACGGATCGACAACCTGCACCTTTGCGCCGCGTCGGGCACAGACCCACGCGATGGACAGGCCGAAAATCCCTGCGCCGCGCACCGTCACATCGACCATTGCCAATTCCCTTTTCCTTGTTCAGTGTCGCGCCGCTTAGCTACAGGATTCCGAGATGGCAGACCAGCGTGCCAAATTGACGTGGACGGAGGATCAGATACCGGTCTCGGATCGTTTCGACGATCCCTATTATTCTTTGCAGAACGGGCTAGAAGAGACGCGCCACGTGTTCCTGGCTGGCAACGATCTACCTGCGCGATTCACACCTGGTTTTCACATCGCCGAACTTGGTTTTGGAACTGGGTTGAACCTGCTGACGGTATGGTCTGAGTGGGAGAAATCCGGCCAAACCGGACCTTTGCGGTTTACCAGTTTCGAAGCTTTCCCAATGGCCACGGAAGATATGCATCATGCGCTGAAGGCGTTTCCCGAGTTGAAACCGTGGAGCAGCCGGTTTCTCGCACACTGGACGGGTCGCGAATGCATGCTCGAAACTCTTCAGTTCGAGGTGATCATTGGTGATGCGCGTGAGACTTTGCCAAAATGGGCCGGAAAGGCGGATGCCTGGTTTCTTGACGGGTTTTCGCCCGCCAAGAACCCGGAACTGTGGGGGGCGGACCTGATGCAAGAGGTTGCAATCCACACCGCGGCAGAGGGGACAGCCGCCACCTATACCGCCGCTGGTTTTGTACGTCGGGGGTTGGAGGATGCTGGTTTCAACGTGATGCGCACGTCCGGCTATGGCCGCAAGCGACATATGACACGGGCAATCAAAGCATGACGCAGAAGAACAATATCGGTGCAGGCATCGCCCTGATGGTGGGTGCCACGATTGTGTTTGCCTTGCAGGACGGTATCTCGCGGCATCTGGCCGGGACCTACAACACCTACATGGTCGTGATGGTCCGCTATTGGTTCTTCGCGGCGTTTGTCATTGCACTGGCGGCACGATCACCCGGTGGGTTGAGGGCAGCCACGCAGACAAATCAGTTGGGTCTGCAAATAACCCGTGGTGTGTTGCTGGCGGCCGAGATCTGTGTCGCCGTCTTTGGGTTCACCATACTCGGTTTGATCGACAGCATGGCTGTCTTCATCTGCTATCCATTGCTTGTTGCCGCGCTAAGCGGGCCGGTATTGGGCGAGCAGGTCGGGTGGCGCCGGTGGAGCGCGATCGGGGTGGGGTGCATTGGCGTTCTGATCATTTTGCAACCAGGTGCGGGCGTATTTAACCCTTGGGCGATCATTCCCCTCATCTCGGCCCTGATGTTTGCAGTCTACGCCCTGCTGACCCGCTATGCCGCCCGGCAGGACAGCACAGCCACCAGTTTTTTCTGGACAGGTGTCGCCGGCTCCGTCGCAATGACTCTGGTCGGAATTTGGTTCTGGGAGCCGATGGTGCCTGCTGACTGGGGCTGGATGGCGCTACTGTGCGTCAGCGGCGCGTCTGGTCACTGGTTGCTGATCAAGTGCTATGAGATGGCCGAGGCGAGCGCGGTGCAACCCTTCGCCTATTTCCATCTGGTCTGGAGCGCGATGCTGGGTATTTCAGTCTTTGGCGAAACGCTGCGCCCTGAAGTTGTGGCAGGCGCAGCGATTGTTGTGGCCGCAGGGCTGTTCACCTTATGGCGCGAACGCCGCCAGAGATGATCCGATCAGTTCTTGTGAGAACGGGATCGGAAGCGCGGGCTGTCCCAGTCGCGCGCGGTAGACAGGCAGGCTTTCGGTCACGCGCATCACGTAGTTGCGGGTTTCGCTGAAAGGTATCGTCTCGATCCAGTCAACGATATCAACTTCGCCGGTGCGCGGGTCTCCAAAACGCTCCATCCACGAGATTGGGCGCCTGGGTCCCGCGTTATACCCGGCGGCCATCATCACCACGTTGCCGTTGAAATCAGCTGCCAGACCCGAAAGATAGTTGGCCCCCAGCTTGGCGTTGTACTGCCAATCCGTGGTAAGCCGTCCCGTCTGGTGGCCACTGAGAATGCCTAACTCACCCGCGACCAGCTTGGCCGTCGCAGGCATCACCTGCATCAGACCGCGCGCGCCCGCGCCACTAATAACGACAGGATCAAACTCGCTTTCGCGCCGCGCAATCGCCAGCGTCATTTCCTTGGCCATCGGTAGGCGCATGTCTGCGACCGGATGCACCGGGTAGTAGGCTGCGGGCAACACCGTGCCCGTGGTTGCCGCCCGCTTGGCGATCATCACCGCCAGGTGTGGCTGTTTCAGCTCGATGACCAGGTCACCAAGTTGATTGGCCTGCACCGGATCAAGGCTTTCGACCAGATGTGTCAGGAACCTCTCGGAGAGGTTGCCCTCTCCGGCCTTCAACAGCAGCAAGCCTGCTTCCAAAACACTGGACTCAGCGAACTCTGCCTGCCGCCAATGCGGTGCGCGGCGTGGATTGGCCAGCTCTGCATCAAACGGCCTGCCGATCCGTTCCGCAGCAAGCAAGCCATAGAACGAAGTCTGGTAATCCGCCCCCATCGCATAAGCGTCATATGCTTTGTCCGCATCACCCTGCGCTGCATACGCGCGTCCAAGCCAGTAACCACCACGCCCTTTCGAAATTGGTGATTTAACCGCGTCGGAAAAATTCTGGAAATGCCTTACGGCGGTTGCAGGGTCATTCAGCTTGCGCAGGGCCAGAAACCCCGCCAGCCACTCCAGATCGGCATAGCCATAGCCCATTTCAGGGGTCATGTGGTGATTGGCGGCCACGTCATATGCGCGTGCAGATCGTCCAGACCGCATCTCAAGCCGTGCCAGGCGGCGGCGCCCTTCGGCCCATTTGTCAGGCTCGCCCAACGCATCCGGCCCTGTTGAACGCGCCAGCATCAGGTCTATGGCGCTGTCGTCCAATTCCTTCTTGTCCCGCCAGACAAAACGGTCAAAGGCAAGCCCGGGCGCATCCATCAGAGATTTCGGGACTGCTGCCACCTTGCCGTCCACACCCGGCTGACGCTTTTGCAATGCGATTCGCGCCTCGGCCAGCTTGCGTTGGTCAGCACTGACCAGCGGCAGCATTTGGCCCGCGCTGACCAGATGACCATCCCACAACATCCGGTCCAGCCGCGCCGCGTGATGTGGTTTCAACAGCTTCGCAAAGTTTTCCAGATACGTCTTTTGTAACCCCGAACCCATCGGCATGGTCCGCCACGCCGTGACAATATCCGCTTCGGCGTCCCCCACGCGTCCTTTTGCTTTTAAGGCGATTGCATAGTTCAGCGCGCCCTCAGCCGTCTGAGGAGGCATGTCAGTGTAGAATTTCAAAACCCTATCCGGGTCAGCGCCGGTAAAGACGGGCTCGCTCTTGCGGCGCAACCATGCCATTCCGGGCCAGTCCGGACGGCGTTCGAGAAACACCAGCACATCGCCCGAGCTGCCGAATCCCTCGCGCAGCCAGTGCCAGACGATGACGTCTCGGGAAACAGAGCCGCGTTGGCCTGAAACCCTCAACGCGGCATTCCAGTCGCCCTTTCGCATTTCATAAAGCCCGGCGCGCAAATCACCAGCGGCATCCGCCCGCGCAAGCTGCGGTGCCGTCACTGAATACACAATCACAGCAATCAAAAGTGCCAGAATGCGTGTCATACCTTGCATTTCCCAACCAACCGAGGATAGAGCCTGTGAGGATAAACCGTGCGTCGCCGGGATCAACTCACAAAGCTGGAAACGTGAGGGACCGAGGCGTAAAAACCGCAAAATGCACCTTAAAGGAGCGTGTCATGTTCAAAGGCTCAATGCCAGCCCTCGTCACCCCGTTCACCAACGGCGAGTTGGACCTGAAGACGCTCAAACACCTTGTGGAGTGGCAGATTGCCGAAGGCTCGACCGGGCTGGTGCCGGTTGGAACCACGGGCGAAAGTCCCACGCTCAGCCACGATGAGCATGAAACGGTTATCGAAGAGGTCGTGAAAACAGCGGCGGGTCGCGTTCCGGTCATCGCCGGTGCCGGATCGAACAATACGGTCGAAGCCGTTCGTTTTGTGCAATTCGCCAAAAAGGTCGGCGCGGATGCAGCGCTGGTTGTCACCCCGTACTACAACAAGCCAACCCAACGCGGCCTGATCGCGCATTTCCAGGCTCTTCACGAAGCTGCGGATATTCCGATCATCATTTACAATATCCCCGGACGGTCCGTTGTTGACATGACACCGGCCACTATGGGTGAGCTTTCCAAGCTGCCACGCATCGTTGGGGTTAAGGACGCAACGGGCGATCTGGCCCGTGTCAGCCAACAGCGCGCGACCTGCGGCGCGGATTTCTGCCAACTGTCTGGTGAAGACGCGACTGCGCTTGGATTCAACGCCCATGGCGGCGTTGGCTGCATCTCGGTCACGGCAAACGTGGCACCCAAATTGTGCGCCGAATTCCAACAGGCCACACTGGCCGGAGACTATGCAAAAGCGCTGGACTATCAGGATAAGCTGATGCCTCTGCACGAGGCCATCTTTATCGAACCGGGTCTTGTCGGTGCCAAATACGCGCTCAGCAAACTGGGCCTTTGCAGCACCGAAGTGCGCTCACCTCTCACCGAGCTTGAGGACGGCACCAAGGCTGCAATCGAGGCCGCAATGGCGCATGCCGGTCTGATCTAAGTCGGACCCGAAATGACAAAAGGGCGGCCTCAAATCCCGAGCGCCGCCCTTTTCATTTGCCGGATCCAATCTTCATCTGGCTAAAATACCTCGGGGAGATGCGCGGTACGCGCAGCGGGGGCAGAGCCCCCTTCTCACCGTTTCCCGTAGTAAAGCCCAACAACATGCTCTGCCTGCGCAAAGAACAACCAGCGCGACGTTGCTACGCCCGCCAGATGCGACGCCACCGCCAGCAAGGCAAAGAGGTGCTTGATCACGACGCCCGAGACCGGGATCAGGATCAGCAGCAAAGGCAACACAAACGCCAGAACAAAGGAAATGATCCGCAGTTTCTGCACGTGTTTGCGCCCAACCACGTGGACGAATTCGCGCAACAGATAGTTGGTGCCCGTATGCGGCGGCTCGAAGGCGCGCACATCACCGCGGGCGCCCAGCCCAGTGGCGGTGCTCAGCGAAGTGCCGGATCGCGCGAATGCGCCGTCGCCCTTGGCCCAGTAAGCAAGCTGTACTGCCCCGGCAATGGCAAGCAACCAGGGGGCCAGAGTTTCAGCCCCGGACAACAGGGCACCTCCGGCCAAGCTGAAGGACAGGAACAGGATTGGCGTCAGTTCCATGTTCCAGCGCGGGATGGTCTTGAGCTGGGTGTAGATCATCGAGGTGGTAAACACGGTCGCAAGACTGAAAAACGCGCCGAGCCAACCCAGAACTGTCCAATGGCTGCCCAGAAAAACTGCGCCGAATGCATAAAGCCCCATGACCACCAGGGCCGCCACGGCACAGACCCCTTCTCGGCTGAGCCAGCTCGATTTCCATTGGCTGAACGCCTTCCAGGCGCGTTCGGGGTGGCCCAAATGGAAGGTTGAGGCCAGCAAACCACCCACTGCCAGCGCATATGCGATGACGTAAAATACGAATGCCACAAAGCCTGTCACCGCAGGCTGGCCAAGCCCGAGGAAAAACAGCAAGCCGAATCCCAACCCGGACAAAGTGGTGAAGATAATAACGGACGGTGCGGGATGCATCAGAGTTTCTCCAACGTCTTGTCGAGCCAGCCGAGGAACCCCTTGGGTTCTTCAGCGACCGGTGCCAGCAGGGGGGCCAAAATGTCGATCTGGTCCTCAACCGTGTCCTTGGGGCGTGGCGGCAGGTATTTATTGACGGGTTTGGTGCCCATTTCAGGCATCAGGTCCATACCGCCCCGATCTGCGACGAGTTTGCTGACATCGCTGTCAGGGTCGCCCAAATCGCCAAAGTGCCGCGCGCCGGCCGGGCAGGTGCGCACGCATGAGGGCACACGATCTACCTCGGGCAGGTTTTCGTTGTAGATACGGTCGACACAGAGAGTACATTTTTTCATGACGCCTTCTGCTGCATCCAGCTCCCGGGCACCGTATGGACAGGACCAGGCGCAAAGACCGCAGCCAATACAGTCGCTTTCATTAACCAACACGATACCGTCTTCGATGCGTTTATAGCTGGCGCCGGTTGGGCAGACAGTGACACAGGGAGCATCTTCGCAATGCAGGCAAGATTTCGGGAAGTGTATCAGTTGAGCGTGACCCTGTTCCGGCTGTACCTCATAGGAATGTACGCGGTTCAAGAAGGTGCCGGACGGGTTGCCACCGTAGGCGTCTTGGTCCGACAGAGGCGCGCCGTAGTTTTCCGTGTTCCATCCTTTGCAAGAGATCACGCAGGCGTGGCAACCGACACAGGTGTCCAGGTCGATGACCAGACCCATTTTACGTTCGGTGGATTGGGGGAGCTGGGTCATGTCAAGGAACCTCGGCAGTTATGGGCGGGGGAGGGGGCCAGCCCCCTCTTGAGCCTTTGGCTCAATTCACCCCCGAGATATTTTTGGCCAGATGAAGAACGGATCCGGGTCATTTGCCGACCTTCCATGCGATATCTTTCGGGCCGGTGCCAACGGGCGATTTGATCGGCTCAAATTCGGGTTGGCTTTCGGTATCTGTCGGAGGGGCGGCTTTTTCGATTTTGACCTTGAGGTCGAACCATGCAGCCTGACCAGTCACCGGGTCAGAGTTGGCCCACCGCATCCCGTCGCCTTTGGGCGGCAGCAGTTCGTGGATCAGGTGGTTGAGGAGGAAGCCTTTGGTGGCTTCTGGCGCGTCCTCTTGCAGAGCCCACGCGCCTTTTCGTTTACCAATGGCGTTCCAGGTCCAGACGGTGTTGTCGTTCAGTGCGGCCATTTCCATGACGGGCACGGTGATTTCTCCGTGCGGAGAGGTGACCTTGGCCCAATCGCCATCGCTCAGCCCATGTTCCCGCATCAGTTTGGTTGGGACGTAGAGCGGGTTGCGTCCGTGCAGCTGGCGCAGCCAGGCGTTCTGAGTGCCCCAGCTGTGGTACATCGCCATCGGGCGCTGGGTCAGTGCGTTGACTGTAAAGCCTTCGTTGCCCTGCTGGTCGGGTTCATACCAGATCGGCAGCGGGTCCATCGTGTTTTTGATCCGCTGGCGCAGGTGATCCGGCGGCTGGCGGTCACCCTGCCCTTCTGCGGCCAGTTGGAACTTGCGCATAGGCTCGGAATAAAGTTGGAACAGGTATGGCTGCGGGCTGTCATAGAGCCCCATGCCAACAGCCCATTCCTGATAGGCCGCGTTCCAGGGTTTGTAGTAATCCGCGCCTTCGGGGATGTGCGCGACGTAGAAACCACCGTTTTCGATATAGCGGTTCAGCTGGTCGGGATTGACCTCTCCACGCCCTTCCATGTCGCCGTTTTCACCGCGGAACCCGGCAAGCGGGCCGATACCCGGCTTGCGCTGGTGGTTCACGATATAGTCGGCGTAGTCTTTCCACTTGGGCGTCCCGTCTTCGTTGGTGAAGCCCGGCAGGCTCATGCGATTGGCGAGTTCGATCAGAACCGACTGGAAGCCGCGCACGTCGCGGTCAGGCTCAATCACCGGCCAGCGGATCGCGTCGGCGGCGGCGTCGGCCTCGCAAATCGGGCGGTCAAGCAGCGAGATACAGTCGTGCCGTTCCAGATAGGTGGTGTCAGGCAGGATCAGGTCAGCATAAGCCACCATTTCCGAGGAGTAGGCGTCGGAATAAATGATATGTGGTATGACGTATTTGCCGTCTTCGTTGCGCGCCGTCAGCATCTCCATCACACCTTTGGTGTTCATGGAGGAGTTCCACGACATGTTCGCCATGTACATGAACAGCGTGTCGATCTTGTAAGGATCACCAGCTGCGGCATTCGAGATCACCATGTGCATCAGCCCGTGGGCGGACATTGGGTTTTCCCAGGTAAAGGCTTTGTCGATACGCTGCGCCGTGCCGCAATCGTCAATCAGTAGGTCCTCTGGCCCACGTGGGAAGCCTAGGTGGGGCCCTTCCAGCGGGCGACCAGGACGGCGGTCGCCGTGGGGGGTGGGGTGCGCCTCGACCGGTTTGGGGTAGGGCGGTTTGAAGCGGAAGCCGCCGGGGACCTCGACCGTGCCCAATAGGATTTGCAGCACATGCAGTGAGCGACACGTTTGAAACCCGTTGGCGTGGGCCGAGATACCACGCATGGCGTGGAAGCTGACCGGGCGGCCAATCATTTTGGAGTGTGTCTCGCCCCGGAAGTCGGTCCATTCTTGATCCAGCTCGATGGCTTCGTCAAAGGCAACACGGGCGATTTCCGCCGCGATGGCGCGGATGCGTTTGGCCGGGATGCCGCAGCGCTCGGCCACAGCTTCGGGGGCGTGGTCGTCGCTCAGGTATTTCTCGGCCATCAGGTGGAAGACGGGTCGATGCGTGACGCCGTCTTTTTCATAGGTTGCCGCCAAGTCTGGGCGGACGCCGGGTTTGTTGAACGCGGTGGGTTCGCCGGTCGCACGATCTATCACTAGCGGCTTGCCGTCGGCGTCGCGCAGGAACAGGCCCTTTTCAGGCCCCTCCGCAGCATTCACCAGCACTGGCGCGTTGGTGTAGCGGCTAAGATAATCGAGATCGATTTTTCCTGCTTTCATCAGCACGTGGATCAGAGACAGAATGAACAGACCATCCGTGCCCGGCGTAATCCCGACCCAGTCGTCTGCCACGGCGTTATAGCCGGATCGGATCGGGTTCACACCGATCACCCGCGCGCCGCGTGCCTTGATTTTGCCGATACCCATCTTGATTGGGTTGCTGTCGTGATCTTCGGCCACACCAAACAGCATGAACAGCTTTGTATGATCCCAATCGGGCTGGCCGAACTCCCAGAAAGCGCCACCCATGGTGTAGATGCCGCCCGCAGCCATGTTAACCGAACAGAACCCGCCATGGGCTGCATAGTTCGGGGTGCCGAAGTTTTGCGCCCAGAAGGACGTGAAGCTTTGACTTTGGTCTCGGCCAGTAAAGAAGGCAAGTTTTTGCGGGGCGGTCTCGTGCAGTTCATTCAGCCAGCCAACGGCGGTGCTGATCGCTTCATCCCACTCGATTTCGCGAAACTCGCCCGAGCCGCGCGGGCCGACCCGGCGCAGCGGTTTGCGCAGGCGTGACGGGGCATTGACCTGCATGATCCCGGCGCTGCCCTTGGCGCACAAAACACCTTTGTTTACAGGGTGGTCGCGGTTGCCTTCGATATAGGCAACCTTGCCATCTTTCATGTGTACGTTGATGCCGCAACGGCAGGCGCACATATAGCACGTGGTCTTGCGAACCTCGTCCGAAACCTTCGGAGACGTATCAAGGATCGGCTGCTGATGGGTCATTGGCGGGTCCTGTCGGTTATGTCGGGATGAATGTGTCAGTTTCTTCCCGATTTGAGAACACTGTTCCGAGAAACGGTGTGAAAGAGTGCATTACGTTTTGCTGGCTTGCAGGGCGGTCACGGCGATCATTTGGGTTACATCTTCGGCGCTACAGCCGCGCGACAGGTCGTTGGCCGGCTGGGCCAGTCCCTGAAGCACGGGGCCAATTGCGGTATAGCCACCCAGCCGTTGGGTGATCTTGTAGCCGATATTGCCCGCGTCGAGATTTGGGAAAATCATTACGTTGGCTTGACCGGCGACGGATGAACCGGGGGATTTGCGGTCGCCCACCGAAGGGACAAAAGCGGCGTCAAACTGCAACTCTCCGTCGACAGACAGATCAGGTGCTGTCTGACGCAAGGTGTCAGTGGCTTCGATCACCTTGTCCACGTCCGTGTGTTTGGCGCTGCCTTTGGTCGAAAAGCTGAGCATCGCGATCTTGGGTTCGACCTGCAGAAGAGTTTTTGCCGAAGCGGCCGAGGCGATGGCGATTTTGCTCAACTCAGAGGCAGACGGGTTGATGACCAGACCGCAGTCTGAATAAAGCATCGCCCGCGCACCGGGTTGGGCGTTTTCAGGCGGGTACATCAGAAAAAAAGACGACACCATTCCGGCATCTGGGGCCATTCCGATCACTTGGATAGCCGCGCGGACGATGTCGCCGGTTATGTGAACCGCGCCGCCTACCGTGCCGGTGGCGCGCCCGCTGCGTACCAGCATGGCGGCGTAGACTGGCGCTGATTCAACGGCAGCGCGGGCTTTGGTCAGATCCACGCCCTTGTGCTGACGAAGTCCGAAGAACGTCTGAGCAAACTCCTCGGTCAGGTTCGAGTTCACGGGGTCATGCACAGCGACGCCCGGTGAAGGCACCGCCCCTTGATCTTTCAGGGCGGCTTCGACTTCGGCTTGCGGGCCGACCAGGATTACGTCGGCCAGATCGGCCTTGTGGGCGGCAAGCGCCCCCGCAACAACACGGGGATCACTGCCTTCGCATAAAGAAATAACAGGGCGGATGGCCGGAGCGTTCTGCCGCAACAGCTCAATGGGTGTCAGGGTCATTCGCTCCGGCCTCGTCCTTTGTTTATACGGCTTGCTCGCGCATGTCGTCAGCCGAAACGCCCGCAACTGCGACAGGCTTTTTCATCGCGTCGCGGCGGAAGGGTTCACCCAGTTCCTGATTGATCATAGCTTCGATCAGGGTGGTGATGCCGTTCTTCTGATCCTCGATCGCCTGGTTCAACGCTGCGGTCAATTCGTCCTGCGTGCGGGCGATAACACCCTTCAGGCCGCAGGCATTTGCGATACCGGCGTATGACACTTTGGTGTCCAGCTCGGTCCCGACGAAGTTGTCATCGAACCACAGGGTCGAGTTGCGCTTTTCCGCGCCCCACTGGTAGTTGCGGAAGACGATCTGAGTTACGGCGGGCCATTCTTCGCGGCCAATTGCAGTCAGTTCGTTCACGGCGATACCAAAGGCACCGTCACCGGCGAAGCCGACAACCGGAACGTCCGGCTGGCCGATTTTCGCACCCACGATGGCGGGCAGGCCATAGCCGCAGGGGCCGAACAGGCCGGGGGCCAGATATTTGCGGCCTTCCTCGAAGGACGGATAGGCGTTGCCGATCGCGCAGTTGTTGCCGATGTCGGACGAGATGATCGCCTCTTTCGGCAGCGCGGACTGGATTGCGCGCCATGCCATGCGAGGGCTCATCCAATCGGGCTTGGCGGCACGTGCACGTTCGTTCCAGCTGGTGCCCGGATCGTCATCTTCGTGATCCATGCTCGAAAGCTGCTGCGCCCAAGCGGATTTCTTTTGCGCGATCTTGGCTTTGCGGTCCGCGCGGCCCTCGTCACCCGCGGTGTCCGACAGCTGGGCCAGAATCCCGTTTGCGACCTTGGCCGCATCACCGACGATGCCGACGCTGACTTTCTTGGTCAGACCGATGCGGTCGGGGTTGATGTCGACCTGGATGATTTTGGCATTGGCAGGCCAGTATTCCATGCCGTATCCGGGCAGGGTCGAGAACGGGTTCAGACGGGTGCCCAGGCACAGAACCACATCTGCCTCGCTGATCAGCTCCATCCCAGCTTTCGAACCGTTATAGCCCAGCGGACCGGCGAACAGTGGGTGCGAACCGGGGAAGGCGTCATTGTGCTGGTAGCCAACGCAGACCGGCGCATCCAGACGCTCGGCCAGGGCTTTCGACGCGTCGATACCGCCTTCGGCCAGAACCACACCGGCACCGTTCAGAATTACAGGGTTTTTGGCGTTCGACAGCAACTCGGCCGCCTGCGACACAGCGGTTTCACCGCCCGAGGGGCGCTCGAATTCAACAATAGCAGGCAGATCAACGTCGATAACTTGGGTCCACATATCGCGGGGGATGTTCAGCTGAGCCGGACCGCTGGCGCGTTTGGCCTGCATGATCACGCGGTTCAGAACCTCGCAGACGCGGGACGGGTCACGAACCTCTTCCTGATAGGCAACCATGTCTTCGAACAGCTTCATCTGCTCGACTTCCTGGAACCCACCCTGTCCGATGGTTTTGTTCGCCGCCTGCGGGGTAACCAGCAGCAGCGGGGTGTGGTTCCAGTAGGCGGTTTTGACAGCGGTCACGAAGTTGGTGATGCCAGGGCCGTTTTGCGCGATCATCATCGACATCTTGCCGGTGGCCCGGGTATAGCCATCGGCCATCATGCCGGCGCTGCCTTCATGGGCGCAGTCCCAGAACATGATTCCAGCTTTTGGGAACAGATCCGAGATCGGCATCATCGCCGAGCCAATGATACCGAACGCATGTTCGATCCCGTGCATCTGCAGAACCTTAACAAAGGCTTCTTCGGTCGTCATCTTCATGTGAGTGCTCTCCAAACAAGTGGGTGAAGCCGGGCAAAGAGCCCGGGGTTTGATACGGTTTTGGCGTATGGGTGCGGCTGGCGTTAGGGCCAAAACGAAACCCAAATTAGGTCCAGATGCCGCTCAGGTAGTTCGAATGGCGTCTGCAATCAATTTTACACCTGGTGCAATGCGGTCGGTCGAAATGGAGGAGTAACCGAGGCGGTAGTAATTCTGTGGCCTGTTCGGACCAGAGAAAAACGGGGCACCAGGTTCAATGTGAACGCCCTGGGTCTGCAACCTCAATGCCAGTTGGGTTGTGTCGATATGCTCGGGCGCAGACATCCACATTGATGAGCCGCCAATCACGCCGCGCCCGGCCACGGTCAGCCCGCTTTCTTCTATGGCGGAATCCATTGCATCGCGCCGTTCTTGCAGGGCATTTGACATGCGCCGGATTTGCGCGTCGTAATGGCCCAGTGAAAGGAAATACGCGGCCGTGCGCTGAATGTGCCCGGGTGGGTGGCGCAGAACCAATGACCGAAGCGCGCGTGCCTCTCGGATAAAGGGCTCAGAGCCAACCATGTATCCAAGCCGCAGACCGGGGAACAGCGACTTGGAAAAACTGCCGACGTAAATCACACGTCCATCCCGATCCATAGACTTGAGTGCCGGAGACGGCGCACCCCGAAAGGCCATTTCGAACTCGTAGTCATCCTCGACAACCATTGCATCCAATTCGCGTGCTCGATCCAGCAGTTGATCGCGGCGCGCGATAGGCATTGTTGCCGTCGTCGGGCTTTGATGGCTGGGGGTGGTAAAGATAACGTCGGCGTCGTCTGGGATCGTCTCGGGTGGCAGTCCGTTCTGATCGACGCTCAAGGGCGTTACCGCGCAGTCCCAATGGTTCAGCAGGCTCCGCAGCGCGTAATAGCAGGGGTCTTCGATCACTGCAGATCGATTGTGGGTCAGCAAAATACGCGACGCCAGCCAGAGTGCGTTCTGCGCGCCCAAAGTGATCAGAATCTCTTCGGGGCGGGCTGCAATGCCGCGTCTGGGCAGAGTGTGGCGGGCGATGAACTCGACCAGAAGCGGGTCATCCTGATCCACGTAATCCCCGGTTAGCGAATCGAAGTCCTTGTGTCCCAACGCGCGCACGGCGCACAAGCGCCAGTTGGCGTGATCAAACAATGACCGGTCGGCCTGACCGTAGATGAACGGATAGCGGTATTCGCGCCAGTCGCTGGGTTTTGGCAGAACGTCACTGTCCAGAAAGCGACGGGCCAACGCTTTGTCCCAGTCAACGGATTCTGTGCCGCGCTGGACAGGCGAGTACTTCGGTGGAACGGGCGCGTTATGCGAAACATAGTACCCAGATCGCCCCTTGGCCGTCAGGTAATCATCCGCCAGCAATTCGGTATAGGCCAACGTGACGGTGATCCGGCTGACGCCCAGATGTGCAGCCAGTTTTCGCGATGATGGCAGTTTCTCTCCAACATGAAAGCGGCCCGACAGAATGCCCTCGGCAATCATCTGCTGGATTTGGGCCTGCAGCGTGCCCTGACCGTTGAGTTCTAGAAAGAATGTATCGACCGAAATCCCCATGCCTGCTTATAGGTTGGACTTAAAGGGCGTGCAATCTGGACTTACGCAATCTGGGCGTATTTCAACGACCCGGTTGACTGGGAAACATTATTAAACTAAATAACCAGAAATCTAGTTTAATGGAGGCGACTCATGTGGGAAGCTGCTGCTGCCGGATTTTCTGCGATGGGCTCGGAGGCCCGGCTGAAAGTCCTCAAGACCTTGGTTCGGGCTGGTGAGGCCGGTTTGACGGTTGGCGAGATTCAAAACCGGACGGGCATTGCTCCGTCGACTTTGGCGCATCACCTGCGGTTTCTTGCGGCCGGTGGTGTGGTTGAACAGGAAAAGATTGGTCGGACCACGATCAACCGAGCTTGTTATGACGAATTGAGAAACCTGGCGCAGTTCATTCTCAGCGAATGCTGCGCCGATGAAGTTGGAAAGGCCGCGAACGATGGCTGAGTTGACACAAAACCCGCGCGTGACGGCCAAGGGGGTGCTGGACCTGATCAAGACGCCTTGGGCGCTGATCGTCGTGATCCTTGTCGCGGTAGCCGTTCTGGACCCCGGCAATCTGCGTGAGGTGGTAACGTTTGCCGCAAAGGCTTTAGCCCATACAGGGCAATACATCCTGTTTGCCGTGCTGTTGCTGTCGTACCTAAAGGCGACCGGAGCAGAAGTGATGGTGGCGCGCGCCTTTGAGGGGCGCGAGACCCGAATGATCTTTCTGGCCGCGTTGTTCGGTGGATTGGCTCCGTTCTGTTCCTGTGAGGTCATTCCCTTTATCGCGGGCCTTCTGGCGCTTGGCGCGCCGCTGTCTGCGGTCATGGCGTTCTGGCTCAGCTCACCCTTGATCGACCCGCCGACGCTTTTGATTACGGCTGGCGCGCTGGGGTGGCCTTTTGCCATCGGCAAAGCGGTCGCGGCGGTCGCACTTGGCCTGTTCGGAGGCTTCGCGGTTCGGCTGCTGATGCGCCAGGGTGCGTTTGCCCAACCGTTGCGCGCGTACAAACCCGCCGGGTGCTGCGGATGTGGGCCGAAACTGGACGACAAGCCGGTCTGGAAATTCTGGCAGGAGCCCGAGCGCCGCGCTCGGTTCCGCTCGGAATTCGTGCACAACGGTTTGTTCCTGTTGAAATGGCTGGCTCTGGCCTATGTACTCGAAGCCCTGTTGGTCAACTACGTGCCTGCCGACCTGATCGCTGGCGCGGTGGGTGGAGAAGGTGTGCTGCCCATCGTTGTCGCTGCCTTAGTGGGTATGCCTGCTTATCTGAACTCCTACGTGGCACCACCGCTGTTGGCTGGATTGATGGAACAAGGAATGACTGCGGGTGCCGCCATGTCTTTCATGGTCGCTGGTGCCGTCAGTTCCATCCCGGCAATGGCCGCCGTCTGGTCGCTGGTCAAACCCCGTGTGTTTGCAACCTATTTGGGCCTTGGTGTGGGCGGAGCAATTATCGCGGGCATCATCTTTCAGATGGTGTGACTAAAAAAGCCACCCGGTGTCAGCGTCGGGTGGCTTTGCGTCTAGGTGTTAGCCAATTAACTGCCTTCGCACAGGCTTGGCAGTTTGAACCGGTACCGCGCCTCACCAGATTCGACATAAACGCGTTTCTCGATGCAAGCTGTGGTGCCTACGGTCTGGGAAATGGGCGACTCGGTCGACGTGATTGAAGTTGCCGAACCATCGGGCAGCCGGACCGAGGCGATAACACCGTTCCTGAGATCACCATTGACCGGGGTCGCCGACAGCACTGGAACGGTCAGGAAAGCTTCGTGCTCGTGTTTGCCCTCATCCCCCAGCAGATAGAGGGTTGTGACGATGGCAATCATCACAGCGCCACCGGCCAATCCAAGACCCCATGTTTTCACAAAGGCATAGATCGAAACGGCGCGGTGCGGGCCAAAGATCGCTGATAGAATGCTTAGCATGACAAGTCCGTCAAAAAAGTCCCAGCCGTTCCGACCGGGGCTGATTCTACGTTACGGGCGAAGATCGTCTTCGTCTTCGTCATCCGCCCCGCCTTTGGGCAGATTGAAGAAGCTGTCGGCGTCGATGATCGCCTCTTCGTCTTTTTCTTCTGCTGGCTCGTCGGACAGCGAGAAGGTTTCGAGCCCTTCGATGGCCGTCGGGATTTTCGGCGCGGCATCCATTTCCAGAGACTGTTCCGTCGAGACCAGTTTGCGACGCTCATCATCGCTCATCACACCGCCTTCGGCCGCTTTCTTTGCGGCTGCTTTCTGAACGGCTGTGTCCAGCTCGGACTGCTTGCAAAGGCCCAGAGCAACCGGATCGATGGGTTGCATGTTGGTGATGTTCCAGTGGGTACGCTCGCGGATCGACTGGATTGTCGGTTTCGTGGTGCCCACCAGCTTGGCAATCTGGCCATCGCTGAGTTCGGGGTGGAACTTGACCAGCCACAGGATCGAGTTCGGACGGTCCTGACGCTTGGACAGCGGGGTGTAACGCGGACCACGGCGTTTTTCTTCGCCAGCGGCCGAAGGATTGAACTTGAGCTTCAGCTTGTGAAGCGGGTTGTTCTGCGCCGCGTCGATTTCGTCCTGGGTCAATTGGTTGTTGGCAATCGGGTCAAAGCCTTTGACGCCTGCAGCCACATCACCATCAGCGATGCCCTGCACTTCCAACTCGTGCATTCCTACGAAATCCGCGATCTGCTTGAAGCTGATCGTGGTGTTGTCCACCAGCCATACGGCGGTTGCCTTGGCCATAAGCGGTTTTGCCATCAGCCCGTCTCCTATACATACATCTGTCCCGTCGCCGGAATTCGGCGGCCCCGGGGATTTGGGGCAGGTTTCCGTTGTCGGGGAACTTGGGGCCTATATAGTCGCGGCACGGCAAGAAGGGAAGAGGCGAATGCGCCAAGGTATTTCAGGGCTGGTATTGTGGATCTTCAGCGCGGTTGCCGCGCTGGCCGAAGGCGAAAAGGCCGGAGAGTTCGATTACTATGTTTTGTCGCTCAGCTGGTCGCCCAACTGGTGTGCCCGCGAAGGCGACGCGCGCGGGTCCGATCAGTGCGATGCGCGGCATGACCACGGTTGGATTTTGCATGGCCTGTGGCCACAGTTCCATCAAGGCTGGCCGTCGTATTGCAGAACGCCCGAAGCACCGCCGACCCGACGCATGACGCGTGAAATGGAAGATATTCAGGGCAGTGCGGGCTTGGCCTGGCACCAGTGGAAGAAACACGGCACCTGTTCCGGGCTGTCGGCAGCCGACTATTTCGCGCTGTCCCGGCGCACCTATGACGCGGTTGAGCGCCCGGAGGTCTTCCGCAAGCTGGACGCATCCGTGAAGTTACCCGCCGAAGTGGTCGAAGAAGCGTTTCTGAAGGCCAATCCCGAACTAGAGCGCGATATGATCACCGTCACGTGCAAGCAAGGCTATATCGAAGAAGTCCGCCTGTGCCTGTCACGCGACCTTGACCCCGTGCCTTGTAGCCGCGACGTGATCCGCGACTGCACCGCCAAGGACGCATTGTTCGATCCGATTCGTTAAAGCTTCTTGTTCTGGCAGTCGCGGGCATAGTCCAGTGCTTTGGCGGTTCCTTTGAGGTCGATGGCCATGACCACCTCCCCAGCCGGATTGTAGACGGTCATTGTCTTGTTCTGGGCGATTGCGTCGACGAAGCTTCGGTCGGTGAAGAAGACAGTCGCGCCCGGCACGTCGCGCTCGTTGAACCCGATGGCCGTGGCATCATAGCTTTTGCCGTCCAGATCAAAGCGGATCGAATAGCTCTCACCCTGTTTAATGTCGCCCCACGCCTTGTTGTAGACCGCGAAATAGCCGCGATTACCCAGCGCGTCATAGCCCAGCCGCACGACCGAGAGGTCCTGGTACACCGTCTGGATCAGGCATCCGTTACCAAGCGCGGGGTCCATCATGATGTTCCAGCCTTCGACGAAGCCCTTGTCGACAAGTTCCTGCGACAGGGCGGCAGTTGCGGTGAAGGTGGCGAAGGTGAGGGCGAGAAGGCGGGTCATAACGTATTCCAATCAAAGGGATCAAGTCTGAGGCATTCTACTACGCGCGTACGGAAGGCAAAGGCCCTTTTGCTTTTTAGCGACCTTTTTGACTCCGGGTCTTGATCCATGCGCAAGGGTGAACCCTGCTATGATGGCTTGGGAAGCAACTTGAAAACCGATCGCTGACCAATAGTTTTACGACTCAGCAGTTTAAGGAGCATTAGATGTCTCAGTTTCCAAGGACTTTTTCACATATCGGGTTGTCTGTTCCAAACGTGGACGAAGCCGTAAAGTTCTATTCCGAGGTCTTGGGGTTTTACGTCATCATGCCGCCCACGGACGTGGTGGAGGATGGCTCGGACATTGGGGTCATGTGCACGGATGTTTTCGGCCCGGACTGGAGGAAATTGCGTATCGCACATCTCGCGACAGCGGACCGGATTGGAATTGAACTTTTTGAGTTTGACGGGAATTACGCGCCCGAAAACAACATCGATTTCCGCAGAAATGGAACGTTTCACTTTTGCATTCAGGACCCCGATGTCGAAGGTCTGGTCGAGAAGATTGTGCAGGCTGGTGGAAAACAGCGCATGCCGATCCGGCACTATTACCCCGGAGAAAAGCCTTACCGCATGGTCTATGTTGAAGACCCATTTGGTATCGTATTCGAACTCTACAGCCACTCGTATGAGCTGACCTACTCGTCTGGTGCTTACACCTGAAGCCTGCGAGCATGCTTTGATAAGCGTTGGGGCGACAATGCAGTTGTCGCCCTGGTCCAATACGGCCCGCTATATTTCCTTTCGCGCCCTTAGCGCGGCGGTGATCGTCCCGTCATCCAGATAATCCAATTCTCCGCCAATCGGCACGCCCTGCGCTAGTGAGGTCAGGCGAACCTGTCCTTCCAACTGATCAGCAATGTAATGCGCCGTGGTCTGGCCATCGACGGTGGCATTCAGCGCAAGGATGATCTCGGTAATCCCCTCGGCCATCACTCGGTCTTTGAGGCGGGGAATGCGCAACTCGTCCGGGCCAACCCCGTCCAGCGCCGACAGCGTGCCACCCAGAACGTGATAGCGGCCTTTGAAGACGCCCGCGCGCTCCATCGCCCAGAGGTCGGCCACGTCTTCGACCACGCAGAGCTCTCCGGTTGCACGGTCTTCGCTGTTGCAGATGTCACAGATATCGGTGGTGCCCACGTTCCCGCAGTTCAGGCATTCGCGGGCGGTCACGGCGACTTGCTGCATGGCATCAGACAAAGGTGTCAGCAGCAAAGCGCGTTTTCGGATCAGGTGCAGCACAGCGCGACGGGCCGAACGCGGGCCGAGGCCGGGCAGTTTGGCCATCAGGTCGATCAGGTTGTCGATGTCGCTGTTCGAACTCATGGCCTGTCCTGTCTTGCGCCGGAGGGAGCCTCCGGCGGGAGTATTTCAAAAAAGATGAAGCTCAGAACGGCAGCTTGATGTCTGCGGGCAAGCCCATGCTTTCGGTCAGTTTGGCCATTTCTTCCTGCGAACGTTCAGCGGCTTTGGTTTGGGCATCCTTGATGGCCGCCAGGATCAGGTCTTCGACCACTTCCTTGTCGTCACCGTTGAAGATCGACGGATCAATATCCAGACCTTTCAGTTCGCCTTTGGCGGTTGCAGTCGCCTTGACCAGTCCAGCCCCGGATTCACCGACAACCATCATGTTGTTCAGCTCTTCCTGCATTTCGGTCATCTTGGTTTGCAGGTCCTGCGCGGATTTCATCATCTTGGCCATGTCACCCAGACCGCCAAGCCCGCCGAGTCCTTTCAGCATAGTATTCTCCTGTATCTCTGCTTGGGTTCTAAATACGGGCCGCAGCCGCGTGGCACAAGGGTTCCCGCGTTTGACGGTGAGGTCTTTGGAAACGCGCCTCCCTTTGTCGCGCAGTGGCAGGTTGCGCGTTATGTGAAGGCAAGGATTGGGTTTGCCGCACGGGCTTTGCCGAGACTTAGATTTTGGAACCGGGTGATCACGGTAACCTCAATAGACGCGTCACCGGCTCAATCCTCTTCGAACGGGTCCCACTCATCCTCGACTTCGGGCAGCGCCTCGGTCTCGACTTGGGCGGCGCGCTGTTCCGGTGTCTCGATCTTTGTGATCCTGGCCCTGGGAAATTGAGCCAGTACAGCCTGAACCAGCGGGTGTTGTTCGGCTTCGGCTTTCAAAGCCAGTTCGGCCTTGTCCCGAATTTCAGCAATTGTCGGCGCATCCCCGTTCGAGACGATCGAGACAGCCCACCGGTTTCCGGTCCAGCGTTGCAGGGCCGAACCCAGCCTGGGCGCAAGGTCTGTCGGTGCCTGCGTGGCTGGGGTGAATTCGATCCGACCGGGTTGGTAAGATACAAGCCGCACTCCGTTTTCCACTTCGACCAGAAGCTTCACGTCGCGGTTGGCGCGGATCAGTTCGACCACGTGCTCAAAGGTCGGGTAACGGGCCAGGGCGGTCTGAACATCCAGAGCCAACGCGGCAACGGGAGCGCCGCTTGAGCCGCGTGGGGCCGAGGCGTATGTGGATGCGGGGGTGGCGCTGGCCTGCGCGGGTGTTGCACCCTGCCGAGACATCGAGGTGCCGCCGCCAGGTCCACCTGCCGGAGGCGCTGGAGTGTCCTGCAGCCGCTTGACCAGTTCTTCAGGGCTGGGCAGATCAGCAACGTGGGTCAGGCGAATAACGGCCATCTCAGCGGCCATCATCGCGTTTGGCGCGGCTGAAACTTCTTCGAGCGCTTTCAGCAACATCTGCCACATCCGGGTCAAAACGCGCATCGGCAGGGCCTCTGCCATGTGCTGGCCACGGCTCCGTTCGTCAGGCGAAACGGTTGGGTCTTCGGCGGCGTCGGGCGTAATTTTGACGACGGACACCCAATGGGTGATTTCGGCCAGATCGCGTAAGACGGCCAGTGGGTCTGCGCCCTCAGCGTATTGCCCGCTGAGTTCCGTCAGCGCACCCGCCGCGTTGCCCCGCAGGATCATGTCCATCAGGTCCAGAACGCGGCCACGGTCCGCAAGGCCCAGCATTGCGCGGACCTGCTCGGCAGTGGTTTCACCCGCCCCGTGCGAAATCGCCTGATCCAGCAGCGAGGTTGCATCCCGTGCCGATCCTTCCGCGGCACGTGTGATCAGCGCCAGCGCGTCATCGGCGATTTGGGCATCTTCGGCGGTTGCGATCTTTTGCAGAAGCCCGATCATATCTTCGGGCTCGATCCGGCGCAGATCAAAGCGCTGACAGCGGGACAGAACCGTGACCGGCACTTTGCGGATTTCGGTTGTTGCGAAGATAAACTTCACATGTTCAGGCGGTTCCTCGAGCGTCTTGAGCAGCGCGTTGAAAGCGCTGGTCGAGAGCATGTGGACCTCGTCGATGATGTAGATCTTGTAACGCGCGCTGGCGGCGCGATAGCGGACACTGTCGATTATTTCGCGAATGTCATTCACACCGGTTCGGCTGGCGGCGTCCATCTCCATCACATCGACATGGCGGCCTTCCATGATCGCCACGCAATGTTCGCATTGCCCGCAAGGCTCGGTCGTCGGGCCGCCATTGCCGTCGGGGCCGATGCAGTTCATACCCTTGGCGATGATCCGCGCGGTGGTGGTTTTGCCGGTGCCGCGAATGCCGGTCATGATGAAAGCCTGCGCAATCCGGTCCGCTTCGAATGCGTTTTTCAGGGTGCGCACCATGGCGTCCTGACCCACCAGATCGGCAAAGGTTTCCGGGCGATATTTGCGGGCGAGAACCTGATAGGCGGGGCTGGGCGTGTCGGTCATGTTTTCTCGGTCGGATTCGGTGCTTCGGCTCAGCGTAGTGGCCGCTGCCTTCCGCGTCCACTGCGAGGCGCGATGATTTTTGATTTAGATTCCGACCGGATTCGCACTAAGCTGTTCCAACAAAATTTAAGACTCATTTTTGTAAAGAGTTCCTGGTGGAGGACACACGTTCATGTCGCAGCTGGTTATCTATGCCCTGCAAGTCGCAGGAGGAACGCTGGCCCTGACGTCTATACCCGGACATGGCGGGGACTATGAGACGGATCTGGATACGATTGCCGCGTGGAAGCCGGGGATTGTCATTTCAATGACAACGGATGTCGAGATGCTTCAGCACGGGGCGCAGGATTTTGGCAGCGATATTCAAAGCCGCGCCAGCCGGTGGGTGCATCTGCCGATCGAAGACTTTGGCGCACCAACGGCGGCGGTTGAAGAGGCGTGGCCAGAAGTTAGCGCCGCCGCCCGGCATGCCCTGGCTGGAGGAGGCCGAGTGCTGGTGCATTGTCGGGGCGGCTGTGGCAGGTCGGGGATGGTTGTCCTGCGTCTGATGGTCGAGTGCGGCGAACGGGCTGACAAGGCGCTGGAGCGTCTGCGCTCGCTGCGCCCCTGTGCTGTGGAAACAGACGCGCAGCTGGCTTGGGCGGCCCGGGTTTCCCCGGCGCAGGTGGTGTGACCTCAGGCCGAAAGCTGTTCGGGTGCGTGTACGGTTTTCCGGGGCCGTAGCGTTGCAACCTCGATCATCGCGCAGGGTGGGTTTGCAATGATGCCAGATGGCAGAGTGCGGAACGTGTTTCCAAAAATCAGATCAGCATAGAGGTTCAGGTCCTCAATTGCTGCGTTGGGCTGCGTGTCACAAAACACGCGAACACTGTCTGATTGTGCCTGGAAAATTGCCTGACACCCTTTTGTGCAATGTGAAAGCTCACTACTACCGTCAAACTCGAAGTCGTCGCCTGTGGCAGCCGAAGCTTGTGTCATGGCCTCGGAGATCGAGCGCGCCAGCCGCGCCAGGGCGGGGCAGGTTTTGCCCGTCCGCTGACATACCGTTGCGCTGTATTCATGCGTCTTTGTCTTCCAGATCATCCTGCGCCCTCCGCGCGTGGTGGACAGAAGGATCGGGTCAGGTGGGACAGCGAAGTGCAGTCAGGACCTGCCCGGACACCCCGCCCGAGTTTCGGTTTCAGTTTCGATGGCAGGTCTCCTGACTTGCGGGTCATGGCTTTGCCGACCTTCCCAGCCCTCGGGGCCAGTGGCGTTTCGGCTTTGCTCACCGCTTACAGTTGCGGGGGCAGTCGCGGCATTGGTTAGCGTCCGGATGACCAGACGGAACCGCACCGTGTTCCCTTTTCATCCCGACCCCTTGTGGGGGACAGGAACCATCACACAATCGCTAGCGTCTGATCCGGTTCCGAGTCAAGCGGATCTTTGTCCCCGACGTTTGGTCATGCTGGATGGGTAAAAACTTCCCGCGTAGAGTTTCAATTATTGAAGTAAGAAACTTTGTCTTCGGCGCAGGGTCAGGGATCATGTTGGATACAGAACAGACGGTTTTGACCGAAGAGTTCCTCTTTCCGTCCGGGTCATCAACCCTTTCAGCGCGCTTGTACCGACCGTTGTCGGAACCCGGCACAGTGGTTGTGCTGAACAGTGCCACAGGCGTGCCACGCGACTATTATCGCCACTTCGCACGTTGGCTGGCCGCTGAGCGCGGCATGGCGTGCCTAACCTATGATTACCGGGACTTCGGGCACTCTTTGACCGGCCGCATGAAGGATGCACGTGCGACAATGGCCGATTGGGCCTTGATCGATATGCCGGCGGCGCGGGCGGATATGCGCAGGCGTTTTCCCGGTGCACAACAATGGACGATTGGTCATTCTGTAGGTGCCATGCTGGGACCCGTACAGCCCGATATCGACAAAATCGACCGGATGATTTGTGTGTGTTCTGGGCTTGTGACCCTGAACGATCACCCATGGCCCTACCGTGGATTGGCCGGGGTGTTCTGGTATGGGCACGCCCCATTGCTGGTCAAAGCGCTTGGGTATTTACCCGGAAAGGCAATCGGTTTTGGTGCGGATTTGCCGGCATCGGTCTACTGGCAATGGCGTAAATGGTGCACCGCTCCTTCGAGTTACATGCCCGAGATCGGAGCCGGGTTGCCTGATGCGCGTTGGACAGAAACTGAAAAACCGGTGGATCTGTTTACTTTTGAAGATGACCAGATGGTCCCACCCGAGGCGGTATGGCGGCTTGCCGATCTCTATGGCCCCAAGGCCAAACGACATCTGCTGAAACCTGCTGAATTTGGGTTATCTGAAGTTGGGCATATTGGGGCTTTTGCTCGTCGTAACGCGGCCCTTTGGCCACGCTTTGTCGACATCTGAACACGTTTTGGGTGAGACCGCGTATCACCCATTAGGCATGTGAGGGGAAAGTGAGAGGTTGGACATCGACCCAAGCGGGGCTCGTTGTGGCTGCTTCCTTCCGGACCTGACCAGGTTGGCGAGGCGCTCGCCCGCGCCAACCTCTCGACTCTGGATATAGGGAAGGCGAGGGCAAAAGACAACCCGTCAGAACGTCAGACGGATCCGCTCGAATCCGGCTTCATCAGGACTTAGCATTTGGGCGTTGAACATGCGCAGCTCATCCATGTGTTCAAGGGCACCGGGACCTGTTCGAAGCAAGGCATTTACGCCCGTTTGAGCTGTCAGTGTAAACGGATAGGGGTGCCGCGATATTGGATCGGGCGGAAGGCGACGAGATAGGTAATCCCGCGTCAGTTCTTTGATGTCGAGCGGCGGTAGGTTGATGCGTTGGGCCGCAGAGGCGGCAGGAAAATGTCCGCCTCCGCTGGCGCGGTAATTGTTGCTGGCCAGGACGAATCTTTGCGCAGGTTGAACAGGTTGGCCACCGAATGTCAGATTGCGAATTCGCCTGTTGTCAGGGTCGACCAACCGACCGTCATTGTCGAAGCGCGCAGGTTGCGATGGATCGATTTGATAGGACAGGCCGAAGATGACGTCAAAATTGTAACCGGCACGTTCGGGGTTTACTAAGTCCGCTTCTATATCAGGTGACAGCTGGTTGAGCACGCTTGCCGACATTTCCAGCCAATCCAGCACGTCGGCACCGTTGATCTGTAATGCGCGCAGTTCATTGGGAAACGGATACAGGTCTGTAACGTGACGCAGGCATATTTCCCCCGCCGGGACATCTGTAAAATGCCGTGGGCCAGCGCGCCCAGCGCTTTTCCCAGGCGCCACGGCTGACAAAAGAGGTAACTCTTCCAAAGCGGAACCGTGCAGGAAAGGGCGCAAAGCGGCAGCCTGCGCAGCAGCAACCAGAGCCAAGCCGCGATCCGGTGCGCAAAAACTGAAATAGCTGTGCATGGATTCTGATACGCGCGCGACGGGTTTGGCAACCGCGCTGCGTGTCTGACGATGGGCGTCGGCGAACAGACGCACCATATCCTGGTCTTCCTCGACCGCGATTCCGCTCGCGCAAACCGGGCGCAGGTCCACGCGACATTCTTCAATGCTGAACCCGGCATTCGGTCGCGGAGAAACTACAAGATCAATGACACCAAGATAAGATCCAGCCGACCCGGCCATGACAACCGGGGTCTGATGCACCAGCCCGTTTGCGTGATCGAGATATTGGGCGTTGGTATCGGTGCGACTCGGAAGGGTCAGATGCGTATGCCCGGCGACAATGGCGTCGATTCCGTCGATGGCGGCCAAGGGAATTATGGCATTCTCCATCCCTTCCACCGGCTCTTTTTGGCCCAGGCCGGAATGCGCTAGAGCAACGATAAGGTCACATCCTTCAGCGCGCAGCCGTTTTGACAGTTCGCATGCCGTCGAAATAATTTCCTCGGCAGTGACTTCTCCGTTCAAGTGATGTTCTTCCCAGCGGGTGGTTTGAGGCGGAAGAACGGATATCAAGCCGATGCGAAGGGGCATATCTTTGCCACCCAAAAGCACGGTGCGGTCCAGTATCGCGAATCTCTGCCATGCTTGCAGGCTACCCGATCGATGCAGGTTGCTGCACAGGACAGGGCAAGGGGCTTGCGAGATGATATTGTCCAATACCGGCAGCCCAAAACCAAAATCATGGTTGCCGAGACCTATGGCGTCGTACTCCAGCGCCGCAAAGGCTTGCATGACCGGATGCGGCACGTCGCTCTGGGCCGCCCACTCGCCCAACGGCGTGCCCTGAATTGCATCCCCATTGTCCACCAACAGAACCAAAGCATCCCCTGCTTCTTGGCGGGCTTTGCGGATCAGGCTGGCGGTGCGCGTCAATCCTAGCGTCGGGTCAGGAGTATCCGTGTAATAGTCAAAACCTGTCAGGTTCATATGCAGGTCGGTTGTTGCCAGAATACGCACATGCCCACGGTTTTTTTCGGAGGGCACCTGCGTCGAAGGGTTTTGCTTCACTTTGAATGGTCTGCTTTTGAATAGGGTTATTGATTAATTCTTACAAAGCGTAACCTAAATGATTTTTCCGGGGCCGCCATGCGGCTTTTCAGCGGCAGACATGCGTGTTGCGCGTGTTTGAATTGCCATTGCAACACGGTCTGAGACATGGCAGCCCTGTGCCAGGGACCAAAAGGAATTCCAATGAAAAACGCAGAGCAGGTGACCTTTGGCGGCTCGGGTCTGGATCGGGCGGCCCATATGCGCGGAAATGCCGAAACGTTGACGGCGGCGCAAAGCCACCCGGCGGCGGCGTGCATGATGATCTGGCGCGGTAAAGTTCTGGTTACGGGCCAAGGGCTGGATCAGCTTGCTCTGCTTCCAATGACGCACTCGCTGGTCAGCGCGGGACCAGGCGGGGTCATTGAGGCTCCTGTTTTTTTGGGCCTTTCCGCTGAAGACACGCCATTGTTCGCGGTGGATATCTCGGCCTGGACCGCAGAAGGTCTGGACCTGACCGGTCTGGGAGAGTTCGTGGACAAATCCGAGCAGCAGCACCCGGATTTGCCAGAGGGATACGTGTTTGCTGAATTGCGTCGGATCATGACGCGACTTTCGCCGCGCGATGCCGAATTGGCGGCAACGGCCAAAGCCGTTATCGGCTGGCACGAAACGCATCGGTTTTGCGCACGCTGTGGGGCTGCCAGCGAGATGTCTCAGGGCGGGTGGCAACGCAGTTGCCCGTCATGCGGCGGGCAACATTTCCCGCGCACCGACCCGGTTGTGATCATGCTGATCACATATGGTGACAGCGTGCTGATGGGCCGGTCTCCGGGCTGGCCCGAGGGTATGTTTTCGCTATTGGCGGGATTTGTCGAACCCGGAGAAACGCTGGAAGCTGCGGTGCGCCGCGAGGTGATGGAAGAGGCGGGCGTTCCGGTCGGAGACGTATCCTATCTGTCCAGTCAACCCTGGCCATTCCCGGCTTCGCTGATGTTTGGCTGCGCGGGCGAGGCACTGGCGCATGACATCGTGATTGATCCCGTTGAGATTGAAGAGGCGATGTGGGTCAGCAAATCCGAGATGATGCAGGCATTTGCCGGTGATCATCCAAGCCTTTTGCCCGCCCGCAAGGGTGCAATTGCACATTTTCTGCTTGAGAACTGGCTTGCGGATACGCTGGACTGACGAAATATTGGCGCGGCCATAAACATCAAAGGGTATCATGCAGTTTTCAGCCCGTGAGGATATCGAAGCCCCCATTAACGCAGTGTTCGACATGGTGTCGGATTTCGGACGGTTCGAACGTATGGCCATGCGCCGGGGAATCGACGTACGGCGCTTGGGGTCCGAAGCGGTCTTTGTTACCGGGACTGAGTGGCAGACAGAGTTCAAGCTGCGGGGCAAGCTGCGCCAAATGTCGGTGGTGATGACGGATTTTGACCGACCTTCGCAAATGCGATTTGAAGCCTCCAGCAAGGGCATGACCGGTCTGACCAGTGTTGATTTTCTGGCCCTGTCGCCGCGCAGAACGCGCCTGAGCCTTGAGATGTCACTGGCGGCCAAAACCCTGCCTGCACGTCTGTTGTTGCAATCGGTGAAACTGGGTCAGTCCCGATTCCGCAAACAATTGCAATCCCGGCTGAGTGAGTTTGCGCGCGAGTTGGAGCAGCGGCATCTGCACGGTGCCTAGAAAACGCCGGTGCGCTGTTTCACAACGCGATTGAGCAGAAGAGGCAGGTTGCCAAGTCGAACACCCAAACGCATTAGCGAGATGATCGCTTGCTACGTGGCTAGGCGCAGCAACCTGCGCCAATCTGAGTTCGCCCAACCTAAGGAAGAGTAGCCTATCCGCGGGGCTGCGCTGCCGGATAGACGCCCAGGATTTCCACATTGGTTGTGAAGTGTTCCAACTCGTCCATGGCCAACCGAACGTTCCGGTCATCCGGATGACCAACGATATCTGCATAAAACTGCGTCGCAGTGAACGACCCGTCAACCATGTAGCTTTCCAGCTTGGTCATGTTGATGCCGTTGGTGGCAAAGCCGCCCATCGCCTTGTACAGCGCCGCAGGGATGTTGCGGACCTGAAACACAAAGCTGGTGATCATTCCATGTTCTCCGCGACGCGCCAGGTCGGCCTGTCGAGACATCACAAGGAAACGGGTCGTGTTGTCGTCGCTGTCCTCAATGTGGCGGGCCAGCACATTCAGGTTGTAGATCTCACCAGCCAACTCACTGGCCAGCGCCGCAGAGTGCAGGTCGCCCACCTCAGCCACTTCGCGCGCCGCGCGTGCGTTGTCGGGGCTGACACGTCCGCGAATGTTGTGCTGTTTCAGAAATCCTGCGCATTGCGGCAGCAGCACCAGATGGGAATGTGCCTCGGTAATGTCTTCCAGTTTTGCGCCGGGGACGCCCAACAGGTTTATATGTACCCGCACAAATGCTTCGTCGATGATATGCAAGCCGCTATGAGGCAACAGCCGGTGAATATCGGCGACTCGTCCGTAGGTCGTGTTTTCGACCGGCAGCATCGCCAGATCCGCCGCACCTGAACGAACCGATTCGATCACATCTTCGAAAGTCCGGCAAGGCAGGGCCTCCATTTCGGGCCGTGCGTTCCGACATGCTTCGTGGCTATAGGCGCCTGGTTCGCCCTGAAATGCGATGCGATTGGTCATTTGGTCGATTCCATGCAACAAGTTCGCGATTTGGTCGTTTCGTCGCGGTGTCTATACCTTGCCTCTCGCAAGGGGAAGCCTTAGACAGCAGCCCAGACAGCTGAAATGGACTCGCGATCAATGTTCGACACGATGACAGTTACCAAGGCCGCCGCAGGCCTGTTCGGCACTTTCCTGGTGCTGCTTCTGGCCAAATGGGGGGCGGATGTCCTCTATTCTTCCGGTGGCCATGGCCACGCTGAGGCCGCCTACATTATCGAAACCGAAAGCTCGGGCGAAAGCGCTGATGGTGAAGAAGTGGTCTTTGAAGACCTGCTGGCCGCCGCTGACGTCGAAAAAGGTGCAAGAGTGTTCCGCAAATGCACTGCCTGCCACAAGCTGGAAGACGGCGCAAACGGTACTGGCCCGTACCTGTACGCTGTTGTGGACCGTCCTGTTGCGTCGGCTAAAGGCTTTACAGGCTACTCGGCCAGCATGCAGGCGCATGGCGGCAACTGGACGCCTGAAGCTCTGGATGCCTTCCTGGAACGCCCAAGCGCCTACATCTCGGGCACATCGATGAGCTTTGCGGGTCTGAAAAAGCCGCAGGATCGCGCAGATGTGATTGCTTACCTGCAGACAATCGGCAACTGATTGCCCGTCAGATCAAAGATTTCCAAGGCCGCTGCCCTGTGCAGCGGCTTTTTTTGTCTGAAGGAAACTTCACAAAGCGCTCACGCATTCTAAACTTGAAACTGTTAGCGTTGGCACTTTAGCTAGCGGTTACGACATTGGTGAAGACACTGACCGAGAGGACGAGCCACATGAAATCCCTGATGCCCGCTGCGCGTGATCTTAAATTACGGCCCTGGGCTGCGGCGATATGCATTTCGGCTGCGGTCATCGCCAGTTCTGCCGGATTGGCGTTTGCAACCGGATTGCCCGACGATGATACAGTGACGGTCAGCCATGGCCTGTCTGTTTTCGGTGATCTGAAATACGGCCCGGATTTCACTCATTTCGACTATGTGAATCCTGATGCACCCAAAGGGGGCGAGATTTCGACCTGGGCCTTTGGGACGTTTGACAGCCTTACGCCCTTTATTCTCAAGGGTAACCCCGGCGCGCTTGCTTCCGTTTTTTACGATACTCTGATGAGTGGCAGCCTGGATGAGCCAGACGCGATGTACGGATCTGTTGCGGAAACCGCAGAATACCCCGAAAGCAGAGAGTGGGTGATTTTCAACATGCGCCCCGAAGCCCGGTTTCGAGATGGCTCGCCACTGACTGCCGAAGACGTCGTGTTTACGTTTGAAACTCTGCGCGACAAGGGACGCCCGTCTTACAAATTGCTGTTCAAGGATTTTGTAGGCGCTGAGGTATTGGATACCCACAAAGTCAAGTTCACCTTCAAACCCGACGGTGCCTTGCGCGAAGCCTATCTGACCGCCGCGGGTCTGCCGATCCTGTCAAAGGCTTACTACGAAACTGTTGATTTTGAAGAAACAAGCCTTGAAGCACCAATGGGATCTGGTGCCTATGAGCTTGAAAGTGTCGAGCCGGGACGGTCAATCACATATAAGCGGCGTGATGACTATTGGGCCAAGGACTTGCCGGTGAACGTCGGACAAAATAACTTCGACCGTATCAAGGTCGAGTATTTCGCAGACTACACGACCGCGTTTGAGGCCTTCAAAGCAGGTGCATACACCTATCGCGAGGAGTTCCTTTCGCGCCTATGGGCAACGGGGTATGATTTTCCTGCGATCGACAAAGGCTGGGTGAAAGTCGAAACCTTGCCAGACGGTCGACCAGCAGGCACCCAAGGGTTCTGGTTCAACCTGCGGCGCGAAAAATTCAGCGACCCACGTGTGCGTGAGGCGATAGGTCTGGCCTTCAACTTCGAATGGTCGAACCAAAGTCTTTTCCACGGGCTTTACACTCGGACAGATAGTTTCTGGGAAAACTCGGGCATGCAGGCCGAAGGGATGCCCACTGAAAAAGAACTTGAACTGCTTGAACCTCTGCGTGGGCAGGTGCCAGACAGCGTTTTCACGGATCCCGCTTTTGCACCCGCCGAGTCCAACCCGGCCAATGCCGGTGATCGTCGTGCCTTACGTCGTGCGTCAAAGCTGTTGGACGAGGCCGGATGGGCCGTAGGTGACGATGGGAAACGCCGCAATGCGGACGGCGAAGTGCTGAGCGTTGAGTTTTTGAACGACAGCCCGTCCTTTGACCGGATCATCCTGCCGTTCGTCGACAACCTGGAACGTTTGGGTATCGATGCCACGGCGCAACGTGTTGACGCGGCTCAGGCCACTCAACGCCAGAAAAAGTTCGAATACGATGTGGTTGTTCAGCGTTATGCCATGTCCCAGACACCTGGAACCGAGTTGCGCGGTATTTTCGGGTCAGACTCAGCTGACATAGAAGGGTCGAACAATATTGCTGGTCTGAAGGACGAAGCCGTAGACCAGCTGATCCAGAATATCGAAGCGGCCACCACCCGCGAAGACCTGAATGCTGCGGTCCGGGCGTTGGACCGCGTCCTACGGGCCAAACACATCTGGATACCGCAATGGTACAAGCCGGTGCACAACATCGCATATTTTGACATGTACGAGCGGCCCTACACAGACAACCCGCCGCCCAGCGGGTTGGGTGAACTGTCGATCTGGTGGTACAACCCGGAAAAAGCAGCGGCTTTGAAAGCGGAAGGCGCTTTGCAATAAAATGGGCGCCTACATTCTTCGACGTCTGCTGCTGGTCATCCCGACCCTGCTTGGCATCATGGTTGTAAACTTTGTTCTGGTGCAATTTGTGCCGGGCGGACCAATCGAACAAATTGTTGCGCAGGCTCAGGGGCAGGGCGACGTGTTCTCGGGATTTGCTGGAGGCGGTGAAGCCGGCGCGGACACCTCGGGGCCTGCTGGGGACAACGACTATATCGGCGCACGCGGCCTGCCGCCCGAGTTCATTGCTGAGCTGGAAAAAGAATTCGGATTCGACAAACCGCCTCTGGAACGTTTTCTGATTATGATGGGCAACTATCTGACCCTGGATTTCGGGCAGAGCTATTTCCGTTCGATCAGCGTAATTGATCTGGTGCTTGAAAAGATGCCGGTCTCAATTTCGCTTGGTTTGTGGTCGACCCTGATTGCTTATCTGGTTTCTATTCCACTGGGCATCCGCAAAGCGATAAAAGATGGATCACAGTTCGATACCTGGACCAGCGGGGCGATCATCGTGGCCTATGCGATCCCGGGCTTTCTGTTTGCGATCCTCCTGCTGGTGCTGTTCGCGGGTGGGTCTTACTGGCAGATCTTCCCGCTGCGCGGATTGACCTCCGACAACTGGGAGAGCCTCAGCCTCTTCGGCAAGATTGCGGATTATTTCTGGCATATTGCGTTGCCGACAATTGCGCTCACGATCTCGGCCTTTGCGACGCTGACGCTTCTGACCAAGAACTCGTTTCTGGATGAAATCAAAAAGCAATATGTCATGACGGCCCGTGCCAAAGGACTGAGCGAACGCAAAGTTCTTTATGGCCATGTCTTTAGAAACGCGATGCTGATCGTGATTGCCGGTTTTCCGGCGGTGTTTATAGGCGTGTTCTTCGGTGGTTCGATCATTATCGAGACCATCTTTTCGCTGGACGGTCTGGGCCGTCTGGGGTTCGAGGCTGCCGTGGCGCGGGACTACCCGGTGATTTTTGGCACCTTGTTCATCTTCGGCCTGATGGGGCTGGTTGTGGGGATCATCAGCGATCTGATGTATGTGTTGGTCGATCCGCGCATCGACTTCGAAAAGCGGGAGGGGTAAATGGCACTCTCTCCTCTGAATCAGCGCCGCTGGAGCAACTTCTGCCGCAACAGGCGCGCGTTCTGGTCGCTCATCATATTCTCGGTTCTGTTTGGCCTGTCCTTGTGCGCCGAGTTCATCGCAAATGACAAACCCATCCTCGTGAAGTACCGGGGTGATTTCTATACGCCCATCTTCAATTTCTATGCAGAAACCGAATTTGGTGGGGACTTCCAGACGGAAGCCATTTATCGCGATCCCGAGGTTCAATGCTTGATCGATAGCGGCGGACTGGAAGAGTGTTTCGACGATCCCGAAGGCATCATTGAACAAATCGACGCCGGGACTTTCCAGGCGGAAGGGTTCGAGCGCGGCTGGGCGCTTTGGCCGTTGATCCCATACTCCTTCAACACATCGGTAGATCGACCTGGGGCCGCGCCCCTACCGCCCAACGGTCAGAACTTGCTGGGCACGGATGACACCAAACGCGACGTGTTGGCTCGGGTGATATATGGTTTCCGCTTGTCGATCCTGTTCACACTGCTTGTGACCGGTGCCGCCAGCCTGATCGGCATTTTTGCTGGTGCCATTCAAGGGTTTTTCGGCGGTTGGCTGGATCTGATATTTCAGCGGATCATCGAGATCTGGTCAGCGACGCCTTCGTTATATGTGATCATCATCATGTTCGCTGTCCTGGGCCGAAGTTTCTGGCTGTTGGTTGCGTTGATGATCTTGTTCAGTTGGACCGGATTGGTCGGCGTGGTGCGCGCCGAGTTTCTGCGGGCGCGGAACCTTGAATATGTGCGCGCTGCACGGGCGCTGGGCGTCGGCAACATGACCATCATGTTCCGCCATATGCTGCCCAATGCAATGGTGGCCACTCTGACGTTCATGCCATTCATTGTCACAGGAACCATCGGCGGCCTGGCCTCGTTGGATTATCTGGGCTTTGGTTTGCCGTCTTCGGCACCGTCTTTGGGAGAGCTGACCTTGCAGGCAAAACAGAACCTGCAAGCCCCGTGGCTGGCTTTCACTGCCTTTTTCACCTTTGCCATCATGCTGTCGCTGCTGGTCTTCATTTTCGAAGGCGTGCGGGATGCGTTTGATCCTAGAAAGACCTTCTCATGAGCTTGCTGGATGTGAACAACCTCAAGGTCTCGTTTCGGCAGGACGGTCAGGTCAGTGCCGCAGTCAAAGGCGTTTCCTTCACAGTAGATCGGGGTGAAACCGTTGCATTGGTGGGCGAATCCGGCTCAGGCAAATCCGTAACGGCTTTGTCGACGGTGTCACTGCTGGGTGACAGTGCACTGGTCGAAGGATCGGTGACCTATGATGGGCAAGAGATGATCGGTGCGTCCGAGCAGCATCTTATGGATGTCCGTGGCAATGACATCAGCTTCATCTTTCAGGAGCCGATGACCTCGCTGAACCCGCTGCACACGATTCAGAAGCAAATGGCGGAATCGCTGGCGCTGCATCAGGGTGTGACCGGCGACGCGGCTCGAGGTCGGATTTTGGAGCTGCTGACCAAGGTTGGTATCCGCGACCCCGAAGACAGGTTGGACAGTTATCCGCACCAGTTGTCTGGTGGGCAACGGCAGCGGGTGATGATCGCAATGGCGCTGGCCAACAAGCCGGACATCCTGATAGCCGACGAACCGACAACGGCGTTGGACGTGACCATTCAGGCGCAGATACTCGAGTTGTTGGCCGAATTGCAGAAATCCGAGAATATGGGGATGCTGTTCATCACCCACGATCTGGGAATCGTACGCCGGATTGCCGACCGTGTTTGTGTGATGAAGGATGGTGAGATTGTCGAAACCGGTGTCACGCAGGACATCTTTGACAACCCACAGCATCCCTATACCCGGAAACTCTTGGCCGCGGAACCTTCGGGTCAGCCCGAACCGGTTGCCTCAGACGCGGAAGAGGTCGCGCGCACCGATCACCTGAAGGTCTGGTTCCCAATCCAGCGCGGATTTCTGAAGCGTACCGTTGGCTATGTGAAGGCTGTGAATGACGCCACGTTTAGCGTGCGCGCAGGTGAGACTTTGGGAATCGTCGGCGAAAGCGGCTCTGGCAAGACCACGCTGGCGCTTGCGATCATGCGCCTCATTGCGTCCGAGGGCGGCATAACCTTCCGCGATCAGGATGTGCGAAGATGGTCTACCCGCGAATTGCGCAGGTTGCGCAAGGATATGCAGATCGTGTTTCAAGACCCGTTCGGCAGCCTCAGCCCACGCATGACCTGTCAGCAGATCATTGCGGAAGGTCTGGCCATTCACAACATTGACCCTCACCGCGCCCCGCGTGAGCTGGTTGCTGAGGTGATGACCGAAGTGGGGCTGGATCCTGCGGCGATGGACCGGTATCCGCACGAGTTCTCAGGCGGACAGCGCCAGCGTATCGCAATTGCGCGTGCGATGGTTTTGCGGCCCAAACTGCTGGTACTGGACGAGCCGACCAGCGCGCTGGACATGACGGTGCAGGTTCAGATCGTTGATCTGCTGCGCGATCTGCAGAAGAAATACGGGTTGGCCTATCTGTTCATCAGCCACGACCTGAAAGTCGTACGGGCGATGTCGCACAACGTGATCGTTATGCGGAATGGGGATGTGGTGGAAATGGGTGCGGCCGAGGCTTTGTTCGAAAACGCCCAGACCGACTATACCCGCGAGCTGATTGCAGCGGCGGGCTGAGATCAGCCCGCCTTTCTCAGCCTATCAAGCGCTTGCCTTCTCTTTGGTCGCCGCTTTCGGCACTGGCCCGCGCAGTTCTTCGTAGTGATCAAAGGTCAACTTGACCCACCCGGTTCCGCGCGTGGCACTGGCAAGAGTGCGATGCAGTTCATCCTCGGTCACGGCGGGGATCTGGGCGTTGAAGATCTCCCATCCCGACGCATTTGGGTTGCCCTCAAATCCCAGAACTTGCCCTTGCAGCGAACTGATCGTCGGCACGAGATCGCCAACAAAGTCCGATGGCAGGTGAATCTCTGCGGTCAGAATCGGTTGCAGAACCACCGGTTTGGCCTGAGGCAGCGCTTCGCGTACCGCGTTTTTGCCTGCGGTGCGGAACGCATAGTCCGAACTGTCCACATTATGGTGTTTGCCGTCGCTGAGGGTCACTTTGACGTCCACAACCGGAAATCCCTCGGGGCCTTGTTCCAGCGCGTCCTTGGCACCGTGTTCCACCGACGGAATATAGTTCTTGGGTACTGCACCGCCTTTAACCACCTCTTCGAACTGGAACCCCGATCCGCGTGGCAGGGGTGCGACCGAAATCACCACATCGGCAAACTGTCCTGCCCCGCCGGATTGTTTGCGATGACGGTGGCGATGTTCGACGGGTGCGCGGATGGTCTCGCGATAGGCGGTTTCGACCTGATCCGCTTCAATCTCGATCCCAAAATCCTCAGCCAGCTTGGCGGTTACGCGACGCATGTGCTGTGGACCTTGTGATCCAAGAATCGAATGGCCGCTCAACTCATCTTGCTGCAGGTGCAGGCCGGGGTCGATCTCGGCCAGTCGGCTTAGGGCGTTGGACAGGCGCACATCGTCCCGCTCATGCGCGGGTGAGACGATCTGACGATGCGCAACCGGGTGGGAGGACGCCCATTCCGGCAGCTCTGTCGCAGAAGAGCTGTCGTAGATATAGCCAGGGTTGAGGTGGTCGGATTTCACCGCCAGCCCAATCTGCCCGGCCTCCAGTGTCGCGATTTGGGTTTTGGCATCCAGCGTTGTCAGGTTTCCTACGGTTTCACCGCCCAACGCCTCGTGCGCTTGTACACCGTCCCCAAGGCCGCGCAGAACGACAATCTTTCCGATGTGCTTTTTGACATCTGCAAAGCCGGCAATTGCGCGGGCGCTGTCTGCAGCCTCGTCGCGTCCTGCGGCGATATCAAATTCAGGCGCTTCGTGTCGCAGTGCTTTCATCAGGCGAGTCAGCCCGTTGCCATGGCTCGCTGCACCCAAGCACGCGGGGATCAACTGGTGATTTTGCAGGACCTGCGCGGCAAGATCATACACTTCGTCATTTGGCGGCTGTTTGTCCTCGATCAGCTGTTCCAACAGATGGTCATCGAAATCGGACAGGGTTTCCAGCAACTCGGTTCGTGCTTCCTGCTCTCGATCTTCCACGGATTGCGGCAGTTCGATCAGGGCCGAGGGTTGGCCTTCCTGATATTTCCAGGCCCGTTCCGAGATCAGATCGACCGCGCCGATGATCGTGTCTCCTTCGCGGATCGGAACCTGACGCAAGGCGATATGATGGGTGCAATATGTTTGCAGGGCCGCGATGATGTCGCGGATGCGGCCATTGGGATTGTCCATCCGGTTGATGAAAAGGAAACAGGGGATGCCCGCTTCTTCGACCAGTCGCAGGTAGGGCGCGCATAGAACAGCGGCATTCGGGTCGGGTGGCACGACCACCACGGCGGCGTCCGATATGGCCATTGCAGGCCCGACATAGGCCAGTGCATCACCGCCGCCATCCACGTCGATCGCGCACCAGGGCTCGTCCAGGTAAGAAAAACCGTGCAAATGCACGGTTCCGGAAACATCGAATGTTGTGGGGCGCCCGTCGAGGCGGCTGATGGCCTCGACCAGGGTAGATTTGCCCGATTGGCTGGGCCCGAGGACGGTGAAGACGCGCATGAGTGTTGTCCCTCTTTCAGGTTGCAGAATGGCTGCACGAAAGGGGCATCCGCCGCATTTGCGTCGGCAAGGACTGTCTGTATTTTGCCCGCCTCAGGGTGCAGGGCGAAACTTCACCCCACAGCACGAGTGTGGGAAAAACCGCAGGCGTGCGTCAAGCCCCCGTTGCGTTTTGTGGTCTGCGGGCCAGAAATTGCCCGCAGCGAAGAGGTCAGATTGCCGAGCTGTGCCCGGCTTTGCTCAGGTCATACACGTCAAAACTGCGGGCGATCATCCGGGTTAACGCGCGCGCTTCGGGCGGGATGAAAAGCCCGTCATCAGTGATCCGCAGAAGCCCGTCGAAATCGGCGTTGGCGGAGTGATACATATCATTCAGCGTGGCGGCCGAGACGTCGTGGTCGCGCAGGATTTCAGCGCTGTTGATCTGGAAATCACACATCAGCGCTTCGATCAGACGTGCGCGCAGAATGTCCTGGCCTTTGAACAGATGTCCACGGGCTGTTGAAAACTGTCCGTCACGGACGGCTTTTGTGTGCGCCGAGGTGGCCGAGGCGTTCTGCGCATAGCCTTGCGGAAAGCGCGAGATCGAACTGGCCCCGACCCCGATCAGAACGTCTGCCTGATCGTCGGTGTATCCCTGGAAGTTCCGCTTCAAGCGCCCCGCGCGCAAGGCATGGGTCAGCCCGTCATCCTGTGTAGCGAAATGGTCGATGCCAATTTCGGCGTAGTTGTCCCACAGGAACAGACGACGGGCGGTATCGAACAGCTCGAGCCGTTGTTCCGGCGTGGGTAGCGCGTCGGAAGGGATCATCTGTTGGCGCTTCGCCATCCAGGGCACATGCGCGTAGCCATACAAAGCCACGCGATCCGGGCTGAGCGAAAGAAGCTTCTGCACGCTTTCGGTCATCCGGGCCTTTGTCTGATGCGGCAGGCCATAAAGGATATCTGCGTTCAAACTGGTGATGCCACGTTCACGGATCATGTCGATGGCGTCGCGGGTGGTGTCGTAGCTTTGAATACGACCGATGGTTTTCTGAATTTCGTTGTCGAAATCCTGCACCCCGATCGAGGCACGGTTCATACCTGCGTCCGCCAACGCATCCAGACGGGCTTCATCAATTTCGTTGGGATCAATCTCGACCGAAAATTCGGCATCAGATCCCATGGGTACGATACCCAGAATATGCTGCGCCAATTCGCGCATCAGCTGCGCGTTCAGCAAGGTCGGCGTGCCGCCACCCCAATGCAGGCGCGACAGCACCACGCCTTCGGGCAGGCGGGCTGCAAGCAGGTCCAACTCGGCCTTCAGAACGTCCACATAGGCAATAACCGGGTTGTCGGTTTGGGTTCCTTGTGTTCGGCAGGCACAGAACCAACACAGCCTGCGGCAGAACGGAACATGGATGTACAGGGAAATGGCACTGCCGGGTTTGATCCCCGAAATCCAGTCGCCAAACATGTCTGCTCCCACATCATTGCTAAAGTGGGGGGCGGTGGGGTAGCTTGTGTAACGCGGTACTTTCGCGTCAAAAAGTCCAAGCTTTGCCAATTGTGGTTTCACTATCATGGCGATACCCTTATGGCACCGACAACTTGGCTGCTTTGATGGAGATCAAGTAGGAACGCGCATGACAGTAAAAGCACAGTTTGATCATTCCAATTGCGAAGACTGCCCGATTCGACACCGAGCAGTCTGCGCCCGTTGCGATGCCGATGAGCTGGAAGAGCTTGAAAGCATTAAGTATTACCGCAGCTTCGAGGCGGGACAAACGATCATCTGGTCCGGCGACCAGATGAATTTTGTAGGCTCGGTCGTGGCCGGGATCGCGTCATTGACACAGACTATGGAAGACGGGCGTACACAGATGGTGGGTTTGCTGTTGCCCAGTGACTTTGTCGGCCGACCCGGGCGTGAGGCTGCGCCCTACGATGTGCAGGCGACCACGGATGTCGTCATGTGCTGCTTCCGCAAGAAGCCCTTCGAAGAATTGATGGCGACGACACCGCATATTGCGCATCGTCTGTTGCAGATGACTCTGGACGAGCTTGACGCTGCCCGCGAATGGATGCTGGTGCTTGGACGCAAGACTGCACGGGAAAAGATCGCGAGCCTATTGTCGATCATCGCACGCAGGGATGCGTCGATCAGTCAGAAAGGTCTGGCGGGACCGATTGTGTTTGACCTTCCCCTGACACGCGAAGCCATGGCGGATTACCTGGGTCTGACGCTTGAAACTGTCAGCCGCCAGATCTCGGCCTTGAAAAAGGAAGGCGTGATCACGCTGGAAGGTAAGCGCCACGTGACCATTCCCGACATGGGCCGTCTGATGGAAGAGGCCGGTGACGATTCGGACGGTGGCTTTTTGGTCTGATCCCGGTTTTTGTGCTGCAATACAGTGGCCGCAGTCTTTGGACTGCGGCTAGAAACAACTCAGGAGCTTAGCATGGTTTTCGGCAGTGTCTTGGCAATGCTTTTCATCGGCGCGATCGCCGGGTGGCTGTCAGGCAAGATCATGGAAGGCCGTGGATTTGGCCTTGTGGGTAACATCATCGTTGGAATCGTCGGGGCGTTTTTGGCGGGCATGATTTTCCCGGCGCTTGGCTTTTCGGTGGGCGGAGGGTTCTTTTCATCGATCTTCTTTGCGACCGTTGGGGCCGTGATTTTGCTGTTCGTGATCGGCCTTATCCGCAAAGCATGAAAAAAGCCGCCGTTTCGGGCGGCTTTTTTCAATTTAGACAAAGTTCAATGCGCCAGAAACACTGGGACGGAAGACTGTTCCAGCATATTACGTGTTGCCCCGCCGAGTATGGCCTCGCGGAAGCGCGAATGCCCATAGGCACCCATCACGATCATGTCCGATTCCGTATCTGATGCATGGCGGTTTAGAATGTCCGACACGCGCGTCATGGTCTTGCTCAGGACATCGATTTCACATTTGACCCCGTGTCGGGCCAACATCTGAGATAGCATCCCACCAGGATCCGACCGGTCAGGGCCGTGGCGCGGCGGATCAATGACGACGATGCGGGCCAGTTCCGCCTTTTTCAGGAAGGGCAGAGCGCGCCGGATGGCACACATCGCCTCGACGCTTTCGTTCCAGGCTATCATCACATTGCGCGGCGCTTTCAGGGGTGGGGTGTCATCAGGTACCACCAGAACCGGGCAATGGCCTTCGAACATAGCCGCTTCAATAATCGGCTCGGCCTCGGCTCCACGGTCTTTGCCGTAAGGATGCGGCAAGATCACCAAATCTGAAAACCGCGCCCGATGTGCAACATGTCGCCCTATGTCGGCAATCTGCGCCACACCGTGTTCGGCGGACCAGCGAACACCGGATTTACCCAGATAATCCTGGGCAAATGTCAGCAACTCTTGTGCCTCGGCATTGGCCCGGCTGAGTGTTTCCTGAACGATCAATGCGTTGGCTCCGGCGTAATAGTAACCGGTCTGGCTGCGATCGACACCGAGGCACAGCGCTTCGGCATGGGCATCCTGCGAATCCGCCAGCGCCACCATCTGCGCCAGTGCGGTCTGAGCTGTCTGCGTTTCGGTCATGACAGTGAGAAGGGATTTGTACGCCATTTCGACCTCTTAGTTCGGGCATATGGTCTCATGCGACCGGTTGGCCTCTTTCATCCTCAATGCGTGTCACAGAAAACGGGGAACTGTCTTGATACAGATCAAAGCAACATCGGCTGTCGTGCTTCAGAACGGCAGCCAGTCAAATAGGTTTCGCGTGTCAAAAGAATCAAAATCGCGCGAAGCACGGCAAAGGGACGCAATATGTCGAATTACATCAAGCTGATCGTGCTTGGTCTGGTCGTGGTGTTTGCCGCCATCGGATCAAATTATGCACGCGATTTGGCGTATCAGGTGCATGCGATTCTGGTGATGCTTATCGCCGGTGGATTGTTCATCTGGACGCTTCGAAACACTGAAGAGCCAGATATTCTTGTCGATCGCTCGGGCGAATACATGGATGACGTGATCCGCTACGGCGTGATCGCAACCGCCTTTTGGGGTGTGGTAGGGTTCCTGGCGGGAACCTTTATTGCGTTCCAGCTGGCGTTTCCGGTGCTCAACTTCGAGTGGGCGCAAGGGTATTTGAACTTTGGGCGTTTGCGTCCGCTGCACACCTCGGCGGTGATTTTTGCATTTGGCGGTAACGCGCTGATCGCAACGTCGTTCTACGTGGTGCAGCGCACCAGCGCCGCGCGTCTGTGGGGCGGCAACCTCGCATGGTTCGTGTTCTGGGGCTACCAGCTGTTCATCGTACTGGCCGCGACCGGCTATATCCTGGGCGGTACACAGTCCAAGGAATATGCCGAACCTGAATGGTATGTTGACCTGTGGCTGACCGTTGTTTGGGTTGCTTACCTTGCTGTCTATCTGGGCACGATCATCAAACGGAAAGAACCCCACATCTATGTGGCGAACTGGTTCTATCTGGCGTTCATCGTGACCGTTGCCATGCTGCACCTGGTCAACAACATGACCATTCCGGTCAGCATCTGGGGTTCGAAGTCGGTTATCGTCTGGTCTGGTGTTCAAGATGCCATGATCCAGTGGTGGTACGGTCACAACGCCGTGGGCTTCTTCCTGACTGCGGGCTTCCTGGGCATGATGTACTATTTCATCCCGAAACAGGCCGAGCGTCCGGTCTTCTCGTACAAGCTGTCGATCATCCACTTCTGGGCACTGATCTTCCTGTACATCTGGGCTGGTCCGCACCACCTGCACTATACCGCGTTGCCTGACTGGGCCTCGACGCTGGGCATGGTGTTCTCGGTGATCCTGTGGATGCCGTCCTGGGGTGGTATGATCAACGGCCTGATGACCCTGTCGGGTGCATGGGACAAGCTGCGCACCGACCCTGTGATCCGGATGATGGTGATCTCAGTTGGCTTCTACGGCATGTCCACCTTTGAAGGCCCGATGATGTCGATCCGCGCGGTCAACTCGCTCAGCCACTACACCGACTGGACCATTGGTCACGTGCACTCGGGCGCGCTGGGCTGGAACGGCATGATCACCTTTGGTGCGCTGTACTTCCTAGTACCTGTCCTGTGGAAGCGTGAGCGTCTGTACTCGCTGCAAATGGTCAGCTGGCACTTCTGGCTCGCCACCATCGGCATCGTGCTCTACGCCGCGTCGATGTGGGTCACCGGTATCATGGAAGGCCTGATGTGGCGTGAAGTGGATGCCAACGGCTTCCTGGTGAACTCGTTCGCCGACACCGTGGCTGCCAAATTCCCGATGTATGTGGTGCGTGCGCTGGGCGGTGTCCTGTTCGTCGCTGGCTCGGTCATCATGTGCTACAACCTGTGGATGACTGTGCGGAAAGCGCCGGCCAAAGAGGCCAGCCTGACCGTCGCGGTCCCGGCTGAATAAGGAGGGCCGGAGCAATGGCAATTCTCGACAAACATAAGATCCTCGAGACCAACGCGACCCTCCTGCTGATCTTCAGCTTTCTGGTCGTAACCATCGGTGGCATCGTTCAGATCACCCCGCTGTTCTACCTTGAGAACACCATCGAAAAGGTGGAGGGCATGCGCCCTTACACCCCACTCGAAATGGCGGGTCGTGAGATCTATCTGCGCGAAGGCTGCTATGTCTGCCACAGCCAGATGATCCGCCCGATGCGGGATGAGGTTGAGCGCTATGGCCACTACTCGCTGGCGGCTGAGTCGATGTATGACCACCCGTTCCAGTGGGGGTCTAAGCGTACCGGGCCTGATCTGGCCCGCGTCGGTGGCCGCTACTCGGACGACTGGCATGTACGCCACCTGCGCGATGCACAGTCGGTGGTGCCGGAATCGGTGATGCCTAAATACGGCTTCCTCGAAACCCGTAAGATCGACGGCGAGTATATTGGTGACATCATGGCCGCCAACGCTTTGGTGGGAACGCCTTATACCGAGGACATGCTGGAGAACGCCGTGGCCGATTTCCGCGCGCAGGCCGATCCGGACAGCGACTATGACGGGTTGCTGGAACGCTATGGCGATAAAGTCAACGTGCGCAACTTCGACGGCCAGTCTGATCTGACCGAGGCCGATGCGCTGATCGCTTATCTTCAAATGCTGGGCACGCTGGTCGATTTCTCGACCTTCACCCCGGACGCAAGCCGCTAAGGAGGGTGTGATGGAAGAATATACACTCCTACGGCAGTTCGCGGATAGCTGGATGCTGCTTGTGTTGTTCGTCTTCTTTATCGGCATCATCATCTGGGTGTTCCGCCCCGGTGCCAGCAAAGAATACAACGACACCGCCAACATCCCGTTCCGGCATCAAGACAAACCCGCCACATCCAAGGAGGCGCGGCAATGAGCAAGACACCTGAAAAACAGCCGGGTGATCCAAACACAACCGGCCATTCCTGGGATGGAATCGAGGAATTTGACAACCCGATGCCGCGCTGGTGGCTATGGACCTTCTATGCGACCATCTTCTGGGGTCTGATCTATACGATCATGTACCCGGCATGGCCGCTGGTTCAATCTGCAACAGCAGGTGTTCTGGGATGGTCCTCGCGTGAGCTGGTTCAGCAGGAGCTGGTTTCGTTCGAAGAGGCAAACGCCCCTTGGAATGCCAAGCTGGTCGAGACACCGCTCGAGGATATCTCGAAGGACCCCGAGTTGCAGCAATACGCCGTGAACTCTGGCGGGGCCGTATTCCGCACCTGGTGCGCACAGTGCCACGGTTCCGGTGCTCAAGGCGCGCCCGGCTTCCCCAACCTGTTGGACGATGCATGGCTGTGGGGCGGTTCGCTTGAAGATATCGAGTACACCGTTGCCTATGGTATCCGGAACGAAGAAAGCGACGATGCGCGCTATTCTGAAATGCCGGCCTTTGGTGAGATCCTCGAAAGCGAAGAGATCACACAGGTTGTCCAATATGTCATGTCGCTGACCAATGCGCAGACGGACGATGCGGCGGCGCAAGCGGGCAAGGTTGTTTTTGAGGACAACTGTGCTGCCTGCCACGGCGATAACGGCCAGGGCGACGTCTTTCAGGGCGCTCCGAACCTGACCGACGCGATCTGGCTTTACGGTGGCAGCGAAGAGGCTCTGACCGAAACAGTCACATACAGCCGCTTTGGCGTAATGCCTCCGTGGGAAAACCGCCTGACCGACGCGCAGATCCGCGCCGTGACGGCCTATGTCCACCAGTTGGGTGGTGGTCAGTAAACTATAAGGAACACCTTCGGGCAGTTCGCTGCCCGAAGGCTGTGGCACCGGCTGTTCCATCTGTTCGCGCGTTTCCTGAACAGCCGGTGCCCACTTTTACCACGTTCTGCCAGTTTCGTTGAGTTGTCTGTAGTGATGCGGGCAGCTTTGACGCGTCCAGGCGGGCGTAGTCTTGGGCTGCGACAATTGGCCGGTATGTGACCTGCGGCTAACCCGCGACACAGCAGCTTTCGCGACAATCGCGGTTTTTCTGCTAAAATAAGTGAAAAAGCGGGCAAAACATCTCTGCTCCGACACACTCAGGGTCGGCTGATTTGCAAAAGATGTGTGTTCGATGCGCGTTTTGACCCATGTCAAAGTTCGCTTGCCCGTGATCTGGAACAAGTCGCCTTCAGAAGACCCATTTGTGGAGCCAGCCAGTGAGCGATTCCGATCCCGCCCCCAGCCTTTACGCAGCCAGAGAGCCGATCTTTCCAAGACGTGTCTCAGGGCCGTTTCGGAACCTGAAATGGATCATCCTGATCGTGACACTGGGCATCTACTATGTGACACCCTGGATCAGATGGGATCGCGGGCCAAGCCTGCCGGATCAGGCAGTTTTGCTGGATTTGGCGAACCGTCGGTTCTATTTCTTCTGGATCGAAATATGGCCCCACGAATTCTACTTTGTCGCTGGCCTGCTGATTATGGCCGGTCTGGGCCTGTTCCTGTTCACTTCGGCCCTTGGGCGCGTCTGGTGTGGCTATGCCTGCCCGCAAACAGTTTGGACCGATTTGTTCATTCTGGTTGAACGTTGGATCGAAGGGGATCGAAACGCCCGTCTGCGCCTGCACCGTCAGGAAAAGCTCGATTTTCGCAAGGTCCGGCTTCGGGCCACGAAATGGACCGTCTGGTTCCTGATCGGTCTGGCAACGGGTGGGGCCTGGGTATTCTATTTTGCAGACGCCCCGACGCTTTTGGTGGATCTGGTCACAGGCAACGCGCATCCAGTCGCCTATACGACGATGCTGATCCTGACGGGCACCACGTTCTTCTTTGGTGGTTTCGCCCGCGAGCAAATCTGCATCTACGCCTGCCCTTGGCCACGCATTCAGGCGGCGATGATGGACGAGGACACGCTGGTTGTCGGCTACCGCGAATGGCGCGGCGAACCACGGGGAAAAGGCAAGCGGACAGCGGATTCCGAGTTGGGGGATTGCATCGACTGCATGGCCTGCGTGAATGTCTGCCCGGTTGGGATCGACATTCGTGACGGTCAGCAGCTGGAATGCATCACCTGCGCCCTGTGTATTGATGCCTGTGATGATATGATGGCCAAGATCGGTAAGCCGCGCGGGCTGATCGACTACATGGCCCTCAGCGATGAAACGCGCGAGCGGTCTGGGCAGCCGCCGAAAAGTGTGTGGACGCATATATTCCGCGCTCGCACGATCCTATACACGGCCCTGTGGTCGCTGGTTGGTTTTGCGTTGCTGTTTGCTTTGTTCATCCGCTCGGATATTGACCTGACCGTTGCTCCGGTTCGTAACCCGACATTTGTCACGCTGTCCGATGGCACAATTCGCAACACCTATGACGTGCGGTTGCGCAACAAGCATGGCGAAGATCGTTTGTTCACTCTGTCTCTGACCGGGGATCCGGCCATGCGGCTGGAAATCGAAGGCACGAACCTGCACACTGTGAATGTTCCGGCAGATACGGCACAATTAACCCGTGTGTATATCATCTCGTCCCGCGACTCGGGCCCAGCCGGAGCGGATTCAACGCCGGTCCGCATCTGGGTTGAAGACCTGAGCAGCGGTGAGCGGGCCTATAAGGACACCACGTTTAACGGACGGGGGAATTGATCATGGCGGAACGGAAATTCACCGGAAAGCACGCTTTGGCGGTATTCATCGGCGCTTTTGGCGTGATCATCACCGTAAATCTTGTGCTGGCTTACAGCGCGGTCAAAACCTTTCCGGGGCTTGAGGTTAAGAATTCATACGTGGCCAGTCAGGAGTTCAACGAACGTCTGAAAGAACAGCAAGCACTGGGGTGGACCGTACGGGCTGAAACCAAAGGCGGGTTGCTGATCCTGCACATCACTGACGAAAGCGGCGCACCTGTTCAGGTCAGCGAGTTGCAGGCTGTTGTGGGCCGTGCGACCCATGTGCGCGAGGATTTCGTGCCGGATTTCACCTTTGACGGAACAGCCTACGCCACGCCAGCTACGTTGGGCGAGGGCAATTGGAACATTCGTCTGGTGGCGCGGGACAGTGATGGCGCCGAGTTTTCGCAGCGCGTTCCGCTGTATGTGAAGGGGTAAGCGATGACCGCGCAGCTTTCTTCCGGCACCGCAGCCTGCCCGGGCTGCCTTGCGGCCCCGGCGGAGCCCGCCCGGCCGATTCCGGAGGATGTGCAGATTGCCCTGTCTTTGCCGGGCATTCACTGCTCGGCCTGTATTGCAACGGTCGAGCGGGAACTGAACGCGCATCCCGGCGTCGAAGATGCACGGGTGAACCTGACCCTGAAACGCGCGATGATCAAAGCAGCGCCTGAAACGCGCGCTGTCGATCTGATCCCAGTGCTTGAGAAAGCCGGTTTTGAAGCGCACGAGCTTGATCCGGGTGCCTTGTCGGCCACTCAGACGGACAAGGCAGGGCGCGACTTGCTGATGCGCCTGGCGGTGGCCGGGTTTGCCTCCATGAACGTCATGCTGTTGTCGGTTTCGGTCTGGTCCGGGGCCACTGACGCCACGCGGGACATGTTCCACTGGATTTCTGCCGCGATTGCTCTGCCTGCCATCGCGTTTTCAGCCCAGCCCTTCTTTTCCAATGCGTTGAGCGCCTTGCGGGTGCGCCGCCTGAACATGGATGTGCCCATTGTGTTGGCGATCTTGTTGGCGCTGGTCACATCGCTTTGGGAAACCGCGTTGAGTGGCGAGCACGCCTATTTCGATGCGGCCCTGACCCTCACCTTCTTCCTGCTGGCGGGACGTTATCTGGATTACCGCACCCGTGCCGCAGCCCGTTCCGCCGCCGAAGAACTAACCGCGCTTGAGGTGCCGCGCGCGATCCGTTTGGTGGATGGCGTAGAACATGAAATCGCAGTTGCTGATCTGAAAGTTGGCGATTTGATCCTTGTGCGCCCCGGCGGTCGGATGCCTGTGGATGGTGAGATCGTGTCTGGCCAGTCCGAACTCGACCGCTCGCTACTGACCGGGGAAACGGTGCCTGTATTTGCCGAAATCGGCCAGTTGGTCAGTGCGGGTGAGGTCAACCTGACTGGTCCCTTGACCCTGCGCGCAACAGCAGTGGGCGAGGATACGTCGCTGCACCGTATGGCGGATCTGGTGGCCATCGCTGAATCCGGTCGTTCGCGCTATACCTCTTTGGCTGACAAGGCGGCCAAGCTTTATGCGCCGGGCGTTCACATCCTATCAGCGCTCAGCTTTCTGGGCTGGTACATTTATTCCGGCGATATCCGCACGGCGTTGAATATCGCGGCGGCGGTTCTGATTATCACCTGCCCATGTGCTCTGGGTTTGGCCGTTCCAGCGGTGACAACGGCGGCGTCTGGCCGGTTATTCCGCAAAGGTATGTTGATCAAACATGCAACCGCATTGGAACGTCTGTCCGAGGCAGACACGGTGGTGTTCGACAAAACGGGCACTCTGACATCAGGTGCGCCGGAACTGGTCAATCTTGGGGAACATGCCCGCGCAAAAGTCGAAGTCGCTCTGGCGCTGGCCGAGGCGTCGGCACATCCTTTGTCTGTGGCTTTGGCGAAAGCCGCGCGTGAGGCCGGGATCAAGCCTGCCAGCGTGCGGGGCGTCGTTGAGGTTCCGGGTTACGGCACCGAAGGTGATTACCGTGGTCAACGTGTGCGTTTGGGCCGGGCCGCTTGGGTCGGGGCCGAGCAGGGCAGTGAAACCTCAGCCTGGCTGTCGATTGGTGATCACGCACCTGTGGCGTTCCGCTTCTCGGACGCGTTGCGCCCGGGTGCGGCCGAGGCGGTCGACGCTTTGCGTTCCGCTGGCAAGCATGTGGTCCTGATGTCCGGCGACTCGCAGGGGGCTGTGTGCACACTGGCTGAAAAGCTGGGGATCACCGACTGGATTGCCGAGGCATTGCCGCAGGACAAGGCGCAGCGCATTCAGGATCTCAGCGATCAGGGTCACTATGTCCTGATGGTGGGCGACGGTCTGAATGACACAGCGGCCTTGGCGGCGGCGCATGTTTCGATCTCACCGGCATCGGCGTTGGATGCCGCACGGGTGGCGTCGGACATTGTGTTGTTGGGCAATGACCTGAGCCCCATCGCGGATGCGTGCGACACGGCGGTCAAAGCGACAAAACGCATTCGCGAAAACTTCCGCATAGCGACAGTTTACAACGTGATTGCCGTTCCTTTGGCGGTGATTGGGCTTGCAACTCCATTGATCGCAGCTTTGGCGATGTCGACCTCTTCGATCACCGTGTCGCTCAACGCTCTGCGGCTGAGGTAAACCAGATGGAAGTTCTTGCCTATCTCATACCGATTTCTTTGTTGCTGGGCGGCGTTGGTTTGGTCGCCTTTATCTATACTGTTCGTTCAAACCAGTACGAAGACCCCGAAGGCGATGCGCGCCGGATCCTGAGCGATGAATGGGACGACAAACCCAAACCCTGACCGCGTTGGGCAGAGTTGATCCAACTGCCCTTGAAATTGCCGCAATGCCCGGTTATGTCCATGCCACCCGCTAGCAGAGAGAACACGCCAAATGGCCACCACCAACCCGATTCAGTTCATTCAGCAAGTCCGTGCCGAAGTGTCCAAGGTCGTCTGGCCGACCCGGCGCGAGGTGCTGTTGACCACGGTTATGGTTTTCATCATGGCGGCGCTTACGGCTGTATTCTTTGCGTTGGTCGATCTGGGCATCCGGGGTGGTCTTCAGCTGATCCTAGGCGCGTTCAGCTAAGCGCCGAAACGCTGCAGCCCTCTTGCACTGCGGGCAATGTCAGAGTAGTTGACGCAGGACTATTCGGAATGGGCGTGTGGCGATTCGGGCTGCGCGCCGCTTTTTATTCCGGATGACGTGATAAGATTTCAATGACGGGCGTATCCGGCACATCCGATACCCCGAAGACAGACAAGGACGACAGGTTCATGGCGAAACGGTGGTACTCGGTCAGCGTTCTTTCGAATTTCGAAAAGAAGATCGCAGAACAGATCCGCACGTCGGTGGTTGAGCAGGGCCTTGAGGACGATATCGACGAAGTACTGGTGCCCACCGAAGAGGTGATCGAAGTGCGCCGCGGCAAGAAGGTCACAACCGAGCGCCGCTTTATGCCCGGCTACGTGCTGGTGCATATGGAAATGTCGGATCAGGGCTATCACCTGATCAATTCGATCAACCGCGTCACCGGTTTCCTTGGCCCGCAAGGCCGCCCGATGCCGATGCGCGATGCCGAAGTGAACCAGATCCTCAACCGCGTTCAGGAAGGCGAAGAAGCGCCGAAACTGATGATCACCTTCGAGGTGGGCGAAAAGGTCAAGGTCAACGACGGCCCGTTCGAGGATTTCGACGGCATGGTCGAAGGCGTGGACGACGAAGCTCAGAAGTTGAAAGTCTCGGTTTCGATTTTTGGTCGCGAGACACCGGTCGAACTGGACTTCACGCAGGTAACAAAGCAGAGCTAATTGCTCTCCACTTGTATTAGACGCCGCGGTGCTTCGAGCAGCGCGGCGTTTGTTGTTTTGACGCCCCAGTCTTCCAACCAGAACAAAGAGAGGTTCGACAGGCAAGGTTTAGTCTGCGCTAGGGTCGACCCGGTATAAGTTCTTGTTGTTGAAGCACTGTCAGAATGTCGAGGATTGTCGAAGGGCTGACGTCAACTGAGCCTTCAAGGAAAACGCCAACACCACCTTCTGCGATCTCGCGCGGGCCGCCTTTGTCGTAGGCTGGGTCAAGTGACGCAAGCTCTGCCGGGAGTTCCGGGCACAAAGGAGTGTCGTTCAGTGCAAGATCCACTGCTGCCAACATCAACTCCTTCACAGAGTCTAAAGTGTCATCTTCCAGCAGTTGCTCTCGCTGTTCTTCGGGGGCCGTTAGAGTAAGATCAATAAGCTTGAAATAGGCGCAGTTGTCCCGCACTTCGACAGTCGCTTCGGTGGACAAGCTGGCCAGGATCGATCTTTTTTCTTCACCGCGTTCAAAGTTGCGTTCACCGGTGCGGCTGCATTCAAAGATCGTGATGGTCACATCGCCATCCAAATCTATTGTTTGGTCTTCGGCCTTAAAGCTCAAATCATCTAGTCGGACCTGCAGGCCACAATTGTCGACGATTGCATTGTCAGCCAACCGCTCGGGCACAACCTTTTGAACTTCGCGCAGGTCGAGAAGGGCACCGACCCCTATCCGAGTGGGCGCAGCGGCGGTGAGATTCAGATCAAGTGTATATGGCAATTCTGTATCGCGAACGGGCAGTGTCGCATCGATGACAAAGTCCACTTGCTGCGCGTCGGGTACGCGGGCGTCCAGAAAAGATGCCAAAAAGGCGGGGAGGATAAACCAAAGTCTCATTCAGCAAACTCCAACACGCCAAGTTCTTTCAGACCTGCAAGGACTTTCACAATTGTCTCAGCACTTACATCCGCTGATCCGACAACAGCGGCGCCCAATCCTCCGGGTGCGATTTCGCGCGTTCCGCCAGATTCGTAATTCGGATCAAGAACAGAGAATTCTTCGGGCAGTGGCGGACAAACCGGATTGGCCGCCAAAAACTCTCCACCCTTTTCAAGGACCGCTTCGTTGATGCGGTTTGTCAGGCCGAAAAAGTTGGTGACAGCACCGATAAATCCGCGCGGGCTGAGATCGGCACTTTCGATGCTGAATGTAAGGCATTGACCCTTCACTTCTGCCTTGGCGACAGCGACCGCATCCACCGTGGCCCCGAAATACCGAAAGCCCGCTTCTTCATTCCGCTTGCATCGTGTGAACTGAGCACGAGCTGACCCCTCAACCTTTACAGTTTCGCCTATGGCAGTAACGTCTCGAACCTCAAGATAGATTTGACGCTTACAACTTTCTTCCAGGGGGCCCGTCAAAATCTGGGGCGCCTTTTCCTGCAATCCGCGCAAATCCATGAACGCGCGCAATCGCAGTCGGGTTGGGCTGGATTCCTCTAGACCACCGTAGACGGTGAAGGGAACGGGAATATCGCGCAGAGGAACTTCTTTGGTCAATTTTACCTGAAAGCGACCGGCATAGGTAGCGGGATCAATGCCTGCCGTGTTGCGTGAGGAAGCGTTTTGGGATGCTTCTGATTGGGCAACTGTCTCGGATACTGTGCCCTGATCTTGTGCTTTGCTGCCGCACCCCGGCAACACAGCAAAAAGAGCACAAATCAGTAGTCCCTTGCCTCGTCGAGATGATGCCATCCCAGACCGCCCCTTCTTTAACTAAGTTGCCCTAAGATAACCGTCGGCGGTTCGTACGCAACTTTTGTATTCAAATTAGGTAACTTCTAAGCCGCTCCAGTCTGTCGCAACGTTTGGTTTGGCTAGTGCAGGTATGGTTCAGGAATACGGCGGGATCCTCTTGCCAACGTCACCTTTCCGCTATAAATGCCGCCTCTATCGTCTTCGGGCGAGATTCTCTCGTGGGAGGGTGCTGGGATCGCGATCCCGGTCCGAACCACGCAACATAATCTGGGTGGGACGCGTCCTGCCTAAGTTGAAAGGAAAACCAAATGGCCAAGAAGCTTGCTGGTACAATGAAGCTGCAGGTTCCTGCAGGTCAGGCGAACCCGTCGCCGCCAGTTGGTCCGGCGCTGGGTCAGCGCGGTATCAACATCATGGAATTCTGCAAGGCGTTCAACGCCAAGACAGCAGACATGGAGCCCGGCGCTCCTTGCCCGACCGTGATCACCTATTATCAGGACAAGTCCTTCACCATGGACATCAAGACGCCGCCCGCGTCTTACTACCTGAAAAAAGCAGCTGGTCTGAAGCCGGTCGGCAAGCGTAACCGCCCCCGTGGCGCGGAAAACCCAGGTCGTGAGACCGTGGCAACCGTGACCTCGAAGCAGGTTCGCGAAATCGCCGAAGCCAAAATGAAAGATCTGAACGCCAACGACGTCGAAGGCGCAATGCAGATCATCCTGGGCTCGGCCCGCTCTATGGGCATCGAGGTGAAGTAAGATGGCAAAACTCGGTAAACGTACCCGCGCTGCGCGCGAAGCTGTCGCCGGCAAGGAAAACCTGTCGGTTGAAGAAGCTGTTGCCCTGGTCAAAGGCAACGCAACCTCGAAATTCGACGAGACCATCGAAATCGCGATGAACCTGGGCGTTGACACTCGTCACGCAGACCAGATGGTTCGCGGCGTTGTTGGCCTGCCGAACGGCACCGGTAAAGCGATGCGCGTTGCTGTGTTCGCTCGCGGCCCCAAGGCTGACGAAGCGAAAGAAGCTGGCGCAGATATCGTTGGCGCAGAGGACCTGATGGAAACCATTCAGGGCGGCACCATCGAATTCGATCGCTGCATTGCCACCCCGGACATGATGCCGATCGTCGGTCGTCTGGGTAAAGTTCTGGGCCCCCGTAACCTGATGCCGAACCCCAAAGTTGGCACCGTGACCATGGACGTGAAAGCGGCCGTGGAAGCAGCCAAGGGCGGTGAAGTTCAGTTCAAGGCGGAAAAAGGCGGCGTTGTGCACGCTGGCGTTGGCAAAGCGTCGTTTGACGAAGCCAAGCTGGTTGAAAACGTTCGCGCTTTTGTCTCGGCTGTTGCCAAGGCCAAGCCGTCGGGCGCCAAAGGCACCTACATGAAGAAAATCGCGCTGAGCTCGACCATGGGCCCGGGCGTGACACTGGATGTTGCGGAAGCTTCGGGCGAATAAGCCCCGGCATTCAGCTTAGAAGAATTGATCCCGGGTGGTGCGAACTGCCCGGGATTTTTCTTGTGTCTTTTTAGGTCCAATCCATGCCTTCACAGAAGGGCCAACTTTTTGCAGCAAATTTAGAAACTTCACACGCTCGGCCTTTTATGCAAACCATACTGGTGCAAGGGTAAAGTTAGGTTTTGAGTTGGTAGCCCAAAAACTGCCGTAATTCTCGAATAACGAACGTAGAAATTCTATTTCAGCCAGACGGGATCGTGGGCCTGTCAGGTGGCATTCTTGGAGAATACAATGTGTGGATATTGCGCACGCAGATTGAACCCTGACCTTATCGAGCAAATGAAGGGTGAACTGCCGGACACTGTTGCGACCACAGTCACTGCAAACACACCTGGAAGCCCGGCTTTGGTCAACGCGATCGCAGCGGTTGCGAGTGGTAGTTTGCAAATCGTGGATACAGGGGTTTCATTCCGTTCTACTGACGATGCGTTGTCTGCGGGTGTTGGCGCGCGCGATGACGCGTTCGTTTTTGCGGCTGCCGTGTCAGCGGATGAAGGTGGTTCATTGGCCAGTTGGATGGGGCGCGGTCTTCCCAATTTGGCCGAGCGGGAAATTCCATCGATGTCCTTGCAGCCCACAGATACTCCTGAACCCGAGTTTTGGGCGTTCACTTTGGCCTCATCATTCGAAGATTGGCTCTCTTGATCCGGGAATGATCAAAAGGTTATTGAAAGACGTTACCGCAGCGACATCTTTTTGTGACTATCCGTTTACGCACCTGATCGGCGCCGAGAGAACTTAGTCAGTCAAAATCACTTTCCATTCGTTCTGCTTGAGACCCTGGAAATTTCTGAGGGTCATCATAAGCATTTGAGTTTGAATTGGGTTCCCAAGCGGTGTTGAGGAAGGCTAGGCACTTTTGGCCGTGATCGCCGAATCCGGAAGCAATGTTGAGATGAAACTTACCCGCTTCGATGAATGTGAAAGTACGCTTGCGATTGACGCAAATTTACCCCTTGGAAACCCCGCCTATCTGCCCTAAGTAGACCTGCGGAATAAAGCGTGCGATTCGTCGTGCGCTTTCTTTCGTTTCGTCCAAGACGGTGGGTGGGTCCATTCGGTCCCTTAATTCCCTGCCTGAGACGGGTAAGACCAAAGAATTCTGAGGGTCCCACCCTCGGGCGCATTTTGGCCAATCCCGTAATAACGGACCTGAACGCCGGAGCGAAAGCTGCGGCAAATATGAGCCGGGGTGAGGTATCGCCCCAAACTTGGAGAGAACTGTGGATAGAGCCCAGAAAGAGAAAGTGGTCGAGGAACTCGGCCAAATCTTCGAAAGCTCTGGCGTCGTAGTGGTTGCTCACTACGCCGGTCTGACAGTTGCCGAGATGCAGGATCTTCGCGCACGTGCTCGTGACGCGGGTGGTTCCGTGCGTGTTGCCAAAAACAGGCTCGCCAAAATCGCCCTTGAGGGTAAGCCGTGTGAAAGCATGGCCGACCTGCTGACAGGGATGACCGTTCTGACCTATTCCGAGGACCCTGTGGCAGCAGCCAAGGTGGCCGAGGACTTCGCCAAGGATAACAAGAATTTTGAGATCCTCGGCGGTGCAATGGGTGAGAACGCTCTGGACCGCAAAGGCGTCGAAACAGTTTCGAAAATGCCGTCTCGCGAGGAGCTTATTGCTTCGATCGTGGGCTGCATTGGCGCACCTGCTTCGAACATCGCCGGCGCGATTGGCGCACCTGCAAGCAACATCGCAAGCATCCTTTCCACCATCGAAGAGAAGGCGGAAGCTGCGTAAGCGGTTGGCACTGAATGATCTGCGTGGGGCATATGCCCTGACGTTGGAACACACACTGTAAAACGGAAAGAGCTAATACAATGGCTGATCTGAAAGCACTCGCAGAAAGCATCGTGGGTCTGACCCTGCTGGAAGCACAAGAACTGAAAACCATCCTCAAAGACGAATACGGCATCGAGCCCGCAGCTGGCGGCGCCGTAATGGTTGCAGCAGGCGGCGACGCCGGCGGTGCAGCTGAGGAAGAAAAAACCGAATTCGACGTCGTTCTGAAGAACGCCGGCGCATCGAAAATCAACGTCATCAAAGAAGTTCGCGGCATCACCGGCCTGGGCCTGAAAGAAGCCAAGGAACTGGTCGAAGCCGGCGGCAAGATCAAAGAAGGCGTGGACAAAGCAGAAGCAGAAGACGTCAAAGCCAAGCTGGAAGCAGCTGGCGCCGAAGTCGAGCTGGCCTAAGCTTAGTCTCAGGTGCATCGCTGATGCGCCGAAAAATTTGGCTGGGTCCGGAGAAATCCGGGTCCAGCCGAACCTGTCTTAGAAAGGGCCTCAAAATGTGGGGCGTTTTCTAAGACACGGTTTTCGGATCGGGAGGCCGCCTTCGGGACGGTGGCCATGAATTGATCCGGACGTGTTGTCTCGATTGTGCAAGATGCCGGGGCCCGACGGTGTCTTTGCCCGCTGAGAACATCGAAAGGTGACATCTGACATGGCTCAAACGTTCCTTGGCCAGAAACGTCTTCGTAAATACTACGGCAAAATCCGCGAAGTGCTGGAGATGCCGAACCTTATTGAGGTACAGAAATCTTCTTATGATCTTTTCCTGCGCTCCGGCGATGCAGAGCAGCCAACAGACGGCGAAGGCATCAAGGGTGTGTTCCAGTCGGTTTTCCCGATCAAGGATTTCAACGAAACCTCCGTTCTGGAGTTCGTGAAATACGATCTGGAAAAACCCAAATATGACGTCGAAGAGTGTATGCAGCGCGACATGACCTACAGCGCGCCGCTGAAGGTCACTCTGCGACTGATCGTGTTTGATGTCGACGAGGACACCGGCGCGAAATCGGTAAAAGACATCAAGGAACAGGATGTCTTCATGGGCGATATGCCCTTGATGACACCGAATGGCACTTTTGTCGTGAACGGGACCGAGCGTGTGATCGTATCCCAAATGCACCGCTCGCCCGGTGTGTTCTTTGACCACGACAAGGGCAAGACCCATTCCTCGGGCAAGCTGCTGTTTGCCTGCCGCATCATCCCGTATCGCGGCAGCTGGCTGGACTTTGAGTTCGACGCCAAGGACATCGTGTTCGCCCGTATCGACCGTCGCCGTAAGCTGCCTGTGACAACCCTGCTTTATGCGTTGGGTCTGGACCAGGAAGCGATCATGGACGCGTATTACAACACCGTGTCCTACAAGCTGGACAAGAAGAAGGGCTGGGTCACGCCATTCTTCCCCGAGCGTGTGCGTGGTACACGCCCGACCTATGATCTGGTCGACGCCAAATCCGGTGAAGTGATTGCTGAGGCCGGCAAGAAAGTCACCCCGCGCGCGGTCAAGAAGCTGATCGACGAAGGCACCGTCACCGACCTGCTGGTTCCGTTCGATCACATCGTTGGCAAATTTGTCGCCAAGGACATCATCAACGAAGAAAACGGCGCGATCTATGTCGAAGCCGGTGATGAGCTGACCCTGGAATACGACAAAGACGGCGACCTGATTGGCGGCACCGTGAAAGAGCTGATCGATGCGGGCATCACCGACATCCCGGTTCTGGACATCGACAACGTCAATGTTGGTCCGTACATGCGCAATACCATGGCTCAGGACAAGAACATGAGCCGCGAAACCGCGCTGATGGACATCTACCGCGTCATGCGTCCGGGCGAGCCGCCCACCGTCGAAGCTGCGTCGGCCCTGTTCGACACGCTGTTCTTCGACAGCGAGCGTTATGACCTGTCCGCCGTTGGCCGTGTGAAAATGAACATGCGTCTGGCTCTGGACGCGCCGGACACCCTGCGCACTCTGCGCCGCGAAGACATCGTGGCCTGCATCAAGGCGCTGGTGGAACTGCGTGACGGCAAAGGCGACGTGGACGATATCGACCACCTCGGCAACCGCCGTGTACGTTCGGTCGGCGAACTGATGGAAAACCAGTACCGCGTTGGCCTGCTGCGCATGGAGCGCGCGATCAAAGAGCGTATGTCGTCGGTTGAAATCGACACCGTCATGCCTCAGGACCTGATCAACGCGAAACCTGCTGCGGCTGCTGTCCGCGAATTCTTCGGTTCGTCGCAGCTGTCGCAGTTCATGGACCAGACCAACCCGCTGTCGGAAGTCACCCACAAACGCCGTCTCTCGGCGCTTGGCCCCGGTGGTCTGACACGTGAGCGTGCGGGCTTTGAGGTTCGCGACGTACACCCGACCCACTATGGTCGGATGTGCCCGATTGAAACGCCGGAAGGTCCGAACATCGGTCTGATCAACTCGCTGGCCACCTTTGCTCGCGTGAACAAGTATGGCTTCATCGAAACACCGTATCGCGTCGTCAAAGACGCCGAGGTGACCGATGAGGTTCACTACATGTCCGCGACCGAGGAAATGCGTCACACCGTGGCGCAGGCGAACGCGACCTTGGATGCCGATGGCAAGTTCATCAATGATCTGGTTTCGACCCGTCAGGCCGGTGACTACACCCTCGCACCGCGCGAGAATGTGGACCTGATCGACGTGTCGCCGAAACAGCTGGTATCGGTTGCTGCATCGCTGATCCCGTTCCTTGAAAATGACGACGCCAACCGCGCTCTGATGGGCTCGAACATGCAACGTCAGGCGGTTCCGCTGCTGCGGGCCGAAGCACCGCTGGTCGGTACCGGTATCGAGGAAAAGGTTGCGATCGACTCGGGTGCTGCGATTCAGGCGAAACGCGCCGGTATCATCGACCAGGTCGATGCCCAGCGTATCGTTATCCGCGCCACCGAGGATTTGGAACTGGGCGACGCTGGCGTTGACATCTATCGTCTGCGCAAGTTCCAGCGCTCGAACCAGAACACCTGCATCAACCAGCGTCCGCTGATCAAGGTAGGTGACACCGTCCAGAAGGGCGAGGTCATCGCCGACGGTCCGTCGACCGATATGGGTGAACTGGCTCTGGGTAAGAACGTGGTCGTCGCGTTCATGCCGTGGAACGGTTACAACTACGAAGACTCGATCCTGATCAGCGAACGTATCGCGCGTGATGACGTCTTTACCTCGGTCCATATCGAGGAATTCGAAGTCGCCGCCCGTGACACCAAGCTCGGCCCGGAAGAGATCACCCGCGACATCCCGAACGTTGGTGAAGAAGCGCTGCGCAACCTCGACGAGGCGGGCATCGTTTACATCGGCGCAGATGTTGAACCGGGCGATATTCTGGTCGGCAAGATCACTCCGAAGGGCGAAAGCCCGATGACCCCGGAAGAAAAGCTGCTGCGCGCCATCTTTGGTGAAAAAGCATCTGACGTGCGCGACACCTCGCTGCGCGTGAAGCCGGGCGATTACGGTACGGTCGTGGAAGTCCGCGTCTTCAACCGCCACGGCGTCGAGAAAGACGAGCGTGCGCTGCAGATCGAGCGTGAGGAAGTCGAACGTCTGGCCCGTGACCGGGACGACGAGCTGGCGATCCTGGACCGCAACATCTATGCACGTCTGCAAGGCCTGATCCTTGGCAAAACCGCTGTCAAAGGCCCGAAAGGCGTCAAGGCAGGGTCGGTTATCACCGAGGACCTGCTGGAAACCCTGACCCGTGGTCAGTGGTGGCAGCTGGCGCTGGAAGGTGAGCAGGACGCACAGATCGTTGAGGCTCTGAACGAGCAGTACGAAGTGCAGAAACGCGCTCTGGACGCCCGTTTCGAAGACAAGGTCGAGAAGGTCCGTCGTGGCGACGATCTGCCGCCGGGTGTGATGAAGATGGTCAAAGTCTTCATCGCCGTGAAGCGCAAGCTGCAGCCGGGCGACAAGATGGCCGGTCGTCATGGGAACAAAGGTGTGATCTCCAAGGTTGTTCCGATGGAAGACATGCCGTTCCTGGCCGATGGTACGCCGGTTGATTTCTGTCTGAACCCGCTGGGTGTGCCTTCGCGTATGAACGTCGGTCAGATCCTTGAAACCCATATGGGTTGGGCCGCGCGCGGTCTGGGTCTGAACATCGATGAGGCTCTGGGTGAATATCGCCGGTCCGGCGACCTGACCCCGGTGCGCGAAGCGATGAAGCTGGCCTATGGCGAGAATGTCTACGAAGAAGGCATCACCGGTCTGGACGAGGATGGCCTGATCGAGGCTGCGGGCAACGTGACCCGCGGTGTTCCGATCGCAACCCCGGTCTTTGACGGTGCCAAAGAGGCTGACGTCAACGACGCGCTGGTGCGTGCGGGCTTCTCGGAAAGCGGTCAGTCGGTTCTGTTCGACGGTCGTACCGGCGAGCAATTTGCACGTCCGGTCACCGTGGGCATCAAGTACCTGCTGAAACTGCACCATCTTGTGGACGACAAGATCCACGCGCGTTCGACCGGGCCGTACAGCCTGGTGACCCAGCAGCCGCTGGGTGGTAAGGCGCAGTTCGGTGGTCAGCGCTTTGGTGAGATGGAAGTCTGGGCTCTGGAAGCTTACGGCGCCGCCTACACCCTGCAGGAGATGCTCACCGTGAAATCGGATGACGTCGCCGGCCGGACCAAGGTCTATGAGTCGATCGTCAAGGGCGAGGATAACTTTGAAGCGGGCGTACCGGAATCGTTCAACGTTCTGGTGAAAGAAGTCCGTGGTCTCGGCCTGAATATGGAACTCCTGGATGCGGAGGTTGAGGAGTAAGGGCGCTGCCCTTTCTCCCGTCCCCCCTTCCGCAAGATTTGAGGTAACAAATGAACCAGGAAATCACCAACAACCCGTTCAACCCGCTGACGCCCCCGAAGGTCTTTGACGAGATCAAAGTCTCGCTGGCGTCGCCCGAGCGGATCCTGTCTTGGTCCTATGGCGAGATCAAGAAACCCGAAACCATCAACTACCGGACGTTCAAGCCTGAACGTGACGGCCTGTTCTGCGCGCGTATCTTTGGCCCGATCAAAGATTACGAATGTCTGTGCGGCAAATATAAGCGGATGAAGTATCGCGGCGTTGTCTGCGAGAAATGCGGTGTGGAAGTCACCCTGCAGAAAGTCCGCCGCGAGCGTATGGGCCACATCGAACTGGCCGCGCCTGTTGCGCATATCTGGTTCCTGAAATCGCTGCCGTCCCGCATCGGTCTGATGCTGGACATGACGCTGCGCGATCTGGAACGCGTTCTGTACTTTGAAAACTACGTCGTCATCGAGCCTGGTCTGACTGACCTGACCTACGGCCAGATGCTGACCGAAGAAGAGTACATGGATGCGCAGGATGCTTATGGCATGGACGCGTTCACTGCCAATATCGGTGCCGAAGCAATCCGTGAGATGCTGGCCCAGATCGATCTGGAAGCCGAAGCCGAGCAGCTGCGCGCTGATCTGGCCGAAGCAACAGGCGAGCTGAAGCCCAAGAAGATCATCAAGCGTCTGAAGGTTGTTGAATCCTTCCTCGAGTCGGGCAACCGGCCCGAGTGGATGGTGATGACCGTGATCCCGGTCATTCCGCCGGAACTGCGTCCGCTGGTTCCGCTGGATGGTGGCCGTTTTGCGACCTCGGATCTGAACGATCTGTATCGCCGCGTCATCAACCGGAACAACCGTCTGAAGCGTCTGATTGAGCTGCGTGCGCCTGACATCATCGTCCGCAACGAAAAGCGGATGCTGCAGGAATCCGTGGATGCTCTGTTCGACAACGGCCGTCGCGGTCGCGTGATTACCGGTGCCAACAAGCGTCCGCTGAAATCGCTGTCGGACATGCTGAAAGGCAAGCAGGGCCGCTTCCGTCAGAACCTTCTGGGTAAACGTGTCGACTTCTCGGGCCGTTCGGTCATCGTGACCGGGCCCGAACTGAAGCTGCACCAGTGTGGTCTGCCCAAGAAGATGGCGCTGGAACTGTTCAAGCCGTTCATCTACTCACGCCTTGAAGCCAAGGGTCTGTCTTCGACCGTGAAACAGGCGAAGAAACTGGTCGAGAAAGAGCGTCCCGAAGTGTGGGATATCCTCGACGAGGTGATCCGCGAACACCCTGTCATGCTGAACCGTGCGCCGACGCTGCACCGTCTTGGCATTCAGGCGTTCGAGCCGGTCCTGATCGAAGGTAAAGCCATTCAGCTGCACCCGCTGGTCTGTTCGGCCTTTAACGCTGACTTCGACGGGGACCAAATGGCCGTTCACGTCCCGCTGAGCCTTGAGGCGCAGCTGGAAGCCCGTGTTCTGATGATGTCGACGAACAACGTTCTGTCGCCTGCAAACGGCGCACCGATCATCGTTCCGTCGCAGGATATGATCCTGGGTCTGTACTATGTGACCCTGGAACGTGAAGGCATGCCGGGCGAAGGCAAGGTCTTTGGCTCGATCGAAGAAGTTCAGCACGCGCTGGACGCGGGTGAGGTGCATCTGCACTCGAAAATCACCGCGCGGATCACGCAGATCGACGACGAAGGCAACGAAGTTCAGAAGCGCTATGAAACCACTCCGGGCCGTCTGCGTCTGGGTGCCTTGCTGCCGATGAACAACAAAGCGCCGTTCGAGCTGGTCAACCGCCTGCTGCGGAAGAAAGAAGTGCAGCAGGTGATCGACACCGTCTACCGTTACTGCGGTCAGAAAGAGTCGGTTATCTTCTGTGACCAGATCATGTCGATGGGCTTCAAAGAAGCGTTCAAGGCTGGCATCTCGTTCGGTAAGGACGACATGGTCATTCCGGGTGACAAGTGGGGCATCGTTGATGACACCCGCGGTCAGGTGAAAGACTTTGAACAGCAGTACATGGACGGCCTGATTACTCAGGGTGAAAAGTACAACAAAGTTGTCGATGCCTGGTCGAAGTGTAACGACCGCGTCACCGAGGCTATGATGTCGACGATCTCGTCGTCGGATCGGGCAGAGGACGGATCCGAGCAGGAGCCGAACTCGGTCTACATGATGGCCCACTCGGGTGCGCGTGGCTCGGTCACTCAGATGAAACAGCTGGGCGGTATGCGCGGTCTGATGGCCAAGCCGAACGGTGACATCATCGAAACGCCGATCATCTCGAACTTTAAAGAAGGTCTGACCGTTCTCGAGTACTTCAACTCGACCCACGGTGCCCGTAAGGGTCTGTCGGATACCGCTCTGAAGACGGCGAACTCGGGTTACCTGACCCGTCGTCTGGTTGACGTGGCACAAGACTGTATCGTTCGTGAGATCGACTGTGGCACCGAGCGTGCGATCACTGCCGAAGCAGCCGTAAACGACGGTGAGGTTGTCGCCTCGCTGGCCGAACGTGTGCTGGGCCGTGTCGCTGCTGACGATGTTCTGCGTCCAGGCACAGATGAGGTGATCGTCGCAGCAGGTCAGCTGATCGACGAACGTATGGCAGATACGATTGATGAAGCTGGTGTTCAGTCGATGCGCATCCGCTCGCCTCTGACCTGTGAGTCCGAGGAAGGCGTCTGTGCAACCTGCTACGGTCGTGACCTTGCACGCGGTACCATGGTGAACACCGGTGAAGCTGTTGGCATCATTGCCGCCCAGTCGATCGGTGAACCCGGTACACAGCTGACCATGCGGACCTTCCACATCGGTGGTGTTGCGCAAGGTGGTCAGCAGTCGTTCCAGGAAGCCAACCAGGAAGGTGTTGTCGCGTTCGAGAACCCGCAAATCCTGGTCAATGCCGCAGGCGAAAGCCTGGTCATGGGCCGTAACATGAAGCTGGTGATCAACGACGAGCACGGCGAAGAGCGTGCCAGCTTCAAGCTGGGCTACGGTTCCAAGCTGTTCGTCAAAGACGGCACCAAAGTGGCCCGTGGCGACAAGCTGTTCGAGTGGGATCCCTACACCCTGCCGATCATCGCCGAGAAAGCCGGTACCGCGAAATACGTTGACCTGGTTTCGGGCCTTGCTGTCCGCGACGAGACCGACGAAGCAACCGGCATGACCCAGAAGATCGTGATCGACTGGCGCGCGGCCCCCAAAGGCAGCGACCTCAAGCCCGAGATCATTCTGGTCGGTGAAGATGGCGAACCGGTCCGCAACGACGCGGGCAACCCGGTTCACTATCCGATGTCGGTGGATGCGATCCTGTCGGTCGAAGACGGCCAGAAGATCGAGGCTGGTGACGTTGTTGCGCGTATCCCGCGTGAAGGTGCCAAGACCAAGGACATCACCGGTGGTCTGCCGCGTGTGGCCGAACTGTTCGAAGCGCGTCGTCCGAAAGATCACGCGATCATCGCTGAAGCCGATGGTTACGTGCGCTTTGGCCGCGACTACAAGAACAAGCGTCGCATCAGCATCGAACCGGCGGACGAGTCCATGGAGACCATCGAGTACATGGTGCCCAAGGGCAAGCACATCCCGGTCGCCGAAGGGGACTTCATCCAGAAGGGTGAATACCTGATGGACGGTAACCCGGCTCCGCATGACATCCTGTCCATCATGGGTGTCGAAGCGCTGGCGGATTACATGATCGACGAGGTGCAGGACGTCTATCGTCTGCAGGGCGTGAAGATCAACGACAAGCACATCGAGGTCATCGTGCGCCAGATGCTGCAGAAGTGGGAGATCCTGGATTCAGGCGACACCACCCTGCTGAAAGGCGAACATGTCGACAAGCAGGAGTTCGACGCAGCCAACGAGAAGACCCTCTCGCGTGGTGGTCGTCCGGCACAGGGCGAGCCGATCCTGTTGGGGATCACCAAAGCCTCGCTGCAGACACGTTCGTTCATCTCGGCGGCGTCGTTCCAGGAAACCACCCGCGTGCTGACCGAAGCTTCGGTTCAGGGCAAGAAGGACAAGCTGGTTGGCCTGAAAGAGAACGTCATCGTTGGTCGTCTGATCCCTGCCGGTACCGGTGGAGCAACTCAGGCTGTCCGCCACATCGCGCAGTCGCGTGACAACGTGGTCATCGAAGCCCGCCGGGAAGAGGCCGAAGCCGCCGCTGCTCTGGCTGCACCGACCTTCGACGACGACATGGTTGGCGATGAGCTGGACGTTCTGGTGGAAACACCGGAAAGCCGCGAGTAAGCTCGACAGCATAAATTTGAAAAAGGCCCTGCAAAACGCGGGGCCTTTCTTTTGTGGAAGACTGTCAAGTGCCAGCTCAATATTGTTAGTGCTCGATCTGCCATCTAGTGGCTGTTTTGAGCCCAAAGCAGAAGCCCAATGATTTGAACCTGCGCCAGTTGTGCATTCAAAGCCGAACGCCACATTTAATCGAAATCCAACCCTACGTCTCCGCTCGGGTCGAAGGGAAGACTTGGCAATTGCTCAATGAAGTCCAACAATCCGAAAGGCAGGTTATTCAGTGCTTCGGGCGGATTGCTTAGCGCCAAGGTCTCAGGCCTTGCGTTTTCAATCCCGGTGTAGGCGGGGCCATACGCACGGGGCAAATGGGGGTATCTTGCAATCCACTGCTCGTGCCGCGCTCGCATACGACGGAATGGCTCCTTGAAGTGAAAACCGCCAACCACAATGGGATTAACTTCGCGGTGGTCATTCAAAAGGTCGAAGACTGAAGTGATGCCAGCGGACGCTTGTGAGGGGTCAGACGAAATCCAGTGCATCTTGTAGTGATCTTTCACACTCGCTCCGAGGTTTGGACCGGAATAGATCATTACGCTGTCTCGGCGGCTAAAGCTGTCGCCATTGATCAGCAAAGAAGTTTGATCGACGCCATCAATCACACGGTCTTTGGGAACGAATTCCAACGCGCCGCCGATGCGTGCAAATGTCGTGAATAGATCCGTGACATGGATGATGTCTCCGACAATCTGCCCTTCTTCGATCATCCCGGGCCACCAAGCTTGAGCAGCAACGCGGACGCCGCCTTCGAGAAAGTCACCTTTGCCACCTCGGAATGGTCCTTCCCCAAGGCCTGCCCCAGCAGGCGGATTATGGGTCATAGGACCGTTGTCCGACATGGCGATAACAAGTGTGTTCTCGGCTATGCCCAACTCATTGAGAAGCGAAATTAACTGTCCGACGTCCGGATCAAGGTATTTGTGATAAGCCTCTCCGACCAGACCACGTTGTAGTGTTTCTTTGTTTGGGTCTGGCAAAAAGCTTATCCACATGGGCCACCATGCAGCATAGAAAGGGTTTCCTTCCTCGGCGTTTCTGCGAATGAAATCAAACGTTCGATCCCGCGCTTCGCCGTCAAATGCGCGGTAGCACTCGTTTGTCGTGCCGCACCATTCTCGCGTTGGACCACCCTTTGTGCCTTCTACGTAAAAGACATAGCCATCCTGAAGAAACTCTTTGTCTTTCTGATACGGGTTCTCGGGCAGAAGCTCGGTTTTCAACCCTACGACTGCGTTGGCGGCTTCGGCTTCGATGTTCCAAAGACTCGTCGATTGGTTGTAGAGCGCGGTGAACGCTTCGTCGTATCCTTGATTATGCGGATAGGCCTCTTCGATATCGCCAAGGTGCGTTTTGCCAAAAAATCCAGTCGCATATCCGGCATCGCTCAAGACTTCCGCAATCGTGATATTCTCAGCCGCAATTCCTTCGTACTCTATAGGAAAACCGACTGAAAACATGCTGGACCGCACAGCATATTGACCCGTCCAAGCTGCGGCTCTTGTAGGTGTACACGCGGGCTCCGTATACATACGCGTGAACAGCATACCCTCTTCGGCCATCTGATTGAGGTTCGGCGTCTCGTATCCACGGATTTGTTGCATGGCTGGGATGCCGACTGCGCCGAGTGGCTGGTCGTCCCACATTAAGTGGATGAGGTTAGGAGGAGAATCGTATTTCTCCCTCAACTCGGCGAGTTTTGCGTCAAGTTGTTGGTCTTCTATCTGCCACACTGAGCCGTTTTGAGCTTCCAGAATAAAATACTCGGCATCATGAACAATTCTTTGATCTTGAGCGGCGACTTGTGACGCATATCCAAATGCCAGCGCCAATCCCAACTTCCATGTGAGGGGCTTGCTGCATGTCTCTGATTGCACCTTCACCTCTACCTCCACTTGCCTGGGCAACTCTCTAGTCGACTGGAAAACAACTCCATGCATATATCAAGTTAAATTGATGTGACACTTAATCCCATCCTACTGGAATTGATGCAATGTGCATTTAGCCCGCGTTGCAGCCATAGATCGTTCGCACGTCAATTTCATTCGTTTGCATCGTACGCGGCGGAGTTAGGATCAAAACAGTGCCGTTAACCGGCCTGTGTAGGCCTTTTGTTTTTCCTGCCTGTCAGGATTCAAAAAACCAAGTTCCGATTTCGGTTAGCCCAGGTCAAAGTGCGCGCGGTTCATGTTACTGTCGCAGGACAGCACGACATTTTGATCCAACCCAGTATTTGTGCACGATGGCTCGTTCTTGCGGTCATACAATCTCTAGTTTAGCTCTGGCTTGAGATTTTAATTTGATTTTGAATTGGCTCATGGGCACAGAAAACAACTCTTTCGAAGATCGCGTTGCGCGGATCAAACAGCGCTCGGATGAGAACGCAAGGAATGCACCTCGGCCCAGAACCGAGAGCATCTGGCAACGTCTGGCCTATCCCGGTGCGTTTTTGGGGGCCTTACTGCTGGGAATCTGTGCCGTGTTTCTGACCCGTTACATTCAATACCAATCCGTTGGTATTCCGGTTCAGCGGCAAGTTGATACGCAGGATTTCGTCAGCCTCGGACTTGCGGGCGGGGCTTGCATCATGGTGATGCTTTTTCTGAAAGGTAAACTGCGAGAGTTCGCAGGCGCGCTTACGGTTGGCGCGTTGCTGACGACGTTCACCTTTCACAATCTTATTTGGAAGTACCCAGACTTTTTCGAGCAGACCTACGGAAAAGATTGGGTGGATTTCGTCAAAGATACAACCGAGCCGTCCAGTTTAAATCTGTTTGGGACCATTGTCCCCTTCGGCTGACATCCGGCTGACGGGCAAAAGCGATATTGACATCCGAAGCTATAGTTTGGCCAATACCGGCGTTTGCCAGCCCGGAGCCCAGCCAACATGACCCCGAATACCAAAGGTGCCTTGCTGATGATGGGCAGCATGGCCGCGTTTACCCTGAACGATACGCTGGTGAAGATCGCGCTGCAGGAGCTGCCCCTTTTTCAGTTGGTGGCCCTAAGAGGTGCCTTGGCTGTTGTTCTGGTCTATCTGCTTGCCCGTTCACTTGGGGCCCTGCATCTGAATTTTTCGCGTCACGACAAATGGCTTGTAGCGTTGCGCAGCCTGACTGAACTGGCTGCCACGTTCTTTTTCCTGACGGCGTTGAAGAGCATGCCGCTTGCCAACGTAACGGCTATTCTGCAAGCGCTGCCGCTGACGGTAACGCTGGGCGCCGCGTTGGTTTTTTCCGAACAGGTTGGCTGGCGGCGTACCCTGGCGATTTTGGTGGGATTCATTGGCATGGTGTTAATCGTCCGGCCGGGCCCGGACGGCTTCAGCGTCTATTCTGTCTACGCGCTGATCGCCGTGGCATCGATAACCGTGCGGGATCTCGTCACCCGTCGTATGTCTGCCGACGTGCCGTCGATGGTTGTGACATTGGCAACCTCAGGCTCTATCGCAATTGCTGCGGCGGTTGCCTCGGTGTTTGAAGGGTGGGTTCCGGTTTCGGCCGCAGCGGGATCATTGGTCGCCGCCGCCGCTATTTTTGTGCTGATGGGCTACCTGTTCAGTGTCATGGTCATGCGTCAGGGCGATGTTGGGTTTGTCGCGCCGTTTCGGTATTCCAGTCTGCTTTGGGCGCTGGGGCTGGGTTGGGTCGTATTTGATGAATGGCCCGACACGGTGACAATGCTGGGTGCTACGTTGATTGTAGGCGCTGGTTTGTTCACCTTGTTCCGCGAGCGTGCCCGTCAAGGCACAGAGTGAACCCGCCTGACATGGCTCTGATCAATGGCAAAACGTGATTGAAACTCGGCCTCCTGAAGCTGTGATAGGGGGCTGAGTTCGGCCGTTGTGCTTCTGGTTTTGGGAGAGTCATTGAACCGGTTCAAGCCGCGGACCCACATCGGCTTATCCGGGCGCGTAATCACCGGCATGGCCCGATTGATCCTGTTGTGGGTAAAGTTCATGATCGATTTGCGGTTGCCGCCTTGCGCAAACATTCCAAGTCCGGCTGTCATCAACGGACGATGTACGCGCTTGGCTTGAATGCCCGCAGCATCTGCGCGCGCCAGGTAGCCACAGTTGAAATCAATTGCAACCATGGCTCGGTTTTGAAACAGCCCGGCATTGTCAATTACAGTTCCACGCAGCCGTTCGACGAAATCCACTGCCACCGCATCATCGTCATCATGGCGAAATTGCAGGCAGGGCAGGTCGAGGTTTTGACGCGCGGCATTCATAACCTCTTGCATGACCTTTCTGTGCCGGCCTGGAGGTCTGGCGGCGATTTGCACCTGTTTCAGGTCGGCGGTCAGATCATGCAAGCGATCAAAGGCTGGCTTGGGCAAGCACTCACCAACAACGATCAGAAGATGAAAGTCTTGATCGGTTTGCTGTTTCAGTCCGGGCAGGGCGATGGTTTCAAACAACCGGAATCGTTCGTCCAGCCGTTCAGATTGATACAGAAACTGCCGCCGTTCTTCGACAGTGGAGTGCATGGTCTGAAACCCACCAATGGCGGGATAAGAAAAGCGGCAAAGACCGAGGACCTGCATCTGCTCAAACCCGCACAGGTGTAGTTTCGAACTCTTTAGGGTCGATCGCGAAACGTGTCCGCAATTCTTCCGCCTGTTCTGGATTAAGCGGCAACAGCTCACGCGTGTCTTTTCGGGCATGGTCCGAGTCGTTGAACCCGTGCAGCATACGCATCCACATCGGCGCGTCGGGGTAGCTAACCACCGGCATGAACCGCGCCAGTCTGTTGTGTAAACGGTCAAAAATTGTCCGTTTACTTCCGCCCTGAATATACATGCCCAAGCCAACGCCCAGAAGCGTCCGATAAACCTGCGCGACGTGTATTTGATGTTTGTTGCATCGTGCGACGTAACCGTGGTTGTAGTCGATCGCGACTGACTCGCTTTGCTGCATTAGCCCTGCGTTTTCGCGCGTTGCAGAGCGGAGCTTTTCTATGAAGTCGACCGAGACCGCGTCATCGTCGTCATGCCGAAACTGTAGGCAGGGTTTGTGTGGGTCTGTCCGGGCGGTGTTTAGGGTCTCTCTCATCACCTGCTTATGATCGGCTGGATCTTTTTCAATGATACGGACCTGTTTGATCCCGGCGACCAGATCCCGCAACCGATCAGAATAGGGTTGCGGCAGGCAAGTTTCCGTTATCACCAACAGCTCAAAACGTTCATCCGTTTGGACGCGAAAACCGGACAGGGTAACGGTTTCAAATAAGCGAAAGCGTTCTTCCATTCTGTCGGGTGCATAGAGAAACTGCCTGTGCTCCTCGATTGTCTTGTGGCTCAGCCGAAAGCCGCCAATAGCGGGATAGGAAAAACGGCACAGGCCAATCACTTGCATCTGTCGTCCATCGGCTGGTATTCAGCGCAACTATGCCCCCGCTGTACACCGGTCGCAACAGGGATAAGGGTGACTTTGCGGCCAGTCAGTTAAGCCCCAAACCGCACTAGGTCGCGGTCGTCGGGATAGTGCTGTTGACACTTGGGCCGACTCCCCCTATTACGCGCGTCATCTCGGTGCCGGGGGCCGCCCCGTAGCCGATTCCAGTAATGAGCTGGTCAAGGCCCGGACAATTTTACAGTTCGCGCCCTCTGAGAAACAACCGCGACGTTCACCTCGGAATGGGAACGCTCGTGGGTTTTGCGCTTGTGGACGCACGAACGCAGCGAATTTAGCCGCACGCAACGCGCGTGCATGTCATGTGTGTTGCAAAACGGGGAAAGAACCGGAATGCCAACTATTCAACAGCTGATCCGCAAACCGCGGCAGCCCAAAGTAAAACGCTCGAAGTCCATGCACCTGGAGCAGTGCCCGCAGAAGCGCGGCGTCTGCACCCGCGTGTACACCACCACACCGAAGAAGCCGAACTCGGCTATGCGTAAGGTTGCCAAGGTGCGCCTGACCAACGGGTTCGAGGTCATCTCTTACATCCCCGGTGAAAGCCACAACCTGCAGGAACACTCGGTTGTTCTGATCCGTGGCGGCCGTGTGAAAGACCTTCCCGGTGTGCGTTACCACATCCTGCGCGGTGTTCTGGATACTCAGGGCGTCAAAGACCGTAAGCAACGTCGTTCGAAATACGGCGCGAAGCGTCCCAAGTAAGAAGGAGAGGCTGATATGTCACGTCGTCACGCCGCCGAAAAACGCGAAGTCCTGCCTGACGCCAAATTTGGCGACAAGGTACTGACCAAATTCATGAACAACCTGATGATCGACGGCAAGAAGTCGGTCGCAGAGCGCATCGTTTACAACGCGTTTGACCGCGTTGAGAACAAGGTAAAGCGCGCTCCTGTCGAAGTGTTCCACGAAGCACTCGACAACATCAAACCGTCGGTCGAGGTTCGCTCGCGCCGGGTTGGTGGTGCAACCTATCAGGTTCCGGTCGAAGTGCGCCCTGAGCGCCGCGAAGCACTGGCCATCCGCTGGCTGATCACTGCTGCGCGTGGCCGCAACGAAAACACCATGGAAGAACGCCTCGCCGGTGAACTGCTGGACGCTGTACAGTCCCGCGGTACTGCCGTGAAGAAGCGCGAAGACACCCACAAGATGGCCGAGGCGAACAAAGCCTTCAGCCACTACCGTTGGTAATTCAGAGGCTTATCAAAAATGGCACGCGAATATCCGCTCGAACTGTACCGTAACTTCGGTATCATGGCGCACATCGACGCAGGTAAGACCACCTGCTCGGAGCGTATCCTGTATTACACTGGTAAATCCCACAACATCGGTGAGGTGCACGATGGTGCAGCCACCATGGACTGGATGGAGCAGGAGCAGGAACGCGGCATCACCATCACCTCGGCTGCGACCACCACCTTCTGGGAACGCACCGAAGACGGTCAGACCGCCGATACCCCAAAGCACCGCCTGAACATCATCGACACCCCCGGCCACGTAGACTTCACCATCGAAGTTGAACGTTCGCTGGCGGTTCTCGATGGTGCCGTCTGCGTTCTGGACGCAAACGCCGGTGTTGAACCCCAGACCGAAACCGTGTGGCGTCAGGCTGACCGCTACAAGGTTCCGCGTATGGTTTTCGTCAACAAAATGGACAAGATTGGCGCAGACTTCTTCAACTGCGTTCGCATGATCGAAGACCGCACCGGCGCTCGCGCTGTTCCGGTTGGTATCCCGATCGGCGCCGAGTCCGAGCTGGAAGGTCTGATCGACCTTGTCACCATGGAAGAGTGGCTGTGGCAGGGCGAAGATCTGGGCGCAAGCTGGATCAAAGCTCCGATCCGCGACAGCCTGAAAGACATGGCTGACGAATGGCGCGGCAAGATGATCGAAGCGGCTGTCGAAATGGACGACGACGCGATGATGGAATACCTGGAAGGCAACGAGCCCGACGTTCCGACCCTGCGCGCCCTGCTGCGCAAAGGTACTCTGGACATCGCGTTTGTTCCGGTTCTGGGTGGTTCGGCGTTCAAGAACAAAGGCGTTCAGCCACTGCTCAACGCTGTGATCGACTATCTGCCCAGCCCGCTGGACGTTGTTGATTACATGGGCTTTAAGCCCGGCGACGAGGAAGAAGTTCGTGACATCGCACGTCGTGCCGATGACGCAATGGCGTTCTCGGGTCTGGCGTTCAAAATCATGAACGACCCCTTTGTTGGCTCGTTGACCTTTACCCGGATCTACTCGGGCACCATGAACAAGGGTGATTCGATCCTGAACTCGACCAAAGGTAAGAAAGAGCGCATCGGTCGTATGATGATGATGCACTCGAACAACCGGGAAGAGATCGAAGAAGCGTTTGCAGGCGACATCATCGCGCTGGCGGGTCTGAAAGACACCACCACTGGTGACACCCTGTGTGACGCGAAGGATCCGGTGGTTCTGGAAACCATGACCTTCCCCGATCCGGTGATCGAGATCGCGGTTGAGCCCAAAACCAAGGGCGACCAGGAAAAGATGTCTCAGGGTCTGGCCCGTTTGGCCGCCGAAGACCCGTCCTTCCGTGTGGAAACTGATCTGGAATCCGGTCAGACCATCATGAAAGGCATGGGCGAACTTCACCTGGATATCCTGGTTGACCGTCTGAAGCGCGAGTTCAAGGTTGAAGCGAACATTGGTGCACCGCAGGTGGCCTATCGTGAAACCATCTCGATGCCGGTCGAGCACACCTACACCCACAAGAAACAGTCGGGTGGTTCGGGTCAATTCGGTGAGGTCAAGCTCGAGATCACTCCGACCGAGCCGGGCGAAGGTTATTCGTTCGAAAGCCGCATCGTTGGTGGTGCCGTTCCGAAGGAATACATCCCGGGTGTCGAAAAAGGCATCCAGTCGGTTATGGACAGCGGCCCGCTGGCTGGCTTCCCCGTGATCGACTTCAAGGTTGCCCTGTTGGACGGTAAGTTCCACGACGTTGACTCGAGCGTTCTGGCGTTCGAAATCGCGGCCCGTATGTGTATGCGTGAAGGCATGCGCAAAGCTGGCGCGAAACTGCTGGAACCGATCATGAAGGTCGAAGTGATCACCCCGGAAGAATACACCGGCGGCATCATCGGCGACCTGACCTCGCGTCGTGGCCAGGTGTCTGGTCAGGAACCGCGCGGCAACGCAATCGCGATCGACGCGTTCGTTCCGCTGGCGAACATGTTCGGCTACATCAACACTCTGCGTTCGATGTCGTCGGGCCGTGCCCAGTTCACCATGCAGTTCGACCACTACGATCCGGTTCCGCAGAACATCTCGGACGAGATCCAGGCGAAATACGCATAAGCGAAGATTTGAGGGAGCTCCGGTCAGGGGCTCCCTTCATTACCGAAAAAGGAGGCCATCATGGCAAAGGAAAAGTTTGAGCGTACAAAACCGCACGTCAACATCGGCACGATTGGCCACGTTGACCATGGTAAAACGACGCTGACCGCAGCAATCACCAAGTATTTCGGTGACTTCAAAGCGTATGACCAGATTGACGGTGCGCCGGAAGAAAAAGCGCGCGGCATCACCATCTCGACCGCCCACGTGGAATACGAGACCGACAACCGCCACTATGCGCACGTTGACTGCCCCGGCCACGCCGACTACGTCAAGAACATGATCACCGGTGCTGCCCAGATGGACGGCGCGATCCTGGTTGTGAACGCCGCTGACGGCCCGATGCCGCAAACGCGTGAGCACATCCTGCTGGGCCGCCAGGTTGGCATCCCGAAGATGGTCGTGTTCATGAACAAAGTTGACCAGGTTGACGACGAAGAGCTGCTGGAACTGGTGGAAATGGAAATCCGCGAGCTGCTGTCTTCGTATGAATACCCCGGCGACGATATTCCGATCATTGCAGGTTCGGCTCTGGCCGCGATGGAAGGCAACAACCCGGAAATCGGCGAAGAGAAGATCAAGGAACTGATGGCGGCTGTTGATGACTACATCGACACCCCTGAGCGTGCTGTTGACCAGCCGTTCCTGATGCCGATCGAAGACGTGTTCTCGATCTCGGGCCGTGGTACCGTTGTGACCGGCCGTGTTGAGCGTGGCGTGATCAACGTTGGCGACGAGATCGAAATCGTCGGCATCCGCGACACTTCGAAAACCACCTGCACCGGCGTTGAAATGTTCCGCAAGCTGCTGGACCGCGGTGAAGCAGGCGACAACATCGGCGCGCTGCTGCGTGGTGTTGACCGTGACGGCGTTGAGCGTGGCCAGGTTCTGTGTAAGCCGGGTTCGGTTACACCGCACACCAAGTTCGAAGCCGAAGCCTACATCCTGACCAAGGAAGAAGGCGGTCGTCACACCCCGTTCTTCGCGAACTACCGTCCGCAGTTCTACTTCCGTACAACTGACGTGACCGGCACCGTGACCCTGGCCGAAGGCACCGAGATGGTCATGCCTGGCGACAACGTGTCGTTCGGCGTTGAGCTGATCGCACCGATCGCGATGGAGCAGGGCCTGCGCTTCGCGATCCGCGAAGGCGGCCGCACCGTCGGCGCCGGCGTTGTGTCGAAAATCATCGAGTAAGGCGCGCTTGTCGCGCCTGGTTGCGGCAGGCGATTTTCCTCAGGAAAATCTGCCGGGAGCAACTCGGTAAAGAACTAAAGAAGGCCGTCCAACAGGGGGCGGCCTTTTTCGTTTCTACCATTTCAAGCGCATACATCTTGTACCAACCGGGCGATCAAATAAGTCAGGAACATTCGTCGAAAAATCTAGCGAATGAACCAACGGAAACTGCCCAGAATAGGTGACTTGTGCCAAAACTCAGGGCAAATCAGAAACAGCGCAATACTCGCTACTTCGCGGAGCACTGTTAACCAGCAGCTCGAACGCAAGGCCCTTGCCACATTGTCGACGGTGGTACAGTGTTCTTCAGATTTGAACGCGCACTCTGCTAACAGGGTCGGAAACTGCGATGATTGCACATCTTGAACATGTATTCCTGAATGTTTTCAATATCATTCTACCCGTTCTGATCTGTGCAGGCATTGGTTACTGTCTGGCTCTGTTCAAAGTGCCCTTCGACAACAAAGTGATAAACGGGCTGATATCGCGTGTCGGCTTTCCCACGCTTGTCATTTCGCATCTTTCAACGGCGCAGATCGATGCGAACACCTTTCTGACGGTGATGGCCGCAGCCGCGACAATCGTCGCTGGTTTCGCCGCGTTGAGTTTTATTGTCCTCAGAGTGTTAGGATACTCTGTGCCCGTTTTCCTCGGCCCGTTAATGTACGGAAACATCGGGGGCATAGGGTTGCCGGTCACGTTGCTGGCCTTTGGCGGAGAAGGGTTGGCCTATGCAATGGGCTTTGTCGTGGTCATTCTTCTTTGCATGTTTTCCATCGGAATATGGATTCCATCCGGTTCTATTTCGATAAAAAGGCTGATCACTTCTCCGGTAATATACGCGGCGATCATCGCTTTGGGCGTTGTTTTCACCGGATTCAGCCTGCCGCAACCAATAGAGTCGAGTTTCAATATCTTGGGTGGTTTAACGATCCCGCTGCTCCTTTTGACGATGGGGCATACCTTGGCTTCTTTTCAGATAAGAGATGTGCGGCAAGCGGGTGTGTTGACCATTGTTCATTTAGGCATCGCAGTTGTCGTGGCCTTGTTTGCGACTTGGTTATTTGGCTTCACTGGTACTGAGCGCGGCGTCGTTATCCTGTGCTGCTTGATGCCTTCGTCCGTCGCGAACTATCTTTTCGCAGACCAGTACCAGCCCGACAGAGCACCTGACGTGGCGGGATTTATCCTCTTGTCAACCCTGACGACGCTGCTGGTTCTGCCATTGGCGTTGACATATTGGGTTTAATTCTGGGCGCGGGGGTCTAAGCGCACAGTGAGTGATCTGTTCAAGAGAGTTTGTCCTTACGGATTTTATGTAGAATGCACCTAGGTGTTTCGGTTTTCTGATCCGGTTTTGTGAGGCGTCCAGTTTGCACAGAAACCCCCTTGCCAAACCCGACCAATCCCACTAATACGCGCGAGTTCTCAACAAGAACATCAAGGCGGGGTGATTCCCGCCTTTTGGGTTCGAAGAGGGTTGGCGATGCGCGTCTGTCCTCCTCTCAACCTCAACGCCTGAAAAAAGGCTGTATCTATGCAAAGCCAAAACATCCGTATTCGGCTGAAGGCATTTGACTATCGCGTTCTGGATGCCAGCACGCAAGAGATCGTCAACACTGCCAAGCGGACCGGCGCGAACGTGCGCGGCCCGATCCCGCTGCCGAACAAGATTGAGAAGTTCACGGTTCTCCGTGGCCCTCACGTTGACAAGAAATCCCGCGACCAGTTCGAGATCCGCACGCACAAGCGTCTCTTGGACATCGTTGATCCGACCCCCCAGACCGTTGACGCGCTGATGAAGCTCGACCTCGCTGCTGGTGTGGACGTCGAGATCAAGCTGCAGTCGTAAGATCGGAGGGTATAGATTATGCGCTCTGGTATTATCGCAAAAAAAGTTGGCATGACCCGCCTGTTCATGGAAGACGGCAAGCAGATCCCTGTGACCGTGCTTCACCTGGACAACCTGCAGGTTGTAGCACAGCGTACCGCTGACAAAGATGGCTACACTGCCGTTCAGCTGGGCGCCGGTGCTGCCAAGGCAAAACGTACCTCGAAAGCCATGCGCGGTCACTACGCCGCTGCCAAGGTTGAGCCCAAGCGTAAGCTGGCTGAGTTCCGCGTCTCTGAAGATGGCCTGATCGAAGTAGGCGCCGAGATTTCGGCAGAACACTTCCTGGAAGGTCAGAAAGTTGACGTTTCGGGTACCTCGATCGGTAAAGGCTTTGCCGGTGCAATGAAGCGCCACAACTTCGGTGGTCTGCGCGCCTCGCACGGTGTTTCGATCAGCCACCGTTCGCACGGTTCGACCGGTCAGTGTCAGGATCCGGGCAAGGTGTTCAAAGGCAAGAAGATGGCCGGTCACATGGGTGCTGCCCGTGTAACCACCCAGAACCTGGAAGTTGTCAAAACCGACGCCGACCGGAACCTGGTCTTCATCAAAGGCGCCGTTCCCGGACCGAAATCAGGCTGGGTCACCGTCAAGGACGCCGTGAAGAAGAAAGCACCGGAAGGCCTGCCTTTCCCGGCTGCTGTGAAATCGGCTGCAACCGAAGCACCTGCGGAAGAAGCTCCCGCGGAAGGTGGTGAAGCATGAAACTTGATGTAATCAAACTGGACGGCGGCAAAGCCGGCGACATCGAGCTGAACGCCGATCTGTTCGGTCTCGAGCCTCGTGCGGACATCCTGCACCGTGTGGTCCGTTGGCAGCGCAACAACGCGCAGGCCGGCACCCACAAGGTCAAGACCCGCTCGGAAACCAGCTACTCGACCAAGAAGATCTATCGCCAGAAGGGCACCGGTGGCGCACGCCATGGTGACCGCAACGCGCCGATCTTCCGCAAGGGTGGTATCTACAAGGGCCCGACCCCTCGTTCGCACGGCCACGACCTGCCGAAGAAGTTCCGCAAGCTTGGCCTGCGCCACGCTCTGTCGGCCAAAGCCAAAGCAGGTGAACTGGTTGTGATCGAGAACGCCGAAGCCGAAGGCAAGACCGCCGCACTGGCCAAACAGGTTGCAAACCTGGGCTGGAAACGCGCTTTGGTCATCGACGGCGCGACCGTGAACGAAGGTTTCCTGAAGGCGTCGCGCAACATCGAAGGTCTGGATATCCTGCCGTCGATGGGTGCAAACGTTTATGACATCCTCAAGCGTGACACCCTGGTGCTCACCAAAGCGGCTGTCGAAGCACTGGAGGCTCGTCTGAAATGAGCGCGAAGGCAGAACACTACGACGTGATCCGCAAGCCGATCATCACCGAAAAGTCGACCATGGCGTCCGAAAACGGCGCGGTTGTCTTTGAAGTGGCGATCGACAGCAATAAGCCGCAGATCAAAGAGGCCGTTGAGGCGCTGTTTGGTGTGAAGGTCAAAGCGGTGAACACCACCGTGACCAAAGGCAAGGTCAAGCGGTTCCGCGGCCAGCTGGGTCGCCGGAAAGACGTCAAAAAAGCATATGTGACCCTGGAAGAGGGCAACACAATCGATGTGAGCACCGGTCTTTGATCCGACGCTTACTGCGACTATTTACGGCCTCGGCGGTTCAACCCGCCGGGGCCGATTTCGTTTCGGACCCTGAAATTGAGCGGGCGCAGGTGCTGGAACGGATGCGGGCATTCAGCACCGAACCTTATTTCCAGATTGCTGACGAGCATTTGGGGCTTTTGTCGGTTTTCGATGATCTGAAATACGACCGGGCGGATGTGGACATGATCTCTCCGGCGATGCGTCGCCATGTCGTCGGCAAGCTTGGCCCGCTGGGGTTCCGTCAGACCTCCGGCACGGTGTTGGAGCACGTCAAAGCGGACATGCGCGTACATGTTCCAAAGTTCCATGCCCTTGGCGCGTCGCCCTTCGACATCACGCGCTATACGGACAAGCGGGCTCAGGACTATTGTCTGCTGACCCCGACGCAGGTGGCTTGCCAGTTCGTCGACCACTATGCGTTGGACGATGCCGTGCAGCGGATCGAAACGCTTGTTAAGAAGCATCCGATCAACCTGCTCAAACTGGCGGATTATCTGGAAGGCAAACCCAAGCACCGCGCGTTTCGTGAGGTGCTGGGCCATATCAAGCTCAAGCAGCGGATTGCAGTGGAGTCAGAACCACTCTGCCGTAGGCGGTCTTTGGGGTAGGGTGTCAGCAGGCCGCGGATCGGCGAAACGCATAGTGCGGGACGCCTACGGTTGGAAAGCGACATAGAGCCGGATTTTAGCTTCGTACAGCGTCATTGCGATCTACAAGGATTTTCCCCTGCTGTGGCGCGTCTTCTAGCCATTCTGAGAGCCAATGCATGAAGCAAAAAAGGCGCCCTTTGGCGCCTTTGTGTCTTGCTTCCGGTTGTTCGAATTTACGAACAGTAGACATGCTTGTGTGCGATATCCGCGATGTCACAACGACGGATGCCGATGTCATCGAGTTCCCGGTTGCTCAAACGTTGCAGCTCGGAAAACGTGCGCTGGTACTCGGCAGCACGGGCACGCGCGGCTTTCACGCGTTCGATCATGTCCGTAATCCGTGCAGTAAAGTTCAAGCCTGAATGTGTCAGTGCAGCAGTTGTCATCTTTTTGTTCCTTTCTCAAATCAAGGCGTATTCCTTGACGTTTCCTTTTTGTGTTCCTTGTTTGGACAAGGCTGAGATAAGGTCGAAAGTTATCGCTAACAACGGAAGTTTCGGTCTAGCCGATATGCACCAAGGGAATAACAACTGGGCGACATGTACGTGACCGTGTGCAGCGCAAAACCTGAGTGTTTCCGCTCGATGTACCCAGAGTGACTTTTTCGTTGCTGGGGTGAATTGACTCTAGCTGCTTAGACTCGACGCAGCCTGAACAATTCGTCTTTCTCCCAAGGGAATCGGATGGTGGTATTGCGCCCCGTCTTCTGAAAAGACCAGCCTTTGAATTTTTCGAAAGGACTCAAGGTATTCTGCGTAGCTCGTTACATCTACTGCCTTGGGCGCGGGCAGGATGTCTCCGAGGGGGCCGTAATAACCAAGCACACTGATCTCCATCTCGGCCTTGCTGTGACCCAGCTGTGCTTCTGCTGCGATATTTGGAATTGACACCTGCGCCCCCAACTCAAACCGGTCGGCATTGACCTCAAGGCGCACAGAAACCCCGACCTCGTATTCTTCACCATCAGTGTCGAGCAAAACGGTAAATGACTTTGCTTCCTGAAAGACGCCGACCCGTTTACCCTTAAACTCGATCCCCAGAAGGCGAGGGAAAAGGGTGGATCGGCCCTCAGCGTCCCAGAAATAAGATCTCGCAACAGTTATGTGCCGGTCCAGCTTTAACCCGTTGGATGCGTTCGCTCCTTGCGTCGTTCGGATGAGTTTTTCTGCTTTTTGATACTTTTCGTCACCGATTCTAAGAATCTCGGATTCGGCAGGTTCGGACACTGTGTCGGTCATCAAAAAACCCCCTGACTATGTGGCCCTAAAGTCTAGCCAAAAAGCCGCAAAAGTCGAGGATTCCCCCGCCCTCAGGTGTTTCTGGGCCTGTGGGCGCATGCCTTTGGACTCGGTGTTGTGGTCCTGCAGATTGGTGTTGGCTGGGCGTCCAGGTATCAATGACAAAAAAAACGCCCCTGAATGAAGTCAGGGGCGTTCTTTGAAATTCTCGAAGGTTTCGGGCTTAGCCGCGCTCTTCGACGATCTCGACCAGATGCGGGATCTTGCGGATCATGCCACGAACCGAAGGAGTATCTTCCAGCTCACGGGTTTTGTGCATCTTGTTCAGACCCAGACCGATCAGGGTTGCGCGCTGTTCGGCGGGGCGACGGATCGGGGAACCGATCTGTTTGACGACGATGGTTTTTGCCATGGGTCGCTCTCCTTATGCTTCTGCTTCAGCAGCAGCAGGTGCTTCGTCCCGCTTGGGCAGGATGTCGGCAACTTTTTTGCCACGACGTGCGGCAACCGAACGCGGGCTCTGCTCTTTCTGCAGGCCGTTGATGGTGGCGCGGATCATGTTGTACGGGTTCTGCGAGCCCAGCGACTTGGACACAACGTCCTTGACGCCCAGCATTTCGAACACGGCACGCATCGGACCACCGGCGATGATACCAGTACCTTCAGGTGCGGTGCGCATAACCACTTTACCGGCGCCGTGACGGCCTTCGATGTCGTGGTGCAGGGTCCGACCTTCGCGCAGCTGCACGCGGATCATTTGACGCTTGGCTTGTTCGGTCGCCTTACGGATGGCCTCAGGTACTTCTTTCGCTTTACCTTTGCCAAAGCCGACGCGGCCTTTCTGATCGCCGACAACCACCAGAGCGGCGAAGCCAAAGCGCTTACCACCTTTTACGGTTTTCGACACGCGGTTGATTGCGACCAGACGATCTGCAAATTCCGGTGCCTCTTCACGGTCGCGGCCACGGCCCCGACGGTTTTCACGTTCTGCCATTTGGCATCCCTTTTCTCATGTGGCGCTTGTGACGCCGTTTACTTCAATCCAAGTGAGCCCCGACTGTTGCCGAGGCCCCCGGATCATCGGGGCAGCCGCAAAGCTGCCCACAAGTCTTAGATCTTCAGACCACCTTCACGCGCAGCGTCGGCGACAGCCTTCACTTTGCCGTGGAACAGGAAGCCACCACGATCGAAATAGGCCTCTTCGACGCCTGCCTTCTTGGCACGCTCGGCGATGGCCGCGCCCACTTTGGTGGCCGCTTCGACGTTGTTCTTGCCAACAACACCCAGATCTTTTTCCAGGGTCGAGGCCGAAGCCAGGGTCACGCCACGAACGTCGTCGATCAGCTGAACGCTGATGTTCTTGTTCGAACGGTGAACCGACAAGCGTACACGGCCGGCGTTGACTTTGCGAAGTTTGTTCCGAACGCGCAGGCGGCGCTTCAGAAACAGGGTTCTTTTGCTGTTTGCCATTGTTTGCGTCCTTACTTCTTCTTGCCTTCCTTGCGGAAGATGAACTCGCCCTTATAGCGGATGCCCTTGCCTTTGTACGGCTCGGGACGGCGCCACTCGCGGATTTTGGCCGCGGTTTCGCCCACCAGCTGCTGGTCGATACCTTCCACAACGATTTCGGTCTGCTTCGGTGCGGTGATGGTGACACCTTCCGGAGCAGTGAAATCAACATCGTGGCTGTAGCCCAAGTTCAGCTTCAGGGTGTTGCCCTGCATCTGAGCCCGGTAACCAACACCCTGGATCTCCAGCTCTTTTTTGAAGCCTGTGGTCACACCGGTTACCAGGTTGGCAACCATGGTGCGGCTCATGCCCCACTGCTGGCGGGCACGCTTGGACATGCCACGGGGGTCGATCTTGACCACGTTGTCTTCAACCGACAGCGTTACGTCGTCGGTGGCGGTGAAGCTGCGGGTGCCTTTCGGACCTTTCACTTCGATGGTCTGGCCGGACACAGAGGCGGTAACGCCGCTGGGCAGCTCGACCGGTTTTTTACCAATACGAGACATTGCAGACCTCCTTAGAAGACGGTGCAGAGCACTTCGCCGCCAACATTGTTGGAGCGAGCGTTTGCGTCCGACATCACACCTTTCGGAGTGCTGACAATCGACACGCCCAGACCCTGACGGACCTGCGGGATGTCATTGACGCCCATGTATACGCGACGACCGGGTTTCGAGACCCGCTTCAGTTCGCGAATAACAGGGGTGCCTTCGTAGTATTTCAGGCTGATTTCGATGGCCGGATGACCGTTTGCACCGGTCGTCTTTTCATAGCCACGGATGTAGCCTTCGTCCGCCAGCACGTCCAGAACCCAACCGCGCAGCTTGGAAGCCGGGGTGGAAACGGTGGACTTGCCGCGCATTTGCGCGTTGCGGATACGGGTGAGCATATCGCCGATAGGATCATTCATATCTATGTCTCCCTTACCAGCTCGATTTCACCATGCCGGGGATCTGACCAGCAGAACCCAGCTCGCGCAGCGCGATACGGCTGACCTTCAGCTTACGGTAGTAAGCGTGGGGACGACCGGTCAGCTGACAACGGTTGTGAAGACGTGTAGCCGAGCTGTTGCGCGGCAGTTTCGCCAGTTTCAGACGCGCTTTGAAACGCTCTTCCATCGGGCGGCTCTCGTCATTCGCGATTTCTTTCAGCTCGGCACGCTTTGCGGCATATTTGGCCACCAGGCGTTCGCGCTTTTTCTCGCGTTCGATCATTGCTTTTTTAGCCATGTCTCAATCCTCCCGGCGCTTACGCGTTGAAAGGCATGTTGAATGCTTTCAACAGGCTCTTCGCTTCAGCGTCGGTTTTCGCTGTGGTGGTGATTACGATGTCCAGGCCCCAGACTTCGTCGACTTTGTCGAAGTCGATTTCCGGGAACACGATGTGCTCTTTCATGCCCATGGCAAAGTTGCCACGACCATCGAAAGACGGCTTAACACCGCGGAAGTCACGAACGCGCGGCAGCGCGATGGTGATCAGACGATCCAGGAATTCGTACATCCGGTCACCGCGCAGGGTCACTTTCGCACCCAGCGGCATGTCTTCACGGACGCGGAAACCCGCGATCGACTTCTTCGCCTTGGTTGCAACGGCCTGTTGACCAGCAATCGCCGTCAGATCTTCGACAGCAGCTTTTGCTTTCTTCGAGTCTTTGACCGCCTCAGCACCACAACCGATGTTAAGAACGATTTTTTCCAGCTTGGGCAGCTGCATGTCGTTCTTATAGCCGAACTCTTCTTTCAGAGCGGCACGGATGGTTTCAGCGTACTGTGCTTTCAGACGCGGGGTGTAGGTTGCGTTATCAAGCATCAATCACGTCCCCTGTGGTCTTGGCGAAGCGGACCTTCTTGTCACCTTCCATGCGGAAGCCAACGCGGGTTGCTTTGCCGTTCTTGTCCAGCAGCGCCAGGTTCGACAGCTCGATCGGGTTTGCCTGAGGCAGGCGACCACCTTGTGAGGTTTGCGACTGACGGGTGTGGCGGATGGCGATGTTGATGCCATCGACAACAGCTTTACCGGCTTTCGGGTCAACCGAGGAAATGGTTCCCTCTTTTCCCTTGTCCTTGCCGGCCAGCACGACGACCTTGTCGCCTTTGCGGAGTTTAGCAGCCATGATTACAGCACCTCCGGAGCCAGCGAGATGATTTTCATGAAGTTCTTGCCGCGCAGTTCGCGAACAACGGGGCCAAAGATACGGGTACCGACTGGCTCGTTGTTGTTGTTCAGGATGACGGCGGCGTTGCGATCAAAACGGATCGCGGTGCCGTCTTCGCGACGGACTTCTTTGGCGGTGCGTACGACGACGGCCTTACGGACGTCACCTTTCTTTACGCGGCCGCGCGGGATGGCTTCCTTCACCGAGACGACAATGATGTCGCCAACGGAGGCGTATTTACGCTTGGAACCACCCAGGACCTTGATGCACTGAACTCGGCGTGCGCCGGAGTTGTCAGCAACATCCAGATTGGTCTGCATCTGGATCATGTGGTTTCTCCCGACCTGTGGGGGCTGGTCTGATTAGATCCCCCAGGGTTTCGACAAATGAAAAATCCCGGAAGCTTACGCTTCCAGAACTTCCCAACGTTTCGTCTTCGATTTCGGCGCGCATTCGATGATGCGTACGGTGTCGCCGACCTTGAAGGCGTTCTTTTCGTCGTGAGCCCGGTATTTCTTGGACTTACGAACGGTTTTCTGCAGCAGCGGGTGCTTGAAACGGCGTTCAACCGAAACAGTCACGGTCTGCTCATTGGCGTCGCTGGTTACGATTCCGGACAGGATACGCTTGGGCATAGGATTACTCCTCCGATGCCGCGGCAGCGGCCTTTTCGTTCAGAATGGTTTTGACGCGGGCAGCATTGCGGCGGGCCGCTTTGATACCAGCTGTATTTTCCAGCTGACCGGTTGCCTGTTGAAAGCGCAGGTTAAAGCTTTCTTTCTTCAGGTTGGCCAGTTCCTCGCGGAGCTGGTCCGGGGTCTTGTCACGCAGTTCTTGGGCGTTCATCGCCTTTTTCCTTTGCTCAAAACACCAGAAGGCCCCCTTGCAGGGTCACCTTGGACCTGGTGGATGAATGATAGACATGCGAATCCCCCGACTCGGCCGGGGGACTTGCAGGATGCCGCCGTATAAGGGTTTAGGGGGTGGGTGGCAAGGGAAAGTTTGGAGAGAATCTATCGGGTCAAAAAACTGATTGATCGCTACAAATCTTTACACGCATCCAAAACCTGAAAGAACACGTAAAACGTTCCGCCCATTGTTGCTGCCCAAACAACCAATTCAAGCGTTGTGAGGTCGCCTAACCCCCGCAATCCGACCATCTTTAAGGTGCTCTCTCGAAAATTCCAGCCTGTTCGATAGAGCGTCAATAGGAACAACACCAAAGCGCCACTCCAGAATACCGGAGTCGCAACTTCCATTGCATGCCTGATACAGGGGTCAATCCCACTTGTAGTTGAAGCTGACACTGATCCGCTCGTCCTCGGCCATATTCATCGGCACTTCGTGGCGCAGCCAGCTTTCCCACAGTAGGACGTCGCCTACCTGTGGCTTCATATAGATGAACGGCTGCAAATCCCGCCGTCCGCCTTTTAGACGCGTCGGCGCGGCCATCATGCGGCCCGAGCGCGGATCTTCCAGCTTCAACGCGCTCGCCCCTTCGGGCATCGCCACATAGGTCGTGCCTGAAATGACGCTGTGCGGGTGCAGGTGGCTGGAGTGCATACCACCTTCGGGCAGGATGTTGATCCACAGATCCTCCAGCTTCAGCTCTCCTTCGCCGAGATCAAACTCCAGATCCTTGGCAAAGGCCGCCACGTGTTGATCCAGCACTCTCACCAGATCGGCAAAGATCGGGAACCGCCAGGGCAGGTCCGTCAGCGAGGCATAGCTGGTATAGCCGGAATAGCCGTTTTCTTCGCACCAATCCTGTCCGGCCTCGTCATCTTCGGCGATGACAAGGCAAGAATTTTCAAGCTCCTCCGCGTCGATTTTGGGACCAAACTCGGACAAAGCTGCGCGATAGAGACGGGTAACGAAGAGTGATTCAATCTGTGCCATGCGCCCTCTCTTAGACCAGTGATGCGGGGAAGGCGATGGCGGAATTGCGAGGCTCTGCCTCGCGCTCCGAGATATTTTTGGCCAGATGAAGCAGGGATCCATTTTTCATCTGGCTGAAAATACCTCGGGGGAGGCGCGGCTTGCCGCGGCGGGGGCAGCGCCCCAACATAAAACCCCCGCCGGTGTCCCGACGGGGGGTCAATCTTTTAACGAACAGGGCCTGAGCCCCAATCGCTTACCAGTCTTCGCGAACCACTACGCGGGTCTTGATCGGCAGCTTCATCGCAGCCAGGCGCAGGGCCTCGCGGGCGATGTCGTCATTGACGCCGTCGATCTCGAACATCACGCGACCGGGCTTGACCTTGCAAACCCAGCGGTCCACCGAACCCTTACCTTTACCCATACGAACTTCGATCGGCTTTGCAGTGACCGGAGTGTCGGGGAAGATACGGATCCAGACACGACCCTGACGTTTCATGTGACGGGTCATGGCACGACGTGCAGCTTCGATCTGACGCGCGGTGACGCGTTCAGGCTGCAGAGCTTTCAGACCGTAAGTGCCAAAGTTCAGATCAGAGCCGCCTTTGGCTTCACCCTTGATCCGGCCTTTGTGCATCTTGCGGAATTTTGTACGCTTTGGTTGAAGCATCTCAATTCCCCCTTAGCGACGGCCGCCTGCACCGCGAGGTGCCGGACCATCCTGGAGTTCCTGTGCTTTACGGTCACGTGCCTGCGGATCGTGCTCCATGATCTCACCTTTGAAGATCCAGACCTTGATCCCGATGATCCCGTAAGGAGTCATCGCTTCGGCATGTGCGTAATCGATGTCGGCACGCAGGGTGTGCAGAGGCACGCGGCCTTCGCGGTACCACTCGGTCCGTGCGATTTCGGCACCACCCAGACGACCAGCGACGTTCACCCGGATACCCAGGGCGCCCATGCGCATGGCGTTCTGAACGGCACGCTTCATCGCGCGGCGGAACGAGACACGGCGTTCCAGCTGCTGAGCGATCGACTCGGCAACCAGTTGACCGTCGAGTTCCGGCTTGCGCACTTCGACGATGTTCAGGTGCAGTTCGCTGTCGGTCATCTTGGCCAGCTTCTTGCGCAGAACTTCGATGTCCGCACCTTTCTTGCCGATGATGACACCCGGACGTGCGGTGTGGATCGTGACGCGGCACTTCTTGTGCGGACGTTCGATGATCACACGTGCAACACCGGCCTGCTTGCACTCTTTGTTGATGAACTCACGGATCTTGATGTCTTCGAGCAGAAGATCACCGTAGTCCTTGGTATCAGCGTACCAGCGGCTGTCCCAGGTGCGGTTGACCTGAAGGCGCATGCCGATCGGATTGACTTTATGTCCCATTAGGCTTGCTCCTCAACTTGACGCACCTTGATGGTGATCTCCGAGAACGGCTTCATGATCTTGCCGAAACGGCCACGGGCACGCGGGCGACCGCGCTTCATGACCAGGTTCTTGCCAACCCATGCTTCGGCGACGATCAGCTCGTCAACGTCCAGGTTGTGGTTGTTTTCGGCATTCGCGATTGCGGACTGCAGGCACTTCTTGACGTCCTGCGCGACACGCTTGTTGCTGAAAGTCAGGTCGGTCAGAGCCTTCTCAACTTTCTTGCCGCGGATCATTTGCGCAACCAGGTTCAGTTTCTGCGGGCTGGTGCGAAGCATGCGCGTTTTCGCCATTGCTTCGTTTTCAGCCACGCGGCGGGGGTTCTTTTCCTTGCCCATGACTTACTTCCGCTTCGCTTTTTTGTCTGCGGCGTGGCCATAATAGGTACGGGTCGGCGAGTATTCACCGAACTTCTGACCAATCATGTCTTCCGAGACGTTGACGGGAATGTGCTTCTGGCCGTTGTACACACCAAAGGTCAGACCCACGAACTGGGGCAGAATGGTGGAACGACGCGACCAGATTTTGATGACTTCGTTGCGGCCCGACTCGCGCGCTGCTTCGGCTTTTTTCAGCACGTAAGCATCGACGAAAGGACCCTTCCAAACAGAGCGAGACATAGATTAACGTCCCTTCTTCTTGGCGTGCCGCGAGCGGATGATCAGCTTCTGGGACGCTTTGTTCTTGTTGCGGGTACGCTTACCCTTGGTGTCCTTACCCCACGGCGTAACCGGTGTACGGCCACCCGAGGTACGACCTTCACCACCACCGTGCGGGTGATCGATCGGGTTCATTGCAACACCGCGAACCGACGGGCGCACGCCTTTGTGGCGCATGCGACCGGCTTTACCGAGGTTCTGGTTCGAGTTGTCGGGGTTGGACACGGCACCGACGGTGGCCATGCATTCCTGACGGACCATGCGCAGCTCGCCCGAGCTCAGACGGATCTGAGCGTAGCCGCCATCGCGACCAACGAACTGAGCGTAAGTACCAGCCGCACGTGCGATCTGACCGCCTTTGCCAGGCTTCATCTCGATGTTGTGGACAATGGTACCAATGGGCATGCCCGAGAACGGCATTGCGTTGCCCGGCTTGATGTCGGCCTTGGCGGATGCCACGACTTTGTCACCAACAGCCAGACGCTGCGGAGCCAGGATATATGCCTGCTCGCCGTCTTCGTATTTTACCAGTGCGATGAATGCGGTCCGGTTCGGGTCATATTCGATCCGCTCGACGGTTGCCGCGACATCAAATTTGTTCCGTTTGAAGTCAACGATCCGGTAGAGACGCTTTGCGCCACCGCCGCGGCGGCGTGAAGTGATCCGTCCGGTGTTGTTCCGGCCGCCCGATTTGGTCAAACCCTCAGTGAGAGACTTGACCGGACGTCCTTTCCAAAGCTCCGAACGGTCGATCAGCACCAGCCCGCGCTGGCCCGGCGTCGTCGGCTTGTACGACTTGAGTGCCATGCTTTCTGTCTTCCGTTTAGCAAGTGCAGGGAGTTCCCCCGCTATGTGATAGGCCCCCGTAGGTGCCAAGGGTATAGGGCCCCGAAGGTCCCCGGTTACAAATATCAGAGGCCCCGGAACGAATCCGAGGCCGCAAGATTGGGAGCATTTAACAGGGTTGGGGGTGGGTGTCTATAGGGCGATAGATTTTCTGGTTTCACGTTTTTGCGTCTGTACAATGCCTCTATGGCAACTCTAGACTCGTGTAGCTTCGCCAACCTAGTATCGAACATATTCGACGAATGAAGGCTAAAGAAAGCGGACTTCGTGAGTTACCCTTTCCACCGCGTCGTCTTTGGCAGCAGAAATCGTTTCCATCACCAAAGTAGTGAGTTCAAATCTGTTTGACGGGAGTTTCCTACTTCAAAAAATATCAGCGTTAGAATAGCAGCCGGAGAATAAAGCGAGGCGCTAAGACATGACTGAATTCATTTTGAGCAACGTGACAGTTTATTCATCAATTTGTCAGGATGCATTTCGCAACATTGAGGATGATCACATTGAGCTTCAGCGAATGATGCCTGATGGAGTAGTAATAACGAGGAAGACACTTGATCTAAGCCAACGTAGTTTCAAGAACGCGTTGATACTAATCGTGTTTTCAGGGATGTGGTTGGAGGCAATTCTGCACCTGCTAATTGTCGAACACCACAGTAAGACAAAGTACAACCAGAATGATAAAGCCACCTATGAGGAAAAAATGAAGTTGCTGGGGGTTGGAGATGACGAACTATACAATTCTCTGAAGTGGTTTAGGGATTTGCGCCGCGAGGTGGTGCACGAAAAAGCATACTTTGACAGAAAAAATGTGCGTATTGCGCAAGACGAAGCTCAGAAAGCCCATGCGCTGATGGGTAAGGTGTATAGTTGTCTTGTCCAAGCCAAAATTTTGGACAGTCACTTAGAAAACCATCCGACTGCCTAGCTATACAATGACGTTTCAACCCACTAAAAAGATTGGCTATCTTTCACGAGCAGGCTCAGGAGGGCGTTAAACCGGTTCCCATTGAGCCGCGACCAAGCGCGGGACTAGGCCGAAGGCCGCTGCGCCAGCGACTGCCCGTCCCGGCGGGCTGGTGCTTTGAGGACGTTTACGCCTAACTATGAGGTCTGATGTATCTGGCACCATAAAGCGCGCTGATCAACCGTTGCCGCGCCATCCTACGGGCAGTCGCTGGCGCGGCTTATCGATCGGTCGGAACGATCAGGGTCTGGGTCAGGTTGCCCCTCACCCATAGAGCGACCGCGCCTCGGCGAAGGACAGCAGGCGGCGGCTTTGCTCATCCCACAGATGCAGCCGCGCGTTGGCGAGGCTTTCGCGGATGGTCATTCGGTTGCTGTTGGCCAGCTCATCATGATCGCGCAGCACTTCGGGCAGGCGATAGAACGGAATGCGGCTGTACAGGTGATGCACGTGGTGGATGCCGATATTGGCGGTGAACCACTGCAAGACCGACGGCAATATATAATTAGAGCTTCCGTGCAGTGCCGCTTCGTGCAGCTGCCAGTTCTCATCTGACTCCCAATGTGTGTCCTCGAACTGGTGCTGCACGTAGAACAGCCATACTCCGGCCGCTGCGGCAATCAGGGTTGAGGGCAGGAAGATCAGCAGCATCGGCATCACGCCGCCAAAATAATAGACCGTCAATAATATGACCAGAATGGCGACATTGGTGGCCATCGCACTGACCCAGAACCTGACGCTGTCGGTCAGCCCCAGCGGAAGGCGGTTCTGAAACAGAAACAGATAGCCGGGGCCAAACACAAACAGGGTGATCGGATTCCGATAGACGCGATACCAGAACCGGTTCATTGGCGTTTTGGCTTGATACTCGGCCACAGTCAGGGTGTGGATATCGCCCATCCCGCGCTTGCCCAGATTGCCCGAGCTGTTGTGATGCGTGGAATGCGTGCGACGCCAGACATCATAAGGCGTCAGTGTCAGAACGCCGATCCCGCGCCCGACCCAGTCACTGAGGGCCCGGTTCTTAAAGAACGCGCCGTGCCCGCAATCATGCTGGATGGCAAACAGGCGCAGCAGAAAGGCCGCATTTAGCACGGAAATCGCGAAGGCCAGCCAATAGCTGATCGACAGCGACATCCAGGACAATGCCCAAAGCGCGAAGAATGGAACAATGCTGACGCACAGCTCGAACGAGCTGCGCAGTTCGTCCGGTTCGCGATATTTGGCAAGAGTTGTGACCCAGTCACGTGCGGCGGTTTTCTCCGGCTTGTCCCGAAGCGAGTGAGAAGGGTGAGTCATGCGCCTGCCAGTCTGGTGTTTTCAGGCATCCCGATAGACTACCACCCCGGCATGGCAAGTGGTTTCTGTCAAAACCGCTGCAATTCGTAGTCAAATAACGGTCAGAATGCAGTGAGCTTGTCATTTAGGTATCATCTGGAAACCTCATACAGGGGCTTGTGACCGTACCGCAGGCCAGACGGCAATCTGCAGGCTTGCCAAGCCCCGCCATCGGGCCTATACGCCTGCGGTGGCTTTCCGCCATGAGAATCAAAACCAAGAAATGCCGTGTTTGGCCCATCACGCTTCGGGGGTCATATCCGGCTTAGGAGAAGCGAAATGAAACTGAACGAATTGCGCGACAATCCTGGCGCCGCACCGAAACGCACGCGCGTTGGCCGTGGTCCGGGTTCCGGCAAAGGTAAAATGGGTGGCCGTGGTATCAAAGGCCAGAAATCCCGCTCGGGTGTGGCCATCAATGGCTACGAAGGCGGTCAGATGCCATTGTACCAGCGTCTGCCAAAGCGTGGCTTCAGCAAGCCGAACCGCAAAGCATTCGCCGTTGTTAACCTGGGCCTGATCCAGAAGTTTGTCGAAGCCGGCAAGCTGGATGCTTCGGCTGCGATCACCGAAGACGCTCTGGTTGCGTCCGGTCTGGTCCGCCGCAAGCTGGACGGTATCCGCGTTCTGGCCAAAGGCGAAATCAGTGCCAAAGTGAACCTGGAAGTAACCGGTGCTTCGAAATCTGCCGTTGAGGCAGTTGAAAAAGCGGGCGGTTCACTGAAGGTCACAAAAGCTGCTGCGGCAGAGTAATCGCTTGTGAGCGGGCCAAGACCCGCTTACATAGACCTCAGAGTTTTCCAAGACGCCGTCCGAGCCGGAAAACGGTTCCGGGCGGCGTTTGCATAAGAGAGACCGATTTATGGTATCAGCAGCAGAACAAATGGCAGCCAATACAAGCTGGGCTGCTTTGGGCAAAGCCACCGATCTGCGCAACCGCATCCTGTTCACGCTGGGTTTGCTGATCGTCTATCGTCTGGGCACCTTTATTCCGGTGCCGGGGATCGACGGGCAAGCGCTGCGCGAATTCATGGAACAGGCGGGGCAAGGCATCGGCGGCATGGTTTCGATGTTCACCGGCGGAGCGCTGGGGCGGATGGGTATCTTTGCCCTCGGCATCATGCCCTATATTTCGGCCTCGATCATCGTGCAGCTGCTGACATCCATGGTTCCCGCGCTTGAGCAACTCAAGAAAGAGGGCGAACAGGGCCGCAAGAAAATCAACCAGTACACCCGCTTCGGCACCGTGGCTCTGGCCACTGTGCAGGCTTATGGTCTGGCGGTCTCGCTGGAAGCAGGGGATCTGGCGACCGATCCGGGCATGTTCTTCCGTATGTCGACCATGATTACCCTGGTCGGCGGCACCATGTTCCTGATGTGGTTGGGTGAACAGATCACCGCGCGCGGTATCGGCAATGGTATCTCTTTGATCATCTTCGTCGGCATCATCGCCGAGGTTCCCGCCGCGCTGGCGCAGTTCTTTGCCTCGGGACGTTCGGGCGCCATCAGCCCCGCAGTGATCGTTGGCGTGATCGTCATGGTCATCGCTGTGATCACTTTTGTGGTCTTTATGGAACGTGCGTTGCGCAAGGTTCACATTCAGTATCCGCGTCGTCAGGCCGGTATGAAAGTCTACGAAGGCGGCTCCAGCCACCTGCCGGTCAAAGTGAACCCGGCGGGCGTGATCCCTGCGATCTTTGCCAGCTCGTTGCTGCTGCTGCCGGTAACGATCTCAACCTTCTCGGCAGGTGCTGCGAACGGACCGATCATGTCGTGGATGCTGGCCAATTTCGGCCCCGGACAGCCGCTGTATCTGTTGTTCTTCGCTTCGATGATCGTGTTCTTTGCGTATTTCTATACGTTCAACGTGTCGTTCAAGCCCGATGACGTGGCGGACAACCTGAAAAAGCAAAACGGTTTTGTGCCGGGTATCCGTCCGGGTAAAAAGACCGCCGAGTATCTGGAATACGTGGTCAACCGTGTTCTGGTTCTGGGCTCGGCCTATCTGGCGGCGGTCTGCCTGTTGCCCGAGATTCTGCGAAACCAGTTCGCTATCCCGTTCTATTTCGGCGGCACCTCGGTTCTGATTATTGTCTCTGTAACCATGGATACAATCCAACAGGTTCAGAGCCATCTGCTGGCGCATCAATACGAAGGGCTGATTGAAAAGTCCCAACTGCGCGGTAAGAGCAAGAAACGCGGCAGGAAGGGACCCGCTCGTCGATGAACATCATTCTTTTGGGCCCCCCGGGGGCAGGCAAGGGCACGCAAGCGCAGCATCTGGTTGAAACCCGCGGCATGGTGCAACTGAGCACCGGCGACATGTTGCGCGAAGCCAAGACCAGCGGAACGGAGATGGGCCAGAAAGTTGCCGAGATCATGGACTCGGGCCAACTGGTCACCGACGAGATCGTGATCGGCCTGATCGAAGAAAAGCTGACGACCGAAAAGGGTGCAGGCTTTATCTTTGATGGCTTCCCGCGCACACTGGCGCAGGCTGACGCTTTGGCGGCTTTGCTGACCAAGATGGGCCAGTCGCTGCACACGGTGATCGAAATGCGCGTCGACGACGAGGTTCTGGTGCAGCGCATCGTTGGCCGCGCTGAAGAGGCGCGCGCGGCGGGCAAGCCGGTGCGGGCGGACGACAACGAAGACAGCGTTCGTATTCGCCTGATGGAGTACTACAAAAAGACTTCTCCGTTGATTGGGTATTATCATGCCAAGGGCGACCTGCGCCCGGTCAATGGTCTGGCCAGCATCGAAGAAGTCACCGCCTCGATCGAGGCGATTCTCGGCTGACTTCAGGTTGGGGCTTGACGCCCCTTCCAAAAGCCCATATCGACCCCCATCCCTTTAGGGAATCAAGACCGCACGCGGGATTCGTCCCAAATGCCCCGACCACCTCGAATAATGCTGAACCCTCTGGCCACACTGCCAAGGTAAAGCGTTGTGAAAAAAGGTTCTGGAGTTACGGAACCGCAACGAAAAGGAAAGTGACACGTGGCACGTATTGCCGGCGTAAACATCCCGACTGCCAAGCGGGTACCTATCGCCCTCACATATATCACCGGAATCGGCAACACCTCGGCCAAAGCGATCTGCGAAGCCGTGGGCATTGAAGCGACCCGTCGCGTCAACGAACTGTCCGACGCCGAAGTTCTGAAAATCCGTGAATACATCGACGAAAACTTCACCGTCGAAGGTGACCTGCGTCGTGAAGTTCAGATGAACGTCAAGCGCCTGATGGACCTGGGCTGCTACCGCGGTCTGCGTCACCGCCGCAACCTGCCGGTTCGCGGTCAGCGCACCCACACCAACGCTCGTACCCGCAAAGGCCCCGCAAAGGCCATCGCTGGTAAGAAGAAATAAGGGAGGGTCTGACTGATGGCACGTGACAAGACTCGCGTTAAGCGCAAAGAGCGTAAGAACATCGCATCGGGCGTTGCCCATGTGAATTCGACCTTCAACAACACTAAGATCCTGATCTCGGACGTGCAGGGCAACGCCATTTCGTGGTCGTCTGCCGGTACCATGGGCTTCAAGGGATCGCGGAAATCGACCCCCTACGCCGCTCAGATGGCTGCAGAAGATGCAGGCAAAAAGGCGCAGGAACACGGCGTCAAGACGCTGGAAGTCGAAGTTCAGGGCCCCGGTTCGGGTCGTGAATCGGCTCTGCGCGCGCTGGCTGCCGTGGGCTTCAACATCACGTCGATCCGCGACGTGACCCCGATTGCTCACAACGGCTGCCGCCCGCCGAAGCGTCGCCGCGTCTAAGCGATTTTGAATTGAGCTGGGGCTGTGTTCGTGCACGGCCCCAGCACGTCATTTTGAACCTCGGGCGTCTGCACCTTGTTGGTCATGGGGCGCGGACAGGAATGGAGGGATTACATGATCCACAAGAATTGGGCAGAATTGATCAAGCCGACCCAGCTGGAAGCCAAGCCGGGCAACGATCCCGCACGTCAGGCGACCCTGGTTGCCGAACCGCTGGAGCGTGGCTTTGGTCTGACCCTGGGCAACGCCCTGCGCCGCGTTCTGATGAGCTCGCTGCAAGGTGCGGCCATCACCAGCGTTCAGATCGACAACGTCCTGCACGAGTTTTCCTCGGTCGCAGGTGTTCGTGAAGACGTTACCGATATCATTCTGAACCTCAAGCAGGTTGCCCTGCGCATGGAAGTCGAAGGCCCCAAGCGCCTGTCGATCAATGCCAAAGGCCCGGCAATTGTCACTGCAGGTGACATCAGCGAAAGCGCTGGCATCGAGGTTCTGAACCGCGATCACGTCATCTGTCACCTGGACGATGGCGCCGATCTGTTCATGGAACTGACCGTCAACACCGGCAAAGGCTATGTTTCGGCTGAGAAGAACAAGCCCGAGGATGCACCTATCGGCCTGATCCCGATCGACGCGATCTATTCGCCGGTCAAAAAGGTTGCCTACGACGTTCAGCCGACCCGTGAAGGTCAGGTTCTGGACTATGACAAGCTGACCCTGAAGATCGAAACCGATGGTTCGATCACACCGGAAGACGCGTTGGCCTTTGCTGCTCGCATCCTGCAGGATCAGCTGTCGATCTTCGTCAACTTCGACGAGCCGGAATCGGCAAGCCGTCAGGACGAGGACGATGGTCTGGAGTTCAACCCGCTGCTGCTGAAGAAAGTGGACGAGCTGGAACTGTCGGTCCGTTCGGCAAACTGCCTGAAGAACGACAACATCGTTTACATCGGCGATCTGATCCAGAAAACCGAAGCCGAGATGCTGCGCACCCCGAACTTCGGCCGCAAATCGCTGAACGAGATCAAAGAAGTGCTGTCCGGCATGGGTCTGCACCTCGGCATGGATGTCGAGGATTGGCCGCCCGACAACATCGAAGATCTGGCTAAGAAATTCGAAGACGCGTTCTAAACGCGTCTTCCCCAATGCCCGGGTTTCCGGGGACGACATGGGCACTTCCGCCCCAAGGAGAGCCGGTGACACGCATCGCCGGCCAGACAAAGCAAAACGCAAGATAGGAATTGAAAAATGCGTCACGCACGTGGTTACCGCCGCCTGAACCGTACTCATGAGCACCGTAAAGCTCTGTTTGCGAACATGGCTGGCTCGCTCATCGAGCATGAGCAAATCAAGACAACTCTGCCCAAGGCAAAAGAACTGCGCCCGATCATCGAAAAGCTGGTCACTCTGGGCAAGCGCGGCGACCTGCACGCCCGCCGTCAGGCCGCGGCACAGCTGAAAGAAGACAAAGACGTCGCGAAGCTGTTCGAAGTTCTGGGCCCCCGCTACGCCGAGCGTCAGGGCGGTTATGTCCGCATCCTGAAAGCTGGCTTCCGTTATGGCGACATGGCCCCGATGGCGATCATCGAATTCGTTGATCGTGACATCGACGCCAAAGGCGCGGCAGACAAAGCCCGCGTTGCCGCCGAAGAGGCCGCAGACGAAGAATAAGAAAGCCCGGCTTTCTGATTTTTTAGCCCCCGCGTCCCTGACGCGGGGGTTTTGTTGTTTTTAGAATCGAGGCGCATGTTCCGAGATTTGTTGCCAGAATCATGAACTTGGGCGATCCTCAAAGAAATTGAAGGATCGCAATATGTTTAGATATCTGATTTTTGCGCCCCTATTTTGCGCAAGCACTGCGCTTTTCGCGCAGGAAACAACGGATGAAACGACCGAGGCGGCGTCGCAAGAAACAACTGATCTTCTGACCGACGCAGAACTGCAAACTCTGGTCGCGCCGGTTGCCTTGTATCCGGATACTCTGCTCATCCAGATACTTGTCGCCTCGACCCAGCCGCTAGAGATTGTGAAGGCCGAGCGTTTTCTGATCGACAACGCAGACCGAGATCCGGCGGAGCTTGAGCCTGAAATCGAGGCCATGGGTTGGGACCCGTCCGTCAGCGTGCTTGCAACAGCGTTCCCCGAAGTCGTTGGGCAAATGGCGACGCATGTCGACTGGACCGAAACAATGGGAACAGCAATGCTGGCCCAGTCTGACGATGTGATGGATGCTGTCCAGGTGATGCGGGATCAGGCAATCGACAGCGGTGCACTGGTGTCCGGCCCGGAACAAACGGTTGAGGTTGAAGAGGATGAAACTGTCGTCATCACACCGACCAACACGGAAACCGTTTATGTTCCGCAATACGATCCTGCGACCGTCTATACCGGGCCATCAACAGGTAACGTGGTGGGGGCCGCTCTGCTGACCTTTGGCACCGTGGCTTTGATTGACGAGATTTTCGACGATGACGATGATTGGTATGGTTATTGGGGGTGTCGAAACTGCGGTGGCTGGGGCGGTGGCCCGATCTACAGAAACCCGAATATCGACATAGACGTCGATGGTAACGTCAATATCGGCAACAACATTAATCGCACAGATGTTGAATGGAAGCCTGATACGAACCGTCAGCAACAAGCGCGGAAAAAAATCGCCGATCATAAACGCACTGGCGGCGGTGCCGGAACATTGCCCGTTGACCGGCCAAATGGCCGCACAGATGAGCTGCGCTCAAAGCTCAGCCGAGAATCCGGGGCTGCCGACATAAGTCGGGACGGCTCGGGCGCTGCGGCGTTGGCGGCCGGGGCGGGCGCCGGGGCGATTGCAGGTGGTGCACTGGCCAACCGCGGCAATGACAAGCAACTGCCCAAGGTCAATCGGGGGAATGTCGACACTGACAGAGCCGCCGCGAAACAGAAGGCTGTGGACAGAACCAAGCAATCCTCTGGTGCCGCCAAGAAACCGGTTAAAAGCAATGCGAAGACCGCGAAGAAACCCCAGGCCCAAAAGGCTGCAATTCAGCAGAAAAAACCTGCGGCCAAAGGGAAAGCCATGCAAAAGAAAGCGTCCGGCAAGAGAACCCACAGCGCGTCAAAACGCGGGCACGCGGCCAAGGGAAAGCGGAGGAGATAAGATGCGGAATTTCATAGTTTCTTCTGCCATTCTTTTGATCACGGCGAGCACAGCGGCATCCGAGGGTGCCCGATACAACAGCCCGCAAGCGGCTTTGGATGCGTTTGTCGGTGCTCTGAAGTCGGATGATCGGGACCAGTTGCTGGACGTGTTTGGGGCTGAAGCCGAAGACTTGCTTGCAACCGGCGACCCAGAAGAAGACCGCGCCAGACGAGAGGAAGTGCTTGGCATGTATGCCGAGGGCTATCGTTTCCAGCCGGACGAGGACGGTGTTGTCGTCTTGCTGGGGGAAGACAGCTGGCCCTTCCCAATCCCGATTTCTCGGGCCGGTGAGGAATGGCACTTTGACCTCGAAGCGGGCATCGAAGAGGTTTCGGCCCGCGAGATCGGGTTGAATGAGCTAGAAGTGCTGGAATTGCTTGATGCTTATGTCGATCTTCAGGCCGCGTTCCGTTTGGCCGACCATAATGGCGACGGCGTGATGGAATTCGCGCGCAACATCATTTCCGATCCGGGTGTGAAAGATGGTCTGTTCTGGCCCGAGGAAGACAGCTTTGTCGGCGCGGCGCTCGCACGAGCGGTGGCATCTGGGTGGAGTGATGGAGAAGAGGATTACGAACCTGAACCCTTCCTGGGTTATTACTATACGATCCTTCAGGGACAGGGGCCCAATGCTCCGGGTGGTGCGTATTCGTACTTTGTTGGGGATCATTTTGTAGCAGGTCATGCGCTGTTGGCTGTTCCTTCCGAGTATGGCGAGACCGGAATTCACTCGTTTCTTGTTGGTGAGAACGGGATCATTTTTGAGGCGGACTTGGGTCCTGACACGCTGGAACGCGCGGAGGGCATCCTAGAATATGACCCAGGCCCTGACTGGGCCCCTGCCGAGTAGAACCCGAACCGTTCGAGCTAGCACACCGAATTGGTGTCGTGTTTTTACAAGTTTCGGTGACTTCAGGTGATGACCTGTGCTTTCTCACAAGCGAACATGCGCAAAGCGTGAGGGGAGGAAGCGATGACCGTGTTTTCTGATATACCGGCGCAAATCTCCGGCCCATCTGTTTGGACCGGACGGGAAATGGCAGCGCGGCAGAATGAATGGCTGTTGCATCTGAGTCCAGAGGATGTCGCAGACCTTGAGCAAGCCGCGCGCCACTATCTAAGCTTGGGGCAGGATATCGGCGAAATCACCAAAACAGATTTTCCGCTGCGCCGGTTCGACGGCCATCTTGAGACTCTAAGAGACACGCTGATCAACGGTATTGGGTTCGAAGTGATCCGGGGCCTGCCGGTCGAGACTTATTCTCAGGAAATGGCCGCCGCGATCTTCTGCGGGGTGGGTGCCCATTTGGGATCGGCACGATCCCAAAATGCGCAGGGGCATATTCTGGGTCATGTCCGGGATATTGGTGCGGACGCAAGTGACCCGAACACGCGGATCTATCAGACCCACGAGCGCCAGACATTTCACACAGACAGTGCCGATATCGTGGGGCTTTTGTGTCTTCGGGACGCCAAAGAGGGCGGGGATTCACTGCTGGTCAGCGCTGAAGCCATCTATAACCGGATGCGCAACGAATGCCCGGACCTGCTGGAGCGATTGTTCGACCCGATAGCAACCGACCGGCGCGGTGAAGTGCCGGAAGGCATGCAGCCCTTTATGACTATTCCGCCCTTCAACTGGCATGATGGCAAGCTGACCGTATTCTATCAGCGACAGTACATCGACAGCGCGCAGCGGTTTCCCGAAGCCATGCGCCTGACCCCAGAGCATGTCGCTGCTTTGGACAAGTTCGACTCCTTGTCGAACGACTCAGATCTATATCTGACCATGCGGTTGCAACCAGGCGACATGCAATTTGTCTACAACCATTCTCAGTTACACGACCGGACGGGTTTTGTGGACTGGCCTGATCCGGCCAAGCGTCGGCATCTTTTTCGCCTATGGCTCTCACCCGACGGAGACCGGGAGTTACCTGACGTTTTCAAGCAGCGCTACGGGTCGATCGAAGTGGGCAATCGGGGTGGGATCATTACAAAAGGGACCCGCCTGCACGCGCCACTGGATTGAGCACGCCGGACAGGTGCTTGCATTAGCGCGCCCGTAGTCGCATATCCTACGCAGCTTTTGAGGTAGAGGTATCCATGCTTCGCGCGACACTAATCGCTTTGACCTGTGCAGTTTCCACATTTGCGACGGCTGAAACACGTGTGCCGCAGTCGCAAGCCGAGATTTCGCTGGGCTTTGCTCCTGTGGTAAAAAAAGCCTCTCCTGCGGTCGTGAATATCTATGCCAAGATCGTGCGGCAGGGGCGCGCCAGCCCGTTCTTTTCGGACCCGTTTTTCAAAGACTTCTTTGGCCGCGGCTTTGGCACGCCACAGCCGCGTGTTCAAAACTCGTTGGGTTCTGGGGTGATCCTGTCCGATGACGGCTATGTCGTGTCCAACTATCACGTGGTTGGGTCCGCAACAGAGATTCGGGTCGTCACCACGGACCGACGCGAGTTTTCGGCCACTGTTGTTTTGGGCCATGAACAAAGCGATATTGCGATCCTGCGTTTGGACGAGGCCGAAAACCTGCCTTTCCTAAGCCTGCGGGATTCCGATCAGGTTGAGGTGGGCGAACTGGCCCTGGCCATTGGGAACCCCTTTGGTGTGGGGCAAACCGTGTCCTCGGGTATCATCTCGGGTCTGGCGCGCACGGGAACGGCAACGGGCAACGGTCGCGGGTATTTCATTCAGACGGATGCGGCGATCAACCCGGGTAATTCCGGCGGCGCATTGATCGACGTGAATGGTGATCTGATCGGGATCAACACGTCGATCCTGACGCGGTCAGGTGGTTCCAACGGTATCGGCTTTGCCATCCCGGCAAATTTGGTGGCCGAGTTCCTGAAACAGGCGCAGCAAGGCAATGACAGCTTTGTCAGCCCTTGGGCGGGAATGTCGGGTCAGCACATGAGCGCGGATATCGCGGAATCTTTGGGGCTGGTTATCCCGCTGGGCGTTGTGATCTCGGACCTGCATGACCTCAGCCCGCTGCGCGAGGCGGGGCTGAAGGTGGGCGATGTTGTCACCCATGTAGACGGGGACGAGGTGAACTCCCCCGCTGAAATGAAGTTCCGCATGTCTATTGCGGGTGTGGGGGGAAGCTCGGTTCTGACGCGGCTGCGCGGCGACCAAAGCGATGAGGTCGAGGTGGCCTTGATCAAAGCACCTGAAACACCCGCTGCCGAAGAAACCGCGCTGGACGATACGACAGTTTTGCCGGGTTTGATCGTGTCTCGGATCAATCCGGCGGTGATCACCAAGCTGGGCCTGCCCCTGTCCCTGACCGGCGTTGTTGTGGTTGATCCGGGCCCTTATGGCGCGCGGGCCGGGTTACGACCCGGCGATGTGATCGAGACAATCAACGCGGTTGATATTCAGCGCCCTGGTGACGTTGAACGCGCGATGACGAACCCGGGACGCCGCGTGCAGATGGGTCTTCAACGCGAGGGCCGGTCCGTGTCCTTGCGATTCCGGCTGTAACGTATGAGCGATCTGTTCGACACCGGGCCAACCGAACCCGTCGATGCCCCGCACCGCCCTTTGGCAGATCGATTGCGGCCCCAATCACTGGGCGACGTCATCGGTCAGGAGCAGGTGCTGGGGCCGGAAGCTCCGCTGGGTGTGATGCTGGCAGCGGGCAGTCTGTCCAGCCTGATCTTCTGGGGTCCGCCCGGGGTAGGAAAGACGACCATAGCGCGGCTTTTGGCGCAGGAAACCGATCTGCATTTTGTCCAGATCAGTGCGATCTTCACGGGTGTACCTGACCTGAAGAAGGTCTTCGAGGCCGCAAAGATTCGCCGTCAAAACGGGCAGGGGACGCTGTTGTTCGTGGACGAGATCCACCGTTTCAACAAGGCGCAGCAAGACGGGTTTCTACCCCATATGGAAGACGGCACCATCCTGTTGGTCGGTGCCACAACCGAAAACCCGTCATTTGAACTGAATGCAGCTGTGCTAAGCCGGTCGCAGGTTCTGGTACTGGAACGCCTCAGCCTTGCCGACCTTGAGCGCCTGACGCAGCGCGCCGAGAAAGAGCTGGACCGCGCATTGCCTTTGACCCCAGCTGCGCGCGATGCGTTGCAGGAAATGGCCGATGGTGATGGGCGGGCGTTGCTGAACCTGATCGAACAAGTCTCGGCCTGGAAAGTGGACGCGCCGCTGGATCCCGATGCATTGTCGACGCGGCTGATGCGGCGGGCTGCGAAATACGACAAGTCGGGTGATGAGCATTACAACTTGATCTCGGCCCTGCATAAATCGGTACGTGGGTCTGACCCGGATGCTGCGCTGTACTGGTTCGCACGAATGCTAACCGGCGGCGAAGACCCGCGCTATCTGGCACGTCGGATCACGCGGATGGCGGTTGAGGATATCGGTCTGGCGGACCCTCAGGCGCAGGCCATTTGCCTCCAATCTTGGGAAACGTATGAACGGCTGGGGTCTCCCGAAGGGGAATTAGCGCTGGCGCAAGCCCTAGTTTACTTGGCGCTGGCTCCAAAATCCAACGGGGCTTATGTCGGCTACAAAGCGGCCATGCGACTGGCCAAACAATCCGGCAGCGAGCCACCGCCCAAACATATCCTGAACGCGCCTACTTCGCTGATGAAGGATCAGGGATATGGTGCGGGTTATTCTTATGACCATGACGCCGAGGATGGGTTTTCCGGTCAGAACTACTTCCCGGAAGCCATGAAACGCCCGGTCCTCTATCAACCGGTCGAACGCGGGTTCGAACGAGAGCTGAAAAAGCGCCTCGACTACTTTGCCAAGCTTCGGACACAGCGCAACAATTAGTTACGCAGGGTCAGTAATGGACATGCCGCCGCGTCACAGGCGACAGGTTCGCAATTGAACGCTTCCCTAGGGTCAATACCAGCAAGGGAGGACGGGAAATGCCGGTTTCAATTGAAAAGACCCAAGACGTCTGGACCATCATCCACGACAGGCCGGATGCACGAAATGCCGTTGATACGGAACACGCCGTGGCTCTGGTTGACGCGTTCCTAAGTTTTGAGGCCAGTTCTGCCAAAGCCGCAGTGTTCTGGGGCAAAGGCGGTAATTTCTGCGCAGGCTGGGATCTGAAACTCGCCGCCTCGCTGGCCGATCCTGAACTGCGTGAGGCTTATTTCGACAAGCATGCCTTTCCAATAGGTTCAGCCACTTCGACGCTAGGGCCGATGGGACCGTCCCGTTTGGAGCTTTCGAAACCTGTCATCGGTGCGATTGAGGGTGCCGCCGTGGCCGGTGGAATGGAGCTTGCCCTTTGGTGCGACATCCGTGTGATGGCGGAAACGGCATATCTGGGTGTTTATTGCCGCCGCTGGGGGATTACCCTGATGGATGGCGGCTCGGTCCGGTTGCCGCGTTTGGTGGGGCAAGGCAAAGCGCTGGAGATCGCGTTGACGGGTCGGAAAGTCGAGGCTGAGGAGTGTTATCGGATCGGGCTGGCGGAAAAAATTGTCCCGCAAGGTGAGGCGCGTTCTGTAGCTGAAGAAATGGCCCATGAAATCGCACGTTTTCCGCAAGAGGCTGTGCGGGCTGACCGCCGTTCGATCATCGAAACGCGGGGTATGCCGGTGCGCGAGGCGCTCAAGTTGGAGTGGGCCAACGGATTGGAGGCGATCCGTCGCGAAGGAACCTCGGGCGCGGGGCGTTTCCGGGACGGGGCGGGGCGACACGGGGATTTCTCGAACATCTGATCGCAACAGCCAGATACCTTGACTCTTGGTGCATTGCGCGCGACAGACGCCCATGATTTCTGGGACACGGACAAAGGCGCAATCCGGGCGGCTCACCCGCGCGGTGCAAGGGTTAATGGCATGAGTGGCGTACAGATGATTACAGTCGCTGAAGGGGATGGCGACCAGCGCGTTGACCGCTGGTTGCGCCGTCTGTTTCCGCATGTCAGTCAGGGCCGCATTGAAAAGATGTGCCGCAAGGGTGAACTGCGTGTCGATGGCAGCCGCGCCAAAGCCTCGACCCGGCTGGAGGTCGGGCAAGTGGTGCGTGTGCCGCCTTTGCCTGACGCGGATCATAAACCGGCTGAGGTCAAACATCGTATCTCGGATGCCGATGCCAAGATGATTCAGTCCTGTGTGATCTACCGCGATGATCACATTCTGGCGCTCAACAAGCCGCAGGGCCTGCCGGTTCAGGGCGGTAGCGGGCAGACCCGCCATGTCGACAGCCTGTCCGAAGCACTGCGGTTCGGTTATGAGGAGAACCCGCGTCTGGTCCATCGCCTGGACAAAGATACGTCAGGTGTTCTGCTGCTGGCCCGCACGCGTGAGGCCGCCAAGGGTCTGACGGCCGCTTTCCGTCACCGCGACACACGCAAGATCTATTGGGCGCTGGTTGCCGGTGTTCCGACGCCATATTTGGGTGAGATCAAGACGGGCCTTGTCAAAGCACCGGGTCATGGCAAGCACGGCGAAGGCGAAAAGATGATCCCCGTGCATATGAACGAAATCGATAGCACGCCGGGCGCCAAACGCGCGCATACGCATTACGCTACTCTCTACCGTGTCGCCGGACGGGCTGCATGGGTCGCGATGGAGCCGATCACCGGGCGGACGCACCAGCTGCGGGCCCATATGGCGGCCATCGGGCATCCGATTATCGGGGATGGTAAATACGGCGGCTCGGGTCAGGAAAACCTTGGCGACGGCTGGGGCGCGCAACTTGGCGGGATCATTAGTAAAAAGCTTCACCTGCATGCGCGACGTCTGTCCTTTCAACACCCAATGACCCGCAAGCCTGTGACAGTCACGGCACCTTTGCCGGATCATATGAAGCACAGCTGGGATACGTTCGGGTGGACCGAAGATCTGGCTGCTGACGATCCGTTTGAGGATCTGCAATGAGCGCACCCTTACGGCTGGTTCTGTTCGATGTCGACGGCACATTGGTCGACAGTCAGGGCAGTATCGTTCACTCCATGGCAACCAGCTTTCAGGCTGCTTCGGTGCCTGTCCCGTCGCGCGACGCGATCCTTTCGATTGTTGGTCTGTCCTTGCCACACGCCATTGCGCGACTGGCACCGGATCAACCATCCTTGGTCCAGAGTGATCTGGTTGAAGGGTACAAAGAGGCTTACCACGCACATCGGCTTGACCTAGGGGCGGCCAGTTCGCCGCTTTATCCCGGCGCGCGTGAGGCGATTGAAGCATTGCACGCCGTACCCGAAGTGCTTTTGGGCGTCGCGACGGGAAAATCTCAGCGCGGTCTTGATGCGTTGATCGAGGCGCACGGGTTGGAGGCTTACTTCGTCACACGTCAGGTTGCAGATCATCACCCCTCCAAGCCGCACCCGTCGATGGTGCAAACCGCCTTGTCTGAAACCGGTGTTGATCCGGATTGCGCAGTGATGATTGGTGACACGAGCTTTGACATGGATATGGCTGCCGCGGCGGGTGTGCGCGGAATTGGGGTGACCTGGGGATACCATGATCGCTCGGCTTTGGCTTCGGCGACTTGCGTGATCGAGACATTTGACCAGTTGCCCACGGCGCTGGCTGGAATATGGAACTAGGAAATGAGCGACTGGAAACCAAAACGCTTTTGGAAAGAAAGTGCCGTTGTTGAAACTGATGGCGGGTTTACGGTTGAATTGGACGGTCGGCGCGTCAAAACACCTGCCAAAGAAGGTTTGGTCCTGCCGACCCGCACCATGGCCGACGCCGTTGCTGCTGAATGGGACGCACAGGACAAAGAGGTTGATCCAGCCTCAATGCCGTTCACCCGTTCCGCCAATGCTGCAATCGACAAAGTGCGCATTCAACACGCCGAGGTGGCGGACATGCTTGCCGATTATGGTGATTCAGATCTGCTGTGTTACCGGGCAACGCACCCGCAAGAGCTGCAAAACCGCCAAAGCGCCGAATGGGACCCCGCCCTTGACTGGGCCGCGGCAACCTTGTCGGCGCGTCTGGTGCCGGTCGCTGGGGTGCTGCACAAACCGCAAGCTGACCCTGCTCTTGAGACACTGCGTGCGCGCGTTCATGCGTTGGATTCGTTTCAACTGGCGGCTTTCCACGACTTGGTCAGCTTGTCAGGGTCATTGATTCTCGGGTTTGCCACGGCCATGGATTGGCGCGAACCGGACGAGATATGGCGCATTTCGCGACTGGACGAAACGTGGCAGATCGAACAATGGGGTCATGATGACGAGGCCCATGCGGTTGCCGAAACCAAAAGGATCGCGTTTTTACACGCAAAACGCTTCTTTGATATGTCGGTTTGAGCCTTATTTCCTGATATTTGGGCAAATGTTAAAAGACCTTGGTGCATGAACCATCGATTTCGATGATCGGCCCCTTGACGTTTGTTTATGAATACGCCCAAACTCAGTCCCACTAAAGGGGAGACGCCTTTGGGGTAACCTTTCCGGCATCCACTTGCCGGGCAGAGCCGCCTCGTAAGAGGTGGAAAATCAGGAAGAGGTAAAAATGAAAAAATCCGTAATCTTGGGCGCGGCAACGATTGCCGGTCTTGCAGCTGGCGCAGCCGCGGCAGGGACCGTTGACGACGTTAAAGCGCGCGGCAAGCTGAACTGTGGTGTGACCACCGGTCTGGTTGGCTTTGCTGCACCCGACGCAAATGGTGAATGGCAAGGCTTTGACGTGTCGTTGTGCCGTGCTGTTGCTGCTGCTGTTCTGGGCGATGCAAACGCTGTTGAGTTTGTTCCCACCACCGGTAAGACACGCTTTACCGCGCTGGCTTCTGGCGAAATCGACATGCTGGCCCGTAACACAACCTGGACCTTCAGCCGCGACGTCGACCTGAAGTTCGAATTCACCGGCGTGAACTACTATGATGGTCAGGGCTTCATGGTTCCCAAGGCGCTGGGCGTCAGCTCGGCGAAGGAACTGGACGGCGCAACCGTCTGCATCCAGACCGGTACCACCACCGAGCTGAACCTGGCGGACTTCTTCCGCTCGAACAACATCAGCTATGAGCCGGTTCCGATTGAAACCAACGCCGAAGCGCAGCAGCAGTATCTGGCCGGCGCATGTGACGTTTACACCACCGACGCATCTGGCCTGGCCGCAACCCGCGCCACGTTTGAAGCACCGGACGAGCACGTTCTGCTGCCCGAAATCATCTCGAAAGAGCCTCTGGGCCCGCTGGTTCGTCACGGCGACCACGAGTGGGGTGACGTTGTGCGCTGGACTCTGAACGCGCTGATCACTGCAGAAGAACTGGGTGTGACCTCGGCCAACATCGATGAGCTGAGCGCCGGCACCGACAACCCGGAAATCAACCGCCTGCTGGGTACCGAAGGTACTCTGGGTGAGATGCTGGGTCTGGACGCTGACTGGGCGGCCAAAGCCATCAAAGCGGGTGGCAACTATGGTGAAGTATTCGCCAAAAACATCGGTGAAGAGACACCGATTGGTCTGGCACGCGGTCTGAACGCACAGTGGACCGAAGGCGGCCTGCTGTACTCGCCGCCGTTCCGCTAAAACCTACGGAGAAGGGCGCAGGGCAACCTGCGCCCTCTTCACATCAAAGAGCTGCGGGAACATGCAGAGCGGGGACAAACCCGCCAAGACAAATAAAACCGCACGCTACGGGGATTTCAAAATATGTCGACTATGACTGATCCACCGAAAGCTGACTTTCGGTTGTCCATGCTCATTAACGACACCCGCTATCGCTCCCTGACGTTTCAGGTGATCGCGGCGATCGTTATTGCGCTTTCCATCTGGTATCTCGGTAATAACCTGATCCAGAACCTCCGGGCCGCTGGGCTCAACATTTCCTACTCTTTCCTAGGCGACCCATCCGGGTATGACATCAACCAGCGTCTGGTTGAATACGACAGCCAGTCCAGCCATGGGCGTGCTGCGGTTGTTGGTATTCTCAACACGCTGTTGGTCGCCTTTCTGGCGTGTATTACGGCTACGGTGTTCGGCGTTATCGCGGGTGTTCTGAGGCTTTCGAACAACTGGCTGGTGTCCAAATTGATGGCCGTCTATGTCGAGATCTTCCGGAATATTCCGGTTCTGATCTGGATCATCATCATCTTCACCATCATGACTGCCGTGTTGCCGGGACCGCGCGCGTTCCGGGGTGACAATGCAACATCCAGCATGTTGTTCGATGCTTTCGCCTTTACCAACAGGGGTGTCTATATTCCGCGCCCTGTGTTCGCAAACGGGCTATTTGGCGCGACCATTCTGAACTGGTTGATGGTCATCGTTGTTCTGATCGGCTCGTGGTTCGCGTCGCGAGAGATCGAAAAACGGGCTACTTTAAAACAAGAAGCAACAGGTGAACGCCCGAAAACGTTCTTGGTCAAGCTGGCTGTTTGGCTGGTGCCTTTTGCTCTGTTGATGCTGATCATGGGCCTGACCTGGGATATTCCCGCTTTGAAAGGCTTCAACTTCAGTGGTGGCATCAAGGTTGGCGGTCCGCTGATTGCGCTGTGGTTTGCCCTGTCTATCTACACTGGCGCATTTATCGCAGAGAACGTGCGCGCGGGTATTCAGGCGATCAGCAAAGGCCAAACCGAGGCTGCGGCCGCGTTGGGCCTGCGTCCAGGGCGGATTATGAACCTTGTTGTTCTGCCTCAGGCGCTGCGGGTCATCATTCCGCCGCTGATTTCGCAATATCTGAACATCACCAAAAACTCGTCGTTGGCAATTGCCGTTGGCTATGCGGATATCACCGCGACCCTAGGCGGCATCACACTGAACCAGACCGGTCGCGCGATCGAGTGTGTTCTGCTGCTGATGTTGTTCTACCTCACAGCTTCGTTGCTGATTTCGATGGGGATGAACATCTACAACGCCTCCGTTAAGTTGAAGGAGCGCTGAGCCATGAGTGATCAAACAACAAACCCGATCGCCTTTGTGGCCGAAGGCACTATCCCGCCTTCACCGCCACCGGCAAATGAAGTCGGAGTGGTCAAATGGCTGCGCGAGAACCTCTTCTCGGGCGTGACAAACACCATCCTGACGGTGTTGTCGTTGGTGCTGATCTACATTCTGTTGAAAAACACGTTGCCGTGGATTTTGAACGGGGTGTGGAATGCCAACTCTTTGGCGGAATGTCGTGAAATCCTGGACGGCAAGACCGGTGCCTGTTTCGCGGTTCTGACGGAACGCTGGCCTCAGCTGATCTATGGCTTCAAATACCCTGCCGAAGCTTATTGGAGACCGAACCTGGCTTTTGTGCTGATGCTGGTCGCCCTTGCTCCGGTGTTGTTCTTTGACTTGCCACGCAAGATGCTGCTGTTCACTGCGGTCTATCCGTTTGTGGCCTTCTGGCTGATTTGGGGGGGCACGATCTTGGTTCCTCTGGTGGCACTGGTAGGTTTCATCGCTGCGGGTGCTGTGTTCCAGAAGCTGGGCAACAACAGCTTCGCTGCCGGGTTCTTTGGCGCCATCGTGACTGCGCTGGTCATTTGGAACGTCGGCGGAGCACTGATCCCCGAAGACGCATCCGAGAATGCATGGCTCATAGCGGTCCCCAGCCGTGATCTGGGTGGCTTCATGCTGAACATGATGCTGGGCGTGACCTGTGTGTCTCTGTCCGTGCCGCTGGGCATCGCGCTGGCCTTGGGTCGTCAGTCGAACATGCCGCTGATCAAATGGGTCTGCGTTATCTTCATCGAATTCATCCGTGGCGTGCCTTTGATCACGCTGCTGTTTGTGGCTTCGGTGATGCTGGCGTATTTCTTCCCGCCTGACAGCACAGTCGACCTGTTCCTGCGTGTTGTGATCATGATCACCATGTTCTCAGCCGCCTATATCGCCGAGGTGATCCGCGGCGGTCTGGCAGCGCTTCCGCGTGGACAATACGAAGCAGCAGACAGTCTGGGTCTGGATTACCCGCAGGCGATGCGGCTGATCATCCTACCGCAGGCTCTGAAGATCTCGATCCCCGGGATCGTGAACGTGGCCGTGGGCCTGTTCAAGGACACCACACTGGTATCGGTCATCTCGATGTTCGATCTGGTGGGCATGATCCGGGGTCCCATCCTGGCGTCGACCGAATGGAACGGCGTCTATTGGGAGCTTCTGGGCTTTGCCGCGCTTCTGTTCTTCGTCGTCTGTTACGGCATCTCTCAATATTCTCAGTGGCTCGAGCGTCGCCTTGCCACAGATCATCGTTAAGGAGTTCAACACATGTCTGAACTTGCAATTGACCGCGAAATCGACCGCTCCAAAATGCAGGTGAGCGACGAGGTCGCCATCGAAATCAACGGCATGAATAAGTGGTACGGCTCGTTCCACGTGCTGCGCGACATCAATCTGACCGTCAATCAGGGCGAGCGGATTGTTATCGCGGGCCCGTCGGGTTCGGGTAAATCCACGCTGATCCGCTGCCTGAACGCGCTGGAAGAACACCAGCAGGGCAAGATCGTCGTGGACGGGATCGAGCTGTCGAATGACCTGAAAAAACATCGACAAGATCCGGTCTGAGGTTGGCATGGTGTTTCAGCACTTCAACCTGTTCCCGCATCTGACCATTCTGGAAAACTGTACGCTGGCCCCGATCTGGGTGCGCAAGACGCCCAAGAAAGAGGCTGAAGAGCGCGCGATGCACTTCCTTGAGAAGGTGAAGATCCCCGATCAGGCGTTGAAGTACCCCGGTCAGTTGTCAGGTGGTCAGCAGCAGCGTGTGGCGATTGCCCGTTCGCTGTGCATGATGCCGCGGATCATGTTGTTCGACGAACCAACATCGGCGCTGGACCCCGAGATGATCAAAGAGGTGCTCGACACCATGATCGAACTGGCCGAAGAAGGCATGACCATGCTGTGTGTGACCCACGAGATGGGATTTGCCCGTCAGGTTGCCAACCGCGTGATCTTTATGGATGCCGGTCAGATTGTGGAACAGAACGAACCGGAAGAGTTCTTCAACAACCCACAGAGCGAACGGACCAAGCTGTTCCTCAGCCAGATTCTGGGTCACTAAGCGACCTGAAACCAAAAGGAAGGCGGGGTGTTGCCCCGCCTTTTACTATTCCGGCAATTCGCGCGGAATGACGAAGCCAAGAACCGTCCCGCTGTGCCTTTGAAGTTCGGTCCAACTGCCGACGTCAAATTCCATGACGGTTGTCGCGCAGGTTGGATAATCCGGAAACCGCGGATGTTTCGGGGCATCCTGAACCAACTGCTGCGCGAACTGGGCAATCCCCGGATTGTGTCCCAGCATCAAAACGGTTTGACCCTTTGCTTCGAACAACTGGCGAAACATCAGTTCGGGGCTCGCCAGATAAAGCGCATCCTGAAAGCGGACATGCTCAGCTGTCATGCCCATCCTGTCCCAGGTTTCACGAGTTCGGGCCGAGGTCGAACTCAGTACTTCGTCCGGCACCCATCCATGAACGCGCAGCCATTTGGCAATTGCGGGGGCTGACTTGCGCCCGCGCTTGTTCAGTGGACGCGCATGGTCGTCCAGCATCGGGTTGTCCCAACTGGATTTGGCGTGGCGTGTCAGGATCAATGTGCGGGTCATGACGGGTGGAACGACCTCATGTGATGGGCGGACTGTTCTGATGTGCGCGCCGCTCCTGCGCTAAGAGGGCAGGCAAGCCGGGCAAGACATCCGCCGGTCATGCAGGTCTGCCCTTGGGACGTATCCAAATGGCTGTGGCAGGCCGAAACGTCATAGAACTCTTGCGCGTTCAGGGCTCCGACGGGGCAGGTTCGCGTACAGGGCGCGTCGCAAGTGGTGCAAGGGGATTGCCCGGTTGTGTTCGGGATGTCGAATTCGTCGGTAAAATGCAGTGCACCGCGATACGAGATCATCATGCCAACGGTATCGTGCACCAATGCACCCACCGGGCTGCTGAAGGTCCGCCCCGATTTCAGGGCCCAGTCGATGAAAGGGGCATAAGGCGGCCCGCCAAAAGGGAAATAGACTTCGGCGCCAAGTTTCTGGGCCATTCCGCCAATCACTCTGGTCGACCAACGGTCAACCGGGTCAGGGGCACCCCACTCGGGGGATGCCTTCAAGGCTCGCCAAAAGTCCCCTCCGGCCCCCAAAAGGACCAGCGTGCCTGTATCAAGCTGTTTGGCGTCTGTCCTACGGGGATGCAGAGCCCCCATGACAATCAGCCCCTCACCATGAGCCGCTTCAACGATGTGGTCATAGGATACTGCATTTTGGTCAGAGGAAGGCTGCGCAAGATTGGACATGTTTTTCCCTTCCTCAAACGGGTCAGTCCGGCCGTATCAGCGATCCGGCCCCGTGTTCCGTGAACAGCTCAAGCAATACAGCATTCGGCGCGCGCCCGTCCAAGATCACCACGGCCCGGACGCCGCTGTGCAAGGCATCCAGAGCAGTTTCAGTTTTGGGGATCATGCCGCCTGCAATCGTGCCCTCGCGGGTCATTTCGCGAATTTGCCCGGCCTTCAGTTCGGTCACAACATCTCCGGCGGCATTCTTGACGCCTGAGACATCGGTCAGCAGCAGCAGACGGTCTGCTTTCAGGGCCGAAGCAATTGCGCCTGCCGCCGTATCGCCATTGACGTTGAATGTTTCACCATTGCGACCTGCGCCCAACGGAGCAATCACCGGGATTACGTCATGCGAGAACAGGTCTTGCAGGATTTTGGGGTTCATTTCGGCAGGGGTGCCAACAAACCCCAGCGATGCGTCGGTTTGGTCACAAACCATCAGATTTGCATCCTTGCCAGACAGGCCAACTGCCGAGCCGCCCTGATCGTTGATCGCCTGGACAATGCGCTTGTTTACCAACCCGGACAAAACCATCTCGACCACTTCAACGGTGGCCGTATCTGTTACACGCTTGCCGTTCACGAATTCGGACTGGATATCCAGCTTGTCCAGCATCGAGTTGATCATCGGACCGCCCCCATGCACAACAACGGGGTTAACCCCAACCTGACGCATCAGAACCACGTCGCGGGCAAAGCTTTCCATCGCCTCATCGCTGCCCATCGCGTGACCGCCCAGCTTGATGACGACAATGGCCCCGTCGTAGCGCTGTAGATAGGGCAGAGCGCTGTTGAGTGTGGCTGCGGTGGCGATCCAGTCCCGGTTCATATCTCTTGTCTTCATGGCTAAAGTCCCTTTGGAGACCTGTGTTAGGGCCTTTGTCCGGCCCTGCCAAGTGTGAAGCTATTCCAGATGCGCAATGATGGACCGCAGGGTTGCGATACCGTCGCCTTTCTCGGAAGACGTCAGCACAATTTCCGGGAATGCTGCGGGGTGTTTGGACAGGGCGGCGCGTGTTTGGTCCAGCACCTTTTCGCGTTCCTTGGCCTTGACCTTGTCCGACTTGGTCAGAACGCATTGAAAGGTCACGGCGCTGGTGTCCAGCAGCTTCATGATCTCGGCATCAACCGGTTTCACACCGTGGCGCGCATCGATCAGTACAAAGGCACGACGCAGGGTCTGGCGACCACTGAGATACTGTTTCAGCAACTTCTGCCACTTCTCCACCACTTTCAGCGGGGCGTTGGCGTAGCCATAGCCGGGTAGGTCCACCAGATAAAGCTCGGGGCCTTGGGTGAAAAAGTTGATCTCTTGCGTGCGACCGGGCGTGTTCGAGGCGCGCGCCAAACCCTTGGTGCCGGTCAACGCGTTGATCAGGCTGGACTTGCCGACATTTGACCGGCCTGCAAAACAGACCTCAAGCCGATCGGGGGCGGGCAGGCCGTTCATGGCGACCACGCCTTTGACAAATTCAGAAGGGCCCGCAAACAGCTTGCGCCCGCGTTCTTTGGAAAAATCATCCGGCTCTTCAGCCAGTGGAAACGGAAGCGATGTCATAGCACGCGCACCTCATCATTCAGGCGGACTTCACCACCCTGAATGACTTCGGCGTAAACACCGAAATCCTGATGGCCCCAATTGCTCAGCGCACCCAGAGTATCCGCGTCTCGCGTGCCTGTGTCAGGGTTGGCGGTGGTGGCCATGCAGCGGGTAATGCGTTCGCGGATACGGAACACGGCCTGCCCAATGCGGATGTCGCGACCCAGCCAGTCAAACTCTTCCCACAAGGGCAGACCGTCAAACCAGATGTTCCCGCGCCAGCGGATGGTGGACAGCGATTGTCCTAGCTTTTGCTCGACCGCGCGGTGGGATGCCATATTGCACAGGCTGATGGATGGGAAATCGCTATCCGTCATGCCACGTCCTGGAACCCGGACAATTCGGGCGGATGCTGCGCGGTCCGCTGGCATCAACGGCTTCACCCAATCCAGAAAAACCTCTTGTTCGGTATCCGGCGCAAATTGCAGATCAGGCCGGTTGGGGTGGCGGAGTGTCACTTGCTCTCCGTGCAACTCGGCCGAGATAGCCGCCAGTTCGGGGGCCTTTGCAACGCGGCTGAAATTCGAACACGGGGCCCAGTCCGAACCATCTGTCTTGGCCGCCTCATGAGCCACCGCCCAAACGCGATCCCCGGGCATGGTCTGCCCGGGGATGACTGTGACTTGGCTCAGCGCTTCTCGTCCATGGCTTTTGATCGGGTGACGCCAGAGGTTTGAGACTGTGCCGCTCATTTGTTGTCCGTCTTCGGCGTTTTCTTGAAGCCGGACTTTATGTTCCCGAACACGTCCGGGGTATAGCCCTGACTGCGCATGATCAGATATTGCTGCGTGAACGTGATCGTGTTGTTCGCAATCCAGTAGACAACCAGACCGCTGGCGAAACCGCCCAGCATGAACATGAAGACCCAAGGCATCCAGGCAAAGATCATCGCTTGTGTAGCGTCGGTTGGTGCCGGGTTCAGCTTTTGCTGCAGCCACATCGAGATACCCAGCAAGAGCGGCAGAATACCGATGAAGATCAGCGCCATGAAGCTTTCGGGCGCGGGTGCGGCCCAGGGCAGCCAGCCAAAGAAGTTGAAGATCGAGGTCGGATCCGGCGCGCTCAGATCCTGGAACGGGCCGAACCAGGGGGCCTGACGCAGTTCGATCGTGACAAAGATCACCTTATACAGCGAGAAGAAGATCGGGATCTGCAACAGGATCGGCAAACAGCCCGCTGCCGGGTTCACCTTTTCCTTCTTGTACAGTTCCATCATGCCTTGCTGCATCTTCTGACGGTCGTCGCCAGCGGCCTCTTTCAGGGCCTCCATCTGCGGCTGCAGTTCCTTCATCTTCGCCATTGAGACGTAGGACTTGAACGCCAGCGGGAACAGGATCGCCTTGATGATCAGCGTCAGGCCGATGATCGACCAACCCATGTTGCCAATCAGCACGTTGATGTTGTGCAGCAGCCAAAAGATTGGTTTGGTCAGGAAGAAGAACCAGCCCCAATCAATGCTGTCGATGAATTTCTGAACACCTTCAGACTGGTATTCCTGAATGGCTTCCCATTCTTTTGCACCGGCAAATAGGCGTGTTGAGACCTGCTCGGTCGCACCCGGCGCTACGGTCAGCGTCGGCAGAACCGTTTCTGTCTGATAGATTTTGCGGCGCGAGTCATATTTGGCCGCCGCTTTGAATGCGGATCCCGGGTCGGGGATCAGAGTGGTCATCCAGTAGTGATCGGTAAATCCGATCCAGCCGTTTTCCTTGACCTGATAAACCTCGGCCTGCGCGCGCTCGTTAGGATCGATGTCGAAATCACGTACGTCGCCATAGTCCACTTCTGTAAGGGTGCCGTCAGCCATGCCGATAACACCCTCATGCAGAATGAAGAAGTTTTTCAGACCAGGCAGATCACCGTCTTCGCCGATGCCGTGGCGCGCCAGGATGCCATAAGGGGCCATTCCAACCTCGGCCTCGGTGGCATTTTCGACCGACTGCGTAACGCTGAACATATAGTTCTCATCCACCGAAATGGTGCGGCGGAAGGTCAGACCGTTACCATTGTCCCAAACAAGCGTCACAGGGCTGTCAACGCCAAGGGTCTCGCCCTGCTCAACGGACCAGATGGTGTTGGGGCCGGGAACGTCCGAGCCACTTAGGCCAGCACCGGGGGCCCAGCCGTACAGGGCATAATAAGCTGACTCGGTCCCCACCGGCGACAGCAGTTCGACAATTGGAGAATCGTCTGCCAGAGAGACCTTGTAGTCCTTCAGCGACAGCTCATCGATGCGCCCACCAGCCAGTGAAAGGCTGCCGGTCAGGCGCGGCGTGTCGATGTTGATCCGTGGCGCCTGGGCCTCGGGCTCTGCTTCCGTAGCGGCCGCAGTTGCTTCTCCTACAGTGCCCGTATCAGCAGCGCTTGGAGCCTGAACCTCATTGCCTTCGGCGCTGGTAATTTCAGCCTGTTCCGGTGCTGGTGTCGGTTCCGGCGGAGGGAACAGCACAAACCAGACCAGGATCACGAGAAAGCTGAGCGCAGTTGCGAGGATGAGGTTCTTGTTCTGATCGTCCATCGGGGACAGCCACCTTGAGCAGTGAAAGACACCCGCAGGGTTCAACAGAGTGCGGGCCCAAAGGTCAAGCGGAATCGCCCGTCATTTCGTCACGTACTGGTCTTCTTTGCCTCAATTCAGTGTTCATTAACCTGTTTCCCGTCCAATTTTGGGCACACCATCCAATTTGTTGCGATATGAAGTGATCCAGCCCTTGGTTTTTTCGAAAGGCATGGGCTTGCCAATGCCAAAGCCCTGAACGTGATCGCAACCCAATTGCGCCATGAGTGCATGCTCGTCCGGGGTTTCGACGCCTTCGGCCAGCGTTTCCAGATTCAAGCGTTCAGCCATGGTCAGAATGGCGCTGGCAAGCTGCTGTTGGCTGGGGTCTTGATCGGCTTTAGTGACAAAGGACCGGTCGATCTTTATGCGCGACACGTGAAACCGCTTGATGGACGCGATCGATGCATGGCCGGTTCCAAAATCATCCAAATCAATGCAGCACCCCATTGCAGCCAATCCGGTGACGTTACGGGTGATGACATCGTCTGGTCGACGAGAGAAAACGGTTTCAAGCACTTCGACAGCCAGCCTGTCGGGCGTCAGGTCGAATTGATCCAGCTCCCATTTCAAGCGGTCGATCAGGTCCGGGTCTCGCAATTCATCGGAAGAGAAATTGACCTCGATACGCGGTACATGAAAACTGGACTGATCTCAGTTGCGCATAGCTGAAAAAGCATAATACCGCACGGTCTGCCCCAACCGACCCATCAGATCGGCGTGTTCGGCAAACGGCAGAAAGACCTTAGGCCCCAGAATCCCCTTTTGGGGATGCTCCCACCGGGCCAACGCTTCGAAACCGGTAACGCGCCCGTTATCGGTCGAAATTTGTGGCTGAAACCATGGGCGAATTTCGCCGCTGTCCAAGGCGGTTTCAAATTCTTTGCGCAGATTGGTGCGCACCAGAGCGCGCCGCCGGGTCGCGGAAGAAAAGGCGCGTATCGTGGATGGCCCGTCTTGCTGTGCCTCAAGCAAGGCATTGTTTGCAGCGTCACGCCAGTCAATGGCCAATCCTTCAGGGAAGCTACTGCTCAAGCAGATCCCGATGGAACATGACATATAAACGCCTGTACCATTTAGCATGATAGGTTCTTCAATGGCCGATTGCATTCGGCCTGACATCTGGATGCAGGTCTCAAGGTCCAGTTGTCGCTTAGGGCGCAGGACCACCTTCATCTTGTTTTCGCCAATTTGCGTTGCACAGTCGCTGGTGCGGATCATGGACATGACACGTGCATAAAATTGCTGCGCGACATGGTTCGCGGCGGCCTGCCCGTGAAGATCGAGCAACGCGGTGTAATCATCCAGAACCACGGCAAAACACGCGGAGTCTTCACCCGTGCGACGGGTTTCGGCAAACACCTCGTTCAGCGCGGATGCAAAGTGATCGTTTGACAAAAGTCCAGTCGCAGACCTGCGTCGAGGACTGGACCGGGTGTTCGAAAACGCCCCGATCCCGGCGACGGCCAGAGGCAGGCCCAATGCCATCGAAACCAAGGCGCGCTCGCCCCCAAGCCAGAATGCGCCCAGACTGAGTGCCGGAACAAACGCAAGCGCAGCTGGGCCGTTCAGAATGGGTTTCAATGATTGAATGAAACGGTCGAAGGTAGAGTGGTTCCGCATCGTGCTTTTTGGCCTTGGGCATGAATGACACGCCACCGAGCCTAAGAAACCAGTCTGAGTCAGTCGTTAACGCAGCTGCGGAATTCCATCCGAGATAGTATTTTTTTCGTCAGAATTTGTTGAAAGGTTAAGGAAATCAAACAGTTTTGCGTCTAAAAGATGCGAAGGACGCGCATTTGTTAACGCGCGGAACATGACCTGACGCCGACCGGGACTGTTCTTTTCCCATTGATCAAGAATCTGTTTCACCTGCTGGCGCTGCAGCCCGTCCTGACTGCCGCACAGGTCGCAGGGAATGATGGGGTATTGCATTGCGTTGGCGAATTTCTCGCAATCGGCTTCCGCGACATGGGCTAGCGGGCGGAAGACGAACAGATCGCCCTCTTCATTCACCAGCTTTGGCGGCATGGTGGCCAAGCGGCCGCCATGGAAGAGGTTCATGAAGAACGTCTCAAGAATGTCGTCGCGATGATGGCCCAGTACGACGGCAGAACACCCTTCTTCCCGCGCGATGCGATACAAGTTGCCGCGGCGCAGGCGTGAACACAGCGCGCAATAGGTTCGGCCTTGCGGGACCTTGTCCATCACAACGGAATAAGTGTCCTGATACTCGATCCGGTGTGGCACACCCATGCGATCCAAAAACTCTGGCAGGACTGTCGCGGGAAACCCGGGTTGGCCTTGATCCAGATTGCATGCCAGCAGATCGACGGGCAGCAAGCCGCGCCATTTGAGTTCATAAAGAACGGCCAGCAGCGTGTAACTGTCCTTGCCGCCTGAAAGGCAGATCAACCAGCGCGGGGGTTTGCCGTCTTTGTCATGTGCGGACGGATCCACCATCCCGTATTGCTCGATCGCTTCACGGGTTTGGCGCACGATGCGTTTGCGCAGCTTCTTGAACTCGGTGGTCGAAGGCGCGCCAGCAAACAGCGGGTGGATATCGTCTGCATCATCAAACATGCGCTGCCCCTACAGCAGATGGCGCAACCGGGCAAGATGGTCACTGAACGCCGGGTCTAGTCCTTGTCAGTCGAGGTATCGGAGTCGGGGACCGGATCATAACCGTCGCCACCCCACGGATGACAGCGCCCGATCCGACGCGCGGCCAGCCATGTCCCTTTGATCGCACCGTGTTTCTCCAGCGCTTCAAGGGCATAGGCTGAACATGTTGGCTGGTAACGGCAGTTAAACCCAACCCAGGGGCTGAAGATCAGCCGGTATGCCCGAACGGGCAGGGCGACGATATGGGACAGAAGGGTCATTTGCCCGAAGCGTGTACCTTGCGCAATGCATAGCGCAAGTCGCCTAACAGTGCGTCGTAGGGGCGGTTGGCCGTGACTTCGGCGCGGCCGATCAGAACGTAATCCCAGCCATCGCGGCCCGCCTCGGGCAAAATGGCCCGCGCGGCTTCGCGCAGGCGGCGCTTTGCACGGTTGCGCGCGACTGCGTTGCCCACTTTCTTCGAGCAGGTGAAACCAACGCGAATGCCGCAGGTTTCGTCGGGCGCACGCTTACGGGCCTGCACCATCATGGAAGATGTGCCTTGCCGCAGCGCTCGTGCTGCTTTCAGGAAGTCTGATCGATTTTTGAGAACAGTCAAAGAGACCGGCGCACAAACGGACGCCGCCGGGGGCATGTTCCCGGGGTGGTGTTTACCATCCACAGGGGCCTCCGGCGGCGTCATGTTCATAACCTGATCGGTGAGCGGTTTACGCGCTCAGCGATTTGCGGCCGCGTGCGCGGCGTGCGTTCAGGATCTTGCGGCCGGCCTTGGTGGCCATGCGCGCGCGGAAACCGTGGCGGCGTTTGCGAACCAGGTTCGAAGGCTGATAGGTGCGTTTCATCGCTCCGTCTCCAATCTATAGCGGTCGGGTGCGGCGCGGATTCGCCTGGCCCTAGTGTTCGAAGCCCGTCCTCTACTGCTAAGCGGGGGGTAAGTCAAACCCCAACAACCGGGTTTTCGCGCCTTTTGCAACAATTCTGTAACCGCAAAGGCGAAAAGATTTCAAAACACCCAAATATCGAAGGAATCTCTCACATTCGGGGCCACAAAGATCAAGGCCCCGTGATCCCCCTGTTGCTGGACCGCCCGGCAGCGCATCTTGAGCACAAGATGAAGCAGAAAGAACCGGAAAACCTTATGTCCGAAACAAGCCAGGCGCCACGCAGCGGGTTTGCGCGCCATATTCCATTGCTGGTTATCCTTGGTGTTGCCGTCGCGGGGTTTTTCACGCTTGGCGACTATCTGAGCTTTGAAACCCTGCGGGACAATCGCGAGGCTTTGCTGGCTTGGCGGGACGGTCACTATTGGGTCATGGTGGCTGCTTTTGTTGCCATTTACATCGTCATTGTGGCGTTTTCGTTGCCGGGGGCGGCGGTGGCGTCGATGACGGGTGGGTTCCTGTTTGGTCTGTTTGCGGGCACGGTTTTCAACGTTGTAGCAGCAACTATCGGAGCCTCGGCGATTTTCCTGGCTGCACGCTGGGGGTTGGGTGAGTCGCTAACCGCCCGGTTGGAATCTTCGGAAGGGACGGTCAAGAAACTGAAAGACGGTCTGCGCGAGAACGAGATCTCGGTCCTGTTCCTGTTGCGGCTGGTTCCGGTTGTTCCGTTCTTTGTGGCCAATCTGGTGCCTGCTTTGGTTGGCGTAAAGTTCCGCAACTTCCTGATCACCACGGCGCTGGGTATTATTCCGGGCGGGATAGTCTACACGTGGATTGGTGTGGGGCTTGGCGGTGTGTTCGACCGCGGTGAAACCCCGGATGTGTCGTTATTGTGGGAGCCGTTCGTAATCGGGCCAATTATCGGCTTGTGCGTTCTGGCCGCTTTGCCCATCGTTATCAAAGCCTTGCGTGCAAATAAGGACAGCTGAGCCATGACCGAATTGAAAACAGACCTCCTGGTCATTGGGGCCGGGTCCGGCGGGCTGTCAGTTGCAGCTGGGGCCAGCCAGATGGGTGCGGATGTCGTTCTGTTGGAAGGGCATAAGATGGGGGGCGATTGTCTGAATTTCGGCTGCGTCCCGTCCAAAGCGCTGATTGCAAGCGGGAAGGTTGCTTATGGTCAGGCGCATTCCGCAGCATTCGGGGTCGCGGATGCGGCTCCTCAGATCGATTATGCGGCGGCCAAGGATCATGTGCATAACGTCATCGCCCAGATCGAACCGATGGACAGCCAAGAGCGGTTCGAAGGATTTGGCGTCAAGGTGATCCGCGAATACGGCACCTTTATCTCTTCCAACCAAGTGCAGGCGGGGGATTACCTGATCTCTGCGCGCCGAATCGTGATTGCGACCGGATCTTCGCCCTTGGTGCCGCCAATCCCGGGGTTGGACACGGTTCCTTACTATACGAATGAAACCATTTTCGACCTGCGCGAGCGACCGGATCACCTGCTGATCATCGGCGGCGGCCCGATTGGTGTGGAAATGGCGCAGGCCCATCGACGTCTCGGCAGTCAGGTCACGGTCATCGAAGGTCAGAAGGCGTTGGGCAAAGACGACCCCGAAGCCGCGGCGGTGGTGCTGGAAGCGCTGCGTGACGAAGGCGTCGACATCCGCGAAGACGCCATGGTGGCGCAGATCCGAGGCAGCGAAGGCACAGTAGAGGTCGTGACCGAGAACGGTGAGATTCACCGGGGCACCCATCTTTTGATTGCGGCCGGACGTAAGGCCAATGTTGAACGCCTGAATCTGGAAGTGGCAGGAATTGAGCGCACCCGGACCGGCATTAAAACTGATGAGGCCCTGAGGACGACAAACCGCAAGGTCTATGCGATCGGTGATGTCGCGGGTGGGCTGCAGTTCACCCACGTGGCCGGGTACCACGCGGGTATCATTATTCGCTCGGGGTTGTTTGGCCTGCCGTCCAAAGCCAAAACCGCGCATATCCCCTGGGCGACCTATACCGATCCGGAACTGGCGCAGGTTGGTATGACCGAAGCACAGGCCCGCGACCAACATGGTGACAGGTTGGAAGTTGCCCGCTTTGACTATCACCACAACGACCGGGCGATATCCGAACGCAAAACAAAGGGCTTCATCAAAGTCATGGTTGTTAAAGGCCGACCTGTCGGGGCCACAATTGTGGGCCATCAAGCAGGCGAGTTGATCAACTTGTGGTCGCTGGCTTTGGCCAATAACCTGAAGATGGGGCAGATCGCCGCTATGGTTTCGCCTTATCCGACGATCGGAGAGCTTAACAAACGCGTGGCGGGTGCTTATTTCACGCCAAGGCTGTTTGAGAATCAGACAGTTAAACGAGTGGTCAGGTTCGTCCAGCGCTGGATTCCCTGACCTGAGGAGGGGCGCATTTTGAATTCGCTGTCGGGCCGATTTCTGATCCTGACGACGGTCTTCGTCATGTTGGCCGAAATCCTGATTTTTGTCCCGTCTATCGCTCGGTTCCGCGAGGATTTCCTGCTGAACCGTCTGGAGCGCGCCCAGATTGCCTCATTGGCGTTGTTGGCAGACGATATGCTGGCCGAGGATCTCGAGGCGGAACTGCTGGCGAATGCCGGTGTATATAACGTCGTGTTGCGTCGTGACGAAGTTCGGCAGCTTATGTTGTCTTCGCCGATTCCGGAATCGATCACCCAGACATACGATCTGCGCGATGCCAGTCCTTGGGTTTTGATCCGTGACGCCATGAGCCGGATTTTCAAGCCCGAAAACGAGATCATTCGAGTTATTGGCGAACCCGTCAAAGGCGCAGGGCTTTTGATTGAGGTCACCACGGACAGCGCCCCATTGCGCATGGCGATGGTGGATTACGGCCTGCGTATCCTCGGCCTTTCCTTTGTCATTTCGATAATCACTGCTTCGTTGCTTTTCCTGGCTGTGCGGGTGGTGCTTGTACGGCCAATCAAAAGCGTAGTGGGATATATGCAGCGCTACGCCAGCGCGCCCGAAGACGCGCGGGGCATTATCTCGCCAAACTCGAAAGTGACGGAACTGCGCGAGGCAGAAGAGGCGCTGAAAATGCTGCAGACGGATCTGACACAGGCGTTGCGACAGCGTGAAAGACTGGCGCAACTGGGTGGGGCGGTTGCCAAAGTCAGTCACGATCTGCGCAATATCTTAACGTCGGCACAGCTGTTCACCGACAGGATCGAATCCAGCGACGATCCCTTGGTTCGTCGGATGGCTCCGAAACTGGTGAACTCCATCACCCGCGCTGTGTCGCTGTGCGAAAGCACGCTGGCCTTTGGGCGCGCGGAAGAACCCGCGCCCACCTTGACGATGGTTCCTGTACGGGCGCTTGCTGCTGACGTTGCAGCCAGTGAGCAGCTTGCCGTCGCCGATGCCTGCGTTGAAATCGTAAACGAAGTGCCAGATGACCTGATTGTCCGCGCAGACCCCGAACAATTGTTCCGAGTCATCATGAACCTCGTGCGCAACGCCCGTCAGGCACTGGTCGCATCTGCCAAACCCGGGCGAGTAACAATTGCTGGCTGCGAATATGGAGACACCTGGTGCATTGAAATCAGCGATACAGGCCCGGGTCTTCCACCAAAAGCGCGCGAAAACCTGTTTACACCATTCCAGGGCGGAGTTCGAAAGGGCGGTTCGGGTTTGGGACTGGCAATTTCGCAGGAACTTGTGCGCGGACATGGTGGAGACCTGAGTTTGAAACACACCGGACCCGAAGGAACAGTGTTCGAAATAAGCCTTCCACGTGGCGACATGACTTTTTGAAAAATTTTTGAAGAATCGACTTGCACGTCCCACGCACCGGGTCTAAACACCGCTTCACCAACGCGGACCGATAGCTCAGCTGGATAGAGTACTTGACTACGAATCAAGGGGTCGGGGGTTCGAATCCTCCTCGGTCCGCCACTGGTTTACCTTTGACAATAAAGCCTTAAACGGTGCGGCCCACTTGATGATTTCGTGCGCGCTTTACTCAAGGCAACTTTGAGGCAACCGTTCTGGGTGAAAAAGGGTGTTTTCACCCCAATCCATACGGTCCACCCACCTGTAAGTCGCCGAACACTGCCCATGCCTGGTGACGGGCGTTTACGAGTGCTATGTCATCCTCGGGAATGCTGTCCTTGAAATTGGAGTAGGCCATTCGGTCGCCCAAGTTCATCAGCACGGTCATGAGTGGTTGCGTGGAATGAACGCCCGGAAACGATAGTCACCGCTCGGTGTTTCGATCACCTCGCCGTCCATACCATAGTCGCGTAGAAGTTCGGCGTCCTAAGCGCGGCGGAACCGCAGACAGACGCGAGAACCGATGTTCGGCCCGCTGGTTTTGCCGTATTCATCCTTTGCAACGGCAGAGAAAAAGCCCGAACCCTCGGGCGTCGAGAATGCTACCCACATATGCAGGTCTTCCTAATTTTTTGGAAAAGGGCGCCTTGCTTATCAAATACAATATAGGGCCGTCAACTCGAGGGGGCTTACGTGCGCGGGCGCATGGCCTGCAGGCACAAACCCAAACCTCTGCACCTAGCAGTAGCTTCGTGATGGTTGGAGACTATTCGTTGTCATCCAGTTTTGCCTCAATCACCTTCTGTTGAGCCAATCTCTCTGGAAGGCGGTCGCTGATGTCTTTGAGCCGCTGTGTTGGACTGACGCTCATGCCTACAGTTCCGCTGTGGGTGTGCGTGATGCTAACGCCATCAGCGCGTCCGAATGCTCGGTCCTGAGCTAGGGCCAGCAAGGCAATTTGTTCTTTGCCCGAAAGTTTTCCTGACACAAATTCACCATTCTCATCTCGGCGATTGAAGAGTTCGTTCATCGACAACAGATCGTTCATGCGTTTTACAGCGATCTCGCCGTTCGACTGGATCAACTTTCTTGTCTCGGGGTCCAGCTTGGGTCGCCCGCCGGGATTGCCAGAATGACCGGGCTTGAAGAGTGGTGTTGGCATAGTGAACTCCTCTGTTCTCAGAAAGCGAATGCACCAAGCAATAACTATCTATTTTATATACTATAATTCGGTTTGAGTTGCGAATACTTGTGCAATTTGCTGCGGGGCTGGGCGGTAGTCATGTCAGAACTACGGTCACAGCGAATTTTTGGTTAGCGTCTGCTATCGCGGAAAGCGGCCAGCAAATCAGTAAGAACTGGAAGTTCGGTTTTTTTGACTGAATGACCGCTTAGCGGCGATTAGCCAACAACTATCAAAAACAGTCGGATGACGTTGTTACGGATCGCTTGGCTATGTACCGAGCTGCGCTCAGAGATCTTGGTGTGACGGAAAAGCAATGAACGGGCAGGTGGATCAACAACCGCGTTGAGAACTTACACCTCCCGTTCAGGCGACGAGAACGCACGATGCAAAGATTTAGGCGTATGCGAAGTTTACGGAAATTCGCCGTCGTCCATTCATCCGTCTACAACCACTTCAACCAAGAGCGTTCTCTCATCAGCCGAGAAACCTTCAGGTTGACACGAGCCGCCGCTCTAAAAGAATGGGCGAAATTGGCGCGGCATAAAGGGCAGCTCTACTGGTCTATCTCAGACTGGTTCGAATTTGTCTGACAACACTGTACGGCGGGTTCGAAGTTGTATGTTGGCACAACATCTTCAGCGTATCACAAACGGGTTAGACATTGGCTCTTCTGAAGTATTTAGCCAAACAGTTTTTGTTCGTGTGTAATCGTGAATAGATTCAACACCAGCCTCTCTGCCATAGCCAGATTGATTATAACCACCAAAGGGCGCAATTGGTGACACAGCACGATAGGTGTTGATCCAACAAATTCCCGATTTCAAACGGGACGCAATGCGATGGGCGCGGGCGACATTTTCAGTGAAAACACCAGATCCAAGCCCGAACGGCGTGTCGTTGGCCAGGGCAATCGCTTCGTCTTCCGTATCAAAAGGAAGCAATGTCATCACAGGTCCGAACATTTCAACCTTGAGCGTCTCTGTTTCAGCGCTCGTGCATTCAACAAGTGTCGGGGCCATGTAATTTCCTGGCCGGTCCAGCGGCGCTCCACCAAAACGGATGCGTGCGCCTTGTTCTGTTGCCTTTGCTAGTGTGGCCTGAATTTTGGAAACCTGGGCATAAGTACAGAGCGGGCCAATATGTGTGATTTGTTCCAAAGGGTCCCCAATAACGATACCCTTCATTTTCTCTTCAATCCTTTCGGCCAGGGCTTCCAGCACTGGACGATGTATCAACCCGCGCGACCCGGCCACGCAGCTTTGGCCTGAGGCTCCAAAATTTCCTGCAATCAGGCCGTTGGCCGCGCCATCCAGATTGGCATCATCGAAAACGATGATCGGAGATTTACCGCCTAACTCCAAAGTGGTTACAGCAAAATTCTCAGCCGAATTGCGCACGACGTGACGCGCTGTTTCCGGTCCTCCGGTGAATGCGATCCGGTCCACCTCGGGATGCCGCGTGAGGGGGACCGAACAATTTTCGGCATCACCAGTAATAACGGAGATAACACCGGGCGGAAATCCTGCTTCATCGATTAGTCGCGCAAACTCCAGGATCGGAGCGGGCGCAATTTCTGATGCTTTCAGCACGACCGAACAACCTGCCGCAAGCGCAGGTCCTAGTTTTGTTGCAGTTAGAAACATTTGGGCATTCCAGGGCACGATTGCGACCACTACGCCTATGGGTTCGCGCTTTGTAAAGACATGCATATCCGGTTTGTCTATCGGAAGGACCGCACCTTCGATCTTGTCTGCGAGGCCGGCATAGTATCGATAATAATCGCCGACATAAGCTGTCTGACCCGCGGTCTCGACCAGTAGCTTTCCGCTATCCTTCGTTTCGAACTCGCCCAAGTGTTTAGCGTTCCGTTCGATCAGTTCCGCAAGCTTTAGCAACAGCCTGCCACGTGAGGTTTGCGTCATGTCGCGCCACGCTGGGTCTTCAAGCGAACGACGCGCCGCAGAAATGGCACGGTCCACGTCTTCCGCGGACGCGCAAGCGAAACTCGACCATTCCTCACCGGTTGCAGGGTTTTGCGATTTCATCACTTGCCCACGCGATCCTTCTACCCATTCGCCATCAATATAGAGCTGAAAGTGTGGTTTCTGATGCATGATCAACCCTCACTGAAACTTTGGCATTACATCGTCGATGAAACGGGCCAGCGAATCGCGCTTGCGCTCGAAGCTCATACCGCTGTCGATCCAGTACGAGAACTCATCATATCCAAGGTCCTCATAGCGTCTCAGGCGGTCCGTGACATCATTTGCGGTCCCGAAAGTTAGATCACGAGCCAGGTTTTCCGGGACCATCATCGTGTTGGCCGCCATCTCTTCTTCCGTCAATTCTTGGATCAAGCCCTGTTGGACTGGCCGTTTGTTTTGGAACCATGCTCCGAAATAATTATAAAAGCGTGACAATTCCTTTGCAGCCTGATCCAGATCAGTTTCGTTGCTGCCAACATAGGTGTGGTGCAGTAGCATGATCTTGGGGCGAGAGCCCTGATAATCTGCACAGGCATATTCAAATCGACCCATTAGCGTTTCTATTTCCTCCATGCCCTGCCACAGCGGTGTAACCTGGATATTAAAGCCGTTCTGAACACCGAACTCATGGCTGTTTGGATCCCGTGCGGCGATCCAGATGGGCGGTCCTCCGGGTTGTACGGGCTTGGGTGCCGAGGTGGTTGCAGGAAATTCGAAGAACTCTCCGTCATGCGCACAATCTCCTTCCCATAGCTTGGGCAAAAGCGGCGCGATCTCGCGCATACGCTGGCCGGCATCCCATGCATCCATTCCGGGCATCATCCGTTCGTACTCATAGGAATAGGCACCGCGCGCGATCCCTAGTTCGATACGGCCGCCGGTCATGAGATCAGCAGCCGCCGCTTCCCCAGCTAGCTTGATCGGGTGCCAGAAGGGCGCAATCACTGTACCGGTGCCAAGCCGTATTTTTTTGGTGTGATGCGCGATATCCACTAAGGACATCAGCGGGTTCGGCGCGATGGTAAAGTCCATGCCGTGGTGCTCGCCGGTCCAGACAGCACGCATTCCGGCCTCATCGGCCATCTTGCACAGCTCAATGAACTCTTCATACAGCTTCTCATGGGATTGATCGGGGCTCAGCCGCTCAATGTGTGCAAAAAGAGAAAACTCCATCATTCAGTTCCTTTCCGAGAGGCCGTGCGTGTCGCCCTGCAGCGCGCTGCCAAGATAAAGTGAGAAGTCGCGGGTCCGGCTTTCCAGTGCATAGCGAGCCATCATTGTCGCGATCGGTTGCGTAGCGTAAGAAAGGGTTGCCAAATCCTTGATTGCGACCACATCGAGATCGCCGGGCCGCGCAATATCTGGTGCTTTGGCCAGTGTATATACATGATGCGTTGTGGGATCGTCATAGACCGAGTAGATAACGCCCAGATGTGCGTCGACTCCACAAGCGTGTAGCTCTCGCCGGAGGCTGTCCCGCAGTTGCCGCCGATCTGAAAGCGTGACTTGGGGCGGTCTGAAGCCAGCCTCGGTTTTCTCCAGTAATACACGTCCTTCATGTTCGATGATAGCACCGCAGACGACCTTTAGCCCCGTGGGTTCAAGAGCACCGCGTTCCAGACCAAGACTGAAATACCGTCCGTTTGCAAAGCCGAGTGCCGGGATTTCGGTGTAGTTATACGCCTCGACTTGCCCGATCAAAACGCAATGGTCGCCTGCCTCAACCACCTTATGGGTCTTGCAGGAAAACGTCGCGACTGCGTCGGTAATCAGTGGAATGCCGCGCGTGTCGAGGGTGTGTTCTACTTTGGCAAATCGATCACCTTTGAAACCGGCGAATGTGTTGGACACATCCTCTTGCCCCTCGGCCAGAATATTCACAGCAAAACGATTACAGGTCGAGAATTCGTGATATGATGACAGGCTTTTGCCGGGGCAAACCAAGAGGAGTGGCGGATCTAGCGAAACCGATGTAAAAGAATTTGCCGTGAAGCCTAGAACCATGCCAGAGGTATTGCGCATGGTCACAACTGTTACGCCTGTCATGAAACCGCCAAATGCGCGTCGGAGTTCACGGGGGTCGAGTTCGGTCATGGTTGTATCTCGCTCAGTAAGCTGGAAATGGCGGTGTTGACATGAATTGCATGTGTCATCGGCAACATATGGGCCGCGCCGTCAATGATCTGCGCACAGCCGTTTGGGGCGACTTCCGCCATAGTGCGAGACATGTCAGGCGTGGAGTTCGGCTCTAGACTGCCAGTCAGAAAAAGCGCTGGAAATCTAATCTTCCCCAACGCCTCTCGCCGAGGACTTTGGCTTTGGGCAAAAACTGAATACGCCAGCTTGTAGGCCGCTGGATCCATGGCTGTTAGCCATTCATAGCAGGCATCGCGTTCGGGCGAAGCAACATCGCCGAACCATCGGTGCAACGTGTCGGTTGGATCGACCTGTGTTTTGCCGTCCAATTTTGCAGCCCGATCCTGTACCGCTTGCGCTGCTTTTGCACTGCGCTCAAAAACAGCGTTCAAAGCCACGACACCTCGGACCTGATCCGTTGCCTTGGCGGCAAGATCCAGAGCGATCATAGCGCCCATGGAGTGACCCACCACAATGACCGGCCCATTCAAACAGTCCAGAACACTCTGGACCGCATCCCGGTAGTCCGACAGCTTACCGTTGGAGGTGTTAAGCGGGCTTTCTCCATGACCAGGCATGTCCGGAGCGGTCAAGCGACCTGCAGAGGCCAGCCCGTCCAACTGGGCCCCCCATGCTTCAGCGCGTAGGCCGACGCCGTGCAGCAACAGAACATCCGGTCCTGAGCCAGATTGAGTTGCGGCCAGCCCGCCGATCTCAGAGCGCGGCCGGGTTGTCCACGTCATGGTCCAATTCCTGAAGGTCTTGATAACGATCACCAATGCGGTGATGCGGTCTGCCTGAGGTAGCCGCCCCCAAGACGATAACGATCTCGTCATCGCGCGGCGCATCAGAGATTGAAAACTGTATGGTTAGGTAGTGTGAACGGCGCCCGACATCGTTCTTGTCCATCAATGGCACCATGATCGGCGCATTCGCCGGACCACGTGTATTCGTGAACGCCAGATAGGATTTAGCGCCAACCGCCTGTCTGTAGTGATTGCCGAAGCGCAGAGTATGAATGAGCCCCGAAGCGTGCTCGACCTCGCCATTCAGCCCGACGACTGCCGCCTTACCATAGGCTTCGATCGCGTTACTACTTCCGGCTAACGCAATCATGCGGTCTGAAATCATCTTTCCAAGAATGGGTCCGTAGACCTGGATTTCCGGCTTAAGGTCTTCGACGTATCGACCAGCCCATGGGTTGGTGACTATTGCGGCCACTGCAAACATGCGCCAGGGGGGATCCGCTGGCCGGAATCCTTCAACAAGAACCTCTTCGTCGTAGGTAACAAACTTGCGTATCTCTGGCTGCATCATACCCCTCCTGTCGCGCTGGTTGAGGTTAGAAACGAGCGTGATTTTTGACAAATGATTGAATTATGTGCTTTCACATTAAAAAGACTAATGGCCAACTTGACCAATGAGCAAATCACTTCCGCCTCTAACCTGGTTCCGCTCCTTTGAGGCCGCTGCGCGCACACTGAGTTTTACGATAGCGGCGGAAGAAATCGGTCTGACACAATCGGCCGTTAGTCAGCAGGTAAAATCTCTTGAGATGCGATTGGGGACAGCGCTTTTTACGCGGCATCCGCGCAGTCTGGCCCTGACAGATGCCGGGCGAAAACTGTTGCCCGAGGTTGGCAGGGCACTTGAGGTACTTGCCGCGGCTGCTGGAAGGGCCGATGCTAGCGCACCAGGTGATGTTCTGACGGTCGCAACATCAGTCAGCATCGCACAATGGGTCATCGCTCCAAATCTTGCAGACTTTGCCAGGCGCCATCCCGATATTCGCGTGCGCCTGTTAAGTGCAATCTGGCCTGACGATTTCCATGCGACTCAGGCTGACGTTCAAATCCGGTTCGGTTCAGAAAAGCAGGTAGGGCAAGATTCCGAGCGCTTGATACCGGACAGCCTGGTTGCTTTTAAGGCGCCGACGCTTGCCGGAGACCCGTTTGATCTTCCGCTTATTGAGGCAGTCGGAACGTCAAGCGGTTGGAACACTTGGTTCGAGAAGCAGGGCGAGCGGCGCCAGCCAACCGTTTTCGTCGATACATTCGGTATGGCGCTTCAGCTTGCCGCTCATGGTAGCGGTGTCGCTCTGGTTAGCGAATTGCTGGCAAAACATGCGATTGCATCCGGTTCGGTCGAACGCGCGCATAGCTTATCTGTCAAATGCAACGAGGGGTATTTTCTTTCCTCCGATGACACCAATCCTGCGGCCACATTGTTTCATAACTGGTTGCTTGAACAGTTCAACGATTGATCAAATTTCCACAACCAATCGACGGTGCAACTATCACGGTTTCACAGACATTTTTCGAGGCCGATGGCACAAACACTCTGCAGGTCCGCTTTCCTTGATCAGGATCGACTCGGTTATCGCAAGGCCCCAATCGTCCATCCAAAGTCCGGGCATAAAGTGGAACGTCATGCCTGCTTCCAGGATCGTATTGTCTTCGTCGCGCAGCGAAATTGTGCGTTCACCCCAGTCCGGAGGATAACTGAGGCCGATAGGATAGCCACAGCGCGCACCGCGTTCGATCCCTTCACGTTCAAGCGGTGCCGCAAGCGCCTTGGCAATATCGCTTGCGCGATTACCGGGCCTAGCGGCCTCTAGGCCTTTCTCCAACCCTTCAACCAAAGCTGCCTCGGCCTTTTTGACGTGATCGGGCGGTTGGCCCAGAAATACCGATCGGCAGAAAGGTGCATGATAGCGGCGATAGCACCCTGACAGCTCAAAGAAGGTACATTCGCCCGACCTGAACACATCTCCATTCCATGTCAAATGCGGCGCAGCAGCTTCGGATCCTGACGGTAAAAGTGGCACGATGGCTGCGTAGTCTCCCCAGTCATCACCGACGCCCGTTATCGCATCGTGATATATCTGCGCGACCAGTTCATTCTTACGCAGCCCGGGTACAACGCGTTCAAGCACACCGTCAGTCACGAATTCTGAAATTCGGGCCGCCTTGCGCATCAGGGCGATTTCTTCGTTGGATTTCACGACCCGTTCCCAGTTAACCAAGGCCGTTGCATCGATCAGGGTTGCCCCGGGCAGTTCCGTTTTCAGAGTAATATGGGCTTTGGCCGAGTAGTAATAATTATCCAGTTCCACCCCAATTCGGCTTTGGCCATGTCCGCATTCTTCAATAAGCTTGGCTAGGTCCTGCATTGGATGCTGCGTGGTCGACTGCACGAAGTGATCTGCGTATCCGAAAACCCGATCGTCCCCCATCCACACGGTGCGCAGCGCACCGTTTGCATCCTGCCGGCGCCCCCACCAGATCGGGTCCGCGTCAAGAAAAATCAACGCACCCTGGTGAACGTAGAAAGACCAGCCCTCATATCCAGTGAGCCATCCGATGTTCGAAGGGTCTTCGATAAAAAGGCAGTCAATTCCTTTTGCGTCCATCGCCTTTCGGGTCTTGGCAAGACGACGGTCATATTCCGCCCGGCTGAAGGCTGGATCAGAGTGGGTCATTGGCGCCTCCGGTCAACAAAAGACTTTGGTTGACAGAACCCTACCGATCCGCTCACGTCAACGAGCGAGAATTCGGGGGCTGCATGAAAACCGATATCAATCCGCACCGAAAGGTGCGAAGCACCGGGCCATTCAGGCTGCGTCATTTCAACTTTTCAGCCTGCATGCGGCGCATTATCGCTGAGGTCGCCGGATGAGGGGGTTCGAGCCAGCAGAATTCGCAGCGCGTACCGAACGCGTACAGGTGATGATGAATGCCGTGGGCCTGTCGGCGCTGCTGCTGACCACGGAAACCGATGTGCGTTACTTTACCGGATACCTGACCAGATTCTGGCAAAGCCCGACCCGTCCTTGGTTCCTGATCCTGCCTGCGGTCGGTAAACCGGTTGCAGTTATCCCCTCGATCGGCGCCTCGTTGATGGGGCAAACCTGGATCGACGACATCCGAACGTGGAGTTCGCCCGACCTTCAGGATGACGGCGTCTCGCTTTTGACGGATGCCCTGACGGAAATGACGCCCCCCAAAGGCCGTATCGGAATGCCCGATGGTCACGAGACGCACGCGCGTATGCCAATGTCGGATATTGAACGCCTGCGAAACAGGCTCGGTTCGCGCCACATCACCGGAGACCACGGTATTTTGCGCGAACTGCGCATGGTGAAGTCCGAGGCGGAAATTGCCAAAATTGAAACCGCGTGCGGCATTGCCGGTCGAGCCTTCGCCCGAGTTCCTGAGATTGCTCGGGATGGCGTGCCCTTGGATCAAGTATTTCGCCGTTTCCAGATACTCTGTCTGGAAGAAGGTGCCGACTGGGTGCCGTATCTCGCAGGTGGGGCAGAGCAGGGCGGTTATTCTGACGTGATTTCGCCGGCGTCGTCGTCCCCCTTGAAGGCTGGCGACGTACTGATGCTTGATACCGGCTTGGTCTGGGATGGGTATTTCAGCGACTTCGACCGCAACTGGTCGGTTGGCCGACCAAATCCCGACGTGCGATCTGCTTACGCCAGGCTGATCGAAGCGTCAGACGCCGCATTCGAAATTGCGCGACCCGGCGCAACCGCTGCAGACTTGTTTCATTCCATGAATGCGGTACTGACCAAAGACTCTGAAGGCACGGATGCCGGCCGATTGGGTCACGGGTTGGGGATGTCACTGACCGAATGGCCGTCCCTGATCTCGACGGATCAGACCGTTCTTAAACCTGGTATGGTGCTGACCTTGGAGCCGGGCATCGCAGTCGGGGAAAAGATCCTGGTTCACGAGGAAAACATCGTCGTTACTACCGGTGCTCCTCGCTTTATTAGCCCGCGCATTGGTCCGGAGATGATCGAGCTATGACCCAAATTCCCTACACGCTTGATGAAGATGACCCGCAAATTTATCCACTAGGTTTGATTGTTCTGCAGGTCGACGAAACGATTGAGCCAGAACTCAGCGCGTATTTCTCAGATCAGAAAAACCCGCTTTATGTTACACGCATACCCAGTGGGATTGAGGTAACAACTGAAAGCCTTTCCGAAATGGAGAAAGCCCTGCCAGCGGCGGCAGGGTTGTTGCCAAGCGTGCGGCCCTTTCGAGTGGTCGGATATGGCTGTACATCGGCCAGTTCGGTCATCGGATCAGAACGTGTGGCTGAACTTGTCAAGCAAGCGTGCAAAACAGACGAAGTTACAAACCCTATGCGCGCTGCGACTGCTTGCGCTGCTGACATAGGTGTTTCGAAATTCGCTTTGCTTTCTCCTTACATCGAGGAGGTCAACGCACCGCTGCGCACCGCGTTCTTGGAAAACGGTATAACTATGGACGTTTTTGGGACATTTGGGCAAGCCGAAGAGGCAAAGGTTGCGCGTATTTCAGTACAGTCTGTGATCGACGCTGCTACAGACTTGGGATCTGATCCGTCAGTTGAAGCGGTATTCCTTAGCTGCACCAACCTTCGGACTTTTGACGCAATCCCAGAGATTCGTGAGCGAATTGGCAAGCCTGTTCTATCAAGTAATCAAAGCCTTGCATGGCATATGCGTCGCCTCAATGTTGCTGATTGAAGTAGCAAACATGAAATGAAAAAGCGAAAAAACGTCATCTAATGTTGCCAAGCGCCCACTGCATCGTCTTAACTGATGACTACAGATCAATGAAATCCGAACTCATCGGATAATCAATTGACGCAACAGGGGGTCTTGTGACCGACACGAATAACGATGCCGCGTTTGTTGAATTTCAACGCGTTCAAAAGTCTTATGATGGCGAGAATCTCGTCGTTAAAGACCTTAATCTGGCAATGCCAAAGGGTGAGTTCCTAACGATGCTCGGGCCGTCCGGCTCGGGCAAAACAACCTGTCTGATGATGCTTGCCGGCTTTGAAACAGCCACTCATGGCGAAATCCTGTTGGATGGGAAGCCTATCAACAATATCCCGCCGCACAAACGTGGCATTGGTATGGTGTTTCAGAACTACGCTCTGTTTCCGCATATGACAGTTGCCGAAAACCTTTCTTTCCCCTTGGAAGTCCGCAAACTGGGCAAGTCTGAACGGGAGGAAAAGGTTCAACGCGCTCTGGATATGGTTCAGATGGGCGCTTTTGGGGGGCGCCGTCCCGCTCAGCTTTCCGGTGGCCAACAGCAGCGGATTGCGCTGGCCCGTGCGCTGGTGTTCGAACCCGAATTGGTTCTGATGGACGAACCGCTGGGCGCGCTGGACAAGCAGTTGCGCGAGCACATGCAGTTCGAGATCACACGCTTGGCGCACGAATTGGGTATCACCACCGTATACGTGACCCACGACCAGACCGAAGCGCTGACCATGTCTGACCGGGTCGCCGTTTTTGACGACGGTCGTATTCAACAGCTTGCTCCGCCTGATCAGCTCTATGAAGAACCGGAAAACAGCTTTGTTGCTCAGTTCATCGGGGAAAACAACACCTTGGAAGGTGCCGTAAAATCGATTGATGGTGACACGTGCCTTGTGCAACTGGATGATGGATCTGAGATTGACGCGGTGCCTATCAATGTTCACGCGCCGGGTGAAAGGACCAAAGTGTCAATCCGGCCTGAGCGTGTGGAATTCAACAAAGATCGCCTGCATGCCGATGCTCACACGCTGAAGGCTACGGTCAAAGAGTTCATATACATGGGCGATGTGTTCCGTTTCCGCATGTCCGTTGCGGGGAATGATGAGTTCATCGTTAAAACCCGGAACGCACCAGACGCAATTCGCCTGACCCCCGGTCAGGAGATCGAGATCGGCTGGCTGGCTCAGGATTGTCGTGCGCTCGACGCATAGACCAAGCTGCGCGAAACAAGCACAGCTCAATCAGAGGGACCGGCTGATGAAGACCCGTGCATCAGCTGACCACACACATAAACGGGACCAACTGGGAGTAATCTACACATGAAAGCAACTAAAACCCTTCTGACAACGGCCGCCGTCGCCATTGCGGCGGGTGGTGTTTCTGCCGAGGAAATGACCATCGTTTCCTGGGGCGGCGCCTATTCCAAATCGCAACTCAAGGCCTATCACGAGCCCTATTCGGAAAAGACAGGCGTCACCATTCTGAATGATGACAGCTCGGCCGAAGCTGTGGCCAAGCTGCGCGCGATGAACGAAGCGGGCAACATCACGTGGGATGTGGTCGACGTTGTGGCAGCGGATGCGATCCGTCTGTGCGATGAAGGTTTGGCAATGGAAATCGACCCCGATACCATGCTGGCACCTGCACCCGATGGCACCTCGGCCGCGGATGATTTCGGCGATCTTCTGGTGAGCGACTGCTTTATCCCGCAGATTGTGTATTCGACCACGTTCGGCTATCGCACCGATCTGGTTGGTGACACCCCGCCGACCGAGATCTGCGCGGTGTTCGACCTCGAGAACTATCCGGGCAAGCGCTCGCTCGAAAAGCGTCCGATCAACAACATGGAATGGGCTCTGCTTTGCGACGGCGTCGCCAAGGATGACGTCTATGACGTGCTGGCCACACCTGAAGGTCAGGACCAGGCCTTGGCCAAGCTCGACACGATCAAGGACAGCGTCGTCTGGTGGTCCGCAGGTGCCGATACACCGCAGTTGCTGGCCGATGGCGAAGTCATCATGGGCTCGACCTATAACGGTCGACTGTTCAGTGTGATCGAAGAGCAGAAGCAGCCTGTCGCCATGTTGTGGGACGCGCAAGTGTTCGATCTGGACGGTTGGATCATTCCGGCTGGCCTGAGCGAAGAGCGTCAGCAGCGCGCTCTGGACTACATCATGTTCGCGACAGACACGCAGCGTCTGGCCGACCAGGCCAAGTACATCTCTTATGGCCCAGCTCGTGCTTCGTCCGCTCCGCTGGTTGGACAACACGCGGAACTGGGTATCGACATGGCACCACATATGCCGACCGATCCGGAAAACGCTAAGAACACTTTCCTGTATAACTACGAGTTCTGGGCGGACTACCGCGACGACATCGACGCCAAATTCCAGGCGTGGTTGGCACAATAAAAGCCTAATTTCATAAAATAGCCGGGGGCGGTGCGCCGCCCTTGGTCAACAAAACCCAAGGGGCTTATATGACCGACGCAACCCAAAATGCGGGGCCGATGCTGGCGGCTGACGGAACGCCGCTCAAGCAATCGCTGGCGCGCTCGCTTCGGCGGCAAAAACTGCGGGCGCTGATGTTGGTTGCCCCGTTGCTGCTGTTTGTTCTGTTCTCGTTCATCGTTCCGATAGCGTCGATGCTGTTCCGCTCGGTGGAAAACGGCATTGTGCAGGAAACGCTGCCCCTGACCGTCGAGGCCTTGCAAAGCTGGGATGAAAACAGCGGCGAATTGCCGGACGAGGCCGTCTATGACGCCTTTGTCCAGGATATGGTCGTGGCTGTCGACAACAAGACACATACCCGACTGGGCTCGCGTCTGAACTACGAAGAGACAGGCATGTCTTCGATGTTCCGCCGCTCGGGTCGAAAAATGGGCAAGCTGGACCCCGAAACAGATGGGCCGTTCAAGGATCAAGTGATCGAAATCCACGAGGGTTGGGGGGACCCGCAGACTTGGGCGGTGATCAAGACGCACTCGCCCGCTGTGACGAATGGATACTTCCTGAACGCGGTCGATATGCGCCGCACACCCGAAGGCGCGCAGGCGCAGCCCGAGGACAAGCAGATCCTGATCAAGCTGTTCGGACGCACCTTGTTCATGTCGCTGGTGATCACCGCGTCCTGTATCTTGTTAGCCTATCCGGTCAGTTACCTGCTAGCGACCCTGCCAATGCGGGTGTCAAACCTGCTGATGATCCTTGTTTTGTTACCTTTCTGGACCTCGCTGCTGGTGCGAACCTCGGCGTGGAAGGTCATGTTGCAACAACAGGGTGTAATCAACGAAACGCTAGTCTGGCTTGGCTTGGTGGCCGATGACGCCCGACTTGTCATCATCAACAACCAGATCGGTACGATCATCGCGATGACGCATATCCTTCTGCCCTTCATGATCCTGCCGATGTATTCGGTGATGCAGACGATCCCCGAATCTTACACCCGCGCCGCGAAATCTATGGGCGCGACGAACTGGACGACCTTCTGGCGCATCTATTTCCCGCAATCCATTCCAGGCATCGGCGCGGGGTCGATCCTCGTGTTCATTCTGGCCATCGGCTATTACATCACACCCGAGATTGTGGGCGGCACAAAAGGTGTCTTCATCTCGAACCGGATTGCGTATCACATCTCGTCCTCGCTGAACTGGGGGCTTGCGGCTGCGCTGGGCACGATCCTGTTGGCCGTCGTGCTGTTGCTATACTGGTGTTACGACAAAATCGTTGGCATTGATAACGTGAAGCTGGGATAATCGACATGGCCGCACTTACTCCGATTTCCCGCAAACCGATGTCCATGGTCCTGCCAAGCGTCGCGTTGGCAGGGGCTTTTGCCGGTGTTTTCGTTGGCGCAGGAAACGGTTCGATCTTTCTGGGCATTATTGGCGGAGCCGCCATTATCGCGGCGCTGGCCTGGATCTACATCGCTGTTCTGAAGAATGAGAACCTGGCCCGCTGGATCACCATCCTCGGCTTCGGCGTAGCCGGAATTCTGTTTTCGGGCCCGATGGGTGGCGTTCTGGGCCTGCTGGGCGGCTGGTTCTTCGCGTGGTTCATATTCTGGCTTTATGAGGGCCGCTATCGCCGCAAACTGCTGCCATATCTGACAGCGAAACAGGTTTTCTATCACTACCTGTTTCGCGTGATCTGTGGTGCGATCTTCGTCTTCCTGATCACGCCGATTCTGGTGGTGTTGCCATTGTCTTTCAATGCGCAAGATTTCTTTACCTTCACGCCCGAGATGCTGAGGCTTGATCCGGAAGGCTATTCGTTGAAGCATTACCGAGATTTCTTCACCAATAACGAATGGCAACGCAGCTTCAAGAACTCGCTGATCATCGCGCCGATTGCGACGGTTATTTCGGTAACGTTGGGAACGCTGGCCGCGATCGGGCTCAGCCAGTCTCACGTTCCCGGACGCCGCGCAATCATGGGAATTCTGATTTCGCCGATGATTGTGCCGCTGATCATCTCGGCGACGGGTATGTTCTTTTTCTACAGTGATATCGGGCGTTTCCTCGAAGGTACACTGGGCATGAACAAGAACTTCGTAGGCTATCTGAAAGTTATCCTGGCCCACGCAGTGCTGGGTATCCCCTTTGTGATCATTACCGTGACGGCGACACTGGTCGGCTTTGATCGATCTCTGACACGGGCGGCGGCTAATATGGGCGCAGGGCCTGTGCGGACCTTCTTCAAGATACAGATGCCATTGATATTGCCGGGCGTTATCTCGGGTGGCCTGTTCGCCTTCATCACATCATTCGACGAAGTAGTTGTGGTGCTGTTTGTCGGCTCCGCCTCGCAAAAGACGTTGCCGTGGCAGATGTTCACCGGCCTGCGGGAGCAGATCAGTCCAACCATTCTGGCGGTCGCGACAATCCTTGTGGTCCTGTCCATCGCCCTGCTGACGACGGTCGAACTGTTGCGACGTAGATCGGAGCGTCTGCGGGGTCTTTCGCCCGCTTGACGCAGCAAACCGTCTGATCTAACGATTCACCTGTTCATCTCTGCTGCGATGGCGTCGCGGCGACGAATGAGGTGATCGGCTCTCGGACCCCGAGGCCGCCTGTCCTGAACGCCGGGACATGTGGCCGGGAAATGCACGCCCGGCATAGATGAGAGACCAAGGATGACTGACATTTCTAACCGACCTCAGTTCTTCACCTGTCACAATGGCGACAAGGCCCCGTTGCCGTTCAGCAAAGCCGAGTATGACCGCCGTCTTGGCAAGCTGCGCGCCATCATGGCCAAGCGGGATATTCCGGTGGTGTTGCTGACATCGATGCAGAATATCGCGTATTATTCGGGCTTTCTATACTGTGCGTTCGGGCGCCCTTATGGCTGTGTTGTAACCCAAGACAACTGCACCACCGTTTCCGCCAATATTGATGCCGGGCAACCCTGGCGCCGGTCGGTTGAAGACAACGTGATTTATACTGACTGGAAACGCGACAACTACTGGCGGGCAGTTGCGAGCCTGATCGGGAATGCGAAACGGATCGGCGTCGAAGGCGACCACATAACGCTGGCGGCGCGCGACACGGCGCTGAACATGCTGGGCGAGCCAGAGTTGGTTGACATCGCCGCCGACACCATGGGCACGCGTATGATCAAGTCCGCGGAAGAAATCGAATTGATCAAGGGTGGAGCGCGCACTGCCGATGTGGGTGGCGCTGCGATCCATGCCGCAATCCGCGAGGGCGCAACCGAAATCGAAATTGCGATGGCCGGCCGAGACGCGATGGAAGTGGAAATCGCGCTGGCCTACCCGGATGCGGAATACCGTGACACATGGGTTTGGTTCCAATCGGGTTTGAACACCGACGGCGCGCATAACCCGGTCACCAAACGCGCGTTGCAAAAAGGCGATATCCTGTCACTGAACACCTTTCCGATGATCTCGAGCTATTATACGGCCCTGGAGCGGACCCTGTTCCTGGGCGAGCCGGATGCCGACAGTCTGCGCCTGTGGAAGGCCAATGTGGCCGCGCATGAACTTGGCCTGAGCCTGATCAAACCCGGCGCCACTTGTTCCGGTATCACCGCCGAGATCAACCGGTTCTTTGCCGACGAAGGCCTGCTTCAATATCGTTCCTTCGGCTACGGGCACTCGTTTGGTGTTCTGAGCCACTACTATGGTCGCGAGGCCGGTCTCGAACTTCGCGAAGACATCGATACAGTGCTGGAACCCGGCATGGTGGTCTCGATTGAGCCGATGCTGTGGATACCCGAAGGCCAGCCAGGTGCAGGCGGTTACAGGGAACACGATATTCTGGTTGTGGGCGAAGACGGAGCCGAAAACATCACCGGCTTTCCCTACGGGCCGGGGCACAACGTTATCGACGCCTGAGGTTTGGGGTGGCGCTTCGGCTCCACCCGCTTTTCATGTGCGTCGGGCACGTTCGTGAAAAATGAAACCCAGAAAATTCAGCAGAAGCTGCGCCGCCAGAATCTGAGTGCTTTCAGTGGGATCGTAGGCGGGGGCCACCTCGACCAGATCGATGCCGACCACGTCACCCCTTTTTGCCAGTCCCTGAAGGATTTCCAGAACGTCATAGTACAAAAAGCCTCCGTGGCTCGGAGTTCCGGTTCCTGGCGCGATCGAGGGGCAAAACGCATCGATATCGATTGTAACATAGTACCGTTTGCCTTTGGGAATGCGGTCAAGAACAGCCTCTGTTCCCAATCTGCGAACCTGCCGCACCGACAGGATGTCCGATCCGCGCGCACGCGCGTCGTCATACCCTTCCTTAGCGGTGGACGATACATTTCGAATGCCCAATTGGGTCATCCCTGAAACATAGTCTTTCTCGATCGCGCGGCGCATGGGATTTCCGTGCCCGTTGGTGACGCCATGACGTTCATCTACAAAGTCCAAATGCGCATCGATTTGAACAACGTGTATCGGGCCGTTTTCAGAGCAGTCGCTTTTAAATGCGGAAATGCAGGGGATGTTGACCGAGTGATCACCGCCAATCACCAGCGGAAGTGCCCCGGCCTTGAGAATTTTTTGCACGCCAAAGGCTATGTTCTTGTGGCTCGTCTCGGTCTTGGTGTGGACTATGTCCGCATCGCCCAGGTCGACGATCCGAACCGAGCTGTCCAGATAGGTCGCGTCGTCCTCATGATCATAGGCGCCAGCATGGCCAAAGCTGAAAAGGGTCGATGCCTCTCGCACGGCCCGAGGGCCAAAACGGGCGCCTGGGCGCCATTGGGTTCCAAAGTCGAACGGTGCGCCGAGCACGCAAACGTCGGCGTCAATTTTGTTCCAGTTTTCGACATATGGAGATTTGCCAAAAGTCGAGATTCCTACGAAGGGTAAATTTAGCCGCCCAGACGCATATCCATGACCTTGCACTTGCATTCCTTTCACTGGAAGTGTCCCTTCCACTGCATGTGAACATAAGTAAGTACTGAATTGGAAGGTCTTGTAAGATGAACTTTGCTTGATAGAGGGAGGACGGTTGCGTAGCTTTTGCCCATGACCAGACCCGCCTCCTTCAAGTACTTCAAAGCCAGCCCCGAGATCATCCACCTAGCAGTAATGCTGTACTTCCGTTTCCCACTCTCGCTTCGGATTGTGAAAGCTTTCAAAGATGAACAGGTGGATGCCCTTACCCAGTTCGCTGAAAGTATGCGCCTTAGTCAAGGGACATATTTCGATACGGGTCCTTACTCCGGCCGCCGCCAACGCAACTATCGACCTGAACAACCAAGAAGGGAAGATCGCACGCGGTTCTGACGCTGCGCGAGGGCGCTTTCGACCGAGCTGTGCGTGGGTATGAAATCTTAGACCTCAAACGTCTGCGATGAAGCGCAAAGCTGCCATTTGGGCTAATTGCAGCGAAGGTCTGGGCCGAGCCCAAAATGCACTATGCTGCGCGACGCGCGAAGGTCGGCTGTGTTGCATCCCTTCGCCAGATCGCGCCGGAATTGAACGCGGGGCGGCAAATGGCACGCGACCACCGTGCGGAATATAAAAATGGCGAAAAACAGTGCTGAGGCGGTTGCGGCCTAGAGATTACCCGTTCCGATTGTTACCCATCGCGTTCGACACGTTTGATTGGCATATTCCGGTCGTCTTTGCAGTTCCATCATCACGACATGAGAACCTACGACATTGATACCTTTGTTGCCCATCGGTGCGCCAGCTTCGGAAACGAGCGTTTCATAAAGCGAAAGGTTTTCTTTCTTTAGGACCAAACCAGTGTCTTCACGCCATGCGAACCAGAAATCATCTTCGGGATCGGTTTCTAGCGCAAGCCCGTGAACTGTTGTTTCTGTGGTAAAGAACGGCCATGCGTCTCCAGGTAGTAGCGACCGTCCGTTTCTGAACTTTGGGACAATATCGGGTATGAAATATGGCCTGTTCAGGTCGATCACGGCTTGCTTGCCGATATTCATACCGTTCGGAAGCTGAACGCAGCGTGTTGGAACACCCCAAGAGAAGGCGATTGCAAAAATTGCAACACATGTTCCGGTAACGAAAAGGACGCGGAATTTATCCATAGGCACTTCGCGCAGGGTCTAGGTAGATTTGTCCTCTCAAGGTTCCCGACCAATCGTCAGTTATTGAATACGGTTCACCAGTTTGAATCCCGAGCCGTTGAGGACCACGCGGTGGAAGGCCGGTGCGCCCCCGAAGGTAGTTATCTAGCGGCCTGTGTATGTTCTCAAAAATCGTCTCTCCTGGATCAATGACTTCAACACCTATATCAGCCGGATCAGCAAATTCGTCCCTCAAATAGAACTCAATTGAGCCTTCAACGGCCAGCACACCATGCTGTTCTTCGACGTTCACTGAAAATTCCCCGCCGATCACTGTATCACCAATACTGAAAACGACACCTGTCATGCCATAGGTGTTGTAAAACGTATCAGAGAAACTGCCATCGCGCTTCTCGCGAGCTGCCCTCTCAACTTGGTCTTTCAGGTTTTTATCCACCAAAGCCATGTATTGACTGACGATTGCGGAAAGGTGGCCGGTCTCGCGTACAGTGACGCCTCGACCATTGCCACGGTAATAGTGGTTCACAAAATCACTACTGCTCCAAGCGGCACCACTACCTGAGACACCCTGCAAGGCAATTTCCATAAACTCGGAAACCTCGGCGAAATATGGTTCCGCCGTGCAACGGCAACCGTAGTCTTCCCCAGGGTGTCCGCCTTCTGGTGGATTGTCCCATGAAAAAATCTGGCCTTCGCGTTCGGCATGTGCTGACCGAACCTTACCATCGCGACGCGTTCGCCAGATGTAGTGGGTGGCAGGTTTGGCGTTCTTCGTCTCAAAACGGATTGGCGTGCCCTTGCGCAGATATTGCACAAAGGCTTCTCGATATTCTTGGGGTTCAATCAGGGTCACATCGCACACTAGGCCTTTTGTTCGGCACACAATTGTGCCGTTCAGCATTTTAGAAATGGTTAACCATGAGTGCGCTTATCAGCCTGAATAAATGCGCTAGTCGCCACCATAGCTCTAAAGCTCCTTCGATAGTCAATGGCTGGAAAGAACCTGCTTTTGTGGGCTAGTGTTGTTTACTTCGATGAAGCAGACCTTTGAGGTGAACAATTGAAAGGCAGAAAAGTCCCGCATAGTAGTCGTTCAGGACTTTTCAGCAAACGTATGCATAAAGCTCAAAACGGACATGGATGAGCGATTAGCTTGCCGCTGTCTGAGGTTTTGTATTCGGAAAATCAAAAAAATTTCGGTGGTGGGCTTCGGTTGGCAGCTGTGGCGTTTCTCAGGAAATTTAAAAAAATTTTTTCGGAGGGGTGACAGGCTGTGGGTAGGCCCAGCTCCACTGGACCCGGTGTATTTGTCGGGGTGGGGGGGCATTTTCGGGATTTTCTCTGGCCTGATAAAACCCAGAACCGTGGCCTGCCTCTCGATCGAATAAAAACCTCGCTGCATTCTGGTACCAGGTCGATCTCTTTGTGCACCCCGATCGCTATTGGTTTGGGGTTTCGAGGGCCTGCGCGGTTTGCTTGCATCGCTCATGACGGTTCTTGACACCGCCCCAATCGGCGCGCGGCGCATCCACGGGCGCGCGCGCTACAGAAAGGCAGCAGAACAAAGAAAACTTGAGGTTTCTCATAAGGGGACATGCGTGTGTGTTTTAGTAGGTCCATTTCCCCGTAAGAGAGTTGAATATTTTCTGAATTTTCTGCCTTTGTTGCTTTCTAATCGCGCACAGCGCCCCTGAGAAAATCGGTTAACGCTCTTTCTTGGCTCGGCAAATCACCGATAATCACCTGTCGGTCACTGTTGGATTCAGAAACCTCCAAATCGAATGCACCACAGGTACGAAGTTGGTTCCAGAGGGCCTTTCCGTATGGAACGTTGTATCGCTCGTTGCCGTGACAGCGCGCCCATTCTTCATAAACCTCGCGAACTCTCCGCCTAGAAACCGTGAATGAGTGCCCCTCCCAGCCCGTTCCGATTGGGTTATCTTCGCCGTTTGCTTTCGAGAACGATGCCCGCCCAAAATCGTTGGGTAGTTCGCCATCTTCGACGATGCTGGCCCACCACCGCTGCGGCCCCGTGAGTGACCTAGCGCGCTGTTCCAAGGTCGCTTCCGTGATCACGCGGTCAGCCATTGGGTTGAAGCCGGACACGTCGCGGTCGAGCATTTTTTGCAGAAAGTGCGCCGCACCGTCGCCGCGAATGTGGTCGTGCAGAGGCTTGAAGTATTCAGTGTCGTCTTTCCGATGGTCTGCGACCTCGCAGACCATCACGCGGCGGTCGTCCACGTCGATTTGGATTGCATGGTCCCGGTTGGTTGCGGCCACGATGCCCATCGATGAGGCCACAGAAAAGCTGTCTATGCCTTTCGGCTCAATTGCGATGGTTCCTCCCGTCACGCGGCGTTTAAGCTTCTGCGCCGCCCGTTTATCGCCCGCGAACAACGCCTCATCAGCGAACACATAGCAGGCGTTTGCGAGGTGCTTGTTGAACTTGCCGGTCAGTTGCTCCGCGTCATCGACCAGCAGCCCGTGCTGCCCGAAAATCCGCATCATCAGGTCTTCGAGAATGATGCCTTTCCCGGTTCCCTGCCCAGACCGGAACACCAGCATCGTACCCATCACACGGGTCGGGTTTGGGACTTTGAGCGCGAACCAGTCCATAACGTACTCATATAATTCCACGTCGCCTGCGCACAGCACGTCAAAAATGTGGTCGAGGATGATCTGGCAGTCACCATGCTTCGGTACGACGCCGAACCCCTGTCAGAGGTTCAGTACGTCCTCGGATACCGTGCCGGTAGGGTCGAGGGCGACCGACAGGTACGTAGGCCGGTCCAAGCTTTCGAGCCACAGGCGGCTCGCAGGTTCGTTTTCGTTGCCGACCCTTATGAACTCGTTTTCCATCAGCAACGCGAAATCGGCGCGGGTCATCAGGTTCAACACTTTCCGGGTATCGCCGTCCGCGTTGAACGCTTCCTCGGCCCAATACCCCACACGGACTTTCCCGCCCTGGCGGAGAACGAAGTATTCGCCGTCAGCGAACAGTTCGGCCAGCTGCTCGCCTACGCTGGTTCCGTCTCGCGCCGTTATCATGTGTTTGAGAGACTTTTCCAGCGTACCCTTCCGAACGCCTTTCTTTTTTTAACTTGAGCCACAGTTTGTGGAGTGCCGCGTCGCGGTCCACGGCAGAATCCAATTCAGCGATGTCAGCGAGTTTCGCCTGTAGTCGCTCCTTTTTCATATCTTCAAATCCATCATTTTTGCGCGGCGTTCGGCACGGGTTCCGGACCTCGAAATATGTCCGACCGCGCCCTGCCGAGCTTGTCCTCCATCACTGCAACCACCGGACCAAGCGTGGTAGGTTTTTTTCAAATTCGGTTGGATCGACCTCTTCGGGGAGCGATTCTTGAATAAAGAAGGTTCGTATTCCCGCGTTTTCGTTGAGGTGTTCGGAAGGGCCTCCTTCGAGATGTGTCAATACGAGGTCGTTTATAAGGGATGAAACATCTACTTCTTTGAGGATTCTATTTAGGGCCAGGAGTTGTTCTTTGGCTATGTCCAGTCTGCTTTGAGGAAGCAACGCAGTTAAAGTGAGTAGTGCAATGCTGGTTGCTACAATATAGAAGTGTATTTTTCTCAAGTGATTTAGCATAGAATTGTAAATCTATTGACCCTGCGGCGCATAGTTATGTTTGGCGATTCTAGGGTAGGTGAACTTATTTTCAAAGCGATGTTTGCAAAATGCGTCGTGGCATTCGCACGCGCTACCAAAAGTACGTACGACCTGACAGGTGGGGAAAGAGTTTGCGACGGAACTTTCTGTGACTCTCGAAGTGGAAACTCTGCTGTTGTAGCGAACGACCGCTTCCTCGCCCTAACTTCGGATTGGAGTTGTCCGATTTGAGCTGCTTGCAGTCATTGTAGAGCAAAGCTCAGATGCCCGCTTTGTCCCGCGAGGCTGCCTTTTGTATTCGTTCCACTGAAGGGTCATCACTCAACCAGAGATCGCTTCACATAAAACCACTTCAGTGACGTTCGTGGGTCGTTGTTCCGGAGTGTTCATCTGTTGGCTGCTTGCGCCTCGACTTTTTTTGGCAGATACCCACGCGGCCTTCTGAGGTGTTTGCCCTATGCCCAAAGCCAGATTTTAAGTTAAGCTGACCCAAGCCGCATTCCTTGAAGAGCTTTGCACGCATGCGGCGACAAACTTAACCCCATTGAGCCCGTCATGAATCGTTGGATAAACAACGGACGCGGCAGGTGAACTCCCATTTCGGAAAGCTTGGATGGCTTCAGCAGCCTCCCCATAGATATTCGCGAACCCCTCCAGGTACCCCTCAGGATGTCCTGGCGGAACTCTACTTAACCGATTGGCAGCATCACCAGCCCCGGCGCCATTTCGCGTGATCAGACGCTTGGGCTCGTTGTAGGGCGTGAACCAAAGGTAATTGGGATCTTCCTGAGACCACTCTAGCCCACCTTTTTCACCGTAGATCCGCAAACGAAGTGCGTTTTCATTGCCGGGAGCCACCTGAGAAGACCACAACATACCCCGGGCTCCGCCCTCGAAGCGAAGCAAGACGTGGGCGTTGTCATCGACTTTGCGCCCCGGCACAAAGGCCTGCAAGTCTGCTGCCAGGCTTTCCGCCGTCAGCCCGGTTACAAAGCACGCAAGGTTGTATGCGTGGGTTCCGATGTCACCGGTTGATCCACCCGCGCCCGAGCGTTCGGGGTCGGTTCGCCATTCCGCCTGTTTGAAATCCTGCTGCTCGGTCAGCCAATCCTGCGGGTATTCAACCTGAACCACGCGGATCTTGCCAATATCGCCGTTGGCAACCATTTCACGCGCCTGCCGAACCATCGGATAGCCCGTGTAATTGTGGGTCAAAATGAATAGGGCGTTCGCGTTTTCCGCTGCTTTGACCAGCTTCTTTGCATCGGCAAGGGTCGAGGTGAGTGGCTTGTCACAAATGACATGTATACCGCGTTTCAGGAACTCACGCGCGGCGGCATAGTGGACGTGATTTGGCGTGACGATTGAGACCGCCTCGATCCCAGATTTCAGCCGGGCTTCCCTTATCGCCATTTGTTTATAGTCTTCATAGACCCGTTCGAGCCCCAATGCCTGACCACTTTCAAGAGATTTCTCTGGCGTCGAGGACAAGGCACCGGCAACCAGTTCGAACTTGTCGTCCAGTCGCGCGGCTATGCGATGAACACCGCCTATGAAGGCGTCGTTTCCACCGCCAACCATGCCAAGGCGAATGCGACCCGAGGTTTCTTCACTGCGTCCTGTGACCATCACTCAATCCCCAGCATTTTACGATTGGCGGCTTCGTCTGCACCACCGTCGGCGAAATCATCAAAGGCTTTCTCGGTCACACGGATGATGTGATCTGACACAAACTGAGCGCCTTCACGCGCTCCATCCTCGGGGTGTTTGAGACAGCATTCCCATTCGACCACAGCCCACCCATCAAAGTCATTCGCAGCCATTTTCGAGAAGACGGCACCGAAATCTACTTGGCCATCACCAAGCGACCGGAACCGCCCAGCCCGATCAACCCAGCTTTGATATCCCGAGTAAACACCCTGCCTCCCGGTCGGGTTGAACTCGGCATCTTTGACATGGAACATCCGGATCCGATCTTTGTAGATGTCAATATTGTCCAAATAGTCGAGGCATTGCAGCACGTAGTGCGACGGGTCGTATAGCATGCAGGCCCGTGGGTGATTGCCCGTCCGTTCCAGAAACATCTCGTATGTCACACCATCGTGGAGGTCTTCTCCGGGGTGGATTTCGTAGCAGACATCGACACCGCATTCATCGGCGTGATTCAGGATGGGCACCCAACGGCGCGCAAGTTCATCAAATGCCGTTTCAATCAAGCCCGCAGGGCGCTGCGGCCAAGGATAGACATAGGGCCATGCCAGCGCGCCTGAGAATGTCGCATGTGCCGAAATGCCCAAATTTTTCGAAGCGGACAGCGCCTTTTTGACCTGGTCCACTGCCCATTCTTGACGGGCCTTTGGGTTTCCTCTGACGCTTTCGGCCGCGAAGCCATCAAACGCACTGTCATAGGCAGGGTGAACGGCCACAAGCTGGCCCTGAAGGTGCGTGGACAGTTCAGTGACTTCGACACCATTTTCTCTGGCTTTGCCTTTGAAATCATCGCAATAATCAGTACTGGTCGCGGCCTGCTCGAGGTCGAATAACCGGCCATCCCAACTGGGGACTTGAACACCCTTGTATCCGCAATCAGCCGCCCATTTGGTGATCGTGTCCCACGAATTGAACGGCGCTTCGTCCCCCGCAAATTGCGCAAGAAACAAAGCTGGACCTTTGATCGTTTTCATAAAACTTCCTCCCCAAAACCTAAGCCTCTATGGCGGTATATTTTCCTTCAGATAGATATCGATACGGATACGTTCCTGGGCTTTGTTGAATGGCACTTTATCCGAAGTTGCCCGCAAAAGACGGACGGCAGAACGAACAATGTGCCCAGTGTCTTGCGAGATTAAAGCATCAAATGTGCCAAGCCTAAGCGCCTCACGACTGAGCGGCGTAAGCTCATGAGCTATGATCACCAGATCCTTGCTGAGTTTGTTCTCTGAAAGAAATTGAATCAGGCCTGCGTTGCCCGCTGCTGACGAGTATATTCCGACCAGATCCGGATAGGTTTCAAAGATTTCGGGCATCATCTTGTAAATCAGATCCGGGTCATCGCGGCCCTCGACAGATGCGACGACTTGGAGGTGTGGAAATTCCTCAGCTACAACTAGGTCAAAGCCCTGGCGACGTTCGAGGTGGTCACGCGCCAAACGGGATCCTGTAAGAACCAAGACCTTGCCTTCGCGATGGACAAACCTCCCCATCAATTGAGCGGCGGTTCGTCCTGCCGAAACGTTGTCAATTCCTACAAAATGGTCTCGCTCAGAGCTGGGCAAGTCAGACACCAACGCAACCACAGGAACGCCTTTGTCCCTGAGCCGTTTTACCGCATCGCGAACAGAAGGCGTTTCGGGCCCAAAAACAGCAACCCCATCAACTTCTGAACTGTCGACAGCATTCAAAATATTGACAATATCTTGCGGCTCAAACGGAGCGACTTTCCTTATCGCAATACGAGTCCGCTCGATAAATTGGTCGCGGGATTGTTCTGCGATCTGACTGCTGATTGCCTCCACAAACTCGTTGTCCGTGTCCGGCAGAACAAAGAGGAAGTTGTAAACTCGGTTTCGTGCAAGGTTTGCCGCAGCGGTGTCACGCACATACCCCAGCTCATCAATTGCCTTTTGCACCTTCTGTACGGTTACGGCCCGCACGCCGGGACGTCTGTTCAAGACCCGGTCAACAGTCGCTAGGCTAACACCCGCAACGCGCGCGATGTCATTAACGGTTGGCTTTTTCACCAATTCTAATCTTTGTTTTTGGTCTTCCACGTGTTCTTCAGCCCTCAATCTCCCGCGCTAAGCCTTCAAACAACAAAGCAACAGCCTCAGCGCCGGGATCGTTATGTCCAACAAGGTTTTCTTCGGGAACATAAGCTGCACGGCCTGCCTTCGCACGACGAATATTCGCGGTGTTGTTCGCACCTTCGCGGGCAGCCTGGGCCGCATGTTTCAGACCAGATGGCAGTGCAGTAAGTGCCGGTGCTAGGGCGTCAATCATTGTCCTGTCACCGACCTTGGCGCCCCCAACCTGGCTGACGCGATTCAGTCCTTCAACCAGAGACTTCGATACCGAAGCCCCGCTCGCACAGGCATCTCCGGCTGCGTTGAAGAAAATTGCAAGTATCACGCCGGAAGAACCACCCATGGTTTGGCTTAACTCATTACCCAACGCCGGAAACAGTTGTGTCAAATCGGCAAGCGGCATGCGGTCAAGACTTCCTTGCAATGCTCTTGCGGCAGTCGCCAATGTGCTTCCTGTATCGCCATCCCCGGACTTTGCGTCCAGCTCGTTCAGGCTCTTCTCTGCGTTAATAAGCAGCTCAGACAGCCGGGTGATCGTTTCCCTTGTGGTGGGATTGTGCGAAGGGATTGGATCGATCGGGGTCAGGCCATCAGGCAATGGTGCAACTTTGATCGGGTCGATGGAATTCACCCCGGGCCAAGCGGCCAGATCAACAGACGTTTCAAGGGCTGACAAATCGTCCTGATCCACGGGCAGAATGGATACCGAAAACCCGTGCATATCCAGCGATGTCATCATTGGTGCCGGGCCAATGATATGATGGGCAATACCAGTCTCGAACAAGGCATGCGTGAGGACGGCCATTTCCAGTGGAGTTGTAGAGCCCAGGTTGTTGACCAAGGCTACACAATCCCCGGACCCAACCCGTTGCTTCAGCTTCTCAACTACTGTGGACATAGCCGATACGGCATTTGAGAACTCGACTTGCTGTACACCAGGTTCGCCATGGATGCCCAATCCAAGCTCTGCTTTGCCAGGGGCAATCCGGTCTTCTTTTGGAGAACCCGGAACGGTACAGGTGTCCAAGCTCATTCCGATGCTGACAACCTTTGCTATGGTGTTTCTTGCTGCGGTGGCAACGGTATCTAGGTCAGCACCGCTTTCAGCAAGCGCTCCGGCTATTTTGTGAACGAACAACGTACCCGCCACGCCACGTGGTTGCGGAAGGTCGGGCAGGGCGATGTCATCATCGACAACGACCATTTCAACCTTGCGGCCCAATGCGCGGGCGCGTTCCGCTGCCAGTCCAAAATTCAATCGATCTCCAGTGTAATTCTTGACGATAAGCAGGCACCCTGCCTCACCTGTGACCGCAAGAATACCTGCCAGAACCGCCTCGACCGACGGGGAGGCGAAAACTTCGCCGCAGACCGCGGCTGTCAACATACCGGCACCAACGAAACCCGCGTGGGCGGGCTCGTGACCAGACCCACCGCCAGAAACCAGGGCGACTTTCGATTTGTCCCAATCTGACCGGTAGACAACCTTGATATGCGGGTAGCCGTCCAATCGGGTCAGTCGCCCTCCTGATGACGCGAGGAGACCGTCTATCGCTTCTGTCACCAGGGTTTCTTTTGTGTTGAGGAACTGGGCCATGCTTTTGCTCCTTAATTCACGCGCGCGCCGGACGCGTCAAAATACAACGGGTTGTTGGGGCGGATTTTTATAATCTTTCCAGATGGGTAGTCCTTATGGACATCGATCAGGGTCACCACCGAGTGACCATTCAGATCCAGATGCAGCCGTGTTTGGTCTCCCAGATGCTCGGCGCGTATCACGCGCGCCTCGCTGCCTTCGCCTTCGATGATGTTTTCTGGGCGCAGGCCAATCTGCGGACCTTTGTGATCGCCCCCAAACAAATCGGACGGTAGGATGTTGATCCGTGGCAGACCCAACCTGCTGGCCACGTAAACACTGCCGGGATTTTCATAGATGTCGCGAGGGGTGCCATACTGAACCAGCTTGCCGTTTTCCAAAACGCCGATATGTGTCGCCATTGTCATGGCTTCGACCTGATCATGCGTCACGTACAGTAAGGTCGACCCCAGATCGGCCTGAATCCTTTTAAGCTCGACCCGCAAATCCGCCCGGAGCTTGGCGTCCAGAGAGCTGAGCGGTTCGTCCATCAGGAATATCTGGGGGTCACGCACAAGCGCCCGTCCAATTGAAACGCGCTGCATTTCGCCACCAGACAGTTCAGTCGCTTTGTTGTCCAGCTTGTGCGGAATTTGCAGGATCTCAGCGACTTCGTTAACCTTCCTCGTGATCTCATCCTCTGGTGTCTTCAGGATCGGCGACCGCAAAGGGAAAGACAGGTTCTCGCGCACCGTCATATGCGGGTACAGCGAGTATTGCTGGAAGACCATCGCCACATCGCGCTGGGCAGGTGTATCTATACCGACGTCACGCCCGGCAATGCGTACTGTTCCAGAGTCCAGTTTCTCAAGCCCGGATATCAATCTCAGCGTCGTCGTTTTTCCCGCACCTGTCGGACCCAACAACACCACAAAGGCGCCGTTGGGGATCGTCATTGAGATATCATCCACCGCTTTAAGATTGCCGAATGATTTCGAGATATTCTCCAAAACGACTTCAGCCATTGCTTAGCACCTCGTCGTTCAGGGCGGACCTCAACGCGCGCCCGGTTGATTTTTCAAATAGGGTTACCGCGTGAGAGCGGAACTCCAATCCCACCGTCTCGCCGGGATTTACGACGTCGCGGGCATCAATCCGGGCTTTCAGCTCTCCGTTCGGGCTTTGCAGCGTCACGATCTGGGTGGTTCCCAAGTATTCTGCGGCCAGGACCTTGGCCCGGTATGCGCTCGTATCCGATAGAAAAACATGTTCGGGGCGAACGCCAAAAACCAAGTCACCTTCCGCCCCTTCCATCAGTTTGGGTACGGCTTCGTCGTGACCATTCAGTCGCACCATTTCCGAATCGGGCGCGACCTTTCCCTGAAAAGGCAGGAAGTTCATCGAAGGAGACCCGATAAAATCTGCAACGAACATTGTGGCTGGTTTGTCGTAGATTTCCTGAGGTGTGCCGAATTGCTCGATCACAGCGTTGTTCATCACTACGATCTTATCGCCCATTTGCATGGCTTCTAACTGATCGTGTGTGACGTAAACAGTGGTTGCGCCCATACGGTCATGAAGCGCGCGCAATTCTTCGGCCATATGCTCCCGAAACTCGGCATCCAAGGCGCCCAGCGGTTCGTCCATCATAAACGCTTTGGGTTCGCGAACGATCGCGCGACCCAGCGCCACGCGCTGCCTGTCGCCGCCTGACAACCCTCCTACGGGGCTGTCGAGGATGTCCTTGATCCCCAGAATTCCCGCGACTTCCTCTACTTTGGCTTTGACGGCGCCACGCGGCATGCCCTGCGATATCAGGGGGTAGCTTATATTCTTGCGTACGTTCATATGCGGATACAGCGCGAACATCTGGAACACGAAGGCAATGTCACGCTCTGATGGCGGTCGCTGGCTAATCTCTTCACCGTCCAGATAGATTTCGCCCGACGTTGGAAGCTCCAACCCCGCGATCATCCGCAGCGTCGTCGTCTTTCCGCAGCCAGATGGCCCTAGCAACATGAAAAACTCACCGTCTTCAATCGTGAACGAGCTTTCGCGGACAGCCGTGAAATCGCCGAACATCTTCTTTACGTTTTTGACTACGATCTGGGCCATTTCTACTCCGGGAAATGGCTGACGATGATGAACATGACGGTTCCGATCAGCGTGACGATGAAAGAGTAGGTGAAGGCCCAAAGGACAAAGGGTTGCATCAGCATGAAGACACCCAGTGCAATAAGGATGGTTGCGACCATCTCCCATGGGCCGCGGCGGAGCCGTAGTAATCCGGTAAGAAATTCGCTCATTTGCGTACGGCTCCGAATGTGATCCCGCGCAGCAAATGTTTGCGCATCAGGATGGTGAAAATCATGACAGGGATCAGGAAGATCGTCGCGCCAGCCGCTACAGCAGGCCAGTCCAAGCCGCCAATACCGATGATGGTCGGGATGAAGGGCGGTGCAGTCTGCGCGTTTGCGGATGTTAGCAGTACGGCAAACGCGTATTCATTCCAGGCGAAGATCAAGCAGAAGATTGCAGTTGAGGCTATGCCTGTGGCGGCTTGCGGCAGCACCACTTTGTAAAACGCCTGAAACCTCGTGTAGCCATCTATGAGGGCGGCTTCTTCGTATTCGCGTGGGATTTCGTCGATGAATCCTTTCAGCAGCCAGACCGCCAGCGAAATGTTCACGCCCGTGTACAACAGGATCATCCCAAGATGCGTGTCGCTCAGCCCAAGGTTTCTGAACATCAGGAAGATTGGGATGGCGACGGCAACCGGGGGCATCATCCTCGTACTAAGAATGAAGAACAAAAGATCGTCCTTGAGTGGAACTTTGAACCTGCTGAACGCATAAGCGGCCAGCGTGCCTAGGAAGATACTCAAGAAAGTCGAGCCAAATCCGATGATAACCGAATTCATAAAGCGCTCACCGAACTTCGATGGTCCTACAATCACCATGTCATATTGGCGCACGATCTCATCGGCCCAGTTCTGCGGGGGATTAGCTTCCAAAAACTCCTGCGTTTGCCGTGTGCGCGTGGTGAAGAGATTGACGTAGCCTTCAAGCGTTGGGTCAAAAACTACTTTGGGCGGATAGCTAATCGCGTCGGCGGGCGATTTGAAACCGGTCAGCAAGATCCACACCAGCGGGATCATCGTGATCAGCGCATAAGTTATGACCAAAAAGCCTGCGATCCACTTGGACCGGTTCGAAGGTTCGGTGACGGAAAAACTGCTCATCTCTGTTTCACCTTGTTCAGGGCTTTGACGTAGATCGACGCAAGGCCGAACACGGTGACGAAAAGGATGATCGCATAGGCCGAGGCATAGCCGGTGCGCCACTTCTCAAACGCCTCCCGCTTGAGATTGATTGAGGTGAGTTCCGTTACAGAGCCGGGCCCTCCGCCGGTCAGCTGAACCACCAGATCGAACATCTTGAAGTTCTCGATCCCTCGAAACAGCACTGCGAGCATCAGGAATGGCAGCACCATCGGGATAGTGATCGTGAAGAACTGCCGCAGCTTGCTGGCCCTGTCGATCTCAGCCGCCTCGTAGATGTAATCGGGAATGCTGCGCAGCCCGGCCAAACAGATTAACATCACGAAGGGGGTCCACATCCAGGTGTCGACAATCACTATGGCCCAGGGCGCCAGTGTTACCGACCCGAGCATCTCAAAGCTCGACGGGTCTTTGCCTGTGAACCATGACACGATGTAGTTAAACAGCCCGATTTGAGGTTGATACAAGAACTTCCAGAAGTTCCCGACGACTGCAGGAGACAGCATCATCGGCAGCACGATAATCGTGGTCCAAAGATCGTTGCCCTTAAATTTCTTGTTGATCAACCAGGCCAGAGTAAACCCGATCAAGACCTGGAAAAAGATCGTCCAGAACAGGAAGTGCGCCGTCGCCTGCATATTTAGCCAGGTGTCCGAGTCTGTCAGAATACGCTCGTAATTCCTGAGCCCCACATCTTTGACTTCGCGCCCGATCCGGTTGGCCTTGTAGTTGGTAAAGCTCAGTTGGATGGTCCAGATCAACGGAAAGATGTTGATCGCCAGCAATAGGAAAATCGTTGGGGAGATGAATATCCAGGCGATCGCGCGGTCGGATAAACCTCGGATTTTTCGCGCAACTCGCTCGGGCGTTGCCTCCGCAACGCGATCTACGGTCCGGTCAGACATCTCTTTGCCAGTTCTTGTTGGTTTAGGACTCACGGGTGAAGGTGGAGCGGGATTGCGCCCGCTCCTGCCTGTGTCCGGACTACAGTTTACCTTCGTCTTCGAAGACTTCCGTCCAATCTTCGATCAGAAGATCAAGCGCTTCTTGAGCGGTACCTTGGTCTGCGACCACGTAGTCGTGGATGCGTTTCTGCATGGCCAGCAGGAGTTCCGCATAGGCAGGCTCTTGCCAGAAATCCTGAACTCCAGCCATTGCTTCAAGGAAGTCACCGGCAAACGGTTGGCTGTCCACGAAACCAGGATCTTCCAGCACAGAGTTATGAGCCGAGTAGCCGCCGAGCTCCCACCATTTGGCCTGCACTTCTGGCTGTGCGAACCACTTGATGTATTCAAGGGCGGCGTCCTGTTTGTCAGAGTAGCTGACAACAGAAATGCCTTGTCCGCCAAGCGTTGAACCTGCCTGGTTTTGTGGTGGGTTTACAAAGAAGTCGATCTTGTCACCGCCGGTATTGGGGTCGGCATAGAGACCTGGGAAGAACGCAAACCAGTTCATCGCCATGGCGACCTGACCGGACTTAAAGGCATCCAGGCTCTCACCCATGTAAGAGTTGGTATATCCCGGAGGTGTCGCCGTTTTGTAGAATTCCTTGTAGAACTCCAGAGCTTCAACAGCTTCCGGTGAGTTTACAGCTCCTTCCATGTCATATGAGCCCGGGGTGTTTTCGTATTTGAAACCCCATGGATACAGCGCTCCGGTCACACCCATGGTGATCCCTTCCGAGCCGCGCTCGGTAAAGATTGCTGCACCGTAGACAGTCTTGCCGTCGATTTCACGACCCTGAAAGAACTGGGCGATCTGCAACAACTCTTTCTGAGACTGAGGTTCACGTAGGTCCTGACCAGTCGCCTCCTTGTATGCAGCTTGGATTTCGGGGTTTTCAAACCAGTCCTTGCGATAGAACCAGCCGTTTGCATCGCCCATCGCAGGCAGCGCGTAGTAGTTTGGTGTACCTTTGGGCCAGGTCGAGTAAGCGTAAACAGTGGCCGGTGCGAAATCGTCCATGCTGATGCCTTCAGCATCGAAGAAGTCGTTCAGCTGGACATAATGACCATTCTCAGCGCCGCCGCCGATCCATTGGCTGTCACCGATCAGTAGGTCGCAGAGCTTACCCCCAGAGTTCAGCTCGTTCAGCATACGGTCCGCAAAATTTGGCCACGGAACAAATTCGAAGTTCATCGTGTGGCCGGATTCTGCTTCGAATTCTTTTGATAGTTCGACAAGCGCGTTGGCCGGGTCCCATGCAGCCCAACATAGCGTCAGATCTTCAGCATTTGCCTTGGTAGAAAGAGTAGTAGCGGCAAGGACTATTGCGCTGGCCGAGGCCAGTTTTGTGTAAGTCATCCATTCCTCCCTTTTTGCGCCGTCAATCGAGGATGTGCGAATCGCGGCATACCTCCAAGGCTATTTGAGGTACGCACCTCAAGTCCAGAAATTTTTGAGGTTCGTACCTCAAATGAGCAGGGAATTTCGTTGATCTTGTCGTCTTAACCTATGATTTTAATAGAAATTGTTTGTTTTCTTTGATGCGCATCTATTTTCAGCAGCAAGGTTTTAAATTGCCATATCGACAAAAACTGGCGCGGCCCACTTTGGCGGCCATCATGGTACCAACACGTTTAGCGAACCCGCTGCTGAAGCACTCACAGATTATTTGGTCGATACCTAGGAGAATTGGAGATAGCTTCAAACAGCACGCACCACCCGGGATCGTGCATAACTCGTTTGGTCAGTTGCAAACTTATGAAAACTCTCTCTATCCTCAGATTGAACCGCTACCCAATAAAAGGCTTGAGCGCCGAGCCCATGCAAACTGTAACGCTGCGTGCAGGAGATGGCATTCCAGGTGACCGTCTGTTCGGATTTGCTCGATACAACTCCGGTTTCGACTTGCAGAACCCGCAGCCGCTCCCGAAAGAACGATTTGTCGTTTTGCTGAATGAGGCTGCATTGGCAGGTATTCAGACGAATTTTGATATTGAGACTCAAGTTCTTGCGATCAAAGCAAACGGCAAAACACGTAGCTTTAAAATGTTAGCAGCAGAAGATCGGAGAAATGCGTCAAATTTCCTTTCTTCCGAGATCGGCTTAAGAGATCCCGAACCGCCAAATTTCGTTTCGTCTGCTCCTCATCGGTTTACAGATGTTTCCGTCGTATCATCTAAAATGATGAATGCGATATCCGTTTTAAATCTGGCGTCTGTTGAGAAATTGGGTGAACAACTTAGTGCGGAAATCCACCCAGCACGCTTCCGGGCGAATATTGAGATAGACGGCTTACCCCCGTTTTCTGAGCTGGACGCAGTTGGTTCAGTTCTTAGATTTGGCGATGTCGAGTTAAAGATACTTTCACGTACGAAAAGGTGTGCGGCCACTGATGTGAACCCGGATACGGCCGAGCGGGACTTGAGGATACCCTATCTAATTCGGAAGTTGATGGGACATACGGACATGGGTGTCTATGTCGAGGTGGCTAAAGGCGGAACGCTGAGCGTCGGCCAAACTGGGGAAATGTTAAGTTAATTGTTACTCACCCCGCCAACTCCGACACAAGAACAGTTTAGGAGCATTCGTTGGTTTATTTTTACAAACCCACAACCGGACGCGATCCGTGGTAGATCGCGTATCAAGCAGCTTTGAAGTGTACTAAAGCTTACTTTCAAAATCCAATTTAGGACTGCTCCTCCGATCCGCCATGCCCTCCCAAAACGTCAACTCGACGCTGACCAAAGCATCCTAGCACAATATGCTGCGCTTGCTCCAAGGTCGGCTGTGAGCCCATTTTGACGAATTCTGCGCCTCGTACAAAAGGCCGTAGTCCGTGGAAACCAGAACTTCTACTACAAACGGTAAGAATGGCTTTTTTTGCGATTGGCTCTGGGTTTTAAATTAGATCTCGAAATAATTTTTTAAATTTACAGAGCAACCGGAAACTTAAGCGTAATGCTCGCTCCTCTTTCGACTCGGTTGATTAAGACTGATCCCCCGTGGCGCTGCGCAACTGCAAAGACGATAGACAGCCCTAATCCGCTACCTTCGGAATACTCCAACTGCGAAAACCGACTAAATGCTGCTTCGCTATGGTCGGGCGAAAGGCCCGCTCCGTCATCGGCCACGGTCAAATTTACGTGTTCGTCGACACAGCGCAGCACAACTGAAATACGGCTCAACTTAGGGCCACCGTGTTTGATTGCGTTGTCCAACAGGTTCTTTATAGCCTCAATTAGGAATATCCGATCACCGGATACCGTGACCGCCGTCTCAGGTATCGTGACATCAAACTCGATACCTTTTGCAAGAATTTGAACGCCCATATCCATGCAGGCCTCTTCGACAACCGAGCGGAAATCAATATCAGACATATGATCTTGGTGCGTCGGCTGCCTGAGCCTTTCAAGTGACAACAGCTGTTCGGCCACTGTTGCTGAGTTTTTTGCCGCTACCACAAGCTCTGAGATGCGTTTTTCTCGATCGTCGTCCGTTTTCGCGTTCTGCAGCGCTTCGGCCATCGATTGCACGGCTGCCGCCGGATTTCGCAGCTGATGTGCTGCTTCGGATATAAACACCTGATGGGCATTTATACTTTTTTCAACCTGCCCAAACAGCCGGTTCAAGGTTCTGACAACACCTTGAACTTCGACCGGGACAGGTCGCTTGATTTCACTGAGATCATCCGGTGAACGCAGGTCGATCGCGTCCTGCAAATCCAACAAGGGCCTCAGGCCGCGAGCGACCCCGAACCATACCACAATGGCGAGAGTGGCCAGCAGAATTCCCATCAGAATTCCTGCGCGTAATGACAGTTCATTGGCGAACGCGTTGCGATCCGCCATTCGTTGCCAAACTGTGACCGTCGCATCTCCGATAAGATTTTCTAAAGTCACCCGTTCTGTCATTTTCAGAACGCGCACCGGTTCCTCACGGTAGAGTGCCTCGAAAAAAAACGGCTCGTACGCGTCTTGGACAAACGGGGTCGAGGACGCAGGAGGATACGCATAGCCTGTCACGTAGATGCCACCCGGACCCGTTACATGATAGAATATCTCCCCACCGGACGCATCGCGGATCAAGCTGCGTGTTGTGGGCGACAGAGCGTCACCGCCTGAGATCGCAACATCTCGCGAAATTGCAAGACCAGCAGATAGGAGGCTGTCGTCAAACAACTCCTGGGCTGTTTTCTGCGCGATCATGAAGCGCCAAAGTCCAAGCAGAACCGCAAGTAGCACCAAGGGGGTTAGGATAAGAATAAAAAGCCTTAGCCTGAGCGAGCCGTGATTGATCACTTCTGCACCTCAAGCAGGTATCCCAGGCCACGGGCTGTTTTTATTCTAATACCCAAATTCTGAAGACGTTTTCTCAGCCGCGACACATGAGGCTCGACGGCTGAGGCCTCGACATCGGCCCCTACGCCATAGACATAATCTGTAAGCTGGCCCTTGGGAACAATTCTGCCCCTGCGTTCCAACAAGCATTCAAGTACTGCAATTTCCCGCCGCGGAATATCCAAAACCTCGCCCTGTACACTGACCTGACGCGCAGCGCGGTCGAAATCTAACTTGCCAACGCTCTCTTTTGCTTCGTAGTCGAGATCTTTGCGTCGAGAAAGCGCTCGGATACGTGCTTCCAACTCGTCCATTTCGAATGGCTTAACCAGATAATCATCGGCTCCCATGTCCAACCCCGAAACCCGGTCGCTTGTTTCGGCACGCGCAGTAAGCAGGATCACTGGTACACCGTCGCCACGGTTGCGAAGAGATTTCAGGATCTCCAGCCCTGACTGTCCGGGTAAATTGATATCCAGAACAACCAAATCGGCGCCTTCTTGCGCAAGATACACGTCAGCCTCTTCGCCATCCGCAAGCACTTCTGCTGCATGACCACGGTCACGCAGGCGGTAAGCGATGGCATTGGCGAGGGTCTCGTTGTCTTCGACGATGACGATCCGCATCGGGTCTCCTGCAAGTTTCGCGCAAGGTTGGCGCTCCATGATTGCCAGATGGGAGGGGGAATCAACCCCACAGTTCTATTTACGATCACGGTGGCGCAGAGGGCGCTGGCGTGGTTGTCTGGTCAACAGGGAGGAACCAATGGCCATTTCCAACTTCACCCGTCGCGCCGTCGTGGGGCTGATCGCCGCCGCCGGAATCGCCGCACCTGCCGCTGCCGAGGTCGATTTCTCGGGCAAGACTGTTGAATGGGTGATCCCGTTCTCGGAAACGGGCGGGTCTGCCAAATGGGCCAATTTCTTTGCGCCGCTTCTTTCCGAAGCATTACCGGGTCAACCGACTGTTGTCGTGAAATTCATGCCGGGCGCTGGTTCGACCAAAGGCGCAAACTGGTTCCAAGAACAAAGCCATGACGATGGCACGCTGCTGTTTGGTACCTCTGGCTCTACCCAGTTCCCATATCTGCTAAGCGATCCACGCGTTCGCTATGAATACAATGACTGGATTCCGGTCATGGCGTCGGGAACAGGTGGTGTTGCCTATCTGAACGCCGAAGACGGAGCAAAGTTCGATGGCTCCGCCAATGCGCTGAAAGACACCAACTTCATCTACGGTTCGCAGGGTGCGACGCGTCTTGACCTTGTACCGCTGTTGGCCTGGCAAATGCTTGGCATGAATGTCGAGCCGGTCTTCGGCATCAAGGGTCGCGGAGACGGTCGTCTGATGTTCGAACGGGGCGAAGCCAATATCGATTATCAGACTTCGTCCGGCTATCTGGGTGGTTCCGCCCCGCTGGTTGAATCCGGTCAGGCTGTGCCGATGATGACATGGGGCGCACTGGACGCCGATGGCAACATCGTTCGTGACCCGACCTTCCCGGACATTCCGACCTTCAAAGAGGTCTGCGAGGCGACCGATGGCTGCGAAACAAGCGGTGAGGCATGGGATGCGTGGAAAGCGTTCTTTGTAGCCGGGTTCCCGGTCCAGAAGCTGGCCTTCCTGCCCGGTGATACACCTCAGGAAGTAGTCGACGCATACACCGCTGCGTTCCAGGCTGTGACCGAGCGCGGCGACTTTGCTGACATTTCCTCGAAGCGCGTGGGTAAGTATCCGGTGTTTGTAGGTGACGGTTCCAAGTCGGCGCTGCAAACCGCGACAAACGTCGACGACAACGCCAAGGCCTATGTCCTGAACTGGCTGAAAGAAGCCTACGGTGTCGAGCTGAACTAAGCCGACCATTCACAGCGCGTGCCCAAAGCAAAGGGCGCGCGCTTTTTGAACCCTACCAAAATTGAATGAAAGGCGGCCGCTATGGAGGTTTTCGCCACCGCTCTTCCTGCGCTCAGTGACGCGTGGGGTCTGATCCTGCAACCCATCGTACTGGGGTATCTTATCCTCGGCGTCGTAATGGGGCTGGCCGTGGGCGTTTTTCCCGGGCTAGGAGGCATTGCCGGATTGTCCCTGCTGTTGCCTTTCATGTTTGGAATGGACCCGATCCTTGGGCTAGCGCTGATGATCGGTATGGTCGCCGTTGTTCCGACCTCTGACACCTTCGCGTCGGTTCTAATGGGCATCCCCGGCAGCTCTGCCTCGCAGGCCACCGTGCTGGACGGCTTCCCAATGGCTAAAAATGGCGAAGCAGCCCGCGCGTTGTCGGCCGCCTTCGCCTCATCGCTGTTTGGTGGGCTTGTCGGTGCAACTTTCCTGACCATGTTCATTCTGGTCGCGCGGCCCATCGTACTGGCCTTCGGATTGCCCGAGATGCTGATGATCACCATCCTGGGCCTGTCGATGGTTGCCATTCTGGCGGGGCGCATCCCATTGAAAGGTGTTGCTGCAGCCGGATTGGGGCTGATGGTCGGCACCATCGGAGAGGCCGACGCGGGCGGCTCCTTGCGTATGGCGACCTATGACATTCCCTATCTAACGGACGGTCTGAAACTGGTCATCGTGGGTTTGGGCATCTTTGCCGTTCCCGAAATCGTCTCACTGCTGCGGCAGGATCGATCTATCGCCAAAGGTGCCTCGCTGGGTGCCGGTTGGTTTGATGGGGTCAAAGACTGGGCCGCAAACATATGGCTTTCGGTTCGCTGTTCGATAATCGGGGTGGTCGTTGGCGTCATTCCCGGCCTCGGTGGCTCGGTCGTAGACTGGATTGCTTATGGCCACTCGGTGCAATCCACGAAAGACAAAAGCAAATTCGGCAAAGGCGAAGTGCGCGGTGTCATTGGGCCGGAAAGCTCGAACAACGCCAAGGAAGGCGGCGGGCTGGTGCCGACGCTGCTGTTCGGCATCCCGGGCTCCGGCTCGATGGCGATCTTCATCGGCGCGGTGGCTCTGTTGGGGTCGGGTGATATCGAAGTCGGTCCGAGCATGCTCAAGGACAACCTCGACATCACCTACTCGATCGTCTGGCTGCTGGCGCTGGCCAACGTGGTCGGCACCATCCTATGCATCGCAGCCTCGGGCGGGATCGCCAAGCTGACCACGATCCGTTTCACCTATCTGGCCCCGTTCCTTTTCATGTTGATTAGTTTCGCGGCCTTCCAGTCCGGACAAAACTTCGAAGACCTTCTGGCCCTATTCGTGATTGGCCTGATCGGCATCTTTCTGCGCCGTTTCGACTGGTCGCGCCCGGCCTTTCTGATTGGGTTCGTGCTGTCGAACCCGGTTGAGAAGTTCACCAACCAAGCTTTCCAGATCGCCTCATTCAGGTTCCGAAAGAGCTTTGCTGAAGGCATGGAGTATGTCTTCAGCCCCATCGTAATCGTTCTGATCATCGTCACTGTGGTGTCCGTAATTCTTGGCATTCGGCAGGCCAAAATGATCATGTCCGAGGGTGAAGTCCAATCTGGTAGCAAGCGCGCGCCGCTGGTCTTCCTGCTGGTGATCATGGCTTATCTGATCGTGGCGTTGATCAATGCCAACATGATCCCTGACTACAATATGACTGATAAGATCATCCCACTGGTGATCGGCGGCGTGTCTTTGTTCTGCTGCGTGATCCTGTTGATCCAGATGATGCGGCGACCCGAGGGGGACGCGATCTTTGCTGACAAGGAGCTTGCTGGCGAGGACGCGAACGCGCCGCATGGACTTTGGTCAACGCTCGCGTGGTTTGCAAGTCTGATCGCGGCCACTTGGGTTGTGGGCTTCATCCTCGCCCTGATCGGGTTCCTGATCGCATTCTTCCGCATTCGCGCCGGGTCCAGCTGGCAGATGACCCTGATCCTGACCGCTTGCGGAGTCGGTTTCATGTGCTTCATGGCCGGGGCGTTGAACAGGGATTTCCCTCCGGGTCTGCTGCAAGACATGGTGACCCTGCCTTGGCCACTCAAGTAGGCGCACCACGATTACCCGGCCTGCCAATCTGGCGGTCCGGGCAGCGCTGAAATCAGAAATTTCAACGGTTCGTAAAGGAGGGTTCGAGATGACCCAGACAGCAATCCCGTATATTTTCATGCGCGGCGGCACTTCTCGCGGGCCTTACTTTCGTCGTTCTGATCTGCCAGAGGATTTAGAGACGTTGGCCGACGTGTTGGCTGCTGCCCTTGGGGCGGGTCAAGCGATTAACATCGATGGAATCGGTGGCGGTACAGCGGTGACGACTAAAGTTGCGATGCTTTCAGTCAGCGAGGATGACTGGGCCGATATCGATTATTTCTTCGCGCAGGTTTCGGTTGAGGAGAAATTGGTCGATTTTAAACCCACCTGTGGAAACATCCTTTCCGGAGTCGCTCCGGCTGCGATCGAGATGGGGTTGTTTAAGCCACAGGGCGATGAGACAGAAATTCGCATTCGCGCTGTAAACACGGGTGCGCGGGTCATCGCCCGAGTGCAGACCCCAGGTGGTGAACTGGCCTATGAGGGCGATGCGGAAATTGCTGGCGTTCCTGGCCAATCTGCGCCTGTGCAACTGAGTTTCATGGGTGTTGTAGGCTCGGCAACAGGCGCATTTCTACCTACTGGAAACCTGCGCGAAACAGTGCAGGGGATCGATTTGACCTGCATGGATGTTGCCATGCCAATGGTCATAGCGCAGGCCACAGAATTTGGCCTGACAGGGTATGAAAGCGCCGAAGAACTGGATGCCAACCGCGATTTCTTTGATCGTATGGAAGCGGTGCGGATCGAAGCCGGAAAGTTGATGGGTATGGGGGATGTATCAAAATCAGTGACCCCAAAATTCGGCCTCTTTGCGCCAGCCAAGGAAGGTGGAACCATTGCGGTTCGGTATTGTATGCCGTGGAAGACCCATCCAACAATGGCGGTCACCGGTGCGCAGTGTATGGCATCCTGCGCTTTGACGCCCGGCACGGTGGCTGACGGGCTATTGGATCGCCCCGATGCAAGCCCGGCGGAAGTTATATTGGAACACGCCTCGGGCAAGATCGACGTTTTGGTGGAATTCTCACATAATGGCGGGTTTAACGTAAACTCTGCCGGTTTGGTGCGGACGGCGCGAAAGCTGGCGGATGGACATGTCTATGTACCAGAATCTGTGTGGAACGGGAGTTGATATGGTAAACTCTATTTAGTATACTATGGTATACATTATGAGGGTGCCACGATGGACGACTATTCTGAATGTCTTGATATCGCGCGTCAGGAACTCAGGCTGGCGTGGTCGGCTCTGCGGAGGGACATCGCAGACTACCCGACGCCGATTGCCGGATGTGATGAGCAATTCAACTATTTGCTGGATCAACGCGAAAGGGTTCGCAACGCGCTTGAAGCACTGGACACATGTCATTTCGTGCCGACGCCAAGAAAACTGAGCACCGAGCAGGGTATAGAAAGTCGATGAAAGTGCACGTTCTGGATGATTGGTTTGACACGCTGCAGTGCCTGCCCTGTTTTGAAAAGCTTTCTGACCACGACGTGAAGATCTGGACAGATCATGTCGAGGATACCGACGAGTTGGCCGCACGCTTGCAGGAGGCCGAGGCGCTGGTTTTGTTTCGCGAACGCACCAAGATCACCCGCGATCTAGTTGAAAAACTCCCAAACCTGAAATTGATCAGCCAGCGCAGTGTCTACCCGCATGTAGATGTGCAGGCATGCTCGGATAACGGAGTGCTGCTTTGTTCGAACATGCATGGCGGGACGCCCTCCTATGCCGCAGCCGAACTGACATGGGCGCTGATCATGGCCGGGATGCGTGATTTGCCGGCTCAAATGGCTTCGGTCAAAGCGGGGCATTGGCAGGCCGGAGTTGGCAAAACCCTTAGGGGGCGGCAACTGGGGCTGTATGGATATGGCCGTATCGCTCGTGCGGTTGCCGGCTATGCCGAGGCATTCGGAATGAATGTTGTCTGGTGGTCCTCGGATGAAGGCCGGGCGCGCGCGAAGGCAGATGGTGTTCAGGTCGCTGAAAGCCGCGAGGCATTCTTTGCGCTAAGCGATGTAGTCTCGGTTCATGTGCGTCTGAAGTCAGACACTCACGGTATTATCACAGCGTCTGATTTCGCGCAGATGCGATCGGGGGCGCTGTTTGTAAACACATCCCGTGCAGGTCTTATCGTGAAGGATGCATTGCTTGAGGCTTTGAATGCCGGGCATCCCGGCAAGGCCGCAATTGATGTCTTTGACACAGAGCCACTTACCGACCCGAATGACCCGTTGCTTTCACATCCAAACCTGATTGCGACGCCGCATATTGGTTTTGTGACCGAGGATGAATTCGACCTGCAATTCTCTGACATTTTCGATCAGGTGAACGCCTATTCTGAAAACGCTCCCGTTCACATGATCAACCCCGAGGTTTGGACTAGCGCAAAATAAGGTTGGCGGCGATGGGCGCAAAGATGATTACCGGCAAAACTCTTGTCAGACTGTAAGTGATCACAAATCTAAGATTCGCCCCTGATACGTTGGTGATAATTCGCCTCAACAAATACCCACTTTGCCTAGCAAGCCGACATCGGTCCAATTGCAGAGAATGCTCGCGAAGTCCGCATTGCAGTCCTTCGCCGAACGGGTTTCGAATGGTACGATACTGCAAACACTTTATGATTAGTCAGATCAAAAGAAACTGCTAGCAGCGCTAAAGCGGTTTTATGCGAAGCGATCTCTGGTTGAGTTATGGCCGTTCTGTGGAACGATTATGAAAGGCTGCCTCGCGGACGAAGCAGACATCCGTTCTCCTGCGGCGACTACTACATTTCTAGCCGTGAACGAAGTGCACGCTCGCAAAGTGACGGCGCCAGTCCGCCACTTCGGCGGCGATATCGTCGCCCTTAAGACCGCGCGCAATTAGAGAAGCCAGTCTGTCGGCGTGATGCGACGTCATACCCCATCTTACCAACTCGGGTGTACCGATGCGCAGTCCATTCATGTCACCTTCGATTTCCGGCACCGGCAGGCCAATACCGCACGCCAGGAACCCGGCTTTGCGCAGGGTCTTGGATGCAGCCTGTCCACCGCCAAACCTTTCTGCCAGAACGGCGAACTGGTGAGATGCAGTAAAGCCCTCGCGACCTGCAAAAACTGGAACACCTTGCGCATCGAGACTCTCGGCCATTGCGCGGGACATTGCGATCATCTCGGCAGCGTAGTCCCGTCCGTAGTCGCGCCAATCAAGCATTGTCACGGCAAGTGCGGCTGACTTTGCGGCATCGAAATTTGCCGTCATGCCTGGGAATGCAATGGCATCCAGAGCCTTTGCGATCTCCGCATCGTTTGTAACGATCAGACCACCGGCCGGGCCGCCGAGGCTCTTATACGTGCTCATCGTCATGAAATGTGCGCCCTCGACCAACGGGTTGCGCCAGGCTTTTCCTGCGATGATCCCGCATTGGTGCGCGGCGTCAAACATCACTTTGGCACCGACTTCATCTGCAACGGCACGTACTTCTTTGACCGGGTGCTCAAAAAGGTTGAGACTGCCGCCTATCGTGATCAATTTGGGACGCTCCTTGCGCGCAAGCGTGCGGAGTTGGTCGAGATCAACGGTGTAGCCATCGGCATCGGTTGGTGCATCTATGGTTCGCAAACCAAACAGCCCGGCGCATCCTGCGATGTGATGCGTTACGTGCCCACCGATCGAGGCCGGTGGTGCGATGATCGTATCGCCAGCTTGGCAAGTGGTCATGAAACCATAGAGGTTCGCAATTGCACCGGAAGGTACGCGGATTTCTGCGAACTTTGCGTCGAAAACTTCCGCGCAAAGCTCCGCAGAGATGACCTCCATCTCTTCGATAGCTTCAAGACCCATCTCGTATTTTTCGCCCGGGTATCCAAGCGACGGGCGGGACCCAATTCCCGAAGACAGCAATGCTTCAGCTCTCGGGTTCATCACGTTGGTCGCAGGATTCAGGTTGAAGCATTCTTGCTCGTGGATTTCCCGGTTTCGGTGGGCTAAATGCTCAATCCGATCCAGCAGCGCCTTGGACGAGGTGCGTGACGTTTCGGTCGCGATCTTCTGGACCAGTGCTTCGCTGTCGGCTGGCACCCAGTTTCTCATTTCTATTGTCATCGCATTTCCCCTCTTGGCTGCACCCAGATTGGACAGATCGGAATGACAAGGCAAACCATTTTTGCTATTTCTGGGCGTAGAAAAACTAAGGCTGAGTTCTATGGCTGTTGCACCACGTCGTCCCAAGGGGCCACACCTTAATGCTCTGCGTGCCTTCGAGGCTGCGGCGAGGCTGGAAAGCTTCGTTTCCGCGGCCGAAGAGTTGGGCGTTACGGCCGGCGCGGTATCACAACATATAAAAGCTTTGGAAGTCTGGGCTGGCACTACCCTGTTTGAAAGAGGTGCCCACGGCGTTTCATTGTCCTCCTCTGGTCGCAAGCTAGCAGCAGAGTTCACACATGCCTTTGATCTTCTCGCGGCGGCGACGCAAAGTCTCCGAAACCTGGCCCCCAACCCTGATATCCACATTGCCGCTTTGCCCTCAATTGCGCAGCTATGGTTACCATCGCGATTGGGCAAACTGCGTGAGAAGCGTCCCGACCTGAATGTTTCGGTGACAGCATTGGAGAGCCCTCCCAGCCTATCGAGAGAACTATATGATCTGTCGGTCTTCTTTTCCGTCCCGGCTGGAACACCGGATCAGATTGTGCTGGCGAAAGACGAAATCCTTCCCGTTTGTTCACCGAAAATGGCAGATGTTCTCGATCTAGAGGCCGTGCAATTGCTGCACGATCAGACGTGGGAAGAAGACTGGTCTTTGTGGTCAGAGGCGACGGGTGTTTCAGTTGGTGATCCCCAAAAGGGGCCGCGATATTCGCTATACGCCCTTGCCGTAGAAGAAGCGAAGTCCGGCGCGGGTGTGCTTATGGGGCACAGTTGCCTGGTTGAGCAGGCGCTTCAGACTGGGCAACTCAAGAAAGTTTCATCTGAGAGTATCGGAACAGGTCGGGTGTTGGCCCTAGAGCTTCCACATAGATCGAGACGCCATCCTGAGATTGATGAAGTCGTTAGTCTACTTCGAGAGGAAGGATGGCACTCAGACGGATGAGGCTTGCTGAGATGGCGAGTGTGTCCGCGCTGGGCTTGAACCGCTCCACTGCTACGGTGCGATCTTGGGTCAGATCTGGATTGGCGAACGGCAAGTACCGCCCGCCAACATAGTTCAAACGTCGATTTGCTCGGCGATGTTCAACGCATCTTCAGGTTCGACACCAAGATATCTTATGGCGCTGTCAACCCTTGTGTGTCCGAGCGGCATTTGAACAGCCCTGAGATTTACGGTTTTGATTTCGATCTCCGCCGCCTTGGTCCGGCGCGGCGAATGGGTGCCGTAGCCGCTGGGTTCCCACCCAATCGCAGCGACTCTATCCCGCACAAGTCGGCCATATTGGCGAGTTGAGATATGTGGGCGGTCATGAAACCGCCTGGGAAAAATTAAACTGCGGCCTATCCTTTCCGGCGACTTGATCCCTGCGGAATTGGTGTCCCGCGTGTTGGGTGCCTTTTGGTTCGAGGTTTCAGAGATAGTCCTTCCCCAAAAAAGAGCCCGGCAAGAAGCCGGGCGAGATTGTGTCTGGGATCACCACACAGAAAGATCGTAGTTTAGGTGCAAGCTCAGACTTAGCTTAACGGGATATCTGCGATTAGCGATTTACGTGTATCTGCAAGCCGGGTCTTTACCAGTTCGCGCACGGCATCGTAGATCGTTGTGCTCAGCGACAGGTTTTGTGCGGCCAGCCAGTAATCGAGCTCATTTTTACCCCAGGCAACAAAGAGAATATTCTGCTTTTGATCCTTGTAAGTGAAGTTGAAGGCCCCAAGCGCAATGTTGATCACATCTCCGGCCGCCTCAGCGGCTCCAATCTGGAAATTGCCACCCTTCGTTTGCGAAGTTTCTAGGTCGAACAGTTTGATCTTTCCATCATCATTCGACAAACCGCGCAGGGCCTCGATCGCACTTTTGACAATCTCAAACTGATTTCCCGTTGCGACCTGGGCTAGAGTGGAAAGGATCACTTTGTCAAAGCTGCCACTCCCCTGCATTTTTTGACTGGTGGTAAAGGGTGCTTCTTCGCGGACCCAGCCAAGTAGGCTCAGTATCTCCATATACCGGGCAAACCATGCCTCGCGCTGATTGACCGGATCAAACTGACTGTCCGCAGCACGCTGCGCAAACAACGTTGACAGCAGTACGTCCTCTTTCTGGCCCGGCGTCAGGTTTTCGACAAAGGAAATGACGCTGGACGCGCTGACAGCGGCCGCAAGGGTTTGCTGCTTTTCTGCAAGCTCAGAACTGGGGTCAAAGGCGTTAGAGGACCGGACAACCGGATCGGAAAAAGCCGAGCTTGCGGTTTTGGACCGTCTTCCACGCATCGGGGCTAGTTCAAGGCTGTTCAGCATGGCCAGACGCTCGGTCAGGTTCCGCGGCCCTGCGGGTGCCATCAAGGTTGCGGCGGGCAATGCGCTGTTGCGGAAGGCGGGCGGCCAGGTGGCATTGGTCCCACGCGTGTCGACATGGGTAAAGCTGTTATAGCGCCCAATCCCGCCTTTGAACAAATGCTCACGGTCGCGCAACACACGCAGCGCTTGCGCCACATCCGGGGCCGACATGCCCCGAACCTGAAAATCAAGCGCGGTGAACTTCATGTGCTGGCTGCCGCTGGCGCCACCTATGCACGCGTTATAGGCCGGTCCCCGATAGGCATTGGTTATCACGATGGGTTTGCCCAGACGTTCGCGCAGATGTTCCAGCACTCGGGCCGTTTCCGCGATATTGGTCCACAGCGCACGCGGCGGGTAGGTGTTCTTGCCCTGACAGTTGCCGCCGGGGGTGCTGTGGGCGCCGCCCAAAATCAGAAACTCGTCAGTGGAAAAATGCCTGAGGCCAAGGGACCGTATGAAGGCGTCGAAGTCGGCATAGTCAGCCCAGGTCAGCGCCGCTTGCGAATCCCGGAACCCCGCGCCGCGATGTTTGGCGGACAGGATTGCGTCTGCCTGTGCCTGATCAATCTGATCCGCTTCTTCACCGTCGCCTTCGGTTTCATCCTCGACCATGGGGGCTGGTACGGTCGGGGTGTGTATGGCACTTGCGGCCCCTCCGGGACGCAGGGTAAAGGGTCTGTCGCCAGTAAAGTCTGGGTCGGATACCAGCTTTTCAAACAGTTGTGGCGTCTGGCTGGGGCTGCCGATTTCGGCGTCTATTTCGGCCCGGAATGCACGGTAATCCCCCGGGAATCGTCCGTTGTTCCAGACTTTTAACAAGGCACCGGTAAATGCGCCATATTGCGCGCCGTCCATTGCAAACTGCTCATCCTTGCAGGCCCCCAGATTGAGAACCGAGGCCTTGACCGGCGTCGACAGTGGATTTGTCATCACGCTTTCTTTGAGGGCCGAGTAAGATCGCGATGCCTCGCGATAGACAGCCTCATGCGCGCGCCAGACCCGGTCTTCGACGTTGAGAGGCATCGCGCGCACCCCAAGCGGTGCATTGATCTGACGTCCGAACAACATGGAGGGACCCGCCGGGCCGAACCTGACCATCGATCCCGAGTGGCAGGTGTCGGGCACCATCAGAACCCGCACGCCCGCCCGGAATTCCGACCACAGCATGTAAAGCTCGTCATCGGCCAATTGGAAATCGTACAGGCACAGCGTTTCATCCATCTTGATGTCGCCATCATGATCTTCGTCCTGATTGAAATCGGGCAGGCGGCCGCCGTGGCCCGAAACCGTCATCAGGAACATGTCGCCGCCTTTCAGGTCACGCGCCGCGCGGCGGATCTGTTCGATCACGTTTTCCCGCGTCGCATCCGAGGTCAGCAGGCGGGTCGGGGTAAAGCCTTCGGCGGTTGCAAGCGTCTCCATCGCTTGCGCATCGGCTTCGCAGGCGGTCAATCGGCCGTCCCACCCGTCATAGTGATCGGGATCGACCGTATTCAGCCCGACATGCAGCGACATACCGTTTGGCTGGCCTCCGGCAATGACCGGCGGAGCGGCCATTGCCCGTGACAGTTCCGACGCCCTGCCAAACGGGCCGCTGATGACCATTGACGGGCCGCTGCGGGAATTGGCAAGAACCTCGATCTCGCGGCGGAATTTCTTTGCCACATCGCCATAGCCTTCGTCGGTCGGATGCAGGCCGTCATGCCAGCGGTGATCGCCCACTACGCCCCTGCAATCCAGATAGGTGACATGCGGCATCGCGTTTGCAAGCCGCCGCAGGCGGCGGTTGAAATTGTCCATCATCCGCGCCGCTATGGCTTTTTGCAAAGACCTGCTGCGGATGCCCCGGCTTTCCATCGGTTTGCCCAGCCAGCGGTCCTTGTTCGGCACCGGATAGTCGTAGCCGTGGCACAGTATCGAGACATGGGGGAATTTGGTCTGCACCTCACGGAACATGCGGCCGTAATGGTGCAGGGCATCGTCCAACAGGCGGTGGAAGGAAGGCAGCAGATAGTCTTCTGGCTGTAGTGCTGGATCGAACTCTTCCAGATGAGAGGCAAGCGCGCCACCGGCAACCAGATCGTTGCCACCGCCGGACAATAGCAGGATTTCCGCCCCTGTTGCCCGAAGGGCCGAGACATATTCACGTTTGTCCGCCATTCGCTTGAGCAAGTCGCCTGCTGCGCCCAGCGAAAACACGGCGTAGTCGTCCATAAGGTGATCAATCGTATCTTTCAGTAAAAGCGGGTACTGAAACCAGCTATCTCCTTCTGAAACGATGATCGGTCCGTCATACCCCTTTGACAGCGCCTTGCGGAACCGGGATTGCCGACGAAGGCGGGCGAACCAGTTGGCAGAATTCATCAAGGCCGCCGTGCGTTGGTCCGCATCGGCACCGCGCGGGGTCTGAACGGTGGACGGGTTGATCTTGAGCTGCGGCGCAAAAGCGCCCGAGGCATCCTGATCCACGGTGAAATACTGGGCCAGTTCGCTTTCTTCAATCGACGGGTCGGCCATTTTCGCCATAAGTTGTTCAACGGATATTTTTGCCATTCTCAGCGTCCTCCATGCTGATGCACCGGGTTACTTGCGTCGGTCCCGGATGGTTTTAAAAATGCTTTCAGTGATTGTGGGGTCCCGCATCAGGTCCGATTGCGTAACCGGATCACCGGATTCCGATTGCTTCGATATGCGGTTGAGTTGGAAAATTGCCGATTGGGCCGGAAAATCCCGATTGCCCGCAATGTCGGCCGCACCCAGAAAATCGCGATGCTGACCCCGCTGAACAGTACCGGTTTCCGACAGGACGTAGTTGGGATCTTCGAAGGCGTGCGCCACCAGATGCAGCAGCGGCTTGCTGTAACGGCCAAAGTGCAGGGTTTTCTCAAGGCTCGGGGCGGGCACGTAAATCCGACCCCGGATGCCTGACAGTTGCTTGTCCGACAAATCGACTCGCGGTGTGACGATTGGGGTTTGCGACCGGCTGGGTGATCGGTCCTTCCCGGTTTGCTCGCCATTCATCGCCTCAAGGCAAGGTGTCAGGTACCGGCTGGCGCGCCGAAGGCCGATGACCGGGTGAACCAGATGCAACGTATCGAACAGGGTCGTGGCATCGTGGTTTGAAAGAAGCTGCCGTTTGGCCGGTCTTTTCTTGTCCTCGGCAATCAACAATAGCATCTCGTGCACGACCAACGCGCCAGCGCCTTCACAGACCAAATGAATTTCGCACTGCGTTTGGTCCTTCAATGCAATCAGATCGCGCAGAAAGCAGGTTACATAGCCCGGCCAGTCATCGTCGGTTTGCGGTGGCTCGGTCGGGTGTTCGGTTGGGCCGCGCAGGGTTTTCTTTGCGCTGGTTTCGATTTCGCGCCAAAAAGCCCGGCCAATGCCGCGCACGCGCTCTTCGATCAGCGCATCCAGATGCTGGGCGCGCTCCCCGGCCTGCTGCGCGCAATCGTCAAAGAGAACGTCAAAAACCTCTAGCGAGGTTTCCGCGAAGCTATTGCACCAGAAAACGGAATAAGGATACAGTTCAAGGTCCTTGATTGCGCGTTTGCGCGACACAGCGGCATCAAAGGCGGGTTTTATCCCCTCCAGACTGCCGGGTATCCAGACCAGCACACCCTTGTAGGGCTGTTCCGACTTCGCAAGTTTTTTCCGTTTGGATTTCAGCGTGTCTTTCAGATAGGCGCAGGTTTTCGCCCAGCCAGAAGGAAACGAGGGATAGGATCCTGTCGATACATGCAGACCATCGTCCAGATGCATGAAATGGCCGACCAGTTCGAAGCAGGGTGTCGAACCGGATTGAATGGGTTGGTACAGCCGGTTTAACCCTTGTTCGCCGATAGAGACGTCAAAGGCCTTTGGTGCAGGCACACCAAGCCGCAGAACCCAAGCGTCAATGATGTTTTTTGCCCAATCGGCATAAGACCAAAGTGCGATGCCCGCTTGTCCACGGTACCCGCCCCAGTCCGAACCCCAGGAATTCAAAACATGAAACCCGTTGCTGTCATATCCTGTCAGAACCACCGCATGATATCCAATCAGGCCTTCTTTGGGGGGCCAAGGGATGATGCCTCCGTTGGCTGCTGTCACATTCAGCCACCCGTCATGGATTTGGGTCGAGACCAATACAGCCTCGGCCTGGTTGAGCGCCGAATGATAGTGGTTGAGCGATGATGCGAGGCGAAAATAGGCTCCTAACCCGATTTCACGCGCCTTTTTCGCCTGGGCGACAGACGGGTAGTAGGTTTGATTGTCTTTGCTTTGCGGGAAATAGCTTGTGCTTTGCCACCTGCTTTCTTCAGTGGCTTGAGTGTCCATGGGCCAGTCCAGACAGGCACCGTGATGGTAAAACCCCTTTATGGCAGAACGGAGCGAGCGTATGCCCGCGACTTCCTGCTGCTCGTTGTTGTCTGGGTAACGGTCATGGAAATAGGCCATCCTGTACAGCATGTCCGCGCTGGCGATATCCGTACGAAGTGTATCCCTTTTCTGCTCCAACTTGGTCTGTCCGTCAGGGCGGCGCAGCAATTGCAAACAGCGTTGAATGTCGATCAGAGCGGCCAGCGAATATCCGACGCAACGCTGTGTGTGCTTTTGATTGCGGACGCCAAAGATCGGCTGCCTCAAATCCGTGCCGGGGATGGGATCCGTTAGTTTGTGGTCAAGTGACACACTGTCCAAAAGGATGGACAGGCCAGGCACAAACAGTTGATCCCTCAAATCGACCCAGTCCTTGCGGACACCGCGCGCTGTAACAAACTTTTTGTCTATAGCACCAGACACAACTCTTTCTCCGATCATCTGAATGCAGAACGAGGACCTTGGCGGTCCGGGAAAATTCATTATCCCTACGAGGCAGCAGGGTTTTTATTCAAAACAGCCTGATAGATAGCGATAAATCTGCCGTTCTATTCCTCGGGATTCACGTCGCCGGTTGGTATGCTGTTAATTCTGAACAATGTTTCAAGGTATTGAGATTGCCGTCTTTCCCCGAACCGCCCGTTGAACATCTGTGCAATCGTGCCGTCGGTGAACATGGAATATAGCGCCAGCGTGAAATCCTCGGGGAAGCCGCTGTTTTCGTTGGAAAGAACTAAGGCATAGGGTTCGTAAGTCCCCTGGGAGGATCGCGTTTCATCTGCGGGGCAGTCATTGTCCGAGTTGTTGGCGCGATAGGCGTCGACCGACGCTCGAACCAGATCGACATCTCCGAAATAACGGTAAATCTTGCCGTTGCAGAACGCCTCGGTGGCCGAGGTATGGGATTCAAAAGCCTGTGTGCAAATGCCGATGGACGAAGGCGCCAATTCGGCGGCCTTGACAACTGACGGTCCGATGGTCGACCCGTCGAGGTATCCCCAAATTTCGAACTCAGGCTGTACCGGGTCCGGCTCCGGCCAGATTTGCGGAGGCCAAACTTTGCGCTTCTGATCTTCAGTAGAGTCTGGCAGCTCCAGATCAGTTGCCATGGCATTCAGGATAGCATCGCAGGCGGTTTTCCAGTCTATGCTTGGCTTTCTGCCAAACAACGACTTATCGGGTCTGCGCAGCCATTCCAAGCCGGTGGGGTTTTCACGCTTGTCACAAAAGACAGGGTCCAACCCCGGAAACTGAACGCATCGACGTTCCAGTTCTTTTGCAAGCTTTTCTCGAAAGACCCTTCTGGGATACCCCAGCTGAAAATACGACCCGTTTGCCAGATAAAGGATGGGTGAAAAAACAAACCGGTGCAGGCCTTCTCCTGTTTGTTCGTCATCTATTTCCGTGAAAGTCTGCATCCGTTTCAGGTTTACGGTGGTCGGATCGCATAACAGATCCACTGTCCCAATCTCGGCGGTGCATGAATCGTAATTTTCGTTCTCATTTGTGCAGTAACTGCCATTGGACAAAAGGTCCGACCGCTGCCCGGCCGAGATTGGCACCGTGTCGAACGGGCGATCTGAACGCACGAGCGCCTCAACACAGATGTCCCAGAAAAGCCCGCGGTACTTTTGGCTCTTTTTGTCTTTCCAGATAAAGGGCGGTACATCGGTGCGCGCACCCATGATGATGCTTCGATCCTCGTTTACAATGGTCTCAGGCTGGGTATCTTGTCCGACTGCAAGCGCAGGCAAGCAGATCAGGCTCAGCAGGGTGATCCGGGCAGTGGCTTTCATTTCTCAGCCCTCGCAACGTCAGAAGATATGCCGTCTGCGGTTTCTTTCGGGGCACGATAGAATGCACGACGGGTAAGAACCTCGGACAGGCAGAACATCACCAAAGCGGCCAGAACAACGGTATAAAGCGTCGCCCAGATCATCAGCCCGGCGTCAATGTGGTCGAACGGTCGCGGATAATCCTGAGACGCTGCCAGAAACGACAGATAGCGCATGACAGGGGTTATGATTAGCATCATGATCACACCAATTGCGACCCAGGCTAGACTGTTCAGAAACGACAGTTCACGCCAGGTTTTGGCATTCGATTTCAGCTGGTCGCTAGAGGGAAGCCCCTTCCGCTGTCTCTGCTCGTACCGCCCGGCATCCGTCCACAATCGTTGCCTGGCATCCAAAAGCACGATCACAAGCACCGCCAGACAGGCAGCCCGGAAGGAAATCGGGCCCATGTATTCAAACCGCCAGCGGATCGAGGTCATGAACTCTTCGAATGTCATGCGCCAGGCTTCTGCTTCGGTGGTTCGGGTTTCCGTGAGCCATATCTGCACGGCGATGTTCAATGCCGTAGAAACCAGGAAAGCAATCAAAAATAGGCTCAAGGCCTGCGGCAGCCATCGCGTCCAGTGGTTGGGATAGCGCATGTTTTCCCACTTTCTCTGGCCGTCCTCAGCGACCGAAGTCATGCGGACCCAGCGAATGGTGATCGCAACGATTGTAGCGATGCAGTAGGTGTTGAATGCATTGATCGAATACAGCCTGATTCTCCAATAGGTATCGCTGCTGAGCAAGCCCCAAGTCAGGTTGAATTCCGCTCGTCCCGGCCACAGTGCGGCCCAAGCGACCGTCCAGATCAGCACAATTGTCAGCGTCCAGAACAGCGCCAGATTGTTACCACGACGCTGCATCAGTGGTTCGGTCTTGTTTTTGTAAAGGACGTCTACGAATTGCCTCAATCTGGCCCGAGCGCGGCGCTGGCTTTCGGTCGGGGCAGGGCGCTGATCATAGGGTTGAATGACGTCCTGTTCGTCGTAAAGGGCGATCAGCACGCAGAAATCGCTGGCCAACTCATCAGCGGCGGTGGCCACGGCATCCCATCCTTCATGTGAAATATCGGGGCTGTTCGCGGCGCTGAACAACTCGTTCTTTCGGCGGCGCAGTTCATTTTCGATTTCCTCAAAACGGTTTTTGTCACCAGCTCCGGTAGTCCGCAGCTTTTCATCCAAAAACCAGGCCGACGCCACAAGGATGACTTCGATATTCAGAATGAAATCATCCAGATTGCCCAGAAAGGGCTTGGCCTTATTGTGCAGATCCATAACCCTTTTGCGTTCGGGTTCTGAAATCAGATATTCGCTGGAGTTGTCCTCTTCACCGTCCGTGAAAAACCGCAAAACCTTGGCGTTTGACCGCAATGCGTCCGAGGTATCGATGACCCAAGTCGGAATTCCTGCAACGCGATGCGCAAACATGCGCAACCATTCATCCACGCGAACCAGCGCCTTAATTGATGGCGCCAGCCCAACCATGACCAGGGCCAGCCCCATGGATACTTCGGGTGCGATATTAATGCCTGAACTAGTGTCCACAGGATCGGAGCTCACAGCGGGTTTAAGACTTTCTATCCAGAATTCGACGGCTGAAGTTCCCATCGGCGCAAAACCCGTCGTCAGTTCGGCTGGGGTATCTGACGCAGGGGACGTGCTTGTGGACGCTTCGGTTGGCAACGTGCTGGCCCCGATCTCGGGCAATAGGCTTTGACCGCCGATCAGAGGCAACAGGACCTCGGCATAGGCACACAGGATCAGATACAGGATGATCAGAGAAAGCGTGTAGATGAAATAGGCATATGTAACCTGCCGACGCGCGCGCAGTTTATCCGGCGTCAGGAACGAGACCAGCCGATCTAAGCGCTTGCCGGTCTCGTACGAAATCCGGTTAAAACGTTCATGGGAAAACGCGATAATTATGCCGACGCCAAAAATCAGCGCGACAATGTCGTGCATACCGTCCGTAGACATGATGTTACGTCGCTATCTTATCGGCACGATTCGCGTGAAGGATCGCACCCAACCTGAGAATGCACCGCAGATGGGGATGCCGCAAACAGCGAAGCGAGCAAAACAACAATTACCAAAGTTAATTTCACAGCAGCAACTCCGTTAAGTCGGAGAAATAAATATTGTTTAATTTAGCTAATAATGCTGATTCTTTCAACTTTTGATTGCGTGCCGCGAATTTTAACCAGATTGGAGTCAGTTTGTTTCACCTCGATGGGTTTTATTTTATAGTGTTTTCAAATGGCTAAAAAGGCATACGCTTTGCGGCAATTGGGGTCGATTTGGCAATGGGATAGATCGCCCGGGTTATTTATCCCAGGAATCAATGCATCCGCATGGTGTAAATCCTGCTGATATGGTCGTCACTTATGGAGTTGAATTGGTTTGCGCATGGCGTTCGCAATTGCCTATCAGGTCAGACCATCGAAAATAGCAGCAAATAGGCATCGCGGCGTTTCGTTTAACCTGATTTCCCGTTTTGGAAAATCAGGGCTGATTTGCAGACCAGAAAGCGCTTTCCCCCTAACAGACAGGGGCGTTGGGCTTGTTGAAATCCCGCTGGCCCACAAACAGAAGCGGCTGGGCAATGCGCCGCCACCAATTGTAAACATTTAACTCTGTTGGGCGAAGTCTTACCAAGCGGGGCAAACCAGCACTTCGCTGCGTGTGCAAAACCGGACCAGGTTGCCTGCAAGAGATTAGCCCAAAGATCGCATCGCTATCTTTATAACGAGCAATAAGGAACTTTAGGAGGGAACACCGCTGCTGTCGTAGACATTCCTTTGAGAGACGTCCACGGTCGCGATTCAACCCGTTCTAGTACGTCTTACTCTGGCAACCCAGCTTCACGCAGGTCGTTCAGCACGCGTTCCAAATCAGAAGCGACGACATATTTTCCTTCATAATTGTGAAGAACGTCCCGCAGGGAATATTCAGGATCGAAATTGATGAGTTGCCCGACCGCTTTTCTCGCCTCGTCTCGATCGCCCCGGCACATCTGGATAATTGCCAGCACACGATAGGCCATTGGAGGTATCTCGGACATGCCGTTCATGGTCTCGAGCGCATCGTCGCAATTTCGTGTGTGCCATTGTACCCAGGCAAGGTTCCATTTGATCCAGTCCTCATGGAGTGGGTCCAGGCGGACGACGCGCAGCATTAGTTGTTCGGCCTCTTCTGCTCGCCCGCCATAGGTCAGTGCTTCGGCAAGTGCTGCCATCGCGCTTGTGTCGTTGGGATTTAGTTCCAGTGCCTTTCGAAAGCGCGCCACCGACTTGTCCAGCGCACCTTCCTGAATATGCATGTAGGCCATCGCCGTATGCGCGTCATAATACTCCGGCGCGACCTGAACGGCTTTGCGCGCGTAGCGCCGTGCGGCATCCAGCTCAACAATCGGGTCCTCGTCCGTCCATCTCCAGCGGTATCTGTTGATATGAACAAACGTCAGCCCGACATACCCGTAGGGCTGCGTCGGATCAGCCTCGATCGCAGCCAGATTGGCCAGACGTGCTTTTTCATTGCCCTCAGGGGTAAAGGAAAAGAGATGTTGACGTGCCTTCCAATTCAAAAGCAAGGCGGTCAACTTCGCTTCGTCGGACTTGATCGCTTTCTGACCTTCGAAGTTGATGACTCGTTGTGCAACGGTCGCGACTGTTTTTTGCACGATCTCGTCCTGCATCGCAAAGACATCGCCAAGGTCGCTGTTGTAGACATTTGACCAAAGGCTGCGACCTTCAACGGCATCAATCAGCTGAACGGTGACGCGCAGCTGATCGCCGCTTTTTTGCTGACTGCCCTCCAGCAAGTAACGAACGCCAAGCGCACGGGATATTTGGCTGACATCAGTGGTGCTGTCGCGAAAGCTGAAGCTCGAGTTTCGGGCGATGACGAAGAGTTCGGAATAGCGGGACAAGTCCACGATAATGCCTTCAGCGATGGCATCGCTGAGGTAGTTGGCATCTGGGCCGACGCTAAGGTCTTGAAATGCCAGAACTGCAATGGATGGCTTGGAAGGCAAGGGCAGTTCTTCTGACGCAGTGTTCCGCCCCCACCCCAGACCCCAGACTGCACCAAGGGCCAGAACCATGACGCCAATGAGGCTGAAGACAGCAAGCCTAGGCCGATCGATGCGCGTGGCCGTTCGGCTCGCGGTTTCCGGCTGAAGCTCATCAGAAGAAATGGAGGTCGGAACCAATCTGTAGCCTTTCTTGGGAATGGTCCGGACGATCCTGTGATCGGCATCGTTCAGGGTCCTGCGGATGTCAGCGATACACTGCGAAAGGCTGTCGTCCGTAACCGCGGTCTTGGCCCAGATGTTCTCAATCAAATCGTCCTTTGAAACCGTCTCGCTCATTCGATCAATGAGGTAGGCCAGAACTTCGGAACTTTGACGACGCAGGTGAACCGGATTCCCGCGTCCATCTAGCAACTCCCCAGCCTCGACGGAAAACACAAAGGCTCCCAACTGTACCTTTCCTGATGATTTCAGATCTTTTTCAGGTCTTTCTCCAGACATTTCAGCCGCCTCCATGGCTCCATCAGCCTGCGAAGACTCTCACCCTGAGGCAAGAAATTTCTCATGCTTCTCAATTTTTGGAAAGGAAACACCATGACATCGATTGCCAGATTCTCAGTCACCGCCGCTGCCTTGCTTTGCGCGACGACAGCCTGGTCGGCGGATTTTCAGGTCAAACGCTCCCTTGAACTCCCGTCCTCAACACCAGGGGTTTGGCATATGATCGGCGACTTCTGCGATATTGATGATTGGCACCCCAATGTATCAGCATGTTCCCTGAAGGTCATGGATGGGTCGCTGGTTCGTGTCTTGAAGATGGATACCGGCGACCAGGTGACCCAAAAACGCATCGCACAAGAGGAAGGCCTTTCTTATACTTACGCGACGGTCAATGCCTCTTTGCCGATCGAGAGATATACGGCAACGTTGTCGATTCAGCCCGGGGAAAAGCTGCTCATTGAGTGGATTGCGAATTTCTCCTCCGATGATCCTGCGATGGAAAACGTTGTTGTAGACGAGGTCGAAACGGGATTGTCGGCGATAGGGAGCATGGTTGCGTCGCGCTGACATTGGAGGCGCAGGCTACAAGAGGAGTCAGGCGGAAGATGACAGAATTCCGACGCCTGACATTGCTAAGTGAATTTGTTTGACCAGATGGCAATTATGATCTGTTTCAAGAGCTGTATTGAAGGTTTGCCGAAGTCCGGACGCAATTTGGCCCGCAGCACGCAGTCTCGGTCCGTGAATTGCCCCCCTCGGCTTGCGGCGCCCTGCACGAACGGTGCCTTTTCACATTGCGGCGCGGCGCGAGTTTTCATGCGGTCGCAGAAAGATTTGTGCCGCTTGTGCACAGAGCAAAAGTCCAAGGCTTTTGCTTTGGGTCCGAAACAGACGTTCTACGCGCGCAGGATCAATGTTCGCGGCCGGAAAGATGTAAGTGATGGTGCGTGAGCTTCGCAGAGGAGCTGACCACTCACCCAGAGATCACGCCACATAACATCGGTTCAGAGATGTTCGCGGCTTGTTGCAACACCGTCAATCATCCCGCGGCTGCGAAACCTGCCTTGCGAGGCTCGGCTCAGCGGCAACCGCACTGCGCCGTGATGCCAGTGGAATAGACAGTGCGCTATTCTCAGGTGGTAATATTCACCTCGCAAGCCAAACCACCTAATCTTCTGGAAGTTCCGAGTTCCAGCTTCCCACCATAGGCCGCCAATAAATCAACAGAAATTGACAGGCCCAAACCAGTTCCCATTACAGAGGTGTCTAAGCGGCTGCCAGAACGAATGGCTTCATCTCGGGCGCTCTCCGGAATACCGGGCCCGTCATCTTCAACGCAAAGTTCGATACCGTTGTCTGTACGCCTTGCAGTAATTTGGAAAGTCGTACGGCTCCACTTAAGGGCATTGTCGAGGAGGTTTCCGATCACTTCCTCAATATCCTGAGGGTCCATGCGGACGTGAAGACCAGCCTCGCAATCCGAAACAAGCGTCTTCCCGTCGCGCTCTGCCATGACCGAGAACAGTCGGGACAGTCGTTCGACCGAATTCGACAAGTCTGTCCTCGAATGCGTTAGCTCTCCGGTGTTTGTTGCGCGCATACGCGCGAGTGAACGGCCAAGTTGCGCGTCAATTCGGGCAAGGGCTTCTTCCGCAGGCTCTGTTTCTACGCCAGCATCTGACAACTCCGACAGCTCGTTTCGTAGGATGGTTGCCGGTGTTTTGAGGGCATGCGCCAAATCCGCAGCTTGCTTTCTTGAGCCGGAGACAATTTCGCGATTTCGATGCAGCAATTGATTGAGATCCTCCACAAGAGGGGAAACCTCACTCGGATAGTCTTCAGGAACCAGATCATCGCCCTGATCCCAACGATGAGCTACATCGGCGCGCAATTTTCTGAGGGGACCGACAATAGCGGACATCAACAAAAGAGAACTGGCCACTCCGATCAAACCCACCAAACCGAAGACCGGTAACAAGTTTCTTTGTGCGGCGCTGCGTTCGTTGATCAACTCGCTTCTGCTTTCGGCGACAGTTACACCCCACTCCGTTCCGTCTTCGAATGTGATCTTTTGATAGGCGCTGCGTAGGGCTTCACCATCTGGACCCGAGGTGTTCCAAATTATTGTTTCGCCACTTGCGCGCGGTGGTTCGGCGATCGTTTCATCGAAAAGCGAGGCAGAAGTATAGATAGCCCCGTTACTGTCCGTTACCTGCCAATACCGTCCCGAGTAGGGCGTGCTATAGGCCGGGTCGAAGATCAACTCGCGCAAGGTTTCTGGGTCATCCGTCGCGACGCTGAGACCAACGACAAGCTGGGTATGGCGGTCCTGCAACGCTCCGTCGAACTGATCCAGAACGCGCGTATTGATGTAGGAAAATACCACCAGCGTGCCGACGCCTACTGACAAAGCACCCGAGGCGATACCTCCGAGTAAGGCCCGTTGGCGCAGCGATAGCATCAGGTAGGATCAATCATGTAACCGCGCCCTCTGACCGTGGTGATCAGATCGGAACCCAGTTTCTTTCGAAGGCGCGTGACGAATACGGCAATGGTGTTGGAATCCCTGTCACCATCATATTCGTAGATGTGTTCGGACAATTCTGTGCGCGACACCATGCGGCCAATGTTATGCGCCAGATAGGTCAGAACCGCGATTTCTTGCGCGGTCAGATCGACCGGTATGCCTCCTACACTGACCCGACCGTTTCGTGTATCCAGTGAAACATCCCCCATTTCTATCACGGGGTTCAACTGGCCGCTTTGTCGCCGCAAAATTGCGCGGACCCGTGCCGCCAATTCCGGCATGTGAAACGGCTTGGTCATATAATCATCCGCACCCGCATCCAGGCCGTCGACACGTTCGCTCCAGCCATCTCTGGCTGTCAGGATTAAGACCGGAGTTTTGACGCCAGCACTGCGCCATTCACGTAATACCGATATACCGTCACGCTCAGGCAGGCCGATGTCGAGGATGATCATGTCGTAAGGCTCAGTTGCCCCCAAATGCAGGGCATCCGAACCATTGTTGGCCACGTCCACGACGTGGCCTTCCGCACCCAAAAGCTTTTTGACTTGCTCGCATAGTTGGGGTTCGTCTTCAGCAAGTAGGATTCGCATATCAGAAGGTTACAGCCAATTCGGGCTCAACATCACTCTATTTTTTGCCGCCACCATTACCGCCGCCATTACCACCGCCGTTGCCGCCACCATTACCGCCGCCATTACCACCGCCGTTGCCGCCACCATTACCGCCGCTGTTGCCGCCGCCATTACCACCGCCGTTGCCGCCGCCATTACCACCGGCGTTGCCACCACCGTTACCACCGCTGTTGCCGCCACCGTTACCACCGCCGTTGCCGCCGCCGTTACCACCACCGTTGCCGCCGCCATTACCACCACCGTTGCCGCCACCATTACCACCGCCGTTACCACCCGCGTTGCCACGGTTTCCGCTGTTGCCACGGTTGGCAGAGGCGTTCTGACTGGTGTTGCTATTGGTATTGGTGGAATTTGAGCGCGCGGCCTTGGAAATCTCGCGCCCCACGCTTGAGCGGTTCGAGACGACAGTGCCAGTCCTCGCGTTTACAATGACACTCACGATCTTCCCGCCCGGCTTTTTGACCAGAATGCGGTAATATATTTCGTCCGTTTTAAAAGCACGTGCGTCGACCGGGGTTCCACCGAATGTTTTTTCCACGCCTTTTATGACACGCTTCAGCCGGATTGCGCTTCCAGATAACGTTGCCTTGCGCAGCTCAGCTTGTTTGAGTTCGCGTGCGTCTGCCTCCGCCTGTCCTGCGGACATGGCGGTCAAAAAAGCCGCAACCAACAAAAACACTTCGGCCTGCATAGGTCTCTCACACTCTTTCCAACAAGACTACATGGCCGGAGGTGAACCGATGATGAACAACCAGTTAGCGCTGCGTTCAAGCCCCCTCAAGTCAAATGCTGGTAACGAGCGGCGATTCGAATTCGCTTCGACCCGATTGAACGCGACGGCCAGCTTCAGCGAACCGCTGTCGCAACGCCTGAGGAGATTGACATGAAAACAACCACTTGCGGATTAATCAGAGCCTCCACAATTGCCATTGCTTTGCTGGGATCAACGGCCATAGTTGCCACTGTCGCAACTCCTGATTTTGCTTATGCCAAGGAAGGTAAGGGAAATGGTGGTGGAAATGGCAACGGCGGCGGTAAAGGTGGCGGCAACGGCGGTGGCAAAGGTGGCGGCAATGGCGGCGGCAATGGAAACGGCGCCAAAGGGGACAGCGGAGATAGCAGCTCGGCCGGAAACAGTAGCCGCGGGAAAGGAGCCGACAAGAACCGCAGTGGTTCAAAGGCCGGGAAATCCGGGCATGGCACTTCAAAGTCTCAGTCGGCTCAGTCCGGTCAAAGAAAAGGTGGCGGATTTTCACTGAAAGGCCTGTTCAGTGGCAAAGGGAACGCGCGCAAATCGACGTCCACTTCGAATAAAACCACAACAACCCGAACACAAAACAGCAAGACCGCCCACCGGTCCAAGACTGTCGAAGAGTCTATACGTCCAGTTACCCGTCCCAGGGGCAATCGTATTGCGGAAGAACTTGAAGCGCATCCATCTGAACTCGGCGCGCTGAATGCAGCAAACGCAAGTCCAACTGCGCTGGCCAATGCCTCTCCGAATTCCCGAGTTGGTAAAATTGCCGCTTATCGGGATACGGTGCTAGCCGGGGAACCGCTGCGTGAGGACCTGGCAGAAGCGTTGGAGGAACTTGAAGGTTTGGAACCGCCGGAGCGGACCTTAACCGAGATCGAGAATGATCTGGAAGGCGCATTGCGTGATGTTCAGGACAATCGGGACAAAGTTGAAGAGCTTGAACAGGCACTGGAAGACGCTGGCGGCATGGACCCGGACATCGAAGCTGAGCTGGAAGAGGCAAAGGCTGACCTGGATAGCTCCATTGATGCCGCCGAAGAACTGAATGACGAAAAACAAGCGGCCATCGATTACAACGATGCCGTCGAAGACGTGGAAGATCTGACAGAACGCGTCGAAGAGCAAAACCTGGCTGAACGAGAAGCCCTGGAAGCTGCGGCGAACAAGCCCGTCACGGATACAGTTGAAGAGAAAGTCAAATCGCTTTTGGACCTGTAGTCCAAAGCGCGACAAGAACGCGATCACTGTGGGATGCAGTGAAAGACGGGTCAGGCGCTTTCGGGAATTCGAAGCGCCTGACCCAAGTTGGTTGGTCCATCAACGTTGGCTCCTGAACATCGTGGTGTTGAGCAAAAAGTAATCCCGCCCCAAGCCGGGGCGGGATGTAGATTACAATTCCCTATTTTAGGACAAATATCGAGAATTGTTCGTGGGTCTGCTTACTTGCCTTCAGACGTTGCTATGCGCCTCGGATAGCCGTTTGTTTTTTATGATCTCTGTCAGTGCATTTTCGATAGGAGGGAAGCGACCATTGCTCGATTTCATCGTGGTTTGCAGACGCTCTTCAGCAGATTTACCGGAGGTCCGCATCGCAGCTGTTGTGCTGCGGTCTTCAGTCACAAAGGCAGGCTTGATCATGCTATTCCCCATGTTTCCACCAAACGAATTGCGTTTCGTTTGATTTGACCTGATTACAATGACTCAGATTGGTTGAACGCACAGAGAATACATTGTTCATGTTCTGTTAATGTTGTTCACGAAACAAAAACAAAAGAATTTTTATTGAGTGACATTTCTATTGCACGATTCCGATTTTGTGGTTTGGAAGGTCGGTTTATGAAAACATCGTGCCAAGTGAACCACCGTTTCGTAGTAAATGACGCTGGTCGTTGCCAATGCGCTAAAGCCCGACGGAGAGGTTAGCCGCGATATGAAGCTAAGGCTGGCAAGAAAAGGAAAACGCCTAAGGAATTATGGCGTCGTTATTCATCATGCTGACCGCACAGATTGCGAGTGTGAGTATTAACGCTTAACCTCATAAGCTTAGACAAGTTGTCGATACATACACAAAAATGCAGTCATTTCTTATGAAATCTAAATCCGGAAATAGCGCACCGCGATTGGCCAAGATATCAGTTCCACTCGTGCCGCGTGACCAAGCCAAACGATACCGGTTTGGGAATTACATTTGCGATGCGCATGTTCGTATCAACAATCCTAGCTGATATAGCCTGGGGAGAAACGGCTAATATGTGCTTGCCGGAGATTTTTTGCCAGGTGGGCAGAGAGACATACGAGCTTTTTGTGATAACTGCGGTCTGTCACTAAAGTTGCAAGTGCCCTTAGCTTAAAGGGCACTCGAGTCACCAGCCATTTTCTCTTTGCCGTGCACCTTTTCCCTGAACCGCTGCGCAATGATGTAGAGGGACGGGATAACAAATATACCGACAAGGGCGGCGGTGATCATCCCTCCGAAAACCGGCGTACCGACGCCGCGACGGGCGAGCATTGAGGCTCCATCTGCCACCACAAGCGGATATAGCCCCGCGATGAAGGCAAAGCTGGTCATCATGACCGCCCGGAAACGCGCGCGGGCACCCTGAATGGCAGCATCCACTGCGCTCAGACCAGTCCGATAACGGTCCATTGCAAATTCAACGATCAAAATTGCGTTCTTTGCAGCAAGCGCAATCAGAACAACCAGTCCGATCTGGGCGTAAAGGTTGTTCTGGAGACCCAGCAACAACAGCGCGCCCAATGCACCGCAGACTGCAAAGGTGACTGAGAACAGAACCGCAAGCGGTATCGTCCAGCTCTCGTACAGCGCGACAAGAAAGAGGTAGGCAAACAGCAATGCAAGCCCCAGAACGATGGGTGTTTTCCCAGCTGCCTCAATCTCTTGCTGCGCTGTGCCTGTCCAATCGTAGCTATACCCCTCGGGCAGGGTTTTGGCGGCAATTTCCTGCATCGCGGCGATGGCCTCGCCCGTTGACGTACCAGGTGCTGGCCCGCCGTTGATGGTGACAGCCTGAAAGTTGTTGTAGCGGGTCACCATTTGCGGACCCAATACAAGGTCTACATCGGCCACGGCGCGTACAGGTACCATATCTCCGTCGCTGTTTCGTACATGAATGCGGGCAATATCCCCGACATTCGCCCGGTATTTCTCATCAGCTTGCAGATTGACCTGCCACGTCCGGCCAAAGAGGTTCATGTCGTTCACATGATATCCGCCCAGCGTAACCTGCAAGGCCCGGAACAGGTCATCCACATCCACACCAAGTGTCTGTAGCTTTTTACGATCGAGGTCGAGGTTCAGCTTCGGCGATTGTGCAGAGAATGTCGTGTAGACACCGGCCAGTCGGGGATCTGCGTTGGCGGTTGTGACCAGTCCTTTAGCTGCCGCGCTGAGATCCTGAACACTGCCACCATGCAGGTCCAGAAGCTCGAATTCAAACCCGGCACCCGTGCCAAGGCCAAGGATCGGCGGCAGGTTGAACGGAAAGGCGATGGCGTCTTCCAAACCAGCGAATTCGCGCCGAACATGTCTGATCGAGGCTTTGACGGACAAGGCAGGATCAGTGCGGTCTTCGAACGGTTGCATGATTGCAATGCCAAATCCGCTGTTCGATTTGTTCAGGCCATCGACAAAGCTGAAGCCCGTGACCGTCATGACATCCTGCACCCCGGGTGCCGCTTTCATGATGGTTTCGACGTCTTCCATCACTTTGGTTGTACGGTTGATCGAAGACCCTTCGGGTAGCGCCACCTCAACAAAAAAAGCCCCTTGGTCTTCGACCGGCAGAAAGCCTGAAGGTGCGGTTTTGAACAGCCAGCCTGCGCCGAAAAGGGCAAAGCCAAGCAGCAGCACAGCCAGAATTGCGCGACGGGCCAGAATTGTGACCACATAAGCATACCCCTCGCGCGCGTTGTCGATACGGCGCGAGATCCAGGCGAGCGGGCCACGTTTGGGGCCGCTTTCCGGACGCAACAGTACAGCACACAAGGCGGGGCTCAGCGTCAGTGCGTTCAGTGCAGAAATCAGCATCGAGAATGATACGGCAACCGCGAATTGCTGAAACATCGTTCCTGTAATGCCGGGTATGAAAGCAACGGGCACAAACACCGACAGCAGCACACAGGTTATCGCCAGAATTGGGGCAGTAATCTGTTTCATGGCTTCGCCAGTGGCGTCGGCCACGGACATCTCGGGGTTTTCACCCATAACCTTTTCGACGTTTTCGATCACGACGATCGCATCGTCCACAACGATGCCGATCGCAAGCACCAGCGCCAACAATGAAACTGTATTGAGCGAGAACCCAAGTGCCAGAATGAATGTCAGGGCACCCACAAGCGAAACCGGTACGGCGATAAGCGGGATCAGGGCCATCCTCAGGCTGCCCAAAAACAAAAAGACAACGATAACGACCAGGCCAAACGCCTGTATCAGTGTTTTCACAACTTCATCGATACTCGCCCGGACAAAGGTAACCGAATTGTAGGGAACGCTCCATTTGACCCCATCGGGGAAGGCGCTTTGCAGCCCTGTCAGCGCATCGTTGATGCCCTTTGAAGTGTCCAAGGCATTTGCCCCCGGCTCAAGGTAGACACCGATCATCGCTGCTAGTTTGTTGTCAAAGGAGGCAAAGGAATCCCGTGTTTTTGCGCCAAGCTCGACCCGTGCGATATCGCTGACAAGAACGAAGGAACCGTCTGGAAGGGCACGCACGACAACATTCTCGAATTCATCAATGCTGCTCAATCGACCCTGAGTCTGGATATTCAGCTGAAAGGTCGGATCATTTGCCATAGGCTGCGCGCCGACACGTCCCACCGCGGCCTGAACATTCTGAGCATCAAGCGCCGCGATCACATCGTCAACCGTCACGGAAAGACTGGTCATTTTGTCGATGTCGAGCCAGATCCGCATCGAATAATCCAACGCCCCGAAGAGGGTGGCATCCCCCACGCCGGGTGACCTTTTGATGCTGTCGAGCACGTTGATTGTCGCGAAATTCGACAGGAAAAGATCGTCATTCTTCGGATCGTCCGACGTTATGGCGACGACCTGCAGCAACGCCGACGATTTCTTTTTGGTGTTTACACCTGCGCGCGTTACTTCTTCGGGCAATGCGGACATCGCCAAACTGACACGGTTTTGCACGTTGACCGCGTTGATATCGGGATCGGTCCCAGGCTCGAATGTGACCTGCAGGTTATAGCTGCCATCCGCACCGCTTGTGGATTTCATATAGAGCATGTCGCTGACGCCGATCACCTGTTCTTCGATGATCTGGGCAACCGTCGACTCGACAACTTCGGCTCCGGCTCCGGGGTAACTGGTTGTTACCTGAACCTGAGGCGGAACAATGTCGGGAAGTTGTTCCACCGGCAGCTGCGTAATTGAAATCAGACCAGCCAGCGTGATCACGACCGAAATGACGATTGCAAACCGGGGGCGGCGGATAAACAGTTGTGAGATCATGAGATCAGTTTCCACCATCCGTTGATGAGGTGTTTTTGGGTGTCGAAACACTCACCTCGACACCGGCGTGGACCTTCTGCAGGCCATCGGTGATGACCTGATCGCCTTCGCTTAGACCACTTGAAACGACAGCTTCGGTCCCTTCGACCCGATCCAGTTGAATTTGCGTTTTCTTGGCTTTTGCGTCGCTTCCGACCGTGAACACAAAGTAACCAGACTGATCTTTTTGCAAGGCTTTGGCAGGGATCACCAGCGATTTTTCCTGTGAAGGATCGGTAACGACGACCCGCACCAGTTGGTTATCTATCAGTGCCCCATCCGGATTTGGAAAAGACCCACGGACCAGAACAGAATCCGTTCCAGATTGCACCTCGGTATCAATCACGTCGATGCTGCCCGTTTGTCCATAGGTCGTGCCATCGGCAAGAACGAGCTGCAGGTTCAGTGGTTCGGAGGCCGACGCTTTGGCGCGGCGCGAGCGAAATTCAAGCAATTCCGCTTCGGTCACCGGAAAGGTTACATGAATGGGGTCGACACTGGACAGCGACAGCAGTGCTCCGCCTTCGGGGCTGACAAATGCTCCAACGGAAAGATCTGTCAGTCCTACACGGCCGTCAAAGGGCGCGGCTATCTTGGTGTAAGACAGGTTAAGCTGAGCGTTCTGCAGGCTGCCTTGCAATTCAAGAATTTGCCCATCCGCCTGGCCTTGCTGCGCCTCTGCTTTCTGAACGACCGCTTGCGGAGTGTCACCTTTGGCAAGGAGCTTTTGTTGCCGATCAAGCTCGATATCGGCAAGCTTTTTTGCCGCCTGTGCAGCTTGGATCTGACCCTGAATTTCTGTGACCGCTGCCTCGTAAGAATCCGGTTCGATCTCGATCAGGACATCCGCTGCTTTGACGGCTGAGCCGTCCTTGAAATTGATTGATTTCACAAACCCTGGCACCCGCGCAATCAGGTCGACACGATTCACCGCTTCGACCCGGCCAGTGAAGATCTCGGTCAGCGACACCGGTTTCAATTGTGTCGCCGTCACGGAAACTTTAGGCTTCGTTTCGCTGTCCTGCGCAATCACATGAGAGGGATACAGACCGATGTGTAGAATCATTGCGGCGGTTAACAGCCTTAATAACATGGATCATCCTATAGAAGAGTTGCGTCTGTGGGCTCGTTGAAGCCACGGTAACGAAATGCAGTAGAAAATCCAGCAATTGAAACAAAGCATTTTGCCTCGCAACTCAACCGCTTGGATGCCTTTACCAATTAAGCAAAGTGGCTGGGTTTCAAATTACTTTTGCTAATATGTTGAGACCGTTGCGCAACCTATGAGTTCAACAGGTCTTTGATCCTGCGGGTGTTGATCAAGTATTCTCTAATGAGATTTCCGAGAGCGCAGGTAAACCTTCGAGCATTTCCACGGCATGAAAGCCTGAAACAAGATGCCTCGACCAGATTGGTTTTTTTGATTTCAATCAGTTATATTTGAACGTGATCATTTGAAGGCGGGGTGGGACAGGTGAACAGTTCTATTTCTGACGAGGCGATGGCGAGGCTCCCATTATGGGTGACACCTCCGGGGGAGACAGACGGTTTTCTTATCGTTGTTGGGTTGGTTCTCGTCATGGTGCTGCTGGGTTTTGGTGCACTCTACTTTACCGTACAGGCCATTCCCGACCGCATGGCAGCAGGTGCTCATAAGGTCCAAATGCAGTTGGTCGGTGTGCTTGGGTTGATCTCTCTCTTCACCCTGAACAACGCCTTTTGGATCGCGGCAATTCTGATCGCCGCCGTGCCGTTGCATGAAATCTTTCCACTTAAGACCGAAGTAGACGTCTCGGAGAGCGACGATGCTTGAGTTGGTCTTCTCTGCGCTGATCACAATCGTCCCGGATTATTTGTATCGCCGTTACAAACAGGGCAAGCGGTGGGGCCGCGAAATAACCCTGTTCAACGTCTGGTATGAGTTGCGGTGGGGTTTGACCGCCTGTGCAATACTGGCTGTGACGCTGATCACGGTGATCTTCTATTTCCATCCCTCAACGCGGAATGTCTCTGCTGCGTTTCGCACGGTTACCATTCTGTCGGATCGCGCGGGGCGGGTCGCGGAAGTCTACGTTGCCAATAATGACGACGTGAATGCTGGTGAGGCCATTTTCCGATTGGACACCACACGGCAGGAGGCAGCAGCGGAAACGGCTCAGCGTCGTATTGAAGAGATTGAGGCGGCATTGGGCCTGACTGCAACGGAAGTCGCGAGCGCTACCGCGCAGGTCGAGGCAACAGAGGCCGATCTTGCTCAGGCAACGAGCGATTTGGAGCGGCGTCTGGAGCTTGCAGAACGAAACAACACCGTTGTCAGTGAGCAAGAACTGGAACGTTTGCAAACAGCAGTATCCGGTGCGGAGAGTCAGCGCGCGTCCGCTATTGCCGCGCTGGATGGCGCCAAATTGCGCCAGACCACTCTTTTGCCTGCCCAGCTTGAAACTGCACGTGCGGTTTTGAGAGAGGCCGAGAACGAGATATCAAAATCCACCGTGTTTGCCGAGGTGGACGGAACGGTAACGCAGTTTCTCCTAAAGCCCGGTGACATCGTTAATCCAATTCTACGCCCTGCCGGAATTTTGGTGCCCGAGGTCACGGGGCAGGGGCGTTTTATTGCGGCTTTCGGTCAGATTTCTGCCAGTGTGCTAAAGCCGGGTATGCTGGTGGAAATTACCTGTGCGTCTAAACCGTTAACAATAGTCCCAATGGTTGTGGACGACGTGCAGGACGCGATTGCTGCAGGGCAATTCCGACCGGGGGATGCGTTGCTGGATCAGCAGGATCGAGCGCGACCCGGTACAGTTACAGCGTTCCTAGCACCAGTTTTCCCACAGCATCTTGAGAGCATTCCGCCCGGTAGCGCGTGCGTTGGAGTTGCTTATACGAGCCGAGCAAAGGAAATCGACGCCGGTGAGATCACGGGCCTGTCTGCTTTCATCGCAAGGATTGTGGATGGCATGGGTATAGCAAATGCAATTGTCTTGCGTGCACAGGCCATTCTGCTCCCGGTTAAGACATTGGTATTCAACTAGGCCCTGAAAGGCGGAGAGGTAGAGTTTCGCTATGGGTTGCGACGCCATCTATATTTGCACGTTTCTGTCGGTTTTCATTTACGACCTGATCTACCTGTCACCGATACTTGTGTTTTTATTGGTGCTGGTTTGCATGCTAGGGGTATCGATTGGTCGGATCGAAGGCTGGTCCACGGGATCGAGCCTCTACCATGCCTTCATTAACGCAACTACGGTTGGCTACGGCGACATTAAGCCGGAAAAGTCCGCGAGCCGGGCTTTGGCTGTTATGAACGCATTTGTTGGGCTGATCTTTGTCGGAATTATTGTCGGCATAGGCGTCCATGCCGTTGAGACCGCGATGACAGCTGAGTTCTAACTTAAAAAGCTGAATCAGTCAGTTGAGATTGCTCAACCGTGCATTGCGGTTAGCCTAAGGTAGCGAGAAGCTACAGTCTTCTACTGGTGCGGCAGGTTGCGGCTGGCTTGCATTTGCTGAACTTCGTCGGGCCAAGTGGAGCGTATGTAGGCCAGCACGTCCCATATGCCTTCGTCATTCAGGGTGCTTTCAAAGCCGGGCATGCCACTGTTAAAGTCTTTAACACCGCGTGCTGCCAACGCTTCTGCCCCACCTAGTTTGGTGTACTCGAACAGTAGCTGGTTATCATGGTGCCATGTGTGCCCTGTCACGTCATGTGGTGGAGCAGGCAACACTCCGTCATCGTCGGGTGTCTGCCAGTTGGGTTGGCCTTCCAGATTAACTCCATGGCATGAGGCGCAGTGCTCAGCATAGAGTTCATGCCCATTCGCAAGGTCTCTATCTAACAACTCATGGTCTGCAGCGACGCTGGTACCAATGCAGCATATAGCAAGTGCGGAAAGGTGTTTTTTCATCTCTGCCTACCTTAACTCGGAAGCGTTAGTACGCTCGTGAGTGTGGCTGTTGTCGCCAAAACCACTAATACGACTATTGCCTCCACCTCGATAGATCGGGCGAGGTGTCGCGCTGCTTTAGCATCTCCGCTTTGCATGGACGGAACAAATCGGAGCTTGTTCGCTGCGGCGAGTATCAACAAAAGCCCCACCAGCAACACTTTGAACAACAGTGCCTGCCCGTAGCCAGTGAACAAGAGCCCTTGGAGATTGCCAACAAGCAACCAAGCCATCCAGAGACCTGCCACGATCAAAGTCGGAACAATCAATGCAGCAGCTTGTCCAAACCTGTGCCCCAGTCCAGCAGCATCTGTCAGATGTTCAGGCATGAGAGCCAAACTCCGCAGCGGGCTAAATATGCCCACCCAGAAGGCTACACATAGCAGGTGCAATAGCAGCAAGAGCTGGATGCCAACACTCTCTTGTTCGGGTACGTGCCCGATCTGTGCAAAGGACCACAAAGCCACTGTGCCACCCAACAGTGCGATCCATTGACCAAAGCGAGGAATAGACAGCCCCACAAGGATCAACACTGCGCCGATAAGGCGGTAGACAAAGGCGTCTCCCACGGATGTCTGCCAAAGCAGACCAAGCATTTCTGGATCGACCATGCCGTCAACTCCGCCTGTTAAGGCGGCTCCACGAAGCAGGAAACCAACAACCGTTGCGGCGAGAGCAAGCCACGCTAAGGCTCTAGCTTGGCGTTTTATCCCGAGGCTTATCGGTGCGACAAAGCCGGAATAGAGGTAACTAACAATCACAAGCCCGGTGGACCCCGCAAAGCCGATGTAGAGCCCTAGCTTTGCGAGGATCGAGGCAATACCCCAAATGTCTGGCATGCTCATTCCACGGTAAAGGAAAACTCACCCTGCATCGCATGGCCGTCTTCACCTAAACCACGCCATTCGATGACATAGGTGCCCGTTCCATTGCTCGGCAGTGGGATCGTGAACTCCTGACCAAAATTTGTCTGGTCGCCCAAATCCAGGCTTACGGCCAAGTGTTCTTCATGGGCCATCTGTATCCGTGTCAACCGGATATCCTTAGAGAAGTTGAGGCCAATTTCAGCGGGCACAGTGGTTATTGTGGCTCCGTCGGCAGGAGTTGTTTCTTCGATCTTGGAATGCGCGAGTACGCCGCTGGGAAGGGCAGCCATGAGTGCGAGTGTTATGAACTTTTTCATGGTCCTGTCCTCAATTTATCCCGTTGGCACGTTGAATTTCACGAATGTACGCGATCACCATGGCAACGTCACCTCGCGTCAGACCTTCCACGGGCGGCATGTCGCCAAACTGCCAATGGTGGCTTCTCACACCTTGTGAAACTGCCCTCTGAAAGGCTTCATCCGCGTGGTGGCTGGGTTCGTAGATCTTGTGGATCAGAGGCGGTCCTGCGCCTTCCACACCGACCGCATTGACACCATGGCAAGAGGCGCAGGAGACCTCAAAGACACGCTGGCCGATTTCAGCGTTACCCTCGATGGGCGGCATCTGAATTGCGACCATAGCATCGCCTTCAAGTGGTTCCTGTGGTGCGGCCTCTTCGATTGAACCGGGCCGAAGAGTTGTGAAAGCGGCGACAGCAGCGACGGTGCATAGGCCTATTGTTAAGTATCTTTTTTTCATAGATTGGTCCTGACATTCTGTAAGCTGGTAACGCTGCGAGACATTGCGAACAGCCGCACGTGCTTGTCGCTTACGTCCGCAAGGATTTACGCTGCTTCAAACGTCAGGGGGCCTGTACGGGCTATCTGGTTCATTCAGCTTGGCTTGGGCACTATCCTGGAGCTCTAGGTCAATATCACGTTGAACTTGAGCGGGTTCACTGTCTTGAGGGAGCACTACAGTTGCCTGGCAAATAAAGGGATTGCACTCGTCGGTTCCAGAACTCTCCGGGTCATGATGATGACTGTGAGCCGAGACCTCACCGCTGCTCGTTACCAACGCAGAGTGTTCAGAATGTTGCCTATGTTCCTCACAGTGAAGGCCAACGCAACCATTTGATACCGCGTGAGCAACGCCAGCTATGCCGGTCAGGATGACCAGAAAGCTAACCAAAAGCACAAATGGGTATCGCCGGATGACCATGGTGCTGGACGCTACTGCACAGAAGCGTTCATGACAACGCCCAGCACTTCTTGCTAAGGGTTCTAGGTGTAGCGCTTGGTTTTGTGCAGGGTTTTGGTGGAGCCTAGGGGAGTCGAACCCCTGACCTCTTGCATGCCATGCAAGCGCTCTCCCAACTGAGCTAAGGCCCCATCATGGTACCGTCGACACGGTGAGCGGACGTTTATGAGACAGACGCGCCGAGTGCAAGTCCAAAAATGGAAATCACAGCAACTTTCCGTGCCGGCCTAAAGTCAAATGAAAAAGGCGACCCTTGGGGCCGCCTTCTGCTTGATCAGTTGTCGTCTTCCGAGGACATGTCGGTGATGTCGTCCAAAGATACGTCATCGCTATTGTCATCATCGTCGTCCAGCAGATCGTCATCCAGTTCGACATCGACATTATCGTCATCGTCCAGAACCAGATCTTCTTCCGACGCGTTTTCACGCGCTTTGACCGAAGCTGCATCTTCTGCATCCGCCGCGATCATGCGGCTTTTGGATGTTTCAAGCTCCACTATCTCGCCAGTGTAGGGGCTGATGATCGGGTCCTTGTTCAGGTCGTAAAACCGCTTACCGGTTGTCGGGCAAACGCGCTTTACGCCCCATTCTTCCTTGGGCATGTCAATTCCCCTTGATATCAGGTGAGTCGTCTAAATGATTCAGTCCACGTGCCACAGCTGGCGGGTACTGTCAAAGTCTTTGCGCAGGAGGTGTCGCGATATGGGAGAGCACGCATTGCCAGGGACGCCGCCGGTACCATTGAGGCTGCGCAAATCGGCCCGGGCGCGGCGTATCAGTTTGCGTATTTCCCAACTGGATGGGCGGGTTACGTTGACTTACCCGATCGGAGTACCTGAAACAGAGGCCCTTAGTTTTGCACGCACCAAGGAAGAGTGGATCCGGCAGCATTTGCAGGATCGGCCGGATATGGCCCGGGTTCAGTTTGGGCAAACGATCCCAATTGAAGGCATTGATCGGCGAATCGTTCCGGCAACTGGTCGTCGCGTGTTGCTTCAGGCACATGAAGTCGAGGTTCCTGAAGGTGCCGAGGCGCGGCGATTGGCCCGGTTTCTCAAGGAGCTGGCCCGAGACCGTTTGTCCGGTGCGTGTGATGACTATGCTGCGATGCTTGGACGCCCGTATACAACGCTCAGCCTGCGCGACACGCGGTCCCGCTGGGGATCCTGCAGCTCGCACGGTGGCTTGATGTTCTCGTGGCGTCTTATACTGGCACCGCCTGAAGTGTTGCATTACGTGGCGGCCCATGAAGTGGCGCATTTGGCTGAGATGAATCATTCGCGCGCGTTTTGGGAACAGGTCGAGAAGATCTTTGGCCCGTATCAGAAACCTCGCCGCTGGTTGCGCGATAATGGTGCCGAATTGCATCGCTACAGGTTTGACGCTGATCCGAGTTGACCTTGCGCCATTTTGTGATCACATAAGTGGATGATAAGCGCGCGCTCTTCCGAAACCCAAACTGCCACACATGACCGGGTGTACCGGGCTCTGCGATCCAGAATCATGCATGGTGAGATGGCACCGGGTCAGGCTCTGACCTTGCGCGGCATTGGGAAGGAGTTCGGCGTCTCGATGACGCCAGCGCGCGAGGCGGTACGCCGTCTGGCTGCTGAAGGTGCGCTGTTCCTGTCGACCTCGGGCCGCGTTTCGACCCCTGAGCTGACAAATGACCGGATCGAGGAGTTGGCGGCGTTGCGTGCGCTGCTAGAGGTCGAGTTGGCCAGCCGGGCATTGCCTCGCGCGCATATCGCACTGATTGATAGGTTGCAGAGCATCAATATGACCGTTGCTGAAATGGTGACCAAGCGGGATGCGGTTGGCTATATTCGGTCGAATCTGGAGTTTCACCGCACATTGTATCTGCGCGCACAAGCGCCTGCGATGCTGGCCATTGCTGAAACGGTCTGGTTGCAATTGGGACCAACAATGCGGGCGTTGTATGGGCGTCTACGGCGGACCGAGCCCCCGCATTATCACAAGCTGATCATTGCTGCGCTAAAGGCCGGGGACGAGCCCGGTTTGCGGCTGGCGGTACGCTCGGATGTAACGCAGGGGTTGCGTTTGCTGGTAAGCTGAGCGGCTTCCCGCCGACATCACAATGCTGCCCATTCACGGCATCACGCTTCTGGCTTGTGGGGTTCTGCTGAGGTACGCTTGTGCCAAATCACAAACAAGAGCAGACCCCAACCATGATTACACGCCGTGCCTTTTCTATTTGCCTTGGATCATCGCTATTGGCTGCCTGTTCGGGCGGCAGTGCTCCGTCAAGCGCCCCTGCATCGCGCATGCGGGCGGTTCCAAACGCTGGTTGGGACGCCTGGGTTGCCGGGTTCAAGACCCGCGCGTCTTCGCAAGGAATTTCACAGACCACACTTGATCAGGCATTCCGCGGGGCAGGGTATCTGCCCGACGTAATCGAACGCGACCGCAACCAGGTCGAATTCAAGCGCTCGCTCGAGGATTATCTAGCCATTGCTGCATCGGATGAACGGATTGAAACCGGTCAAAAGATGCTTCGACAGTATAACGGTACCCTGTCGCAGATCGAAGCGCAGTATGGCGTGGACAAGGAAGTTGTCGTGGCCGTGTGGGGTCTGGAAAGTCGCTATGGTGCGCGTCGCGGCGATGTGCCCGTGATCTCAGCCACTTCGACGCTGGCCTATGACGGACGGCGCGGCGCGTTTTTTGAAAAGCAACTGGTCGCGGCGCTGCGCATTCTGCAAGAGGGCGACACAACACCCGCTAACATGACTGGCAGCTGGGCCGGGGCAATGGGGCATACGCAGTTCATTCCGACCTCATACCTTGCCTATGCGGTGGATTTCACCGGTGACGGGCGGCGCGATATCTGGTCCGAAGATCCGACGGACTCGCTGGCTTCTACGGCGTCGTATCTGGCGCGCGCCGGTTGGGTGCGGGGTCAACCTTGGGGTGGAGAAGCTGGGACCGTGTCCGGCACACCCGTCGCTGTGTTGCAACCTCAGACACCGGGGCCTCGTATTGCTGTGTTCCGCAATTTTCAAGTGATCAAGCGCTATAACAACTCGGACAGCTACGCGATTGGTGTGGGCCATCTGGCAGACAGGATCGCAGGTGGCGCGCCGTTTCAGGCCTCGTTCGGACCGGACGCAAATGGTCTGACGTTGGAGGACCGTAAAGAGTTGCAACGCCAGCTGACATCCGCCGGGTATGACACCAAAGGCGCAGATGGGGTGATCGGCAAGAATACCACATCCGCCATCAGCGCTTATCAAAGCGCAAATGGCTTGCCTGTCACGGGTGAACCTTCGATTGGTTTGCTGCGCCGCTTGGGCGGCTGACGGTTACGCCGCCAGCCCTTTTGAACCGATATCCAGGAATTTCTGACGGCGGTCCTGAATCAGGGCCGCTGCATCTTTGCCGTCCAGCTCTTGCAGCATGGCGGTGATGGCCGAGCGTACGGCTTCCACGGCTGCCGGGCGGTTGCGATGCGCGCCGCCTTTAGGCTCGGTGATGATCCGGTCGCACACGCCCAGCTTATAAAGGTCCTGCGCGGTCAGACGCAGCGCTTCGGCCGCTTCGCGCATCTTTTCTGCGTCTTTCCACAAGATCGATGCGCAGCCTTCGGGCGAGATCACCGAATAGACCGAGTGTTCCAACATTGCGACGCGGTTTGCTGTCGCAAAGGCCACAGCGCCGCCTGACCCACCTTCACCAATGATGACCGAGACCAAAGGCACGCCGATCTTCAGGCACATCTCAGTCGAACGCGCGATGGCTTCTGACTGGCCACGTTCCTCGGCCCCTTTGCCGGGGTAGGCGCCGGCAGTATCGATCAAGGTGATGACCGGCAGTCCAAAACGTCCGGCCATCTCCATCAGGCGAACGGCCTTGCGATACCCTTCTGGTCGGGCCATGCCAAAATTACGCTCAATCCGCGATTTGGTGTCCGAGCCTTTTTCGTGTCCAATCACCATCACCGGCTGATCGTTGAATCGTGCCAGGCCACCAATCACGGCCAGATCGTCGGCGAAGTTGCGGTCTCCTGCCAGCGGTGTGAATTCAGTGAACAGCGCATCCACATAGTCGTTGCAATGCGGACGTTCCGGATGACGCGCCACCTGGCATTTCCGCCAGGGGGTCAGATCGGCATAAAGCTCGTCCAGCAACTTGGAGGCTTTGGTGTCCAAAGCGGCCGCTTCTTCGGCCACGTCCATTTCTTCGTTTGCGCGGGCCAGCGCGCGCAGCTCTTCAGCTTTGCCTTCGATCTCGGCCAGCGGTTTTTCGAAATCCAGATACTGGGTCATGACGCCTCTCAACGCGGAAGTTCTTTGCTATATGACCTGACGTTCGCCGGGATGCAACTCAGCAAGATTTGTGGGCTCGGGATATGCGACTACGGATTGGCAGCAAGAAGGAACGACACGGATGCCCACCAGCTATGAAGACCGCGTGTTGCGCGTACTGGCGTATATCCATGACAACCCCGCCGGGGACTTGTCTTTGGATGCGCTTGCTGACGTGGCGGCGATGTCACGGTTTCACTGGCACCGGGTGTTTCGCGCCCTGACCGGCGAAACCTGTGCACAGGCGGTGCGCCGTGTGCGCTTGCACCGTGCGGCCACATGGCTGGTACAGTCAGATAAAGCGATTTCTGATATCGCGTTATCTGTCGGGTATCCCAATCCAAGTTCCTTTGCGCGCGCCTTTTCCGAGGCTTATGGCAGCAGTCCCGCTGCCTTTCGCAAGGCGGGTCAATTTCTTCCCGCTCATCCTGATTTCAAAACCGGAGGATATCCGATGCATCCTGTTACCACACGTACTGAACCCGCCCGCCGTGTTGTCGCGCTGCCGCATAAAGGGGCCTATTCCGAGATCGGCAAAAGCTTTGAAGCGTTTGGGGCCATGTGCGAATCCCGTCAGCTATGGCCGCAGATTGGGCCTGTGCTTGCGTTGTATTTTGATAGCCCCGATGACGTGCCAGAAGATCAACTGCGCAGCTATGCAGGGGCTGAGTTCCGGGGTGAAAACACCCCTGAAGGCCTGGACGAACTATCGATTCCGGGCGGCAAGACGGCTGTGCTGACCTACAAAGGGCCATATTCAGGGATCGCGGCGGCCTATCACAGCCTGTTCGGCAATTGGCTGCCGGAGTCTGGTGAAGAACCTGCGGATCAACCTTGCTACGAGATTTACCTCAACGATCCGCGCGATACAGCGCCCGAGGATTTGCTGACCGAGATCTGCTTACCTTTGAAGTGATCTACGACGATTCGGCAGGGTTCGTTCGGGACCCTGTCGGTTTCTCTTTATCGAAGTTGCGGGCATTTAACACCGAAACAGAAAAGCGCGGCAAAGGGGCTTCCTTAAGGCTTGTACCGTTAATCAGTCGACTGACCCCAAGCCTCCGGTCTTACGATGATCCGCCGCGCGGATACGATCCAGCAGGGTTTGGTTCCATTCCGGATTTTCTTCAGGTGAGGCCAGTGGATAGACCTGATCAACTTCCAGCAGAAACGTCGCGCGCATCGGCATCAGGCCATCCACGACCACCATCTGCTCTTCTGTGGGTGCAATCGACAGCACCCCAGTCAAACGTACCGGTTCATGGTAGTAGGTCGGTGCCCAGTCGCCGTTCAGCAGCACGCGGATCATCTGGTTTGGCGGTGGCGGGGGCCTGTGGCTACACATTCCTGGCTCGGGCACCAGATAAGCGACAGGATGACCATCTGCATCTGGTGGCGCGGGAATCGCAAAACCGTCCAGTGTGATGGTTTGACCATCATGCAATGGGTTGCCGGCTGTTCCCGCAACTGTGCGCCTCTGGATGACAGCCTCGCGCTGGTTCAGCATCCAGTCGACGTCTATCTGATCTTGGGCCAGCGCGGTTTCTGTCTCGTTCAGCAACTCTTGCCATTTGGCGCGTTCTTCGGCGCTGCCGGCATTCTGTTGCAACCTGACCCGTAAGCGTACGGCAAACTGTAGGTCGTCCATCTGTTCGGCGCTGAGGTCGCGAAAAGGGTCTTCAAACACCTGCGCGGAGGGGGCGGGAAGGTCAGACCATTCAAGCGCAATTCCGGATGCCGCGACCGAGGGTTGCGTTGCAAAGGCCAGCGCGGCCATTATTGCATACCTGAGCCAGTTCCGCATGCACCTTCTCCAAAACGATCATCGTTAGAATAGATTTAGGCCATTCCAGCGCAGTCTTGTAGGTCGCTTCGGTTTTTGTGATGTCGCTTGCCGCGCGCGCGTGGATCAGCTTTTTCCGGAGTCTCGGGTATCAATTGGATACTTGCTGGAAACATCTATGCAATTCGGCTTGCAAAGGGAATTTGTCATGAAGCCTTTGACGCTGCAGCAAAACTTTGGGTGCACTTCACAGGGTTGTGATTCACATATGCAACATTCTCGTGAATGCTGCAATTCCGTCTCTTTTCCGCCGAAATTTGTGCTGATAAGCGTTGGATTAGTGTTGGGGTGGTAAAAAGTGCGAGTGGGCAGATGAGAGCCGGTGCAAACGGTCAAATAGCCATTTCATGGAAGCAGACAGAGCTTGATGAGCTCGAAGCGCCGCCTTGGGCGTTTCTGGTCGTTGGAGCAGCGTGGTCCTGGCGGGGTCAGGCCGTTTTCCTGAATAATGACGTCGAGCAGGCAATTGAGCGATCCGGCAGTGCAGGTGCGATTACATCTGTGACAAAGGATCGGTTCGCAGTTGTTCGTGATGTTACCGGAGAGGTGTGCGGCTCAGTCGTGTTGACCAACGGTGCACAGCGGTTCAGAGCGGATCTGGTCGTACAAGAGGGCGAAATTGACCCGACATTTGTGTTTGTCGACGGATGTCCGCCACGGGATCAGGCATTTTGGGTCAGCGAAGTAAATGACTTCGCTGCATCAACATTTGCTCAGCCTACTTATGACTCGACAGTTGTAAGCTTTCCACGTCAGGCCGCATCGCGGCAGACCTAAGCCCAATCGCTACCCGGCTTTCCGCTGGCGGGTTACGGGCCGCACTCTTTCGATGCGTTTGCACTTAGCTACATCCCTTTCTGATTTCGCTTATTGACTCTGTGAACTCTGCGGATATAAGCGCGGCTTCATTGGTGTTGGTGGCCCCCGCAAGGGGATGCCTGTCATGGGGGAAACCTCAAGAGGACAACGCCCTTCATAGTGGCCCTTTAGGGCTTCGTTCAAGACGAAGGAGATCAGCCGTGACCAAACGCACGTCTGCCAAGTACAAAATCGACCGCCGGATGGGCGAAAACATCTGGGGTCGTCCGAAATCCCCGATCAACCGTCGTGAATACGGCCCCGGCCAGCACGGCCAGCGCCGCAAGGGCAAACTGTCGGACTTCGGTCTGCAGCTGCGCGCCAAGCAGAAGCTGAAAGGCTACTATGGCGACCTGACCGAGAAGCAGTTCCGCCGCATTTATGCCGAAGCCGAGCGTGTCAAAGGCGACACCGGTGAAAACCTGATCGGTCTGCTGGAGCGCCGCCTGGACGCCGTTGTCTACCGCGCCAAGTTCGTTCCGACCGTTTTTGCTGCACGTCAATTCGTGAACCACGGCCACGTCAAAGTGAACGGTAAGCGGGTTAACATCCCCAGCTACCGCGTCAAAGAAGGCGACGTGATCGAAGTGCGTGACAAGTCCAAGCAACTGGCCATCGTTTTGGAAGCTGCTGCTCTGGCCGAGCGTGACGTGCCCGATTACATCGACGCTGACCACTCGAAAATGACCGCGACTTTCGTCCGCGCACCGGGCCTGAGCGATGTGCCTTATCCGGTGATGATGGAACCGAACCTGGTCGTCGAATTCTACGCGAAGAACTAATCTTCGCCGACACCAAGAATTTCGAGGCCGCGCAAGTTGCGCGGCCTTTTTTATGCCGCGCTTTGCGCTCCAAGGTCTTGCCGTGGAGAAACTCCAAATTTGCGGGAGTACTCGCGGCTGAATTGGGTCGGGCTTTCATACCCCACGTCAAAGGCCGCTTGCGAAACACTGAGCGATCCATGAGACAGTAGGCGGCGCGCCTCCAGCAATCTGAGTTCTTTTTGGTATTGCAGTGGTGATCTGGCGGTCACCTCTTTGAAATGCGTGTGAAAGGCGGAAACGCTCATGCCGGCAATTTGCGCAAGCTCGGACACGGGCAGTGAGGTTTTGAAATCCGTTTGGATAACGTCAATGACCCGCGCGATCCGGCTGGCTGCACTGTCACGCCATAGCATTTGCCGCAGCATTCCGCCGTGATCGGCCTGTAGCAACCTGTAATGGATCTCACGGCTGATCATCGGGGCCAGAACCTTTGCCTCGATCGGGCTCTGGCTGGCACGAAACAGGCGGGTCATAGCATCGATCAGATCTGGTGAGGCTTGGGATGCCGCCAGGCTATGCGCCGCTTCAATTTTTCCGGGAGTGGATCCGACCTCATCATATAGGCTGCGCAAGGTGGACAGATCGAGTGAAAGAACGAGGCCGACATAGGGTGCCTGACGGCTGGCTTCAGTTACGGCTGCCATGACGGGAACTGAATGGCTGACGATCAGGGAGTCCCCGGCTCCGAAATGGATAAGCCGATTGCCAATACGTGTTTCTTTCTGCCCTTGTAGAACCAGGCAGACAATAGGTTCATAAACCTGCGCGTCGATGGACTTGGTTTTAACGTCGTGCAGAAGCGCAAAGCCTTCGAGCGCAGTCGGGTAAAATGGCGCGTCTTCTGCTTCTTTTGCCACAAAATTGCAGATTTCCGTGATCAGTTCGGATTGACTCAGTTTGGTCTTTCTCATGTGCTTAGTATATTTAGCGGAAAACTTGGCGGCCAGTAGAATTCCGAAAAGCTGGAGAATTAGGCAAGTAATGCGGAGAATTTGGCAGGCGCGGAATGGAAGAACAGCATATGTCTCGGGCAGGCTAATCACTTCGGAGAAAGATCATGGCACAGACCATCCTCATCACCGGCGCGTCGTCTGGTATCGGCAAAGTCACGGCTCTACGGTTTCAAAAGCAAGGTTGGAACGTCATTGCCACCATGCGCAGCCCGGAAAAGGAAACCGAGCTATCGCAACTGGAAAACGTTCTGGTTACGCGTCTGGACGTAACCGACGAAGCCTCAATCACAGCGGCCGTTGCAGAAGGGATCGCGCGGTTCGGCCAGATCGATGTTCTGCTGAACAATGCGGGGTATGGGGCCTATGGGCCGTTGGAGGCGTTCCCGTTGGACCGCATTCGTCGGCAATTCGACACCAACGTCATCGGTCTGCTGGCCGTAACCAAAGCGGTATTGCCGCATATGCGGGCGAACGGCTCTGGCTGCATTGTGAACATTTCTTCCATCGGCGGTCAGATCACCTTCCCGCTTGGGGCGCTGTATCACGGCACGAAGTTCGCAGTCGAAGGTCTATCAGAGTCGCTGCACTACGAACTCGCTGCGGCTGGCATCAAGGTCAAGATTGTCGAGCCCGGGCTGATCGCCACAGATTTCGGCGGCCGCTCGTTTGATTTCGTTAATGATGAAAGTATGACGGAATACCAGCCGGTGGTTCAGGCCCTGTTCGGCACCTGGGGCTCTGAAGAGATGGCATCGCGCACCTCACCACCCAGCGTTGTGGCCGACGTGATCTGGGAAGCGGTGACCGATGGGACTGACACCTTGCGGTATCGCGCGGGCGAAGATGCGGTCGAATATCTCGACAACCGTAAGGCGCTGGACGATGCAACCTTCATCGGTGGAATGAAAACGATGCTCGGGCTGGCCTGAGGTCTAGATCGGCAGCGGTCGCCCTTCGGCGATCGCTTCCATCGCGAAATACGAGGTCACACTGTCCAGTTCGACCTTTTCGATCAGGCGTTGGTAGACCTTGTCGTAAGACGCCATATCTTCAGTGACGACTTTCAACTGGTAATCGTAATCGCCGCCAATACGGTGAAAATCCACGACTTCTGGGATTGTCAGAACATGGCTGCGAAACGCCTGAAGCCATTCGGCCGAATGATGCCGCGTGCGCAGCATGACAAAGACCACTAAGCTCAGCCCTAGTTTCTCGCGCGCGATACGAGCGGTGGATCCAATCAGGACGCCATCTTCGTTGAGGGCCTTCAATCGCCGCCAGCAGGCATTTTGAGAAAGACCAACGCGATCTGCCAATTCCCGTTGGGATAGGGTGGCGTCCTTTTGCAGTTCTTTCAGAATGCGCGTGTCAATTTGATCTAATTTTGAACCCATACTTGATCATATGACACAAAAGTTTCGAAATCTACGCAAAGATAGGTGAAGTTTCCCCGGTGCGAATAAATCACATTGGTTGGGCAGTTAGGAGCCCATGCCATGACCCTGTCCAAATTTCGTGCGGATCTTTGTTCGACCACTCACAATTCCAACCTGCGCGATGGGTTGATCGGAGAAAATGTTCTGATCCCGGGTCTGCTTGGGGACGTACCGCTTGTCTATGCGGATTACGTCGCTTCGGGCCGTGCATTGCGCCAAGTGGAAGACTATGTCGCGCAGCATGTGTTGCCGTTCTACGCGAACAGCCATACCGAGGCCTCCTACTGCGGTTCTTACATGACACGTCTGCGTCGCGAGGCGCGCAATGAGATAGCCCGCCTTATTGGTGCGAGGGGAGAAGACGCGGTGATCTTCACCGGGTCCGGTGCCACGGCGGGGCTCAACCGGTTGGTCAGTTTGATGGGAGTGGAAGAGGCTGACCAGCCGGTTGTTTTAATCGGACCTTACGAACACCATTCAAACATTCTGCCATGGCGCGAGAGCAAGGCGCAGGTCATCGAAATCCCTGAAGACGAAAGTGGGGGTGTGGATTTGCAAGCGCTGGAATCTGCTCTTGAGGCTCATGCAGATGCCGATCTGTTAATCGGGTCATTCTCAGCGGCGTCTAACGTGACCGGCATCATAACCGACCCTGATCCCGTAACGCGCTTGCTCAAGGCACATGGGGCTTTGGCCGTTTGGGACTATGCCGGCGGTGGGCCGTATCTGCCGATGGATATGGGGCCAGCTGATGCCCGTAAGGATGCGATTGTGGTGTCGCCACACAAGTTCCCGGGTGGTCCGGGCGCATCGGGTGTTTTGGTCGTAAACCAAACTGCTGCGCAGCGGGATTGCCCAAGCTGGCCCGGTGGCGGCACCGTCAGTTTTGTATCACCCTGGCGCCACGATTACAGCGCCGATCTGTCAACGCGGGAAGAGGCCGGAACGCCGAATGTGATCGGAGACATCCGTGCGGCGCTGGCGTTCATCGTGAAGGATGTGATTGGAACAAAGGAAATTGCCGAGCGCGAGGCGCAGTTCAACCAGATGGCTCTGGAAGGTTGGCAGGACAACCCGCACCTGACTTTGCTTGGGGTCGATAACCCGCATCGCTTGCCGATCTTCTCGTTCCTTGTTCGCGACAATGCTGGACAACCGGTGCATCAGCAGCTGTTCACCCGGATGCTCAGCGACATCTATGGGATTCAGGCGCGCGGTGGCTGTGCCTGCGCAGGGCCATACGCGCATCGCTTGCTGGGTATTGATCGTAAAGCTTCAGAGGCGTTGCACGCGGCCTTGTCTGCGGGGGAAGAGATGAAGAAGCCCGGCTGGGTACGGCTGAATTTCTCGTATCTGATGAGCGAGGAAACGGTTCAGTTCATCATCGACAGCGTTAATGACCTGTCCCGTCGGACCGAAGAATTTGCGCCGTATTACGATGCCGACCCGGCGACCGCGCGCTTCAAAGCCGCATGATGGAATTGCCGCTTTTCTCAACCCGTTGAGACAGGTATGAGAGGCCCATTCAACGGAGCCTCTCAATGACCAAGATCACCCCACAACCCGGCATTATGGACATCGCGCTGTATCAGGGCGGCCAGTCGCATGTGGCCGGGGTGGAGCACGTGATCAAGCTGAGCTCGAACGAAAACCCGTTTGGGCCAAGCCCCAAGGCGATTGAGGCGGTACGCGACAGCGCCGCAACTTTGCACCGCTATCCAAGCACGGATCATGCAAGCCTGCGCGCGGCCATCGGCGCGCGCCACGGGCTGGATCCGGCGCGGATCATCTGCGGGGTCGGCAGCGACGAGGTGCTGCAATTCATCGCTCAGGCCTATGCGGGGCCGGGGGATGAGGTGGTATATACCGAGCACGGGTTTTCGATGTACCCAATCATCGCCCGCATGGCGGGCGCGACGCCGGTCATGGTGGCCGAGCGCGACCGCAAGGTGGATGTGGATGCCATTTTGTCGGCAGTGACAGGGCAGACGCGGATCGTGTTTGTTACCAACCCGGGCAATCCGACCTCGACCATGATCTCGAATGACGAACTGGAACGGCTTGCACAGGGGCTGCCTGACACATGCCTGATGGTTCTGGACGGGGCCTATGCCGAGTTTGTGGATGGGTTCGACGGCGGTGCATCGCTTGTGGACGCCTATGAGAATGTCATCATGACCCGGACTTTTTCCAAAGTTTACGGGCTGGGTGGAATGCGGGTTGGCTGGGGCTATGCGCACCAATCAATTATCGATGTGCTGAACCGGGTGCGCCAGCCATTCAACCTGTCACTCACTGCTTTGGCTGCGGCTGAGGCTGCGGTGAACGATGTCGAGTTTCTGTCCTTTTGCCAATCGGAGAACGCACGTCTGCGTGTGTGGTTGGCAGAGGAACTTGCCAAGATCGACGTGCCCTCTGACCCGTCCTGCACCAATTTCATCCTTGCACGGTTTGCTGATCAGGCCGAGGCAGAAGCCTGCGACGACTACCTCAAAACGCAGGGTTTGATTGTCCGCCGGGTTGCGGGCTACAACCTGCCGAACGCCTTGCGGATCACCGTCGGCGACGAAGAAGCCTGCCGCCGAGTGGTTGCGGCGATCACTGCATTTAAGAAGGGCGCAGCATGAGCCAGATTTACGACCGTGTTGCGCTGATCGGGCTGGGCCTGATTGCTTCGTCCATGTTCTGGGCCATCAAAAGGGCAGGGCTGGCCGGTGAAGTCACAGGCTATGCCCGGTCCGAGGCCACGCGGGACACTGCGCGCAGGATCGGACTTTGCGACCGCGTGTGCGATACCGTGCAAGAGGCAGTTGAGGGCGCCGATCTGGTTGTACTCTGTGTCCCGGTCGGGGCGATGGGGGCTGTCGCAGAAGAAATTGCACCCGTTTTGAAACCCGGCGCGACAGTATCGGATGTCGGATCGGTCAAGCGCCACGTGATCGACGCTGTGCAGCCGCACATCCCCGAAGCCGTGCATTTTATCCCGGCACACCCGTTGGCAGGGACCGAACATTCCGGCCCGGAATCTGGCTTTGCAGAACTATTTGACAACCGCTGGTGTCTGCTGGTCCCGGTCGAGAACTCGAACCCCGAGGCGATTGCCCGCCTACGTGCGTTGTGGGAAGGCATGGGGTCAAATGTCGATGAGATGGACGCCGATCACCATGATCTGGTGTTGGCCGTGACCTCTCATGCGCCGCACCTGATTGCCTATACAATGGTTGGTGTTGCAGACGATCTGCGACGCGTAACCGACAGTGAAGTCATCAAATATTCGGCCGCTGGTTTCCGGGACTTCACCCGCATCGCAGCATCCGACCCGACCATGTGGCGGGATGTTTTCCTGTCCAACAAGGATGCGACGCTGGAAATTCTGGGCCGCTTCACCGAAGAGCTGTTTGCTCTGCAACGGGCCATCCGGACCGGCGACGGAGAGCATTTGTTTGACTACTTCACCCGCACCCGTGCTATTCGTCGCGGCATTATCGATGCGGGGCAGGACACGGATGCTCCGGACTTCGGACGAGGGAAAGCGGGTTCATGAAGCTAGGCTGGAGGCACGTTCTGATCGGGGTTTTGGCCGCTGCGGCTATGACGTCACGGGCTGCGCCTTTGGAACAATCCCTTGTGCCTTTGACGCGCCCGGCGTCGGACCAGACCGCATTGACAGCCGCTTCTCAACCCACAGTGCGGCCGATGCCTCGCCCGATCGCGCCGCAGGTCACAGCCGCCGCAATACGCCCGTCGGATGTGCCGCTCAGACCCTTGATGCGCCCCAAATGGCTGGAACAAGAGGTGCTGTTCAAAAAGCGCAAGCTGCGGAAAAGCTCAGTTTGCGGTGACATCGCAATTCAGGGCAAACCCGTGGGTCGGGTCGGCAAAAAAAGCTCAGCTTGTGGCGTTAAAGATGCAGTTCAGATCACTTCGGTTTCGGGCGTCGTGCTCAGCCGTCCTTCGACAATGGATTGCGGCACCGCGATTGCGCTGAACAAATGGGTCGACAAAACGGTCAAGCCTACCTTCAAGCGTCGTGGCCCTGTGATCGAATTGCAAGTGGCTGCCCATTACGCTTGTCGGACGCGTAACAATCGAAAAGGCGCGCGGATTTCTGAGCATGGCAAGGGGCGCGCGATCGATATATCTGGGTTCAAAATGGCAGATGGAGAGGTAGTGACCGTTCTGAACGGTTGGCGCAAGAACCCCTCGCAGAAACAACTCAAGAAAATCTGGCGCGGCGCGTGTGGGCCATTTGGCACCGTTCTGGGTCCCAATTCAGACCGCTATCACCGGGATCATTTCCATCTGGACACGGCCCGCTATCGCAGCGGACCTTATTGTCGCTAACGCAGGATCAGGCGAGGGGCAGGTCCCAAGGGCAAAGGTCCAAGTGCCACAAACCCGTCGCGGAAGTTTAACCGCAAGTCCAGTGCATTCGGGTTCCCACCTAGCCCAGCCATAAAGTTGAGCGCGCGCGTAACCGGATCGACGGCCTGATCCGGCAGGGCACCCGCTGCATTTGCCATGGCGATCATGTCCCGCCAATTTTCCGCTTTGACCGCTATCTCTCCTGTTGGGATTCCTTGCGCATCCACATCCAGTGCACCGGTCGCAAACAACCTGAGCCCACCCCACTTGGCCTCGGCGAGCTTTAGATCGATCCTGACCGGCTGAGGACGACCCTGTTCCAGCGCAGACCGGTCCCAGGGCTTGTCGAATGCTGCCACCATATCCAATTCCAGCGTATCGAAGGACTGCGGCAGCGAAGTGGCGGTTTCCATAAGGTTGCGCAGGTCATCACCGGGCGTGAAGCCATCCACGCGAACAACCATGCTATAAGCCTCGGGCGTTGCGGTTTGTTCCATCAGCAGTTCCAGCGTTCCGCCTGCGGCCAACGCCTGCGCGTTCTCGGTGATGGACCAGGGGCCTGCTGTCAGTGCCATTTTTTCCAAAACCAGCGCAACGCCGGGCCGCAATTGCAAGTGCGCCTGCAGCGCGTCTGCCTCGATCGTTGCGGTCTGGTCAAAGTAAGACAGGCGCTGCGGTGTATCGGCAAAGCGCAGGATCTGACGTCCGGGCCAGATCGCGGGGCTTTCAAATTCAACCCAATCTGCGCTCCAGGCGGTGCCCGTTACTGGGTCGGCAAGGGCTGGATTGTTCAACCGTGTCGTGTGGTGGGTCGGATAACCCGCCGTGGCAGCGTCCGAGAAGTCCGCTTGCCAGCCCAGCTCTTGCTGCTGATCAAACCAACCGGTGATGGCATTGCGCAACCCATATCCGGCAATGAACCAATATGCGCTCCACAGAACGGCGATAAAGATGAACACTCGTAATAGACGACGCATGAGCTTTGGCCCTTTTTCCTGCCTCGGATTTGATGTTTATAGGCCGAAACAGGCAAGGACCAGTGCAATGACGATGTGGGTATTCGGATATGGATCGCTGCTGTGGAATCCGGGCTTCCCGGTGGCGCGCAGCGAACGCGCAACGTTGCACGGTTTTGCCCGATCCTTTTGCATGAGTTCCATCCACCATCGCGGGACCGAAGAAAAACCGGGTCTGGTGCTGGCGCTGGACGAGCAGGCAAACGCAAATTGTACCGGTCTAGCCCTGGCGGTTGAGGCTGGTCACGAAGACCGCACCCTGCACGAGTTGCGCGAACGAGAGTTGATTTCGTCGGCCTATGTCGAGCGGAAGCTGGATGTGCATCTGGAAACCGGAGACATCGTCAATGCCGTCACCTATGTGATCGATGCCGACCACGTACAGTATTGTGGTGGGATGCCGTTAGAGGAACAGGCCCAGATTATTGCCCACGCGATTGGTGGGCGCGGTCCCAACGACGAATACCTGTACAATACCGCCGAACATCTGGCCGAGATCGGTCTGCGCGACCCCGATCTTGAGTGGTTGGCGCAACGGGTGCGCAGCATCACCGCATAAACTCTTGGCGTCACCCGCGGAATTTCGCTAGATTCGCCGCAGAGCAGGCAAAGACCGGGAACCACGCGCATGGCGCAGGCACATCAGGGCGCGAGACCCCATTTCTCGCATCCAACACGACAAATCTTGTTGATGTTGATGGCAATCGGCCTGTCCGGGCTGGGTGTATTTCTGGCGCTGCCTTACGTGCTGCCGGTATTCTTCGCCAACCCGTATCTGAACGGATTTATCCTGCTGGTCTTCCTGATCGGCGTTTTTGCGTGTTTTTATCAGGTGACACAGCTGATTGGGTCCGTCCGCTGGATCGAGGCTTTTGTCGGTGGCGTGGTACGCGAAGACGCCCGCACACCGCAACTGCTGGCCCCCTTGGCGTCACTTCTGCGCGAACGGGGTGCGCGGTCTCAGATCAGTTCTACTTCGACCAGATCCATTCTGGATTCCGTGGCTGAGAGGGTCGAGGAAGAGCGGGAAATTACCCGCTATATCACCAACGTTCTGATCTACTTGGGTCTTTTGGGCACATTCTTTGGTTTAGCGACAACCGTTCCAGCCATTGTCGACACCATCCGCAGCTTGAACCCGCAGGAGGGTGAAGAAGGTCTGGCCGTCTTCAACCGACTGATGACCGGGCTCGAGGCGCAGTTGCAGGGCATGGGCGTGGCGTTTGGTTCGTCTCTGCTAGGTCTGGCCGGGTCTTTGATCGTTGGTCTGTTGGAAGTCTTTGCGGGTCACGGGCAAAACCGATTCTATCGCGAGCTTGAGGAATGGTTGTCATCGATCACCCGCGTTGGATTTGCCAGCGGCGAAGACGGCGGTGCCGAGATCGCCGTACTGACACCTGTTCTGGATGCCATGTCCGAACAGATGGACGCGTTGCAGGATCTGTTTTCCGCTCAGGAAAGTGAGAGGGCGGAGGTTTCCGCCAAGCTTGGGCAACTGGTTGATGTGATCGGTGAGATGAACAATCGCCAAGCCAATAGCGAAAGTGTCACTTCGGCTTTGGAGCGCGTCGCCCTTGGGCAGGACGCGCTTTTGGATCACATGCGCGATCATGGTGCAGGTGAAGGCATCGATGCCGAAAGCCGTATGCGCTTGCGTTCGATGGATGTGCAATTGCTGCGGATTCTCGAAGAGATTTCAGCGGGTCGACAGGAAAGTATGAACGAGTTCCGCAAGGACATCGAACTTTTGGTCAAGGCCCTGACTCTGCCGCGCGGTGCGGTGCGCACCACGCCGGAAGGAGAATAATCCATGGCGCTGTCCCGCCGCACCGGTCAACGGTTCCAGGGCTCGGTCTGGCCCGGATTCGTGGATGCGATGACGGGGCTGTTGATGGTGCTGACCTTTGTCCTGACCATCTTCATGGTGATCCAGTTTGTTCTGCGCGAAACCATCTCGGGTCAGGAAGACGAACTGACCACGTTGGCCGACGAAGTTGCGGCGCTTGCTGGTGCTCTGGGTTTGGAAGAGCGTGAGAACAGCCGTCTGCAGGCCCGCCTCGGGGCGCTCAACACAACCTTATCGCAAGCCGAGGACGATTTGGCCCAAGCGCAATCGCTGATCGCATCGCTGACCACCGAACGCGACCGGCAGGCCGCGGCGCTAGACCAAGCTCAGACGCGGATCACCGATTTCGAAGCACAGGTTGCTGCTTTGCTGGCTGAACAGGAACAGGCGCTGGGCAATATTGCGGCGCTTGAGACACAGCGCGAGCAATTGCTGTCCGAGCAGGAGGCATTGAACCTCGCTCTGGTCCAAAGCCGTGAAGAAATTGATGCGCAGACCGAAGCCGCCCGACTGGCTGCTGCGCGTCGCGAAGCGCTGGAAGCTTTGGTCGCGGATCTGGAACAAAGCGGTGAGGAACGTGCAGCGCAAATCACGACCCTTGAACAGCAACTGAGCGACGAAGAAGCCGCCCGCCTGGCCGAAGCTGCCGCCGCCGAGGCGTTGCGAAATCGGCTGCAAGACGCGGATGCTGAGCTGACGGCCATGACCCTTGCATTGGAAGCGCAACGCCAAGAGGCCGAAGACACACTGACACTGCTGGCCGCCGCTCAAGCTGCGCAGGCCGAGTTGCAGCGCAGGTTCGGCGATCTGGATCCGGACGCGTTGAAGGCTCAGCTTGAAGCCGCGTTGCAGGCGCAGACGCAAGCGCAAGCTGATGCTGACGAACAACGCACTCTGGCTGAACAACGTCAGGCTCTTCTGGCATTGGCCGAGTCGACATTGTCTGATGAAAAAGAAATCTCGGCCGAGGCACAACGCGAGGCGGCCTTGTTGAACCAACAAATCGCCGCCCTGCGCGGGCAGTTGGGGTCGTTACAGGCCTTGCTCGACGATTTTGAAGAGCGGAATGAGGCCGCAGAGATTCAGATCCAAACTTTGGGGCAGGATCTGAACGCCGCGCTGGCCCGTGCCGCATCTGAAGAACGCCGCCGTCGCCTGTTGGAAGAAGCCGAACGCCTGCGCCTTGAGGCCGAAGCCGAAGCACTGGCCGGTCAGAATGAAGAACTGGCCGCGCAGGCGGAAGACCTTCAACGCTATCGTTCAGAATTCTTTGGTCGCCTGCGGGATGTCCTTGGAGATCAGGAAGGCGTACGGATCGAAGGCGACCGGTTTGTCTTCTCGTCCGAAGTTCTGTTCCCGACGGGTTCGGCCGTGCTGTCCACCGAAGGACGCCTGGAGGTTGCCAAAGTCGCAAACATCCTGCGCAGCGTTGCGGCTGAGATTCCGACCGGATTGAATTGGGTGATCCGCGTTGATGGCCACACCGACAACGTCCCGCTTGCTGGCAGTGGCCGATACCGCGACAACTGGGAGCTCAGCCAGGGTCGTGCGCTTTCGGTGGTACGTTACATGGTCGACGCGCTGGGCATCCCGCCAAACCGTTTGGCCGCCAATGGGTTTGGCGAGTTTCAGCCGGTCAATCCGGCTGATACACCCGAAGCCCGCGCGCAGAACCGCCGGATCGAATTAAAACTGACCGAGCGGTAATCCGGCCAATCTGTGACTTAGACGGGCCTGTCTTAACGGGATTTCATCTTATGGCCGATGAAAATTGGCGCATGAACCCTATATCAAACCATAGGTTGATTGGAGTTGTGCGTGACAAACAAGGCGACAGATGTACACTTAGCGGTCCGTAACGCCCTGCGAGCCCCTTATCAGCGCGTAGCCTTGTGCCAAACCCCACAAGGAAACAGATTTTGGCTGAAACGCATCGAACGCTTCGCGCCCCATCTCTGGCTGGTGAAGGGCAAACCCGAACAAGCCTTCGACAGAGATCGATCTTCTCACCGGTTCCTGTGGAACTACGGTGCACCGGTCCCCAGAATTGTGGCGGAAGGCAAAGGGTACTTCGCTGTCCAAGATGCCGGAGCCAGCCTGACAAAGGTTTGCGCTGACAAATCAGTTACGAGCACTGAAAAACTTAGAGCCTGTCGTGCTGCCGGTCAGGCGCTGGCAAGGCTGCATGCGATGGATCTGACCCATGGGCGTCCGGCGTTTCGGGATATGTGTTGGGACGGGCGTCAAATGCGCTTTATCGATTTTGAGTATTTTACGCCCACCAAAGCCGGTCGGCTTCGCAAAGCCCGCGATCTGGGTATTGCGATCCTGTCATCTCTGGCACAGGGCGGTATGGGCTTATACTACGCCTATAGTGTGCTGTCCGCTTACGTTGCGCCGCGGGGCAGGAAACCAAAAGCGCTGCCGGTGCCCTATCCTGTGCCGGTGCGAAACAGTCACCCGCGTATTCGGTGACGAATGTGACAGTTCGCGTTACTGTCGTCCAAACTTAAAGCTTTGATCCGGTGTGCCCATGAAACACCGAGGCACCACTGGATAATCCTCGGTCAGGAAATAGGCATAGGTTCCGCTGGGATACTCGGCTGATACGGTGAAAGCGCCGTTGCATTGGTCCAAATTGCCGTGACCCTGAACATAGGTATAGTCTTCGTTGAACGTGCCGTCGTATCGCCCGTTCGGCTGGGAACCTCCGGGCCTGTTTCCGGACTTCAGGCGATAGGACGATTTCATTTCAGTTACTTTGCCATCGATTTTTCCAGTCATCGCATAGATCGGAAAACCATCAGCGGCGTATCCTATCAGGGGTGAATGATCTGAAGGGGACCACCCCAACAGTTCGATCAGCCCGGTCGGCACACCGTGGTAATGGTACTTTCCGTTCGGCTGAACATGTGCGTAATTTGCATCTAAACCCAGCGCAATAGCACCGCCCAACGCGTTGTAGGACCACCCCGATCCCGGGTCACCATGCCAGAACTCGGCAGCCAGTGGGTCGAACACGACCCCGTTGAGAGAGACGCCAAAATTCCACCCCATGCGCAGGGGCGTGAAGGTTCCATTGGCAGTAGGGTTCGCCGGAAGCTTGAGCTTGACCTTCTGTGTTTCAATTTGGTGTGGATTGCCCCGATTTGGAAACTGGCCAACCAGATGATCCGGAATTCCGTTGCCTGTCACTTTGATCTTGCTGCCTTTCTCTTTCACCGAGGCAATGTTTTCCCCGGGATCAACAGTTGCAGGTACCAATCGTAGAGGTTCAGTTGCCGTCTCGTCGTGATAGCGGAACCTGTGTTGTGCTGTTGCAATTGCCGCTACGGCAGACAGGGCAAAGGCAGCGCCCCAGATAACTGAAATCTTGCTCATGAACCAAACCCTGTTTTTGCGTTCGTTATTGAGAGTTTCACGCAGCAAGACCGAAGTTCCGTCGAACTTTAAGGGAATAATAGAAAAAAGCCCGACGATTTGGATCGCCGGGCTTTTTAAACACATTATTTTCGGGTCAATCTGCCGTCAGCAGCGGAGGCTTGTCACCGGGGATGCGCGGCTGATCCGGTCCCAGAATCTCCAGATCCAGGTCGCCCTTTTTGACCGAGACACGAACCACGCCACCCTTGGCCAGCTTGCCAAACAGCAGCTCTTCGGCCAGAGGTTTCTTGATGTGTTCCTGAATGACACGGCCCAGCGGACGCGCACCCATCTTGTCGTCGTACCCTTTGTCGGCCAGCCATTCGGCGGCTTTGGGTGTCAGATCAATAGTCACGCCGCGATCCAGCAATTGAGCCTCAAGCTGCAAGACGAACTTCTCGACCACTTGCAAGATGACCTCTTTCGGCAGCGGTGCGAACGAGATCACTGCATCCAGACGGTTGCGGAATTCCGGCGTGAACATGCGTTCGATCGCTGCGGTGTCTTCGCCTTCGCGACGGTCGCGACCAAAACCGATGGCTGCCTTGGCCTGTTCCTGCGCGCCCGCGTTCGAGGTCATGATCAGCACCACGTTGCGGAAGTTCACCGTGCGTCCGTTGTGATCCGTCAGCTCGCCATGGTCCATGACTTGCAACAGGATGTTGAATACATCCGGGTGTGCTTTCTCGATCTCATCCAGCAGCAATACACAATGTGGATGCTGGTCGACACCGTCGGTCAGAAGACCACCCTGATCGAACCCGACATAGCCCGGAGGTGCACCAATCAAGCGGCTGACTGCGTGTTTCTCCATGTATTCCGACATGTCAAAGCGCAGCAGTTCAACACCCAGCGTATCCGCCAGCTGCTTCGCAACCTCGGTCTTACCCACACCGGTCGGACCCGCGAACAGGTAGTTGCCGATGGGTTTCTCAGGTTCGCGCAAACCGGCACGAGCCAGTTTGATCGCGCTGGACAATGCTTCGATGGCTAGATCCTGGCCAAAAACCACGCGCTTCAGCGAGGCTTCGAGGTCCTTCAACACTTCAGCATCGTCCTTGGTGACGTTCTTTGGCGGGATACGGGCGATTTTGGCAACAACGGCCTCGATCTCTTTCACGCCAATGGTCTTGCGACGCTTGCTTTCAGCCAGCAAATGTTGTGCGGCACCGGCTTCATCGATGACGTCGATCGCCTTATCCGGAAGCTTGCGGTCATTGATGTAACGCGCAGACAATTCCACTGCGGTTTTGATCGCGTCAGCGGTGTACTTGATCGCGTGATGCTCTTCAAAATAGGGCTTCAGACCCCGCAGGATTTTCACGCTGTCTTCGACCGAAGGCTCATTCACGTCGATCTTCTGGAACCGTCGGCTCAGCGCGCGGTCTTTTTCGAAGTGCTGACGGAATTCCTTGTACGTGGTCGATCCCATGGTGCGCAGCTTGCCACCCTGAAGCGCAGGCTTCAGCAGGTTCGAGGCATCCATCGCCCCGCCTGATGTTGCACCTGCACCAATCACGGTGTGGATCTCGTCAATGAACAGAACCGCGTCGGGATGATCTTCCAGCTCGGTGACAACGGCTTTAAGCCGTTCTTCGAAATCACCGCGATACCGCGTACCGGCCAGCAACGCGCCCATATCCAGCGAGTAGATCGTGGTGTTGGCAAGAACATCAGGTGCCTCTCCTGCCACGATTTTGTGCGCAAGACCTTCGGCGATGGCGGTTTTACCCACGCCCGGATCGCCAACCAGAAGAGGGTTGTTCTTGCGGCGGCGGCACAGCACCTGGATACAGCGTTCTACCTCTGCCGAGCGTCCGATCAGCGGATCAACGTCCCCTGCTCGGGATTTCGCGTTCAGGTCGACGCAGTATTTCCCAAGCGCGCTTTCTTTCTGCTCGGCCTCGCCAGATGTTGTCTGAGCGTCTTCTTCCACCTGATCTGCGCCCGAAACCGAGCGGCTTTCGCCATAAGCAGGGTCCTTGGCCACGCCATGGGCGATGAAATTGACCGCGTCGTAGCGGGTCATGTCCTGTTCTTGCAGGAAATAGGCGGCATTGCTTTCGCGTTCGGCGAAAATGGCGACCAGTACGTTGGCGCCGGTCACTTCGGTCCGGCCCGAGCTTTGTACATGGATCGCAGCGCGTTGAATCACGCGTTGGAACGCGGCCGTTGGAACGGCTTCTGATCCGTCGATATCCGTGACTAGATTCGAAAGATCCTCGTCAATGAATTCCACCAGAGTGCTGCGCAAATCGTCCAGATCGACGCTGCACGCTTTCATGACGCGCACCGCATCGGGTTCTTCCAGAAGCGCCAGCAGCAGATGCTCTAGCGTTGCAAATTCATGACGCCGTTCATTCGCAGCCGCCAAGGCCGCGTGGATGGCTTGTTCCAGTGTGCTCGAGAATGAAGGCACGCGGGTGCTCCTCTGTCTTGGGTCAGAAGGGGGCGGGCTTGCGGCCGGAACCCCATCCCAACCATGTCCTCATACTATTAGAGTTTGGTTGATCGGCGTCCGGCTTCAAGGGTTTTCTTTCACTTGACAGTCACATTTGTTGTGACCGTGGCCGTGAAGAGGGTCAAATAGGCATCAGAACCGGTCTTTTCTACCCCGGATCTCCGCAAATACGGCCTCGGGCCTCGCGCCTGTCATGCCTAAATGGGCTTGAATCGCCGGGTCAGCCGCCCTCAGGAACGGGTTTGTGGCCTTTTCCAATGCCAGAATCGACGGAACCGTGGCTTCTCCGGCTGCTCGCGCCCGGTCAATGTCAGCGATGCGCGCCTTTAGGTCCGGGTTGTCCGGATCGACGGTAATCGCGAATTTTGCGTTGGATTGTGTATATTCGTGTCCCGAACATACCAGTGTGTCCTCGGGAAGAGCGGCCAGTTTACTCAAAGATGCCCACATTTGTTCCGGCGTGCCCTCGAACAAACGACCGCAGCCCAGCGCCATGAGACTGTCGGCGGTGAATACCGCGGCACTTTGAGGCATGTAGTATGCGACATGCCCCACTGTGTGGCCGGATACATCCAGAACCTGAACTGGTTCCCCCCCGATTTCAAAGCTGTCGCCCTCGGTCACCTGTAGATCCAGTGGTGGCAAGCGATGGGCATCCGCCGCGGCTCCGATAACCTGTGCAGGGTGTTTTTCCAAAATGCCTGCCAGCCCGTCGACGTGATCCCAGTGGTGATGAGTCAAAAGCACATGAGATAAGGTCCATCCACGCGCCTCCAGCGCCTTTAAAATCGGTGCGGCCTCGGGGGCGTCGATCAGCGCGGTTTGGCCACTTGCGGCGTCGTGGGCCAGAAAGGCGTAATTGTCGCTCAGGCATGGGATTGTAACGATCTCAAGAGGCATGGCTTTTTGCCCTTTCATTGCTAGACTGCGCCCAGCTAAGCCGATTGACCGGATGTCCGCAATGCATCTTGATGTGCAGGATCTGAGGAACTTTTACTACCGCAGCACGTTGGGGCGTGCAGCGCAGGCGGCCATTCGCGGGCGCCTGATTGAACTTTGGCCCGAGGCCAAAGGTCAGACAGTGGCCGGATTCGGCTTTGCTGTGCCGTTGTTGCGCCCGTACTTGGCAGATGCGCGCCGCGTCATCGGGCTGATGCCTGGACCTCAGGGCGTAATGCCCTGGCCTGCAGGGATGCCGAATGTCTCTGTTCTGACCGAAGAAACGCTTTGGCCAATTGAAACCGGTCATGTGGACAAGCTTGTTGTGATGCATGGGCTGGAAACGTCAGAGAGGCCGAACCAGTTGCTGGATGAATGCTGGCGTGTTTTGGGACCCGGAGGTCGGGCCGTGTTCATCGTTCCCAACCGGGGTGGTCTGTGGTCGCGTACTGACAAGACACCATTTGGCTTCGGGCGTCCTTACACAGCCACGCAGCTGGAAAACCAACTTAAGGCGCATCACTTTTTGCCCGAGGCGCACTGTTCGGCGTTGTACCGGCCACCGTCGTTCCGCCGCTTTTGGCTGAAATCCGGAAGTTTGATCGAAAAAACCGGACAAAGAATTCCCACTGTGATGGCAGGCGGTGTGCTGATGGTTGAGGTCAGCAAGCACATACGCCCCCCCAGCGGAAGCGTGACCAAAGATGCAGTCAAAAAGCCGATTAAGGCACTGGACGGCTTGTTGAAGCCTGCGTGACAATCACGGGCTTTCCGACGCGGCAATAATGCGGGAAAAAAGTCACAGGAATCGCAAAAACCTGCATATTCGTAACATTTTTCAACTGAGCCAACGGGTTCAAACGGTCGCACTTGAGCTAAGTGCATGAAAAGTAACGTTTTGTGGATAAATATGTTACCGCTATAGCGTATTGCTTGGTTCGAACACCTCTGCTACATCCCCGGTGATTTTGATCCCCGCCCTTTATGGACGGGGTTTCTTCACGCCCCCGGGTAGCTGCCGCACGCGAATTCGGGGCCTCAAATATCGGAAGGGTGGACGTGTCCGAACCAGCTTCGATTTCCACGGGCATTGCCGAGCGCTATGCTACGGCGATCTTCGAGATCGCAAAAGAGAACAAAGACCTCGCAGGTCTGGAATCTGGCATCAATGATCTTGCAGCAGCACTGGGCGACAGCGCAGAGTTGCGCGACCTGATCGCCTCGCCGCTGGTTTCCCGCGCCGAGCAGGAAGGTGCAATCACCGCTATTGCCGACAAAATGGGTCTGAACGCGATTCTGCGGAATTCGCTGGGCCTGATGGCGCAGAAGCGCCGCCTATTTGTTGTGCCGCAGCTGGTTCAGGTTCTGCGCGACATGCTGGCTGACGAGCGTGGCGAAGTGACGGCCGATGTTGCCTCGGCCAAGGCGCTGACCAAAACACAACTGGAAAAACTGTCCAAGACGCTGTCCGAGCGTGTGGGCAAGACCGTGACTATCAATGCGACCGTGGATGAAAGCCTCATCGGCGGTCTTGTCGTTAAAGTGGGCTCGAAGATGATCGATAGCTCGATCCGTTCGAAGCTGAACTCCCTACAGAATGCAATGAAAGAGGTCGGATAAATGGGAATCCAAGCTGCAGAGATTTCTGCAATCCTGAAGGACCAGATCAAGAATTTTGGTCAGGAAGCCGAAGTGGCCGAAATCGGCCGCGTGCTGAGCGTCGGTGACGGGATTGCCCGTGTATACGGCCTGGACAACGTGCAAGCGGGTGAGATGGTCGAATTCCCCGGTGGCATCATGGGCATGGCCCTGAACCTGGAAAGCGACAACGTTGGTGTCGTTATCTTCGGTTCTGACCGTGACATCAAAGAAGGTGACACTGTTAAGCGCACCAACTCGATCGTGGACGTTCCGATTGGTGACGAGCTGCTGGGTCGCGTTGTTGACGGTCTGGGCAACCCGCTGGACGGAAAAGGTCCGATCAACGCGTCCAAGCGTGGCGTTGCAGACGTCAAAGCCCCCGGCATCATCCCGCGTAAATCGGTGCACGAGCCGATGGCAACCGGTCTGAAATCAGTTGACGCGATGATCCCGATTGGCCGTGGCCAGCGGGAACTGATCATTGGTGACCGTCAGACTGGTAAAACCGCCGTTGCTCTGGACACCATCCTGAACCAGAAAGTTTACAACGACGCAGCAGGCGACGACGAGTCGAAGAAACTGTACTGCGTTTATGTCGCGATTGGTCAGAAGCGTTCGACCGTTGCGCAGCTGGTGAAGAAACTGGAAGAGTCCGGCGCGATTGAATATTCGATCGTTGTGGCCGCGACCGCGTCCGACCCGGCACCGATGCAGTTCCTGGCACCTTACGCCGCGACCGCGATGGCTGAATACTTCCGTGACAACGGCCGCCACGCGCTGATCATCTATGATGACCTGTCGAAGCAGGCTGTGTCCTATCGTCAGATGTCCCTGCTGCTGCGTCGTCCGCCCGGACGTGAAGCGTATCCGGGTGACGTTTTCTACCTCCATTCGCGCCTGCTGGAACGTTCGGCGAAGCTGAACGAAGATTTCGGCGCAGGCTCGCTGACTGCTCTGCCGGTTATCGAAACTCAGGGTGGTGACGTTTCGGCGTTTATTCCGACCAACGTGATCTCGATCACCGACGGTCAGATCTTCCTTGAAACCGAACTGTTCTATCAGGGCATCCGTCCTGCTGTGAACACCGGTCTGTCGGTTTCTCGTGTGGGTTCGTCGGCCCAGACCAACGCGATGAAATCGGTTGCTGGCCCGGTTAAGCTGGAACTGGCTCAGTACCGCGAAATGGCGGCCTTTGCCCAGTTTGGTTCGGACCTCGACGCCGCAACTCAGCAGCTGCTGAACCGTGGTGCGCGTCTGACCGAGCTGATGAAACAGCCCCAGTACTCGCCGCTGACCAACGCGGAAATCGTCTGCGTCATCTTCGCAGGTACCAACGGTTACCTCGACAAGATCGAAGTCTCGGATGTTGGCCGCTATGAAGCCGGTCTTCTGGCACACCTGCGTGGCAAACATGCGGACCTGCTGAAGTGGCTCACCGACGAAGATCCGAAGATCAAAGGTGATGCGTCCGACAAGATCAAGGCAGCGATCGACGAATACGCCGCAACCTTCGCTTGATAGGAGGTTCCGATGCCTAGTCTGAAGGACCTTAAAAACAGGATCGAGTCGGTCAAATCGACCCGCAAGATCACCAAGGCCATGCAGATGGTCGCGGCTGCAAAACTGCGCCGCGCCCAGGAATCTGCCGAAGCCTCGCGCCCCTATGCCGAACGGTTCAATGCCGTGATGGCGGGGCTGGCGGCTTCGGTCGGGGGCAGCGACAGCGCCCCCAAGCTGCTCCGTGGTACGGGCAGTGATGATGTCCATCTGCTGGTTGTGATGACAGCTGAACGCGGCCTGTGTGGCGGCTTCAACGCGAACATCGCCAAGCTTGCCCGCGCCAAAGCGGAAGAGCTGCGCGGCAAAGGCAAGACGGTCAAAGTTCTGACCGTCGGCAAAAAAGGCCGCGACGCGCTCAAGCGTGACTTGGGCGATCTGTTCGTCGGACATGTGGATCTGAGCGAGGTCAAGCGTCTGGGTTATTCCAACGCGCAAGACATCGCGAAGGAGATCCTGTCTCGTTTCGACGGGGGTGAGTTCGACGTTGCCACGATCTTCTACTCGAAGTTCGTCAACGTTGTGACCCAGATCCCGACGGCACAGCAAGTCATTCCCGCGTCGTTCGAAGACGAAGCGGCGGGTGACGACAGCGGTGCAATTTTCGACTACGAGCCCAGCGAAGAGGCCATCCTGGCCGACTTGCTGCCCAAGGGGGTTGCGACCGCGATCTTCTCGGCTCTGCTCGAAAACGGAGCGTCTGAACAGGGTGCACGGATGTCCGCGATGGACAACGCGACACGCAACGCGGGTGAGATGATCGACAAGCTGACGATCCAGTTCAACCGCTCGCGTCAGGCCGTGATCACCAACGAGCTGATTGAAATTATTTCCGGCGCCGAAGCGCTGTAAGAAAACCGGAGACGAAACATGGCGAATGCAAAAGGCAAAGTCACACAGATCATCGGGGCCGTCGTCGACGTGCAGTTCGATGACGCGCTGCCTGAAATTCTGAACGCGCTGGAAACCACCAACAACGGCAAGCGCCTGGTGTTGGAAGTTGCTCAGCACCTGGGTGAAAACACCGTACGTACCATCGCGATGGACGCGACCGAAGGTCTGGTCCGCGGCGAGGAAGTAACCGACACCGGCGCGCCGATCTCGGTTCCGGTTGGTAACGCCACCCTGGGCCGTATCCTGAACGTTGTCGGCGAGCCGATCGACGAGAAGGGCCCGGTTGAAGCATCTGAGGCCCGCGCGATCCACCAGCCTGCACCGACCTTCGACGAACAGTCGACTGAATCGGAAGTTCTGGTGACCGGCATCAAGGTTGTTGACCTGCTGGCCCCTTACGCCAAAGGCGGTAAGATCGGCCTGTTCGGCGGCGCCGGCGTTGGTAAAACCGTTCTGATCATGGAACTGATCAACAACATCGCAAAAGTGCACTCGGGCTTCTCGGTGTTCGCGGGTGTTGGTGAACGGACCCGTGAAGGGAACGACCTGTACCACGAGATGATCGAATCGAACGTTATCAAGCCGGACAACCTGTCGGAAAGCCAAGTGGCCCTGGTTTACGGTCAGATGAACGAACCTCCGGGTGCGCGTGCACGTGTTGCTCTGACCGGTCTGACCCTGGCCGAGCAGTTCCGTGACCAGTCCGGTACCGACGTTCTGTTCTTCGTCGACAACATCTTCCGCTTCACACAGGCGGGTTCCGAGGTTTCGGCTCTGCTGGGTCGTATTCCTTCGGCGGTGGGCTACCAGCCGACATTGGCGACCGACATGGGCGCGCTGCAGGAACGCATCACCTCGACCAAGTCGGGTTCGATCACCTCGGTGCAAGCGATCTACGTGCCTGCGGACGACCTTACCGACCCTGCGCCGGCAACCTCGTTCGCTCACTTGGACGCGACCACCGTTCTGAACCGTGCGATCTCGGAAAAGGGTATCTACCCTGCGGTTGACCCGCTCGACTCGACCTCGCGCCTGCTCGACCCGGCCATCGTTGGTGACGAGCACTACGCGGTTGCGACTGACGTTCAGCAGATCCTCCAGCGCTACAAGTCGCTGCAGGACATCATCGCCATCCTCGGCATGGACGAACTGTCGGAAGAAGACAAACTGACCGTGGCCCGTGCCCGTAAGATCGAACGCTTCCTGTCGCAGCCGTTCGACGTGGCCGAAGTCTTCACCGGTTCGCCCGGCGTTCAGGTTCCTCTGGATGTCACCATCGCGTCGTTCAAAGCGGTTGTCGCTGGCGAATACGATCACCTGCCCGAAGCGGCCTTCCTGATGGTTGGCGGCATCGAAGAAGTGATCGCCAAAGCCGAGAAGATGGCCGCAGAAGCCGCCTAAGGAGTATCCCTGATGGCAAACACGATGCAATTCGACCTCGTCAGCCCCGAGCGGAGCCTTGCTTCGCTCAGCGCGACGGCGGTCCAGATTCCCGGCGCGGACGGGGACATGACGGCGATGCCCGATCATGCCCCTACCATCACCACGCTGCGCCCCGGTCTGCTGAAGGTTGAGGCACCCGAAGGGTCCAGCGAATACCTGGTCACCGGCGGGTTTGCCCAGATCAACGGCGACAGCCTTTCGGTTCTGGCCGAAAAGGCCATTCCGGTGTCAGAAGTGACCCGCGCGCATCTGGACGAGCTGATCGAAGACGCCCGCGCTTCGCATGAGGCGGCCAAGGGTGGCGATGATCAGACCATCGTCGACGATACCGCCAAGCTTCTGGCGGATATGGAAGCGCTTGGGACGCATATGAGCCTGTAATCGGCTCTATAGTCAAAGATTTGAACGGCCTCGCATTTGCGGGGCCGTTTTTTTGTCGTGCTTTTGCCGAATTGCCGGGATAACTTGCGGGAATTCAAGAATAATGATGACAAAATGAAAAAGTTCCTAACCCATCCTATTGGCATTGATCAGGGCGAAGATGTGCTGTTTTCGGAATTTGCCGAAGGCGGTGAGATGTGGACGGGGCAGGGCCCTCGCGAGCGTCGCACGCCCATTCAATTCAAAGAACCGTTTCGGACCCCGCCAATTGTTCAGATCGGAATTTCGCTTTGGGATGTCGACACATCGTCAGCGCTGCGTGCCGAAGTGCAGGCTGAAAACATTACCACCGAAGGGTTCGAAGCAGTGTTTCGCACATGGTCCGACACGCGTATTGCCCGCATCCGGGCAAGTTGGACCGCGATAGGAGAGGTCGCGCACCCGGATGACTGGAATATCTCCTGATCCGGGTTCAGACCATCGCGCTTTAAGGAAGCGCGGTCGTCAGTCGCCCTGTGCTTCGATCATATCCACACGTGTGGCGTGGCGGCCGCCTTCGAACTCGGCCCCCAAAAACGCATCCACGATGTCCAGTGCCTGACCTTCGCCCACAACGCGCGCCCCGATGGACAGCATGTTGGCGTTGTTGTGCTGGCGGATCATCCGGGCCGAAAAGGCGTCTGAACAAACGCCGCAGCGAATGCCCGGCACTTTGTTTGCCGCCATCATGATACCCTGACCGGTACCGCACAGGATGATGCCCAAACCGCAATCACCGGATGCAACAGCCTGGGCTGCGGCTTTGCCGTGCTTGGGGTAATGGGTGCTTTCAGGAGTTGCCGGGCCGATATCGACCACCTCCCAGCCTTGTTGGGCGATGTGTTTCGCCACGGCCTGACGCAGATCGATCGCGGCGTGATCACTGGACAGAACAATGCGTTTGTTTGCGGACATCGGAGGTCACTTTCCTCTTTCGCGGATCCAAGCTCATGCCAGCGAAAGCAAGGCAGAGCAGATCAGTTTTTAAAAAGCAAAAGGGCGGCTTGTTTTGGCCGCCCCCTAGAGCTCAATCCATCTGGTACATGGACTCGTAGATCGGGGTCAGCGTTTTATCTTCAAACAGCGAAGACACGCTGGTGCCGTTCCAGATGTTCAGGATCGCCTGGGTGAAGATCGGCGCGGTTGGTACGATGCGAATGTTCTTGGCTTTGGCAACTTCTTTGGTCGGTTGAATCGTGTCCGTCAGAACCAGCGATTTCATCACTGAATTGGTGACGCGTTCAACCGCAGGGCCGCTCATGACGCCATGCGTGATGTAGGAGTGAACCTCTTTCGCGCCGTTATCCAACAGCACCTGCGCCGCTTTGCACAGCGTTCCGGCGGTGTCGCACATGTCGTCCACGATCAGGCAGATCTTGTCCTTCACGTCGCCGATCACGGTCATCTCGGCCACTTCGCCTGCTTTTTCGCGGCGCTTGTCGACAATAGACAGCGGTGCACTGATCCGCTTGGCCAGCTCACGTGCGCGGGCGACGCCGCCCACGTCGGGCGAAACAACCATGATCTCGTCCAAGTTGTCCTTGAACTGATGTTTCACATCCAGCGCGAAGATTGGCGAGGCATAGAGGTTGTCCACCGGGATATCAAAGAACCCCTGAATCTGCGCGGCGTGCAGGTCCATGGTCAGAACACGTTCAATACCGGCACCGGTCAGCATGTTCGCCACCAGTTTGGCGCTGATTGGTGTGCGGGCCTTGGTGCGGCGGTCCTGGCGGGCATAGCCGAAATAGGGGATTACAGCGGTGATCCGCTGCGCTGACGAACGGCGCAACGCATCGGCGATGATCAGCAGTTCCATCAGGTTGTCATTCGCCGGGTTCGACGTTGGCTGGACGATGAACATATCCTCGCCCCGGACGTTTTCGAACACTTCGACAAAGATCTCGCCGTCATTGAACCGCTCGACCCGCGCATCGACCAGACCCTGGTCGACGCCGCGATACAGGCTCATGCGGCGGGCAATGGATTCGGCAAGCGGAAGATTGGCGTTCCCAGCGATAAGCTTGGGTTCGTGGAGTGTCGGCATCGGCTGAGGTCCCCGGGCAGCTTTGGCAATGTGACAGATTCGTGATGTTGACACCGCTTAGCACGGGTCTAACGTCCCGCAAAGGCAACGCAGCGGAGAAAGTGAACATGACCCAGATTGACTACTATTTTGCGACAATTTCGCCCTACACCTATCTGGCCGGAAACCGGCTGGAAGAGATCGCGGCGAAACATGGTGCGACTATCAACTACAAACCACTGGACATCATGGCCTTATTTTCGCGCACAGGGGGCACCCCGCCGAAAGACCGCCACACCTCGCGCATTGAATACCGTGCACAGGACTTGCTGCGTCAAGCCAAACGTCTCGGGGTGGAATTTAATCTGAAACCGGCGCATTGGCCAACCAATATGGCGCCGTCTTCATATGCGGTTATCGCTGCGACCAAGGACGGTTCAGGGGATGTGGGCAAGTTGTGCCAATTGATCCTGCGCGCTTGCTGGGCCGAAGAGAAAGACGTGGCCCAGGATGACGTGATCCGCGATTGCCTGGCAAATGCAGGATTTGATCCGGAATTGGCAAATAGCGGGTTGCTTGTTGGGGCGGAAACCTACGCTGCCAATCTGGAAGAGGCCGTGGAACAAGGAGCCTTTGGTGCACCATTCTACATCACGCCGGACGGGCAACGGTTCTGGGGACAGGATAGTCTGGATGATCTGGACCAGCATCTGGCTGAGACGAAGGGATGACAGCTTCGGCTGTCTCACCACAATCCGTCTTCGTCAGGCGGTTGGGAGAGGGCGCGCGCAAATTGCTCGCCCTCCATTGTACCATTGCGCATTCCGGGGCGTGGTCGGGATTGGCCAAGGCGTTGGACGGTAAAGTCTCTTTGGTCGCGCCAGATATGTTGTCTCATGGGCGCAGTCCAGATTGGGACGGGCAGGGGAACTTCTTTGATCACGTCACCAATAACGCTGCGGCTGAACTGACGGGGCAGATGGACGTCGTTGGCCATTCTTTTGGGGCGATTATTGCACTGAGACTGGCCTTGGAGCATCCCGAACGCGTCCGAAGCCTGACATTGATCGAACCCGTCTTTTTTGCCATAGCACACCGGGACGCGCCGGATTTGTTCGATCAGCATGAGAAAGATATTGAGCCGATAAACAGCGCCTTTAATGAGGGCGAAAACGCTCTGGCCGCACGTTTGTTCAACCGGATGTGGAGCACTGGCATCAGCCCGAAATGGCCCGATTTACCCGAACGGACGCGCGCTAACATGGTGCGTGGGATACATGCCGTTCCAGCCGTGCACTCGGTGCTTTATGATGATCAGGCCGGTTTGCTCAAAGCCGAGACGCTGGAACGTGCCGCCATGCCGACCCTGATCCTGAGCGGATCAGAAACCCATCCCGTAATCCCCGCCATCTGCGCGGGTTTGGAGCATCGCCTGCCGCAAGCGCACCATGCGGTGGTTCCGGGCGCAGGGCACATGCTGCCCATTTCGCACCCTCATGAAACAGCGGCGCTGCTTCAAGCGTTCTGGCAATCCAGTCCTACAGAAGATTGAGAAACTGATCGATCTGGGATGTTCCAATAGACCAGTCGCAGACCAACCGGCACGCCAGGCTTTCACCGTCATCCTCACCCTCCAGCTCATCCCCCCAAAGGTGATAGATCGCACCGGCGTTATGCAGTTGCTTGTGCTTGGCGCGCGAGAAAGAGGCAAAGACCATGTTGGCTTGCGGTTCATGCAGGAATTCAGCGCCCTTGGCGCGCAACCCGTCGGCAAGACGGGCGCAGTTGGCGTTGGCCTGACGCGCCAGTTTCAACCACAGATCATCTTCAAGGTAGGCGGCCATCTGCGCTGACAGATAACGGTGTTTCGAGAACAGATGCGCCCCGCGCTTGCGTCGCAGTTCAAATTCCCAAGCCTTGCTTTCATCGAAAAACACAACCGCTTCGACCCCCATCAGGCCATTTTTTGTGCCGCCAAAGCTGACAGCATCCACGCCCGATTTCCAGGTCATCTCAGCCGGGGAGCAATTCAACGCGACCAGCGCATTGGTAAAACGCGCACCGTCCAGATGCACCGGAAGGCCGTATTCCTTTGCCACCCCGCACAGTGCCTGCAGTTCCTCCAACGAATAGACTGATCCGCGCTCAGTGACCTGAGTGATCGACACAGGCCCGCGTTGCGGTCCATGCACACCGCGTGTTTCTTCACCCAGGATCGATCCGCGTAATGCTTCGGGTGTCATCTTGTCACCGCCAGGCACAAGGGTCAGCTTGGCACCGCTGTAAAATTCAGGCGCGTTGCACTCATCCTCGTGGATATGGGCAACCGGAGAGCAGAAGACCGACTCCCACGGGTTCGACAGCGTCGCAAGAGCCAGAGAGTTCGCCGCGGTCCCGGTGGCCACAAGATACACAGCAGCGCCCGGTGCTTCGAAAATGCTGCGAATGCGGTCGCGCACCTCGTTCATCAGCGCGTCAGCACCATAGGCCATCTGATAGCCCTGATTGGCCTCGGCCAGTTTTGCCATGACCTGAGGGTGTACCGGGCCGGAATTGTCAGAGGCGAAATACATCAGGATGGCTCCTCAATAATATAGTCTTCCCACTCTTCCATGGGGGTTTCGAACTCGGACACTGTACGTCCCTGAACCGACATGCCTGCCGCGTGCACGCTGTCGGGCGTACCAGATATCAAAGGATGCCAGTCGTAAAGGGGCTTGCCTTCCCACAACAGGCGATAGGCGCAGGTTTGCGGCAGCCAATAGGCATGTTCGTCTATGTTGTCGGGGGTCATCACAATACATTCGGGCACGAACTGGTGCCGGATATCGTATTGCGTACAGCGGCAGCTTTCATCGTCCAGCAGCCGGCAGGCGACACAGGTCAGTGCAACCTCGCCGGTGTCTTCGTCTTCCAGCTTGTTCAGGCAGCACTTGCCGCAGCCATCACACAACGCTTCCCATTCGCGCTGGTTCATCTTCCGCAGAGGTTTGCGTTCCCAAAAACGGGCGGGCAGGCCGGTGCGCTCGATCGGATCCGTGCTCATAAGGCGGCCAGAATGCCGCGGGCTTTTTCGCAATCTGCATCCATCTGGGCAATCAGCCCGTCCAGCCCATCAAAGGTAAGTTCTGGGCGCAGGAAATCGATCAGGCCGACAGACAGGGTTGCGCCATAAAGATCGCCGGAAAAGTCGAAAAGGAAGGTTTCGATATTGGGCACTTCACCCTGAAACATTGGTCGAACTCCAATCGAGGCCGCACCGTGGTAACTGCCCTGATGCGGGCCATCCAGTACGTCGACCAGAACGGCGTAGACACCAAATTTCGGCAGGTGAAGACCTTCAATGGACATGTTTGCAGTGGGAAACCCCAGCTCGCGCCCACGCTGTTCACCGCCGACAACTTCGCCTTCGATCCTGTGCCAATGGCCCAGCATCGCCGCTGCATCACGCGGGCGGCCTTCGCTTAACGCGGTCCGAATTGCAGTTGACGAGACCACGTTCTCGGACCGCTCCATCAGTGGGGCGATCGTCACGCCAAACCCCATCTCTTTCCCAAATCGGACCAGGTCATCGGCTGAACCGCTGCGGCCTTTGCCAAAGCAGAAATCAGCCCCCACCACCACATGCGAAAGGCCCAGCCCGTCACAAATCACGGTGCGCGCGAACTCTTCCGGTGAAAGCCCGGCCAGCGCTGCATTGAAGGGCAGCTCGTAGAGCTTTTCTACACCCAGTTTTTCCAGCCGGTGCGCTCGTGCATTACCGCGCATCAGGCGGAACGGAGGCGAATCCGGCGCAAAGTATTCGCGCGGATGCGGTTCAAAGGTCATGACACCCAGCGGCGCGTCAGGAGCTGCTTGGCGGGCCATTTCGATGACCGACCGATGCCCCACATGTACGCCGTCAAAGTTGCCGATCGCTACGCTGGCGCCGCGATCTTCTGGCTCGACAAACTGGAAATCCCGGATGATGTGCATAAGCGATTGCGTAGCGTCGCGTCGCGATGAGTTCAAGCGGCAGTTTGAATTCTGCAAATGCCTCGGTCTGAATTCCCCCGAACCCAACAAAACGCCCAACAACAACGCCAAAGCATCCACCACATGGCATTATGCGCAAAGCCAACTGCTTGATTCAAAAAAATACCTGCGTGTAGACTGAACATCCGGATCTCAGGATGCGCTGCGACCCGGTTCAAGCCCGGCCAGGTTCAATAGAACCCAGCACAGGAGGCAGACCATGTATCGATTGCGACTGTTCGCGATTCGCCATGCCCGCACATTCGAGTGGATTTACAAGTGCGTCGAACGCGGCATGGTCGCGATGGATCCGCTTTTTGCAAAGATCGGCTACAACCGCGTCGAACGCCCCATAGCGTTGGTCGAAAAGGGCGTCAAAACCCTGTTGTTCGACTGCAAGATGTGCGGTCAATGCGTGTTGTCATCGACCGGCATGTCCTGCCCGATGAACTGCCCAAAGCAGTTGCGAAATGGTCCGTGTGGTGGCGTGCGTCCAGGCGAGTTCTGCGAAGTGAAGCCTGATATGAAATGCGTGTGGGCCTTGGCTTGGGACGGAGCCAGCCGCATGCGGCACGGGGGTGAAAAGATAAAGGAAGTTCTGCCGCCAGTGGAGCACACGTTGAAAGGCTCGTCGTCTTGGTTGCGGGTCAGCCGCGAGATTGCCGCGCAAGAACGCGAGGCCCGCGATGCCGCGCGTGTAACCCTTGCCGAAGCCTTCCCGGAGGCACGTGAAAACGAACCTTCCTCAGCGCCGCTGGCCACCGAGCCGCCCAATGCAATGAACCGGGAACTGAAGAAATGAACGACCCACATCGCAACGCGGTAGAGCCAATCGGCTATGTTCCTGTTCCTGACGGGTATGTATCGCACAGTCGATTGGAAAGGGTCTTGCGCTCGGGTCGGTTTGCGGTGACGGCCGAGTTGAACCCACCCGACAGCGCTGACCCCGAGGATGTTTTTCAGGCCGCGCAGCCGCTTGGAGAGGTTGCTGACGCAATAAACGCAACCGATGCTTCGGGCGCGAATTGCCATATGTCTTCGATTGGAATTTGCGCATTGCTGACGCGAGCTGGTTATTCTCCGGTGTATCAGATTTCCTGCCGGGACCGGAATCGCATTGCCATTCAGGGCGATGTGCTTGGGGCCGCAGCGCTGGGCGTGAGCAATGTTCTGTGTCTGACCGGTGATGGCGTTGGCGTGGGGGATCAACCGGGGGCAAAGCCGGTATTCGACTTTGATTCCTTAACCTTGCTGCGAACAATCCGAACCATGCGCGATCAGGGAAAATTCCTCTCGGGCCGCAAGATCACACGTCCCCCTCAGCTGTTCTTAGGTGCGGCAGAGAACCCTTGCATCCCGCCTTATGACTGGCGTCCTGATCGTCTGGCGAAGAAGGTTGAAGCAGGGGCCGAATATATCCAGACCAACTATATCTACGACATTCCACTTTTTGAGAAATTCATGGATCGGGTGCGGGATGTCGGTCTGGACAAGAAAGTCTTCATAATCGCTGGCGTGGGGCCGATAGCTTCGGCGCGCGCGGCGCGTTGGATGCGCAGCAATGTGCCCGGAATTCACATCCCGGACCAGGTTATTGAGCGGATGGAGAAGGCCGAAAAACCTGCTGAAGAAGGCAAAAAAATCTGTATCGAGCTGATCCAGCAGATCCGCGAGATCGCTGGCGTCTCGGGCGTTCATGTGATGGCCTACAGACGCGAACACGTGGTGTCAGAAATCATTCTGGAATCCGGTGCTTTGAAAGGGCGCAGGCGCGCGCGCCCTTCTTCAGGACTTCGTGCAGAAAGCTAGATTTGGTAAGTTCCAAAACGAAAAGGCACCCGTCAGTGGGTGCCTTTCATTGATTTGAGTTGGCGCGCAGATCAGTCGAACTTGCGCGACGGTGCCAGGACCATGGCCTCTCCGATCAGAACCTTCTTGCCTTCGACCGAGCAATGGCAATCCAGCTTGACCCGGCGCTTGGAAAAATCAATGTCGACAACCTTCACTTCGGCGTAAACCATGTCGCCGGGGCGCACAGGTGCCAGAAACTTAAGCGACTGACCCATGTAGACAGTACCATGGCCGGGCAGTTGTTCGCCAATCACCGCCGAGATCAGACCCGCTGTCAGCATCCCGTGGGCGATACGGCCTTCAAAGATCGTGTCGCGGGCATAATCGTCATCCAGATGCACCGGATTACGGTCGGTTGAAACCTGCGCGAACATCTCGATGTCTTCGTCCGTCACCACTTTGCGCAGGTAGCGGGACATGCCCATTTCGATGTCTTCAATACAGATCGTTCCGCGTGGAAGATTGTCCAACATGTTGCCCTCACTCGAAATCGGCCGTGAAAGAAAAAACCATCTTTAGGCCAAGGTTGGCAACTTTATTACTTCGCAACTGCAGAAAATCAAGTCTTTTCTGATTACCGCAAGCGACCGATTGTAAAGGTCGGGTTGATCTTTTCCCTTTTGATATAATCGGTTAGCGATTCATGATGCGGGTGGTGCGACGTTTTTGTCTCGGCTGCGGCCAGACCACCTGAAATAAACAGGGAATCAATGCCCTCTCCCATGCCGCCCAGAATGTCTGTATGGGGTCCGTCGCCGATTACCAGAATGTCACCATCTGGAATATCATGCCCCAGCTCCTGCAACCTGCGGCGGGCCAGATCATAAATCGGCGGATGCGGTTTGCCGAAATACAGGCTTTCACCACCCATTTCGGTATAGAGCTTTGCCAACGCCCCCGCGCACCATTCCCGCACCTCTCCTCGGTCAACAACAATGTCGGGATTAGCGCAAAGCAGTTTCATTCCCATCTGCTTGGCATAGAGGAAGTCGGGTCGGTTCACGTCCGGGTCGGCCATTGGATCGAACGGGCCACAGCAAACAATGCCTTCGGCCTCTTTAAGCGGCACACGTTCGATATGAACGGGGTGATGCAAAAGCTTCAAAGGCTCGAAAAAGCCTGCATCTCGCTGCCATTCACCCATGAAGTAAACCTTGTGTCCGACAGCGCCCCGGAACATCGCTGAGCGCGCGGAATCTCCGCTGGTCGCAATGGTGTCATAGGCATCGGCGGGCACATTGAACTGACCCAACTGTTCAGCCACGCCTGCCCGAGGCTTCGGTGAGTTCGTCACAAGTACAACAACCCCGCCTTTTGCACGATAGGTCTGCAATGCCGCAACGGCTTCGGGGAATGCAGTGATGCCGTTGTGCACACAGCCCCAAAGGTCGACAAACAGCGCCTTATAGCGGTCAGAGATCTCGGCAAGCGAGGAAACGATCTGGGTCATTGGGGCCTCTGTAAGTAAATTCGCGGTTGCGACAGCTATGGCAAAGCTGAGACCCAAACACCATCCCGCATTCCCTTTTGCGCCGAGGATTTGGTGAATCTACTAGTCGTCTTCAGTAACGTCCGTAACATCCGGGGCCTGCTGGACGTTTTCAGTTCCCAAAATGATCTGTGCTCCAATTCGGGTCTGGTACCGAATAACGGCCAGATATCCGGGCCCGAGTTCCTTCTGCAATACATAAACAAGGGGGGGATCACGCAGGTTTTCAGGCAGCAACCCCGCAACGGAAGAAACTTTGAACTGAGCTTCAACGGGCAGGTCGACGATCAGCCAGACCTCGACCCGTTTGCGCTGGGCGTTGACATCTACCCGAATGATTTCAACTGAAACTGGATCGGCCCATTCTCTGATGGCTTCGGCCAGTTGGGCCTCGGTGCGCGTTTCAAGATATCGATTGTATGTGGACTTCCCGAGTTGCAGCACCACGACGACCAGGAATGCCAGCGCAACAAACACGCTTGCTGTAAAATTCAGTTTGCGCTTGCCCTTGCTGAAAACCACGGACCGTGCCGCATAGACCAAATAAACGGCACAGGCCGAAAGAATAATTGCGCCAAGATTTGTTGCGAACAACAAGCCCGCCTCGTAGGCCTCGGCAGGCTCGCCAAAATACAACAAAATACCTGCTGCTGAGAGAGGCGGCACCAGAGAAACGCCAATGGCTGCGCCGGGCAAAAGGCTCAGCTCGGATTTGTTGATTTGAACATAGGCCCCGGCAACGCCAGCGGCGAGCGCGACGATCAGGTCTTCGGTTCCGGGGTCTGTACGTGCAAGAACCTGATCGGGGATCAAAATACCGCGTGGGACGTCTGCGACATAGACCATAAACCATGCCATCAGCACACAGGCACATGCCGCCAAGCATACCGTTAGGGCCAGAGCGACTGCGCGTTTCAGCCACCCCATGACCATCGCGGCAGCCACCCCCAGAATTGGCGTCATAAGGGGCGCGACAAGCATGGCTGCAATCACGACGGCCCCGGAATTGCGCAGCAATCCCATGGTGGCAATCACAACAGACAGGGTCAGCAGCATCGCAAAGCGTCGCCAATATGCGGCTTTGTCTGTCCCCTCAAATCGAAGGATGCCCTTGGTCGTACTGAGGCTGCGAATAACGATGGTGTGTGCCTGACCTATTTTGAGTTCTGTACCCAAAGACAGATTAACAATCGTTACCGTTTCCGCAAATGGCCGAACAGAAAGAAAAAAGGCGCCCGATTGGGCGCCTTCTTTTTGGCTTCAGGTGCCGATCAAACCTTCAGGTTTGGAATGATCTGTTTTTTACGGCTCATGATGCCCGGCAGAACAACGGCATCGCCATCAACGACGGCACCAAAGCTTTTCTCGGCAACAGATTTGACCAGATCGTTCGGAACCAGCAGCGTGGCCTCTTCGTTCAGAATGTCGACGACGAACAGAAGAACCTGGTCGATACCGTCTTCAGCGGCCACGTCAACCATCGATGCAGCCAGGCTGGCTTTGCGATCCAGCACAACGCCGGGGGCTGTTGTTTCCAGAACCGAGACGCGGAACTTGGTGCCATCGACCTCGTATTCCTTGCTGTCCATGCGGATCAGCTCGGCGTCAGAAAAGGACGAGACGTCTGATTTCGCGGCAAACATGTCGGCTGCATAGGCCGAGATATCCAGCTCCAGCTCAGCGGCCAGCTTTTCCGCCACCGCACGGTCATGCGCTGTGGTTGTAGGCGAGCGGAATTCCAGCGTGTCCGACAGAATGCAGGTCAGGGCTGCGCCCTTGATGGCGTCGGGCATCTTGGCAGCTTCGTCGCCCATGAGGTCGACCATGATGGTCGCGGTGCAGGCCAGTGGACGCACGGTGATGTCGATCGGACCTTTAGTTTCCAGACCACCAACCAGCTTGTGGTGGTCGATGATGGCGCGGATATCAGCGTCGTTGATGCTGGCGGGCAGTTCTGCCGGGTTGTTGGTGTCGACGATGACAACGGGAGTGTCCGCAGCCAGATCTTCGATGATGCGTGGCTTGGGCAGGTCCCAGTTTTCAAGCATAAAGGCCGCTTCGGTGTTGGGCTCACCCAGCAGAACCGGCTCGGTCTGTTCACCTTTGATCTCGTTCAAATACCACGACCACAGGATCGGCGAGCCGGTGGAGTCGGTATCAGGGGATTTGTGGCCAAATACTAGCGTTGTCATGTCAGCGTCCTGCGGATTGGAAATTTGCGCGCCTTATAGGGCGAGCAAACGCGGTTGTCACGACACAGTCGATAATGTGCGACCGTTGGTCTGAAAATGGCCCAGCGGTTCAGAATTCCGCCCGCGTCAGGCTGTATCCTGCCTGCTCTAACTGGTTCAGCAGACCATGTTCATCGCTAAAGTGGCCGACGCCTACCGCAATGACGGCAGTTTGATCTTTGATCTCAAGAATATGCGTCATCCAATTGGCATTGCGTTCAATCAACAACTGCTGTTCGAACTCTGCCCATTCGGCATCAAATTCTGCTTCGGTCAGACCTGAAAGCTCTTGCCCCAGCATTCTGCCCAATACAAAGACTTCCGCGTGTTTTTCTTCGAAATACAAACTCGCCATGGTGGCGATCTGGTCTTCGATGTTTTGGAAGGTTCCAGCCATCCGAGCGAGTGATTGAGCCTGTTCTTCGATCGAGTAAGCGTCGAACATGGTCATCAGGTCTTCGATGCTTTCCAGCGAGTATTGCGGGATACCGTGCTCTTTTGCCAACTGCGTCAGACGCGCGTCCAATCCGTTGGTTCCGTTGGGATCCTGTATGATGCAAGCCGGCAAAGCCAAAGTCATACTCAGGAACCATGGGCGCATCTTGGCGCCCATCCAGCTGGGAATGCCGCGATCAGCCATCTCTGATGAAAGAGTGGCCCAATCCTCTTCGGAAATCAGATCCACAAGTGTGGGCCCCGATGTGATCAGGACAGGGCTTGGGTCAGCTGCAAGTTTCCGCTCCCAATCTTTCATTTCCTCCTGAAGGATTTCGAAATAGAACGCATCAGCCTGCGTGAGCGTTGGAGTCAGACGCTCGACGATTGCGTCCATCTGCGGGTAGTTCAGGTGCATGGTGCCCACAAGATGCAGCACAGTGTCGTCTTTGGTTGCAATCCAATGATTGCCTTCGGGATACAGAATTTCTGCTAAAGCGTCCTGCAGGTCGGCTTGGACCGCAGGGGACAAATCGCCTCTCAGGTCGCGTCCCTCGCAGCCAGCCTGCACTATGGCGGGCCACAAAAGGCCGAGGAAGAAAAGAAGCACGCGCATCGTTGAATTTCCTTTGAAAGCAGAGTTGCTGCAACACTGTACTGGCGGATGGGATGTTGCAAGTTCGATTGCGTTTTTCGATCAGCGGGCTGGTAATCCACCGCAGTTTGCGTAGCATAAACACATGACCCGCGAGCAGGACCTCTATCCCCCGATCAAAGCACTGTTGGAGCGCCAGGGGTACACCGTAAAGGGCGAGGTTGGGGCGGCTGATGTTGTTGCGGTGCGCGAGGGTGAGGAACCCGTGATCGTCGAACTGAAACTAAGGTTCACGCTGTCGCTGTTCCACCAGGCGATCACGCGGCTGAAATTGACAGATCAGGTTTATGTGGCTGTTCGCAAGCCCACGGGTCGAAGCGCGCGACGGGCGCTTAAAGATAATCTGGCGCTGTGTCGACGTTTGGGCCTGGGCCTGATCACAGTGCGCGCTGACAATGCGGTCGAAGTACAGTGCGATCCCGGCCCCTATGCACCGCGCAAGAACAAAGGCAGGACCACGCGGCTGCTGCGTGAATTCGACCGGTTGGAAGGGGACCCGAACGCGGGCGGCGCCACGCGGCATGGGATTGTGACCGCCTATCGACAAGACGCGCTGAAATGCGCGGCCTTTCTGGCCGAACATGGCGCAACCAAAGGTGCAGAGGTTGCCAAATCGGCGGGCGTTCCGGCTGCGACCCGGCTTATGCGAGAAAACCACTACGGGTGGTTTGAGAAGGTTGAAAAAGGCGTCTACGGCCTTACTTCTCAGGGAAGCGAAGGGCTGAAGCACTGGGCTTACAGCTGGGAACAGCAGGACTGATCCGATCCGCGAAAAAAATCCCTCACAACTTGTTGACTCGGGGTTTTAGACTCCCTAGCTATGCGTCGTTATCACTCACATACCCTGAGTGCTAACGCCCCGTCGGAAGACGAGGGGAGGATTAACAACTTTGAGCCCAAGGAGCTGCAAAGATGGCATTGAAACCGCTTCATGACCGTGTGCTGGTTCGCCGTACCGAAAGCGAAGAGAAAACCGCAGGCGGCCTGATCATTCCTGACAGCGCAAAAGAAAAGCCCAGCGAAGGCGAAGTCGTCGCAACCGGCGAAGGCGCGCGCAAGGACAGCGGCGAACTGATCGCGATGGCGGTCAAAGCTGGCGACAAGATCCTGTTCGGCAAATGGTCGGGCACTGAGGTTCAGGTCGACGGCGAAGAGCTGCTGATGATGAAAGAAAGCGACATCATGGGGATCATCGAGTAAGCCAAAGCGCTTTCTCTGATCTTCATTACAAACTTATTTCTCAAGGAGAAACGACATGGCTGCAAAGGACGTCAAATTCGACACCGATGCCCGTAACCGCATGCTGGCAGGTGTGAACATCCTGGCCGATGCTGTTAAAGTGACCCTGGGCCCCAAAGGCCGCAACGTGGTTCTGGACAAATCCTTCGGCGCACCGCGCATCACCAAAGACGGTGTTTCGGTTGCCAAGGAAATCGAACTGGAAGACAAGTTCGAAAACATGGGCGCGCAGATGGTGAAAGAAGTCGCCAGCCGCACCAATGACGAAGCCGGTGACGGCACCACCACCGCGACCGTTCTGGCCCAAGCCATCGTTCGCGAAGGTCTGAAGCAGGTTGCAGCGGGCCTGAACCCGATGGACCTGAAGCGCGGCATCGACCTGGCAACCTCGAAGGTTGTTGAAGGCATCAAGTCGGCCTCGCGCGAAGTCAAAGACTCGGCAGAAGTTGCTCAGGTTGGCACCATCTCGGCCAACGGCGAAGCAGAAATCGGCCAGCAGATCGCAGATGCGATGCAGAAGGTTGGTAACGAAGGCGTTATCACCGTCGAAGAAAACAAAGGTCTGGAAACCGAGACCGATGTTGTCGAAGGTATGCAGTTCGACCGTGGCTACCTGTCGCCTTACTTCGTGACAAACGCAGACAAGATGATCGCAGAACTCGATGACTGCATGATCCTGCTGCACGAAAAGAAACTGTCCTCGCTGCAGCCGATGGTTCCGCTGCTGGAGCAGGTGATCCAGTCGCAGAAACCGCTGCTGATCATCGCGGAAGACGTTGAAGGCGAAGCGCTGGCAACTCTGGTTGTCAACAAACTGCGCGGCGGCCTGAAAATTGCTGCTGTCAAAGCACCGGGCTTCGGCGATCGCCGTAAAGCCATGCTGCAGGACATCGCGATCCTGACCGGCGGTCAGGTCATCAGCGAAGACCTGGGCATGAAGCTCGAGTCCGTCACCATGGACATGCTGGGCACCGCCAAGAAGATCGAAATCACCAAAGACGAAACCACCATCGTCGACGGTGCTGGCGAGAAAGCAGAGATCGAAGCCCGCGTTGGCCAGATCCGCACTCAGATCGAAGAAACCACCAGCGACTACGACCGTGAGAAGCTGCAAGAGCGCGTTGCCAAACTGGCAGGCGGTGTTGCCGTTATCCGCGTCGGCGGCATGACCGAAGTTGAAGTGAAAGAGCGTAAGGACCGTGTGGACGATGCTCTGAACGCAACACGCGCTGCCGTTCAGGAAGGCGTTGTTGTGGGTGGCGGTGTTGCTCTGGTTCAGGCCGGTAAAGCACTGGACGCTCTGGAAGGTGCAAACGCTGATCAGAACGCAGGCATCAACATCGTTCGCAAAGCCATCGAAGCGCCGCTGCGCCAGATCGCCGAGAACGCAGGTGTTGACGGTGCGGTTGTTGCGGGCAAAGTCCGTGAGTCTTCGGATGCTGCATTCGGCTTCAACGCGCAAACCGAAGAATATGGCGACATGTTCTCGTTCGGTGTCATCGACCCGGCCAAAGTTGTCCGCACCGCTCTGGAAGATGCGGCATCGGTTGCTGGCCTGCTGGTCACCACCGAAGCTATGGTTGCTGACAAGCCTCAGAAAGACGCACCTGCTGCAGGCGGCATGCCCGACATGGGCGGCATGGGCGGCATGATGTAACCACGTCGAATTCGCTGCGGCGAATTCTGACGGCCCCGACAGGTGATTGGCCGAATGGCCGAGCTACCGAGAGGGGGTGCCATAGTGCTTGTTTCGGGGTCGCCTTCGGGCGGCCCCGTTTTTGTTGCCAATAGCCGCTATGCGGCTATGCCTCCGGCGGGAGTATTTTGGAAAAGATGAAGAACGGGCCGCATGTCCAAGGATTGTGAGTGTCCATATCGCTTGCAACCGGATATGCGGGTTCCATGCAACTGTTTGTTCTGACCGCCCTGACCATGTGCGCCTTTGCGGCGAATTCCATCCTGAACCGGTTGGCTATCGACAGCGGCGCCAGTGATCCGGCCGGTTTCGCGGTTATGCGGGTGCTGGCGGGCGCGCTGGTTTTGACCGCGTTGGTTTTGGCGCGTGGCAGGCACTTGCCTTTGCACAACCGTCGGCGGGTCATTGGGGCGGGATCACTGTCTCTGTACATGATCGGGTTTTCCCTGGCGTACCTGACACTGGATGCAGGTCTTGGTGCGTTGGTTTTGTTTGCCGTGGTGCAAATCACGATGTTTGCCTTCACTGCCGTCAAGGGTACGCTTCCAACCCGGCAACAGTTGGTGGGCGCGGCCATGGCCTTGGCTGGGTTGGCCTATGTCCTTTGGCCATCGGGTACGGTGCGGGTTGACCCGGCGGGCACCGCCCTGATGATTGCCGCAGGTGTCGGATGGGCTGCTTATTCTTTGGCAGGGCGATCTGAACCAGATGCTTTAAAGGGCACGGCTGCAAATTTCCTTATCGCTTTGCCTGTGACCGGATTAACGCTGCTGATCACAGGGGCAGAATGGAACATGACTGGTATGGGCTATGTGCTGGCAGTTGTGTCCGGGGGTATTACGTCAGGGTTGGGTTACGCTTTGTGGTATCGCGTACTGCCGAACCTTGCACCAACAGTGGCGGCCGTGGTTCAACTCAGCGTACCTGTCATTGCGATCCTGGGGGGTGTTGTGCTGCTTGGTGAAACGGCCAGCGCCCGGCTGGTCTTTGGCACGGCGGTGGTTCTGGGCGGTATTGCGCTGGCCGTGCTGCAACGTCAGTGGAGCTAGGGCTTTCATCGGCGTCTCATAGGCTTTATCTGGCGCGTATGAGACTATTGATTGCCCTGCTGTTTTTCATTTTCCCTGCTGCCGCCAGCGCGAAATGCGTGATCCTTTTGCATGGGCTGGCGCGGACCGAGGCTTCGTTTGCCGTGATGGAGGAGTTGTTCGAGGCACATGGCTATAAGGTCGTGCGCCCCGGGTACCCATCGACCGAAATTGGCATTCCGGAACTTGCTGAACAGACCCTGCCTGATGCTTTCGCTGCTTGCGGAGAGGATAAAGTCAATGTCGTTGCGCATTCCATGGGCGGCATCCTGCTGCGGTATTGGCTCAAGGATCATCACCCCGCCAACATGGGCCGCGCTGTCATGCTTGGCCCTCCGAACCAAGGCAGCCAGCTGGTTGACGAGCTCAGCGCGTGGGAGGTGTTCGGGTATCTGAACGGCCCAGCAGGGCTGCAACTGAGCACAGGGCCCGAAGGCATCCCTCGTCGTCTGCCACCGGTGGATTTCGAACTGGGTGTTATCGCAGGAAGTGAATCTCTGAACCTTGTGTTTTCCTCGATTATCGATGGTCCCGACGATGGCAAGGTTTCGATTGAAAGCACCAAGGTCGAAGGTATGACCGATCATCTTATCTTACCGGTGACGCATACTTTCATGATGAACAACCCGCAGGTCATGGCACAGGCACTGCATTTCATCGAATTCGGTCGGTTTGATCCGCAGATCACTTGGCTCGATGGCGTGATGGACATAATAGACGAGATCTGTATCGGGCAGGACTGCCCAGACCCGGACTCGGAGCGTTCACGATGACTGCTTTGAACCTGACATTGACCGGGGCAGAGGTTCTGTTGCCGGGTGAGGGTTTGGCTCGTGCTGATCTGACCATAGCAGAAGGTGCGATACAGGCAGAACCAACCGGGCGCCGGGTTGATCTGAGCGGCTATCTTGTCTTGCCCGGCATTATCGATCTGCACGGGGACGGGTTCGAACGCCATATCGCCCCGCGTCGCGGTGCGATGAAGCAGATGAACGAAGGCATTCTTTCGGTCGAGGCCGAGTTAGCTGCAAACGGCATTACCACCGCAGTGCTGGCTCAGTTTTACAGCTGGGAAGGCGGCGTGCGAGGACCGGACTTTGCGGCGCAGGTGTTTCAGGCCATTGCCGCCGTAAAAGACAGCACCGTGACGGACCTGATCCCTCAACTGCGGTTTGAGACCAATATGTTGGAGGACTATGCCGGATTGGCCCGTCGCATCGCTGATTGGCAGGTGCCTTATGTAGTGTTCAATGATCATCTGCCGCATGATCGCTTGGCGCAGGGTAAAAAGCCTCCACGCCTGACCGGGCAGGCGCTGAAGGCCGGGCGCAATCCAGATGCGCATTTTGAGATGTTGCTCAGCATGCATGCACGTCGAAACGAGGTGCCAGCGGCGGTCGAGGCGCTGTGTGCTGACCTAGGGGAGATGGGCGTACGTCTGGGCAGCCATGATGACGCCACCGCTGAAGCAAGGGAATGGTGGCACGATCAAGGTGTCCGTATTGCCGAATTCCCGGAAACGCTTGAGGCTGCCGAGGCGGCACGTTCAGCCGGGGATCACATCATCCTTGGTTCACCCAACGTGGCGCGGGGTGGATCGCATAAAGGAAACGCCAATGCGGTTGAGTTGATCGCCATGGGGCTCTGCGATGCGTTGGCGTCGGACTACCACTACCCCAGCCCGCGCCGGGCTGCATTGATGCTGTTCAAAACCGGTTTGCTTGATTTCGAAGGCGCGTGGAGCCTGATTTCTTCGGGTCCGGCCAAAGTGCTGGATCTGCCGGACCGGGGCACACTTACCCCCGGCAAACGGGGTGATTTGGTCATTCTCGATGCGGCTACCCACCGGGTCGCAGCGACCATGGCCGGTGGGCGTATCAGCCACATGTCAGGGGACATTGCGGCACGCTTTCTGAACGCAACGATGCCGTAGATAAAGTATTACTTTATCGCTTAATCCTGTTGAAATGCCCCATCTTGCGTCCGGCTTTGACCTCGGCTTTGCCGTATAGATGAAGTGCTACGTCCTGCTCGCGGGCCAGCTCGGGCACGCGATCCATGTCGTTGCCGATCAGGTTCTCCATCACCACATCCGAATAACGCTGCCCGTCGCCCAGAGGCCAGCCCGCCACGGCGCGAATATGCTGTTCGAACTGATCAACAGCACAGCCATTCTGCGTCCAATGGCCCGAGTTGTGCACGCGCGGTGCAATCTCGTTCACTATCAAACCAGCGGGCGTGACGAACAGTTCTACCCCCATGACACCCACATACTCCAACGCATTCAGGATGTTGGCCGCCAGCAGGATTGCATCTGTGCGCTGGGCAGGGGACAGGCGGGCAGGGATCGTGGTGGTGTGCAGGATGCCGTCGCGATGTACATTCTCGCCCGGATCGAAACAGGCCACCTGGCCGTCCAGCCCCCGTGCTGCGATGATCGACACCTCGTGTGAGAAGTCCACGAACCCTTCCAGAATAGCAGGCGCGCCCGCCATGTCGGCCAAAGCAGCCTCGGCGTCCTCGGGGCTGCGCAACCGCGCCTGCCCCTTTCCGTCATAGCCAAAGCGGCGTGTTTTCAGGATCGCAGGTGTCCCGATTTGTTCGATTGCCGTGTTCAGGCTGTCCAGATTGGAAACATCCGCAAACGGGGCCGTTTTCAGGCCCAAGTCTTGCAGGAAATTCTTCTCGGTCAAACGATCCTGACTGACCCGCAGCGCTTCGCGCCCCGGGCGGATCGGGCGGTGGGATTCCAAAATGTCCAGCGCCTCGGTCGGGATGTTTTCGAACTCATAGGTGATGACATCCACCGCGTCGGCAAATGCTTTCAAGGCATCGATGTCGTCGTAAGCTGCCGTCGTGACACGATCCGCGACTTGCCCGGCGGGCGGGTTTGCGCCCGGTTCATAGATATGTGTGACAAAGCCTAGCCTTGACGCCGCCACTGACAGCATCCGGCCCAGTTGACCGCCCCCAAGAATTCCGATCACCGCGCCTTGGGCAAGCATTTCTGCCATCTTCAACTCTCCAAACGTTTGCCAATTGCACTCAACGCCGAACGCAGCGCGTCATGCGCGCCCTGATCCCTCAGGGCGTCTGTCATCTGCAAGCTCAATGTGCCCTCTGTCGCAAGCGCGTCACGCTCCTGCGCCAGCCGACCTGCGTTGCCTTTTTCCATCGTGGCCAGGAAGCCTGACATCAACTGGGTCGTATAGAACTCGGCCTTATCGGCATCACCAGTTACATCGCCCAGCCATTTGGTGCCTGTGGCCATCAGATCCAAAATGCCGGGAACCATGGCGCAAATGGCGAAATGTGCGTTCAGCGCGAATTCATCCGCAACCTTGACCACAGGGTTCTCGGGCTCAAAAAGATCGGCCAACAACCGATCGTTGCCAAAAGCAGCCATCGGGCAGCCGCCGGTATCCAGAAAGCCCAGTGGAATGGTCTGAACGAAATCTGCCGCCGGCGCGCAAAGCCGAGCAAGTTGCTCGGCGGAAACCGCAGCCATAACAGAAACGATCTGCTGGCCCGCGCGAAAGGTTAGTGGGGTCAGAACCTCAGCGGCGATATGCGGGCGCAGGCACAGGAACACAATGTCCGAGGCATCAATCACCTCCTGGGGAGCAGCGACCGTAACGCCCAGCTCGGCTTTCAAGGCAGATGAAACATCGGTATTACGCTCGGTCACGCAGATTTCATGTCCTTTGGCAGCCATCAACCGCGCGATAGGGGCGGCGATATGACCTGTGCCGATGATGCCGATGCGGCTCATCCCTGCGGTTCCTCAGGGATTGAGGCCGACAACGCCTCGCGCCAGTTGTCCAGCCGTTCGGCCAAAGCCACGTCTTGCAGAGCCAGAATACCCGCTGCCATCAGGCCGGCGTTGGCTCCTCCAGCGGACCCGATTGCCATGGTCGCAACGGGAAAACCCTTGGGCATTTGCACGATGGAATACAGCGAATCCACGCCTGACAGGGCGCGGGTCTGTACGGGAACTCCGATCACCGGCACCCGCGTTTTCGATGCCATCATGCCAGGCAGATGCGCAGCGCCGCCAGCGCCCGCGATGATCACGTGCAATCCACGCGATACGGCGGTCTTGCCATAGTCCCACAGCCGGTCTGGTGTGCGGTGGGCCGATACGATGCGCGCTTCGTAAGCGACGCCCAGTTCGTCCAGAATATCTGCGGCTTCTTTCATCGTGGGCCAGTCAGATTGGCTGCCCATGATGATCCCGACTTTCACTTCGCTCATCCGCTTTCATCCCTGCGCTCAGAAAGAGCGCGCACTATAGCCAAATCCGGTTCTCTGGCAATGCGCTACAGGGTGTTCAGGCAATGATATCGGGGGTCAGGCGGTCTTCGATGATGCGGATGATGTCTTTCAGACGCAGTTTCTCTTTTTTCAGTCGTCGTAGCGTCAACTGATCCGCAGTTCCCCGGTCATGCAGCGCTTCAATCGCTTCGTCCAGATCGCGGTGCTGACGGCGGAAAACTTCCAGTTCAACCCGCAGAACTTCATCAGTTTTCATAGAAAGATCAGTGGGCGCGTTCATTGGCGACTCGGGGTTGTTGTGGTGCTTGCCCAACAAGATAGTGTGTCAGACGTTATCGCGCCAGACCTTGTGGACATCCTGGTTTCTTCCCATATTCTATTACATGCGGTTGCCAGAAAGGGGCTGCACACCACGTCGCTTTGACAAAGAAGGACGAAAATACGTGTCGAAACTTACTCTTGGCTCATACCCGCATCTTTTGGGGTTCGAGCAACTGGAACGCCTTCTGGAACGGTCTGCAAAGGCTGGCAACGAAGGATACCCGCCCTATAACATCGAACAGACTTCGGACTTTTCCTATCGCATCACTCTTGCGGTTGCAGGGTTCGCCGAAGAGGATTTGTCGATCACGATCGAGGATCGCCAACTGGTGATCCGGGGCCGTCAACGCGACGACAGCGAGGGGCGTATATTCCTGCATCGCGGCATTGCGGCGCGCCAGTTTCAGCGCATGTTCGTGCTGGCTGACGGTGTCGAAGTGGGCGAGGCGATCATGGAAAACGGTCTGCTGCATGTGGATCTGACCCGCGCCGTGCCGGAAGCTGTGGTGCAGACCATCAACATACGCAAGGGGTAAGAGCAATGAATACACCGATAGAACTCAACACCGAAGGCGACCGTATCGTTTATGTCAAAACCGTCGAGGTTGCCGATCTGCCGCGTGATCTGCGCGATCAGGCAGGGGATTTGGACCAGCTTTACGCTGTACATGATTCCGATGGGCAGCAACTGGCGCTGGTGGCCGACCGCAAGCTGGCTTTTGTGCTGGCCCGTCAGCATGACTTGTCCCCGGTGGCCGTTCACTGAACGGCCTCTCTGCGCCTATTGGGGCGTGACAATTCCCGCAACACAAGCGACACATACGAACTGGCGGGCTATGCCGCTTTCACCTGTCACCGGGATATAATCGCATGAGCTGGTTCGAATTCGATTGGGTAGACGCCTTCAGTGACCGCGCCTTTGGTGGCAATGGATGTGCCGTGGTTCATGACGGTGCACATCTGCCCGAGCAGGTGTGCATGGCCTATGTGCGCGAAACCTCTCTGGTCGAATGCACCTTTTCCGGCCCATCCGACGTGGCCGATATCCGCGTACGGTACTTTCTGGCCAGCCGGGAAATTCCCTTTGCCGGGCATCCAACAATTGCCACTGTCGCTGCCATGCGGTCGCGTGGGATGATTGAAGGCGAAAGCCTGACGCTGGAAACCGGGGCAGGGGTCGTCTCGATTCGGTTGACAGGTGATGAGATCGAAATGACCCAGGTCGCACCTCAATTTGGTGCACATGTTCCGGTGGATCTGGTGGCTTCGACTATCGGCCTTCCTGAAAGCGCTATAATCTCTCCGCCTCAGTTTGTTTCAACCGGTCTGCCGTTCTGCATCACCGTTCTGCGCGACCATGAGGCCTTGCGCGCGGCTCAACTGGTCGAGGGTCCTTTGAGAAAAGTAGCCGAGGCCGCCGGATTTTCGGGTTCGGATATGGCTGAACCCTTTCTGGTCACGCTGGAAGGAGCCACCGATGCAGGTGATACGTTCTCGCGTCTGTTGCTCGCCCCTCCCAGCCCGCCCGAAGACCCGTTCACTGGGTCTGCTACGGGCGCCATGGCGGCGTATCTTTGGAAATATGGATTGATGTCCAAAGACAGTTTCGTCGCGGAACAGGGCCACGACATGGGACGTCCCGGACAGGCCACTGTCACGCGTGTTGGCCCGACAGATGGAATGACCGGGATCAAGGTCGCTGGACGAGGACACGTATTGATGCGCGGGCAGGTCGATCTGCCGACGAACGAATAGACAAGGACCGGGATTTCGCAATTTTGAGCGGAACGTCTGACAAACAGAACTTCCGCTGAACTGGCCGCGCATGGCCACGCCGCGATGTGAAATCGCACAATATACTGTCTTTATACTGTCTTTACCGCCTTGGCGCAGGTCGCATCCAGTCCAATGGCTTGATTGGCGCGGACCGAGAGTCGATCCCGTGTCGGGCGCAAAGCGCATCGAGATATGATCCCGGAACCGGTAGTCCGGCCAGTTGGGTTGCCAACAGCTTTTTCTGATGACCGTAGACATGGACCGAATGCGTAACTTCGCCCTCGATCTCGACCAGCGCCACGTTCGGGTCATGCAGTTTCCAAAGCTCGGCAGGTGCCAGCGGATAGAGGGTCTCGGCCGCCATCGCGTACTTGTCTTCACCGGTTTGGCGCAAGAAATGCCCAAAGGCTTTTGGGCCAGAGCTGCCCCAGGGCAGGCTTTCTATACCCCAGCTTTCACCGTTTGCGATACGCTCACGATTATGCCGTCTTGCACGCCGACCACGCCATGGTTGGGTTGGGTTTGCCGACATCACGAAATCCTGCATCAGCCCAAGCGTTTGGGAGTTATTGGGCAAGCGTAGAACCCCGGTTGGAAAGTCGTCGGCTTTGGAACGCGCGAACACCCAATCAGACGAAAAGTCGAAGGCTTTCACGCAATATGCGTCGAGATCGACCCAGATGACCTCGCTTTGCTGAATCAGATGCAATCTGAAGATGTCTGAAAATACGGCTACGCCCTGTCGGTCGCCGGGTTGCAGGGGAAAGGGCGGGGGCCAGAAGACGTCGCTGGCGGGGCGCGTCTGGACACCTGCGGGGATGCCTTGTGTCTCGTGCGGGAGATACAGAACAAACGCATGCCCTTGGTCCAGAAAGGATCGAATGCAGATCTGCTCCAGCCAGGTCAGATCGGACCCGAACCAGAAACTGGCAATGGTTGGCAAAGTGCGAGTCATAGTTCGTGTCTACCCGGCATCCCGCCACACAGCACCAACCCGGGCAGCGCTTGTCAATCAGGACAAACAAAAAAGGCCCCCGTAAACCGGAGGCCGAATTGTCTTGGTGCGCTGGCGTCAGTTTGCAGCGATCAACCCCATGCTTTCCAGCTTCAGCAGAACCTGATGGGCACAGTTATCGACGTCGACATTCTCTGTCTCGACGGACAACTCTGGGTTCTGGGGCACGTCATAGGGGTCAGAGATGCCGGTGAACTCTTTGATCTTGCCCTCGCGCGCCAGTTTGTAGAGGCCCTTGCGGTCACGGCGTTCGCATTCCTCAATCGAGGTCGCAACATGTACTTCACAGAAGGCACCGAACTGTTCGATCTCTTCCCGAACCGCCCGGCGTGTGGTGGCGTATGGGGCGATCGGTGCACAGATGGCGATACCACCGTTTTTGGTGATCTCGGATGCCACATAGCCAATGCGGCGGATGTTCAGGTCGCGGTGCTCTTTCGAGAAACCCAGTTCTGACGACAGGTTCTTACGCACGATGTCTCCATCCAGCAGCGTCACGGGACGGCCACCCATTTCCATCAGCTTGACCATGAGCGCGTTGGCGATGGTCGACTTGCCCGAGCCTGAGAAGCCGGTGAAGAACACGGTAAAGCCCTGTTGGCTGCGTGGCGGCTTGGTTTTGCGCAGTTCGGCCACAACCTCTGGGAACGAGAACCATTCCGGGATTTCCAAACCCTCGGCCAGACGGCGGCGCAGTTCTGTGCCGCTGATGTTCAGGATGGTGACATCATCCTTATCGAGAATCTCGTCATTCGGCTCGTATTGAGCGCGTTCCTGCACATAAACCATGTGTTTGAAATCAACCATCTCGACGCCAATTTCATCTTGGTATTGGCGGAACAAGTCCTGCGCGTCATAGGGGCCATAGAAATCTTCCCCGGCTGAATTCTTGCCCGGACCGGCATGGTCGCGCCCGACAATGAAGTGCGTGCAACCGTGGTTGGCGCGGATCAGACCGTGCCAGACCGCCTCGCGCGGGCCCGCCATGCGCATCGCCAGGTTCAACAACGACATCGAGGTGGTCGAGGCTGGGTACTTGTCCAGAACCGCCTCATAGCAACGGACACGGGTGAAGTGATCCACGTCTCCGGGCTTGGTCATGCCGACCACAGGGTGGATCAGCAGGTTGGCCTGTGCTTCCTTCGCGGCGCGGAAGGTCAGTTCCTGATGCGCACGGTGCAGCGGGTTGCGGGTTTGGAAAGCCACGATGCGGCGCCAGCCCAGTTTGCGGAAATAGGCGCGCAGTTCGTTCGGTGTATCGCGGCGGGCGCGGAAGTCATAGTGAACGGGCTGTTGAATACCCGTCACCGGACCGCCCAGATAGACCTTGCCAGCCACGTTGTGCAGATAGTTGACTGCGGGGTGCGCGTCGTCGTCTGCGCCGAATACCTTCTCGGCCTCGCGCGCCTTGTCCGGCGTCCAGCGGTCGGTCACGGTCATGGTGGCAAGGATCACGCCTTCCTGATCGCGCAGGGCGATGTCCTGACCCAGCTCGATGCTGCCTGCAAACTCTTCGCTGACATCCAGCGTGATCGGCATCGGCCAGAGCGCACCATCGGCCAGGCGCATATTCTCGACCACACCGTCATAGTCAGCCTCGGTCAGGAACCCTTTCAGAGGGTTGAACCCGCCATTCATCAGCAGTTCCAGATCGCAGATCTGGCGCGGGCTCAGGTCATGGCTGGTCAGATCCGCCGCCTCAACCTTAAGTTTCTGAGCGGACTCATAGGACACATAAAGCTCGGGGATCGGGGCCAGATTGCTTAACATCGTCATTGGAATACTCTTATCGCAGTGTTGATTAGCCAGTGGGTATCAGGCGTTTTCTGGGCATTTGCACTGACTGTTGGGCAAAGTCCACCGGCGTCAATGAAACAAAGGAGGATATGCGCTGATTTTTTCCGAATTGGAAGGAATTTCTAACTTGGAAGCACGCCGTGTGACATGGTTCTTCGGAATGGAATGAATTCCCTCAGGCAGAGTATGACTGTTCCTGTTTTTGTCCATTTGGCTCTAGTTGCGAGGCGCGCATCACTGGCAGGGCGGGAATCGGCTCTGAGACACCGCGCAGTTCGAAAGCTCTGATCTCTGCTTGTGCCACATCCACACCTGCGGCGCGCAGCAATTCGTCAGAAACCAGCAGTTCGACACCCAGCGCTTTGGTTTCGCTTTCCAGGCGGCTGGCCACATTGACTGCATCACCGATGATTGTTTTTGCGGCGTGGCCTTGCGCACCGATTTCACCCACGACCAGATCGCCAAGATGCAATCCCATACCGATGCGTATTCCGGGGCTTCCTTCAGCCTCAAGCTGTTGGTTGAACAGATCCAGCGCCCGGCTGATCGCGATCGCCGCATTTAACCCGGCGCGGGCCGAGGTTGCCGCATCGCGTTTTTCAAAAACCGCCAGCAGCCCGTCGCCCATATATTTGTCCACGATGCCGCCTTCGTCTGTAATGGCGGGCACCACCGCATCAAAAAACCGGTTCAGTAAAAACACGATGTCATAGGGCAGCTGCCCCGTTGTGCGGGCGGTAAAGCCTCGCATATCCAGAAACAGAACCGCCAATTGACGTTCCTCTCCCTGGCTGGCGTGTCCACGAATGCGTCCTCCATCTGGTCGGAAGACACGGAAAACGGTGGTCGGCTCTGTGGGGCGGATCTGGCAGGCCAGACGAGTCTGGGGCGATGCGCCAACCGCAGCCAGACTGCGCGCCTCGACCTCGCTGGGAGGCGGTAACGCGTTGCCGCCGTCTTCGACTATGACGCGGCATGTTGTGCAGCGTCCTTTGCCACCGCAGAGGGCCGCATGGGGGACGCCGTTGGCCTGGGAAATCTCAAGCAATGTCATGCCCTTTTCCGCGACCACTTCGGGCCCTCGGGCATAGGAAACACGTACGGAATGCCTGCGCCGCCAGAGTTTGCGTCCAATGAAAACCAGACCTGTTGCGCCAAGTGCCAGCCAAAAGGCCATCAGGGCATTGTCCTTGACGCTGAACAGCATTTGAAAAGCTTCGGGAGATGGCCAGTTGTAGTGCTCGATATACTGTTCGCGCAGAAACTCGTCTGCAAAGTCGGCCCAGATGCGGCGCCCTTCGGTCAGCAGGCCAGCCAGTGCGAACAGTGGAACAAAGACCGCGACGCCGATCAGATAGGGTACGGCACGCGACCACCATTTGGTCAGTCGCAGCCACATATGCAGGCCGATGCATCCATGCACCCATACGATCAGAAGCAGCGCGCTTTGCATCCAGACCGCAATGCTGGGCCACATCAGGATGATAATGTATCCCATCTCGTCATTGACGTCATAAACCTCATGCGCGACCCGTGTGTGAATAATGTGCGAGATCAGTTGCAAAGGGATCAGCAGGCCCAGCACTACTTGAAGAGCTGTGCTGAATGGCATGCGCAATGTCCTGCGCTGCGCGATAGACACGAGGGCCAGACCGGCATGCACGAACAGCGCAGCATAGAGAAGCACGCTCATGGCGTCGTGGCGCGTCACCTCTTTCCGGCCGTCCTGCATACCGTGCAGATAATCGGTATGAAACAGGCCCAGGCCGATGTTGATGAAGTGAAAAAACGCAAAGACAAACAGGATCAGGCCGCTGCCGATCCGAAGTCGGGTTGCCCACCCGCCGCGCCAAAGAGCGTTGTTCAAAAGCTCACCCGTTTTTCGCCTGTCTTTCGACAATCCTGATACGGCACTGTGACAGGGTCAAGGCGGCAGGGTGCGGTCCCCAACCCGTGTCGGGGACCAAAGATCGCAATTATTCGTTTTCGGCCAGGAAACGTTCGGCATCCAGCGCGGCCATGCAACCCATGCCGGCGCTTGTGACGGCCTGACGGTAAACGTGGTCTGTCAGATCACCTGCCGCGAATACACCCGGAACCGACGTTTCAGTTGTGCCCGGCTTGGTAACGACATAGCCGCCCATATGGGTTTCCAGCGTGCCCTTGATCAGCTCGTTCGCCGGGGCGTGACCGATGGCAACAAAAACACCTTTGCACGGAATCTCTGTGATCTCGCCGGTTTTGACATGTTTGACGCGCACGCCTTCCACACCCAAAGGCGCGTCAGTGCCGATCACTTCGTCCAACTCGTGGAACCACAACGGTTCGATCTTTTCGTTTTTCATCAGCCGGTCTTGCAGGATCTTTTCCGCCCGCAACTCATCGCGGCGGTGGATCAAAGTGACCTTGCTGGCGAAGTTGGTTAGGAACAGGGCCTCTTCCACAGCAGTGTTGCCGCCGCCGATCACCACGATTTCCTGCCCGCGATAGAAGAACCCGTCACAAGTGGCGCAGGCCGAGACGCCAAAGCCTTTGAATTTCTCTTCGGACGGTAGGCCAAGCCATTTGGCGCGCGCACCAGTGGCCAGGATAACTGCATCTGCGGTGTATGTTGTGCCGCTGTCGCCTTTGGCGGTGAAGGGGCGTTGGCTGAGGTCCAGATCGCTGATGATGTCGCCGATCACTTCACAACCCATCGCCTTTGCATGGTCCTGCATGCGCACCATCAGGTCAGGGCCTTGAACCTCGGTATCGCCGGGCCAGTTTTCGACTTCGGTCGTCGTGGTCAATTGGCCGCCGGGCTCGATCCCCTGAACCAGAATAGGCTCCAGCATGGCACGGCTTGCATAAACCCCTGCGGTGTATCCTGCGGGCCCTGACCCGATGATCAGAACCTTGGTGTGTCGTGTGTCGGCCATGCTAACCCCGCTCGAATTGCTTGAATTGGGCCGTTAGCCCGTTGCCCCGATATAGCGCCCGACCGACCCGGCTTAAACCCCCATCCTGATCATGGCCCTGTGCACTGCACTGGAAGGAATTGAGTGATTTGAAAACAAAGAAAATTGCGCATGTGCGAAACATTATTGCGCGTGCCTAGGGGGCTGATATAAGAACCGCAAAAATCAGGAGCATTTTATGGTCACGACTCGGCTGGATGAAATTGATCGCAAGATTCTGGCGGAATTGCAGGCAGACGGTCGCATGACCAATGTCGAACTGGCCAAAAGGGTTGGCATCTCGGCTCCACCATGCTTGCGCCGGGTGCGCACACTGGAAGAATCCGGCTATATCACCGGCTATCATGCCGAGGTCAATTCACGTGAGCTTGGATTCGAAGTGCAGGTGTTTGCCATGGTCGGGCTGGACAGCCAGGCCGAAACCGAACTGCGCGCGTTCGAGGAACGCTGCCGCGAATGGCCGCTGGTTCGGGAATGCCACATGCTAAATGGCGAAGTGGACTTCATCCTGAAATGCGTCGCACCCGATCTTAGCAGTTTCCAACAGTTTTTGACCGGCGAACTGCTGACCACGCCGAACGTGGCCAGCGTCAAGACTTCGCTGGTTATCCGCGGCGCAAAAGACGAGCCAGGCGTGCCGTTCGACGTCCTGGAAGACCGTATGAACCGGATGGCGTAACGCCGACACGTTTCGGATGTGCGGTGTTTGGTGGCAGCATCGCAGCCACCGCAAGGGATAGAACCCAACTTAGTACCAGCTGCATGATGCCCCCCCATAATGCAGTACCTATTATCACACTCAGGCTGACATCGCGTCGATCTCACCATCTCCGGCGCGCGGCATCAGCAGCGGACCAAAATCGTTGAGCGACTCGATGTGAGCGAACAGGTTCAGATAAATCGACCGCAACGAATGGCTGATCATGCGAACCGCGTTCACACCTGGGTGATATGTCTCGAACTGTAAACCATCTACACGAATAACGGAATGCCGTTTGAGGCAAATGTGAAACAGTTCGACTGGTGTTGGTGGCATTGTTTCAATCACACCCATCCCATCCTGAAATTCAGAGACCGGTGTCAGAATCGGTTCACCCCCATGCAGGTGCCGCAAATGCCCCGGAGACCCGACGATTCGCGCCGCAGGTCCGGCAATTACGCCCGACATCGGCTTTTGCATCCCAAACGTGTCAGCCATGATCCGAGTCAGCGGGCGGGTCCGCCCACGTGAATCCTCACGCCCCGGGATCAGAGTGACAGACCCCTTCCACAATACAGTTTGCGAACTGCCATCCTGCGTCAGAACCGTGTCGCCTGGCATCAGGTCCTCGATCGCAATCGGTCCGTGTTCCGTTTCAACCAGCGATCCGCGCGAAAAGGCGCAAAAGGCGTCTTCAAACATCGGCAGAGCGGGTGCGATGTGACGGGTTTGAGCCACGTCTCCGTTTGGCAGCAGGCTGCTGACTTCGTAGCGGCGCAGTTGCGCCTTGGGTTTTGCGACCGGTCGCGGTGCTTCCCGCAACATGGCCGACGTTTCGATGGCATTTCTGGCCGCACGGGCCAATGAATTAGGAATAGTCATAAATATTCCGTCCCCTCAAATGTCCGAACAGGCCTGGCGTACCCCCGTACAGGCCCACCTGACGAACAGGTTCTTTGTCTTGAAACGAATGGAAGACCCTTGGACGGTGACCGTTCTGGCCCCGCATGACGACAAAATCTCGCTTTCCAATGGTCAACACATAGACCCCCCAGACAAACTCGTACTTCACGGGCGGCAATTGCCCGCACACACACAAACTCCTGAAAAAAGCCGTAAATTTTTACTTACGACTTACGCGACATCGGGCCGGAGCCTGCCCGTTGCACGTTTACCCCGTATTTAGACCGGCAGCTTGGTCTTGGGGTTCTCCTGCTTCATCGCCGGGCCGCAATATGGCTGGCAACCCTGGCAGAATGGCTTGATACCCGTTTCCACGGCATTTCCAGCTTATGGTCCCGAGTGGCGGCTACCATGGCCTTGAGAAAGCGGGATTTGGGTTTCATGTTTCTGGTCCTGCATTGCGCGGGAAGGTATTTCCCGCATCCTTCATGAACCTTTTGTGACGGCGATTTGCGGCACGGATAAGGCTTAACAGGGATGTTTTGCAGACAAGAAATAAATATGCACAGTCCTTTCACTCAACGAGCCAGCGTTCAAAACACGAACGTCAGATACCCATCTGATAGCTGGCAAAACTCGTCACGAATCTTGAGTCCGGTAAACACAAAAAATGTGGCGGAAAAGTGGCGAGGTGCCTAAATCTGGACCTGAATCACAATCTTATGACCGAGATCAGCCTGCCGTAATCGGCCTCGTTCCTGTGCGTTGCACGGCGATAGGAATAGAACCGATCCGGGTCGGAATAGGTACAATGTCGGGTCCACTCTGACTGCCCAACGCCAGCCTGCCGCAGCCTGTGCAGGCCAAAAGAAGGCAGGTCGAATTGCAGCCGGTCATCCTGTCCGTTTGCAAAGAACCGCGTGTTTTCTGGAGAATCGGCGATGAATGCGTCCAGAAATTCGGGGCCCACTTCATAGGCGCGTTGCGAAATGCTGGGGCCGATCACGGCACGGATGTCGTTTCGATTGGCACCAAGCGCTTCCATGGCATCCAGCGTGGCTTCTAACACACCGTCCAACGCACCGCGCCAGCCCGCATGGGCAGCACCGATTACCTGAGCATTTGGGTCCGCAAACAGAACTGGCTGACAATCCGCAGTGAGAATCGTCAACGCGAGGCCAGGGGTCGCGGTGACGATGGCATCCGCCTTGGGCCGTTCGCCCTGAACCGGGCCTTCAACTGTCAGAACTGTCGGAGAATGGACCTGATGCACACCGATCATCGCCTCGGGTGTAACCTCCATTGCGTCCGCCACCCGCTTGCGGTTCAACGCTACGACCTCAGTTTGGTCGGACGAGCCATAGCCGCAATTCAAACCGCCAAAGATGCCGGACGAAGCCCCGCCGCGACGGGTAAAGAACCCATGACGCAATGGCGACAGCAAGTCTGAGGTCAGAATTTCCAGTGTCATGGCTCTAATCCTGGCGGTGGGGCGGCATAGGCCGGGAAAAGGCCCATCACTTTGAACAGATTTCCCATTTCATCCGGGTGCGTCAACCGGCGATGCGCGGCAATCAATACATCCAGCTCAGAACCGCTCAGCGCCTTGGACAATGCCTGCGCGCGCGCCGTGATGCCAAGCCGCTCCAGAAACACGCCCTGAGGTGTCACGCGAGTATGGCGACACCCACAGGCGCGGGTTGAAGCGGCCAAAGGCTCAAAATCCACATGTGCCGTCAGATCGGCCTGACCCGGTGCCGCCAGAGGATCAGTGCGTTCGTGGTTTTGAAGGGCCTGCAACGTGTCGCCCAGCGAATGCCAGTCGCCATAATCGACGATCAGAGCCGCACCACCATGGCTGGCGATCCGGCCAGCAATCACGGTCAGAATAGGAATCGCTGCCGCACATAGCTCGATCAGATCACCGTCTTTAGTGTCCGCAAGCCTGTCCTTCAGCGCTGCTTGTGGTCCGATTGGGCCCCGCCCAAACAGCAGCGCGCCGTCCCGCTCACCCACCAAGCGTTCACTCCACCCGTCGCCATCACGCAGAAACTGACGAATAGGCAGGGCATCAAAGAATTCGTTTGCCACCAAGAACAGAGGCTGGTCCGGCAGGTCTGCGACGCTGTTTATCCAGGTCGGCGCGTAATCCTTCAGGGTCTCGGCCTGCAACTGTTTCAACACCGGTGAGACCTCGACCAGTGTCACTCTTGCGGCATCGTGGAGCCCGGGTACACCCCGCGTCGCGCGTAGAATGTCGGCCATAAGTGTGCCGCGCCCCGGACCCAGCTCGCACAAGGTAAACGGCGTAGGCTTTCCCTGATCCATCCAGCATTGCGCCAAGGACAGCCCGATCAGTTCTCCAAACATCTGGCTGATCTCGGGCGCGGTGGTGAAATCCCCCTTGGTCCCGAGTGGATCGCGGGTTGTGTAGTAGCCCAGCGTGGGGTGCAACAGGCATTCGGCCATGTAGTCTGCAACGCTCATCGGCCCATCCTGCCGGATGCGGGCGACCAGATGATCGGTCAGGGTCATGTCGCTCGCCGCGCGCGCAGGGCGAACCAAAGGCCAATCGCGATCATCGGCAATGACAGGATTTGACCCATGGTCAGGCCATAACCGCCCACATGCCAGGCCAGCCCCAGCGGGTTGCCGGGTGACACGAACTGAGCATCCGGTTGACGGAAGAACTCGACAATAAAACGCGACGCGCCATATCCCGCCAGAAACAGGCCCATGATCATGCCCGGTTTTTTAAAGGCCCCTCTGCGATAGACCAGCCACAGCAGCAATGTGCCCAACAACACGCCCTCAAGCGCGGCTTCATACAGTTGTGACGGGTGCCTTGCGCACATTCCCGCAACCACGCCGGGACAATCCTGTGCGGCGAAGCCGGGGAAAATCACGGCCCAAGGTAGCTCACTTGGTCGGCCCCACAGTTCTGCATTGACGAAGTTGGCCAGCCGCCCCAACAGCAGGCCGGGCGGAACGGTGTAGGCGACCAGATCGCCCAGCGACAGAGCGGGGATCTGATGTCGGCGGGCAAACAGGTAGGACGCAAGGATAACGCCCAGCAGGCCGCCATGAAACGCCATGCCGCCTTGCCAGACTTTCAGAATCTCTAACGGGTTCGATAAGTAATAGGCTGGCTGATAAAACAGGACAAAGCCAAGCCTGCCACCCAGAATCACGCCCAGAATGATCCAGGTGACCAGATCCTCCAGCTGATCCGGTTTCATCGGAGGGGAATCCGCGGGCCATAGGGCAGGACGCCGCAGCGCCACAACGGCAAGTCGCCAGGCGATCAGAATTCCGGCAATATAGGCCAGCGCATACCACCTTAACGCGAACTCCATCCCGAACAATGAGATCGAGAACAATTCGGGCGACAGATCGGGGAAGTTCAGAACAGCCTGCATGTGCGTCTCATTGCCCGGGGTTTGCAGGGCAAGTCAACCTTGAGCCTGCGCCATTCTTTGCCCATATACAGATAAACCGTGAGACCGGAGTGTACACATGCAGACCCGCAACAAGATCCTGGACGACGTGTCCCAACTGATGACCAACGCCATGGGCGTGGCGCAAGGCGCGCGGGAAGAGGCCGAGAACGCGATGAAGTCGATGATCGACCGCTGGCTGGCCGACCGCGATTTCGTTACCCGCGAAGAATTCGACGCTGTCCGCGCCATGGCCCAGAAAGCGCGCGAAGAAAATGCAGCGCTCGAAGCCCGCATTGCTGCGCTCGAGGCGAAACTGGACAAATAACGCCCGGGCTTTCCCGTTTTCAAGTTGTTTGGACAAAGCTTAAAGCCGCGCAATCCAGCCCGGATTGTGCGGTGATGTGTATTTTGACGCGTCGCAGAATTTAATCAAGACAAAGCTGGTGCGACTGCCAATATTTTGATCGCCGTTGCCGACTGTCCACAACTTATTGCTGTTATCCCCAAGAAATAGGGTTGCCAGAACTCACGCCACATCGCACCATATTTAGTACAGGCCCACGGGGGAAGCCCGGCTTGTAGAGCAGGCAACTAGCGCTGGGGCGCTGCCAGCCCCAAAATGCTAGAGATTAGTGAGGTGGCATTATGGCCCTTTCCGAGCAGTATCTCGAAGAAGACATTCATCCGATCGACATTGTTGAACATCTGGCCGAACATCACGACTGGGATTTTGATCGCATTGGGGACGATCAGATTGCCATGGCCGTCGAAGGCCAGTGGCGGACCTATTCGATCACTCTGGCCTGGTCCAACTATGACGAAACGCTGCGCATGGTGTGCTCGTTCGAAATGGAGCCGCCGGCCGAGCGTGAAATGCAGCTCTATGAGTTGCTCAACAAGATGAATGACCAGTGCTGGGCAGGCGCCTTTACCTATTGGGCAAACCAAAAGCTGATGGTCTACCGCTATGGGCTGGTCCTTGCAGGGGGACAGACAGCCAGCGCGGATCAGATCAACACGATGATCACCGCCGCTGTCATGAGCGCCGAGCGGTATTATCCGGCGATCCAACTGGTGACTTGGGGTAATCGAGAGCCAGAAGAAGCCATGCAAGTGGCCATTGCAGAGGCCTACGGCCGGGCGTAAAGCTTTGCCCCAAACCGATATGTAACGCGGGAGGGGCAAATGGACATGACGCGTGTGGCCGAACAGGGGCTTGTGCTTCTGGGGTGCGGAAAGATGGGGTCCGCAATGCTGGCGGGATGGCTGGAACACGGCCTTCCGCCAGCGTCCGTTTGGGTGATCGATCCGTACCCGTCAGACTGGTTGAAAGCGCAGGGTGTCAACATCAACACCCCACTGCCCGAAGCGCCCGCCGTGGTACTTGTCGCCGTCAAACCGCAAATGATGGGCGAGGCATTGCCAGCCATTCAGGCGCTGGACGGTGGTAAAAGCCTGTTTGTCTCGGTAGCCGCAGGCACATCGATTGCCACATTTGAAACCGTTCTGGGCAACGACACTCCGATCATTCGCGCGATGCCCAACACGCCTGCAGCGATCCGCCAGGGTATCACGGCACTGATCGGCAACAACCAAGCCTCAGGAGATGATCTGACACTGGCTGAAAGCCTGCTGTCGGCGGTGGGCGAGACCGTTCGTCTGGACAATGAAGCGCAGATGGACGCCGTGACCGGCCTCAGCGGCTCTGGCCCGGCTTATGTTTTCCACCTGATCGAAACTCTGGCCGCAGCGGGTGAGGCGCAGGGTTTGCCTGCAGAACTGGCGATGAAACTGGCCAAGTCCACGGTCGCGGGGGCCGGTGCGTTGGCCATGGCGGCTGAGGATGATCCAACGCAACTGCGCATCAATGTGACCTCTCCAAACGGTACCACGCAGGCCGCGCTTGAAGTTTTAATGCATGATGAGCAGGGGTTCCCCGACTTGCTTCACCGTGCCGTCAAAGCCGCAACTGACCGATCCAAGGAGCTGTCACGTGAGTGAGATTTCATTCGACGACTTTCTCAAGGTCGACATCCGTGTGGGCGAGGTGATCCGCGCCGAACCCTATCCCGAGGCCCGCAAGCCCGCGATCAAGATGTGGATCGACTTTGGTGACGAAATTGGCGAGCGCAAAACCTCGGCTCAGATCACGGCACATTACGATCCGTCGGCTCTGGTGGGCAAGCAGGTCATGGCCGTTGTCAATTTTCCACCGCGCCAGATCGGCAAGTTCATGTCCGAAGTTCTGGTGCTGGGCCTGCCCGATGAAAACGGCGAGATCGTTCTGATCGGACCGGATGGCAAAGTTCCAACTGGTGGACGGATGCACTGATGAAACTGCTGATCACGCGCCCAATGACACCGGCGGTCGAGGCCCGCGCCCGTACCGAGTTCGACGTAGAGATACGTGAAAACACTCTGCCCTTGTCGCGGCTGGAGATGCTGTCTGCTTTGACGAAATTCGACGTTGTTGTGCCAACACTGGGCGATTTGTTCTCGGCGCAGGTTTTTGCAGATGCGGGTACAGTGCGCTGCAAGCTGTTGGCCAATTTCGGCGTTGGCTACAATCATATCGACGTCGAAGCCGCGCGCGCAAAAGGGGTCGAGGTGACGAACACGCCTGGCGCTGTAACCGACGCGACGGCAGATATCGCTATGACCCTGCTGCTGACCACGGCGCGTCGCGCAGGCGAAGGCGAGCGGCTGGTCCGATCGGGCCAGTGGCAGGGGTGGCACCCGACGCAGATGCTGGGACATCACGTTACCGGCAAGCGCGTCGGCATTGTTGGGATGGGCCGCATCGGGCAGGCCATTGCCCGGCGTTGTCATTTCGGGTTCGGAATGCGGGTGGCATACCAGTCCCGCAGCGCAAAGGACTTGGACTTTCCGGCAGAGTTCATCCCCGATTTGCAGGCTCTGGCCGCCTCGGTCGACTTCCTTGTGCTGGCGGTTCCTGGCGGGGCCGACACTCGCCATCTGGTCAACTCTCAGGTCCTTGAAGCGATGCGCGCTTCGGCCATCCTGGTCAACATTGCGCGGGGCGAGGTCGTGGACGAAATGGCCCTGATCTCGGCGCTTCGATCCGGTCAGATTGCAGGGGCGGGGCTGGACGTCTACGAGTTTGAACCCAAAGTACCCCAGGCCCTCTGCGATATGGAAAACGTCACCTTGCTGCCCCATCTGGGTACGGCCACCGAAGAAGTCCGCAGCAGCATGGGGCACATGGCGCTGGACAACGTCGCGGCCTTTGTCGCAGGCAGGGCGCTGCCCAATCCGGTTTAGTCGCCCATCGCCTCACGCCAGTGCTTGCGGCAGAGCGAGACATAGGTCTCGTTGCCGCCGATCTGTACCTGAGCACCCTCGGTGATGGCATTCCCGTTTTCGTCCTGACGAATCACCATTGTGGCCTTGCGGCCGCATTTGCAGATTGTGCGCACCTCGCGCATCTCGTCTGCAAGGGCCAGCAAGGCGGCTGATCCGGGGAACAGTTTTCCCTGAAAATCCACCCTTAACCCATAGGCCAAAACTGGCACTTTCAGATCATCGACTGCGCGTGCCAACTGCCAGACCTGTTCTTCGGACAGGAACTGGGCCTCGTCGATGAACACGCACGCCACCACGCCTTCGTTCAGGCGATTCTGAATCATAGTGAATACATCGTCGTCAGGAGTGAAGGTGTCGGCTTGCTCCGAGATGCCGATACGCGAGGCTATCCGACCGGCACCCGCACGCCCGTCAATAGCAGCAGTCATCAGATAGGTCTGCATCCCGCGCTCGCGATAGTTGTGCGAGGCTTGCAGCAACACGGTCGATTTGCCCGCGTTCATGGTCGAATAGTTGAAATACAGCTTTGCCATGGCGCGGGTCTAAATCGCTTGGTGGAAAGGAACAAGACAGCAATCAATTTGATGGAGCGACGTCGCCGTTGTTTCTGCAGAGGCCGAGCTACGCTCTAGGGGATGGAACCCCCGCATCTGCAACAGCGACGCCGTCGGCCAACATGTGGCCAAAACGCAGCGAGGCCAAACAATACCACCTCGCAATCACTCATTACCGGCTTGAACTGCCGCCACTCACTCACAAAATCCCCCGCTTATCTGAGGGATAGTCAATGTATGACATTTCAATTATGACTCAGTTATGGGAAATTTCCCGACGCTTTCCCCCGTTTGGACATCGGGCGGGCGTTTGCAGGTAACAAAGGTAAAAAAATGGCAGATATCGGGGCCTATCTGAAGAAGCACACTGAAGCATTGGTCAAGGACGTCGGAATCGAGGCGGCATGTGAAATTACGGGGAAATCGAAGGCCACATTAGGGCGATATTACTCCGACAATGCTGAACATGCGGACAGATTCATGCCTGTGGATGCAGTGGCTCGCCTTGAAAATGCAGCGTCTTATCCGCATGTGACATCTGCTTTGGCTGACCTGAAGAACATCACTCTTTCATATGGTGATCGCAACTCGGATGAACCGCGCACAGGTGGTGTAAATTCGGATGTGATCGCGCTCAGCCAGCGGTTTGCGATGCTGATGACAGAATATCAGGCTGCTATCGAAGACGGAATAATTACCGTGAACGAGGCCAAACGGCTGCTGAAAGAAACCAGTCTGTTGCAACAGGTCCTGATCGAGATGAAGCTGCATCTCGAAGAAGAAAGCGTCAGCTGAGCCTATCGTCTTAGGTGAGTTCTCGCGCACTGGCTGAAAACCGCCGGTTGCTTTGGCATCATGGCGTGACACTGATTTTCGGTCAAAACATGGTCCCACATGGTGCAGCGTGCCTCAATTCAGTCACGCCCATGCGATAGAAGTCTGGCGCAGACAGTGCTGTCGAGGATCAAAAAGCATGCAGACATTGCAAAAGCGTTATAGCAGTTGCGCCGACCCGGTGGTTCGGTGGGCTTTCCTGTGCGCCTTTGCGATGCTGGTGGTCCTAATGACGCTCAGCGGCCACTACGAAGGGTCTGACGATGTGATGCGTTGGGTTGGTGTGCGCGACCTTTTGGCGGGGCAGGGCTGGTTTGACCCCTATCAGCATCGGTTGGGACCCGACGACGGCACCTTGATGCATTGGTCGCGTTTGGTCGATGCCCCGATTGCCGGGCTCTATAGTGTGCTGAGCGCGGTCATTGCTCCGGAAATCGCCTTTCAGATCACGGCCTTTGCTTGGCCTGCGCTGTTGGCCTCGCTAACCCTTTGGGCTTTTGCAGTAACAGGCGGTGTGTTGGGTGGACGTGAGGGCGCTATCTCGGCTTTGGTTATCGGAGTTCTGACACTCGAACACTCTCGCAAGTTCGATTATTTCTCGTTCGATCATCACAACCTTCAGATCCTTCTCTTTGCAGCGGCGCTTGCATTTTTTGTTCTGCGAAAAGACAGGTCTTATGCTGCAGGGCTGCTAGGCGTTTGCCTGGGGCTTTCAGTGTCCGTCGGTACCGAGTCGATCCTTCAGGTCGCCCTTGTCGCTGTTTTCTGCGCCATCGACTGGATTGCCAATGGTGCCTCTTCCCGTAAGCGCACAATGACCTTCGCGACTGCGTTGACAGCGACACTTGCGCTGACCAGCTTTGTCACAACCGGTCGAGAAGGGTTTTTCTACCCGAGCTGTGACGCACTGACCCTGAGCGTGGCCCTGCCCGCAAGTGTTGCCGCGCTTGGGCTATTGGCTGCAGCTTGGATCGGCTCTGGCTGGTCGGTTCCGGGTCGGTTCGGGGCCTGCATGGCGCTTGCTGTGGTGACACTTGCCGTTGCGTTTGCGTTTGCCCCCCATTGTCTCAGCAATCCAATTGACGCTCTGCCCCAGGATATGCGGGATTACTGGTTGAGCCAGGTGGCTGAGGCTCAGAATATCTCGGTCGTGCTCGAGCGACACAGAGGTGAAGCCGTGGCTTTGATCGCCATGTCCATTCTTTCGATGGGCGCGGCACTTGCCTTCGCCGCAAGATCGCAGGCCAGATTGGACTACACCTTGTTTTTGGTCCTGATTGCTGCCGGATTCGTCGTGTTCCTCTACCAGACCCGGATGATGACCTTCCTGAGCGTTTCGCTTGTTGCGGTTCAGGCACAGATTCTCCGCGTGCTTTATGTGTCTTACGCGCGGGATCGCCGAATGGCTGCCGGTCTGGCGATGGTGGCGTTTGTAATCAGCGCCTCGCCCAAAGTGGGCATTAGTTTGGAAAAACAGATCGGCGCGCTTTCTCAACCCTCGTTCACCGCTTCGGCTGCCGCTGTTGGACAGGATGCGTCAGAATCAGGGGCATCTTGCCGTACACAGCACGCTTACGCGGCTTTGCAAAGTCTGCCCAGCGGCATGATTCTGGTTGATTTCGACTTCGCCGCGCATGTGTTGCGATTTACGGACCATTCGGTTCTGGGCGGAAACTACCATCGGAATCAGGCCGGAATTCTGGCGCAAATTGACCTGTTCCGGGTCGAAGCCTCGCAAGCCGCGCCGCGCTTGGCTGAGCTGGGTGTCGACTACGTTATGCTCTGCACGTCAGCGCCAAGGGCTGAATTCTGGGCATGGGCGTCGGAAGGGCATGGCCTACAAACTCGGCTGGTCGAAGGCGAGGTGCCTGATTACCTCAGCAGTATTCAGGGCGCACCCGGCGCTGCGTTCCAGATTTTCAAGGTGACGGCCGAAAATTAGGCGTTGTTCAGGCGTGGCGCTTTACGATCACTGAGCCCACCGAATACCCGGCCCCGAAAGAACAGATCAAACCCAGATCGCCCTCTTGCAGGTCATCCGAATACTTCGAAAATGCGATAATCGACCCAGCGGATGAGGTGTTGGCATAATCCTGAAGGATGTTGGGTTGTTCATCCGCCTCTGGCGTGCGGCCCAGAACCTTTTTACCGATGAAATCGTTCATGGTTTTGTTAGCCTGATGCAACCAAAGGCGTTTCAGGTCGGTGTTCCCGACCCCTTCGGCTTCCATGTGATCACTGATGTGTTTGCTGACCATCGGCAGCACTTCCTTGAACACTTTTCGACCGTTTTGCATGAATTGCATGTCGCGTCGATCAATCATCCCATCCGGACGCGAGCGGCGCAGGAATCCGTTGTTGTTGCGGATATTGTTCGAAAACGTAGTCGCGCAGCGCGTTGACAGGATTTCGAAATGCGGGCCTTTGGCTTCTTCGATCCGTTCGATCAGGGTCGCCGTCGCCACGTCGCCAAAGATGAAGTGACAGTCTCTGTCCCGCCACTCCAGATGGCCCGAACAGATTTCGGGATTGACCACCAGCGCTGCGCGTACCGATCCGGACCGCACCATGTCCGCCGCTGCCTGTATGCCGAACGTTGCCGAAGAACAGGCGACATTCATGTCAAAGCCGAAACCATCGATGCCGAGTTCCTGCTGTATTTCGATTGCTATCGCTGGATAGGCACGCTCGTGGTTTGAGGCGGCGCAAATCACCAGGTCGACATCCGCGGCCGTACGCCCGGCTTGTGCCAGCGCTTTCTTGCAGGCATCAACCGCCATCTCGGTCATAATCCCGGGTTCTTCATCGCTACGTTGGCGCAGGGCTGGATGCATGACGTCGGGGTCCAGCACACCAGCCTTGTCCATCACAAAACGATTCTCGATCCCCGATGCCTTGACGATGAACTCTTCCGAGGAATGCTGCATCGGCTCGATCTGACCGGACGCGATGGCCTCGGCGTTCTTTTCGTTTTGTTTGTCGGCATAGGCGTTGAACGCTTGGACCAGTTCGGCATTGGTGATGACGTTCTGAGGCGTAAAGACACCGGTACCGGTGATGGCGGGGGTATACATGGCGAGCCCTGAATGTTTCGGATCTGCCCAAAATGCAGTCATGGTGTGATTTGATCAAGGTATGTTGACTTAAGGGAATGTGTTCACAAGTCTAACTTCATATCTTGAATAGTTCAGAATTCGAAGTATATGGCCCCCAGACTCGCGCGGAGACTACTTATGCAAGATGACACCAGCGTCCGGCTAAATCGCCTCAGCCACGAGATTCAGGCGATCATGGGGGTGTATGCCCTATACTGGAAGCTTGAAGAAACCTTTGACTGTATCGAAACAGATCTGACCCATCCAGAATGCCACATGTTGATCAAACTGGATCAGCCGAAACGCATGGGGGTGCTGGCCGCCGATATGCTGAGCGTCCCGTCCACAATCACTGCCACAGCCGACGCTTTGGAAAAGGCTGGCTATCTGACCCGCGAACGCGACCCCGAAGACCGCCGGGCCTGGCTTTTGGTGCTGACCGAAAAAGGTGAAGAGGCACGCAACATGCTGGTCAATGAGGCCGGAGGACTTTTCCACAGAGCCTCTGGTCTGAACAAAGAAGAAACTGCCGAATTCGCGCGCCTGGCGCGCAAAATCCGTGACAACGTTTTGAAAACGGGAATACCCGAGGGATTGAAGAAATGAAACTCCTGACCTCTATCGGCCTTGCTCTGGCCGTTCTGGCAAGCCCCATTGCCGCGCAAGACACTCCGAAACCAGTAAAGCTTATGCAGGTGCACGAAACGGCGCCGGGCTTTACCCGCCAGTTCTTTGGTCGCGTCGCCGCACGTCAAACCGTCGATCTGGCTTTTCAGGTTGCAGGCCAGATCGTCGAGATGCCTGTCAACGAAGGGTTTGTGATCCCGAAAGACGGCCTGATCGCACGTTTGGATCAGGAACCGTTTGAACTGCGTCTGAATCGGGCGCGGTTACAAAAGGAACAGGCAGATCGCACCGTTGCGCGCCTCTCACGTCTGCGGGGTACAGCGGCTAGCCAGGTGGCCGTCGATGATGCTGAGACCGAGGCGCAATTGGCTGCGATTGCCCTGCGCGATGCGGAATATGATCTGGAACATGCGACACTGACCGCACCTTTTGATGCGCTGGTCTCCAGCCGTGCGGTCGAGGCCTTCACCACCGTCTCGTCGGGTTCCCCCATCGTTCGCATTCACGACATGTCCGAATTGCGTATCGAGGTAGACGTTCCAGAAATCTTGTTCCAACGCTCGAACCAGAACGAAGACATCGCGATCACCGCAAAGTTCCCGGTTAGTGAAGAGGTCTTCCCGCTGGAGATTCGCGAATTCGACGCGGAAACCTCGAGCGTCGGACAGACTTTCCGCATCCAGTTCGGCCTGACACCACCCGAGGGCCTGCAGATCCTCCCTGGCTCGTCGGTCACCGTAAACGTTCATGTAAAGGACGAACGTAAAGGTATTGTCGTCCCGGCAACGGCTATTGTCGTTGATGCCACCGGTGAGCTGAGCGTCATGGTGTTCTCGCCGACCGGCGCTGATGAAGGCTCCGTTCGCCGTGTACCTGTGACCATCGAACCCACGCAAACCGGCGATATACGGGTTCTAACTGGACTTTCTGATGGTGACGAAGTTGTCGTCGCCGGAGGTGCTGTGTTGACCGACGGCCAAGCGGTGCGCCGGTTTACAGGTTTTGCGAATTAAGGGGCTGACGGATGAACATCGCTCGTGGCTCAATTGATCGGCCTCTGTATACTTGGCTGATCATCCTCATTGCCCTGTTTGGCGGCATCTGGGGTTTCCTGTCCTTGGGCCGGTTGGAAGACCCGGCCTTCACAATCAAAAACGCGGTTATCGTAACACAATACCCTGGCGCTACGGCGGAGCAGGTGGCGCTTGAGGTATCCGAGCCGCTTGAATCTGCCATTCAGCAGATGGGTGAAGTTGACGTTATCACCTCGGTCAACCAGCCCGGACAGTCTCTGATCGAGGTTGAGATCAAATCAACTTACGATGGAAGCGAATTGCCCGACATCTGGACCCGGCTCAGGGCCAAGGTGCGCGATGCCGCGCGTGGGCTGCCTTCCGGTGTTGGCCAACCTTACGTAAATGATGGTTTCGGCGACGTGTTTGGCCTGTTCTACGCCGTCACTGCCGAAGGGTTTTCCGACGCTGAAAAACATGAGCTGGCAACATTCCTTCGGCGCGAGCTGTTGGCCGTAAACGGTGTGGCGGACGTTGAGGTGCAGGGTCTGCCGAACGAGGCCATCTTTGTGGAACCGGATTTGGCGATCTCGGTCAACCAGAACGTGCCACTTCAGGCGATCAACGAAGCCATCGCCAATGCGGATTCGGTGAATTCCTCGGGTTCATTGCGTTCGGACAGCGACAGGACAACCATACTGACCGCCGAAGGCTCGGACAGCGTATCAGCCATTGCAGGTCTTTCGGTTGGCTCGCAGGGGCAGGTGATCAACCTGTTTGACATGTCCAACGTATATCGTGCCCGCCAGAACGACCCTGACATCATGATAAGATACAATGGGACCGAAGCCTTCACACTCGGCATAGCCGGGCTGTCCACGGAAAATATCGTTGAAGTGGGCAAACGGGTTGATGCCAAATTCGAAGACCTGAACACGGCCATTCCCTTTGGCGTCGATATCTTGCCGATCTATCAGCAGCACGTGGTGGTCGAGAAGGCTTCGAACGACTTTCTTGTAAATCTTGCCATGTCCGTGGCCATTGTGGTTGCTGTTTTGGGTATCTTCATGGGGTGGCGAGCCGCCATCGTAGTTGGCTCGACCCTGCTGCTTACCGTGGTTGGTACGCTCCTGTTCATGTCGTTATTCTCGATCGAGATGGAGCGAATTTCGCTTGGGGCCCTGATTATTGCCATGGGGATGTTGGTGGACAACGCTATCGTGGTAGCCGAGGGGATGCAGATCGCGATGTTGCGGGGCAAGTCCTCGCGCGATGCCGCCGAAGATGTGGCTTCGAAAACTCAAATCCCGCTGCTGGGGGCCACCGTAATCGGTATCATGGCCTTTGCAGGCATCGGTCTCAGCCCTGATGCAACAGGTGAGTTCCTGTTCTCGCTGTTTGCGGTGATCGGTATTTCTTTGCTGCTGAGCTGGGTGTTGGCCATCACCGTCACGCCGTTGTTGGGCCACTGCTTCTTCAAGCAAGGCAAAGAAGGTGAGATCGACGCCTACGGAGGCATACTGTTCCGCATCTATGGCGCGATCTTGCATTTTGCACTGCGGTTCCGGTGGCTGGTCGTTGCGGGCCTCATTGCCGTGACTGTTGCGTGCTACGCCGGGTTTGGACTTATGAAGCAGCAGTTCTTCCCCAATTCGAACACGCCTTTGTTCTTTGTGCATTACAAACTGCCGCAAGGCACGCCGATTGCACGTACGGCGCAGGACATGGCGGTGTTCGAGGACTGGCTGGCCGAACGTGAGGATGTGGTTTCGGTCACAACTTTCGTGGGGCAGGGTGCAACGCGATTCATGCTGACCTATTCGGCAGAAAAGCCGAACCCAAGCTACGGACACATGATTATCCGCACCGAAAGCCTTGAAGACATACCGGCTTTACAGGCGGATCTTGAGGCGTTCGGATCTGTTCAGTTTCCCGAAGGTGAGTTTGGAACCAAACGCCTGATCTTTGGTCCTGGCGGCGGTGATCCGATCCAGGCTCGGTTCTCGGGGAGTGATCCGGTTGTCCTGCGTCAGCTTGCGGACGAGGCGGTGCAGCGTATGGCTGCAGCATCGCCGAACGCGCTGCTTGTCCACCACGACTGGCGTGAACAGGAGCTGGCAGTACAACCGATCTATGCCACCGAACGTGCGCAAACTGCCGGCGTCACGCGTGAAGACATCGCCGCGACACTGCAATTCTCGACCGACGGCATCACCGGTGGCGTGCTGCGTGAACGTGATCGTCAGATCCCGATCATTCTGCGCCGCCCGGCCGATGGCGATTATTCGATTGTCGATCAGGTGGTTTATTCGGATCAGACCGAGCGGTTTGTCCCAATCGAACAGATGGTTGATGGGTTCGAGTACAAGTCGCTCAACACACTTGTTCACCGCCGCGACCGTGTTCTGACGATCACCGTCGGAGCAGACATTCCGCCCGATCTGACGGCGGCTCAGGTCCATGCCGAAGTCCGCGACGCCATCGAAGCCATCGAACTGCCCCCGGGCTACAAGATGGAATGGGGTGGAGAGTTCGAAGACTCGCGCGATGCGCAGGAAAGCTTGGGCAAGCAATTGCCGCTGAGCCTGCTGATCATGGTGCTGATCTCGGTCCTGCTGTTCAATGCGATCCGTCAGCCGATCATCATCTGGCTGCTGGTGCCGATGTCAGTGAACGGCGTGGTCATCGGCCTGCTGGGAACAGGGCTGCCGTTCACGTTTACTGCGCTGCTGGGTCTACTCAGCCTGTCAGGTATGTTGATCAAAAACGGCATCGTTCTGGTCGAAGAGATCGACCTTGTCCGCGCCGCAGGCAAACCTCTGCGTGAGTCTATTGTCGAAGCTTCGGTCTCTCGTTTGCGTCCTGTGATGCTGGCGGCAATCACGACCATTCTGGGTATGGCACCATTGCTGACAGACGCATTCTTTGTCTCGATGGCCGTGACGATCATGGGCGGGCTGGCCTTTGCCACCATTCTGACAATGGTCGCAGCACCCGTCTTCTACCTGCTGTTTTTCAAGCGGGATGAAAGACGCGAGGCGCAAGCAGCTTGAAGTCAAGGTGCAACCGGGTCCGGCTGAACTCCCAGACCCGGTTGCATCAAATTAATGGAACAAACGGCACATCACAGGCGGCCAGAATTGTGAGTGCAGCGAGAACCAGAATTGTGCGCATTATTCGTACTCCTGAGTTCTGCAAAAAATGCGCGCCCGCTGATTTTTGGTCAACGGGCGCGTATCTTTAGGATCTTGAATGAGCCGATTGTAGCTCAGGCGACGTGGATCACCCCTGCAGCGACTTCACCTCTACATCCCCTTCGGCCTGCGCCTTGATCGCTAGCGCGGCGGCGTTGGCTCCGGCGGCGGTGGTGAAGTAGGGGATTTTGTCATACAGCGCGATTGAGCGGATGGCCTTGCTGTCTTCGACCGCCTGCGCGCCTTCGGTAGTGTTCATCACCAACTGCACCTGACCGTCTTTCAGCATGTCCACCACATCCGGGCGGCCTTCGTAGACCTTGTTCACAACCTCACAGGCAACGCCTTGTTCGTCCAGCCAGCTTTGTGTGCCGCGGGTCGCCACAAGCGTAAAGCCCTGGTCCACAAGAACCTGCGCCGCTTCCAGCATTGCGTTCCCTTTGTCGGCATCCTTGATGGAAATGAACGCCCGCCCCGAGGACGGCAGCACCATCCCCGCGCCCATCTGCGCCTTCAGGAAGGCGCGCGGGAAGTCGCGGTCCCAGCCCATGACTTCACCGGTCGAACGCATTTCCGGGCCCAAAATGGTGTCAACGCCAGGGAAACGAGCGAAGGGCATCACAGCCTCTTTCACCGAGAACCACGGCATATCCGGGTCGGCCAATGTCATCTGGTCCGCGATCTTGGTGTCCTGTCCTTCCTTGTAGGCAGGGCGCATCGGGAAGTTCGACAGTTTCTCGCCCGCCATCACCCGCGCGGCGATCGAGGCAATCGCGCTGTCGGTCGCCTTGGCCACGAATGGCACGGTGCGTGAGGCGCGCGGGTTCACTTCGATCAGATAGATCTCATCTTCCTTGATCGCGAACTGCACGTTCATCAGGCCAACAACGTTCAACGCTTTGGCCAGCTTGAACGCCTGATCCTTGATCTGGTCGATAATCTCTGCGGACAGCGAATAGGGCGGCAGCGAGCAGGCCGAGTCGCCCGAGTGAACGCCAGCCTCTTCGATATGCTGCATGATGCCCGCGACGTGGACGTCAGTTCCATCGCACAGCGCGTCGACGTCCAGTTCCACGGCACCGGCCAGATAGCTGTCGAGCAGGACGGGGCTGTCGCCCGAAACCACAACGGCCTCGTTGATATAGCGCCGCAGCTGATCCATATCGCGCACGATTTCCATTGCGCGGCCGCCCAGCACGTAAGAGGGGCGAATGACCAGCGGGAAGCCGATTTCTTCAGCGATCTCAAGCGCCTGTTCGTCGGTAGACGCGATGCCGTTCTTGGGCTGCTTCAGGCCCAGTTCGTTGACCAGCGCCTGGAACCGTTCGCGGTCTTCGGCCAGGTCTATGGCGTCCGGGGTGGTTCCGAGGATCGGAATGCCTTCGGCCTCAAGCGCGTTGGCAAGTTTCAGTGGTGTTTGGCCGCCGAACTGAACGATGACGCCGTGAAGCGTGCCGTTTTCCTGCTCTTTCGTCAGGATTTCCATGACGTGCTCAAACGTCAGAGGCTCGAAATACAGACGATCCGAGGTGTCATAGTCTGTCGAGACCGTCTCGGGGTTGCAGTTGACCATGATGGTTTCATACCCAGCTTCAGTCAACGCGAAACAGGCGTGGCAGCAGCAGTAATCGAACTCGATGCCCTGACCGATCCGGTTCGGGCCGCCGCCAAGAATGACGACCTTTTTTCGGTCTGACGGGCGGGCTTCGCACTCAACTTCACCCATCATCGGGGCCTCATAGGTCGAGTACATATAGGGTGTCTGCGCCTCGAATTCGGCGGCACAAGTGTCGATGCGTTTGAACACGGCTGAAACGCCCAGATTGCGGCGGGCGCGGCGGACGTTGTCTTCTTCACGGCCGGTCAGGTTGCCCAAACGAGCATCGGTGAAGCCCAGCATTTTCAGCTTGCGGATACCGTCTTCGGTCATCGGCAGGCCGTCCTTGCGAACCTGACGCTCGGCCTCGATGATCTCGCGGATGCGGGCCAGAAACCACGGGTCGAACTTGGTGACGCCAAAGATCTCGTCATCGGTCAGACCATGACGCATCGCTTGCGCGATGGTGCGCAGGCGGTCAGGTGTCTGTTGGCTGATCGCCTTGATCACGGCAGCCTTGTCGTCGGCTTCGTCCCACACGCCCACGTTCAGGCCGGGGATTTCGATCTCATCAAAGCCTGTCAGACCCGACTCCATCGAAGCCAGCGCTTTCTGCATCGATTCGTGGATGGTGCGGCCAATAGACATGGCTTCGCCCACCGATTTCATCGCGGTGGTCAGGTAGGGCTCAGAGCCGGGGAATTTCTCGAACGCGAATTTCGGGATCTTGGTGACGACATAGTCGATGGTCGGTTCAAACGACGCGGGAGTGACCTTGGTGATGTCGTTGTCCAACTCGTCCAGCGTATAGCCTACCGCCAACTTTGCGGCGATCTTCGCAATCGGGAAACCGGTTGCTTTGGAAGCCAATGCCGAAGACCGCGACACGCGCGGGTTCATCTCGATCACGACCATACGGCCGTCATCTGGGTTGATCGCCCACTGCACGTTCGAGCCACCGGTCTCGACCCCAATCTCGCGCAGAACGGCGATCGAGCCGTTGCGCATGATCTGGTATTCTTTGTCGGTCAGCGTCAGGGCAGGGGCCACGGTGATCGAGTCACCCGTATGCACGCCCATCGGATCAACGTTTTCGATGGAACAAACGATGATGGCGTTGTCAGCAGTGTCGCGGACCACCTCCATCTCATACTCTTTCCAGCCCAGAAGGCTTTCATCGACAAGGATCTGGTTGACGGGCGAGGCATCCATGCCCGAACGACAGAAGTGGATGTAATCTTCGCGGTTATACGCCACGCCACCGCCGGTGCCACCCAAGGTAAAGGCGGGGCGGATGATGGCGGGCAGGCCAATCTCTTCCAGTTCGTCCAGCGCCATCTGCACGCCAGCATCCAGATCAGTGGAACCGTCTTCACGTTTGGGCGCGGTCACGATGGTCGCCTTGGGGTTTTCCAGTCCCAGCCGGTCCATCGCCTCACGGAACAGGGCGCGGTCTTCGGCCATTTCGATGGCGTCGCGCTTAGCGCCGATCATCTCGACACCAAACTTGTCCAGCACACCCATCTCTTCCAGTGCGAGCGACGTGTTCAGGCCGGTTTGGCCGCCCATTGTGGGGAGCAGGGCGTCGGGGCGTTCTTTCTCGATGATCTTGGCGACAACTTCGGGTGTGATCGGCTCGATATAAGTGGCATCCGCGAGACCGGGATCCGTCATGATCGTGGCGGGGTTCGAGTTCACCAGAATGACCCGGTAGCCTTCCTCGCGCAGCGCCTTACAGGCTTGAGCACCGGAATAGTCGAATTCGCAAGCCTGTCCGATAACAATGGGACCCGCCCCGATGATCATGATCGACTGAATGTCGGTTCTCTTCGGCATGGTCTGGCCCCTTCGATTTTGCATGAGTCGCGGGCACCGCCCAAGCGCCCAAATTGTCGTGCGTTATAGGGACCGCGCGAAAAGGTTCAAGGGGTATCGGAAACAGAAGCGAAATTGCCGCTTTCCCCCCTTTCCCTTGGCAGAGTATTCTCTATATCGCCCGACACGGCAAATGAGGATGCAATTGCGTATTCGTTTCGATCAAGGACCGGCCGGGCGTGGAACCCGGTTCGAGCGTCCGTCTCAAATCATCCGCGCGGATGTTGCGGAAGAGGTGCCCCAGGCTTTGGCGGCGCTTGATGACGTGCGCGCAGGTGGTTCCTGGGTGGCGGGGTATGCGAGTTACGAGCTTGGTTATGCGCTGGAACCCCGGTTGCTGAACCTGTTGCCCAAGGATCGCCGTCTGCCCTTGTTGTGTTTTGGGGTATACGACGCGCCGGATCGTGTTGCCCTGCCAGCAGCAGCAGGAGAGGTCAACACTTTTGAACCCCGTTGGGACGAGGCACGTTATACGCAGGCGTTTCAGGCCGTACACGATGCTATCGGTGCTGGCGACATTTACCAAGCCAACTTGACCTTTCCGATCGATCTGACGGTCTCGGGCGACAGTGAAACGCTGTATGCAGCGCTTGCTGCAGGGCAACCGGTTGGCCACGGAGCGTTAGTGCAACAGGACGGATTGCCCGATTTGCTTAGCCGGTCGCCCGAACTGTTCTTTCGCACAGATGAGGCGGGCAAGATCGAAACCCGCCCAATGAAGGGCACCCAACCGCGCAGCGACGACCCGGAAGAAGACGCGCAGCGCCGGGCCTTTCTGACCACGGACGAAAAGAATCGCGCCGAGAACCTGATGATCGTTGATCTGTTGCGCAACGATATCAGCCGTGTGGCTTTGCCCGGATCTGTTCACGTGCCCGAGCTGTTCAAGGTCGAGACCTACGCCACTGTGCACCAGATGGTTTCGCTGGTGCGTGCTCAGTTGCACAAATATGTAGGGCTGGGTGAGATTCTGACAGCGCTGTTTCCATGCGGTTCGATCACAGGCGCACCCAAGATTCGCGCGATGGAAATTCTGGCCGACCTGGAACCCTGGCCGCGTGACATCTATTGTGGGACTATCGGGTGGGCCGCGCCGGATGGCCGGTCCGAGTTCAATGTGGCCATTCGTACCCTGATGCGAGAGGATGATCACGCCACGCTGAATGTGGGTGGTGGTCTCGTTTGGGACAGCACCGCCCCTTCAGAATACGAGGAGGCGCTATGGAAAGCCCGCTTTGCCCGTCAAATGAGCCTGATTTCCGCGTAATCGAAACACTGGCTTTCCGGCCGGATCAGGGGTTTGTGCGGCAGGACCGCCATCTGGCGCGTATGGCCCGCACGGCACGGGTTTTCGATCTTCCGTTCAACTTGGATGCCGCAAGTGAGACCTTGGCTGCTGCCGAAGGGGATGCGCCACTACGCTGCCGACTGACGCTGGGTTCGAGCGGCGCATTCGAACTGACGACTGGCGACTTGGCTGAAAACCCGCCGATTTGGCGCGTGGCCGTGTCCAAAGAATGTCTGGCATCGAATGACCTGTGGTTGCGGCACAAGACCACCCACCGTGCGCTGTATGACAAGGCACGTGCCTCGCTTCCGGAAAACACAGACGAGCTGTTGTTCCAAAACGAACTTGGCGAGCTGTGCGAAGGCACCATCACCAACCTGTTTGCTGAAATGACCGATGGTCGGTTTCTGACACCTGCGCTGTCCTGCGGGTTGTTGCCGGGTATTTTGCGTGAAGAGCTGCTGGATAAAGAAACAGTGACCGAGGCCGTGCTGACCTTGACCGATCTACAGAACGCGCGGACTGTGTATATGGGCAATTCATTGCGCGGGTTGATCCGGGTGGAGCTGATAGATACGTGACCAAAGAAAGCACTTTGATCGGCCCGCCTGTGGCGCTGTTGCGGCTGCGGCTGGAGTTTGGGCTGTTCTATATCGGACTGCCACTGCTGATTGCTGTACTCTTTCCGCCTAACTGGATGTTTCCGGCGCTGTTCGCGTTGACCGGGCTTGGCATTGTTTTGCTGCATCAGACACCGGGCTTTCAATGGTCCGAACTGCGGTATGAGTGGGCCAACTGGTCCTTTCGAGAAGTACTGCTGTTCACGGTTGTTATGGCCGTCTTCTGTACCGGCCTGATCCAGATCACGCGCCCGGATGCGGCGTTTTTCCTGGCTGTTCACCGACCCGAGATGCTGGTCTTTATCTGGATTGGCTATCCGCTTTTGTCAGCCCTGCCGCAAGAGCTGCTGTTCCGTCCTTTGTTTTTCCGCCGCTATCACGCGATCCTGCCAGACGGACGCGCGGCCTATTTGCTGAATGCGGCCATATTCTCGTTCGCGCATCTGATGTACTGGAGCTGGATCGTCGCCGTGATGACCTTTGCGGGCGGGCTGCTGTTCACGTGGGCGTACCGGCGGCGCGGGTCGTTCTTTTTTGCAGTGCTGTTGCACGCAATCGCGGGCAATATCATCTTTGCAGTGGGGCTGGGTGTCTATTTCTACTCGGGCAACGTGCAAAGGCCGTTTTGACGGGGCGACGCGCCTTGACTTTCCGGGCCTGACAGGGTGTATCGGCGCGACGAATTCTGCGCCCGAAGGGATATGATCCATGCACGCCTATCGCAGCCACACCTGCGCCGCTCTGACCGCCGCCAATGTCGGTGAAACTGTCCGCCTGTCCGGCTGGGTGCATCGGGTCCGAGATCACGGTGGCGTGTTGTTTATCGACCTGCGGGACCATTTCGGCGTGACGCAGGTACTGTGCGACGGCGACAGTGCTGCTTTTGCCGAGTTGGAGAAAGTCCGGTCCGAGTGGTGTATTCGCATCGATGGCACTGTAAAAGCTCGCGATGCCGACTTGGTGAACCCGAAGCTGCCGACCGGCGAGGTTGAGGTCTATGTGCGTGAGCTGGAAGTGTTGGGTGCCGCCGACGAACTGCCGCTGATGGTGTTCGGCGATCAGGAATACCCAGAGGAAACGCGCCTGCGCTATCGCTATCTGGACCTGCGCCGCGAAGCGATGCAGCAGAACATGACTCTGCGGTCGGACGTTGTTGCATCCATGCGTAAACGCATGTGGGATCAAGGCTTCCGCGAGTATCAAACGCCGATCATCACAGCGTCGTCACCCGAAGGCGCACGCGACTTTCTGGTGCCCTCGCGCCTGCATCCCGGTAAATTCTACGCTTTGCCGCAAGCGCCTCAGCAGTTCAAGCAGCTGATCATGGTGTCTGGCTTCGACAAGTATTTCCAGATCGCGCCCTGTTTCCGTGACGAAGACCCGCGTGCTGACCGATCGCCCACTGATTTCTACCAGCTTGACCTTGAGATGTCCTTTGTCGAGCAGCAGGATGTGTTCGACACGATCCAGCCTGTTCTGACCGGCGTGTTTGAAGAATTCGGCGGTGGCCGCAAGGTCGATCAGGAGTGGCCGCAGATTTCCTACAAGGACGCGGCCCTGTGGTACGGTACCGACAAGCCCGACCTGCGGAACCCTATCAAAATGCAAGTGGTCTCGGACCACTTCCGCGGGTCTGGTTTTGCAATCTTCGCAAAACTGTTGGAGCAGGACGGCACCGAAATCCGCGCCATCCCCGCACCAACCGGCGGCAGCCGCAAATTCTGTGACCGCATGAATGCGTTCGCCCAGAAAGAGGGTCTGCCGGGGATGGGGTATATCTTCTGGCGCGATCAGGGCGAGGGCATGGAAGCTGCTGGTCCTCTGGCCAAGAACATCGGCCCCGAGCGCACAGAAGCGATCCGTCAGCAACTGGGTCTAGGCGTGGGCGATGCCGCGTTCTTCCTGGGCGGCAAGCCGAAAGCTTTCGAAAAGGTCGCTGGCAAGGCCCGCGACGTGATCGGCGCGGAACTGAACCTCACCGAGAAAGACCGCTTTGCCTTTGCCTGGATCGTGGATTTCCCGATTTATGAGCAGGACGAAGAAACTGGCGCGATCGATTTCGAGCACAACCCGTTCTCGATGCCGCAGGGTGGCATGGAGGCACTTCAGGGTAACCCACTGGACGTGCGCGGATACCAGTATGACTTGGCCTGTAACGGGTATGAGCTGGTCTCGGGCGCGATCCGGAACCACAAGCCTGAGATCATGCTGAAAGCCTTTGAACTGGCGGGGTATGGCGAGGATGAGGTCAAGTCCCGCTTCGGCGCTCTGTTTAGCGCCTTCCACTATGGCGCACCGCCGCACGGGGGCTGCGCGGCAGGCATCGACCGGATTGTTATGCTGTTGGCCGATGAGGCCAATATCCGCGAAGTCATGATGTTCCCGATGAACCAGCGTGCCGAAGATCTGATGATGGATGCGCCCTCTGATCCAACTTCGGATCAGTTGATGGAGCTTGGTCTGCGCATCATCCCTCAGGACTAAGAACAATCGCCCGCATTAAGCGGGCGATTTTCATTTGGCGGCAGGAAACGTTCGGCGTATCAGTCCAGCGGGTTTTCCAGATGATCCCGATTGACCCGAATACTGCGTGCTGTCTGGCGCGTCTGACGATAAGCCCAGACACACAGAAGTGTTGCGGTAATGAAATAAGCCGTAATCATTTCAAATCGCTTCCCGCCGTTCCAATCGGTTCTGCACCATCCCAGCGACTTGCGCTGCCTGTGCTGTGAGCGGTGCCCCGCTTGCGCGTGACAGAGCCAGTTTGCGCGCGGCTTCGGTCAGCGGTTTATCTCCTGCCTCTCGTGCGACGCCTTGAAGGAACTGGGCGGCATAATCAAGGGTGTGTTGATCGTTGGGTCCGGTCAGGAAATCAGCGATATGGGCCATGTCATCCTGATAGGCCAACGGGTCCGGTTGGATGACCTCGTCCCGGATTGCATGTAACCCGCTTGGACGCCGATCCTCGGGCAACCGCTCCAGAATGGATTTCTGAAAGTAGGACATTGATTTTAGCGGCTTGGCCAAAAATCCATCCGCCCCGGCAGCCAGTGCTTGACTTTCGTTGGTATCATCGCCTGACAGGCCCATGATGACGCTGATACGGGGCGTTGCCTCGGACAGTTTGGCGATCAGGTCGGCCCCGGATCCATCTGGCAGACCCATATCGATCAATATGACCGAGGGGCGATAGATCTGCAGGTGCCGTCGGGCCGACTTTAGACAATCCGCGCGGCGAATACGTGCGCCGCTGTGTAGACACATAAGTCGGATTGCGTCGCACGCGTATCGGCTGTCTTCAACAACCAAAATGGTCTGACCCAGCAAGGGCCGCGTTGCAGTGGGCGTGACGGTGGTGGTGGCAAGTAGGCCCGAATCGTCCATGGCAGCTCTCCTATCCAGCAGATGCCTCACGCTAGGAACTTCTGGCTAACACGACGTTAACGCGCGATTTGGCGCACTTGTCCTTTGGCCTTACAGCCCCCATAACCCATGAAACGCAGGACATCAGGAGTGAGATATGATTGGACGTCTGAACCACGTCGCCATTGCCGTGCCGGATCTTGAAGCAGCTTCGGCGCAATATCGCAATGCGCTGGGCGCCAAGGTCGGTGCACCGCAGGACGAACCGGATCACGGCGTCACGGTTGTGTTCATTGAACTGCCCAACACTAAAATCGAGCTTCTGTATCCGTTAGGTGATGACAGCCCGATCAACGGCTTCCTGGAAAAGAACCCGTCGGGCGGCATTCATCACGTATGCTATGAAGTTGAGGACATTATCGCCGCCCGGGATCATCTGAAGGAAACCGGTGCTCGCGTTCTTGGCTCGGGCGAGCCCAAGATCGGGGCTCATGGCAAGCCGGTTTTGTTCCTGCATCCAAAGGACTTCAACGGCTGCCTTGTCGAGCTTGAGCAGGTATAACCCCCCAGCGCCGGAGGGCTTGAAATGACCATCACTGCCGCACTTGTACTGTTCGCCGTCATCTGGTTTCTGACACTGCTGATCGTGCTGCCCGTTCGCATTAAAACACAAGGCGATCTGGGCGATATCGTTCCGGGCACTCATGCTGGTGCCCCGGAAGTGCATCACATGAAGAAAAAGATGTGGATCACGACCGGTATTTCCGTGGTTTTGTGGGCCATCATTGCCGGTATTATTTTATCGGGACTGATCTCGGTCCGGGATTTCGACTGGTTGAACCAGCTGGAACCCCGCTGACCTAATGTCAGGCCCGTGGGCCTGACACTGCGTGATAAATGTGGGTGAACGTGGCTGCACCTATAATTGGAATCGCCAGATTGACCAGCGGCACCGACAGCGGAACTGCCATCAAGGTACCCGCCACCCAGATCATTGTTGAATGCTTGGCGCGCAACTTTCGCGCGCCGTCACGCCCGACCCGGCGCATGGCTGCCAACGTAAAATATTCCCGCCCCAGCAAGAAACCGTTCATCGCCCAGAAGATAAAGGGCGCCAGCGGGGTGAAAATCGCATAGAGAATGAACGCCAGCAGGTTGGCGACAATCAGCACGCCAAGAAAGCTGAGACCGTCCATAAGTGCTTCGGACACTGGGATGCGCCGCGCGGGTGGCAAGGTTGGAAAATGCTTGTCCTCAACTGCCTGGGCCACTTCATCCAGAAAGATCGACGTGATGGCCGAGGCCACAGGCACCATCAGGAAAACCGGCAATATCAGGACCAGCACGATTCCGGAATAGTTCAGAACGTCATTCAGCCAGGGGACAGCACCGATGAAGGGCAGGGAAATCTCACTGCCTGACAACCAGTTGATCAACCAGATTGCCCCGGCACTGGCAGCGATCAGGAGCAGGATCGTCAATCCGACACCCCGTAATAAGACCCCCCGGAATTTTGGGTCTCCGATCTGGCCAAGTGCGTTGAAAAAGGCGTTCAGGATTGTCATTCGCTGAGCCATTCCGTCAAGGTCGCCACATCAGGTCGGGGGCGCTCGGGCGGGGCCGATCCTTCGGTCGCGATATGGATCAACCCGGCCACGCTTTCGTTGTCTGCCAGTCCAAGCGCCTGGGTGCAGAAGTCGCGGTCATGGGTTTGCCAGCCCGATAGCCAGTTTGCGCCCCATCCTGCCGCCAGCGCAGCATTCAGCAGGGCCAGACAGACAGCTCCGGCAGAATAGGTTTGCTCAATTGCGGGGATCTTTTCGGACGGTTTTTGCACTTCGATCACCGCAACCGCCAAGTGCCCCATGTCGAACTGGCTGCGCGCTTTGGCGATGTCCTCGGGGCTTTTCCCCAGCTTTTGACCACATGCTTCGGTCAAATCTGCCAAACGCGGCATGGCACCCTTTTCCAAAACGATGAAGCGCCAAGGCTCTAACTTGCCATGATCGGGGCTGCGTGCAGCAGCGGTGAGCAAGGGCAGCAATTCGTCCCGTGTTGGGGCCGGAGCAATCAATGTCTTGGCGGGGCGGGACCGGCGCGACAGTAAAAACTCCAGAGCGGCGGGGCTTTTCAGGGACATATGTTAACTTCCTTTACATCACGACTCTGTATCTTGGTTGGCAACCCGCCCGATTCAAGGGTGTGCCGATACATTGCGTGGATCATTTTCATTCCGACGCCTGTCATGCAAGGTTTTGAAGAAAAAGGGGTGACAATGGCGAAATCCAAACTGCGTGATCTGCCCGATCTCAGCGCGCTGGCAACGCCCGGGAGGGTATTCAGCGTCAAGGTGACGCCCAAGGCAGCGCGGGATCGAGTGATCTGTGAAAAAGATCAGATCAAAATGTTTGTCACGGCCCCGCCCCAGAACGGTAAGGCCAATCATGCAGTTCTGAGTTTGCTCGCCAAGTGTCTTGGAGTTGCCCCTTCGACGCTGACGCTGAAACAGGGGCAGACCGCGCGAAACAAGGTGTTTCTCTATGACCCCTGAGGTCCGGTTTCCCGTATCTGATAAACGCCTTCGGGCAGGTCCAGCGCGGCAGCCAGATCGCGTACCTGTTCCGGCGACAGCGTGATCTTCTGAACCTGTTCTGTGCGTGGATCCAGCTGCTCTAGCGTAACGCATTCGGCGAAATTGTTGATCACGACATCTTCCTGCAAAGGTTTTTCACCTTCGTCCACAAGCGTAATGACCGTCGAGTCGAATTCATGCTCAATCGAAAACATGTGTCCACAGTGCAAGTCGCCGAGACGCAATGCAAGCCGTTCCTTGCCAGCGGCGCGGTGGCATCAGCTGACGGGGCGTACTATGTTGAAATGGCGGCCCGATTGGCCCAAAGGATGTAACATGCGCAGATGCTTTGTTTTACCGCTGTTCCTGCTGTTGTCGGCCTGTGCACAAGGTGTCTTCAGTGTACAATCGCCCGAGGACTGGCTGGGTGATGCGTCGGGTGCCGAACCGACGGCGCAGACCTTTCAGCAGGTTAGCCAGGCTGTTGGTGCGGAAGCACGAAAACAATGTCTTAAACAACCCAGACGCCAGAATTGTGAGTTCAGGATCCTGGTTGATCTAAACCCGCGAGCACCGGCAAACGCGTATCAGACTTTGGACGAAAACGGGCAGCCGGTGATTGTTTTCACGCGGTCTATGATCCGGTCCGCGCAAAACGCGGATGAGCTTGCCTTTGTCATGGGTCATGAAGCGGCCCATCATGTGTTGAGGCACATTGCCCGGCAAAGTGAAAACGCCAGCGCCAGCGCCGCAGAATTCGGCAGGCGAGAACAGTTGCGCGGCGGTGATGCAGCCGCCATAGAAGAGGCGCAAAAGCTGGGGGCCAAGGTTGGTGTTCAGGCTTACCTGAAGGATTTCGAGCTGGAGGCAGACCAGTTGGGTACGATCATCACCTACAATGCTGGATACAACCCGTTGGTTGGGGCGAAGTTTTTTGAGCGGATTCCGGATCCTGGCGACAAGTTTCTGGGAACCCACCCGCCCAATGAGCAGCGCGTTCAGATCGTGCTTGAAACCGCAGCACAGTTGGGTTTGACACAGTGAGCGGCCTTGTGCGTCTTGGGGTGATCCTGACAGACCGCGGTTCGAAATATGCGGTATCCGGGGCGGCAGTTGCTTCGCGGGCCGAGATCGACAGTGTTCTGAATGATCTGAAATCGGACAAAACCTATGCCAAGGCGACCCACAACACGTGGGCCGCGACTCTGCCGACCGGCGCGCTTAAGGCGGATGATGGGGAAAGCGGGGCGGGTATGGTGATCCTGCGCATGATCGAACGGGCGGAATTGCAGAACCATGTGATCATTGTCACCCGTTGGTATGGCGGCAAGAAACTGGGCGGCGACCGGTTTCGCAGGGTTCAGGATGCGACCCGCGCCTATCTGGATCACATCGGCGTCCAATCTTGACCTGTGTCAATGTTTGAAGGTGCAAATTCGCTACCTTTTTGCCAAAGCGCGAAAGGGAAAGGAAAACACTATGCCCACCCGAGAGACCCTGCGACTGCACGCCGGTTTGGTGGACGATATGGCCAGCATGCTGGACATTGATCTTGAAGAAGCGGCCATTGGCGGTTCGGTTTCAGTGGATCAGATTTCCGAGGCAGTTCTACGGTGCACCGACTGCCCGAACCCACAGCATTGTCAGGCTATGTTGAGCCAGGCGGCAACCGCACAGCGGGCGCCTGAGTATTGCCGGAACCAGGAATTACTCCATAAATTAATGCCTTAACCTAAAGGTTTGCCATGCCACGTCTAGGCAACATCATGACCCATTTGCGGCTTGTGCTGCGAATGGGGCAAGCCACCGGCACTGATCTGGCCGGGGCATACCGCAAAGGTCATTTGAATCACGAAGAATGGGCCGAGATCGTACAACAATGCCGGGGTTGCGCCTGGGCTCATGACTGCCCGGAATGGCTGGAGCAGAGGGGCCAGATCGATGAAGCGCCAAGCAGCTGCCCCAACCGAGAGCGATTCGCGGCACTTAAGGCGCAACAGCTGGAGAACGTGTGATGGCACAGGTCCCGCTGGGCGAAATTGAAAAGCATTTCTGGCTAACGCGGTCTGTCTCGCGATGTATGGGCATTTCATTGACCGAGGTGATGGCGGACGGTCGTTTGACACCAGAGGGCTATGCAGAATTGGTCACACGGTGTCGGGCTTCAAGTTGTGACGGCCAATGCGCTTTGTGGCTGGCTGATCAACAGGCATTGGTCGAAAAGGCCCCGGATTTTTGCGCAAATGCCGAGACCCTGAATGGTCTGAAGACCTGATCACAATTTACTATGGCTGCCATCGCATAGCGGTTGCTTTGCGCTATGTTTGCAAGCGCAGAAAAATACTTTTTTACTGGCATCTGCCGTATATTTTATTGGTTCAAATGCGCTGTCTTTGTGGGACCCGTCGCAAAACGGCTGTCGCGCAGATTTTCCACATGAGCACCAAAAATAGGTCTTCCCTTCGACAACCTCGACCGGAATCGGCGATTTTTGGGCAATGTTTGGCGCGTCTGACATGTGGCTTCTCCGTCTTTGGCTGATGTCGTGACAACAGTGTAGAGCAGTACTGCCAAAAAGGTAGCTTCGAAGCGGTAAATGCCCTTTCCCAAAGCTAAAACCGGCATGGAATCGCTTTGACTCACAAAGACGTGATCGATTCAGTTGCCAGATCGAAGCTCAGCCCGTATTCTGGATGTGGCCCCGAAAAGTTGGGCAATATCAGAAAAGTAATAGAGGATTGACGGACATGAAACTGAAACTCGCTGCCGTTGGCGCATTTGCCCTGATTCTGACTGCTTGCGCGCAGCAGGAAGAACCGACACCTGTTTATGTACAGCCCAGCTATGACAAAGCCGGCACACCCAGCTGTCCGGGCGGCTATGAGCTGGCGACAACCGAAGCAGGCCAGACTGTCTGTAACCCGGTTACTCAGTAAGCTTTTTGCAGGCGGTCCTGGATGGGGCCGCCTGTACCATTGCTCGATAGATGGCCGCCTTTGAGGCGGTTTTTTTATTGCAGGTAGTCAGTGTGTGCCGTTCAGCGGTTCAATATTTCCTGAAGCCGTATTTGTGCTTGAACCTCAATGAGTTGAACTTATGCCGTTTGATTTGCCCGTAGGGCACACGACCGATCACGCGCCGTTTCGGTGGGTAAAAGCGATAAGTTTTGTGGTGCTTTTTGTGGTGCACCTTCGGCTGTTTGACATGTGCTTTGGATTTTGGCGCAAGATAATAGCGCTTGATCTTGAGGTGGCCGGTCTTGAGAAAGCTAAGCTGCTTATCGCTGACCGCGATCAACCCGTTTGGGCCGCCCGTCGCCGTTTGCGCGGAAGAGGGCACTGCTAGACATAACGTGGCAATCAGGAACACCACGCTGTTCAGGCCGATTTTGACCTTTCCAGACATGAAACCCTCCGTGTATGGATTTCAGTCTAAGATCGCGTCTTTAGGTGCGTTGGACCAATAAACTCGCTTCACGCTTTGCCCATCTGTGGTGAAACAGGCAGGCGGAACAGTTCTAAGCGAGCTTACCCCAAAGATCGTATTCTCCGGCCTCGTCCACCTCAACCGTTACGATGTCGCCAGGATTAAGTGCTTCGAACCCTTCATCAATGAACAGGTTGCCGTCAATCTCGGGCGCGTCCGCTTTGGTGCGGCAGGTGGCGGCTTCGTCATCGACCTCATCCACGATGACCTGCAAGGTCTGGCCGACTTTTGCCGCCAGTTTGGCTTCGGAAATCGCTTGGGCCTTTTCCATGAAGCGATCCCAGCGCTCTTGCTTGACCTCGGCCGGGACGTGATCGGGCAGGTCGTTCGACCGCGCGCCATCCACGTTTTCGTACTGAAAGCAGCCGACGCGATCCAGCTGCGCTTCGTCCATCCAGTCCAGCAAAGTTTGGAACTCGGCCTCGGTCTCTCCCGGATAACCGACAATAAAGGTCGATCGCAGGGTGATGTCCGGGCAGATGTCACGCCAGGCCCGGATTTCGTCCAATGTTTTGGCTGCGGCGGCCGGGCGGGCCATACGTTTCAAAACGTCGGGGTGCGCGTGCTGGAAGGGAATATCCAGATAGGGCAGCACATTGCAGCCCGCATCCGCCATCAGTGGGATCAGCTCGCGCACATGCGGGTAGGGGTAGACATAGTGCAGGCGCACCCACGCCTCCAACTGTCCCAACTCCCGCGCCAGATCGGTGATATGGCTGCGTACGTCGCGGTTTTTCCACGGGTTCACATCATATTTTCGGTCCAGCCCATAGGCCGATGTGTCCTGCGAGATCACCAGCAGCTCGCGCACGCCGTTATCGACCAGCTTTTCAGCCTCACGCAAAACCGCATGGGCCGGGCGGCTGGCCAGTTTCCCGCGCATATCTGGGATGATGCAGAACTTGCACTTGTGATTACAGCCTTCCGAGATCTTCAGATAGCTGTAATGGCGCGGGGTCAATTGCACGCTGCCGGCAGGCAGCAGATCGACAAACGGATCGGGTGAGGGCGGCACGGCGACGTGTACCGCATCCAATACTTGTTCGTATTGATGCGGTCCGGTGACGGCCATGATGCGGGGGTGATGTTCCCGGATGTAATCCGGTTCCGCCCCCAGACAGCCGGTTACAATGACCTTGCCGTTTTCCACCAGTGCCTCTCCGATTGCGTCCAGCGATTCCGCCTTGGCGCTGTCCAGAAACCCGCAGGTGTTCACAATGACGGCATCGGCCCCGGCATAATCGGGCGAAATGCCGTATCCTTCAGCGCGAAGCCGGGTCAGGATGCGTTCGCTGTCCACCAACGCCTTGGGGCAACCCAGCGACACCATGCCGATGGTCGGCTGGTCGGAACGGGGCGTCTCGGTGATCCGGGCGGCGGGCGCCAGGTCGGGGCGGAGGTTTGGCGGGTTCGTTGTCATGGCGCGGCGTATAGTGGGGAACGCTTCCCCTTGCAAATGTGACGTGTGATTTGAATGATCACGGCAAAGATAAGCCAAAAGGCGGAGAGCAGATCATGAAGTGGCTGATGCGCATTCTATTTGTTGTTGTGGCTGTTGTCGGGCTGGTCATTGGCGCGCTTTTACTGATGCCCGGGGACAAGCTGGGCGCGATTTTGGCCGAGCAGGTGAAGGCGCAAACCGGGCGTGATTTGACATTGAGCGGGGACGTACGCTTGTCCTTCTGGCCCGTGCTGGGAATGGAAACCGGCCCGGTACGTTTTGGCAATGCAAGCTGGGCAGGGTCCGAGCCAATGCTGAGTGCAGACAGTCTTGCCGTCGGTGTGGACGCTGCTGCGCTGTGGAATGGGGATCTGCGTATCAAACGCGTGTTTGCTGAAAACCCGATATTGCGTCTGGAGCAATCACAGGGGCGAACGAACTGGCAATTTGGCGCCCCGACTTCTACCCCACCTGCCGAAACCTCTGGGGCCGCTGTGCCTGCGGAAACAACGCGTGAGGTCACCCTGGACCAACTGGAGCTGACAAACGCGCAGCTGATTTTCGTCGAGAATGGTATCACACAGATGGATTTTTCTGGTGTGACACTGGCCGCAAGCTGGCCCGAGGTCACATCTCCCATGATCATGCAAGCCACAATGGCTGTGCCTGGCGGAACCGTTGAAGTTGACTTGAAAATCCCGGACCTGCCTGCCTTTTCCAATGGCGACGTCACGGCGCTGGAACTGTCTTTGGCTGCGCCAGGGGGTGAGATCGGTTTCGATGGGCGTGTCAATCTGGCCGGTGAAATGGACGGTATAACAAGGGTCGAGGCTCGGGACAGCGAAAAGATGTTTGCAGCTTTTGGTCAGGCCGGTGTGCACATCCCGCCGGGTTTGGGTAAAAAGGCCAACATCGCCGCCCATATGACCTATACGCAGGACGGGCGCATATCGTTACGGGATATGACCGCGCAACTGGATGACAACCGATTTCTGGGTGAGGCAGATATTACCATTTCGGACCCACCACAGATCGTAGCCAGGTTGGATGCGGGTGATCTGGATCTTTCGCGAATCTCAGAATCAGGTGCAGCGCCGAGCGGTGTATCTCAGCCGAGTACCTCAGCAGTAGACGGGTGGTCGCAAGACCCAAGTGACGCCTCCGCTCTGGCACTGGCGAACGGTAAAATCCGCCTGACGGCAAACTCGATCGCTGTGCCGGGAATGGAATTTGGCAAAAGCGATCTGACCTTGTCTCTGGATCGCTCTCGGGCGGTTCTGGAAATGCATCCGGCCACGCTGTTTGCAGGTCAGTTGAACGGGCAGGTGGTCGCCAACAATCGCAATGGCCTGTCTGTCGGCGGCAAAATCTCGGCCAGCGGTATCGATCTGAAACAGGCGTTGACCACGATGGCCGGTGTTGAACGCTTGTCGGGCATGGCTGCGGGCAGTCTGGAGTTTCTGGGCGTTGGCCAGTCTGAGGATCAAATCATGCGTTCGCTCAGCGGCAAGGGAAACCTGGATGTCGGGTCAGGAGTGATTTCCGGTTTCGATCTGGATCGTCTGATGGGGCGAGGGACCGGATCGGGTGGAACGACCGTATTCAACAGCCTGACCGGCAGCTTCACCATGGATCAGGGCGTGCTGACCAACAATGATCTGCTCATGTCGCTGGAAAACTTCCGTGCGGATGGCACGGGAACCGTGGGACTAGGCGCGCGCGATATTGACTATCTCTTCACACCCGTGGCGCTGCGGGCCAACTCCGGTAAGGGCATATCTGTTCCGGTGCGCATCGTCGGCCCGTGGAGCAATCCGTCGATCAAGCCGGATCTGACCAAAGTCATCGAGGCGGCAGCTGACGTGAAGGTCAAGGAGCTGGAAGACGACGCCAAGCAGAAGGTTTTTGAGAAGGTCGGGAACGAGCTGGATACGACCATCACCGACAGCGACCAGATCGAAGATGCGCTGAAGAAAAAGCTGGAAGATGAGGCAAAAAAAGGTCTGCTCAAGCTGTTCGGCGGCAACTGAGTGCGGCGCTTGGGGCGAGGACACGCCCCAAGCCTTTACGGTCAGATGGTCTGGTCGTAGTCGCCAACACCAGGTTCAGTGCGGATCACAGCATCGATGTCGGCAAAGATCGCGCGCATTTCAGCTTCGCTTTCGCTGCTCTCGCACACAACCACCAGATTAGGGGTGTTGGACGAGGCCCGAACCAGCCCCCAACTGCCGTTGTCCAGAATGACTCGCGCGCCGTTGACGGTGACAACCTCTTTGATTGCGCGCCCAGCAAAGGTTTCGCCCGCATCGCCTTTGGCGACCAGCTTGTCGACCAAGCGCTGAAGGATATCGTACTTCTCGGTATCTGCGGCGTAAGGTGACATGGTTGGGGTCGACCAGGTCTTGGGCAGCGCCTTGCGCAGGTCCGACATGCTTTGATCCGGGTTGCGGTCCATAAGTTTGCAGATCTCGACCGCCACGCGCATTCCGCAGTCATATCCACGACCCACAGGCTCGGCCAGGAAGTAGTGGCCAGACTTTTCGAACCCGGCCAAAGCGCCAATTTCCTTAACGCGCCGTTTCATGTGGCTATGGCCAGTCTTCCAGTAATCCGCCTTGACGTCCAATGCCTGCAATTCGGGATCACTGGCAAACAAGCCGGTGGATTTCACATCCGCGACAAAAGTTGATCCGGGATACAGCTTGGCCAGATCACGGGCCATGATCACGCCCACCTTGTCGGCGAAAATCTCTTCGCCTTCGTCATCAACCACGCCGCAGCGGTCGCCGTCCCCGTCAAATCCAAGCGCCAGATCAGCGCCGCTGGATTTCACCGTGGCGGACATGTCATGCAACATCTCCATCGCTTCGGGGTTCGGGTTGTAGTTTGGGAAGCTATAATCCAGCCGGTTGTGGCTGGGCACGACCTCGACCCCGATCCGCTCGAAAATCTCGGGCGCAAAGGCTGAGGCAGTGCCATTGCCAGTGGCACAGACCACCTTCAGCGGGCGGGACATTTTGAAATCACCGACGAGGTCATCGATGTAAGCTTCCTTCACGCCTTCGACGAATTCGCATGATCCGCCTTCGTGCTGTTGACCTTCACCGTTCAGCACGATGTCACGCAACTCCGACATCTCGTCCGGGCCGTGGGTCAGTGGGCGATCAAAGCCCATTTTCACGCCGGTCCAGCCATTGGGGTTGTGGCTGGCCGTGACCATCGCAACAGCAGGCACATCCAGATGAAACTGCGCGAAATAAGCCATAGGGCTGAGCGCGGGGCCAATATCTTTCACGCGGATACCGGCCTGCATCAGACCAAGGATCAACGCGTTTTTGATGGCCAGCGAATAATCGCGGTAGTCGTTGCCAACGGCGATCACGGGTTCAATCCCACGTCTGCGCATCTGGGTGCCCAGACCCAGTCCAAGCGCGGTCATGCCGGGCAGGTTGATCTCTTCGGGGTATTTCCAGCGCGCGTCATACTCGCGAAACCCGGTGGGCTTGATCATCGCGTCGCGCAGAAAACTCCAGGTGTTGGGTGTCACCTCGGGGAGGGGTTTGGTCATAACAAGTCTCAATCGTTAAATTTGAATAGGATTCGCTTTGGCAAGCGCATCAAAACGCATCAATGTGTCAACAAGTTGGGGCATTTGGTCCAATGGGATCATGTTCGGGCCGTCAGAAGGCGCTTTGTCAGGTTCTTGATGCGTTTCAATAAAAACTGCGCCAATTCCCAATGAAACAGCCGCCCGGGCCATCACGGGCGCGAACTCGCGCTGTCCGCCGGACGAACCACCTTTGCCACCGGGTTGCTGGACTGAATGGGTCGCATCCATAACGACCGGATAGCCGGTTTTTGCCATTTGGGGCAGGCCGCGCATGTCAGCGACCAAAGTGTTGTATCCAAAAGATGTGCCACGTTCGGTCAGCAGGATGTTCTGGTTTCCAGTGCTTTCAACCTTGTCGACGATATTTGTCATTTCCCATGGGGCCAGGAATTGACCTTTCTTGACGTTGACGGCCTTGCCGGTATTGCCAGCGGCCAGCAGCATGTCTGTCTGTCGGCACAGAAAGGCAGGGATTTGCAGAACATCCACAGCTTCGGCTGCGAGGGCGCAGTGTGCCTCGGTATGGACATCGGTCAGGACCGGGATGCCCATCGTTTTGCGAATGTCATCCAGAACCTGCAGGCCCGCATCGATTCCCATGCCACGCTTGCCCGACAGCGATGTCCGGTTCGCTTTGTCGTAAGACGCCTTGAACACATATTGCGCACCGGCTGCGTCGCAGGCTTCTTTCATCTTGCCCGCAATCATTTGCGCATGGTCTGCTGTTTCCAGCTGGCAGGGGCCAGCGATGACAGTCAGCGGAAGGTCGTTGCCGACCGTCAGGTCGGAGATTTTTACATGTTTCATGGGTCTTATGAGGATACCTGTTCACGAAGGACCGACGCAGTAAGCGAGATCATGAGGTAGATACCAGCAAATAACAGGAATGCCAAAATCGTATTTTCAAACTTGCGCGGATAGCTGGGTTCCTGACTGGGAATAGGGTTCACCGAAACAGTCAGATACCGAACCTGCCGGTTGGCCTCGGACCGGGTTGTTTCCATTTGCTGCATTGCCGTTTGCAGCATCATATCCCGAGCCGCCAGATCGGCCTGGGCAATTTGTATGCGCACGCTTAGCCGGGCCAGCGAATTTTCGCCGGCAGATGCGTCCTGCATTTGGGCATTCAAATCTTCCAGCACCTTTTCCAGCCGGGCGATGTCAGCCTGAACACCATCTACTTTGGCTTTGTTCGGACGCAGATTGTCCTGCAAAGCCGCTAGCTCCAGCTCTTTGTCCTGAACCAGTATCTCGATCTCGTTGATGCGACTTCGCAGGCTGGCGATTACGTTTTCCGGATCCAGCACAGCGCCCTGCAACTGAAGTTCAATCAGCTCTTCCTGCGCCTGTTTGCGCGCCTCTTGAGCCGCCTCAAAGCTTTCAACCGCATCACGCATCTGGTCTTCACGTTTTTTACCGGAAAGCGCGTTCACCCTGTTTTCGGCGTACGAGATCAGACGCTCCGAGAACTCGGTCGAGGTCTGTGGATCCGGGGCCGCGACCTCCATCCGAATAACCCCTTCGGTTGGATCGTAGCCGATGGTGATCATCCGGTTGAACAGTTTGTACGCGTCCTCAAGTGACGCATCGGCGGCCAGCCTTTGAACCGGGTCGATCCAGTCCTGTTTGAAGACGTCCGAAAATCCTGCATCCTGATCCAGCAACAGCAGCGCCTCTTTCGATTCTAGAAAGGACTGCACGGAGATCGAGTCCTGCGTTGTGGCAAACTGAGTTCCCGCCAGCAAACCGCCAACACTGCCCGGTCCACCGTCTGCCTGCAGGATCAAAAACTCTGAATCGCTGGCATACATCGGGGTGGCGATGCGGTAGAAATAGAAACCCACGATAAAGGTCGGCAGAAACACAAAGACGGCCAGCCGCGCAAACAAGGCAAACAGTTTGCGCCTGCGTCTGCGTGCAATGTCTTTCTGGATTTCCCCGATCTCAAGGTTGCGTCGTTCAGCAGGGCTCAGCTCGGGTCCTGGTAAATTGGACTTTTTCGCACCCACAGCCTGCGGAAGTTTGATACTGACCTTGTCCTTGGTGTTGTTCTCTTCGTCGTTGGCCGAGGGCCTGGCGGCAGCAAGATCCAGAAGATTGGTGCGCTGGAACGGGTCAATGCCCTTTTGACGCAACAAACGCACCGCATCATAATCCGAGGTCGCAGCCAGCCCATGTTTCTGCGCCAACCGTCGCGCAATACGCAATTGGCGTCCCGTCAAACCTTCACGTTTGATGTCGTCCAACTGTGTTCCTGGCTGCGCCTGATCCGCAGCGGGTTGGCCTTGCGTTGCGTTGCGAATGCGCGAAATTGCGTCGGCCCGCGCTTCGGCGGAACCGTCGGCCTGCTGGTTGCGGCGCCAGTTGTACTTTCTAACCTTGGGATTCGAAGTCATATAACTGCTTAGCCTCTTCCAAGGATTCAAACATGTACAATTGCCCGTCCAAAAGGACGGCGGCTTGTTGGGCAAACTTTTCTAACACGGACGGGCTGTGTGATACGATGACCAGAGTTGTGGTGCGCAGTCTCTCTTTCAGGATCGAGCCGGCTTTTTCGTTGAACTCGACATCCGTTGATGCGGGCATCCCTTCGTCGATCAGATACATGTCGAAATCCAGCGCCAACATCAAAGCGAAGGTGAACCGGGAACGCATCCCCGAGGAATAGGTCGCCAGCGGTTGATCGAAATATTCGCCCAGACCACAAAGCCATTTGCAATAGGCTTCGATATAATCCGGGTCCATCCCATAGATCTTGGCGATGTAGCGCGCATTCTCAAGAGCGGACAGCTTTCCCGACACACCACCTGTGAACCCCATGGGGAAAGAGACGCGACATTCGCGTCGGATCACGCCCTCGTCTGGTTTTTCCAAACCAGCCATCATATTGATTAGCGTGGTTTTTCCAGTGCCGTTCGGGGCCAGAACCCCCAGTGACGTGCCCAGCTCGACCCGGAACGAGACCTGATCCAGAATCACCTTGCGGCGGGTTCCGGTCCAAAAGGACTTGCTGACATTGTCGAACTCTAACATTCGGGGCCTGCTGCTCGTGTTCCGTTGTGTTGCCGTTCTTTGGGACGGCCGGAGAAGGTTATTTTTACCGTTCCATGTTGGCTACATTATGTCGAATTATGAAACAAATGATCAATGCGTTGAGGTAAAACCTGTGACAACCTGATTGGCGGTGTGTCCGGCGGGCCTTATGTTCCCCGTCGTGACGCGTGGGCCAGAAGAGGTTTTGACATTAGATGGACAGTTTAGCCGACGAAATTCGGGCCTGTCGCCTGTGCGCAGACAGGTTTTCACAGACAGCAACGGCGCATGAACCACGCCCGGTAGTTTGGTTTCGTTCAGGCACACCAGTTCTGATCGCAGGGCAGGCGCCGGGTGCACGCGTGCATGAGTCGGGGCGGCCGTTCACCGACCCTTCGGGTGACAGATTGAGGCATTGGTTGGGGATTGATGAGACGATCTTTTATGACCGCGACCGCGTGTCGATTGTACCCATGGCGTTCTGCTTTCCCGGTTATGATGCCCGCAGCGCCGACCTTCCGCCGCCCGCCCTGTGCCGAAACACCTGGCATGATCGGGTGATGAGCGTTCTGGGCCAGGTGCCGTTGACCGTCCTGGTCGGGGGGCATGCGCATAAGTACCACCTTGGCGTACGCGGTTCGGTCACAAGCACCGTCCAAAGCTGGCAGGACCATGCGCCGCGGGTCTTTGCCTTGCCTCATCCGTCCTGGCGCAATACGGCATGGTTAAAGAAAAACCCGTGGTTCGAGGCCGAGCTTTTACCGGTTCTGCGCGCGCGGGTCCAAGAGGTGTTGAATGACTGAACCCACGGCGTTGGACGCAGCACATGCCGCGATGCAGGCAGATCCGCAAAACGATTCCGCCCGATTGCGATTTTTTGAGCGGCTGGCCGACAGCGAGCTGTTCCTGATGCTGACCGAGGAAGCGCAGGACGAGAATATCTCGCCCGAATTATTCGACGTTGCGGACGGGCGCTTTGTGCTGGCTTTTGACCGAGAGGAACGGTTGGCGCAGTTCGCAGGTCGGCCCGTACCTTACGTGGCGCTTTCGGGGCGGGTGCTTTCCGGGATGCTGGCAGGGCAGGGGATCGGGCTGGGCCTGAATCTGGAAACTGCGCCATCCTCGATGCTGGTTCCAGCAGAAGCATTGGGTTGGTTGGCCGAAACGCTGCAAAACAGTCCAAAAGAGGTCGAGGAAAAACTGGCTGAGTTCATGCCGCCGTCTGGTTTGCCTGATAATTTGCTGACCGCTTTGGATACCAAACTGGCAACCGCAGGCGGGTTGGCCACTGCGGCCTATTTGGTAGCCACCAAGTCAGAAGCTGGCGCGCAGGGACATTTGTTGGGTTTTGTCGATGTTCTCGATGGGGCAGAGCCCGCGCTTGCCAAGGCCGCGTCCGAAGCGTTGACCTTTTCCGGGATCGAGGCGGGCGCGATGGATGTCGGTTTTTTCGCCGCCAGCGAGCCTGCTGCTGCGTTGTTGGCCAAGGTTGGACTTCGCTTTGATCTGCCCGAGCCCAAAAGCGTCAAGCAGGTAAGAGAGGCCCCCGGCAGTAACCCGGACAATCCGCCAATTCTGAAATAAATGTCTAAACGCATACACGCGGCGCAGACCGCACCGCGTGTTGTTGTGCTAGCGGGATTAGTTATTCCGCCGCTGGTTCCAGTTTGTCCTGCGTGCGGGTCTCGAAATCGCTGGCATCGTGGCGCTCGTGCAGCTGCGTGTGCGGCTCGCCAAAAGCACGGTTGACCATACGCCCGCGCTGAACCGCCGGACGGGCGTCAATTTCTTTGGCCCAACGCATGACGTTCTTGTACGATTCAACGTCCAGAAACTCGGCGGCGCTGTAAAGACGGCCCAATACCAGTTGGCCATACCAAGGCCAGATCGCCATGTCGGCAATCGTGTACTCGTCACCAGCAATATAGGTCTTGTCCGCCAATTCCCGATCCAGAACGTCCAGCTGCCGCTTGGTCTCCATCGCAAAGCGGTTGATCGGGTATTCCCATTTCTCGGGCGCGTAGGCGTAGAAATGGCCGAACCCGCCGCCCAGATATGGCGCGCTGCCCATTTGCCAGAACACCCAGTTCATCACCTCAGTGCGCTCAGGGCCCGACGCAGGAAGGAACGCGCCGAACTTTTCAGCCAGGTGAAACAGGATCGAAGCGCTTTCGAACACGCGCGTGGGTGTATCCCCGGACCGGTCCCAAAGGGCCGGGATTTTCGAATTTGGGTTGGCTCCGACAAAGCCTGAGCTGAACTGATCGCCCTCGCCGATATTGACCAGCCAGGCATTGTATTCAGCACCTTCGTGACCCAGCGCCAACAGTTCTTCCAGCATGACCGTAACCTTCACGCCATTGGGTGTGGCCAGTGAGTACAGTTGCAGTGGGTGGCGTCCGACCGGCAGGTCTTTGTCGTGGGTCGCTCCGGCAATCGGCCGGTTGATATTGGCGAACTGGCCGCCGCTTTTGCTGTCCCAGGTCCAGACCGCTGGGGGGGTGTACGGGGATTGGTCGCTCATCTCTTGCCTTTCTTGCCGTTATCAGGGCTGTCTTAAAGCTAATATTGCAAACCGCCGAGTCCAACCCGCTGCTGTTGGCTTATTCTGTAACAATCTCCGTCCAAACTCTCACGTTTTCTCGTGCCGGGTCACAGCGGCGTTAGGGGGACTACGAACTGCACGGGAATCGCATATTGTCTTGTCAGACCTGCCACAACGGCATCACGGACACAGTTGACCCGAAAAGGATAGACCACATGAAACGCTTTGCATTGACCTTCGCTGCGGCCATGGCTCTGGCGGTTCCGGCATTTGCCGGGCCTCAATATGTTGATGGCACCGGCTTTGCTGTCTCGGGCTACGACGTGGTTGCATATCGCAGCCTTGATCAGGTTCCGGTCGGCCAATCGCAGCCCGAAGCCGTGCGCGGAAAAGCCGACATTACTGCGGAATACAACGGTGCAACCTGGGCTTTTGCGACCGAAGAAAACCGCGACACGTTCCTGGAAAATCCGGCCTTCTATGCGCCGCAATATGATGGCCACTGTGCTTATGGCGTGTCAAAAGGCGGTAAGGTTCCGGCCAACCCCAACTTGTGGCGCATTGTCGATGACAAGCTGTACCTGAACATCACCGATGTGGTTGTTGGCTTTTGGGAAGAAGATGTGCCCGGCAACATCAACATCGCTGAAGGCAACTGGCCGGGCATCGAGTCCTCGGACGCATCGACAAGTGTGATCCCGAAATTCACTTCGGAAGGCCCGGTCACAAACTGATCGACGCCTTGGATTGAAAAATTCAAAGCCCAGCTGATCTGGCCGGGCTTTTTTGCATTCAGCCCGCCAGCCAGAATTGATCGCGGATGTCCTGATCGGCATCAAACCGGATCTTCACGCTCTTGGCGCCAGGAAATTTGCGTTCGCAAATCGTGTCCGGGATCACCACCTCTCCGGCACCGGTGTCCTTGGACTGAAAGCTCAGAATCTCTGCCTCGGTATGCCGCGCACCGCTCAGGACTGTTGTTGGCAAGGCCACACGATTTGCACCGTGATGCACGGGTGTGGTGACGAAATAGGTCAAATGCCGCCCGTAACAGCCTACCGCATCTGGAACATGGTCCGAAATGCACGCTTCGGGTACGTCAAACGCATCTGCTGGGCTGTGCTCATGAGACAAGACTTCCTCAGGGCTCAGCATTGCTTTGCAGGCGGCGATGTCTTCCTGCGGCAACTCAATGATCCGCTTTTTCAAACGCGGACGACGCGGTTGAGCCTGGCCAGCTTTGCCACCGCCCTTTTTCGTCAATCCTTCGTTGCGTAAGAAATCATAGGCGGCCTTGGCGCGCGAAAACCCGGAACTGTCCCCATCCCGGTGATCGGGATGCGAATGAAAGGCGATCTGCCGCCACGCCTCTCTGATTTCATTGGAACTGGCAGATGGGGGTAATCCCAAATCTGCAAGGGCATCAGTGCGCGCCCGCACTTTATCTACAGGTTCCATACTCAAAACACTCGCTACAAACTATACGCCCCCAGTGTCGCCCAGGTCATAGTTTTGTCAAATTCCGGGGTGGATTTGCGAGGGTGCAGACAACAATCGCGATCTTGCGATTCAATTGTCCTGTAAAACTGCAATTTTGCGAATATGAGTGTGAAACAGTTCACACAAAATAGAACGAAAGTCGCCCGAGGTGAGCCTAACCCGAGCGAATCGTTGAGTTTTTCCGACTTAGGCGACGTTTTCCAGTTCAACGCGCGGTGTGATGCCAAGCGCAAAGCACACATCACGGGTCAATTCCGGGCGGTTCAGTGTGTAGAAATGCAGCTTGTCCACGCCGCCTTCGATCAGATCTGAACACAGCTCGGTGCAGATCGCGGTTGCCAGCAGATCCTCGCGTCCGTCGCGTACTGCCTTTTCGAAAGCCTGTTCCACCCAGACTGGAATATGTGTGCCGCAGCGCTTGGCGAAATTGCGGGCACCTGCCCAGTTCTCGATCGGCAGAATGCCGGGCACAATCGGCTTGTCGATGCCCGCTTTGGCGCAGGCGTCACGGAACCGGAAAAAGGTTTCTGCCTCGAAGAAGAACTGCGTCAGGGCTTCGTCCGCGCCCGCGTCAAGCTTGGCCTTTAGCCAATCCACATCCGCAGCCAAATCGGCAGCTTCGGGGTGTTTGTCAGGATAGGCACCGACGCGAATACTGAACATCTCGGTTTCGGCCAGCGCTTCAATCAGCTCGACCGAGCTGGCGAACCCGTCGGGGTGCGGTACGAACTTGTCCTGACCCTTTGGCGGGTCGCCGCGCAGGGCAACGATGTCTTGCACACCGGTGCGTGCGAATGTGTCGGCGATCTCCAACGTTTCCTGCCGTGAGGCATCGACGCAGGTCAAATGTGCAGCGACGTTCAGGCCCGACGACTTATGAAGGGTCGAAACTGCGTCACGTGTCAGCTCGCGCGTTGTGCCACCAGCGCCATAGGTAACGGACACGAAGCGAGGGTCCAGGGGGGCCAAAGTCTGAACCGTGTCCCAAAGACGGAATGAGGCTTCCAGAGTTTTGGGCGGAAAGAACTCAAAGGAAATTTCAGGTTTGGACATAACGGCCTCGCTGGATCAACTGAGCCTCTTGTGCCATGGCAGGCAATGTGAGACAAACTCATATTATTCAACAACAACATGAATGCTGTTCGAAATGCACATTGAATTCCGGCACCTGCGTACCATCAAAGCGATCCACGAATGCGGCGGGCTGGCGCGTGCAGCAGACCAGTTGAACATCACTCAGTCTGCGTTAAGCCACCAGATCAAAGGATTAGAGGATCAGGCGGGGGTCGAGCTTTTTCTGCGTCGCTCCAAGCCCATGAAACTGTCGGCCGCCGGATTGCGTTTGCTGCGACTTGCGGAACAGATCCTACCGCAGGTCGAGGCTGCTCAGCATGAATTTTCTTCGCTGCGGGATGGGCGTACCGGGCGGATGCATATCGCAATCGAATGCCATGCCTGTTTCGAATGGCTTTTCCCGGTACTTGAGGCTTTCAGGAAGTCCTGGGGCGATGTCGATGTGGATATCCGCCCCGGCCTGGCCTTTGATGCCCTTCCGGCCTTGCAGAAAGAAGAGGTTGATCTAGTAGTGTCGTCCGACCCCGAAGACCTGCCGGGTGTCGAGTTTGTGGAGCTGTTCGACTACAACGCCGTCTTTGTGGCCGCCTCGACCCATCCACTGGCCGAGAAAGAATATATCGAGGCAGAGGATTTTCGCGGTCAAACCCTGATCACGTATCCGGTGGAGCGTACGCGTCTGGATGTGTTCAGCCAGTTGCTGATCCCTGCTCGGGTTGAACCCGCCGCGATCCGGCAGGTCGAGTTGACCGCTGTTATTCTGCTTTTGGTCGCGTCTAACCGGGGGATTTCAGTCTTGCCGGATTGGGTCGTGCGCGAGGTCAAGTACAATTCGGACTACGTGACCCGGCCCCTGACGAAAGAAGGGATCACGCGACGCCTGTACGCTGCGATCCGGTCGGAGGATCTTGAGAAACCTTATGTGCAGGAACTGGTGAAACTGGCCCGGGAAGAAGCCCGCAAGCTGCAATCCCAGTAACGGCGTTTCCTGCGGGTCCGTTATGCGTATCATTCCTCTTGGCAATGGCGCATTGCGGCAGTATACGCGCGGTTTGACCGGACAGGAGCCTTTTGACAATGGTTGGCAGTGCAAATCTCAACATCATGATCAAAGCCGCGCGCAAAGCGGGGCGTTCTTTGGTCAAAGATTTCCGTGAAGTCGAGAATTTGCAGGTGTCGATGAAAGGCGCGGGGGACTTCGTTTCCAAAGCTGATATCGCCGCCGAGGCCATCCTGAAAGAAGAGTTGCTGGGCGCACGCCCTACCTATGGGTGGTTGGCCGAAGAGGGTGGCGCCATTGACGGCGAAGACCCGACCCGTCGTTGGATCGTCGATCCGCTGGATGGCACCACCAACTTTCTGCACGGCCTGCCGCATTGGGCGATCTCGATCGCGCTGGAACACAAGGGTAAGATTGTTGCCGGTGTGATCTATGACGCCGCCAAGGACGAGATGTTCTTTGCGGAAAAAGGCGAGGGCGCATGGATGAATGATATGCGTATTCGCGTGTCAGGCCGTCACCGCATGATTGAATCGGTCTTTGCGACTGGCCTGCCTTTTGGCGGTCGTTCGGACCTGCCAGCGACTCTGCAGGATCTGGCACGTCTCATGCCCGCTTGCGCTGGTGTACGCCGCTGGGGTGCCGCTGCGCTTGATATGGCGTATGTCGCCGCTGGCCGGTACGAAGGTTTCTGGGAACGCCGCCTGAACGCCTGGGATCTTGCGGCCGGTATCATCATCGTGAAAGAGGCAGGCGGCTTCGTGCAGGCACTGAACCCCGAAGGCAATGTGCTGGAGGACGGTGAAGTGATCTGTTCTAACGAACCGATCTTTGATCAGTTCTCTAAGGTTATCCGGGGCTAAACAGTTCTCAGGTTACTTGCGCGGAACACGTGGAATACGTGACTGCGAAAGCTTGTATTTCGCTTCCGGGTGGGGCGGGTGGCCATGGGTGCGGTCCCAAAACTGCACCCCTCCGCGCCGCAGCCAAAGCGGTATGCACAGGATCAGGCCCACAGCAAACCCTCCGGTATGGGCCCAATAGGCAATGCCGCCTTCGTCGGGGTTGCTGGTGACGCTGCCAAAGAACTGAATCGCCAGCCAGACCCCCAGCATGATGAAGGCCGGAATTGTGAAGACCCTGAAATAGACAATCAGGATCAGCAGGATATCCACCCGCGCTTTCGGGAACAGCAACAGATACCCACCCATCACACCTGCAATTGCGCCCGAGGCGCCGACGGTCGGCACCTGAGAGTCCGGCCCGATGATGATGTGAATGAGGCCAGCGCCAATCCCGGCTGCCAGATAGAACAGCAAGAAGGGCAGGTGTCCCATCTCGTCTTCCAGGTTGTCACCGAAAATCCAAAGGAAAAGCATGTTTCCGGCCAGATGCATCCAGCCGCCGTGCAGGAACATGGACGTCACCAGTGTTTCCAGCCCGAACCCATCGCTGACCCGCGCCGGGATGATGGCGTAGTCGAAGAACAGCCTGCCGATCCGCGGCCCGTCATCCATGATCCCCACATAGCTGAGGAAGATCAGGATGTTGGCCGCCATCAGAGCATAGACAACATAAGGCGTGCGCCCCGAAGGGTTATGGTCACGGATCGGAAACATGGTGAGACGCTGGGCTTTTACGCGCCCAGCGTCAAGGCAAGCTTATGCCGCACCTCCCAACAACGCAGCGTTTCCGCCCGCTGCTGTCGTGTCGACGCAGACATGACGCTCACCCAGAACCCGCGCACGGTCAGGCTTGCCGGGGATCAGGGGCAGAATCGGGCCGTCGCGGCGCGCCAGATGCTGCTCAATCTGCCGGGCGGTCTCGTCATCCCCCCACCACAGTACACCTGAGATGCCGGTCAGGTTTTCCAACCTGTGCAGGTCCAGCATCCCGGTCGCCTGAATGGCCGTGCCACCCAGCGCCTGAACAGTCTCAGCCTGCAAAGCTGCGGCAGTCTCTCCGGGCCCCATACACAGCAATGGCGGGCGAGGGTATTCACTCAGGCGGTTCGATTCTCCGGTTGGACCGGGCAAGGATTGGGTTTTGACTGGCGCTGGTTGCCCTTGAGGGGCTGGCAGGTCTGCCACGGTGCTCCAAGTATCCGCCGTATTTTGACGATCCGGCGCGCGGAAGCGGGCCATGTAGTTCGGCCCGCCCGCCTTGGGGCCGGTGCCCGACAGACCTTCGCCACCAAAGGGTTGCGAACCGACGATGGCCCCAATCTGGTTGCGGTTCACATAAATGTTGCCGGCATGGATCGCCTCGGTCACATGCTGGACCCGGTCGTCGATGCGCGTATGTAGGCCAAAGGTCAGGCCATATCCAGTGGCGTTTATATCGGCGATGACCTTGTCAATGTCCTGCGCCTTGAACCGGGCCACGTGCAGTACGGGGCCAAAAATCTCGCGTTCCAGCGCGGCAATGCCAGAAACCTCGATCAGTGTTGGGGCAACAAAAGTGCCTTCGGGCGGCAGCGGAAGCTCTTTCAGAACCCGCCCTTCGCCGCGCGCCTTGGCCACGTGATCTGCGATGCCTTGACGGGCCTGTTCGTCGATGACCGGGCCGCAATCGGTTGAGATGAGCCAGGGATCTCCAATGCTCAGCGCGTCCATTGCGCCTTTGAGCATGATCAGAACGTCGTCGGCGATGTCTTCCTGCAGATACAGACACCGCAGGGCCGAACAACGTTGGCCCGCCGACTGGAAGGCACTTTCAATGATCGACTGCACGGCCTGTTCGGGCAGGGCGGTGCTATCGACGATCATAGCGTTCAGGCCGCCGGTTTCCGCGATCAGCGGCGTGCCGGGGCGCATGTTCCCGGCCATTGCGGCCCTGATTTTGAGCGCGGTGGCCGTAGACCCCGTGAAAGCCACGCCCGAGACGCGTTCGTCTGACGTCAGCGACGCGCCCACGGCAGGCCCGCCTGGCAGCAATTGCAACGCATCGCGCGGCACGCCTGCCTCATGCATCAGCTGAATGGCGCGATGTGCAACCAATGGCGTCTGAGGCGCAGGTTTGGCCAAAACCGCGTTTCCGGTGGCCAGCGCCGCTGCGATCTGCCCTGAGAAAATGGCCAGAGGGAAGTTCCAGGGGCTGATGCAGGTAAAGATTCCGGCAGACTTGGCCGCAGGAATATTGGCTGCGTAATACCGCAGGAAGTCCACCGCCTCGCGAAGTTCCGCCACCGCGTCAGGCAGGGATTTCCCGGCTTCGCGAGCAAGAAGCGCGAAAAGCTCGCCATAGTTCGCTTCATAAAGATCGGCAGCAGCGTTCAGAACGCGCGAACGCTCAGCAGCCGGTGCGTCCCAGGGGTTGGCCGAGGCCAGGGCCAGCTCTGCATCCGCCGCGCTGGCTGGCGCAACGGACCCGGGCCGGTCCTGCGGATTGGCCGGGTTGGTAACAGGTTCTTCGGCCTCTGGCTTGGCCTTGTCGGCCAACAAAGGTTGAGCAAACCAATGATGCGCACGGAACCCATCCCGCGCTGCTTCGATCCGATCCAGAGTGGGCGTGTGGTGCAGATCAAACCCTTTGGAATTGGGGCGCTCTGGTTGAAACAGCTCGGGCCCTGTCGGTAGGGCGGGCGGCGGCGTCTGTACGGTGATAAACGGGTCTGCGGCGACCTCTTCCGGCGGCACGTTTTCATCGACGATCTGGTTCACGAAAGAAGAGTTTGCCCCGTTTTCCAGCAGGCGTCGTACCAGATAGGCCAGCAAGTCGCGATGCGCCCCGACCGGCGCATAGATGCGGCACCGGGTGTTCTGCTTGCCCATCACGATCTGATGCAGAGTCTCGCCCATACCATGCAGGCGCTGGAACTCGTAAGGTTGATCGTCGGCCATATGCAGGATGGCGCTGACCGTATGGGCGTTGTGGGTCGCAAATTGCGGATAGATCCGGTCGGTCATGTTCAGCAGTTTGCGGGCATTGGCGATGTAGGAAACATCGGTTGCCGCCTTGTGGGTGAAGACCGGAAACCCATCCACCCCTTCGACCTGCGCACGTTTGATTTCTGTGTCCCAATAGGCGCCTTTGACCAGACGCACCATCAGCTTGCGGTCGTGGCGCTGCGCCATATCGTAAAGCGTATCGAGAACCAGACCGGCGCGCGGCCCGTAGGCCTGCACCACGATACCGAACCCGTGCCACCCGGCGAGGGCTGGATCAGACATGACTGCCTCTATGACTTGCAGCGATAGCGAAAGGCGGTCTGCCTCTTCGGCATCGACGTTCAGACCCATGCCAGCGGCTTTGGCCAGCAATGCCAGAGCCCGCAGGCGCGGGACCAACTCGTCCATGACACGCTGCTCCTGCGCCAGCTCATAGCGAGGATGCAGGGCGGACAGCTTGACCGAGATGCCGGGATTGGCGCGGATGTCGTCATGGATGCAGGCCTCGGCAATGGCCGAAATGGCGCGCGAATAGGACAGGTGATAGCGCGCGGCGTCCGCCTCGGTGCGTGCGGCTTCGCCCAGCATGTCATAGGAATAGGTATAGCCGTTATCCTCCATCCCCCGCGCACGTTTCATGGCGGACTGAATGGTTTCACCCAAAACGAATTGCCGCCCCATTTCTTTCATCGCACGCGCCACGGCGGTACGGATCACGGGCTCGCCCAAGCGCTTGATTGCACCGCGCAGCGCACCGACCGGAGAGGCCTGGCCTTCGTCCAGCACCTTGCCGGTCAGCATCAGCGCCCAGGTCGATGCGTTCACCAGCGATGATGAGGATTGCCCCAGATGTTTGCCCCAATCGGATGGCGCGATCTTATCTTCGATCAACGCATCGATCGTATCGGCATCGGGTACGCGCAGCAGTGCTTCGGCCAGACACATTAGGGCGATGCCTTCGTCGGTGGACAGGCCATATTCGGCCAAAAATACCTCCATCAAGCCGGGTGAGGTGCTGGACCGGATGTCGCGAACCAGCTGCGCGGCAGCAGCACAGATGGCGTTGCGATCTGTGTTTGTCAGGTTGGCCTGAGTGATCAGGGTATCAAGAACAGCCGACTGATCGGCATAGGTTGGGGTGTCAATGAGTGTACGCAGGCTGTGTGACATGGGTCCTCCGGTCTTTGTGATAATATAAGTCGGATGAAACGGGACAACGGACTGAGTTTGACCTATCAACAGGCGAGTGTTCCGAATTTACGGTGAAAGGCAGTGTAAATGAACTTCCCTGATCTGGACCGCTTCGACCGGTCGATTCTGAAAATTTTGGCTGAGGATGGCCGTGTTTCGGTTGCTGATCTTGCGCGCGAGATCGGTTTGTCGAAATCACCGACGCAAGCGCGGCTAAAGCGGCTCGAGGCGAGTGGCGTGATAAAAGGGTATCGGGCAATGCTTGACCCGATCAGATTGGGTCTGGATCACGTGGCCTTTGTCGAGGTGCGTATGACAGACACGCGAGAAAAGGCACTGGCCGAGTTCAATGCCGCCGTTCGCCGGATCGCAGAAGTCGAGCAGGCCCATATGATTGCGTCAAACTTCGACTATCTTTTGAAGGTTCGAACCGGATCCATGTCAGAATACCGCGCGGTGCTGGCAGAAAAGATTTCGTCTCTGCCACATGTGGCGAGCACATCCACCTTTGTGGCGATGGAGGCGGTTAAGGAAACCGGCATGTTGGGCGCATTGGACGTGACGGGCTGACCGCCCACAAATCATCAGCGCGACAATATCCGACGCTTTTCAGCCATGGCTTCGCGGCGTTGCTGTTCGATTCCCAGTTTGAAGGAATCTTCAACGAAATCGATGTGTGCAAACGCAGCCTGTTCCGCACGCTCTTCATCGCTGTCGATCACGGCCTGACCCAATTCAAGATGCTGTTCCAGCAATTTCTTGCCAGACCCGTCAATCGACTTCAAAAAGCTGCGGTTGTAGAAGACGCCTTGCTTGGTCAATTCATAGATGGACGCCATCATATGGATAAGAGTTGCATTCTGGCTGGCATCAACAATGGCTGAATGCAGCGCGAAATCTGCCTCGCGCGAGGCCACGGCATCATTTTCTTCCCAGGCGCGTTGGTTTTCGGCCAGAATCTCGGCAATTCGTTCCTTGTCCGCCTTGGTCGCGCGTCGGGCGGCCAGGCGGGCGGCAAACCCTTCTTGCTCGCGACGGTATTCAAGATAGTCAAAAAACGCGGGCTCGTGCCGTTCATAAAGTGAGAGCAAAGCCGGTAGCATCGCCTGCCCTGTCAGGGCAGCCACAAATGTACCTTCTCCGTGCTGAGTGGTCACCAAGCCGCGCTCTTCCAGCGCGGCCAGCGCTTCGCGCAGTTTCGGGCGCGACACGCGCAGCATCTCTGCCAGATCACGCTCGGAAGGCAGCTTGCGCCCCTGTTTAAGAATGCCCGATGCGATCAGATCTTCGATTTGTGAGACAACAGCGTCAGCCAGCGATTCGTGTCCGACCGGTTCAAAAATCGCCTTGGTGCTCATGGGTTTTGCCTCATATGAAATGCGAAGATCATATTACTGGTAAATAAATATAACCATATCGCGGTAAATTTCAAGAAAACACGGTTCGCTGGATTCTTAGGCATAATTGCCAGAATTGATTGGGGAAATTGCAGGATTTTCAAATCTGAACCAAAACCGCAACGCGCTGAGGAACCGCGCGGACACGCTGTAAGTGAAAGCAGCTTGATATCCAGTGGTAAACAAAATTGTTGACTGGATCGTCATGGTAAAGTTAGTTTACCACCGGAGCGGCGCTGGAAGAGCCTGCGCCAATGATCGGGCCGAAACCCCGACCAACCCTGGAGGAGATCTCATGAAGAAGACCCTGACGAGCTTGGCCGTGGCGGCCAGCATTATGGCCGCGCCTGCGGTTGCCGCAGACAAACTGCTGTTGAAAACGCCGATTGCGTTCTCGACCGAATTGCCGGGCTTGGGCTCGCCGATCCCGCGTGTTGCAGAACAGCTTGACGTGATGTCGGGCGGCACGCTGAAGATGAAAGTGTACGAGCCGGGCAAGCTGGTTCCGCCGTTCGAGATTTTGGACGCGGTATCCACTGGCAAGATCAACTCGGGCTACACCACAGCTGGATATTGGGCCGGTAAAATCCCGGCTGCGCCGCTGTTTTCGGCTGTGCCTTTCGGCCCCGAAGCGGGTGAATACATGGCGTGGCTCTATTACGGCAACGGCATGACCCTGTATCAGGAAATGTATGATCAGGCCGGTTACAACGTAAAAGTTCTGCCTTGCGCGATCATCGCACCCGAAACCTCGGGTTGGTTCGCGACCGAGATCAATTCGCCCGAAGACCTGAACGGTCTGAAGATGCGTTTCTTTGGTCTGGGCGGCAAAGTCATGCAGAAGCTGGGTGTTGCAACGTCGCTGCTGCCGGGTGGTGAGATATTCCCCGCGCTGGAAAAAGGCGCGATTGACGCGACTGAATTTTCGATGCCCGCCATTGATGCGCGCCTGGGCTTCCATAAACTGGTCAAGTTCAACTATTTCCCCGGCTGGCACCAGCAGGCGACTGTTTTCGAACTGCTGATCAACAAAGACGTCTGGAATGAAACCAGCGACCAGCACAAGGCGATCATCGAAAGCGCCTGCAAGGCGTCGATGGCAGACAGCTTTGCCGAAGGTGAAGCGATCCAGCATGCTGCGCTAATCGACAACGTTGAAAACAACGGTGTCACCATCAAACAGTGGTCGCCCGAGATGCTGGACACCTTCCGTGCCACCTGGGATGAGGTTGCCGCTGAAGAAGCCGCAAACGATGCTTTCTTTGCCCAAGTCCTGGCGGACATGAACGAATTCCGCGACGGCTATAACCTCTGGAAGACCAACGCGTTCCTCCCACGTCAGTAAACTCTCCCTAACTGACGTAACCGGGGCGGCGGAGTCCGCCGCTCCGAACTCTCCCAAAAACGGAATTTCTAACCCTTCACCGTCCCGCGCGCCGGGGTGCTGAGCGAGGAATGACCATGGCCAACGAAAAATATACAAATGATCCGGTCGAAGCCTATGAAGGCATCCTGGAACATCCAGATACCGACCGTCAGAAGATCGCCGTCGCCATCGACACGGGCGTCAAGGCGGTGGGACATGTGGTCATGTGGGCGAATATCCTGCTGATGGCCGCGATCTTCAGCCAGGTTTCGCTGCGCTACCTGTTCAGCCAGAACTATCCCAAGCTGGACGAGATCCAGTGGCATTTCTACGGCGTCGTCACGATGATCGGCATCTCATATGCCTTGATCACCGACAGCCATGTCCGCGTTGACGTCCTGCATATGCAGCTGTCCCGCCGGGCGCAGCGGATCATCGAAGTGATCGGCATCCTGACTCTGTTGACCCCTTTCATCTATTTGATGGTCGACCAGGGGTATGACTATTTCTACGAAAGCTTCCGCGTCAATGAACGCTCGGACAGCCCAACTGGTCTGCCTGCGCGCTGGGCGTTCAAGGCTGTCATTCCGATCAGTTTCATCCTGCTCGCACTGGCTGCACTCGCACGGTTGATCCACGATGGGCACGCGCTGCTTTACGGGCCGGCCTCGGAACGGGAAGGCGCGCCGCTGCGTCGTATCCTACTGGTTCTGGCCGTGTTTGCTGCCGTCTGCGTCGGCCTGACCTTCCTTGTCGAAACGACCGAGGAAAAGCTGGTCATCGCGATGTTCCTGACCTTCATTGCGCTGCTGTTCACTGGCTATCCGGTGGCATGGGTGCTGGCGGGTGTCGGTGTGGCCTATTGCGGTCTGGCTTACCTGTTCGACAACGATCTTATGCTGTGGACGGGTCTTGAGAGCACCTTTACAGGGCTTGATTACCTGACCCTGGGTGCTGTGGTGAACCGGGTCTATGCCACCATGTCCAACGCGGTTCTGGTCGCCCTGCCGATGTTCATCTTCATGGGCCTGATGCTGGACGAATCCGGTGTGGCCGAGCGTCTGATGTCCTCGATGCAGCGCCTGTTCGGCACCGTGCGCGGAGGTCTGGCGATCACCGTGACTCTGATTGGGATCATTCTGGCGGCCTCTACAGGCATTATCGGAGCCTCGGTGGTTCTGTTGGGCGTGCTGTCGTTGCCGTCGATGATGCAGCAGAAGTATCAACCGACGTTGGCTGCTGGCGTGGTTTCAGCGTCCGGTACGCTGGGTATCCTGATCCCACCCTCGATCATGCTGGTGATCATGGCCGATCAGATGGCCCTGTCTGTCGGGGATCTGTTCATGGCGGCTGTTTTCCCCGGCGTGATCATCGGTGGACTGTACCTGACCTATATCTTCCTACTAGCCTTGATCAAACGTGACGCAGCCCCTGTGCCTGAAGGTGCGAAAGCCCCCGACTGGGCCGCTGTCAAGGACGTTCTGATCGCCGTCATCCCGACGCTGATGCTGATCCTCGCCGTGCTAGGTTCGATCTTTGCGGGTCTGACCACGCCGACCGAAGCCTCGGGCATCGGTGCGCTGGGCGCGACACTGCTGGCGCTGGGCTATCGTAAGCTGACTTTCGCCAAGCTGTGGAACGTGCTGGTGTCGACTTTCAACACCACTGCGTACATCTTCGCGATCTTCCTTGGCGCGACCGTATTCTCCTACGTCCTGCGTGAATTGGGCGGGGACGAGTTGATCGAACATGTGGTGCAATCCACCGGTTTCGGAGCCAACGGGACGATCCTGTTCATCCTGTTCATCGTGTTCTTGCTGGGCTTCGTTCTGGACTGGATCGAGATCACGCTGATCGTGTTGCCTCTGATGCGCCCCATCGTGAACGGGTTGGGCATCGACATCCCCGGCTTTGGCGTACTGGATGAACCGGCGTTGGTGTGGTTCGTGATCCTGGTCGCGGTAACGCTGCAAACCAGCTTCCTGACCCCGCCGGTTGGCTTCGCCCTGTTCTACCTGAAAGGCGTCTGCCCGCCCGAGATCAAGCTGACCCACATCTACAAAGGCATCATCCCCTTTGTGCTTTTGCAGCTGACCGGTCTGGCGTTAGTCTTCCTCTGGCCGACGCTCGCCACCTGGTTGCCCTCGGTCGCTTACTAAGGAGCCTGCCCGATGCGTCTGAGCCAATGTCATAACTTCCACGATTTCCGGCGGCTGGCCAAGCAGCGGCTGCCGGGCCCCATCTTCAACTACATCGATGGTGGCGCGGATGATGAGGTGACGTATCGGGAAAACACCAATGCGTTTGACCGGTGTGATCTGTTGCCGTCGGTCCTGCGCGGAGTGTCAGACGTGGATATGTCGGTCACGGTGATGGGGCAAAAGCTGGACATGCCCGTCTATTGCTCGCCCACTGCCTTGCAGCGCCTGTTCCACCATCAGGGCGAACGCGCTGTCGCGGCGGCGGCTGAGAAATACGGGACGATGTTTGGTGTTTCTTCGCTGGGGACCGTGTCGCTGGAGGAGCTTCGGAAAAAGCATAAGAACCCGCAGGTCTATCAGTTCTATTTCCACAAGGATCGGGGCCTGAACGCCGCCATGATGCAGCGCGCGAAAGAGGCGGGTGTCGAGGTCATGATGCTGACCGTCGACAGCATCACCGGAGGCAATCGTGAGCGTGACTTGCGCACAGGGTTCTCGATCCCGTTCCGGCTGACGCTAGGCGGAATGATCCAGTTCGCGATCAAGCCGATGTGGGGGATCAACTACGTCACACACGAGAAATTCCGCCTGCCGCAACTGGAAGAACACGTGGATATGGGTGGCGGCGCCAGCTCGATCGGCGGCTACTTTACCGACATGCTCGACCCGTCGATGAACTGGGATGACGTGGCACAGATGGTGCGCGACTGGGACGGTCAGTTCTGCCTTAAGGGCATCATGACCGTCGAAGATGCTAAACGCGCGGCTGAGATCGGATGCACCGGCATCATCCTGTCGAACCACGGTGGTCGCCAGTTGGACGGCTCACGCACGCCCTTTGACCAACTGGCTGAGATCGTCGATGCCGTCGGCGACAAGCTGGATGTGATGATGGACAGCGGCATCCAACGCGGTACCCATGTGCTGAAGGCGCTGTCGATTGGGGCCAAGGCCGTGGGTGTCGGGCGGCACTATCTCTACCCGTTGGCCGCCGCCGGGCAGGCGGGTGTCGAGCGCGCGCTTGGCCTGATGCGGGCCGAGATTGAGCGCGACATGAAACTGATGGGCGTCACCAGCGTCGACCAGTTGAGCCGCGAGAATATCCGTTTCCGCAACGCCTGAACCCAAATTGGGGGCCGAGATGACCAATGACGAGTTGATCAAGCACTTCCGTTCTATCGTCGGATCACGCCACGTCTTGACTGGCGAACGCGCGACCGAGCGGTTTCGGCGTGGCTTCCGCTCGGGCGAAGGTGAGGCGCTATGTATCATTCAGCCCGGTACCCTGCTGGAACAGTGGAAAATCCTGCAAGCCTGCGTTGCCTCGGACAAGATTGTCATCATGCAGGCGGCCAATACCGGCTTGACCGAAGGCTCGACACCGTCGGGCAGCTATGACCGCGATGTCGTTCTGATCAACACCCGCCGGATGGATACACTGGTCCCGTTGAACAATGGCGAGCAAATCGTCAGCTTTCCCGGTGCCACCCTTTTCGCGTTGGAAAAACTGCTGGCTCCGTTGGGGCGCGAGCCGCATTCAGTGATCGGATCCTCGTGCATCGGTGCATCGATTGTGGGTGGGGTCTGCAATAACTCGGGCGGGTCTTTGGTCGAGCGTGGGCCGGTTTACACCGAACTGTCCGTGTACGCCCGGATATCCGAGCAGGGCGAGCTGGAACTGGTCAACCATCTGGGCATTGATTTGGGCGATACGCCCGAGGAAATCCTGGCAAGCCTCGACGCTGGCATGTTCGACCGCAACCCCGGTGCCACAAACAAGCGCGCCTCAGCCAGCGATTATGCGCAGATCGTGCGGGATGTGGACGCAGAAACGCCTGCGCGCTTCAACGCAGACAAGGCCAAATTGTTCGAATCCGCTGGCTCTGCCGGTAAACTGGCGGTCTTTGCCGTACGTCTTGATACCTTCAAGAAAAATGACGCGGAAAAAGTGTTCTATATCGGAACAAACAACCCCGATGATCTGGCCGCTTTGCGCCGTCATATCCTGTCCAGGTTCAAGTCCCTTCCTGTTTCGGCCGAATATATGCAGCGTGAGGTGTTCGACATCACTGCCAAATACGGCAAGGACACGGTTGTGATGATCGACAAACTGGGTACGGATCGCTTGCCGTTCTTCTTTGCGATGAAAGGCGCGGTCGATGCACGTCTTCGGCGGATCCCGTTACTAGATAATTTCACCGACCGTTTCATGCAAATGGCCGTGGCGCTATGGCCACGTGTTCTGCCCAAGCGGGTGGTTGAGTTCCGTGACAAGTACGAACATCACCTGATCCTGAAGATGAAAGATGACGGTATAGCAGAGGCTGCTGCGTGGTTGCCGAATTTCTTGGAAGACCGCGACGCCGGATTTTTTGAATGCGACGCCCGCGAGGCCAAGATTGCCGGTTTGCACCGCTTCGCAGCAGCCGGAGCCGCCGTGCGTTACATGGCTCTGCATAACTCGGAAGTAGAAGACATTATCGCGTTGGACGTGGCGCTGCGCCGCAACGATCAGGACTGGCTTGAAAAACTCCCGCCCGAAATCGAGAGCCAGCTGGTGCACAAACTCTACTATGGCCACTTCATGTGCCACGTCATGCATCAGGACTACATCGTCAAAAAGGGCGCGGACCCCAAGGCGTTGAAGGCGGCGATGCTTAAGCTGTTCGACGAACGCGGTGCGGAATATCCGGCCGAGCACAATGTGGGCCATTTGTACCCGGCCAAACCTGATCTGGCGGCGCATTACAAATGTTGCGACCCAACCAACTCGTTCAATCCCGGCATTGGAAAGATGTCGAAGGCGAAACACTATCACTAAGTGAACATCGTTACGTCTTTTGACGCTTGTGAAAGGCTTCGAGAAGGCTGGTGCCGCTGTCGAAAAACGCGGTTTCTCCCACAATGTCGGTCACGCCATATCGATCCAACTCGGCCTTTACGTCGTGCTCAACCAGCGTGAATACCAGCTGGATGTCGTTTTCCTTCAGGACCCCGGCCATGTTGCGCAAGGCGTATCCGGCGGTGAAATCGACCTCATCTATGGCTGACGCGTCAAGGCAGAACCATTCAGGTTTGGCGTCCGGGCCTTGCGCAATGGCGGTGACTTCATCGGTAAAACGCTGCGTGTTTGCGTAATACATGCCGTGCGAAAACCGATAGATCACGAGGCCGGGCTCGAACTGGTTAGGCGGGGCCAGATCTTTTGAATGCCAGCCACCGGACTGGGTTTTGACAATCACAGCGTTCTTTGGGTGATACCCTCTGCGGGTGTGATCGACCAGCGACAGGACCATTGCAAAGATGATGCCTTGTTCCACGCCGACCACGACAACCACAGCTGCCGTCGCAGTGGCCACCCAGAACTCGGATCGGGCTTGTTTGTAAATCGTTGTCAGACCACGCAGATCGATCAGTTTCAACCCGATCAGGAAGACGATAGCGGATAAGGCGGCATTCGGCAGATAGGCAAGCGGTTTGGTCAGAAACAGGATCACAAGCAGGACTATGGCAACCGTGGTCAGTTGCGTCACCTGACTACGGCCACCCGCGCTGGCGACCATTTCGGTTTTGGTGGGGCTGCCGTTGACCACAAATGTGCCGGTGAATGCCGCTCCGAAATTGGCAAGCCCAAGCCCGATCAGGTCTGTGTTCTCGCTGAACCTCTCGTCATATCGGGCCGCGTACGCGCGCGAGGTCGCAGCGCTTTGGGCCAGAATGACAACGAAGATGGACAGTGCAGTGGGCAGGAGTTGTTTGAACAGGGTCCAACTCCAATCCACCTCGGGGATCGAGATCGATGGCAAGCCGCCGGGCACTGTTCCCAGCAGGGCAATTCCCACCGTTTCGAAGGAAAAGGCCCAACTGCATAAGATCACCCCCACGATCGCGATCAAAGGTCCTGGTACTTTTCGCGACAACATTGTGCAGGCAAGCACAATACCAAGAACGGCCGCCGATACACAAACGGTTGGCCAACTGACCTGAGCCAAATTGTTGAAAACATCGGTCAGTCGCGCAAGCGTGCCGTGCCCCGTGGCCTCGATCCCCAATAGACCGGGTATTTCACCCGTGGCGACCTGAATGCCTACGCCGGTCAGGAAACCAACAAGAACGGTACGAGACAGGAAATCGGCCAGGAATCCCAGTCCGATGATCCGCGCGCCAATCAAAAACACGGCTGCCATCAATGCCAGAAGCGATGCCAAAGCCAAATACTCGGACGAGCCTGTAACCGCCATGCCCGCAAGGGCCGAGGCGGTAATGGCTGCCGTTGCCGAATCGGCCCCGACCACCAGGTGCCGTGATGAGCCGAATAGGGCGAACAGGGCCATGGGAATCAGGATCGTATACAGCCCGGTGACGACCGGCGTACCCGCAATTTTGGTGTAACCCATAACTTCGGGTATCGCGAGGCAGGCGAATGTAAGCCCTGCAAGCATCTCGGCAGGAAGGCGTGATCGGTCCAAAGGCAAGACACCTTGCAGAACCGGCAAAGCCGACAGTTTGCGATTTCTGCCCGGTTTTTCCATGGGTTACCTTTCGCCCGATTTGTCCTTCATTTCTACCTTTCATACCACCAGAGCGCCGGGTCGGAATGAATGCAAGGGAAGAGGGATAAATCGAGATGGCTTTGCAGCCGTTCTCGACAGGTTTTCAGGGAATTTTACACAACTACGGGAAACCCCCAATTTCGCGCGGGGCCTATCAAGGGTAAACATGACCTACCGTACTTACCACACAAACACACGGTAATTACTTTCCCCGATGAGGGGCTGGTCACACCCCCTCGGCCGGCCCCTCTTAACTTTTTGGAGACGTGAAGACGCCGGCCGTTTTCGAAAAACGAATGCGCTCAGTTGGTGGCCAGTGTTGTCACATGAGCGGGCAAGTCGGTAGCAGCCTCATAAGCAATATCATGCGGAATGTCCTGTACGGGGGATTTTCGATATCCTTCCGTGAACAGAAGAAACGGGACTTTTGCCCTGACAGCGGTTTCAGCGTCAACCTCGCTGTCTCCTACAAAAATACGTGGACCTGAGCCGTTAAGGGCGTCGAAGCTTGCAAACAGATGTTGGGGGTCTGGTTTCCGTGTCTGCAGACTGTCGCCACCAAGCACGACGTCGAAGAATTGCGACAGGTTCAACGCCTCCAGCACATGCCGCGCCGGGGCTTCGGGCTTGTTGGTGCACACGCCCAGAACGCAGCCCATCTGTTGCAAACGTTCCAACGCGGCGGGAACTCCGGGATAGGGAACGGTCGTTTCACTGGCGGCGGCGTTATAGTGCTTGAGAGTCAATTGCGCCAATTCCGCGTGACGATCCATCGACAGACCGCAGTGGCGGATCACGCGTTCGACCAGTTTGGGCAGACCATTTCCAACGAATCCCTTGATGATCTCGAAGGACAGGGGATCCTGCCCGGTGTCATCCAGCATTCGGTTTGTCGCCGCAGCCAAATCACCCAGGCTGTCCACCAGCGTTCCATCCAGATCAAATACAACAGTTGCGGTCATGTTTTTCCTGCCTTTTCCCCTCTGCCCACAGAGGTAACCCGCCCTTTTTCCGGGCGCAATCACTTGTGGTGAAACGACACTTGACAATCCTTACTAAAATAATCAGATTAAGCCGCAGGAACAGAAAGCCAGCCCATTCGGGGTCAGCCAGATCACATGAAACGCAACTGAATTGGCACTAAGCCGACACGCTCTGGAGATGTCCCGATGAACGTTCAGAACCCGACCCCAACCCAAGGTTACGCTGTCTCGATGCTTCCCGCGCACAAGGCCGAAGACCTGACAAAAGGCGGCAACCTGGCACATATCGAATTAGGCGACCAACTCTACACCCTGCGCATTACCCGCGCGGGCAAACTGATCCTGACGAAATGAGCGCTGGCAAAACGCGCGGCGGCGCTGCGGTAGGTCGCCTTGCTGACTTGGACCTCGTTGAGGCGGGGGCGGTCATGTATCTGCGCATGTGGAGCGCGGGTGAAGGTGCAAGGGCCGATGCTGCCAGTGACTTTCAGATCGCTTTGGGGGCAGAGAGCGGGCAGGCCGCGATGCTAACACTGGATCGCCTGTGTTCACTTTGCGCAAATTACGGTCGTCGTCCCTTGATCCGGCATGGGTTGGGATGTGCGTGTCTTGGCGCGGACGAAAACTGTTTCGCTCAGATGATTTCAGCCGCCTCTGAAGGGGCGCGTGAAGACGCAATGATGATGGCGTCATTAATTGTGCGGCCGGATTTTGCGCCCGCACTGGCCGCGTTATCCGAAGAGTTGGGTCTGGCTCTCAGGCGTATGACGGCTGGGTTCCGGATCCCGACAACGGGACACCATACCCCCTCGGCCGTTCTCCACTGATCCCCGGTTCAGGACGGCTTAACCCCGGCATTGCGCCGGGGTTATTTTGTTCAGCAGCACCCACATCCGGCATGATGATGATCGTGATCGCAAACCGAAGCAGGGGTGTAATCGCCCACCTCTGACAGCACGTCTCGCAACGCCCAAAGGATCATGTCCACATCTTCGGCCTCAATGGTCAGCGGCGGGCGGATCTTCAGGATGTTGTCCTTTGGTCCTTCGCTACCGATCAGAATACGATGGTCGCGCATCCGGTTTTTGACATAGCTGCAAATCTCGGTTGCTTCTGACCCGTCAGGGTTAATCAGTTCCACACCAAGGAACAGCCCCAAGCCCCGCACGTCGCCAACACAGCCAAAGTCGTTTTCGATCTGACGCAACCCGGTCATCAGACGGTCTCCCATCAGGTGGGCATTGTCTTGCAGAGCTTCGTCGTCGACGATGTCCAGCACCTCTTTGCCGATCCTGCAGGACAGGGTCGAGCCGCCGAAGGTGGAAAAGAACTCGATCCCGTTGTTGAAGCTTTCTGCGATTTCTTTGGTCGTTACCAGCACGCCCAGAGGGTGCCCGTTGCCGATCGGCTTGCCCATGACAACAATGTCAGGTAGCGCGACCTGGTGTTCAAAACCAAAGTAGTACTCGCCCAGACGACCAAGACCTGTCTGCACCTCATCGGCGATGCAGACACCACCTGCGGCGCGGATTTTTTCATAAACCGCAGGCAGATAGCCCTTGGGTGGAATGATCTGTCCTCCGACCGAGGGGAAGGTCTCGGCGATGAACCCGGCGACGCCTTGCCCGCGCTCGTTCAAGGCCGTGATTGCCGGATCTACAAGATCGGCAAATTTCTGGGCCCGATCCGCATCGTCGCGCTTGAACGAACCACGGTAGTCATCCGCAACCTCAACCAGTTCAACCCAGTCGGCTTTGCCGACGCCACCCGGTTTGTTGAACTTGTAAGCCGAGATCGCCACGGCCGCGTTTGTATTCCCGTGATAGCCATGATCCGGTGTCACTATCCCTTTCGCTCCGGTATGGGCACGGGCCAGCCGCAGAGCGAGCTCATTGGCCTCGGTTCCGGAATTGACGAAAAAGCAGACCTCGAAATGATCCGGCAGCTTTGACAGGATTTTGTCGGCAAAAGCGGTCTGGGCTGGATGCAGATAGCGGGTGTTCGAATTCATCCGCCTCAGCTGGTCCGCTGCCACGGCCTGAATACGCGGATGCGCATGACCAACATGCGGGACGTTGTTATAGGCGTCCAGATAAGGGCGGCCCCATTCGTCGAACAGGTGGTGTTTCCACCCACGTACCAGCATGACCGGATCGTCATAGGTCAGAGACAGGTTACCACCAAAATGATCGCGTCGCCCTTGCTGGATCACCTGCTTGTCTGTGGGTTGGTAAAACACTTTGTCATCCGGCAGGTTCAGCAAGGCGGCGGGGTTCGGACAGACCGCATGCCACAGCTCCATCTCGTCAGGATCGCCAACACCGGGCCAGTCCGCCTCCATGCCAACTGTTGTCAGGGCCAACTGGAAATGCACATGAGGGGCCCATCCGCCATTCTGGCTGGCATCGCCCAGTCGGGCAAACGCTGCCCCCTGCGCCACCGGATCGCCGGGTTTCAGCCGGTCACAGCATTCTGGATCCAGATGACCATAGAGCGTGTAGAACGGATCACCTTCGGGCGTTTCGTGATGCAGGATGATCACCCCGCCATAGTCGAGGTGGCTGTTGCGGTTCTCAACCACTTCCACTCGTCCGCTCATCGGCGCATGCAGCACCGTGCCCGCAGGCGCAAACACATCCACGGCCAAATGCACCGTCCGCCGGTCCGAGGCTTTCCACGGGCCCTTGCGGAACCCCGGTTCGGCATAGATCAGGCGGGGCTCGTTGTAATAGCCCAGCCACAGATCTTGCCCATATTCTTCGCCAACCCGCGCGGCCTCGGACAAAGGCATTTGGAACGGGTTCTGCGGCCAGACACAGTTTTCAACCGACAGTGAGCCCATGGGCACATCGCTCAGATCCTGATCGAACATCTGTGCGAACTGACCGCGATGCTCCTGTAGATAGGCATGGACCCGTTCGGCCCCATCGACCACCGGCAATCCACAAGCCGCCCGCAAACGCGCCGACATGAGGCCACCATTGACCGAGGTGTTCTCAAGAAACCGCCATGCAGGCGCTTGAGAGATTGTCACATAAGGATCATCCGGGGTCTCGGCGGCCATCAGGGTCGAGTTGACAACAGACACGGCAAGCCGCATCCGCAACAACGGCCAGATCAAATCCACCTCATCCTCGCGCAGCCGGTTGGCCGCGTGATACCCTTTCACCAACGCAGCCAACGCCCGTTCCGGCTTGGGATGGTCCAACACGATATAGGCCCCGGCAATCGCCAGATCGCAGACTCGCGGCGCCGCGCACATGTCACCCAGATCAATCAGCCCCGAGATCCGCCGCCGTTCGCTCAACTCCCCTTCGACCAGAATGTTATAGTCATTGGCATCATTGTGAATGGCCTGCTTGGGCAGATCCGCAAGGGTGCCGGAAATCGCGGCAAACCCGTCGCAGATTTCCTTTAGCAAGGCTCGCCGCGAAGGATCTGAAATCGCGCCCAGCTTTTCCGCAATCCAATCCGCCTGCATCAGGTCCCATTTGAATCCGGCCCGATGCAACCCCTCATGCTGGAACCTTTCCAGGGCCCGGTCAGTTGCCCCCAACACGCGCCCCAGTTTCAGGATCAGTTCTTCGGATTTTGGTGCCGCCTTCGCATAGCATTGTCCCGGCAGGCATTCCAGCAACCAGGCCAGCCTCGGCTGGGCCTCAGAATCGGCAATCTCGGGCAAAAGAGCGCCATTCAAATCGGGAAACACCTTGGGAAAAGGCAAACCCGGTGCTTCCGACGCAATATGAGCCAGCGCCTGTATCTGCAGATCCACCAGATCCGCCTCACAGCCCGCACGCATAACCTTCAGCACATAATCCTGCCCATTGGTGGCCTGCACCAGAAAGTTCAGGTCATATTCACCGTCCAGCCGAGTCAACCGTGCGTCCAACCCCCAATGCTGACGCAGCGCATCCGCCCAGAACTTCACCAATTCGCTCATGTCGTTCTCCGTCCCGTCACGCGCGGGATCCTTTTCATCTGGCTAAAAATACCTTCGGGGGTGAATTGGCCCACCGGGCCAAGAGGGGGCAGACAGCCCCCTGATCCCTCAATCCAAAGCGCGCAGGCGTTTGAACAGCGACGACGTATCCCAGCGCCCGCCGCCAAGTTTCTGCACATCCTTATAAAACTGGTCGACCAAAGCCGTCAGAGGCAAAGAAGCCCCGTTGGAATTGGCCTCATCCAGACAAATCCCCAAATCCTTGCGCATCCAGTCCACAGCAAAGCCGTAATCGAAGTGATCGTCCAGCATCGCCTCGTGCCGGTTCACCATCTGCCAGCTTCCAGCCGCGCCCTGACTGATCACCTCGACCACAGAGCGCCCGTCCAAGCCGGCCTTTTCCGCAAAATGCAGCGCTTCGCTGAGGCCCTGTACGACACCGGCGATGGCAATTTGATTGCACATCTTGGTCATCTGGCCCGTGCCGCTCTCTCCGATACGGCGGCAGATCTTTGAGTAAACCTGCATCAGGGGTTCCGCTGCATCATAGGCATCCTGATCGCCGCCACACATGATCGACAGGACCCCGTTTTCCGCCCCGGCCTGACCACCCGAGATCGGGGCGTCGACAAAGGCACACCCTTGCGCTGCTGCTGCCGCATAAAGCTCTAATGTGACAACTTTGGAAACCGTTGTGTGATCAACAAAGATGGCCCCATCCGACATGCCATGAAACGCGCCGTTCTCGCCTGTGCAGACCATGCGCAGATCGTCATCGTTGCCGACACAGGCCATGACAAACTCTGCATCTTTGACGGCATCTCTCGGAGTAATTGCCATGGCACCGCCATGCTGAGCCACCCAGGCTTCAGCCTTGGCGGTGGTGCGGTTGTAGACGGTGACGTCATGACCTGCGGCCTTCAGAAATCCGGCCATGGGATAGCCCATGACACCAAGGCCAAGGAACGCGACTTTTGCCATTTTGTGATCCTCTCGGCTGTTCGACCGTTGTCTGGGGCCGAAATCTTCGACGAAGACAAAGCAAAGCTGCGCCCAAAGGGCAACCCCAAGTCAGCCTTTCCCACCCAGATCCTGTAATATGGGACAATCAGGCCGGTCATCCCCGGCGCAGGCGTCAACCAAATGACTCAGCGTGTCGCGCATGGCGTTCAGGTCCGCGATCTTGGCCTCGATCTGCGCCAGATGATCCCGCGCAACCTGTTTTACATCAGCGCTGGCGCGGGTTTCATCCTCGTACAGCGCCAACAGAGTCCTGCAATCCTCGATGGTAAACCCAAGCGCGCGGGCGCGGCCCAGAAAGTTCAGTTTATGCACGTCCTGATCGCGAAACCGGCGATACCCGTTGTCGTCGCGCAGAGGCTTTATCAGGTCGATGTCCTCATAATACCGGATCGTCTTGGCGGGCAGGCCAGTGCGGGCAGAGACATCTCCAATATTCATGCGTGCACCTCGTTGGTTTCCAAGGTCGAGGTTTCCGGCACGCTGGCGCGGACGCGACGCAGACGCAGAGCATTCGAGACCACAAAAACGCTGGACAGCGCCATCGCGCCAGCTGCCAAAGCAGGCGACAACAGATGACCGCCAAACGGATACAGCGCGCCAGCCGCCACCGGGATCAGCAGGACATTGTAACCAAACGCCCATCCGAGGTTCTGGCGAATGTTTCGCATTGTGCGACGGCTGATCTCGGTCGCGTTTGCAACGCCGCGCAGATCGCCCGACATCAGAACCACGTCGGCCGTTTCAATGGCCACATCCGTACCTGTCCCAATGGCGATGCCGATATCCGCAGATGCAAGCGCCGGGGCATCGTTGATCCCGTCGCCAACAAAAGCCAGCGTTCCGAAATTATCCCGCAAAGCCGTGATCGCATCTACCTTGCCGTCCGGCAACACCTCGGCAGTGACGTGATCGATCCCCAACCGATCAGCCAGCGCCTGTGCCGTCCGCGCGTTGTCTCCGGTGATCATGGCCACAGTTAGCCCCATCTGGTGCAACCTCTGCAGCGCTTCTTCGGTGCCGGTCTTGATCGGGTCGGACACAGAAATCGTCGCAGCGGCCTGCCCATCAAGAGCAACGAATAGCGGCGTTGCCCCTTCAGAGGCGCGCTCTTCGGCCTCGTCCGCCAAACGGCCAAGATCAATCCCCCGGTTTTCCATCAGGCTGTAAGACCCGACCAACACTTCTCGACCTTCAACGAGGCCCTGTACACCCAGTCCGGTGATTGATTGGACATTCGACGCCTCGGGCAGAGCAGAAGGGCCGGCCCGAGTGATAGCTGATGCAATTGGATGCTCCGACTGTGCTTCTAGGGACGCAGCGAGCCGCACAACCTCATCCCGGTCAAACCCGTTCGTCGTCATCACGCTTTCCAACTCGGGACGTCCGAGTGTCAGAGTTCCGGTTTTATCCAGCGCGACAATGCGTGCTTGTTGAAGCTGCTGCAATGCATCGCCTTTGCGGAACAATACCCCCAGTTCTGCTGCACGCCCCGTGCCCACCATGATAGAAGTGGGCGTCGCCAGTCCCATCGCACAAGGGCAAGCAATGATCAGGACCGAAACACCTGCCACAAGCGCCAGCGGTAGAGCGGGGCTGGGACCGAAAACCAACCAGAGTATGACGGTGACCACAGCGACGAGAATGACAGCAGGGACAAAACGATAGGTGATCTGGTCGACCAGCCCTTGAATGGGCAATTTGGCCCCCTGTGCTTGCTGCACCATGCGGATAACCTGAGCCAGGACCGTGTCGTCCCCAACGCGCGCGGCGCGTACCCGCAAGGCGCCGGTCCCGTTCACCGTGCCGCCAACAACAGAGGCCCCTTGCGATTTTCCGACCGGCACAGGCTCGCCAGTGATCATGCTTTCGTCGACGTAAGATGTGCCCTCAAGCACTTCGGCGTCCACTGGCATCCGTTCGCCTGGACGAACGCGCAAAATGTCTCCCACAACTATTTCAGCAATAGGACGGTCCTCTGTTCGGCCATCCACTTCGACCCTTGCGGTCTTGGGCTGCAAGCCTACCAGCTTCCGGATTGCGGCGCCGGTTCTGCCTTTGGCGCGCGCCTCCATGAGTCGGCCCAGAAGGATCAATACAACGATGACTGCTGCGGCTTCGAAATAGACATTCGCGGTGCCTTGCGGCAGCACACCCGGGGCGAATGTGGCCACCACGGAATAGAGATAGGCCGCCCCGGTCCCAAGCGCGACCAGCGCATTCATGTCTGGCGTGCCGCGTAACAGGGATGGGATGCCCTTGCGGTAAAACACCCGTCCCGGACCGATCAACAGGGCCGAGGTCAGAGCAAACTGGATAAGCTGACTGGTCTGCGCACCGATGGTGGCGTGTACCCAGTGATGGAATGCGGGGATCATGTGCCCACCCATCTCAAGAATAAACACGGGCAGCGCGAGGACGGCGGCAAGCATCGTGGTGCGGACCAAACTGCGAATTTCGTCATCTTCGCGGCTTTCAGGTTCATGGGCGTTTTGAAGGCGCGCGGGGTATCCGATTCCGGTGATGACCTGTGCCAACTGCTCTGGCGTGGTTGTCCCCGCCGCGTATGTCACTGTGGCGGTTTGAGTTGCGAGATTGACCTGCGCGTCGATCACACCCGGGTTGGCTGCCAGCGCGCGTTCGATCTTGGCCACGCACGAGGCGCAATTCATCCCGTCGACATTCAGATCAACGCATTTGGTTTCAGCAGGATACCCTGCTGCGTCCAGCGCCGCAGTCAGAGCCGTAACCGGCCCGTCAAACGCCACTTGCGCTGATTTGGTTGCAAAGTTGACTGAGGCCGCATCGACACCTGGCACATCGCGCAGGGCGGCTTCGACACGGCCCACACAGGACGCGCAGCCCATGCCGGTGATTTTTAGCTCTGTGAGTGTTTTATGTGCCATGCGACTCGTTCCGCAGCTTGCCTTGCCCTCCAAATGAGGGTTCCAGTCACGGGAAGGTCAAGGGGTCATGGCAAAAATCTATTCTGCTGGCCCGCGTATGTTGAGCTCCATCATGCGTTGATACAGGCGCGGTGAGAGGCTGTTCAGCCACCAAGACAAACGCGCCACACGTCCAACCGGAATCATCGGCTGCGATTTGTCCAATCCTCGCAGGATTGCTTTGGCGGCGGCCTCAGGGCTCATCTCGTCCATACCGTCCTTTGCCGATCCGGGTCTTGCCGTTCCATCGGCCTGCTCTTGTGCGTTGCCCGGGTTGGTGGCCACGAAGGACGGCGCGGCGATCTGAACCTGAACGCCATGAGGTGCTTCTTCGGAACGGAGCGATTTGAAAAAACCCTCAAGCGCGTGTTTCGAGGCCGCATAGGCCGTTCGGTGATAGAGCGGCGCAAACCCTGCCACGGACGAAATCGCAAGATGCGTTCCCTGTGATACCCGAACCGCTTGCAGAAACGCGCGGGCCATTTCAACGGCCGCAAAGTAGTTAATTTCGAACACCATTCGGTGGCTGGCGGCGTCGGACTGATCAAACCCCCGAATTTGCGTGACCCCGGCGTTGTAGATGACCAGATCGATACTCTCGCTGGATTCGATCACCCTTTGGGTTGCGTCAGCAAGCTGTTCGGGGTCTGTCAGATCGCAACCAATTGGCAACTGGTTTGGCCGGGTGTCCAAGCCTGAGACGTCAAGGTCCAGCAACACGACCCGCCAACAGCGGGCTTGGAGGGCTTGGCTCAAGGCCCGCCCCAAACCGCCCGCCCCACCTGATATGACAGCTGTCTTCATAGCCCGGCCTGCTTTCGCCAGAACGCGAACACCTCGGCGCTGGTTTTTTCGGGCGTATAGCCGAATTCTGATTTTAGCGCGGAATTGTCCAAAACCGGTCGATATTGCAGAAACCGCACCTGTTCCGGCCCATAGCGAGACAAGCCAAGCGGGCGTGCCACGGCTAAAGCCGCCCTCAGCGCCCAAGCGGGAAGACGCAGAACCGATTTCCCCATGGCATCGGCCAGATCGGTGACACCCATCGCTCCGTCCCCGGCGACATTGAAGATACCGGGTGGCCCGTCTGTCGCTGCGCGCCGCAGGATGCGGGCCAGATCGTGTGTCCAGATAAAGACAAAAGGACTTTCACTGCCGGTTACGGCCAGCAGGCGGGGCTTGTGAAACAGGGCGGTGATCTGGTTTTCAGTGCCAGCCCCCAACACCGTCCCCACGCGCAGGACCACTTGTTCAAGATCAGGGGCAGTATTGCGGGCTTCCGCCAACAATTCCTCGACCTGTCTCTTGTGGTCGGAATAAGGGAATTCCGGATTGCCCCGCAGCGGGTCACGCTCGCGCAGCGGAATGCGGTTGTCCGCATGATACCCATACGCAGCCCCGGATGATGTGACCACCAGTCTGCGTACGCCGTTGGCAATCGCTGCATTCACCACCTTGCGCGTTCCTTCGACGTCAACAGCGTATGCTGCGCGGCGTCCAGTCTTGGGCGGGGGCGTCACGATTGAGGCCATATGCACGATGACATCCGGCTTCACCTTGGTGATCACGCGGGCAGGGGCATCGCTTGTCACGTCCATGGGCAGGAAGGCGATACATTCAGGCAAAGACTCCGGGCGCTTGAGGTCGGTGGCAAAGACCTCATGCCCTTCAAGTTCCGGCAATAGTGCTTGCCCGACCATGCCGGCGGCGCCTGTGATCAGAATACGGGTCATCGCGCGGCCTCGGTTCGGGCCATGATCGACGCAAGCGCAATGCCCGATATCGCGTGCCAGATGCCCCAGAACGCGGCCACAACGGCCATGCCGCCCAGCCCGTGGAAAAAGGCGAAGATCAAGACCAGTCCAAGCCCTGAATTCTGAATGCCGGTCTCTATGGTGATTGCGCGACGATCAAAGGGGGACAGCCGGGTCAGAGTGGCCACGACCCAACCGCCCCCCAGTGCCAGGGCGTTGTGAAGGATCACAAGCCCGGCGACAGCCCCGGCAAAGCTGAGGAAGAATCCCCAGTTGGCGGCCAAGGCAAGCAAGATGAAAGCCGCGAAGATACCCATCGACAAGTATTGCAGCGGTGCGCGTAAACGTGCGGTCAGGGCGGGACGACGCTGATTCAGTGTGATGCCCAGAACAAGGGGCAGGATCAGCATAAAGCCGACGAGAATGGCGATTTGCACCGGATCGATCTGGGTTTGCTGCAGGATCGCACGGGTCGGTGGATACAGCCCGCCCCAAAGCGCGATGTTGAAAGGCGTCATGAAGATTGCGCCAATAGTGGCAAACGCTGTCATCGACACAGACAGCGCTGCATTGCCGCCCGCGCGATGTGTTATGAAGTTCGAGATGTTGCCGCCCGGACAAGCTGCCACAAGGATCAGCCCTAACGCTATGGACGCACGCGGCTCTGTGACCCAGACCAGCGCAAAGGTCAGTGCGGGCAGGACCACAAACTGAGATACCAGCCCGACAGTCACAGGTTTTGGCGCGCGTCTCAGGCGATCAAAATCCCGAGGCGTCAGGTCGATCGCGATCGAGAACATCACAATGGCCAGAATAGAGTTCAGCAACGTCAGCGACGCCGGGCTGAAATTCAGCGTGACTTCGTCGATACCACTCATGCGGCGGCTTTCCGCAGCCGGTCGATCCAGCCAGTGACGGCTTTTCTATAGGTGGCCTTGTCAACGTAGTAAGCCATGCGGGGCAGGTCGATATAGTTCATGCCTCCGGTGGCGCGCCTGTAGTCTTTTTGTTTTTCGGTTTTCAGATCGGCCGCCGCCGGGCAACCGCTTTGAAGACCCTTGATATAGCGCGCCACCATCTCGGCCTGTTCGTGTCTCCCCTGCCAGCCAAGACCCGTGGCCTCGACCATGCCCAGCACAAACAGATCGTCGCGTTCGGGGTGTATGGTGTTCAGGTACAGATGCGGTGCATCGCCCTGCCAGTTCAGCAGGTCCTTGTTGACAAACGGATAGTGCAGCTTGTATCCGGTGGCAGCGAGGATCATGTCATAGTCTTCGCTGGAACCGTCTTTGAAGTGAACGGTGTGACCCTCCAGCCGGTCGATATCGGGGCGAATGCGCAAATCGCCATGACCCGCGTGATACAGGACCAGTGAATTCACCACAGGATGGCTTTCGTAAAGCTGATAATCGGGTTTGGGAAAGCCGTATTTTTGGGGATTTCCGACGAACCAGCTGAGGATCAGGCTGTCGACCTTTCGCTTTAGCCACATGGGCAGGCGGATCTTGCCACCCATCGTGTCAGCAGGTTTGCCAAAGACATATTTCGGGACGAAATAGTATCCGCGCCGCATCGACAGGTCGCAGCGTTTTGCATGGTGGATCGCATCCACCGCAATGTCGCAACCGGAGTTGCCTGCACCCACAACCAATACTCGCTTGCCTTCGAACTGGCTGGGATACCTGTAGTGCGAGGCATGGATCAATTCGCCGTCGAAGGTTCCGGGAAATTCAGGCATGTTCGGTTCCGACAAGGTGCCGTTTGCTATCATAACACCTTCGAAGTCGGCCTGATGGTCACCTTCGGCATCCCTCCAACTGACACGCCAACCATCCCCCGAGTTGCCCAGCGGCGTGATCTGGGTGACTTCTGTGTTAAACCTATAGTCCTTACGCAACCCGAAATGATCTGCAAAAGCACGGAAATAGTCGCGCATCGCCCGGTGAGAAGGGTACTCGGCCACGGCCTCATCCATCGGGAAGTCTTCGAACTCGGTCATGCGCTTGGACGAGATCAGATGCGCTGTCTCATACATGGTTGATCTGGGGGCATCGATGTCCCAAAGACCGCCCACATCCGAATGCAGCTCGAACCCTTGAAATGCGATGCCCTGTTCTTTCAGCACCTTGGCCGCGGCCAATCCCATCGGTCCCGCCCCGATCAGGGCGAATGCGTCGCGCGTTTCTGTCATGAACCCTCCCGAAGTTCGTGAGGCTTAACTTGAACGAACGACCAAAATAAGGCAAGGTGAAAATCATGAGTCTAAAAAACATAGAAAAACCAAGGCAAAGAGCGCCATCCAAGCGGTCCTTGGAGACGCGCGCGCGGATCATGGATGCTGCGGAATTGATCTTTGCCGAACGGGGATTCGAAGGTGCCTCGATCCGCGATATTGCCGCTTTGGCGGGTGTGCAGATTGGCCTTGTACACCATCACGGCGGCGGGAAAGAGGAGCTTTTCTATCGTACCGTCGCCCGCCGCGCGGATAAACTGGCGCAGTTACGAGTCGACAAACTGAACAAAGCCAGGGCCGAGGGGCCGCTGACATTGCGCAGCATTCTGGACAGTTTTATCCGTCCCTATGTAGAGCTGGCTGAAACGGGTGGTCCGGGCTGGATGGCCTATGGCCGACTGGTTGCGCATGTGTCCGTCGATCCACGGTGGAGCGACATTGCCGCCGAGTGTTTCGATCCGACGGCCCAGCAATTTATAGCAGAGATTGCTGCGCTTTATCCTGATGTTGATCCGGCGGTGCTGGCCAGTGGTCAGGTGTATTCGGTTTCGGCCATGTTGGCGCATCTCAACAGCGGTTGGCGCGTCAGGGCGCTGTCGCAGGGCGGTGAACAGCCTGACATAGAGCCGCTGGTCGAGTTTTGCGCCGCAGGCATTGCAGCAATGGTCCAAGCCGGTCGAGACTGATCGCCTTTCAATCCTGCTGCAGGTGATCAAATAGCATTGTGCTGAATACGGAAGGCGATGTGCGCACGGCGCTGGGTGACGCGAAAAACCCAAACATCAGGATCAGCAATATCAAGGCCGCCGCTGCAAGACACACGACCGAGAGTTGAACGACTGAACGAACCATTGCGCAAAATCCTTTCCTGTAATTCGTAAACCCGGGTCGCCCAACGCGTTAGCTGGACTTTGCCAATTCCTGCTTCAGCCGCTCATTCTCGGCCTGCAGCTGGGCCAGCTGTTGTCCAAGAGTGTTCAGATGGGGGCGCAGCTCGGCTTCGGTGAAGCGAGGGGTGATGTGACGCGGGCAGTTCCAGTCCAGTGCCTCGATACGGATGATTGCTGCCCGTTCCGCCGGGGCCTCGGCCCCTTTGGGATATAAACTGGCTGCAGCGGCTTCGCCTTCAGTAAATTCGACACGTCCCAGGATCTTCAGGCGGCGCTGGTTGGCGTAATCCATCAGGATCATCGCGATCCGATCATTCCCATCCAGATTGCCGCGCGAGATATACTGCTTGTTGCCAGAAAAATCCGCATAGCCGATGGTCTGCGGCCCCAGTACTTTCAAAAACCCAACAGGACCACCGCGATACTGCACATAGGGCCAGCCGGTTTCAGACACCGTCGATTGGTAGAACCCGTCACGTGCCTGAATGAACTCTTTCTCGGGCTCGCCGATCAAGTGGCCCTGCTGTGGCCCACTTTCGATGAACTTGGCATAGGTTTTTGCCGACCCCATACGCTCTTGATGGGCGCGGACGGCAGGGGTGAAGGCGCGTTCGGAAAAGGCACGGGGCATGATAATTCCTTTCAAAGACCCAAGTCTGACAGTCCGGGATGATCTTCGGGGCGTTCGCCTTGCGGCCAGTGAAACAGACGGTCATCTTCGTTGATCGGAAGATCGTTCAGCGAGGCGTGGCGGTGGGACATGCGCCCGTCTTCGGCATATTCCCAGTTCTCGTTACCATAAGAGCGGAACCACTGGCCGCTGTCGTCTCGCCATTCATAGGCATAGCGTACGGCAATGCGATGTCCGGCAAAGGCCCAGAGTTCCTTGATCAGGCGATAGTCCAGTTCCTTGCGCCATTTGCGCGTCAGGAAGGCGTGGATGTCGGCATGGCCAGTCAAAAACTCGGCCCGGTTTCGCCATTGACTGTCCTCGGTGTAGGCGGGCGTCACCCGGTCGGGGTCGCGACTGTTCCAGGCGTTTTCTGCCATCCGCACTTTCTGAGTCGCGGTTTCAAGCGTGAAAGGAGGCAGAGGAGGGCGAGACATGGGGCAAGGACTTTCAGGTGAGTGATGCGGCCAGAAGGGCCATGGTCAGAAGGAACGGAACGTACTGAGGTGGGAAAATGCTGGCGCGACGTTTCATCGGTCAAATCCTCTGGTGTACAGATCGGTTAATTTTCGACTTCAAAGTGTACCGATCTGTTAACTTATGCAAGGGCAAACTTTAAAAAATTTCAGATTGAGACTGTCTGGTCAAATAAAGCAATTTAAAATCAATCACTTGATTTGGTGTTATTGTACTTCGCGTTTCGGGTTAATATGTACAGAACGGTACACTATGGAGCCGAATCATGCGCCCAAACAAACGGGACGAACTGGTGAGCAAGGCCCTGAAGGTCTTTTATCGCGATGGGTTCCACGCGACCGGCATGGACAAGCTGGTGGTGGAAACGGGTGTGTCCAAAACGTCGATGTACAAGCACTTCCGCACCAAGGAAGAGCTGATCCTTGCGGCTCTGCGTTTGCGGGACGAAAGCTTTCGTGATTGGTTTCTAAAGCGAATTGACGAGATGGCGGAAACGCCAGCCGAGCAAATCCTCGCCAGTTTCGATGCGCTGAAAGAATGGTTCGAAGAAGATGAGTTCCGGGGGTGCATGTTCATCAAGGCAGGCGCTGAATTCCAGGACCCGGATCACCCGATCCATGTACAGGCTGCCGAACACAAGCAATTCCTGCTGGACCATTTCACTTCGGTTGCCGAGCAAGCCGGTGCTTCAGACCCGCATAAACTGGCCTGTCAGATCGTACTGTTGCAAGAAGGGGCTATTGTCTCGGCCGTTCTGCTTCAACAATGCGATCCGGCGCAAGACGCCAAGGATGCAGCGGCAAATCTGCTGGATGCGGCATTATCCTGAACCTGCTCAAGAAAAAATGGTTCTTTCAGTTTTGGGCATGAGACGTTGCGTTGTTCGACGGCAGGACGCGGCGTCACATGCATTGGCGTGAATCAGGCGGAACGCTAGGCTTACTGGAAAGATTGTCTGGAGAGCGTTCGATGCCACTTTTCACTTCCACCGCAGCGTGGGTCACCGACGAACACCGCATGTTTGCGGATATGGCAGGCCGGTTCATGGATGATGAACTGACGCCCAATATCGAAACCTGGGTCGAAAACGGCGTGGTGGATCGCGGCTTTTGGCGCAAGGCGGGTGAAACCGGGCTGATGGCGGGTGCAATCCCCGAAGAGTATGGTGGTGTCGGCGGCGGCATGGGGTTCGATGCAATCACCGCCTACGAACAGGGCGCGCGTGGCGATGCCGGGTGGGGCTATGGCATTCAGTCGATTGTGACGCATTACCTCACCGCCTACGGCAGCGAAGATCAAAAGCACAAATGGCTGCCGAAACTTGCTTCGGGCGAAATGGTCGGTGCTTTGGCGATGACGGAACCCAGCACCGGGTCAGACGTACAGGCGGTTCAGACGACGGCCGAGAAAGACGGAAACTCGTATCGGCTGAACGGCTCGAAAATCTTCATCACAAATGGGCAGTCCGCCGATCTGATCATTGTGGCAGCCAAGACAGACAAATCCGAAGGCGCGCGTGGTGTGTCTTTGATCGTGGTCGAAACCGAAGGGGCCGATGGTTTTCGCCGGGGGCGGAACCTTAAAAAACTGGGCATGAAGGGCAACGATACGGCCGAGTTGTTCTTTGAAGACGTCAAGGTGCCAATGACGAACCTGCTTGGGGCCGAAGAAGGGCAGGGCTTTTACCAGCTTATGAAGCAACTGCCGTGGGAACGGCTGAACATCGCGATCATGGCGCTGGGCGCGATTGATTTCGCTATCGCTGAAACGGTCAAATACGTGCAGGAGCGTAAAGCCTTTGGACAGCGGGTGATGGACTTCCAAAACACCCGGTTCAAGCTGGCGGAATGCAAGACCAAAGCCGAGGTTCTGCGCAGCTTCATCAACGATTGTGTTGCCAAGCTGGAAGCCGGCGAGCTGGACGCCGCCACCGCTTCGATGGCCAAATATTGGGGTTCAGAGGTGCAGAACGAGATCATGCATGAATGTCTGCAGCTGTTCGGCGGCTATGGCTTCATGATGGAATACCCGATTGCGCGTCTATATGCGGATGCGCGGGTACAGATGATCTACGGCGGCACCAATGAAGTGATGAAAGAGTTGATCGCACGCTCGATCGACGTTTGAAGGTTTCCGGGCGGCGTCCCGCCCGTTTGCGTCATTTCTCAAAAAAAGACCTCTTCGGTGCGTATGCATCAAGAGGTCTTTTTCGTTCCGATTGCGCCTGAACGAGTCCGCTTGCAAAGCGTTGTTTTCGGTAAGATGATCCGCGCAAAAGACTCAGAGGCCAGATGTGAACGATCCCGAAAATGCTCTTTGGCGCAGCACCTGCTCCGAGACGGTCTCAGCCCTACCCCTGAACGCAGACACCGAAGTTGATCTGGCGGTCATTGGGGGCGGATATACCGGATGCTCAGCGGCATTGACGGCAGCCCGCAGTGGCGCGTCGGTATGTCTGCTTGAGGCACAAGAGATCGGCTTTGGCGGATCGGGTCGCAATGTCGGTTTGGCCAATGCTGGCCTCTGGCTTCCGCCTGAAGAAATCCGTGCTCATATCGGAAATGCGGCGGGTGACCGCCTTATTGATCTGCTGGCCCAAGCGCCCTCAGACGTGTTCGCGTTGATCGAGAAGCACGGCATCGCCTGTGAACCTGTGCGCAACGGAACCTTGCATTGCGCGCATTCCGCCGCCGGACTGAAAGACCTGCAAACGCGTCACGCACAGCTGAGCGCGTCAGGTGCACCGGTTGAACTGCTGTCGGTGGATCAGGCGCGGGAAAGAACCGGTAGCGATGCCTTCCATGGGGCGTTGTTCGACCCTCGTGCCGGAACCATACAGCCGCTGGCTTATGTGGTCGGATTGGCGCGAGCGGCGGCGCAGACCGGGGCGCAGATACATGGGCAAAGCCCGGTGCAGACCATGCGCCATGAAAACGGCCAATGGGTGCTTAATACACCGAAAGGGGTGGTGCGGGCCAAGTCCCTCATTCAGGCGACCAACGCCTATCATCTTGGTTTGCCAAATACCGCGCCCGCCTATGTGCCGGTTTATTATTTCCAATACGCGACCGCTCCGCTGTCGCATAACTTGCGCGCTAGTATTCTGCCGCAAGAAGAAGGGTGCTGGGACACTGGTTTGATCATGACCTCTTTCCGCCTGGATCAGGCGGGCCGCATGATTATTGGCGGCATGGGCGACCTTGGCAATGCAGGTCGGAGCGCACACACCGCCTGGGTCCGACGCAAACTGGCAGAGCTTTACCCTCAACTCGCCGACCAGCCGTTTGAGCAGGGATGGCACGGCCGGATCGCCATGACTTCGGACCATATCCCGAAGATCACGCAGATCGGCCCGAACGCTTTGGCCGCCCACGGGTATTCCGGTCGCGGCATCGGACCCGGCACGGTGTTTGGTCGCATGATGGCCGAAAGCCTTCTTGCCGAAGACCCGTCGCGTTTACCGATGCCCGCCGTGCCCGAGCATCGCGAAAGCTGGACACGCGTGCGCCGCGCTTTTTTCGAATCCGGCGCAGCATTGACACATCTGGTAAAGGCACGGTTCTGAGGTCAGACAGACCGGGTGATGCCGCCATCCACCCGGATATTCTGTCCAGTGATGTAGCCGCCCCCTTCAGATGCCAACAGGGCCACGACCGAAGCGATCTCGTCATAGCTGTGCCCATAGCGCCCCATTGGAATGCGACTGCGGAACTCCTCTTTCTCGGGCAGACTGTCAATGAAACCCGGAAGAACGTTGTTCATGCGGATGTTCTCGGCGGCATATTTGTCCGAGAACAGCTTGGTGAATGCGGCCAAACCAGCCCGTAACACGCCCGAGGTTGGAAATACCGGGTCAGGTTCGAATGCGGCAAAGGTTGAGATATTGATGATCGACCCACCACCCTGCGCCTGCATGATCGGCGTGACCAGTCGGGTCGGACGGACCGCGTTCAGGAAATAGACATCCATGCCGGTGTGCCAATCCTCATCCGTCAGCTCAAGGATCGGGGCGCGGGGGCCGTGACCAGCGGAATTGACCAGTACGTCAATACGCCCCCAATGGGCCATCGCGGCATCGACAAGCTTTTGCAAATCCTCGGTGGACTGGTTCGAGCCGGTCACACCGACGCCACCCAGCTCTTGGGCCAAGGCTTCGCCTTTGCCAGAGGCCGACAAAATACCAACCTTGAACCCATCTGCTGCCAGTCTGCGTGCGGAATCTGCACCCATGCCGCTGCCGCCGGCTGTGATAAGAGCTACTTTTTCCATCTGACATCTCCGTTTTCATTTGATCCCAAGATGGCGATCAAGGCCCGGTTTGACTAATCAGTTATGTTGGCTCTATGCTGTAGAAAATCTACAGGACTATGTCATGGCAGCCCTTCCTCCTCTGAATGCCTTGCGAGCCTTTGAAGCCTCTGCGCGACATTTGAATTTTCGACTGGCCGCCGAAGAACTGGGCGTGACGCAAGGCGCGGTTGCACAACAAGTGAGGGGTCTAGAGGCCAGGCTGGGTAATGTTCTGTTCGACCGCTTGCCGCGTGGTTTGCGGCTGACTGAAGCCGGACGCAAGTTTCATGCGCCTTTACGAAGGGCCTTCAGGTTAATTGAAGAGGCTGTAGAGGAGTTATCGCCGGACCGTCAGGTCATATTGTCGGTCACGCCTAGCTTTGCCTCAAAATGGCTGGTGCCACGACTATCGGATTTCATCGACTCGTATCCGGACATCTCGGTTCAGGTGGACGCGCGCGAACGTCTGGCGGATTTCAAATCGGATGGCGTGGATCTGGCGGTCAGGCAGGGCAGGGCGCCCTTTGGGTCCGACCTGGATGCCGTGCCGTTGTTCTCAACAGAATTCGTCCCGGTGTGCAGCCCATCCATTGCCGGGCAAGTGACCCATCCCTCTGATTTGCTTGGGCAAGTATTGCTCAATGACACTCACGGGTTGTGGCCTTTGTTTCTTGATAGGGTGGGCGTAAGCGGCAAGCCACGGACGATGAGCTTCAGCCAGACCGGTCTTGCGATTGATGCCGCACTGTCCGGGCAAGGGATCGCACTTGCCAATGCGCCGCTGGTCGCGTCCGAACTTGCAACGGGCCGTCTTGTCCAGCCACTTGAGGATGTCTTGATCGAAGATCTGGGGTTTTACATTGTCGCGCCGCGCAAGCCTCGGCAGCCGCAAATGGTTGAGATCATGCGCAACTGGTTGTTGTCTCAGGTCTGAAGGGTGGCTGCGATGGCTTCGATCCGGGCGCGCAGCCAACGGTGTGCGGGGTCATTTGCGGATCGCTGATGCCAGACCATGTAGATGGACACAGGCGGGCATTTGAAAGGCAGCGGCGCGCAATCCAGCGCGGCAAGCGGCCCCTGTTTCATCAGTGCTGTATCGGTCGAGATCAGATCGCTGCCCCGCACAAAAGCGGGGATTGCATTGAAATGCGGCAAGGTCACAACGGCGGGTCTGATCTGGCTTTGATCGACGCCGCGCATGACAGCGCGGGCGTTGCGGCCATCGGCAAAGCGCACTTCGACGTGATCGCTGTCGCAATATGCCTGCCAACTGTCCGGCGGATTGCGTTGTGCGGCGTCGTAGAACATCATCAGCGGGCTGGTAATCAGGCGTTTCTGAAAGATATCCGGCCCATCGGGTGGCAGTGGGGTCAGCATCAACTGGCATCGGTCACTGCGCAGCAGGTCAGGATCTGGAACGCCCGAGGGGATGAATTCCAACTTCAGACGCACTTTTTCGGCGCGGGTTTCGCGAAGGAGTTGCGGAAAGATCAACTCACGCGGCATGTCGTTGGTGGCGATGCGTATGTCGATCTGTTCGAACAAGGGGTTGAACGGTCTGCCCTCGGTCAGTGCGCGCATTCCGTCCAACACCCTTTGGGCCGGGTCTTTCAGGGACAGGGCGCGCTCGGTCGGAATCAGGCCCTGACCGGAACGGACAAACAGCGGATCACCCAACACCTGCCGCAACTTGGCCAAAGTATGGCTGATCGCGGATTGCGTGACGCCCAGTCGGTCCGCAGCTTTCGAGACCGAGCTTTCCTCGAGTATGGTCAAAAATGTGCGCAGGACTTTGCCGTCGAGGTCTGTGAAATCGATTTTGCTCATACCGTTTATGATTATGCATGAATGGTTTTGCTGTCCATGTCGGGATAGGAGATGGTAAGCAACAGGAGGCGCATAATGGGAATCCGCTTTTTCTCGGATAAAAACCGGCCCGTTCACATGGGGCGTTACCCGCTGGAGCGTTTGGCCCGGACGGACGAAGGGCCGGACCTGTCGCTTGTTCCTTCGATGGCTGAACTGAGTTTTCACCGACCGGAACATCCAGGCAGCATCGTCAACGCGATGGGCGAATTTCAGGCGATGATGGACGCCATTCGCGACGGGCTGGTGAACCCGGTTGCGTCAGAGATACCTTCCGACCCGCAGGAACGTGCCAACCATCTGAAAGCGTTTGGGTATTTCAACGATGCGTCAATGATGGGCTGCGGGCCTTTGCCGTCGGCTGCTTTGCTGGCGCAGCCGCGCCGCAACCCGGATATTGACCGGCTTGCCCATACGTTGCGTACACGCCAGACCAAGACTCTGGCCTCGGGGATCGACGTCATCATGGCGGATCTGAAAGACAGTATGGAGGCTGCGCCCAAGCCGATCGACAGCCACCGGAACAGCATCGTGTTTCTGTACGAATTCAATCGCGACCCAGACCCATCAGAACCCGGCGCAGACTGGATCACAGATGCGCAGGATCATCGCGCCTGTCTGCTGGCCACCGAAAATGCCGTGGTCATCGCCAACTATATCCGTCTGCTGGGTTTTGACGCGCGGGCGCACAGCGTGATGTCGTCAGAAGTTGATTTGGGCAAGTTGGCCGTGGCCGCCGGGCTGGCCTCGGTCGAAGACGGGGAATTGATTGCTCCGTGGCTGGGGACACGATTTGGCCTTGCTGCAGTAACGACCGAGATGCCCATTGCCCATGACCGACCGCTCAAGCCCATGGCGCAACAGCCCTGGTTTCACACACAAGGGCCGGCATGGTGGCTGGGAACTGGCTTTGCCAAAAATGCCCTGAACCGTGATCCGTATTCCAAACGGCGCTATGTGGACGGGGCGCATCCGTTCGAGAAACTCAAACGGGTCGAGACGCCGACCACGTATATCGACGAAGAAAATGTCGCCCGTGTACCCAAACGTGCCGACATGTTTGCCCGTGCTCAGTTCGGCGATATGGGCAAGTCGCTGCAGGACGCTGCGAAAGGCGGGTACTACGTTCGCAAGGCCGCGCCCAGCTTCGCGCAACGCCGCGCGTTGGGGGCCTTTGTGTTGTTACAGGATGGTGAAAGCGCTGAGGCTGCAAAACCAATGGATGCCGCTCGGAATGCGGCGAATATAAAAGCGGCGACCTATTTCTTCGGGGTCGATGCGGTGGGCCTTAGCCGCTGCCCGGAATGGGCGTGGTATTCTCATGATGCGACGGGTGAAAAAATCGAACCGCCCCATGATCAGGCGATCAGCATGATCATCGATCAGGGCTATGAAACGATGGAAGGCGCCAGCGGTGATGACTGGATCAGCGTTGCCCAGTCCATGCGTGCCTATCTGCGCTTTTCGCTGCTGGGCGGCGTGATTGCACAGCAAATCCGCAACCTTGGCTATAAGGCCAAAGCGCATACGGTGATGGATGGCGAGGTGCTGCAACCTCCGTTGCTGTTGCTATCTGGTCTGGGTGAGGTCAGTCGGATCGGAGAAGTGATCCTGAACCCTTATCTCGGCCCGCGACTGAAGTCCGGTGCTGTGACCACCGATATGCCGATGGAACACGACAAACCGATTGATTTCGGCCTGCAGAGCTTTTGCGAGTCTTGCAACAAGTGCGCGCGGGAATGTCCGTCGGGCGCGATCACGGCCGGGCCGAAGCTGATGTTCAACGGCTATGAAATCTGGAAATCCGACAGTCAGAAATGCGCCACCTATCGTGTGACAACACCAGGAGGGGCGATGTGCGGGCGGTGCATGAAGACCTGCCCTTGGAACCTTGAAGGCATCTTCAAGGAACGGCCGTTCCGCTGGGCCGCGATGAACATCCCCTCTGCCGCGCCCGCACTGGCCAAGCTGGACGATGCGGTCGGCAATGGCGGTCTGAATGACATCAAGAAATGGTGGTGGGATATCGAGCTTCAGCCGGACGGGTCCTATCGCCCCACAACGCACCCTTTGAATCGGCGTGATCTGCAAACGGATCTGAACCTGAAATACGAAGATCAGACGCTGGCCGTCTATCCCGCCTATCTGGCCCCACACCCGTGGCCCTATCCCTTTGCCATGGATCGCGAGGCTGGGATTGCGGCCTACGAGGCCATGGTGACAGCCGATGAATACAAGTCCCGCAAGGCCAGCGGGGATATGTCGGTCATCCACCGCTATCAGATCGCCGGTGACGCACCGGTGATGCGAGTTGCCGTGACCAAGGTCGATAAGATGACCGCCGATGTAACGAAGTATGAATTCTCAACGCTGGACGGTGCGCCCCTGCCGGGATGGGCGGCGGGCGCACATCTGGACGTATTGGTCGCGCCGGAATTCTTGCGGCAATATTCCATGTCCGGCAACCCGTCAGAAAGGTCGACCTATCAGATCGGTGTGTTGCGCGAAGACAAAGGGCGCGGTGGTTCGGCGCTTTTGCATCGTATCTTCAACGAGGGGCGCAAGGTTTTCATCTCAAAACCGATCAACCATTTCGAACTGGATGAAACGGCAACCAAGACCTTCCTGATGGGCGGTGGTATCGGCATCACTCCGATGATCGCCTTTGCCCATCGCCTGCACGCCTTGGGTCGAGAGTTCGAGTTGCATTACTCGGCTAGAACGCGGGGCGGGGCTGGGTATCTGGATGATCTGGCCGCGATGCCCTGGGCAGATCGCGTGCATTATCATTTCTCAGATGAAGATACCCGCGCCGATCTGGATGCGATCCTGTCTGGCTATCAGGACGGATGGCATGTCTACACCTGCGGACCGGATCGCTACATGGACGGGGTGATACAAGCGGCTGAGCGCCAAGGTTTCCCGGAAGAGACTCGACATCTAGAGTACTTCTCGGTTCCCGAAACGCCCGAATACGAAAACCACCCTTTTGAAATCAAGCTTACCCGTTCGGGGAAAACGCTGTCCGTGCCGGCAGAAAAGGACGCCGCTCAGGTCTTGAATGAAGCTGGGTTTCACGTGGATGTGAAATGTGCTGACGGCATCTGCGGCGTGTGCAAATGCGGTGTCGTTTCAGGTACGGTCGAGCATCGGGATTTCGTTTTGTCCAAGAAACAGCGCGAAGGCGCGATGATCCTGTGCCAAAGCCGAGCGGCGGAACCCGACGGCGTGATTGAAATCGATCTCTGAACCCTTCCTAAATGCGACATCTGGAACTTGAATTTTGGTCGCTCGGCCCATGGACGCCGGACGAGGGGTGAATTAACGTCGCCCCGAACCCAGATATCCCTGATCAACAGGTACGAGGTAGCTTCATGGATTATCACAGCCCCGCCAGCTTTGCCGAAGCTTCGGCTCTGGCCGCAAATGCGACGGGTATTACACGGTTTCTGGCGGGTGGCACCGATGTTTTGGTGCAGTTGCGCTCGGAATTGGTGACGCCCGATACGCTGATCGACATCAAGAAAATCAACGGTGTACACGACATCACCCGCAATGCCGATGGCAGCTGGACGCTGGGCGTGGCCGCAACGGGGGCCGAGATGAGCGAGCATCCTGATCTGGGCAAGGACTGGCCCGGCGTGGTTGAGGCGATGGACCTGATCGGATCCACCCAGGTGCAGGGGCGCGCGACTTTGACCGGCAATTTGTGCAACGGGTCTCCGGCGGCTGATTCCGTGCCAGCGATGGTTGCAGCGGGTGTGACGGTCACGGTCACCGGCCCGGAGGGCACCCGAGAGGTTGCAGTCGAGGATATCCCAACTGGCCCTGGCAAGACCTCACTGACGAAGGGTGAGGTCATCTCGGCCGTCCATATTCCTGCTCGGGGTAACAACGCGGGTGATGCCTATCTTCGATTCATCCCGCGTACGGAAATGGACATCGCCGTGGTTGGCGTCGGTGTCAGCTTGCGTCTGGACGGAGACACCATCACCGAAGCTCGGGTGTCTTTGGGGGCGGTTGCCCCCACGGTTCTGCTGGTGGAAGATTGCGCGAAAGCCCTGATCGGCAGCACGCTGGACGATGCCGCGCTGGATGCGCTGGCTGCCGCCGCCTCTGCCGCCTGCAATCCGATCGACGACAAACGCGGCACGATCGCATTCCGAACCGAGGTGGCTGGCGTTCTGGCCAAGCGCGCCGCGAAAATCGCCTATACCCGCGCAAAGGGAGAAAACGCATGAGCAAGCTCCACGTATCCACTACCGTGAACGGGGACACGGTTGAATACCTTTGTGACCCGCGCGAAACTTTGCTGGATTGTCTGCGCGACAAGCTGAACCTGACCGGCGCGAAAGAGGGCTGCGGCACCGGGGATTGCGGTGCGTGTTCCGTCACCGTTGATGGCCGTCTGGTCTGTTCTTGCCTGATGCTGGGCGTCGAGGCCGAGGGTAGGCAAATCGAAACCGTCGAAGGCATTGCAGACGGCGACGTTCTGCATCCGCTGCAAAAGAAGATGATCGAATACGCTGCTTTGCAGTGTGGTATCTGTACTCCGGGTATTCTGGTGGCGGCCAAGTCGCTGCTGGAGAAAAACCCGAACCCGACCGAAGAGGAAACCCGGTATTGGCTGGCAGGCAACCTGTGCCGCTGCACCGGGTATGACAAGATCATTCGCGCCGTGATGGATACGGCGGCTGAGATGCGGGAGGCGTCGTAATGGCTCTGGACGATCGTAAATCAGGTTTCACATTTGTGGGCACTCGCCCAAACCGCCCTGACGGTCTGGACAAGGTTACAGGCCGTGCCAAGTTCGGCGCGGATATTTCGGCACCTGGAATGTTGCACGGCGCTGTTCTGCGCTCTCCTCACGCCCATGCACGGATTGTGAAGATCGATACGTCAAAGGCCGAGGCTCATAAGGATGTCAAAGCCGTTGTGACCCGTGCGGATTTTGCGGACGTGCCCTTCAAGCCGGGGCTGGAAGGCGAGTTCTGGAATGTTCTGGAAAACGTCATGGCTGGTGAGAAGGCGCTTTATGACGGTCACGCGGTAGCTGCCGTGGCGGCGACATCTGCGCTGGCGGCCCGTGATGCGCTCAAGCTGATCGAGGTCGAATACGAAGTACTGCCCCATGTCACCGACGTGGACAAGGCAATGGCTTCGGACGCACCTATCATCCGCGAAGGCGCGGCAGACTATTCCGTACCCGAAGGGATGCACCCCAACGTGGTCCGCTACCATGAAAGCGGTCACGGCGATGTCGAGGCCGGATTTGCCGAGGCCGATCTGGTGATCGAAGACAGCTTTGTGACCGAGGCGACCCACCAGGGTTATATCGAACCGCACGCCTGTCTGGGCATGTTGGGTAATGACGGCAAGGGCGAACTGTGGTGCACAACGCAAGGCCACTGGATTGCGCAGAAAACCTGTGCCGCGTTGCTGGGCATCGAAACCTCGCAACTGCGTGTCACCGCGTCTGAAATTGGCGGGGGGTTTGGTGGCAAAACCACAGTTTTCATTGAACCTGTTGCACTGGCGCTGAGCCGCAAGGCCAATCGTCCGGTTAAGATCGTCATGACGCGATCCGAGGTATTCCGAGCAACCGGTCCGACGTCTTCCGCATCGATGGACGTAAAGATCGGGATGAAGAAGGACGGTACGATTTCGGCAGCACAAGGCGTGTTCCGCCTGCAGGGTGGGGCGTTCCCCGGCGCACCGGGCGACATGACCGCCATGTGCGCCTTTGCGCCTTATAACCTGACCAACGTCAAGCAAATTGGCTATGACGTGATGTCGAACCGGCCCAAGCAGGCGGCCTACCGGGCACCGGGTGCGCCGATGGGGGCGTTTGCGGTTGAATCGGTCATCGATGAGCTGTGCAACAAGCTGGGTCTCGACCCCGTCGACGTGCGCCTGAAAAACGCCGCCCATGAAGGGACTAAGGCCAGCTATGGCCCGACCTATGAACGCATCGGTCTGGTGGAAACGCTTGAGGCTGCCAAGGCGCATCCGCATTACGCAGCACCGCTGAAACCGGGGCAGGGGCGGGGGATTTCCTGCGGGTTCTGGTTCAACCATGGTGGTGAGACCAGCGTATCTTTGGCCCTGTCTGAGGATGGCTCGGCCCAGCTGATGGTCGGAACGCCTGACATTGGCGGGTCGCGCGCGTCGATGGCGCTGATGGCGGCCGAGGTTCTGGGCATTGCCTATGAGAACATCCGTGTCACCGTCGCCGACACCGCGACACTGGGTTACAACGACGTGAGCCACGGCTCGCGCGTGACCTATGCCTCGGGTCTGGCCACGATCAAAGCCGCAAAACATGCGGTCGAGAAACTATGCGAACGCGCGGCGGCCAAGTGGGGCATCCCGGTTGATGCGGTGAAATGGGAAGACGGTTGCGCGGTGCCTTCAGGCCCCAATGCAGGCGATTTCGATCCGATGCCGCTGGCCGACATCACTGCGGATATGGGGTCAACCGGCGGCCCGATCTCGGGTCACTTTGAAGCCACCCCGGAAGGTGCGGGCGTGTCTTTTGGCACTCATATTGTCGATGCCGAAGTCGATCCTGAAACCGGCAAGACCTCTATCACCCGTTACACGGTCATTCAGGACGCCGGTAAAGCGATCCACCCGACCTATGTTGAGGGTCAATTCCAGGGTGGAGCCGCACAAGGCATCGGTTGGGCGCTGAACGAGGAATACATTTATGGCGAGGACGGGCGCTTGCAGAACTCGATCTTCCTCGACTATCGCATTCCCGTTGCCAGCGACCTGCCGATGATTGACACGGTGATTGTCGAAGTGCCCAACCCCGGCCACCCGTTTGGTGTGCGCGGCGTGGGTGAGACAGGCATCGTGCCGCCATTGGCTGCTATTGCGAACGCTGTGTCCAACGCGGCTGGCGTGCGGTTGAAGCAACTGCCCATGTCACCACCGCGCATTCTGGCTGCGCTCAAGGACAATGGTTGAGGTCCACCTTTGGTCCGGCCTCCGGTCATTGACCGGGGGCCAACAGGTGGTGGAGGTCGAGGCCAAAACCACCGGCGAACTTTTGCGGGCGTTGGTTCAGGCCCACCCGCAATTGCAAGCCCCCATCGATGCGGGGGTCTCTATCGCGATTGACGGGCGCGTCATTGCCACCGGGCTTACGGAACCAATCCCCGAGGGCAGCGAAGTCTATCTGATGCAACGCCTTAGGGGCGGTTAGACATCAGGCGACCAAGGCTCACGCCCCACCATTCGGTCGGCTTCTGCCGTGATGTCATTCATGTGCTGCTCAAGGCTCAGGCGCAGGGCCTCAAACTCTTCTTCACTGGCTTTGCGTGGCACCGTTTCGGTCCATTCGCGGCACAAAAATACCCCTTCGTTGCGCCAGGGGCGTGGCATCAGCAGGCGGTCCCATGTACCGGCCTCGCGCCCGTGTTTCGCAGAAAAGGTGATGCCAAATACCCGTTTGCCCGATGTACGCGCCCAGACCAGAGGTACAGTCGACAGCACTCGTTCAGGCCCGCGCGGCCCATCCGCAGCAATGCCGATGGAAATACCCTGCTTCATCTTACCAAGCACTTCACGCGACAGGGCCACGTGCCGCTTGTGGCTGGACATGGCGATTGTGTCCATACCGAACTGTTCCTGCACCCGGCCCACCATGCTGCCGGCGCGGGCTGCGGACGTGATCGAACAGATCCTGCCTTTGTCCAGTGGAAAGAAATACGGGGACTGCGCCAACCGCTGGTGCCACAGGACAACAATGACCGGCTCGCCCTGTTCAGCCAGTTGGTCCAGTTCTTCATACCCGATGCGTTGCCAGCGCGTGTTGCGGTTAACCCATCTAATATAGCTGGCGATCCGTCGTGCCACCCAGTTCAGCACAACTTCGCTGTCTGCGATCTTCTTGCGGAGGTTCACACGGGCTTCCTTTTGCTGACCGGACCTTGTCTTAGCGCACTGCACATTTTGCGCAACTTGTTTGTCGGATCAGATAGTGGTGTGGAATCTGAAAAAGCCTCTTGAGTCCGCCGCGCGGCTGGCATATCTGGGTGCTCACCACAGGGGTATAGCTCAGTTGGTAGAGCGACGGTCTCCAAAACCGTAGGTCGCGGGTTCGAACCCTGCTGCCCCTGCCATTAAAATCAATCACTTAGCAACATATGACCGGATCGCGAGTCCGCAGATCGGTCCACAGCGACAGTATTAAATCAACGTAATTTGTTGAACATGGACACCTTACGTTCTTTGAGTCGGTCGGTGACATGCAGGTAAGTATCGGTCGTCAGTTGGGCAGTTGAGTGCCGCAGATGGTCCTGAACTTCTTTGATCGAAGCACCCTGTTCCAGCATGTAAGTGCCAGAACCGTGACGGAACGAATAGAGCGTCAGAGACAGGCCAACGGCCCGAATTGCGACTCGGACCTTGCGGGCTAGGCTGGTTGGCCTGATGGGCAACAGACCATCGGCACCGGGCCACACATAGCCTTCCGGGTTCCACCCCAGACCCTTGTCACCCTTCGCGGCCAGATACGCTTTGCGCAGCCTTTCCAGATCGGCAATGGCCGGGTCGGGCAAAGCCAGGACCGCAGTCGATCCTTCGGTTTTGGTTTCGTGACGGACAAGGTAATCGTCGCCCGCCTCAGACGCGACTTTGTTGATGTTCAGTGTCCCGGCGTTCAGGTCAATGTCATCCCAAGTGATCGCGATCACTTCACCCGGTCGGCACCCGGTGAAGAACAGCAGGCGCACATAGACCGCCAGATCAAAACGGTCCATGCAGCCTTCCAGATGGTCGGTGATGGCATCCACATCTTCGAAGGTGGCAAAGGCCGCTTCAGTGCGCGGCACGTGGGGCGCGATGGCCTTGGCGGATGGATCGTCGCGGATCACATCGTCGCGCCATGCCTGCCGCAGTGCCTTCTTCAGAACAGCCCATGTGTTTTTGATCGTGCGCGGTGCCAGACCATCCGCCCGAAGACCCTGCACCAGCTTGTCGAAGGTCTTGGCCGATACGTCACGCATCCGCACAGACCCGACATGGCGGTTGATCACTTCCACATGCTGTTTGTCCCGCGCGATGGTTTTGGGTGCTGGCCGCTTGCCTTTGTAGGTGTCGGGCCGGTTGTTTGCCCAATGCACCAGAAAGTCGGCCACGCTGCTGGTGGCATCTGCCGAGATTTGCACCCGGCGTTCATCCAGTTCCCGTTCGTCCGCGATGGCCTGTGCTTCGCGCTTGCTGTCCGCCTTGACGGTGAAGGACCGTTCGACCATTGCGCCACCTTTGGCCGGGTCGGGCGCACGGTAGCGGGCTTTCCAGACGCCCGGTGATTTCTGCTTAATTGATGCCATGTCACACCCCCTCAGTATGCCGTGCGCGGTGCGCTGCGGCTTTACACCGACCGCTGCAATAGCTTGCCGACCGGGTGCGCTGGATGCGGTGCCACGCGCCACAGTGGTCGCATTGCATGAACTTCCACCCGTCACGCACGGCCATCAGCATTTCATTGGCCAAGTGAGCCCGCACGGTCAGAGGCGTGGCGATATAAAGCATGTCCTTGGGATCGACCGAGAGGTGCAGTTCTTGGCTTTGGATGACCGCGTTCATCAGGGTCGGCACGATGCGCTGTGCATGTTCCTGAAACCGGGCGATCTGGTCGGGATCTTTCAACCCACCATCAGCGGCCAGTTCTGGAAACGAAGCGGCGACCATCTGACAGGTCTTGGTCACTTCGGGCCAATCGTTGAATTGCGGAATGAACGGCGCGTCTTTCAGCGGTTCATCCAAGTTCCGACCGGGCGGGCCGAATGCGGAATCAAGATCCATCCGGTCCGTTGCGATTCGCGCAAACAGTCCCGGTATCGCCTGATCCGTCCTTGTTTCTACAAACTTCATTGTCAGTTCCTTTAGTAATTCTATGAACAGTATGTACAGAACGGTAATTGGATTGGCAAGACCGTAGGTCAAATCATGTAACGGTAAAGATTCTTATTGACGGTTAGAACTTTGGTAATTCAGGTTTGATCCATCGACACTGATGGAAAGGAACCGAAGCAATGCAGTTGAGCGATATTCACCCTGACAAGACGTATTCGATCCGCGAGGCGCACGAAGTCACCAACGAACCGAAACACGCAATCCGCCGCCTGATCGCTGACGGATACCTGCCCGCGTACAAACAGCCCGGTCAGCGGGTCCATCGCATCAAGGGCCGTGACGTTCTCGCATTGGCCAATGGCGAGTTGGCCGCGTGATGGGTGTTAGCCAGCAGGGGATCGGCACCCTGGCCGACCGGCTTTTTGCCGCGTTGGACGAAGTGGAAACGGTGGCCAATACGACCCGCTACCCGGAATTGCTTGATTGCGTCGAAGGGCTGAAGACGAATGTTGAATTTGTCTGTTCTGCCCTGACCGATCTGGCCGAAGGCGAAGACGGATCAGGCGATCCGGTGCCGCTCTATTACCCACCAATGTAACCCGAAAGGAAGATCTATGCGGATCGACCGAACCACCGCATGGGAACGGATCGACGCGTGGCAAACGTGTTTGTTTGAAGCCGTGGCGGACCAGAACGCCCGCCGCGTGTCCATCTATGCCGCCGCAATCGACACCCTTTCGACACTGCTGACCGGGGGCGATGCGGTTCTGGAACTGGATGCGGACGACGCACACACAATCAACCAAGCAGAAGGAACTGACAGATGAAAAATTTCAACAGAATTGAGGCCGTCGCAAAGGTGACGGACCTGATGAAGAACATGATCGTGGAAGGCCGTTTGGCCCGCGCACAGGCGTGCTGCTACGTGCTGACGATCCTGATGAACGACGCGGATCGTATCCCGTCACTGATCGACACAGAGGCGCAGGAAATCTTGCAGGAAGCCGGTGTTATCGAACTGGGTGAAGCCGCCTAATGCAAAACACCCGATCCAAACGGACCGGGTGCTGAACGAAACCGGGGGCGTTGTCAGTTAGCGCAGGCAAACCCCCAACATCATCTGGAATGTGAAATGAGTCTTACATCAAACAACCGTACCCGCAAAGACCCGGCTTGGTTTGCCGCTGACCGCAAGTTTTTTGAACGCCACCCTGATCGCGAGTTCCGCTTCAGACGGGCCAGACGGGACGAATTGCCCGAAGGCATCCAGCCCTTGCCGGAAGGGTATCTATGGGGCGTGGTGGTCCAGTGCTTGGCGCGGGGGCCGAATGGCGACCAGATGCGGACGCGCCATTTCAACCAGTACCCGGAAATCCTGATCCGTTACGCACACACATTTGACGACTTCCATCTGGACATGGTGCCGAGTGGCGGGGCGATCCTGATGCCCGATCAGGTGCGGGCGACAATGCAATGATGCGTATCACCCGGTGGCAGATCGCGTGCGAGACGCGCGACGATCAGGTGACGACACCGCGCGAAGTGTTCGACCGTCTCGGGCTGCAATATCGATATTGGGGTCCGCGCATGTCGCACCAGATCAGCCGCCATCTGAAAGGTCTGGGGTTTATGCGGGCCGGGACGATCAAGCGCGGTCGATACCGGGGCGGGGGTGCCTATCACCGTTTGCCACCCGGCGTGCCGTACACCGACCCAAACCTGCCACCACCGCCAGCACCGCGCAGACTCCGACCGCTCAAATAAACAGCCCGGTCACCGCATGGGGCAGGACCGGGCCAACTGAAACCTTCACACTCAGAAGGACAACTAAAGATGCCCAACGATAACACAGGATTCTGCGTCACGGTAGTTACCAAGGCCAACAATGGTCTGATGACGAAGACCATTGCGATGAACGGTGATGGACGCCCGCACAGTGACGGTAGCGCGTGCGGAATGGCCGAAGGGTCGGCGCAGGTCGTTCGTTTGGGTTCATTGGGGGCGTTGGCGGACCTGATCAACGGATTGGACCGAACGCAGGCGATCACATTAGGTGTGGTTAAAGACGATCCGGTCACCGGAACGATCTGGTCCGTTCGAACCGCTGCGGAACTGAAGAAATGGGGCATCCCTGGCTTCATTGCCCGATCACAGGAATACTTCGAACACCAGACCGGACCCGGCATTATGCTGATCGACTATGATCAGAAGGGTATGCCGGAACACGTGCGTGAAGCGATCCGGCACCAAGGCGCATTGCGGGCGATCTTGGGCCAAATACCGGGCGTGGATAGCGGTCTGCCTTACGTGTACCGCAAAAGCACATCAGCGGCACTCAGCAACATGCAGACGGGCGAACAATACGACGGCAGCGGTGGGTTTCATCTGTACGTGCCGGTATGGGATGCCACCGACATTCCCCGCGCGTTGAAGGTTCTGCACAAGCGCATGTGGCTGGCCGGGTATGGTTGGCACGCGGTCGAAAAGCGGGGCCGTTTGTTTGTCCGGTCATTGGTGGATGTGATGGTTGGCGGGCCGGAACGTCTGATCTTTGAGGGACCGCCGATGGTGTCACCACCCTTGGTTCAGGATCAGGCGCAGCGGATGGCTGTGGTTCACGATGACCAGATGACCGAAGCCTTTGAACCGTTGGACACCAGACGGGAATTGCCAGACCTGACGCCCGAAGAAGAAGCTCGGTTTAGTGAGTTGGTGCGTGCGTCACGCGACAGCTTGGCGGACGCCGCACAGGCCGCGCGTGAGGACTTTGTGCAGGATGAAGTCCAACGGACCGGACGACCCGTAGAAGCGGTGCGTGCGGACGTGGAACTGGCCGACGGGGGCCGGTTGCCTCTGGATCACGTTCTGTACTTTGACGACCGGGACATTGGCGCGAAGACGGTGCGCGAAGTGGTGGACAATCTGGCCGCGTATGTCGGCAAGACGTTGGGCGATCCGCTGGACCCGGATGACGGTCGCGGCAAGGCAATGGTCATGTCGGGCGGTGCGGTGCGGTCCCATGCACACGGGGGCGGGCGTTGGCAGATGGACTTCACACCCGAAGCCGTTGCGGCCCACATGATGGCCGCAGGCGGGCCGGTGGTAGCCAAGATGCCACCCGGCGTCGTCCCGGTCGAAATCGACCCGGTCGTGGACAAGGTGGCCGAACTGATCCGGGGCGATCAGGTGGACATGTCGCACCGTACTGTCATCAACCCCCATGATCTGGAACACACCGCGCGTCTGATCGTTGCCGGGTACTTCACAGATGGTGACCGGCGCACATTGACCCACTGGCGGGGCGACTTCTATCGGTGGATAGGCACGCATTGGGAAGTGATGGCCGAAGATGACATTAAAGACGTGCTGTTCCACTTCTTCAGCAAGATCGTTTGTTACGAGAAAGAGACGCAGGACGGGATCACACGCCACAAAGTCAGCCCGACCAAAGTGCTGGTGTCGAACTATGTCGCGGCACTGCGGGCGGTCACGAAGCGATCCGCAGCCATTGAACCGGGATGGAACAAACCAGAGCCAGGGACATGGCGATCCGTTCAGAATGGCATCCTTGATCTGGATACCGGCAAGCTGGTCGCACACACACCCGACTTCTTCAATCACACATGGATCGACGCCGCGTGGCAGGCCGATGCGGTATGGACCGGTACACGGGCCGAAGCGTTCTTTAACGAAGCGTTGGACACGCCCGATCAGATCGGGTCGATGCAGGAGATTTACGGATACCTACTGTCCGGTGCGACTTGGCTTCAAAAGGGCTTCATGTTCGTGGGTGAGAAACGGACCGGCAAAGGCACCAACATCAAGTTGCTGAAGGCACTGGAAGGCAATCTGGTTTATTCGATCCGGTCCAGCTTGCTGTCCAATCAATTCGTCATGGAAGGCGCGGTGGGTAAAAGCCTGATGGTGGTACCCGACGTGCGCTTGAGCAAGGACTCGGACTTCAGTGCAATTGGTGAATTGATCCTGACCGTAACCGGTGAAGACGATGTGGACGTGCAGCGCAAGAACAAGCCCGTGTGGACCGGCAAGACGACCGTGCGTCTGATCCTTATGTCAAACAGCATTCCGTTGCTGCGCGATCCCGACGGTGTGCTGGCCAGCCGGTTCATCTATCTGACCTTCCCCAATTCGTTCTATGGACGTGAAGACCCGGAACTATTCGACGCGTTGCTGGCCGAACGGTCCGCGATCCTGTGTTGGGCTGTAGAAGGCTGGCAGCGTGTCCGATCCCAGAAGCGTTTCACCGTGACGGACATTAACGCTCAGTTGCAGGCCGATGCGGAAATGAGAATGGACCCGGTTGGTCAATTCGTTGCGGATCGATTGGTCGTGACCGGTGATCAGAATGACTTTGTCACCATCGATATGCTGTTCGGTGTGTTCCAAGCGTTCATCGATGGGCGTGATGTGGGGATTTGGACCAAAGACGGTTTCATAAAAACACTGAAAACCAAACCAATCAAAATCCAGCCCGGTAAAATTCACAACGGTATTACGCGTGTTTATCGGGGCGTAAAATTAAAGATCGAACCGTTTCCGGTTTAAACGGGACAGCCGGGACACCTTTTTTCAATTACTACGCGTAAGGAAAAAAATGAGAGTCATATATATGTGTGTGACCAATAAGTGTCCGAAAGCTGTCCCTGCTGTCCCGGCGATCAATCACCAAATCATCTAGCTGGAAATCTATAACAATGGCGCAGAAGAAAACGCATCCGTTCTACAGCAGCAAAGCGTGGAAGAAGCTGCGGACACTGGCAAAACGTCGTGACAATTACAGGTGTACGAACTGCAACGCTGATGTGCGTCGTCCTGGCTCTGCAATCGTGGATCACATCAAACCACGCAGCACGCATCCTGATCTTGCGCTGTTCCTTCCGAACCTTCGAACACTGTGCCGGTCATGTGACAACGCGAGGCACCGGGAAAAGGGTCGGCGTAGGGATACCCCCACCATCGGACCTGATGGCTTCCCCGTCGGTAGTGATTGGTCATCCGTCTGCAACGGCAACGATGATGATGACAACGACACGTGATCGATCGATTGCGATCCTGTTGGTCCAAGTTGTGACGCACGAACAGTGACGCACACACCATCCATCCCCATCACTATCGTTCGATCACATCACATCGTTGTTCGATCACTGATCGATGACGTGACGATGACGGATCGTTGACGGTCGGTCGTGTGATCAAGCTGGGGCGGGGCCGACTCAAGCATCGATAGGGGGTTGATCACCGGCGTGGGTCCAAAAGAAGGCCCGTTAATTTCAGTTTTGACCGGGGTTCACGCAAAAATCTTGCAACGGATGGCAATTTGACGCCACAATACTACCGTCTGAACACACCGATTCAGGATGATTTACGCGCAATCAGACAGGATTTGCACGAATGCCCCGTAAACAGCACAAAACACGCAATGACAGCCTGACCGGCTTACGACAGGCCGCACAGGCCGATGAACCCGCCAGCGTAGCCGTGCCGGATGTGGCCGGATTGGAAGTGTTGAATGATCTGGGCAAGCGTACGTTTGCGAACCTCTATCGATCCGCACCGGACAAATGGACCGAAGCCGATCTGAACATGATCGTTGAACTGGCGTTCGTGACGCAGCAGATGGCCGACAATCGTATTCTCTGCATGATGACACCCGCCATCGTGACGCACGTGAACGGATCGTCTGGACGCAGCCCGATCCACGCACACCAGCAGGAAATGAGCCGACAGATGCAGGCACTAGCCCGCGATTTGGGATTGCGCTGCAAGGATGGTATCGCCTTGGCGGCATCCGCGACCAAACCCCCAACGACTGCTGAGCCAGAGCCAGGGAGTGGCAACGTTCAATCGTTCGAAGATTTCATGCGAGAAGCGACCGGGGGGTAATGTGGTTCACCTACCATCGGACATTACCGAAACCGAAATGGTTCGCGCAAACGGTGGCCAGCCTTTGAAGTGGCCGAACGATCCACTTCACCAGATTGCCTATTGCCTGTGGTTGCGTCACAACCTGAAAGCTTTCGTTGATACTGAACGGATCGGCAATGCGGTCATGATTGGTAGCTTCGGCAACCAGGACAACGCGCACCGGATGCATGAATGTGGTCGCAAGCTGGCACACATGAACGGCATACACCTATACCATGGTTGGCCGACTGGTCTTTCCGGTGTGATGAAGCTAATCCTGAGCGATCCAAAAGATTGGCCCTGCCCGGTTGCGAATTACAAGCTATGAACAAGCTCAATCTTACGCCAAAGTGTATTCGCTGTTTGGAACAGGAAATGTCACGTGAGCCAGTACAAAAATACAGGCGGTGGGCACCAATTAGAAAGGGATCGGATCAACGCAAGCGCCGCCATTTGGCTCAGGGCGATCGGGAAATTCTTTGAGCAGCCTGCTCAAAGCCACATTTGCTTCACTTGGCTTAGGCTTTTTTCTTTCGATCTTGAGTTGCGGCTGGGAATGAACGCGTTCTGCTACACTCTCAACGTTCGGGCGTGTAAAAGCAAGAGGCGTCTCGCCGAGTTCAACGAAATACCCGCTCCTCTTCAGGCCGTTTTCGACTGTTCCATAAAGCGGCGTAAAGGCTTCTTCGGCAAGGAAAGACTGGCGACCGAACACCGTGTGGTAACGGCAGTTGTTGAAAAGCGTCTGCCAATCCTGAGGATAACAGGCCTGCAGTTGTTGGGGATCTTGCCAAAAGGTCCAGCACTTCACGCCGTAGCTGCGCAGCAGGGTCACCGAAGTGAGTAGAAAATCCATTGACCCCAATTGCGCAGCCTCATCGATGAGAAATAGTGTTTCGCGTTTGACTTCATTGGCCTGTCGAATGCGCCAGCCAATCAAAGCCTCCATCCAGACACGGACGATCGCGGAATGGCTGCGTAAATAGGCAGGTGGTAGAACTAGATAAATGGTTACGCCACTTTCACCATTCAGTTTTTCTAAGGGAAAGCTCGTGGCGCTGGTTGCCTTTCGAACGGCTTCACCCCTGAAGACTTCGGTGTGACTTCGGGCGGATGCTAGAATACAGGCCACAGTTTTGTCTGCTTGTGTCGGTAGGGAATGGGCTCCGCTTGAAACCAGATTTGTTTTGGATCGCGCCATATCGCGGATGGTGAGGCTGAAATCTTTCAGGCTTTGGTTCAGCAGGTAATTGACTTCGTGCAGGTTTCGCAGCGCCCTTGGGCTTTCATATTGTGTGTAGAGTAGCAGTTGGGCGACCAGATTTCGCGCGCTGATATCCCAAAACGGATCCAGATCGCTCACCCTGTTGATGACGGATGTCGCGAGACTTTGGGCATCTTCCAGTGTTGGCTCCTTGCCCAAAACCAGATCCATCGGGTTCAGGCTTTCTGTTTCAAGGCCGGTAATCTCGAAGGGGTCCAAGATGATTGCGTTTTGCCCCATGGCCTGCCGCGCGCCAGCCGTTGCTTTAGCCAATTCACCCTTCGGGTCAAAGGCCACGACGGACCCGGGGTAATCCAGCAAGGTGGGGATGGCCAATGTCCAGGTTTTACCGGAGCCCGTTGGCGCAAAGCTGATAAGGTGGCCGTCTGCTCCGGTGCGGATTTCCTGTCTTGTCGGGTTATTGGGCTTGCAGTTGGAAAACCCCGTCGTCTGGTGTTGCGGCGTGGTGAAACCTAACCGAATGCCAAAAGGATTGTGCTTGCCGGAAAAACTATCCACTGGGGCTCCTTTTTTTGCGGGTGGAGCAAGGGAAATGAGTGTTTCCAATGTCTGGCGCAATCAATTTGACGCCTGTTATTTTGACATGCTGTGCTTCTTGGATGTTTCGGCAATGTGCAGACGCAAGGCAACAAGAGCGCGTTCAGCCTCTTCTATCTCGGCCTGAATTCTCAGGGCTTCTTGATGGTCAACCCGATGATCAGCGAGTGCGAGATGCATGGCGCGCATCACTTCTGTCGCTTCAAGAACGATCCGGTTGGTGGCGCGGTACAGGTTTTCTTCGTCGTCGTGCCCACTGGTTTCGATACGGTCGCCTGCGACAAAGTTAGTTTCTTCGAGGAAATAACCCACAAGCCGTGCGTCAGGCATGGCCGAAAGCAAGTCCTTTATTTCATTCGCCGAAAACAACGTCCGGTTACGCAGACGGGCATAAAAGGCATCGTATTCCAGCCCCATATTCCGCGCGACCTCTTTTGAGCTGAATTTGGCTTCGGTCGTCAAAATCCGGTGAACAAGTGAAGCAAAATCATTTCCGCGCATGTGTCCCCCAGATCCGACCCTTTTCTAACAAGGTGCACTGGATAGGCGTCGGAGTCTATTAGGCGTTGGGGAGCCGATTGTTCGGATAAAGAACACTGTTCACTTGCCAAGCCGTAGCGGTTAGCTGTTTCACAAGTCACTTTCTTATGGGGCAAGACATGAGCATAACTGTTCGAAGGGATGAGTTTTCTCTGCAGCTTACGCACAGCGATTCAAAGTTCTTTTTTGTTAGAATTGAAAGCCTTGAAACACAGGCCCAATGTGTGACTTTCACTGACTTCATTTTGCCTGAAGGAAAAGCTCAGCTTGGTCATCAGGCCCTTGAATACCTATGGCAAGAGTTCCCGCGAATATACTCGGTTGCCACATGGAAATTCTTGGACATCTATCCCAGAGGCGAAGACGTTGACGCCACCTTGCAAAAAGAAAACGTTGTTCGGCGTTTCGACGAACTTGTGGACTTGCTCACACCATTCTTTCAAGCGCGGGGACTGAAGTTGAGCAACCCGATCCTTAACCAAACGCATGGCAAGTTCGAAGCGGTGTTTGAGCTACAAAACCCCCCAAAAACAGGGCCTTTCAGTTAAGTTGTTTCCCACGAACACGTGTGACTAGTCGAAGCCACCCTCAGCAAGCCTTTTTAAAAACAGAGGCGCTTCAGATTGCTGCACAAAGTAGATACTGTCCCAGGGTCCATCTTTTCCATCGGCTTCGGTTTGTGTTTTCCAACGAAGTATATCGACGAACTCCCTCAACATGCGTCGTAATAGCCGTCTTCGGCCCGAGGGTACTCTGAATTTTAACTCATTATCTTTGGCGATTTTGACGCGAGGAACGTTAGCCAGCGCATATACAGTCCGGGGGATATCCACGACTATATTCGGACACTGTTCTAAGAAAAGCGCACCGAAACCAAGTTTCTGAGCAGCAGCCTTGGTGTCGAGCTCAAGGATTGATGCACTCATTAAGCTTAGGTCATGCTTCTTCAAATCGTCTTCCAAATCCATTCGGGCGTTTTTGAAGTCCCTGTGTTTTACAATGTCTGGAATTACAACGACATACGCGCTCAACCGTGTTTCGTGTGTGCTAGTGTTCCCTTCACCAAGGTCACGAGATACATTGACTCTGGTCGACAAGAATCCAGTTGCGGGGTCCGCAAAGCGCAAGACGCTATTCATAAAATAACCGATTGCAATACTTGCAGGACCGGAGATGTTCACGATTGGAAGCCCAGAAAAGTACTTTGAGAAACTGCTCTCGCTGAACTCAATTCCATCCGGGCTTTCATAGGCTGCCAAAAGCTTATTCCGCAGTTCTTGGTGGCTCGCTTCTTTTTTGTCGAATTTATCGTCAAAATTGAAGTTCAGAATCGCTCGCTGCTGCATAAGATAAAACGGCAGTGTTTCTCCATTGGTAACCAAAATATAAGGAATGCCCAAAGCGTTAACCGCGCCCAGCTCGTAGATGACACTGGCGCTCTCTTCACTTACGTCAACAACAACAACATCCGAACTCTCTATGCCATTGATGACCGCAGCCACGATATCCCCCCTAAGGGCTTCATCAGGCGTTATTGCGACAATATCATCCACATCTTCGAGGCGCCCCATCTCGACCAAGTTCTCGCGTATCCCCTCTATAATTTTTGCGAGTTGGGTCGTGTTGTTTCGATGGACGAACTGAGTGTTTTCGCTGTGATAGACACCTTTAGGCGCCATACTGCCTAAGATAAATACGCGAAGTTCCTGACGCATGATGAATTCTCCAGAAGAAAAGTACTGATTCCAACACGTAGATTATGTTATTTTCGACAAAGACGACAAAAGTTGCTGATATGGATACCAATAATTCGCTTTAGTTTGATAGTTTGATTAAAGAGGGCGACGGTGAATACCTTAAAACCTAAATTTAACACCGACATTGGCGCGGATCAAAAGGTCGATCAACCCTACTTTAAGAGCCAGTTCCCTCTAGTTAGCGAGTTTCTTGTTTGGCCGGAACTCATCCGGGCCTTCCAAACGCCAGAAGCCGAAGCGATTAAGCTAAAGCAAAAAGTGCGAAAGAATGGTGTGCGCGCTATTCTGTTTGCTCTGACGGGTTTGATAGTCGCAACCGCGAAGACAGTGTTCGACTTCTCTCCACTAAGCACAGATGGAATGGACTTTGACGACATTGCTTCGGTGATTTCGCTTATCCTACTAGTTATCGCTGTTTTTTTCGGAAAGGGTATTTTGTTTGGAAAAAACAGGGACGTCTGGCTTAGGAATAGACTGCGGGCGGAGCGACTTCGCCAGTTTCACTTCCAATTCATAATGCTGAACTCGAGAGCTGTGGCGACGAGGTCATATGCGGTAAGGCGTGAACTGCTAGAAGCACGCCAGAAACAACTCGAAAAGACAATTAAGCGATTGAATGAAAATGGTTACAAGCAATCAGTTTTAGACGACGCGGAGTTATCAGAGTGTTTTCTTGCGGAACGCGTGTCCGGTATCCAAGAGGACGCCGATACCGAAGCATTTGAACAGCTCAAAAAAGCACTTACGGAACTAAGGTTTGAGCACCAGCGCGGTTATGCCCTACACCAGCTAGAAAAGAGCGGGTCCGGGCTTTCTTTACGTGGTTCAATTGCCGACCGTGCCAGAGGCGTCAATAACCTTGAGTTTATTGCGACGTTGCTCTTGTTATCGCTTCAACTATTAGCAGTTCTTCTGACTATCGTGATGGCTCAAGATGCTCCTTTTTCCCAAACCTTTGCCTTTGCAGCGAGTGTCGCCGCAATTATTGTTGTTGCATTGAAGTCCTACGAAGAGGGCTTGCACCTACCACAGGACTTGGCGCGAAATCGAATCTACGCGGCTGGGTGCTCAAAACTGCAGAAAGAGTTTCAAGCACCTTCAATAACTGACAGCGAGCAGGCTCTGGATGATGTGCTTAGACGTATGGAAGAGCTTGCTTATTTCGAGACCCGCGAGTTTGTCATTGCCCACTCTGAGAGCAGGTTCTCACTTTAGGCGTCGAGGTTACTTTGAAAAAAATCCGTTCCGCGAGCATTCAAAATCTTCGAAAAGTAATATTAAGAGTGTATCCACTGCTTCAGCGGTGACGCCTTTAAACGGGTCCCAAAAATTGACGGTATACGCGTGGGCACAAGTCATTGATGCGGTTTTGATCCCTTGTAAGCAAACTTAGTGAGACTACAACACTTGCACCGATAAATCCGACCCTTGTCACGATTGCTTGAACAACCAGTGTTGGGTCAAAACTTGATTCCGTGGCGGCTTTGGGCTCAACGCGGCTTTTCCGCAACCGAAACTAGAGAGAGGTCAGCTTTGCGGGTCCGACCGCTCACCTTCGCCGTCCCGCACAATCCGCATTTGGTCGGCTGCGAATGGTTGGAGTAGTTCGAAGGTGCCTTCGGGGGCTTCCATTCATCCATTGCTCATATGAGTCCGGTTGCAGGATTACGGGCATTCTTTGTGGGTGTATTAGCTAAACAATTTCGTTCGCAGAAGTCGTGATGACGGTGAGCCACGGCACAGTTATTTAGGGTTGAAGGTTTGCTTGCGAAACTCGCGTTCAGCGCCTATCGTCATATTCTTATTCTGCAATAATATTATGGGAGAGATTCTATGAAATCGCTGACCAAGACTTTTGTTGTGGCTGCTGTTCTTGCATGTGGAGCAACAATCGGACATGCCAAAGACAAGAACATTCTGCCGAAAGACAATGCGGAATTTGTAAATTATGGCGAGGAATCTGGCTGGAACATCTTTGTGGACAAGAGCCGAAATACTTGCCTGATTGAAAGGATGGATGAGAATACCAACGTTGTGCAAATGGGTCTGACGCCAGACAAGGATTTCGGCTACATGGGTGTTTTCACCAAGGCTGACATCGAGTTTAAGGATGACAAGGTAGAGCTGCTCATGGACAACAAATTGTACTATGGAGATACAACAGCAGCGCCGCCCAATTTGGCAGACGGGTACAAGGGCGGTTATCTCCTTGCTAACAATCCTGACTTCGTCACAGACGTGATGGAACGCGAAACGATGATTGTGATGCCGGAGTCCAACTTTGCCTTCGAAATTAGTCTTGCTGGCACAAAAAAGGCGATAGAAGCGGCGCGTGCATGCAACGCTTCTCTGACAAACTAGGGTCAGGACTCATAACCAGAAGATGACGGTAGCAGCGATGCAGATTGCCGACAGGAACAGCTCACCGCATCGATCATAGCGGGTCGCGATACGACGCCAGTCTTTCAACCGTGCGAACAGGTTCTCAACGCGGTGCCGTTTGCGATACATGCAAGGGTCATGGCTGGCAGGGTCCCTTCGTCCTCGATGCGCTGGAATGCACGCAGCGATGCCGCGTTCGGCCAGTGCCTCTCGGAACCAGTCTGCGTCATACCCTTTGTCCCCCAGCAGAATCTTGGCGGGTGGCAAGCTGCCGAGCAAGGCCAGCGCACCTTTGGCATCGCTCATTTGTCCAGCTGAGAGAAAGAACGTCAGAGGTCGCCCGCGCCCGTCGCAGACCGTGTTCAGCTTGCTGTTCAAACCACCTTTGGTTCGACCGATGGCTCGTGTTCGAGCCCCCCTTTTGAAAGGCTTGCCGCTGTTCGGTGCGCTTTCAGGTGGGTACTGTCGATCATGATGGTTTTGCCGTCCGGTCCCGGTTGCGCCAGTTCCCGGAAGATACGAGCGAATACACCAAGGCGGGACCACCTGACAAACCGATTGTATAGTGTCTTGTGCGGCCCATACTCAGCCGGTGCATCCCGCCATCGCAGCCCATTGCGGATGACATGACTGATACCACTGAGAACCTTGCGGTCGTCGGAACGCGCTACCCCGCGCGGTTTGGGGAACAGGTGCTGGATGCGTTTCAGGTTCTGTAGGTCGAGCCAGAACAAGTGCGACATGGACAATCCTCCTGTCGCTCTTGAATCATGATGGCGTCACCGATGGAACCGGCTCATACAATGTCCGCTCAGAACAGCGAACCGGTCATCCGACGAAAAGCCTCAGATGACGGCTCCGAGCCCAAAGGAGACTTAGGTGATGAGTGCAGCAATTTTCGTTTAGGGCGTATAGTGGATATTAGTTGCATCTGTGGTAAAATCCACTCCTGATTTTCAGAGTGGGCATTCACTGCTAAGCGTTTGTGCTTCGAAATTGGCTGCTCAAGGCTTAGCTGCCTGCGGAAGCGGCATAGCGCTTGGGCTGCGGCTGATGACCACGATTGCAGATCAGGTACGTAGGATTATCGGCCGTTCTTTTTTCAACGCGCAACGAGAGTTGTCGCCCGTTGGAAGTGCAAATGGGACTGCAGCTTAAGAACCGGTAGCTCTTTTTCGCAAGAAATGGCGCATTAACTGAGAACTTATGCCTGCTATACTTCGAACACCACTCCGTCGATCTTGCAAAAACTCCCGGTAGGGATTCAGTCACAGGCTGCCGTTACAATCATTTCAACTTTCAAAACACTTCGGGCAAGCTTGGACTCTCCGCAGGCACGGGCTGGAGCGTGGCCTTCAGGCACCCAGGCGTCCCAGACGTCATTCATTTCGGAAAAGTCCTTCATGTCAGCTAGCCAGATTTCGCATTTCAGAATACGGGTTTTGTCGCTGCCAGCTTTGGTCAACAGGTCTTCAACCTTCGTTAGGATGTCGCGTGTTTGTTCGGCAACTGTAGGTGCGTCTGAGGTTTGACCGCATAGGTATGCGACGCCGTTGTGCTTGACGATACGGCTCATGCGCTGGCCGGTTTCGATCCGGGTGATAGTCATGTTTTGTGTCTTTCCAGTAGGGGAATTTTGGTGTCGTGATAGGTGGGTTCAGGATAGGCCGCTTACCAATTCGTTTTCGTATCCGAAGAGTGCAGGCAACCCGCCCGTATGCAGCATGACAACTTTTTGGCCGGGTTGAATTACTCCTTCACGCACCAAGTGCAACAACCCTGCGAAGGTTTTCGCAGTATAGACGGGGTCAAGGAAAATTCCTTCGCTGCGCGCCATCTTTTCCAAGGCTGATCGTGTCATTCCACTTAGCTTGCCGTAACCTGGGGAAAGCGCGCAATCTGAAACGTTGATCCTATCCAGCAAAGGTGCTGCGTCTATGTCCAGTAAATCCGCCAGCTTATGCAGCACAGTATCCATTCGAGCCTTTTGTTTGTCGCGATCCCGGCGCACGCAGACGCCAAACACAGAAGAGGTATTCCCCGCCAACGTCAGTCCTGTCAACAAGCCTCCATGTGTTGCGCCGCTGCCCGAGGGAACGACGACCGCATCGAAATCCGACATCTGCTGGCACAGTTCATTTCCGGCGACGACATAGCCCAAGGCACCCAACGGCGGATGGTCCAATCCCAGGTGAATGACATAAGGTTTGCGACCCTCAGCCTTCAGTTCGTCGGCACGCGCGTGCAATGCGGCGTCGGCACCGGATTCGTCCTCACCCTCGGGATAGCTCATATGTTCGGCGCCCAGAATTTTTGCTAGCAGCACATTTCCGGAGGTGTAGTACTCTTTGCCCATATCTGGGACACGCTCTTCCAGTTGCAGGACGGATTGCATGCCCAGTTTTGCTGCGGCGGCTGCAGAAGAACGAACAAAGTTGGACTGAACTGCGCCGGTGATCAAAATGGTATCCGCACCTTCCTGAAGAGCATCACCAAAATAGAACTCGAGCTGCCGCGTTTTGTTTCCACCAAACCCAAGCCCGGTCAGGTCATCGCGTTTCAGCCAAAGGTCGATGCCCAATTCCGAAGACAATCTGTCCAACCGTTCCAAAGGAGTTGGACCTGACATGAAGTGGGCACGAGGAAATCTGTCCAGTCTGTTGAATTGTGTCATCGTCTGCCCTTTGAGTTCACACAATCGTAAATGCGCGATGAAAGAGAACGCCGCAAGCTATCAGAGAAACCACGCGGATAGCAGTTGTGACCAAGCTCTGCGGCAAATGGGCCCCAACTGCACGACCCAAAAGGCTACCGATCAGTGTGAGTACGACAAAGCCCCATAGCTGCGGGCCATAGGCAAAGGCTTGCGTCTCGGACAGGCAGTGCAACAGGAAGGCGACTCCGTACGCCAGCAGCGCAATGGGTTGAACCAACCTGGCAACCTCTTTGGCTGGGTTGCCTTTCGCAATCAATCCGAAAACCAGTAAAGGGCCGGGCGTCGCTGCCCAAACAGTCGCCAGCCCGGACAAGCCGGAAACGGTCGAAAACCCTACTGTTCCAATTGAGCGACGTAAGGGTAGCAAGGTCGTCAAAAGCCCGATCAGCAACAGGCTGGCCGTGAGAGCAAGGACAAACGCCTCGCTCAGCCAAGGGTGTACGAGAAGGCCCGCGACCACTCCGACGAGGCATCCGATGATGGCCGTGCGAATGGTCTGACGGTCGGTCTTCAGCACCTGGCGGTCTGTCGCAACCGCGGAAACGACGGTGTTCAGTAGCAGTAGTACTGGAACGGCTGTCGACGTACCAAGCAGGATCATCATTGGCGGTCCAGCAAGGATGCTGAAACCGATGCCAACGCCGACTTGCAGCATTGCTCCCAGGCCTATGGCAACCATCAGGATGGTTAGGTCAACGGACACTTAAACCCTCCAAGCCCCGCGCTAAACTGCTGTTCCTCTAGGCCCAAGGCATGATGCCAACATAGGATTTGCGTGTCGCCACGGTATGCGCCATCTGCGCCAGTGTCGTCAAATCGAAGACCGGAAGTTGCAACTCGTCCTGAAGGCGCGCCGCATAAGGCGGCAAATCGGTGCATTCCAACACCAGCGACCGTATGTCCGGCGCCTGAAGTTTAAGTCGCCGCGCCGCCTCAAGGACTTCAGCTTCAACTAGATCGGTGTCCATGCGGGTGCGCGTGTTTTGCAGGATCACCTCGGAAAATTCGCTGGTGTCCTGCAAACCTTGCACCGAGACGGGAATGCCTGCCGCACCGACTCCTTCGAAATGCTTCGGCGTCAGAGCAGTTGCATCTGCGGTCAACACGCCCACCGGGGCATTCGCCCCGGTCATGTGAAAGGCCAGAGGAACCTGTATCAAGCTGGATGCAAAGACAGGTACGGAAACAGCCGCAGCCAATTCCTTTTGAAACAAAGCCAGAAATCCGCAGCTTCCAGTAATTGCCCGAACGCCCTCGGCCTCAAGCCGTTGCGCGCCCTTAATAAAAGGCGCCAGCAGCTCGGGCGTCGGGTTGTTTAGCAGGGTCGGGACGGTGATGCCGTTGATCATTTCGTAAAGAACAGGAAACGGAAGGCTAGACGGATTCTTGATGTGCCCAGGCGGTTTGGGGAAATAGCTTTCAAGGCACAGAACCCCGATCGAAGCCCCGCAGATGTTTTGGCCGCCTTCATAAATTGGCATGGTGCTCAGGTCCTTTCGAATAGGGGATTTAGAAACGGGCCAGCGAGAATGGGTCCAGGTTAACATTCGGGCTGCATCCCGAAACCAGATCCGCCACAAGCTCTCCGGTTTTTGGCGCCATCATCAGCCCGTAATGAGAATGGCCGAACGCCGTAAAAAGCCCGTGCTTTCCGTTCAGCGGCCCAATCGCTGGCAGACTATCGGGAAAAGAGGGGCGCCGACCCATCCAGAACTTTGCCTCGCCAGTATTGAGGTCCGGCACCAAAGACTTTGCCTGATCGGTGAGTATCATTTCCTTTCGCGGATCGGCTGGCGCATCGACACTGCCAAACTCGGCTGTGCCAGCAACCCTCAGACCGCCCTGCATTGAACTTGCGACGACCTTTGCGTCCACATCCATGACAGAGTTGTTCAGCACAGCAGAAGGAGCCGGAAATTCAACGTGGTAACCCCGCTCGGCCACCAACGGTACTGGTATGCCAAGGGGTTTGAGCAAGTCGGCAGACCACACTCCGGCCGCGAGGACAATATTGCGCGCGTGCAGCGTGTCATGTGACGTGGCAAGCTGCCAAATGCCGTCTTCGCTGTGGCTCAGCTTGATGACTTCGGACCGCACAAACTCAGCCCCTTGCGCACGTGCTTTTTCGGCCAATACAGCGCCCAAACGCCCGGGAGACGTTGCGCGAGCCTGACCTTTGATCACAATCGCAGCCTTGAGGTCTTTTGACAGCGCCGGTTCCAGGCGCCGCAATTCGACGTCATCGACACGCTCCAATTCACCGCCTTTTTCCCGGCGGATCAGATAGCCAAGATCATTCAGGTTGGCCTGTTCAGGATTGCGGAACGCGTGGATATAGTAACTGTCCGCGATCAACGCATCATGCCCGGTGCCCTGCAGGTGCCGACGATACAGATCAATGGACGGGCGGCATAAAAGCTCCATCGCATCCGAGGCTTCGCGAACCGACTTTTCGCCGGACTTACCCAAAAACTGCAGCCCCCACGGGATCATCTTCGGCCAGAACGACGCCCGGACTGAAAGCGCGCTTTTCGGGTCCAACAGCATTTGCGGCAGCTTTTTCCAAATGCCCGGAACTGCCTGCGGAATGATCGACCAGGGCGACACCACACCTGCATTGCCGAACGAGGTTTCTTGCCCCGGCTCACCCCGGTCGATTAGCCGAACCGGGATGCCTCGGTCTTGCAGCGACAGGGCGCAACAGATACCGACGATCCCGGCGCCGATGATAGTGACTTGTTCTGCCATCGTATCAGGCCGGAGAATGACTGCGGTTGCGGCCGATCAGTTGGGTGACAATGACCGGCGAGGCCACAGCCAGCGCGATCAAGTCAGCCGTCAGGCTGGGTGCGACAAAGATAACCCCCGCGATGGCCATCAGGATACGCGATGCGAAGTTCAGCGGTTTCAACCAGTATCCGACCACGGCTGCGGACAGGGCGATGACCCCGGCGATGCAACTGGTGGCGGTATAGGTGAATTCCCACAGGTTGAAACCTGTTGAGGACACGAACAATAGGACCGGCGCATAGACGAAGGCCATTGGCGCGATCACCTTGCCCAATCCTAGCGTAAAGGCGGACAACCCTGTTCGGAACGGGTTGGAGTTCGCAATGGCTGCCGCCGCATAGGCCGAGGTACAGACCGGAGGCGTGATCTCGGACACCACTCCGTAGTAGAGCACGAACAAGTGGCTCGCGATCGGCGGGACACCCAGCTGCGCCAGCGCGGGCTGTGCGACCGAGACCAGCATGATGTATAGTGCGGTGGTCGGGATGCCTGCACCCATCAGGATGCAGACGATGGCAATGAAGACCAGCGAGATGAACAGTTGCAGGTCTTCCATCGAAAACAGCTGCCAGCTGCCGAACGAGATCATATTGTACAGGTCTGCAGCCAGATTGCCTGCGCCTTGAGTGACCATGAACCCGATGCGAAATCCAATGCCGGTTGTATTGATAACACCGACGACGATACCGACGGCCGCAGCAGCGGCGCCCACGGCCAGAGAGTATTTCACTCCCAACTCAACCGCTTGCAGCATTTCGGGTACTTCGATGCGTTTTTGTGGGTTCAGCGTTGCGATCACCGACAAGGCACACAGGATCGCCGTCATCGTCAGATCAAACCCTCCATCTGAAAATTTCCACAGTACGAAGGCCAGGAACGCCGCGGCATAGATCAGCGTGGGCGGTTGTTTGATGCGCGACATGCCAGCGATCACCGCCAGAGAAATGCCGCAAAAGGCGGACATGAACGGCGTATATCCCGTGAACAGCACGACCAGCAGACCGATCAGAGGTACAATGTTGGCCCAACCTTCAGCCCAGACGGCCTTGAGCTGCGGCAGTTGTTCTTTCGCCAAGCCTTGCAGGTTCAGCTTGCGTGCCATCAGGTGCACCACGGCAAAGACGCCGACATAGTGAAGGATCGCGGGGAAGATCGCGGCGATGACGATGGTGGTGTAGGGCACCTCAAGGAACTCGGCCATGATGAAGGCCGCTGCCCCCATGATCGGCGGCGTGATTTGCCCTCCGGCTGACGATGCGGCTTCGACGCCGCCCGCAAAATGGCCGGGGTACCCAAGGCGCTTCATGTTGGGAATGGTCAGCGCGCCGGTCGAAACGGTGTTGGCCACCGAAGAGCCCGAGATCGTGCCGAAGAACGCCGAGGATACCACCGACACTTTTGCCGGCCCGCCGGTATAGCGGCCCGCCAAAATGGTTGCGTTGTCGATGAAGAGTTGTCCCAATCCGGTGCGCTGCGCGATCACGCCGAACAGGACGAAATGGAACACGATGGTCGAGACGACCCAGAGGGTGACGCCATAGATGCCTTCCTGCGGGAAATACATCGACGACACGAAGGTTTTGAAGTTCACACCTGGATGCTGCAGCAAGCCGGGAAAGTACGGACCCAACAGAGCGTATGAGATAAACACACAAATAATCAGTGGCAGCACCCAACCCAGCGTGCGGCGGGCGATGTCCAGAACCAATAGGATGATGACTACGCCCAAAACCACGTCAAAGGTGTTCGGGTTGCCCATTCGGAATGTCTGTTCCTCGATCCCCAGAAACGGAATGCCGCGCCAGGCGACCCCAACATACAGCGCTGCAATGATCCCCAGCGCCATGAAGACCAAGTCGTAAAGAGGGATGTTGCCGATACGGAACCGGCTGACCTTGAGCGCATAGAGGTTTTTGGAGCCAATTATCGGAATTGTCGCGTAGACCAGAATGAACAGTAGCGCCAGATAGATACCCATGTGCCAATGGTCGGCTGGCAGGCCGAAACCGGCTGTGAAGAATTCGTAGAACGCAAGGATCAGGGCAACAACGCGCAGTACCTTGCCTGCGGTGGGCGTGACTTGCCGTACGGCGGCGCCTTCGTCGAACTGTTCTTCGATGGCGGCCAGTTCCTCGGCCGTCAGTTCGTGGTCATCAAGTTTCTGGGTCTCGGACATGATGGCCCCCCGATTTCGCATAATTCCAGAGTGCGGTGCCCCGAGCAGGGGCACCGACGACAAGTGTCAGTAAGCTAAATTTACTGAAGCAGACCGGCTTCTTTATAGAATTTCTCGGCCCCAGGATGCAGAGGTACACCCAGCGCCTCGACACCATCCAGCGCCGTGTCGGGAGTGATCTGCTTGCCTTTGGCGTGACCATTGTCCAGCAGCTTGCGGGTATTGTCGTTCCACAGCGCCTTGGTCAGGCCGTAGACCAGTTCGTCAGACAATTCCGAAGACACAACCAGCATTGCACTGACCGCCGGGGTCTTGGTTTCACCGTCGATACCTTCATAAACGCCACCTGGGATGGCCGAGGGGATGTATGCCGGGATGATCTCGTTGATCTTCGCCATGTCTTCGTCGCTGAAGGAATGCAGATTCATGCCCTTAGTTGACGATAGCTGCACCATTGCCGCAACAGGCCAGCCTGCAGCGTAGAAATAGGCATCCAATTGACCGTCAGCCAGACGCTCGGCGCTTTGGCTGTTGTTCAGCTCGGCCTCATCCATGTTGTCACGGTTGACGCCCCAAGCATCCAGCATCTGCAGCACGGCAACCTGTGTACCGGAACCGGCTTGCGCGATGCCGACGCGCTTGCCTTCAAGATCGCTCAGATCGTTGATTGTCTCACCGGCAGGCAGAACCAAGTGGAGGTCTTCGGGGAACAGGTTGGCCACGATGCGAAGATTGGGGTGAGGTTTGCCCTCGAACTTGCCCTCACCCAGATACATCGAGCGGGTGACGTCAGCTGCGGCCAGGCCGGCCTCAAGCTCTCCGTTCTGAACGGCGGCGTTGTTGAACACCGACGCGGTGGTGGATTGAGCGATAGCAATCAGGCCCGGTACGCCGCACTGGCCGCCTTCTTCGCAGGGGCGCGAACCCGGCGGGGCGGAGATTCCATTTGCGATGGTGCCGCCGATGGGGAAGTAAGTTCCGCCTGCGCCGCCCGTACCGATGCGGAAAAAAGTTGGGTCTTGCGCCAATGCAGGGGCGGCAAGCGCGCCTGCCAGAGCCAGTCCCGTCAAACATTTCACAAATTTCATCATCATCTCCCTTGTTGGATCGTCGGATTCGGTTTGGCCGAATTTCGATCCTGCAAGCGTAGTAGCAATTTTCATAAATACAAATTTGTTATATTTCATAAAACTAAGGTTTGGCTTATACATCGACCATGAACCTTATGCAGTTGACCGTTTTTCGCGAGGTGATGGAGACCGGCTCTATCTCTCAAACAGCCAAGAAACTGAACCGCACCCAGCCTGCGATCAGTTTGGCCTTGAAGAACCTTGAAAAGACCCTTGGCCTGACACTGTTCGAGCGTAAGGGACGGCGATTGGTCCCGGTTCCCGAAGCGCATTACCTTTTGGCCGAAACAACTGGTATTCTGGACCGCCTAGCGACGATTTCCAGTACAATGGAAGGGTTGATTAAAGGGCATTCCGGTAGTCTGAATATCGCTACAATGCCGGGCCCATCCGCTTTCCTGTTCCCGCGTTTCATCAGCCAATCTGTCGGCGAAAACCCCGAGATACGTATCACATTGTCTACACGCAGTTCGCCTCAGATTATAGAGCTTGCGGGCACGCAGAATATTGATTTCGGCTTTGCAGACTTCGATCATTCAACTGGGAAAGAGCCTCAGTATTCAACAGAACTGATCCGGGCAGATTGTTTTTGTGCCGTTGATCGTGACAGCCCGCTTGCTTCACGCAGGACCGTATCCATTTCCGATCTCGACGGAGCGCCTATGGGGGGATTACATGCCACGCACCCGTTCCAGCGTAAAATTCGACAAGAGTTTCAAGATGTTTCAGCTGACTACAATCCAACAGTGACCTGTCAATACTTTCTGCCGCTGATACCCTTTGTGAGCTCAGGTCAGTGTTATTCAATCGTGGATCCGTTGACCGTAGCGACTGAACAAGAACTAAACCTGTCCAACGGAAAAGTTGCGTTCGTGCCCTTCGAAAAGCCGCTCAGATATGAATATGCGCTCCTTGAGCCCGATCACCGACCACCGTCTCAACTGGCTTTAAAGATCAAAGCGGGCTGGAAAGCCGAAGTGTTAAAGATGTTGGCAGAGGTGAAAGCCAACCCTCGTGCAATTGGGATGGATTAAGCCGGAAGCGAACAAAGCTGAATAACACTGTTTTACAAACAGAAAACTGATGGGAAGGAGGGTTCATTTGGATCGACTTGCGACGAGTAGGTGTATATCGGCTAGGTGACCGGAACCTCAAGTTTCTTGGACCGGACCGAAGGTTCGCTTAGTCCGCATTGCAGAAATTTAATGGAATTCACTGAACGTCTGCATCGAGCCCAAACCTGACATTCCAAAATTCAAATTTGATTGTCATAGATCAAAGCGCCGAAACTTCATTTGCCGCAGTTTTCTCCAATTCTAAAGCAATTGGGAGGAGATTGCTTATGACGACCCGACGTGACTTCATGAAATCAGTTCCCGCTGTGGGCGCAGCATTTGCAGTAGCGCCAACGTTCCTTTCAGAGGAAGGTTCCGCGCAAGCTCAGAGCGTCGCACCTGCCGAGGGGCACTTTCATCCAAAAGGCAAAGCACCGTCCGAGCACACTTTGAAAATCCTAGCCGAAGCGCGGGATGCGCTGCCATTCTCAGATACCCGCGATTTCGACGAGCAGGCTCGTGGTTTTATCGCGGCAATGCCCGAAGACGAAATAATGGCGGATGCGGGCAACATTGCTTGGGACATGGCGAGCTTCCGCTTTTTCGACGAGGACAAGGACTGGCCGAGCATTCACCCTTCTTTGCAACGTGTCTCACGGCTCAATCAGAACTATGGCCTCTATGAGGTGGTACCAGGCATATATCAGGTGCGCGGATTGGATTTATCCGATGTTTCCTTCGTACGTGGGGATAACGGATGGATTGTCATCGATCCGCTTCTCACGACTGAGCCTGCTCGCGCAGCGTGGAACCTTTTTCAAGAACATGTCGGTGATGGCCTTCCAGTCACAGCCGTTATCTATTCGCATTCACATGGAGATCACTGGGGTGGCGTCCGCGGGATAGTTGACGAAGCCGACGTACGCGCGGGCAAGGTAGAAATTATCGCGCCCCGCGACTTCATGCAGTTCACAATTTCTGAAAACGTCTACGCTGGTAACGCGATGAACCGCCGCTTGTCCTACCAGTATGGACAACAGCTTCCTATTAACCCGTTTGGCTTTGCCGGTCAGGGTCTAGGTCATCGCGTTTCGCTGGGCGCTCTTGGGCTGATCGCACCGACAAAGATCATCGAAGAAGACATCGAATACATCGACGTCGATGGCGTGCGAATGGTCTTCCAAAACACACCGGGCACTGAAGCGCCTTCCAATATGAATACGTACATTCCTGATATGAAGGCCCTCTGGATGGCCGAGAATATTACCGGCACATTGCACAACATTTACACCCTACGCGGCGCGCCGGTGCGTGATCCGCTGCGCTGGTCTAAGTACATCTCGCGTGCGTTGCACCTATTTGGCGAAGAAGCAGAGGTGATGTTCCAATCGCACCATTGGCCTCGATGGGGCAACGACCGCATTCAAGAGATCATGCGGGCGCAGCGCGACATGTACGCGCATTTCAATAATCAGGTGCTGCACTTTGCCAATCAGGGCGTAACGATCAACCAGATCCAAAACGTATACGAGATGCCCAAGAGCTTGCAGAACGAATGGCATTGCCGCGGCTATCACGGCTCGCCCGAGCACAACAGCCGAGGGGTAATCCAGCGGTACCTCGGGTTTTGGGATGCCAATCCCGCGACACTTATCCCGCCGTCTCCGGAAGACTCAGCGCCGCTCTATGTCGATATGATGGGCGGATCGGACAAGATCATGGCCAAAGGGCAGGAACTTTTTGGTGCGGGCGAGTACAAGATGGCTGTCGAAATCCTGAACAGGCTTTTCCTGGCTGAAAATGATAATCAGCTAGCCCGTGATCTCTTGGCAGATTGCTATGAACAGCTTGGCTACCAACAAGAAAATCCCGGATTGCGGAACAGCTTCTTGTCAGGTGCTTATGAACTGCGCTCCGGCATCTCAGATGCGCCGGTGCTTAGCTCGACAAGCCCCGACGTAATCCGCGCAATGTCCACAGAGCTGTTCCTGAACTACCTCGGCATCAAGATGGACAGCCGCAAAGCCGAAGGCATGCGGTTCACCATCAACTTGGTAACACCGGACAATGGGGAGAAGTTCATCATCGAACTGGAAAATGCCACCTTGACCAATATCGAGGGGTATCAAGCGAACGATCCAGACCTGACGCTTGTGATCAATCGCTCAGACCTCGAAATGACAATGATGGGTGCGGTAGAGCTGGAGCAGCAGATTGCAGATGGCACTGCTAAGATTGAAGGCGATGCCAACGTTCTCTCACAGCTTGCCTCAACCATGGTAGACTTTGACCCATTGTTCGAGATCTTGCCAGGTACCGCGGCTGGGGAGGCCCAAGTCGTGGCGTCCAATGCGTATGAGGCTGTTCCCGGCGCGACAATCCCCGAATAACTCAGCTTAAGGCAAGGTGTACTATGTCACCTTGCCTCAGTTTCCCTGTCTTTTGCTAATGACTAGATTGCCAACGGCAGCTAAGTCCGCGTTGCCGACTTTGGAAGACCTGATGGGCCACGAAACAATGCGAATGACCGCTTTGAGCCCAAAGAGGACATCGGCCGCCTGGTAACTCTGCATCAATTACCGGAGCGGTGGGCTGTCAAACCAGGGGTTCGAATGAGAAGACTTCCACGCCGTCGTCGAAACCGCGCAAGGTGTGTGATCCCAACGTGCTGGGTGTTTCGGTGACAAGTTCGGCAAACTCGCTCGTTGCAAGAATGGGTGCATCAACGGACCGGGTCAGCCCCTCCAACCTGCTGACCATTGCGACGGAAGTCCCGGTCACCGTGAAGTCCAGCCTGCTTTCAGTTCCCACGTTGCCGTAGATCGCCGCTCCCATGTGCAGGCCGATTCCAAAATCCGTTCGATTCTCTGGCTCAATTTCCTCGCGCCTTTGAAACGCTTCCCGTGCCGCCGACAGGGCTGCCTCGCACATGTCCTCCGGTAGCCGCCGATGACCATCAAACGGGAAAATCGCGAGCAATCCATCACCGACGAACTTCAGCACCTCACCACCATGGTCGTGTACCGCACCCGCGACACAGTCAAAGTACCGGTTGACCGCGGCCACGTAGTCACCCGGTGACAGGCGTTGGCTCAGGGCCGTAGAGCCGTGCATGTCGCTGAACAGAAGTGCACAATCGATCTCGCGGACATCGCCACGCGATATTTGGCCGTTCAAGACGGATCGGCCTGAAATCCTGCCCAGGTAGGCCTCCATCAGTTCAGCCGCCAGGAACTGCTCGGTGAAGACGTGGACGGTGCCAAACAGTGGTATCGACAGTCGCGTGAGGCCGTCGATTTCCCGCTGTGTAAAGCCGGAGCGCCTTTTTGTCGCGAAGGACACCGAAGCGCCCAGTACCCACTGAGTGCCGCTTTCGAAGGTAATGCTCCGTTTGCCAAACGGAACGGAAAATACCAGGTAATCGGTGATGCCCGATGCAGCCAGCTTCTGGTAAATCGGATATTTGTCACGGGTTGACGGATCGGTCAGATTGGCACGCAGCACCGGCATCATTTCCATCTCGCCGACTAGCCCGTCGGCCAGATCCCAGATATCACTTTGAAAGAACTTAGTGGCTATTTTGGCGGTCAGCTTAGTGTTTTCGCCAAACGGTGCCTTGTCAAAAAGGTCATCGGTCACTGAACTCCGTGGCATGACGGTCCAGTCTATGCGGTCCGTTGATGCATCCCAAGTTGCATCGACCAGTCCGATGACGGGATGCATCATGAGACGGCCCAGCGAAACCCGCGCGACTGGCACACCGCCGTCGATCAGCCTGTGACTGAGATGCTCAACCAGGCCACCAACATCGCCGTCGAAAAAGGCCAGCTTTTGCAACCAGTCTGCAATACGGTCGAAAACATCGGACATGACGCACTCCTCAACCCGCACTTTGTAATAGACGACCGCGCATGTCATTTGAATTGTTGAGCGGCCCATGTGGCCGCTTTGTCCGCAACCCGGTCATAGCCGTGTTTTCTAACTGTGTCTGCTCTAGATCAAAGCAGCCGTTGACGCTCCGACCTGTTAATAGGTCCAGAGCCTAATTATTTGAATTTTCTAAAGGCTGCTCAAGTTTTGGGTGACCTTTTTTTGTTGTTCGCTAGTGATGATAAATAATTTGCGTCCCGGCCTGCAGTATTCCAGACTGCCTCACCACTATTCTCGTCAGCAGCCTATGGACGCTGCCATTGTGGTTCATGGCCAGCTTCCTTCGGTTTGCACTGTTGCTGTGGTGATCGGTCCGCAAACGAGTCCTCAATTAGTACGCAAACACTTATGACACGGTGAACATAACGAGCTGATTTAGTGTCCAGAACGTACAGAGCGCACGAAATATGGTGTTCCGTGCGTTCTCCAAAACCGTAGGTCGCGGGTTCGAACCCTGCTGCCCCTGCCATTTTTATTCCAAGCGAGAACCTGACCGGGGTGTGTATGCAGCCCACGCGAGTTCTGTGCACGTGACCTAAGTATAGACACCGTCGGCGGTCTGGGGCGAGTTTCAGAACTTTTCCGCAGAGTTTGAAGTCAATCCGATTTCTCGGGCTGGGACACGGCCCCCAGTTTCTGAGCCCAAAGTTGCCGATAATCCTGAAACAAATCAGTTCTTTTCATATGAAGTGCCGCCAAGGCACACGCGGCCCACATCGCGATATCGTATTCCGCGTCGCTCTTCTTCAATATATGGGCGTGTAGTGCCGCAGCTTCTGGTGTTGAAGGTTTATGCATGGGCGTCAATGCTCCGCTAGCAGTCAAAACCGTTTCGCAAAAGGACGTGGCAAGCGAATTGGCCACCTCCGCATAGAACATTATGCAGTGGCCATGTGAACGCGCAGCAAATATGTCGTTCATCTCCAGTTAACTTTGCGACAGCGCTTCAGCCCCAAAGAGAGGTTGGGCAACCGAGTGATCAGACCACCAATGCCTGATCTCCGATATTGGTCTTTTGCCGGGTTGGCATCGTTTTTGCCGGATGACCGTCGATCGTCAGGGCGAGGTCCTTATAAAACCCGTTGCTGTCGAACCACCAGCGATGAGATTTCATCAACTTGCGTTGACCTTTGGGAACCTCTCGCAAATATTGATGGTCGCAAAAAACATCCCAATGACCTTTCGAGGTCAGTTTGGGCATCCCGATGCGCCCCGCCCGCTGACGCCCGCCATGTACAATCCCCCCGGCCAGGGCCAGAACCTGGTCTTTGCCGCTGTAATAGTTGGTGAACCGCTTGCTGCGCTTCTTCAGAACCAGATCACCCCAGGCGCCTTTTTCTAACCACTTTTCATCGACATCACCAGACGCGAACACGACCTGATCCGCCGACCAGACCTTGTTTCCCGGTCCGGCGGCATCCCCGAAGTCCGAGAATGCGCGCAGGACAACCAAAGCCCCCATGGAATGCGCGATGAGGTGTACTTTAGGGCGAGGAGACATTCCCAGTAGCGGCAAAATCCCGTCCCCGACCAGATGTGGGGCTACAGCCTTGGCATCGTTACGATCCGAGTCGTAGGCGTGAACCGATCCGTCGCTGGGCCAGTCAAAGGCGACGACCGCCCCCTTATACCCGTCGGCCCTGAGATTGCTTTCAATTTTTGCCAGCCGGTCCAGCATACTCTTCTGGCTTGTATTGAACCCGTGGACATAGATCAGGACGTCAGTGTCTCCGCCTTCCTGGCGGACCAGATCCAGCCATTTGGCTTTTTTGATGATGCTGCCTTTGCGAATTTTACCCCCCGGGCTTTGTTGGGTGATGTGTACGTATCTGGTCTTTGCGGCAGGCTTTAAGGTGAATTTCTTCTTTTGTGCATTGTATGTACGGCGGGAAAAAAACAGGGCCATGCTTCAAACTCCATTCCAAGTAATCTGTGAAATCTGCCACGAAGTGTCATTTTTTCAAAATTCCTCGCCTTTCCAAAAGAAGGACAGTTGTCGCTGACAGTAAATTGCAACACGCGTATCCCGCGATGCAGGCTGCCGATCCCTGTTCCCTCTGCCGACGGAATGCCCTAGTGTCCGCTGCAATTACACAAACACATGCACGAGGGCCCATGTCGCGTTTTGACGGATATTTCCTGCGGCAATTGCTGATACTGTTCGGCTTTTTCACCCTTGTGCTGGTGGGCGTATTCTGGATCACCCGCTCTGTCAGCCTGTTCGACCGTGTGATCAGCGGTGGGCAATCGGCAATGGTCTTTCTCGAATTTACCGCACTGACGTTGCCAACTCTGATCCGCACGGTCATGCCCATGGCAGTGTTCGCCGCTGCCGTTTACGCCACCAACCGTCTTAGCCGCGAAAGTGAATTGGCGGTAATGCTTGCCACAGGCTCCAGCCCACGCAGGTTGGCGCGTGCCGTTGTGCTGTTTGGGGCGATTACCGGGCTTATGATGGCGGCCATCAGTGTTTTCCTGCGTCCTGCCTCGGTCGAGCAGTTGGAAATCCGACAGGCCGAAGTCGCGGGGGATGTGACGGCCCAGCTGTTGAACGAAGGCGAATTTCTGCACCCCGCTGAAGGTGTCACCGTATATATCGGTCAGATTGATCTGGACGGTACACTGCATGAGGTATTCGTTTCGGACCGACGTGACCCGGAAAACGCCGGCAGCTATTCCAGTGCCACAGCTTATCTGGTCAACAATGACACGGGCATTCATCTTGTTATGGTCGACGGCATAGCACTGCGCCTGACCAAAGAGGGGAGGCGGTTGTCTTCGACCCTGTTTCAGGATGCGTCTTATGACATATCAGAGTTAACCAACTCCAGCCCGATGGCCCAACGCAGCCTGGAAGCCATTCCAACGCATGAGCTTATCCAAAACCGGGCTGAGATTTCCGCCGCCGAAGGGTATAGCGAAGGCAAGTTGGTCGAAGAACTGCACCAGCGGTTTTCCTGGATTGCTATCTGTGTCGCCGTTGCCTTGGCTGGGTATTCAACACTGATGCTGGGCAGTTTTTCCCGGTTCGGGCTTTGGCCGCAAATCCTGGGTGCGTTCACCATTCTGGTGCTGCTTGAAGGTGTTCGCGGTTTTGTTTCACCGGTCGTCATAGATGATCCCAAGCTTTGGATTCTGCTCTATCTGCCCGCCATAATGGGGGTGTTGATTTCGGGCGTCTTCCTGCTGATTGCGGGGCGTCCTATTCTGCGCAAGCAAGCGCGTTCAGACAAAGTGATGTCGACACCCGCTTAGGCGCGCAGATCCGCCAGACAACTGCGAAGTTCGTCAAACTCGGGCTGTTCACTGCGCGTAACCAGATACATCGGCAATGGCAAGGCGACGCTGTTTTTGACTAGTTCCAGTTCGCCTGAGATGAGGTGGTCCGAAATGACGTAGTCAGGGAAATAGCCACATCCCCCACGCTTCAGGACATATCGCAGCGCCATCATGCAATTGCCCAGAAACAGCGTTTGCCCGGACGCTCGTCGTGCGGCGGATCTCACGTGATCCTGATAAACCTCGCCCAGCTCAAGGTTGACGAAAACCAGGTCATCGTCGGCGTTGTCTTTCTTCGGCGTTTGTACCAATGACAAAACCTCAGGCTCCAATTCGCGCCATGTGACACGCCGGTCCGTAGGTTTTTCATGGGTGACGGTTGCATCTAACACATGAGTTGCCACCGCTTCGACCATGTCGAGATCGTGATCGTAGTTCAGCGTCAACAACAGTTTGTCAAAACGCTGTTCAAAGCGCACTGCGAGGTCCACCAGCAATGGGTCCCAAATGCTGAGTTGCCCCCCCAAGCGCAGCGCCGGGCGGCTCTGGGCCTGCATCGGTAAATCGTGCGAAGCAAAGGCCCACAAAGAGAGCATCTGTTCCGCATAAGGTTTGAATTGCCGGCCGAATTCAGTCAGAGCCGTACCCCCGGCACCCCGTGTGAACAACGGCCTGCCGGTTTCTTCTTCGATCAGGCGAATGCGCGCGCTGACAGCTGTCTGAGTGACGTTCAACTTACGGGCCGCCGCGTGGAAACCACCGGTTTCGGCAACACAGAGAAATGTCTCAAGAGCTTTGGTTTGCATATTGAAAGTATTTTTTCATCAAACCGATAAAATCAATTCATTTTTTTGAACAGCAAAGCTGCGGTATTTGTTAGGTCAGGAAACACGTCGGAGGATCAGCCATGCTGGACAAAAGCCACAAACCCACCTGGACCAGTTTTGAAGAGGCGACCAAGGCCGACTGGGACGCCGTTATGGAGTATGAAGAGGCCTATAATGCCGCTTTGCCTGACCGCATCCTAGACGCTATTCGGTCGTTGGATGAGGAATGGACACCCTATCCCGTGAACCGCTATCAACACAGCCTGCAGGCCGCGACGCGCGCGTATGAAGACGGAGCAGATGAAGAAGTGGTGGTCGCGGCCCTGATCCATGACACCGGCGATATTCTGTCGCCCTACAACCATGGTGAGCTGTCAGCAGCGATGATGAAGCCCTATGTCAGCGAGCGGACCTACTGGATTCTCAAACATCACTGCGTGTTTCAGGGGTATTACTACAACCACCACCTTGGCGGTGATCGCAACGCGCGCGATAAATACCGCGACAGCCCCTATTGGGAGGACTGCCGCTATTTCTGTCACGAATACGATCAGAAAGCGTTCGACCCGGATTATCCGACCAAACCGCTGGAGTTTTTCGAGCCCATGCTGCGCCGTGTCCTGAACAAAGGCGAAGGGCATATGGAGTTGAACGAAACGTCCGAGGGTTAACAGGCAGCCATCAGGCGATAGACGATCTGCGCGGCGGTAAAGTCCCAGGCGGCATTGCCGTCCGGGGCCAGTTCGACCACGTCGAAGCCCACGCATCTGCGGCCTTTCAAAGCGTGTTCGACCAGGCGCAAGGCTTGGTAGTACCCCAAACCTCCAGGCACGGGCGTTCCTGTCGCGGGCATCTGGGACGGGTCAAGGCCGTCGACGTCAAAGCTGACATAAACCAGTTCGGGGAAATCCTCGGGCAGGTCGACGGCGTGGATGTTTCCGGTGACCAGTTCCTCGGCATCCACGTGAAAGACGTGGTTCTTCAGACGGCTCTTGGCCTCTTCGGTGGAAAAGGCACGGACGCCGAACTGAGCCAGCCGGACGCCTTCTTCGGCCAGCAGGTGCATGACTGAGGCGTGGGAGTGCCTTTCACCCTGATAGGCGTTGCGCAGGTCGGCGTGGGCGTCGATCTGGACGATTCCGATTGGCTGACCCAAAGCGCGCGCTACACCCATGACTGCGCCGTAGCTGAGCGAATGCTCTCCACCCAAGGTCACAGGCACTTTGCCCGCACGAACAGCAGCTTCGGTGCACTGGGCGAGGCGTTCCATGACATCGGGCAGGGGGCCGTCGCAGTTCAGTGGTTCTTCGGTGAAGATGCCCTCGACACAAGGTTCGGCATGGCCAGTGATGCGTTCCAACTCGTTGCTGGCCTCGATGATCGCTTCGGGGCCTTTGGCAGTACCCGAGCCGTAGGACACAGTGCGTTCCAGCGGCACCGGTATAACGCGAAATCGGGCATCTTCGGTGCGCTCGGCTTCGGTCAGTTCACTGTCGAGGAAAATGCTCATGAGAGGCGGTCCTTAAAGTCGTCATAGCCGAACTGCTTGATGATTTTCAGTTCGTCCTTTTCGCTGTTCCACAGGGCGATGGTGGGCAGGGGAACACCGTTGAAAGTATTGGTCTTGACCATGGAATAATGGGCCTGATCGAGAAAAGCGAACCGCTGGCCGATTTCCAGCGGTTTGTCCCATGTGTAGTCCCCGATCACGTCACCGGCCAGACAAGACGGACCACCCAGCCGGTAGGTATGACCTGCCTCGGCCTCGTCCATCAGAGCGGGGCGATAGGGCGCTTCGATCACATCGGGCATGTGGCAGGTGGCCGAGATATCGGTGATCGCAAGGTTCATGCCGTTTGTCGGAAGGTCGAGGATTTCTCCGACCAGAATACCGGCATCCAGCGCGACGGCCTCGCCAGGTTCAAGATAGACATCCACATCGTAGGTCTTGCGAATGTCCTTGATGAATTTCACCAGACCCTCTCGGTCATAGTCGTCACGCGTGATGTGATGACCGCCACCGAAGTTGAGCCATTTGAGCTGACCCAGAAAGGGTTTGAGTTTGGGTTCAACGGCCTCCCACGTTCGTTGCAGTGGCCCAAATCCCTGTTCGCAGAGGGTGTGCATGTGCAGCCCACCCACACCGGTCATGGTTTCGGCGGTTAGTTGGCTGACCGGTGTGCCAAGACGTGAACATGGGGCGCAGGGATCGTATTTTGGAATCTCGCCTTCGGAGTGTTCCGGGTTGATCCGCAGACCGACTTGAACGCCCGCAGCCTGCGCCTTGGAGAGGAACCGATCTTTCTGAGCCGGAGAGTTGAAGATGATGTGGTCGGACAGTGACAGGATTTCGTCGATATCGCTGTCCTTGTACCCGGCGCAGAAGGTTGCGACCTCGCCACCGTATTCTTCGCGGCCCAGACGGGCCTCATAGATGCCGGACGCGCAGGTGCCGCCGAGGTGCTGGCGCACCAGTGGGGCCAGCGAGAACATCGAAAACGCCTTGAGCGCGCTAAGAACATGCGCGCCAGATTGCTTGCCAATGTCGGAGAGGATGGTCAGGTTGCGCTCGACGGCTTTTTCGTCGACCACAAAGCAGGGCGTGGGGACGCGGGTGAGGTCGAATTTGCGGAACGCGCCGGCGTCTCCGGCTTGTGTGGTCATCATGTCGGACATAACCGGCGTCTCCGTGTTGTGGAGAGGCCGGGGGCGCTGCCCCCGGACCCCCGGAGTATTTAGGAAAAGATGAAGTTAAAACTCGACCGGGCCGTCGAGTTCGTGGACCTGCCATGGCAGACCGTGGGTGTTCAGCATGTCCATGAAATCATCCGGGTCCAGCTGTTCCATGTTCCAAACACCCGGCTCGGACCAATTGCCTTTCAGCACCTGCGCCGCGCCGATCATCGCAGGGACGCCGGTGGTGTAGCTGACAGCTTGGGAGCCGACTTCGGCATAGCATTCCTCGTGGTCGCAGATGTTGTAGATGTAGTAGGTCTTTTCGCCCGAGCCATCCTTGGCTTGTCCCGTGGCGATGTCGCCAATGCAGGCTTTGCCTTTGGTCTCGGCGCCCAGATCGCCGGGATCGGGCAGCAGGGTTTTCAGGAACTGGATCGGAATGATTTCCTTGCCGTCATGCATCACCGGGTCGATGCGGGTCATGCCGACGTTTTCCAGCACTTTTGCGTGGGTAATGTAGGCGTCGCCAAAGGTCATCCAGAAGCGGGCGCGCTCGATCTCGGGGAAGTGGGTCGACAACGATTCCAGTTCCTCGTGATACATCAGGTACATGTTTTTGGGGCCGATGGCGGGGAAGTCAAACTCGACCTTGTGAGTCATGGCGGGGGAGTGTTTCCACTCGCCACCTTCCCAGTGGCGGACCTCGGCCAATACTTCACGCAGGTTAATCTCTGGGTTGAAGTTGGTGGCGAATTCCTGATCGTTCGATCCGCCATTGGCATCCAGCACGTCAATCTGGCGGATTGTGTCCAGTTTGTGTTTCTTGAGCCATTTGGCAAACACGCTGGTCACGCCCGGATCAAAGCCTGAACCGAGGATGGCGGTCAGGCCAGCCTCTTTGAAGCGTTCCTGATAGGCCCATTGCCAGTGGTATTCGAACTTGGCCTCATCCTCGGGCTCGTAGTTCGCGGTGTCGAGGTAGTGGATGCCAGCCTCAAGACACGCGTCCATCAGCACCAGATCCTGATAGGGCAGGGCGAGGTTCACGAGGATTTCCGCGCCGGTGTCCTTGATCAGTTTGACCGTGTCTTCGACTTTGTAGGCGTCCAGTTCAGCGGTTGCGATATCAACGCCCACACGCTCTTTCACTGCTTTTGCGATGGCGTCGCATTTCGATTTCGTGCGGCTGGCCAGAGTGATTTCGGTGAAGATGTCCGAGTTCATCGCCATCTTGTGCACTGCTGCGTGGGATACGCCGCCTGCGCCAACAACCAGTGTTTTGCCACTAAGTGAACCCATGGGGGTGATCTCCTCTCATAGGGGGTTATTCGTAATACGTGTAGCCGTTGATCGAGTCGCGATAGGCGCTCATCAGGGTTTTGCGGTCTTTGGCTTTCAGAGTACCGGTCGAGATTGCCTCGTCCACCATTTTGCGGAACGCGGCGACGCAATCGGTCGGGTCGAATTCGACATAAGACAGGACCTGGCTGATGGTGTCGCCCTCTTGTTCGTGCAGCAGGTCAAAGCCGCCATCGGCGCGCAGGTCGATGGTGACGACGTTGGTGTCGCCGAACAAGTTGTGCAGATCGCCCAGTGTTTCCTGGTAGGCGCCGACGAAGAAAACTCCCATGAAATATTCGTCGTCTTCAGGCAGCGAATGCACCGGCAGGCTGGGTGAGACGCCGTCGGCCAGGATGAAGCGGTCGATCTTGCCGTCGCTGTCACAAGTAATGTCGGACAGGACTGCGCGGCGGTCGGGTGTCTGGTTCAGGCCCTGAAGCGGTACGATGGGATGGAGTTGGTCGATGGCCCAGACGTCTGGAAGGGATTGGAAGAGCGAGAAGTTGCAGTGGTAGATATCGGCGACTTTCTCAAGCTGCTCGTCCACATCCGTGTCCAGTTCGTCAGAAGCGGCCAGCGCCTTGAGGCGGGCCATCAGCGACAGGTAGATACGTTCGGCACGTGCCATCTGCCGCAGGTCGACATAGCCGCGGCGAAACAGGGCGCGCAATTCGTTGCGGTAGAAGGTGGCGTCGTTCCAACACTCCTGCAGGCGATCGCTGGACAAATAGCCATGCACGGCGGCGAGGTCTGAGACCAGATGGTGATCGTCCGCTTCGACCTCGGGGCCGTTGGGCGCGTCGTAGAGGGTGCTTTCGAGCACGTTGAACACAAGCATCGAGGACGTCGCAACAACCGCACGCCCGCTTTCGGTGACCAGCGTGGGGTGGGCAATCTCGGCCTCATCCATCGCGTAGGCCACGGTTTCGACGACGTTTGCGCAGTATTCTTCGACCGTGTAGTTGATCGAGTTTTCGGCGGCCTTTTTCTCACCGGTGTAGTCCACGCCCATACCTCCGCCCAGGTCGAGATGGGTCAGGGGCACGCCCTCACGGGTCAACTCGGTGTAGTATCGGCAGGCTTCGCCCACAGCACGGCGGACATCGTTGACGTCCTGCACCTGGCTGCCCAGATGCGAGTGTTGCAGCTTCAAACAGTGCAACAACCCGGCTTCTTTTAGCTTGTCCACCGTAGCGACCAGTTGATCCGTATTCATGCCAAAGGCAGACCGGTCACCCGAGCTTTCTTCCCATTTGCCGCTGATCTGGTTAGTCAGTTTGACCCGGACACCGATCAGGGGTTCGATACCCAGTTCGTTGTAGACCTTGATCACCGTGTCTGCCTCTTTCGGGCTTTCCAAAACGATGACTGTGTTGAAACCAATCTTACGAGACAGGATCGCCAGCTGGATGAACTCGGCATCCTTGACACCGTTGCAGACGATCAGCGCCTCAGACGCCAGTCGATGCGCAAGGGCTACCACCAGTTCAGGCTTGGACCCGGCCTCGAGGCCATAGTTGTACTTCTTACCGAACTCGACGATCCGGTCGACCACCTGCGCCTGCTGGTTTACCTTGATCGGGAAGACACCGCGATAGGAACCCGTGTACCCCACGCGTGCGATGGCATCGTGGAAACTTTCGTTCAGATGCGCGATTTCATTTTCCAGATAAGAAGTTACCCGCAGAACCATCGGTGCTTTGATGCCCCGGTCATCCAGATCGCTCAGGATGCCCGGCAGGCTGATTGCTTCAGCCTCGGGCGCCATTGGATTGCGCAGACCGATCTCGCCCTGTTTCGTCACCTCAATGAGGCCTTTGCCCCATTTCTCAACCCCGTAGATAGAATGCGGTGCGTCGGGCGTCTGTTTCAATCAAGTCGGTCCTTAACGTAGGGGTGCCAGTTTCGCGCCCGCCAATACGGCAGCAGTTTGATTCTTCCAAGTGTAAACTATGTGACAGTGAAAACCGAGTTTTACGCGATGCGGCGGATCGGGATCAAATGATTGTCCCACTGGCACTTCTTATGGGCGCGGATCGCAGGCGAAGTATCGTTCAATACGCCAAACAGGCCAGTTCCGGTGGTAAAGACCAACCCGTCTGTGCTTGCGCCCAAGCCGCACACATCCTCTAACGCAAAGGCGTTCGTCAAGGCCCCTCTGGCTGTGTCGAACTGATGCAATGTGTTGCCGCGCGGGCAAGTGATGGCAATGGTCGCACCATCGGATGCAAAGGCGATGCTGCCCGCATAGCCTTGCAGCGCGCTTTGATCCTTGTCGGGGGCCGTCAGCAGACGAGGATTTTCACCCCGACGGTGCAGGCCCAGCAGGGGCGGATGCTCGGCGCTGCTGCCTTGCCACTGCATCGCAAAACCTACCAGCCCGTCTTGCCGAACGGCCAGATGCCGGATCGAGTTCTTGTGTAAATTTTGAGGCAGCGAAACCTGATCCAAAACAGTGCCGGACAGGCTGAGATAGGTCAGGTTAGGGGCCATTACCGGCAGGTTCAGCTTTGTACGCCCGGTTTCGGGATGTGTTTCGATCCCACCATTGGCGATCACAAGAGTTTGCCCATCGGGCATCAAACGTATGTCGTGCGGACCGATGCCGCCAGAGGAGAATTCACCTATACGTTCATAGCTTTCCGCATCCCAGATGCTGATGCGGCCTGCCCCGGCCTCATAGTCATTCTCGGTCGCGAAAAAAACCGTGCCGTCCGCCGAGAAGGTGCCGTGGCCATAGAAATGGCGACCTTCTGGGGCGGTAAGCTGTGCCATCTGCGCGCCGGTGGCGCAGTCAACGACTATGGCAAATGTTCCGGGGCGGCGGGCAAAGGCGACAGCCTGCGCCTTGAACGGGTGCGCTGCGGCTGCGTGTCCGCGAGCGGGCAGGGGCACAGTAAACAGGGTTTCGCCTTGTTCATCCAAACCCGCCAACCGGTACGAGCCATCGGGAAAAAGCCCTGCGGCCAGAAAGTCAGGAGCACCGACACTCGCCCATCCCTGGATCGGAGACAGGGTTGTCGCGGCCAGGCCGGCCAGAAAATGGCGTCGTGAGGGCACAGATCAATCCCCGTCCAGCGAATTGAAACCTGCGCTGATCCCAAGAGTTGGACCCAGTTCGGTGGAGGCAATACCGCGGATATCCCGAATGGATAGTTGCAGGGCCTCGATGCGAAACCGGGCCTGTGGGTCAGCGACACCGGCCAGCGCGGGATCGTCAATGGATTGGGCGTTCTCGATTGCGCGCGCAAAGGCGGCGTCCAGATCGGCTGCGATTTCGGGATAATCGAAGGACAAACGCGCCGCCAGATCGCGCAGGGCATTCAGCGAAAGTTCCACGTGACGCAAGGAGCGCTCGGATCGGCGGGCTTCGGCCCGGTTGGGACGCGGCCGGTCGAATGTGCCCAAGGGGCGGCCCAGTCGTGTATCGGCAGTAAACTCAAGCCCTGCAGACAGGGCTTTGAACAGCTCTTGCAAGGCTTCGTCCTGTGTCCGATACGGGCTGTTGTCTCCGGGCTGGGTCAGGCTGGGCGCGTAGCTTTGCCAGCCTTCTGTTATGGCTTGGGCGTTGGCGTCTATGTCCGCCGTGATCGCCTGAATAAGATCGCAGCGGTATTCTGCACTGCCCTGAACGGCAAACTTGGGATCGTACAACATCCGCTCCAACGCAAAGAACCCGCGCCCCGCGATGGACGTCTCGGAATAAGCTTCGGGGCTTTGCACTGCTTCATCCTCGGTCGCGATATGCTGTGACAACGCCTTCGCGGTGAACCCTTTCGTATCAGGCCAGAAAGCCAGCGCAAATGCGCGGTCATCGACCTCGGTTGGGCCAAATCTCAGATGGCTGGCGGAAATCCAGCTGTCAAAGGCGTCATCATATGCGGCACGCAAGGCGGGCGAGGTCGGGGTGCAATCTACCAAGGCGGCACTGACGAGTGCGCCGGTTGTCTCGGGTAACTTGTCGAAGCGGGGCAGGATATGCGTTTCGGTCACATCCATCAGGATTGGCGCGCGATCCTGCGCCTGTGCAGCGACGGGTATGATCAAAGCAGCGATGAGGGGCAGATAACGCATGGGTCAAAGGCTTTCCAGAAAACGGATCAAGGCATCGCGGTCTGACTTGGGCATCGAAACAACGGTGTCGCGCGCAGCCTGTGCCTCACCGCCATGCCACAAGATCGCCTCTAGCAGATTACGCGCCCGTCCGTCATGCAGGAATTGTGTGTGGCCCGATACGCGCTGGGTCAGACCAATGCCCCACAAAGGCGGCGTGCGCCATTCGCGACCCGTTGCACGGGCCTCGGGTCGGTTGTCTGCCAGACCGTCGCCCATGTCATGCAGCAGCAGGTCGGTATAGGGCCAGATCAGCTGAAAACTGTGCTCGGGCCGGTCTTCCATGCGATGGGTGACATGCGACGGTGTATGGCAGGACGCGCAGCCCGTGGCGTGGAACACTTCTTTCCCACGCAGCACTTCGGGGCTGTTTACATCCCGGCGACCGGGCACGCCCAGATTGCGGCTGTAGAAGGCGACCAGATCCATGCCTTGCTGATCAATCTCGAATCCGCGTACGTCACTGTCGCCATGTGGAGCTTCAACGCAGTTCAGTTGCAACTTGGTGCAATCGCCTTGCGGGGCAGGATAAAGCGGGCTGGAAATTCCAATATCTCCGGCAAATGCCGCAGCCGATTGTTCCATGATTGTCGGCATTCCCGCCTTGTGCCCGAACCGACCCATCATTGGTGCCCCATATTCGACGGACCAGACGATATTTGGGCGCCCTGAAATACCATCGCCATCTATGTCGTCAGGATCAGCCTGTGCCAACAGATCTTGAACCGGGATCGCCTCTAACAGACCTAGCCCGATCATCTGAGGTGCGACCCGAGGGCTCAGCATCGCATCGGGGTGCAACGGCCCATAGCCCAGATTTGCAGCTCCATAGGTCGGGTGGCGCAGTGATGCGGTTTCACCCTCTGATAACTCTACAGGGATTTCCTTGTACGCGATATCCAGTCGGTATTCTGCCGGATGCCCTGCCAACGCAAAGTCCTGCATCTGTCCGCCATAGTTGGGATCCGGCAGGGTTGCGATGTAGTCTTCGATCTCGGCAGGACCATCTTCTGGCGCTCCGGGGATCGAGATCCGAAGGAACATGGAAATCGCCTTGTCTTCAGGTCCGTTCGGCGTATGCCCGCGTCCATCCTTGATATGGCAGCGTTGGCAGGATCGCGCGTTGAACAGGGGCCCCAACCCGTCAGAGGCCAGCGTGGAGGAAGGCGAGGAGACCCAGATTTTTTTGAACAAACCATTGCCGACTTTAAAGTCTAGCTCCTGATCGAAACTCAGATTGTCAGAGGGCTGCGAAAACGCATCTGCGTTATTGCGCACGCGTACAGTCGCGGCTCCGGCAGCGAGCTCTTCAAACGGCTGCGGCGCGCCGAAGTCCTGCGGTGGGGCTGTGACGACGGCGATTCGGGCGCGTTCATCCGTGGTTCGGGGGGTGATGTTCAGATGCAGATCCTTCAGATCCGCAGACTGGGCAGGGGCGGCCGCAAAAGCGGCCACCATCAAGGCAAAAAGGCTACTCGCCTTCGTCCATTTTTGACGCGTTGAGGTGCGCATAATTTACTTCGCCGATCCTTTCGTACAGGTCGAGCTGCGTTTCGAGGAAGTCGATATGACCTTCTTCATCCGCTATCAATCCTTCGAACAGCGACATTGAGACATAGTCGCCCACTTCGCGGCAGTGATCGCGTGCCTCGGCATAAAGCGCGCGCGCGTCCAGTTCGGCAGCAAGGTCACATTCCAGTGTTTCCTTGGGCGTTTGCCCAATGCGCAGCGGGTCCAGTTTCTGCAGGTTGGGGTGGCCTTCCAAAAAGATGATCCGCTCGATCAGCTTGTCCGCGTGCTGCATTTCTTCGATGCTTTCCTCGCGGCTTTTCTTGGCCATATGGCCAAGGCCCCAATCCTCTTGTAGCCGGTAATGCAACCAGTACTGACTGACTGCGGTCAGCTCATGCCGCAGAGATTTGTTGAGGTATTCGATGACCTTTGGATCGCCCTTCATCTGCTTTCTCCTGAGTTACTGCTGCGCGTAAGGCACGCAGTTGTGTGGGGACTTCCAGATTATCGCTTGCCCGCATTGTGTCTAGGAAAAGAGGCATGCACCCGCCACAATCCGCCGACTTTCCAAGGGCATGGTAGATTTTTCCGGGGGTAATAATGGTCTGTGGATCCGCCGTGCGCATCCAGTCGATGGCGGCACGAATATCATGATCAGAGATGTTGGTGCAGTGGCAAACAATCATTGTCGCTGGCTCGGGTTTTTTCAGGCGATCAGGTCGGGATACGGGCCAGGAGGCTGATCTTCCCGGCCCGCTCGGGGGTTATTGGAAAACGGCGTTGGGGTTATCCAGGCTGTCGGACCCTTCAAACGCGATCCCGTCCAGTTCAAGTGCTGTTACGATGCGTTCGATGGTTTTGGTTTGGTCGACCAGACCGTTGACGCCACCCATGATCAGGGCCTCGCCACCTTCATTGCCGCGCTCCAGCATCTGGTCATAAGCAAACCCTGCTTCCGCAGTCGATTTGATCTTGCCCAAGGCTTGCATGGTTGCGGCCAGTTTCGCCTTCATCTCGGTGTCCAGCGCCGGGTCGGTTGCGATAACCAGATCCGACAAGGACGCGCCCGAAACCGGGGTGCCGTCGATGCGAGTGTAACTGCCCAGATAGACGTTCTGAATGCCCAGACCATCATAGTAATGGCTGTTATGTGTATTGTCCGAGAAGCAGTCATGCTCTTCTTCGGGATCGTTCAGCATAAGCCCCAGACGCATCCGTTCACCGGCCTGCTCGCCATAAGACAGTGACCCCATGCCGGTCAGGATTGCACTGACGCCTGCGGCCTCGTTCTCCATCAGGGCGGCACGGGCTGCTCCGCCTTCCTTCCACTGATCTGCCATCCAGGCCAGGTCACTGACCAACAGGTTGGTCGCAGCACTCAGATATTGGGCGCGACGGTCACAATTGCCGCCAGTGCAGTCATCGCCCTGCACATAGTCGGTGGCCGGGCGGTTGCCTGCACCTGCGCCGTGGCCGTTCATGTCCTGCCCCCACAACAGGAACTCGATCGCGTGATAGCCTGTGGCCACGTTGGCTTCGATTCCATCTGCCTCGTGCAGCGTTTCGCTCAACAGTTCGGGGGTGATTTCGCCGGCGTCAATGGACGCGCCTGACAACTCGAAACTCGGGTTGGCGATGACGTTCAATACGGCAAATTCGTTCTCGTCAGTGGCACCGCCATAGGCTGCGTCGACATAATCGATCAGACCTTCGTCCAGCGGCCACGCATTCACTTTGCCTTCCCAATCATCAACGATGGCGTTGCCAAAGCGGTAAACCTCGGTCTGTTGATAGGGCACGCGTGCAGCGATCCAGGCGGCGCGGGCTGCGTTCAGTGTGGCCTCCGAAGGATCTGCGATCAGCGCATCAACGGCTGTTTGGAGGCGTTTGGCTGCGATCAGGCTGTCATCAAATTTTGCTTCAGCAATATTGGCGTAGTTTTCCAGTACATCTGCCTTGGCGGGCGCGTCACCGGCGAACGCGGCGGTCGCTGCGCAAAGTGTCAGAGCGCTGGCGGCTAAAAACAACTTGTTCATGGAATTGGTACTTTCTTGTCTGATTGTGCGGGAATGGCCCGCTCGCATTGCACCTGAATAACTGAGTGAATTACTCAGTAAAGTCAACCTGACTTTTATTGTCGGAAATAAATTCTAAGCGCAGCGCAGCTAAACTCCCCATATCTGGTGGGGTCGGAACAGGCCGTTGCAATTGCACCGCGGTTGATTCGCGCTAGAATCGGCGTTGTGATTCTGTTTGTGGCGGTTTGGTTAATGAAGTGTGCAGTCCTGGCCATGTTCCTGTTTCCTGCAGCTCTTGCAGCGCAAGCAACGCAGGTGACAACGCCGCATCAACATGGCACAGGTCAGTTGGACGTCGTCCTGACTGAGACAGGTTTTTCATTAAAACTCAGTGTGCCCAGCATGGACATCGTGGGATTTGAAGCTCCGGTGTCCAATGATGACGAACGTACGCAAGTCGCTATCGCGATTTCTGAATTGTCCGAGCCATTGGACCTGTTTGTTGTCCCGGAAGAAGCAGGATGTTTCACCGCATCCGCTAATGTGATCCTGACACACGAGATCGCGGATCAGGTCGATGCGGCCTCTGGAAAATCTTCCAGTGAAAGTCACGCAGAGTTTCAGGCAGACTATGTTGTCCAATGTCAGGACATGGGCTTGCTGGACCGAATTGAATTTGCCTATTTCGAAAAATTCAGTGGGACGGAAAAACTCTCAGTCCGTGTCGAAGCGGGCGGGGAGACGCAAACCCATGAAGCGACCCGCGTAAAGCGCAGCATAAACTTGCCGTAAGTCGGACGACTGCTGCATTTAGTGCGTGTTCGGGGGCTTCGGGATAGTGGTTAAGACTAGTCTTTAGCACAAACGCCGTACATTTTCCCTTGGTAAAATTGGGCCTGAAACTGACGGGCGGCTTTGGTCTATAGCCTATGCCCAAAATCCTACAACACGCTCCACTAGCCAATAAGATGCGATTGCACCAATCGCGTAGCTGACAATCGTATCAGCCAAGCCCTTTTGTTCGGTTTGGATGCTGCCTGCCGCAGGAATAAGCCGTATGAACACAACGCCAAGCGTCAAGACAACACCGACAAACAGCAATTGGCCAATCTCGACGCCGATATTGAAGCCAAGGAGTGCCACAAAAATATCGCCTTGAGGCAGACCAATCTCGCTAAGAGCACCTGCAAAGCCCAGACCGTGCAACAGCCCGAACGAGAATGACACGATCCAGGGCCATCGTTCAGACAGGCGCAGTGTGTCGTGGTTTCGCTTGGCGATTTCGACCGCCAGAAACACGATCGACAATGCAATGACGGCTTCAACTGGCGGAGCAGGCACGTGAAGCAACCCAAGCGACGCCAAGGCCAGTGTGATGCTATGGGCAACTGTAAATGCGGTGATAGCTCCGATCAGACGCCAGACGTCCCGGATCAGAAAAAGCAGGGCGAAAACGAATAACAGGTGATCGAACCCTTCAAGGATATGTTCAGTCCCCAATTCCACATAGGTCACCAGCACCGACAGGCGAGTGGTTTCGGCAGGGATGAGGAAGGTGGTCTCGGTCGGCGTCAGGCGTGCGCTGGTCGCGAGCGACTCCAATAGGTGCACCCGTACCAAAACATCCGTTTGCGTGTGTTCAAGGCCGGGAATTGCAAGGTTCGCCCCAGCGATCCCGCCGCCGCAAGTGGTCTCCCAACTCGACACCCAGGCCGCGCCATCGAAATACGGGGCGGGGGGATGGGCAACTTCGCATTGCTCGGGCAAGCTGACGTCAATCGCCATCGGTTGTCCCTGCACATCCGGTTTTCGCCAGAATATGCGATAGCTTTCTGGGCCGGTTTCGGTGATCTCAAGATAGCCCGGTTCAAGAGCGTGGGCATGTAAAGCTGTCGCCTGAAAGATGGTCAGCACGCCAAGACCCAGAATGAACGCAATGTGGCGCAGCATCAGTTGACCGCCCGCTGGTCATTATTGACAGTGATTTGGTACTTGCCCTGCAATCCCTGCACGAACGCGTCTCTGACCTCTGACTGGTTAATTTCCCGCCACTTGGCCAGCACTTTGTCTTCAACATCTGCCAGATCGGGAAGTTCGGCTGGCGTTCTGTCAGTCACCCGCACCAGGTGCAGCCCATAGCCGGATTGTACCGGACCTGCCCAAAGGCCATCCGGAAGCGGTTCCAGCGCTGTCGCAAATCCAGTTCCGAACACGCCGTCTATACGAACAGTCGGAGCGAGCGGTACTTCTGAGGGCAGGAGGGTCAGATTCCTCAACCCCTCAGGCTTGCGTCCATCATTCAGCGCGATCAAAGTGGTTTCGGCCTGCGCAGCAAATGCGGGATCAAGAACCACCTGTTCAAACGCAATCTGAGACGGAGTGCGAAACTCCTCCGAATGGGCGCGATATACCTCCTGCAGATCCTCTTGTGTTGGCGATGCCGCACCTGCGGCCGAAGTTGCAATAAACTCCATCTTCTGACGCAGGCGATTGCGGACGATCGGGTCTTGTTCGTCCATACGCAAGGCGCGCGCCTCGCGCACCAGGACTTCTTCAAGGACCAGATTGGTAATCAGCGCATCCAACTCTTCGCCGTCGGGCTTGCGCCTCCAAATGGCTTCAAACTGCCGTTCCAAAGCTTCGATATCGGTTTGGGTGATATCAATCGCTTCGGAGTCAGGTTCGTTGCTTCCGACCAGTGCGAACAGCACGAAGATTCCCGCACCCATCAGAAGGAAATGAAGAAACGGTTCTCGAAGAACGCGGTATGCCATTGAGTTGTACCTCTTGGCCAATATCGTTGATGAACTCTGAGTATCTTTCCGTCATCTAAACATAAAAATAAATCGATATGTGCTGTGAATTGGGATTCGGACTTCGCGCGCACAGAGAAAGTAGCGCTTTTTCGCTGGCGACACCGGCGTTTGGAAGGCGTATCAGACCAAAGCGTATGTCGAATGCCGGGCCAGCCTGCTTTCCCTAAATGGCGCTTGAAACACAAAGCGGCCGGAATGATGGTGGGAAGAACGCAAGAACAGCTGTGATTTTTCTTCAAAATCAGCTTTTTGTGTTGAGGGATTTGGTGGCGGAGGTCCGTTTGGGCACAAACCCCACACAACAACTCTCTGTAAAAAACGGGTTCCGCGATCCGCAAGGCGAAAGGGACATGGTTGAATCTCGCGGTGACCTTCAGGTCAAAGGCGGGATCTTGGACGTCGTCGAACGTCATTTTTCCCGGCGGTACCGATGTAACTGAGGCCGCTTTGTAGAATTCCAAACGTGATGAACGGCAGGAATGAGCCAAAGGGGGCAGAGCGGCACCAACGTGGATCTTGGCGAAAGTCAGCTCCGAGCACATTGGGCCGCGTCGAACTTGCTTTAGATGCCTGTAATCAGAAGGTGTTTACTCGGGGTTTGTTTGACGAACTCGTTTTCTATCCAGCGAAGAACGCGCCGTTGCCCACCAAATGCCACCATCTCAATCGCTTCTTGGAAACTAACCCACCGGTAATCACTGTGCTCATGATTCAGTACCACCGTCGCTGAAGCAGCCACGAATGCGACAAATACGGGCGCCACGGTAATTGCATCGCGATCTGGTTCATAAAATTGCTCGCATATATCGGCTGAATACAGAGCGTTAGGCTTCAATCCTGTCTCTTCGAAAAGCTCTCGCACAGCCGTTTGCCAGGCCGATTCACCATCTTCGATACCTCCTGCCACTTGGCACCACTCGCCTATCAGTGACTGTGTTCTTTTTAAGAGTAGAACTTCATATCGCGTATCTATTTCTCGAACAGCTACAAGCGATACAAGGAACGACCTGATCGGAATTTCTGCCACGAGCCAGTCTCCGTACCCAGTGATTTGCAGTCCTGTGTAGGCGATTTACGTTACATGGCATAGTTTCGCTTTGTCTCGCGTTTTGGTAATTTGTATCGGCCGGCGGTTGTTGTTTAGCTTCCCGTATAGCCGTCTGACGTCCGCACCAATAGGACAGTTTGGGTCGATTTGATAAGAGAGGGTTTCTGGCTCGTCGTGACTGCCAAAGGGGTTTGACCCGGACGAGTTGCGGCTACATTCCAGAGAGCCCGGCATTAGTATTCAGCAAAAACTGGCGGAAAATTGGGCTGCTAGCCGCCCCAATGCCGCGAGCGTTTTCCCCAACCGCAGCGGCCTCAACGACCGGAGGAATCAAGCCGCGTTTGTCTTGGTTGACTAAGTAACGGCGAACCCTAGACACCAGTTCTTCCCGAACCTCAGGCGGGAACGCGCCATCAATGAAAATCGCTTCAAAGTCGATGACAGCGCAAATTGAAAGAGCGGCCTTGGCCAATTCTTGCGCCGTGGTGCCAATCCACGGCTCGACATAGCGAGAGATGCTGCTCCAATCTTGCGGCTTCTCCCATAGAATCCCCGGGTCGACACCCGCTTCGATCAATCGGTCCTCAAGCAAAAACAGCGACGCCGTGTCGATCAGTTGCTGGCTCTCACCCAATGGGCCCGTCGTGCGCATGGCGCCCAATGCACCGGCATTGCCTTGGTTGCCTTCGAACACGGTGCCGTTCAACGCAACACCGCCGCCGATCATTGAGCCAATAAAGAAGTAGAAGTAGTCACGATATTCTGCCCCACGCCCATAGAGATGTTCTGCGTGACATGCGGCTGTTGCGTCGTTGACCACAAAAACCGGCAGATCGCTGAACTTGGCAACCTCGGAAAAGAAGTTCACGTTTCTCCAGGACCGGAATTTTTTTGCGGCAAGCCCAGACAGATCGTGCCATTTCCAAAGTTCGAATGGGGTCCCGATCCCGATCCCACAAACACGATCACGAAGCCTCTGAGGCTCGTGGGACAAAAGCGTGTCCAAACCAGTTTCCAAAAACCCGAAAATGACCTCTGGTAGCGGATAGTCATAAGTCGTGGAAAGCTGGCGGCGTGGTGTACCTGTAAAGTCGATCAAGAGCAGGTCGGCGCTACGCCGCCCGATCTTCATCCCAACCGACAAGATACCTTCTGGGTTCAATTCCATTGGGATCGAGGGCTTTCCAACTTTCCCGCGCAGTGGGGTTCCACGCTTAAGAATCGCATCCTTTTCAAGCTTGCGCAGAATAATTGATACAGTTTGAGGAGACAGGCCCGTCAATCGCGCGACGTCGGCGCCAGCGGTGGGGCCATGTCGTTGTAAAACTGTCAAAATCAGACGTTCGTTGTGATCGCGAACCCCGCTTTGACTTACCCCGCCGGTCAGTGTTTTGAGCGCCTCTTTCTCCATATTTCTGAACATAACCACCTTGTTTTCTTATGAAAAGACGTCTGGGTAAATTAATAAATAAACTTTATTTATTTATTGACAGGAAGGCTAGAATCACTTTTTCTTGAAAAAGACCTTCATTAGAGGATGAGGGCGAGCCTCGTTGGCGGGCCATGCGGGGCAACAACAATTTTCTGGGAGGACAACATGAAAAATCTATTCAAGATTGCCGCGTCTGCTACCGCGCTTACAGTGGCTGCGGCATCTGCTCACGCGGCCGGAGAAACCGTTTGCCTGATCACTAAGACAGATACCAATCCATTCTTTGTAAAGATGAAAGAAGGCGCAACGGCCAAAGCTGAAGAGCTTGGAATGACCCTTAAGGCGTTTGCAGGTAAGGTGGACGGCGACCATGAAACGCAGGTGCAAGCCATTGAAACCTGCATTCTCGACGGCGCAAAAGGCATCCTGCTTACTGCGTCGGACACAAGCTCGATTGTCCCCGCGGTTCAGCAGGCGCGAGATGCCGGTCTTTTGGTGATCGCGTTGGACACACCGCTAAGCCCGATTGACTCTGCCGATGCTACATTTGCCACGGACAACTACAAGGCAGGCCTGCTTATTGGACAGTGGGCGAAGGCCAAGATGGGCGATGCAGCCGCGGATGCAAAGATTGCAACGCTTGATCTGAACGTTAGCCAGCCCACCGTAGACGTCTTGCGCAATCAGGGTTTCCTCGACGGCTTCGGGGTGGAATTGGCAGATCCCAACGTCATCGGAGACGAAACCGACGCACGACTGGTTGGCAGTGACGTGACGGACGGCAACGAAGAAGGCGGGCGTCGCGCGATGGAGAACCTGCTGGCCAAGGACTCGTCCATCAACGTTGTGCACACGATCAACGAACCGGCAGCAGCCGGTGCCTACGAGGCGCTCAAATCCATTGGACGCGAAAATGATGTATTGATCGTCTCGGTCGATGGCGGCTGCCCCGGGGTCCAGAATGTGGAAGCTGGCGTTATCGGGGCCACCAGCCAACAATATCCGCTGTTGATGGCGTCACTTGGCGTTGAAGCTATCAAGAAATGGGCCGACGAAGGCGTGAAGCCGGAAAACACTCCTGGCAAGGACTTCTACGATACGGGCGTTGCTCTGATCACCGATCAACCGGTTGATGGGGTGGAATCCATTTCAGTCGCAGAAGGTCTGGAGCTCTGCTGGGGCTAAGCAAAAACCTTATGGATGAGGCGCACCTGAGCGCCTCATCATTCCATTCACCATAAAACTGAAACTTCCTGTAAGCTGACCTCGTGGGACAACGCGATCCACGAAAAGGGGGAGAGATGTCCGAAGCAAACCAAGGCACCCAGGAATTCGAAACTGCGGCCAGTCGAACAGAAACTGTTGCAGAGTTCGAAGACCATCGGCGCGGCGTTCTGGGGAAGTTGCAGCATCTTCTCCACGTCAACCCATCTTTCGTGCCCTTGATCGTTCTGGTCGGTGCAATCCTGATCTTCGGGCTGCTTTTGGGCTCCAAGTTTTTCTCGCCATTTGCGATGACCCTGATCCTGCAGCAGGTCCAGATTGTCGGCATTGTGGCGGCAGCACAGAGCCTTGTCATTCTGACCGCAGGCATCGACCTGAGCGTCGGTGCGATCATGGTGTTCTCGTCCGTGATCATGGGGCAGTTCACCTTTCGATATGGTATCCCCGTGCCCGTTGCAGTGTTTTGCGGCCTCGCCGTTGGCACCGCAATCGGAGCGATCAACGGCTGGCTTGTCAGTCGCGTTAAACTGCCCCCGTTCATCGTGACGCTGGGCATGTGGCAAATCGTTCTGGCCACCAATTTCTTGTATTCCGCAAACGAAACCATCCGCAGTCAGGATATTGAGGCCAACGCCCCCTTCCTGCAATTCTTTGGCACCAAGTTCAGCATCGGCGGCGCCACATTCACTGTTGGCGTGATGTTCATGCTAATCCTGATTTTCGTGCTTGCCTACGCGCTGAAACACACCGCCTGGGGCAGGCATGTCTACGCGGTCGGAGATGACCCCGAGGCCGCCGAGCTGTCCGGTGTCAACGTCCACAGAACCCTTATGTCCGTCTACATGCTGTCTGGTCTAATCTGCGCATTCGCGGGTTGGGCTCTGATCGGGCGCATCGGATCTGTTTCGCCAACGTCCGGCCAATTGGCCAACATTGAAAGTATCACAGCGGTTGTGATCGGCGGCATCTCTCTGTTCGGTGGGCGGGGCTCGATTCTGGGGTCGCTGTTCGGAGCGCTGATCGTCGGTGTGTTCACTCTTGGATTGAGGCTGTTGGGTGCAGATGCGCAGTGGACCTTCCTGCTCATCGGTCTTCTCATCATCGCAGCGGTCGCCGTTGACCAGTGGATCAGAAAGGTATCGGGCTAATGTCAGACGCAACTCCAGTCGTCCAAGGACGTGGGATCGTGAAGCGCTATGGCCACGTGACCGCCATCGATCACTCCGATTTTGAACTGCGGCAAGGAGAAATTCTGGCGGTGATCGGGGACAACGGCGCGGGCAAGTCGTCCATTGTAAAGGCAATCTGCGGCGCCACGATCCCGGATGAAGGCGAGATTCTGATTGAAGGAAAGAAGGTAAACTTTACCTCTCCAATCGACGCCCGGAATATGGGTATCGAAATCGTCTATCAGCAACTTGCCATGTCTCCTGCCCTGTCGATTGCGGACAACATGTTCATGGGGCGAGAGATCCGCAAACCGGGTTTCATGGGCAAGTACATGCGTCAGCTCGACCGCCCCGCCATGGAGAAGTTCGCACGGGACAAACTGACCGAGCTTGGCCTGATGACCGTCCAGTCGATCAATCAGGCGGTTGAGACGCTGTCCGGTGGCCAGCGACAGGGCGTGGCCGTTGCGCGCGCAGCGGCCTTTGCGACCAAGTTCATCATCATGGACGAACCGACGGCTGCGTTGGGCGTGAAAGAGAGCCGCAAAGTACTTGAACTGATCCAAGATGTGCGGGCTCGCGGCATTCCGATCATCCTGATCAGTCACAACATGCCGCATGTCTTCGAGGTCGCTGACCGAATTCACGTGCACCGGCTGGGCAAAAGACTCTGCACGATTGACCCCAAGGATTACACGATGTCTGACGCTGTGGCCTTTATGACCGGAGCCAAGGAACCACCAAAAGAAGACGCCGCGTGATCGAGCAGGATGCAAGAAGGCGCGTGTGCGACTTGATCACCTCCCGGAGGCAGGTTGGGGTTCGGACGATTGTCGCAATCGCCAGCCCCCCTGCATCAGGAAAATCGACCCTGGCGGAAACCGTTGTGCTATTACTGAACGCATAACAGAGCTCGACGGTTCCGTTGGCTATCCGCGCTGTTCAGGGTCTTGCGGCCTCAACGGTTAATCGTGCTGAAAAACCAGACGCCAAGGCGCAGGGTAACATCAGATACCTGGTTTCTGAAATCGTTGTGTCTCCGATGGAAAACGACGTTATTCCGATTGAGGTTAAGGGACGCATAAGCGCCTTCGTCTCGAACCAAGAATCTAGAGTGGGGGGGGTGATGGTAGCGGAGGAGGGACTTGAACCCCCGACACGCGGATTATGATTCCGCTGCTCTAACCAACTGAGCTACTCCGCCTTGAGTGAGAGGCGATTTAAGCGAGGGGCAGGGGAGGGTCAAGAGGGAAATCACCCTAACCGGGGATTTCTTTCACGGCTTCGGGCACCGTATTCTGCATGGACGTTCGAGGGACTGTCGTCGCCTCTACCATCCTGCGGACGAACGCAGCGCATGTTTCCGGTTCTGTAATCAGAATCATATGACCCAGCCCGTCCAGTTCTTCGTAACTCAGGCCATATTTGATCATCGGAGGGCCGTGAAACGCCGGAGACAGGAGCGCGTCCTGACGACCGTAGAGGATACCCCCCGGCACAGACAGCTCGGGATACCTGGCCACCTGTGCATCGCAGCTGGCATCCAATCCTATGACATCCTGCGAGGCGGTGACAAATGCTGAAGGGCGCAGCCCAAGCGCGCCACCTGCACGGTCCAGAAAATCATCCGGTGGGGTTTCCGGCCCAAAGGCCACGCCCAAACTGTGTGGTGCTGTTTTTGAGGCCATGGGCACCGCGATCGTGTTTGCGATCAGGCTGCGCAGCCATTCTGTCCGGATTTCGAGCGGTTTGAAGATCACCGGCGTTTCGGGCAGCCTGTGCGTCAGCGGGGCCAACAAAGCCAGGCCGGACACCCGCTGGGGATGATCCAAAGCCAGTGCCAGTGACACCGCGCCTCCCAGCGAGTGTCCCACCAGTACGGCTTGATCCACGCCTTTGGTCTCCAGAAATTCGGCAATCATTGCGGCTTGTTGCGGTAAATGTGCCAGTTCTGCCTTGTCTCGTGTCGAGTACCCGCATCCAGGCCGATCCAGCGCTATGACGTGATATTCCTCTGACAGTTGATCCACCAGCGCATACGTGAAGTGCTGTAACTGCCCGGCGAGGCCGTGAATCATGACAATGGTTTGTGCGTTGGGATCGCCTTTTTCCACAAAGTGAATGCTGCCGCCCTGAACGGGCACAATCTGACCCAGCTGTGGCACGGTTTTCAGACCCTGACGCATTATCCGTCGGGTCCACAAAGCCATAGCCAGAAGAAAGGCGAGAAAGGCTGCGATCAGGCTTAAAACAATTGTCATTTAGCTGTCTCCGGTCCCGACGGGATTGTATTGCTCCAACCCCGACTGTGCCATGCGTTTTTGATATTCGCCAACGGTGCCCGGCCAAAGAGTTGTGTTTTTACCGTCAGCATCAATGTACCACGAGGTGCACCCGCCGGACTGCCAGACGCTGTCGGTGTGACGATCAGCCATTTCCTGCGTAAAGCCCGCCTGTTTCGTTTCGTTAGGTGTGATTGCGGAAAACCCTTTGCGCTTCATCTCGCTTAGGAGCCGGCCGATGTGCTCGACCTGCGCCTCGATCATCAGCACGACCGAGTTGTGGCCCAAACCTGTATGCGGACCCAGCAAAACAAAGAAATTGGGAAATCCTGCGACCGATGTGCCCAGATGAGCGTTCATGCCGTTTGCCCATGCCTTGCGCAGTGTCAGTCCGTCAGAGCCCGTGATGTCCAGCCGCTCAACCACATTGGTCACGTGAAAGCCGGTGCCCCAGATCAGCACATCAGCCCGGACCTCAGTACCGTTCACTGCAATGATTTTATCCCCGTCGATACGGGCTACGCCCTGCGGGACAACGCTGACATTGTCGCGGGCGAGCGTCGGGTACCAGTCATTCGAGCTGAGAATGCGTTTGCAGCCGATCTGGTAGTCGGGTGTCAGAACGCGCCGTTCCTCTGGGTCGGTGATCGCGGTTTCCAGCGATTTTCGCCACATCTTCAGAGCAAAATTCATCGCCCGCTCTTCGCCCCGGAACACGCGGTGACGGAACTCAAAAAACATGAAAATCAGCTTGCGTCTGATACGTGGTAACAATGGAATGCGGGCGTATAGCTTGCGTACCCACGGCGCGATCGGGCCATCCGGGCGCGGCATCACGTATGGCGCGCTGCGCTGAAAGATGGTGACATGGCGTGCGAGTTTGGCGACCTCAGGCACGAATTGCACAGCCGACGCCCCGGTGCCGACAACTGCAACCTCTTTGTCTGTCAGATCCACTTGGTGGTCCCATTGGGCCGAGTGAAAACTGGGGCCGGGAAAACTTTCTGCGCCCGGAAGATTCGGAATACTCGGATGATGCAAGGCCCCAATTGCAGAGACCAGAAACCGGGCCGACCATAGATCCCCATCAACGGTTTCAACGTGCCAGCGGCCGCCATCCCATCTGGCCGACTTCAGTTCACGCCCGAAATGGCACAGATCATAAAGCCCCTCTTGTCGCGCGACGTCTTTTAGGTAGGCCTGAATTTCGGCACCCCCGGCATAAGCACGGCTCCAGTGCGGGTTCGGATGGGTGGCCATGGAATAAAGGTGCGAGGGCACATCACAGGCCACGCCGGGATAGGTATTTTCGCGCCACGTGCCGCCGATATCATCGGCCTTTTCCAGAATCGCAATATCGGAGAGGCCACGTTTGCGGGCCTCAAGCGCCATGGTCAGCCCTGAAAAACCGGCGCCGATGATCAGCATTTCCGTCATGTGGTGCATTTCTGCGCCCCTCCTGAAACAACCATACGGGTACGTGTTGCAGATGTATGCACCTGTTTGACAGTGAAGCAGGTTACTTAACGAAAGGTAACCAAAGGTTCACTTGCGCTGCGTGCGCACGATAATCCCGGGATATGGCCCGTGTCGCTTCCTGCAAGCACATATCGCAATCAGAGAGGTGACGGCTCCGCGAATCCGCCAGTTTGTGTGAAAATTGGAGGATTGCCCTTTGACTACTCGCACAGCTGCGCGGTCCGGTGGACGCTCTGCCCGCCGCGCCCAACGTACCGCTCCGAACTTTGCCATGCTGCCGGGCCTGACCCGAGGCATTCCCGTTTGCGAAGTCATGGACGGAAGCCAGGTCGAACGGATCGACAACGCCGCAATGGACATTCTGGAAAATGTCGGCGTTCAATTCCGCGACCCCATCGCGCTGGAAGATTGGAAGAAAGCCGGTGCCAAGGTTGTCGGAGAGTTGGTCTATCTGGACCGCAACATGGTGCGCGAGCTGATCTCGACCATTCCAACGCAGTTCACCTATCATGCGCGCGACCCGCAAAAGAACCTTGCGCTGGGTGGCAAGCATTCGATCTTTGTTCCGATGACCGGCGCGCCTTTCCTGCGCGATCTGGATGACGTGCGGCGGAACCCGACGCTGGATGATCTGGCGATGTTCCATAAGCTTTCGCACATGATGCCTGCGCTGCACAGCTCGGCTCACCATATTGTCGAGCCTTATGATCACCCTATCAGCCAGCGGCATCTGCGCATCACCTATTCGTCGATGAAGTACTCGGACAAGACATTCATGGGCATGACCACCTCGCCCAAGAATGCCGAGGATGTGATGGATATGTGCGATATCCTGTTCGGTGAAGGCTTTATCGACGACCATCCTGTCACCACCGGCAACTGCAACGGCAACAGCCCTCTGGTGTGGGATGAAACCATGCTGGGCGCGATGCGTGCCTTTAGCCGACGCAACCAGCCGGTTTTGTGCTCGCCCTTCGTTTTGGGTGGTGCGAACACACCCGCGTCGGTGCCCGCGACCGTAGCGCAGCTGACAGCCGAGGCGTTGTCGGCGCTGGCCTACACACAGGTGATCCGCAAGGGTGCACCTGCGATCTGGGGGCACTACTTGTCGACCGTGTCGATGAAATCCGGTGCGCCCATGGCGGGCACACCTGAAATCAGCTTGATGAATTTCATGATCGGTCAGATGGCGCGGTATTATGACGTGCCGTGGCGCACTTCGAACACGCTGGGCGGGGCTAAGACGTTTGACGCGCAAGCGGGATACGAATCCGCCACAACGCTCAGCGCTGTTATCCACGCCGGAGCCAACTATATCTGGCATTCGGCAGGCTGGAATGAGGCGGGCATGCACTGTTCGGTCGCCAAGTTCGTGGTGGATGCGGAACAATGCGCAATGGCTTACCGCATGGCGGAAGGTCCGAAATGGCACGATTTCGAACAGGCGCTTGCGGCGGTTCCGGATGTAGGCCCTGGTGGTCACTACCTTGGCCATCCGCACACGCAGGACAATTTCCAGACGGCGTTCTTTATGCCTGAACTCTTTGACAACAACTCGATCGAACAATGGGTGGCTGAGGGCGAAGTGGAAATCACAGAACGCGCCTTGAAGCACGCGCGAAAACTGCTGGCCGAGTACCAAGAGCCAAAACTGGACGAAGCCAAAAACGAGGCGCTTCTCGACTATATCGCGCGCCGCGAAAGGGAAATCCCGGCGGCGGATGAGTTGAACCAGAACTACTGATACAATCTCCCCGTACTGGCCCGCCCGCAATCCGGGTGGGCCCTTTTTTCGTTCAGGACAAGCCGAGAAACATGAAGATCGCCGAACTCCATATCTACAGCCACGACCTGCCGGTTAAAAACGGACCCTACACTATGGCCAACGCACAGGTTTGGTCGCTGGATACCACACTGGTCAAAGTTGTTGCAGATAATGGTCTGGTGGGTTGGGGCGAGACCTGCCCGGTTGGCCCGACATATGCTGAGGCGCACGCAAAAGGCGCCCGCGCTGCATTGCTCGAAATGGCCCCCGGCCTGATCGGAACCGAAGCACTTCCGCTAACCTTGCATCGCCAGATGGATGGGCTGCTGAACGGGCACGCTTATGCCAAAGCAGCAATCGATATCGCAGTTCATGATGTGTTGGGCAAACATCTGGGCGTTCCTGTCTGCGATCTGCTGGGCGGAGCAACCACAGACACGGTGCCGTCCTATTATGCCACTGGCGTTGGTTCGCCGGACGATATTGCCCGTCTGGCCGCCGAAAAGATGGCCGAAGGCTACCCGCGTTTACAGATCAAGGTCGGGGGCCGCCCGGTTGAGATCGACATCGAAACCATCCGCAAGGTCTGGGAGGTTTTCAAAGGGTCGGGTACGCGTCTGGCGGTAGACGGCAATCGGGGCTGGACCACGCGCGACGCTTTGCGCGTCAGCCGCGAATGCCCTGAAATTCCGTTCATCATGGAACAGCCCTGCAACACCATTGAGGATTTGCAGAAGATCCGGCCTCAGGTCACGCACGGCATTTACATGGACGAAAACAGCACCAGTCTGAACACTGTGATCTCGGCAGCAGGGATCGGTCTGGTCGATGGGTTCGGGATGAAAGTCACTCGGATCGGCGGGTTGAACCCCATGCGCGCTTTCCGCGATATTTGCGAAGCCCGAAACCTTCCGCACACCTGCGATGACAGCTGGGGTGGGGATATCATCGCCGCGGCCTGCACTCATGTCGGTGCAACGGTTCGGCCCGATCTGCTGGAAGGCGTCTGGCTTGCCGCGCCTTATATCGAAGGCAACTATGATCCTGAAAATGGCATCCAGATCAAAGGCGGACATATTGCGTTACCAAACGGGCCGGGGCTGGGTGTGGTGCCTGATGAAGGTCAATTCGGCACCCCTGTTGCGTCGTTCTAACTGTGGATGATCTCATGAACCTGAATGGAAAATCGGCTTTGGTCACTGGTGCGGCAGGAGGCATCGGGGCGTCAATCGTTGAGCGTTTGCGCGAAGCTGGTGCGCGGGTCGCGGTTGCGGACCGGTCGGTCGATGGCATTGAGGCCGAAGCGCATCTGCCCGGCGATCTGCTTGATCCAGACTATGCCGACCAATTGCCTAGGGCGGCGGCGGCTGCGCTGGGCGGGCTCGATATCGTGATCAACAACGCAGGTGTCATCACACGCGGGTCTGTCACTGACACGTCGGATGCGGATTGGTCGTTGTCACTGGGCGTCAATGTCGAAGCCCCGTTTCGTATCTGTCGCGCGGCGATCCCGATCATGGCTGAAACAGGAGGGGGCGCTATCGTTAACACCGCGTCTTGTTGGGGGCTGCGCCCCGGTCCCAATCACGCCGTTTATTGCATGACCAAAGCGGCCATTGCGTCCCTGACCCAATGTATGGGTATGGACCATGCCCATCAGGGTATCCGCATCAACGCTGTATGCCCGAATGAGGTGAATACGCCTATGCTGCGCTCGGGTTTTGAAAGGCGCGGCTTTGATCCCGATACAGCCGTGGCCGAGCTGGGCCAAACCGTGCCGCTGGGCCGCATCGCCGAGCCCGAGGATATTGCAGACGTCATCATGTTCCTCGTCTCGGACGCGTCGCGTTATGTTTGCGGTACGCTGGTTGAGATCAACGGAGGGAAGCCCGTTTCATGAAGCGGTTCGAGGGAAAAGTGGCGCTGGTCACAGGCGGGCGCAGCGGTATCGGTCAGGCCATTGCCCGTCGGTTGCGGGATGAAGGCGCGCAGGTCTTTACCGCGCAACGAGGAGAAGACAGCGAGTTTCAAGGCATCGCAGCGGATTTCACCGACCCCGCCAGCCCTGCACAGGTAGTCAGTGAAGTGATTTCCGATGCTGGGCGCCTGGATGTGTTGGTCAACAACGCGGGTATGATGCAGGAAGCCTTGGTCGAAGACATGAGCCTTGAGGATTGGCATCGCAATCTGACGGTCAACCTGACCGCACCTTTCCTGATGATCAAAGCCGCGCTGCCGCATCTGCGTCAAACCCGTGGCAGCATCGTCAACACCGGGTCTATTGAAGGTTTGGGCAGCAATCCCGGTCACGCGGCTTATTGCGCGTCCAAAGCGGGTCTGCATGGTCTGACCCGCGCCGTCGCCGTGGATCACGGGGCTGAAGGTATTCGCTGCAATGCCGTGGCACCCGGATGGATCGATACCGATCTGAACGAGGATTTCATTGAATCCATGCCCGATCCCGCTGCATTTCGTCGTGACGTTGCCAAAATCCACCCTGTGGCCCGGACCGGGCAACCCGAAGAGGTTGCAGCGCTCGTCGCCTTTCTGGCGTCAGCAGATGCGGGTTTTATCACCGGGCAGGTTTACACGGTGGATGGCGGGCGTATGGCCAAGCTCAGCTTGCCCTGACGCCGACACATCATTCCTTGCCGGATCGCCATTCTTTCCAGAACAGGTAGCTGTTCGCCCCAAGCGAGGCGAATGGCTCGGGCGGTAATCTGGGAAGGTCCGGCTGCGCTAGAAAGTGATCTGCGATTTCCGACCCGCCCTGCATCACCAGTTCCGCGATACCCATGCCCTGCAGGGTTCCTCGGGCGATGCCCAGGCCATTCTGACAGCAGGCCGAAAATACGCCGTTTTCAAGCTCCCCAAACGCTGCGGACCCATTTCGGCTAAGGCAGAGCATTCCGGCCCAGCGGTGCTCCATCTTGACGTCTGGCAGGTGCGGGAAACGTTCCTTGAACTTGCGGTCATGTACCCGGACAGCATTGCGCATCCGCGTCGTAGTGGTCTCAAGTGTCGGGTGAAAGCTGGAACCGGTGCGGATTAGGATGCGATCACCGTAGCTGCCGGAAATGCGTCGCACCGATGTGCCCATCGGATCGGCCGGTGTTACCGACCAGCGCGATTGACCGCCCAGCGTCTTGATCTGTGCCTCAGTCAACGGGGCCGAGATTGAGGCGTAAAGGCAGATATGCATCAATTGTCGTTGGTAGAAGCCAAAGCTTTCAAGATGGCCGTTATTGGCCAAAATGATCCGCCCGGTGCTGACCCTGGCCTTGGCGGTGTTGACCACCCAGCCTACGCCCTGCTTTTCGAAACTGGTGACGGGCGAGTTCTCGAACACGTCAATCCGTTCAGCCAATTGGGCTGAAAGCGCCCGCACATAGGCTGCGGGCTGGATCATCACTGTACCCGGCGCGTAAAGCCCCGAGGTGTAATGCGGGCTGCCCGTGATCTCTTGCATCTGTTGCTGGTCATAGAGCGTATGCGGCTCGCCCAGTTTCGTCAGGTGCTGAGCGAATTCGCGGTTATGCGCGTCGCCCGCCCTGGTGGCAGCGGCATTGTACTTACCGCAAGGGTCGAACATCTCTTGCGGCAGAGCACGTTCCGAGGCCGCGTCGGTCGCAAAAGCTATGGCCTTGCGGTTCAACGCAATGGCAGCACGATCCGCCTCTAACGCATCGCCCGCATAGTTGTCCGAGGCCAGATCATGGGGCAGGTCGATCATGAAGCCCGAATTCCGCCCCGCAGAGCCATCCGCAAATCGGCCCGCTTCCAGCAGAACGATCTTGAGTGACGGATCCAGTTGATGCAGACGCCGCGCGGTGCTGAGCCCGGCAAACCCACCGCCGACAATGGTGATTTCGGCGGTCAGGTCCTTGTCCAGCTCCGGCAGAGGTGTCTGAGGCGGCAGGATGGCATTCCATCCCGCCGGACCTGTCTGCCGGGGTAGTCTTTTGGCCTCGAACCGCGTCAATCCACGGCCTCGTCTGCGTCATCGGCCAGATCGATCCAGATGGTTTTCAACTGGGTGTACTGATCATGGGCGTGGACCGAATTGTCGCGACCGCCAAAGCCAGACTGCTTGTAGCCGCCAAATGGCGTGGTGATGTCGCCTTCGCCAAAGCTGTTGACCGTCACAGTGCCAGCCCGAATGGCCCGCGCACCGCGTATGGCACGCTTGGCGTTGGCCGTGAAGATCGAGGCACACAGGCCATAGTCCGTGTCATTGGCGATCTTGATGGCTTCGTCAAAGCCCGATACTTCGATCACTGACAAGACCGGGCCAAATATCTCCTCTCGCGCCAGCGTGGCGTCATTGCCAGGTACTTCGACCACCGTAGCCTCGACAAAGCCTTTGTTTGCTTTACCGCCGATCACCACGTTCTCGGCCTGATCCAGATAACCGCAGACCTTGTTGTAATGCCCTTCGCTGACCAGCGCGCCCATGCGGGTTTCCGGGTCCAGAGGGTCGCCGATATTCCACTGTTTGGCATGATGCGCGATGCGCTCCAGCAACTCTGCCTTTACATCCTTGTGCACGATCAGACGCGACGAGGCCGAGCAGTTCTCGCCCATATTCCAGAACGCGCCGTTCACCACGTGCGCGGCCACACGGTCGAGGTTCTCAGCATCATCCATAACGATGGCTGGGTTCTTGCCGCCCATCTCCAGCACCACCTCTTTGGCGTTACTATCTGCGGAATAGGTCAGGAACCGTTTGCCGGTCACGGTCGAGCCGGTGAAGGAGACCATGTCAATTTCCATGTGCCGCCCTATGGGTTCACCGACCTCTGCGCCGCCACCCGGAACGATGTTCAGAACGCCGCACGGCAACCCAGCCTCCATCGCCAGCTCGGCCATACGCAGGGCGGTCAGCGTTGTCTCAGCCGCTGGTTTCACTACGACCGAGCAACCTGCCGCTAGAGCAGGCCCGATTTTCCACGCCAGCATCAGCAGCGGGAAGTTCCAGGGCAGCACCAGGCCGACAACGCCAATTGGTTCGCGCACCACCATGGCGATGTGATCGTCGCTGGCGGGCGAGACTTGATCGTAAATCTTGTCAATCGCCTCGGCGTGCCATTTCAGGCAGTGGATCGTCTCGGGCACGTCCACGGTTTCGCAATCAAAGATGGTCTTGCCGCTGTCGATGCTTTCCATCACCGCCAACTCGCGCGCATTGCGGGTCATCAGCTTGCACAACCGGATCAGCACATCCTTGCGTTCGCTCGGATGCAGCTTGGACCAACGGCCATCGTCAAACGCCTCACGCGCCTTTTCGACAGCAAAGTCCACATCCGCCGCGCCGCAAGACGCGATATCCGCCAGTTTGCCACCAGTGGCTGGGTTCACTGTCTCAAAGGTCTCACCCGAAATCGCGGGACGGAATGCACCGTCGATGAAAGCGCCTGTGGGCAGCGTCAAGCCTGCGGCGATGGATTTGTATTCGTCCTGTGTCAGCAGATCCATGTCTCTTACCCTTCAGCCACAATGTCAGCGATTGTCTTCTTGAGCACACGCGTCACCTGTTCCAACGCGCGTTTGTCGTCTTTGTTCAGACCCTTCAGCGGAGGCCGCATGGCGCCCGCATCGATCCCGTTCATAGTCACGCCATGCTTGATGGTCTGGATGAACTTTCCACCCTGTTCCAGTACCCGCATCAGCGGCATCATCGCGGACATGATGCGGCGGCCCTTGGCAAAGTCGCCCTCAATCACGCAGGCATTGTAAAGCGCCACATGCTCGGCAGGCAGGAAGTTCGACCCGCCACAGACCCAGAACGGTGCGCCCCAGGCGAAGAACTCTAGCGCCTGGTCGTCCATTCCGCAGCCCAGCTGGATGTGAGGATAGTCCCGCGCCAACAGGTGCACCCTGTTAATATCGCCCGAGCTTTCCTTGATGCCGCAGAAGTTTCGGCTGCGGCCTACACGGTCAAGGAACTCCTCTCCCATCATCGTGCCGGTGCGGTGGGGATAGTTGTAAAGCATTACGGGCAGATCGGCGGCCTTGTCGATGGCTAACGCGTTCAGCGCATTTTCCCGGTCGGTCGGCACCGAGTAGGGCGGGCTGGCCAGCAGGATCGCATCTGCGCCAATCTCACGTGCGCCCGATGCCAAAGCAATCGAGTCCGACGTTAGCATCGCGCCTGTGCCAACCACCAACGGCAGTCTGCCGTTCAGCTTCTCATGAGTGAATTTGGCCAGCTCCAGCCGTTCTTCCACGGTCTGGGCATAGTTTTCACCGGTCGATCCGCCGGAGATCAGACCATGCACGCCGTTCTCGATCAGGTATTCGATCACGTCGGACAGGGCGTCCCAGTTTACGCTGCTATCGTCGTGATAGGGCGTGACCACAGGGGTATAGATACCCTCAAACTTGAAAATCGGGTTCATTCCGTCCTCATGCAGGTTTCGAAAGGGGCGGGACGCCCATTGGGACATCCAGCGCGTCAGGCATCACGAACATTTCAATTTGATCGCGTGACAGGTTCCAGTGATCTTCGGCTAGCTTCGCGGCAGCGGCTTCATCTCGCGCCTCGATAGCCGCTATGATCGCGTCATGCTGTTGGCTGGCAAGAGACAGGTTTTCCGACATTTCACCGCTTTGCGGGCGATAAAACGTCATACCGATCCTTGCGTGATCGATCAGCAGCCGGTTGAACGACGGCAGAAGGTAGACATTACCGGACATTTCGCCGGTCACATCGTGAAAACGGTTGTTGGCAAGTGCTCGGTCTTCGCCAGAGCCCTTGCGCAGCGCCGTTTTGAACGCTTGCTGTGCGTCTTTAAGGGCTTCGATTTGCGCAGGGCTAGCGTTCACCGCCGCCAGACGCAGGATTGCGCCGTACACCATTGGGGCAGCAAGAAAGAAATCACGCAGCGTGGTGTACGACATCTCGGATACCCGCGCGCTGCGGTTTGTTCGCAGGTCAAGATAGCCTTCTCCGGCCAATTGCCTGAAGACCTCGCGCAGCGGTGTGCGTGACAGACCAAATTCGTCGGACAAATGCGCTTCGTCCAGATCTGTGCCTGGCTGCAGGCGCAGCGTTAGGATGGATGATTTCAGATGCTCTTGTAATGCGGCTTTACGCGATTTGGCTTCGTCTTTCATTCCCTGAATCCGTTCTTTCTGCGCTGCGCTCGAATCGTGTGCGGTGGTTGTTGTGTATTCCAGAAAAATACAACTTGTACACAAAAAAAATTCGTGCAGCATGGGCGCCTGCAAAATAGACTCACATTTGGGTGCTGACCCAAATTCAAAACGGTACAGCTTATGCCACAAACGCGGCACATCACATTTGTCTTGGTTGAAGAGTTCTCGCACCTCGCGTTCTCATGCGCGGTCGAACCGCTGCGCATTGCAAACCTTGTAAGCGGCGAAGACCTTTATAGCTGGAACTTCGTGTCCGAGCAGGGCGAACAAGCTGTGTGTTCCAACGGGTCAGTCACATTGGTGCATTCCGGACTGGAAAGCCTGACCAAATGTGACCAGCTTTTTGTTCTGTCGGGTATCCATATGCGCAAGCATGTCACGCGCCCTTTGCTGGCTACCCTGCGGCGCGAACGCGCCCGCGGCACGCCGATCGGGGCTCTTTGCTCGGGTGCCTGGGTGTTGGCCGAGGCCGGCTTTCTTGACGGTATGCAGGCTGCGATCCACTGGGAATACCACGACGCTTTCATGGAAGCTTTTCCCGAAGTTAATCTGGTCCGCAGCGTGTTTGTGGCTGACGAAAAGCACATTACCGCGTCCGGCGGTACTGCAACGGCAGACTTGATGCTTCACCTGATCGAGCGTGACCATGGCGAAGAGCTGGCAATCGATGTGGCCGATCAGATGGTTTACAATGCGGTGCGCAATGCAACGGCGAAACAGCGGGTATCGCTGCAATCGCGCAATGGCATGCGTAACGCGCATCTCGCCAAGGCGATCAACATCATGCAGGACAGTATAGAAACCCCCGTCTCACCGTCCTTCATTGCCGAAGAGCTTGGAATTTCCACTCGGCAGCTTGAACGCTTGTTCGGCAAGTATCTGAATACGTCACCCAAGAAGTATTTTATGGAGATGCGGTTGGAGCGGGCTCAGAAGCTGCTGCTGCAAACCGAGGCCTCGGTTACCGAGATCGCCATCGCGTGCGGGTTCGAAAATCCCGGTCACTTTTCGCGTGTGTACCGGTCCAGCTTTGGCGTCACACCGCACGCGCAGCGCAACAAGATCGACTGAGTACCGTTTGCGTAAGAATTCTGCTGTCTGATACGGCAGGGGATGCCGCACTTACCCGGTCCAAAAAGGGACCAGAGCGGGCATCCCCCTAACCCTGCCGAGATACCCCCTCATTAAAACCGGACTAGTCAACAGATCGACAGGATGATGCAGTAATAGATAGCGATATTGGCATAACTATCACCAGAACTTGTCATCGATGAGTTTCTTGTGCCCACATTCCTTAATCTTTGCCTTATTTTCGATCTTCGGGTCTCTCACGAGAGGTCGAGAGCCCGCAGGAAAACACAGGTTTCACCGCGCTCAATCACTCGTAAAAACCCTTTTGAACAATGGTGTGAATACGGTCTTTGCAAAAACTCAAGGCCGGAGCGATTTCGTTGGTCAAGACAAACAGCATGGGGAAGAAGGTCAAAAGACGAGCCCGAAAATCCGCGTGGTGCAGGCTATCGGCATTCCTTGGTATATCGGAAGAAAACATAGAGACACTTAACTTTTTAACCAACTTCTTCGCAGACCCGGTCGCTGAGATCGTCGGTGCAGAACGACAAACATTCCGCTGGTTGGTCCGATTTGACTGGTCCGGATTTACCTGACAGCACCGTTTCCTAAATAGTTGGCCAGACAACAGACAATGCCGCTTTTAGCCAGCACAAGCTAGTACTTCGGAATGAAAAGTTTTCTTTGCTTCAACGTACTTCAGCTATTTAAAACGGTAAAGGTGGTCTAAGCTTGTGTTTCTCATCACAAGCCAGTTTTGTAGCCGGTGCAGCAATCATAGCCTGCAGTGGTCTTACGATACGTTTGGCGTTGCAAATGAGCGAACGATTTCTTCCGCTAGCCAGCTTTCCACTTTTCTTTGGAATTCAGCAATTGTCCGAAGGCTTATTGTGGGTTTCCATTGATAACCCGTCGGCGAACCCTTCTTCGGCAGCTGCGTTGACGTTTCTCTTCTTTGCCTATTTCTTTTGGCCGTTTTGAGTTCCACTGTCCGCGGCTTCGATTGAAAGTGACCGGCGTCGCAGGCTCATATTCCAAGGGATTTGCGGAATTGGTTTTTGCCTTGGCTTGTTGCTTTACTTGCCAGTGTTGTTGTCACCAGCAAACCTAGATATTGGCCTAGCGCAACACTCCATTCAGGATGAAAACATAGAAACGTTCCCTTCCGAAACTACGAGGAACTTTGCACGTGTTTTCTACGCTTTGGTGATCTGCGTTCCGCTTGTGGGATCGAGCGATAAAGGCTTACGAGGTTTTGGGTATTTAATTGTCGTTTCCGTTGCTTTGGGGTTCTTCTTTGCTTCTCATGCCTTCACGTCAATCTCGTGCTTCGTTGCGGCAGGTTTGTCTGCCTACATCTACTTCGTTCTAAAGTTTCACTATTGGGAGGTAGACCGCTTAGGTGGGGCTGCCAAAGGTTGAGGGACATTTTGAAAAATGCGTTTAAGTGCGGGCAGGGGGTTTCGCTGGAAAGCCGTCATCCGACAGTTTTTGTCAGATGACCGGGTTGAGCCCGTCTCAGACTTTGGTGTCCGGCGCAGCATTCGACGGGATGGGCGGAAAGCGGTCTTTCGCTGCACGTGCAATGGAAACCTTTCTTCGGGGGAAAGCGGATGTTGGATTTCGTCCAATGCACGGGGTGTTGCATTTAGACGCCAGGGAATTCGCCAATACCAGCAGTCGGCTTTCCAAGAACATGCTGTTTTTTCTGTCTCAAATCTGAGCGTCCCGAAATCTCACAATTTGAATTTTCCGGGGAAAAGTCCGCACAAGAAACGTCTGATAAGATCAACAGAGCGTCGTCGTGAAAAACCCTGCATATCTGTTAGGTAATTGACCCACATACCTTCCAGCAAAGCCAGCGTTCCGGCGGTGGCATCGTCCACCAAGTTTGGGTCACGCTCGTTTTTTTGAGCTATCTCCTTAAACGCAAGCCGCAAGGTCTCGACGAGTTTTTGATCTTGGGTGCTGCTGTAGCGGGCAATACCTGGGTGTGAGCTCGCGATGCCGCGGAATGCATGCCAGATTTTCGTACTTCTTGGATTGAGCAGAGCTTCGGATAGGTCCGCCTCGATCACGGCCATCACACGGTCTTCGGGCGATGCATCCGAACCCAGGTCGGTCAATTTGTCCATTTCGGCATAATATTGAGCACTGAAATGCTGGGCTGCTGCCGTCAGCAAATTGTCCTTCCCGCCGAAATGCAAATGGATCATTCCGCGCGATAAACCAGAACGCTCGCAGATGCGGCTGACCGTCGTATCGGTGACTCCAATATCCGCGATAGAGTCCAGAGTCGCCTTGATCAGAAGTTGCTTATTGGCATCCGGAGCACGTTTCGAGCCACGTTTTCTTCCTCTGACGTTTTCCACTTTATTCAATAATTCCATCCTCTTGATGGCATCCCTCAAGTCTATCTCACAGGAAGATTGACACGAAAGACCGTTCTGGCGCAACATTTAATGGACGATCGTCCATTAGTGACTCGTGAAAATCCGGAAAGGAGGTTGGGTAATCTTTCGTAGCGAAGCATCCCGGGGCTATACCCTCAGCGCACCAGCCACGGCTTATGTGGGTTTTCTGGTGACGGCTCCATTGTTGATCCTGATCGCCTATTCGTTCTGGACGCAATCTTACGTAACGCTCGATAAGACGCCGACACTAAAAAATTATAGCGACGCGTTTGCAGATCCTCTGGTCCGACACTTGATGCTAAGGTCGATCTGGATTGCCGGAGCAGTAACAGCAGTTACCGTCGCACTGGCATATCCCATCGCTTATTTCATCGCGATGAAGGCCCGGAAAAAGACCATCTGGCTTCTGCTCATCACCATTCCATTCTGGTCTAGCTACCTCCTGCGCGTTTTTGCCTGGAAACTCATTCTAGGGTTCAATGGAGTGATGAACTCCGCACTGTTGATGCTTGGCTTGATTGACGAACCGCTGGACTTCCTTCTCTACAATGAATTTGCAGTCGTGCTGACGCTTGCTCATGCCTGGGCGCCATTTGCGATCCTGCCGATCTATGTCTCATTGCAGAAGATCGATCCAAGTTTACTAGAAGCCGCCACCGACCTCGGTAACAGCCCTTTTCAACGCTTCATGCGGGTGACGCTGCCACTAACCATCCCAGGGATTATTGCTGCTTGTCTGATCATATTTATCCCCACGGTAGGTGACTATGTGACCCCGGCACTTGTTGGAGGGTCGGACGGGAAGATGATCGCCAACCTAATTCAGGTGCAGTTCGGGGCCGCCAACAACTGGCCACTCGGCGCCACCCTTTCACTGATCGCGATGCTATCGGTTGGCTTTGTCGCTATAGTGTTTGTAATTACCGCCACCCGGCTAGGGAGGCGTATAAGATGAGACGCCCTTCGACCCTGACAGCCTACGCTTTTCTGTATTTGGTTTTTCTTTACCTGCCCGTCCTTTTTCTGCCCTTGTTTTCATTCAATAGCGGCACAATAGTTGCCTTTCCGATCAAGGGCTGGACGCTGGACTGGTATCGGAAGCTGGGCGAACAGGATACCTTGATCCAGGCCCTTTGGAATTCGCTTGGCGTCGGCACCGTCGTGGCACTTCTGTCTACCGCAATGGGGTTGTTCGCCGCTCGCGCCTTTGTTCGGTACCGTTTTCGGGGTCAGCGTGCTGCCGAAGGTCTGGTGATGCTGCCTTTGGTTATTCCCGGCATTATAGTTGCTTCTTCAATGCTGGTTCTGTTTCTGTTTGTCGGACTCAAGCCGTCTTTGCTGACCGTCGTTCTGGGCCATACATTTCTTGCACTGCCGTTTTCCGTCTCGATCCTGAAGTCTGCGTTCGATGACTTCGATGCGTCGCTGGAGGAAGCATCTTACGATCTGGGCGTCGGCGTGTTCGACACCTTCCGCCGCGTGACGCTTCCGGTCGTTTCCCCGGGTATCGTAGCCAGTTTGTTGGTCACTTTCACAGTCAGCTTCGACGAATTCGTCCTCGCCTTTTTCCTGTCCGGCAACCAACCAACCTTGCCAGTATACATCTGGAGCCAGATTCGCTTCCCCGCCAAGCTTCCAAACGTTTTGGCCCTAGGCTCTATCCTGCTGCTTACATCGGTCCTGCTTTTGGTGCTGGCTGAGTATTTCCGGCGCCGCTCATCCGCATCAGAGGTCAGATGACAGACAAAAACATCATAGAACTCAGGGGCGTCGAAAAGCGCTATGGTACATTCCTGGCGGCTAGCGGGATCAATCTCGATCTTAAAGAAGGCGAGTTTTTCTCACTCCTCGGCCCATCGGGATGTGGCAAAACCACGGTATTGAGGATGATCGCGGGATTCCAAGAGCCGACCAAAGGCACTGTGCTGATCGACGGTCAGGATATGGATGGTGTGCCTGCCAATAACCGGCCGACCAACATGGTATTTCAGAGCTATGCTATCTTCCCGCACCTGAATGTCGGGAACAACGTGGCCTATGGATTACGCGGTAAGGCCCCCAAAGCCGAAATCGACCAGCGCGTAGCCGAAGCCTTGGAAATGGTCGAGTTGGGGGGGCTTGAGGATCGCGGCGCAAGTGAGTTGTCAGGCGGGCAACGGCAAAGGGTGGCGCTCGCCCGCGCGCTGATCATGCGACCCAAAGTATTGTTGCTGGATGAGCCCTTGTCGGCCTTGGACAAGAAGCTGCGCGAGCAGATGCAATTTGAAATGCGCCATCTGCAGCAATCGCTGGGTATTACCTTTGTGATGGTCACACACGACCAATACGAGGCGATGACAATGTCTGACCGCATAGGCGTGATGTTCAATGGGCGCCTCAAGCAGGTGGATACGCCAACAACGCTTTACGCCCGGCCTTGCGATCAGCAGGTCGCCAGTTTCATCGGTGAGATGAACATTCTGCCTGCCCAGTTGCTAAAGGAAAATGGCGATACGCTTTCAATCCACGCGAAGGCCTTTGGCCAAATGGAAATTGGAAGAAACCCCAACGTTGCAACCAGCGCCCGAGATATGAACATCGGTATTCGACCCGAACAATTAGAAATCACCGCTGATAAACCCGAAGACTATCCATCAACCGTTCAGGGCAAAGTCAGCAATGTGGCCTTTTATGGCGAGAACATTCACTACCACATTCAGGTTGAGGAAGCCGACGCGCCGATCGCGGTCTCGGTTCCGAACTACTTTCACACGGTTGATTTCAATCGCGGCGACGCAGTTTGGCTGGGAGTCCAAAGCGCCAGCGTGATCGATCTTGGCACAGACACAGAATAAGACAATGGGAGGAAAAAATGAAACTTCAGGGAATTGCGGCTTTCGCATGTGCGACGGCGATAAGTGCAGGAAGCGCCAGCGCCGGTGGAGCTGATCTGACGGTTTTTGACTGGTCGGGATATGAAGACCCGGGCTTCTTTGCCAGCTACATGGAAAAATACGGGAATGAGGCACCGAGCTATTCCTATTTCGGAAGCCAGGAAGAAGCCTTTACCAAGCTGAGTTCCGGTTTTACTGCTGATCTGGCACATCCTTGTTCCGACGCGGTCAGAAAATGGGTCGCAGCAGATCTGATTCAGCCGCTGGATGAAAGCAAACTGACCAATTGGGCCGATGTACTGCCCGAGATCAAGGAGGTCGACGCCATCGTTCTGGACGGCCAGCTTTACATGTTGCCGTTCGAATGGGGGAACACGGGCATTATCTATCGCACCGACAAGATCTCGGGCGACGATATCTCACTACAATTGCTGGCCGACCCGGCCTATGCCGGTAAGATCGCTATCCCGGATGCCGCATCATCTGCGTATGCGTTAGCGGCGCTGGCTACTGGAAATGCTGACGACTACACCAACTTGAGCGACGAGCAGTTCAAGGAAGCGTCTGACTTCCTGCGCTCGATCCACCCGAACATGCGCTTTTACTGGTCCGACGCAGGTCAGTTTGACCAGGCTATGACCAGCGGCGAGATCGAATTGGGTTGGGCCTGGAACCAGTCAGAACTAAACCTGATCTGGAATGAGGTGCCGGCCGCGATGATGCGAGACGTCGACAAGGGTATCGCGACCTGGGCGTGCGGCTATGTGCATCTGAAATCATCCACGACACCGGTCGATCAGGTCTATGATCTGTTGAACGCGCTTACCGACCCGGCCAGCGGTCAGTACATCATCGACAACTGGGGCTACCCGCATTCCAACGCAAAAGCGTTCGAAGTTGCCGATCAGGCCAACATCGAAGCCTATGGTTTCTCCGATCCAAAAAGCTTCTTCGAGGGCAGTTTGTTCTTTGATGCGGTGAACCCCGAGCTTGAGGCAAAAATGCTGGCGGAGTTTGAACGGATCAAAGCCGGCTTCTGATTCAACAATATCTCCGGGGCCAACCAGCCCCGGAACACAAACACAGGAAAACGCGTGAACATGTCAGACGCGAACCCATATGCTATGCTCTTGGAACCGGTTCAGATCGGGCCAGTCACTGCCAGGAACCGCTTCTATCAGGTGCCTCATTGCACCGGGTTGGGGCACCTCCGACCAAGGGCGGATGCTGCCGTTCGTGGAATGAAGGCCGAAGGCGGGTGGGCGGTGGTTTCCAATCAGGAGACCGAGATTCACCCGACTTCTGACCTTTCTCCTTACGCCGAAGGGCGGCTATGGGACGCGCGCGATGTGCCCGCGTTGCGGCTGATGACAGACGCAGTACATGCACATGGTGCACTGGCGGCTATCCAGCTGGTTCATAACGGCAATCATGCGCAAAACCTGCTAACCCGCGCCCCGGTTCTTGCGCCTTCCGAAATGTCCGTCGACACGACACACCCCAAGCAGGCGCAGGCTATGGATAAGGCCGACATTCGGGAATTCCGCCGTTGGCACCGCGAGGCCGCCTTGCGCGCGAAAGATGCCGGGTTTGACATCATTTATGTGTATGCCGGGCACAACATGACATTGGCGCAGCATTTCATGCTGCCACATATGAACCAGCGTAGCGATGAATATGGTGGGTCGCTCGAAAATCGCGTGCGTCTGACACGTGAACTGCTGGAAGACACTCACGAAGCCGTGGGCGACAGCTGCGCTGTGGCGTTACGTTTTGCTATTGATGAGATGATGGGTACCGGGGGCATGCAGGCAGCAGAAGAAGGCCGCGCCATTGTCGAGCTCTTGGCTGATCTTCCTGACCTATGGGATGTGAATGTGGCTGACTGGTCCAATGACAGTGCCACGACTCGTTTTCAGCCAGAGGACGGATATCAGAACGCGTTTCTGTCCCACGTTAAGCAGATCACCCGCAAACCTGTGGTTGGTGTCGGTCGCCTGACGTCGCCTGACATGATGTTGTCGATGGTCCATAAGGGAATTGTCGACCTTATCGGAGCCGCGCGACCTTCCATAGCGGACCCGTTCATTCCGAAAAAGATTGAGAAGGGTCGCATTGACGAAATCCGCGAATGTATCGGCTGCAATATCTGCGTCTCATCCGACAATCTGGGCATCCCGATCCGCTGCACTCAAAACCCCACCATGGGTGAGGAATGGCGGCGCGGTTGGCACCCCGAGATCATCGCGCCGAAAAAGAGCAACGCGGACACTTTGGTTGTTGGCGGTGGCCCTGCCGGTCTTGAATGCGCCATGCAGTTGGCAAGGCGAGGATATCAGGTGACGTTGGCCGAGGCGTCAGCCGAATTGGGCGGGCGGGTTACGAAGGAAAGCAAACTTCCCGGCCTCGCAGCTTGGTCCCGCGTCGTCGACTATCGTCTGCATGATTTAAAGCAACGCGGCAACGTTCAGCTGTTCACTGACAGCAGGCTTAATGGCGATCAAGTGGCAGAGCTGGGCGTCGAACACGTCTTTGTGGCCACCGGCAGCCTTTGGCGAACCGACGGCATGGGCCGTAACACCCAGCGCCATGTGCCACAGATCGAGCAAAGCGCCAATGTGCTGACGCCTGATGACATCATGAATGGTGTTCTACCGCCGGATGGCCCGGTCATGATCTATGATGACGATCATATCTATCTGGCAGGAGTGATCGCCGAAAAACTTGCGACTGCAGGATACCAGGTGGTCTTTGTCACGCCGGAGAGTTTGGTTTCAGCTTACTCCATCAATACTTTGGAGCAGCCTCGCATTCAGGCCCGTCTGATGGAGCTTGGTATCGACATTCGTTGTAATCAGGTGCTGACGGCGGTTCAAGGTGACATGGCCCGCATCGGTTGTGCCTTTACTGGTCGCGAAATGGATATTCCATGTGCCTCGACAATTCTGGTCACTGAACGTCAGCGTGAGACGACGCTATATGACAGCTTGCGCGGGCTCAGGTTGAAAACCGTCGAACTTATTGGCGATGCCGCTTCTCCAGGGCTGATCGTCGACGCAGTCTTCGCGGGCCACCGCGCGGCCCGTGATTTTGAACGCCCCAAGGCAGAAGCAGATCAGGATTGGTTTCGCCGCGAGATAATCGATTTGGAGGAAACGAGATGAACAGCCGACCTTTTGAGTTGGATGCGCTAATAGCCTCGCACCAGTACGGCCACGCCCTGCCGCGCGAATTCTATACCTCCCAAGACATCTATAACTATGACATCGCCCGGGTCTGGAACCGCAACTGGCTTTGGGCAGGGCATGTCAGTCAAATCCCAAGCCTCGGTGACTACTTCCTGTTCGACTATGGCCCGGAGAGCATTATCATTGTTCGCGACCGCGATGGCGATATTCGTGCTCATTTGAATGTCTGCCGCCATCGCGGATCTCGCGTCTGCACTGAACAGTCCGGCAACGCCCGCGTTCTTGTTTGCCCCTACCACGCATGGACATATGAGCTATCAGGAAAACTTCGTGCAAGTCACAATATGGGGGAACAATTCGACCCGTCAAAGTTTGGGCTTCTTCCCGTTCAGGTGAGTGTCTTCAAGGGCCTGATCTTTGTCTGTGCCGATGCAAACACCCCATTACTTGATCCTGTCCTCAGCAAACTTGAGCCACTCGTCGAACCCTATGGCCTGAACGATTTGAAAGTAGCGCATACCGCGTCATTTCCTGTTCCCGCGAATTGGAAACTAGCGGTTGAGAACTACCTTGAATGCTACCACTGCGGGCCAGCGCACAAAGAGTATTCTCGCTCCCATAGCTTGAAATCACCGCAAGACATGGCTGGTTTGGTCGAGCCGCTAAAGGCTAGGGCTGTAGTAGCCGGGCTGTCACCCAATGAATTGACTCTTGTCGGCGACGCTGCGCTGACCCCATTTACCAGCGGGTACTATCGTCGCTATCCGCTTTACCAAGGCTACAAAACCGGCAGCCAATCGGGCGAGGCACTTGCACCATTGCTTGGAACGCTCAAAGGCTTCGACGGTGGCGCAACTGACTTTGATATTGGTCCATTGAATTGGTTCCTGATTTATTCGGATCACATGGTCGGCTACCGCTTCATTCCACGAGGCTTACAGGAAACCGACATTCAGGTGGTCTGGCTGGTTCGCGCTGACGCCGAAGAAGGCGAAGACTACGACAAAGAAGACCTGACCTGGCTTTGGCATGTCACATCTTTGGATGACGAACGCATCATTCGCCACAACCAGTCCGGCGTAAATTCTCAATACTTCCAACCGGGCCCCTTGGGCGAGATGGAAACCTCGATCCAGGACTTCTACGATTTCTATTTCAACATGATCAGCCCGGAACCAGAACAAAGGATGTCCGGTCATGGCTGAGGCAAAATCACGCCGTCGCGGCGGCGGCGGACGCGCCGCGCGCATAAAGGTTCAACAGGCTACCACGGGCAATGAGGCCGTACGTGGAGGCCTAAGTGGCGGCCGCTATAAACCGCTGACCCAAGCAGATATGGAGAACATCCATCAAGCGGCCTTAACCGTTCTGGAAAACACGGGCGTTACCGACCATTTCCCGGAATTGCTTGATCTGGTGCTTCCCAAAGGCGCAGTTTTGAATGACCTCAATAGGTTGTGCTTCCCCCGCGCCCTTATGGAAGACATCCTGGCGGCTGCCGCCAGAGAGTTTTATGTCTATGCCCGCGGTGAGCGTGAAGGCAAAGACGACATGCATTGCTCGGCCGAGAGTGTCTATTTCGCCAACTCTGGCACCGCCGTCACAACCTTCGATTCCGAGACCAAGTCCTATCGTCCATCGGTTCTGCGCGACGTTTATGATTTCACCCGACTAGTGGACCGCTTGGACAACATCCATATGCTGGGCGACACAGTTTTGGCTACCGATGTGACCGATGATTTCGCTCACGATATGAACACCATATATGCAATGCTCGCAGGCAGCCAAAAGCCTGCCTGTCTGACCTTTCGCGACCGCAGCCATATCCCGCATGCCATCCGCATGTTTGATTTGGCTCAGGGTGGCGAAGGGGCTTTCATGAAGAAGCCAAGCGTCATTTTTGGCGGCTGTCCAATGGTTTCGCCGCTGCGGATCGGCAAGGAAAACATGGAGATCCTGATTGATACCGCCAAACTTGGCCTCACCGTCGATCTGGCTGTGCCTCCGCAAGCCGGGGCCACAGCCCCCGCGACGCTTGCGGGAACGTTGGTACAAACCGTGGCCGAAACGCTGGCCTGCGTTGCCATCGTAAACCTCATCACTCCAGGCTGTCCGGTTTGCTTTGCCGCCTGGCCCTTCATCACTGATTTGCGCAGCGGCTCGTTCACCGGTGGCAGCGGCGAACAAGCCCTGATCGGCGCGGCTGCCATTCAAATGGGCAACTTCTATGGTCTGCCCACATCCGTTGGCGCAGGCATGACCGATGCCAAATTGCCCGACGCGCAATACGGGTTAGAAAAGGCGCTGACCTTCACGCTTGCTGCTCATGCCGGTGCCAATCGCCTTTGCGAGTTTGGCGGTATGATCGGTAGCCTCATGGGATGTAGTTTTGAAAGTATGGTCATTGATGACGAAGCGGGTGGAATGATCCTGCGGTCGTTGCGCGGGATAGAGGTCACGGATGAAACCATGGCTGTGGATGTGATCCACGATTGCGCCATCGACCCCGGCCATTTCCTCGGCAACCCGCACACGCTGAACTATATGAACAGCGAATTCGTCTATCCGCGACTTATGGATCGTGAGCGTACAGACACATGGGAAAACGAAGGCAAAACAGATTTGCTGGACCGCGCCCGTGACAAAGCCAACTCTATTCTAAACAGTCATTTCCCCAACTATTTCGGCGCTTTGGACACCCAGGTGCGTGAAGAATTTCCCATTGTAATGAGCGCGAAAAGCATGACCCATCATGGATAACTCTTATGCCAAACAATGGGACAACGATCACTTCCTGCACCCGTGGGAAGGGATGGAAGCTTTAGGCAAAAATAGCCGCACTTTTGTCGAAAGTGCCAGCGGCATCCATGTAGTGAACGAAAAGGGTGAACCCTTGATCGACGGACCGGGAGGTATGTGGTGCACCCAGATCGGTTATGGGCGCGAAGAGATGGCCGAGGCCATGGCTGAGCAAGCTAGGAGTCTTGCCTATTTCTCGCCTTTCAACAACACCAACTCGACTGCTGCGCGGTTCGCGCGCGAAATAGCCAAACGAGCGCCTGGAGATTTGAACAATGTCTTCTTTACCACGGGCGGCTCCACTGCGGTGGATACGGCTATCCGATTTGTCCATTTTAGAAACAACCTTTTGGGTCGACCCGAGAAAAAGAAAATCATTTCAAGGCAAAAAGCCTATCATGGAAGCACCTACTTGGCGGCCAGCGTCAGTGGAAAAGAGCGTGACCGGCTTTGGCTCGACAAAGCCGATGACCTCGCACATTTCCTGCCAGACGTGAATCCGCTCTACCGTTCACCTGGTCAAAGCGAAGAGAGCTTTCTGAAGGAGAAAGTTTCCGATCTTGAAAACGCCATTTTGGCGCTTGGCCCGGAAAATGTTGCCGCTTTTATCGCCGAACCGGTTCTGGCATCTGGTGGCGTGATCGTGCCGCCAAAAGGATATCACCAAGGCTGCCTAAACATCTGCAAGAAGTATGATGTTCTATACATCTCCGACGAAGTGGTGACAGCTTTTGGGCGATTGGGCCATTGGTTTTCGTCAGAGGCTGTTTTCGGCATTCAGCCGGACATACTAACTTGTGCTAAAGGAATGACATCTGGGTACGCGCCGATGGGTGCCGCGATTATCTCTGACCGATTGATCGCCGACGTTTCGGGAAAAGATGCTAACTTCTCAAATGGTTACACCTATTCTGGTCATCCAGTTAGCGCGGCTGCGGGTTTGAAGGGCATTGAGATCATTGAGCGGGAAAAACTTCTCGAACACGTTCAAAAGGTCGCTCCGGTTTTTCAGGATCAGCTGCACCATTTGCGACAGATTGACATCGTTGCCGATGTGCGTGGGATGGGGTTGATGGGATGCGTACAATGCTCAGTCGATGGTGATCCCAAGAGCGATCTGGGATGCGACTACGAGATTGGCGGCCAGATCGATATAGAATGCCAAAAACGTGGGTTATTAGTTCGACCTATTATCAACATGTGTGTTCTTCCACCGCCCCTTATCATCAGCGAAAGTGAAATTGAGCAGATGTTTTCTATCTTGCGCAAAGGGCTTGAAGCGACACGAACGTGGCTTGGCGGAATTCAGTGAACAATGAAGAGCTTGCGCCACTGTTGCGGATGTCCGCAGACCGGTATGCCACTGCAGCATTTGAATTCCGTCCTAAATGTCCGCAATGGGCCGGTTAGTCTTGGTAGTTATTTAGCCGAGTAGCAGAAGCTGCAGCCGCCAATGACCTCAAGTTCCAAATGTTCTCGGGTTTTAGCAATTATAAGATTGGTCACTCTGTTTCTGACGACCTTGCCCATAAATTGATATCTTCTTCCGAACTGATTTCATCGATCTTTTTCAACTCGTCAGAACTGAAGTCGAGATTATTTACAACGCCTGCGCAGTCGACGATCTGTTCCGGCCGGGACGCGCCGATAAGTGCGGTCGTCACGCGCCCACCTCTGAGCACCCAGGCCAGAGCCATTTGCGCCAGAGTCTGACCACGAGCTTCGGCCATATCGTTCAGAGCACGGACACTTGCCAGAGATCGCTCGTTAATCATGCCATCGAGTAGCGACTTTCCTTGTGTGGCACGGCTGCCATCCGGAATATCGCGCAGGTATTTCGACGTAAGAATGCCTTGTGCTAGCGGCGTGAATGCAATCGATCCTACCCCAAGATCGTCGAGGGTATCGAGCAAACCGTCCCGCTCCACCCAACGGTTGAGCAAGTTGTAAGAAGGCTGGTGAATCAAACAGGGCGTCCCAAGGTCGTTTAGAATTTTCACCGCCTCGCGCGTGCGTTGGGAGTTGTAGCTTGAGATACCTGCATAGAGCGCGCGACCCGACCGTACGATATGATCCAAAGCGCCCATCGTCTCTTCAAGCGGGGTGTCGGGGTCAAAGCGGTGGGAATAAAAGATGTCGATATAATCAAGCCCCATGCGCGCGAGTGATTGGTCACAGGACGCAATCATGTACTTGCGCGACCCCCATTCTCCGTAAGGTCCTGGCCACATGTCGTAGCCTGCTTTGGAGGAAATGATCAGCTCATCCCTGTAACCCGCGAAATCCGTTTTGAGGATCTCGCCAAATGCCTCTTCGGCTGAACCGGGTGGTGGACCGTAGTTGTTTGCCAGATCAAAGTGAGTGATACCATGGTCGAACGCTGCACGACACATGGCGCGCTTGTTTTCGTGCGGTGAGTCTGCGCCGAAATTGTGCCACAGCCCCAAGCTGACAACAGGGAGTTTTATACCGGACCGCCCACATCGCCGATACACCATCCGCTCGTAGCGGTCCAGCTCCGGGGTGTACGGCATGGGTTTTGGCTTTGGCGGTCGTTGAGCTTTGGTCATGCGCACATAATCAATGGATTGTCGGGCCTGTCAAACGGATCAACTCGGGTAAGTTCGACACGAGTTTCAGCGCGCCCAGGATGGGGGCTTATGGTTAGTCTAACTCCAGCACCAATGTCTTACGATTTGATCGATTGCATTCGGTACCGTCACATAGACGCAGCGAAAGTCCGCAAAGCGGGCCGCAACCGCAGCATCAATATGGCGGGTTGGATGTCGGCTCTGGGCCGCCCGCGAGAGCGACCCGTGAGCGTTAAATCTCAATGGCTTCGGCGATGGCCAAGGCATCCTCGAGTTCGACGCCGAGATATTGGACTGTACTATCCATCTTAGTATGGCCAAGAGGAAGCTGAACAGCGCGAAGGTTTCCGGTTTTCTTGTAGATCTGAGTGACCTTGGTTCTCCTCATTGAATGGGTGCCGTAGGCGCTTGCCTCGAGACCGATCGACGTGACCCAGTCGCGTACAATCCGCGCATATTGACGCGTCGAGATGTGCAATCGCTCGTGAAATCGGCCGGGCCAAAGGTACTCCGAGCCGACCATCAGCTCGTCTTCCATCCACTTCTCAACAGAGGCACGAGTGCCCTCTGATATCTCAAAGCGCACGGGTTTCTGCGTCTTGCTTTGAAGTACTGAAGCCCGTTCCTTGATCTGACCCGATGACATGACATCGGCCACCTTCATCTTCACCAGATCGCAGCCGCGGAGCTTACTGTCGATTGCCATGTTGAAGAGCGCAAGATCGCGATGGTTTTCAGAAAGCTCGAGGCGCACTCGGATTGCCCAGACATGTTTAGGTTTCAGAGGGCGTTTTTGACCGACGATGCGACCTTTGTTCCAAGCGGGGCGAAGTGCACGAATGGCAGGTAAGTTTGGGGTTTCCATGGCTGATCCTCCGATCCGCCATGCCCGCCCACAACGACAACCCGACGTTGACACGATACAATATCACAGGATGCTTCATGCTGCTCGAATGACAGTGAAGCGCAGGACGCTGACTTTGCAAAGTCTTGTGTACAGGTTGCAACGGAAGTCTATTTTCTCAGTATTCCGGGCCTATGTACGGGTCCAGATCAAAAAATTTTCTTTGTGTACGAAGCGCTGGTGAGCTCTGAAACGCTTCAAGATCTCTTGGTCATTTGGCGCATTTTCCAGGAGGTCATTCGAAGAATAAGACGTTGAGGGTATCCAAAAGGGGGAAGAATTGCGGTTTTAGTTTCCGGAACGGGTTTCTATCTGTTCCCAGCACCAACTGATCACGAATGATAGCCCTCCGACTACAAAGACTATCATCGCCGCCGCTTCTATTCGGAAGACCGCAAACTCAATCGTTGGGGCTGTCACCAAAAGTGTGGCAATCGTAAAGAACATCGCTGTCCATAGCGTGTTACCACCTATTCTGTGCACGCCTATGACAGCGGAGGCAAACCCGAAGATCAATAAGACTTGATGAGACAATCCGCTGAACTCGAAACATAGGGCGGCCAAAGACCCAAGCGCCACGCCAACACCAAACCGCAATGCAGCATCAGGCACTTTTTGAAGTGGAGCCAAGACGCGGAATACGAACAGCAACGAAAGCCAATAGGATTTTTGGTTTCCGATTACGTGAGCGAGAAACGACGTCAAACTCATGCCGACAATTAAGAATAGCCAAACAGAAATTGCTTCCTTGAAAGACATGGGAGGTCGTATTGCTGATCCCGCCAAGTTAAGCCGAACGCTGAGCAAACTACCGACTGTTGCCGCGGCTAGAAAAACCAAAACATGAACGGCAATACGCTCGTCGGGTGGGATCAGTAAGTACAAGAGCAATCCGTTCAATGCAGGAACTGTCGCAAATCCACCGTTCTTGTACCCGTCAAAAGCAGCCCAACTGATCAAGACAAAACCACACAGAAAGGCGATCCACTGAAGCGGGAAGAGTGTGCATACCAGTATGCTCACCAGCACCATAAAAAACGTTCTGGCGTTAGAAACAAGACTAGAAAAGACAGACCCCAAAAAACCAGCTGAAAAACCCGCGACTGCCGCGATACCACCAAACGCAACGACCTGACCGCCAAGCAGTACGACGAGTACGGCTGTTGTACAAATTGCCAACGCCGTACTCCAAGAGAGTAATCCTCCATCGAACTTGGTTGGCACCCTTGTTCCTCCACTAAACGGCTTTTCGTCGTGAGCTAACTGTAGCCCGTACGAAGGATAATTTTTTAAACTTTCTCGGTGTTTTCGCCGACCTGAACAGGCGCTGCCTGGTTGAAAGACATGCCCCTGCCGGGCACTTTAGTGGGTCACAAAACGGGGGCAGGACACGCTTCAGTCAATGATGCAACTTGGATTCGATTTTGCACATGCTGCTCTTCCCACCAAAGGCTACATCTGTGCAGTAAGTCTAAGGTTTTGCCGATGTGGCTGCGCAAATTATCTTTTTTTTATGCCGGGTCTAATTAGCTTTGGCTCGGTGCGAGGGTCGGTTTTTAAATCCACGGCTTCAAATCAAAGAGTTGGCGACCAACGGGGATGTTCGTCGTCAACGACGAAAGCGTGCGTGTGCGTCCGTTCCCCTCGCAAGTGCGGGTGGTCCAGTGGAAGATTTTCGTGAGTGTGCGTAAGCGTTTCAGGGTCGTCATGAGGCCAAAGGCGCAGGGCGCAAAAAATGCCAATGGCACCAGTCAATGCAAGAACGAGCAACGCTTCAACGGTACCGTGCGAGGTCATCAGCCATCCCGACAAAGGGTAGGCGACCAGCCAGCAACCGTGGCTAAGTGCGAATTGCGCGGCGAACAAGGCGGGGCGGTCGGCTTCGTGAGACGATCGTCGCAACAAGCGGCCAGAGGGTGTTAGTACCGCAGAATAGCCGATGCCAACAAGGAGCCACGCCCCGAGTAGGATGGGCCATGATATGCCGAAACTCATCACCAGTATCGCCAGTACCATAAGTGTAGCAATCGCCATGGTAGCTCCCGCAATCATCACAGGGCGATCAGCTATGCGATCAAGCAGGAGCGGTAAGACAAGGGCGGACAACATGGAACCTGCCCCAAATGCAAACATGGTCCAGGCCAACGCGCTTTCTGACAGGCCTAACGTGCCGCGTACCAGCACAACCGAATTCACAAGCACCATAGCCCCAGCAGCGGCAGCAGTGAGGTTCAAAGCGAACAATCCGCGCAATACGCCGTGTAGCCAGCTGGGTGTCCCAGAATGCTGCGCGCGGAACTGACGAAAATGATCTTGCCGTATTCGCTTTGCTTCATGTGCGCCGCCGCCGCGCGTGCCAAAAGCCAGCTTTGGTTCACGTTGGCGTCCATCACTGCATTGAAGGTCTCTGGCGCCATTTCGTTGATCGGCGCGACTTTGTTCATGCCGGACGCGACAACGAGAATATCGAGCTTACCAAAATTATTTACTGCTTCTTCTACCAGCGCACCGCAGGATGCCTCGTTGGACGGGCGCGTATTCACCGCAACGACGGTTGCACCAAGCGCCTTGCACTCTTTGGCAATCTCGTCGAGCGCTTCTTGATTGCCCGCAGCCAGAACCAGATTGCACCCAGCGCCAGCCAGAACGCGCGCAGCGACCATGCCAAACGCGCCGGATGCTCCGGTGATCAGTGCGACGTTGTCTTTTACGTCAAACATCTTGAGTGGATCAGACATTCTTTTCGTCCTTAGTTTTCTGGTGGATACGGAATGACCACCAGCATTTTGCAGGTGTGGTTGGCGCGGTTTTCAATTTTACGCACTTCGCCCGGTGCGATCGTGCAGCTATCCATCGGCCCAAGAAGGATTTCGGTGCCGTCAACGATGACGGTCATCTCGCCCTCCAGTACGACGTAGACTTTCTCAAAAGGTGTGGAGTCCGGCCCAGCACCACCGCCCGGTAGGAACTGGCTGAAGCCAATCCACTGATTTGTCGGCCCGCCTTCCTCAAAGCCTTGCAAGCGAAGACCATGACACCCAAAATGGTTCGGTGCTTCGTAGGGTTGGGCGTCTTGAAAGCGCTTCAGATGCATGTCCGTCTCCGCTCAAGGTTATTGGCGGCCACCGGCGAACCGGCGACCGGTCCGTGAGTGTTCAGAAATCTTCGCCAGCTTCGATGCGGTAAGACTGGTTCTTGTCGATCATCGCAACCAATCGGATAATGCAGCCGTCGCCACGGTCCCAATTCCAAGGGAAGAACGCGAAGGTACACCGCTTGCCGGTCACCGCATCCAAATCACCACCGACGTTTTCGATGCCGAGAATGCCCTTTGAAAAAAGCATGTTGTGAACCGGCTCCCACTCTGGGAAGTCAACCTCCCAAGGGGTTCCGCCTGACCACTCGAGGTACTCTTTCTCAAGATGAGGCAAGATCGGACCGTTTCTTTGCGGACCGATGGCAGTCGCCAACGGGTGATCGTTCGCTTGGGTGTCGTGCCCAACGACTTTCACACCTTTTTCGATCATCCACTCAGCAGCGGAAGGCACGAGACCCGGGCAATAAGCAAAGTAGTCACCGTCTTCATACTGCTTGTGCCAACCGGTGTTGATGATCAGCACGTCGCCTTTGCGAATTGCATGACCACAGGCCTTTTCCAGATCATCTCCTGTGATTTGCTCCCATTTCTTTTTGGGCACGGAAACCACCAGGCCAGAGCCGAAAAAATGGGGGAGCGGAACCTCGTCGATGAACGGCGTTCCCTGAACGACGTGCGCTGGTGCATCAATATGAGTGGTTACGTGCATCGTCGTGGTAATCGTCTGAGACAACACGCCGGACTTGACCATGTAGTGCTTTCGGTCGATCTGGACGTCTTTGAAATAGGGCCAGTTGGGGCACTGAAACCCGTATCTGTGGCTAAGGTTGAAAAACTCAATCCCCATGTCATTGTCGGTGTTTGCCTGAAACTCAATGCCGCGAATTTCGACCATTGGGCATATCTCCTCTGTTCGCCGGCAATGCGGCGGCGTTCGCATTTCAATTGTCTGGGTGGCCTCCCCACCTGTCCCGTATGATGATGCATACGCACCGCATTATGGTCAACCAAAAACTCACTATACGGTTGACTTGCACCGCATTGTGATACAACACTAGAAACCGCCAGGCATTCGGAGCTACGATGCCAAGACAGAACGAGGTAGGATAAATGTCTGAAAAAGAAAATAAAGGTGGCATTCAGGTCATTTCCAGAGCGGCCTCTATTTTGCGCGTTCTAAAAGAAAGCCAATCCGGCATGAGTTTGGGAAAAATAGCCGAGCGGGTTGACCTGCCCCGCTCTACGGTACAGAGAATCACAAGTGCACTTGCGGAAGAAAAACTTGTCATCGCAGATGCAAATGGGGGTGGTTTGAGGCTCGGTCCTGAATTAAGCGCTCTCGCGGGCGCTGCGCAGTATAGCATCGTCGAACACTGCCGGTTGCTTTTGACGGAACTGACCCAAAAGACTGGGGAAACCACAGACCTCGCAGTCATGCGCGGCATCGGCATGGTCTTCTTAGATCAGGTCCCGGGCGTATACCGTTTGACGACTGTTTCGCAAGTTGGCGAAGTCTTTCCCTTGACCACCACAGCAAACGGCAAGGCCTGTCTGGCCAGACTTTCCAACCAGGAAGTAATCAAACTGGTTCAAAATGAGTGGGATCGAAATGGTATTCAAAGAAGTTTGGATGAGTTTCTTTCTGAAATAGACGCGGTCCGCAAACAGGGGTTGGCCTATGACTTAGACGAACACTCAGTTGGTGTGTCCGCAATCGGGTTTTCATTTTTCGATTGGGTCGGGGATTTGCACGCGATCTCAGTTCCAGTACCGTCGACCCGGTTTCCAAGACAACGCGACACCATCGAACAAGCTCTGCTTGAAACAGCCTCAAATATCCACCAAACCTTCCAATGAGTACATTAAAGCGACTTCAGCAAGATAGAGGCTCGCGTTATTTCAAGTTTTAGGTCTGCGATCGACTCGAAGAAACACTTAGCGTTCGACTGAACGACTTGTTGCTTCGTCCGCATAACTGACTTAGTAGATTACACCAATTACTTCAGATAGGTGTTGAACCACTCAATTGTGCGGTCCCAGGCTAGGTTTGCCATTTCCTCATCATAGCGTGGCGTACTGTCGTTATGAAAACCGTGGTTGGCGTTTTCATAAATATATGCCTCATAAACTTTTTCGTTTGATCGTAGAGCGGCCTCAAAATCTGGCCAGCCTGCGTTGATGCGCTCGTCAAGCTCTCCCATCTGAATCAGCAGCGGTGCCTGAATTTTGGCTACATCTTCAGATGCTGGCTGGCGACCATAGAACGGCACGCCAGCGGCCAGTTCCGGATAGGCAACAGCAATAGCACTGACTACGCCGCCGCCATAGCAGAAACCCACTGCGCCGACCTTTCCGGTGCTGTCACCTCGGTTCAAAAGGTATTCAAATCCATTGAAGAAGTCGTTCATCAACTCGACCCGGTCCACTGTCTTTTGCAACTCGCGCCCATCTGCGTCGTTGCCTGGGTACCCGCCCACGGACGTTAGGCCGTCCGGAGCCAGAGCCATGAAGCCGGCTTTCGCCAATCTGCGCGCTACATCTTCGATATAGGGATTAAGGCCACGGTTTTCGTGAATGACCAGCACAGCTGGCAGAGGTTTCTCTTCGCCTGCGGGCCGGACAAGGTAGCCCCGCACGTCACCGGTGCCATTTGGCGAGGGGTAGGTGATGTAGTCTGCATGGATGTCGGGATCGTTGAATGACACCTGCTCGGCCAATGCATAATTTGGGCTGAGCATGTTCAGCAGCGCGACCGCCGATAGGCCGCCGACTGTAAACTTACCAGCGCGATCCAGAAACTGGCGTTTAGTGATTTTTCCGTGCGCGTAAAAGTCGTAAAGATCTAGAAGCTCTTGGTCGAAGTCTTTTGCCGTCATGCGGGTCATTGTGACTCTCCTGATGAATTGGCAGTTCTTAAGTTGAGGTTATTGGATGCTTTGGAGTTTCCGGCGGGTCTGCTACAACACACCCACTTGCAGTTCCTTTTGAGAATACTGATCGCGCAGCACGTTCTTTTGAACCTTTCCCATTGTATTTCGAGGCAGGCCCGAGACGATTTCGTAGCTGCGGGGATGTTTAAAGCGTGAAAGCTTGTCTTTGACCGTCTCGGCCAACTTCTTCATGTCAAGTTGTGCACCGGGGTCGGCAACCAGAACGGCGATAATCGCCTCGCCGAAATCGCTATCGGGAACTCCAAAAACTGCTGATTCCAAAACGCCATTGAAGTCGTTCAAGATGTCTTCGATTTCTTTGGGATACACGTTGTAACCACCAGTAATGATCAGGTCTTTTGACCGACCGACAATCGACAGGTAGCCTTCTTCACTGTACCGGCCCAGATCTCCGGTGATGAAAAACTCATTCTCTCGAAGCTCCTCGGCGGTTTTTTCGGGCATCCGCCAATAGCCTTTAAAAACATTGGGTCCGCGCACTTCGATCATTCCCACCTCGCCCTGGGGCAGCGATTCCCCGGTTTCAGGGTTGGTCACGATCACCTCGGTGCCGGGTAGCGCCATGCCAACCGTTCCCGCGCGGCGCTCACCACTATACGGATTAGAGGTGTTCATGTTCGTCTCGGTCATACCGTAGCGCTCAAGGATGCGGTGGCCGGTCCGCGCTTCGAACGCCACATGGGTTTCCGCCAGCAGCGGAGCTGAGCCGGAAATGAACAGACGCATGTTCCCCGTGACCTCATTGGTGAAACCTTCGTCCGCCAGCAATCTGGTATAAAAAGTGGGGACGCCCATCAGAAGGGTCGAGCGAGGCAATTCATCCAAGATCACACCAACATCGAATCTTTCCATTAACCGAACCTTGGCCCCGGCGAGAAGCGATGTGTTCATCGCCACGAATAACCCATGCGTGTGAAAAATCGGCAACGCGTGAACTAAGCGGTCAACGTTCGTGATGCCCCACAAATCAACAAGCGTTTGAGCATTCGACAGCAAGTTCCGATGGCTGAGCATCGCGCCCTTCGACCGGCCCGTGGTGCCTGATGTATAGAGAAGCGCCGCGAGATCCTCTGCCCCGCGATCCAAAGTTTCGAAAACACAGGGCTGTTCGTCCGCCGCGTGGCTTAAACTTGAATCTTCGCCGCCAAGGGTCAGCAGGTTAGCGCCGCAACGGGCTGCCAATTGTTCGAGTTCTGCTTTGTCTTTGGTGTCACAGACGATCAATGCAGGTTGTGCGTCAGAGATGAAGTAGTCCAACTCTGCCAACGTATAAGCAGTGTTGAGCGGCATGTAGACAGCACCTGCCTGAACTGAAGCAGCGTAGAGCGCAATCGTATCGGCCAGTTTAGGAGCCTGTACTACGATGCGATCACCGGGTGAAACTCCGCTTTTTTTCAACACGTGCGCGATCTGCGCGGCACGCCTATGGAACGCGTCATAAGATACTACCCGGCCATCATCGAGTTGCAGGAACGGAGCCTCGTTGCCCTCATGCTGGGCAAACAGGCTGTCGTATAGAGTGTTGGTCACGCGGTATTTTCCCTTGGCTTGGTCGCAAGCGCAGCGGTTGAGGCCGCGCGAACAGAACGCGAGGCTTCGATCGTCGCATGTGTCGCGAACTCTTCGTGATGACGTTCTGTTTTGTTTAAATCGTACAGGTAGTTCACCATCGCACCGCCGGATTGTGATCGTCCGTTCGGTGACAAATCGGCTTCTGCGTGCAACTCGTGCAACTCGGCACCGTTTCCGAGGTGAAAGCGGGCCACAGGATCTAGCGGCATCCCGTCTTCGCGCTTGGCAAACATCAAGTATCGCGCAGCCATCCCGCGTACGACTTGTGGCGTGGCTTTGTCTGCCAGCATGGCCTGAGCTGCATGGCCGTATTCCGAGTTTTCGGTTTTCCCGGTCAGCCAACGCTTGAGCCCCGGTATAGGCGACAAGGTTACAAAGGTGTTAAGCTGCTGAAGCTCTCGCGACAGCTCAGTTACAACCTGTTTGATCAACAGATTGCCAAAGCTGATACCGGTTAAACCTTTTTGGCAATTCGAGATAGAGTAGAACGCCGCGACTTTCGCTTGCTCGGCTTCGATTGGTTCTCGATCTTCAGAAAGTAGTGTGTCTATCGCATTCGGGATTTCAGCGGTCAGAGCGACCTCAACAAATATCAGTGGCTCGTCTGGCATCGATGGATGGAAGAATGCAAAACAACGACGATCAGGCGGATAGAGTCTGCGCCGCAAATCATCCAGATCGTTGATTTGGTGCACCGCCTCATACGCAACGATTTTGTCCAGAACGCGAGCAGGAGTGTCCCAGCTGATTTGCTTGAGGACAAGAAAACCTCGGTTGAACCAACTGCGTAACAAATGAACGAAATCGATATCTGTTCGCTTAAATTCTGGATTGGTTTCGAGAAAGCGCAGCAGGTCAACACGCATGGCCACAATTTCTTGCGTCGCACCAGTAGGTTGGTTCAAGCGTCGCAGCAATTCTTGACGCCGTGGCTCTGCCACCTCGTTTAGCCTTTGATAAAGGTCGACACTTCGATCACTGGCGTAGAGGCGCGCTAATTCGAAAAGCTGATCCGCGTCCAGCTCTAGATGGTCATTCAAATAGGCAAAAAAGTTTAGTTTCTCCGGATCACCCAGGGTTTGATAGCGATCAAGGATCGTAGACGCGAGCGTGAAACCGGAAACTTCACCTTCTGCGGACAATAGCGCCTCACAAAGTTCTACAATGGATCGTTTGTCATCCCTGCCGCGCCTTTTGCCAGGACGGTCCAGCAATTGGTTTAATAGGTCACCCAGAAACCAATTCCGCTGCATTTCAGGGCTCCATCTGGCTGCTGAGGTATTCGCCTGTCCGACGATAGTGATCAATCAGGTGCCGGGTTGCGCTGTCTACGTCGTGATTTAATGCGGCGTCCAGGATCTGCTGATGCTCGGCGGCTATGTCCCGCTTTTTGTAGCTTGAACCTCCGGCCGCCAAATAACGGTAGCGAATGTTAAGATCGTAAAGTTGCGAGCAATACCGCAGCAGCAACGGCAGTTTCGAATTGTCCAGCAATGCCATATGAAACGCCTTGTGAGCGTCTTCGAAATCGCGCGCCCCATTTTGGCTGGCCTTTTTCATATGATGGTGACGCAAAACAAGCCTGTCCTCCCAGGCGGCATCCGCGTTTGCGATCGAGGCACGCAGCGCAGTTTCCTCAAGGTTGCAGCGCAGCAGAAGGATTTCTTCGAAGTTACACTTGCTGACCGGCGCAGCCCGAAACCCGCGTTGGTCGATCCGCTCGACCAACATGTCCGATGTCAAAAGGCTTAGTGCTTCGCGAACAGGGCTGGCGCCGGTTTCCAGCAGCCCGCGAAGTTGTTCAATCTTGAGCTTTTGTCCAGGAGGCAGCTCGCCGGTCAGGATCATTTTGCGCAGCCTTCGATACGCACCATGGGTGGCTGAAGTCTCCTTGACCTCTGTATCAAGCATGGCGTCCATATCTGACGGTTCCTTTTTCGCGGCAAAATCTCTGGAGTGCTTTTAGCTAAGTGCACTCATTCCAGTTGACAGGCCAACTGAAAGGTTCAGCGAGCCTTCGTTTATCATCCATCTGCGCAGAACAAAGCTGCGTGCCCCGCTTTTGTGCATTGGGTCCTCCTCGGCCAGTTTTCGGGCGACTTCAAGACTGTCAGCGCGGTAGATGATCAGACCCATACCTTGCATATGCTCTCCTGTTTCATCCGACATTGGTCCGGCAAAAGCGAGCTTCCCCGAACGTTCAAGTTGCGCCTGATATGCCAAGTGATCTGGAAGCGAAGCCTTTACATCTTCCGGGGCTTTGGCCGGGGTGCTGTGTGCAACGTAAAGTTCCAAAGCAAGAGCGCCACGGCTTTTTGCTTCTGATTTATAGTCTGACCAGGCAACCATCGGCGCTCTCCAAAATATCGATATTATTTGACATATGGCAAAATAGTCGGCAAAAATCAAGCGAACTGACATGGATGGTGAGAATGAAATACTTGGTGGGTGAGACTTCGGAAGGCACAGCGGTTTTTGCCGTAGACGGAGAAAACGCAGTGAATCTAACGTCTTTGGACCCTGCCGTTGGTCCCGATCTGATGGGGCTGATCTGCACGCCTGGACTGGTCGATTCGCTTTCTGAAAAAATCGTCGCTTCAGAAAGCGTTCCTGTCTCCTCTGTTACACCAGCGCTGCCCGTAGCATCGCCCGGCACGATCATTTGCATGGGATTGAATTATACGGACCACATCAAAGAGGGAGGGTATGACATCCCAAAGTATCCTGCTCTGTTCATGCGCGGGAAAAACTCGATCATGGCCGCCGGTCAGCCGATGGTGCGCCCGTCCTGCTCGGAACAACTGGATTACGAGGCAGAGCTGATGCTGATCGTCGGAAAGGGCGGTCGCCATATTTCGGAAAAGAACGCATTGGATCATGTGTTCGGCTATACCGTGTTCAACGACGGGTCTGTAAGAAACTACCAGCGCAAGACGCACCAATGGACGCCGGGAAAGAACTTTGATGACACTGGTGCGGTCGGTCCGTTTACCGTGACACCAGACGAGCTGCCTGAAGGGGCGTCCGGCCTTAAAATCGAAAGCCGTGTGGGCGACGAAATCCTTCAAAGCTCGAACACTGCCAACATGATTTGGGGCGTTCGTCAGGTCATTGCGACGATTTCCGAGTACACTACTCTGGAGCCCGGAGATCTTATTGCGCTGGGTACACCGCCGGGTGTTGGGCACGCTAAGAAGCCAAACCCTAGATGGTTGAAGCCGGGCGAAACCGTCGAAATCGAGATTGAGGGCATCGGCGTCTGCGCCAGCCCGATTGTCGACGAAAAAGAAGCAAAATCGAAGGTGGCCGCAGCATGAGCGCGCCAACCGGGGCAGAGCTGGAGGCACTTCGCGCCAAGGCACAGCAAGATCATCGTGATCTGCGCGAGCGCATTCCGCGTTTGTCGGACGATGCAATTGCCTTGATCCTGCGCGAGTCTAGGTCCCACTATGCGTGGACCGACCAGCCAGTTTCTGACGATCTGCTTGAAGAGATTTACGACATCACGATCAACGGCGCGACCAGCATGAATACGTTGCCCGCGCGCTTCGTTTTTGTGAAAAGCCCCGAAGGAAAAGAGCTACTTGCAAAGTCGCTAAAGCCGAAGAACGTGCCAAAAATGATGGATGCGCCGGTCACGGCGATAATTGCCTATGACATGGACTTCTGGAAGGAATTGCCTTTTCTCTTCCCGCACGAAGATCGTCGGCCATTGTTCGAAAACAATCCCGATTACGTGGCCGACACGGCGTTTCGTAATGGCACGCTTCAGGGCGCTTATTTCATGATTGCGGCCCGCGCTGTCGGGTTGGACGTCGGCGCCATGTCAGGATTTTCGAACAAGGTCGTCGACGAAGAGTTCTTTGCGGGTACGACGCTCAAGTCCAACTTTTTGTGCAACCTGGGTTACGCAGATGAAACCGGATTGTTTCACAAGCTGCCGCGCTTTCCATTCGAAAAGGTGTGCTCTTATGCTTGAGGAGGTGATGCTGTGGCCATGAAAGTGAAACCTGTCGTCACTTACCGTACAACAGCTCAGTGCCCGACTCATGCGCGGACTGAAATACCTATTCGCGATCTTGATGTTGTTGTCGATGAACCCGTCGAACGCGGCGGGACAAATCTTGGTCCGTCTCCGACCGAAACCGCAATGGCAGCCCTGATCGCCTGTACAAACGTCATCGGGCACAAGAACGCGCATCGCTTGGGAATTGATCTTGGCACAGTGACAATTGACGCGAAATGCAGGTTGGATCGGCGTGGTGTTCTAATGGAAGAGGAGATTGATGTTCCGTTTCCGGAAATTGAACTCACCGTGAATTGTGAAACACCCGCCAGTCAGGAGGAGTTGACACGCGTGGGTGAGGAAACGGCCAAATATTGCGCCATTGCAAAACTGTTCGAAGCGGCAGGCACTGACCTGACCGTCAACTGGGTCAAAACAAATAGCTAAAAGTCAAAAGACCCGACTTTCTGGGAGGAGAGAAATGAAAAACTGGACCAAACGCAGCCTTGTTGCGGCTGCTGTGGCAAGCGTCATGGCGATGCCTGTTAAGGCGGAAGAGACCATTTCAGCCGTTGTGATTGATGGGTACCCAGATCGGGCCCTGTGGGTGAAGGAATTCACCAACTTCTTTATTCCGGAAGTGGACAAGCGGCTGGCTGAGTCCGGCAACTACAAGATGAACTGGCAAGAGAACTACGGCGGTTCGATCGTCAAGCCGAAGGGTGTTTTGGAAGGTGTCCAACTTGGCCTTGGCGATATTGGGATTGTCACAACGATCTTCCATTCTTCAAAACTTCCCAGTCAGGGTATTTCGGGCTCGACACCATTCGTTGCGTCGGATGCCCGCGCAGTGGCCAAGGCGGTTGACGAGATCGCGCGAGAATATCCGGCTATGCAGAATGAGTTTGCTGCGCAAAATCAGGTTTATCTGGCGACGGGCGTTGTGCTCGACACATATCAGATGTTCTGCTCAGAGCCGGTTGAGAAAGTTGCAGATCTTGAAGGACGCAAGATCGCGGGTGCCGGCCTGAATTTACGCTATCTCGAGGGGATCAAGGACGCGGCGGGCGTACGCGGAGGCCTCACTGATTTCTACAACATGGTTCAAACCGGCCTTGTCGATTGCGTGATGATTTGGCCGGAAGCTTCCAAGACGTTCAAGATCGTAGAAGTGGCCCCTTACATGTTGAAGGCAGACCTTGGCGCGGTGAATACAAAAACAGTTACAGTTAACGCCGATTACTGGGCAAATCTGCCAGACGAGGTCAAAGACGTACTCCAGGCCGTGGCTATCGACTACCGTGACCACGTGGCAGGTATTGCAATGGATCGAGCCGCTGCGTCACGAGATGCATTTGTAGAAGCTGGCGGATCGATCATTGAAATCTCGGACGAAGACCGCGCTGCGTGGGCAAATGCGATGCCCAATGTTGCGCAGGAATGGGCTGAAACGCTGAATGAGAACGGCGAGCAGGGCACAGATATGCTGGCCGCTTATCTCGGCAAGCTTCAGGATGCCGGTTTCACTGGTGTGCGGGACTGGACGGCCGAATAATCGTTCGGCGACCCGAGAAAGGGGCCAGACATGCTGAAGACCGCAGTTGCCGTCCTTTCGCGGGTCGCCAATTCGCTTGCAATAACTGCCAACGCCCTGGGCACGCTCGTCGTCCTAGCGTTGGTGGTCATTCTCAATGTCGACGTCGTTGCGCGCGGGCTGTTTTCGGCTCCGCTTCGAGGCACTTACGAAATGGTGCAGTTTTCGGTCGTGATGATTGTTTTTCTGCAATTGCCCGACGTGGTCAGGGTGGACCGGCTGACACGTTCGGACGGGTTCCTGAACCTGATACACCACCGCCGCCCCGGTCTGACAGCCAACCTCAGACGCATTATTAACGCCATCTCGGCGATCTTCATGGCCTTGATCGCTTATGTGACCTTCCCTGAATTTCTTCATATGTGGGAGACGCAAGACTATTTCGGAGTTCCGGGTCTTTTCACACTGCCATGGTGGCCGGTCAAACTGGTCATCGCGTGCGGTACTGCGCTTGCCTGCGTGATTTTCCTGCTCAAGGTCGTCACGGCGCAGGACCGCCCGCAACTTATTCGCACACCTGAACATGACGAGGCCGCAGAATGACGCCGATTGAGATTGGCCTGATCTCGGTCGTTGCTATCGTCTTTCTGATTTACGCGGGCGTCTACATCCCGATTGCTCTGGGCGTGGTCTCGTTCGTGTCGATCTGGCTGATGCGGGACAACTTCACGCTTGCGCTCAACCTGCTGAAAGTGGCGGTCGGCGACAGTGCGATGGAATACAGCTTTGCGACCATTCCCTTGTTTACCTTCATGGGACTCATCGTTTCAAAGGCTGGGTTGGGCAAGGACATTTACGAAGTCATGACCATGCGGTTTCGCAAGGTCAAAGGCGGAATTGGAATGGCAACCGTTGGGGCCAATGCCGTTTTTGCTGCCGTAACTGGGTCTTCAATTGCATCCGCATCCGTGTTCACCAAAGTCTCGGTCCCGCAAATGATTGCGCAGGCCTACAACCCCCGCTTTGCTGTTGGCGTAGTGGCCGGGTCCTCGGTTTTGGGCATGATTATCCCGCCTTCTGCGATGCTGATTATCTATTCCTTCGTCGCGGAACAGTCCGTAGGAGATATGTTTCTGGCTGGGGTTATTCCTGGGATTATGCTGGCAATCGCATATGTCGGCGCGATCTGGGTCATGGGGCGTTTCACACCATCTTTCGTTGGAGGCCGCGTCGTCGAAGACACCGAGTGGATGTCAGGGCGCGAGATCGCATCTAAAACCCTGCCGACATTGTTCATCATCACCGTGGTGCTCGGCGGCATTTACACGGGGTGGCTAACTGCTGTCGAGGCAGGGGCAGCCGGGGCTCTGGTCGCGCTGGTTATCGCCGTTGCGCGCAAATCCATGACGCCCAGAGCCTTCTGGGATGCGTTGCTGGAGACCGGCCATATCACAGCGGCGATCCTGTTCCTGATCACAGCAGCGTCAATCTACAGCCGCATGCTGGGACTCGCCGGGCTACCCAACCAGTTGCAGGAATTGCTCGCTGGGAATTCGGCGTCCTTCTGGTCGATCATGCTGCTCTACGTTCTCTTGATGCTTTTTCTGGGAACTTTGCTCGATACAGCGTCCATTATTCTGATCGTCGTCCCGCTGTTCCTGCCCATGGCCGAAGCCCTGGACATGTCGTTGATTTGGTTTGGCATTATCACTGTGGTCGGCGCCGAAATCGGGCTTTTGACCCCGCCTTTGGGCATATCTTGCTTCGTCATCAAATCGACGATCAACGATGACCGAATATCGCTCAAGGATGTGTTCATGGGCGCACTTCCCTTTGCGTTCGTGATGCTGATCGTTCTGTTTATTCTGATCGAGTTCCCGATCCTCAGCCTTGCCCTGATTTAAGGAGGCACAGATGCGCTCTGTCACCAAAGATAATATCACCAACGTTTTCATGGGATACCTGTCCAAGGACACCGGTCCGCGGATGCGCGAAATCATGGGGTCACTTGTCAAACACCTTCATGACTTCGCGCGCGAAACCAACCTGACGCATGACGAATGGCGCGCTGGGATTGCGTTTCTCGAGGGCTGTGCCGCTGTGGAAACCGAGGACCGGCACGAGTTTGTGCTGGCGTCGGACGTCCTGGGCCTGTCTTCTTTGGTGGACATGCTGCATTCAAGTCCAGACGCAACAAGTTCGTCGGTGTTGGGCCCGTTTCATGTATCCGGCGCACCTCCGCTGCCCATGGGTGGGGATATGAAACGACACTACGGCGGGCCGGTTCTGCTTGCTGAAGGCATCATTCGAGACACAGCGGGCAATCCAATTGCAGGAGCAGAACTCGACATCTGGCAAACGGCACCCAACGGCCTCTACGCCAGTCAGGATGAAGAACAGGACACCTACTCTTTCCACGGGTTGATGACAGTTGGTGACGATGGCAGATACGCGTTCACCACAGTAAAGCCAGTTGAATACACTGTGCCGTCTGACGGGCCAGTTGGCGATATTCTGCGTGCTTGTGGTCGCCATCCGTGGAGGCCCTCACACCTGCACTTTATCGTCAAAGCCCCCGGCTATCGCTCACTCGTGACCGAGATTTTTCCGGACGACGATCCCTATCTGGATCAGGATACGGTCTTTGGTGTTCGAGACGATCTGGTGATGACGTATGTTGAACGACCAGCTTCGGAATTTCCCGATGACATGGCACTTTCTGGTAGGATCACTGAACCTTACCTGCACGTGAATTTCGACGTCACGCTTGCTCGGGACTGAACGCTATGGAGGATGCTTGAAGTGCTAAAATACATATTCATTGTATGTGCAGCGCTAGTCAGCGGAGTGGCCATCGCCGATGAGCGACCGATTTTCGATGCACATATTCACTACAGCCATGATGCCGTGAAACTGGTTCCGCCCGAACAAGTGGCCAAAATCCTGCGGGATGCAGGCGTGCGGAAAGCCCTGGTTTCCAGCTCGGACGATAGCGGAACGCAACTGCTTTTGGCTGCAGCGCCGGACATCGTTGTTCCGGCACTTCGTCCCTATCGTCGTCGCGGTGAGATCAACACCTGGATGCACGACGAAACAGTAATCGATTATCTGGAAGCAAATCTGTCGAAGAACGCCTACGAAGCCATCGGCGAGTTTCACGCCTATGGGGACGATATCAAAACGCCGGTTATCCAGCGTATGATCGCACTGGCGAAGGAACGGAACTTAATTCTGCACCATCACGGTGATCGCGACGCGGTTGACCTGATCTTCGAAACCTGGCCGGAGGCTCGGGTATTGTGGGCACATTCTGGCTTTGACGATCCGGGAAAGGTTGTCGACGCTTTAAATGCGTATCCCCGGCTTTGGGCCGATCTGGCGTTCCGTTCCGACATGGTCTCGCGGGGTCGTGTCGATCCGGATTGGCAAGCTGCGTTCGAAGCGCATCCTGATCGGTTTATGGTCGGTACCGATACATTTGCGCCGGAGCGCTGGTATTACGTTGGCCCGCATGCAGATTTTTCGCGCGCTTGGCTGGATTTGCTTCCAGACCAGATAGCGGACAACATTGCCTATGCCAACGCAGAACGATTGCTGGCGACAAAATGATCCGCTGGCTCGTCTGGTTTCTGGTATCTTCCGGCGCTGCCGTCGCTTGTGAGGCGACCGGGCAACGGATGGGTTCGGAAATTCAGAACGCGCCTGCTGTGCATGTGACTGTCAACGAAATTCCGTTGGCTCAACCGTTTTCAATACTCCTCACTGTGTGCAGCGAAATTGCCGTGAGTGATATGCGCGTCGATGCAATCATGCCTGCTCACCAACACGGGATGAACTACCTTCCAGTCGTCACTGCAAAAGGCGACGGTGTGTTCCGTGTTGATGATATGCTGTTTCACATGCCGGGAATGTGGGAGCTTCAAGTGGACGTCGAATACAACGGGCAATCGGTATCCTACACCTTTGACATTGCGCTGAAATGAAGTTGTGGGTGACAGCTGCGCTAGTCTTACTGACGAGTTCGGTGCGTGCAGAAGTCCTATTGTCAGAAGACGAAATCCAACAAACGCTGTCCTTTGGGCCGTGGCCACCATCATTCCAACCTGATCCAAGCAACAGGGTTTCAAACGATCCCCGAGCGATTGCGCTGGGAAGAGCCTTGTTCAATGATCCCGTGCTGTCGGTCGACGGCGCATTTGCTTGTGCAAGTTGTCATGATCCTGAACAGGCATTTACCACGCAGGAGGCGCGGGCGAATGGGCGCGTTCTGTTGGACAGGAACTCACCATCACTGCGAAACCTGGCTGGTCTCCGCTGGTACGGATGGGTAGGCAAGAGCGACAGTCTTTGGGCGGCCAGTCTGCATCCGATCATCGAAGCTGAAGAGATGGCGCATACCAAAGCAAGCCTAAAGACAGCCATCTCCGAGAGTGCCTACCTTGATGACTTTGAAGCTATTTATGGCGTCATGCAAGATCAAGACCCAGAGCTTGTTCTTGTGAATACAGCAAAAGCTCTTTCGGCTTACTTGGAGAACTTGGTTACCGAACGGACGCAGTTTGACGATTTTCGCGATGCCTTAGAGCGTCGAGATTTTCCAGCGGCTGCGTACTATCCCGAAGCAGCCCAGCGAGGTCTTCAGCTGTTTTTAGGGCGCGGGAATTGCGCGTTCTGCCATAATGGCCCGAGATTTTCCAACAACGAATTCCACGACGCGGGCGTGCCATATTTTCTGAGTGAAACCGAAGTCGACGATGGCCGGTTCGGAGGGCTGAACTTTTTGCTCTCCAGCCCTTACACATTGGACGGATACTGGACTGACGATCCGGAAAAGCAAGGCGCGTGGGCGGTCCGAAATGTACGCAGGAGCCATTCCGATTTTGGAACCTTTCGTACTCCCAGCCTTCGAGGTGTGGCCGAAACCGCCCCCTACATGCATGACGGCAGCCTGGATGATCTGGACGCCGTGGTCCGACACTATAACGAAATTGATATAGAAAGGCTTCACGCCGATGGCGAAGCCATACTCTCTGAACTGAATTTATCCGAGCAGGAGATTGCAGACCTGGTTAAGTTTTTGGAGACTCTGTCCGGCGTTACGCGGCCTTGAGATACTCCAATGCAGCCTGAGTACCGCCTGTAGTGTGCGGCACGCCGCTTTTGGCGAGTCCCATTTCTACGCCTGAGAGTGTGCCCATCAACATCAGGTCGTTGAAATCGCCCAAGTGACCTATTCGGAATACCTTGTCGGCTACTTTGGATAGACCATTTCCGAGTGAGATATCATAGTGCTCCAGCGCCGTCGCACGAAAGGCATCAGCAGAATGTCCCTCAGGCACTTTGACAGCGGTCAGTACGCCTGACTCCTGACCTTGGCGGGCACACAATACCTCAAGCCCCCATGCTTGCACGGCAGCTCGAGTCGCGGCTCCGTGGCGGGCATGACGAGCGAATACGTTCTCCAGCCCCTCCTCGTGCAACATATCGATGGCCTCATTCAATCCATAGATAAGATTGGTGCCAGGGGTATAAGGGAAGAACCCTTTCTGGTTCGGCTCGACCATATCCTGCCAATTCCAATAGCTGCGTGGCATGGTCACGGATTTTGAATGTTCCAGAGCACGATCGCTCACAGCGTTGAAGCTGAGACCCGGCGGTAGCATCATCCCTTTTTGCGAACCGGAGACACAGACATCTACGCCCCATTCGTCGAACCTAAGATCGATCGATGCAAGGCCAGAGATTGAATCAACCAAAAGAAGGGCAGGGTGTTTCGCCGTGTCTATTGCCCTGCGCACTTCCTCAATAGGCGAGACTGACCCGGTAGAAGTTTCATTGTGGACGACGCATACCGCCTTGATCTCGTGCTGACTGTCCGCGCGCAAGCGGTCTTCTATCTGATTGGGGTCCGCACCGCCACGCCAATCCCCTTCAATCAACTCTGGCTGTAACCCAATTTTTTCAGCCAAGTTGCACCACATGAATGCGAAATGTCCTGTTTCGTACATGAGAACATTTCCGCCCGGCGACACTGTGTTCACAAGCGCAGCTTCCCACGCGCCTGTACCGGATGAAGGGTAGATAAAGACGTTTTGTTCTGTCTTGAAAATTGTTTTCATCCCAGCGAGGGCTTTGTGGCCTACTTCTGCAAAATCTGGCCCCCGGTGATCGATGGTCTGCATGCTTATGGCCTTCAGGATGCGTTCCGGCACGGCAGTTGGCCCTGGGATTTGCAAAAAATGTCTGCCCGCCTGGCGCATCTGAACTGATCCTTCCGCTGGCGCCGAAACAGTGGCGCAATTACCTATTGGCAAAAGTTAATTATGAATTCATTATTCAGTCAACGGTGAAGTGAAGCTTCTAATTGGCTAGTTGGGAAGGGAAGGCGAACCCGATGCTTGAGAATGGATCGTTGCATCGCCGACTGATGTCTGACGTCCAAGGCGAGGTGATGGCTGACCCGGCATCACGCGCACGATACTCGACTGACGCTTCGATCTATCAGATGACGCCGGACGCCGTGGTCATTCCCCGAAACAAAGAGGACGTGCAGGCCGTGATGTCTGTAGCGCGCGACGAAGGATGCTCCGTTCTTCCGCGCGGCGGCGGCACATCGCAATGTGGGCAAACGGTCAATCAAAGCGTTGTCTTAGACAACACCAAGCACTTGAATCGTGTTCTTGACGTGGACGTTGAGAACCGTGTCGCGCGTGTTCAGCCCGGCGTTGTTCTGGATCAGTTGAACCAGTCACTAAAGCAATATGGCTTATGGTTTCCCGTAGACCCCTCGACCGCGTCGCGTTGCACGCTTGGAGGAATGGCCGCCAACAACTCTTCTGGTGGAAAATCCCTGCGCTACGGGATCATGCGCGATAACGTCCGTGCAATAAGTGCAATCCTCAGCGATGGTACGGAAGCACGGTTCAGCGCCGATACGACGGCATCTGGCGATTATGCCGATCTTGTTGGGGACATGCGTGCTCTGGGGCGTCGCGAGGCTGCGGAAATTGACGCCCGGTTTCCCAATCTCCAGCGTCGTGTGGGCGGGTATAACATCGATGCGCTTGTCGGCAACGACGTCAACATGTCTCATTTGCTGGTGGGGTCAGAAGGCACTCTGGCCTATTTCGCTGAATTGGAACTGAACCTTGCTCACTTGCCGGGCGAGAAAGTTGTCGGCGTGTGTCATTTCCCGACGTTCCGTGCTGCGATGGAGGCAACACAGCACCTCGTGACGCTCAAGCCGCAGGCGGTGGAATTGATCGACGACACCATGATTGCATTGGGGGGAGATATCCCATTGTTCCGCAGTACGATTGAGGCGTTTGTAGAAGGCAGCCCTGAAGCGTTGTTGTTAGTGGAATTTGCTGAGGGTAGCGCTGACGCCAATGCTGCAAAGCTGGTCGAGCTATCGCAACTGATGGGAGATCTCGGGTTTGATTTCAGCGGGACTGAAAACCGTTGGGGCGGGGTTGTATCAGTTACTGATACCAAACTGCAAAACTCGATCGCCGAATACCGAAAATCCGGGTTGAACGTTATGATGTCGATGAAGGAGGCCGGCAAACCGATCTCTTTTGTGGAAGATTGCGCCGTCCCGTTGCCTGATCTCGCCGATTATACCGCTGGCCTGACCGAAATTTTTACCCGGCACGGCACAAAAGGGACATGGTACGCGCATGCCTCAGTCGGGTGTCTCCATGTTCGTCCTGTCCTGAACATGCGGCAGGACAAAGACGTTCGGACAATGAGGGCGATTGCCGAAGAGACCTTTGATTTAGTCAAGAGATACAAAGGGTCTCATTCAGGCGAACACGGTGATGGGATCGTGCGATCAGAGTTTCATGAAAAGATGTTCGGCCCTCGTATCGTTTCCGCGTTTGAACAGGTTAAGGCCCGGTTTGACCCTGCCGGGCTAATGAACCCCGGCAAAATCGTGCACGCGCCTGCCATGGATGATCGCCTCCTATTTCGCTACAGCCCGGACTACTCAGTTCCTGAATTCGAAACGGCGCTGGATTGGTCCGCTTGGCTGGGTGCCGGAGGAGGATTTCAGGGTGCCGTCGAGATGTGCAACAACAACGGTGCGTGTCGCAAGCTCAAGGGCGGAGTAATGTGTCCTTCCTTCCGTGCGACGAGAAACGAGCGTGATGCCACACGTGGGCGAGCAAACACGTTGCGTTTTGCCATCAGCGGGCAGTTGCCGGGTGGTTTAACTTCAGACGCAATGCAGGACACGATGGAATACTGCGTGTCTTGCAAGGCTTGTGCGCGTGAATGCCCGACTGGCGTCGATATGGCCCGCATGAAGATCGAAGTACTTTCAGCAAAGCGCAAAAAAGACGGGCTGACATTGGCTGATAAGTTAATAGCTTATCTGCCGAGATATGCGCCAAAAGCTGCAAAAGTCGCGTGGTTATTGAATGCTCGGAACAAAATTGGGCCCTTGCGTACGCTGTTGGAGAAACCAACTGGAATTTCGGCGCGACGTGACCTGCCAGTGTGGTCCTCCGACCCGTTCCGGGATGTCGAGGCCCAAGACATAGATCCGCAGGTGCTTCTGTTTGCTGATGTGTTCAACCGATATTTCGAGCCAGACAATCTGCGCGCCGCTGTCCGGGTTCTGCGTGCGCTAGGGCTTCGGGTTGCCATAGCAAGAGATGACCAAACAGGAAGGCCGCTGGATTGCGGGCGCACTCTTTTGGCTGAGGGTTGCGTGGAAGAGGCGCGTCACGAGGCACAGCGTGTGATTGACGCGACGCGAGAAGCAGCTGCACAGGGCATACCGGTAGTCGGTCTCGAACCTTCTTCTATCCTCACATTCCGGGACGAATATTTGGCTCTTTGTCCGGGGCGGGATGCGGAGTTGCTATCCAAAGCCTCTCATACCTTTGAGGAGTTTCTGGCCAAACAGCCGGATCTGCCTCTAAAATCGGTAGATCGCCCCATTTATGTGCATGGTCATTGCCACCAGAAAGCACACGATGCCGTTACACCGATGCTCAACTTACTTAAGCGTATTCCCGCATCACAGGTTCACATGATCGAAAGCAGTTGTTGTGGTATGGCCGGGGCGTTTGGATACGCGCCCGGTACTATTGATGTCTCGATCAAGATGGCAGAGCTCGACCTGTTTCCAGCTTTAGAGGCGGCGCCTACGGATGCAATTGTTGTTGCGGATGGAACATCATGCCGCCACCAAATCGCCGAAGGTACGCAGCGCCAAGCGATGCACGTCGCGCGCCTGCTGGATATGGTCCTTGAATATTAGGATGTGGATATGAACCTGATGGATAGCATTAATCGCCCGACCCTACATGAAGAGTTGGTCGAACGCTTGCGCAATCTTGTCGTCGAAGACGTTTTGAAGCCGGGTGAGAAAGTGCCCGAGAAACAGCTTTGCGACTCATTGGGTGTTTCCCGGACACCATTGCGAGAGGCCCTAAAGGTTCTAGCATCCGAAGGCTTTGTGGTGCTTCAAGCCAACCGGGGTGCCCGTGTCGCGAGTGTTACGAGGGAAGAATTGGAAAACACGTTTCCAGTGCTCGCAGCGCTTGAGCAACTGGCGGGGGAACTAGCGTGTCAGCAAATGGACGTTGCGGAAATTCAACGGATTGAAAGTAGCCACAAGGATATGCTGAGCGCGTACGAAGTGCGTGATCGACAGGCGTACTTTAAAGCCAATCAAGACATCCATCAGGCACTTATAAAGGGCGCGCGAAACGACATACTGGAAAACCACCACAAGCTTTTGGCCGCGCGGGTCCGCCGTGCACGTTTTTTGGCCAACTTGTCGGACGAGCGTTGGGCACAGGCAATTGACGAACATGAAACCATGATGGAGTTGCTCAAGGCCCGAGATGCAGATGGGCTTGGTAAGGCAATGAAACTTCACATGATGAACAAACTTTCGGCGCTTGTAAAAGCGCTGAAGCCAGAAGTGACGCCTCGCTAAACCCTGGTCAATAGTGCGGTCCGGCTTCCCTCAGATATGCCGCTAGTCAGTGTTAACATCAGGAAACGGGGGAGTCAGTCCACAGTCCAGGGCGAGATTGTTGAGGTCTCGGCAAAGAGCGGGGTTGAGGCTTACACCGTCTTTGCGACGGGCCTCAGCTGCAGCCGTTTTTCCGTCTCCGGGCAGGCGTACCGGGTCATGACCGGGCAGGGGGGCGGATGCGCGCATTTCAGAGAAGACGCGGGCTGCGTTAGAAGCAAAGTCATTGCCCATCCCAAAGGCTGCCGGATTGATCGCCATAACGAACTGGCCGGTGTTTGTGGATGAAGTAGTGTCCGAGGTGAAATTGACCACGTCAGAGCCGAATGCTGCGCCATTCAGCACCCCGGCCATCAGCCCGATAGCCACGGAAAGGCCGAAACCCTTCGGACCTCCGATCGGCAAAAGAAACCCTTCTGATTTGCGGGCAGGGTCCGTTAACGGATTGCCATCACGCCCAACCATCCAACCTTCGGGCATAGGTTCGCCTTGCTGCAACAGGGTTTTGATCTTACCCATCGCGGCAACGGTCGTCGCCATATCAAACACAAACGGGTCCGGGCCATCGGCAGGGGCAGAGAATGCGATGGGATTGGTGCCAAGAAGCAAGTCGCTTCCGCCATAGGGCGGTACGTGGTTTGCACTGCCCACCGCCGCGGCCATGCCAAGCAACCCAGCCTCGGCTTGCGGGCGCACATAAAGTGCCAGCGGTCCTGCATGATTGCCGCGCCGAACACCAACCCATCCGATGCCGACCTCTTTCGCCTTTTCTATTGCAAGATCTCGCGCCACCGTCATAGCCAAATGCCCAAGGCCGTCATCGCCGTCAATCAACGCGGTTGCGACTGTCTGATGTATGACGGCAACGTTTGGCGTGGCGTTGCACCCGCCTCCGGCCAATCGGGCAAGGTACTGGCGCAGGCGAAAGACCCCGTGGGTGGAATATCCGAATATGTCGGCCTCAACCATCGTCGAGGCCACCTGATCCGCATCCGCTTTTGGCACACCTCGAGTTTCGAGCGCGCTCGCCACAAACTCACGTAAGGTCTGGCAGTTTATTTTCAAAGGCTCAGAAGTCATCTCTGCCAACCTGCTCTTTATGCCAGAACACTAGTTTGCGCTGGGTCCAAACCACTGTTGCAAAAACGGCCAGGCCGACGAGGCTGAGATACAGGATCAACGAGAAAACGCGCGGAGTATTGAGCTGCGAGGCTGCCACACGGATCAACTCACCAAATCCCTTCCCGCCGCCCAGGAACTCTCCTGTAATCGCGCCCGCCATAACCCCGACTGCTCCGATCTTAAGGCCGGTGAATATCTGCGGCAGACCGGTTGGCAGCTTCATCTTGATCAAAGTCTGCATCCGGCTGGCGCCCATCGTCTTGAACAACATGCGCGCGTTTTCGTCGGCGGCGTGAAGTCCGGCCGCGGTACCAACGACAATCGGAAATGTTGCGATAAAGGCGGCAAGTGCCACCTTGGATTCAATGCCAAAGCCCAACCAAGCTACGAAGAGAGGAGCGAACGCGACTTTTGGCATCGTATCGATTGACACCAAGTAAGGCATTACTGCCTTCTCCCCAAAGGCCGTTTCGCCAACCAGAACGCCCAGCGAAAACCCGATCGCGATTGCCAGCGCAAAGCCATAGATGACTTCCTTTATGGTGATCCACAGCGCCCCAAGCATATACCCGCCGGTCATAAGGTTTTGCCCTACGAAGATCATATCTTTGAGGGTTTCCATTGGCGTCGGCAGAATGATCGGAGAGACCAGCTTGAGGCTAGTCACAATTTGCCAGGTACCAACGAAGACCACGAAAACAAAGGTCATCGCCAGCCAGCGAGGGACCGAGTCGATAAAGTGAACTTTCTGCTCCCATACAGTGTCTTCTGAGGAGTCAGCTTCTTTTACGGAAGGTGAGTAGTTCTGAACTTCGCTCACATTTCTTCTCCCTTATCCAGGAGGCTGCGAATGTAGTCTACGATAGCGCCGAATTTGGGTGTCGTCATCATATCGAGTGTTCGTGGGCGTGGCAGGTCGACTTCAACGATTTCAGCAATCCTGCCTGGGCGCGGCTTCAAGACGACGATTTCGTCAGACAAGATAACAGCTTCCTGAATGGAGTGCGTCACAAGAAAAGCAGTCGCATCCTGTTCCCGGCAAATCCGCTGCAACTCCATATTCATCATGTCGCGCGACAATTCATCGAGGGCGCTGAAGGGTTCGTCCATCAAAAGTACGGCTGGTTCAGTGATCAGCATACGGCATATCGAAGCGCGCTGCGCCATGCCGCCCGACAACTCGTTCGGATATACGTTTTCGAATCCTTGCAAACCAACGATGTCTAAAAGCTCGTGGGCCTTGGCCATAGCTTGCTTGGCCGCCGCTTTTCCATCGCGGATCTCAATTGGCAAGACGATGTTTTCCACCGCTGTTTTCCAGGGGAAAAGCGTCGCTTGCTGAAACATCATACCGATGTCCCGGCGGGTCCCAGTGACTGGTTGCCCCTGAAGGATTACACGCCCTTTGGTGGGCGGGATCAGACCCGCCATGATCTTTAGTAGCGTTGACTTGCCGCACCCGCTGGACCCGATGACAGATGTGAAGCTTCCTTTCCGAAGCGTCAGATTGATGTCCTCGAGAGCGACAACAAGATTGCGTGCATAAGTCTTGCTTACATGGGTCAACTCATAGACCGGCGTGCCCAAAGGCGCGCCGGAAAACTCATGTGTGACTACAGCGTTCATTTGCTGACAGCCGCGTTGCCGATGGCAGCAAACTCGTTGGTCCAAGCAGCGCTCAGGTCATCCAGCGGCCCTGGGATTTCGCCCCCTGCAACAAGTGCGTCTTGCCATTCCTGCCAAACTTCGGCGGGGTACCATCCCAGGCCATTGCTCGGATCCGCCGCAATAGTTTTCGAGCGTACGGCATCGAACAGTGCTGACTGGAACTCCTTGTCCTCGCCTTCCTGCGGGTTGCCATCCGCCAAATGCTTCAAAACAGCTTCACGGTTGGCATCATCCAGTGCAAATGCATGACCACGTGCGAACGCGCGGCTCCAAGCTTCGACCAATTCACGGTCGTTGGCGATTGTGTCAGCCATTGTGGCGATGCCGTTACCGAAGAAACGCCCGAACTCCGCAGGCGTGATGTCACGCACCGCCATTCCGCGCTGGTTCAGAATTGCCGTGTCAGCCGTCGAGGCAGAGTAAGCGTCGATTTCGCCGTTTAGGAAAGCCGCGGTCGCCGGGCCACCGTCGCCGACGGTAAGGAAGGTAAAGTCTTCACCCTCTTTCATGCCTGCTCCGGTCATCACGTTACGTGCAAAGCCGACTTCTGCGCCATCGGCCGTACCTGTTCCGATAACTTTACCTCGAAGCTCTTCAACACTTTGGATGTCAGAGTCTTCTGGCACGGCTATGCCAAAGTTGCTGCGTGCCGCAACGTTGTAGATGTGTACGGCATCTACATCCCGCGACCGTGCGGCAATTAAGGGGCCAGGACCGGGGCGACCGAAGTGAGCCTGTCCGGCGGACAATGCTTGAAGCACGGCTCCTGAGCCGTTGATTGCCTCGACGGTCACATCCAACCCTTCATCAGCGAAATAACCTTCGCCGATGGCGACAAAAACCGGAAATGAATTGATTGCCGAAGGGCTTGGCTGCACGAAGGTAATTTTACGCAAGTCCTGCGCAAAGCCCTGTGTTCCTAGTGCTCCTGCTACCGGAACCGCCGAAAGCAAGGACGCTGTGAAAGTCCTTCTGTTCATCATTTTAGTCTTCCTCCCTTGCATGGTTGGCAACCCGCAGATTCAGCTATGCAGGAGCCACTTAAACGACGCGCACGGTATTCCTGAGCGTGCCGATTTCTGAAATTTCACAAACCACAGTGTCCCCGTCTTTCAGGAACTGTGGTGGGTCCATGGCGTATCCGACACCAGACGGTGTGCCGGTCGCGATTACGTCGCCAGGTTCCAGGGTCATACCTTCTGAAAGGGATGCGATCAGCGTTGGAATGTCGAAAATCATGTCCGACGTCGATCCGTTTTGGCGCTGTTCGCCGTTGACTGTTAATCCGATTGATAGAGCGTGCGGATCACTGATTGTATCAGCGGTCACTATGAAGGGGCCCAATGGGCAAGACCCATCTAAACCTTTGCCTTTGAAATACTGCCCACCATGTCGGCGTTGAATGTCGCGTGCGGTGATGTCATTGAGGATCGTATAGCCGTATACATGGTCGTATGCGTCAGCCTTGGCTATGTTTCGCCCCGGTTTTCCAATCACAACTGCCAGTTCAACTTCATAGTCAATGGCATGTGAGACCGAGGGGAATATCAGAATGTCTGCCTCTGGCGCCACAATCGATGTCGGCGGTTTTGTGAAGAAGACCGGATGCTCTGTTACGCCAATTTTTTGGTTTTGGGCACGTTCGCCCTCGGCGATGTGTTCAGCATAATTGCGCCCGACACAGAAAACGTTCTTACGCGGGGAAGGAATTGGTGCCAAAAACGGCGCGTCATCCGGGACCAGTGCGTCGTTTAGATTACCCGTTTCGGCCGATGAAACGAGGGTTTTCAAAACGCCGAGCGTTTCTTTTCCGCCTGCGATCAGATGCTGCATTGAACCTGCGTTCAGCGCTTCGCCAAGCACTTGCGCTGCGCGCAAAACGTCCAACTTGCCGCCATCGTTTAGTATTGCCACGCAAACGGCGTGGCCCTCTACGGAAACAGTTGCTAACCGCACTCGGCACTCCTCCCTCGTGCTTGTGTCAAGACGTGGTCACGGATCCTGTCCGGCGACTCGTTTCTTGCTTTCCTCTTGCCCTTGAGTTTTTTCCGACTTGGCGTTTCAATCAATCAACCAATCGCCAAATTGGGTGGAGATATGAGTGCACCAACCGAACTCGCGCACCGTGTACGCGACCTGATTAACAATGCCGGATACAGGCATAACGACAGGCTCCCACCTGAACGTGAGCTGTGTTCAAAACTTGGGACCACTCGCAATCAGTTGCGAAGAGCGTTGGCAGAGCTGGAGGCCCAGGGGCTGATCTGGCGACATGTGGGGCGGGGAACATTTGTTGGTTCCAGGCCGGTTCTCAACCTCACCGATGTAACTTATTTGGGCAACCAAATTAAACCTGAGCAGGTTGTATCTGTTAGATTTACTATCGAGCCGCAGCTTAGCCGCCTCGCAGCGCTCCATTCCACACGTTCCGATCGTGAGCAAATGAGGCTATGCGCGGACAAATGTCGTACCGCAGAGGATTGGCGCACGTACGAAGCTTGGGACAATAATTTGCATTACGCTATAGCCCGCTCCACTCGTAACCAGCTCTTTTTATACTTCTTTGAGACTTTGAATTCGGTTCGAAGATCGATTGTTTGGGGGCAGCCACGCGAAACTTTAAAGCCCGCAGAAAACTATTCCAGCTTTAGCGAACATGATGTGATCGTGTCTGCCATAGCAAAGGGCGACTGTGAGCTTGCGGCCAGTGCCATGGTGGATCACCTGAAATCGGTTTATTCGCGGGTGCTGCCTACGAGCATCCAGTCCGACAGCTGAAGTAGCGCTGGCGCCCAACCAATTCGGGAAATGGTCGGGGCAGATTGTAGCCGTTGGTCTTGCAAAACAGCCTGAATTTTGGCGATGACTTGGTAAGCCGCCGCGTCCGTTTGAATGTGGCGTGGCATCGATCGGAAGGTATCTGACCGTTCGGAAATCCGATCTTTGGTAGTCAAGCGTTCAGGAGGAAAGCGATGTCCGATCATGTAATTCCCGCGCCGCAGGTGCATGTCATACCCGTATCGGGGGGCGGCACGTTCCCGGTCCGGCGTGTCTACTGCATTGGGCGAAACTACGCGGCGCATGCAATTGAAATGGGCCATGACCCGAACCGGGAACCTCCATTTTTCTTTCAAAAGAACCCAAACAATTTGGACCCTTCAGGGGAATTCCCGTACCCTCCGCACAGTTCCGACGTGCACCACGAAGCAGAAATGCTTGTTGCGCTCAAGTCCGGCGGCACGAATATCTCGGTGGACGATGCATTGGATCATGTCTTTGGGTACGGCCTTTCGCTTGATATGACCCGTCGCGACCTGCAAGGGCAGATGAAAAAGATGGGCCGCCCGTGGGAAATTGGGAAAGCGTTTGAGCGCTCGGCGCCATGCGGACCAATTCACAAGGCATCAGAGGTCGGGCATCTCGACAGAGGTCCGATTACTCTGACGGTGAATGGTGAAGTTCGGCAAGAAGGCGACTTGAACCAGATGATTTGGAAAGTCCCCGAGATGATCTCGTATCTGAGCGACTACTTCGAGCTTGCGGCCGGGGACGTTATCCTTTCAGGGACACCTTCTGGTGTTGGTCCCGTTAACCGAGGGGATGTTATGGTCTTGGCCGTCGACAAGCTGGGCAGCCTGAAAGTACGCGTGACTTAGAACCTGCTGCGACGACCTAACATTGCGAAAGAAACCGATGCTTGTGTAAACGGACAACAGATGCCCCATTTAGTCGCTGAATTGATTGCACACCATGCAGACACGGCAAATGCCATTGGCGCCCCTGGCCAGCCTTGGTTGAGCTACCTTGGTTTGCGCGAGCATTGCGCGAAGGTCAAAGAGGATCTGCATCAGATCGGAATTGGGCGCGGCGACAGGGTGGCAATTGTGTTGCCTAACGGACCAGAGATGGCGACGGCATTCATATCCGTCGCCCAAGTGGCGACGACGGCGCCTTTAAACCCTTCTTATACTGCCGAAGAATATGTGTTCTATCTCAGAGACTTGAAAGCCAAGGCTCTTGTAGTAAGCGAAAACGAATGTGGCCCAGCCGTGCAAGCGGCGACTGAATTGGGTGTGGCCGTCTTGCGGATTTCTAGCGATAGTTCTCGTCCAGCTGGACAGTTTTCCGTTTTGGCCTGTGACCCAATTGGAGTGGCTGATACATCAGCGCCGGGTGAAGATGACGTCGCCCTGATACTCCATACATCAGGAACAACGTCGCGCCCCAAGATCGTTCCTTTGACGCAGGCCAATATCTACTCGTCGGCACGGAACGTGGCTTCGTCTTTGAAGCTGACAATCGATGATCGTTGTCTAAGCATCATGCCGCTGTTCCATATCCATGGACTGATCGCAGCAGTCGCGGCTTCTTTAGGCGCCGGATCGCAAATTAGCTGCGCCTCTGGGTTTAACGCTCTTAGCTTTTTTTCACAGGTCGCTGAGGTTGATCCGACATGGTACACGGCGGTTCCGACAATGCACCAAGCTATTCTCGCCCGAGCCGCCCGAAACCAATCAGTCATTGAGCAATCGCGCTTGCGTTTCTTGCGGTCGTCTTCCGCGTCGTTGCCCGCGCCGGTCATGGAAGAGTTGGTGGCGACATTCAATGCGCCTGTCATCGAGGCCTACGGTATGACTGAGGCCACGCATCAAATGTGTTGCAACCCGCTTCCTCCACAAAAGCAAAAGCCCGGATACGTCGGAGTAGCAGCGGGCCCTGAAGTCAGAATTGCAGACGAAACGGAAAATGTATTGATCGCTTCGCGGGATGTCGGAGAAATCGTTATCAGCGGTCCGAACGTGACCCCTGGGTATGAGAGCAACCCGCAGGTAAATGCAGACAATTTCTTTGAAGCGGATGGAAAACTCTGGTTTCGCACCGGTGATCAAGGGTCGTTCGACGAAGAGGATTATCTGCGACTGACTGGACGCCTTAAGGAGCTTATCAATCGCGGTGGAGAAAAAATCAGTCCACTTGAAGTTGACGCCGTGCTTCTAAGCCATCCGGATGTTGCTCAGGCAGTTTGTTTTGCCGTTCCCCACGAGAAACTGGGCGAAGATATAGCGGCGGCGGTGGTGCTCTCAGAAGGAGCGACGATTGCAGGTCAGGACGTCCGGGATTTTGTTGGCGCACGGCTCGCAAAATTCAAGGTGCCGACTTCAGTGGTTATTCTCGAAGAGATACCAAAAGGTGCGACTGGTAAGATACAAAGGATTGGGCTGGCCGCTAAATTGGGACTGGCAAAGGCTTAGACACATGAAAGTTTGCATCTTTGGTGCCGGAGCTATCGGAGGTTACGTTGCCGCGAAGCTCGCGCAGACTGACGTCGACGTCAGTGTCGTTGCACGTGGCCCACATCTGGTTGCAATGCAAGAAAAAGGGCTGACTCTCCAAGAGGATGGGCAGGAACCAATCAACGTGCCAATACGCGCCTCGGACAATGCCGCCGATCTCGGCCCCCAAGACTATGTCTTTATCACACTGAAAGCGCATTCCGTTCCAGCAGTTGTGGACTCGATCCAGCCACTGATTGGGGATGAAACGACAATAGTGAGCGGAGTGAACGGTGTACCCTGGTGGTATTTCCACAAGCTGGGCGGTCCCTTCGAGGGGACGAGATTGTCATCTGTAGACCCGGGAGACGCGCAATGGAACGGTTTCGGACCGGATCGTGTGCTTGGGTGTGTTGTTTATCCGGCCGCGGAAGTCATTGCTCCGGGATCAATCAAGCATGTCGAAGGCAATCGTTTTTCTTTGGGTGAGCCCGATGGCACTAAATCAGACCGTGCCTCCAACCTTTCGGCTGCATTGTCCACCGCCGGGTTGCGCGCGCCCGTAAGACCGAGAATACGGGACGAAATTTGGCTGAAGCTATGGGGCAACTTGTCGTTCAACCCGATTTCCGCACTTACCCACTCAACACTTGATGTCTTGTGTACTGATGAAGGTTCACGCTCCGTGGCACGTGGAATGATGCTAGAGGCTCAGGAAATCGGTGAAAAACTGGGGGTTAGGTTCCCGATTGATGTCGAAAAGCGCATTGACGGAGGAGCGGCTGTCGGAGCACACAAGACCTCAATGTGGCAGGATTTGGAGCTGAACCGACCTATGGAAATTGATGCCTTGGTCACTTCAGTACAGGAATTGGGGCAACTGACCGGGATCGCAACACCCACAATCGACACTGTTGCATCACTGATAAAACTGAGGGCAAAGGTCGCGGGTCTTTACTAAGATTCTGCTGGCGATCATCTGAAGAGATCAGTTCTGGGCGGGCGGGGAGCTGAATAGCGATCCGGCGCTACAAAACACAGTTCTTTCAAACGTCTTGTCAGAAGAACTTTGCTTGGGCGGAGCAGCAGTGTTGCTTGCTTTCGCTCATGACTAGACCTGCAACTTTCAAACTCTTAAAACCAATCTAGAGATCATCCGCCTTTCGGTGATGCTGTATATCCGTATTGCCGGCAAATAGGTCAGTTACGCGGGTGCCTGTGTGCACACGCCCTCGCCGCCCCCCAACCAAATGATAGTAGTCAGCAGCGAAAATGGCGTTAAGACGCGCGGACCATTTGAAGTAGTCACCGTAGTTGGCCGATTAAGCGTAGAGAGTACGCTTGTCGAGGTTCCATTCATTGACGGAAGTTCGCAATTGGAGATTGCTTATTCGCTGTCGGCCGACCAAGTCTCGACATTCTAGACCTCCGCGAACATCGCATTGCTCCTTTGTGGCAAAACGGTATGCTAAAGGTCAACAAATTGCAGAGTTTGGTGGGTCATGCCCATCGCTTTAGTTCCGAATGAATGTCTGCTTCGTCCGCACCTCGGACGTAGTTCCGTCTTGAGTGAACGCCCCCTGTCGGGCTGAAGCGGGCATTTGTCCCGAGCCCCTAATTCGACGGCCCTCAAAGAACAGCTAGAGCCTTACTTCAGAGAGGATGGTCCTTTGAAAATCATGCCCCGCAAAATCGGCGAGCCTCACTGGCACGCGCACGGCTTACTGAGGGGGTAGGCAGGGGGCGGGTTCGTCAGGTGGGTGCAGCCTGTTATCGAATGCTCAGGCCAATCGGCGCAACGTAGCCATCGGCTGAGGAAACCTGCGCGATGGTCGCCATGTGGTCGCCATTCCCCTGTGGGGCCAGGTCGACTATCCTCTAAGTCTTTGATTTTATGGTGCTGCTGGAGAGAATTGAACTCTCGACCTCTCCCTTACCAAGGGAGTGCTCTACCTCTGAGCTACAGCAGCGCTGTGGGCGGGTGATTAGACTCAAACGAAACGCGGCGCAAGGGTGTCTGGACGGTTTTTTTCGCCTCCTGTAGAGAAAGATCATGACAGATAAAAATTCACCCAAAAAACAAGGCAAATCCGGGGAAGCGCGGGAAGAGCGTTTGAAGGCGGCGCTTAAGGCGAATATGGCGCGGCGCAAGGCGCAGGCCAAGGCGCGAGCGGCCTCGGGGGACAAAGCCGATAAGGACGAGGGATAAGAGCAGATGGATTCGATTCTTGTAACGGGCAACGGCCCGCTGAACGGGCAAATTCCGATCGCGGGGGCCAAGAACGCGTGCCTGACGCTGATGCCCGCAACTTTGCTAAGCGAAGAACCGCTGACGCTGACCAATGCGCCGCGACTGAGCGACATCAAAACCATGACCGCCTTGCTGCAATCGCTGGGGGCCGAAGTGTCTTCACTGCAGGACGGGCAGGTGATCGCAATGTCGAGCCACAGCCTGACTAGTCAGACAGCTGACTATGACATCGTGCGCAAGATGCGCGCGTCGAACCTGGTGCTTGGCCCATTGTTGGCGCGCTTTGGTCAGGCGGTTGTCTCGCTGCCCGGTGGGTGCGCGATTGGGGCGCGTCCTATGGACCTGCATGTCGAAGGGCTTGAGGCGTTGGGTGCAGAGATCGAACTGAAAGACGGGTATCTGCACGCCAAGGTACCGGGCGGGTTGAAAGGCGCGGTGCATGAGATGCGCTTTGCCTCGGTTGGGGCAACTGAAAACATCGTCATGGCTGCGACGCTGGCCAAGGGAACCACTGTTCTGAAGAATGCCGCGCGCGAACCTGAGATCGTGGATCTGGTCGAATGCTTGCGCAAGATGGGGGCCCAGATTTCGGGCGAGGGGACCTCGACCATTGAAATCCAGGGTGTCGACCGGTTGCATGGTGCCACGCATCAGGTCGTTACGGACCGGATCGAACTGGGTACCTATATGCTGGCACCGGCGATTTGCGGCGGTGAGGTTGAGTTGCTGGGCGGGCGCATGTCTCTGGTCGAATCCTTTGCCGAGAAGCTGGACGCAGCAGGAGTCAGCGTCGCGGAAACCGAAAAGGGACTGAAAGTGGCGCGCAAGAATGGTCGCGTTCAGGCCGTGGATGTGGTGACAGAGCCGTTTCCGGGCTTCCCGACGGACCTTCAGGCGCAGATGATGGCGCTGATGTGCACTGCTGAAGGAACTTCGGTGCTGGAAGAACGCATTTTCGAAAACCGATTCATGCACGCACCCGAACTGGTGCGCATGGGCGCGAATATCGAGGTGCATGGTGGCACAGCCACAGTTACCGGTGTTGAAAGCCTGAAAGGTGCGCCTGTTATGGCAACGGACCTGCGCGCCTCGGTCTCGCTGATTCTGGCGGGGCTGGCGGCAGAAGGTGAAACAACGGTCAGCCGGGTCTATCATCTGGACCGCGGATATGAGCATGTGGTGCGCAAGCTGGAAGGCGTGGGTGCAAAAATCGAACGGATCAAAGGCCAATGACAGACGCAAGTTTTGAAGACGGGCGCGAGGCCCCGCTGAATCTGGGAGCTGAGGACAGCGACGACCTTCAGGTGATTTCGACCCTGGCGCAGGACGCGGTTTTCCCGGTGACCGAGATGAAATGGCAGCCGTCGCAGCGCCGTTTTGGCCTGTTGCTGAACCGCTTTCGCTGGGAAGACAAAGACGCGGCCACCCGCCGTGATCGCCCGTTCGAGCGGGTGCAATCCGTGCTGGTCTTTGATTCGGTACTTTCCGTGGCCAGCCAAGGCGTTGATCGAAGGGATACTGACATGATCATGTCCCTTCTCTCGGTCGATTTCGAAGCGGGTGAAGATGGCGCTGGTCAAATCTTGCTGACATTGGCGGGCGACGGTGTGATCCGTCTTAAGGTCGAAGCCGTCGACGTGACCCTCAAGGACGTAACCCGCCCCTATCAGGCCCCGTCGGGTCAGGCCCCGCAGCACCCCGAATAGATGCAGAACAAGCGCGGTATCTCTCAGGCGTTTTCCAAACCGTCAGGAGGCGTCGCGCTGCGTCCGGCCACTGTGTTCGACGTGTTCGACATCAGCCAGGTGCTGATCCGGTCGATCACGCAGCTTTGTGTGGCCGACCACAATAACGATCCTGACCATCTGAAAAAATGGACAACAAACAAGGATCCGGAAACCATCCGGGGTTGGTTCAAATCAGGGTCGCAGATCTGGGTGGCCGAGCATGAAGGGCAGGTGGCTGCCGTCGGAGGTTTGTTCGAGACCGGGAAGATCACTTTGCTTTACGTTGATCCGGGTCATGTGGGCAGCGGGGTTGGGGCCGCTCTGCTCAGTCAGTTGGAACAGCAACTGGCTGCGTGCGGTTGCACCGAAACGCATCTTGACGCGACCCGGACGGCACGGGAGTTTTATCTACGCCATGGGTGGGAAGATACCGGACGGTGCAGTGACCGCCAGGATTTGTCCTGCTTGGCCATGCGCAAATCGCTGCACCCCGACGACTGAGGGTTGAGGCCGCGCGCAGCGGGCGATATGTCCCATGGCGCAACGCCCGGAGTGCCTGATCATGCCCGTTTTCCTCGACACCACATCGCCCGATTTTGAGGGTGCCTTCCAAACGCTGCTGTCAGCAAAGCGCGAAGACAGCCCGGATGTGGACGCAGTCGTGGCTCAGATCATCGATGATGTTCGCAACCGCGGTGACGCGGCGGTCATCGAGTTGACTGCTAAATTTGACCGGTTAGAGCTGACACCTGAAACACTGGCATTCAGCGCGCAAGAAATCTCAGACGCGGTGGCTGAGGTCGGGGCGGAAGATCGTACGGCGCTGGAACTTGCCGCAGCCCGCATCCGATCTTACCACGAAAAGCAGATGCCCACCGATTACAGCTGGACGGATGAAGCCGGAGCCACGTTGGGTTGGCGTTGGTCTGCGGTCTCTGCTGCAGGGCTGTACGTGCCGGGTGGACTGGCCTCCTATCCGTCGTCGGTGTTGATGAACGCCATTCCGGCTAAAGTGGCGGGCGTGGAGCGGCTGGCCATTGTGGTGCCTACGCCGGATGGGCAGGTAAATCCACTGGTTTTGCTGGCCGCACAATTGGCGGGCGTGGACGAGATCTATCGCATCGGCGGCGCGCAGGCCGTTGCAGCGCTGGCCTATGGCACCGACACCATCGTGCCGGTCGATAAAATCACCGGCCCAGGCAATGCCTTTGTCGCAGTCGCCAAACGGCGCGTCTTTGGCAAGGTCGGCATCGACATGATTGCGGGACCGTCGGAAATTCTGGTGATTGCCGACAAGGATAACGAACCCGACTGGATCGCGCTGGATTTGCTCAGCCAGGCCGAACATGACGAAAGCGCGCAATCCATCCTGATCACCGATGATGCCACTTTCGGTCAACGCGTGGCTGAGGCGGTCGAAAAACGCCTCGAAACTCTGCAACGTCGCGCTATCGCTGGTGCCAGTTGGCGCGACTTTGGTGCAGTCATCACTGTGCGTGATCTGGATGAGGCGGCGGCCCTGTCGAACCGTATTGCGCCTGAACATCTGGAACTGTGCGTCGCAGATCCGGTGACGTTGAGCGAAAAAACCATCCACGCCGGGGCGATTTTTCTGGGTCAATACACGCCCGAAGCCATCGGCGACTATGTCGGCGGCCCAAATCACGTGCTGCCGACTGCCCGGTCTGCTCGGTTCTCATCGGGTCTCAGCGTGATGGACTTTCTCAAACGCACCACACTTAGCCAGGTGACCCCCGAAGCGCTGCGCGCCATCGGACCGGCCGCCGAACAACTGGCCCATTCAGAAAGCCTTGAGGCGCATGGCTTGTCGGTTACGGCCCGGCTGAACCGCTTGAATAGGTTGAATTGACGCAAAGACCGGGCCCATATGGCGTTTCTGTGCGTTGCTACGCGAATTTCGTTGTTATAGGTCTGTGCTGACACAAGGATTGTAGCTGTAAAGATGACCCGCATCTCGCATATCGAACTGGATGACCGAAACCTGCCCCCGCCGACGCCGGAGATCGAGCAGGAGCGCAAGGTTGCCATCTATGATTTGCTGGAAGAGAACAGTTTCTCTCTGCCCAAACGCGATGACCGCGTTGTGCCCGACGGACCCTATCGCTTGCAATTGTCGATCCGCGACAAGCGGTTGGTTTTTGACGTTGCAACAGAGGAAGAGCAGAAGGCGGCGGAATTTCATCTGTCGCTCGGCCCCTTTCGGCAAGTGGTCAAAGACTATTTCCAGATCTGCGAAAGCTATTTCGACGCGGTAAAATCGCTGCCCCCCAGCCAGATCGAAACCATCGACATGGCCCGGCGCGGCATCCACAACGAAGGCAGCCGCGTCTTGCAGGAAAGGTTAGAGGGCAAAGCCGACGTAGACACCGACACCGCCCGCCGCCTCTTCACGCTTATCTGCGTTTTGCATTTCGGAGGCTAACGGGTGACGCCTCTGCCGCAGTCGATCCTGTTCTGTTGCGACCACAACTCGGTTCGGTCCCCGATGGCCGAGGGCATCATGAAGAAATTCTACGGCACCGGCACTTACGTGCAGTCTGCCGGAGTTCATAACGATCTTGATATTGACGGTTTCTGTATTTCTGTATGCCACGAAATCGGGGTCGAGTTGTCCCGCCACCGCACCCGATCCTTCGACGAGATGGAAGAGTGGGGCGACGACCTCAGTTCGTTCGATCTGATTGTCGCCTTGTCACCAGCCAGTCAGCGCAAAGCGCTGGAACTGACCCGGATTTTTCATCTGGATGTCGATTACTGGCCAATAATGGACCCTACCGGGATGGGTGAGACGCGAGAAACCAAGCTACACCACTACCGACAGACCCGCGATCAGATCATCAAGCATCTGAAGGACCGCTGGGGCGAACCAACGGAGTGACCCATGAACCAGACCGTTCAAACCTATTTCGAGGCATTCAACGCCGGTGATGTTGATGGCATGTTGGCCTGTTTGTCCGACGACGTGGCCCATCATGTGAACGAGGGCCAAATCCGTGTGGGCAAGGAAAAGTTTGCGGCCTTCTGCGCCCATATGAATCGCTGCTACAAAGAGAACCTGACCGATATCGTCGTATTCGACGCCCAGGGTGGCACCCGCGCTGCGGCCGAATTCACCGTGAACGGCACCTATCTGCAAACCGACGAGGGCCTGCCCGAAGCGCACGGCCAGACCTATCGCCTGCCTGCCGGATCATTCTTTGATCTGAAAGACGGAAAGATCACCCGCGTCACAACTTTCTACAATCTGGCGGACTGGACCAAACAGGTCTCGAATGGCTGAGGTCAGCGCAGTCCGCCCCCTGACCGGAGCGGCGCTTGAGGCTGCTCTGGACGATGTCGCCCGTCTGCGGATCAAGGTCTTTCACGACTGGCCTTATCTCTATGATGGCGACCTTGAATACGAGCGGAAATACCTTCAGTCCTACCGGGACAGCGATCAGGCCATCGTGGTGGGTGCTTTCGACGGCGACCGCCTGATCGGCGCGTCAACCGGTGCCCCCCTGACGGATCACGCCGAAGATTTCGCCGCAGCGTTTGAAGGCACAGGCCTTGAGTTGGGCGACATCTTCTATTGCGCAGAGTCGGTACTGTTACCGGAGTATCGTGGGCAAGGTGTCGGCCACAAATTCTTTGACGAACGTGAAGCCCATGCTCGCCGTCTTGGGTTCTCCAAAGCTGCATTCTGCGGAGTGCAACGCCCGGACGACCACCCGATGAGACCTGCACAATACCGCCCGCTCGACACCTTCTGGCGCGCGCGCGGTTACACGCCTCTACCCGGCGTCATTGCACAGTTTTCCTGGAAAGACATCGGAGAAGACGGCGAGACGCTCAAACCGCTACAGTTCTGGATCAGGGATCTGTAGACACCATCTACGGTGCGCGCCTGCGGCTTAAGAAACCGTATTTCACGGCCCAAGCCCGAAGCGACAGGCGTTTACGCTTGTCTTGTTTCACTGCTTTCTTGGATTGCTGACCGCCTTTGCGGTTGAACTCATAGACGTCAATGACACGCTCGGCGCATCCGCAGGCCTCGCCCATCCCAACCTTGGCGAAATAGAACTTGTCGAATTCTTCCTGTTTTTGCATCACCAGCCTCCTTCGTACATTCAAGCACGTCAGACCGCAGATGCCAATTCACGTTCCCGTCTGTGTAGGACTTAGAGCAGGTCCCGGGCAGAGCATGCCCGGGCATTTGTTTTCAGTGCCCTAAGATCGGGTCAAACTCACTTTCAGGGTCAAGGACCGGATCCAGAACAAGCACCAACCGCGTCTCGCCCGTGCCTTCAATCGGAGGCGAGCGGTGCAGAAAACCGGAGTCTGGTTGTGCGGGCCAGAGCGTGCCACGTAACAGAATTGGTGCGCCGGTTGGGGTTGTGAAAACGCGCGATGGGTCTGCGCCACCTGTCGAGACCCCATATTGCGTTCCCGTTCCCTTATAGGTGCAGACAAGGCGCGCGGTCACGGCATCGATGTGGAACCTGCGGCATGCATTGGTCGTTATCACGTCCAACCGCAGCCGCAGCCATTTCGCGTTCATCAGACCGGCAAAGATATCAGACAGCGCTGCAATGTCGTCCACCAGCCGGGCGCGCTCTGCACCCGGTGGGGTGCCGCGCGCGTCGCATACTTCAGAAACAGCCTCGCGCACCAACTCGGGGCGCAGGATCACGCGGGTCTTGGGCAGTTGTTCGGGATCAAGCCCATTTAGCCAAGATTGAAAACCTTGCAACGGTTGTCTGTTCCATATGGCTGCAGCGCAGCTGGGCTGATGAATGGCTGAAAGACTGTCCGGCGTGGTGCAAATCTCGATCCCCATGGCCGCGTCTTGGGCGATGTTCTGAACAATGCTCATGCCGCAGCCTCGGCACGGCGCCAGATCGGGAAGGGGTCTGGCAGCTTTGGCAGGTCTTCAAGACGGCTTGCAGCGACAGTGGGCAGCAGTGCTGTATCCAATCGGGCTTTCAGTCTAGGCCAGTCGATGCCGCTGCCGATGAATACGATCTCTTGTCGGCGATCGCCCCAGGGTTCTTGCCAATGGGCCTGCATATAAGCGCGTGCGCTTTCATGATCAGGGCGGCGGTCTTCGGGCACTGTTGCCCACCAAGTGCCCAGAGGCTGCACGGACGACAACGCGCCTGCCAGTGAAAACTCGGCCACCCAGTCCGGGCGCGTGGCGATCCAGAAATGACCCTTGGCCCGGATCACACCGGGCAGATCGCCGTTCAAGATTTCAAGGATCTTTTCGGGGATAAAGGGCTGCCGCGCACGGTAGACATAACTGGTAACGCCATATTCTTCGGTTTCCGGCACGTGATCGGCAAATCCATACAGCTCTTTAGCCCACATTGGGTGCTCATGCGCCTTTTCGAAGTCGAACAGCCCGGTATCCAGAATTTCGTCTGCGGCAACATCTGAGTGGTTGGTTTCAATAATCTTAGCATCCGCGTTCAAACTGCGGATGATCTTGCGCGCAGCATCCACGCGGTCCGGCCCGGCGTCGGCAACCTTGTTCAAAATGACCACATCGGCAAATTCGATCTGATCGGTCAGCAGGTGTACCAACGTGCGTTCATCTTCTTCCCCCATGGTCTCGCCCCGGTCGCGCAGGAAATCATGGCTTGAGAAGTCATTGAGCAGATTGACTGCGTCGACAACCGTCACCATCGTGTCCAGACGTGAAACATCAGACAGGCTTTCGCCAAGCTCATCGCGGAAATCGAAAGTTGCCGCAACGGGCAGTGGCTCGGAGATACCGGTGGATTCGATCAACAGGTAATCAAACCGCCCTTCTGATGCCAGCCTGCGCACCTCGTCCAGCAAGTCGTCCCGAAGCGTGCAGCAGATGCAGCCGTTCGACATTTCGACCAACGTCTCGTCTGTGCGGGAAAGCTCGGTATCGGCGCGAACAAGATCGGCATCGATATTCACTTCGGACATGTCGTTGACAATCACGGCCACCCGTCGGCCATCGCGATTGTTCAGTACGCGGTTCAAGAGGGTTGTTTTGCCCGCGCCCAGAAAGCCGGACAGAACAGTGACCGGAAGTCGGGTTTCAGTCATGGGGTGCGCTCCTGTGTTTTTTAGCCCGAATCGGGGGCAGACGGGTGTTTGCCTTCGCCCGTTATAAATTGCCGGCTATGTAATGTTATTACATTATTAATGACAAGCCGGTTTTTGATGGGTTATCGTTTGATTGCTGAACCAGCGTCTCGCAAAACCTCCACAGCGCTTGGGTGCGGGCCAGAAGGACGGTGCGGAAACAAATGCCCTGTACATGCCGCGCCGTCCTCTTCTAGTGTCGCGGCAACTGAGTCTTAGTAGATGCCAAATCATGAAAATCGCCACTGCCGCTTACGACCTCAGCTGGCTCGACAGTTGGGCACAGTATGAAGACAAATTGGACCGCTGGGTCGCCGAAGCCGCAGGGCAGGGGGCTGAACTTCTGGTTTTCCCTGAATACGGAGCCATGGAGCTTTCGACCCTCGATGGGGTCGAGGTGGCAGGCGATCTGGAACGCTCGATCCATTCAGTGTCTGACCGAATGGGGGATGTGCAAACCCTGCACAGCCGCCTTGCGAAGACATACAACACATACATTCTGGGCGCTTCCGCCCCGGTTATGGATGGCCACGGTCGTCCAGTGAACCGCGCCGCGTTCTATGCGCCAGATGGCGCTTGCGACCATCAGGACAAACAGATCATGACCCGGTTCGAGCGTGAAGATTGGGACATTGCCCACGGTGGTCCGCTGAAGCTGTTCAACACCGCGCTGGGCAAGATCGGGGTGCTCATCTGTTATGACAGCGAGTTCCCTTTGTTGGGCCGCGCCCTCAGCGAGGCGGATCTGATCCTTGTTCCGTCTTGCACCGAAGCCCTTTCCGGTTATTGGCGTGTCCGCATCGGAGCGATGTCAAGAGCATTGGAAAACCAATGTGTTACAGTGATGGCTTCGCTGGTCGGAAATAACGAATGGTCCGAGACCGTGGACAAAAACACTGGTACGGGCGGCATATTCGGCCCGCCGGACAAGGGCTTTCCAGCCACAGGGGTGCTGGCCGAAGGCGTGCTGAACCAACCCGGCTGGACCTATGCCGAGGTCGAATTGGAAGCAATTGCACATGTCCGTGCGGACGGCCATGTGCTGAACCGCACTCATTGGCAGGAACAAGCCCCCCGAGTCGAATCGGTCACAATATCCAGCCTTTAGGTGATTCCGCCCTTGAAATAAGGGCGAAATAGGCTCATTTAAGCGCACATCCCCGCGGATTCTGCGGGTGCAACGTAATGATGGAGACAACATGGCCAAGGAAGATACGCTCGAATTTCCCGGTGTCGTGAAGGAACTCCTGCCTAATGCGACGTTTCGGGTCGAGCTGGAAAACGGCCATGAGATCATCGCACATACGGCAGGTAAGATGCGCAAGAACCGCATCCGCGTTCTGGCCGGCGACAAAGTCCAGGTCGAAATGACCCCGTACGATCTGACCAAAGGTCGGATCAACTACCGTTTCAAGTAACGCCTGCCGCAATGGCGTTTATTTTAGGATCGGGCAGCCCGAGACGGCTGGACCTGCTGTCCCAGCTTGGTGTGCAGCCCGATGCCATCCGCCCCCCTGACATCGACGAAACACCGCTGAAAGGCGAGCTTCCGGTTCCCTATTGCAGCCGTATCACACGCGAAAAAGTGCAGGCGGTACAAGCGGATAGAGATGACATCACGTTGTGCGCAGACACCACCGTCGCTTTGGGGCGTCGCATTCTGGGTAAACCCGAAGATGCAGGCCAAGCCGCCGAATTTCTGCACGCGTTGTCCGGTCGCCGTCACCGGGTCATAACCTCGGTCGCGATACGGCGTGGGGAGCGAATATTGCAGCGTGACGTCGTCTCGCAGGTGAAGGTCAAGCGCCTGTCGGATGTCGAAATCAACGCATATCTGGCGACAGGGGACTGGCAGGGCAAAGCGGGTGCCTATGCCATTCAAGGCCCCGCAGGCGCGTTCATTCCCTGGATTTCGGGCTCGTTCACCGGCATTGTCGGTCTGCCCCTGTCCGAAACCGCCGCTCTGCTGCAGGGTATCGGCTATCCATTATATCGCGAGGCATCATGAAGGGCCGCACTATCGTTCTGGACCATATCGAGGACCGCGAAGCCGCGGCCCTTATGGTTGACGGCAAGCTTGATGACTTCCTGATTGCAGCGGACGCGCCTACGCCCGGTACGATCTATCGCGCCCGTGCCGACCGCCCGGTCAAAGGGCAGGGGGGCATGTTTCTGACAACCCCGGATGGGCCTGCCTTCTTGCGACAAGTCAAAGGGTTGGCCCCCGGCACCATGCTTCTGGTGCAGGTGAGTGGTTATGGCGAACCAGGCAAAGCCATTCCGGTGAGCAACCGGATCCTGTTTAAAAGCCGCTATGCCATTGTCACGCCCGAAGCGCCGGGCCTGAACATTTCGCGCAGCATCAGGGATGAAGAAGTCCGTGACCAGTTGCTGGAAATTGCACATGAACAGATGGGTGACAGCCGTTACGGCCTGATCCTTCGCTCCTGCTGCGTGGGTGCGGATGCGGATGACATTGCCGAAGACATCTCGTCCATGTTGGCGCAAGCGGACCAGGTGATGAATGACGATGGCACCGAACCAGAGATTCTGAGTGAAGGCGACAGCCCTCACATACTGGCCTGGCGGGACTGGACAGACCCGGCCGAGGTTGTCACGCGGGCCGGAGGCTTCGAAACTCACGGTGTGCTGGACGCGTTAGATGTTGCGCATGGTGTTTCCGAACCTTTGCCGGGTGGCGGATATCTTTATATCGAACCTACACGCGCATTGGTTGCAGTGGATGTGAATACCGGCGCGGACACATCCTTGGCGGCTGGGACCAAAGCCAACTTTGCCTGTGCCAAACTGTTGCCCCGCGCCTTGCGCGTGCGTGGATTGGCAGGGCAGATCACCCTGGATCTGGCACCGATGCCCAAAAAAGACCGGCGTGGTTTCGAATCCGCTCTGCGCGCTGCTTTCAAGTCGGATCCGGACGAGACGATTCTGGCAGGCTGGACCCCGCTGGGACATTTCGAACTGCAACGCAAACGCAGCCGTTTGCCGCTGGCGGAGATCCTGAAATGAGCTGCCCGATCTGCGGAGAAGACACGGTGCAGAAGTTCCGTCCTTTCTGCTCAAAACGCTGCGCAGACATTGATTTGGCCAAGTGGCTGAACGGTTCTTACGCAGTCCCTTCGCAGCGCGAAGACGACCTTGAAGCAGACGCTGAAGCCCAAGACCTTATGCCGAAACGACCGCACTGAAAAAATGTAAAAAAGCCTCTGGACACTGCCGGTGGCAAGTCATAGAACGCCTCCACCCAACGACGAATGTCGTTCCCGTGCCCGGGTAGCTCAGGGGTAGAGCAGTGGATTGAAAATCCTCGTGTCGGTGGTTCGATTCCGCCCCCGGGCACCACAATATCTTCCTGTTGTTTCCGAAACCGTTTGATACTAGCTTGTTTTTTCTGGGTATTGCCGTGATTTTTGTCCGGCAGCGTCCTGGGCAGTCCAGCTGAATGTACCCCGATAGGGGGTATCAAACTGGGGTACCGTTTCGATCGAAAAATGAGGTACCCCCATGACGGTTCTAAGTGACGCAAAGATTCGAGCGCTGAAGTCGAAGGACAAACCTTTCAAGACAGCCGACTTTGACGGGCTTTTCCTACTCACAAAGCCAAATGGATCAAAGCTTTGGCGCTTTAAATATCGCTGGTTGGGTAAGGAGAAACTGTTGGCTTTGGGTAAATACCCGGATGTCTCTTTGAAGCAGGCCAGATCTAAGCGCGATGAGGCTCGATCATTGCTAGCGGACCACCAGGACCCGTCTGCAGTATTTAAAAGGAAGAAGGCAGAACAGGAAGCTGAACATTATGCTACCTTTATGCGGTTGGCATCGGATCTTTTGGAGAAAAAACGCAAAGAAGGAAAGGCGCAGGCAACCCTCGCCAAAACAAGTTGGCTTCACGACATGCTGTGCGCGGAAATTGGGTCGACGCCTATAGCGCAGATAACTGCTCGCGATGTTCTGGTGCCGCTAAAGAAAGCTGAAGCTAAAGGAACATACGAAACAGCATTGCGTATGCGATCAGCTGCTGGAGCGGTGTTTAGGTTTGCGATTTCACAGGGTCTAATTGACAATGATCCAACTTTTGGCCTGAAAGACGCGCTTGTGCGACCCAAACCAAATCACCGCGCGGCAATCCTTGACCCTAAAGGTGTAGGGGCTCTCTTAAACGCCATCGATGGGTTTGAAGGCCAGCCAACAACTAGGATAGCGCTCCAACTATTATCACTCACTGCTCTAAGGCCTGGTGAGCTTCGCATGGCTGAATGGTCTGAATTAGACGAAAACGGCGCTGTTTGGATTGTGCCGGAGCATCGCGCAAAGATGCGACGCCCTCATACGGTGCCACTTTCCTCCCAGGCGCAGTCCAAACTTGCTGAATTGAAGCGCTTGACTGGTTGGGGAACTTACCTTTTTCCGTCTGTCCGGACATCCAAACGATGTATGAGCGACAACACCCTAAACGCTGCTCTTAGAAGAATGGGTTATGGAAAAGAAGAAATGTCGGCACATGGTTTCCGTGCGATATTCTCGACCCTGGCTAATGAAGCAGGATCTTGGCATCCAGACGCCATCGAGCGAGCACTTGCGCACGTCGAAGGCAATGAGATTCGTCGCGCCTACGCTCGTGGAAAACACTGGGATGAGAGAGTTAAGCTGTCTCAGTGGTGGGCAGATTACTTGGATGAGTTGCAATGCGCTTCAAAAGCCTAAGTTTCAAGCGTATCGCGGTCAACATAACTTATTTTGAGAGTGAGTAGGCAGTTTAGTCTTCGATACTTCGCAACTTGGTGGTTCAGATGGAAGTGCTTTCCTCTGGACAAAACTGCGCAGCTCGCACGTTTTCTTACCCAAAATCTGTAACAAACTAATTGGGTATTCAGAGAGCCGAGCTTAGGAACGCTTATCTGGTTTAGAAAGTTGTTTATTAGATCTGAGTTCTAACTTCCACGTCTTGGAGTTCTTGGCTTCTTCAATTTTGGTTTCCAAAATGTCGCTAGGTATCTCGCCATTGAATAACCTCTTCAACCGATCTGGCTCAGGCGGCCTTTTGAGGCCCTGTCGCTCCTTGGTTGCACAGGTATCAGCATACGCTGATATTGCTTTGTCTAGGGTTCGCTGGGAAGCAACTTCAATTTCGCTTTCCACGATGTCGATGAACTCTTCACTCGACGTAACATAACGGATTGACTTTGGGAGGCCAGGACGTGAACGACCAAGCACATCAGAACTGGCACACTGCGCGATATAACCATTTAGAGTTCGACGAGCCGCCTTCTGTGAATGGGTGACTTTGTTCCTAAACTGTTTATGAAACTGATGACCTGATTTATCGAGTAAGGGCTTAAGCCTTGGTTCGGAAGGATCCAGTTTGGGCCATGGAACGTCATAAATTTTACAGCACGCGCATGACAACGCGAAATCATGAAGGAAGTCGTTGCCGGCTATCTTCTTGGCGGACCGTTTTATTGTTTTAGTGTTCTTCTTTGCTTTGTTTCTAGGTTGTCCGACAGTTTCAAGTGGGTCATAGCTCCAGCCTCGGTTGCCTGGGTAGATTATCGTGCTTCCGCCTAGATAGCCGCCTCTGCCCACTTTGGCCCCCCTCGGAAATTCTCAGAACTCTCCACGAGCGTAGGGTGAAAAAGGCGATAGAATCAATGCCGCACCACGCAAAGCTCGTTCCGTTCTTAAGGGAGCGCTGATCTTTTCTAGACTTTCGGTCAAATTATCCATGCTTTCGGGCGGAGTGTATCGCACTTTTTTAGGAGAATTGAGACATCGTGGATTAAGGTTCCTGGTTTCAAGTTGTTGACCGGCGGTACGACTTCATCGCTCGGCTGGTTACGTTCTGCGATGTAAGAGTAGATAGTAAGAATAGAAGGAGTCGACCAAGGGGTGTCCGCAGATCAGATAGAATGCAAGGCTCGATGATTGTCTTCTTCGGGCCTACACACGACTTTGCCTGCTTCAGTTGCTTGTAGTGCTAAGTTGTGATTTCAGGCTCAATTAATCGTTAAGTTTCCGAGCGGCCTGCCTCGCTTCGTATTGCTTCCACAGCCCCATATGTCCGTTTTGTCTGGCGTTTGCGAGCCATAGCATTTTTCGAGCATCAGGCATTTCCATTGATCTATATTTCCCGCCAGAGAATTTCGGCCAATCTATCGCTAGGCCAAGCTTGACCATTTCTGCGGATAGGTCACGACCATCCTCAAGATAGCACTTTGCAACAGTCCGTCCGTGGGTGTCTTGCTCGGTCACTTCGGCCCTAATTTTTTGACCTTTGCAGAGTGAAACGAGTGCCCATTTTGCCTTCTTTCCATAGGGGTGATCCATCTCAGGAGCATCTACGCCGAACAGACGGATCTGGGTTTTCTTTATTACCAATGTATCGCCATCTACTACGTACGCTGAACCCGTTATTATGGATACTTCGGGTTTGGGTAACTTGTGGGCAGCATCAAAGCGCTGTGACTGCGAAGTGCGCCGTCCTTGGTTTGTGGTTAATCTTGTTTTCTCATGCACACCTGACTGGCTCGGACGAGTCGTTGTGTCGCCAGGCCTGTTGCTGCGAACTGTCAAATACACCGCACCAGCCAAAACCAAACCCAAAATTATCAAGATTTCCACGAACCAGGCCCCCAAAAGTTAATTCAATCAATATTGTCACACCGGATCAGGATCGACCCAAGCACACGCCGGGGTTGATTTGCTAGGGACACCTTATATTCAATCGGAGAGATGTGACTGATTTGCTTCGCTGAGCGATCTCACGCCTAGGACTGCGAGACAGTTGATCTCTACTTACTTAGTTCCCCAGAATAACAACCTGAATTTCAGGTAGTTGGTATTCTTTGCCAATACTAGAACTACGGGCGCAAGTTGGCGGGAACTCACAGAAGAATGGCAGTTCCGCGCAAGCAATCGCTTCGTAGCGCCCAGATATGCAACCCAGGGTGAAATGTCTTAATGAATGATTAAGTGACGAACTATCGCGTGATGAGTGTGGAGCAAGATGTAATATGACGGAGAATAAGGATCGCTTGACGGCGGAGGAAGCAAAGGGACTTCGGACTGCCAAAGAACTAGAAGGTCATCTAGCGTGGTTAGACACGTTCACGCCCGCAGCCTTAGGTGTTCTGGCCATTGCATCTGGTATTTACACCTATCTCGGCGTGTCTTCATTGCTCGAAGATAACGGTGCCGTTTCTTTCTTCGCAGCCGTTGCGTACTCAATCGCCGTGTCTGTCGGTATCTTCGTGTTTTGGAGCTACATGCTCCGTCTGCTGCCTTCAATGCGTACGGCTAGCGGTTTCATTGGCCTTACGATCTCGACGATTGTTGGCTCTGTCGCCATCATCGCCATGTCTAGCTGGCTGAACGCAGCCGCACTCGCAGGCTCGGCGGCGGTCGAACAACACTTGGAAAACACTGTCCGTGACTACCAAGCAGCTCTAGAGCAAGCCCACGACATAGCCCTCAGTGGCCAAGCGTTGGGTCGCGAGGTGGAACGCGCCCGCCAGAGTTTTGAAGAACTGGCTGAACTCGAGCAGTCTGGAGACCTCTCAGGTACCGCCGGTCGGGGTGCCGTGTTTCGTGTGCTGACACAAAAAGCTGAGGAGTTGCGAAACCTTGAGGAGCAGATCGCGGCGCAGCAAGAACCTATCGAGGAAGCCTTCCAGCAAGGCAACGAAATCCTCGCAAAGATGCGCGAGCTTACTGTAGCCCCCGGTCCAGTGGATCGCCGTTCGGTTCAGTTCTCCGAGGAAAGCGTGAAGCTGGCGGGTGTTATCTCGCGCCTCAACCAGTACAGCGTGGCACCACTTGTTGCTCGTGCTGCTGAGGACCTGCCATCCTCGGTCGTACTGCCAGAGCTTGATGGGCGCAGTTCCGACGTACGAGACGCTCAATCGTCCACAATCAACTCCGTTTTGAACGCGCTGGACCAACGCAGCAAGACACTCAAGAACGCTGCTGACGAGGTGTTGGACATGGAGCCGCCCATCGAGACGGCATATAACCCGATTTCCAGCGCCGATGCGGTGATCAAGTACGCCCACAACTTCGTACCTTCTTGGGCTGGAGCTATAGCCATCGACTTGTTGCCCGCCGTGTTGGTGTTTGTGCTGGCTATCACACAAGCCGCAATCCGAAGTGGTAAAGATGGTATGAGCATCGAAGATACTCTGACGCTTTCTGACCTTAGAGCCGCAATGAATGCCATGAAAGACGTAGAGGCGACTATGGGCGTGGCAGACGCAGCTATCCTCAACCGCGCCACTCCACAAAAGGATGAAACGTGATGAACTTACTAAGTCGTCTAGATCCTCGTTCTGGGCTGCGCTACGTACTGATCCTGCAGCTCGCGATTGCGGGCGTTCTAATAGCGTCGGACGTTTTTGGTGTAATGCCCAGCCCGTTCAAGGAGCGCGTTGAACTCCCGACTGGACCAATAACTCCCGGCGATCAACGTCGAGAGTATCGCACTGATCGTAGCGATCCGTCGCTTTTACCGCAGGATGGACCTCTGGAAGTACCCGTGCCAGAGGCTTTTCCAAACCGGTTGGACTTCTCAGTTCAGGAAGTCGAAGGATTAGGGAGGATACTTCTTCTTAGCGGCCAGATAGAGGTGGACGACTCGGCACGTTTCGCTTCGTATCTGTCCGACATGCAGGAGAAGCCCGACCTTGTGGCTCTCCACAGCCCAGGAGGAGTGGTTTCTGAGGCACTGTCCATTGGTAAGCAGGTAAGAGGTGCTGAGCTTTCTACAGCCGTTCTCGCTGGCTCGATGTGCGTATCGTCATGTCCCTACGTCCTTGCAGGCGGTGAGGAACGCATCGTCTCTCTTCGCGGCATTGTAGGTATGCATCAGCACTACTACGACCAGCCTCGCTTAATACCTGTCGTCTTCGCGGTAGAAGGCATCCAGAAGGGGCAAGGAGAGACGATGCAGCACCTGATTGACCTGGGTGTGAACCCGTCAATGATGCTGTTCTCACTGAACACTCCACCCGAGGAAATTTATGCGCTTATCGAGGAAGAACTATTGGATACACGCATAGCGACCCAAATTATCGATTAACACGAGACACCGAGGACTTCGCCTTGTTCAAGAAGCTAACCATTGCATTGGCATTTTTCGCAACTACTGCGGCCGCTGGTGGCCTCCAAGTACGCGACGCAGACACGATCGTTGTCGATGGCACTCCCGTCCGCCTGAACGGTGTGGATGCACCTGAACTTGGTACTCGTTCTGGTCAGGATGCTAAACGCTGGATGGTGAACTTCCTGCGCGGCAAGAACATCGAGTGCAAGCTTAATGGTGAGCGCACCTATGATCGCTGGGTAGGTGTTTGTTACGCGGACGGACAAGACATTGGTGCTGCCGTGATTGCTGCGGGGCATGCGCTGGATTGCGCGAGGTACTCGGGTGGGCGATACAGGCACTTGGAAACCCCGGCAGCAAAATCGCGTTTGAAGCGGGCTGGTTATTGTAGGTAGCGTGCAAAGGCAACGTGGAAATTGCCCATTAGAGTATAGCCCTAAACGTTGTTGCCGTAGCTGAAACTGATCTTCTCGGGCAAGAACGTGCAATAACCGAGTTGCGGACAAAGCACTAGTTCGCTGCGGTCGCGCCAAGGTCGGCTGTGACGATTTGGAAATGCCAAAAACGGTCGTTTTCGTTAGTGATTGAAACGTATGAGATTAGACACTCCTCCAAGCCAATCTTGCCTTCATGTATCGGATATTGTGCACTTGATTTCGACAAATCCATACCCGGTTGGTCCGCCTGGACTTGTTAGAAGCCTAGTTCCGGTGGCCGAGACCAGGGAGTCACCGTATTGCGCACAAATTTCTTCGGCAAATGCCTGGTTAGCTCTGGTACTATTGGCACTAAACCAAATCGATGAACGTGTGAACTCGGAGTCGCTATACTGTGCTTGACAGTTGTCTCCGAGGCATCCGTAGAAAACTACCACCTCTCCTGGGAGGTATTGAGCCCACAGACCTTTTCCAGGGTCTTGGCAAATCAGATTTTTCCCTTGGAAAAGAATGGGGGCTCCGTAGAAACCTCCACCGGTTTCAGGCAGCGCACAATTTGCCGATGCGTCAACGCAATACCAAGGCTCATCTGGGCTTACCCTTGTTCGGCTCGTTGCTGGTCTCAGTGAAGGTCCAGGCAGGCAGTACCCTGACATACAATCGGTGGCACGATTACATTCGACTCCATCTGTCAGCAACGCAGATGTGTCGTCTTTGGCGGCCCGTAAAGACTCGCATCTTGCCTTTTCAAACGCTGCGCGGCTCATGCAGTTCTGGTGGCGTGCTTTTGCTTCCATTACCAGCACTTGGTATCGCGCTATGCAGGCAGGATCATCAACACTTATACCGGGAAAAATTTTCATTCTGCAGCTGGGCTTAGGCGGCTCTTCAAGTACGCATTGGATTGGATTGCATGGTTCAAATTCTTGAGCGCTTCCTGTGCTAGAGACCAAAGCTGTACAAATCGCCGCGAACAAAAGCCATATCACTCGTAGCATTTTGCCATCTCCTTCGAGATACCTTGCATCCTAGTACCGGCGTCATCCGCCGCGGTGGCTTCTTGTTTGGCGATATTCTCCAGCATTGCATAAATTTCTGCTTCGTGGGGCGGCAGGCTGGAGTGAGCTTTGGCTAGGATCAACACCTCGTTCTGAATAAGTTGTGCGGTATGTAGGCGCTCACGCTGGAAGTTGGACTCGCGATTCATTTCAGCTTGTTGGACCAATAGGCATTCCATAAGTGAAAGGTTCTTTTGTGTCGCAAAGGTCGCATACATGAAACCTATCGCCCCAAAGAAGAAAAGTACCGTAGTGAACAGTTCCTTTTGGCGGAGCAAAAATGCAAAAATCTCTGATTTCTCTTTGTCAGTTGCTTGGTCACCATTGTCCTTTTCGCTCACGGGCTCAGACGTAGAGTCTGGAGGCGTCGTTCCAGAAAGAGGGGCGTCTTCGCTGGCAGTTGGTTTAGAGGCGGTGATCTGTTCTTTCGTCGCGCTCTCACCGGTGGGCGGGGTCGGACTAACTTCCTGTGAAACGTCAACCTTATCCGCCTGATCAACACCACTAGACTCGGAACGCGTCTCGTCGGCTGTTTGGCCTTCTGCTTTCACTTCGGACTTTGGTCCCTCACCCATCGTCATTTTTCGTGGCTCCCCGTGCGGTAATCAGCCTGGTTCTCTCAAAGGCCCGACGATCAAAAAACATCTGGCTTGATGCTCCCAATTCTAAGAGAACATAGGCAAAAACGGTCGTTTTTGTCACGACCTACTGCACCGCGTAAAACCAAACTTTAGATATGGACGAAAACCCTTGGCAAAACCAGCATTGATTTTGATACGTTTTTGGCAGTGCCCTGAAGAGCGGACGTTAGAGCGAAGCGATGCATTCGTCATTTTGGGCTCTGTGCCGTCATCTGACGGTTTTTGCCGGATGACCGTTGTTCCACGCTTAGCAGACAATGGCATGGCCGATTCAATCTATTTTGGCTTCGTGATTCAGCAGCGACAGGAGGACTGTCCATGTCGCATCTGTTCTGGCTCGACCAAGAGCGTCGCAACCGCATCAAGCACATGTTCCCAAAGCCACATGGTGTTGCTCGTGCTGACGACCGAAAGGTTCTCAGTGGCATCATCCATGTCATTCGCAATGGTCTGCGTTGGCGTGATGCTCCGTCCGACTATGGGCCGCATAAGACGCTATACAACCGATGGGCCCGTTGGTCTCACATGGGCGTCTTTACACGCATCCTGACCGAAGTGGCCGCTCAAGGCGATGCAACAGGTGCACTAAAGATTGATGCGACCCACCTGAAGACCCATAGAACAGCGTCCAGCATGGGGCTTAAAAAAGGGGGCGTGGTCGCCTGATTGGCCGCACCAAGGGTGGGTTGAACTCGAAACTCCATGCCGTTACCGATGCGGTGGGTCGTCCCATCCAACTATTTCTGACTGCTGGGAATGTCAGCGATTACATCGGCGCACGGGCGCTCTTACCCTCACTGCCTTCTGCCGATTGGATGCTGGCGGATCGCGGCTATGACGCCGATTGGTTCCGTGAGGGCGTGAAGGAAAAGAGCATCACACGCTGCATCCCATCGTGGCGGAACCGCAAAAACGCCATCCAACATGACACCAAGGTTTATCGAAGCCGTCACAAGATTGAGAACATGTTTGGACGGTTGAAAGACTGGCGCAGGTTCGCGACACGTTGCGACAGATGCCCTATAACCTTTCTATCTGCCATCGCCCTCGCGGCAGCAGTGTTGTTTTGGTTATGAGTCCAGAGCCTAGGAACACTGGGTGACTGTGTCTTGCAGTTAGCTCAAAGTTTGTCTTTCAGTCAGTTTCTTGATGTTCGGTTTTATTGTCAGCAATCGCACTCACAGCAACCGTCGTCCATTGGATGTGAAACCTGACCCTAGAAGCGGAGTTTTCTTATTGATTCGCGCAGCAACCTTGGTTTGGTTAGCCGCATGCCTGTGAAACGATGCAATTCACCACAACCTATAGTATAGTTGTATAGATTTATTTGTGAGTCTATTTGCAACAACATGCAACCCGTTTGCAACAAACTGACATAGTGCGATTTTCTACTTAAGATGTAGCGTCCGATTGCGCGGCAAAATATTGAGAAAAAAACACTTTTATGAGGCATTGAAATATTGGCAAAGTCTTTTTGTGGCCGAGTTGATCCACCAAATCATAGGCCGTTAGCGACATAGGCGTTGCAACTTTTGGGCGCCTTTTGATTGCATAGGGCTTGAAAGGAAACACTATGAACAAAACTATCGAGCGCGTTTTGAGGCGAAAGGAAGTTGAGGCGGTTACTGGTCTCTCTCGCTCAACAATTTACGCGATGATTGCGGAGGGTGAGTTCCCGCAGTCAATCAAACTTGGAAAGCGAGCTGTGGGTTGGACAGAAACGAGCATAGAGTTGTGGCTTGATGCTCGCCGTTTTACCGAGATCGAACCATGATCCAGTGGGTAAAAAGTGTACTATTTAGCAGTCAGTCGTTGCGTCTAAGTTTTTGCCACCCGCTGACTGGAAATCCGTCAAGTTTCAACCTTCGAGGCGGATGCAAATGAGCTACGTGGCGACTGAAGCAGTTCTAAAAAAGAAAGTTGGTTCTCCCACACGAAAAGCAGTGTTGTTGTACATGGCGGGTTGCGCAAGCGATGACGGCTCGGGGGTTTGGGCAAGCAAGAAAACTATTGCTGCAGACCTGGAAATGGGAAAGCGAACAGTCCAAAAGTGCATAGAGGATTTAGTTGGCGCTGGACTTATCGCACACGTTGGTAAGCGACCTTGCGCCAACGGTTACACAATCGAGTATCGACTGAACCTTAATGCAATCTCCACCTTGGAGCCAACTCGTGCACTGGCTGCACGAATGCAAAAAGAACATCTGACACGTGCAAGAGATGCCGGTCAAGAAGTGCAGGAGGTACCCCCAAATATCCCTAGAACCTTAAGTGAACCGTCAGAAGAACCCCCTTTAGTCCCCCGAGAACAAAAATCGACACGGGCTACCTCGCTGCCGGACAGTTGGGTGCCCTCTAAGAAAAACGTTCAAGACGCAGCAGATCGCAGTTTCACTGAGAAGGAGATTGAGTATGAAGCCGATCGTTTCCGTGATTACCACCTCGCAAAGGGAACCAAGTTCAAAGACTGGGATGCTGGCTGGAGAACATGGCTCAGCAATTCAAGAAAATTTGGAAACCAGCGCATGGCTTTCACGCCAGACACCTCACGACGTCGACACGGCAGCGGTGTCGCGAGCGTTGTCGCAAGGCGTCGAGCTGAACGTAGTGTATGAAGGCCGCTACCCCAGAGGCCAAAATGGCGAAAGCCTGGGCTCATTCTCAGTGGCAACCTCCTGCACGGCTGTCGGTACAAATGAAAAGCGAGCTAAAGCAAAGCAAGATCTTTTGAAGTTCTTAACGCCGGCTTGCCAGGAACAAATCGAGGAATGGATTGCGGAGTTGTCAGTGATAACGGCTGGACCAGGGCGCAACGGTTTTGAAGCTGAGCTGATGGTCTCGGCTTACGCAAGGCGCCTTTTGGAGTTTCCCGCGGACGTTGTCCACTACGTTCTAGTGACAAAATCTTGGAAATGGTTTCCAACTTGGAATGAACTTGAACAAGTTTGCAAAATCAAAAGTTCGCCGCGTTTGCTTATGATGCAGGAGCTTTCGCGACAGCAGCCGGATCCCGCTCCTGTTCGAAAGTCACCATCAGAAGAGGAAAAAGCGGCTATTCAAAAACTCGTGGATGAAACCTTCCCACGGCGAGCCAGGGGGTTTCTCAAAAAAAAGCCGTAGTTATTGCTACCACAGGAGCCGTGAAAGGGGGGCTTCCGGGCGATAACAAGATGTCAGAAACCCCAGAGCACTACCTACGTCATGGGGTTTGCTGACTATGTTAACAAATGTTGAGGTTTCATGATGGGGCGCCCGTCAAATTTTGAGCGAAAAATACGAGCACGCTTTAAACGCAACTCCATAGATTGGCGGTCGCTTCTGTCACGCTGGCGGCCTTGCCCCGCAGAGTCCCACAAACATCAGAACTACCAGAGGGACTGCTCTCAGTGCTCCGGAGTAAACTGCAAGCGGATGGCTGAATTGGGTTTGAATGATGACGGGGAACCACTGCCTAAGTCAGAGCGCCCACAATGCGGAGCAAAGACTCGAGCTGGAGGCCAGTGTCATGCCCGTGTAGTACCCGGAAAACGGCGATGCAGGCTTCATGGTGGTCTCAGTACTGGGCCGAAGGGAAAAATGCTCTAAAATCGCCTGACTAATGTTTCACAGTATGCACAACACTCTTTCCGTCAATCGATTGGTTTCATGTGCTGCGTTTCCGTATTCTGATGCAGGTTTGGAAAAGAGGTGGATTACCGGATGCCTCCAATACAAAGGACACAGTGAATATGGCGGCATCGTTACCTAAAGGTTATGCGGCTTGATAACATGTTTTTGCTGAAGTACGAATTGTTGTGTGATTAATTTGAAATTAAAAAGAAAATAGAATGAAGATAATAGGATCTGATGAGGCAGGTCTAAATAATGATGTTCTCGACGAAGTTTCAGACTTGCTAATGCGCAGCGAAGCATTTCGCGAACTTTCGGAAAGTCAAGAAGTATACTGCCCTTTTGAAGCTTTGGGTGTGGCTCGACAAGAAATCCGCCATTCCAATTTTCTTGCTGACATTATCGATCCGCTGGGACGTCACGGTTTCGGGGACCTGCTTTTGAAGAGCTTCATTGAAACGTTACTTGGTCAAGCAGCAGAAAAGGAATTGCGCTTAGCAATCCATCTTGAGGATCTGTCAGGCGCCGTCATTTTGAGGGAATGGAAGCGCATCGACCTTTTAGTACGCATTCCAAGCGCGGTGGCGGACAACGACTTAGTTTTGGTAATAGAAGTAAAAGTCGAAGCGAACGAAAGCGCGGGGCAACTCGCGAACTATGAAGATCAGGTTGCTAGAAGGTGGCCGGACGCAAAGATCCTTTACTACTTTCTAACTCCTGACCACACAGCTTCTACTCGCAATGAATGGACCGATGTGGGATTTGCTAGTGTGCTCGACAGTTTCGAAGATGCTCTGAAACAGGCAAGCGGTCATGCAAAAGCACGTTCGCTCGTCGAAGCTTACATCTCAATGATGAGGAATAGGTACGTGGAGAACCCAAAACTCGAGGAACTTGCCAGGAAGATCTGGTCACAGCACGGACCCGCGCTTGAGTTTCTGATGGAGCACCAACCTAATCCAGCCTCGGAGCTTCTGGACGCTGTCGGCGGAGACATTCTTCTACGAAAGGTGAACGAAAGCCTTCAAGACTCTGGCCTCGATCTCTCTCTAGTCGTTGATAGCAAATCCAGCCGATTGGTACGCCTTGCCGTGCCTGAGTGGGATGCGCTGGACGGTATTCTTAAGGGGGAGCGCTGGGTATCATCTAATCGAGTATGCCTTTTCGAAATAGAGGTTACGCCCTACAGTTTCGGCGGCCGCTTTGTCGTTGGGCGCGGACCTAAAGAGACGCGTCTCTCCGTTATTGATGCAATCGACAAGGCAAAAATCAATGTGAAGCGCTCAACGACAATTACACCCGACTTCACCAGAATTTGCTCGAAGTCAATTCGAAGCAAGAAAGAGATGCAGCGCTTGATGAAGGACGGAGTCGATGATGACGATATCGAAAAGTTGAGTGATGACGTCGCCAACTATTTGGTTAGCTACATCGGACCTTTTAACTCAGCTCTCAAAGAAAACTTATCTTTGCAAAAGGGGGTGTAAAGTTGAAATTCATTGAAACAGTTGAGCTAGATTCTTGATGATACAATCTGGTTACCAGCGCTATCGGCGGCCAGTTCCAGATAAGTCGAAGATGATACGACGAACCCGAGGTTTTCACCAAGCTCAAAAGGAAAAATTTCTGGCCTTGCTTCCAGCGATCCAAGTCTAATCGGCCGTCCTGCAGCCTCTAAAACAACCCTTATCATCCAGCGAACTAAATCTGGCCCATCTATTAATACGGCATTCTTTCGCGTGAGAATCTTCCCGTTGCTACTACGATCGAGCATTGCCCAGTCGGACATGGATTGAAGGACCATGTTGGTCATCCTTCTCGTCCCTTCGCGTTCGCCGTAGATTTCTGCCATCCGGCGATGTACCTCGGCGGTAGTGCACTCGCCTTGGAGCGAGGTCAATCGGCCAACGATTTCAGCCACTTTGGCAAAGAAAGGGTATGTCACAATAGCCATACCCCACGTGAGAGTGGCCGGTGACATTGATGGCATGGATTGGAAAAGCTCCACTGCGTGTTCAGCTAAAGGCTCCAGATCCTTGCGCGGCTCCAACCAGAGGCGGTTCAGTACGGTTCTGGTCTTTTTCTTGGCAGAAAGTCCTGAGTGAGCCTCATCCAGGAGAACATCAAGATCGTCGAGCTCAGCGAGACCAGTTCTGACTTCCAGCGCTTTTTTTGCCCATTCAAGGCGAATGAAACGGTCAAATCCTATCTTAGGCGCTGTTGGTCGCATGTTCGTCTTTCTTCATATTTATTTTCACAAACGGCACAATCAGTTCCTCTAACGCCATCCCTCCATGAGCGACAACCATGTTTCCTTTGGGCACAAACGCGCCGCGTTCATTCGCGTAAACGGGCAAAAAGTCGGGCGGGAGTCCTGGACCGCTGAATCGAAATGTATCGATCTCTTGTGGAACAGACGCCGCGAGGTCCTCGCTGCGATATACTCTAACGCGCTCTCCCTTCATCTCGGATACAACACCCTGGCTAAGCCGTCCAATGCCCAAAGCATCAACATTTCCATGATCAGCAGTCAGGTAGATATGGTAACCGTGCCTGCTGAGCATTAGAAACAGTTTTTCAATGAAGCCGGTATCGCACCACTCGCGAATTTGGCCAGCAATCCCGCGTTTCCCAAGCATTGCTCCATGGACAATTTCATCGACCATATCAACGACAAGGCCAGCGACCTTGGTCGTCGGCTTTGAAAGTGCGTCCTCGAGTAGTGCCAATTGGTCGGAACGTTTTAGGCCCTTCTGGTAAACGACTTCGGGCTTCCGGAGGCCGTTTTCTTGCCAGAACTTCGCCCAGAGAGACGGTTCTTGCGCAGTCGAATCCATTGAGCCTTGAAACTCCCGTGGCTTAAGGCCGGAAAAGAGCGCTTGGCGAGAGATTGACGTCAGTGTCGGCAGCCACGCAAAGCAGCCACCCTCGTCGGCGGATAAGTCGGGAAGCTTGGTCGACAGGTGCTCCCTGATCTGGGCCCACTGGTCCAATGCCAAACCATCAAAGACAAGAAGAGCAATTCGATCTTCGCCAAATCCCCTGCGCATCGCGAGATAGCGCGGCACGTGATGTACCATCACTGGCGCTTTTGCGACGGGTAGGGAGGGCAAGTCTGCAAAATGCTGAAGCACCCAATCCTTGAGGCGGGCATCGGCTTCTCTTTGCAAGCTCAGAAGTTGCCCCTGCAGGTTATCTGCGTCCGCCGCTTTCAGTTCGTTGAAGCGGTAGATGAGTTCTCCAAGGCGGCGCGCCGCCTCTAACCAATCTCGATGCGAAGCCCCCTCCGAGGGTAGACTCGCCGCGATCCTTTTCGCTCCCGCCGACACCAAATGCGAAAGTGCCTGTGGGTCATCAATCAGACCAACCTGTATCCAATCGGGAATGTGCTCAGGACGCACACTTGCCTCAATCGGCTGAAGGGCTCCCTCGAGGAACATGGTATCTATGATCACCCTTACGTCGGGGTGATCAAAGGGTACGTCAAACGGATGGCCTTCGACCGGCTCCTGATCCCTGTCGCGGGCACCAGGTTCAACACCATATTGTGCGACGAAATGCGCCCAAGATTCCTGTATGGCGCGGACCATAAAGGGCTTTGAGGTGAGCAGTTCACTAATCGGAAGACATCCAAGAGATGTGTCCTGAAGGACGGTTGCGACATGGTCTGCAAATAGGCTGGGAAGGCCCGCGCCGCGATAGTGAAGCCGCAGAGCTTCTTGCCAGAAATCCTCCGGCCGGTTCAGAAGATAGGGGCTGAGCCCAAAGATGTGCGTGAGGATAAAATTCTTGGTCTCCCCCTCACCGAGCAGCTGCGTCGCATGCTTCTGGAAGGCTTGGAACAGCCCTTCGTGGTGCTCAGATTCTAGCTTGCGGACTACACCATAATTCAGGTTGGGGAAGAGATCGGCCAAGCTCAGACTGACTTGCCGCGCCGCCCTGATGTAGTCCCAAGGGAGGGAATTGATGTCCGCGCCCCGCCACTGCAGGATAAGGGCCTTCGCGGAGCCTTTTTCACCCACATCCCATGCGGATCGATAACGCTCTTCATATTCGGTTCTAAACGAAACAGAATCTTCGAACGGGAGAACCTCAAAATCGCGTTCGCGAAGCTCGAGCAGAATGGTTTCATCCAAGAGCAGGCCATCCGGATCCAAGGCGATCCAGAAGCGAGATAGATCTGCGGGAAACTCCCGCAGGATACGATCAGCCCAAATACTCATCGTGCACCAACCACTGTTTCGCCAATTCGCAACACGAGGAGGGCATTGAGACCGGGCGAGTAAGATGCGGCAGCATCGAGCTGCGCCATACGAGCTTCATGTTCTCTCTGCAGCCGCTTCCGTCGATAATCACGAACTGTCTGAAGCCCCACTCTGCCAATCGCCTGGTGTCGTGCTTCGAAAGCGTAGAGTGCGCGTTCGCGTTCTTCCTCGATCCGAGCCTTGTGCTCTGTCACAAGATCAGAGAACACTCGTTCTCCTTGCGTGACCGCCGCCCCTTTCGATCTCTCGAACCAGTCGCGCGGCGCCTCGATCTGAGGCGCACCAATCGGTTCGATCTGCTCCGTTAGCAACACGTCCCAAATGCGTTTTGCCGTCGGTTGGAAGGCGCGCCCTTCATCATTGACGAAAACGGATAGGAAGCGGCGGCGGCTGAAATCGTCAGCTGCCAGACTGACTTCCCAAAGCGACCAAACGCCTTTCACACTATCAGGCAGGCCTGTTATGCGGACGGCGGGTACGGGTTGACCAGCGATGCAACGCGGAAGATCGGCAATCAAAGCCTGCGCTCTTGGATCTTCCAGCGTGACCCACTCAACTTCGGGCCGGTCTCCCGCGGTGCGCGCATCAAAACACACCGAAGATGACTCTGTGCCATCGGCCCACCGTATCCGCCAGGTATCGCCTTCCTTCTTGGCTTCTCCCCCTCGCGCAGGGAGTCCAGTTGTAATTGCCCGCTCCAGCCAAAACTGTGCCGGATGATCTCGCCACTTGCGCGCATCATCAGCTTCCAGTTCATGGCCATCGGCGAGCAGATCACTATTCTTCCGGTTCGCTGCCAACGACGATCGAAGCTGCGTGAGAACGGCATCGCATTCTGTTTCGATCGACGCGGGGTCTTGGATCCCCTGGACAAAAAGCTCGTCGAACAGCGGCTCCGCCTCCACCGAATCCATCACATCGGCAACTTTATCCACGCCGAACTCCTCTGCGATCACAGCGAGCTTTGTTTCGAGAACTTCGCGAACCCGATGCTCGACGGTGTCTTCGAGTACGAAATTGATGGCTCGCACAATATGCGGTTGCCCGATGCGATCCACGCGCCCAATACGCTGCTCGACCCTCATCGGGTTCCACGGCATGTCGAAGTTGATGATGACATGGCAGAATTGAAGATTGAGGCCCTCGCCGCCAGCGTCCGTCGAGATCAGAATACGCACATCCTTGGAGAATGCCCGCTGCGCGCGGCCACGCGCCGCAAGGTCCAAGCCCCCATTGAGCGTTGCAACCGAGAACCCCCTGCTTTCGAGAAATTCCGCGAGCATGGCCTGGGTCGGAACAAACTCGGTGAAAACCAGAACCTTGAGTTCAGGATCGTTTTCCTCCTGCTGAATCTTGTAGATCTGCTCAAGGAGTGCCTCGGCTTTTGCGTCTGTTCCTTGCGCCTCTGTCTCACGAGCGAGGAACAAAAGTGCCTCAACGTCTTTTCGCTCGTCATCTAAGGCATCGAAGGCCACGGCGATATCGATCTGGTCATCACCCGTTAGCTCATGCCAGTCTCCGACACCTTCGGTGGAAAAGAGCTGAAGCTGTCGCTGGTCGTCGTCCAGGGCGAGGAGTCGCTTTTCCAAGGTTGCACGGATGGCTGCGGTGCTGGACGTCACCAAACGCTGCATAAGGATCATCAAGAAGCCGATGTGCCGCTGCTTCGATGCCATGGCTTGGTTATAGCCGTGGCGAACATACTCAGTGATCGCTTCGTACAACCCTTGCTGTGCTTTGTGTCGGTCTAGCCAAGCGACAGCCTGAATGCGGGTCATTCGTGGCTTGAACAGAGGCTTGCCTTCAGCATCGATCGCAAGCCTCTTCTCTGTCCGCACAACGAACGGGCGCACGCGGTCGCTCGAGACGCTGTTCTCATCGGGGAAAGAGTCTCGATCCAGCAGTTGCATCAGACGGTGGAATTGATCCGTTTTGCCTTGGTGGGGCGTTGCCGACAGAAGGAGAAGGTACGGGGCAGCCTCGGCAAGTGCCGCGCCCAACTTGTAACGTGCAACCTGATCCGTGCTGCCTCCCATTCGGTGAGCCTCGTCGATGATCACAAGGTCCCAGTTGGCCGAAATCAGGTCTTCGAACCGTTCACGGTTGTAGGTGTTGAGTTGCTCCGCGCTCCATCCGCGCCGCCCTTCGAGTGGCTTCACCGAATCCAGCGAACAGATCGCCTGATCGTGCAGCCGCCAGAGGTTCTCCTCGTCATCTCGAAACTGCCGGTAAGCGGAGAGCTCTGACGGCTCGATGAACTGGAAGTTCTCACCAAAATGCAGGCGCATCTCGGCCTGCCATTGCCGCACCAGACCCTTGGGCGCGACGACTAGGATCCGCTTTGCCATGCCGCGCAGCTTTAGCTCCCGGAGGATCAGACCGGCTTCGATGGTCTTGCCTAGCCCTACTTCATCCGCAAGCAGATAACGGATCCGATCCCGGCTCATGGCGCGGTTCAGGGCATAGAGCTGATGCGGCAATGGGACGACGCTCGACTGGATCGGCGCCAAAAGCAGGTTGTCTTCCAGCGCATCCAGGAGTTTTGCCGCGGCGGCCGTGTGCAGGATCTGGTCGACTGTCGGTCGGACAGCGTCGAGCGGCCCAAGCTCCCGAGACCTGGCACGGACAACGGCATCCTTGCCCGGGAGCCAGACGCGGTATGAGGTTTCGCCCCAAATCTCCTCCCGGTCCACGACACGGCAGGGTGCGGCATGTCGTTCATGCCAGCACCACGCGCCAATGCCGAAGTCTTGGGAGGCATGCGTCACGCATCAGCCTCCGTACGGGTCAGCGCCTGGTCGTACCAGAGCAGGAGCTTTTCATCCTCTTGCAGCGTCTCGTCCGGCAGCTTCTCGGCTATGCCAATGATCGTTTTGTAGTCCTTCGCAGCCCAGGCCGTCTTGAAACCGGCGCGCAATACCTCGAGGCGCGACTCCTTGAGCTGGCGCTTGTTCGCGGTCTTGTAGGCTTCGAACTCCTTCAGCAGCGACCGTTCGCGTTTCTGTTCCAGATCCTTCGCCTTGTTGGGATCGGGCACATACCAGCGGTCCTTCGCCTTGGCCTTCAGGCGCGGGTCTTCTTTCTCAAGACCCCGGAGATCCTTGAAGTTGGACGAGAGATAGCTGTGGATCTGGCTCGGCACGTCGCCGTTGCCGTCGAAGCGCAGGAAGTTGTCTTCCAAAAGATCCGTTAACTCGGGCTTTGCTTCATGTTTGCGCCATCCGGCCCCCATTTGGCTCACAAATTCTGGATGAATGTCTCGATAAGTTGACGGCTTCTTCCTCAAGAAGGAAGTAATCCAGTCGATAGCTGATTTTTCGTCCGAAACAAAAAGTTCTTGCTGAGGTCGTTCATCGTATCGTGCACGAATTCGATCGTAGTCAGAAACTTGCTCAGATAGGAAAAACATCTCATCACGCTCAATGTAGCGTTCCCGCACGCCCTCAAAAAATTCCTGCGCTGATAGGGGTACCAATGTGTTATTCCTAATGAACCATGCAACCATTCGATCGTAGAGGATACGGTCACTGCGTTCTGCAACAAAAGAAAGTCTAGAGCCGCCAGAAGTCGCGATAGGAATGTGTTTCAAGTGATGATCGATAAACTCCCAAGCGCTTTGAGAAGTTGAACCATGCTCAGCAATCGCTCTCTCAATGAAGCTATCTGGCTTGTATGCGGATATAATAAGATCCTGAACAACAGCGCCAGGCCGAATATCCGCGAGAATTGTTGTCGAACCCTTGTCGAGCTTTCCTACCTGAGCAACAACAAACCCAGCCTCTGAAAGGCCAGTCTGAATGAGGTTCCAAACACTCGCTTTGGTGTTATGAAACTCAACAGTTATCCATCGCCCTGGCTTAAGAACACGATAGTATTCTTTAAAGGCGTCTCGCATTAAGCCGCCATAGTCGGCGAATAACTTGTTCTTGGTTTCATCTATAACCGCTTCTTCCTTTGGAGCCGTTCGAACCTTCAGCCAACCTTCAAGAATCAAGTTCATTTCGCTATAGATTATGTTCGCGCCAAATGGTGGATCGGTGTAGATATAGTCAATGACATTCGAAGGGATCTTATCAAGGTTTGTGGCGGATTGAGTGCTTACTAGACAAGTGCTCCCTGACAAGGGTTTTGCTGCCTCTGCTTGAAGGAGCTTCTTCATCTTTCTTTCTAGGGAATCATACACGTTCTTTTCCATTCGAACGATTGGCATGTAAAGGTTTCCTGACATGCCGCCGCCGCCGCCAAAATAGCCTTGACGTTCAGAAATAACCGTAAAAATAGATGTCAAACATGAAAGTGAGGCATTTCTAACTTCGACGTTCCCATGTTCAGAAACTCTTTGCCAGAGGTCTGCGAATATGATCCTGTTGCGATCAGAAAGAAACTTGCTCACGTCTGTAATTGCTTTGTCACCCAGTTGAGCAAGCTTTGCGGAGTAGCCTGTTGGATCAACTTCGTCATTGGGGATCCAATATTCGTTCCTTAATTCCGAAATCTTCTTCACAACTTCCAGATCGTGAGAATTTGGTGGTCGATTTACCCGATTTCTACCTGTTCCTGCGTTAACCCAAGCAAGCGCTTTTTTCTTGCCGGCTGAGGTAATAACTCGCTCGACTTTTCGAACATTTAAATCAGCGTTGCACGAAGGACAGGAAAATGACTTTAGTGTTTCAACCTTGTTTCCATGATGCTTAACACCGTGTGGAAAAAAGGGGAACTCAAACACACACTCCGGGCATGTGAATACGTCTGTCCAAACGTAGTAATTGGCAACCAACGTTTTGTTATGCTCTTTCGTTTCATACAACCATCCAAGGTGTTCCCTAGAATCTGATATCACCTCTTTTAAGAATGCCACTACTGCATAATCCGGATTGCTGTAGGTATTAATCGCCGACACAAACCCGGCGATTGGCGCCAAATCAATCACAATTGAATTTCGACCAACTTCTCGTGCAGCAACACCAGTCATGCCTGAACCGCAAAATGCGTCAAGAACAAGTTCGCCTGGTCTCGTGTAGTGTTCAATAAGCTTGCGGATTACTGCTGGCGGAACTTTGGTATGGTATGGGTGAAAGGAATAAACAGGATGACGACTGTCAGCAATAAGATCGCCAGCGTATGGTTTGCTTGACACTGGTTCCGTGTTGGCAACCTCCACGCAATCAATAAAGTTGTCCATGAAAGGGTTTGGACATGCCGTGTAAAAAGGCGGATTTGACAGGCAGATTATTTCTTCATCAGAAGCATTCGGGAAGTCGCTCCTAGAGCGAAACTCTGGTTCCTCGAGAAACTCACGGAGCTTTTGCTTGAAAAATTTCAGACGCTCTTCGTCTGAGTTGAATGTTTGCCCTAGAACGGTCACAGGGCCTTTTCCGTTGTGTGAATTGAGATCTAGAAGGTCGGTCATTTTTTCTCTCTTAGATATGGTTAGGGCGATCACTCGACCACGAAGCGCAGCTTGGTGGTGTCCTTGCCCTTGCAGCGGTCGGTCAAGAACGCCTCGAACCGCTTACGCAGGTCTTCGGGTGTCGCGGGCGATCCGCCCTGAAGCAGGGCCTGCCGGATGTCGCGGCCCGACACGACGACCTTGTCGAGGCCGGACAGTGCCTCTTGCACGGCGCTGATGAACTCGGGTGTGACGGGATCGGGCAATGACTTGCTGTCGACAAAGCCGGTGACGATCTTGCGCGAACCTTCCTTCAGCAACTCAAAGTTGGACTGGATGATCGGATCCTCGAGGTTGTCGAGAAGCGTCTGCACCCATCCGTCCAACAGTTGATCGAGCTCATCATCGAGCTGTTTGAGCACATTGGCCGCGGGCAGCATGTCGCCCTGCTCATTCGCCGGGCGGAAGTTGCAGTGCGGGCAAACCGGGCTGGCCGCCAGTTCGGAGTCGATCAGCGAAGCGCAGCTCTTCAGCTTGTCGAGCTTCTCTTCGAACGTGGTGAGCTGGCTTGTCGGCATCAGCGAGATATTCGCCAGAGCCCGCATAGCGACGAGCCGATAATCTTTGCGCAGCGCGGTCTTTGTCTTGTCCTCGGACACTCCGAGACGCGCCTTGCTGTGCAGGCTGACATACGCTGTCACATAGTCCTTTTTGAGCTTGGTCAGTGTCTGCCGGTGTTCGGATCCAATCTGTCCAGTTCGACTCGTCGACAATGCATCGAGGACCTGCTTGCGCGTATCCTGAGCCTGCTTCACCCATGCGTGGTCAGACGGCAGCACCATCTCGGCCTGACCAAGGTAGCTTGCCGTGTTCCCGAGCTCGCCGATCAGGCTGATGAGCCCTTCGACGGAGTTCAGAACCTCAAGGTTCTTCTTCTGGGCTGCGATATCATCCGACCCAATGCGCAGGTTCTTGAGCTTGCCGACCGTGTTGTAGGGCGACAGGCTTTCCGAGAAGGCCTTGAGCTCGTCGAGCTTTGATCTCCAGTCGCGGATTTCTTCCTCGCGCAGGAGAGGCTGGCCCCAGAAGCTAAGCCGGTTTGCCATGTCGGTGGAGGCTGCAAGCACACGTTTTGTGAGCTTGCTGACTTCCTCCTGAAGCGCCTTGACTGGCTCGTCCGAGCCTTGAGTGGCCTGCTGCGCGAGACCCGGCGGCAACTCCAGCATCTCGAAGAGAGACCGGAGCACTGCAACGTTGATTTCCTTCGGTGCTTCAACATGCTTGAACTGTTTCAACTCATCGAGCGGACGATCCGCGAGAAGTCCGATCTTGCCGGAGTCAATTTTGTCCCCGGTAATTGCCAGGACAATGTCACCGGAATAGACCAGTGACCCAAGCACTGTGACCAATAGGTCAGTCTCGAGCCGGTATTTATCAGGGCCGAAGTACTCGATATCCGCATTACCAACAAGCAACTCACTACGGTTAAGCACTTGCCCATGACCTTTGGCCTTCAGCCGCGCGAGAACCTCCTGCGCGTATCGAGATTGAACCGGATCAATGCGATCACCATCGAGCATTTCGAGGCCATCCAGGACGATCACAGCGTCTTTCGTTCGGTTGCTGCCAGTTAGGGCACGAAGCGCGTTGCCAATGAGCTGTTTTCGGTTGGACTCCGTCACGAGCGCCGAGAATGTTGGGTATTCGGGGGAAACATCGGCGAACCGGCTGCTTAGCGCGATCCCCGCGATCACGTTGACGACGTCGCGGAAGTTGATGCGCTCGTCTGGCCCCAAACGCGCTTTGTCCCTGAGTGAAATACCTTTGGTCCAGTCACGTAGTGTCTTGGACTTGCCTTGGAACGTGACCTCGAATGCCTCCAGCTGTTTTTCCTGCAGCCATTTGCTCATTTCGCGCAGCGCATCGCGAGCGCGGTCAAGATACACGCCTTTCGCTCCACCACTTGCCGTGGAGGCCAGTTCCTGGGCGGCGGCGTAGAAGCTCAGCAATCGCTTGATGGTTTCGTCTGGTGCTGTAAGACGGAAGAAGACCTCGTCGGGCTTCTGCTCATCACGGAAACGCGGGGGATCGAAGGGCTGGATGAAGTACAAATAGAAATCCCGCTCTGGCTGAGCGGTCGGCCGGTCGTTCGGCGCGCCAAAGAACAAATAGCCAATCCGTTCGACGCGACGCTCCTGCCACTCGATCTGGTATTGCCAAATCTGGTGTCCCGTCACGTAACTGGACTCGTCCGTGCGCTCCATGAGTTGGCGAACCGCGCCGTAGTAAGCGCGATCGAGCGCATCCTCAGAAAGAGCCTCGGCCCGCTTCTCGATTTGCGCGTCGTAATCGACGTCCTTTTTTAGGTCTAGATAGTATTGCTCGGTGTCTGGCGCTTTGGAGATGAACTGACCATTTACCGTCTTGAGCGTCTCTCGAAGTGTGGTCTGGACCGCAGTGAGGAGATCGTCGGACGGATCGCCACCCATGTCTTCAATACCCGGCTGAAACAGGCACAACGTGTCGCGCAGTTCCTCGGCAGTTGGTCCGACAGGAACATAGATGTCCCCACCTGTCGTCAGGCGATGGACAGAAAGACCGTCAATGATGCGAAGCGCCATCGGCTTATAAGCAGCACGAGTGAACGCCTTGGAGACCCTCTCCGCCAACACTTCTGAAACCTTGAGCACAGGTCCGATATTCGGATCTGAACGCAGAACGGAGTTCGCTACGACAGTGTCCCAAAACTTGTCGAAGCCGATCAAACCAGGCCGATCTGAAGGAACTTCATCGTCCAGGATTGCCTGGATCTGATCACGCAAGGTTACCAGGGCGCCCCGCTTCTCGGTGAATACCAGGCGCTCAAACGTCCCGATGTAGTCTGGGTGTACTGGGAACAAACGCACATACTCTTCCATCCGCTCATTCATTGAGCCATAGAATTTCGAGAATGGCGCAAGGTAAGCACGGATCTTATCCTGCTGGTCAGCCGACTTCTTCAAGAGGCGTTCCGCGACAACGAAACTGACATCTTGTCTTGCCAGCAAAACTTGAGTGAATCGGTCCTTCACCCTCCGCAGACTATCCGCCACATGTTGAAAGCGGCTACTATCGAAGATCGCTTCCTGAACGCCTGCAACGAAACGGAACCGGAGATGTTTGTTAACTTCTCCGATCTCGCGGAGGAAGGACAAGTCGAGCACCAGTTCGTGATCCTTGCGCGACCGCAGGTATTCGAGGAACTCATCGACAACGAGGAGAACTCCTTGATCGGGGTGAACGTCCGCAAAAGCCGACATCATCTCTTCGAACGCGGCCTTGTTATTGATGACCTTGTCGGCAGGCGGGAACGCATATGTCACGCCGTGCTTTTCTAGGAACACCTCAAGCTGTTGGGTGATGATGTCGCGCAATGACATCTGACTTGAAATCTCAATCCGATGCACTTTGAAGCGGCCCGCAATTGCCTTTGCAGCCTCGGCCACTTTGGGGTGCTGTATCATTGGTAGATATGCATCATCCTCAGCGACAATTGACAGGACCGACATCAAATGCGACTTACCAGTGCCGTAGTTCCCGACCACCAAGACGCCTTTGTGGTCCACAGCCTCATCGAAGGACAGCTGCGGGATCATGAGCTTGGCGATGCGTTCGGCCATGTCATCTGAGATGACATAGGTGGACACAAGCTTCTTGGCTTCACCAGGACGATCCGCGTCGAGAAGCTGAATAACCGACTCAATAGGTTCAAATTGAATGAGATCGCCGTAACGCATTGCCATCTCGAGATTTCCTTTCAATCTACTCTGAACGGAACTACGCCATCACAGCTGTAGTCCCGGTATTCAGGGTGTCCTGTCTTTGCATAGGACAGTCTGTTGTTCGTAAGTGCTCCAGGCCAAGCCGCAACGACGCGTTGCGCCTGAGAATGCCGTCGGAGCAAATCCAGTGGACTGAGTTTCAACTTCTTATCGAATAGGAGTTCGAGATTGTCCATGAGCAGGAGATCTTCGCGGGAGTACTCACCGGCCAACCCCTTCAGAAGATCCGCAGCGTGAAGATGCCTTCTGGGGCTTGGAACTGTGAGCAGTTCGCGCCCTAGTGCCGCACCGACTTTTAGGATTTGCTGCTGCCGACGATTGGCCAATTGGCATAGCAAATCGCTTTTTCCTGAGTTGGGTGCGCCAATCAACAACAGAAGCTTGCTGTTTACCACTACAAGATCGTCGACAACACGTTCAAGAGACGAGATCATTAAACTTGGCCTCCAGTTGCTGAAAGCGAACCGAATAGGTCGATGCTTTGCTCACTATCACTTTAAGTCGGTTCAACAAACTGTGTCTTCCCGCCGTTTACCCACTACTAGGTGGAGCTCTGCGAACTTAAGGCGCTGATTGGATCTCCTGTGAATTTCTGATGTGTTGTAATACAACTCGTGTCCCGTATTTTTCGCGCTTTTAAATTTTGCGCACCCACTTAGGGCGTACGACAACTTTAGGTAGCGTCGAAGTGATTATCAATCGAGTTTCAAGGATAAAGTAAGTAAAACATCGCAGTCACTTATACGGTATACATACACATGAAGAGCGGGGCCAAGGTTGGAGAAGACTTCTCACGTGACCCCGAGGCGAAGTCAACGTTGGGGAGTACTTGCGCCAGAGTACCAAAACCAATCAGTCGCGGTCGGCAATCCTCGTCTGCTCTGCTAGACAGGCGTTTCCTATGTCGAGGCAGGACACCGGCGGCGCCGTCATTGCTGCGGGCCATGCCCTTAACCGCGCAAATTAATGCGGCGGTCGGTACAGGCAGTTCGAATTACCTGCGGAAAAGTCGACGCTGAAAAGGGCGCACTGCCGATGACGAAAGCAAATTGGAGCCTACACGGTACAATTTGACTCCTTTTTTCTGCCGTAAGTCGCAAAAGTTGTTTGGTACTTCGAAGTGTGCAAAACTTGGCTACCATTTCTTAGTTTATTTGGTGTGAAGATGCGAATTTTCTTGTTTTGTTTTGCTTTCTGTATTGTTGGTGTGAACGGTGCCGCCCAACAAGCCAGCCAAAGTATTGTTATCGCAACCGATTTACCGAAGACGGCCGCAACAAGCGCTTATCTGGAAGTCCTGGCGCAGGGACTGATCGAAGCTGGTTTTGGTTCGGACGCGCCGAGTGAACCAGTAACCTTGGAACGTGGAGAAGTCAGGAAGTTTGTGGATAGTACAATGGGCTCCTTTGGTCTTACAAGCCTTCAGCGAAGTACCTCTGAAGGGGATGTGGCTGCAGCGCTGCTCACATCGCCTGGTGCGTTCCCTAGTCTGAACGACACACGTGAAGCTTCAAAAGGAATAATTGGCGATATAGCCAGAGAGGAAATTGCAGGAGAAAGCTCCTTTGCATTGCGGTTATGGCCCTATTCAAGTTCCGCACTCATAAGCGGTCAGGCGTTTTCTTCTATAAAGGAATTGGAAGGTAAGAAGATTGCCACAGTAGATTTTCAAACCAATGACTTTTTGAAAGCAATGGGGGCACAACCAACTCAAATCGGGTTCTCCGAAGTTTATCAAGCATTGGAGACGGGCATCGCAGATGGTGCGGTTCTTTCTCGGCAGTGGCTCAGCCCGCAAAGAATGACTTTCTTTGAGGGTGGTACAGTTCTTACTGATCACAAAGTTGATCTAAGTGCCACTTTCGTAAATTCCGACTGGTGGGTGAGCTTGACTGCATTGCAACAGAGAACTGTTTTTGAAGTGCTTGAAAGTGCTGAGTTTGCAGCAGCTCAACAAATTCAGAATGAGTTAGACGAGGTTGGTGAGCTAGTCTCTAAGTATGGCATTTTTGAAACCTCATGGTCAGCGATCGCACCTGAGTTGCTTCGAGAAGCTGTTTCGTCGAGCATAAGGACCACCAGCAAATCCGACCCCGAAGGAATACTTCAGTTTCGCGATGAAATTGAGGCGCTAAGTGATTCCGATGAAGAAACCGAAAGCCGCGAGCCGGAAGAGGAAGAAGAGGGGGCGATCCAATCACCAGCGAAGATTTTATTTGCCACTGACCGTCGTTTCGACTCAGGCGCTAGTCCACTGGTAAACCAATTCTCCAATTCAGAAAGCCTCAACGAAGAGATTTACTGTGGCGAGTTAATGCCGGTGAACGCGGGAAAGATAGGACAAGTAAGCGGCGTAGTATCACTGATGCCTGGAAGATCAATAATTCGAAATGAAGACTGCCATGGCTATATTGCTTCCCTAATAGGCGCAGGTGGTGGCGACCTTATCGTCTTTGTTCATGGTTACAACAATACTTTTGATGATGCCCTTAGTACCGCCTTAGCATTTGCAAGAGATGCCAAACTGAAAAGCAACTTGCTTGTGTGGAGTTGGCCATCCGGAGGCGGTCTAGCTAGCTATGGATATGACTCCGATAGTCTTGAGTGGAGCCAGCCCCATTATATCGAGCTTATAGTAAACCTAGTGAACGACCCGCGCATTGAACGCGTGGACTATTTGGCGCACAGTATGGGAACTCAACTAGTCTCGAAATTCATGCGAGACAATTGGCCCGGAAATGATGCAGCAATTGTTTTGGCCGCCCCGGACCTCGCGCGCCGTATTCTGTCTCAAAGTGTAAATGCAACAGATGGCTCGGTCACAACAGTGTTGGCTACTGAAGCCGACGGCGCCCTTTGGTGGTCGAACCGTGTTCATGCCCGACCTCGCGCCGGTCGAGCAAAACCGATTTTTGTTTTGGATGGCATGGATACAATTGACCTAACCGCGTTCGACAAAGGCATTACGGGCGACTTGAATCATCGGCACGCATTTACAGTGAAGGAAGTAGTGGGCGACCTATCTAAATTGTTTGGTGGAGAGTGGCGGGCTGCACAAAGAGGATTAATCCCATTACCCGCACCAGGATCGACCTTGCACTACTACAAGATCGAACCCGGCGTACGTTGATTTCGATGGTGCTGGACTTTAGAGCTGTAACAGCCGAACCCGGATATTTGTGTATTCGATAGACCCTTTTCGCGCAAAACGCGCATGGGGGTATCTCTAGGGGTACCGTGCAAAAAAGCTGAAAGTCTTATTTATTATTTTCAATGTACTACGTTGATTTTTATATTCCGCCCCCGGCACCATTTTGCAATCAGCTATGCAAAACTTGTCGGCAGGTGCTTTTCCGCAGACTGAGCAGTCTCATGACGTTCCGACAATCAACTGCACGCCGACGCTAACTGGTATCACCTGCGTTTTTCAGAAAACTGGCCAGTCGTGTGTTGTGCTGTTTGACGGCAACGGCGGCGGCTTTGGAAAAGTCTGACCAAGGCCAGTTCTGGGGGTCAATGGATTTGGACAGTTGCGAAAACAGCGGATTGTCTGCGTCGTCCGTCGTCTCGGCGATTTGGACCGAAACGCGATAGTCCGAGGTGTCATCACACTCGTTATACATACGCAGCGAGGCAAGGTTGGCGTCGTCGTCGATCAACACAATCGCGCCTCCGATGAGCGGTTTGACCTCAGGGCTGTCCACGACCCATCCACCGCTGTTGTAGGCGGCGAAACTTGGGGCAAAGAAATGCTCCAACGGCATGATTGCTTCAAAAGGCTTGTGAGTGTGCCCAAAAACAAGTGCCACGTTTGACGGAGCTGTCTCGCCAAATTCCGATCTGATTTGTTCTTGAACCGGAACCTGCATGAACCGCTTGACGCCTGCGCCATCGTCGCTGAGCAACGTGTCAGTCTGCCCGCGTTCAAAATAGTCAGCGACCAACGCGCCAACCATTTCGCCGACGCCCTTGGCAAGTGTTTTCCCGGTCGCTCCGCCCTTTTTCAGAACCAGATTTCGGGCCGCACTGCCCAGCAGTGATCCAATCGCCTTGGGGCTGTTTTCAGTGTTGTAAACGTTTTCCTCATCGACACCGATGTGGCCGGAACGGCCAAGAACGGACCAGACAAAGTCAATCCAGGCAAAGTTCTGAGCTTCCCAGGCTTCCATTGTCTCAGGCGGTGTTGTTTTCGGGTAGAGGAGGTCCGCAAACTCGCTGACCATCAGATATGCCTCTTCGATAAAGTGCCCGTGGCTGACCACAATAAGCTTGTCACCGGATGTGATGGCGTAATTGGGATAAACGGTTTTGATCTTGACGTCTGCAAGCCAGGGAAGACTGTGTGCGATTGCATTGACAAAATAGCTGGGAACACCGTCGGGTTCGCGCATCGGAGTGATGTGCGGTGGGCGGGGCAGGGGGGTGCTCCAATCGGCTGAGCTCAGACAATCCGCATATTGTCGCTCTCGGCAGGTTTCCCAAAGATGATGGTCATGATTGCCGGGGATGAACACAATCTCGGAATCGAAAAGCCGGGCGGCGGGATCATCCGGCATGGTCAACTCAAGAAAGTGGCGAAAGGCCATCGCAGCCACGTTTTCCATACTGAAGGCCAGATCGAGAATATCCCCGTTCAAAATGAGCGTCGGCAGGCGATCACCTGAATTGTCGTTTATGAGGTGCCTCAGGCAGTTCGCCAAGTGTATCAGAACATCGCTGGGGTGCATCGGATCAACACTGCCGTCCGTCGCGTTCAGGCGCGTCAAAATGCTGTTATCCGCCCCAAAATGCATATCTGAAAGACAGACATATCTGATGTCGCCCATAATCCACCCAAAACATGTTTAAACTACGATTTATTGCGTCGCATCGATGTTTTGACACGAAGTCTGACTATTCCGTTGACTTATCACAAAACTTGACCGCGCGACACCTTTGCGTGTTTGTTTGAACAATAGCTGGATTTTGACCAGAATGTTTTTTCATTTTTGCGCGCAGGTGACTTTATGGCGAAGACCTCCGCTGGTACTCAAAACGACTCTGGGCTTAGCGGTGAGCGTCGGCGCCTTGTTCTTGCGTTTGTCGATGTTGTGGGCTCAACCGAATTAAGCACCAGGATGGATTCCGAAGATTTCGCTGACTTGATGCTGGCGTTTCAAAAGTTCGGAAGCCGGACATTCGAGAAATTTGGTGGAAAAATTGCCCATTATCTGGGCGATGGTCTTCTTGTCTATTTTGGATATCCACAGGCGCAGGAAAACGATGCCGAACGGGCCGTGCGCGCGGCTTTTGAGATGCTGCAAGGATTGGGTCAAGTTGGCCAGCCCCGGCTTAAATCGCCACTACAAGCGCGCGTGGGTATCCACGCCGGGCCTGTGATCGTGGGGCAAAGCAGCGACGGTTTGGGCGATATCCTATTAGGCGAAACGGTGAATGTTGCTGCCCGTATCCAATCAGCCGCATCGCCCGGAACGATCTTTACAAGCGAATCTGCACTGCATCTTCTGAAAGGAAAATTCGCGTCCCGACCGCAACCCCCGGCCCGGTTAAAGGGGCTTGTGAATGAAGTTGTTCTTCATCAATTGCGCCAATCCACGCCAGCGAAGCGATCAGTGGCGCGGCCCCTCAGCACGCTGGTGGGACGAGAGGAAGAGCTATCCACGCTGACCTCAGAATTCGAGGCTGTGCTTAGCGGCACACGGTCCAGTGTTAGCCTTGTGGCTGACCCGGGCGTGGGCAAGAGCACGTTGATCGACACGTTTCAGGCTGGTCTGTCCGAAACGCCGCATACCTGGCTAGAGGCGAGATGTGATGTTTTGCAAACCGGCGCGGCTTTGCATCCGTTCATCGAGTTGGGGTTGAAAAGCCTTGGAATAGCCGACCCACAGAATACCGAAGACGCTGCGTTTCGACTGAACGAGGGGTTGGCAGCTTGGGATGAAAGGCCGGAAAATGCGTTTCCCGTCATCGCCAATTTTTTGGGACTCCGGGTGCCAGAGTTATCGGTTTTGGCCAGTGAAAGCCCTGAAAGCCTGCGCAAACTGACGCTGGAAACACTGGTTCTCTGGATCGAATTTCTGTCCAATCAACGCCCCGTTGTTTTGGTATGCGAGGATCTGCATTGGAGCGATGCAACAACGATCGACTTGCTAAATCTGATGTTGCAGAGGGAAACGCCGGCAAAGCTGTTGTGCCTTGTCACGTCGCGGAACGCCAAAGACGGTATCGACAAAAAACTGATTGGTCGCGTGATCGAGCTGTCGACACTTGCAAATTCAGAGGCGCACCAGCTTATTCGCTCGATTGACGCTGCGCAGCGTCTGAACACCGAAGACATTCAGCAATTGATTGAGCGGGCGCAGGGTGTGCCGCTGTTTCTGGAAGAACTGACGCGGCAAGCGCTGCGTGACGAGGTCGGGCACCAATCTCTCATTCCTACGTCGCTCGACGGCCTTGTCATGCAACAGCTTGATCGCTTGCCCAAGAGCGCCAAAGGCACTGCACAAGTTGCTGCGGTTTTGGGGCAGGCTTTTGATCAGACGCTGCTTGCGGCGGTGTCTGAACTTGATGCCGAAGGTTTGGATGCATCAATTGATGTTTTGCTGGATGCTGATCTGATCCGGCGTCATGCGGGTCAACCGGGCAGCTACTTCTTCCGCCATGCTCTGACACGCGACGGCGCTTATGGCACGTTGCTGCGGCAAAGACGCAAGACCCTTCACGCAGCGACGGCGGATCAGTTGATGACGCAATTCAGCGGGCAGGGTGACATGAACCCGTCTGTCGTCGCCTATCACCTTCTGGCGTCCGAACAATTCACGCCAGCCGCTGAATGGTTCAAAAAAGCGGGGCGGAGTGCCGCGAAGCAGGCTGCGGTAGAGGATGCCGCGACACTGTACAGACGTGCGCTGGAAGCGTTGGAGGGTGCTTCGGAAACGCCCGAGCGCCACAACTCAGAACTGTCGCTGCAGATACTGTTGGGCAACGCATTGATGGGTGTGCGCGGATTTGGATCTGATGAAATCGTCCCGGTTTGGGAGCGCGCCTTGAGCATTGCGGAAACGCTGAAGGATTACGATGAGCGGTCATCGGCGCTCAATGGTCTGGCCGCATATTGGATTGGCAAAGGCGATTGCGCCAAAGCCTGCGATTTTGCACTTCAGATATTGTCGTGGTCAGAACCTGCCAACCATCGCATTGGTATGCTTCGGGCGCATTCATCGCTTGCGAATGCGAAGTTCCAAATTGGCGATGTGCAAGATGCGCTAGATCATGCCGAAACAGCGGTTTCGCTGTATCAACCTGATGACTTTGCAAACGTAACGTATGGCGTTGGAACCGATCAGGGCGTTGTGGCCTATGGGGCTGCAGCGGCGTCGCATTGGTGGTTGGGGGACGCGCAAACCGGACTGAGACGGGCCCGCCAGGGTGTCGCTCTTGCCGAGGGGCTTGAATCCGCCCTGAGCCTTGCTGCAGCTCGGTCTTATCTGGCGCTTATTCACCATTACCGCGGGGATGAGGAGCTCGCATACGAGGTTGCTGACGAAACAGTGATGTTCTGCGCCAACCTTGGGATACCGTTTTGGCAAGGGTTGTGCCTACTGCTGCGCGCGGGTCAAAAAGTCGATCAGCCTGCAAAACGTCTGCAAGACATAGAAGCGGGGCTTGGTATTCTGTCGGGCAGCGGCAGCCAATCTGCTGTGGGCTTGGGTTTTTCCATTATGGCCAGCGCGCAGGCAGATCAAGGCAACCCCGAGATCGCGTTGGGTGTGTTGCAAACGGGCAGCCAGATGTCGGCGATGCTGGGTCAGCATTTCTGGGACGCTGAACTAAAACGATTGTTGGGAGAGGTTCAGGCAACAATGGGCGACCGCACAGCAGCGGTTGAAAGCGTGTCCGAAGCCGTGGACTTGGCACGCGGCAACCACGCCCGCTCGTTGGAATTGCGCGCGTTATTGACATTGGACGATGTGCTTGGGTCCGAGGATCGGACCACCCGAAATCGATTGGCGACTGTCCTAAAAGCACTTGAGCCTGGGACTGACACTGTGGATGCGCAAAAGGCATCCCGTGTCCTCGCTTCTGTGAATTCCTGAAGTCAATTTGTGGAGCTTTTCAAATGTCAGAACAGATCGTGTATTGCTCGGGGCCGATGTTCAGCGTCGGGGATCTTTGGGAGCAGCAGAACATTGCCGCCGTGCTAGAGGCCGGGGGGTTCACAACCTATTTACCGCAGCGTGACGGGCTTGAAGTGGGCAAGTTAATGGCGCTGCTTCTTGACCCCCAGATTTCTTCGCAGGAAGGACAAATCGCGCTCTCGATCGTGCGCAAAGTCACTTATTCGCTGGATATTTATCAGTTAATCGGTCGGTGCACATGTCTGGTTTTTAACATGGATGGGCGTGTGCCTGACGGGGGCAGTCTTGTTGAATCCTCTATTGCCTATGCGGCTGGAAAACCAATCGTGATCTACAAAACCACACCGATCACAATGCTGGCCGGGACCGACAACCCCATGATCGAGGGGCTGTCTACCAGTTGGACCTATGTCCATGACACAGTCGACATCGTTCCGGCCCTGCAGGCCCGTATCGCGGTGCAATCCGATGCGGACTATGTGTATACCCCGCCATCGGTCGTTGGCCTTGTACTTGAGGTTGGTTCAAGCGTCGCAGACAAGAACTCGAAACTTCGGCAAATCCTCGCGGCGATTGCTGCTGCACCAACGGGGCCGGATGCGTTGAAAGAAGCCAAAGCACTTTTGGAATGGGCCAAGACGGACAAGGCTTTTCAAGCGGCTTTCGGGTCTGGTCAAACAAGTTTCCTGGGCGCTGACGGGCAGCACAAACTTGTCAGCCTCTAACCAGCGAAATCTCTCGGCTATTGGCCCCGTTTGAGATCGGGCGTCAGGTTAAGTGACCAATGCCCTTTGATCATCCATACCCATTGAAACCAGCAGTGGTTCTTCGCGCTGCCTGTTCTGGAAAGATGCCTTATCGCTCAGCCCGTCCCAGTTGCTGAGGATCAGGGATTGTGCCACGGCACCGCCCAGCGTGGTGCCCGGACCAGTGACAATAAACAGGTCAGGCGCGAACTCACGTGCGGCCTGCGCTATTGCGTGGGTGAAGTTGTAGGTCTCCGTGACCTGATGACCCAGCGTATACTCCCACAAAGCGTTGGTGTCGCAAGCCTCCGGCCACCAAATCTGGCCTCGACCGTCGATCATTGGCAGACTGGGCTGTTGGAAAAGATCTGCGCCCAACTGCGCGCGACCCTGTGCGGCCACGGGGGCTTGAAGGTGTGAATGAAAGCCCGCGTGATTGGCAAGGCGCAGGGGGAAGCGGTCCTGTACCACCGGTACGGCTTTTTCGAACGCGGCCAGCCCGGCCTCATCCCCGGCCAGCACAAGCATTCCACCCAGATCAATTGACAGAGTCAGCATCGCGCCCGTTCCGTTGATCTGATCGACCAGAGCCAAAAGCTTGGCCTTGCGGGCTGGATCTGGGTGCCAATCCGCGTTCAGGAATGGATAAACCAGTTGCCCGCCGATCATGTTGCCCTGCATCAGCGTGCCCATTGTGTTGACGACCTCGAACCCACCTTCGGCGCTCAGCGCACCCGCGCAGGCCAGGGCCGAATACCAGCCCATTGAATTCCCTGTCACCGCCACCACGTCGATCTTGTTGCGGTTGATGGCACGGAAATCGCCCAGTGTAGCGGCATAGATCAGGGCCGAGGCGTTGTCGCCACGGGTATGTTTCACGACAGAATATCGCGCCGTACCGTCCAACTCGGTCAGGGTTTCTTGCCCCTGTGCGCTACGCATCTGGTCGAACCGCGCCAGCAACGCGTTATCCGAAAACTGCCGCCCCAGCACTCCCAGTTCGGGTTTGTTATACGTACCCCTCCCAGGGCAGATGACAACGGCGGTCTGTTTTTCTTGGATCATACCTCGGTCTCCATCAGGCGCCGCGCCGCGGCCTCGATGCTGTCTTTGGACGGCATTGTGGCGGCATAGGCCGGGCCGGTTGCGATGAAGCTGTCTTCGGCCGTGATGCGGGCCAGTGGCACAGTTGCCGTTTCGTGGAAATGGGCCATCAGGGCCTCGGCCACACCGCCATGATGGCGGGTTTCGTCAACGATCAGAATACGTTTGGCCCCGGCGACCGCTTGGGTCAGCGCATCTTTTGGCAAGGGCGACAGCCACCTCAGGTCAACGATCCGGGGGTTGATACCGTCCGCCTGCAACGCCTTTTGCGCTTGGTGGCTGAGATAGACGCCATTGCCAAAAGTCACGATGGCCAGATCGTCCCCGCCACCTTCTACGCCGACCTCCCCTAACTCGATGCGCTCGGAAGGGTCGGGATAGGTTTGCATCCACCCACCATCGCCCGTTTCATGCAGATCGCGCATCGGATAGAGCGCGATGGGCTCAAGGAAGACAACGAGCCGCTGTTCTTCGCGCACCAGACGGACACATTCCCGTAGCATCCGCGCGGCATCCGCGCCGTTCGACGGGCAGGCCAGAATCAGGCCCGGAATGTCGCGCAAAACGGCAACTGAGTTATCGTTGTGGAAATGCCCGCCAAAGCCTTTCTGGTATCCCAGCCCGGCAATACGCACGACCATCGGGTTGGTGTATTGACCGTTCGAGAAGAAGGGCAGGGTGGCCGCCTCGCCACGCAATTGGTCTTCGGCGTTGTGCAGATAGGCCAGAAACTGGATTTCCGGCATCGGAACAAAGCCATTTTGCGCCATACCGATGGCCAGACCCAGGATCGATTGTTCGTCCAGCAAAGTGTCGATCATCCGGTCGGGGCCGAAACGTGCCTGCAGTTTTTGCGTCACACCATAGACACCGCCCTTGCGCCCGACATCTTCTCCCATCATCACGACCTCGCCGTGTTCCAGCATCAGATCGGTCAGGGTCCAGTTGATCAGGCGCGACATGATCTGAGGTTCAGATTGCGCCTTGAGATCGCTGCCGAACACCTCGGCTCTTTGTTCTGGGCTTGGGCCATTGGTCGGCGCACAGGGGCGTACGGGTGGTATCAGGCTGGCCATAACGTCGCTTGCTGTTTTCAGACGCGGACGGGTGACGGCTTTGTCTGCGACACGGGCGACGCGCGCGCAAGTATCGGTATAGACGCGCAAGGCGTCCTCGGACTGCATCGCTCCGGATTGTTCCAGCAGGCGGACGGAATGCAGCAGGGGATCGTTGGCCTCCTCTGCCTCAACTTCTGACTTCGGCAAATAGGTTGTTGGCATATCTGCCCCGGCATGACCGTAAAGACGCACAGTGCGCACATGAAGGAAGGCGGGTTTGCGACGGCGGCGCACATAGTCGGCCGCCTCTTGCGCGACGCGGAATGTGTCGAACAGATCAAGCCCGTTGCAACTGAAGTATTTCAGTCCCGGCCGATTCTGGAAGGTTGCCGCGATCCAGCCCTGAGGCGTCTTGGTCGAAATACCGATGCCATTGTCTTCACAGCAAAACAGCAGAGGCAGCGGCACCGACTGGAACGACGTCCATTGCGCAGTGTTGAATGCCCCTTGCGCGGTTGAATGGTTGGCCGAGGCATCGCCAAAGGAACAATAGACAATCGCATCATCCGGCATGTCAGCATGTTCGGGGCGATGGCGGCGGGCCGCGCCAATAGCATAAGCCGCGCCCACCGCTTTGGGCAGGTGGCTGGCAATGGTTGAGGTCTGCGGAGGGATGCTCAACGCCTTGGACCCCAGTACCTTGTGCCGCCCGCCGCTGATCGGATCTTCAGAGGATGAGGCGAAGGACAGCAGAATATCCCAGGTTGGGCTTTGCCCCGGCACCTGATCAGAGCGGGCGATCTGAAAGGCAGCATCGCGATAATGCAGAAAGGCCGGATCGGTCGGACGCAAGGCGGCGGCAACAGCCGCCATGCCTTCGTGCCCGGAAGAGCCGATCGTGTAAAACCCCTGACCGGCTTTCTGCATCGCGCGGCTTTGCCGATCCAGCGCTCGGCTGAGGCATTGTGCACGATACAGCCCCACGGCTTCGGTCTGGGTCAAAGGGCCAGCAGGGGCGTTACCTGCGGGGAAATCCTGCGCCGCCACGCGACGCAGGAAGTTTTCGTGCACAATGGCTGCGCGATCCATATCGAATGTCCTTAGGCGAAGGCTTGCAGGCCCGTTTGCGCGCGCCCCAAAATCAACGCGTGTACGTCGTGGGTTCCTTCATAGGTGTTCACCGTTTCCAGATTCACCATGTGCCGGATGACGTGAAAATCCTGACTGATACCGTTGCCGCCATGCATGTCACGGGCGTGGCGCGCGATCTCAAGCGCCTTGCCGCAATTGTTGCGCTTGATCAGGCTGATCATTTCGGGTGCGGCGCGGGCTTCGTCCATCAGGCGACCCACGCGAAGGGCGGCCTGCAGGCCAAGCGCAATTTCGGTTTGCATGTTGGCAAGTTTCAACTGGAACAGCTGGGTCTGCGCCAAAGGCCGCCCGAATTGCTTGCGATCCATCCCGTATTGATGGGCGGCGTACCAGCACGCTTCGGCTGCGCCCATAGTGCCCCAGGCAATGCCATACCGCGCGCGGTTCAAACAGCCGAAAGGCCCTTTGAGCCCCTCGACATTAGGCAACAACGCATCTTCTGAGACTTCGACATTGTTCATCACAATCTCACCGGTGATCGAGGCTCGCAGTGACAGTTTGCCTTCGATCTTGGGCGCAGACAGTCCCGCCATGCCCTTGTCCAGAACAAAGCCTTTGATCTTGCCATCATGTGCCTCGGACTTGGCCCAGACCACAAACACATCCGCAATCGGCGCGTTCGAGATCCACATTTTCGAGCCGTTCAGCACATACCCGCCTTCGGTCTTTTTCGCGACGGTCTTCATCCCGCCAGGGTCCGAACCTGCGTCGGGTTCAGTCAGGCCAAAACACCCAATGAACTCGCCGCTGGCCAGTTTCGGCAGGTATTTCTGGCGTTGTTCGTCGGTGCCGTAGGCATAGATCGGATACATCACCAGGCTGGACTGAACCGACATCATCGAGCGGTAACCGCTGTCGACACGCTCAACTTCACGCGCCACAAGGCCATAGGTCACGTAGCTGGACCCGATGCCGCCGAAATCTTCGGGGATGGTGGTGCCCAGCAGCCCCATCTCACCCATTTCGCGGAATATACCGGGGTCGGTTTCTTCCTTGGCAAAGGCATCGGTGACGCGCGGCAACAGTTTATCCTGCGCATAAGCACGCGCGGCGTCGCGCACCATGCGCTCGTCTTCGGCCAATTGATCTTCCAGCAAGAAGGGGTCTTCCCAGGTGAAGGGGCCAAGCTGCGGGCGGGATTGTGGTTTCATGAGAGTTTCCTTTCTACAGCTGATTTAAGGCGTTCAAGACCAGCTACAATTGTATCTTGGGCGTAAGCGAAGCTCAGCCGGAAATGTCCGGGCAAGCCAAAAGCACGACCGGGGACAAGGGCGACACCGGCATCTTCCAAGGCCCAGCCGCAAAAGTCCGCATCATTTTTGAAGGGTCCGCCGCGATCTGCAAGCAATTCCGCGCAAGAGGGGAAGGCATAAAAGGCCCCGTCTGGCGCGTCACAACGCAATCCAGGAACTGCGTTCAGCCCGGCAACCACAAGATCACGGCGTTGGGCGAACAGGTCGCGGCGTTCTTCCAGTAAGCTTGGGTCACAGGTGATGGCCGCCAAAGAGGCCCATTGCGAAATCGAACACGCGCCCGAGGTCACCTGACCTTGCACTGCCACCATCGCCTTGATCAATTCGGCCGGTCCGATCCCCCACCCGATGCGCCAGCCAGTCATGGACCAAGCCTTGGCCACGCCATTGACGACCAACATACGTTCGGTAAGTTCTGGTGCGGCTTCGGCTACCGAGGTGAAAGGGACAAAGCTGAGGTGCTGATAGATTTCATCCGCCAGAACCCAAATCTGCGGGTGCCGTGCCAAAACGGCGGACAGCGCGGCGATTTCATCTTGCGAATAGATGGCCCCGGACGGGTTCGACGGTGTGTTGAGCATCAGCCAGCGGGTACGGGGCGTGATCGCGGCCTCAAGCTGTTCAGGCAGTAGCTTGAAACCCTGTTGTATCGGGCAGGGCAGGACAATCGGCGTTCCGCCCGCCATGCGAACAATATCGGAATAGCTGGTCCAATAGGGCGCGGGCATGATCACCTCGTCGCCGGGGTTGAGGCTGGCCAGCATGGCGTTAGCAATCACCTGTTTTGCACCGGTCGACACGATGACCTGTGCCATCTCGACCCTTGCCTGCCGGGCGATCTCGCTACGCAGGTCGGGAATACCCGTTGTCGGCGGGTATTTTGTCTTTCCGTCTTGCGCTGCGGCGTAGGCCGCCTCGACCACATATGGCGGCGTGGGCAAATCCGGCTCACCCGTTGACAGTGCCACAATATCACGACCATCCGCTCGCAGACGGGCAGCCGCCTCGGAAATCTGTACGATCTCGGAGAGTTCGATCCCGTTTAGCCGGTCTGCACGCTGGAACAACATGGCATTTCCTTTGATATTCAGCACGAAACTAGTGTCAAATTTACTTGAGAAAAATACCTTAATGGGTATCTTTTCTGTGACTAATGCTCATGAGTTTTATGCCCAGGATCAACGCTCTTCCGTCTCTTGCCCTGATGCGCAGTTTTGAAGCCGCCGCGCGTCATGAAAGCTATACCATGGCGGCAGAGGAACTGGGCGTTACGCAGGGCGCGGTCAGTCGTCAGGTGCGCGAGTTGGAGGCGGCGATTGGTGTCACGCTGTTTCGGCGGGTGGGGCGCGCGGTGCGCCTTTCCAAGGCAGGACGCGCGTTGCGCGAGGAACTGGCCGGAGATCTTGAACGTCTCAGCGGCACGATCAACCGCGCCATTGCAGCCGGCGATGGTGCAACGCTGCTGACCATGGCTGTACTGCCTACCTTTGCGTCGCGATGGCTGGTGCCGCGCCTGGCCGATTTCAAAGCGTCACATCCCGAGATAGTACTGGACCTGCATTCCTATACGACGCCATTTAGCTTGGAAGAACGGCGCGTGGACGTTGCCATTCACTTTGGTCACGAAGACTGGCCGGGTGCCACGCTGCGCAAGCTGTTCCCGGAACATCTGGTCGTCACGGCTGCGCCTGCACTGGTGGGCAGCGCTGGGCTGGAGGAAAAACAAGATGTGTTCGATCTTCCGCTGTTGCATCTCACGTCTCGGTCCCAGCAATGGTCAGATTATCATGCGAGTCTGGGGTTGGATGCGCGTGCCGTGTTCCCAGGTATGCGTTTTGATCAGTTTTCGATGCTGATCGAGGGGGCCGTGGCCGGGATGGGGGCTGCGATCCTGCCGACTTATCTGATCGAGGCCGAGTTGGCCTCGGGAACGCTTGTCGAGATTGGTCAGATCGCGAACATGTCGGGCAGCGCGTATTACGTCGCTTTTCCAACAGGGCAGAAAAATGAAGCGGTTCAGCTCTTTTCGGACTGGTTGATCAAACAGTCGAAGCAACGGCGATCAGCCGGGTAGCTATGAGGATTAAAAAAGGCCGGACCGGGTTTGCCCTCCCGATGCGGCCACCTTGTTTTGATTTCTAAGGCTGCTGTTTTGTTAGTTGCACAGGTCCTAGATGTCGAACTTTACACCCTGCGCAAGCGGCAGTTCCGCTGAGTAGTTCACGGTGTTAGTTTGCCGACGCATATAGGCTTTCCAGGCGTCCGAGCCGCTTTCACGCCCACCGCCAGTTTCCTTTTCACCGCCGAACGCGCCGCCGATCTCGGCCCCTGATGGCCCGATATTGACGTTGGCGATGCCGCAATCGGATCCAGCCGCGGTCAGGAACTGCTCGGCCTCGCGCATATTCAGAGTGAACACGCAAGAAGACAGCCCCTGTGGCACATCGTTTTGCAGCTCGATAGCCTCGTTGAAATCCTCATAGCCCAGGACGTAAAGGATCGGCGCAAATGTTTCGGTCTTCACAGTATCGGACTGCCCGGGCATCTCGACGATCGCGGGTTCCATATAGACGCCGCCGGGGACACCTTCGGTCACGCGGTTGCCGCCGAACACCTCGCCACCTTCACCCTCTGCCGCCTTCAGCGCCGCTGTCATGGCTGCGCCCGAGGCTTCATCCACCAAAGGCCCGACCAGCGTGCCTTCGGCCATCGGGTCGCCGATGGGCAAGCCGGAATAAGCTTTCTTGAGGCGAGCCACCAATTCGTTCTTGATCGAGTTGTGAACGATCAGGCGGCGTAAGGTTGTGCAGCGCTGACCCGCGGTGCCAACTGCCGAAAACACAATGGCACGCACGGCCATTTCCAGATCTGCCGAGGGGCCAACGATCATCGCATTGTTACCACCCAGTTCCAGAATGCACTTGCCAAAGCGCGCCGCCACGATGGGTGCCACAGCGCGCCCCATACGCGTCGAACCGGTCGCCGAAATCACAGGTACATATTCGCTTGATACCAGAGCCTCACCCAAAGCCGCGCCGCCGATCACGGTCTGCAACAGACCGTCAGGTGCGTCGCCAAAACGGGTCAGAGCACGTTCAAAGATCTTCTGGCACGCCATTGCAGTCAGCGGTGTCTTCTCGGACGGTTTCCAGATCACCGGATCACCACAGACAATCGCCAGCGCTGCGTTCCACGACCAGACTGCAACCGGGAAGTTGAAGGCCGAGATGACGCCGACCGGCCCGGCAGGGTGCCAGGTTTCCATCATCCGGTGGCCCGGACGCTCGGACGCGATGGTCAGACCGTAAAGCTGCCGCGACAAACCAACAGCAAAGTCGCAAATATCGATCATCTCTTGCACTTCGCCCAGACCTTCGGACGTGATCTTGCCGGCCTCCCAGCTCACAAGTGCTCCAAGATCGTCTTTGGCTGCGCGCAGTTCTTCACCCAGCAGCCGGATCAACTCGCCCCGCTGCGGTGCGGGCACCACGCGCCAGGCTTTGAACGCAGCTTGCGACCGGGCGATGATCGAGTTCATCTCAGCGGCGGGCGTCTCATGTACGTCGGCCAATACACGACCATCGATCGGAGACGTCACCTGCAAGGTGCCGTCGGTCAATTCAGCCACAGTCAGGTCCAGTTTCGAAAGTGTGGTTTCTGCTGTCATTACAACGTCTTTCATGTCTCAAGCCGCTTTGTTTTGAGGGGTTGCATCACCAGCGCGATAGAGCGCGCCAAATTCAGTGTTCAGGAAGTCGGGCAGCTTCACCTGCTCTTGCCGGACAAAGCCTTTCGAAGGCAGCGCACCCGTGCGCATCAGGTCGACAACGCCCAGAACGCCTGCGGCTGTCGTGACCTGAATGGCGCTCCAGGTCTGGCCGCTGATGTCACGGGCAAAGCTTTTGTTGATCAATGATTTCTCACGCAGCGCGCCGTCGATCATGCCCTTGGCTGTGCAGTAGACCAGAACAACGTCCTGATCGGTACGGGGCAGGGCGGATTCGAAAATCTCTTTCAGCAGATCGCGGCGACGTTCCAGCCCCAAATCATGCAACAGCAGTTTCAGAATGTCACAATGACCCGGGTAACGGATCGACCGATACGAGACCGACCGCGCCTTACCTTCCAGCGTTTCGGGCAATGTGCCCAGCCCGCCTGAAGTATTGAAACATTCGTATTCCACGCCGTCATGTCCCAGAACCTCATAGTCTTCCAGCGGCGCGGTTTTAACCCGTTGGCCGTTCACGATGGCATCGCAGGGGTTACAATACTCGTTGATCAGCCCGTCAGTTGACCAGGTCAGGTTGTATTTCAACGCGTTGGTCGGATAGAGCGGCAGCGCACCGACCCGCATATGCAGGCTGTCGATTTCGTCAAATTCGGCGGCCAGGGAAGCGCCCGCGATACCAACAAAGCCCGGCGCCAACCCGCATTGCGGCATGAACGCGGTCTGGCTGCCCTCGGCCAATGCGCGCACAGCGTTCGTGGCGGCCACATCCTCGGTCAGATCAAAGTAATGCGCGCCTGCTTTTTGGGCCGCCTCGGCAATCTTTGGTGTCAAAAAGAAGGGTGCTGCCGAAATGACGGCATCAAAACCGTTCAGACCTTCGGCCAAACTATGTGTGTCGCTGGCGTCGACCTGCTTGGTGGGAACACCAAGCTTTGCAACTTCGGCCAGTGATTTCAGGTCGTGATCCGCGACAGACACGGTGTAATTTGGCGATGCTTTCAGCAGGGTCGCGATCATCTGCCCGATTTTGCCTGCGCCTACGATACACACATTCCAGGACATTACTGTCTTTGCCTCCCAATTTATGCCTCACTTAACGATGGTTCGCAGGCTGTTCGGGTGGCAGGGTGAAATGTGACGAAACGTACAGGTATTCTGTCGTTATGACGGATAACTCGGAGTTATGACGGATCAGAGGCTGGCATCTGGGGCGCTAACTGAAACGGTGATCGAAGGTTACAACACGCGAATATCTGACATGGTGCGGATGGCTGCCATGTCCTGCGCATAAAGCTCTGTAAACGCGTCAAATATATCCGTGCTCCACCCGGGCAAATCCAACTCTTCCTCAACCTGCTCGGGGCGCGCTTGATCCTCGAGGACTTGCGCCAATTCTTCGCGTTGGCCTTGCAAATCCAAGGGTGTGCGCTGCCCAAGGATCTCCTGCACTTGTCTTTGCCCTGCATCGGTCAAAAGCGACGTCAAAAAGGAGTACTCATCGGGAAGGGGTGTCTCGCTGGGCAGCCCTGTCATAGCCCGGACAATATCACCCCAGATCAGAGGTAGATTTTCGTTTTCCCATACGGTCAGTTTAAACTGAGGCGCAAGTTCGCGCAGGTCTTCGATCATGCTGAGCCAACTGAGGCAACTGAGGTCGGTGCTGGCCAGAATATCTCGCCGGTGGTCTTCGTGAATGGACATCAGCGTTTTGGGAATAAAAAGTCCGGGGTTCACCAGGCCGATAAACAGCTCAAGCTGCGCGCCTTCCAAAAGGGTCTCGGTAAAGGCTGCCCGCCGTCCCGCAAAAGGATAAATCTGACCATGTTGCAATGCAGTCCGTCGGGGCCCAAAGAACTTGTCGCTCGACAAAATTACACGCTCCAGGTTGACGTCTTGTGGAAAAAGAGGGGCCAGACTGTCCCGCGTTTCTTCGATCGATGTCCCATGGATCAGTGCATCCGACATGATCTTGACGAAATGACGGGACATGCGCGGGCCCATCGGAGCAGTCTTCATCTCTGCCAACATCTGTCTGTTTGCAACAAGCGACGACAAAATGTGGCCTTCATCGGCAAAGGCTGCACCGGCATGAATGATTACCCGCATGTCGTCTTCCGTACCCCCAGCCAATGTGCCCAGCCTTGCACATGTCCTTTACTTTACCAGACGTATGCGGTGTTTTTGCCTGTGTGGTTTTTGCACTTTCTCAGGAAAACGGACAATACCCTAGTTCAAGTTGAAAATGAGGCTTGCAGTCCCCCGCCAGAGGAAGTAATCGACTGCCAAAGCCCCTATAGCTCAGCTGGTAGAGCAACTGATTTGTAATCAGTAGGTCCGCGGTTCGAGTCCGTGTGGGGGCACCACTTTAAATCATAAAAAATATTAAATTTCATCGTGTTAAAGCGCATTCGCTGGATTCGAAGGTGACATGCAAGGTGACGCTATGCATCTAGTCATCGCTGAATTTGGAGCGACTTTGATCTCAGCGAAGTACGTTACTCAGAAGAAAGTGGGTGGTGTTTACTACTTTCTTAGGGGAGTTTAGGAAGATATGCGTCGCACCTCTCGGTTGTTGCCGGCGGCGCAAGGCGTTCAAAATGTCGAGAAGTCGAGCGACGTGCAGCCGCTTTGGGCTGGGTGTCGCGACCAACACGAATTGCAGAGAAACTTTGTTGATCTACTCGCTCTTCGTCTGGGATGGCAACTCGCCAAAGAACATCCTGTAGTCGCGTGCGAACTGTCCCATGTGCCAAAATCCGTGCCGGTTGGCAGCGTCGGTTATTGTGCCCTCTGAGTGCCCTGCAAGAAGGTCTTCACGAACTCGGTTCAACCGAAGCCGCAAATAGTATGACTTGGGGCCTTGTCCGAACTGTTCTTTGAACGCGCGATCCAGTGTTCGCCAGGACGCCCCGCTTTCCTTGCATATCTCTTCTATCGATTTTGGCTCTTCCAGATTGACGAACATGAGGTCGATTGCACGGCCAAGAACGCGCCGTCGGGTATCGACCTGACTTTTGTCGAAATGTGCTTCGTTGTCAGTCAGGATGTTCAGGGCGTCAAGCATCAGAGTTCCCTCAGTCTCTTGAGACCATCGCGCATCGGTACAGGTAAGCAAGTGGGATACACGACGCTCCAACTGCATTAGGCTGGCTAAGCCTTCTTTTGAGCTCAATTTTCGAGCATCCGGTTTGTCGCCATCCAGGTGAAATCCACAGGTCTCAGCCAACTTTTCCAGCCGCCGGGTTTCAAACGAAACAACATTGCCCGTAAATCCGGCCGTAGAAACACCATCAAACCCGTCGCTATCTCCAAAAGACAAGAATGCGCTATCGGTTACGTCCTTTGTTTGCCATCTTTCGACAGCACCCTGTGATGGAATGCCAAATGTTATCCATCCGCTTGGAGATACACCCCGCTGGTGTACACGTTGATTCATCGCGATGTTCAAAGCGGACACCGAGTGCCCTGAGCGCACTTTTATTCTCGTAGACAATCGACCTGGGTCAAGCTGTCGAAAGTCGATCTCCCAAGGTGTAAAGTCACCGATCATATTGGGATGGTCAAAATCCAGCGCGATTGCCGGTGCCACCCCTTCCCATCTGGGGGGGGCAGTATTCTGCAAATTTGGCGAATTTTTGATGTGGTCCATTTACAGAGCCTGACAGTTTACCGGTAATGTAGCTAATTCGATAGGCGAGGTGTCAAGTGACTGGGGGGTCCTCAAACGATACGACTATGGGTCGCCCGCGGCTTGCTGAAGCCGATGCGCGGTCAGAGCGGGTCGTGACGTTCCTTACGCCACCTGAGCACCAACGCCTTTTGGAGTTGGCGCAGAGATCAAAGCAATCGCTCTCGGCCACGTGCCACGCACTGATTGTTCAGGCCATGGAATCCATGAGTACTCAAGGGGGATCTAAGAGTGACTAACGTTACACAGAAGATTGGTATCGCTGCCTGTATGCTTACAGTGCTAAGTGCGGTGCCAGCGGTCGCACAACAAGACGCAATTGTGCATGATGGCGAGTATGAGTTCCTGCGCGCTCAATTTGGCGAACAATGGGATGCGCAGGACACCGAGATTGAAGCGAGGTTGGCGGAAATCCGGGACGCCAACGGCGGCAAGCCACCGAACTTTCTGTACATCCTTATCGATGACATCAGCTTCGGCCAGATGGGCGAGCGCAAGATGAACTACGTGATGGGGATAGAAACCCCGAATATCAATGATTTTGCCAGCGAAGGCATGTCGTTGATGCGTATGTACACCGAGCCCTCTTGCACTCCAACGCGTACGGCCATGTTGACCGGACGCCATCCGATCAGGGCCGGTGTGGAAGAAGTGAAAGTTGCTTTGGTCGGGGAAGGGCTGCCTGCCAGCGAAGTGACGCTGCCGGAAATCCTGAAACAGGCGGGTTACAATACAACCCACGTCGGAAAGTGGCACCAGGGCGATATCGAGGAGGCCTACCCGCACAATCAAGGCTTCGACTGGGCGGCTTTCCCGTTGCATCAACAGGTTCAGCTAAGCCTGATGACGCGCGAAGCGATGCAAGCGAATAATATGCTGGGATACCATGCGTCCGGACAGAACAATGCGTTTCTATTGGATGAGCGGTTCAAACCCTACGGTTTGGTAACGGGCGTCGAGGCGGAAGCAGGCGGGCCAGCGCGCGAGGTCGAAATGGCTGTGGGTGAAGAATGGACTCAAGCCAAGTATGAAGAGATGAACGAACGCTATCAGGCACAGGCGATCGAGCAGCTTGAGCGCGTTGCAACCCTGGATGAACCGTTTTTTCTCCAATACTGGCCGCTGTATCCGCTGAACTTTGCCTATCCTGATCAAGCACTGTCGCGTAACGGAGGGTTTCACGCGGACAAGTTGCAGCTTCTGGACGGCTGGATAGGTGAGGTCCTCGCCGCGCTGGAACAAACCGGCGAGGCGGACAACACCATAGTCATGATCATGGCTGATAACGGGTTGATGTACCATTACGAAGGGACATCCGGCTTGAACCAGCTGATATACCGGGGGGGCAAAACCCAACACCTCGAAGGGGGGGTGCGCACTGATGCGTTCATTCGCTGGCCCGGTGTGATTGAAGCTGACAGCGCTGCTGGTGACATTTTTCACGTCTCGGATATCTACACCACAATCGCGCGTATCGCGGGCGCTACGGACTATATCCCGCGTGACCGGGTGATCGATGGCATCGACCAGACAGCATTGCTGCTGGAAGGTGAAGGCAATGGGCGCAGAGACTACGTTTATGTGTACGAAGGTCCGGTCCTGCGCTCGGTCGTAAAGCAGGAGTTCAAGATGCACCTGCCGGCACCAGGCGCACCCGGAGCCGCAGCACCCACTTACAACATCTATCGCGACCCGCGCGAGCAGCATCCGCTTGTGGGGTACTCGCTTTGGGCCGGCGCGTCGTTTCAGGACATGATCAAGCGCCACCAGAAGATGATCGCCAAGTATCCGAACTCTGAGATCGGCAAAGACATCCCTTACGGCGGTATCGAAAACCTGCGCCCCGAAAGCGAAGAAGCACGACAGGTCTTCATGAGCTGGCAAGAGTGAAGCCCCAAGGGCGCGCGGGGCTGTCCACGCGCGCCTCAAAGGTAACGAAAGTGCATCGCGATGAGTAGCCAGCACATCAACAGGTCAATGTCATGATTGAAAGAACCACACCAACCCAAAGACAACATCTGGCCGTCACAAGCGTTGCCCTTTTTTAGGCTGGTCAGCAAATGGGAATGCGCAAGACGCGGACTGGGATTTCACAGGCTACCTATACCTCTGGGGCCCGGCACTGAGCGGCGAAACAACAACCGGTCGCAGCATTGACATCAGCTTCAGCGAAATACTCGACAATCTCGATTTCGCATAGATGGGCGCGGTCGAGGCGCGGCGTGGCAAATTGTTGGTTTTTTGCGGACACGTTGTATCTGGATCTGAGTGATGACCAGGACGCCGCCGTGGGTCCAGGCATTCCAGCCAATGCGGATGCCGAAGTGCGCGGGACAGTATTTTCCGACTCTGTTGGCTATGATCTTGTCGACAGCACTGACACGCAGGTCGCCGTTTTTGGCGGGTTTTGAGCCAACCAATGTCAGACCTCGTCGATCTACGCGGGGCAAAGACATCAAAGACCTAAGTCCTACACGGCAATGGAGAGAGACATGAACCTGGTTAGATCAATTGGCGTTACCCTCCTTCTGATGACGGTTGGCACATTTCCCGTTATCGCGGATGAGGAGCGGGCTGTTCCCCTGGAAGGTGTCCTCAACACCCGAGACCTCGGTGGCTTGAAAACGGAGGACGGTCGCGTTGTACGTGCGGGGCAACTCATCAGATCCGGCGAGATAGACGAGATCAGTGAGCGCAGCAAACAGCGCCTGGACGACATGGGGGTCAGCGCAATTGTTGATCTCAGAACCACATCCGAAGCGACGGCCCACCCGGCGCAATGGCCAGAAGGGGAGGGACCCAAACGCCATAATTTCCCTGTGATGGAAAGTGAAAGTCAGATGATTGAAGACATGCGCGCAAGCATAAAGTCAGGGACGGCCACCGCGGAGGGAACAGATGCCTTGTTTGCCGGTGCCTTTGGTTACATCGCAACGGATTATACAGACGAATACCGCGATCTGTTCGACGTTTTGCTTGGCCAGCCGGAAGGGGAGGCAGTTCTATTTCATTGCTCCGGCGGGAAGGATCGCACCGGTGTCGCGACCGCGCTTGTCCTGACCGCGCTTGGTGTCACAAAGGAAGACATTCAAGCCGATTTCATGATGAGCAACGTGCTTAAAGATGCTGACAACAAGGCCGAACAGATCGCGGCGGAAGTCAATGCGGCTTACGGCACAAATATGACGGCAGCAGCCGTCTGGCCTTCGCTCGGGGTTCGGGATTCCTATCTCGACGAGTTCTACAACAGCGTTGAAAAGAGCTATGGTTCGGTCGAAGGCTACCTTCGCGAAGGTCTTGGTCTTACAGATGAGGACTTGGACTCTCTACGAAACAGATACCTTCAATGAGGCTACCCTCTCCTCCCGCAAGTAGAGAGGGTCCGCCCCAAAGATTCCCCCAGGGCTGTTAACAAGTGGCTCGGGTGGTGGGGGCATAAACGGGGGCATTTCCCGGAGCGTTTAGCCCCAAGTGCCTGTCGTCGTTCCATGTTCTGATGAACTGGCTGGGGTGGTAGGATTTTTTGTCAACATGTTGAAAATTAACAAAATAAAGGAAATGGGGTCAATGGGTAGTGTTCGGAAATTGGTTTAAGTCCAGTATTGTGCCTCACTTTTCTGCTTTTGACTTTGTGTTTGCACTTTGTATGTCCGGAACGGACCGAGCGAGTAGCCTTAGATTGGAGGTACGGCACGTACGGTGACCAACTGCCTGGCCGCCATCCTTTCGCGATGTATCATATACAGCCCCGCACTGATGATGATCGCAATGCCAAGCAGGCTAAGCGTGTTCGGGAAATCATTGAAGACAAGATAGCCGAACAAGGTTGCGACCGGCAGCTCAAAATACTGCAGCGGTGCCAGCGTGACGGAAGGTGCAAAAGACAGCGCATAGGTCATCATCATGTGGCTCACCGTCGCGAAAAAGCCAGCGCCCAAAAGCCACAACAACGCGATATCTGTCGGCCAAACGGGATCAAACAAATCAGAGCCGGAACCTTGCGCAACAATTAGAGCTGGAATGCAAACCAGGCTGGCGATCAGGCCGGTGTGGAATTGCAGGGTCACAGGGTGCACCCGACGCGACAACCCCCGGGTTAAAAGAATGTAGAAAGCGAAGGCAACTGCCGTGCCAAGCGGAATAATAGCAACAGCGCCGAAAGCTGCGAAACTTGGCTGGATGACGAACAACACCCCGACAAACCCCACAAGCGCCGCGCCAACGCGACGCGGGCCAACGGCTTCTCCAAGATAGAACTTGCCGACCAACAAGACGATGAAAGGGGCAACGAACACGATTGCCAGCGCATCGGCAAGGGGCATCACCCGGATCGCGGCAATGAAGCAAAATGTTGCGAACACCAGCAGCAATGAGCGGAAAACCATCACCATCACCTGATCTTTCGCCACGCGCAACGACAGTCCCATTATCCAGATGAAAGGCGCCATTAGCACACATTGCACCACAAACCGAGCAGCCGTAATCTGCCCAACCGGCACACTGGTCGACGCGAGTTTCGCAGACACATCCAGCAAAGGAGCGGTTAGACAAAACCCCAGCATCAGCGCAACGCCAACAAGGGTGCGATCCGGAGATTGAGGTATGGGTTCGGCAGAGGTCATCGTTTCATTTAGAGATGTTGCCAAATGCTTGTCTGTTCTCAATACGACGACAGGCAAAAGTCCCGCAATCCACGAGTTCGGGTTGAATTGGATGTAGCGCTCGTGGCGAATTTCTCCTCTGAAGGGCCGCACAGCCGCGTCAGGTGGCCGGGCCAAAGGGCAGCTAAGGGCCGTTCACAAACTTCTCGATTTAGACTTAGAATTTTGAGATTTTCACTGCCAAGTCGACCTGAAGACGTCGAAGCACGCAATCAGCATGCCGCCTTACATAGCCTGTAACGTGTGGGTGAGGCCGTTTCGGATGTGATCCTCCAACAGTTTCTTGGCCGTGTCGGCGTCTCTGGCCAGCGCGGCATCGAACATGCCCTTGTGCTCCTTGACCGCCTCTTCGCCGCGATAAGTCAGCACAAGCATCTGATACCGCAGGTACTTGTCGTAGATGATTGAATGCAGAGACAGAAGGTTCTTGGAGTTACAGGCTGCGATCATCGCTTGGTGAAACTCCCAATCATATCGTTTCCAGGTTTCTTTCTCGGACTCGTCGCCTTTGAGAAGCTGCTGTTCCATCAGATGCAGTTTGTGGTGTGCGGCAACAAGGTTGCCTTCCCAGTCTGTGTCGCCATTCGCGATGGACAACTCCAACGCGTGGCATTCCAACAAGACTCGCAGCTCTGATATCTCGGTCAGGTCTTCTCGTGAAACCGGTGTGACCAGGAACCCCCGTTGCTCAGGAGCTTCAACAAATCCGTCGCTGGCGAGCCTGTTCAGCGTTTCACGAAGTGTCGAAAGGCTTGCCGAGTAGCGTTCCTTCAAGGCGTCCAGCTTCAGTTTGGAGCCGGGCTGCAACTCCCCGAAGATGATGTCCCGCTTGATTCGCTGATAGGTGCTTGCACCTATCGTAGACGGCTGTTTCGCCATGCGTTTCACCCGATATTATCAGTTTCCTCGTTCAATTAGCATTTTTCAGAGACATCAGCAATCCAAACTGATGTATGGTAAAAATAAAAATATCATACATTATTGCGGAATCGCGAAAACCCCAATACGGTCGTGGCCAAGTTGGGCAAAGCAGCCCGATCGCAATCATCGGTTTCGGGATTCGCCGGGCCCTCCGGAAGGAAGCAAAGTGTCTAAGAACTTTCGCATTGCCATTGTCGGCATTGGTCTTGTTGGACGCCGCCACGCGGACGCTATCCGAGCGTTGCGCCATGTTGATCTCGTCGCGGTGGTCGACCCCAGCGATGAAGGTCGTGCTTACGCCGTTGAGCACGGGGTCGCATGTTACGAGACCCTTGAGGAAATGTTTGTAAATCAGACGCCGGACGGAGCTGTCCTTGCGACCCCGACCACGCTTCATGTTGAACAAGGCCTCACGTGTGTTCGACATGGTTGTCCTCTTCTTGTCGAAAAGCCGATCGCCGTGGAAGCCACCGCTGCACTTGAGCTTGTTGAAGCAGCGGAGAAGGCCAATGTGCCACTGATGGTCGGACACCATCGTCGACACAATCCTCTGATCCGGTCGGCTAAGGAAGCCATTGTCGATGGGAAGATTGGAGATGTGCGCGCTGTCCATGCGAATTGCTGGTTTTATAAGCCAGACGAGTATTTTGATGCTGCGCCCTGGAGAAAGAAACCCGGTGCAGGGCCCATCTCGGTCAATCTTGTCCACGATGTGGATCTGCTGCGGTACCTGGCCGGAGAAGTCTTGACCGTTCAGGCTCAGTCGGCTGTATCCAAGCGCGGTTACGACAACGAAGATGTTGCCGGTGCTCTGTTGACGTTCGAAAGCGGGGCGATTGGAACCATAAGTGTGTCCGACAGCATCGTCGCTCCATGGAGCTGGGAGATGACGTCTCAGGAATATCCAATCTATCCTTCAACCACTGAGAGTAGCTACATGATAGGTGGCTCTCATGGTTCGTTGTCCGTTCCCGATCTTCGATTGTGGAGTTACCAGGGTGAGCAAAGGGACTGGTGGACGCCAATCTCATCAACCGCGCTGAAGAAGGGGGCGTCTGACCCTCTGGTCAATCAGCTTAGGCACTTTGTTGAAGTAGCTCGACACGAAGCAGAGCCGATTGTGTCTGGATGGGAAGGTTTAGAAACACTTCAAGTTATTGAAGCTATTCAGAATTCCTGCAGAACAGGTGAAACAGTCAGGATAAGAAACCTTCAGGAAACGCAGCAACAGAGATTGCAAGTAATGAAAAATATCTGATATTTTGTAAAACATCTTGCAAAATGTCCAAAATAGGTCAAAACTCTGAATCGCAAAAAAGAAGCATCATGATGTCTCAGGGAGGAGCAAAGTGATTACCAAACTTACCCGCCGGGCTGCTGTATCAGCCCTGGTTGCAACCGGTGTTCTGTTTAGCGCAACAAGTGGTGCGCTGGCGGAAGACAAAGTGCAACTTCGCCTCGCAACATCAGGATCGGAGACCGATCAACGCTCGGTCGCTATGGCCGAGGTTTTCGCGCCCATGGTCGCTGATTTCGCAAGCTACGAGCCCAGCTATAATGGAACCATCTTCGCCCAAGGAACCGAGTTGGACGCCATCAGCCGGGGTAACCTGGAAATGTCGATCACCTCGGCGCAAGAACTGGCACAGTTCTTCCCCGAGTTTTCGATATTTACAGCAGGCTATGTCCATCAGGACGCCGCGCATCAGGTGGCTGTCTTCAACGATCCCTTGATGGATGCCTTCAAGCAAAAGGCCGAAGAAGAACTGGGCGTCAAACTGCTGTCGGTCATGTATTTGGGCCGTCGTCAGGTGAACCTGCGCCAACCCAAGGATGAACTGACCGTCAGCACCCCGGCTGATCTGGAGGGTGTGAACCTGCGGATGCCGGGCACCGATGCGTGGCAGTTCCTTGGCAAAGCGCTGGGTGCCGCCCCGACACCAATGGCGTTCTCAGAGGTTTATACAGCTCTGTCGACCGGCGCCGTTGACGGTCAGGACAACCCGCTGCCGACCGTGGTTGATGCCAAGTTTTACGAAGTGACCAATCAGATCATCCTGACATCGCACTTGGTCGACTTGAACTATATCGCCATTGGCAAAGAAGTTTGGGACGGGTTGACGCCGGAACAACAAGCCAAGGTTCAGGAAGCTGCGGACGCAGCAGCGGAATCAGGCCGTCAGAAGCAACTTCAGAAAGAAGAGGATCTGGTCAGTTTCCTGAAAGAGCAGGGGATGGAAATCTACGAACCTGATCTGGCAGCCTTCCGCAATCAGGTACAGTCCATGTATCTGGATAGCGAATTTGCGGGTTCCTGGCCGGATGGTGTTCTGGACCAGATCAACGCGCTGGGCAACTGAATCCAGTAAATCGAGGGAGGGAGAACCACTATGAAAGCCTTTGTCAAGGGGTTCTCCCGACTGACCGAAGCGATTGCCGGCGGGATGCTGGCGGCAATCTTCCTGATCTTCCTTCTGCAAATTCTCTTGCGGTATTTCTTTACCCCCGCCGGTTGGACGCTTGAACTGATCGGCATCCTCTGGGTCTGGGTGATTTTTTTTAGCTGCGCCTTCATCGTGCGTGAGAGGGATCACGTGAAGTTCGACATCATCTACCTTTCGGTGCCGATGCGCGTGCGGCAGGTCTTTGCGATGCTGGCGGCCGCAGCGATTGTGGTTGGGATGCTCTACAGCTTCCTTCCGACATGGGACTACATCGACTGGATGAAAATCCGCAAAACCTCGACCGTGCGAAACCCGTTCTCGGGTGAGAAGATACCGCTGCGCACCGTGTTCTCAATTTATGCGGTGTTCATGCTGGTCGTGGCTGCGCGGTATGGATGGCTGTTCTTTGACATCCTGCGTAATGGCCCACCTAAGACCGAGTTGGAACTGGTCGTTGGGTACAACGTGGTTGACGATCATCCCCGCGTCGACGGTGAATACGACGAGGAAGCAGACAAATGAGTTTTGAACTTCTTTCCTGCCTGCTCGCTCTCTTTCTTCTGGCAGGCATCGGGACACCTATCGGCTATTCCATCCTCTTGGCCTCATTGGTGTACCTTGGCACGGCCGGATTGGACGTCGCCCTCGCGGGTGAGAAGATCCTGCAAGGCTTCTACAAAAGCACGATTCTGCTTGCCGTGCCTTTGTTTATCGTCGCCGCTAATATAATGAACGCTGGGTCGATCACAGACCGCTTGCTGAACTTCTGCGTCGCTGCGGTCGGTCGGTTCAAGGGCGGCCTCGGGCACGTCAACGTGGTTGCGTCGTTGATTTTCTCCGGCATGTCCGGCTCTGCCGTCGCGGATGCTGCCGGGATCGGCAAGATCATCATTGAGATGATGACCAAGGACGGCCGCTACAGCCGAGGCTACGCAGCTGCAATCACGGCGGCGTCGGCAACGATCGGCCCTATTATTCCGCCCTCGATTCCAATGGTTTTGTACGCGCTTGTTTCCAAGGCCTCTATCGGGTCGCTGTTCCTGGCAGGGATTCTGCCGGGCCTGATCATGGGCGTCGTCCTCATGGCGATGAACTACTATCTTGCCGGCAAGCGGAACTTTGCATTGGAAGAACCTGTTCCACTGCGCGAATTGCCTGCAAAAACCGCCAACGCGTTCCCGGCACTGCTGATGCCAGCAATTCTGCTCTACGGTATATATGGAGGCGTCACTACGCCGACCGAGGCCGCCGCAGTTGCTGCATTCTACGCCCTGCTACTGGCAGCGTTGTTCTACCGCGCACTGACCTTCCGTGGCCTTTACCAAGTGTTCGTCGACAGCGCGCGTTCTTCTGCCGCCGTCGGGGTGGTCATTGGTGGCGCGTTCATTCTGAACTTCATCGTCATTCAGGAGCAAATTCCTCAGTCGATCTCAGCCTTACTGGAAGGTTCGGATGTCAGCCCGATTGTGTTCCTGATCCTGGTTAACCTGCTGATCCTCGCGCTGGGATGCGTGTTAGACGCAACAACGATCATCCTGGTGATTGTGCCCCTGTTCATTCCAACCTGCGAAGCGCTTGGGATTGATCTGGTGCATTTCGGAGTGCTGGTCGTCGTGAACTCGATGATCGGTCTGATCACGCCGCCCTACGGCATTCTACTCTTTGTGATCAACGCCGTGACGGACATTCCGCTGCGAGAAATCATCTCGGAAATCTGGGCTTTCCTCGCGGTTCTCATCTTCGCCTTGGTGATCATGATGCTGATGCCGGATCTAGTCCTGTGGTTGCCGCGTTTGTTTGGATATCAAGGATAATGTGCCTCTCGGTTTCGACAACGTCGATCCCCGGTGATCTGGCTGAAAAGCTGAGTGCTATCGCTGACGCGGGATTCGGGGGTGTCGAATTACACGAACCGGATTTGACCGCTTTTGACGGATCGCCATCGCAAGTCCGCAAAATTGCATCGGACCTCGGCTTGAAGATTTGCCTGCTGCAACCCTTCCATAATCTTGAAGGCCAGCCCGATGTCGGACGTGAGCGCGCTTTTGATCGACTGAAGCGCAAACTCGACCTGATGAGCGAGTTGGGCACGGAATTGCTGCTTATCGGGTCTGCCTTCGAGGTCGATGTCGCCGCGACCGAAGAACAGGTAATCGCAGATCTTAGCGAGGCGGCCCAGATCGCTAAAGAAATGGGGATGCGTCTGGCCTATTTGGGTTTACCATGGTCGGATCTTAGTCACTCGGATGAACAGGCGTTAGGCGTCGTTGATGCTGTCGACAGCCCTAATCTGGGGTTGGCTTTGAATTCCTTCTTCTCGCTTGCCGACGGATCCAAACCAGCCCGCCTTCGGGACATTCCCGGAGAGCGGCTGTTCCATGTGCAACTGTCCGATGCACCCCGGCTTGAGATGGATATACGTCGGCTCAAACGGCACTTTGGACTTCTGCCGGGGCTTGGGTCGCTGAACCTTGCGGGCTTCGTTCGCGTTTTGTCCCGCGCCGGATACAAAGGGCCTTGGTCGGTTGCACGCGTCAACGAAGCAGCTCCTCAACCTGGTGGCCGAACACTGGCCCGAGACAGCTACAGGTCTCTGGTGAACCTCCTGGATGAGGTATCACGGACCGAGCCGGGAACCGATTTCGGCATCCCGGAACTGCCGGAACGCGTCTATGCATCAGGCTTTGAGTTCGTCGAATTTACAGCTGATGAAGTAAGCGGCGCGCAACTGGCAGATATGCTGTCAGCAATGTGTTTTCGAATGGAGCGAAAGCATGTGAGCAAGTCCGTCGAGCTGTGGCGGCAGGGCGCGATAAACATCGTCGTGAATACCGAAAAGGAAGGATTTGCCCATTCGGCGTTTCTGGGCCACGGCCCCTCCGTTTGTGATATGGGGTTGCGTGTCAAAGATGCGGATCAGACGGTTCAGCGAGCGACCGCGTTGGGCGCGCCGAATTTCGCACAGCCTGTAGGGGCCGGGGAACTGGATATCCCGGCTATTCGGGGCGTTGGTGGCAATGTTGTCCATTTCATAGATGAGAAATCCGATCTGCATCGGGTTTGGGACATCGAGTTCGAGCCGGTTGCGAAAACCAAAGCCACCCAACCTGCCGGTCTGCGTTGTATCGACCATCTGGCACAGACGATGCGTCACGATGAGATGCAAAGCTGGCTGCTCTACTACATTTCGACTTTTGAGATGGCAAAATCCCCGATCGTGAACGTTGCCGACCCGTCGGGTGTTGTGCAAAGCCAAGCCATCGAAAGCCCCGAAGGCGAAGTGCGTTTAAACCTGAATGGTGCAGTTGGGCGTCGAACACTGGCGGCTTCATTCCTTGAAGACGGATTTGATGCCGGTGTTCAGCACATCGCCTTCCAGTCGGACGACATATTTGAAACCTCAGCCCAATTACGGAAGTCCGGTTTTCCCAGCCTGTCCATCCCAGAAAACTACTACGCTGATCTGCAAGCGACATTCGGATTAGATGACGAATTGGTTGCCCAACTGCGCCGAGGCAACATTCTTTACGATCGGGCAGCGGGTTCCGAGTATTTTCAGATATACAGCCGCCCCATCTTTAACGGCTTCTTCTTCGAAATTGTTGAACGCCGCATGGGTTATGCCGGTTACGGTGCGCGTAACGCGCCCATTCGCCTCGCCGCACAAAGCAAAACCCAGACGTTCAAAGAGGTGAAGACTCAATGACTGTGCTGGATGAAAACATGACGATGGATGAGCGCGCCGTTCGCCAATGGTGGCGTACCTCCATCATCGACATGAAGCCCGGTCAGATCGCGTTTCGTGGCAACGCCATAGAGGACCTGATCGGGAACGTATCTTTCCCGCAAATGATCTGGCTGATGGTGCGGGATGATCTGCCCAGCGACGCACAAGCGCGCCTGTTCGAAGCTGCTTTGGTCGCAGGCGTGGATCACGGCCCACAGGCTCCCTCAATCGCGGCTGCGCGTATGGCCGCCACCTGCGGGGTAGGTCTCAATAATGCGATGGCGACCGCGGTGAACATGCTGGGCGACGTGCACGGCGGGGCAGGAGAGCAGTGTGCAGAGCTGTACTATGATATCAAAGTCCGCATGGATGCGGGAGCTTCGCTGAATGACGCTGTTCGGGATGGCTTGGACAGCTGGCGCGAGACCTACGGCAAGATCGTATCGGGCTTTGGTCACAGGTTTCACAAGCCCGTTGACCCACGCGCACCACGATTGATGCAACTTGTTCGAGATGCGGCGGCAGAAGGCACAGTTTCTGGCCGGTTTGCCGATATCGGAGAAGAGGTTCAAGCCGAACTCGGTCGTCAACGAGGCGGTCGGCCAATTGCCATGAATATTGACGGCGCGACAGCTGTGATCTTCTGCGAACTTGGCTTTCCTGCGCCCTTGTCGCGGGGGCTGTTTTGCCTGTCCCGCTCGGTCGGAATACTCGCCCACGCTTGGGAACAGATGAACCAGGGTGGCCGCAACAAAGGGCCGATGCCCCCGAATTACTTACCCCTCTACGAAGACAGGAATGATGACACGTGAGACATCGAAATCCTTCCGGGTCGGCCTTATCGGCTGTGGTCGTATCAGTGATATTTATCTAAAGACACTATCCAAATTCTCAAACGTTGAGGTCGTGGCTTGCGCAAGCCTTGATCCTTCGGAAAGCCGCGTCAAAGCGGATCAATACGGTGTCGCCAAGGCCTGCACGCCAGATGAAGTGTTTGACGATCCGACGATTGACTGCGTTCTGAACCTGACAATTCCCGCGGCGCATGCGGAAATCAGTTTGCGCGGGTTAGAGGCGGGCAAGCACGTCTATTCCGAGAAGCCGTTGGTTATGAATCGAACGGATGGTAAGGCGATCCTGCACATGGCCTCTGAAAAGGGGTTACTGGTCGGTTGCGCGCCCGACACGTTTTTGGGCGGTCGCTGGCAGACCGTTCGGCGCTTGATCGACGAGGGTGCCATTGGCAAACCGACAGGGGTTTTTGCCCATGTCGGCACCCACGGGACAGAACGCCACCATCCCAATCCGGATTTCTACTATAAGGCGGGTGGTGGGCCCTTGCTGGACCTTGGGCCGTACTACCTGACCGCCATGATCTGCTGCCTTGGTCCCGTTGACCGGGTCGCCGGAATGGCGCGATGCACGTTTGACAAAAGGATGATCGAAAACGGCCCTCGCAACGGCGAATGGATGAACGTCGAGGTCGACACGCACTCCCTTAGCCTGCTGCAGTTCTCCTCCGGAGCTATAGGGTCGATGACCATGAGCTTTGACGTCTGGGACAGCGAAACGCCGCGGTTCGAGATCTACGGAGAAAACGGCACCATCAGCATTCCTGATCCAGACCCGGTTCATGGTGCCAATATCTTTCAAGGGGATGTCTGGCTGAAAACGCAGGAGACCTCACGCTGGTCTCATCAGCCTCGTCCAACCGGTCGCGAAGACTGGCAGGTGGTCGAAAACAAACACGGGTTCAATGAAGACAGCCGCGGGCTCGGCCTTTTGGATCTGGCCCTGGCGGCGCAAGAAGGACGCCAACCCCGTGCAAGTGGAGCGCTTGCCTACCATGTTTTTGAAGTCATGGACGCAATTGAACGGGCACCAAGATTCGGCGCCTATCAGACTATAGAAAGCCGGTGCGAAGCGCCGATGCCTCTGCCTGTCGATTTCCTCAACGATGAGAGGAAGGAGCTGGTCTATGCCTATTCAGACTCTTGACTTTGCCCAGCCATTTTTTCGCGTCCAGCACATCACTGATGAAGACAGAGTATCTGTCGAGGGTCGCGCCATTGTTCTGAATCTCGGGGAGAGGGGCCTCTCTGTCGAGGATCAAACCGTTGCACCGCTTTCCTCCGTGATCGTGCAAGACAGCACGCTTGGCGGCGTGGAACGCGCAGTCATTGTCCACGGTTTCGACTTCCATGCCGATGAAAACGAGTTGTTCGCATGGGTGAAAGACACCTGGCCATCCGCTTTTGATGTTCGCCAAGAGGAGCGTTTGCGCGGTGTCAGCCACTACATGTCGCCAAAGGTCTTCGTGGGTAACGTTGGGCTGACCATGTACCATTCCGGTTCGGTCCCATTGAATGTCGGATTGCACAAGGATCATCCTTTCTGCCCGGTACCGGGGTTTCGCGAAGTGCATACGCAAATCGTAGGCTTTGGCAAAATGCAGCAATGCCGCGAACGGGACGTTGAAACTCTTTACCTGGAAGAATTCATGGCCCCCGGCACGACGCACAGGCCGATGTATGACGCTGAAGGCAACTATCCCTGGCATCAGTACGAGACGATTACCCCCAGCATTTTCATGGCGGTGGAAATGCTGCCGGAAGGCGTACGGGTCCCGGAAATGGAGATTCAGAATGGCTGAGAGACTATTGCCCGAAGACCTGAACTTTGACGGCCCTTTCCCCCAGTTGTCTCGCCGTTTGCGGCTGGGCGTTGTTGGCGGTGGGCGTATCTCGGTCACGCAGGCAACGGCGGCCCGGATGACCGACCGGTGGGAGGTCGCTGCAGGTGCGCTCAGTTCCGACGCTGCGCGCAGCAAGGTGCGTGGGGCCGATTGGTATCTGCCGGCCGACCGGTGCTACGCGTCCTTCGACGAGATGGCAAAGGCCGAGGCGGCACGCCCGGATGGTGTGGACGCGGTGATGATCACCACCCCGAACCACGTTCACTTCGACGCGGCCAAAGCCTTTCTGGAGGCGGGCATTGACGTGCTGTGCGACAAGCCCCTGACCAATGAAGTCGCCGAGGCAGAGGGGCTTGAGGAGATCACCGCGCGCGCGGGACAGGTCTTTGCCGTCGGATATGCGATGTCGTGCTTTCCAGTTATCCGGCAAGCCAAACAAATCGTGGCGGAAGGAGGCATCGGTAAAATCAACCAAATCCACGTCGAGTTCATGCAAGACTGGATGACGCCCGATGATGTGGCTGATGCGCCCCACGTCAAATGGCGGCTGGACCCAAAGATTTCTGGCCCGACCAGCTGTGTCGGCGATATTGGAACCCATGCCGCGCATTTGGCCAGTTTTGTCTCGGGCCTGCCCTTGACCAACCTACGGGCCGAGTTCCATGTCTGCGGCGCGCCCAAGCCTTTGGAAGACACGGTGTTCATGCTCACCCGTTATCAAAACAAAGTTCCCGGAACCTTGATGGCGACACGCCTTGCCCCCGGGAATCGGGGAGGGTTGCGTTTGCGCATATTCGGGAACGAAGGAGGTCTCGAGTGGGATCTGGAGAATTCGGAGCAGCTGAAGTTCAATCGGTTCGGTGAGCCGGATCGTATCATCAGCCGAGGTCACGGGCATGGCATCGGCCCCGGCGCAGAACGTCTGATCCGTACCGCGCGCGGCTTCCCTGAAGGGATTATCGAAGCCTGGGCCAACCTCTATACGGAATTTGCCATGGCCGTAGCCGCGCGTCGGGATGGGGTCGCCGTTCCGGCCAATTGGCTGGCGTATCCCGGTGTCGGTCAAGGCGCGGATGGCGTCCGATTCATAGATGCCTCTGTGCGCTCTCACCAGTCCGGAGGCGACTGGGTCACCGTCTAAAGCCGCGCCAGCACAAAGATAAAACACGCCCGGGCTATTGCTCGGGCGTTTTCATTTTCTGCTCAGTATTAAAAGTTGATATTTTTAAAAATATCAGATATTTTTTACTACGTGTGATGAATTTGAGATTCGCAGACACGTGGAGCTGTCGTTCATGGTGAAACCCGAAGAGGCTGGCGCAGGCCCCTCTCTCTATTCCTTGGCGCATCTGACGCTGATTGGCTGTACGCCGCCCGAGTTGGTCTATATCGCCGCGCGGGCAGGCTATGACGCTGTCAGCCCTCGGTTCATTCCGATGCATGTGCCCGGAGAGTTCACTCAATCCCCGATCGACAAGGCGCAGGTGCAGGCCACCAAAGCTGCTCTTTTCACCACTGGTCTAAAGGTTCTGGATATCGAGATTGCGCGTATCACCGAAGATGTTGACCCACGCAGTTTTGAGCCTTCTCTGGAGATCGGCGGGGAACTGGGCGCCAAACGCATGATCATGAGCGCGTGGACCAACACCCGCGATGATCGTGACTTTCTGATCGACGTCTATTCCGAAACCTGCGAACTGGCGGCGCCCTACGGGCTAACAGTGGACTTGGAATTCCCAAGCTTCTCTCGCTTGCGCACTCTGGATGAGGCCCTGGATATTGTCCGCGCCTCTGATCAACCGAATGGCGGTATTCTGGTCGATACGCTTTATCTGCACCTCAGTCGCGTTGATCTCGGAGAGCTTCTGCACGTCCCCTCGGAGTTGTTTCACTTCCTGCATATCTCCGATTGCCTGCCCGGCATCGCCGATACGCGCGAGGGCATGATCCAGTTGGCGCGCGATGCGCGGCTCTATCCCGGCGAAGGTTGGATCGATTTCACCGGCATCATCGAACGGATGCCGCCCGTCGACTATTCCATCGAACTGCCCAACCAAAGCCGCGTTGCCGAGTTGGGATATGAAGAACACGCGCGTCGCTGTCTCAGCCACGCCAAGCGAACATTCGGCGAGGCGCGGTCACAGCGTCGTGTGCCCGATGCTGCAATTCTAAAACACCAAGAGGATCATCATGGGCAAAGAGCTCACTGAAAACGACCGCAACATGGCGGCCGATATGCTGGCACGCGCCCGCGCTGCTATGGCCGAGATCGAGGATTGGGATCAGGACAAGCTGGACCGTCTATCTCAGGCCATTGCGTGGTATGCTGGGAACGAGAAGACCTTCACGCGTCTGGCCCAGCAAGGCGTGGACGAAAGCGGTATCGGAGATCGCGAAGGGCGCCCTGCGAAGCGATTTAAGATTCACATGGTGCTGCGTGATGTTCTGCGCACGCCCTCGACGGGGATCGTCGAAGTCGACGAAGAAAAGGGGCTCGTGAAATACGCCAAACCTGCGGGTGTGATCGCATCCTTGATTCCCATGACCAACCCTGCGATGACGCCACCGGTGACCGGCGTGTCCGCCGCGAACGCCCGGAATGCGGTCATCTTCAGCCCGCACCCGCGAACCGCCCATACCACCTTTGAGATGGTCGAGGTCATGCGCGCAGCCTGCCGTGCCGCCGGTGCCCCCGAAGACCTATTCCAGTCGATCCGCAAACCATCGATCCCGTTAACACAGCACCTCATGGAGATTTGTGACCTGACTCTGGCAACGGGTGGCAAGCCGATGGTCAAAGCGGCCTACAGTTCTGGGCGCCCGGCCTATGGCGTTGGCGCGGGCAATTCGTCCATCGTCATCGATGAAACCGCCGATCTGGACATCGCCGCGCAGAACACTCGCATTTCAAAGACCTCCGACTTTGGGTCGGGCTGCTCGGCCGACGGCAACATCATCATCCAGCGCTCAGTTTACGACGATATGCTCAAGGCGCTTCAAGCCGAGGGCGGCTACCTGTGTTCGGATGAAGAGAAGGCCATGCTCGAAGCGGCCATGTGGGACGAAAAGGGAAACCGTACGTTTCCGACCATCGCCTGTCCGCCGCAGCAAACGGCCAAGGTCGCCGGTTTCAGCATTCCCGAAGATCGCAAGTTTCTGATGGTTGAAAATCAGGGGCAAATTGGCCCGCAGCACAAGTTCTCCAAGGAAAAGCTGACCACATTGATGGCGCTTTATCACTTTGACACGTTCGATGACGCGCTGGAAACGGTCAGCCTGATCTACAACACCGGGGGTAAAGGCCATTCCTGCGGGATTTATAGCCACAATGATGATCACATCGATCGGCTCGCGCGTTTGGCCCCGGTCAGCCGCATGATGGTGCGGCAGCCGCAATCCAAGGCCAACGCGGGTGCCTGGACTAATGGCATGCCTATGACCAGCAGCTTGGGTTGCGGCATCTGGGGCGGCAACATCACCAATGAAAACGTCACCATGAAACATATGATGAACTACACTTGGGTCAGCCGCCCGATCCCTGAGGATCGCCCCTCGGAGCCGGACCTGTTCGGTGAGTTCTACGGACAGGAGGTCGCGTGATGGACGGGGCAAAACTGGAAGGCAAAACCGTCGCTGAACATATCATCGACTTTCTCGAACGTCGTGAGGTCAAACATGTGTTCGGCCTGTGCGGACATACGAATATCGCGGTTCTGGCCGCTTTGGCCGAAAGCCCGATTGATTTCGTCACGGTGCGGCACGAACAGATCGCCAGCCACGCGGCAGACGCTTACGCCCGCGTGACGGGCAAGGCCTCGGTGGTGTTGTCACACCTCTCCCCAGGTTTGACAAACTGTGCCACCGGGGTCGCCAATGCCGCGCTGGACTGTATCCCGATGGTTGTGATCGCAGGCGACATTCCTACGCATTACTACGGCAAACATCCGCATCAGGAGGTGAATCTGCACGCAGACGCGGCCCAGTGGGAGATTTACCGCCCTTTTGTCAAACGTGCCTGGCGGGTGGATCGCGCAGACCTGATGGCCGAAATCTTGGAAAAGGCGTTTCATCTCGCTGAAAGCGGCCAGCCCGGGCCGGTACTGGTCAATGTCCCCATGGACGTCTTTTCGGAGGTGATCCCCTCGGACAGTTTCGACCGTATCCGCGACAACACGCGCGCGTTCAAGAAACCATCGATTGACGACGAGACAGCGCGTGAGATCGTCGAAGTGTTGGCGAAGGCCGAAAACCCGGTTGCCTATGTCGGAGGTGGTATTCTTCTGGCACAGGCCAGCGAGGAGTTGCGAGAATTTGTTGAACATATGGGTCTGCCAGTCGCGCATTCCCTGATGGGTAAAGGCGCGCTGCGAGACGACCATCCGCTTGTGCTGGGAATGACCGGGTTTTGGGGCACCGAGTTGGTCAACCAGTCTTGCCTGAATGCGGATTACATCTTTGCGGTGGGAACCCGGTTCAAAGAGGCCGATTGTTCCAGCTGGTATCCCGGATACACATTCAACATTCCCGGTTCGAAGGTCATTCACATCGACATTGAGCCGCAGGAGATCGGTCGGAACTATCCCACCGAGATCGGCGTCGTTGCTGACGCCAATGCCGCTTTGCGCGTCCTCAACCGGGTCGCCCGCGAGATGTATCCGGACGGTTTCAAACGCCCCGCTCTGGAACAGAAGATCGCCGACTTCCGAACGGATTTCAAAGCGCACAACGTGGAAATGGCGACCTCATCGGCCTTTCCAATGATGCCCGAGCGTATTCTGGCAGACACCCGCAAGGCACTGCCCGAGGATGCCATCATCACCACGGACGTCGGGTGGAACAAGAACGGTGTCGGGCAACAGTTCGATATCCTGACGCCCGGTTCAATACTTACCCCAGGCGGGTTCGCCACGATGGGCTTTGGCCCCCCCGGCGCGATCGGCGCGAAACTGGCAGCGCCAGATCGCGTGGTGATCAGTCTGGTCGGCGATGGTGGCTTCGGTCAAAACCCGTCGATGCTCGCAACGGCCGTCGAACTCGATCTGGGCATCATCTGGCTGGTTATGAACAACAACGCCTTCGGAACAATCGCCGGCCTTCAAAAAGCGCACTACGGATTGACCTATGGAACCACGTTCCCCGGATCAGCCGCCGCGCCCGCAAACGGACCGGGCTATGCCGACATAGCGCGAGCCTACGGCGCGGAAGGGCACAGGCTCAGTGCTGCCGACGAACTGTTGCCCGCACTGGAAGCGGCAATCGCCAGTGGCAAACCAACCGTGCTCGATGTGCCAATGATCAACAACCCAACACCAACGACCGGACATTGGAACATTTTGGACATATACTCGCCGGACAAAGACATATCTCACGTCGCGACTTGACGAAACTGGGCGCGTTCAGGCGCGTCCCGTTTCTTGTGCGAATGCACATCCGTGCTCGAGGAAATACCCGTCTTAGTGTTGCAAAGGTTGCCATGGCAAACCGAAGGTTAGTCGCGGTCTGACATCAATTGGCGTTGGCTGAAAGAAAGACAGAAAGAAAACCTGAGGCGAACCTCTTCATTGAACATGTCTATCCAAATTCAAAAAAGCTTTGTATTTTGGCTGATCCAGCGCACATGCACTGGATCAGTAAGTGTACTGTTATGCCAGTTGGGCAAGGTTGCCTGACCGGAAGGCAAAGGGCCTGGGCGCGATTGACGGAGCACGGTTCAAGCACTGCGACCTAATTGACGACATGCTGGGATCCGAACTCGAGGTTTTCGTGCTGTTAAAAGACAGATGAGAGGTGCTTACTCGTCACCGAACAAAATTCATTCTTTGTTCGATAATAGGTCTTCGAGATTGTCATATGGCGCGGTGTCCCTAAACTGTTTCACGAGTTCAGCGTCGTTTGAACGGTCCCGCTCGCACGTTTTCAGTAGCCGCCATAGGTGAAGAAGAAGAATGATTGTCGCTCCCGCGGCCGCAATATTGAAGGCGATTTCCCACGTTGTCATTTTGATGTTCCCACAATTGATAAGTTGCATTCCCGTAACCGCAGAACCTGCCATGACACTTGACGAAAACCGGAACCTGTGGGTCTGAGCCCAACTTGCCACTGAAAGATCATGTCTCAGGATGACCTGAAAAACCTATTGCACTCTATCAGCCGGCCGACGCCGGAAGAAGAAGCATTTTTCGCCAAACGTCGCTCCCTTGGTCTCGGTGTCGGGCTCGATGAGCATGGGAAAATAGTCTATCCGAAAAAGCTCGTATTCATCGACTTCGAGGCATCCTCGTTTAGCCCTGAAAGCTGGCCGATCGAACTTGGTATTGCGTGGATCGAACAGCAAGACGTCGTTGTCGAAAGCAAGCTCATACAGCCAGATCCTGACTGGTTGCTCGATGATTGGTCAGAGAAAAGCGCTGCCGTACAAAATATTCCTTTCAGCGCCTTGAAGACGGCGGAACCCGCGGAAGATGTAGCACGCTGGTTGAAAGAAATTGTAGGCGATAACGTCCTTGTCAGCGACGCTCCTGAGCTCGACCAACGCTGGCTTGACTGTCTTCTCGCAACGCTCGGTGAACGTGCGAGGCAGATCGATGACTTTGACCGGATCGTCTGGGTCTCGTTTTCTCAGGAAGACGGCGTTGTTGCACCCGGTGCGATCGAGCAAGTCTACGAAACGCGAGCGGAGCGTCCAACAACACATCGAGCAGGCGCAGATGCCGCAAATATGGCCCACGCGTATAGATCCGGGTTACCTCGGCTTTCTTCCCCCGACTTTCTCGAGCCAATGTCCGAAGAGGATCTGCAGCGCTGGGAAGGTGGAGCGGAGGACAATAACTGAGTACGCCGAGGGAAGCATATCCTCACCGCACCAGTTACAGCTCAGTCTGTAGATGCTCCGACCCGTCTTGGCTGGCAAGTCTTATATCCGAGGCTTGGCGGACCGGGCATTGCGAGCGGTGCACTTGCACGGTTTCAAAGCGACAGGCAAAGAAACTGGTTTGGGACCTGGTTTGATAGTTTTTTTGGCAGGCGTTTTCGGAAATAGAAAATACGGCCGCGGCGCATGAGGTAGGGGCCCGCATAATAACGGGGTTTGCGCGACCGCGCGCCGGGTCGATTTCTTGCTGGCGGTGTCACAGCATGTGTCACAGTTTCCGAATGCTGTGACACATTGAATTTTCCGGAGGCTCTGTCGCCCCTTATTTTCCTGGCTTTTCTGGAAAAGGTGGCTGGGGTGGTAGGATTCGAATCTACGATACACGGTACCAAAAACCGGTCCATTGTGCTCATGTAGTTGTTTCTATTGCACAAAAATCAACAGGTGCGGCACAAGTGTCCAATGCGCGTGGACACTATGGACACCAAACTGGACACCTACTTGCCCCGGTTGTTGAGCCAATCGACCGCAGCATCCGCGTGCTGGGGCAGGGCGTGCGTGTATGTGTCCAAGGTCTGTTTGTTGCTAGCATGTCCCATGCGTTCCGAGACGACCGCGACCGGCACCTGATGGGCCAGCATTTCCGACGCCATGCCGTGACGCCTGCTGTAGCTGCCCGTCGTCAGGCCGTGCTTGTCCGCCATCCGTTTGATGACCTGACCCGCCTGTCGGACCGTCCAAAGCTGTGCGGACTGCGACGGAAAGACCAGCCCGTCTTTCGGCCAGATGCCGCCCGAAGCTAGGTGCAGTTCTGCGTGGTGCGCCTTCAGTTTCCGCAGCGATGCGATGGTCCGCTGTGACAGCGCGACCCGGCGAACGGACACATCATTCTTCGGCGTTTCTTTGATCTGGTAATGGTTGGCACTGATGCGTTCCTGCGCCCGCCATATGTCGATGACACCCGCATCCAGATCAACCGCATCCCACATCAGCGCGAGAACTTCACCCGGTCGTGCGCCACTGTCCGCGATGGTTTCGACATAGGTCGCGGCAATGGGTTTCCCGGCTAACCAAAAGTGATCGGCAAGGGTGTAGCTGTCATCCAGCGATGCGACCTTGGCCCGCTTCTTGGTGATCTTTGGGCGCGTGGCATCGATCCACGGTTCACCCGAAATCAGTTTCCACTTTCGCGCCTGACGAAGCGCGGTGCGCAACACGTCATAGAAGTGACGCCGCATGAAATCCGAAACGCCATCGGTCACCATCTGGGCAACCATTGCGTCGATCACCTGCCCGGTCACTTTGTCCAATGGCTTGTCGCCAATGTATTCGAGAACCCGCGCGACCCGCTGTTCATTCGTCCTGGCTGTGGTGACGGACGTGTGCGCCCGCACGTGCAGCAACCACTTGTCGGTGATGAAACCCCGCAGTGTTGTCTTGCGGCCTTCTGTGGCCGTTGGTGCGGCCCGTTCGGTCGCTTCGATGTGGTTGGCTTCGGCCACGGCTGCGCGTTTGCCACCGGACCCGGTGAACATCTTCGACCGTTTGGACCGCTTACCCGTCACCGGGTCGGTGACGGTCCACCGCATGAGCCATTGGCCCGGTTTCTTTTCAGTTGCTGTTGCCATTAGCTTGCATCGACAGCGACACGTGACTGATTGTTCGTTGATTGATTGTGATCTGATGTGACGCACGCACAGTTACGCACACACCATCCATCCCCATCACTATCTTCACGCAATGCAACGATGATGACTGATCACTGATCGATGACGTGACGATGTATATACGTTTGATGGACGGTAGCTGATCGATCTAGGGCGGGGGTCGAGTGAAGCATCGATAGGGAGTTCGTCACCGGCGTGGGTCCAAAACTTTTCGTACTAATTTCAGATTTGACCGGGGTTCACGCAAAAATCTTGCAACAGATAGTAATTTGACGCCACAACAATACCGTTGGAACACACTGATTCAGGATGATTTACGCGCAATTAGACAGGATTTGCACGAATGCCCCGTAAACAGCACAAGACACGCAATGACAGCCTGACCGGCTTACGACAGGCCGCACAGGCCGACGAACCCGCCAGCGTGGCTGTGCCGGATGTGGCCGGATTGGAAGTGTTGAACGATCTGGGCAAGCGTACGTTTGCGAACCTCTATCGATCCGCACCGGACAAATGGACCGAAGCCGATCTGAACATGACCGTTGAACTGGCGTTCGTGACGCAGCAGATGGCCGACAACCGCATCCTGTGCATGATGACACCCGCCATCGTGACGCACGTGAACGGATCGTCAGGACGCAGCCCGATCCACGCACATCAGCAGGAACTAAGCCGACAGATGCAGGCACTGGCCCGCGATCTGGGTTTGCGCACCAAGGATGGTATCGCCTTGGCGGCATCATCGGTCAAAGCACCCGACACAGCCAGCGCCAGCCCCGACACACCCGACAATGTGACCAGCTTCGAAGACTTCCTGAATAACGCGATCAACGGGGGGTAATGTGGTCCACTTACCGTCGGACATCACCGAAAGCGAAATGATCCTAGCCAACGGTGGCAAGCCGCTCGAATGGCCGAACGATCCGTTGCAACGGATCGCCTATGTGCTTTGGCTTCGGTCGAACCTTCAGACCTTCGTTGAACAGGAACGGATGGACCAAGCGTTACTGATTGGATCACACGGCAACCAAGACACCGCCCACAAAGTTCACACGGCTTTGCGCACGCTGGCCAAGATCAACGGCTATCACATCCACCACGGCTGGCCGACCGGGTTGGAAGGCATCATCAAACTGATCAAGACCGACCCGCAAGACTGGCCAGCCACGCCGCAGAAATACGGGTTGATCTGATGACCAAGCGCAAACGTGAGAGACAAGCCAATGCGAAGACATCACCTAAACCACATCAGCGCGGATGGCCGCTCAGAGCGGCGAACCGGTCATCCGACGAAAAGCCTCAGATGACGGCAGTGAGCCCAAAGCAGTCAATCGTTTGACTTTTTTGAGCATTTCACAAAACTCACCGTGTATCACAATTGGGTGTACTCTCGCTTATCAAGTAAGAGGAGAAAGCTGATGGCAACACTGGGCCCGACACTTGCGGCACTATACGCTCAGCGTGCATTTATTATTAAGTTGTCACTGGGAGCCTTGGCTTATGTGTTAGTGGTGGGCGACGCACAGGCCCAAAGCGCACAGGGTTGCGTAGAATTGGGCTCTCCTCGGATAGAATATTCATCCGGATCTGAAAGCACTCGCGTTAATCAAACAATCTCAACGACGGAACGCACGTGTCTGCCGATCCCAAACGGACCCATAACAGGACTTACAATTGGTAACTCCTCTATCACGTCCTCTGGTGAAATTGAGTTGTATGTCCCGGGCCAGAATACCGTTCCAAGCAATGCTTCAGTTTTAACTCTCCTAAACGTTGATGTTGCGGCAGGTAGCGGAGACTTTGTTTCTCGTGAGGCCTTGGCTACGAACATCAACGGGAAGCTTAGAGTGAACCTCATTGGAACTTCGATTGGTTCCGGCAGATCAATGACGTTCGTTCCGTTCAACGGCGCGAATATCGACCCCACTGAAGTTTACTTCCAGTCAGACCGACCGTTAACCTACGACAACCTTACCGTTATAGGGGCTACCGAAGTGGTTTTCGGGGCGTACTATATCCAAACCCGGGTTGCCGAGGCTTCTGATTTCACACTGACGAATAGTTCGATTTCTTCAACCAGTGACATGGCGATAGCGGCAGGCACGACTGTTCGGCTCGATGCAGCAAGCAGTTTGAACTCCGTAAACTTTGAGAATTTTGGCACGCTGGCCGGAACGGGAACCGTGAACGCATTTAACTTCACAGTTAAGAACGGAGGGGTGCTTTCGCCGGGCTTTTCAATTGGTACGCTTAACAATAGTGGCGGTATCGCATTTGAAACTGGGTCAAGGATCTTAAGTGAAGTCGATCCGACGGCAGGTCAGAAAGCCGATTTGGTGTCATCCAGCGGGCCCGTTACAGGGATTAACCGCGCCACTATACAAGTCGAAGCCGCTCGTCCCGGCCTGACTGCGCAGGACTATGCTGCTGGCAACGACTACACGGTTTTTCAAGCCTCGCGTTTCGATGGAAACTCCCCAACTCTTGTTGCCGGAGGATCTCTGCCCGCCCTATCCAGTCTGAGTATCTCAAACACGCCAACCGCGGACGGTAGAATCGACATAGCGTTTTCGACCCTCCCCGTTTCGAGTTTACCACAACATCCATCAGTTGTTGGATCTCCCAATGCAAGCAACCTTGCTGGTGCGGTGGCTAACACCACAAACACGTCACCTGGAACTAATCTGACCAATGGCTCAACCTTGGGTAATACCGTTAACACGCTTACCAATTCAGGTTTGTCTGGATTTAATCGTGTGCACGCAGAGCCCTATTCCTCCAATTTGACCGTTGGGCTTGAGCAACTTGACCTGATAACAAACACTGTGCTGAGCCATGCTGACTGCCGCAAGTATCAAGCGGTTGGCTTCAGCAATGCGGATCAACCCGTTGCAGAAGGCGACATCGACTCGGCCCAGAGCCCGAGCGGCGCAATAGACTGCTCTGATCGGCGCTGGTGGATCGACACGGCCTATGTGAGCGGGGACGTTGATGGAAGCAATGGCCTTGGGACATTCGACTATTCGCTGGGCACGATTTTGGTCGGAGCGGATGTCGCAAGCACCGATAGAGGTGTGGTCGGCGTGTACGCAGGTTTTGGGACATCCTCCATGGATGAACACGATCAAGTCGATCAGGACTTTTCGACCGACAGCTATCATGTGGGCGTCTATGGGCGCACAACAACCGGAACTTGGGAGTTCTCCGGGCTGGTCGGTTACATGTTCGGTGAAAGCGACGCCAAGCGAAATAACCCTTCTGTTGATGGCTTTACGGGAGGCGAGGCAAAGTCTGATTTGGACCAAGAGGGCATCCATGCCGGTATCCAGGCACGGAAGCTGTTTAACCTGAACAGCGGTGCAAGGGTTTCTACGGTTTTTGGATTGAACTACGGGCGTATCCAACAAGGCTCAGGCACAGAGACGGGCGGTGGTGATTTCAATTACTCGATTGAAAAAGCGAACGCAGAATCGCTGGTCGCTTCTATTGGAATTGACTACCAACGCGACTTCTTGACAGAGAATGGTTTGTTAACCCCAATCGCCTTCGCCCGGTATGAATATGACTTCTTTGCCAACAAAGACAGTGAGCACGAAATCACAGTCACAAGTCCATTGTTCGGAACATTTACACAAGTCGGACAGAATCGAGGAGCAAATGGCTTCGCTCTCGGGCTTGGCCTGGGCTACCAGATTTCTGAGCTGGCCAGACTAACGGCAGGATATGGTTATTCAGTTCGATCCAATGGCCAAGAACATGGCCTAGGTGCAAACTTAAGTGTTCGGTTTTGATTTGGCAGTACGGTTGTTTCAAATTTAGGAATCACACACGCCGACCATCGTTGTTGGGCCTTTACAAACGGACCCAGCGGACGTCCGCTTTGTCCGCAAAGTAGACGTTCACGCAAGTTGCAGCGAAAGACTGCATTGAGCCCAAAGCCGACATTCTCCAGAGCGGGCTTTACAGCGAGCCAAGCCATAACGGTTCAGCAGCGGGAGTTTCGCAGCGGCAACATTCTCAGGATTCGCTGGTGAAAGTCGGCCATTAGAACGGGTAGTCCACCTTTTCCTCGGAGCAACAAAAACAAAGCGAATACAATGAGCCTCGTTCTCAGATCAACTGACGTTTCCTGCAACTAGCGACGCGTCTTAAATAATGCCACAACAAGCTCACTTCGGTGTTTCGCCAAAGTAACCTCCAAAAAATGCGATCATTGCCAACAACACACCAACCAGTATCACGATCACAAGCAGTGCACCGCTACCTTTGGCAAAATATCCCAATGAAACTAGACCAACCACGAAGATGCCGACTAGAAAATAGAGTACTGTATTGTCCATCTTTACCCCCAAATGATTCGTCTACACTCAACAAATACATGCTCCACAAAAAACGATCCAAAGACCGCTAAAAAAGGTGACGTCAAACGGCTTTCGGTGACTGTCGAATGCCACTCAGCGTGGCGAACAAGACTGGGACCAGGATCATTGTGAGCATCGTACCCACCGTCAAACCGCCCATGATCGTGACAGCAAGACCCACCCAGAACACGTCCGGCAGCAGCGGTATCACACCCAGAACTGTCGTGGCCGCGGCCAGTACCACGGGGCGAAGCCGTGAGGCCCCTGCATTCAAAACCGCGTCATAGCCCGGCTGACCTTCGGCCAAGTTATCGTTGATCTGGTCGATCAGAACGATTGCGTTTTTGATCATCATGCCCGCCAGGCTCATGCCCCCCAGCAGTGCTACGAACCCAAAAGGTGTATTCGTGAGCAGCAAGCTCGGAACAATGCCTATCAGCACAAACGGCACGGTCAGGAAAATGACCAGCGGTCTGCGGTATGAGTTGAATAGTCCGACGACGATAAGCGCCATGATCGAAAACGCAGGTATCATCCCCGGAATCAAGGACGCTTGCGCAGACACCGTGTCTTCGTATTCTCCGCCCCATTCCATGCTATAGCCCGGCGGCAAGTCAGCCTCCAAAGCGTCAAAACCAGCGAGAACTGCAGCGCGATAGCTGGGCAGAGTGACACTGTCGATCGGATTGGCCTGAACGGTCAAAACACGGCGCCGGTCGCGGCGATTGATCGTGGGGTCCTCGGGTTGGATATTCACACCGCGAACAACCTGCGCCAGTGGAACAGGCTCGACAGAAAACGGTGACTGCAGTTGCAGCAGTTCAAAGTTATCCACGGCAGCCACGTCGTCCGCGCCAGGTCGAACAATGATGGGCAACAACTCGTCACCTTCGCGGTAGAGGCCGACCGAGCGTCCGTCGAATGCACGCTTTGTCGTATTTCCAAGATCTTCGTATGTGATGCCGGTCCATCGTGCCCGATCCTGGTCATAGTCGGGGACTGTTTTCAGGACACGGTTGCGCCAATCGGTGCGTGCTACCTTTGTCCATGGGTGCTGATCCAGTATCGCGACGGCTCTGTCGCCAATTTCGCGTAAAGTCTCAGGATCGGCATCCGCTGGGCCGATGATGCGGTTTTCGAACGCCCAAGTATTGCTGGGCCCCACACCGAATTGACGTGTGAAGGAGGTCGCCTCGGGCATATTGGCTGCAATCCAAAGCGAGATCTCTTTGGTCATCTCTGGAATGTCGCGATAATCCTCAACGTTCACGATGACTTGCGCGTAGGACGGGTTTGTTCCTTCAGGGTCGACCGGCAAGTAGAAACGCGGCGGGCCAGCGCCGATAAAGCTTGCGATACCGGTCACGCGATCATCCATTTCCACCTGCGCTTCGATCCGCGTGATGGCTTCGGAAACCGCTTCGATCCGGGTTCCTTCAGGGGCGTAATAGTCGATCATGTACTTGGTCATCGAAGAGGTCGGGAAGAACAACTGTGTAACGGTCCCAAACCCGATCCCGGCAATAACCAGCGCAGCGACGGCCACTCCGATCGTCAGATAGCGAACCCGGATCGCGGCGGCCAGAAAGCGGCGGTATACGGCGTATAGACCGGTGTCAAAGGTCTCTTTGGCTCCACCCTTTGGGTCCGGCAGCATGGCCACGCACTGTAAAGGCGTGACTGTCATCGATAACAACCAACTGACCAACAACGCAATACCGACCACAGAAAACAGCGTCCGGCAGTATTCTCCCGCGCTCTCAACGGAGGCAAAGATTGGGTAGAACGCCATAACCGCAACAAATGTTGCACCAAGCAGAGACATAGCGGGGCGCGTGGCAGCGTCGATAGCGGCTTTCGCCCGGTCCATTCCCTGTGACATTCGAACCATGGCGCCATCTGCAACCACGATCGAGTTATCGACCATCATACCAAGCGCAATGATCAACGCGCCCAAGGACATGCGCTGAAGATCTATTCCTAGCATCGCGAGCGGGATAAAGGTGGCAAGTATCGTCAGGATCAATCCGCTACCTATTATGATGCCCATGCGAACACCCATCGCCAGGGTCAAAACGACCAGAACAATCGCGACAGCTTGTCCAAGGCTGACTAAGAAGCTGCTGACTGCCAGATTCACGTCGTCAGATTGCCAATGAACCCGTTCTACCTCGATACCTACCGGCAGGCCTGCGATCAGTTCCGTTACTCTGGCGTCTACGGCCTCACCAACGCTGACAACGTTGACACCAGACTGGAAGGATATCGCCAAACCAATAGACGGAAGGCCGTTATAACGCATCATGGTCGTCGGTGGATCAGCATAGCCTTCCTGGACCTCAACGATTTCACCAAGCCTTAGTAACTCTGGTCCACGGCGCTGGCCGCTTTGAGCTTGGTCCAGACCGCTTGGCCGAACAACCAAATCAGCGATGTCTTTCGGGCTGGTGAATGTGCCGCTTGGCGCAATGCGCATGCGATAGTCGCCGATATTTACGCGGCCTGCATCCACAATCGCGTTTTGGGTTTGCAAGGTATTGAGGATGGTCTGAGCCGAAACACCCAATGCTGCCAAGGCTTCTTCCCGTGTCTCCAAATAGATGACCCTATCGCGATCCCCCCAAAGATCGACTCGGCCAACGCCGTCGATCAACGAAAGCTCTCGTTTGAAGTCTTCGGCAAAATCGTCAAGCTCGCGGGCGGAGAAGCCATCAGACGTCATCGCCAGAAGTAGACCGAAAACATCACCGAAATCATCATTGATCGCAGGACGACCAGCGCCTGGTGGAAGGTCTGTTTCAACGTCTCTGACTTTGCGACGCAACGTGTCCCAGATCTGCGGTAGTTGATCCGACCAATAGTTCGGGCGGATCTCGACTTTGATTGTCGACACACCCGCCCTGCTTTCGCTCGAGATGTAGTCAATCTCTTTGATCTCTTGGAGTTTTAGTTCGATCCGTTCGGTAACCTCCTGCTCAACTTCGGCTGGGCTGGCACCAGGATAGAGGGTGGTCACAACAGCCGTCTTGATTGTAAATTCGGGGTCTTCCAACTGCCCAAGGCTAAAGAACGCTGAAATGCCGCCCAACGTGAGCATGACGACCGTGAACCAAACAAATTTGGCGTTTCGGATAGAAAAAGCCGCCAAACCCATTAGTCCGTGTCCTCAGAAAGCAGCGAAACTTTCTGACCTTCTCGCAGAGAGTTTGCCCCGGCAGTGACAACCACGTCACCAAATTCCAGCCCCTCGCTAACGGCCACCCCTTGCGACCGTGGAGTGCCAAGCGAAACCTTCCTTGCCGTTACGGTTTCTGAGCCGGTATCAAACACCCAGACATGCGGATCGGTTTCCCCTTCAGGCACGAAAACCGCGCTGGCAGGAACCATGATCGCATCGAATGGTTCGTGCCCTTCCTTTGGTTTTCCGCGAACGCGCCCCGCCATACCCGGAAGAACAATTGCGTCTTCGGGTTGCTCCATTATCAATGTGACAGGGAATGTTCGCGTCGTCGCCGAAGCCTCTGATCCAATCTCACTAATTTCTGCGGGTAGAACAACGTCCCCCAAAGCGTCAAAAGTGACGGTTATGTCTTCAATGTGCGGGATCAGGGCAATGTATCGTTCGGGGATATCGATCACCACTTCGATGTGCTCGGCATCCAGAATGCGCAGCACTGGGGTTTGTGCTGCGACTTCTTCAAAATCTTCAATGTATTTGGCGACAACACGACCATCGAACGGTGCGGCCAAGCTTGTATAGGTTAAATCCAGAGTGGCTCTGTCTAGTGCGCCTTGGACGGAATTGATTGCCGCCTGAGCTGACGTTTCGCCTGCAACAAACCTGTCTAGTGTCGCCTGAGCGGCAACGTCTTTTTCAACCAACGATCGCTGCCGATCTGTTTGCAACTTGGCGTTTTCGAACGTCGCCTGTGCGCTCTCAAGTTCAGCAGTAAGCCGATCGACTTCGGCCTGGTACGGGGCTGGGTCCAGGGCCGCGATGACAGCACCTTTCGTCACAAGGTCGCCAACTTGAACGTCGACACCGACAACACTGCCCGGCACGCGAAACGCCAACGACACTTCGCGTGCGGCTCTCGCCGTACCGACAAAATATCGGTCATGCAAACTGGATAGGTCAGAAATCTCGGTGCCTCTGACAGGTCGTATTAGTGATTGGGTCGCTTCTTCTTCTTTCTCCCAGCAACCGGCAAGCAACACGAAGGCTAAAAGCCAAACCGATAATCTCTTCATATCCCCCTCCAGTGCCGCACGCGTTCCCATCTTCGTTTCTTTGAAGGTGCCCTAACTTGCGGATTTTGCGCCTAAAGCTGCTACAATTGTACGCGCTTACCAATCAAAGTCAAAAATCAGAATTTGTTTAGGGGTGGTGGAGAGAAACACGAGTAACTCTTGACAAACTGACAAGACAACTTCGCAGTACGACGTCGCCTCGATGCTGCTGTTTGTCCTATCGGCAGCACAGAAGGCTGGTTTTCGAGGTAGTGTAGCTGCAAGCGTGCAGAGGTTACACCGCGATTGAGCAAAGCCACGGCCGTCGTCCCGGCTAACGTGTGGAGCGGAAATGTCCGCTTTTGACGAACCGCTGTCATGCCTACTTTTGAGCCAATGGTGGCATTGTCCCGCAAAGCAGACTTTGGCGCTTCATAAGGTTGGGTCTGATAAGCAATCCTAAGCGGACATCCGACAAGAATGCTTAGATTAACGCTTCGAGCCCTCTGCTCCCAATTTTCGAGAGCCCCACGTTCAGACGTTGGGTTTTGTTGATTGGAACCTGGGGCAAATACTACCTTGTTACGCCATGTCGGTTCGCAAACAGCTCTGTCGCATAACGTTTGTCGCAAAAAATCTGTTAGCGTTGCCTGGTCCTTGCAGGTCTTTGCTGCGTCGTTAAAGTCTAAGCGATGAACGTTGGAAAGCTGAGTAGTTATATCACAAAGCGCATGCGGATGTCGCATGTCTATCAACCTGTAATGCTTCTTGAACTTTTAAGGAATGGCGGCGAGGCAAGTGTCGAACAGATCGCAAGAGCATTAGTTTCGCACGACCGCTCGCAAATCGAATACTACCAAATCCGTTCGAAGAACATGGTAGGAAAGGTGCTAACTAAAAACGGCATCGTTGAACCTGTGAAAACTAGCGGCCGGATCATAGGATATCGCTTGAAGGATGTACGCGAGATAAGTGCGGACGACCAAACAACACTGATTTCTGCATGTGAAGAAAAGATTGCCGATTACATTGAGCGGCGAGGAGACAATATTTGGCGGCATCGTTTTAACGCAAAAGGGTATGTGCCTGGCTCGATCCGGTATGAAGTTCTAAAACGTGCCAAGTACCGATGTGAGCTTTGCGGCGCGTCCGCCGAAGATGTTGCGTTGCATGTCGATCACATCATCCCTCGCAACAAAGGTGGTCAAGACGACCTAAGCAACTTTCAGGCGCTTTGCGTCACATGTAACACGAACAAACGTGATCAGGACGACACCGACTTTCGCGATGTTTCCAGAGCTTTTGCACACCGCCAAGAAGGGTGTATCTTTTGCGAGGTACAGGCTGGTCGAGTGATCTCTGAAAACGAGTTATGTTACGCAATCCGGGATGGATTTCCGGTTACGCCATTGCACACATTGGTTATCCCGAAGCGACACGTGTCTGACTACTTTGATCTTTTTCAACCAGAGCTAAATGCGATACGTCGAATGCTAGAAGAGCTACGGTCGGAAATCCAAAGTGAAGACCAGTCCGTTTCTGGGTTCAATGTTGGCGTAAACGCCGGAGAAGCCGCGGGACAAACGGTCTTTCATTGTCACGTACATCTAATTCCACGGAGACGGGGAGACGTGGCCAACCCTCGGGGAGGTGTGCGGGGTGTAGTTCCCGAAAGACAATCATATTGAACAAATTGTTCATACAGCCATCGACCTCACAGCGTTAATGATTTCAAGTTGGATATCTATTGCACTGACGCCTTCGAGCACTTCACCATTACTTTTTAGCCTACGTCCATTGAACCTATTCAGAACGGTTTGTTCGACTTCGAGCGCAGCTTCAGCTGTCGGCAATGGATGCTTGAAGGCCAGTTTCCAGCTTAGTCCCGAGATTTCCGGCAAGATTTTGTGATTATAGTCATCTAAGCGTTTTAGTGGGTCCGACGAAAACCCCACCTTTAGGACACTTTTGTTCGATAACTCTAGCACATAGACAAAATATACGTCTGCCTTTGTTGCAGCTGTAGTATACTCACCCGAATGAGGGGCGGGGCCTGGTCGGTAGTGCTTGTGCACATCGATTGTTCGGTCAGTCTTTGGTTCTGCAGCCTCGTGAAGTGACATGTCATTATTTGTCAACAAGGCAACCAGTCGATCTGATACCACTGCGCCCACGTTGCCTCGGGGTTTATAGCCGTCGATTGTGGGCATGCCCTTATCGGAAAAAAAAGCAGATAGGTTTTGCATTCGAAACTCGACAGAACCTTTGGAACGATCTTTGAGCGCTCCGTCTCTCAGGCTTCGGTTAAACTCTGATTTGCTATACTTGACGCCGTTTTGTTCACATCTCAACATCTCAAGGTAAGCCTGTAGGCAAGCACCTAGCTCGTCATCGGACCAGTATTCATCACTGATAGCGACGGATACTTCACCCAGCGCGTGTTCCAGCGTTGATAATGCGTCGTTAAGTTCTGTGACAGACGGCCAGCTGCTTATGCAGTTTGAGCCGCCAAATTTCTCTAGGAACTCGACGGCGTAATCTAACCGATCGTTCGTGGGTATCTCTTCACTTCGCGCTCTCAAACGTGACAACAAACCATTCGGGTTTTGCGCTTCAAAGAGGGCCACTACTTTACGACCGCCCTTTTCAGGTCGAACTTTGGCATATCTTGTCGCATCCAAGAAAACGTCAGGATCACGCCGCTGCTCAGAGGACTTTCCGTGGGTAAAATCGAAATTTGGTATAATATCAGACATTTGCCGCACACTCTTTTGTTCTAGTTCGCATTTAGTCCGTGAGCACGGCTGCCAAGTTTGGTTTTCCAAGCGCTTTCGCGGTTAATGATTTCAGAAGCAGACATGTCTGGAGAAGCAATTTCTAGGATAGAGATCGCGTAATTGGTTCTTTTTCTTACCAGTAGCAACTTGTTTCCCCCATGACCGTTGACGGCGTATGATGTCCACCTTCCCATGAAACCACCATCACCATATGCGGAACCAACATACTGTTCTCCAGTTTCGGGACAGACCAGGAGGTATACCCCGTTCACTGACGCCAAAGCGTTTTGCCAACTAGATGGAAGCGCTAGTAGCTCCTCGACAGTTGAGGTGAACTCTCCGAAACCAGGGAACGCTTCATCTTCAGCAGTCGCTCGCAGCTCGACTATGGGTTTTGGTCTTCGTTCGGCCCATTGGGACCAGCTTCTGGTGGCTGCGCCCCAATCAATAATAAGACGCCCGACCAAGTCCTCGACGACATCAATGCGCGCCAAGTCATACCGCCGATGGTCCAAATCCTGGCCATAGTCTTCCTCGAAAGGCGTCCAAAGGGATGGATTTCTGTCTGGGTTATCGCTTGCTGTCCAGCTATCGACGACATAGTGGGCGCCTACGAAAAGTGCGCCAGTCGATCCTTGAGGGACAAATTGAACGGCTATTTCCGCTCCATTGTAGGGGGATAAGCTATCATCTCTCTGATAACTAACAAAATGATCGAAATTGGCCGATCCACGACGCCAAGCAGCTAAGGCCCTATAATCGTGTCGGACATACCTGGTGCGCGACAGTACAAAGCCCCGTTTGCTCAATAGTTCATTGAGAGTGAAATCATAGGGTTTCATGTGTCCAATTTCCGTGATGCCATTTGTTGTTGCTTTTAGGTTTGGGAACCAGCGTCGACACCCTTTCTGCTGTCCAGAGGCTTGGATTTGTTTCGCAGCTGATTTTACACGCGTGAGTTTTTTCCATTGTCAATAAACGGGGTCAGCGGCATCAATATCTGACTTCATCGTGGAAATGGCTTTCACTACGGAATTTGAAGAAACCAAAGCCGCCAATCGATCAGAGGCGTCCAGCAACTCCGGTACTTTCACTTCCAGTCCATTTGATCTTGCGTCGTTCGCCACTTGGCGAATTGCATACAATCTCAGAAGCGCCATTGCTGTTTCAGCAACGTTGCAGTGGACGTCAAAGGGGTCTTCGCCAGCTCCTACCGCGTCATCTACGATCTTATAAACGGCGTGTGCAATCGGTTGTTTTATTGGGTAAAAATTCTCTCTCACCTTAAAGCCTCCTTACTAGGTATAACTAACTGCCTTGGCAGCGAGGAACTGCTTTGGCTTGCCTGGTTTGAATTTGGGAGGCCAAGCTTCCGAGACGAAGTTGTTTTCGGCCAAAGTCTTTCGCCATTTTGCCAAATGTCCTGCGTGTCGGCAGTTGATAGAAACGAACAAGAAATTGGCGTCTCAAAGCTATCGTTTGCCACCGTGACAAGAGATCCTATAGCGGTCCTGCCGACTTGTTTGTGTGGATGTTCGTTAACGAGGGGGTACACGGTTGGATCTAAGGGGTGAGCCCGCTGCCAAGTCTTAATCTATTGGCTTGTTGGCTCACCTCGCTTTCGGAGATACTGTAAGCAATGTATTGCGTACACTAGATTTGCGAGGCTGGTAAAAATTCTTCCCGTACAGGGGTTTTTGTCTGAAGCGGCAGTGGCGCCAGCCCCAAAAACTATTTCACTACCCTGTACCCCCTAAAAACGGGGTGTTTGGTGGATTTCAGGGGCCGGTGGTATGTGTTTATTTGTTTGGTGCGGGAATTATTTAAACATTTCCGTCAGGAAAGGCCTTGTAGTAGTTTCCGCACTTTGGACACCTCGGCTGTGAGCCTCTGTTTCTTAGAATTAAGCGGAAAAACTTGCCCAGATCGACTTCACAAGCGGGGCAATAAGGCAGCCCAGATGGCTTACCTTCAACCTTGTCATACTTAAAACCCTCTATGGTGATCAATGATCCTTTGAACTTTGCTTGCTCGGTCAGTTCTTTGATTTTCTGGTCACGCTCTTTCAGTTCCATGTACGCGTCACTGAGAGCCATCTTTACGTCAGCGAGGTTTCCGTAAAGGTCCGCCATTTGCGCCTTGAGCTCGTTCTTGTCATAGGCGTGGTTGGTGTCCCGAATTGCTTTGATTATCTCTAGGGACCCAGTAAGTGCGGATATGGTGGCTGCAATGTCTACCAAGTCAAATCTCCATTGATATATTAACTTGATACTTAAACAGTTTTAGCCTGTGAGCAATGCATAGAAGCGGTTTACGGCAGCCCCCATGGGCAGTTGAAAAACCCCTGTCCGGTACAACCCATCCCCGGACACCCCCTTTCACCCCCACAAACCCCTAAAAACGGGGTGTTTGGTAGTTGAACAGGTGGTTAGGTGGGGGCGGGGTAAAATTGTGTTAACCAAGAACCTTCAATTTGTGTTAGGTTGTCCAACCATTCTTGGATGTCTTGTTCCCGCCAACCAACCATGCGCACACTGAGTTTGACCCGCTTGGGAAAGTCACCTGACTTCATCAAACGGTAGATAGAAGCACGAGATAAACCCGTGCGTTCTATTACTTCGGTTATGCGTAAAATACGTCCCATGGACCGAATAAAATACAGATAAGTTTGAACTGGTCAAAGGGAAATAAGATACTGATTTGTGCTACGCAAGTGATTGAGTATAGGGCGAAAATTAGGGGGGGTATGATCAGGGATGATTAACCCTCCAACCAGTCCGCCCAATTCTGCATCATTTCAGTCCGTTGCCGGATATACTTTGCCCTGTCATAAGCCCGACCATGAACCACTCGTGGCATGTGAGATAATTGGTGTTCTACGAATTGATCCGCGTACTCCAATTCTTCGGTAATTAATGTCCGTCCGGTGGCGCGCACACCATGAAGGTTAATCTCTGTTGCAGGCAGTCCCAAAAACCGCAGGTAATTGACAGGCGCATTTTCACTGATTTGACCGTTGTGGGATGTACCGGGAAAGACCCAGCGCGGATGCCAGCCTTCGAGATCTTGGATATATAACTGTGCCTGTTTCGGTAGTGGGACTATCAACTCGGTTTCGGTCTTGGTGATGTAGTTGGACCATTGACCATCCCTAATGTGGTCCCATTCCATACGTCGTAATTCACTGGATCTTTGCAGGGTCCAGAACGCCATCAAACAGACACCCTTGATAGATTTGTTACCGTCACTTTCCTTGAGAATACGGTAAATCTCACGTACTCTTTCGGGGTCGGTTGGGGCAGGGTGATGTCTGGTTCTTGGAGCGGGTTTTAGAACACCTCGCAAATGAACGGTAGGATCTTGGTCACAGTAACCTTCTCCAATCCCGAACCGCATAACCTGACTGATAATGGATTTGCACCGTTTGACAGTTTCCCCGACACCACGACTTTCAATCCGTCTTAGGCAGTCCAGTACAAGACGAGTGTTGATGTCCTGAATAGGATAAGAACCAAGCACAGGGTAGATGTCCTTCTCTAGTCGGTGCCGGACCCTTTTGGTGACGGACAACACCCAACGTGAACTATTCATGTCGTGCCACCGATCTCCGATCTCCTGGAATGTGGCAACCGACCTTTGGGATGGGACACCACTTGCTAACTGTGCCTGTGCCTCTCGATGTAATTCCCTTGCTTGCGCCAGTGAAATGTCTGGATACTTGCCGAAGGTTTTTAACTGCTCTTTGCCATGTAAACGGTATTTCCACTTCCATGACATGCCACCTGCCGGGGTGACGATCAGGTGAAGTCCACCACCATCCCAGAGCTTCTGGATCTTCTTCGTCGGTTTGATGCTGCGCAATTTTGTCGCAGTTAGTCTGTTCATATTGACCCCCAATTTAACCCCCAGATGTGTGAGATGTTGTGAGACGTTTTGGGGCACTAATGGGGGTTAGATCACATCTAACTTACTCTAAATTAAGGTGATGTGATACACTATGGGACGATAAAAAACTGTGGTAAGGTACCCACCGCCCGCACCGCTCTAATCCTATGCAACCATCCGTTTTATTGCAGGTGCATTTGAACCGGTTACTCTGGCTGGACCTAAACTGGATACCCGAGATCTTGAATCAACTTCCAAATGTCCTTGTTTGCCACGGACAGCTGATCAACGACCCGTTCAATTTCACGTAAGGCATCGTCGTCCACTGTATCTTCGCGTCCAAGTTTGATGTCGGTTTTACGATCCGCGATCCGCATCAGAATGGTCTTTGGATTGCCGCTTTCGGGGTCGAAGGAATAGATACAGTGATTGTATTTGTTGCGGATGCCTGACAGTTTGGTCAGCCGCTGTGTATGTGCAAGGATCGGGTCGCGGATTTGAGGCGACCGCCCATCCATCTTGGCCAGCCGTTCGACCAGATCAATTCGGGCGCGGGTGGTGTTCAGAGTCAGAAAGATTATGACCGAGACGTCTTTGGATGCCCCCGTCAGACCTGCTATCAGGTGGATCAACAGGCTTTCCGTATTGGTCCACATGTAGTTCAACCTGCCAACCAATAAAATCAGGCGGTCGAACCGGGTTTCGAATGTGTCAGTCAAGGGCAGACTGTTGCGCCGCGTGAGGCGCGACCTCAAAATAGAAATGCGCCGCAGCGGTTCGGTTGCTGACGCCAATTTTGCCCACCACATTGTGCATGTGCAGTTTGACTGTATGTTCCGTGATCCCCAACGTGGCTGCAATAAGCTTGTTGCTTTTGCCTTGCGAAACAAGTTGCAGCACCTGTTTTTCACGACGGGTCAGTTTCGAATAGCGTGCATGTCTGTCGACACCATTTGGAGCAGCCGGCGGCGCTTGGATAGCAGCCGGGGCGGGGCTTTGAGATGGGGTGTGAACGCAGTCAGCCAGAAAACTTGGTAAATACAACTCTTCATGCATCAGCAACCTTAAGATCGCGCGCCATGCATCAGGTGCAACATTCATTGGCAGAAAGCCGATCTCACCCAATTGCGCTCGGTCCCACCCCTGAAACAAGCGGCGGGCCAAGTCTTCTTTGCGATAAGCAAACGCCAAACAACCAGCCCCGATTGAGCTGGTATAGGCATTGGGGCGAGACAGGAGATCTTCAAGCATCATTTGGTCGACAACAATAATCTTGTTATCGGTCGGCGTGTGCGCACGCATCGCATCAAGGGTCTCGAAGCGTTCTGCATGCACGCCAAATTCGGTCTGCACGCTTCTGAGTGTTTGATTGGAATAGAACAGTTCTTTCCCAACAAAGATTATCGATAAATCTTCTGAACAACTATCCAGACTGGCAGTTTCATTCTGAAAAGACTTACTCATTATTGCCCCCTACAAAACAGGCGTAACCGGAAATTGGTGCTTAATTAAATTAGAACCAGGGTAAAAAACGTTAACTAATCAAGGAATTATACTCTTTTTATTATACCTCAAGTCTTGAATCTCTACAACCTGACGATGCGCGACCGATCGTTAAGATATAGAACTATTGATTAGGTTTTAATGCCTTCTTTTGTGTAAGTAGCGGAAACAATTGTGTTTATTTTTTGACTATATCCAAGTCTAGAACTTCGACTATGAGCCAGCGCTGTCTTGGGCGCTTTGCTAAAATAACGTTAATAGTCAAATACTTGAGGAAAGTTATACTTTCAATCAGCTAGGCGCGAGCTGATGTCGCTGCGAACATGGCCAAGCTTCAATTTCAGAAGCGACTATCCCTGACGTGATCGCCCTCAGCGTATTTCAGCATTAATTTGGAGGGTCACGTTTTCGGCTTAGCCGGGAAAGGAGGTGGCCTCGAATAAGTAAATGTACACCGCATTCAGCGCTTGTTTCGCTGCGTGTGGCTTTTTGTTTCAACCGCGCCTGATACCGCTTTGTAGATGAATGGCGGTCTGGCGTTCCAGAAATGGGATTTTGTTATGAGACGTAATGTAAATAATACCAACGTGACGACCGTCGATGAAATTAACGTCGAAAATCTGGATGCTCCGGTCAATGTTGAAATTCCTGTAGAAGAAGCCTTTGTCGAGGCTGATCTGACAGCGCAACAGCAGCAGCAAGACCAGAATGTCGACAACTCGAACGATCAGGGTCAGGGCCAAGACCAAGGCCAAGGACAGGATCAGGGTCAAGACCAAGGCCAGGATCAGGGTCAAGACCAAGGTCAAGGTCAGGATCAAGGTCAGGGACAAGACCAGTCGCAGACACTGGATGCCGGTGACGACAGCAACGACAACTCGAACAACAACGCCATTAATATCGACTTTGGTGGTGGTGAGTGGATACCGCGCGACGATGATCAGGTTGATTTGGATCTTGGGGATTCCGCGACGGTTGGCGACGTGATCACCGCAGGTCGTGATCTGACCTATGATCCCGGCGATGACATGAACCTGGACATCTCAATGGATGGTGCCGGTACGGCGATGTCATCAGTCAACAATCAGGTTGCCAGCCTGAGTGATGACGACACGCTGGAATCAGCGAGCGTTGCCAACAATTCAGGCTTCTACCAGAACGGCGATGCAAATGGTGGGACAGCCACGGCTGCTGAAGGTATTCGCGCGAATGCAGATGGCGGAACCTCGGGTGACGGCGGAACCACAGTAGGTGGTTCGGCAAACTCATCAACGCTTGGCAGCCACGCGTGGGCGGCAGGTGGTGACACCGGCAGCGCCGATGCGGACTCGGCAGGCGGAGACGGTGGGTCTTCGGGTGACGCGTCCAACGCAAGTATGGGCATGGGCACTTCCGATGCCAGCTCGACCGGCGACAGCTCGGGTGGCAACGGGGGCGATGCAGATGGTTCGGCCTCTTCGGACAACGATGGCACCACAAGCGTGGACGGTGATGGAACCGGCGGCGCCGGTGGCAGCGCGGATTCGTTCGGCTTGGGTCTTGGTCTGGGTCTGTCCGGTGCAAGCTCGTCGGGTAACGCCGACGGCGGAGACAGCGATTCCGACTCGACCGGAACCGGTACCGGTACTGCAGACAACGCAACGGATGCGTCCGGATCGGACGGCGGTGACGGTAATGCTGCGACCGAAGGTTCAGCTTCGAACAGCAGCGATAGCGACACCGAAGCCAATGACGCCTCTGCAGGCGACAACACAGCGGATGGCACTGCAGACAGCGGTGCGGACAGTTCGGCTGATGGTGACGGCGGTGACGGAACTGGCGGCGACGGCACGGGCGGTGACGGAACCGGCGGCGACGGAACCGGTGGTGACGGAACCGGCGGTGACGGCGAAGGTGGTTTTGCTGCGTTGCTTGAAGCTGCAATCATGGAGCTGCAGGAAGAGCTTGGCATGATTGATGCCGAACCCGGTGAAGGTGGTGACGGAACCGGCGGCGACGGAACTGGCGGAGATGGTGACGGCGGTGACGGAACGGCTGGCGACGGCTCGGGCGGCGATGGTTCCGGCGGAACCGCAGACGCAACGTCTGACGCCCAGGGCGTTGGTGACCAGTCGGCAAGTGGCCCTGATATCGACCAAAGCCCAGGCGATGTGAACGGTTCAGCCAGCAACTCGCAAGCCACAGATGGCAGCGGCGGTGATGGCGGTTCGAATACAGCCGACGGCGCGGCAGATGCGATGGGCTCTGGCACATCTGCAGCTGACGGTGACGGCGGCGCAGGTGGCAGCACCACTCCGACGTCTACATCCAGCGGCAACGGTGCCGGATCTGCCGATGCAGCCAATACCGCAGGCGGCGGCGGTGCAGCGGATGTCTTCGGAGACGCGGACACAAACGGTGCAGCGGACAGCCTGGCCGAAGCGATTGCCGGTTACGGCGGTGCGGGTAGTTCCGACAACGACTCGACCTCGACCGGTTCCGGTGATGCGACGGGTTCGGCTGACTCGGGTAACGGTGGTGCCGGTGGCGCGTCTGCTGCAAACGGCGGAACCAGCGGAGCCTCGATGGGCAGCGCAACCTCGGGTGACACCATGGGTGGCACCATCACGGGCGGCAGCGCAGCCGGAGCCTATTCGGGTGACGGTGGCGCAGGTGGCACGGGCGGCAACTGGGGCGCAAACAATGGTGGCGATGGCATCGTGACCGGCGAATCCTACGCCTCGGCTGCGGCGGTTGTCGATACTTCGGCCTTCAACCAATCGATCGTCATGGGTGCCAACGTGCTTGGTAACTCGGTCGATACGACCATGGTTGGCGGCTCGATGACGTCCTCGTACGCAAGCGACGACACCGACACCTAAGTCAAACAAGCGGGGCCCGCATTTTCGGGCCTCGTCTCATTCTACAAAACTGCCGGGGCCGTAAAACGCGGCCCCGGCCCAACAGAACCCAGACCGGAAATTTGTGCTGGCAGGGGTGAAAAGGAAAACCGACATGGCCCTAGACAGTATTTCTGAAACGATAGCGCATTTTGTTGGAACTTTTGAGCTTACGATCGAACAGTCCCGGTTGCGGGATCAATACGAAGAATTCACTGCTCTGAGGCGCAAAGCCGAAATCGAAGGGCTGGAAGATCCGGCCTCGATCCACATCAAGGCAGACCTTGATATTCCTGCGGGCGAGTACAAAGCTTTGCCCTATACTTTCCAACCCTCTGACCCCGAATTGCCGCTGCCGAACGCGCCTACCGTGCCGGTGTCCGAAGCGATGATTGTTATCGATGGTTCCGCAGAACCTGTGCGGTATGTGCCGGAAAATGAAATAAGCGATTCAGGCCCGTCTTCGTTTGTCCAACTGATCATTCTGCCGCCTGAAACAGTGCCTTTGGGTTCGGCTGTGACCGTTACGGTACAAAGCGTCTACATGCGCGATAACGATGTCGTCGGCGACGGCGACTTCCGGGATCCTGAGGTTCTGATGGCCCAGGGCGAGCAGATGATGGACATGGCTCTGTCGCTTCACGCCATTGCTGCGCCATCATTTTCACTCACGGACTACCAATCGACAGAAATGCTCGAGGCGCTGGCCGAACAGATGGCAAACCCGGTGATCGCGGACATTGAAGGCGTGATTGTGCACCAGTTCCATGGCGACGATGCGTTGGGTGTGATCGTAAACGGCGAATACGTCACGGAGGCTCCGGAATGGAAGGATCTGCTTCCCGAATATCATCAGCCTGATGACACTGAAAACACGGCTGAGCTGCCGTATCCCGATGAATGGGATCAGTCAAAGGACCCGGAATTTGATGACGGGCACCTGGTTGTGACCGGTGGCAACGTTGCGATCAACGCCATGTCGGCCACTGTGGCTTGGGTGGATGCCCCGATCATAGCTGTAGGAGGGCAGGCGGTCAGCCTGACGGCCATTAGTCAGGTCGCTGTTGTTTCCGACTGGGATCAAGGTGCTCCGGGAACGGGAAGTGGTACGAATATCGTGCAGACTTCGCAAATCGAGGTCGAGTCCAAAACAGCACCTTGGCTTGGTGCAACATCAGGCGCTGCGGCAGCGGCGCCGATTGTTATCGTAGACCATGTTCAGGGTGATCTGGTCGTCGCGAATTTCATCAAGCAGGATATCGATGCCACAGATATCGACCAAATCGAGACCGAAATTTCGGCTTCGTCGACCGTGTATGCGATGGGCGACAACGAGATGTACAACGTCTCGGACCTTATTCAGTTGGGCAATTACTATGATGTGATCATCATCGACGGAAACATGGTTTCTGTGGACGTTGTGAACCAGACGCTCGTTTTGGTGGATGACGATGTGATCAGCGGCGGCATGGACCCGTCAATGGATGAAGGCGAAGCCGGGGGCGACGAAAACCTGGTCATGAACGAAGCCACTGTCAAAACGGTTGGGGACGATACCTATCAGGACATGTCCCAGGAGATGTCCGACACTATGGCGCTGGCCGATGACGACATTGCCGCGCTTGAAGACGCTTTGTTGAATGATCCCAATTTCGCCGGGATGGAGCAGATCCGTGTTCTCAAGATCGACGGAGATCTGGTGCAGGTGAACGTCGTTGAACAGACCACCGTGATGCAGGATCAGGATGACATTGAGCTATCCGGCCCCGAAGCGCCGCAGACCGAAGTGGTCGCTGGCAGCAACGCCCTGTTGAACAGCGCAAGTGTGACCAAGATGGGTGTGGATTCGACAATCATGGCCGCAAACGGAGCATATTCGGATCTGCTTTTGCATCAGGCCAGTCTGCTGGATATGCCCACGAATGAAGACATAACGGCAATGACCAATGAAGCCATCGCCGCCATAATGAGCGATATGAGTGTCGCGCAGCCGGATGCTGCGTTGGCCTTGACCACTCCGGCAACAGATACCACGACCAACGACGACGGCCTGCAATCCGTGCTGGCCTGATTTTCCTGTTTTTTTACCGAGTGACCAAAAGGTTAGTAGATGTCGATCGTATTCACGTCGCGCCGCCCTTACTTATCCAGCCCCCTGGACAGACAGGGCGGAGGAAGGCCGCAAAGCCAAAGTCTGGGTGCAAGGGTGAAACCCGCGCCCGAAAGGCCCAAAATCGCACCGCGTCTGCATCTGACAGAGCAGATGCGCGTACCAAACCCAGATGAAAAACAGTCAGAGAAACCTGAGAAACTGAAACACGCCGAGGACCAACACCACTCACAGGAACAACGGCGCGCTGATCCTCCCCATCGGCGCGTGCAGCCGCAGCCCGCACAAGACAAAGACCCAACGGGTGGCGGCAATGGGGTGGCCGATGCTGACGGCCCCGATCAGGTAACCGCCGAGGAAACGACTGCGCGTAAGACCCCCTCTGCGCGCGCAGCCGGCGAAAACCGCATGGGCACCACGATCGAGGCCAAGGCGAACCAGCCACTGCCGCAAAATCAGACCGGCGGCGGTGATGGCAAGGGGCCACCCCAAACTTTTCACAAGCGCACCCCGCCCGAGGATTTTCAGCGTACCTTGCAGGTGTCGATCCGCGCGATCTGGCGCAACCTTGCTTTTGTGCTGGTTCTGACTTGCGCCACCAACATCCTGATCCTGGCGATCCCGATTTACCTGTTTCAGATCAGTGATCGCGTTCTGACCAGCCGGTCATTGGACACATTGATCATGCTGACCGCAATCGTTGCAGGCGCGGTGATCTTTCAATCGGCCTTTGACGCGGTGCGCCGGTTCATGCTGATGCGCACCGGGGTTGAAGTGGCAGCCCGCTTGGGCGCACCTGTGCTCAGCGCGGCGGCCCATGCGTCTCTGCATGGCAACGGGCGCGAATACCAGACATTAGGCGATTTGCAGCAACTGCGTGGTTTTCTGGTGTCGGGTACTCTGATCTCATTCTTGGATGTCCCTTTCGCGCCTTTGTTTATCCTGATGATTTTCCTGGTGCATCCGCAGTTGGGCATGATCGTCGTCGTGACCGCGCTACTGTTGATGACGATTGCCTTGATCAACCAGAAAATGACAGCCAAACCCTTTGCCGAGGCCAACAAGGCGCAGTCGCTGGCGAACCAGCATCTGGATTCGATGTCGCGCAACAGTCAGATCATCAACGCGCTGGCCATGATCCCCGAAGCCGTGCGGATCTGGGGCAGGGACACCGCTCAGTCTTTGACTTGGCAGGTGCGCGCACAGGACCGCAATGTGATCTTCGCCGCGGTTTCGCGCGCTGTCAGGCTGCTGACCCAAATCGGTATTCTGGGCTGGGGCGCCTATCTGGCCTTGCAAGGAGAGATCACCGGCGGAATGGTGATTGCCGCCTCGATCATTGCAGGTCGTGCCTTTGCGCCCATCGAAGGTTCGATTGAAGGCTGGAACAGCTATTTGCTGACACGTGGGGCCTACAGCCGGATCAAAGCGCTGCTGTCGACCTCGGCCTTGCAATACGAAAAACTGCGCCTGCCGCGCCCCGAGGGCCGTTTGGATGTTGAACGCCTGCTGTATGTGCCCGGTGGGACCAAACGGGTGGTTTTGAACGGGATCACATTCTCGCTGACACCCGGTGAAACGTTGGCCATTATCGGCAACTCCGGTGCGGGGAAGACGACGCTGGGGAAAACACTGGTGGGGTCTATCCTGCCGACTTCGGGCAGTGTGCGGCTGGACCTGATGGATATTCGCAACTGGGATCCACGCCAGTTTGGGGAAAGCATCGGCTACCTGCCGCAGGATGTCCAACTGTTCCCCGGCACGATCAAGGACAACATTGGTCGGATGCGGGCCGATGCGACCGACGAACAGATCCACGATGCTGCCGTTTTGGCCGATGTTCACAACATGATCGCGACCCTGCCGCAAGGGTATGAGACGGTGGTCGCCGCAGATGGCGCGCCTTTGTCCGGTGGGCAAAAGCAACGCATAGCGCTGGCGCGGGCGTTCTTCGGCAACCCGAGATTGGTTGTGCTGGATGAGCCAAACTCGAACCTCGATGTGGCTGGTGACAAAGCGCTGGCCCGGGCGATTGAACAGGCGCGCGAAAGCAAGATCACCGTGGTCGTTATCACGCAGAAACCGACGTTGTTGAACGTGGTCGACAAGATCATGCTGCTGACCGATGGGCGCGTGGCCCTGTTCGGGCAGCGCGATCAGGTTCTGCAACAGATCAACGCGCCGCGCAAACAAACTGGAATTGAAGGCCAGCAGGGGGGCTGACCATGAATGACCTCGTACCTGTGAAGAATTCTGCCGATGAACCTCAGCTTTGGTATGCCGAGGTTCCGCGCTCGATCAACCGGCTGATTGCCATCGGGCTGATCATGCTTCTGGTGTGCTTTGGCGGTTTTGGGGTCTGGTCCTTCAGCGCCCCTTTGGCGGCAGCGGTGATTGCACAGGGCAGCTTTGTGGCCACCGGTCGCAACAAGATCGTTCAGCATCTTGAAGGCGGCATCATTGAAGATATCAAGGTGGTCGAAGGTCAGTCGGTTCAGGCCGGGCAAGTGCTGATGACGTTGGACCAAACCTCGGCACAAGCTAATGAGCGCGAGTTGTTCATCCGCAAACTGCGCCTGCAAGCCATGACCCAACGGCTGCTGGCCGAATACGGTGAACGCGACCGACTTGTCTTTTCCCCTGATCTTGTCGAGGCATCCGATGATGTCGAGGTCATGGCTATTCTCGACGGGCAAAAGCTCAGTTTTGACGTGTCGCGCAAGACGTTGCTGAATGATGTCGCATTGCTTGAGCGGAACATGGAAGCGTTGAAAATCCGGTCCAGCGGCTTTGAGGCTCAGTTGGACAGCATGATGCGGCGCGCCGAGATTTTGCAGGAAGAATACGAGGCCAAGAGCCAACTTTACGAAAAGGGGTTGGTCCGCAAGGGTGAGCTCAACACGATCCGTCGCGTTCAGGCCGAGGCCGAAGGACAACAGGCGCGCTTGCAGGCCGAAGCCGCCGAGATCAACCAGATGCTGTTGAAATACGAAGAGCAGATCATGCGCACCCGATCTGCCTATCGTGAAGCTGCGCTGGATGAGTTGGGCGTGATCGAAGCCGATCTGGAAAGCGTGCGTGAAAAATCTCGTCAGGCCCGCAGCGTTCTGGACCGAGCGGTTGTCCGGGCCCCAGTTACCGGTACAGTCGTGCGGCTGCACTACCACACGCCGGGCGGTGTTATTGAAACTGGCGAACCCATTGCCGAGATCCTGCCTGCCGATGCCCCCCTGATCATCGAAGCGCAGATTCCTCGTACGGAAATCGACAGCGTGATTACAGGGCAGACGGCCTCGGTGCGTCTGATCGCGTTGAACCAACGCACGACCCCGGTTTTGTATGGAGAGGTTTTCTATATTTCTGCTGACGCTTTGCCTGAACAGACCACAGGCAGCCCTCAAGAAGTGTATCTGGCACGTATTTCCCTTACTCCGGATGAACTGCAACGTGTCAGCGGCTTTATCCCAACGCCCGGGATGCCCGCAGAAATCATGATCCAGACTGAAGAGAGGACCTTTGCCGCCTATATCGCGAAACCAGTGTCAGACAGCATGTCTCGTGCGTTTCGTGAGCATTGAGGTCACGGCTACACCTTCCAATTTTTGCATGTTACCCTTTGCCGGAACAGGTGAAGGAGTACACACATGCCGGTAACGGTCAAAGACATGATGGCGGCCGCCAATGCGGTGGTTGCGCGGATTGATACAGCGCAGGCGAAGACCATTCTAGAGCAGGGCGGGCTGCTTCTGGACATTCGGGATGCGGCGGAATTACAAGCCACCGGCCGTGCCGCCGGGGCACATCATATCCCGCGCGGAATGCTGGAGTTCCGGGCAGATGACACGCTGCAATCCCATGACCCGGAATTGCGCAAAGACCGTCCCATCATTTTACATTGCGCTTCGGGTGGGCGTGCAGCGTTGGCTGGCAAGCTGCTGAAAGACATGGGATATCAGCAGGTCTACAACCTTGGCGGTTTGGTGGATTGGGTGAACGGGGGCGGCGAACTTGTCAGCGCCTGACATATGGGCGTTTCGCATCTGACCCAAATCAAAGCAAAACACATTAGAATCGTGTGATGTTTAGCCGGAAGTCACCAAAAGGAAATCCGGCCATGTTTCGCCTTGCCGCTATGCTGTATTCACTGATCGCAACTGCCCTGTCGGGCTCGGCTGCGATCGCCGTTTTGTCTGCCGGTATGGTTTCGGTCAGCGCGATTGTTGGTGCCGCAGCAGCAGGGGCCGTGCTTGCTGCGCCCGCGTCTTGGATGGTCGCCAAGCGGCTGTATCAGGGCGCATGATCAAGCGTTCAGAAACGTTCTGACGGCCGCTTCAAATTCGCGCGGTTTCTCGGCGTGCAGCCAATGACCGGCTCCGGGAATTTTGGCAAACCGTGCGTTGGGAAACAGCGCGCGGATTTTGTCACGATGCTCTGGCAGAACATATTCTGATGCACCACCTGACAAAAACAGAGCGGACCCGTTCCATGAGGCATCCAAGTTGGGAAAGCCCATGATGTTGGGCATTTGGTCCGCCAATACATCCAGATTCAGCAGCCAGCGTTTGCCATTGATGTCCAGGGATTGCGTAAAGAAACTCTGCAGTGCTTTTTCAACACCCAGTTCAGCCAGTTGCTGCTCTGCGTCTGACCGGCGTTCGATGCGTGAAAAATCCACTGCCCGCATGGCCTCGATGAACTGGATCTGACTATGCGTGTATTTCACTGGCGCAATGTCTGCGACCACCAGCTTGTTCACCAATGACCCGTGTTGCAGCGCCAACGTCATCGCAGCCTTGCCGCCCATCGAATGCCCCAGCACATCGGCCTTGCCGCCGTACTGTTCGATGACTTCGGCGATATCCTGCGCCAGATGCGGATAGTCATGCTGCGGGTCCAACATGCTGCGCGCGTGATTGCGCATATCCACCGCCACGACCTGCCGTTCGTCCGAAAGCCGTTTGGCAATCACACCCCAGTTGCGGGCGGATCCATACAGGCCATGTGCAATGATAAGCGGCGGAAGGGCAGTCGGTTCGCCATGTATTATTGTATTCAACATGTCCCGAGTGATACCCGCACGCGCTGCGGACGACTAGCCCCATTGTAGGTCTTTGAGCCAAAGGCTAGATTGCCGCGTTAGGAGGTCCCATGTCGCAGGACACAGACATTCAAACCCGGATTGCCGAGACCGTAGCCTTGCTGCGCGCCAAGCTTGGCGTGCGGGACAAAACGCTTGAGGCGTCGATCCGAAAAGCCAAGCGACGCCTGCCGCGACGTGTCTACAAGCAAGCCATGGTGTTGGCACGGTCCGAGGCGATGGCTGCGCATCCCAAGCTGAGGCAGGTACTGGACACACCCAAGCTGATCCGCGCGTCAGATGTCGTGCAAGGACATCTCAGCGCGATCAATCTGGCCGACCGCAGATGGGGCTGGTTTTTGGGAATGCTGGGTGGGTTGGCCTTTAACTTGCTGGCACTGACGACACTGCTGCTGGTTTTTCTGTGGTGGCGTGGCTTGATCTGACCTTGGGTTCCGGACTATGCGCAAGGATCTGAACGTGGTTCAATCTCTGAGGGCGCAATGGCAACCAAAGCACAAATCCGGCGAGAGCAGTTGCGCGAAAAACTGGTTAAGGCGGCCGAGATACGCATCGATCAAAACAGTCTAAGCGACCTTCGTGCACGCGATTTGGCCAAAGATGCTGGATGCGCATTGGGTGCCATATACAACGTGTTTGAAGATCTGAACGCGATTGTCATGGCTGTAAACGGGCGTACGTTCAAACGTCTTGGGCAAGCTGTCGGAACGTCTTTTGACGGCAGTGAGCCACCGGTGCAACGCCTGATTGTCATGAGCACGGCTTACCTGCATTTCGCCGACGATAACGCCAACCTGTGGCGGGCTTTGTTTGATCTGCAGATGCCGAATGATGGCTCGGTACCCGATTGGTATCGCAGCGCGTTGAAAGACCTGTTTTCCTTTATTGCCGAACCTGTCAGCGAGTTGTTCCCCGAATTGGATCGGAGCGAGATGGATTTGATGACACGGGCGCTGTTCTCATCGGTGCACGGAATCGTCACCCTTGGTTTAGAGAACCGTATCTCGCGCGTGCCGCCTGAACAGATTGAACGCATGATCGCGCAGGTTCTTTCACGAATTGGAAACAAATAGTGTTCTTGAACACCGTTCATAAAAATACTTGAACGCTGTTCATGAAATTGCTATTTCCGAGTTATGAACGATGTTCATGAATTTGGAGGATCACATGTTCAATACATTGAAGACCCTGATGAATGGTGCAAATGCCCGGGCCGAAGACAGGCTGCGCGATAGTTTTTCAATTGAGCTGATTGACCAGAAAATCCGGGAGGCCGACCAAAACCTTAAGGCCGCCAAGTTGACGCTTGCCAGCCTGATCCAGAAGCAACGCGGTGAAACCCGCCAAATCGAAACCTTGCAGGCCCGCATCCAGGACTTGATGGATAGGACCCGTCAGGCGCTGGCAGATGATCAGCAGGACCTTGTTCAAAGCGCGGCGCAGGCGGTTGCGGATTTGGAAAACGAATTGGCGTTGCGCCAGCAAACCGTCGACCGGCTTGAGGCGCGTATCTTGCAACTGCGCCACTCGGTGCAGACGGCCAACCGCCGCATTCTGGATCTCAAACAAGGCGCGATCTCGGCGCGAGCGGTGAAACGAGAGCAGGGGCTGCAAAAGCGGCTGAACCGTCACTTGGGTGGCACCAGCCCGGCGGAAGAAGCAGAAGAGCTGATCGCCCGAGTGATGTCTCAGGATGACCCGTTCGAACAATCCGAAATCCTGCGCGAGATCGATGCGGGCTTGGATCACAGCACCGTGGCCCAACGGATGGAAGAGGCCGGGTATGGCCCCAAAACCCGCTCTAGCGCAGCGGAAGTTCTGAGCCGCCTTAAGGCTCAATCCTGAAACTGACGAACCCGTATTTTGACTAAGGAGACTTCAAATGACCAATCGTGGTGAAAACAACTTGATCCTGATGCTGAACGGTGCTGGCGTGGCTGTGGCTTACCTGTTGCTGGGCATCTCTTTGTACTTGTCTACCGACGTGCCGCTGGCGACCAAGGGTTACTGGGGTATGGGCATTGTTTTGCTGACACTCAGCCTGATCAATGTTGTGAAATACCGCTTTGACAGCCGCTCGGCTGAGGATCGCATCAACAGGATCGAAGAGGCGCGAAACGAGAAGCTGCTTGAAGATGCTTTGAAAGAGGCCGAGGGCGAGGTCTGATCCCACCCGTTCCGGCCGTTGCGTTTGGCCCGAGCCTTAGTAAGAAAAACGGCGCCTCAGAGGCGCCGTTATCATTTGTGTTTTATAGATTACAAGTTCGGATAGATTGGGAAGCGGGCGCAGAGGTCTGCGACCTCGGCTTTGACCTTGGCTTCGACAGCGCCGTTGCCGTCTTCGCCGTTGGCCGCCAGGCCGTCGACCACTTCGATGATCCAATCGGCGATCTGGCGGAACTCGACCTCGCCAAAGCCGCGGGTGGTGCCTGCGGGCGAACCCAGACGAATGCCCGAGGTAACGGTCGGCTTTTCGGGGTCAAACGGTACGCCGTTCTTGTTGCAGGTGATATGCGCCCGCCCCAGAGCCTTCTCGGTTGCATTGCCCTTCACGCCTTTAGGGCGCAGGTCGACCAGCACCACATGGGTGTCGGTGCCGTGGGTCACCGTGTCCAGACCGCCCTTGATCAGCTGGTCCGACAGCGCTTGTGCGTTGGTAATGACCTGCTGGATATAGGTTTTGAACTCGGGCCGCAGGGCTTCGCCAAAGGCCACGGCCTTACCGGCGATCACATGCATCAGCGGGCCACCCTGAATGCCGGGGAAGATCGCCGAATTCACTTTCTTAGCGATATCTTCATCATTGGTCAGGATCATACCCCCACGCGGTCCACGCAAGGTCTTGTGGGTCGTCGTGGTCGCCACATGCGCATGCGGGAAGGGGCTGGGGTGCTCACCCGCCGCAACCAGACCGGCGAAATGCGCCATGTCTACGTGCAGATAGGCACCCACCATGTCGGCGATCTGGCGCATGCGGGCAAAGTCGATCTGGCGCGGGATAGCCGAGCCGCCGGCGATGATCAGCTTGGGCTGGTGCTCTTTCGCCAGCGCCTCGACCTGATCATAGTCCAGCATGTTGTCTTCTTTGCGGACGCCGTATTGCACCGCGTTGAACCACTTGCCCGACTGGTTCGGGCGCGCGCCGTGGGTCAGGTGACCACCGGCATCCAGGCTCATGCCCAGAATGGTGTCACCGGGCTGGATCAGCGCCTGGAACACACCCTGGTTGGCCTGAGAGCCCGAGTTCGGCTGCACGTTCGCAAAGCCGCAGCCAAACAGTTCCTTGGCCCGGTCGATGGCCAGGTTCTCGGCAATATCGACAAACTGGCAACCGCCATAGTAGCGCCGACCGGGATAACCTTCGGCGTATTTGTTGGTCATCACCGAGCCCTGCGCTTCCATCACGGCGGCAGAGACGATGTTCTCGGATGCGATCAGCTCGATCTCGTCGCGCTGACGGCCCAGCTCGGACGTGATCGAGCCAAAAAGCTCAGGGTCACGATCCGACAGGGACTGGGTGAAAAATCCGGTGTCACGAAGGTTGGCGTTCATGGGCGCTCCACATGGCTGGGTAAAAACTTGCGGATTTCCTATCGGAAACGCTGCATCTTCAAAAGCTGTAAAGCGACGATTTGGTCCGCTGGGGCGTCAAGACTGGCCTATTGGGGAAAGGTATGTTTGTTTCGGAACCAAATGTGTAGCACCGGAAACCGGAAAACATGAAAAAGAGAATCGCCTTTCTTGCCAGTGATGTCAAAGTGGCGCAGACGGCCCGGGATATTCTGGTTGCCAAACACGGAAACGCGGCACCGCGGGATGCTGATGTTGTTGTCGCTTTGGGCGGGGACGGCTTCATGTTGCGCACCCTGCACAACATGCAGCATCTTGATACACCGGTTTACGGCATGAACCGGGGCACGATCGGATTCCTGATGAACGAATATCACGAAGACGACCTTATGGCACGTCTCGAGGATGCCGAGGAAGAAGTAATCAACCCGCTTTTGATGCGGGCAATGGATCAATCCGGCACGCTGCACGAGGCGCTTGCCATTAACGAAGTGTCGCTGTTGCGGGCAGGGCCACAGGCGGCAAGGCTGAAGATCAGCGTCGATGGCCGCGTACGGATGCCGGAACTGGTCTGCGATGGGGCTCTGTTGTCAACACCAGCCGGATCGACAGCCTATAATTATTCCGCGCACGGACCGATCCTGCCCATCGGATCGGATGTTTTGGCGTTGACGGCGATTGCCGCTTTTCGCCCCCGCCGTTGGCGCGGTGCGCTGTTGCCCAAGATCGCAAAGGTTCGGTTCGATGTTCTGGATGCAGATAAACGCCCGGTTATGGCGGATGCCGATTCCATCTCATTCCCGGAAATTGATTGGGTTGAAATCAGGTCTGAACCGGCCATCGCCCACCGTATTCTGTTTGACCCCGGCCACGGCCTTGAAGAACGCCTAATTTCTGAACAATTCACATGAATTTGAGCCGCCGCGCATTTTTTTCTGGCTTATGTGAACCAGTTCACAGGGAATTTATCGCGAATTGGCTAGGGTGAATTCACCCGGAGAACACGCCAAGGTGGGAGTGAGTGGCCACCTGGACGGCGTTTTCGAATGATTGTGCAAATTTTGCGCTGGCGAGAGTGGGTGGTGCTACGCTCGTCATCAGATTTCCGGGCTTATTTAAGCAGTCGGACCCTGGGCACAATGACCCAGGGTCTATTTTTTTTGCATTCGCCTACGTCGTGTCCATTTGTTCCCAAAGCGCGGTGCACATTTGACCCACGCGGGCTTCGATTGCTGCGGCGGCATCTACCGCCAGATCTTCGCGCCAACGATTGGCGGCAATCTGAACGTTGATTGGCTGAGGTCCCTTGGGCAAATCTGCCAGCCGCGCGGGCACGCAGGCTGCTGGTAGCCCCAAAAAGTTCATCGCATATGAATATACAGCACAACCCAGAACCTCATGAACACCTTCAGCCCCTTCAGTATCGCGGTCGGGCTTGAAAAAGGGCTGCGGCAGGAACGGCGACAGAACCAGCGGATAGTCTTGCAAGAACAGCGACCATTCACGCGCATAGTGGCTGCGTTTGGCCAACATTTTTACCAGATCGGTTTCAACGATGGGCGGAAATTCCTGAAAGTAGACGTCGAAAATCTCTCGAATGGTTTGCGATCCCGCTGCTTCGATATCCGATTTCATCAAGGTCAGAACTTCGCCCATCAAGGTCCGATAGCCGATCCTGCCACATTCAAACACGTCTGGTGGATCAACCTCATCCACGGCATAGCCAGCATCGACCAGAGCGTCCCGTGCCGTATCAAGCGCCTTTTCGACCTCGGGATGCAGGGCATATCCAAAGGTATTTTTCGTGAACGCCACCTTGATGGGGCCGTCGGGGGCTTCACCGCGCCAAGGCATTGGCACATGGAAAGGGTCACGCGCGTCGGCCGCGATCACGCTGGGCATCGACAGGTGCAAATCCGCAGCTGAGCGTGTGATCAGGCCCTGAACGGACATCGACTGGGCCAACAGACCTCGTTCAACTTTTTGACTGGGGTTCCAGGCCGGGACACGCCCCAGCCCAGGTTTCACGGTGACTGCTCCGTTGGCTGCTGCGGGAAAGCGCAGACTGCCGCCGATATCATTGCCATGAGCCAACGCTCCGACACCTGCCATCACTGCAGCGCCCGCCCCACCCGAAGACCCGCCGGGTGAGATATGCCGCCCCCAAGGGTTATGCGTGCGCCCATATAGCGGGTTGTCTGTGTCGGCCCGAAACGAAAACTCTGGCGTATTGGTCCGCCCGATGACAACGGCCCCGGCTTTTAGCAAATTGCTGACGACCGGCGCGTCATCCGGGGCGATCACATCTTTCAATGCCACAACGCCATTGGTGGTGGCGTGCCCTTTTTGGTCGACATTCACTTTGATCGTAACCGGTACACCATGCAGGGGCCCGGTCGGTTGACCGTTTGCACGGGCGCGATCCAGAGATTGCGCGCGTTCCAAGGCTTCGGTGCGTAGATCTTCTACAACAGCGTTCAGGTCTTGGTTGACCGCATCCATCCGGTCAATCGAAGCTTGAACAGCCTCAGTCGCACTCAGGTCACCGCGACGTGTCAGGTTGGTCATATCTGTAGCGCTGAGACGCCAAATGTCAGAGTGTGTCATGGGCCCTCACTGTTTACAGCGAGAGTAGGGAGCCTGATCCAGGATGCAAGTGCAGACGCTAAAAGGGCGGCCTGAGCCGCCCCCAGGTTACTTGGCGTAACCGATTGTTTGTAAGGCGTCCTTGATTTCATCAAGGATGACCGGATCGTCGATCGTGGCGGGCATTTTATAGTCCTGGTTGTCAGCAATAGAGACCATGGTGCCGCGCAGGATCTTACCCGAGCGTGTCTTGGGCAGCCTGTCTACAACAACGGCCAGCTTGAACGCTGCAACAGGGCCGATCTTTTCGCGCACCATCTTGACCACTTCCTGAACCACATCGCCGTGATCCCGGTCTGCGCCCGCGTTCAGGCACAGGAACCCGACCGGCATCTGACCCTTCAACTGATCCGTTACGCCGATCACCGCACATTCGGCCACGTCGGGGTGGGCGGCCAGCACCTCTTCCATCCCGCCGGTCGACAGGCGGTGGCCTGCCACGTTGATGACGTCATCCGTACGCGCCATGATATAAAGGTATCCGTCCTCATCGATCATGCCCGCATCACCGGTTTCGTAGTATCCGGGGAAGTGCTCCAGATAGGACTTCTTGAACCGTGCCTCTGCGTTCCAAAGGGTGGGCAACGTGCCCGGAGGAAGCGGTAGTTTGACCGCGATAGCCCCTAATTCTCCGGCTTTCATTGGGTGGCCGCCTTCGTCCAGAATTTGCACGTCATAGCCCGGCATTGGTTTGGCGGGTGATCCCAGCTTGACCGGCAGTTCTTCGATACCCAACGGATTGCCAGCGATGGCCCAACCCGTTTCAGTTTGCCACCAGTGGTCGATCACCGGAACCTTCAGTGCGTCTTGCGCCCAGATGATGGTGTCGGGATCAGCGCGTTCACCGGCAAGGTAAAGAGCGCGCAGATGGGACAGATCGTACTTGGCGATCATCTCCCCTTTTGGGTCTTCTCGTTTTACGGCGCGGATCGCTGTCGGGGCTGTGAAAAAGCTTTTGACCTTATGCTCTGAGATCACGCGCCAGAAGGTGCCAGCGTCGGGGGTGCCAACCGGTTTACCTTCGAACACAATGGTTGTGTTGCCATGGATGAGCGGTGCGTAGCAGATGTATGAATGGCCCACGACCCAGCCCACATCGGATGCGGCCCAGAACACGTCGCCCGGATCGACGTTATAGATGTTCTTCATTGACCAGTTCAGCGCCACCAGATGTCCGGCAGTGGGGCGCACGACACCCTTGGGCGCGCCCGTAGTGCCAGAGGTGTAAAGGATATAGGCCGGATCATTGCCATCTACCGGCACACACTCGGCCGGTTCAACACCATATTGGAAGCCGTGCCAGTTGAAATCGCGCCCTTCGACCAGCTGGGCAACCTCTTGTTCACGCTGGAAAATAACGCAGAATTCAGGTTTGTGTTCGGCCAGGTCGATCGCGCCGTCGAGCAATGGCTTGTAGTGCACGACACGACCCGGTTCCATCCCGCAAGATGCGGCGATGATCGCCTTAGGTTTGGCGTCATCAATCCGAACGGCCAATTCGTTGCTGGCAAACCCGCCGAACACGACGGAATGCACTGCACCCAAACGGGCGCAGGCCAGCATCGCCTCAAGCGCTTCGGGGATCATCGGCATATAGATGATGACGCGATCGCCTTTCTCGACGCCTTTGGCTCGCAGTGCACCGGCAAGGTTGGCCACGCGGTTGCGCAGTTCAACATATGAAATCTCGCGCTTGGTGTGAGTGATGGGGCTGTCATAGATGATGGCAGTTTGTTCGCCACGACCGTTTTCCACGTGGCGGTCCACAGCGTTCCAGCATGTGTTGACCCGCGCATCACTGAACCATTCATACAGTGGCGCATTTTCGTCGAACAACGCTTTGCTGGGCTCTTTCACCCAGTCAATCCCCTTGGCAGCGTCCATCCAGAACGCTTCGGGGTCAGTTTTCCAGCTGTCATAAACGTCCTGATACGCCATCTCGTCCTCCTCACAACGACTTGGACATTGTGTTAGGACCCAGAAAACTTTCGGGCAAGCGTATCAAATGACGACGCGTCAGTTTATCGCAAAATATTTGCAGGAACCCGCTGAGGGGGCTGCAAAGTTTTGCAAACCCCTTTTTCAATATCGGGAATTCGATATTTTTCAGCCCATTTTGCAAAACTGCAAACTACTTGCTGCAAAAAACAGACTGGGTCACGACTCACCCTAACGCGTAAGGTCCGGTCGGTGCGCGGCCTTCAGAAAATCGGGCTATGCGTGAACTGCAATAGCAGAGCGGCGGCAAACTTTTGGTAAACCGCACCCTATACTGGGGCGCGGTTTTGGTTTTCTTGCTGAGTTTGCTCAGCCGTAATGCGCAACCGGGGTGCCTGCTATGGCAGCCATATTCAACAATCCACGCGCCGTGATCGAAGGCGTGACAATATGAGCCTTGTTGCCCATGCCCATAAGAATGGGGCCAACTTCGATCCCGTCCGCCTTCATCTTGAGGATATTGCGCACCCCGCTGGCGGCATCCGCATGAGCAAAAATCAACACATTTGCCGCGCCCTGCAGTCGTGATCCCGGAAAGATGCGGGCCCTTAGGTCCGCATCCAAGGCGGCATCCAGATTCATTTCACCCTCGTAAACGAAATCACGCGGCTGTTGATCCAGAATGCTCAGCGCCGCGCGCAGCCGTTTGCCGGACCCTTCGGCTTGGTTTCCGAATTGCGACTGCGAGCAGAAGGCAATCTTTGGTTCGATCCCGAACCGGCGCACATGCCGCGCGGCACCAATTGTGGTTTCGGCCAATTCCTCGGGCTTGGGCAGTTGACGAACATGGGTGTCGGCGATGAACAAGGGCCCGTCCTCCAAAATCATCAGAGACAAAGCGCCATGCGGACGTAGGTCGCCTTCGTCCAACACCTGTTCCACGTAGTTCAGATGCCAGCGATATTCGCCGAATGTGCCACAGATCATGCTGTCAGCCTCACCGCGATGGACCATGATTGCGCCAATCGCTGTGGTGTTGGTGCGCATGATCGCCTTGGCCAAATCCGGTGTGACTCCGCGGCGTTGCATGATCTGATGGTACGAGTTCCAATAATCGTAATACCGCGGGTCGTTTTCCGGGTTCACGATCTGGCAATCCGTTCCAGGGCGGATGTTCAGGCCGAGCCGTTCACAGCGCGCTTCGATCACTTCTGGGCGCCCGATCAGGATTGGTGTTTCAGTTGTCTCTTCCAAGATGGCTTGTGCGGCCCGTAGCACCCGTTCGTCCTCACCCTCGGCAAAGACGATTCGGCGGGAGGCAGCTGCTGCAGCCTCGAACACGGGGCGCATCAGAAGGGCAGACTTGAAGACGGTTTGGTTCAGCTTTTCCTTATAGGCTTCCAGATCCTCGATTGGCCTCTTGGCGACGCCGCTATCCATGGCCGCCTTTGCCACAGACGAGGAAACCACACCAACCAGACGAGGGTCGAAAGGTTTGGGGATCAGGTAATCTGGACCAAATGTCAGCTGTTCACCTTTGTAAGCTGCGGCAGCCTCGGCACTTGTTGTCGCGCGCGCCATTTCGGCGATACCGTCGACACAAGCAATCTGCATCTCATCATTGATCTCGGTTGCACCTACATCCAGTGCACCTCGGAAGATAAAGGGAAAACACAGTACGTTATTGACCTGATTGGGAAAATCGCTGCGCCCTGTGGCGATGATCGCATCCGGCGCAACCTCGCACGCGGCCTGAGGCAGGATTTCCGGCGTTGGGTTGGCCAGCGCAAAAATAATCGGGCGGCTGGCCATTTTCGCAACCATTTCGGGTTTCAGGACATTCGGGCCGCTGAGGCCCAGAAACAGGTCTGCTTCTCCGATTACGTCATCCAATGTCCGCAGATCCGAGTTCTGGGCGAACTGGGATTTCTGCGGGTTCATGTCCTCGGCACGACCTTCATAGACAAGCCCGTGGATGTCACAAAGCCAGATATTCTCGCGCTTAACGCCCAGTTTCACCAGCATGTTCAGGCAGGCAATTCCTGCGGCCCCGCCGCCGGTTGAAACGACCTTGATGTCGCCAAATGATTTTCCTGCCACATGCAAGGCGTTCTTTGCGGCCGCCCCCACGACAATGGCGGTGCCATGCTGGTCATCATGGAACACCGGAATGTTCATACGTTCGCGGCACAATTTCTCGACTATGAAGCAGTCGGGGGCCTTAATATCCTCAAGATTGATCGCGCCAAATGTCGGTTCCAGCGCGCAAACGATGTCCGCCAGTTTTTCGGGGTCGGGTTGGTCGACTTCGATATCAAAGCAATCGATGCCTGCGAACTTTTTGAACAGGACGGCCTTGCCCTCCATCACCGGTTTCGAGGCAAGCGCTCCGATATTCCCCAGCCCGAGAACAGCAGTGCCGTTGGACACCACCGCAACAAGATTTCCACGTGCGGTGTAACGCTCGGCATTTGCGGCATCGGCTTTGATTTCAAGACAGGCCTCAGCCACGCCGGGCGAATAGGCCCGAGCCAGATCGCGCCCGTTGGCCATTGGCTTTGTGGCCTTGATCTCAAGCTTTCCGGGCTTCGGATGTGCGTGATATTCAAGCGCAGCCTGTCTCAAACTGGGGGTGTCAGGCATCGGTTTTTCTTCTCCCTAAAAAATATAATTTAACCTTAAACTATTTCTTCAGGCTTGGCTACGTTGCGTCACTTCGGCGAGTTGTCGCAACTGTGAGGCGTCTGCGGATTGAATTTTGTCGCAAAACATTTACATACGGGCAACTTTGCGATTCAATGACCACACAGGCAAGAAGCAGCAGTAATGACAATCAAGCTAAGTGATCAAGCCGAGGGCTTCTCGTCCGGCTTTTCTGCACATGCTGGCTATTCTCGGCTGGCGTTGAGGGGCGTGGTGGCATTGGCGTGCGCTCTCGTTGGCGTTGTTCTCGTCTGGCCCGAGTTCGCAGCGACGTTTAATCAGGAAGGTGGCCCGATCGAAACACTCTCTGCCGCTGGTTTGTTTGTCGCAGGTCTTGCTGCGCTGTGGCGCTATCGTGGTATCTCGCGTGCATATATTGGCCTGACCTGCCTTTTGCTGGCCGAGCGCGAATTAGAGGCTGACATCTATTCCGAGGGTAGTCTACCGTTCACGATCCTTCACGGTTTAGACGTTTTTTTAGATGTCACCTGGGTCAGGGTTGCTTTGGTCATCCTTGTGCTCGGTGGTGCCGTCTGGCACGGCATTCCGACAGGTTGGCGCGCGTTCAAACAACGCAACCTTTCCTTAATGGTGTTTATCGCGGCGGGGTCTGCTGCTGTCATCGCCCAACTTCTGGAAGAGTTTTCGGGATTATATGCTGGTGCTTTGTCAGACCTCATGATGGTGCGCCTTTTTGTGCTGGAAGAAACGCTCGAGATGTTCTTTTCGATTGGCATTTTGGTCGCTGTTCTGATCGGATGGCCCAAAGCACAATCCAACGGAACACCCAATGACCAAGACAGCCGGGCCATCGCAGACATACGCTGAATTTCGCCAGCCCACGCAGGAGTTGCGTGACGACATCCCCTTTTACACAAAGACATTAGGGATGAAGATGGACATGATCTATCCTGCAGACGATCCGCGAATAGCGGTGTTCTCAGGTCATGGGTTGCGCTTGCGCATCGAAAAGGATGCACCCGAAAGCGCCGGAACGCTGCGTATCCTGACCGATGACCCCGAAGGTTTCGCCAATGGTGAACGCGTTCTTGTTGCGCCCAACGGCACCCGTGTTGAAATCGAAGAGCGTAACCCCCCGTTAGTAATGCCTGTAACGGTTCATTCCTTTGTGGTGCGCAGGCTCAAGGATCAGGCACCTTGGATCATTGGCCGCGCAGGGATGCACTACCGCGATCTGGTGCCAGACCGCTTGGGTGGATCGATCATCGCCAGCCATATTCGTATCCCCGACGGTGGCCCGGTGCCTGACATGGTACATTTTCACAAGGTTGGGTTTCAGCTGATCTTCTGCATCCACGGATGGGTTGATGTCGTCTATGAAGATCAAGGTGAGAAAATGCGCCTGACCGCTGGCGATTGCTTTATCCAGCCGCCGGAAATTCGTCATCGCGTGCTGGAAGCATCCGATAACGTTCAGGTCATTGAGATCGGTGTGCCGGCAGAACATGTCACGGAAATCGACCATGACATGCAGCTCCCAACCCCGCATTTTCGTCCCGATCGGGAATGGCAGGGACAACGCTTTGTCTACAATCAGGCGAAGGATGCCGAATGGGCGCCTTTCCGTTTGCCAGGTTACATCTGCCGCGACACAACGATTGCCGAAAACACCAAGGGTGTCGCCGGGGTTCAGGTCGTGCGCAAAGGGCAGGGTGATCCGGAATGGGCCAGTCATGACACCGATATCCATTTTACCTTTGTGATGGACGGCCAAGTGACGCTGGAAGGCGAAGACCGCGAGCCATACCGGCTGGAGCAAGGCGACGCATTCGTCATTCCACCGGGCATGCGTACGCGCCTGTCCACGCCGTCGGACGATGTCGAATTGCTGGAAGTCACCTTGCCCGGTACCTTCACCACTGCGCTTGGGTGACTGAAAAACAAGGGAAGGGGGGCTTCTATTCCCCCACCTTTTTCCGGTAGGGTCCAATTTTCTGACCAGATGATCAAAAATAGGGAATCGCCATGTCGCTGAAAGACGCTGCTTTGTCCGTCCGGGAAAACGCCTATGCGCCTTATTCGAACTTCAAGGTCGGCGCGGCGCTGCGGTCTTCCTCGGGTCAGGTTTATTCCGGTTGCAACGTCGAGAACGTCGCATACCCCGAAGGCACGTGCGCTGAGGCTGGCGCGATTGCCGCGATGGTCGCCGCGGGCGAGCAGGAACTGACCGAAGTTTATGTGGTCGCCTCTAGCCCGCAACCCGTGCCGCCTTGCGGTGGGTGCCGACAGAAACTGGCCGAGTTCGGCAAGCGCGATGTGAAAGTCACTTTGGCGACCGTGGAAGGTGCCGAGTTCGAAACCACCATCGGAGAATTGCTGCCGGGCGCGTTCGATGCGTCCCACATGGAGGATGTCTGAACGCATGGACGCCCGTTCGATCATTGCAAAACTGCGCAAGCAGCAGGTGCCGGGGCGCGAGGAACTGATCTGGTTCGCGCAAGGTCTAGCCGATGGCAGCGTCAGTGACGCGCAGGCCGGGGCCTTTGCCATGGCTGTCTGCATGGGGGGATTGGGCTCGCAGGGGCGTGCGGATCTGACGGTTGCGATGCGCGATAGCGGTGAGGTTCTCACTTGGGACGTGGACGGGCCTGTGATTGATAAACACTCGACCGGCGGGGTCGGGGATAGCGTCAGTCTGGTACTTGCCCCGGCGCTTGCGGAATGCGGGGCTTATATTCCGATGATCTCGGGCCGTGGCTTGGGGCACACTGGTGGCACGTTGGACAAGCTTGAGGCGATACCGGGTGTCAGCACACAGATCGGGCAGGATCGCCTTGCGCAGATCTTGCGCGAAACCGGTGCGGCCATCGTGGGCGCAACAGGTCAGATCGCTCCGGCGGACAAGCGACTTTATGCGGTGCGCGACGTGACCGCGACGGTCGAAAGCCTGGATCTGATCACCGCATCAATCCTGTCCAAAAAGCTGGCTGCCAGCCCGGATGCGTTGGTTTTGGACGTCAAGGTCGGCAGCGGTGCCTTCATGAAAACGATGGAGGAAGCGAACAAGCTGGCCTCTGCATTGACTCAGACCGCGAACGCGGCCGGGTGCCGGACATCAGCCGTCATAACGGACATGAATCAGCCATTGGCACCGGCGCTTGGCAATGCGTTGGAAATTGCCGAAGTCATGAAGGTCCTGACGGGATCGCAATCTTCACCGTTGGCAGACATCTCTGCCGAGTTGGGCGGGGTATTGCTGAAGGATGCAGCAATGTGCGCGTCGGTTGAGGAGGGGCGAGAAAAAATCGCCGAAATCATTCGTGACGGGCGCGCTGCGGAGCGGTTTGGTCGCATGATGGCTGCGGTCGGCGGCCCCGTACAGTTCGTCGAGACCTGGGCCCGGTTCCTGCCAGAAGCAAGTGTCATCCAAGAAGTCTCTGCCCCGAAGGACGGCTATATTGCGGCTATCAACGGTGAGGCGCTGGGTCTTGCCGTGGTGGCGCTGGGCGGTGGTCGTCAGGTCGAAAGCGACCAGATCGACCCGGCTGTTGGGATTTCCGGCATTCTCCGGCTGGGGGATCGTGTGTCCAAAGGGGCACCCATCGCTGTAATCCATTCGGCGCGGGAGGACGCTGCGCGGCGCGCCGCTGAAAGCGTGCTTGACGCGATCACGATCAGCGATACTGCTCCGACATTGCCTGCTCTGATCCACGAAAGGATCAGCTTATGAGCCGTGCCTTTCTCGTGGTGATGGATTCCGTCGGGATTGGCGGAGCGCCGGATGCCAACCGTTTTTTCAACAGCAACGTTCCGGATACCGGCGCGAATACAGTGGGCCACATCGCGCAGGCTTGTGCCGAGGGGCGCGCGGAAGAGGGTCGTTCAGGTGCTTTGAACCTGCCGCATCTCGACGCATTGGGTCTGGGTGCGGCTGTGCGCTTGGCGTCCGGGGACACAACCCCGGGATTGAACGCAGAACCCACGGGCCTTTGGGGCTGCGCGCGAGAGCATTCGCCCGGCAAGGACACACCTTCGGGCCATTGGGAATTGGCGGGCCTACCGGTGCCATGGGATTGGCATTACTTTCCAGACACGGTTCCAGCCTTTCCAGCGGACCTGAGCCGTGCTGCGGCTGAGGCAGCGGGGACCGACGGCGTCCTTGGGGATTGTCATGCGTCGGGCACTGCGATCATCGCCGAGTTGGGTGCCGAGCACATGCGGACCGGTTGGCCGATCTGCTACACCTCTGCCGACAGCGTGTTTCAAATCGCTGCCCACGAAGAAAGCTTCGGACTAGACCGGCTGCTGGACATGTGCCGCACGCTTGCGCCGCGATTGCATGAGATGAAAGTGGGTCGTGTTATTGCGCGCCCCTTTATCGGCACGCCAGAGACGGGCTTTGAACGCACGACCAATCGCAAGGATTTCGCCATTTTGCCGCCCGCACCAGTGCTGACCAATTGGGCGCAGAATGCGGGACGGAAGGTGCACGCCGTGGGCAAGATCGGCGACATCTTTTCGATGCAGGGCATCGACACGCTGTGCAAAGGATCGGACGCCGAATTAATGCAGCACCTGTCTGATCTTGTGGATGAGGCGGAAGAAGGCAGTTTAAACTTTGCTAATTTTGTCGAATTCGACAGCCTTTACGGCCATCGCCGCGACATCAGCGGTTATGCCCGCGCTTTGGAATGGTTCGACCGCGAGATCGGAAAGATTCTGGCAAAGCTCCGCCCCGGCGACCTATTGTTGCTGACTGCTGATCATGGCAATGACCCCAGCTGGACCGGAACGGATCACACGCGTGAACAGGTGCCGGTTTTGATAGCAGGGCAAAGTGCGGGGCAAATCGGGCAAGTGGACTTTGCCGACATAGCCGCCAGCATTGCCCATCACCTGAACATTCCGGCGCAAGGGCCGGGTAGGAATTTTTTATGAGCGTCGCCGACCTTCCAAAAATCGAACTGCACCTGCATCACGAAGGCGCAGCGCCCCCCGCCTTCATCCGCCAGCTCGCGCATGAAAAACGCGTGGACCTGAGCGGCATCTTCAAGCCGGACGGATCGTATGATTTCCGCGACTTCGCGCATTTCCTGAGCGTGTATGAAGCTGCTTGCGAAGTCCTGAAAACGCCCGAAGACTTCCGGCGGCTCACTTTGGCCATTCTGGAAGAAAGCGCTGAGAATGGTGTGGTCTATTCTGAGACTTTTCTGAGCCCTGATTTCTGTGGCGGCGGCGATCTGAACGCGTGGCGCGATTATCTGAACGCCATTCAGGATGCCGCAGATGAGGCCGAGCGCAAATTCGGTATCACTCTGCGTGGCGTCATCACCTGTGTGCGCCATTTCGGTCCCGAACAGGCCAAGCGCAGCGCCCATTGTGCAGCTGAGACCGCGGGCGACTGGATCACCGGATTTGGCATGGGTGGGAACGAATCCATTGGTGCGCAAGGCGATTTCAAATGGGCCTTCGATTGCGCGCGCGAAGCCGGTCTGCGTTTGACCACTCATGCGGGTGAGTTCGGCGGCCCTGACAGCGTACGTGATGCCATCCGCGATCTGGGGGTCGAGCGCATTGGTCACGGCGTCCGCGCCGTTGAAGACCCGGACCTTGTTCGCGAGCTTGTCGACCGCGACATAACCCTCGAGGTCTGCCCGGGATCGAACGTGGTTCTTGGCCTTTTCCCTGATTTCGCGGCCCACCCGATAGCGCGCTTGCGCGACGCGGGCGTGAAGGTCACGGTATCCACAGACGACCCGCCATTTTTTCACACGACCATGCGGCGGGAATATGAGATGTTGAACGCAGCTTTCGGCTGGGAGGCCGAGGATTTTGCGGCACTGAATGAGACGGCCCTAAATGCGGCTTTCTGCGATGAAGACACCCGCGCGCGGGTCAAGAAAAGACTGGAGACATCATGAGCGAACATCTGACCGTCGTCGATCACCCGTTGGTTCAACACAAACTGACGCTCATGCGGGACAAGGGCACTTCAACGGCTGAGTTTCGGCAGTTGCTGCGCGAAATTACGCTTTTGTTGGCCTACGAGGTCACGCGCGAAATCCCGTTGACCACGCGCCATATCGAAACGCCGATGGAAGAGATGGACGCCCCCATTCTGGCGGGTAAGAAGATGGCCTTGGTGTCTATCTTGCGTGCCGGCAACGGGATGTTGGATGGCGTTCTAGAACTGGTGCCTTCAGCACGTGTCGGTTTCGTGGGTCTATACCGAGACGAAGAAACGCTGAAACCCGTTCAGTACTATTTCAAGGCACCCGAAGGGCTGAAAGACCGACTGGTCATTGCTGTTGACCCGATGCTGGCCACCGGCAACAGCTCTGCCGCCGCCATTGATCTGCTGAAAGAGGCGGGCGCGACGGATATCCGCTTCCTTTGCCTGCTGGCGGCACCCGAAGGTGTGGCGCGCATGAAAGAAGCGCACCCTGACGTGCATATTGTCACCGCCGCTTTGGACCGTGAGCTTAACTCGAAAGGCTATATTATGCCGGGTCTGGGCGATGCGGGTGACCGTATGTTTGGCACCAAGTAAGTCCGATTATTCGCCACAAATGTTCTGAAGCCGGACCCAGTCGCGGTCCGGCAAAACCTGTTCCAGGGTGCGACCTGCCATCGGGTCCGCCTCGATCAGTCCCAAGACAGTTTCACCTGTTATATCTCGGGCATATGCATAAGGCGTCGAGGGCAGCGCGGCTTGTGCAAAGACCGCCAAAAGCTGGTCATCCAAAAGCGAAGGCCGAGGGTCTGACACAACCTGTTCTGTGTAGCTGTCGATGATGGCAGGCGTCAGTCCGCCGGTTGTCAGCAAACGGAAGGCCGACGATGCACCGGTTCGATCCAGAAGATCATCAAGCGGGTCCGTCTGTTCCATGCGGGCACGTTCCGCAATGACATAACCCGCGGCGACGGCAGGGTCCTCATAGTCTTCCACCAACGATTTGTTCAACACAACCGTGCCGCCGGGAAGGCTCAGACTATCCTGAACGCCCGCGGGTAGGATAATGATCTGGCGTACACCAGTCCGCTTGGCCAGCCGATCCAGCGAAGCCTGCGCATCGACCGAAGAACAGGCGCGCCCGGAAACACGTTCAATTCTGTGCAGAATGGTTTCCCCGATCTCTTGTCGCTTGACCTGAGGTACAACCGAGACGACGTGGCCTTGCAGCGCAGCAGGCAGCCAAAACAGCAACAGGGCCAGAACAGCGGCAACGACGCCCCCAACACTCAACCACCGCAGACGACCGGGATGCGGGCGTGCGCGATCAATGGCGCGCTGCAAACGGTCGATGGCGTCCAGCATCGTGGTCTCGGTTTCGGCCAGTTCCAGCGTTTCGTCCGGGTCGCCGTCGGGGTGGAAGATGGCCGGAAAAGAGCCCGGATTCTGTCGTTCCAAGGCTGCCAAAGACCAATGGGTCAATGCCCTGTCATTAAAGTCAGAAATCGTCAGAGTGGCTTCGCCGATCGACACCACGACCTCTCGCCGTTGTTCATCGGGCGAGGGGCGCCACAGACCGGTGGCTTCGATCCGCTGGTACTTTTTCAGGGCCGTCATCTTGATGGGGTCTGCTCAGATTTGTTTTGCCACAGCTTAGCATGGGGCATTCGTTAGGCGCAAACCTGTTGCGCAGTCATTCCGAAATGTGCTGGATACCGAACAGGATTGGAACCGCCGATCTTTGATCGCAATTGGGGCGTTTACATGCAGGATCATCCAACAACTTCACCGGTGTTGGCCTCTGGCTTGATGGTCGGTGCCATGGCGGTCATTGGTGTGATCGACAATGTGGTGGTTCTGTTGGCTGAAACGGTTGGCTTGTGGCAGTTCCACCTGACTCGCGCTCTGCTGATGTTTCCGCTCATTGTTGGCCTGTCTGTTCTGGGATTGGGTGGGCTGCGCCCGCGTCGTTGGGGGGCTGTCATTTTGCGCAGCCTTCTGATCACGACGGCCATGCTGTGTTACTTCGCCTCGTTGTCAATGATGCCAATTGCAGAAGCGTTGGCGGGATTGTTCACGTCGCCGATCTTCGTGTTGCTGATCTCGGCGCTTGCGCTCAAGCAGACGATTGGCCCCTGGCGCATTCTGGCTGTTCTGATGGGTTTTACCGGTATTCTCTTGGTGCTTCAGCCAAACCCGACTGACTTTGACGCGCGCACGCTTCTGCCGGTTGCGGCAGGGTTTTTCTATGCGCTGAGTTCGATCCTGACACGTTCGATGTGCTCTGAAGAAAGCACAGTGGCAATGTTGGCGGCAATGGTTACCACGCTGGCCATTGCCGGAGCGATTGGTGTTATCGCCTTCACGGTTGTTCCCGTTGAAACCCCTGACGGACCGGATGGATTTGTCACGCGTGGCTGGGTTTGGGCGTTCGGACCCGCGATGCTTTGGATAGGCATCCAGGCTGTGGGTTCAACAATCGCTGTCTATATGCTGATCAAGGCGTATCAGGTTGGCGAGCCGTCGTATGTTGCGGTCTTCGAATATTCAGTCATGATTTTTGGTCCGCTCTTTGCCTTTGTCGCGCTTGGGCAGACCATCGGTGCCCTGCAAGTTTCGGGAATAGTCTTGATAGCGGCGGCAGGGGCATTGCTTGGATGGCGGGCCAGACGCTCTTCGTCGTTGCAAAAGGTGGCCTGACGCTTCCAACGCACTGAAGGGCCGGGATTCGAACAAAGATTGCCCGCTTTTCGTTTCAGATTTCGCGATAAAGCCCGTTTATTCGGTGAGAGTGTTTACGAAAAAACCGGAACATAAGGCAAAATTAGCCCAAATTGGGCGTAATTATGTCGGAAATAAGACGACCTTCATCTTTGGTGCTACCACTGAGACATATCAATTGGTGCCAAAGGGGGTTCGGCACGTGTCTGAAGTTACGAGTATTTCTGTTTATCTGAATCAAACGCCTGACGGTGATCCAACCAACCTGAACCAAGCGGTGAATGCACGCCGCGGAGGATTTCTGAAAGGCACGAAAGTTGCAACCACCAGTGGTTGGAAACCCGTCGAACGGATCGCTGTTGGCGATCTTATCCGCACGTTGGATCACGGCTTCAAAGGGGTGCGCCGCATTTCAACCAACGTTGTGGTTATCCCTGCAGACGAGCGGCGGGACGAATATCTGCCTGTTTTTGTACCGGCCCGCGCCGCGTTTAACGGACGGCCTGTCTGGCTGATGCCCGAACAGGGCATGGCGTTGACCCTGTCCAAAATCGATGCCGAAAGAGACGGGGTGTCAGTGGTGCCCGCGCGTGTGCTGAGTGGCGCAGGTCGTCTGATGTCACAAGCACCGGGATCTTCTTTTGAAGTCTGTTCGCTGTTTTTCGACGAGGATCAGGTGATCTTTGTCGAAGGCGGCTTACAAGCCTATTGCCCCTCGGGTCGTTTTTCGATGCGCGGGTCGCTGCATAGGCAAAGCTACGAGGTGGCAGACGACGTGGCCGCTGCGGACTTGGCCAACTCCATTGCAATCAAGGGTGATATGTCAGCCCTTGCAAACCCATTGGGTGCACTGCCTGCACCCATTCCACAGGATCCGATATTCCCGATCCGCCCGCCATCTGGGGTCAGGCGGCCGGGTCGACCGGGGCGTCCGAACGCTCCGGTTCTGTTCCTGCGGCCCGAATGGCAGATCTAACCAAACACTGACAAGAACGATGCAGGCGCGTGGTTTCACGCGCCTGCATCATTGTTTCAGGCGGCTTTTGCTTCAGGATTGAAGCGGCCATAGAAGCTCTGACCTTTTTCGGCCATTTCACGCAGCAGCGATGGGCAGGCAAAGCGCTCGCCATAAGCTTCGGTCAATTGATCGCAGCGTTCGGCCGCATAGGGCGTGCCGATGATATCCAGCCAGCTCAGCGGACCACCCGACCATGGGGCAAAGCCCCAGCCCAGAATCGCGCCGACGTCGCCTTCGCGGATGTCTTCCAGAACGCCTTCTTCCAATGCGCGTACCGCTTCCAGAACTTGTGCAAACATCAGACGTTCCTGCACTTCGATCAGGTCCGGTTGGTCTTTGGCGTGCGGGTACTTGTCTTGCAGACCCTTCCAGTACTCGACGCGCTTGCCCTTGTCGTCATAGTCGAAGAAGCCCGCATTGGCCTTGCGACCCAGACGGCCCTGTTCCTCCATCCAGAAGATCAGATCGTCTGAGGGGCTTTCGGGATAGGCGTCGCCCATGGCCGCCTTGGTGGCGCGGGCGATCTTGGCCCCGAGATCAATCGAAGTTTCATCGGTCAGCTGGATCGGGCCGACCGGGAAGCCAAGCTGACGCGCGGCGTTGTCGATCAGGATAGGGCTGACGCCCTCGGTGATCATGCGCGCACCTTCGTTGATATAGGGGATGATGCAGCGGTTGGCATAGAAGAAGCGCGCATCGTTGACCACGATCGGCGTTTTGCGGATCTGACGGACATAATCCAGCGCCTTCGCCACTGCGCGATCCCCGGTTTCCTTGCCCTTGATGATTTCGACCAGGAACATCTTCTCAACTGGCGAGAAGAAGTGGATACCGATGAACTGCTCGGGCCGGACCGAGGCTTTTGCCAGATCGGTGATCGGCAGGGTCGAGGTGTTCGAAGCAAAAATGCAATCCTCGGGGATGATCGCCTCTACCTTCTTGGTCATCTCGGCCTTCACGCCCGGATCTTCGAACACGGCTTCGATGATCAGGTCGCAACCTTTCAATTGTTCCAGATCGGGGGTGGCAGTGATGCGTGCCAGCAGGGCTTCTTTCTTCTCAGTTGTGGCTTTGCCACGCTTGATGCCCTTGTCCATATAGCTTTCGCTGTACGCCTTGCCCTTGTCGGCGGCTTCCTGATCACGGTCGATCAGAACAACCTCCATCCCGGCCTGAGCCGAGACAAGAGCGATACCGGCACCCATCATGCCCGCGCCCAGTACGCCGACCTTCTTAACGCGCTGATCTGGTACATCCTTGGGACGCACAGCACCTTTCTCCAACGCTTCTTTGTTCAGGAACAGCGAACGGATCATGGCCGATGAGGACGGGTTCATCAGGACATTGGTGAACCAACGCGCCTCGATTTTTAGGGCGGTGTCGAAGTCAACCAGCGCGCCTTCATAGATCGAACTCAGCAGAGCCTTGGCCGCCGGGAATGCACCTTGTGTCTTGCCGTTGACCATCGCGCTTGCACCCACGAAGGTCATGAAGCCTGCAGGATGATAGGGCGCGCCGCCGGGCATCTTATAGCCTTTCGCGTCCCAAGGCTTGACCAGATCGGCATCCTTGGCGTTCAGAACCCATTCCTTCGCCGCCGCAACCGGGTCATCTGAAACTGCGTCGATCAGCTGTGCACCCTTAGCCTTCTTCGGGTCCATCATTTTGCCTTCCAGCAGCACTGGAGCGGCGGCCATCGCGCCAACCATGCGGCTGTAGCGCATTGTGCCGCCGCCACCCGGGAAGATACCCAGCAGAATTTCGGGCAGACCGATCTTGGATTTCGGGTTGTCGGTCATCACGCGGTGATGGCAGGCAAGGGCGATCTCGGTCCCGATCCCGGCGCATGTGCCGTTGATTGCGCAGGCAATCGGCTTGCCGCCCTTCTTGGTCTTGGGGTCCATACCTGCCAATTCCAGCTTGCGCAGAATGTGATGGCCACCCATGACGAAATCGAACAGCGCTTGCGCCGGTTCTTCACCCGCCTCCTGGCGAATGGTGGCCAGCGTATTCAGGTCCATGCCGCCTGCAAACGAACCTTCTTTGCCCGAGGTGATGACGATCCCCTTGATCTCATCATCGTTCAGGGCCTGATTGATCAGATGGCTGACCTCCTGAAACGCCTCGCGGGTCAGCACGTTCATGGATTTGCCCTGGGCGTCCCAGGTTACAAAGGCGACGCCGTCCGCGTCTTTGCTCAGAGTGAAATCAGTCATTGTCATCTCCAATCTGGTCAGCCGTCAGCGGGCTGCCGTCTTTCCGGGTGAAAGAGAATCCGTTCTCATCATCCTTCACCATCATGTCTAAGTCGCTGTAAAAACAGGTCTCTGTCGGGGTCCGAGTGCCCACCACCAGAAAGGTCGCAGGCGCATCGGTCTTGTTCACAAGGTGATGGCCGTTGGTTTCACCAGCGGGCCACGCGGCGCAATCACCGGGCTGCATCTCATGCTCTCCATCGTCGTCGATCAGCACGCATGTACCGCTGAGCATGATGGCAAACTCGTCCTGCTCCATATGATAATGACGCAGCGAGGACAGAGCCTGCGGCTCAAGCCGCACGATGTTGACCCCGAATTGGGTCAGCCCACCCGCATCTCCAACGCCTTGGTTGAAACGGCCTCCGACCGCCTCAGCCAGCTTGCCGGGATAGGACGAGCCACCCTTGAACGGGATCTGAGAGAGATCCAGCTTGGGCATCAGACCCGCTCGATAATCGTTGCCGCACCCATGCCGGACGCGATGCAGAGCGTGGCCAGACCGGTTTCCTTGTCCTGACGCTCAAGCTCATCCAGCAGAGTGCCGATGATCATCGCGCCAGTTGCGCCCAGAGGGTGCCCCATCGCGATCGAGCCGCCGTTTACGTTCACAAGGGCCGGATCAACATCAAACGCCTGCTGGAACCGCAGCACAACCGACGCGAAGGCTTCGTTCACTTCGAACAGGTCCAGATCACTGATCTTCATGCCGTTGTCGGCCAGGATCTTTTCGGTCACCGGAACCGGGCCGGTCAGCATGATGGTCGGGTCGGTGCCGATCTTGGCGGTTGCCTTGATACGGGCGCGCGGCTTGAGACCGTATTTTTCACCGAATTCCTTGTTGCCGATCAGAACAGCTGCCGCACCGTCCACGATGCCCGAACTGTTGCCCGCGTGGTGGATGTGGTTGATCCGTTCCAGATGCGGGTACTTGATCATCGCCACCTTGTCGAAGCCCGGCATCTGCTCGCCCATCATCTGAAAGGATGGGTTCAACGCGCCGAGGCTCTGCATGTCAGTGCCAGGGCGCATATATTCGTCGCGATCCAGAATGGTCAGACCGTTCTGGTCCTTGATGGTGATGACCGATTTCTCGAACCGGTTGTCTTCCCAGGCCTCTGCCGCGCGTCGTTGAGATTCAACGGCCAGCGCGTCTGCGTCGTCGCGGCTAAAGCCATACTCCGTAGCGATAATATCCGCTGAAATACCCTGCGGAACGAAATAGGTCTCCATCGCCAGCGAAGGATCAACTGCAATCGCCGCGCCGTCGCTGCCCATAGCCACACGGCCCATCATCTCAACACCGCCAGCGATATAAGCTTCGCCAGCGCCGCCTTTGACTTGGTTCGCCGCCAGGTTCACGGCTTCCATGCCCGAGGCACAGAAACGGTTGATCGCCAGACCGGGGATCGACTGATCCAGGTCCGAGGCCAGAACCGCCGAGCGCGCCAAACATCCGCCTTGTTCCATCACTTGTGTGACGTTGCCCCAGATCACATCCTCGACGGCGTGGCCTTCAAGGTTATTGCGTTCTTTCATCGCGTTCAGGGTCAGGGCGGACAGGCGCACCGAGGTAACCTCGTGCAGGCTGCCATCCTTGCGGCCCTTGCCGCGCGGGGTGCGCAGGGCGTCATAAATGTAAGCTTCTGTCATGGGTCTTCTCCTTAAGCTCGATCCGACGGGTTGCCGGGCATCAGGTCATAGGGGTGTTTCCAGCCGGGCTGCTCGGATAACCGGGTCAGCCAGGCGTCAATATGGGGCCAGTCGGCGCGGTCAAAGCCGAATGGTTCGGGGTAATAGAGATAGCCGCAGCAACTGAGATCGGCGTTCGTCACGCCGTCGCCAACGATCCAGTCGCGACCCTCCAAATGGGCGTTCAACACTTGGTAAGCTGCCTTCAGGCGCCCTTGATTGAAAGCAATCACATCGGGATTGCGATGCTGTTCCGGGAGGAAGTTGATCAGAAAACGCGTCAAGCCTGCCATCGAACTAAGCTTGTGATTGTCCCACAGGACCCAGCGGAAAATGTCGTAATTTTCTTCGCGATCCTTGCCGCCGAACTTGCCCGATTTTTCAGTCACATAAGCTTGAATGGCGCCAGATTGGCTGGTGCGGAAATCACCGTCGATCAGGACAGGCGCTTCACCCATCTCATTGACCTCGGCACGAAACTCAGGTGTGCGCGTTTGACCGTTGAAGAAGTCGACAAAGACGGGCTCCCAATCTAACTCGGACATTTCCAGCGCCAAAGCAGCCTTGTAGCTGTTTCCGCTTTCTCCAAAGCAATGAAGTTTGATGCTCATGCGATCGCCCCTCCCAAGGCGCAATTGGCTAGGCCGGATTTGAGTATTTTTGAAAAGATGAAGGTCTGTCAGTTACCTTTGATCAACCATCTTCGAATTCAATGGTCCCGCGGTACAGGCTGGAGAGCCGATGACCGCAAAAGGTGAAGTCGTCCCTGTCCTGATGGCGAGTGCGCCCTGTGGCAGGGACGCGTCGCCGCTTCATCTTTTCACAAATACTCCCGCCGGAGGCATCCGGCATTTAGGCTAGCGTTGTCATTGTAAGTTCATCGCATTGGCTCATCTTTTCCGTGCCTCAAGCTCAGAGTTGAAGATACGCAAGCGGTGGGTCAGGTTTTCCTCATCAATCACACTGTTGAAATTTTCGAACAAAAAAGACAAAGCCTCACCTTCGTCCAGACCAGCCTCTCGCGCGAACGCTTTGAGCTTGCGATACCCGTCCTCAGTCATGGCGACAGGAAAGCGACGTGTCAGGCGAAAACGCTTTGGCATTTGGGTCCTCCGGTGGTCTGGGTCCGGGCAGGGTTGCCCGAACCCACACTGAGATCAGAAGTTCGCCGCGTCCAGTGCCATTACCGTGTCCGCACCCGTCTGGATGCGCGCCAGATGCATCCTGGTCGCGGGCAAGCGGCGTGCCATGTAGAAGCGGCCGGTGTTGATCTTGGTCTCGTAGAACTCTTTGTCCGATGCACCACCGTCCAGAGCATCTTGTGCCGCTCTCGCCATCTGCGCCCACATCAGGCCCAGGCAAACATGGCCGAACATGTGCATAAAGTCGTACGAACCAGACAGCGCGTTGTTCGGGTTCTTCATGCCTTCCTGCATGAAGTACATGCCAGCTGCCTGCAGATCTTTTGACGCGGCTTTCAGCGGCTCGATGAACGCCTTGTCATACGCTTCGTCCTTGCCGCCGTTTTCCTTGCAGAAGGTTTTGACCATCTCAAAGAACGCCATGACGTGCTTGCCACCGTCCTGCGCCAGTTTCCGGCCAACAAGGTCAAGCGCCTGAACGCCATTTGCGCCTTCGTAGATCATCGCGATACGGGCGTCGCGGGTGTATTGCGACATGCCCCATTCTTCGATGTAGCCATGGCCGCCATAAACCTGTTGCGCCTGCACGGTCATGTCATAGCCCTGATCCGTCAGGAAACCCTTGATGACCGGCGTCAGCAGCGAGATCAGACCATCCGCGTCTTTGTCACCCGAGCGATGCGACTTGTCGAGCATCGTCGCGCCCCAAAGGATGAACGCGCGCGCGCCCTCGGTAAAACTTTTCTGATCCATCAGGTTGCGGCGGATGTCAGGGTGTACGATCAATGGATCGGCAGGGCCGTCCGGGTTCTTCACGCCGGTCACATCGCGGCCCTGAAGGCGGTCCTTGGCATATTCCAGAGCGTTTTGGAACGCGGCCTCGGCCTGTGCCAGACCTTGCATCCCCACACCAAGACGCGCTTCGTTCATCATGGTGAACATGGCGCGCATGCCTTTGTGTTCTTCGCCCAAAAGCCAACCGGTGGCCTCGTCATAGTTCATGACGCAGGTCGAGTTGCCGTGGATGCCCATTTTCTCTTCAATCTTGCCGACCGAGACGCCGTTGCGCTCACCCGGTGTGCCGTCTTCGTTGACGATGTACTTCGGCACGATGAACAGCGACACGCCCTTGATGCCATCAGGGCCACCGGGGATCTTGGCCAGCACCAGGTGGATGATGTTGTCGGCCATGTCGTGATCACCGGACGAGATAAAGATCTTCTGGCCAGAAATCTTATAGCTGCCATCGCCCTGCGGTTCCGCTTTGGTGCGCATCAGGCCCAGATCGGTGCCGCAATGCGGCTCGGTCAGGTTCATGGTCCCGGTCCATTCACAGCTGACCATGTTCGGCAGGTACTTGTTCTTTTGCTCGTCAGTCCCGTGCGCCAGAATCGCAGAGGCCGCGCCATGCGTCAGACCCTGGTACATGGTAAATGCCTGGTTAGACCCCGAGAACATCTCGCCCACGGCGGTGCCCAGTACATAGGGCATGTTCTGGCCGCCATACTCTTCCGGCATGTCGAGGCCAGTCCAGCCACCTTCTTTCATCTGCTCGAAGGCGTCTTTGAAACCGGTAGGAGTGTACACAATACCGTTTTCCAACCGGCACCCTTCGGTGTCCCCTACGACATTCAACGGATGCAGGACGTTGGTGGCTACCTTGCCAGCCTCTTCCAGAACCGCGCCGGTAAACTCGGCTTCCAGTTCGCTATAGCCGGGAATATCCGACTGAGAGATTTTCAGAACGTCGTGCAGGATGAACTGCGTGTCTTTGGTTGGCGCGTTGTAAACGGGCATGTGAAGCTCCCTTAATTCATATGTCCGGATGGCGGGGCGAGGTTACTCGGCCGCCTTCTTTTCCTGTTTCATCGAGGCGATGACTTTCTCGCCCCAGCGCAACTGCTCTTTCAGATCGTCGATGGCTTGCGTCAGCTCGCGGCGGCGTTCTTCCATGTCCGCCAGACGTTCCAACGCGATTTCATATGTGCGGGTCATCTGAGTGACCTGCTGGTCGCCCACATGGTACAGATCCAGAAGTTGTCGGATCTCTTCCAGGCTGAAGCCAAAGCGTTTCCCGCGCAGGATCAGTTTCAGCCGCGCCCGGTCACGTTTGGTGAACAGACGTTTTTGGCCTTCGCGGATCGGGAACAAAAGTTCCTTGGCCTCGTAGAACCGCAAAGTGCGTGGCGTGACATCGTAAGTCTCGCACATCTCGCGGATTGTCATCACATCTTCGGTCATTCGTCATACTCTCGTCACTGGCGTCATGAGACATGAGTTGCGCAGTTGCTTTGAGCTTTACAACACGTGAGTGACGTTTACGTAATTCAGACGCTGCGTCACTTCAAAGTTGACGTAACATCCAAACGCGTAAACGGGCTTTCGCGTAATTTTCTTGCCCTAAGGTCAAGCCTGAGCCCCAGCTTTTGCGTGCAAAAAAGCTGTGCGCACACGCGTGAGGTGTGTCGCAAGACAGAGTGTACAGGAAAGAATTCCGAAGCGAAGGAAGACCTACTTCAGGGACTTTGCTGTTTGGTCGCGCAGGCGCTTCAGTTCGTCCATGGCTTCGTCAAGTTGCTCGCGTTGCTGCTCAAGCTCGCTCATTTGGCGGTCCGCCATCTCAACAAAAGTAGCCATTTGAGCTTCGTTGCCCTGATCCTCATAGATCAAAAGCCATTGGCGAATCTCTTCCAGCGGGAATCCAAACTTGCGGCCACGCATGATCAACTTCATCCGGGCGCATTCCCGCGCGCCGTAAAATCGGGACCGGCCTTCGCGATCTGGTTGCAGAAGTTCGATGTATTCGTAATAGCGCAGGGTGCGCGGTGTTACATCGAACTCGGCGCACATCTCTTTGAATGACAAACGGTTGTTGGACATTCCTAGTCTCCTTGCCAGCAACCTAGGCGGTCCCGATCCCAAGCGCAACAGGTGGGCTTGCCCTTTGCCGAAACAGCGGCTCATAAAGGAAGGGACGAGAACAGGACAAATGCCAATGGTCGACAAGACAGTACTAGCCCGCCAATTTATCGAGGCGATCCCTCATGCGCGGGCCCTGAACCTGACGCTGACCCATATTGGCGAGGGCGAAGCAGAGATCACGCTGCCATACAACGAAGATCTGATCGGAGACCCGCGCACCGGCGTGATCCACGGCGGGGCAATCTCGACCATTTTGGATACGTGCTGCGGTGCTGCGGTGATGAGCCACCCATCGGCACCCGGGGGGACTGCAACCATAGACTTGCGGATCGACTATATGCGCGCGGCAACGCCGGGTCAGACAATCACGGCACGCGCGACCTGCTATCACATCACGCGGAACGTGGCGTTTGTGCGGGCGACTGCCGTTGACAATGACACAGACCTGCCTGTGGCAACCGCTGCCGGGTCCTTTACGGTTGAGGGGAAGTAACATGGCAAGACCGCGGCCTGAACCGATGCAGGTGGTCAAACAACGGCGCGATGCGGCATTGCGCGCGCTGGTTGATGGCGTACCCTATATCCGCTTTCTCGATATCAACTTCGACCGGCGTGGGGATGAACTGACCGGTGTGTTGAATTTCGACGACAAACTGATCGGCAACCCGTTTTTGCCTGCGATTCACGGCGGCGTCACGGCCGCCTTTCTCGAAGTGACCGCTGTCATCACTCTCAGTTGGGAACACATGTTCCCGCGCATCGAGAGTGGTGAGATCGATGGTGAGGCCATCGTGACCGACCCGGACATCCGCTTTCCCAAGACAATCGACTTTACCGTTGATTACCTGCGCTCGGGCCTGCCGCGTGATGCTTACGCAAGGGCTTTTGTCAGCAGGTCGGGGCGGCGTTATGCTTCGGTCCGGGTGGAAGCCTGGCAGGACAATCATGCGAAACTGTTTGCGCAGGCATCAGGGCATTTCCTGATGCCTCAACCCCCCAGAGACAAGAGCTGACGATGCAGGACGCGTCGGCGCCCATCACGCACAGACGGGTGCTGAAGATCGCAGTCCCGATCGTGCTGTCGAACGCGACCGTGCCCATTCTTGGCGCGGTAGACACGGGCGTAGTCGGTCAAATGGGGCAGGCCGCACCTATCGGTGCCGTGGGTATGGGCGCGGTTATACTGGCTTCGATCTACTGGATCTTCGGGTTTCTGCGCATGGGCACGACTGGCCTGGCTGCGCAGGCGCGCGGGGCAGGTGACATCGCTGAAACAAGGGCTTTGCTGATTCGAGGGCTTCTGCTGGGCGCGGCAGCGGGCGTGGTCTTTGTCCTCGCGCAGGCGGCAGTCTTTGCTGGGGCATTTGCCCTGTCGCCTGCCAGCCCCGAGGTTGAGTCACTGACGCGCGCCTACCTTGAGATTCGCATCTGGGGTGCTCCGGCCACGATTGCGCTGTATGCCGTGACCGGATGGCTGATCGCCGTTGAACGCACACGTGGCGTTTTCATTCTGCAAATCTGGATGAACGGGCTGAATATCATTCTGGACCTTTGGTTTGTTCTGGGGCTGGGATGGGGCGTCGAGGGTGTCGCTGTGGCCACCCTGATTGCCGAGTGGACAGGTTTAGCGCTGGGCTTGTGGCTGTGCCGGGATGGATTCGAAGGCAAAATCTGGCGTGACCGGGCTCGGATCTTCGATGCCGCGCGCCTGCGTCGAATGATGCAGGTCAACGGTGACATCATGATCCGTTCCGTCCTTTTAACAGGCTCGTTCACGACCTTTTTGTTTGTCGGCGCGGATCTGGGCGACGTGACCCTGGCCGCCAATCAGGTTCTTCTGCAATTCCTTGAGATCACAGCCTTCGCCCTGGACGGGTTCGCCTTTTCGGCCGAGGCTTTGGTCGGTGGCGCAGTTGGTGCGCGGGATCGGCACCAGCTGCGACGCGCCAGTATCATGGCATCGCAATGGGGGCTTGGTGGAGCCATATTACTGGGGGCTGTGTTCTTCCTGGCTGGCCCGGCCCTGATTGATCTGATGTCAACCTCGCCCGAGGTGCGTTTGGCCAGCCGCGACTACCTGTTCTGGGCGGCATTGGCCCCGATTATTGGTGTGGCCAGTTGGATGTTCGATGGCATCTACATTGGTGCCACCTGGACCCGGGCCATGCGCAACGCAATGATTCAATCCGTGGCGATCTATGTAATCGCGCTGTTCATTTTAGTGCCGAGCCTCGGAAATCACGGTCTGTGGGCCGCGCTTATGGTTCTGAACATCGCGCGGGGTGTGACGATGGGCTGGCGCTATCCCAAGCTGGAAGCGCAAGTGGCTTAGAGCAGTGTCAGCAGGTTCTCAGGTGGACGCCCGATGGCGGCTTTGTCCCCGGCAATGGCAAGGGGGCGTTCGATCAGGATCGCGTTTTCCGCCATGGCGCGGATCAAGTCGTCATCTGATGCGGTCTTTGTCAGCCCCAATTCCTTGAACCGTTTTTCACCGGTGCGCACCATATCAATCACAGGCAATCCCAGTGAAACGTGCGCGGCCCGTACTTCGTCTGCTGAGGGCACATCTTCAAGGTATTTTCGCAGTTTGATCTTTGCGCCATTTCCCTCTAACAGCACCAGCCCGGCGCGGGATTTGGAACAGCGGGGGTTGTGCCAGTATTCGATCACAGCCAGTCCTCTCGTTTGCTGCCCACGGCCTGGGCAACGCTGTCAAAGCCATCGCGGGCCAGCAATTGATCCAGCCCATGCGCGATATCAGCAGCAAGTGAGATCCCACCGTAAACCATGGCGGTATAGAACTGTACAGCAAACGCCCCGGCGCAGATCTTGGCGTAAGCTTGCTCGGCATTGCTGATGCCGCCGACGCCGATCAGCGGGATTGCTCCATCGGTCAACTGGCTCAGCTTCGCCAGCACACGGGTGGATTTTTCGAACAAAGGCGCGCCAGACAATCCTCCGGTTTCCCCTTTATGCGCGCTAAGCAACCCGTCGCGCGACAGGGTGGTGTTGGTGGCAATCACCGCATCCACGCGGGTTTCGCGAGCGACCTCAGCAATGTCCTGCAATTCCGGTTCAGTCAGATCAGGCGCAATTTTCAGAAAGATCGGAAGCGGGCGGGGCAGAGCATGGCGTGTTTCGATCACACCATTCAACAGCGCGGTCAGCGCGGCCTTGCCCTGCAAATCGCGCAGTTTTTCCGTGTTCGGTGACGATACGTTTACGGTGGCAAAATCCAGATGTGCCGCGCAATGGGCCAGAACTTTCGCAAAATCACCAGCGCGGTCTTCGCTGTCTTTATTGGCCCCAAGGTTCAGGCCGATCACTGCGTCTTTGGGGCGCTCTGCCAGCCGTTTGGCCATCACCTCCATGCCTTCGTTGTTGAAACCAAAGCGGTTGATGGCTGCCTTGTCCTCGGTCAGACGAAACAGGCGTGGTTTGGGGTTTCCCGGCTGCGGAAGGGGCGTGACGGCGCCCACCTCAATAAAGCCAAACCCGGCGCGCGATAGGGGGGCGAGAACCTCGCCATTTTTGTCAAAACCAGCGGCCAGACCGACTGGGTTGGGCAGATCCAACCCCGCCACTTTGGTTTTCAGGCGCGGTGTCGTCACCGGTCCCGGCGCGGGTGTCAGCCCGGACTTCAACGCCATGATCGACATGCCATGCGCAGCTTCGGGATCCATGCGGTGCAGGGCGCTCAGCCCCAGTTTTTCAATCAGCTTCATCCGAAGGCCTTTCCGCTTTCCCCGGATCCACACCGGATCAGGCGCGAGGTTTCGACTGCAGCCTGACGGTGGATGACCGCGGCCCGGTACACTGGGTCTGTCACCATTTCAAGGAACGCGTGCGCGGTCGGATAGCGGGCGATAAAGACGGCATCCCAGACCTCATCAACCGGTCCGATGAGAGTTGTTTCAAACACCCCACGCCACAAAATACTTGCCCCGATACGCGCAATAATCGGGGCGGTTTCAGCACCGTATTTCTGATAGGCTTCTGCACCTGTCAGCCCCGCGCCTGCCAATTCATGCGACGCGGGATACTGTGCTACGGCCCGGAATTTAACCAGATTGAGCATTTCGATCGGCTGATTGCGATCCAGCGCTTTGAATGCTTCGAACTGATCCCGATCCGGGTCGATAAAGGATGTCATTCCATGTCCTCGGGGAACTGGTGCACAGCACCGTCAAATGGCAGAGGGCGCGACCAGACAACGTCGCCAAGCCGGATCTGGCGATAGAGATGCGGGAACAGGGCACCGTCCCGAGAAACTTCCCATTTCAGATCGTCGCCCATGGCGTCGGCATTACAGGCCAGTAACGTCAGATCATCCACACCTGCGAAGTGTTTCGCCGCCGTCTCAGCAGCTTGTTCAGCCGTTGAAAAATGGACAAAGCCATCGGTGACATCAATTGGGGCGCCATCTGTTGCGCCCTTGTCTTGCAGGGCGGCCCATTCATCGGCCCGGAAAATTTTGTAAATCAGCATATCGATCTGATGCCCCGCGCGGCGTTCGGAATCAAGCCGGATTTCCTCTTTGACTCTCGCTCTCCATAAGCGCACGATCTTTGAAAATATAAACAGGGAGATTCAGTATGTTGACCCGATTCTTGGCGTCTGCTGCAATTCTTGGCCTAACTGCCGGTATGGCGGCGGCCGAATATAAGTTAACCATTCTGCACACCAACGACATTCACAGCCGCATCGAGTCGATCAATAAATACGACTCAACTTGCGACGCTGAGGATGAAGCGGAAGGCAAATGTTTTGGCGGGGTTGCGCGCCTCAAGACGATCGTTGATTCCCGTCGTGATGCGCTGGCGGATCAGAATGTTCTGCTGCTGGACGCAGGCGATCCTTTCCAAGGGTCGTTGTTCTACACCACTTACAAGGGCGCAGCAGAAGCCGAGTTTATGGAAGCGATCGGCTATGACGTCATGGCCGTGGGGAACCACGAATTCGACGACGGCCCTGAAGGTTTGGCATCGTTCATTGAAACGGTCAGCTTCCCGGTGATTTCAGGCAATCTGGACCTGTCATCGTCGGCCGAGCTAAACGGCAAGGTTGAAAACCATGTTGTGCTTGATATCGGCGGCCAGAAAGTCGGTATCATCTCGGCGCTCGCCACGGATACGGTTGAGACGTCCAGCCCCGGCAAGGACGTTGTGTTTCAGGACGAGATCGAAAGCCTGAAGGCGGATGTGGCGGCACTGCAGGATGAAGGCGTCAACATCATCATCGCCTTGAACCATGTGGGTCTGGCCAAGGATCTTGAGATCGCAGCGCAGGTTCCGGGCCTCGATCTGGTGGTCGGTGGTCATTCGCATACTCTGTTGTCGAACACGCAGGAGGGCGCGGCCGGGTCGTATCCGATGATGGTTGGTGACGTGCCGGTGGTTCAGGCTTACGCGTATTCAAAATACCTGGGCGAGATCACCCTGACCTTTGACGACGACGGCAATCTGATTGCAGCCGAGGGCGAACCCATTCTTCTGGACGCCTCGGTCACGCCTGACGCTGACATCGCTGCCCGCGTGGCCGAAATGGGTGCGCCGATTGAAGAGATGAAGCAACGCGTTGTTGCAAACTCAGGCGCAGCAATTCAGGGCGACAGGTCGATCTGCCGTGTGCAGGAATGTGAAATGGGTAACCTTGTGGCCGACGCGATGCTGGCCCGTGTCGCCGATCAGGGGGCGCAGATTGCAATTGCCAACTCAGGTGGCCTGCGTGCGTCTATCGACGAGGGTGATGTAACCATGGGCGAAGTGCTGACGGTTCTGCCGTTCCAGAACACGCTGTCCACTTTTGAGATCACCGGCCAGACCGTCATCGACGCGTTGGAAAATGGAGTCAGTCAGGTTGAAGAGGTAAAAGGCCGCTTTCCGCAAGTTGCGGGCCTGAGCTTTACCTGGGATCCTAGCGTGGCCCCGAACGAAGGCCGCATCAGCGAAGTCATGGTGGCCGAAGGTGACGGATTTGTTCCGATTGATCCGAACAAGACTTACCTTGTTGTGACCAACAACTATGTGCGCAACGGTGGCGATGGTTATTCGATGTTCGAAGGTGACGACAAGAATGCCTATGACTTCGGCCCCGATCTGGCCGATGTCACAGCCGAATATCTAGCGGAAAACGCGCCGTATCAGCCCTATCTGGACGGGCGTATCAAGCAGAAGTAAATTCTGCCACCTGAAACAAGAAAGCCGCATCCGGGTGATGCGGCTTTTTCTGTTTCACGGCCTGTCAGCTGAAATCGTATTCCGGCCAAAGCGATGGGTCCAAGTCGTCCAGCATAGGGCGCAAATGTTCGGAGACGCTCTGCCATCCACCAATGGATTTGGTTGAGATTTTATTGCGAACCTGATCGATGCTAGCTGTTCTGACCTGTTTGGTGTTTTGCTCGGGTCGCATCATGGCCTCGCTCCATTCAATGCCGCAAAACGCGGCGACCTGTTTGCTGTAGGTCTCCGGGTCGGCCACCAGCTTCTCATAAGGAATGGTCAGGATGTTTTCGCCAAACACGGACTGCCAATGCGCCATGTACTGGCGGTACAAGTTCGCCGAATGAGCAATCGACCGCAGATTTGACGCATAGCGCATCCCGCCTGCAGGAAAGCGGCGAATCCACTTGGACAAGCCGACATCGCGGGGATCTCGCAGCATGTTGATTATCTTGGCATTTGGGAACGCGGCCAGCAGGAACCCCACTCGCTGAAAATTGTGGGGCATCTTGTCGACAAAGGCGACCGAATCCGCGGGGATTGGCGGCATTAGCTTACGGAATTCCTGCGCAAATTCGGTTGCCTTCGCGGCGGTGAAAGCGTTTTTACCGTTCTCGAAGTCTTGGGATAAGTCCGCGCCCAGCATTAACTCGCCACACCCAGCAATATGTGGCGCAGAACTAAGCATCATTTCCATCAGTGTGGTACCAGACCGCGGCTGCCCAAGTACAAAGATCGGTACCGGTGAATCGTTGTTGTCAGAGGTTTGAATGTCTTCGCCGAGCGGGAACAGGCTTGTGATATTGCGAAGTTTTTTCTCTTCTGCAGCAAAGTTATATGGATTGCCGTCGTGCTGAATCGCATTGGCGTAAGCAAATTGCGACAGCGCCGCTTCCAGACCATCGGTTTGGGAAATCAGATGCGCTTTGGCGAACTCAAGCTCCACCAGCACGTTCTCGTTACTGGCGATAGCGATCTCAACTGCGTCCATCAGGTTCACCGCATCCTCCTTGCCGACCATTGTCGACAATTGCAGCAATGTCGGGGCGTGCTCAGGATTTTCCTCAAGGATACGGTGTAGAATCTCGGTAGATGCTTCTTTATCGCCGCTTTGGTGCAGATTTACGGATTTCTGGAAGGAGATCTTAATATTGTTCGGGTCCAGTTCATAGGCACGCGCAATATCACGGGAGTTTTCATCGACAAATCCAATCTTGGAATAGGCTCGGGCCCGCTTGGTCAACAAATCAGCATTGTCGGGGTCATTGGCCAGCTTGTTGGTTGCGTGTTCAATGATCGAACGCCACGATGTACCTTTGAGGTGTATCTCATCCAGAACTCGGTTCAGTTCCTTGTTGTTGGGGAACTGTTCCAATTTTTGTTCGGTGTATTCCAGCGCTTTGGGAAACTGGCCGATCTGCATCAGAGCGTTGGCGAGGTTTTCCACGAATTGCGGATCATCCGGTTTCATCCGCGAGGCTTCGACGAAATGCGGAATGGATTTCTTGTATTGTTTCATCTCGGTCAGAACAAAACCGGCGATGGCGTGAAAGTCCGAGTCCTTGGGGAATTTCTTGACGCCTAGCTGCGCCTTTTTCAAAGCCTGTGGCAACTTTTCTGCTTCCAGAAGGGAAATCGCTTTGCTCTTGAGGGATTGAGTCGTTTGGTTTTTCATGTGACCCGTAAGATCCTGCGCCTGTATCAAGAATGTATCGATGGTTCATTACCCATGTGTGGACGGTTTGCAATAACTCTTCCCAATGACGCCATGGCGCAGCTGTTTTCTGCACGGCCGGCAAATACGCTGCCAGCAGTTCCAAACTTCAATGTTTGTCCGACAAATCAGGTACATGTGGTGCGCAGCGGTGAAACAGGCCGCCATCTGGACGGTTTGCGTTGGGGATTTCTGCCACACTGGTACAAATCTGAAACGGCTGGCCCGTTGTTGATCAATGCGCGGTCCGAGACTTTGGCGAAAAAACCAGCCTTTCGTGAAGCCTGCCGGTCGCGCCGCTGCCTGATCGCGGCCACCGGGTTCTACGAATGGACGAAAACCGATCAGGGCACCCGACTGCCGTGGTACATCCATCGCAAGGATGGAGCCCCGATTGCCTTCGCGGGCGTCTGGCAGGATTGGGGACCACAGGAAAGCCGACAAGGCACCTGCGCTATCGTGACCACAGGTGCAAATGAAAATCTCAAGACAATACACCACCGGATGCCCTTGATCCTTGAGCCTGAAGACTGGCCATTGTGGCTGGGCGAGTCGGGGAAAGGTGCCGCACGGTTGATGCAGCCGGGTGACGAGGGCGTGCTGGCCTACCACCGCGTCGACCCGACGGTGAATTCCAACCGGGCCAGCGGACCCGAACTGATTGAACCTTTCGACGGCTAAGGGCGCATGACCTTTTCTTTCGAAACTCGGCAAGCTAGACCACTGGTATGGCTTTGAAATTCCCTGATCTGACCAAGCTTCACGCGCACAACTTTGATACGGTTATCGACGTGCGCAGCCCGGCCGAGTATGCCGAGGATCATTTGCCGGGTGCTATAAATCTACCGGTTCTGAACAACGAAGAGCGCGCTCGGGTTGGGACCATCTATGTTCAGGAAAGCCCGTTTTTGGCGCGCAAACTGGGGGCCGCGCTTGTGTTCCGCAATGCGGCCAATCACATCGAACAGCGCCTCAGCCATCACGCGGGTAGTTGGAGACCATTGGTCTATTGCTGGCGCGGTGGTCAACGTTCTGGTTCGTTCACCTGGATGTTGCAGCAAATCGGTTGGCGCGCTGACGTGGTCGAAGGCGGCTATCGCACGTACCGCCGGTTGGTGAATGCGTATTTGTACGACGATCCACTACCGCATCGATTGATCGCCCTGGATGGCTATACCGGAACGGCCAAGACGGATCTGTTGGCTCTGTTGCAAAGGTGTGGCGTTCAGGTTCTGGACCTTGAGGCATTGGCCAATCACCGGGGATCTTTGCTGGGGGAAAGGCCAGGCGGACAGCCCGCGCAAAAGGCGTTTGAATCGGCATTGTCCAGCGCGCTGTGCGCAATGGATCCAGCGCGCCCTGTTGTGGTCGAAGCGGAATCTTCGAAAATCGGCAGTCTGATCCTGCCGCCCAGCCTTTGGACCGCGCTATGCGCGGCCCCCAGGGTGCAAATCACAGCACCGATTGAAGCGCGCGCCGCCTATCTGGTGAGGGCCTATGACGACATCCTGTCTGACAGTGATCGTTTGCGGGATCGGCTTTCTCCGCTGCGTTTTCATCGCGGACATGACGTTGTCGATGGGTGGATGCACCTGATCGATGCGGATGAAAAACACGCGCTGACACAGGCGTTGATGGAACAGCACTATGATCCGGCCTACACCAAATCACGGCGGTCGCGGTCCGTACAGGTACTGGCCAACATCAACATTGCGACATTGGACGATGACGGCCTTGCAACGGCAGCGTCTCAAATCGAAAGCCTGTTGAATCAGCTTTGAAGGCGCATGCCCGGAGTATCAGTCAATTCGCCAATGATTACGGCGGGGTACCCTGCGGCCTTCAAGTCCTGAATCAGTGCATCGGCCGCTGCCGCATCGACAGCCGCCAGCAAACCCCCAGCCGTTTGCGGATCGAACAACAAAGCGGCTTTGCCTTCGGCGGGCAGGCCCATGGCAATAGCCCGGTTGTCGGCAAAGATCGTTGACCGCATACCTTGTTCAGACAGCTCCAGCGCACCATCCATCACCTCAATCGCGTCCAGATCAAGCACGGCACCGCAGCCTGAGGCGTCGCAGATACCTTGCAGGTGTCCGGCTAATCCAAACCCGGTCACATCCGTCATCGCATGGGCTTTGGCCATAATACGTGCCGCCTCTCCCTGCGGTTGGGTCATCTGCTGGTAGGCCGCTGCGACCCAGGCTCCGTCCGCTAGACCGGCCATTTCCGCAGCCATCATAACGCCGCTGCCCAAGGGCTTGGTCAGGATCAGACGGTCCCCCGGTTGCCCACCCGCCAATGTTACAGGAGGCGTTTCACAAAGGCCGGTTATCGTAAAGCCGATGGTCATCTCGTCGCCCATGGAACTGTGCCCACCCACGATCTCGGCCCCGGCCTCTTTCATCACCTTGCCTGCGACTGCCATGATTTCTGCCATGGTGCGGCCTTGAAGACTGGCGGACATACGAGGCAGGATGATCGTCGCCGTTGCGGCCTGAGGCGTTGCTCCCATGGCCCAGATATCCCCCAAGGCGTGCACAGCAGCAATGCGCGCCATAAGGGCGGGATCATTGGTGAAAGCCCGCAGGTGATCCGAGGTCATGACTTGCTGAACGCCACCCGCCTGTAACAAAGCCGCATCATCGCCGGGCAGGGGGGTGATGTCTGATCGGACAGGCGCGGGTTGCAATTTCAGAGCGGTCTGCAACGCGTCGCGCCCGACTTTGGCCCCGCATCCTCCGCACATTAGTTTTTCCCCAAGCGTCTCATCCAGCCCAAAGGCCCGGTCGCGTGGTAATGCTGGAAGCTTCATCTGCGGCAGGTTTCGAAACCTATTCATGAAGGTTTGGTCAATGTGGTTCTTCCATTTCCACATGATCGGACCGCTGAAGGATGTCCCCAAACGTTCACCAAGCGCGGATTTGCCGCCCAAAGAAATCAGTTTGAGGTAATCCTTCTGCGGGACATACCTGCGAATCCGTCCCGCCCCCAGCGCGGCACGCAGATTATCAAAAAGAACGGGCGCTTCGCGCACCGCGTAAACGCCTGCCTTGGGGCGCGGATTATCCGACAGGTGGGCGCAATCTCCGGCTGCAAAAACAGCGGGGTCGCTGGATTGAAGATGGCCGTTCACCCGGATGTACCCGTCCTGCAGATCCAGCCCGGTATGTGCGATCCAGTCATAAGGGCGCGCCCCGGCGGCTCCGGTGACGAAATCTGCAGGTATTGCGCGGCCGTCCTTCAGTTCCACGCGATCCGCGTCGATCCGGGTGATCACTGCGTTTTCGATGACGTCCACACCCAGATCCTGCATGGCGCGGCGGATCGTGGCCGCCGCCTTGGGTTTGGTGGCCGTCAGGATCGAGGCATTATCGATCAGCGTGATCCGCGCCGCGCGCCCCTTTGCTTTGAGAGCATGGGCCATGGCCATGACCAATTCGGCCCCGGCAACGCCCCCGCCGATCACCGCGACTGACGCAGGGCCATCGTGATTAAGGTAGTCAGCCCACCGCGCAGCAAATCGGCCCAGAGGTTTGGCTGGAATGGCATGTTCGGCAAAGCCCGGCAGAGCGGGCATGTCCGAAGTGATCCCGACATTGACCGACGCCACATCAAACCCGACCGGCGGGTGTCCGGGAACATGCACCTGATGTGCGTCGGTATCGATCCCCTCAACCGCACCCAGAATGACACGAGCGCCTGCGAAGCGCGCGAGTTTCACCAGATCAATGTCCAATTCCCGGCGATCATAATGTCCGGCGACAAATCCGGGTAGCATCCCGGAATATGGCGCGGTTGGACCGGGGTTGATCACTGTCACCCGTGCCCCGGGCAGGGGGTTCATCCCCCATTTCCGCAAAAGCAACGCATGGGTGTGACCTCCGCCAACAAGAACCAGATCGCGGGTTAAAGGTAGCGGAGGTGAGTGCATTGGGTTAATTCGCGCTATGGTCCGGGACGTCCTCGACCTGCTCGACCGCGTGAGTGGCCCAAAGCTCATCCTCACCCGCATCCGGCAAATCGCTGGGCTTTTCATGACGATGAATGTGCCATTTGGCAATGAACAGGGCCGTGATCGGTGCCGTCAGGAACAAGAAAAGCGTGATCAGAAGCTCATGCAATGACAGTTTGCCTTCCAGCAGGACGGAATGCGTGATCGAGGCCAGAAGCACACCGCCCACGCCCAACGTCGTCGCCTTGGTCGGCGCGTGCAGGCGGGACATAGGGTCTTTTAGCTTGATCATGCCGAAGGAACCGACAAAACCGAAGATGCCCGACATGATCAGGAAAACGGCGATCAGAATTTCGACGAGTAATGTCATGCCGCCCTCACTCGATAATGTTGCCGCGCAACATGAAGCGCGCGTAAGCCACAGTTGAGACGAAGCCGAGCATGGCAATGATCATGGCAGCTTCGAAAAAGATTTCGGTGCCCTGATCCAGACCATACAGGATCATCAGGGCGATGGTGTTGATCACCATCGTATCCAGCGCAAGAACGCGGGTACCAACGCCGTCTGCGGTGATGATCCGCCAAAGGCACATCATGATGGCGGCTCCGAAGCAGGCAAAGGCAAACAAGATGGCATATTCCAAAATCATTCGAAAATCTCCTTCAGCCTGCGCTCATAACGCTGCTTGATCTGATCGCGCACCTCTTCAGGGTTGGGGGCGTCAAGACAATGCACCAAAAGGTTATGCCCTTGCGCCGACAGATCGCAGCTGACGGTGCCTGGGGTCATGGTTATGGTGCCCGCCAGAACGGTGATCGCCTCTGGCGTGCGCAGTTCCAACGGGACACAGACCCAGTTGGGTTGGCGGTCGGCATCGCGTTTGAACAGGATAATTCGGGCAACGGTGATGTTTGCAATCACAATGTCCCAAAGCACGACCAGCATGTACTCTGCCACCATCGGCCAATTGCGCAGCTTGGGACGATCCGGCCAGTAGGGCTGCGTAATAAAGGGGATGATGATCCCCAAAATCAGACCAAACACCAAAGAGTTCAAAGACCCGTTATTGGCCAGCAGCACCCAGACGAGCGTCAGCAGAAAAGTCAGATGAGGGTGCGGAAAAATCCGGTGTAGCAGTTTCATCATTCTTCCCTTCCCAATACGGCAGAGATGTAGTTTTCGGGCGCAAACAGCTGAGCTGCGGTCTTGCTTGTGTATTCAAGGGCCGGACCTGCAAACAGGGTCAGCAGGATCAAACCCGCCACCAGTCCAAACACGGCTGTGATCGCAAGGCCGAGTTGCGGTTCTGGGGCGACCGGTGCTGGGACCTCTTCGCCCTGGACAGGCTCTTCGATGGTGACGACCTGCGTGTCGTGGCTTTTCCAGAAGATCAACGTTCCCGCGCGCGCCAGCCCAACGATGGTGACAAAAGATCCGATCAGAATAACAGCCCAGACCGCTGTTGCATCCGATGCATCGCGGGACGCGTCCAGAACCAGCAGTTTGCCGATGAAGCCCGAAAGCGGGGGCATACCTGCCATTGCGATGGCTCCGACAAAGAACAGGGCCGAGATCAGGCCGCTCTGTGGCATCGGTGTTGTGGGTGCGATGGCACCGCCGCGACGTTCCATCACCAGATCCGCCACCAGGAATAACAGCGCAGTCGCAAGCGTCGAGTGGAACACGTAGTAGAGTGCAGCCGCCGTCGCATCTGGCGTGAATTGCGAGATTGCGATCAGCAGCGTACCCATCGAAGCGATGGCGCAAAATGCCACCATGCGGGCTATGTGCTGTGATCCCAATATGCCGACGGCCCCAACGGCCAAGGTCAAAAGCGCGGCAGGTTGCAGCCAATCGCCCACCAAACCTTGCGTCGCTTCGACCTCGGGTCCGAAGGCCAGCGTATACATGCGAATGATCGAGTAAGCACCAACTTTGGTCATGATGGCGAACAAGGCAGCCACGGGTAATGGCGCATTGGCGTAGCTGGCAGGAAGCCAGAAATGCAGCGGCAAAACCGCAGCTTTAATGCAGAAGACCAGCAATAGAAGCACTGCGCCAACCCGCAAAAGGGCGGTGTCCTCGGCGGGGATTTCGGCAACGCGCACAGCGATGTCTGCCATGTTCAGCGTACCGGTGACGCCATAGATTGTCCCCAAGGCAAACAGAAACAGGGTCGAGCCCAAGAGGTTGTAAGCCACATACTGCACGCCCGATTTCAATCGAACCGAACCGCCGCCATGGGTCATCAGCCCGTAGGAGGCGATCAGCAGAACTTCGAAGAACACAAACAGGTTGAACGCGTCGCCGGTCAGGAAAGCTCCGCAAACGCCCATAAGCTGGAAATGGAGCAGTGCGTGGAAATGTTTCCCGCGCTCGTCCCAGCCCGACGCTATGGCATAAAGCACAATGGGTAAGGCCAGCAGCGCGGTCAGCAGAACCATCATGGCTGAGAGCCGATCCAACACCATGACAATACCGAAAGGTGCAGGCCAATTGCCCAACTCGTAGACCAGAATTTCACCACCCGACGCTTGCGCGGTGATGGTCAGGGCAATGCCCAGCAGGGCAATGACACCGGCGACCGAGAAGATGCGCTGCAGGTCCAGATGATACCGCAGGACCATGATGATGAACGGGGCCAGGATCGCGGGAAGGACGATCGGCGCAACGATCCAGTGGTTCATGCGTCTTCTCCCGGGGCGTCCACGCTGTCCTGCGGGCTCATGTCTATATGGTCATCCTTTGAAGACAGGTAGGCCGAAAGGGCAATCATCACGATCACGGCCGTCATCCCGAACGAGATCACGATGGCTGTCAGCACCAGCGCCTGTGGCAGCGGGTCGGTATAGGGCACGTCTTCGTATTTGTTCAGAACGGCTGGCGCATTCAGCGCGAGGCGCCCGGTGGCAAACAAGAAGACGTTCACCGCGTAGGTGATCAGGGACAGGCCAAGAATGACTGGGAATGTCCGGCGACGCAGGATCAGGAAAATCCCGGCGGCGGTCATAATGCCTACGGCAGAGGCTACGAGCGCTTCCATCAGGCCTGCTCCTTCTCTTTATCTTCGTCTTGAGGGGCATCCCGCAGTGGGTTGATATCCATTGGGAATTCCTGCGCCATACCCGGCCGCCACGCAAAGCGCGACAGGCTGTCCAGCGCGAGCATCACCGCCCCAAGAACGGCGAGGAAAACGCCCACGTCAAACAGCATGGCCGTGGCCCATTCGAACTCTTCCAGCGGTGGCCAGTTGATGTAACCGAAATCGCTGGTCAGGAAGGGACGTTCGTTGAACCAGGCCCCCAGGCCGGTCGCGGCTGCAATCAGAACACCCCAGCCGATGGTGCCGTGATAGTAGAACCTTTGTCGTTCGATGGCCCACGTATATCCGCTGGCCATGTATTGCATCAGAAAGGCAATTGCGACGACAAGACCAGCGATGAAACCGCCGCCGGGTTGGTTGTGACCCCGGAAGAAAATGTAGGCGCCAACCATCAGGGCGATGGGCATCATCACACGCGTCGCAACCACCATCATCAGCGGATGAGAATCCCCCGATTGCGGCCAATGCGGTTTTCGGTTCAGAAGATAGCCGCGCACATTCGTGCTCAGAACCGCTTCGGTCAAGGCAAAGATGATCAGAGCCGCGATGCCCAGAACGATGATCTCGCCAAAGGTATCAAAGCCCCGGAAGTCGACCAGAATAACGTTCACCACGTTGGTGCCACCACCGCCCTTGTACGAATTCGCCAGATGGAAGTCCGAGATTGTCGGGAAGGCAAAGTCCCGCAGCATGATCGCGTAAATCAGCGCTCCGGTCCCGATACCCGCGACAACAGAAATCGCAGCATCTCGCCACCGTCGTGCGGCTGAACTGTCCCACGGCGTTTCCGTGGGCAGGAAGTTCAGCGACAGAAGCAGCAGGATCATTGTCACCACCTCGACCGAGATCTGGGTCAGAGCCAGATCCGGTGCAGACAGATAGTTGAAGGCGACCGACACGATCAGGCCGACGACGCCGATCAGGACAAGCGACAACAAACGGTTGCGGTGGAACCACATGATCCCCAAGGTCGCGCCAACCAGACAAATCCAGCCGATGATCGGGATGATCTGCGCAGGCAGCGGAACACGTGTTTCAACGCCAATCGTTCCTGTCGAATAGGCGTAGTAGCCCAGACCGACGGTAAAGGCGACGAAGATGATCGCGTAGCGGCTGAGGACACCGTTGTGCAGCTCATCCGTGATCCATTGGCTGAGGCGGGTGAAGGCGTTGATGATCGCTTCGAAAATGACCTTCGCCTCAGGGCGGGGCAGGGCGTTCCATAGCTGCTCACCGCGTTTGTGCATCGACAGCAGGAACAGGCCACCCAGCGTCGCGACAATCGACATGTACAGTGCCGGCACAAAACCGTGCCACAGCTTCAGCGAGTAGTAGGGCAGCTTTTCTCCGCCGATCACCGCGCTGGACACCACGGCGACCAAGGGGCCGACGATCGCAGCCGAATAGAGGCCGATCAGAATGACCAGCACGACCAGGAAGGCTGGTGCAATCCACAGACCGACGGGTGGATCATGCGGATGCGCAGGGTAGTCGTCGCGCTGCGGGCCGAGGAACACGTGGCTCACGAAACGGAAGGAATAGGCTGCAGAAAACAGCGATGCCAGCAAGGCCAATCCCGGCACCAGATAATGCGAGTTCAGCCATGTCGTGTGGACGGTCTCCTCCAGCATCATCTCTTTCGACAGGAACCCATTTAGCGGCGGCAGGCCCGCCATCGACAGGGCCGCGATGGTGCCGATTGTAAAGGTGATCGGCATCAGATGCCGCAATCCGCCCAATCGCTTGACGTCACGGGTGCCGGTTTCATGGTCAACGATCCCGGCGGTCATGAATAGGGCGGCTTTGAAGGTCGCGTGGTTGATGATGTGAAACACGGCGGCGACAGCTGCGAACTTGGTGCCAAAACCCAGCAGCATGGTGATCAGGCCCAGATGAGAAACGGTCGAAAACGCAAGCAGCGCCTTTAAGTCATCCTTGAACAGAGCAATCACCGCGCCCAACAGCATGGTCACCAGACCAGTGGTGGCGACAATATAGAACCATGCATCCGTCCCGGCCAAAACCGGCCACATCCGCGCCATCAGAAACAGACCGGCTTTAACCATTGTGGCTGAGTGCAGATAGGCCGAAACCGGCGTGGGTGCCGCCATCGCGTGCGGCAACCAGAAATGGAACGGGAACTGGGCCGATTTTGTGAAGGCGCCCAACAGGATCAGGATCAGCGCGGGCAGGTAGTAGGGCGAAGCCTGGATCAGTTCTTTGTTTTGCAGAATGACGCTCAGATCATATGACCCCACGATGTTTCCCAGGATCAGCATCCCGGCAATCATCGCCAACCCGCCGCCACCCGTAACGGCCAGCGCCATACGCGCGCCTTGGCGACCTTCGGGCAGGTGTTTCCAATAGCCGATCAGCAGGAATGAGCTGAGTGACGTAAGCTCCCAGAAAATAAGCAAAAGCAGGATGTTGTCTGACAGAACGATCCCGACCATCGCGCCCTGAAACAGCAGCAGATAGGTATAGAACTGCCCCATCGGATCTTCGCGCGAGAGGTAGAACCGCGCGTACAGGATGATCAGCAGACCGATGCCCAAAATCAGCAGGGCAAACAAAAACCCTAGTCCGTCCAGCATAAAGTTCGCGTTTAAACCAAGTCCCGGAATCCAATCGAACCGTGCAGTAACAACTTCGCCGCGCATGACCGAAGGGATGTGGATCAAAAGCCCCATCAGGGCGAGAAACGTCGTCAATGCCGCTGCGGATGCAGCCGCGTTTCTGCCTGCACGGATCAGAAGAGCAGGGAACACAGCACCAAGGAAAGGAAGGGCCGCGATAAGGAATAGGGACAAGTGCGATACTCCGGTCTGAGCGGTCAGGATGAAGCCAATTTTGTAAGGATATTTTCTTGACTGTCCAGATATTGTAACTTCTTCACAAAATTCTACTGAAACACTCAACTATACTGCAGCTCTGCGAAAAAATGACGCGATCTTGATCTTGTTCAGGGGTTTAGTGGGCTCCGTTTTCCTCCATCTGTGCTAGATCAACGGGTAGCAAACAGGAGGCATCGCGTGGCCGAACAAGTGAACCGAACCCGCAGATGGGTGTTGATCGGCGGTGGTGCCGCGGTCGCTGCCGGGTTTGCGATCCGGGAATATCGCTTGATCCCGGAAGATCATGGCGGTGGCCGGATCAGTGTAGCTGCAGCTCATGAACAAGCCCGCGAAGGGCACATCCTGCTTGTCGATATTCGAACGCCGCGCGAATGGCGCGCTTCGGGCGTTGGTGAGGGTGCTACTCCGCTTGATATGCGGCGTGAAGATTTCATCGAAGCGCTCTCGCAACTGACTGACGGTAACAAATCGGCACCCGTCGCGCTGATTTGTGCGCGTGGTGTACGCTCGGCACGATTGAGCAATCAGCTCATCGCGGCCGGTTTCGCCAATATCATTGATGTGCCCGAGGGCATGCTGGGCTCGGCGGCTGGGCCGGGTTGGGTTCGGGCCGGACTGCCGGTTCGTCGATATAATGAGGATGCAGGATGATCCGAACACTCAGTCTAACGGCATTTCTTGCCGCAACCGGGCAGGCGGCATTGGCCGGGTGCGCCGGTCAGGATGCTGTATGCGAAACGCCAATGGGCACCTATCACCTCGAATTGCCTGATGCGGATAATCCTCCGATGGTTCTATTCCTGCACGGCTACGGTGGCAGCGGATCGGGCACGATGCGCAATCGCGCGATGGTCGAACCTTTGCTGGAACGTGGCTATGCGGTTATGGCACCTGAGGGTCTGGAACGACCTGATCGGGGCGGCACCAAAAGCTGGAATTTCTATCCCGGGTTTGGCGAACGGGACGAAACTGCCTTTCTGACTGAGGTTGTGCAAGATGCCGCCGACCGGTTCGGCGTCGATCCCGACCGCGTCCTGCTGGGTGGATTTTCGGCAGGGGGCTTCATGGTCAACTATCTGGCCTGTGAGGCCCCTGATACGTTTTCTGCCTACGTTCCCGTCTCGGGCGGGTTCTGGCGTCCGCATCCCGAGGCTTGCGAGGGTCCGATCCGCATGTTCCACACCCATGGCTGGACGGATAATGTGGTGCCCTTGGAAGGTCGCTTGTTGGGTGGCGGGCGTTTCCAGCAGGGTGACATTTTCGCCGGGCTTGAAATCTGGCGAGAAGCAAATGGTTGTGTCGATCATAAACCAAGCAGTTTCACGGTGACTGATGACTTCATGCGCCGTCGCTGGACGGGTTGCACCGAAGGCAGCGCGTTGGAGTTTGCGCTGTTCCCCGCGGGGCACAATGTACCTGCCGGTTGGGCAGACATGATCGTTGATTGGTACGAGGGGTTACCCGGCAGTTGATCATTCCGCCGGGGTCATGCTGCCTTTACCTTCGACCAGCCGCTTGAGTTCATCGCGATAACGGCGGGCCGAGCGCGTGATAGCGGGCTCGCTGAAATCCTCACGCATCCCGACCATCCTGCGTGCAGCGCCCGCTGACACACCGCTGAGGGCCGACAACGGAATTGCAAGTGCCAGGCTAATCGCAATCGGGGCCAGCCAGATCGAAACCAGACCGGACAGGATACCCACGCTCAGCGCTATGCCACTGATCGTTTCCAGCGCATGGCACAAAACCAGAGTGCCCAACCCATAGCTGCCGCCATCACGGGCTTGCGGAGACCAGCCGCGTTGGATGCCAAAGGCGGTGCGGAAGACTGCGATCATCTGTTGCACCATCAGGATCGGAGCATAGAGGATGGACAGCAGAACCTCGGCCAGGAACGACGTCAGAAACTTGCGCGCGCCGCCAAAGTCGGAATAGCGCACACCGCTCAGCGGCAGGGCCAGAACACCAAGGACCTTGGGCGCAAGCAACATGGCGTACATGACCAGAATGATCAGCACGTGCCGGGTCTCCGACATCTCGGGCCATTGCGGGAACAAAGGATTGTCAGGGCTGAAGTAATGCAGGACAGATGCGTCCTGACCCTGACCAATCAACGCCCACATCAACAGCAGGGCGAACCACAAAGGTGACATCAGGTATCCAACCGCACCGTGAAACATGTGAAAACGCGATACGGCACGGAACCCGGTCGATCCAAGCAGTTTCAGGTGTTGCAAATTGCCCTGACACCAGCGGCGGTCCCGCATGGCATGATCGATGAGGGTGGGTGGTGTTTCTTCGTATGATCCGCGAATGCGTGGCAAAAAGCGCACCGCCCAACCGGCGCGGCGCAGCAATCCAGCCTCGACAAAATCGTGGCTCATGATCAGCTTGTCCTGACCGCTGAATGACCGCAGCTTGGGCAGACCGGCGCTGGTGGCAAAAGCCTTGGTGCGGATAATTGCGTTATGGCCCCAATAATTGCCTTCTTGCCCGCACCAACGCGCCAGACCTTCAGCAAAGGCGATGCCATAGACGCCGTTTGCGAATTGCTGCATCCGGGCAAAGACGGACTGTGCGCCTATGAGTTGCGGATAGCTTTGGATCAGACCCGCGCTGGGATCACGCGCGAGCGCATCGGTCAGTCGATAGATCGCGCGCCCGGTCATCAAACTGTCGGCATCCAGCACCAACATCGCATCCCAATCCGCGCCCCAGCGGCTGACCCAGTCGGCGATATTTCCCACCTTGCGATCGGTGTTTTGATCGCGGCGGCGATAGTACAATTCCAGCCCCGGTGCCAAAGTGGTACGCAGGGCCTCGACACTGGCCTGTTCCTGCGCCGCTATTTCGGGGTCCCGTGTATCGGAAAGGATGAACATGGCATAGTGGTGCTGTCCGCCACGGGTCTGCAAATCTTCCAGCATGGTGCGGGCATTGCCCAGCACGTTCCACGGCACCTCGTTGTGAACCGGGGTCAGCAAGGCCACGCGCAATGGCTGCGCGCTGTGGCTTTTCTGAGGGCGATCCTGCCGCGACAGGGACACCATACCCAAAAGAACCGTGCAAACCGTAAACGAGATCCAGAAGAAATTGAACGAGATCAGCGCCAACAGGATGGCTTCGATCAGGTTGATGCCTTCAGCGCTGAACCAATCGCTCATCACCCAGAGCAGGACCAGCGTTGCCGCCATTGCCGGGGAAAACGCCAGTGCGCGCCAGAACCCAGCCGACGAGCCGCGCTTGCCGGAAGGTGCATCCGCATCGCGGAACCGCGCGCCGAAGTTCTGCGCGGGCATCGCCAAAGGGGCTTCTGGCGGCATGATATGCAGATCGCGGCTCATGTGGTCCAACGGTAAAGCCAGACCTCAGAGGCGGGCTGTTTGTCTTTCAGAAGCTGCGCGCGCAACTCGACATGGTTGCGGTCTCCGGGGTGGAACGAAAAGGCCAGACGCAGGCCACCGGTATCGGGATTGCGTTGCAGAACACCTTCCGAGGTTTCGGCATGGGGCGAGTCAACAAAGATCGAGATCGCGTCGATGTCCTCGAACAGTTCACTGGCTTCAAAGTCAATGACAGCCAGACGGCCCTCGCCGAACGTGTTGTCCCCCATCGCGGTGTTGATGACCCGCGGCATCGGCGTGCGCTGAGGTTCTTCACCCCAGATCAGACGATAGGACATATCGACCTGACTGCCCGCCGCATAAGGCTCAGCCGGGCGCCAATAGGCGACGATATTGTCATAGATTTCCTGATCAGCGGGGATTTCCACCAGCGTCACAGTGCCTTTGCCCCAATCCTGATTGGGTTCGACCCATAAACCGGGGCGCTTGTGATAATTCGCTTCCAGATCGGCATAGTCCGAAAACTCGCGCTTGCGCTGCATCAGGCCAAAACCGCGCGGGTTTGTATCAACAAAAGACGAAATCTGCAGGCGGGTCGGGTTGGCCAGTGGCCGCCACAATACCTCACCCGCGCCATTGCGGATCAGCAATCCGTCACTGTCATGCACAGCTGGGCGGAAATCGTCGAACCGGCTGTGGTTGGTTTGGTCGAACAGGAACATCGACGTGCCCGGCGCAATTCCGACATGGGGCAGCTCTTCGCGCGGGAACAGCGTGGCCTCAACATCCATGACGCAATCTGCACCTGCTGTGACGTTGAACCGATAGGCCCCGGTCACGCTGGGGCTGTCCATCAAGGCATGCACAACCATATTGCGCTGGCCGGGTTCGGGGCGCTCCAGCCAAAAGCGGATAAACTCGGGGAATTCCTCGCCATCGGGATCGCCGGTCTTCAGGGCCAGACCTCGGGCGGACAGGCCGTATACCTCGTGCAAGCCAATGGCGCGGAAATAGCTTGCGCCTTGCCAGACGCAGAATTCATCCGTCTTGCCGGGGCGGTGCATTTCGGTCCGCAGGCGCAGTCCAGAAAAACCCAGCGTATCGTCGATGGGCAATTGCGGGACATCTTCGGACTTGTCGAACATCGCAAGGTCGAAAGCGACTGGCGTGGTCATGCCGTTTTCAACCGTTTCGACCTTTACGGTACGGGGGAAGTACAAGCCAGGAGTGAAGAAATCCACGTTGAACGGGGTTTCGGTCTCGTACCAAAGCGCGCGGTCCAGCCGGAACCGGATCGAGCGGTATTGCTGATAGGTCAGATCCTGCCATTCCTGGGGAACCATATCGCGTTCCGCATAGGGACGGCTGGCCAGATCACGCGCCATCTCGATCACATAGTTACGATCAAAAGGTACTTCGCCGCCCGTCGCATAGGCGGACGGGGCAAAAGCCAAAGCGGTCGTCGAAACGAGGAATGCGCGACGGGTAAAGTTCATTTCTTGGTCTTCCAGGGTTGTGACTTGAACCAAGCTGCCAAATAGGCAACGCCGATGATCATCGCAAAGCCAATCATGTTGGCGACAAAGACACTGGCAACATCTCGCCCAGATTGGTCCAGAGCAACGCCGATCAGGCGGGCTGCGGCCATGGAAAACACAAAGACTGCAAGGGATTGCTGGCCGACCTTCGTGATAACCGCCAGCAGAAGTTGCCAGACACGCGCGCCCACACTGTGCCCCGTAGCAATCAGGCGGTGGCCATGCTCGCCCGCAGCAACCCAACCCAAATAAGCCAGCGACAAGAAGTGGACGTAGCGCAGCAGACCAAATTCGGTTTTTCCACGCAGGTCTTCAGTCAGAGGCCAGCCCTTGCGAATTACTGCACCAAGATCGGGCGCGGCGGTGTTGATCCAGGTAAAGACCTTCCACGACCCGAACGGAGCCGATAGGACGACAAAGGCAATTGCCACCCAGATCAGGGTTTTCGAAACGGGTGGGGCGGGAATCCAGCCGCGCATGAAGGCGAACCCAGTGAAGAACAGCAATTGCCAACCGAACGGGTTAAAGAACCATTGACGGTCCGACCATGGCTCGGCCGGTAATGCCAATGCGCCGGTCTGAGCAATAAACCAGATGCTGACCGATACTGCTGCCATCAGCCAGAAGCTGACCCGATACAGCGCCATGTAAAGCGGCATCAGTGCCAGAACCACAAGATACATCGGCAGGATGTCAAAGTAGTTCGGCACGTAGGTCAGTGTGAAAATCCCAACCATCTGCGAGGCTGGATCGTTGAAAAAATGCTGCAGGTTCAGGGACGAGATATAGGTTTTCTCGAACGCACCGGACTGGTCCAGCGCAGCCATGGTCATGGCCACAAAGAAGAACAGACAGATATGCGCCCAGTAAACTTGCCAGATGCGGAACGCCACACGTGCTGTTCCCATCCACCAGCCCTTGCGCAAAAACGCGCCGCCAAAAGCAATGGCAGAGGCCATGCCAGAACAGAACACGAAAATTTCTGTCGCGTCGGAATAACCGAACCGCGCTGGAATCCATTTGGCCCAGGGATCGTTTGGGATATGGGCGATGAGGATGATGAACATCGCAATACCACGGTAGAAGTCCAACCGCGGATCGCGCGTACGGGAAGGGGCCGCGGCAGGGGCCGCAGCTGGTGCAAAATCAGAAGCGGGCGATATGGTCGCCATACGTTTTCTGTCCTTCTAGATCGTCTTGTTATTCGGCGGGGACGCTTTGCACGTCGCCGCTATCGCGGGCCGCATCAATCAGGGCGCGGCGTGCGATGGCATAATTGTCTTCGCCTCCGGCACGCTTGGCACGACGGTCGTCCAGAATACGCTCGACCGCGTCCAGACGTCCGGCGCGCAGACCGGAATCGATGGTAATGCGTTCAAATACATCACGTTGCGCGTGGCTGCCACCGGCCAATTGCATCGATCCTCGCGCCGCCAGCAGGTGATCGAAGGCGGTGCCATAATGGCCGTCTCCGAAGGCTTCCAACCCCATGGCTGCGGCAACACCGGGATCAGCCATTCGGCGGGTGGTGTCGTCTTTTGCGTGGGCTGCGTCACGGTTCATGCGGCTCAGCATCTTGGAGGTTGCATCGGCACGATTGTCGCCGGTCAGAGCCAACAGGTAATGCAGGTCCGCGAAGATCAGGCAGCCATCTTCGGTGCGCGCAGCACTCAGATCGGCCAGTTCTTCCCAGCGGTTGCCGACATCCACGCCCTCAAGCTCAAGCCGGGACAGAAGCGAGGTTGCGTTCGAAATGTCGCGGTAATCGTCGGTCTTGTCCTTGCGAATATGGGCGTCATACAGCTCCATCACCTGATCAACCTGACCCAGATCCAGATGCATCAGGGCTTTGTGCCACCAGACGTGATAGCGGAAATTGTTACAGTGCGCCCAGGCATCTTCGCGCCCTGCAAGCCAATCCAAACCCAGCTGCGCGTTGCCGGTCATCTCATGAACATGGGCCACCGCGTGCAGGCCCCAGGCGTCGTCCGACACCATCCACAGCGCCTGACGGCCTGCGATTTCGGCCTTTTCATAGGCGCCGGTTTCCTCCAGCGCGAAAGAGTGACAGCCCAGCAGATAGCCACGGCCCGGATGGTCGGGTTCGTAGGCTGGCATCACACGTTCGATCGACCGGCGCATACCTTCGGCATCGCCCAGAACAAATCGTGTTGCATGGCTCAGTTTCATCGCCAGCGTGTCCTGCGGATCATCACGCAGGACCGCTTCGAATTTCTGCACCGCCTGCGTTTGTTGTCCCGCCAAAAACAGCGCCAAAGCGTCCACGTACAAGCGCTCGCGGGCTGAGATCGGCTGACGTTCCATCGCGGTATTGGCCGCTGCCAGGGCTTCAACCGCGACAGCCATCATCTCGCGTCTGCCCAGCAGCGCCATGAACAGACCTTTGACTGCGTGACCCAGCGCAAAATCAGGTTCAAGCTCAAGCGCTTTGCCCAGATGTTGGGGCGTGACGGCAGCATGCGCCATGAACCCAAGCAGAACACCATTCCAGGCGTCGACCGCAGCCGGCTGGCTCAGAGTGTTCATCTGTCCAAAAACATCTTGTTTCATACTTGGGTCCAATCTGATTGCGGTACTTCACTCTGTTCGATGTAACAGAGTGTGAGAGAGGGACGTAACAGTATCGACCCTGCTCTCGAATTGGTGAAATGCCGTGTGCGAAAAAGGCGAAAAAAACCGCCGATTCAAGAGCATGTTTCAGCGAGTTGCCGCCTAAATGTGCAAGTATTTCAATCCTCGAACGGGTTTTCGGCGCTCAGAACTGCTTCAGTATCCGCTCCACACACCGGGGGCGCACTGCGATATGTTACAGGCGTGCGTGACAGATTGAGCGGATTTCCGATCAGACTGACAGGGCCCGGCTGGGCTTGCATGTCGATCTTCATGTGCCGTGCGGCGACTTGTTCGGTGTTGAAAACCTGATCAAGCGTCTGCACCGGGCCGACCGGAACTTTCAGAGCCTCAAGACCCGAGATGACCTCTTTTGTGTCCAGGGCCTGCATCGAGGGTCGCAAGATGGCGTTCAGCGCGTCCCTATGTTCAAGGCGCGATGGGTTGGTCGCAAAGCGAGGGTCTTCGGCCAGTTCGGATCTTCCTAAAAAGCTACAGAACTTTTTGAATTGTCCGTCATTCCCAACGGCCAGAATCACATGGCCGTCTGCGGTTTCATAAACCTCATAGGGCACGATATTTGGATGTCCGTTGCCGCGCCGCTGGGGAACATTGCCCGAGGTCAGGTAGTTAACACCTTCGTTGATCAGCCACGCAATCTGCGCGTCAACAAGCGCCAGATCGATCTGCTGACCTTCACCGGTCAGGTCTCGGTGGCGCAGCGCGGCCAGAATCCCGACACTCGCATACATGCCACACATTACATCTGCGATACCAACGCCCACCTTCATCGGTGCGCCCTCTGGATCGCCAGTCAGCGACATGATCCCGCCGTAGCCTTGTGCCATCAGGTCGTAACCGGGTTTGCTGGCGTTCGGTCCGGTTTGTCCATAGCCCGAGATCGAGCAGTAGACCAATCCGGGAAACTCTTTCGACAACGTGTCGTAGTCCAGGCCGTATTTGGCCAACCCGCCGGGTTTGAAGTTCTCGATCAGGATATCCGCGTGTGAGGCCAGCCGACGGATTTCGGCCTGACCCTCAGCGGTAGCGATATCCAGCGCGACGGATTTCTTGTTGCGGTTGGCGGACATGAAATAGGCGCTCAGGTCCGAGCGGTTGCCCTCGGCATCTGTCACATAGGGCGGACCCCATTGCCTTGTGTCGTCGCCGCCTGTGCCGGGGTTTTCGATCTTGATAACGCTTGCGCCCAGATCGCCCAACAATTGCGTGCATGTGGGTCCTGCTAGAATCCGGCTAAGATCCAGAACTTTGACGCCCTTCAAGGGGCCTTCAGATGCGGCCATCATAGCCTCCACGCTCAATCTCTGCCGCGATGACAGTAAAAGTGTCTGCCTTTACAGCAGCTTCCAACGCTGCGCGCAATTCTGTCCGGTTTCGAACGGTATGGCTATGTCCACCAAAGGCCCGACCCATGGCAGCGAAGTCGTGGTGACCAAAGTCGACGCCTTTGTTTCCCATTTGTCTTTGACGCTGTTTCAGTTCGATCAGCGCAAGACTTGCGTCGACAAAGACCAAAAAGATCGGATTGCCGCCCATCTCGGCTGCGGTCGACAATTCCCCGGCCACCATCAGAAAACCGGCATCGCCTGAAAAGCTGATGACCGGGCGCTGAGGCTCTGCCAGTTTCAGGCCGATCGCCATTGGAACCGCACATCCCATGGTGCACAGCGCCGAAGACTGGATAAGTCCCCGCTCCTCGCTGCAATTCCACATCTGACTCAGCAAAATACGATGTGCTCCGCTATCTGCGGTTGCCAGAGTTTCAGGGGGCAATACTGCCCGCGTTTCAGCAATAACCGCCGCCGGTCCCCAATCTTCGTCATTCGGGAAGGCCTTTGCCAAAGCGGCTTTGACTTGCCCGGGCTCGCCGTCCGGCCACGTGGCGCGCGCCGGATTGCCCTTGGCGATGGCTTCCAATGTCTCGCCTGTATCGGCCACCAGATTCAGCCCCGCCTGATGCATGTAGTGATCATTGACCACGGCAGAGATATCGATAACGCGTTTGTCTGCGGGGTCCCAAATCTCGCGCCAGCCGGGGCGCATTTCGATTGGGTCATAGCCCAAACACAGCACCAGATCCGACTGTTCGATCAGAGGCACCAGATGCTTGTCCGCCAGCGGCGACAGACCGGCACCGCCCAGACACAAGGGGTGATCTTCAGGGACCACGCCTTTGGCTTTGTAGGTGGTCACAAACGGGATGCCGAAATGTTCCAAAAATGCCTGCACGACGCTGCGCGAGTCGTCATACAGAACATCCAGACCGACTACGGCAATGGGACGTTCGGCCTCTGCCACCCAGCGGCGGGCCTTTTCCAAACACTCGCCCCCGGGGCTGACAGGCGCGATCTTGGTCAAGCGGCGGCGTTTCACCCCGGTCACTGGCGTGTCGGCGACTGAGATCGGAACATCGATATGAACCGGGCCGGGGCGCGGCTGCATCGCCAGCGAGACCGCCTTGTCCGCAATGACATCCGCGCCTTTGGCCGTCAGTGTGAAGGTGCCCTTGGTGATCGAGCGATAGACCTGCGCGTGATCCATGACCTGATGTGTGTAGGTCAACGCTTCATCCGCATCGACACACCCTGTCAGCACGATCATCGGCACACGGTCCTGCAATGCGTTGGCCACCACGTTGATGCCATTCATCGCGCCGGGGCCAAGTGTTGCCACCAATATCGCAGGCGCGCCGTCGCGGTGATGTACGGCCTCAGCCATGAAACCGGCGGAGTTCTCGTGTTTGGTCAGGTGAAAGGTGATACCTGCCTTTTCCAGCGCGTCGACCAATGTCAGAACTTCGCCCCCCGGCATCCCAAAGGCGTGGCGGCACCCTGCTTCGTACAGGCGTTGGGCCAGAAGATCCGCGGCGCGGGGCGAGGGGTCCTGCATAAGTCATGCTCCGAAAAAACCGTTTCAAAGCAGATTGCGGAGGACGCCCCCGGACGCAAGGCGGTTCACGCCAGTGTGACTATTTGACTGCGTCTTGGGCGACAGATTGAAACTTTGTGTCAAGTTCTGCGGCGATGTCCGCCAATGCTTGCCCCCCTTCTGATGCGTAAGGGGCAAAGACAAAGCTGGGGGTTTTGTAGGACAGAGTGGCAGAGCCGTCCTCGTTTTCCGTGACATAAAAGCGGATGGGCGCTTCGATCATCGCATGGGTTGAGGTTTCAAGCACCCGCACCGCGTAGTCGTTGTTGAAAGCTCCGATCACCCGGTTGCCTGGAATGGTGATACCACGCGCGGCCGCTGCCTTGGTGGGGCCAGCCTGCGTCACGACGATCAACCCGTTTTCCTTGATGGCGGCTTTGGTGTCGTCAACCAGCTCGGAATAGGGTTTGTCTGTCGGGTAGACGGCCCAGCCTTCCGGCGCGTCCTGCGACCAGACGGGCGAAGCGATCAGGCAGAGCAGGGGAATAAAGGCTTTCATGATCACGTCTCCGATAGAATGCTGAGACTTTTGTGCCAGACTTAGGCGCGCTGCGCGGTCACAAACGCGTGTTCATCGCGTGCAGTCAAACACTGCGCTTCTTCAGCACATAGATGTCCATGATCCAGCCATGATCTGCTCGTGCTTTGGCACGCGTATCCAGGATCTGTTGGGCGACCAGATCCAGCGGACCGTTGATCAGCAGCTCTTCTTTCATACCCACATACGCGCCCCACCAGATGTCGAATTCCGCCATCTCAAGGGATTGAAACGAGCATTCTCCATCTAACATAACCGCTACTTTTGAGCCGGTTGCGGGCCACCCTTCATCTCTAATGCGGCGGCCTGTTGTGACGACATAAGGCGCACCCAGATCATTGATCGGGATCGCATGGGCCGCGGTCAGCGCTTGCAAGGCAGTAATGCCGGGGATCACTTTCGTGTTGGGTTTGGGGTCCAGCCGTGCAGCGATGCGCAGCGAGCTGTCGTAGAGCGACGGGTCCCCCCAAATCAGCAAGACCACATGTTGTGCCGTTGGGTGGGTATCCATAGCCTCTTGCCAGCGCAGGGCAATGGCATCGTGCCATTCGTCAACTCCGCGCAAATAGCCATCGTCCGCGCGGCGTTTCGGGATATCGAAATATGCGATCTGGGGCGTGGTATCGGTGACTTCTGCAATGATTTCCTCGCGTAGCCCAGCCAGATCGGCTTTATTCTCTCCCTTTCGCGGGATCAGAATCAGATCCGCCGCCCGGATCGCCTGCGCCCCTTGAAAGGTCACATGATCGGGGTTTCCCGTGCCGATGCCGATCAGGCTCAAGTCAATCATCTTCGAACTCCGCCAGCGGGCCATACAGGATCAACGCCGGAGCTTTGCCAATCTCAGATTTCAACTGATCCGCCAACGCGCCGATGGTAGCGCGCTGCAGCTTTTGATCCGGGGTCGACACGGATTCAGCCATCAACGCCGGAGTGTCCAGTGGCAGGCCATGGGCGTTCAACGCTTCAACCAGCAGCGGGAAGGTGCGCTTGCCCATGAACACAACGGTGGTCGCTTGAGAATCCGCCAAAGCAGTCAGGTTCAGATCGTCCGGAAGTTCACCGCTGACGTCGTGACCGGTGACAAATTGCACCCGCCGCGCGGTCAACCGGCGCGTCAGTGGAATGCCTGCCGCCGCTGCTGCTGCGATGGCAGAGGGGATGCCGGGAATGATTTCATAAGCGATTCCAGCTTCACGCAGGGCCACAAGCTCTTCTTCCAGACGTCCGAACATGCCGCCATCGCCAGACTTCAGCCGCACAACGTGCTGGCCGGTCTGGGCATAATCTACCAACAACCGGCTGACATGGTCCTGTTTGGGCGAGGGGCGACCAGCCCGCTTGCCGACACCCACAAGATCCGCATCCTCGCGCGCGTGGCTCAAAATGGGCCCGCTGCTTAGATCGTCGAAAAGAATGGCATCCGCTTTTTGCATCCGGTCCACGGCCTTCAGCGTCAGCAGTTCCGGATCACCGGGGCCCGAGCCGATGAAAGAGACAAAGCCGCTCATGCCGAGGCCTCTGCGATCAGGTGAAAGAAAGTGCCGGTGACGTTGCCGCGCACCGAGCCCGTCTGCGGGCCTTCTGCGCCTTCGGCATCAAACACACGCGCAAGCGGGGCATCAGGTTGGTCCACAATCGAAGAATAGTGGAATTCGTGCCCGCGCAGTGCAGCGCCTTCAGCAAAACCGGGCATCTGTGCCAGCAATTCAGCCTTGCGGTAACCAAGGTTGAACTTGCGCTTTTGATACGACGTCACCAGTCCCAGCAAACCCGCCATTTCATGCCGTGCGCCATCCTTGTCGATCAGCGCTGTCCCAAGCGCCATATAGCCCCCGCATTCCCCATGAACCGGCTTGGTCTCGGCATGTTTGCGCAGACCCGTCAGGAATGTGTTCGCTGCCGCCAGCGTTCCGGCGTGCAACTCAGGGTATCCACCGGGCAGCCAAATCAGATCGGCATTCGTCGCCGGGGCTTCATTTGCCAGTGGCGAGAAAGGCAGGATTTCGGCCCCAGCCGCGCGCCAGCCTTCCAGCAGGTGCGGATAGGTGAACGAAAAGGCCGCATCCCGAGCCAGAGCAATCCGCTGAGCAGGAGGGCGCGGCAGCGCGGCTGACGATGGCCCGCCGGGGCCTGTGGAAGCCGCCCGCTTGATCGCCTCAAGATCAACATGTTCGCGCAGAAACGCCGCATAGCCAACGATTGCGCTTTCCAGATCCGGATGCTCAACGGCCTGGATCAGACCCAAATGCCGTTCGGGTAGGGTCAGGTCACCCCGGCGCGGCAACACGCCCAGCACCGGCAATCCTGCGCGTTCCATGCCCAGTCGGGTCAAACGCTCGTGCCGGGGGCTGGCGCAGCGGTTCAGGATCACTCCGGCAAAGGGCAGATCGGGGTTGTACATCTTGAACCCCAACGCCGTGGCTGCCGCCGATTGCGCTTGACCGCCGACGTCCAGAACCAGAACCACAGGCCACCCCATGCGCGCAGCGGTTTCAGCACTTGACCCGTGGCCCAGTTCTCCGGGTTTGGCGACACCATCGAACAGCCCCATCGAACCTTCGGCCACAACGATATCCGCGCCCTCGGCCTGCGCTGAAATCGCGCTCAGCAAAGGATCGCCCATCGCCCAGCTGTCCAGGTTGAACGAGGCACGGCCCGCTGCCGCCCGATGGAACGCAGGATCAATGTAATCCGGCCCGCTTTTGAACGGTTGCACGGTCAGACCATCCTCAGCCAGCGCCCGCAACAGGCCCAGCATCACCGTTGTCTTGCCGGTGCCCGACGACGGGGCCGAGATCAGAACGCCTGGGGGATTAGTCATCGCCATGGCTCCAGCTGGACCACGGGCTATCCGCGCTTTGAGGGCGGTAGCGGCGGTCATAGGTCTTGGAATACAGGCAGCTTTCGTCAAAGCCTTCGCCCGCCAGCGCCGGGCCGACCATGATCAATGCAGTGCGTGAGATTTTCTCGTCCAGCGCGTCTTTGAGTGTTTCCAACGTGGCTCGAATGATCTGCTCGTCCGGCCAGCTGGCGCGGTAAACTACGGCTACCGGGCAATCTGCTCCATAGGCTGGTGTCAGATCGGCGATCACCTTGTCCAGATTGCCGATCGACAAGTGAATGGCCAGCGTCGCCCCTGTGCGCGCGAAGTTTTCCAGCGTCTCGCCTTCGGGCATCGAGGATGCTCGTCCCGGCGTCCGGGTCAGCACCACGGATTGCGCCAGACCCGGCAACGTCAGCTCCGTACCCAGCGCAGCAGCGGCAGCGGCAAACGACGGCACGCCCGGTGTGACGCTGACCGGGATGCCCATCTCTTTCAGGCGGCGGATTTGCTCACCCATAGCCGACCAGACCGACAGATCACCCGAATGCAGGCGCGCCACATCCTGACCCACTTTATGGGCCGCGTCGATCTCGGCCATGATCTGATCCAGATCCATGGGCGCGGTGTTGATGATCTTTGCGCCCTCGGGACAGTGGCTCAGGATCTCTTCGGGCACCAGTGAACCAGCATAAAGGCACACGGGGCAGGATGCGATGATATCGCGCCCGCGCAGCGTCAACAGGTCGGCAGCGCCCGGTCCGGCGCCGATGAAATGAACGGTCATGTTTGTCCTCCGATGGCTATGGCGCAGGTCGCCAGCCGGTCGTCTGAAATCTGTCTGGGTGAGAGCAGCCGCGCGCCCAAGCCAAATAGCTTTTCGGCGGCGGCCAATGCGGATGCTTCGGCCACGCTTCCGGTGCCATAGGTGGCACGGCTGCGGGTCGAGCAGGTGAGTGTGCGTTGCCCGGCCAAATCGGCTGCGGCAATGAAATGCACGGGCAGAGACACCTCTTCTGCAAAAGATGTCAGTGCTGAATGGCCTTCCTTGTCGGTTACAGTCGCCAAGGCTGCCACATCATGGTTCGCAGTCGCCGCGTTAAATGCTTCACGCAAGCTATCTTCTGTTGCAGCAGAGGAGAAACCGAGGCCAGCAACGATCATAGCGTTACGCTCCACTGCACCACCGGATAGGCGGATTTCCAGCCGCGCCTCTGTCCCAGCGGGGCGGAATGTGCCAGTTCTATCCGAAGCAGGTCACCGCCCAAGTCTTCGTGCCAACGTGCCAGCAGGGCCTCGCTTTCCAATGTGACAGCGTTGGCTACAAGGCGCGTGCCTTTGGGAAGCGCATCGCGCAGCCACGCCAGCAGATTGGCGCTCAATCCTCCGCCGATGAAAACGACATCCGGCAGGTCGACACCGGACAGCGCTTTTGGTGCGGTTCCGTGTACTACATTCAATCGATCTTGCCCCAACGTATCTGCATTTCGGCGGATTCGCTCAGCCCGGTCGGCACGGGGCTCAATACACGTCGCGGAAAGGGTCGGATCACACATCAGCCATTCGATGCTTATTGAACCTGTGCCGCCACCGATATCCCACAGATGTTCGCCCCGTTGCGGGGCAAGCGCTGAGAGGGTCAGCGCTCGGATGGGACGTTTGGTGATCTGCCCGTCGGTTTCAAAGATGTCATCGGGTTTGCCAGACGCTTTGGACAGCGCAGGACCTGCGCCGGTGACGTCCAGGCCAACGCAGACGGGGTGGTCGAACGTGCCAAGAAGGGCCTCGGTCAGAGTGACGGTTTGAGAGTTTTCGCGCGGGCCGCCCAAAGCCTGCATCACGTGCAGGGAAGAATCTGCAAAACCGGTTTCAGTCAGGTATGTTGCCAGTTCCGCCACAGCCTTTCCGTCGCGCAACAACAGAATCGCGCGCAGACCCGGGGCCAGATGGGGGCGCAGCCGGGTCAGCGGCGCGGCGTGCAGGCCAAAGGTCAAAGTGCTTTCCAAGGGCCAGCCGAGCCGGGCAGCGGCCAGCGAAAAGGTGGATTGGCCGGGCAGGGCGGTCCATTCACCGGCATCGAAGTTGCGCGCAATGACAGACCCCGCGCCAAACCAGAACGGATCGCCCGAGGCCAGAACTACAGTTTGCTTTCCGCGCAGCCCTTGCAGGATCGGCAAACCATCCGAGAAGGGCACCGGCCATTCAATGCGTTCCGCCCCGGTTTCGGGCAGCAGTGACAGGTGGCGTGGTGGCCCCATGATCACTTCGGCCCGGTCCAGCACTTGACGGCTTGTTGGCGACAGGCCATCAAGCCCATCTTCGCCCAGCCCCAGAACTGTCAGCCACGGAGCATCAGACATGACCAACCTCCTGATCCCCGATGTGCTGATCCTTGGCGGCACGACCGAGGCCAACGCCTTGGCTAAAACCTTTTCGGAACAACGGATTACGGCCGTCTATTCCTACGCGGGACGAGTGGAAGCGCCACGCCCGCAGCCTTTGCCAGTACGTGTTGGCGGTTACGGCGGGTCGGAAGGTCTGGCAGATTACATCCGCGACAACGCCATCACTCATGTCGTGGACGCAACCCATCCGTTTGCGGCCCAGATGAGCCGGAATGCGATCGAGGCGTGTCGGGCAACGCAGACGCCCCTGGCCGCGCTGACCCGCGCGGCGTGGACGCCGCAGACCGGCGATAACTGGCATCACGTCCCTGACATCGCGGCGGCTGTCGATGCACTGTCCGGGGACGCACAGCGGGTTTTCCTGGCCGTTGGCCGTATGCATCTTGAGGATTTTGCAGCCCAGCCCCAGCACATTTATCTGCTGCGTCTGGTGGATGACACCGACAGCTTGCCCTTGCCGAATGCCGAAGTTGTCGTTGCCAGAGGGCCCTTTACCGAAGCCGACGATCGCGAGCTGATGCAGCGCCATGGGACGCAGCTTGTTGTCTCCAAGAACGCAGGAGGCACCGGTGCGCGGGCCAAGCTGGACGCGGCGCGCGCATTGGGCCTGCCTGTGCTGATGATCGACCGCCCGGTTCTGCCACAACGGACCGAGCTTACGACTGTCGCTCAGGTTTTGGACTGGCTGTCTCATCCCTGATCCTCATCAGGGGTGAAGCGAGGGGTGTACACGATTGGTGCGCCTTTGCGCTCGATCACGCGGGTGCGGGACGAACCCACAATGACCACTGTCTGCATATCCGCCATCTCGGGTGTGGCTTCGGCAAGCGTCGAAATCCGGATCGCCTCGTCCGCCCGCGAAACCGCGCGAGCGAACATAATCAGGCGCTCGGGCTCACATTCGTCGCGCAGGATTTCGAGTGTTTTTACAAACCCTTCCGGGCGAGACTTTGAGCGTGGGTTGTAGAAGGCCATCGAAAAATCGGCCTGTGCCGCCAGACGCAACCGCTTTTCGATTAATGACCAGGGTTTCAAGTTGTCGCTGAGGTTGATGGCGCAGAAATCATGCCCCATGGGCGCACCCGCCCGCGCAGATGCGGCCAGCATCGCGGTGATACCCGGCAGTACATCGATCTGAAGATCGCGCCATTCTGCAGGGCCGCTCTCCAGCGCCTCAAAGACGGCTGCGGCCATGGCAAACACACCGGGGTCGCCCGAGGATACGACAACAACTTTCTTGCCCTCAGCTGCCATTTGCAATGCATGTTGAGAGCGGTCGATTTCGACCCGGTTATCACTTGCGTGCAAGGTCAGGCCGGGGCGTTCGGCCACACGGGCCACATACGGGATGTAACCTACCACATCGGTGGCCTCTTCCAGCGCCGCAGTAACTTCTGGTGTCACCAGTGCCTCATCACCCGGTCCCAACCCTGCAATCTTGACCCAACCGCTCATGGCCGCCGTCCCTGGCCATGCACCACGATGATCGAGAAATACGGGGTGATCTTTTCGCAAGCCTCCGACAGTTTTGTCACCGTCTGGTTCGGCATTTGCGCGTATTCGACGATCCACGCCCGGTCATAAAGACCTGAGGTTTTCAAGGCCCGCTTCACCTTGTCGATGTTCCGCCCGATCTTCATCACAACCAGCGCATCGGTCTGCGCCATACGCTCGGCCAAAGTGTCTTCCGGCAAGGTGCCAACCAGCACGGTCAGTACGTCATCACCCCATGTGATCGGGTCACCTGTCGCGGTCCACGCACCGGACATGCCGGTGATTGCAGGCACAACCTCCACCGGAGCTTCATGGCGCAACCGGTTGTAAAGATGCATGAACGAGCCATAGAAGAACGGATCGCCTTCGCACAAAACCACAACGTCCTCGCCCTGTTCGGACAGTGTTTTCAGATGGGCAGTGCAATCCTCGTAGAACGCGGCCAGCAATTCATTGTAACGTGGGTCCGTGACGGGGATCTCGGTGGTTACGGGATATTCCATCGGAAATTCCACCGCACCTTCAGGGATCATTCCGTTGACGATCTTGCGGGCCTGACCGCTGCGGCCTGGCTTACGGAAGAAAGCCACGTGCTTGGCGTTGCGCAACAGGCGATCCGCCCGGACGCTCATCAGGTCCGGGTCGCCGGGGCCAAGCCCCACGCCATATATCGTGCCCATGCTCATTCTGCCCGGCTTGCGATGGCGTTGACGGCTGCCACGGTGATGGCGCTGCCGCCCAGACGACCTTTGACAATGCAGGACGGCACCGGTTGTGCCTCCCACAGGGCATCCTTGGATTCTACCGCGCCGACAAAGCCCACGGGGCAGCCAATGATCGCGGCGGGGCGCGGGCAATCAGGGTCTTCCAACATGTTCAGAAGGTGAAACAGGGCCGTCGGTGCGTTGCCGATGGCGACCAGCGCGCCTTCCAGATGCGGCCGCCACAGTTCCAGCGCAGCAGCAGAGCGGGTGTTGCTCATCTCGGCGGCCAAAGGGCGCACGCGTTCATCGTGCAGGGTGCAGATCACTTCGTTATCGGCGGGCAGCCGGAAGCGGGTCACACCTTCGCTGACCATACGCGCATCACACAGGATCGGTGCACCGTTTTCCAAGGCCGTGCGGGCAGCCGTCACAAAACCAGGCGAGAAATGGACGAACTCTTCCAGCCCGACCATGCCCGCGGCGTGGATCATCCGGACGGCGACCTGCTCTTCATCGGCATCAAAACGGGCCAGATCAGCCTCGGACCGGATGGTGGCAAAGCTTTCCTTGTAGATCGCCGCGCCATCGGTTTCGTATGTGTAGGGCATCAGGTGAAGTCCATAGTCATGAGTGTTTCGGGGTCGAGCCCGCGCTGGCAGGGCTCATCCCCTGCGCGGCCCTGTTTTACAAGATCAAATCGTCCGTTTGCGCCCACCAATGTGATGTCGGCAGGCCCCATCCGGGCACAGCCCTTGGCACAGCCCGAGACATGCAGGCGTCCGGGTATGCGCGCAGCCAAGGCACGGGCGATGTCGCGGGTTTCCACCTGCGCCTGCGGGCAGAACGGTGCGCCGGGGCAGGCGTCGGTGGTCATCAGCGGGTCAGAGGCGTCCGTGACAAACTCTGTTGCGGGTATCGCCGCCCCGCCTTCCAGCAGGATCAGCCGCCACGGCGTGACACGCAGGGCAGCCGCGCCGCTGTCGTCAATCAGATCATAAAGTTTGCGCGCAGGCAGCGATCCAAAAGCTGCGCCGTACAGCGCGCCCAGATCACATGGGCCAGGTTGCAGTTTTGAGCCGACGGGACCCGGCGCATGCCCTTGCCATTCCTGCGGCAACGAGTCGATGACCCGCGCCATGCGGCGAGTTTCGGACGTGTATGTCTTTGAAAACCACATGGCTAACGCGATCGCATGATCAATGGCGTCGGCCTCGGTCACGGGCCGCCCGGTTTCGCAGCCATCGGCGCGCAGGATTAGGCCGTCAACGCCTGTTTCCAGACGAATATCCGCTGAATCCGCGTTCAAAAGCCGCGCGGGTCCGGTGTCGATGGCAAAACCGAACTTGGCGGGCAGGGCAGGCAACTCTGCCAACCGGTCGATCAGTTCCTGGGTGAGGCGCGCAGTCAAATCACCGGCCTGATACAGCGGTGTGACCAGAATATTGCGTCGCACCTCGATGCCGGGTTCCGCATCCAGAAGGTTCAGCGCTGCAACCTCCTTAAGCAGCGGCTGATGGTCATAGTCCTCCACGCCCCGCAATTGCAGATTGGCACGGTTGGTCAAGTCGATCGACCCGTTGCCAAACCGATCTGCAAGGTCGCACAGACCCAATGCCTGATCCGCTGTCAGACGCGCCAGCCGGGGCCGGACCCGCACGACCAACCCGTCGCCGGACATCATTGGACGATGGGCACCGGGGCACCAACCCTGCACGATAGGAGCGCTCATGTCAGGCCCTCCAGATCCGCCCGGATCGAGTTTCGACGGGTGTTCCAAAGCCCGGCCTCAAGCAACGCGCGGAACCGGTCCTGCATTGCTTGATGGGCCAGGGGATTGGCCTCTTGCAGGAAGGTGTCCACTTCTTCGTTGCCCAAAGTGGCATCGTGGTAAAGATCGAACAGATGTGGTGCGACCGTCCCGGACAGATGGGCGAAGGATGCCATGTGATCAAGCGTCGCCGCGATTTCAGCCGCGCCCCGGAAGCCATGCCGCTGCATCCCTGCGATCCAGTTGGGATTTGCGGCGCGGGCGTGAACGACACGGCTGATCTCTTCCGGCAGGGTTCGGGCGCGGGGGGTTTCGGGGTTTGTGTTGTCCAGATGGTAAAGCTGCACGCTACCTCCGGTGATTTTCTTGGCTGCCGCAAATCCGGCCTCATGCGTGGCATAGTCATTGGCCAGCAGCAGATCGGTTTCGGTCAGATCCTGCAGGTGAACAAAGCTGTCAGCATTGGCCACGCGCTGGGTGATGCCGTCTTTGTCCTGCGCGATGTGTTCGCCTTCCAGCGCGAAAGAACTGGCTTCCAGCCAAGCCTCACCCGCCTGGGCGCGCGCTTCGTCGGTGTAGACTTCGGACAATTGGGTCATGTTGACGCCATAACTCCCGGGCGCCGGGCCGTAGACGCGGGCGGTAGGGGGCAGGCCTGCATAGGGGTTCCAGTCCGGGGCTTCGTCACGCGCAGACAGAGCACGAACGGCTTGGCCGTATAGCGCCGAAAGGGTCGGGAACACATCCCGGAACAGGCCCGACACGCGCAGGGTGACGTCCAGACGCGGGCGGCTGAGATCGGTAATCGGCAGGACTTCGACGCCCGACACCCGTTCGGAACCCTTGTCCCAAACGGGTTTGACGCCCAGTAGATGCAGCGCCATGGCAAATTCTTCACCCGCGGTGCGCATGGTGGCCGAGCCCCACAGGTCTACAATCAGCCCTTTGGGGTAATCGCCTTCTTCCTGCAGATGGCGGCGCACAAGTTCTTCAGCCAGTTTGACGCCCTGCGCATATGCTGCGCGGGTCGGGACCGAGCGTGGGTCGGTTGTATAAAGGTTTCGCCCGGTCGGCAGCACGTCCGACCGCCCACGATAGGGAGAGCCGGATGGACCAGCCTCGATCCGTTTGCCCGCGAGCGCGTCGATCAGAGCACTTCGTTCGGCATGGGCCGAAGCCGTTGGGTCGAAATTGCCTGTCACTTCGGGCATGCGACCAAAGATATGTAGCCCGTCGCCGAATTGGCTTTCCTTGATGTCACAGACAAAGCGGTCGATCCGGGTGATCGCCTCGGCTGCGCAGGTGGCTTGATCGAGGCCAAGATCGTTTTCCAGCCCGATGGCCTGCGCTTCGTCACGGATATCTTCTTGCAAACGGTCGCGGCGCTTGGGGTCTAACCCGTCTGCGTTCGAGAACTCATCCAGCAGCGATTCCAACCGCACCATTCTGTCCGGTGTCCCGCTTTCCTTCATCGGTGGTGGGATATGGCCCAGGGTGACGGCCCCGATCCGACGCTTGGCCTGCGCGGCTTCGCCGGGGTCGTTGACGATAAAGGGGTAGATCACTGGCAGGTCGCGGATTAGCGCTTCGGGCCAGCAATCGGCAGACAGGGCCACAGATTTACCCGGCAACCATTCCAGAGTGCCATGCGCACCGATATGGATCAGCGCGTCCGCACCAAGACCTTTGCGCAACCACAGATAAAAGGCGACATAGCTGTGACGGGGCGTGCGCGACAAGTCGTGATAATCGTCATCGCGCAGTTCCGGTGTACCGCGTTCGGGTTGCAACGCGACCAGAGCTTGACCACGGCGCAGTGCTGTGAAGTGGAACGCGCCTACTGCAAAGGCCGGATCGTCTTCGCATTTGCCCCAAACCGTTTGAAGGTCGGCTTGCAATTGCTCGGGCAGATCGGTCAGCGCGTGCAAATATTCTTCCAGCGGCCAAGAAATGCGGGCGTCCAACAGTGTTTCAGCAATCGGCTCTTCTGGCGTGGTGTCATAGCCTTCGTTCTGGAGATCGGACAGCATCGCCTCGGCAGATGCCAGCGCGTCCAGGCCCACCGCTTGGGCCATCTGCCAGTCTTTGCCGGGATAGGTCGACAGCACTAACGCTGGGATCTGATCCGCCTTCGGTTTGTCGTTCAGGCGCAGCCAACCTGACACCCGATCGATAATGGCTTCGATCCGTTCGGCCTCGGCCCGGTGGGCAAAGCGGGAGTATTCCAGATGAGGATCGCGTTTACCCGGTTCCTTGAATGAAGCGATGCCCGCCGAAATCCGCCCGTCTACCTCGGGCAAGACAACATGCATGGCAAGGTCGGCAGGTGAGAGACCGCGTTCCGCCTCAGCCCAGGCTTTGCGGCGCGAGGTGGCCAGAGCGACCTGAAACACCGGCACATTGGCGGCATCCAGCGGAGACGTGCCCGACGCGCCTTTGCCCGAAAAGGACGTTGCGTTGATGATGGCAGCGGGGGTCAACGCCCCAAGCGTCTCGCGCAACCAATCGGCAGCAGTTGGCGCTTTGAGCGAAGGCGCGAACAGGCCCACTGCCGCAAATCCGCGCGCACGCAAACTGCGGATCAGAGCTGCGACTGGGGCAGTGTCGGCCGACGTCAGATATGCGCGGTAAAACGTGACGACGATACGTTTTGCGTCGCCTTCGAACGCGGTATCCGTTGGGATTACACCACGATCCGGGCACCATGCGCCGCATTCAGGCAGAGTCTTTGCGCCCATCACCGGCCCGGCATAAAGCCCTGCTGCCAAGGCCATCTGGGCCAATGCGGCTTGCGCTGCGACCTCTCCACCTGTGTCGCACAGATGGGCCAGACGGCGCAGCGTTGAAACGGGCAGGGTGGAATAGTCATCCAGCCGCGTATCTTCGCGCCCATCCGCGGGCAGAACGGCAAGCGCGATACCCTTGGCCTGCGCCAGCGCCAGAACCTGTTGCAAGCCGTAGGACCAGTAAGGCACGCCGCCAATCAGGCGGATCAGAATGCCCTTGGCGCCGTCCAACGTCTGCTCGACATAAGTGTCGACGGACAGAGGGTGTTTGAGGGCGGTCAAATTGGCCAGTCGAAGCGTTGGCATTCGACCCTCGGTTCCGCCGCCACGATGCCAGCCCGCCGCGAAAGCGCCGAGGTCGCTGTCCGAGAAGGACAAAACAACCAGATCCGCCGGGCTTTGGCCCAGATCGGTTGGGGTCTCGGTTTCCTCGAGCCCGTGGCTTTCGCGGAAGACGACGTGCATGGTTTACTCGGCAGCCTCGGTGACGCCCGCGAGGATCGCGTGGATTTCGGCCTCTTTGATGTCGTCATGCTCGGCGATAACGACCAGACGCGAACGGCGCTCTTCGCCTGGTTCCCATGGGCGGTCATATTGATGACGGACGCGCGCGCCCACGGCCTGAACCAGCAGGCGCATGGGTTTGCCCTTTACTGCCGCATAACCTTTGACCCGCAGGATGTTCAGCTCGGTCGCCAGACGTTCGATCTTGGCGACCAGATCGGCTGGATCGGTTTGTTCCGGCAACTCGACGATGATGCTTTCGAAGTCGTCATGTTCGTGATCGTGGTGACCGTCGTGATGCGACGGACGCGCATCCATGTCGTCCTCGGCTGCAGCTTCCAGTCCCAGTACAACGCGGACATCCACGACGCCCTCGGCGACTTCGACAACAGGCAGGGGGCGAGGGGCTTCGGCGGCGATCACTTCTTTGGCCTTGGCCACACCTTCGGGCCCTGCAAGATCAGGCTTGGTCAACAGGATGATGTCGGCGCAAGAGATCTGATCCTCAAACACCTCGGACAGGGGCGTTTCGTGATCGATCGAGTCGTCGGCGAGGCGCTGGGCATCGACAGCTTCGACATTCGGGGCAAAGCGACCGGCGGCGACGGCCTCGGCATCGGCCAGAGCGATCACGCCATCGACAGTGATCTTTGAGCGGATATCCGGCCAGTCGAACGCTTTCAGCAGCGGCTTGGGCAGGGCGAGGCCAGAGGTTTCGATCAGGATATGCTCGGGGCGCGGTTCCAGCGCCATCAGCGCCTCGATGGTCGGGATGAAGTCATCCGCGACGGTGCAGCAGATGCAGCCGTTTGCCAGCTCCATGATGTTTTCCGCAGGGCAATCCGGGATGGCGCAGGATTTCAGGATATCGCCATCCACGCCCACATCGCCAAACTCGTTGACGACAACAGCCAGACGTTTGCCCTGCGGGTTCTGCATCAGGTGTTTGACCAGCGTGGTTTTGCCCGAGCCCAGAAAGCCGGTGATCACGGTGACGGGAAGTTTTTCGAGATTCGACATGTCAGGCTCCAATCGGGGGAATGCGCGAAGCGCAGTTTTTGCGGAAATGTTCAGGGCGCTCGCGCCATTTCACCAGGCCATCTTCGGTGGCCAGATACTTGGTTGCGCCGTCGACGATTACATCGACATGGTCCACTTCGTTCAGGTTTTCGTAAACGAAGGTCCAGCGATCGGGGCCACCGCGCAGCACGATAGAACAGCCCTGATCGCAGTTCGAAAGGCATTCGACAGGTTTCAGGGTGATGCCTTCAGGCAGTTCGGCTTGTTCCAATGCCTGGTGCAGCAAAGTGCCGGGGCGTTGCGCATCGTCTTCGATGGGCAGCCCGCGGCGGCAGGTCGTGCAGACCAGCAGTTCGACCGGTGTGGTCTCAGTCATGTCTCTCATCCCCCCAAATCCTCTTCGCGGGGGACGGGGTTTCAAGCGGGCCACGTGTTGCAACATGGACCCGATACCGGAACACCCCGCCCGGTTTCAACTTCGGGTGTTGGCAGGTCTCCCGGCTTGCGGATGTCAGAGGCCCGGTACGTCAGGGTCCTCTGTCGGATGTCCCGCCTTCCCGGCCTAGGCCAGTGGCATTGGGCACCCTCTCCGGTCACGGTCGCGGGGGCGGCTGCGTTTGGCGGAAGATCCGTTGACGCATTCCCTTTTCATCGGCTCTTGCCGACACCAACGAATGGGTCATGCGGCACTGCTGGCCCGCTTGTCAAGCGCGTTGCGCGTAACATCAGGAGGCGGGTGTGAAAAGCGACCTGTGGTTGTCGTTGGGCGGCATGAATGGTCAGATAAATCCGTGATCGCATGACAGGTACAAGCCAGCAGGGAGAGGCGACATATGAAAGTAGGATTCATCGGGTTGGGAAACGTTGGCGGCAAGCTTTCGGGATCCTTGCTGCGGAACGGTATTGATCTGACGGTACATGATCTGAACGCGGATCTGGTGGCCGCGTTTGTCGCCCTTGGCGCAAAGGCAGCCGAAGGCCCGGCACAGTTGATGCGCGATTGCGATGCGGTCATCACCTGCTTGCCATCGCCTGCGGCGTCAGATGCGGTCATGCAAAAGATGCTGCCCGAAGTGGGCCCCGGCAAAATCTGGATGGAGATGTCGACAACCGATGAGGCCGAGGTCAAGCGTTTGGGGGCCGAGGTGATCGAACGCGGAGGCGCGGCAGTGGACTGCCCGGTTTCGGGCGGGTGCCATCGGGCGGCCACCGGCAATATCTCGATCTTCGCGGGATGTGACCGTGCGACTTTTGAGCGGATTCTGCCGTTTCTGACCACCATGGGACGGCGTGTTTTGCACACGGGTGAATTGGGCTCTGCCTCGGTTTTGAAGGTGCTGACCAACTATCTGGCCACAGCCAACCTGATCACTTGCGCCGAAGCGCTGGTCACGGCAAAGGCGGCGGGCATGGATCTCAACACGACATATGAGGCGATAAAAATCTCGTCCGGTACGTCCTTTGTGCATGAAACGGAAAGTCAGGTCATACTGAATGGTTCGCGCGACATCTCCTTCACTATGGACTTGGTGAAAAAGGACATTGGTCTGTTTCAAGAGGTAGCGGACCGCGCCGGGGTGCCTCTGGAAATGAATCCGGTCATGATCAAGATTTTTGAAGATGGCATTGCCCGGTATGGCGATCGCGAGCTGTCGCCGAATATCATCAAACGTCTGGAAGAGGCGACTGGTTTGGACATCACAGCCCCCGGTTTCCCGCCGGAGATGGAAGATGATGAACCGGAAGAGCCGGGGTATGAGGTTGTCCCGCAAGGCCGGGGCTCGGCGTAGAGGTTCAAGCTAACCTTTCCAACGAAATGTAATCGGCAATCGGGGTGGGCCAGCCCAGAAATCCGGCCCCGATTGCCGCGCTAGTACATAACGTTGATCATCACCAATGAAACGACAAGGAACAGCGCGGTCATGATGCCGCCTGAACGGACGAAATCCATGACCTTGTACCCTGCCGGACCCATGATCAGCGCATTGACCTGATGGGTCGGGATGATGAAGCTGTTCGAGGTGGAAATGGCAACGGTCAGCGCAAAGACTGCAGGGTTGCCTCCGGCAGCCACTGCAATGGACACAGCCAGCGGTACGAGCAGAACGGTGGCGCCAACATTCGACATGACCAATGAAAACGCCGTTGCCAGAACAGCAATGCCCGCTTGAAGCGACCAAAGCGGCCAGCCGTCGAGAATGACCATGATCTGCTGTGCGATCCATGCGGCTGTGCCGGTATTTTGCACCGCCTGTCCCAAAGGTATGAGGCAGGCAAGCAGGAAAACAGTGTTCCATCCAACGGCACGGTAAGCCTCATCCACGCTGAGAACGCGGCTCAGCATCATGCCAGCTGCCCCTGTGAGAAGACAAAGCGAAAGGCGTACGTCGGTAAACAGGATCAGGCATATTGAAATAGCGAAAAAAGCAAGCGCCCACCCGACTTTCTGAGGTCTCAATTCCTCCTGCGGGAAATCGCTTGTGACCACAACGAAATCCGGATCGCGGGTGATCCGCATCAGATTGTCCCACCGCGTGTGTGCGACCAGCATGTCACCAGCATGAAACTTTTCCAGCCCGATCTGAGTGGACTGATGATCATCGGTCTCTACGTGGCTGAGCGTTTCTTCCCCTCTGTGAATAGCCAGAAGCGACATACCGTATGTCTTGCGGAACAAAAGCTCGCGCGGGCATTTGCCGATCAATTTACTGTCGGGGGTAACGACAACTTCGGCGACACCGGCGTTGGTGGGTGCGAACTCCTCAACAAAAACATCCAGATCGGGAAGAACTGTTAAGCCGAATTTCTTCGCAAAAACCTCTACCTCGCCACGCCGTCCGACAATCGCCAGCCGACAAGGGGCTGCGATTTCAGCGGTCAGAACCTGAACCATTGACGTTTTGCCACGATAGAAAGTTGAAATGATGTACAGGTGGTTCTCATGGTTGATATCGGCCAGGATCTGCCCGACCAGCGGGCTGTCTGCAGGCACAACAACTTCGAACACATCTGCCTTTAGCCCGTAGACCCGCTGCAAATACTCTTGTGTGCCCTGACCGGTGCCCGTATTGTCGGCCCCTTCCTGCACAGGAAGAACCCAGCGTCCCAGCAGCAGAAAGTACCCGATGCCTGTCAGGATCAGCACCGCCCCAATCGGTGTTACCGAGAACAGCCCGAACGGCTGCATTTTCTGATTGTCCGGCAAGCCGTCATTGGCCGTTTGGATCAGGTCGTTGAGCAAGATCAGCGGTGAGGACCCCACCATCGTCATCGTCCCCCCCAGGATCGCGCAGAACCCCATCGGCATAAGCAGGCGCGACAGCGGTATGCCCGATCTCGTCGATATCCGGCTGACAACTGGCAGGAACAAGGCCGCAGCGCCAACGTTTTGCATGAAGGAAGAAATGACGCCAACAGTTCCCGAGATGATCGGCAGCACGCGGCTTTCCGATTTGCCGCCGTACTTCAGAATAACGGCCGCAACTTTGTTCATGATGCCGGTTTTGTCCAATCCAGCACCAACGATCATGACCGCAATGATCGAAATGACCGCGTTTGACGCAAACCCATCAAACAGACGCGGCACATCCGCCAGATTTTCTAGGCCGGGTGCGTAGCTTAGCAAGCCGACAAGAACCAAAACCAGTATGGCGGAAAGGTCGATTCTGACGACCTCGGACACAAATAGGAAAACTGTGAAGGCGAGAAGGGCGCAAACGACCCCCATCTCGAAGGTAAAGGCTATGTGTTCCACTAGACGTCCAGAACTTATTACTTATTCTGAAATAAACCTTTAGTTCATCCCGCATTCATTGTCATGAAATTTCGATTACGACCCAAATTTTGACATAATGTTACTCACGCGACTATGTGCATTTAGGCCCCCGCCCATTGCATCTCACTTCAAATACTTGGGTCGTTGCCTCATCGCATGCCTCAGGGCATCAATTCTTGTTTGTTTGGGTTGCGGTTTTAATGAAACCCATATGCCAGGACAATCACGCAAAATGCTACGTTCACAAGCTTCGAAAACTCAATGCTAACGTGGAAACAAGATGTTGTGGAGGCGAGTACCGGAATCGAACCGGTGTACACGGATTTGCAATCCGCTGCGTCACCACTCCGCCAACTCGCCTTTTCAAGTAAAATCAAATACTTGTCGTGGTGTGCGTGGGGTTTTAGCAGCTTTCCAGGAGGGCGTCCAGTGGATTGCGTGCAAATTTGGCGACAAGAATGAATTTCGCATGAGCTGGCGCCGGATTATTTCGACACCTTGGCTGGGTTGCGGCAACAGGGCCGTTGCTGGTCGGGTCAGGATGTGGCACAAGCCGGACATCTATGGGAATGAGACGAGATATCCAATGACAGATTTCGCAACCCGGCGCCGCACAATGGTTGATACACAGGTCCGACCCTCTGATGTCACCAAATTCCCGATCATCGAAGCAATGTTGAGCGTGCCACGCGAAAATTTTGTTCCAGATGCTCAGCGTGAAGCTGCCTATGTCGACGGTCTGATCGATATGGGCGAGGGGCGCGCTATGATTGAGCCGCGGACACTGGCCAAGATGCTGGATGCGTTGAACATTTCGAATGATGAGATGGTTCTCGATATCGCGCCGGCCATGGGGTATTCCATGGCGGTGGCCGCGCGCATGGCGCAGTTGGTCGTTGGAGTGGAAAGTAACGAGGCACTGGCGGCTGAGGCGCAAAGCCTTCTGGCCGAAGCAGATGTTGATAATGCCATCATTCATGTGGGTCCGCTGGAGCAGGGTGTTGCCGAACATGGCCCGTACGACGTGATCATGGTGCAGGGCGGTGTCGAGCAAATCCCCGAAGGTTTGCTGGATCAACTCAAGGAGCACGGCCGAATCGCGTGCTTGTTTGTCGACGGCAACTTGGGGACGGTGCGGATTGGTCGGAAGTCTGGCGGTCAGGTCAGCTGGCGCGACGCATTCAACGCCAGCGCGCCGGTCTTGGAGAGTTTTTCGGCTGAGTGTGCATTTTCGCTATAGTCCGCCGATAGATTTTCCTTCCGCCTTGATTAGTTGAAAACAAGGCCGCAAACTGCCTGCAGGGCAGTGTAATTTCGTTTTGAGAGGATTTCGGTATGCGTGGTTCAGCGACAGGCAGGCTGGTCAAGGCATTCGCAGTGACCGCAGGGCTTGCCATGAGCGTAATGCCAGGGCGTGCAGCGTGGGCTGATAACATAACAGACGCCTTCATCGGTGCGTATAATACAAGCGGTTTGCTGGAGCAGAACCGGGCACTTTTGCGGGCTGCGGATGAAGATGTGGCCATTGCGTTGTCGGCGTTGCGGCCGATCATCAACTGGACGGTGCAGGTTAGCCAGGATTATACCCGCAGTCGGACCAGCAATGTGGTCACAACCAATGAACCGTCGCGGTTTTTTACGGGTCTGACCCTGGGTCAGCTTCTGTATGACGGTGGGGCTTCGATTCTGGGCAAGCAATCTGCGCAGGAAACCGTGTTGTCGACGCGACAAACTCTGATCGACATCGAGCAACAGGTTCTGATCCGTGCGGCAAATGCCTATCTGGGCGTGTTGCTGCAGGAAGAAACCGTGGGGATCCGCCAAAACAACGTCGAGGTTTCGGCCGAAGAACTCAGAGCATCGAATGATCGCTTTGAGGTTGGCGAGGTCACACGCACGGACGTTGCTTTGTCCGAAGCGCAGTTGGCGAACTCGCAGGCGGATTTGGCGGTCGCGCGTGGTGAGCTGAGCATCGCGCAGGCAGAATATGTAAACGCGGTCGGGAAGGCACCGGGGCGTACAGCGGGACAGCCGAGTCTGCCCAACCTGCCGCGGTCCGAGGCTGAGGCCGTCAGTCTGGCGCAGCGCAACCATCCCGCGATTCTGTCAGCGCAGCATCAGGTGCGCGCTTTTGATCTGATCGTGCAACAGCAGCGGGCCAATCTTGGTCCGAATGTAAGCCTGAACGCTGACGCGGGTGTGACGGAAAGCTATGACAACGACGACTATATCAACGATGCGACTATCTCGCTGAACTTCAACCAGCCCATTTATGCAGGTGGTCGGTTGGCTGCGAATATACGTCGCGCAATGGCGACTCGGGATGCGTCACGCGCGAACCTGTTGAATGTCCAAAAAAACATCACGCAGGGCGTGACTGACCGTTATGCGGCGTTCCAGGCGGCCAGCGCCAGCCTCAGGGCATCGACTGAACGGGTTCGTGCCTCGCAAGTGGCGTTTGACGGGATTCGCGAAGAGGCAACACTGGGCGCGCGGACAACTTTGGATGTGCTGAACGCTCAGCAGGATTTGCTGGATGCGCAATTGGCCGAAGTTGCTTCACGCACTGAACGCTCGCGCGCGGCATACCAATTGTTGCAGGCTCAGGGTCTGCTGACGGCTGAACGTCTGGGTTTGGCTGTGCAGATTTACGATCCAACCTTGTATTACAACCTGGTCAAAAAGGCACCGGCACAGGTCAGCAAACAGAGCAAAGATCTGGATCGCGTCCTCAAAGCGTTGCGTCGGGACTGATCGGCCATACTATTTGTTGTGAGGTTGGGATTGTTTGGCTACACTCGATCCAAGGATAGAGCGGTAGAGAACAATGACTGATAACGTCGTAAAAGCAGGGATCGAAGACGTTCTGTCTTCGGTCAAACGTCTGGTAAGCGAAGACAACCGCGATAAATCCGTCTCGGATCAACAGCCTGTATCGAGAAAGCCGGGGCGGCTGGTTCTGACGGATGCTTTGCGTGTCAGCACGCCCAAGCAGACCAATGGGGTTCCCACCCAGACCGACTCAGACCTCAAGATGTCCGACTCGGCGAAACCCATGTTGCTGCGGGCCTGCGATATTGTGCAGGCCGGTAAGCCGGCCAACGCCGCAGAGGACGCGGCCGATGCGCCTAAACCTACTCAGTCTGCGGATGCCGCAACAAGCTTAAGCGCTAAGATCGAAGCGTTGGAAGCTGCCATTGCACAAACAGAAGATCAATGGGAACCGGATGGCGACAGCGAAGATGCTTACTCGGGCACACCGTCGCAGTCTTTGCCGTGGAACGTAGAAGCAGAATTTGCCGCAGCCGAGGCCGTCGGTTCCATTGACATTGAGCAAGCTGACGCGTCCGACGATGAGGGCGACGCACACGTTCAAGCTGAGTTCATCCGCGCGCCGAGGACCGAGACCGAGGTGATCGCAGAGCCTGCAGTCGATGACAGAAGTATCGACATGGATGAAGAGGATCTGCGCGCCCTGATCGCAGAAGTTGTCCGGCAAGAGCTGCAGGGCACGATGGGCGAGCGGATCACGCGGAATGTGCGCAAGATGGTCCGGCGCGAGATTGCACGTGCCCTAGCCGCAAAAGATCTGGAGTAACGCCTAGCTGCGCCTAGGGGGCTGGGAGAGGCTCAGCAGCAGATCAAGATTCATATGGCGTTCCAAATGATCTGCCAAGTCATCCAGAACCTGTTCGACGCCATCCTCATAAGCGACGTTCGAGGTCACGCCCAGCGTTGAAAGGTAACGCGCGCGGAACGTGTCAGACGAAAAGATACCGTGCAAATAGCTGCCCTTGATCCGTCCGTTGGCGCTGGCGGCACCTTCTGGTTTGCCTTCGACCTCCAGCCATGCACGGTCACAATCAGGTCCTTCAGTGTGTCCCATATGGATTTCATACCCGCTGACCGGATCGCGGTCGGGCAGGGCATGGGCCGAGCGTAAAATGACTTGCTTTTGTCCGCCCATCACAGTGTCGACATCCAGCAACCCCAAGCCTTCGACCTTGCCGGGTCTGCCGTCGACGCCATACGGGTCAGAAATGGTTCTTCCCAGCATTTGATAGCCGCCGCACAGGCCCAGAACGTGCCCGCCACGCCGCACGTGGCCGTAAAGGTCGATGTCCCAACCCTGCGCTCGAAAATAGGCCAGATCCCCGATGGTGGATTTGCTGCCCGGCAGCAGAACCAGATCGGCATCACCGGGCAGGGGGCGTCCGGCTGGGATGATCTCGACACTCACGTCTGGTTCAGCGGACAGCGGATCAAGGTCGTCAAAATTGGCCATCCGTTCCAGCTGAGGCACAACCACCTTGCACGTGCCGCCGGTATGAGAGCGAATGTCCATCATATCCTCAGCAGGCAGTTTCCACGCGTCATGGAACCAGGGCACGACACCCAAGCAGGGCCAACCAGTGCGGGCGGCGATGTCGTCACGCCCTTCCTCAAACAAAGACACGTCCCCTTTGAACCGGTTGACAGCAAAACCCCGGATCTGCGCCAGATCGCCACCGTCCAGCACAGCCTGTGTGCCAACGATCTGTGCGATCACGCCGCCACGATGAATATCACCGACCAGAACCACGGGAATACCTGCGGCGCAGGCAAAACCCATATTGGCGATGTCACCCTTGCGTAGATTGGTCTCAGCCGGGCTGCCCGCACCTTCGATCAGCACCAGATCCGCATCCGCACAAAGCCGGTCAAAGCTTTCCAGCGCGGCCCCCAGCAGCTTGGACTTATCCTTACGGTAGTCCCCGGCCTTCATCGTACCCGCGCGCTGCCCTTGAACGATGATCTGAGCACCGGTGTCCGTCTCGGGCTTCAGCAGAATGGGGTTCATATCTGTGTGGGTCGCCCGCTTCGCTGCACGGGCCTGAAGCGCCTGCGCGCGGCCAATCTCGCCCCCGTTTTCGGTGACGGCCGCATTGTTTGACATGTTTTGTGGCTTGAACGGAGCAACCCGCATACCCCGGCGCGTAAAGGCGCGCGCAAGCCCGGCCACAAGAACCGATTTTCCGACATTGCTGCCAGTGCCTTGAATCATGATGGCGCGAACCATGGGTTGTCTCCTATATGTCGAGGCGCAGATGACTTGATTTGAGCCGGAAGGGAAAGACCTGGATGAACACACCAGCGCATCTTTTGATCGGGGCCGCCGCTTTTGCCCGACCGCCGCAGGGCCGTATCTTGTTGGCTGCAATGCTGGGGGCAGTGCTGCCGGATTTGTCCCTGTATCTCATGGTGGGAGTGTCGTTGTTTGTATTGGGCATTCCGGAACAAGTGGTCTTCGGGCAACTGTACTATTCGCGGGCCTGGCAAACCGTCTTTGCGATCGACAACTCCTTTATCCTTTGGGGGATTGCACAGTTGCTGGCAGTTTGGCGTGGCTGGCACGCCGTGGCTGTCGGAGCAGCGGCAGGTTTGTTGCACCTAGCGACAGATTTTGTGCTGCATGCGGGCGACGGGAGACCTCAATTCTGGCCTTTGAGCGATTGGGTGTTTCACAGCCCGGTCAGCTATTGGGACAGCAGCCATCACGCATTATGGGTGGCTCCGGTTTCTGCCGCAGTTTGTCTTGCTGCGTATGTCGCACTGTGGCAGCGCGGTCTGTCTGTCTGGGGCAAGTCCATGTTTGGCGTCATGCTGCTGGCCGAAGTTTGGGTGGCACGGCAGTGGTTGTTGTTTTTCTAGCCTTTTGGACATCGCGGCAGAGCATAGAAAAACGCGCTCTGGCGGACAGAGCGCGTTTTTTCTGTTCGAACTCGCTTAAGTTCAGGCGGCTTCTGCGTGCTGAGCGGCGTTGCGGCGCTCGCTTTCTTCACGGGACAGTGCGACCGAGGTCCGTACACCGCGACCAACGAACTCCATCAGTCCGCTGACAACCCGCTCGTTCGGGTCAATACCCGCGCAGGACAGAACTTCACGCCCATCGCGCGAACGTGCCCAGCGGGCGATTTGTTCGGGGCCATTGCCGTATTTCTTGTCATCGGCGATAGCGTCATCGAGTGCAGCCAACACAACGGCCGCGAAAAGTTTGCGCGCACGATTGCCTTGCTCGTTGTTAAAGGCAGTGCCGTCAACGAAATCTCTCATCTCGTCTTCCTTGTTGTTCTTGCTCTTGCATTTTCGGCGTGAGGGTCCTTATGACCTATTAGGTGCGATTCGGATACAGCTAAAATGCATAGTTGCGTTGCGTCACTTGCATGGCTTGCTGCAAGTGCAGCACTAGGTGTCGTTGTCTTGTCAGGTGTGATCCCGCCAGATATAGGGACCGCAACTGATGCATCAACCGTTTGTGAAGGATTTATGTAATGCCCAAGATAAATGGGAACGAAATTCGCCCCGGCAATGTGCTTGAGCATAACGACGGCCTGTGGGCAGCGGTCAAGGTTGACCACGTAAAACCGGGCAAGGGTGGGGCGTTTGCTCAGGTCGAACTGCGCAACCTGCGCAATGGCTCAAAACTCAACGAGCGCTTCCGGTCTGCGGACAAGGTCGAGCGTGTTCGCCTTGAGCAGAAAGATCAGCAATTCCTGTACGAATCCGATGGGATGTTGGTGTTCATGGATGCAGAAACCTACGAACAGATTGAATTGCCGGCAGATTTGCTGGGCGAACGTCGCCCGTTCCTTCAGGATGGCATGACCATTGTCGTTGAATTCTACGAAAGCGAGGCGCTGAACGCGACGCTGCCGCAGAAAGTGACCTGCCAAATTGTCGAGACCGAGCCGGTCGTCAAAGGCCAGACCGCTGCAAACTCGTTCAAGCCTGCGGTGCTGGACAATGGCGTGAAAGTCATGGTGCCTCCTTTCATCGGTCAGGACGAAATGATCGTCGTGAACACCGAAACGATGGAATATTCCGAACGTGCGTGACGTTCCGTCACTTTGTGAAAGAGACCGCGCAGGCACCCGCCGCGCGGTTTTTTTACGCGTTAGGGCGGTAACGATACCGTGTTGGGTCGGGGCCAAACAGTTCCAGCATTAGTTCATACTTGATGCGATTGGCGCTGACCTGGCGATAAAAAGCGATCAGAAATGCGGTCGGCCCCTGAATTCGGCTAAGGCCACTGGTGGCGGCCACAACGGTGCCCACATCCGTTTTCCCCTGTAACACCAGATAACCGCCCAGCATCAGAATACCGACGGTACCGGCCCCATTGATCACGCTCAGCAGGAATTTGGCCGACAGTTTCCACAGGAACATACGTCGCCGTGTGTGATAAATTTCGTCAAACATGGTGTTGATGTCCCGCTCGACCGCTTCGATATCCTCGGTCGTCAGCCGGTCTGTGGCGCCGCGCAGGATGCGGACGCGCTCTGCCACGAAAGTGTTCACTTTGCGTTGTGACACCAGAACGATAATGATCTGCGGCACAATCATCGAGAAGGCGATCAGCCCGAGCCCGGGTTGCGTGGATGAAATATAGCCGATCACGCTGATCAACGTTCCAATCTGAACCACCGGATCCGAGAAAGCGCCGCCCGCAAACTTTCCCAACTCTTCAGCCTCGGCGGAAATGGCCGTGGTCATGGTGCCTTTGCGCAGGTCCGCGCCCGTTTCCTTCAGATCGGTTGAACGCCATAGCAGGCGCTGCCGGATCAGTCGGATCATGTCTTCACCCAAAGTGCCAGCCCGGTATCCAAGGATCCATTTCAGCCCAAGGCTCAGCAGGATAACGGCCATCATACCAATACCCAATTGGATCAGCTTTTCAGTGCCGACATCATCTGCCGTCAGGTGGTTGACGATGTCGCGCTGAAACTCCAGCGGAACGGCGGCAAGCGCCGCAATGGCGATGGACAGCACGATAAGGATGATCTGCCGCCCGGCACTGGCCCGCCAGATCGCGGAATATAGTCGAAACATGGGTGTATCCGGTTTGACCTGTTTCCCTCAGTTTGGCAGGGCTGGGGAACAGGTTCAAACTTGGCGATGTGTGTCGACGAGGGGGTCGTGCTGATTAGGCAACAAGCAGCGCTTAGTCGGTCAGTCGCACCGTGGCCTCGCCCGCCTGCATTTCGCCGCCAGCGCGGTCAAAACGCAGATAGGCAATCGCGTGGCCCCCGGACTGAGTGAACAGGGTGCCTGCCGTTTTGCCATTAGCTGTGATCTCGGTCCCCACGGGCGCGGTGCCGTCGATAACAACGCGGCGCAGGCCCTTGCGCAATTCGGTCTTGTGCTTCATGCGCGCGGTCACTTCCTGACCTACATAACAGCCCTTCTTGAAATCCACGCCGTTCAGCGCTTCGAACCCAGATTCGAGGATATAGCTGTCCTGGGTCAGCTCAGTACCCGCTTCGGGAATACAGTGTTGCACACGCAGTGCATCGAAATCGGTGCCATCATCCTGTTCGGGTGCCGCAGAATACATGCGCCAGCCCATGTCAGGGTGCCGCGGGTCGGGCAGGGCACTCTCGGGCGAGGAGCCGGTTCCGCGCTGCAGGTTCATATCGGTGCTTTCGATGGCCACGTCTGCTCGCAGTTTGTACATGTTCAGACGTTTGATCAGATCATCGGCAAGGTGCTCGGCCGCGTCCAGCAGAACGCCATCGCCATCGCGCTTGAGGAAAAAGTCGGCCAGATACTTGCCTTGCGGCGTCAACAGCGCGGCATATACCAGCCCGTCATCCAAACCCTGAATGTCATTGGTGATCAGGTCCTGCAAAAAACTTTCGGTGTCCGAGCCGGTCAGGCGCAGGATGCGGCGGGTGGGCATGGCTTGGTCCTCGTCATTTCCCTTGGCCTCGTGATATAGGAAGATCCGCCGCCAAGACCAGAGGGTATCAGACGTGCCAGCCCCGATCTCTGTTGTTATTCCGACCCTAAACGCTGCCGATGCCTTGCCCGAGTGCCTTGGCGCATTGATGGAAGGACTGCATGCCGGGCTGATCCGGGACCTGATCATCAGCGATGGCGGATCTAACGACCTAACACTAGAGATCGCGGAAGAGGCCGGAGCAAGGGTTGTCACAGGCACGCCGTCACGCGGCGGGCAATTGCGCCGAGGGTGCGCAGAGCCCAATGGAGATTGGTTGCTGATCCTGCATGCTGACACTGTATTGGAAAACGGCTGGAGCGAGGCGGTAAGCGCCCATCTATCCAGCAACGGACCTGCGGCCTTTCGATTGGCGTTTAAAGCGCGGGGTATTGCGCCGGGATGGGTCTCGGGCTGGGCCAATCTGCGCAGCCGGGTGTTCGGGCTGCCATATGGGGATCAGGGGCTTTTGGTGCCGCGTGATGTCTACCATGCCGCAGGCGGTTTTCCAGACCAACCCTTGATGGAAGACGTCGCCCTAGCGCGTCGATTGCCCCGGATCACACTTCTGGATGCGCGGGCCTTTACAAGCGCGGAGCGGTATGAGCAGGCGGGCTGGATTCGGCGGGGTAGTCGGAACCTGTGGACTCTGCTGCGTTACTTTCTGGGGACGGATCCGCAGGTGTTGGCACAGGCGTATCGGCGATAAGTGTCGTACGTAGCTCGACCAGCGATTTCCCCAACCGGAACGGGGCTGCAAAGCTGACAAGGCACAAAGCTACGATTTGCAGAACCAGAATGTGGGCGTTGGCCTGCAAATATTCCCACTCGTCTTTCAATTTACCGACCTGATCGATCAGATCATCATAACTTTGGGCCAGAATCAGGTAGTCCCCGGCAATGGCCGGTACTTTCCGGCGCATATTGTCGATGGCGGTTTGCGTTTCGTCGTCCAGCGAGGTGAAGACCAGAAACTGGTCAATATCGAAGGCGTCAGCCTGCGCGGCAGCGCTGCGCATTTCATCCATGTCATCATTGGCTTGACGTCCGAACAGGAAATGCAGGCCTTGTAATGGGGCGACCTCATTGGTGACGGCAATGAACAACGGCAGTTCAGAATTGCTGGCGGTTGAAGCCGACAGGAACTCGACTTTGTCGCATAAAACAGCCGTATCCGGGTCAAAGGCTGGATCACAAAAGCGCAGGCGAAACCGTGCCGCGTCGCGATCAAAGGCCAGAGTGGCCGCATAGGCCACGTCGATCTGACGATCCAGCCGAGAGCTGTCGGAGGTGTAAAGCCCGGCCATAACCGCAACTAACGCCCCGATGCCGCCCAGAACGACCCAAACCAGGTCGGCCAGTTTCCACGCCCGATGCCCGGCTGGTTTGCGGAACAGAAACGCCGTACCGATCGACCCTATCACAAAAAACAGGATCAGCAGGGGCAGTTGGTTGTCGGTTACAAAGCTCATAGTCCCGATCTTAGGACCTGACCTGCGTCCTGCAACAGGGATCACGGGCTGTTGTAACATCTTACCGGATGTTCATACTGATCGCAGAGCCACAGGAGATTTCGATGCCAAAAGAAATTGTTCTGATTCATGGGGCGTTTGCCGGACCCTGGTGCATGCAGGATTACGCAACTTTCTTTCGGGATCGGGGCTGGACCGTACATACACCAGCCTTGCGTCACCATGGCGGTGATCCGAAAGCAGACCCTGACCCCGGGCTGACTGAGACAAGCGTGTTGGATTATACCAATGACATAGCGGAATTTGTGCAGGGCTTGGGCAGCAAGCCGGTTCTGCTGGGCCACGCCATCGCGGGTGTGGTTGCGCAACAGGTGGCCGCGCGCGGTCTTGCCAGTGCTATTGTGTTGATTAACCCCAATGCACCCTGGGGCACTTTGCCGGAAACCGACGACGAACGCGCCGTGCCGCGGGCGTTGATGGAAGGTGGGGCCTTCTGGAAACAGCCCATGCGTGTCGAATTCGACCTGATGGCGCCATTTGCGCTTAATAAAATGGACGAGGCTCAACAGCATGCTGTGTTCGATCAACTGGGGGCCGAAAGTGGGCGCGTGATGTTCGAAATGTTCTTTTGGATGTTCGACGACGATCACGCGATAAAGGTCGATTTCGAAAAGGTCGACTGCCCGGTTCTAGTCGTTTCCGGTGCAGAAGACCGGGCGGTTAACCCCGATACCTGCCGCGCCTTGGCAGAGCGGTACGGGGAACGTGGGACCTTTTTGCTGGTTCAGGACCACGCGCATTTTCTGTTTATGGAGCCCGGCTGGCAGGGGCCGGCAGAGCAAATCGAAAGCTGGCTTGGTCAGCAGCCGGTTTGAATCCGGGTTGACAAAAATCGCCGTTTTGGCCGAGATCGCGCCAAGTGAATAGGGCCACTGACCCTTTTTGCGCATAATATCTGCGGGAAAGGTCCGGGCATGACCCTGTTTGTCATCCTTATCATTCTGTCTGCGGCACTTCTGCATGCGGTTTGGAACGCCATCGTCAAGACAGCGGCGGATCGCACGACGATGTTGGGCCTTGTTGCTTTGGGCCACGTGTTGCCAGCAGCCGTGATGGTGATGGTCCTGCCATTGCCCAGTGCTGAAAGCTTTATCTACATCCTAATCTCGACCGTTGTGCATTTCGGGTATTACTTCATGCTGGGCAAAGCCTATCAGCATGGCGATCTGAGTGTGGTCTACCCCATTGCGCGGGGCATCGTTCCGGCGCTGGTTTCGCTTTGGGCGATGGTTCTGGTGGGCGAGGTGCTGCCATTGCAGGCATGGGGTGGCATTGCACTGATTGCATTTGGCATTCAGCTGAGCAGCTGGAAAGCGCTGCGCTCGGGGGTCGGACGCAGTGCGCTTGGCTTTGCGCTGGGCACCGGGTTCTGCATTTCGATCTACTCGGTTGTGGATGGGATCGGCGTTCGGCTGTCTGGCAATACGCTCAGCTATTGGGCCTGGGGGGCTTTCCTGCATCTGTTCATTGCAGGCTTTGTCGGAATTAAGAAACGCGATACCCTCAAATACTTGCCAACCAAGGTCTGGATGACAGGCATTCTGGGCGGGCTGGTTTCGATGACCGCCTATGGGCTGGTGCTGTATGCTAAGAACTTTGCACCACTGGGCGCGGTCTCGGCGCTGCGGGAAACCTCAGTCATCTTTGCTGCGCTGATCGGGTTCATCTTCCTGAAGGAAGGCAACTGGATACGACGGCTGGGGGCCGCCGTACTTATGGCCGCTGGGGTTGCTTTGATTGGACTCGCTGTCTGATCAGGGGCGCAGCGCTTAGTTATTGGTCGAGAATGTGCTCTGCGGTCTCCATTTCAGGGTCCCGTCGTTGTCGCGGTGGCAGCGCAGCAGGCGTTCCTGAACCGTGGTAATCGTCGAAGTCACAGTATTATCGCCAACCATCAGAACAAAGGCATCCTCGGAATAAGCCATACCATCATAATAGCAAAACCGGGTCTCGGCCCCGTCGGGGATTGGCGAAGCCAAGCTTAACGTCTGCTGCGCCATGGCTTGCGTGGCCAGCAGGGTCAGGGCCAGCCCGAAGGTTAGTGCTTTCATGTCGTCCTCCCGTCTTAAATTCGTAGTCGGTAAAAGAAATTGGACGCCCGGACCTCAAGCCATTGTTGTTATGTTGCGGTAAGTGTGAACGAGATCAAAGGTTTAGGCAACGAGAAATTGCCATCGCCCCTGCGTGCCAGCCCGTTAATGCCCAGCTGCAGACCTGAGCAATCCTGGCCAATTGGGGGAAAGCAGCCCTTTGTTCAGTGGGACTCGGCTTCTGACTGTAGCTCTCTGAAATAGCTGATTGTGGACGCCAACCCTTCTTTCAACTGCACCTTGGGTTCCCAGTTGAGCACGCTCCGCGCCAGAGTGATGTCGGGCTGGCGTTGCTTGGGGTCGTCCTGTGGCAGGTCCTTGAAACTGATCGGTGTGTCGGTGCCCACAAGCGCCTGCACTTCGCTGGCCAGTTCATTCATCGAGAATTCGTTAGGGTTGCCCAGATTGACCGGGCCGGTGACGTCTTTGTCGGTCTCCATCAACCGGATGAACCCTTCGATCAGATCATCCACATAACAGAATGACCGGGTCTGCGTGCCGTCGCCAAAGATCGTGATCGGCTCACCCGTCAGCGCCTGCATGATGAAGTTCGACACAACGCGCCCGTCGGCGGGGTGCATTCTGGGGCCGTAGGTGTTGAAGATGCGGGCCACCTTGATCTCTAACCCCATCTGCCGGTGATAGTCGAAGAACAACGTCTCGGCGCAGCGCTTGCCCTCGTCATAGCAGGATCGCGGACCAACCGGGTTGACGTTGCCCCAATAATCTTCGGTCTGCGGATGAATGGTCGGATCGCCATACACCTCAGAGGTCGAGGCCTGAAAGATTTTGCATTTCAGACGTTTCGCCAGACCCAGCATGTTGATCGCGCCATGCACGCTGGTCTTGGTCGTCTGCACCGGATCGTGCTGGTAATGCACGGGTGAGGCCGGGCAGGCGAGGTTATAGATCTCGTCCACTTCCACAAACAGAGGGAAGGTCACATCATGGCGCATGAACTCGAACCGCGGGTTGTTGTGCAGATGGTCAATGTTGCGCTTGGTGCCGGTGAACAGGTTGTCGACGCACAAAACCTCATGCCCCTGATCCAGAAGCCGGTCGCACAGATGCGAGCCCAAAAAACCGGCCCCACCGGTTACGAGAACACGTTTTCGACTGTCATAAAGGCGGGCCATTGCAAATCCTTAATCGTTAAATCCAAGCCAGCTTGTCACAAGGAAGCCGGGTCTTGGTTTGATTAGTAAACCGAAGATGTTTGGATTGCAGTAGATTTTGGTTTTTTGAGGGCGCGTGTGGTGTTGGTGTGTCTTCTATCTAGCCATCGCATGAGGCAAAGCATCAAGCACGCGCCCGACCCGCCCACATGGGCGGGCGCGAGGGTTGTGTTGAGGTCGGATGGATGTTTACGCCGATCTCGATGTGGGAATTTGACGGGCGCAAGTAACCTATCGGCGCTGGCTAGTACTTAGTGAACTTAAGCCCAGTGATTTCCGTAAGAATAATGGGTTCACCATCTTTCGGCTTAGTCGCTAGTGTGGCGTTCAAGTCTTCCATCCGCTCGCCTGGCGCCATTTCAGAAATCCCGGTCCACTCGTATCTTGGGCCGTGAGGATTGAGTTTTGATACTATGTCGTCGGTTCTATGACGCTCGGGTCCGCGTTGTGACAACACCAAGAGTTTTTCATTTTCCTTTATGTTCTGCTCCCAGAGCACATTCTGGTTTTGGAACGCTCCTTCGGTGCCGCTAATTTCCGGAGATGCGATGATGAGAATAAGTTCCACCATTTGGGTCCTTTGCGGTGCTCGAACACAATGCAAGTTGCCGCTTGCAATAGAATGCTGGGCCTTCAATAGGTTGTTTTGAAACCGGACAAACGCGATTGGCGCAAATCTGTTAAGTGAAATATTCGTTGGTCTTCGCCACCTACTCGGCGAGTACCGCATTCCAATAAAGTTCTTTTTCCAGTATTCATCGGTAAACCCAAAGTGGCAAACACCTCCCTCGTGGAAGGAACCTTTCGCAATTCCACCAAGGCTTTTGGAAATAAGGTAAACGTTTCCTCGGTGAACTGTAATTGAATAAACAGAACTGAAACGTTCAGTCTCCGTCCCGATATAGAAGCGAAATTTTTTCTTTTTCGCCATTGGCGTTTCTTAATTTCAAGTTTTTGGGAAACGACTGTTAAAGTCGGTGACCAAGATAGCCTCGAAAAACTCCAATTGGTTAGTCACAAAACCTATCAGTTGGCAATTTCTTTGACGGCTTTACCAAACTCAAACATCCAGCTCCTCCACAAACCGCGCGTTCTCCTGAATGTATTGGAACCGCAGTTCGGGCTTCTTACCCATCAGACGCTCGACAAGGTCGCCGGTTTCGCCGGGTTCGTCCTCGTCGATGGTGACCCGGATCAATTTCCGGGATTTGGGGTCCATCGTGGTCTCTTTCAGGTCCTTGGCGTCCATCTCGCCCAGACCCTTAAAGCGGGACACGTCGATCTTGCCCTTGCCACCCAGACCTTTCTCAAGCCATTCGTCGCGCTCGGCCTCATCCAGACAGTAAACGCGCTTGGCCCCTTGGGTCAGGCGATACAGAGGCGGGCAGGCCAGATACAAGTGGCCCGCGTCGATCATCGGCCGCATCTGGGTGAAGAAGAACGTCATCAGCAGCGAGGCGATATGCGCCCCGTCCACATCCGCGTCGGTCATGATGATGACCTTGTCATAGCGCAGGTCGTCGACATTGAACTTGGTGCCAAGGCCGACACCCAGCGCTTGGGTCAGATCGTTGATTTCGGCATTGGTGCCAAGTTTCGAACTGGCCGCGCCCAGCACGTTCAGGATTTTGCCGCGCAGGGGCAGCAGGGCCTGCGTTTTGCGGTCCCGGCCCATTTTTGCAGACCCGCCCGCAGAATCGCCTTCGACGATGAATAATTCCGTGCCGTCCCGTGTTGAACTACTACAGTCCACCAGCTTGCCGGGGAGACGAAGTTTCTTAGTGGCGGACTTGCGTTGTGTTTCCTTCTCGGCCCGTCGGCGCAGGCGTTCCTCAGCCCGCAGTATGAGGAAGTCCAGGATCGCGCCGGCGGATTTCGTATCCGCGGCCAACCAGTTGTCGAAATGGTCGCGGACCGAGTTTTCGACCAGCCGTTGCGCCTCGACCGTGGCCAGGCGGTCTTTGGTCTGGCCGACGAATTCCGGCTCGCGGATGAAACAGCTGACCAGCGCGCAGCCGCCGGTGATCAGGTCATCGCGGGTGATCTGAGCGGCCTTCTTGTTGTTGATCAGCTCTCCATAGGCTTTGATCCCTTTGAGAACAGCGGCCCAGAAGCCCGCGACGTGCGTGCCGCCTTCGGGGGTGGGGACGGTGTTACAGTAGGACTGGATGAACCCATCGCGCGAGGGCGTCCAGTTGATCGCCCATTCGACCTTGCCGGGGGTTCCGAATTTTTCGTTGAAATCCACGGTGCCTGCAAAGGGTTGCTCGGCATAGGTGGACGAGCCGTTCATCGTCTCTTTCAGGTAATCCGAAAGGCCGCCGGGAAAGTGGAAGGTGGCCTCGGTCGGGGTTTCTCCGTCATCGATGGCGGATTTCCAACGGATTTCCACGCCCGAGAACAGGTAGGCTTTGGAGCGGATGGATTTGAACAGCCGCGCGGGTTTGAACTTGTGGTGGCCGAAGATGTCCGCATCCGCGTGAAAGGTGACGGTCGTGCCGCGCCGGTTGGGGGCCGCGCCAACCTTTTCCACGGGACCCAGAGGGATACCGCGCGAGAACCGCTGTTCGAACAGCGTTTTGTCGCGCGCCACCTGCACGACCATCGAATCCGAAAGCGCGTTCACCACCGACGCACCCACGCCATGCAGACCGCCCGAGGTCTGATACGCCTTGCCCGAGAACTTGCCGCCCGCGTGCAGGGTACACAGGATGACCTCGAGCGCGGATTTGTCGGGGAACTTGGGGTGCGGATCGATCGGAATGCCGCGCCCGTTGTCGCGTACGGTCAGGGCGTAATCTGCGTGCAGCTCGACCTCTATCCGGTTGGCATGGCCCGCGACTGCCTCGTCCATCGAGTTGTCGAGGATTTCAGCCACCATATGGTGCAGCGCGCGTTCATCCGTGCCGCCGATATACATGCCGGGGCGTTTGCGGACCGGTTCCAGACCTTCGAGCACCTCGATTGAGGAGGCGTCATAGGTATTGGTCGCTTCGGGCGTCAACAGATCGTCGGGCATATGGGCTGCTCTTGTTTTTGAGTTTCCCCCATTATGGCAGGTGATGTGGTCCGGGGGAAGAGGGGCGCGAGGTGTTGTGGAAGGTTTGGGCCTCACGCAAGCCCTCGTTGCCGTACCGAATGCCGCTAATGGCCGCGCTATCATGTTCGTAACGCGTTGTTCTGGCGAAGCTCAGTCCAGGTATGAGGATCTCAGAAGGGCTTTCTGACTACGGTCAACGCGATCTGCAAAGGATGGGCGCGCTGAGTCCAAAGTGCTTGACGCTGCGCCTTGCATCAATATCTGCTCTCAAGACCTGACTTAATGCGCGTCAAAATCAACCTGAGTTTCGTCTTGCCTTCGCAGCGCAGCGCTTTTCAATCATTTTGGTTGAGGCTCAGCGAGCGGCATCAGCGGTCCACCGGGACTGGCTAGTTGTGCCATGGTGCGAAGCATCAAGGATCAACTGGCTTGAGATAACCCGAATGTACGTAGCCAACATACCCAAGCCGGGTTCTGACCCGCCACCATTCACCATCAACACCCAATCGCTCAACGACTGTTCGTTCTGGAAGGGTTCCTGTTTTCTTGCCCCCCGGTGATGCCCTAAAATTCAGAACGTCCGGATGAACACCGGAAACGCGAAACTTGGGTAGTTTTTCGGCTTCTGACATGTCGTCCGAAGCTGGAACCCCGCCGTCCCCGAGGAGTGAGGCAACATTGGCGCGCATTTCATTGCCAATATCGCGATATCCTCGAAGGTCAGAGTTAAACGATAAACGCGTAATATCCCATTTTCCGTTCTGTGGGATATTCAGGTTTGGTTCCACTTCCGCGTGCGTCAACACCTTGGTGGGCGTGATGAGAATGTCGTATTTCTCAGCAAGATCGGCGATGACTTCGAAACTTTTGTTCCACTGTGTTGTGGTCATTGGAGCCGTGGATTCTTTGTAGTCTCTTTCTCGGTTGACGCCTGCCATGCAGCATAACGAGACACCTATGGAGGCACTGTTGGCGCCCGCAGTGTGACGCGCATAGTCGCTGGGTAAGGGGCGCGCGTTTTTGACAATCGATTTACCGCGCACAAGATCACCGTTTCCCTCGATCAGAATGTGGTAGGCTTTTTTGTCTGTTGAGTTCGCTGAATTCCCGCCACCAGTCCAATGCAGATGTATTCTCTCCATTTTTACATTTGGCATCCATGAAGTTGGAACAACTCTCGGCATTTGAGTTCTCCTTTTTTAAAAACTTATGTTTGAATATCATTTGATCTTATCAAAAAGACGGCCAATTCCCAAATCGGGCGCAAGCGGGGTTAGTACTTCTTACTTCGCAGTTGATTCAGAGAGATTTCATCTCGCAACCTGCCCAAAGCGCTCTTAGTCTCTCGATAATAAGCAAACACCATAACAGGACCCCAAATGAGCTGGATCAAAACCATCCCCTTCGCTGAGGCCACGGGCAAGCTGAAGAAACTCTATGACCGAGTCACCGGGCCAGACAACAATGTGGATAACATCATGATGGCGCACAGCCTGCGGCCGCATTCGATGGAAGGCCACATGGCGATCTACAAGGCAGTCCTGCATCATTCGGGCAACAAGATCCCTAAATGGTTCCTTGAGGTGTTGGGCGTGTGGGTCAGTTCTCTGAACCGGTGCGGGTATTGCGTTGAACATCATTTTGCCGGCTTGCAGCGGTTGCTTGGCGATGAGGCGCGGGGCAAAGCGATCCGGGCGGCGATTGAGGCGCGCGATCCGGCCGCCGCTCCGTTGGATGCAGCGCAGCTGGCTGCCATGATCTATGCCCGTAAACTGACCGAAACGCCGGGGGATATGGTTGAGGCGGATGTGATCGCCCTGCGCGAGGCCGGATGGGACGACGGAGAGATCCTAGAGATCAATCAGGTCTGTTCGTACTTCTCTTATGCAAACCGGACAGTGCTGGGGTTGGGATGTTCAACCGATGGCGACGAATTGGGTTTGTCGCCGAACAATTCTGACAACCCCGACGATTGGGGCCATCGTTAATGGACCTGACAGGTCAGGCCGTTTGAATCCATTCCTGAATGGCATGTGCAACGTCCTGCGGTTTTTGGTGATGCAGCCAGTGGTCAGTGCCAGGGATCGTGATGCGGGTCAGATTGGGCGCGAAGGTTTCCAAGCCTTCAGTTGCCTCGGGCAAAAGGGCTTTGTCATCCGGTCCCCAAAGCAACAGATGCGGACATCGGACATGCAGCCGATCCAGCGGCAGATCCGGCAGGTCTGTTGCGGGAAGCCCTGGCTGCGCGACAACCAACGGAGAGGCGCGATACCAGTTCAACATCGCCTCTAACCGTCCGGGTCGCGCCCATTCGGTCCGGTATTCGGCCATGCGGCTCTCGGTCAGCCAATCCAGTCCCATGCCGTGGCGAAAGAACCTTTCGAGCAATGCAAAGTTGTTCTCGGACAGTTTTTGTGCCGCATCGGGCGCCCGCAGTTGGTTGATGTATTGTGAGGCTTCTGATTGCGCACCGCCTGCGGCCATGGCGCGTTGAAACGGAACCGGATGCACGCCGTTTGCAATGATAAGCCGGTCAACAAGATCAGGGCGGAACATGGCAAGGCCATAGGCCACCGATGCACCCCAATCATGACCCAGAACAGCAAAAGGTGCACTGTGGCTCTGAATCAAAGCGGCCATGTCGGACACTAGTTGAGATAAGGCGTAGCTCTGCATCCCTTCAGGGCACCAGCTTTGGCCATATCCACGTTGGTCCGGAGCAATGCAGTAAAAGCGATCCGCCAGATAAGGGGCGAGATCTGCCCACGCACCGCCGTATTCCGGGAAACCATGCAGCATCAAAAGCGGTGGCGCATCAGGTTCGCCCCATGTTCGGAGGCAAAAGGACTGACCATTCAGATCGGCAAATGACGTGTGCATCGGAACCTCTGATCCAGAGTGGAATTTATGGGTTTTTGAGGCATCAATTTGACACCAATCAAAGCGGATTTTCGACGTTTCTGCTAGCCCTCATTCAGGACAGTTGAAAAAGGATAAGATGTATGGAAGCCATTGCTCCGGTCGAAGCAAAATCCCCTCAGATCAAAGTCGTAGAGGCCAAGGCGGCAAACGCGGCAGAGCCAAGCCCCGAGAAGATCCGGCAGGCGTTCGAAAGCGGAAAATACCCCTATGGCCGCAAGATGGCGCGGTCGACCTATGAGGCGCAGAAGGCAAGCCTACAGGCGGAGCTTTTGAAGGTTCAGCTGTGGGCGCAGGATACGGGGCAACGGTTCGTTCTGCTGTTCGAAGGCCGTGATGCCGCTGGCAAGGGTGGCACGATCAAACGGTTCATGGAGCATTTGAACCCGCGACAGGCCCGTGTGGTTGCACTGAATAAACCGACCTGGGAAGAGAAGGGGCAATGGTATTACCAGCGCTATGTTCAGGAACTGCCAACCGTTGGCGAAATGGTGTTCTATGACCGGTCCTGGTACAACCGCGCAGGCGTCGAACGGGTGATGGGGTTCTGTTCGCCCAACGAGTATCTGGAATTCATGCGTCAGACGCCGGAACTGGAACGGATGCTGGTGCGCTCGGGTATTCAGCTGTACAAGTATTGGTTCTCGGTCACGCAGGAAGAGCAGCAGCGCCGCTTCAAAAGCCGCGAGACCGACCCACTGAAGCAGTGGAAGCTGTCACCGATCGACAAGGCCAGCCTTAGCAAATGGGACGACTATACCGAGGCGAAAGAGGCGATGTTCTTCTATACTGACACCGCAGACGCGCCATGGACGATCATCAAGTCGAATGACAAGAAACGTGCGCGCCTGAATTGTATGCGTCATTTCTTGTCGACGCTGGATTACCCGGGCAAGGACTTGAACGTCGTAGGGGACCCTGATCCATTGATCGTTGGACAAGCCCACCACGTCATCCACCGGTCCGAGCATATTCTGGGCGCAACACTGCATCCGGATGCCCGCTAATCCTCAACGCGCCCGTTTTTAATGGTGAGGCGGGCGCCATAGTCTCATAGTGAAATTTTGCTGATCCGCTCTTGTCCCGCGCCAAGCCCGCGCATATGGCTGGTGCAATGACAAAAGTGATGACATACCCCGCCCATTTTCGGGCGATTGCCGTGCTTGGCTTGCCGCTGGTCGGTGGCCATCTGGCGCAGTTTGCCATCGGTTTGACCGATACCATCATGTTGGGTTGGTACGGGGTCGAGGCACTTGCTGCCGTCACGTTGGCCAGCAGCTATTACTTTGTGCTGTTTTTGTTTGGGGCCGGGTTCGGCTGGGCGGTCATGCCGATGGTTGCCACAGCTGCGGCGGAAGGGGACGAAACCAGTATTCGACGCTCGACCCGCATGGGGCTTTGGCTGTCTTTGCTGTACGCAGTAGTGGTCATGCCGTTGCTGTGGTGGTCTTATCCAATCCTGATCGCCATGAAGCAGGAGCCACAGGTTGCTGAAACAGCATCAGAATATCTGCGTGTAGCTGGTTGGGGGTTGTTTCCGGCCCTTATCGTGATGGTGCTCAAATCCTACCTTGCGGCCTTGGAGCGCACGCAAATCGTTCTGTGGATTACAGTCGCGGCGGCATTTGTGAACGCGGTGACCAACTATGCGCTGATCTTCGGCAATTGGGGCGCACCGGAATTGGGTGTGATGGGTGCAGCAATCGCCTCAATCGCGACGCAGGTCGTTTCGCTGATCGCTGTCGTCATCTACGTGGTTCGAACGCTGCCGGAGCACAGCCTTTTTCAGCGTTTCTGGCGACCGGATTGGGAGATGTTCGTCAGTGTTTGGAAGCTCGGGGTTCCCATTGGCCTGACCACGTTGGCCGAGGTGTCTTTGTTTGCGACATCAGCTGTGATGATGGGCTGGTTGGGACAGGTTCCACTGGCGGCGCATGGGATCGCGCTGAACCTCGCTTCGGCCACGTTCATGGTGCATTTGGGGCTGTCAAATGCGGCCACTATCCGAGCCGGTAATGCGCTGGGACGTCGGGATCGCGCGCATCTGGAGAAAGGCGCAATTGCGGTGACAGGCATGTCTCTGGTTATGTCTGTGTTCACAGTCATCCTGTTTCTGACCTGTGCCGAACCACTGATTTCCCTGTTCATGGAGGCAGACGATCCACAGCGCGGACAAATCCTGGCCATTGGAACCGGGTTGCTTGCCATGGCGGCGTTGTTTCAGTTGGTGGACGGTGCGCAGGTCATCGCGCTGGGCCTGTTGCGCGGGTTGCAGGATGCCAAGATTCCCATGGTCATGGCAGCGCTCAGCTATTGGGTCGTGGGTATCCCGGCGTCGTACTATTTCGGTTTCGTCCGGCAGATGGATGGCATTGGAATCTGGCTGGGGCTCGTGCTTGGCTTGGCATTTGCTGCCGTACTGCTCATGGCCCGGTTCTGGATGCATTCGGTGCGGCAAATGCCAGCGGCGGCTGAGCCTGCTTAGTCTTTACTCAGCCGATCTGCTTTTTTCCGAACCAGAACGGTGCGCAGGTCATGCATCGCCATCAGCAGCCTGTCAGTCACATCCTCAAGCTGGGCGTCGGTTGCCTTGGACTGAACCCATTGAGTAGTCAGGTTCAGATGATCGACGGCACGGTGAATGTCGTCTATGTCGCGCTGCGCCAGCAGTGCCCGGCGCTCTTCCATCCAAAGGTGGATTTCGGCCTGATCCCGCTCTGAAAGGGTCCGCTGTCCTTGCGGTTTGACGTCACCATTGCGGATGTTGATGACCGCGATCTGGTCCATCTCAATCCGCCGTTGGCGATTTTCCGTATCGACCCGAAACACTGCAGCCCCGTTTTCACGGATGCGAAAGTAATATTCGGGAAGATCGGCAGACATGGTCACCTCAGTGATGCACAGAAACGCTGAATGCGGCTGCAAGCCTCGGACAGCGCCGCATCGGACGTAGCGTAGCTGACCCGGAAATTCGGCGAAAGTCCAAAGGCAGCGCCGAAGACAACGGCAACATCTGCCTCTTCCAACAGGGCAGTAGCAAAAGCTTCGTCCGTGTCGATGACCGTTCCGGCAGGAGTTGTTTTACCAATCAGCCCGGCGATTGAAGGGTAAACATAAAACGCACCCTCCGGCGTCGGGCAGGTGATGCCGTCGATCTCGTTCAGCATGCGCACAACCAGATCGCGGCGGCGTTTGAACATCTCGTTATTCGGGGCCAGAAATTCCTGCGTGCCGTTCAACGCCTCAACTGCGGCCCACTGGCTGACCGTACACGGGTTCGAGGTGGATTGAGACTGGATTTTGCGCATTGCCGCGATGATCTCGACCGGACCCGCTGCATAGCCAATGCGCCAGCCGGTCATGGCGTACGCTTTGGAAACCCCATTGCAGGTGAGTGTACGGTCATACAAGCCTGGTTCCACTTCGGCAGGCGTGCAAAACTCGAATCCGTCATAGGCGAGGTGCTCGTACATGTCGTCCGACATGATCCAGACATGCGGATGGCGCATCAGGACGTCGGTCAGCGCTTTCAACTCGTCCCGGCTATAACCGGCACCCGTCGGGTTTGAGGGTGAGTTGAAGATGAACCATTTTGTCTTTGGGGTAATCGCAGCTTCAAGCTGTTCTGCGGTAAGCTTGAAATTGTTCTCCAGCGTTGTCGCAACCATAATCGGCGTACCGCCCGCAAGCGTCACCATGTCCGGGTAGCTCACCCAATAGGGCGCTGGGATGATGACCTCGTCGCCGTGGTTCATTGTCGCCATCAGGGCGTTGTACAGCGTTTGTTTGCCGCCGGTTCCGACCGAAATCTGAGCAGGGGTGTAGTCCAGGCCATGATCGCGCTTCATCTTGGCGCAGGCCGCTTGTTTGAGCTCGGGAATGCCGTCTGGCGCGGTGTACTTGGTTTTTCCTGCCGCAATAGCTGCAACAGCGGCATCTTTGATGTTCTGAGGCGTGTCGAAATCCGGTTCTCCCGCGCTCAGGCGAATGACATCGCGACCGGCGGCCTGCAGTTCAGCTGCCTTGGCTGTCATGGCGATGGTGGGCGAAGGTTTGACGCGTGACAGTGTCGCAGACAGGAAACTCATGGTCGGCCTCGGTTTGTATGTTCAACCTGACTGTCATAGGGTGCGCCCGAAAGACGTTCAAGCCGTATAGAAACTCTGAGTTGGAGATCCGAATGACTGATGAAAACGACTGGTATGGTCCGGATTCTGCAACATTTGGGGACCGTCTGGCTGGCGCGCGTGAAGCCGCCGGAATGACCCAGGCGCAATTGGCGCGACGCCTCGGTGTCAAAAAGGCGACCGTTGCTGATTGGGAAAACGACCTGTCCGAGCCGCGCGCAAACCGCCTTTCGATGATAGCCGGGATGGTCAACGTTTCGATCATGTGGCTTTTGACTGGCGAAGGCGAAGGAATGGACGCACCGGTGGACGAGGGCGAAGGCGGAGTGGAGTTATCAACCGCCGTCGCTGAGTTGCGCGCCATTCGCGGTGAAATGCGCGCCTGCGCCGAGCGCGCGGCGCGGCTTGAAAAGAAAATGCGTCTGATGTTGGAGCAACGACATTGAGCGAACAGCGGGATGTGCGTATCAAGCGTATGAAAATGCGCTCGATGCGGCGTGGGATCAAAGAGATGGATATTATTCTTTCCGCTTATGCGGATCGTAATCTCGCGGATATGGATGACGCCGGATTGGATATCTATGACGCGCTGCTTCATGAAAATGATCAGGATCTCTATCAATGGGTGACCGGGCAGGTTCAGCCCCCCAGCCAGTTTGCCGATCTCGTTTCGGACATCGCACAAACGTTTCAAAAATAAAGACAACTCAAGCTTAACCGATTTTTCGGATTTTCGGTTCATCGTGTCTCAAACAGCACGACTGAATCGGAGGGTCGGATGAGTATGGAAATGAAGGTCTCCGGACCGGAAACCAAGGGGTTAATGACCAGCTACCTTGAGGCGCTGGCCCTTGTGGAGCGGTTGCACCGGTTGCTGCTGGACGTCATCAAGGATGAGTTTGAACGCGTCGGCGTGTTGGAAATCAACGCTGTGCAGGCGCTTTTGTTGTTCAACATCGGTGATCATGAGGTCACAGCCGGTGAACTGAAAAGCCGTGGCTACTATCAGGGCAGCAATGTCAGCTACAACCTCAAGAAACTGGTTGAGATGGGATACATGCACCACCAACGGTGTGAGATCGATCGCCGATCAGTGCGCGTGCGCCTGACGCCGCAAGGCCGAGAGATCCGGGATATCGTCTCGGATTTGTTTGCCCGCCACGCCGAAGGCTTGCAGGGACGGGGCGTGCTGGAACTGGATGGCATCAAGGATATCACAACCTCGCTGCGCCGCGTGGAACGGTACTGGACCGATCAGATACGGTATATCTATTGATCAGGGGCGTGCATCTGACAGAACGAGGCTGTCCAACTCTCGGATCAATTTGCGGGTCATGGCCTCTGCGTAGGCCTCAAACCCCAGCGCGACTTCAACGAACGCGTTTGGGCCGGAAATAACCCAGGCATTGTAATACGCCGACAATTCCCCAACTTGCACATAGCGCCGGTCACCTGAACTTGGATCATCCGCACCGATTACAAGCCCGTTGATTGTAATGCCGCTGCCGCGCAACGCTGTTCTGACATCTCTGGGATGGGGCCCAAGGTTGTGTTTGCCATCACCTGATAGATCCAAAGTTCGCCGCCAACACGTCTTTTGCTGATTCAACAATTCAGCACCAAAAGCCATCGCCGCCCCCACCGCCGTTCCTTCTGCGGTTGATCGCCTCGATGTCTGGATGAGACGCGTACTGATGGCGTTCAGATCGGCCGAGGTTTGGATATCGGTCCAGTTGAGCAGAACCCTCTCGTGCCCTGGTTCTGTCCATTCATAGACTGCTAACCTCATGGATGTTGAGCCATTGGCCACCATCAGTTGACTGACCTCAGGATCGCGCAGAGCAGCGGCCAGGCCCTCCAGTTGCAATCTGTATTCACCGCTATCGACAGATGCCGACACATCCAGACCCAAAGCCAAGGCATGGCGACATTGCGCAAGGGCAGGCCCTGACAGCAGGAAGAGCAGAATGACCAGCAAGCGCGACTTCATTGGTCGTACACCTGTACTGCACCAATTTGTAGCCCGCTCAGTTCCCGTTCAAGTTTTCTGCGCATCGCGCGTTCGAAGTCTTCAAAACCTTGTGCGACTTCCAGAAAAGCGCCCGGGCCATGCAGGACGTTGTTTTCGAAAAAGGGGATGAGAAAAAGTTCCCCTTCAAAATCAGCGGCGTTTATCACCAGACCATTAACGACGATGTCATGACTAAAGAACCGCTGATATGCGATCTGTGGTCCATAACCGTCGTTGTTGGACCCGTCTCCTGAAAGATCGATGGTGCGAAACAGACACGAAGGCGCGGTTTGGAACAGTTCGGCCCCAAACCGTAAGGCGTGGCCCATAGCCGTGGCAGAGCCTTCATTGGACCGGATCGACTGACTTATCCGGGTCGCCGCAGCCACCAGATCTCCGTGATTTTCGATCAAGCGCCAGTTTTGGATAACGTGCTGGGTACTTTGCCCGCTCCATTCATAAACGGCCAACGCAACAGGTAGCGGAGATGAGAAGAATGCTTCTTGCACTTCAGGTGCCAGCAGTGCCGCGGCCAGTCCTTGTCGCTGCAAAAGGTCTTCCGCGTCGTCGACCGAAACCGAAATGTCCATCGCAAGCGCAAGGGCTAAACGGCATTGTTCAGCCCGCAAAGGGCTGGCCAACAGGGCCAGCCCCAACTTTATGATCCAACGGATCACCAGTGGCCGGTGCTCTCCATGCTGACCCAGGGCTCGGCTGGTTCCAGCGCGTCGCCATTTTGAAGCAACTCGACCGAGATGTTGTCCGGAGAACGGACAAAGGCCATGCGACCGTCGCGTGGTGGGCGATTGATGGTCACGCCGTTGTCCTGCAAATGCTGGCAAACCTCGTAGATGTTGTCGACACCGTATGCCAGATGGCCAAAATGGCGGCTGTCGCTGGGTAACTTGTCATCGCCATCCCAGTTGTACGTCAGTTCGATTGGGGCGTCTTCCTGCCCCGGAGGCGCCATGAAGATCAGCGAGAATCGCCCGGCCTCGCTGTCATATCGGCGTGTTTCCTTTAATCCCAGCAGTTCATAAAACGCCATGGACTTTTCCAGGTCTTTCACGCGGATCATAGTGTGTAGATATGTCAGCGCCATTTTGGCCATCCTTCATTGATTTGGTTTGCCAGCAACTTAGCGCACTGGTTTGGCCTGTCGAGGGCACCGTGCAGCCCAAATTGAAATTAGAGCAGGTTGCGGCATATATCGCGGTTCCGATGGCGGGGTTAGCGATATATAGTAGGGGGCGACTCATTGCCAGAAAGGAAGATTTGATGCCGCTGTCCGCTGACCAACAGGCCGAGATCGAGGCGCAACGCGCGCAATCGCATCCCACACGTCGCGTCGTTTCAGCGGGAATGGAAGACCATCTGTACACCGCGCATCAGGTTCTGGATCACGGTTTTGTCCGCGTGATCGACTATATGGGCGATGACGCCGCGATCTGTCAGGCGGCTCGTGTGTCTTATGGCAAAGGCACAAAGTCGGTTCAGAACGACGAAGGGTTGATCCGGTATCTGATGCGGCACTGGCACTCGACCCCGTTTGAGATGTGCGAAGTCAAACTGCATGTGAAACTGCCGGTTTTCGTGGCCCGCCAATGGATTCGGCACCGGACGGCAAATGTGAACGAATACTCCGCCCGGTACTCTATTCTGGATCGTGAGTTTTACATCCCCGCACCCGAACATGTGGCGGCGCAGTCAGAGGTGAACAATCAGGGCCGTGGATCAACGCTGGAAGGTGAAGAAGCCGCGCGTGTTTTGGAGATACTGAAGGCCGACAGTACCCGCTGCTATGACAATTACGAAGCCCTGATCAGCCAGGACGGGCAACAGGGGTTGGCGCGTGAGTTGGCCCGGATGAACCTTCCCGCCAATATCTATACGCAATGGTACTGGAAGGTTGACCTGCACAACCTGTTCCATTTCCTGCGCTTGCGCGCGGACCCTCATGCGCAATACGAAATCCGCGTATATGCCGATGCGATGTGCAAGATTGTCGCCGACTGGGTGCCGTTTGCTTACAAAGCCTTCGAGGATTACCGGTTAGGCGCAGTCAACCTTTCTGCTCAGATGGTAGAGAGCCTTCGGAACATGCTGGCGGGCGAGACGGTCACGCAGGAAAACTCGGGCATGACCGCCCGCGAATGGCGCGAGTTTGAAGAGATCATCCGCAAGTAACGGCTGTCAACGCATAGCGATTGTCTATACATTCTGTCATGGAACCGTTACATTGGTTCCATGATGCGTATTTTGAAACCCGCTTTACTGTGTCTTGTATCAGGCATGGCTTTGCCCGTGCAGGCGCAGTCACCTATCGCTGAAATTCTGTGTGAACCCACACCCAGGTTGCACCAAAAGCTCAAGGGACAGTTCCGCTCCGAGCGCGTGGCCACCGGTATTCGTGGACCTGAGCAAATCATGGAGGTCTGGTCTAACCCACGCGGCGACTGGACGATGGTCGTGACCTACGCAACCGGGACGTCCTGCATCGTTGCCATGGGCGACAACTGGACTGCTCATGACAAGCCGAAGCCCGCGCGAGGGTAATGGAACAAATCCGGTGGGGGGCGGGTGACGGCCGGAAATTGGCCGCCATCCTAAGATGTTTCAACCCCGCGCAGTGCGGGGGTGTCGTTACAACGGCTTTAAATCAGCTGCCATTTGGCGGCCATCGCGTCCGTCCTGCAACTCGTACGAGACTTTTTGGTTGTCTGCGAGTCCGGTGAGGCCGGACCGTTCTACGGCCGAGATATGAACAAACACATCTTTGCCCCCTTCATCAGGGGCAATAAATCCATAGCCTTTAGTGGTATTGAACCATTTCACGGTGCCGGTTGGCATGTCCCGTGTCTCCTTCTACTTACGCATTGTCCCACAAATTGGTGGGGGCTGTGGTCAGCGTCATCGTAAACCCCACTGTTTCGCGTTTGCAGAACAGTCCAATTTACATGTTTCGCCTTTTTCAACATTGCACGGTGAAGTAAAAAATCAAGAATAACTGCCAAAAACTGGCGTGATTGCACAAAATCGAAGCACGAGCAGGAGTATCCAAGAAATGAAACTTTATGGGCTAAAGACCTGTGACACCTGTCGTAAGGCGCTGAAATCTTTGCCAGATGCGGTCTTTTTCGACGTCAGAAGTGACGGCGTACCGGAGCCGGTGCTGTCGCAAGCTTTTGCTGAGTTCGGCAATGCTCTGCTCAACACAAGATCAACCACCTGGCGCGGTTTGGATGAGAGCCAGCGCGCTAAAGCACCGCTGGAGCTTTTGAAAGAACACCCAACCCTGATGAAGCGCCCGTTGATCGAAGCTGACGGTAAGTTGCTGTTGGGGTGGACCGCTGAAACGCGGGGTCAGCTTGGCATTTCCTAAACGGGTGCTTATCTGCCAATGGTCAAGAATGAGGATTATCTATGCGCAATGCCGCAATGATTTTGGGCGTTATTGCCGGACTGATCGGCATGATCGTCGGGTTCTTCGGGTATGCCAGGGTGGTTGTGGTTGACCATGTTGGCGAGATAGATGGCGTTCTGAGCCAAGTCGACAACCCCGGCCTGATCCAGGCCCTTTCGATCGTCGCGCCTTTGTTGGCGATTGCCGGTGGCGCTATGGCGCCTGCGCGGGCTCTGATCGGTGGGGTTTTGTTGCTGATCTCAGCAGGGGCAATGTATTACGCGTTTGGGTTTGGTGTCTTTACCATGTTCCCGATTGCCTTCGCCGGTGTGGCGGGCGTGCTTGGGCTGGCGGCAGGAAAACCGGATCAGCCCAAGGCGCATTTCTAGATCACTTTAGGTGCAGGATCCGGTCAACCGAGAGCGGGCCTGAACCATGAATGACAATCACCGCCAGCAGGAATGTCCAGATTGTTCGGTCGTCCAGCAAGGTTGGGGCGTTGGTGAAATAGCTGCCCAGTTCAGCACCGTGACCAGTCACGTCCACAATGGTCTGGACCCAGACAAACCCAATCATACCCAAGGCGGCAAATCGCGACAGCAGACCGATGACGATCAAGGCTGGCAGCAGAAATTCGGCCCATGTGCCTGCGACGGCCACAGCCCAATGGAAGATGCCCAGTTGCGAGCTGTCATAGCTGACGGCTTCCATCGCCTTGGGGAAAATTTGCACGTAGGCCCCATCTGACGGGCGCAGAAACCCAAAGATCCCGCTGCCCAGCTTGGTTGTTGCCGAGTTCCAGTAGTACACAAGCAACGTCGCGGCAAAAACCAGCCGGGCCAAGCTTGGTGTGAGCCAGCCGGAGGTCACGCCCAACCGTCCCAGGGTGTTGTTGTGCAATGAGATCAGCGCAGTCATGTCTTCGGCCTTTCGATAGTCACAGAGGTTATTGCACTGCCTTGTAAAAGCAGTGCCAGAGTGGTTCCGAGGTCAAATTCGGGGGTTTCAGCGGCGGTTTTCTCAAACGCCGATCCGATCGTGTCCCCATTTTGCATATGCGTGATCCAGTTCGCCCCGCCCACTGGCAGCAAGTGAGGCTCAGGGTCGTATTCGGCGCGCGTGATCAACACATCCTCAGCTTGCGGTTGAGGTTTCGGGGCGTCAGCCACAGAGTTAAAACGCCAGATCGCATGAATGGGCCATTTCGACCGGATCACTTGCATGGACGGGGCAAACTGCAACCGGGCTTGCATGACCTGTTCGGGGTCTACGGCCAATGCCTCGGCCGGTGCAGGTTGGCTGTCGGCTGCGTGATAAGACCGGCGCAGCGCCAGTTCCAACCGGGCTATGTCGGGCAGGTAGCCAAGATGCGAAAGTTGCTGCATCCCCGCCAGAAAATCGGGAAACGCCTCACCGTAGAACATCATAAGCGGTGAGGATGGCGGATGCTGGCGCAAGAAAATCCCGGCCAGCCCGTCCATATTCTGAGTACCCAACAGTTTAGCGATCACAGGGAACGCCTGATGCATCGCTTCGGTCAGAGAAACGGCAACGTTGTTGCGATAGACACTGAACCTGCGACCAGCCGGTTGCGCGTCGGCGTCCAGCAAACCGGATGGAACCGGCGCGGAAGCATCCATCATGGCGGCGCGAAACTCGGACTGAGATACGCTCATGCCGGTACCCGGTCCAGTGCGGTCTGAGCGCGAACTGCTTCTTCGCGTAACACCGGCCAGTCGGGTACATCGGTGTCCCACTCGACCAGCAGCGGCTTGGGGCCCGACCGTTCCAGAACATAGTCGAGCAGGGCCCAGACCGGATCGACCACTTCGCGCCCATGGCTGTCGATCAGCAACGGATGGCCGTGATCATCTTCGTCCTCATCATGGCCTCCAAGATGGATTTCACCCACCTTTTCAAGTGGGTAGGCGTCGATATAGCCTTGGGGCGAGAAGTCGAGGTTGGTGGCCGAAACAAAGACGTTGTTCACGTCCAGCAGCAAGCCACAGCCAGTACGTTTGGCAATCTCTTGCAGGAAATCGGGTTCCGACCAGGTGCTTTCCTCAAAGGCCAAATAGCTGGATGGGTTTTCAAGCAGCATCTGCTGTCCAACGGTGTCCTGCACCTGATCTATGTGCTCGCAGACTCGCGTCAGCGTCTTGTCCGTGTAAGGAAGCGGCAGCAGGTCGTTGTAAAAATGGCTGTCATGAGTAGACCAGGCCAGATGTTCGGAAAAGCTCGCGGGTTTCAACCAGCCGATCAAGTGTTTCAGCCGGGCAAGGTGGTCTGGGTCCAAGGGGCCTTCGCCACCTATGGACAGTCCAACGCCATGGACTGAAATCGGAAAATGTTCGGACAGGTGGCGCAGCTGTGCCAAGGGGCGCCCACCATCGCCCATATAGTTCTCGGCGTGAATTTCCAGCCATGCAACAGGCTGCGCGTGTTCAAGTATCTGAGCGAAGTGTTGCGGCTTGTACCCCACACCCGGCGCTGTGGGCAGGCGATTCGAGCGGAGCGCATCATCCAACATGGGTCAGTTCCTTGATCACGAAAGGGAAGGGGCGGGCGATCTGGCCCGCCCCTCTGAATTCGTTTGGTCGACCTTATGCCGGCAGGTCGCGATCCAGTGCTTCCAGCGAACCTTTCCGCGGGGTGCCGTCTGCTTCGGCTGGCAGTTCGATGTCCGCACATGTTCCGGCGTCAACCAGGGTCCATGCGTTGCCCTGATAGTCAACGGTCGAGGTGCCCGCGCATGTGGTGCCGGGGCCTGCGGCGCAGTCGTTCTGACCGGCCAGCGATACGCCATAGCATTTTTCTTTGGCTTGCGCGGTTGCTGTGGTTGCAGCGCCCGATACGGCGGCTGCGACTGCGGTTGCGATAACCAGGGACTTAGCTGTGTTCGACATCTCGGTAATCCTCTTGATGACAGGGTATGTCTGCTTGTGACACTGACAAAACTAGTGGCTTGTCGGCCAGAGTTGAATTCACGAGCCCGTGTCTCACAAGCGCGTCAGGGGGCGGCACGCCCTCTTGAAGCCTAATACATTGTTTTTGATGAATAAAGAGTGAAATGTTACAATCCGGCCCCGTTTCAAGGGCCGGATTTACAGCGATATGCCGCTGATTGTTACAGCAGATCTGGTGGTGTTGCGGCGTGCGAAAGCTCATTTGTTACAACATCAAGCGGTTGAACCTGCGTCTGTTTTTCACCCAGACGCCGGACGCTGACGGTGCGTTCATCAACTTCGCGGTGACCAACAGCCAGAATCACCGGCACTTTGCCAACCGAGTGCTCGCGGACCTTGTAGTTGATCTTCTCGTTGCGAATATCTGCTTCGGCCCGCACACCGGCGGCCCGCAGGGTTTCAACAACTTCGGCAACATAGGCGTCGGCCTCGGACGTGATCGAGGCGACCACGACCTGACGCGGGGCCAGCCAGAAAGGCAGCTTGCCTGCGTGTTCCTCGATCAGAATGCCGATGAAACGTTCGAACGAACCCAAAGTTGCCCGGTGCAGCATCACAGGGCGGTGTTTGCCGCCGTCGGCTCCGATATAAGTCGCATCCAGACGTTCAGGCAGAACAAAGTCCACCTGATGCGTTCCGCACTGCCAGTCACGGCCGATTGCATCGGTCAGAACAAATTCAAGCTTCGGGCCGTAGAACGCGCCTTCACCGGGGTTGAGTTCCGGTTCGATCCCCGCCGCACGGGTCGCGCTGAGCAGGGCAGCTTCGGCCTTGTCCCAAACCTCATCCGATCCAGAGCGCTTTTCGGGCCTATCCGAAAATTTGACCGAGAAGTTTTCGAACCCGAGGTCTTTGTAGATTTCGGAAAGGAAGCGAATGAATTCGGCAGTCTCGGATTCAATCTGATCCTCGGTGCAGAAGATGTGACCATCATCCTGCGTAAAGCCGCGCACGCGCATGATGCCGTGCAGGGCACCTGACGGCTCATAACGGTTGCACGATCCGAATTCTGCCATCCGCAGCGGCAGGTCGCGATAAGACTTCAGACCCTGGTTGAATATCTGTACGTGGCAAGGGCAGTTCATCGGCTTCAGAGCGTTGATCGCCTTTTCACGCGCATGTTCCTCGTCCACTTCGACGATAAACATGTTTTCCTGATATTTGTCCCAGTGCCCCGAAGCTTCCCACAGTTTGCGGTCAACGACCTGAGGGGTGTTGACTTCGACATAGCCGCCCTTGCGCTGCTGGCGGCGCATGTAGTCCTGCAATTGCGTGTAGACGGTCCAACCGTTGGGATGCCAGAAGATCTGGCCGGGGGCCTCTTCCTGCATGTGGAACAGGTCCATTTCACGACCAAGCTTGCGGTGGTCGCGTTTGGCAGCCTCTTCCAACATGTGCAGGTGGGCTTTCAGCTTTTCTTTACCTGTGAAGGCCACGCCATAGATGCGCTGCAACATCGCGCGGTCACTGTCGCCACGCCAATAGGCGCCAGCGATTGACATCAGCTTGAACGCGTCGCCCGGCACCTGGCCGGTGTGTTGCAGGTGCGGGCCACGGCATAGGTCCTGCCAATGGCCGTGCCAGTACATGCGCAGCGGTTCGTCGCCAGGGATGGATTCGATCAACTCGACCTTATAGGGCTCATTGTTGGCCTTATAAAATTCGATCGCGCGGTCACGGTCCCAAACCTCGGTGGTCACGGGATCGCGCTTGTTGATGATCTCTTTCATCTTTTTCTCGATCAGGCCAAGATCTTCGGGCGTGAACGGTTCCGCTCGGTCAAAGTCATAGTACCAGCCGTTTTCGATCACGGGGCCAATGGTGACCTTGGTGGCGGGCCAGATTTCCTGAACGGCGCGCGCCATGATGTGAGCCAGATCGTGACGGATCAGCTCATTGGCTTGTTCTTCATCCTTCATGGTGTGGATGGCGATCTGGGCGTCAGCTTCAATGGGCCATTGCAGATCCCAGTGTTGGCCATCTACCGTGGCCGAGATGGCCTTTTTGGCCAATGAAGTTGAAATATCTGCAGCCACCTGCGCAGGTGTAACGCCTGCGTCATAGTTGCGTGCATTGCCATCGGGAAAGGTGAGAGAGACGGATTTTGAATCCAGGGCCATATCGGCTCTCCTCGTCGGTTTGGCGCCCACTGAACGCCCGGTTGCGGGTTATTTGCGTTCGGCTCGTTTGGCAGGTGGTTGATCCTGTGTCAAGGGCAGGAGCGAGGGGCCAGCCCCTCGCGCACCCCGAGGTATTTTGAGCCAGATGAAGAGGGATCCGGGAATTGCACTTGGGTACGTGGCGTGCATGATGCTGCGAAAGGAAAGAGGATTTCATGGCAGCAACAAATTTTCTGGAGACGGCGCAAAGCCGCCGGTTGGCCTATCACAAAAGTGAGGGTGCGGGCCCGACCATCGTTTTCCTGGGCGGGCTGATGTCAGATATGGAAGGCACCAAGGCGGTTCATCTGGAGGCCTGGGCACAGGCGCGAGGGCAGGCCTTCTTGCGGTTTGACTATTCGGGGCACGGTGAAAGCTCGGAAGCGTTTACCGATGGGTGTATCGGCAATTGGCACGAAGATACTGTAGCGGCCGTGACGGCGTTGACTGATGGGCCGTTGATTGTTGTGGGATCCTCCATGGGTGGGTGGCAGGCGTTGTTGTTGGCTAAAGCGATGCCGGACCGGATTGCGGGCATGGTCACAATTGCTGCTGCGCCGGACTTCACAGAAGACGGCTACTGGGCGGCATTCAGCGATGAACAAAAGGCGATGCTGGATAAAGTTGGTCACGTGGAACTGCCTTCTGACTATATGGAACCCTACATCATCACCAAACAAATGATCGAAGACGGGCGGCAGCGGTTGGTTCTTCGGGATCCGCTTCATCTGCCCTTCCCGGTGCGTTTTCTTCAGGGAACGGCGGATACGGCGGTGTCGACGGAAACCGCAGTGCGGCTATTGGATCACGCGACCGGGCCGAATATGCGCCTTTTGCTGGTCAAAGATGCGGATCATCGCTTTTCGGACGGCCCCTGTCTTGGGCTGATTGAAGACGCGGTGCTGGATGTGGTGGGAGGCGTCTGATGCAGCGTTTGGGCTGGTTGCTTGGGCGGTTTCTGTTGGCGCTGATTGTCTTCGGCGGCCTAATCTATTGGTTTGGGCCGCGTGAGGAGATGGATTTGCACCCAACATTCGACTCTCGCAAGTTTGGTGAAGGTGTTCAGGTCTATTTCGAAAGCACTGAATCAGCCTTTGGCGATATTGTTCCGGGCGTTGAGAAGCGTGTGGACTGGCAGAAAGGTTTCAAGGAGCAGCGCACACCTTACTCTGTGCTCTATATCCATGGGTTTTCCGCAAGTTCCGAAGAAATCCGTCCGGTGCCTGATCTGGTCGCCGATGCGCTTGGGGCAAACCTTGTCTACACGCGCCTGCAGGGTCATGGCCGAGATGGATCTGCCATGGCGGAAGGCACGGCCTCAGGTTGGATGCAGGACACTGCCGAAGGGTTGGCTGCGGCACGGGCGGTTGGCGACAAGGTGATCGTTATCTCAACCTCTACCGGTGGTACTTTGACAGCGGCTGCAGCGCTTGACGCGGATCTTAGCAAAGATGTTGCCGCAATGGTCTTTGTGTCGCCGAATTTCGGCGTGAATACAACCGCGGCATGGGTGCCGACGCTGCCATGGGCCCGGGATTGGTTGCCGATCCTTATGGGGCCAGAGCGTGATGTGTCCGGGCCGGATCCAGAGAAGAACACGTATTGGTCCGCCGTCTATCCTTGGGAAGCCGTCGTTCCGATGTCCGTTCTGGTTGATGTCGTTTATGCGTTGGATTTTTCCGAAGCTCTGGTGCCAGCCTTGTTTTGGTTTTCGGACGATGATCAGGTTGTGCGTCCCGACAAGACACATAAAGTCGCCGAGGCCTGGGGCGCATCAGCAACGGTCGAGTTGGTCACAATGGGGCCAGGAGACGATCCCGCATCACATGTCATTGCCGGGCGGCTGATGTCGCCGGGGCAGACCGATGCCGCCGTTGAGGGTATCCTGACTTGGTTGAAAGAACTGGGGATAGAGTAAAGCCCAACCGGAATTGAGGAGGCAAAATGCGAAAGCCGGGCAGCATGTGGAGTCTAGAGACCTTGGGTCGCGTTCGCTTGTCCCGGCATTTCTTCATGCGCGATTTTCTGTATTCGGAGATCGGCAATTTCCACCAAAAACAGAATATTCCCGACAATCCGGACCTGGCGATCGAGACGGGGCGTGCGTTTTGCGAAACACTGCTGGACCCGTTGGAGGAAACCTTTGGCCGTGTCGCCGTGCGATCAGGGTACAGGTCGCCGTCTTTGAACCGGTTCGGCAATGAAAACCGGCTGAACTGCGCCCGCAATGACAACCCGCTGGAATGCCATATCTGGGATCGAGGCGAAGGCGATGCGCGGATTGCAGGAGCTTCTATCGTGATCCCTTGGTTTGCGGATCAATACGCACAAGGGCGGGACTGGCGCGATCTGGCGTGGTGGATACATGATCACTTGACCTATTCCGAGATTTGGTTTTTTCCCAAGCTTTGTGCATTCAATTTGGTGTGGCGGCCCAAACCGCTACGCAGGATTGACAGCTATATCGACCCGCGGGGCTGTCTTTTGAAGCCGGGGGCCGAACCCGATGAAGACAGGGCCAAACGTCAACGCCGGTACGCGGATTTCCCTGCGTTTCGCGCAATCGCCTATCCATAAGGTTTCCCTTGCCCGATTGTGGCAAACCTTTCATCCTGACAGAAAAGGGAAGGGCTCGGAAAACCGAGTAAATGGAGGCCCCGCGTGATCGAGCCGCTGGTGTTCTTGCCTGGGTTGATGTGTGATGCCCGACTGTTTCGCCCTCAGATCGAGCTGTTGTCGCGTGCGCGGTCTGTGACTGTCGCACCTGTGTCTGGCGGCGAGCGCATTGAAGAAATCGCATCGGGGTTACTCGACCAACTGCCGCTTCGTTTTGCGCTTGCCGGGCACAGTATGGGTGGCGTGGTGGCCTTGGAACTTGTGCGCAGGGCGCCGGAACGGATTTCTCGGCTGTGTCTGATGGCCACCGATGCGCAGGCTGATACGCCGCAAATGGCGGCCAGTCGGGAAGATTTGATCATTGGTGCGCAAGGCGGTCGTCTGGAAGAGATGATGCGCAAACTTGTAGGATCCGACGCCTTGGCGCCGGGGCCTCGGCGCATCCCCATCCTGAACGATCTTTTGGCGATGGCAGAGGGGCTGGGGGCCGAAGTGTTCGTGCGCCAGATGCGAGCCTTGCAACGACGACCTGATCAGCAAGCAGCATTACGGAAAATCAAGGTGCCGACACTGGTGCTATGCGGCGCACATGACACTCTTGCACCCGTCAGACGACATTCGTTTATGGCTGATTTGATACCGGAGGCCGAAATGCTTGTTCTTCAAAACGCAGGTCATCTTTTGACCCTTGAAGCGCCTGACCACGTGAACGAAGCCCTGCAAACCTGGCTGAATGCTCAGCTTCGGTTCGACTATGGATAGAGCGCTGCGCGTTCGTTTTTCGTTATCAGCAAGGGCGTCGCAACGGGTTCGCCGGATTTCGGGTCGAAGAAAGGTGTGTTCTTCCAGCGCCCGGAAAGGCGCGAAGCTGCAACGCGACGTATCAGACCGAAGGCCGCAAACCTGATTTTCTCGTGTTTCTGTTTTCCATCGGGTTGGGGCACAAATCCGCGGGTTGTGACGGGACCCAGGATCGAAATGTCATCGGTGATCCTGCGAACCAGAAATCCACCAAAAGGAAAACTTGCGCGTGGTGGCGTTGTTGCCAGCGGGGCATTGCAGCAACTGGCGTACCATCGCAGCATCCCGTTGGGGCCAAGCTTCATTGCGGCCAAAAATTGACTGCCGGTAGAGATTTCGATCTCTTCCGGTGCCATCTGCAGTATGTCGACAGGTCCGGGGGCTGGGTCCGGTTGTTTGAAATACAGCTGTGCGGCGCGGCAATCGTGGCAAAAACAGGAGACATGAGTCCCTTGCCGAACGCCCCTTGCGGAAATGTGCCCTTGCAACTTTCCGCACTGGCAGGAATAGGCGAGGCCGCTATGCGCAGGCTCGCTCATTCCGTTTTACGCGACTTTGTTGGTGTTGGCAGCGCGGCGACGTGGCTTGCGGCTGTTTTCATTCATGAAATCAATCACAAGCGGGCGGATGTTGTCACGCCAGCTGCGGCCTGCGAAGATGCCGTAATGACCTGCGCCGGGTTCCACATGGCTTGCCTTCTTGCTGTCGGGCAGGCCGGTGCACAGATCAAGCGCGGCGATGCACTGACCGGGTGCTGAAATATCGTCATTTGCCCCTTCGACAGTTTTCACTGCCACATCCGTGATCTTGGACATGTCCACCTTGTGACCGGCGACGACAAACTCGTTCCGCGCAATCTCGCGGTTCTTGAAGACACGCTCGACAGTCGAAAGATAAAACTCGGCGGTCATGTCCATGACGGCCAGATATTCATCATAGAACCGGTTGTGGGCGTCCATGTCCGAGGCTTCGTCCCGGATAACGCGTTGAATTTGATCCGAAAAAGCCTTGGAATGGCGTTCGGCGTTCATCGACATGAAAGATGCAAGCTGTAACAGGCCGGGATAGACCATGCGACCGACGCCTTTGTATTTGAAGCCGACACGCTGGATCATCGTTTCTTCCAACTGACCCATGGTGACGCGCCGTCCGAAATCGGTCACGTCGGTGGGGGTCGCATCCGGGTCGACCGGGCCGCCGATCAAGGTCAAGGTGCTGGGTTGTGCTTTGGGTTCCACTTCGGCCAGGTAGGCTGTGGCCGCAAGGGTCAGAGGGGCCGGTTGACAGACTGCAACAACATGCGTTTCTGGGCCCAACTCTTTCATAAAATCGACAAGATAGAGGGTGTAATCCTCGACATCGAACTTGCCCGCAGACACAGGGATATCGCGCGCATTATGCCAGTCGGTGATGTAGACTTCGCAATTGACCAGAAGGCTTTTGACGGTCGAACGCAGCAGCGTTGCGTAGTGGCCCGACATGGGCGCGACCAGCAGCACCTTGCGCGGCTGTTCTTCGCGGCCGTTGACGCGGAAATGGACCAGATCGCCGAATGGGCGTTCCAGAACAGTTGTAATCTCAACCAGGTGGTCCTTGCCGTCTTCACAAGTGAAGGTGCGAATACCCCAGTCAGGTTTCACAACCATGCGCTGGAAAGTACGCTCAGTCACCTCACCCCAGGCGGCCATCCAGTTGAAAGCCGGGTTGGGCACCATCGAAAACATTGGGTAAGAGGCCATCGCGCTGGCTGTTGCCCCAAGCCATTGGTTGGTGTTGCGCATGGTTTCCATAAGGTCGTAGGTCATCATGTAGCGCATAAATGGGGCCTCCTGAGTGTCAGCCTGAGAGTTCGGACCATTCGTCGCTTTGCCCCCCAGCACCCACGACGTTATTCTGCATAGCAGCGAGGTTAGGGGGGAATTGTTAAAATGACAACTAGCGAAGACCAAATGCCAGACGTATCAGACGAACACATTGAACGCCTTAAAGAAAATATGGACAAGGTCGAGCAGCTCTCGAAGCGATTGATTGAGGTCATGGCTACTAAAAAGCCGCATACCCCCGCACTGGATGGCCCGAATCAAGAGCTTTTCGCACGAGCAGCAACGGCATATTGGGCCGAAGCTTGGCAAAATCCCGCCAAACTGTTGGAACAGCAAATAGAATTCTGGGGAAAGTCTGTTCTGAACTTTGCCGAAGCGCAGCAGGCATTGACCCAAGGTGAAGTGGAAGACGAAAACCCCGCCCCCGGAGACAAGCGTTTCTCGAACCCTCTATGGGAAACCAACCCCTATTTCCGTCTGATCCGACAGCAATACCAAACCAACGCGCAGGCCATCGCGCAAGCTGTCGCTTCGGTCGACGATCTGGATGCCAAGGACAAGCAGCGCTTGCAGTACTTTTCGCAGCAGATCATCGACATGATGGCCCCCACCAATTTTCTGGCAACAAACCCTGATGCCCTGCAAAAGGCGGTTGAGACCGAAGGCCAATCCTTGATTCAGGGATTGGAAAACCTTGTTTCCGACTTGGAGGCCAATGATGGCGAGCTGGTTGTAAAGCTTGCGGATGAAAATGCGTTCGAGGTTGGCGGAAACCTGGCAACCACACCGGGAGACGTGGTGTTCCGCAACCGGATGATGGAGCTGATCCAATACAAGCCTGCAACGGAATCCGTGTACGAGACGCCGATCGTCCTGTTTCCGCCCTGGATCAACAAGTTCTATATTCTGGACCTCAAAGCGCAAAACAGCCTGATCAAATGGATCACCGATCAAGGCTACACCTTGTTCGTCGTCAGTTGGGTTAATCCAGACGAAAGTTATGCCGAAACCGGCATGGAAGATTACATTCAGGACGGCTTTTTGACGGCAATCGACGTCGCCAAGAAGATCTGCAAGGTCAAGCAAGTCAACGCGGTCGGCTATTGCATCGCGGGCACGACGCTCAGCCTCACCTTGTCGTTGTTGAAACAGCGCGGTGACAAGTCGGTCAAATCGGCCACGCTGTTTACGGCGTTGACGGATTTCTCTGATCAGGGTGAGTTCACGCCTTTCCTGCAGAACGACTTCATCGACGGTATTGAGGAAGAAGTGAACAAGGAAGGTGTCCTTCGCTCGTGGATCATGGCGCGTACCATGTCGTTCCTTCGGTCGCGCGACCTGGTCTATGGGCCGGCCATTCGCAGCTATATGATGGGAGAGGTGCCTCCGGCGTTTGATCTGCTGTACTGGAACGGCGATGGTGCGAACCTTCCTGCCAAAATGGCTGTGCAGTATTTGCGTGGCCTGTGTCAGCGCAATGAATTCGCAACAAACGGTTTTGAGTTGATGGGCCACAAGCTGACGTTAAACGACGTAGATGTGCCCTTGATGGCCATTACCTGCGAGACCGATCATATCGCTGCCTGGAAAGACTGTTATCGCGGTGTCCAAAAGATGGGCTCACGGTCGAAGACTTTCGTGGTTTCAGAGTCGGGTCATATCGCCGGTATTGTGAACCCGCCGAGCAAGAAGAAATATGGGCACTACACCAATCCGGACTTGAAAGCGGACTCTGATACTTGGCTGAAAGAAGCAGATTTTCACCAAGGATCGTGGTGGCCCATGTGGGACGCTTGGCTGAAGAAACGGTCGGGGAAACAGGTGCCAGCACGCGATGCAGGCGATTCGGACCATCCAAGTCTTGCACCCGCTCCGGGGACCTACGTTTTGGCAAATCCAAACGCCTGATTTCATTTTGAAACTTAATTTTTTCTGCGCTGCAGCAAGAAAAAACTTGCAATGCTGCGGCGCAGCAATCATATTGTCCTCAAGCTGATGAAGCCCGGGGTGGGCCCGGACCGGCTAAAAGGATTAGGACAATGGCAAAGACCCAAGACTTTAGCGCGATCATGAAAGACATGATGGGCGCATTCCCGGTGGACACCACCGCAATGGAAGACGCATTCAAATCGACCGCTTCGCTGAACGAAAAGCTGTCGGGTGTTGCTCTGGAAGCTGCTGAGAAATCGGCTGAGATCTCGAACAAATGGACCAAAGAAACTCTGGCCAAACTGACCGAGATGTCGAAAGCAAAAGCAGAACCTGCTGACTACGCAAAAGCGGCAACCGATTTTGCAAGCGCGTCGGCTGAAGTTGCAGCTGAAAACCTGGCTGCTTTCGCTGAAATCGCGAAAAAAGTTCAGACCGAAACCGTCGAGCTGCTGATGGCTGCTGGTAAAGACGCTGCAGAAGAAGCAACTGCTGCTGTCAAAAAAGCAACCAACGACGTGACCACTGCTGCTAAGAAAGCCGCAGCGGCTAAGTAAGAACGTTCGCGAAGCGCACCCAATCCTCCCATGAGGTGCAATCGCGTTGGGCAGGTCGATTGACCTGCCCTTTCTTTTTGTGCTGCAGTCGCATAACGTGTGCTGCAACGCATCATCCTTGGGGAGGGTACCCGGTGTCGGACCAAGAAAAACCGCTGCTGATCAAGCGCTATGCCAGCCGTCGGCTGTATAACACCGAGACCAGCGACTACGTGACGCTCGAAGATATTGCGGGCTTTATCCGCGACGGGCGTGAGGTGCAGATCATTGACCTGAAAACCGGAGATGACCTGACGCGGCAGTATCTGCTGCAAATCATTGCTGAACATGAAAGCCGGGGTGAGAATGTGCTGCCGGTGAACGTGCTGAACGATCTGGTCCGCAGCTATATGGTGCCGGGCGGGGGTATGATGCCGCAATTCCTGCAGAGCTCGTTCGAGATGCTGCGCGAAAGCCAAAGCAAGATGATGGAGAACATGAGCGCCATGAACCCGATGTCTCAGATGCCGGGCTTCGACGCGCTGCAAGCGCAGCAACAAGCGTTCTTGAAAGCCATGACCGGGGGCTTGTCCGGCGGATGGTCTGCGCCTGACGCGGAAGAGGAAAAGGCCGAGCCGAAAGAGGATCTGGATGATATCAAGAAACAGCTGGCAGAGCTTCAGCAGAAGCTATCCAAGCTGAACTGATATCGAAAAGAAAAGGCCCGCAGTTAAGCGGGCCTGTTTTTTAGGTGCCATAGACCGGCATCGGGCCGGTCACTTCACCCACCGAGGCCAAAATAATATCCGCGATCACATCCAGTTCCTCGCGCGTCAGTCGCACGGGAAGGCGGACGTCGCAGGCTTTCATCAGCATGGCGCGGGTTTGCGGCAGTTCGAATGTTTCAGGAAGGAACTGCCAGTTCCAGAAGGCGCGGGCATTGTCCTCGCTCAGACCAAAGACCTGAACTTTTACGCCGCGTGCCTCGGATGCGGCGGCAAACGCGCGAATCTCGGCCTCGTCCATCCCAACAAGATTGAACTGGATCGAGTCGGGTGCACGCCGTTCAGGTGCCAGCGGTGCGGGAACATCGATATAGGGTGAGGTGTTCAGGCGTTCAGCCACATAGTCGTGGTTCGCCAGACCGTCGCGCACACGGCGCGCAAGTTCCGGGATCTGAGGGCGGATTACTGCCGCGCTCAGATTGCTGAGACGCAGGTTATACAGGGGCAGTTTGTTCTGCCAACGGGCAAACGCCTCTTCCAACTCGGGCGAGTTATCGCCGTGCGGGGTTTTGTGCTTCTTCCAGTTATGCTCATACGCGCCGGACATGATGACAGCGCGGGCCACCAGATCGGCATCGTCTGTGACCAGAATGCCGCCTTCGCCTGCGTTGATCATCTTGTAGGATTGGAACGAGAAACAACCGACCTTGCCGATCGTACCAATATTGCGGCCATGCCACGTGGTGCCCAGCGAATGCGCAGCGTCTTCGATCACTGGAATGCCGCGCGCGTCGCACAGGTCCATTATTGCGTCCATGTCGGATGTATGTCCGCGCATATGGCTGATGATCACGGCCTGTACGCCGTTCAGCTTGACTTTGAAATCAGCCATGTCGATGCGATAGTTTTCGCCCACTTCGCAGAGTACGGGGATGCAATCTGCGTGAACGACGGATGACGGCACTGCTGCGAAGGTAAAGCCTGGGATCAGAACGCGAGCGTCGCGGGGTAAATCCAGCGCCTTGAGCGACAGGAACAGCGCAGCCGAGCAGGACGATACAGCAAGCGCGTATTTCGAGCCCAGCAATTCCGCGAACTCAGCTTCCAGCAAGGCCACCGGGGCGTCTTGCGGTGCGGTATAGCGGAACAGATCGCCTGATTGCATCAAGGCGCCGATGGCTTCGCGGGCTGCTGCGGGGATGGGTTCGGCGTCATGGACGTTTGGTGGAAGCGTCATATTTGGATTTCCCGAATTCTATCTTTGGGAAAGATAAAGGTAATCACATGGTAATCCAAGCCCTCAATCACAGGGTTGGCAAAAATTCACCAATCTGTCGTAATTTACGTGGATCAGATCCCAAGCCGGTCGCGCAGCGCGAACCAGGTCATCGCAAGCACCAACAGCGGGTTGCGCAGCGCAGGTCCGCCGGGGAAGGGCAGGGCAGGCACGCGCGCCATTGTGTCGAACCCTTCAGCCTGTCCTTGAATGGCCAATGCCATGAGCTGCCCGGCGTGGGTCGCGGTGCCGACACCATGACCGGAATAGCCCGAAGCGGACAGGATGTTCGGCGCGACGCGGGCCAAATAGGGCATCCGCCGCATGGTGATAGCCAGCGTTCCCCCCCAAGCATAGTCGATTTTGACGTCACGCAGGTGGGGGAAAATCTCGGCCATGGGTTTGCGAACCTTGGCGGCAATGTCCGAAGGGAAACGGTAGCCATAGCTTTCGCCGCCCCCAAACAACAGTCGACCATCCGCACTTAGGCGGAAGTAATTTACCACAAACTTGGTGTCCGCAACCGCGACATCCTGTGTCAAAACCCGCGCCGCATCGCTGCCCAAAGGTTCGGTGGCGGCAATGAAGTTGTTGATCGGCATGACCCGAGAGGCAACAGAGCGATTGAGGTCGCCCAGATAGCCGTTGCACGCCAGGATCACATGCTCGGCCCGAACAGTACCGTTAGAGGTACGGATCACCGCAGGCCGGGAGTCATCAATCCCTGTGACCTCGGTGCTTTCAAAAATCCGCACACCCGCTTTTGCCGCCGCGTGCGCCAACCCCAAGGCATAGTTCAAGGGATGCAGGTGCGCCGCGCCCATATCCAGATAGCCGCCTTTGTAAGCTGGGGACGGGCAGAGCGCGCGGCCTGCGTTTTCGTCCAACAGCTCAATCTGATCATAGCCGTACCGGTCAGACAGGTGACCGGCATGGTCGTGCAGTTCTTTCTGCTCTGAGGTGCTTAGCCCCAAAACCGCGACGCCGGGTTTCAGGTCACATGCGATCTGGTGTTTGGTGATCAGAGACTTGACCAAATCCTTGGCGTCTTCGGCCAGACTCCACAGTTTGGCGGCATCTTCATCGCCAACAAGGCTTTCGAGATCCTCTTGATCCATCCGTTGTGCGCTGCCCAACTGACCACCGTTGCGGCCGGATGCGCCAAAGCCGACGCGGTGGGCCTCAAGCAATACGACGTCGAACCCGGCTTCGGCAAGATGCAATGCTGCGGACAGGCCGGTATAGCCACCACCAACAACACACACATCTGCTTTGACGTCTTCTGACAGTGCGGGGAAACGATCCGTCGGGTTTGACGTCGCAGCGTACCAACTGGCAGGGTATTCGCCCTTGCGGTCATTAGAATAAAGCAGGTTCACGGCGCGTCTCAGACGTTGACCAAAAGATGTTCGCGTTCCCACGGAGAGATGACCTGCAGGAATTCCTCGTACTCGGCCCGTTTTACAATGCCGTAGACGCGGGCGAATTCAGGTCCAAGGACCTCGTGCAGGGCAGTGGCCCCGTCAAACAGATCCAGCGCTTCCCCCATGATCTGAGGAATATCCCCTTCGCCTTCATAAGCGTCGCCATAGAATTGGCGGCGGGGGCGTTCCTGTTCGACCAGTCCCAGATAGCCGCAGGCCAGTGACAACGCGATGCCCAGATACGGGTTGCAGTCCATTCCGGCGATGCGGTTTTCGACACGGCGCGCCGCCGGGCTGGATAGGGGCACGCGGATACCGGTTGTACGGTTGTCGCGGGCCCATTCCAGATTGATCGGCGCGGCGTGGTCTTTCACATAGCGACGGTACGAATTCACATATGGTGCCATCACCGCCAGACCAGCAGGCAAGTGGTTCTGCAAGCCTGCGATGAAATGGTAAAACGCGTCCGTCTCACCGCCTTGCGGACCGGAGAAGATGTTCTCACCGGTTTCCATGTCGATGATCGAATGGTGGATGTGCATGGCCGATCCGGGCTCTTCCTCGATCGGTTTGGCCATGAACGTCGCGAAACAGTTGTGGCGCAGCGCGGCTTCGCGGATCAGGCGTTTGAAATAGAACACCTCATCCGCCAGCTTGATTGGATTGCCGTGACGCAGGTTAATCTCCAACTGTCCGGCTCCGCCTTCCTGCGTGATGCCGTCGATCTCGAACCCCTGGTGTTCAGCGAAATCATAGATGTCGTCGATCACCGGGCCGAACTCGTCCACCGCAGTCATGGAATAGGCCTGTCGCGCCGCGGCTGGGCGACCAGAGCGCCCCATCATCGGCTTAATGCCCTGTGCCGGGTCGACATTGGGGGCGACTAAGAAAAACTCCATCTCGGGCGCGACAACAGGTTTCCAGCCCTTGTCGTGATAAAGCTGTACAACACGCTTCAGGACGTTACGCGGGCTGTACGGGATAGGGTTGTCCTCTCGGTCATAGGCGTCGTGGATCACCTGCAGCGTCCAGTCTCCGGTCCAGGGCGCGGCGGAGGTGGTCGAGAAATCGGGCTTGAGGATCATGTCCCGCTCGATAAAGCCATCTTCACCCGCAGCTTCACCCCAGCCACCAGTGATGGTCTGGTAGAATATGCTGTCGGGTAGGTGGAAATACGACTGCTTTGCAAACTTTGAGGCAGGCACCGCCTTGCCCCGCGCAATACCCGGCAGGTCTGAGATGATGCACTCAACCTCGTCCAGCCTTTGCCCATGGAAATACGCTTTGGCGGCGTCCGGCAGTTTATCGGTCCAATCAGCCATCAGGCTCTCTCTTTCTTTAGAAACTCGGCCATCTGGCGCGCGATTCTGGCATTGTCATCAGGTGCAGTTTCACGGTTTGCGGCGGCTTGCATAAGGGTGTCGGGAACCACGCCTTTGCCCCGTGTTCGCATCAGGCCCGAAACGAAGCCGTTGGAAAACTCTGGATGCGCCTGAACGGTCCAGATTGTGTCCCCATAAGCCAGCATTGCGTTTTCACAGAATGCATTCCGTCCCAGAACACGCGCCTGTTCAGGAAGGTCTACAACCTGATCCTGATGCCAGGCATTCAGCCAGACCTTATCCCCGTTATAGTCGTATTCGGTGCGCCCTACGGCCCATCCGCCCGAGAATTTTTCGACCTTACCGCCAAGGGCCTGCGCGATGATCTGGTGACCAAAACACACACCAATAAGGGGTTTGCCGCTTTGGTGGATCTCTCGGACCAGCGCTTCCAGCGGTGCAATCCAAGGCAGGTCTTCATAAGCGCCATGGCGCGAGCCGGTGATGACCCAACCGTCTGCGTCATCAGCATCCTTCGGGAAAATGCCGTCCACCACAGCGAAGGTTTCGAAATCAAACCCGTGCCCATCAAGAAGTTTGGGAAACAGAGCATCGTAATCCCCGAATTCACCCTGCAGCACATCGGGGGTGTGGCCGGTTTGTAATATGCCGATTTTCATGCGTCACCAAATTTGATCAAATTCATACTAGCCGAGTCCATACAAGGCGGCAAGAGGGTCAAACCGCCTCAAGATAGCTCAGCCAGTGTGCCTCTAGTGGGATGCTCGAAAACCGTTTGACTTCCTGTCGTTTGGTCATGGCCAGATACCGGATCAGATCGGCAGGGAACAGGCGTGCGATCATGGGGTCTGCTTCAAATCGGTCGATTGCCGTTGACCAGTCGGGCATCAGCTGCGGCAAGTCTGTCAGATCATAGGCATTTCCGGAAATCGGAGCAGGCGGTTGCAGCCCGTCTTCGATACCAACCAGTGCCGCCCCCAGAACCGCAGTCAGCATGAGGTAGGGGTTGATGTCCCCTCCTGCGACGCGGTGCTCGATACGGCGCGCGGATGGGTTTCCACCGGGAATACGAATGGCGGCAGTTCTGTTCTCGTAGGCCCAGCACGCCCCCGTCGGCGCATGAGCGCCCGGCACAAGCCGGGTGTAAGAGTTGCCGTGCGGCGCAAAGATCAGCGTACTTCCCGGCATGGCCGCAACACAGCCTGCAACGGCAGACTTCAGAGCCTGAGTGCCTTCTGATCCACCGTTGTCGAACACGTTGCGCCCGTCTTGATCCAGAACCGAGAAATGCACATGCATCCCGTTGCCTGCATCATCGGCATAGGGTTTCGACATGAAGGTGGCGGCAAATCCATGTTTGCGGGCCAACCCACGCGTCAAGGTCTTGAAAAGCCACGTATCGTCAGCGCATCGCATAGCGCCTTGGTGGTTCAGGTTGATCTCAAACTGGCCGATGCCGCTTTCTGAGATAGCCGTCTGCGCAGGGATCCCCATATCAGCACAGCCGTCGTACAGGTCGGTGAAAAATTCCTCGAACGCGTCCATTTCAGCAACCGACAGAACGGCTTCGTCCGACATACGACGTCCGGTAATTGGGTTTATCGGAGGTTGCGGTTGCGGGCCAGATGCATCCACCAGAGTAAACTCCAGCTCGGTTGCTGCCATGACCGACCAGCCGCGTTGCGCATAACGGTCCAGCGTGGCTGACAACGCGTGGCGTGGATCTCCGGCAAATGGAACACCTTCATCATCATAAAGGCTCATTGGCACCAGGGCTGTTTCACTCTCAAGCCATGGTACAGGGACCGCGCCGCGTTCGGTCGGACGCAACACGCCATCAGCATCACCGGTTTCAAAGACAAGCGGGCTGCCGTCGATGTCGGCGCCCCATAGATCGACGTTCAATGCTGAAAACGGCATTCGAACTGCGCCTTTGTCCAATTTGTCCGCATAGGCAGGGGGAACGCGCTTGCCACGCATCTGGCCATTCAAGTCACATGCGGCAACGCGAAAATTGTGCAGGGCGCTCAGGTCCATAGGGGGCTCCGTCGGTGCTGGTTCCCCGTGATGTACTTCAATGAACCTGTTTTGTCACCAAATTTGATCAAATTTTAGATCAGGAGACCAAGGCCAAGCCCCGCGCTGGTGTGACCCGGCGCGGGGCAAAGCTATTTATGCAAAACTAACGCCGTTCTCTTCCATCGGCAGTTGCGCAACAAGAACGCCCGACAAGGCGTGGATCGCGTTGGCCAGCGCCGGCGCCGAAGGCGGAGTGCCGGGTTCGCCAACACCAGTCGGTGCCTCGGCGGACGGCATGATATGCACGTCGATCGCGGCAATATCGCCAATGCGAAGCGGTTCATAGTCAGGGAAATTACTCTGATCTACCGCTCCGCTGGTCAGTGTGATCTGGTCACGCATCACATGGCCAATGCCGTATCCAATGCCACCTTCCATCTGGGCGCGCACAGTATCGGGGTTCACGGCAATGCCACAATCCACGGCGCAAGTGACCTTTTCGATCTTGATGCCGCTTTCCGGATCGCCCGAAATCTCGACCACTTCAGCTGCGTAAGACCCAAAAGACTTGTGAACCGCAACACCTAATGCCCGGCCCTCACGACGGGTTCCCCAGCCAGCCTTTTCCGCAGCCAGCTTCAACACGGCCGCCTTGCGCTGCTGGTCAGGATTGCTGCTGTCGGACAAATGAGCCAAGCGGAACTCTACCGGATCGCGTCCCGCGCTCTGAGCGGCAAGATCCATCATGGTTTCCATGACATAGGCCGTGTGGGTGTGCCCCACAGACCGCCACCACAGAAGCGAGGTTGCTTTTGGTGTGTCCGTTAACCCCAAGGCCATACCGGGAATTGCATAAGGGCTGTCCGCGATACCTTCGATCGAGCTGTGATCAATGCCGTCATGAACCAATACCGCTTCGAAGGGTGTACCTTTCATGATGGACTGGCCTGCGACCTGGTGCTGCCATCCGACGATGTCGCCTTGACCGTCCAGTCCAATCCGAACCTTGTGGCCGAACGCCGGGCGGTAATAGCCGCTGCGGATATCATCTTCACGTGTCCAAACCAGCTTCACCGGGCGGGCGCGATCTGTGAGCACAAAGGCCAACGCCGCCTCGACCTGATAATCTGCGTCCGGTGTTGCGCGGCGCCCAAAAGAACCACCGGCCAACAGGGTGTTGATCTGGATTTTCTCGGGCGGCAATTCAAAGACTGCGGCCAGGGCGAAATGTACGATGGTAGGAATCTGCGCCGCGTCGTGCAGCACAATCGTACCGTCCTCTGCCTGTTCGATGGTGCAGTTCATCGGTTCCATCGGTGCATGTGCCAGCAGCGGGAAGTAGAACGTTTTCTCCAGAACTGTGTCGGCACCGTCGATCTTTGCTGCAACTTCGGTCGCGTCCGCCCCGTTGACGTTGTACTGAGGCGCAGCGTCCAAAGCGGCGCGGATCTCTTCCTCAATTTGCTGAGAACTGCGGGTTTCGGCAGCGGAAACATCCCATTCAACCTCAAGCGCTTCACGCGCCTGAATAGCCGCCCATGTGTTTTCGGCATAGACAGCCACACCGGCCTGGTTCGGCAGGGTCGCTGCGTTGATGAAACCTTTGACTTGCTGTGACCCGCTGTCGTCAAAACTCTTGACCGTTCCACCGCGAGCGTCTGGACGTTTGATCATCGCAACCATTTGGTTGGGCAGGTGCAGGTCCATGCCGTAAATGGCCTGGCCATTGCCTTTGATCGCCGAATCCTTACGGCGCACGGCTTCGTTGCCGATCAGGCGAAACTCTGACGGGTCTTTAAGCTGCGGTTCGGCTGGCGCTTCGAGTTGTGCAGCCGCTGCAACAAATTCGGCAATCGGTGCCGACTTGTCGCCTGCTTTGACGATGCCCTCTTCGATGGTCACACCCGATGCATCCACGCTCCAAGCCTGAGCGGCGGCGTTGATCAGCATTTCGCGCGCTGCGGCTCCGGCCTGACGGTATTGTTGCCAAGAGTTTGCCATGGCGGTCGACCCGCCGGTGCCTTGTGCCTGACCGAACGCCATATTGGCGTAAACCTGTGCATTGGACGGCGCAAATTCATACGCGATTTGGTCCATGCGCAGGCCGATTTCCTCGGCAATCAAAGTGGGCAGGCCGGTCGCTGGTCCTTGGCCCATCTCAAAGTGCTTAACGATAGCTGTTACTGTGCCATCGGCGTCAATTTTCACGAACGGATTGAACTGTGCGCTTTCCGTTGTTGTGGCAGCAAGCGAGCCATCAGGACGAGCGCCAACCAGCAGGACGGCACCAGCAGCGGCAGCACCTTTCAGAAATCCACGGCGGGAAGTGTTGATGGTCATGAATCAGGCCTCCAGGATTTCAGACGCGCGCTGAATACCGGCGCGGATGCGTTGATAGGTGGCGCAGCGGCACGCGTTGCCAGCCATGTAATCGTCGATCTCTTCCGCAGAGGGGTCGGGATTTTCCGAAAGCAGCCCCACCGCTGACATCACCTGACCCGATTGGCAATAGCCGCATTGAACCACATCCAGCTCGACCCATGCCTGTTGAACAGCAGCACCGATATTGTCGTCGCCAACCGCTTCGATTGTGGTTATTTCGGCGTCTTCGACGTCTTCGATGTAAGTCTGGCACGAGCGGACAGGCTCGCCATTCAAATGCACGGTGCACGCGCCGCACGACGCAACGCCACATCCGAATTTGGTTCCGGTCAGCTTCAACTCGTCCCGGATCACCCACAGCAAGGGCGTGCCGGGTTCGGCATCAACCTCATGGGTCTTGCCGTTTAGTTTCAAAGTTAAGGACATTGGGGCCTCTCCTGTTAGCGCTGGTTCCCAGAGTGGTAAACTGGCGGGTTTACTAGTGGCACAGATTTGCGCCCTTGTAAACTCTTGCGTTTACCTAGGGTTTGACCGCTCCCCGTCAATGGGTCTATAGCTCTGATATGAACGAATGCAGCACACCGAATGCGTCCAAGTACGCACAGATCATCGAAGCTGCTGTGGCCGAATTCCAGGAAAAGGGTTTTGCTGCGGCCAGTATGGATCGAATTTCAGCTCGGGCAGAAGTGTCCAAGCGTACGCTGTATAAGTATTTCGAAAGCAAGGACAATCTTTTTCGCTCTATCGTTGTTGAGCTGTCCAGCCGTTTTGCCGAAGTTCTGGAAATCCGGTATGAAAAAGGCCGCGATATTCGTGAGCAATTGACTGAACTGGCCTGGGCCGAGGGGCGGATTCTGATGCATCCCGACGTGATCGCCATGGCGCGGATGGTGGTCAGCGAAACTTTGCGCAACCCTGAACTTGCGGCGAAGGTTCAAGGGAAACTGGACAAGACCCAGACCTTTATTGCGATGTTGAAGGATGCGGCCGAGGACGGGCAGTTGCAGGTCGATGATCCCGAACGCGCGGGGATCGAGTTTGTCGGTCTGATAAAGGCGCGTGCTTTTTGGCCGCTGATGTTCACGGGTGGAACGCTTAGCGAATCGGAAATGGCGCAAACGATCGAAAACAGTGTCGAGATGATGATCAGCAGGTACGGCGTTTCTTTTGCCTCAAACCGTGATTGATCTGACGTATTTTTACGAGGGCAGGGGTTTCTGTCCACAAGTCTGTTTTCCGCCTCACACTGCCCATCTTGAGGGCTTGCGTTGCGATACGGTGCTTAAACCCAATTTGTTTGCCATAAAGTCATGTGCCAGCGGTGATTTTGCTAAAGGTTCTCCAGCAGTTTGAGGCATTTTCGAGCGATAGGGTTCTGTTGCCCGTAGCGGGTCAGCCTGGCATAAATAATCGTCTCTCTTGAATACCAGTCATCGGGCATTTCAACCAGATCACCACGGTCCAGATAGGCATCGACAAAGCTGCGCCACCCAAGGCCAAGCCCCTCACCGGAAGCAGCGGCTTCCAACAAATAGACATAGCTATCGAACTCTTCCGAAATCGGCCAATTGGCATAGTCGGGATGCGCGCTTTGCCAGTCGGACCAGTCCATCCAACCATAGTTTTCCTTTTGAAGCTTCAAAAGCGGTGGCGGTTCGCACTTGCCCCGCAATGCGTCTTTCGCTCTGGCAACATTTTCGGGCGTTCCAACGGGCTTAATTTCTTCCTTGCAAACAACGACATGTTCGTGCTCCGGCGGTGATGCAGAGTATTCAAAAACGATATCACCGCCTGTCTCAACAGCAGCCTGAACCAGATTGTACGCCGATGTCATAAAACGTAGCTCGACATTGCGACCCAACGCCTGCCGGAGTTTTCCGAAGCGTGGCATGAGCAACAGATGCGACACCGAATGCGAACACACCAGTGTGACCCGATTTTCGACGCGCTCAAGATCCCGAACCGCGTTTTGTAATGCGTCAAATCCCTGAACGACTCCGGCATAGAACAAGCTTCCTTTAGCCGTCAGGCAAATCGGTGTTCTGTCCCTGTGAAAAAGATCCGCCCCAAAACGAATTTCCAGATTGCGGATGTGACGGCTGATTGCAGGCTGAGAGGTATTAAGTTCTTCGGCTGCTCGCGCAAACCCCTGTAACCGCGCCACCGCCTCAAACGCAATCAGAGAACTTGTTGATGGCAGGTTATACATACGGGACGTCATATCAATTTCGATATGATTAGAGGCACAAAAAAGCAATAGGAAAATTAGGCGAAACAGGTCTAACTCTCGGCTAGAATTCTCCAATGGAAAAGAAGAGCGATGAACACCTACGTAAAGCCGCCCAAGTGGGAAAACCCCAAGGTTAAACTGTTCCCGCATCAGGTGGGCTTCACTTGCCCTCCGCATGACTTTGATGCAGCCCCGTCGGACTTCCTGCGCATGGCTCCGCGCAGTGTGGGCGTTCACGGGCGTATGCTTCACGTGCCGGACTACGCCCATCGCCTTGATCAGCGTAAAAAGAACTTTGGCCTGCTGGAAGAATACATGGAATGTATGGCCAACAACGGCGCTGACGTCTGCGGGCAGGTCGGTTCGAACTGGGTGCACGCCAGTGGTCTGGGTGTTGAGGGCATCCGCCAACATATCGAAATGCTGAGCGACAAGTACGAAACGCCGTTTCACATGTCTGGTTATTCGATGGTCGAGGCGCTGCGGGATCAGAATGTCGAAAAGGTTGCGCTCAACGCCTGCTATCACAGGGACACATGGTATCAAGGAACTGTAGGATTTCTGAAAGAAGCCGGGTTCGACGTGGTCTGGGCCGGCAACTTCTTTGATCAGGGTTGGTTCGACAGCCAAGAGGCGGTCGATGATTGCATTTGGTGTTTTGACGAAGAGCTGATTTACAAGTCCTTCGATTATACCGCCGACAAAGCCCCCAATGTGGATGCCTATCTGATCAACGGGATGAGCAATTACCGCCGTCCGTCTGACGGAATTGCGCAACGTCCGGTTCACTATGAGGTCGAGTTGGAAGAACGCCTCGGCAAGCCGGTCATCGGCCATGACACTGCGCTCTACTGGCGCATCTTCAAAACCCTGGGCCTGGCCCCGGAAACCCAGCAGGGCAGCCTGCTCTCCTCACTGAAAGACTGAAGCGAATGCACAAGATTGTAGCTCTTTGGGCGATACCCCGCTCTACCTCGACCGCGTTTGAATGGATGATGCGCCAGCGTGGCGATCTGGATTGCCTGCACGAACCTTTCGGCGAAGCCTGGTACCAAGGTGAAGACCCAATGTGGCCGCGCTACAAAGAGGGTGAGGTCACGACCCCCGGCCTCACTCTGGAAAGCGTGTGGGACGATATCAAAGCCCGTGCCGAAAAAGGCCCGGTCTTCATCAAAGACTTCCCGCATTATATCAACCACATGTGGGATCCTGAGTTTCTGTCGCATTTCATCCATGCGTTCCTGATCCGCGACCCGGCAAAGACGATTTCGTCCATGTACAACAAATGGCCGGATTTCGATGAGCTGGAGGTTGGCTTCCCCGAGCAGCGGGCGCTGTTCGACCTGCTGACGGCGCTGAACGACGGCAAGACCCCCCCGGTTGTTGACAGTGACGACTTGCTGGAAAACCCCCATGACATGACCAAGGCGTTCTGCGACTCCGTTGGCATTCCCTTCATCCCAGAGGCGCTAACCTGGGAAGCGGGCGGCGACCCGTCCGAGCACAGTTGGTGGGATGGCGGCTCGTTCCACGCCAATCTGGCGCAATCCACCGGCCTGACGCCGCAAAAACGTAAATATATCGAAGTGGCAGATGCTCCGGAACGTGTGCGTCGCGTCCATCGTCGGATGAAGCCCCACTACGATCACCTCTATAAGCATCGCATCCGGGTGTCGGAAACCGTTTGAAAGTCTTTGGAAAATGAACAAGCAAGTGAAAACTGAGGCGGCTCCGCGCCCTGCAAAAGTCATGCCCTATGGCCCGATCCCTGAGCTTTAGGTACTTGTGTGACAAAGGGATTGACCGGTATCATGTAACGGCGCTGCATTATCACGGTCTAGGATGTCCGGGGCCCACCGATGTCCGGACGGCATTGGCGAGAGTTGCAAAAACCGTGTCAGAAACAGGGTCAATCCTTGGGCCCGGTGCTTAGCAGCTATCCGTCTGCTGTTCGCGCCTTCTGGATGTGCTACACCCCAAGGACACTCGAATCGAGATCCTTGGACAATTTGCGGAAACACAGCAAAACCCAAGGGGCTTGTACACAAAGAAGTTCAAAGCTGTGTGGAGCTAGCGCTTTGAAAAATAAATCACAAAAAGCAGCGCGTTTAAGCGTGGCGCCCATGATGGATTGGACCGATCGACATTGTCGGTTTTTTCATCGTCTGCTTAGCGCCGAGACTTTGCTTTTTACCGAGATGGTGACGGCCCCGGCACTTGTGCGGGGAGGCGCGATGCATCTGCTGGAGTATTCCCAAGACGAACATCCCGTGGCTTTGCAATTGGGCGGGTCAGACCCGGAAGAGCTGGCGCAAGCGGCGCGGCTGGGGGCCGAGGCCGGGTACGATGAGATCAACCTCAATTGCGGTTGCCCGTCGGACCGGGTGCAATCGGGCACCTTTGGCGCGGTTCTGATGAAGGATCCGGGCCGCGTCGCCGATTGCGTGTCTGCAATGCGCGCAGCGGTGGACATAGACGTGACCGTCAAGTGCCGCATCGGGGTGGACGACCAAAACCCCGAGGAGGTTTTGCCTGCGTTTCTGGATCAGATCCGCAGCGCGGGCTGTCAAAGGGTGACTATCCACGCGCGCAAGGCCTGGTTGCAAGGGCTCAGCCCCAAAGAAAACCGGGACATTCCGCCTTTGGATTATGATTTGGTGCACCGGGTGAAGGCGGCGTTTCCCGACCTTCATATCTCAATAAACGGTGGCATCAATTCGTTGGACGAGGCGAAGGTTCATTTGGACGCAGGTCTGGACGGGGTGATGATCGGACGTGCCGCCTATCACCAACCAGGAGACATCCTGTCTGAGGCCGACCCGCGTATCTTTGGTGTTGGAGACGCGCGGGATCCGATTGCGATCGTTCAACAAATGGTGCCCTATGTCGATCAGCACCTTGCCAAAGGTGGACGCTTGCACCAGATCACGCGTCATATGCTCGGTCTTTTTGCCGGTCGCCCCGGCGCCCGCGCGTGGCGGCGTGCATTGTCCGAAGGGGCCGTTCACAAAGAGGCCGGGCCAAAAGTGATGTTGCAGGCGCTGAACCACGTTGCGCCGATGGCAGAGGCGTAACAAGCAGGGGGAACAATGCCCGAAACGATGTTGCTGGCCCAGATGTTGGGCCTTTTGCTTGTGATCGGGGCGCTTGCAGGCGTTCTGGCCGGGTTGCTGGGAGTCGGCGGAGGTATCGTCCTTGTCCCCGCGTTCTTTTATGCGTTCCAAACCCTTGGCTATGGCGGCCCGCAACTGATGCAGCTGTGTTTGGCGACGTCGCTTGCCACGATCATTGTGACATCGGTTCGCTCGGTTATGGCGCATAACAAAAAGGGAGCCGTGGATTGGGATATATTGCGTGGCTGGGGCCCGGGTATCGTCATCGGTGCGGTCATCGGTGTTCTGGTTGCCTCTGCCCTGCGGACCGAGGCCCTGCAGGCCCTGTTTGGCGTTCTGGGTATGGTGATTGGCGCGTATCTTGGGCTGGGCCGTTCTCAATGGCGGCTGGGCGATGTCATGCCGGGGGGGATCAAAAGGGCAATACTGTCGCCCATGGTAGGCTGTCTTTCGGTTCTGATGGGGATCGGGGGTGGCAGTTTTGGTGTTCCGCTGATGAGCCTTTATAACACCCCGATCCACCGTGCGGTCGCAACAGCGGCAGGCTTTGGTGTGATCATCGCGGTGCCGTCGGTCGTCGGCTTTCTGTTTCTTGAGATCGCGCCCGAACACCGCCCTCCGCTGACCATCGGGGCGGTCAATCTTGTGGCCTTTGCCGTTGTTGTTGCGATGACGATGATCACTGCACCCTGGGGTGTGAAACTGGCGCACGCGATGGATCCGAAACCCTTAAAACGGGTCTTCGCCGTGTTTCTGACGCTGGTGGCGCTGAACATGCTGCGGAAGGCAATTGGCCTATGAGTGATTTTTGGGCCAAGGGTTGGGTAAAGTTTGCCTATGACCCATCACTGGCCGAGTGGGTCAGCCATGCGTTGCCCGCAGCCCGTGCCTCGACTTCAGACCCGGCTCATGCGGAATGGTTAGACTGTGAAGGGACATGGTTCATCGGCGTAGATGCGCTGCCCAATGACACGCAGGGCAGGGTTGGTCAGTCTGCGCCTCTGGCTGGGCAGGCGGTGTCGTTTATTCGCGAACGTTATGGCGATTTACCCCTGCACAAAGGGCAGGTGTCGATCATTTATCCGGGCTACCCGCGCCCGCGTCGTGGTGAGAATGAGGCCGCGACCCGATATCGCCGGAACCGGGATGCGGCCCATGTGGATGGTTTGCGTCCGATGGGACCAGATCGTCGCCGACGCGTGGATGAGCCTCATGCGTGGATATTGGGCATTCCCCTGACCGAGGCCAGCCCAGATGCATCGCCTATGGTGTTGTGGGAAGGCAGCCACCACATTCTGGGCGCTGCGTTCAGGGATGCGCTGAATGGCACGTCAAACGAGACGCTGCACGAAGTTGATGTAACCGACATCTACCAGGCCGCGCGTCACGAGGTGTTCGAGACTTGTCCACGGATTGAATTGCCCGCCAAGCCCGGCGAAGCCTATCTGTTGCATCGCCATTGTTTGCACGGTGTTGCACCTTGGGCCGACGCGGCGACGGCAGGGCCAGATGGACGGATGATTGCCTATTTCCGCCCCGAATGCGCCGGGGGTGTAGCCGAATGGATCGAATCTGCCTAACCTCCTGTCACTATTTGGCTTTGGAGGTTTTGACGGATGATTACGGTCCATACGAATTCAGATGGCGCACTGATTGAAGTCGAATTGTCGGGGCAGGTTACTAGCGCCGACTACACCAACACTCTGGTCCCCGCGATTGAAGCCGCGCTGGCCGAGCATGACTCGGTGCGTCTGCTGGCCATCGTGCAGCCCGAGTTCAAAGGATATGATCTGGGTGCGGCCTGGTCTGACACGAAGCTGGGTCTAAGTCATTGGCGTGGCTTTGACCGGATCGCCGTAGTTGCCGATCAGGGATGGGTGCAGACCAGTATTCGACTGGCAGCCCCGATCTTGCCGTGCCCTGTGCAATTATTTGACCTGGCCGATCTGGAAGCAGCCCGCCGTTGGATGCGCGAGTCGCTGGGATCGATACACCTGACAGATCTGGGCGGGCCTTGTGTGCAGATCAGTCTGTTGGGCAAGCTGGACCCCGAGGAGTACAAGCAGGCAGAGCGTGATCTGGACGTATTGCTTCAGAATCGCGCCGGTTTTCGCCTGTTGATTGACCTGCGGGAATTTGACGGCTGGCAGGGGTTGTCTGCCCTGGCTGCGCATTTTCGGTTGGCCAGCCGCCATATCGGTCTGTTGGACCGGGCGGCCATTGTAGGGGACAAAAGCTGGCAGCATATGGCCCAGAAGGTTGCCAGTCATGTTCTGGGCACGCGCACTCAGTTCTTCTCGTCTGAAGAGTTCGACAACGCTAAAAACTGGCTGGCGACAGGTTAGTTTCTGGCGGGATTCAAAAGATGGCGGTCAACTTTTGACCGCTTTTTTTGCCCGCAAACTCCGTAGCGATTCGCAATCCACAGGCGGTTTTTCCGGGATCGCGCGGATTATTCGCCTTTTGCCACGTCGGCTGAGCCAAATTGTGACGTTAGGGAATTTTGCGTCATTTTAGGTTTTTATTGATCGACGCGTCAAAAAAGATCAGAACCCGCGTGTTTTCCCCCTAATTTTTTCGGGAAACACCTTTAGCCACGCCTTGTCGCTGCGGGTCACCACTCACGTAGAACAGTCACGTTCAAGAGCTTGAACCCTCGGAGCTCGAATTCGACCCGCAGCGACATTGTTTTTTAAAGCGGGAATTCTGAAATGGCACTTAAAGGTCTGATAGGAAGATTTCTTAACCGCAGCACGTCGGACAACCGGCGCGTGACACAAAAACGCGAAGCTGTTCGGCACGACAAGGCGACGCGATCAGAGATGACTGTTTTGTTCCGCAAGGAATTGCGCAAACCGATCCCGGTCAGGGGCGGGCACGCTCAAACCAAAGCGCGAAAAAAAGTGGGCTGATAGCTCAGGAGCCGTTCAGTCGGGCTGCTCGTCCGCCGCGCCGTTTGGCAAGCCGTGGTTTGCGCGAGGGCAGATCATCCATGATGTCGGCACGTTCAGAGCTGTCCATTTTGGACCAGCGCGTGATTTCGTCGATCGTGCGATAGCAGCCCGTGCAGATGCGTTCGGTCGGATGAACAACGCAGATCTGGACGCAAGGGCTTTCGACCTCATTCCGTTTCCACACCATATTCGTCATTGACGGTCTCCGACCTGGTTACAAAAAGCGCAGCCTGTCCAGCGCCCCTTGCAAGATATAACCGGCAGCAACGTGATCAATAACCTGTCCGCGACGTTTTCGTGTCGTATCCGCCTCAAGCAGTGCTTTTTCTGCCGCAACCGTGCTGAGCCGCTCGTCCCAGAAACCGATTGGCAGATCCGTCAAACGTGACAAGTTTCGCGCAAAAGCCCGCGTTGACTGGCAACGTGGGCCTTCGGACCCATCCATGTTTTTTGGCAATCCCAACAGTATGCCGCCGATCTCACGGTCGGTCACGATCTCAATCAGACGAGCGGAATCCAACGTGAATTTCTTGCGCCTAACAGTTTCCAACGGACTTGCCACGCCGCGCATCCGGTCAGAGACGGCAACACCGATTGTCTTTTCGCCAAGATCGAGACCCATCAATGCGGTCATCGGCGACAACGCCGCAGCGAACTCTTCAAAGACGTCATGGATCATTGGGCAATCCCGGCCTGCAACGCGGCTGCGTCAAGGATTTCAAGCGCTTCGGAATTCCCGGCAAAGACTTGCATGGCCTCTTTGTGAATGTCGATGGCCCGTTGGCCCTGTCCCAGAACGCCCAATGCTGCAATCAGGCGAGCCCACTCTTCGGGCGCGCCGCCTTCGGTTGCCAGTCGGTCAGACAGTTGGTTCACCATCCCCTGAATCATCTCTTGCCGTTCTTCAGGGGTCAATTCGGCGGCGGCATTCACGTCGTCCTGGCTTGGACCTGGCGCTGCACTCAGGTCGGGTGCATTGAAGACACCTGCACGGAAAGCAAGCTCATCCAGTTGCGCCCGAATGGCCCCGGCCCAGGGCGTGCCGCTTGGGGCGTCCTGCAAGGTTTGCACCCACATGCGATAGGCCAGATCGGGCCGTCCGACCTGCGCCAGCATTTGCCCCCAATAATACCGGGCGGGCCCGTGGCGTGGATTTCGGTTCAATGCCTCTGTCAGGGCTTGTTCCGCTTCGGGCGATACATAGCCGCCAGCCGCAAGGATCATCATTTCGGCAAGATCGGCATAGGCGTCCGCAGTTGCCGCATCACCGGACAGTTCGATTACCTTTTGCTGTGCGGTGTATCCTGCCTTGAAATTACCTGCATTTGTTTCGTGTTGTGCCAACAGCATCTGGCCCTGCAGATCATTTGGACGGTTGGCGACAGTATCTCGCAGTTGTTTCAGCAGCGCCGCATAGCTTTCGTCCAGCTGTGCAGGCTGGGGCGGAGTCGCCAGTTGCTCGGCGGCGTTTTGGGGTGGTCGGTTGGCCCGGACATCTTCGGCAAGCTCCAACCGAGCCGTCAGTGGCATGTCCGGCAAACCGACGGCACCGGTCCGATCATACAGCGCCATCGCTCCACCGATCAGGATCAGCGCGATCACCACCACCGACACGATGGACACAGCCCGCGACGGGCCAGACGCGGCACCGCCCTTTTTCAAATTCTCGTCCGCAGCCAGAATGCGACGAGAGATTTCGGTGCGAACCCGTTCGGCGTCTGCCTCGCCAATCACGCCGCGCGCAAGGTCTTTATCAACCCCCGCCAATTGTTCGCGGTATACCTCAAGGTCATATGCGGCTGCAGGCTTTTCCGCGCGGCGGTTGCGCAGCAAGGTAAAGCAAAGGAAAGCCGCAATCAGAAGCGCGACAATGAAAATCAGAACCCAGAACGTCATGGTCCCTCCGAAGATGCTGTCCTGACTTAGACCTACGCGCCGCCCGACAAAAGGGACAAATGGCCGCGAATGAACGACATGTCGCAATAGTGCGATATTGCGGCGTTGCACGGCACGGGTAAACTGCACCTACACGGCATATCTGCGCCCAATCACCGAACCGGATGGATTCGCACATGAAACATTATTCAGCCTTTGCTGTGGCGCGGGAAGCTCTGCGCTATCACACCGGATGGGAACGCGCCTGGCGTTCACCCGAACCCAAGAAGAAATATGACGTCATCATCATCGGTGCAGGCGGGCACGGTCTGGCGACCGCGTATTACCTTGGCAAGAACTACGGCATTCAGAATGTCGCAGTGATCGAAAAAGGCTGGCTGGGCGGCGGTAACACCGGTCGCAACACCACGATCATTCGGTCCAACTATCTGCAAGATCCGTCGGCGGCGCTGTATGAAAAGGCGCGGGGCCTCTACGAGGACCTGAGCCAGGACCTGAACTACAATATCATGTTCAGCCCGCGTGGCGTGATGATGCTGGCGCAGACACAGCACGAGATTCGCGGTTATCAACGCACGGCCCATGCCAACGCTTTGCAGGGCGTGAAAACTGAATGGATTACGCCCGAGCGCGTCAAGGAACTGGTGCCGATCATTAATCTGGACGGTCCGCGCTATCCGGTTCTGGGCGCGTTGTGGCAGGAACGCGGCGGCACCGCGCGTCACGATGCTGTGGCCTGGGGCTATGCCCGTGCCTGTTCTGCCATGGGGATGGACATCATTCAGCAATGTGAAGTCACCGGCGTCCGATCGGATAACGGCCGAGTGGTTGGCGTCGACACCACCAAAGGCGCCATCGATTGTGACAAGCTGGGCATCGTCGTTGCCGGCCATTCCGGTCAACTGGCCGAAATGGCGGGTTTCCGTTTGCCGCTTGAAGCGATTGCATTGCAGGCACTGGTGTCGGAACCGATCAAACCCTGCATGGATGTGGTTGTGATGGCGAACACCGTGCACGGCTATATGTCTCAGTCCGACAAGGGTGAGATGGTGATCGGTGGCGGCACCGACGGGTTCAACAACTACACACAACGCGGATCGTTCCATCACATCGAGGAAACCGTCCGCGCTTTGGTCGAGACCTTCCCCATGATCTCGCGCCTGAAAATGCTGCGTCAATGGGGTGGGATCGTGGATATGACCGGCGACCGGTCCCCGATTTTGTCCAAGACACCGCTAGGTGGCTGTTTCATCAACTGTGGTTGGGGGACAGGCGGCTTCAAGGCGATCCCGGGGTCCGGCTGGGGCATGGCACAGCTGATGGCCACCGGCCATTCGCCGCTAACCGAATCCTTTACTCTCGACCGCTTCAAAGAGGGCCGCTTCATCGACGAAAGCGTCGCTGCTGGGGTGGCGCACTAAAGCGTCTGCCCAGGGTTGCCAAACAACAGAATTCAGGTCGGCTTCCGCGCCGGCCAACCGCCAAAAGGATGACAACATGCTGATCCTGAACTGCCCATACTGCGGCGTCGATGCCGAAGAAACCGAACTGACAGCCGGTGGCGAAGCGCATCTGAAGCGCTATGGCCCCGGTTCGTCGGATGATGAATTCCACGACTACCTGTTTATGCGTGAAAACCCCAAAGGTGTTCACTTTGAACGCTGGCGCCATGCCAACGGCTGTGGCAAGTGGTTCCACACCGCGCGCTGCACACAAACGCTCGAAGTTTTCGGCACCTATCCGGCCCAGACCACCGAGCCGCCGCAAGAGATCAAGGACGCCATCACCGCCAAGCGCCCCGGATGGTCATGGAGAGAGTTCTCCGTATGATTCACGTTTTCAAAAATACTCCCGCCGGAGGCTCTGACGCCTCCACCTGCGAAAGGTCCGCACCATGAGCACCCGTCTCGCAAAACAGGGCCGGCTGATTGACCGGTCGAAAAAGGTCACATTTACGTTCAACGGCACTGCGATGCAGGGCTATGAAGGCGATACGCTCGCCTCGGCGCTGCTGGCCAATGATCAGATGATGATGGGCCGTTCCTTCAAGTACCACCGGCCGCGTGGCGTTGTCGCCAGCGGTGCGGAAGAGCCGAACGCTTTGGTTGGTCTGGGGCAGGGCAATCGTTTCGAACCGAACCAGCGCGCGACAACAACCGAGTTGTTCAACGGTCTGAACGCAATCTCTCAGAACCACTGGCCGAACCTCGAGTTCGACATCGGTGCAGTGAACACGGCGTTGGCGCGGTTCCTGCCCGCCGGTTTCTATTACAAGACGTTCATCCATCCGAAACCGTTCTGGAAACACGTCTACGAGCCCTTCATCCGCCAATCTGCCGGTCTGGGCAAAGCGCCTGACAAAGACAGCCGCGACGCGGACACCTATGAACACTTCTATGCCTTCACCGATGTTTTGGTGATCGGCGGTGGTATCGCCGGGCTGCAGGCCGCCAAAACGGCTGCGCAATCCGGTGCCAAGGTTCTGCTGATCGAGCAGACGGCGCATTGGGGTGGTCGCGCTCCGGTTGACGGTGGTACGGTGAATGGCGAGCCTGTGGATAAGTTCGTGGAACAATTAGTTTCCGAACTCGAAACAATGGGCAACGTTACCATGCGTGCGCGCTGCATGGGTGCGGGCGTCTATGACCACGGTTATGTACTGGGATATGAGCGTCTGACAGACCACACTCCGGGCATTCAAGGTCCGCGCCATCGGTTGTGGCGTATCCGCGCAAAGCAGGTTGTCACCGCCACCGGCGCAATTGAGCGTCCGTTGTCATTCGCGGGCAACGATGTGCCGGGCGTGATGCTGGCATCTGCGATGCGCGACTATGTTGTGAACTGGGGTGTAACACCCGGTGAGCGCGTAATTGTTGCCACCAACAACGACGACGCCTATCGCACCGCGATCTTGTTGAAACAGGCCGGTGTTGATGTTCTGCGCGTGGTTGACGCCCGTGCATCTGCTGGCCCTCTGGCGCAAGAGGCGCGGGACCTTGGTATCCGCGTTGATCCCGGCAAGGCCATCGCGAAGGTCAAAGGCGGTAAACGCGTCAAAAAGGTTGCCATCTGTAACCAAGAGGGTGTCGGCGGCGCGCGCGAAGAGATCGAAGCCGATGCGGTCGCCATGTCAGGCGGCTGGTCTCCGGTTGTGCATATGTGGTCACATTGCGGTGGCAAACTGATCTGGGACGAGGCGCACGCGCATTTCCGCCCCGATCCTGATCGCCCACCGTTGGGTGCTGATGGTGAAGGCTTTGTTCTTGCTACTGGCAGCTCGAATGGTCCGTTGGCTCTGGCAGATGTTCTGAAAGACGCAGACGCAGCAGGCAAAGCAGCGGGCAAGGCCGTTGGTCATACGCCCAAACGCACCAAAGCCCCGGTTGGTGAAACCACTGCCGAGGCACCGATGGAAGCTGTTTGGCTGATGCCTGCCAATGCTGAAATCCAGCTGCGCGCTAAATCGTGGCTCGACTTCCAGAACGACGTCAAAGTCTCGGACGTTCAGCTGGCGGCGCGCGAAGGGTATGAAAGCGTCGAGCACACCAAGCGTTACACCACGCTGGGCATGGCGACCGATCAGGGTAAGCTGAGCAATATCAACGGCTTGGCGATCCTTGCTGATGCACTTGAATCAGAGATTCCCAAAGTCGGCACCACCACCTTCCGTCCGCCCTATACGCCCATTTCGATGGGTGCGATCGGGGGCGAGGCGCGCGGTGAAGTGTTCCAACCGATCCGTCAGACTCCGATGCACAACTGGCATGACAAGAACGGTGCCGATTGGGAACCTGTCGGCCACTGGCGCCGGACATATGCCTATGTTCGTCCCGGTGAGTCCGTGCATGACGCAGTGAACCGCGAGGTGAAGAACACCCGCGAAAACCTCGGATTGCTGGACGCATCGACACTGGGAAAACTGATCGTCAAAGGGCCTGATGCAGGCAAGTTCCTCGACATGATGTACACCAACATGATGTCCACGCTGAAGGTCGGCAAATGCCGCTATGGCCTGATGTGTTCGGAAAACGGCTTCCTGATCGACGACGGCGTTGTCGCCCGGATCGACGATGACACCTGGCTGTGCCACACCACCACCGGCGGGGCCGAGCGCATCCATGGTCACATGGAAGAATGGCTGCAGACCGAATGGTGGGATTGGAAAGTCTACGTCGCCAATGTGACCGAGCAATATGCGCAAGTCGCCGTGGTCGGACCGAACGCGCGCAAGGTGCTTGAGAAGCTGGGCGGCATGGATGTCAGCAAAGAGGCGCTGCCATTCATGGAATGGCGCGATGGCAAGATCGGTGACTTCGATTGCCGTGCCTATCGCATCTCGTTCTCGGGTGAGCTGTCCTATGAGATCGCTGTTCCCGCATCTCAAGGTCAGGCGTTCTGGGATGCCTTGATGGCGGCAGGTAAAGAGTTCGGAGTGATGCCGTACGGCACCGAATGTCTGCACATCCTGCGGGCCGAAAAGGGCTTTATCATGATCGGCGACGAGACCGACGGCACCGTGATCCCGCAGGATCTGGGGCTGCACTGGGCGTTGTCGAAAAAGAAAGAAGACTACTTGGGCAAACGCGCCCATTCGCGCAGCCATATGACCGATCCAGAGCGCTGGAAACTGGTCGGTCTTGAGACTGTGGATGGTTCTGTCATTCCCGACGGTGCTTATGCGGTGGGCGAAGGCGTCAACGCCAACGGTCAGCGCAACATGATCGGGCGCGTGACCTCGACCTATTACTCGGCCAATCTGGGCAAAGGCATCGCCATGGGCTTGATCAAGCACGGCCCGGATCGCATGGGTGAGATTGTCGAGTTCCCGGGCACCGACGGTAAAACCTACAAAGCCAAGATCGTGGACCCGATCTTCTTCGACAAGGACGGGGAGAAGCAGAATGTCTGAACCCATCAGCGCACTGAACCACGCCAGTTATGACGGGATCGCCAAGATCGCGGAATGTGGCCTGCAAGGCATGATCACCCTGCGCGGTGATCTGTCCGACAAGGTTCTGGCCAAAGCCGTCAAGGATGCAACCGGGCAGAAAGTGCCGGGTCAGCGCGAGGCTTTGGTCAAGGGCGACACCGGCGTGGCTTGGATGTCTACCGATGAATTGCTGGTGCTGGTGCCTTACGCCGAGGCCGAGGCCAAATTGGCCGCAATGACCAACGCGCTCAGCGGCACGCATGCTCTGGCGGTCAACGTCTCGGATGCGCGTGCGGTATTCAGCATCACGGGTGCCAGCGCGCGTGAAGTATTGGGCAAGCTGGCCCCGGTTGAGCTGTCGGCAGAAGCCTTCCAACCCGGCCAAATCCGTCGCTCGCGTCTGGCGCAGGTGGCTGGCGCATTCTGGATGGACGACGATCAGACCTTCCGCGTTGTGTGCTTCCGCTCCGCTGCGGACTACGTCTTTAAATTGCTGAAGGTTGCCGCGCAGCCGGGCAGTGAGGTTGGCGTTTATTGATAGAAAGTTAAAAGCCCCGGATCATACGGGGCTTTTCTCAGCTTTGGACACTACAAGTGCCAACACCGTATGGTTTGTTCGCAAAGTTACCATGCAAAAAGGCCATGCGCACAGTAACGGACTTATCGGAAGGTTCGAGGTTGGCCTGATAGCGAACACGAACGTTTCCGCCTGCGGCCATGGTTTGATCTAAGTTCCAGACAACACGATAACCTTTCGCGCCTCGATCTTTAAATTGTGCCGCTTCCCATTCCTGGTAAGAGCTGGCTGCCTGTGCCGACGCTTGGGCTGTATCAATCTTGAACCCGTACTCTGGCGCGATCCAGCCGTGGGCGTCCTGTTTTGTCATCTTACATACATAAGTAACGGTTTCGGCCGCTGCGGTTTGTGCAAATGCAAGCGCGGCAATCGTCAATAAAAATCTTTTCATTTCATCCAGTTATTTTTGGTTTCGGATGAGTGCAAACAATCCAGCACACCCAGAAGATGCAAGATCAATTCGTTGAAGTTTTTAGAATACCGGCCCCGGTGTTCCTTTATTGCAAGAGGATTGTGCGGTACCGGTTTAACCCCTCTGGCTTCAAAATCTCCGCCGGTTTCAGCGGTTGCATCTTGTCATCCGAGAGAGAGGGGTAGAAATCCAACGCCTCCAACAACCCAGCCACCCGGTCATGTCGTTCAGCCTCGGGCAGCAAAGGAGCGTGCAGCGACAAAAACAGGGCAGGGCGATGTTCTTTGAGCCACGGTGCGAGGGTTGGTAAGACAAAGAACTCTGCCCCCTCAATATCCATCTTAACCAACGACACGCCGGACAGATCATTTACGGCCGCGAACTGGTCCCACGCGATGGTCAATGCATCAGACCCATGCGCCCCGTCGTGCAGAAGCGAACTTGTGGAATCCCCCGGCTCGCCCCGAACCGAGGCCATACGCGCCACGCCAAACTGGTCCGACAGGGCGACGCCAAACGCCGAGACGTTTTGAACGTCATTCAGATCCAGATTCCAGGCCAGATGCCGGTACGCGGTGGGGTCGGGTTCGAAGCACCACACATGCCGTGCGTTTCGTGCGCCGTACAGGACTGTGGGACCGATCCAAGCCCCGATGTCCAGATAGTCGCTGTCGGGCGACAGGAACCGGTCCAGCACCGCAAAGGTTTCTGGTTCCCAATGGCCCGCAGACGCCTTGCGCCAGAATTTGGAATGATACGGGTCCAGGTGAAAGGGCTCTCCGTTCAGGGTACCTGCATAGTATCCGCGGGCGCGGTAAAACATCTTGCGCGCCTGTGTCAGCATCGCGGACCTCCGGGTTTTATTGTCTCGCCCCTTGACCTGCGGCGGCTGCCACAGCATTTAACCGATGGGAACCGCAACTTTAATTTAACAGGGGGCCGACATGGCTTTTGAACTTCCTGATCTTCCTTATGCACATGACGCGCTGGCAGCCAAGGGTATGTCCGCGGAAACGTTGGAATATCACCACGACCTGCACCACAAAGCCTATGTCGACAACGGCAACAAGCTGATCGCCGGCACCGAATGGGACGGCAAGTCGCTGGAAGAGATCATCGTTGGCACCTATGACGCAAACGCAGTGGCGCAAAACGGTATCTTCAACAACATCAGCCAGCTTTGGAACCACAACCAGTTCTGGGAAATGATGGGCCCTGGCGACAACGCGATGCCCGGTGAACTGGAAAAAGCGCTGACCGAAAGCTTTGGCTCGGTTGACGAATTCAAATCGCAGTTCAGCGCGGCCGGTGCCGGTCAGTTCGGTTCGGGCTGGGCGTGGCTGGTCAAGAACGCGGACGGTTCGCTGGCCGTGACCAAAACCGAGAATGGCGTGAACCCGCTGTGCTTTGGCCAAACCGCACTGCTGGGCTGTGACGTGTGGGAGCACTCGTACTACATCGACTTCCGCAACAAGCGCCCGGCATACCTGTCGAACTTCCTCGACAATCTGGTGAACTGGGAAAACGTCGCATCGCGGATGTAATGAATTGAACCGACGTCGGTTTATAAAGGGCCTGCTGGCGGTGACGCTTGCAGGTCTCATCACGTCAGCCTACGGGTTTTTCATTGAACCCGCAGTGCGGCTGCGCGTGCGTAAATGGCGCGTGCGTCGGGACGATTGGACGGCGCCACCGCTCAGGATCGCGGTGCTGTCGGATTTGCACGTGGGTGAGCCCTATGTTGGTCTGGATCGCATAAGGCAGGTTGTGCGCCGTACAAACGCATTGGCACCCGATGTTGTCCTGCTGCTGGGCGATTTCTTCGCAAGCCACAAAGGGGTCTCTGAAACCGTCGAGATGCAGGATCTGGCACCTGTATTGGCGGGGCTAGAGGCAAAGAACGGTGTCTTTACCGTGCTGGGCAATCACGACTGGTGGGATGACAAGCCAGCACAGCGTCGTGGGGCGGGGCCCAATCGCTATACCGAGACTCTGCAACAGAACGGCATTTCGGTTTTGTCTAACACCGCCGTGAAACTCGAAGCCCCCGGCATCTGGCTGGCAGGGCTTGAGGATCAACTGGCGATCTGGCGAAACGGTAAACCGAAGGGGCTGGACGATCTGGAAGGAACTTTGGCGCAGATCACCGACGATGCTCCGGTTGTAATGATGGCACATGAGCCGGATGTTTTCCCTAAGGTGCCAGACCGGGTGGCCCTGACCCTTTCGGGGCATACGCATGGCGGCCAAGTGCGCCTGTTTGGGTGGTCGCCCGTGGTGCCGTCGAAGTTTGGCAACCGGTTCGCTTATGGCCATGTGCGCGAAGGTGCGCGTGATCTGGTGGTGTCGGGGGGGATCGGATGTTCCATCCTGCCGGTGCGTTTCGGCGTGACGCCCGAAATCACCGTCGTAGAGATGTCGGCCTAAAGGAATGATGAGCCGCCGGTGAAATCCCGCCGACGGGCTTCTTTTCGGCACAACCGCATCTTGTTTGCCGTTCTGCAATGCACATCTTTGTAGGGCGGAGGGAGAGAACCGCACACCAATTTAAACAACGACCGGGCTGCGCACCGCTGGTGCGTCAACCAAACCGTATGTCCGGCAGGTCGAGGGATACCCAGAGAACAACCTTAACAGGAGATCGCAATGGTCGCACTTACACAGGGAACTTGGGTTATTGTTGCAGATGGAGAGAAAGCGCTGGTGATGGAGAATATCACCGATGCTGACGATCCCAATCTTGTCGTCGTCGCTGTCGAGGAACAGGACAACCCAGCCTCAAAGCCGACTGACCGCGCCGGTCGCCGGAACGATGGCGGGCCAAAGCAGAAATCGGCCCTTGAGGATCCAACGTGGAAGACCCATGCAAAGTCCCTGTTTGTGCAGGATCTGGCGAATTTGTTAAATCGCAAAGGGCTGAAAGGCGCTTATGACCGGTTGGTACTTGTGGCCAGCCCTCATGTTCTGGGTCTGCTGCGCCGCCGTTTGCACAGCGAAGTGCTGGGCAAGGTCGTGGCCGAGGTCAACAAGACCCTGACCAATCACCCCTTGCACAAGGTCGAGCAGGTTGTGCGCCACAGCCTGCAACCCAAGGCCCGACTGGCCTGATCAACAAGTCGGGCGGTTTTGCCGCCCGCACCGTTTCTGGTGTCAGTTTAGCTTGTTCCGCAAGGCGGCCATGGCCACGTCGGCATCTTCTACCCATGTGATGAAATCTGCCAGCGACCCGTCGGCAAAGCCTTGTCCGATCACCTGACCCAGCAGCGTCTGCAGCGCATCCCAATAGCCATTCACGTTCACCACGACGATGGGCTTGTCGTGCAGTCCCAACTGACGCCAAGTGAGGGCTTCGAACAATTCATCCAATGAGCCCGGCCCTCCGGGCAGAACGACCACCGCGTCGGCGTTCATGATCATGACCTTCTTGCGCTCGTGCATCGTCTCGGTGATCACGAAATGGGTCAGATCGGTCTTTCCGACCTCACGCTGAACTAAATGCACCGGAATGACGCCAAAGGTTTCACCACCGGCATTTTGCGCGGCACGGGCCACTTCGCCCATCAATCCCACATCCCCGGCGCCATAAACCAGCCGCCAGCCTTCCTGCGCCAGCAGCGTGCCGAAGTGCTTAGCAGTTTCAGAATAAGACTTCTCGGCACCATTGCGTGACCCGCAATACACACACACTGATTTCTGAGACATGAAAGAAGGGCTCCGGGTTGTGTCAGAGGTTTTGACCCGTGATAGCGGGATTGATAGATTGCCTCAACTGTCCGCCGGAAAGCTTTTGAACGAAAAGCTTTTGTAGGGCGGAGTGAAAGGAAAAGAATGAACGCCAATTCGGGAAACGAAAGCTCGGGCAATTTCATCTGGGGGGTGATTGCAGGGCTTGTTGCAGTATTGGGTGCAGGTGGCTTGTACCTGTCGGGCGTCTTCACCAACGCACCGGAACCTGACGCAAACACACCGCAGGAAACTGCTTCCGTTCCAGCAATCTCAGAGCCAGCAGATGAGGCCCCGAAAGCAGCAAAAGAGGCGGATGAAGTTACTGTCGCAGAGCCGTCCAATCCGGATACTGCGTCGTCAGAAGAAACACCCGCACCTGCTGAAGACCTGGCGGAGCAAGCGGAAGAACCTGCTGAAACGGAAGCCGCCGAAGTTGCAGAGGAAGTGGCTGCGCCTGCGCCTGCGCCCGTCGCGCCTCCCGTCCTGGATCAGATTTTTGTAGAAACTGACGGCACCGCGCTTCTTTCGGGTGACGCAGAACCCGGCAGTCAGATAGAAGTTCTGCTGAACGGCGAAGTCGCACATTCTTTTACCGTGGATGGCAGCGGTCAGTTTGCTGAATTTGTGACGATCCCCTTCAGCGACACCGCGCAGGGACTTGTGTTGCAAAGCACGGACGGGGCGCAAGCAACGCGATCCGACGACTATCTGATTGCCGCCTTGCCCAAGCCAATCAAAGAAGAACCTGTTGCCGAGACGACGCCCGAAGCCCAGCAGAGCGCATCTGAGGACGCGCAGGAGCAGGTGGCCACAGTCGACGAGACCCAGCCCGATGCTGACGCTGCGGCAGACGTCTCGGAACCTGAAACGTCAGAGCCCGGGGCTGCGACAGTTGAAACTGCTGAACTGACCGATGAAGCCCCACAGCAGGATCAGCAGGTCGCCGTGCTGCGATCTGGCGAAGAGGGCGTTGAGCTGGTGCAGCCCCCGGTCGTGCGGGATACCCCACCCGAGCAGGTCGCACTGGACACGATCGGATATTCCGAAACGGGCGATGTGCAGCTGACAGGGCGCGTTCAGGATGGGACCGCCATTCGGTTGTACCTGAACAATCGTCTGGTCGCGGACCTTGCCCCGGAACAAGATGGATCCTGGCGCAGCGATCTGGAGGGAATTGACCCAGGCGTCTACACGCTCCGGGTAGATGCGGTAAACACGGACGGGACGGTCCTTAGCCGGGTCGAAACTCCGTTCAAACGCGAACCACTTGACGTTCTTCAGGCCGCAACGGGCACGGCTCAGGCAGATACGCCTCAAGCGACCCCTGCAATCCGGTCTGTCACGGTGCAGCAGGGCGACACGCTATGGGCCATCTCACGTGATCGATTTGGCGACGGGGTCTTATATGTGCGGCTGTTCGAAGCCAATCGTGACTTGATCCGCGATCCGGATCTGATCTATCCCGGGCAAATCTTTACAATCCCGGAATAATCAGCCCTTCTGGCCTTTTATGGGCAGAGGTCTAACTCTGACCGCAGACAAGGCACGTGATGAGACGCACATCTCCTAGGACTTCAGATGACATGGTGTCGGATGACGAACGCAGCTCGGGCTGGCGGACGATCCGCAAGGTTGCCCCCTATCTCTGGCCCGACGACGAGCCGTGGGTAAAGCGTCGCGTCGTCATAGCCATGGGTATGCTTGTTCTGGCCAAGCTGATCGCGGTTTATACGCCCATTCTGTACAAAGGCGCTGTTGACGCGCTGGCGGGCGAGGGTGTGCCGCCATTGGCGCTGGGCGCAGTTGGATTGACAGTGGCGTACGGCGTGGCGCGAATGATGACGGTGGGCTTTCAGCAATTGCGGGATGCCGCCTTTGCCCCCGTCGGACAACGCGCCTTAAGGGCGCTGGCGCTTGAGACGTTTCAACACATCCACAACCTATCGATGCGCTATCACGTGACGCGTCGCACTGGCGGGCTGAGCCGTATCATCGAACGGGGCGTCAAAGGGGTTGAGTTCCTGCTGCGGTTCCTGCTGTTCTCGATCGGGCCGCTTATTCTGGAGCTGCTGCTGGTCGCCATCATCCTGATGTGGCTGTTCAATGTCTGGTACCTGGTTGTCGTTGCCGTCACCATTGGTCTGTACATCTGGTTTACTTTTGCCGTGACCGAATGGCGCGTGAAGCTGCGGCGTGAGATGAACGATCAGGACACCGAGGCCAACCAGCGCGCCATCGACAGCTTGCTAAACTTTGAAACCGTCAAGTATTTCAACGCCGAAACCCGCGAGGCTGAACGGTACGACGTGTCGATGAAGGCCTATGCAGCGGCTGCGCTGAAGACGGCCTATTCATTGGCATTTCTGAACTTCGGACAATCCTTCCTGATCACCTGCGGCCTGATTGGTGTGATGGTTCTGGCCGCAATCGGGGTACAAAACGGCAACCTAACTGTGGGCGATTTTGTCATGGTCAACGCCTACATGATCCAGATTACCGTGCCGCTGAACTTTCTTGGTACGGTCTATCGGGAAATCCGGCAATCCTTGGTCGATATGGGGCAAATGTTCGACCTGCTTGAACAACCCGCCGAAGTCACAGACAAGGCCTGCGCGCCGAATCTGAAGGTAAACGGCGGCGAAGTCACGCTTGAGGACGTGCATTTTGGCTATGATCCCGAGCGTGAAATCCTCAAGGGCGTGTCCCTGACTGTCCCGGCTGGGAAAACCGTGGCCATTGTGGGGGCGACAGGGTCGGGTAAATCGACCATCGGGCGGCTCTTGTTCCGGTTCTACGACGTGACCAAAGGGGCGCTGAAGATCGATGGTCAGGACATTCGCGACGTGACCCAGACCAGCCTGCATGCCGCCATCGGTGTCGTCCCGCAAGACACGGTGCTGTTTAATGACACGATCCGCTACAACATTGCCTATGGCCGCGACGGTGCCACCATGGACGAGGTCGAAGCAGCGGCCAAGGCGGCGCAGATTCACGATTTTATTGCCTCATTGCCCGAAGGGTATGACACCAAGGTAGGCGAGCGTGGCCTGAAGCTTTCCGGTGGCGAAAAGCAACGTGTCGGAATAGCACGCACCTTGCTGAAGAACCCACCGATCCTGCTGTTGGACGAGGCGACCTCGGCGCTGGATACGGATACTGAGCAGGACATCAAAGATGCCCTGGCCCGAGCAGGTGAGGGGCGGACGGTGATCACCATCGCGCATCGTCTGAGCACCATCGCCGAGGCCGATCAGATTGTGGTTCTGGAGGCCGGAGAGATCATCGAACAGGGTTCGCATGATCAACTTCTGGCAAGGTCGGGTCGGTACGCTCAACTTTGGAACCGCCAGCAATCGGACGGTGAAGCGGCCTGAGGCTCTTTGAACATCGCGATATTTGATAGGCTGCGATGAGTGAAAAAGGTGGCTTCAATGATTGCCAGAATGAAAAAACGGCTGCTGCCGATTTTGATTGCGGTTTGTCTTCCTGTTGCCGTCGCAGCGGATCCCATCGTTGGGGTCTGGAAAACCGAGCCGGATCGAAAGAACCTGACCTCACACATCAAAATCTCGGCTTGTGGAGATAAATTCTGCGGCCAGATCCTTTCGGCCTATGACGCCTCGGGCAAAGAAGTCCAAACGCCAAACATTGGTAAAAAGCTGTTCTGGGATGTTGCCAGCGAAGGCAGTGGAAAATATGGCGGCGGAGAATTCTGGGTTCCGCTGATCAACGTAGACGCCGTGCCGCAAATGACATTGCAGGGTGACACGTTGTTGGTCAAAGGGTGCGAGCATGAGATTTGCGCGCATCAGACGTGGTCTCGTTTGTGATATCGGTCAAATGAAAAAGGACCGGAAAATCCGGTCCTTTGCTTTACTCAGCGGCCTTCAGTGGCGGTCCCGAAGGATGATCCGGCCGATCCGATCCGCTGTCCTGCTCCGGCCGTCCTGATTGCGATTCATCCTCCCACACAATCTCGGTTGCCTGCATTTGACGGGCAGAGCGGCCAATCGCCATATCCTGCGCAATCTGGCTAGACCTGCCAGCGGTCACGCGCGCCAGCAAACGGCTGAGCCACACCGCATAGGTTGTCACCCAAACCCGCAACGCCAGAAGCGATGGCGTCACGATCAGGGTCAGAACAGTGGCAATACCCAGACCAAATACCACCGCCGTCGCCAACTGCTTCCACCACAGGGCAGTGGGGCTGTCGATGGAATAGCCGCCATTGATAAAGTCCAGCGACAGTCCGAACATCATGGGCGTCAGACCTGCCATTGTCGTGAGGGTGGTCAGCAGAACCGGACGAATGCGCGATTCTGCGGTTCGAATGATCGCTTCGATCCGGGGCATGTACGTGCTGTATTCTTGATAGGTATCGATCAGAACGATGTTGTTGTTCACCACGATCCCCGCCAAAGCCACGATGCCTGTACCTGTCATGATGATCGAGAACGGCTGTTCCATCACGATCATGCCGATCAGAACCCCGGTGGTGGACAGAACAACCGCCAAAAGCACCAGCACCGAATTGTAGAACGAATTGAACTGGGCCAGTAGGATCACGAACATAAGCCCCAGCGCGCCCATGAAGGCGTTTACCAGGAAAGCGCCTGATTCTGCCTGTTCTTCCTGATCGCCCGTCCATTCCCAACTGATCGAATTGGAAAACGGACCCGTTTCAAGCCATTCGGTCAGAACCGCAATCCGTTCATTTGGGTTGATCAACGCGAACTGTGCGTCTCCGCTTTCAACCGTGCTGATGAGTTGATCCACGCTATCGGCGCCGGTCAATTGAACCAACTCGTAGGACTTTCCGCCCCCGCTGTTGAGGACCGTGCCGTTGGGGGTATAGCCTTCGGCAGCTTCCCGAACCACGGCAAGACGGACGAGTTCACCGTCGGGGCCTTCGGTCGTAACCTTGCTCAAACCTGGTTCAACGTCGGCTTTGACGTCATAGTACCGCTGCTGATCCACCCGGTTTATCTCGGCCAGTTTGGCCACGGGCTTACGACTTACGAAATTCGACAGTGGCACCAAACCGTCCGGGGTACGAACCTTGAGTGTGTCCAAAGTCGATAGCACGCGATCTTCTTCTGGCAGGCGGACGCGAATTTCAATCTCTTCATCATTGCTGTCCGGGCGCATCTCGCCCAGCAGAATGCCGCGTGTCACCAACTGCACCATGGCCCCAACCGTGGCCACGTCAGCTCCGAACCGACCGGCCTTGGCGACATCCACATCGATTTGCCAGTCGATGCCGGGCAGGGGCAAGGTGTCTTCGATCTTGATTAACCCTGGCGTGGTGTCGAACACCTCGCGCGCGTTGAGCGTCGCCGAGGTCAGATCCTCCCGCCCGTCACCCTTGATACGCAGATGCACGGGCTTGGCGGAGGCCGGGCCTTGTTCCAATGGCAGGATCTCGACAACGATGCCGGGGATCTCCGCCAGTTGCGCGTTGAGTTCATCAATGACGAAGTCGCCGTCAAATTCAGGCGCAACAAAGTGACGATCAAACAGGCCCCACAGAACAGATTCCGAGACGTTGGGACGGTCTTCCCAAGGAATGATCTCGAACTGAACACGGCCCACTGTATCGGCAGGTTCCTGAGCGCCCCCGTTGTTCTGGTTCAGGCCGCCTTCGCCCGCGAAAGAAAACACGTTGATCACGGCCGGGTGGGCCGCGATGACATCTTCTGCCGCCAAAACCATGCCATCTTTTTCCGCAAGCGAGATGTTCCCCCGCGCGCGGACATAGGCGGTGGCTTGTTCCGGTTCGCTTTCCACGAAAAATTCGACGCCTCTGGATTCCTGCGGGAACCAGACGAAGGCAACGGTGTAGACGGCAAAGAACACTGCGGCCAACGACACGATGGGCATGATCGGATTGCCGACAAGAAAGCGAACCACATGACCAAACGGCGTGTGTTCGTCGGCTGTATGAACGCGCTCTTCCACTTTGCGTTCGATCCTGGCCGCGCTCAGGGTCACGGATCCTGCAAAGGCCCCGAACAGGAACAGAAGCGCACCAGCGATTGAACCGCCGGGTAGCAGGTAATCCGGGTTCAGGGTCTGCATCGCGCCCAGAAAGATCATGTACAGCGAAGGAGGCACCAGCACAGCCCGCAGCCACCAAGGCGTACGCGCGCGCAACCAGATCGACGAGCGGTCGAAGACGCGGCTTAGCCGCCCTGACACACCGCCCATGACCGGCAGGTAAATCAGCGCCACGATCAGCGACGCCGACAGAACAAAGATCAGAGTAACGGGCAGCATTCCCATGAACTCACCCGGTACGCCGGGCCAGAACAGCATGGGCAGGAAGGCGCAAAGCGTTGTCGCAGTCGACGACACAATGGGCCAGAACATGCGCTGCGCCGCCTCAACATAGGCGTGCATTGGCCCGACGCCCTGCTTGATGCGTTTATCGGCATATTCCACGACGACGATGGCACCGTCCACCAGCATACCAACCGCCAGAATAAGACCGAACATCACGATATTCGAAATGCTGACGCCCATGACCGCAAGGAAGGCAAAGCACAGAAGGAATGAGGTGGGGATCGCGAAACCCACCAACAGTGCAGCCCGCGTGCCCAGCGAGGCCAGCACCACGATCATCACCAGTGCAATCGCGGTCAGAACCGAGCCTTCCAACTGGCTGACCATTGAACCCACTATGCGGCTCTGGTCGTTGGACGTGCCCAGATCGACGGCGGCCTGAAGTTCAGGTGGCCACTTTGTTTTGGCTTGCTCGATGGTCTCTTTGACCTGAGCAACTGTATCGATCAGGTTGAAGCCCTTACGCTTTACCACTTGCAGGGCAACAGTTGGTTCACCGTTGAACCGGGCCGTGCCGGCGCGGTCTTCGAAGGTGTAATTGATCTGCGCCAACTCACCCAAAGTTACAACCCGGTCGCCATTGACCTTGATCGGCAAGCCATAAACGTCCTGCGCGGTCTTGAACGATGACGGGATCTTGACCGAGAATGTACCCTGCGCGGTTTCAACCTCACCCGCTGCAATCAACTGGTTGTTGTTCCGAACCACATTGATCAGCTCATCTGCGGTGACGTTGTATGCCTCAAGCCGTAAGGGATCGATGACAACCTCGAGCATCTCGTCGCGATTACCTGCTATGCCAGCCTCAAGTACCGAATCCAGTGCCTCAAGCTCGTCCTGTAAGTCTTTGGCAACGCGGGCCATCGTGCGTTCAGGAACTGCGCCGGTCAGGTTAACGATGACGATGGGGAATTCGGAAAAGTTGATCTCGGTCAGCGAATACTGTTCCGCGCCTTCAGGGAAATCCGCTTGCGCCGAATTCATCGCGTCGCGGACGTCGGCCATGATCGCGGTTTTGTCCCAGCCGAAATCAAACTCCAGCGCGACCCCCGCATAGCCTTCGGCGGCGGTCGACGTCATTTCCTTGAGGCCATCGAGATCCGCCAGTTCGGTCTCCATCGGCTTGATCAGAAGATTTTCGGAGTCTTCCGCTGAAATGCCGGGAAACTGTACCGAGACGAACAGGGCAGGGATTTCAATATCCGGCTCACCCTCTTTCGGCAATGAGACATAGGCAAACCCGCCAATAACCAGCGAGATGGCGATAAACGCCAGGACCATGCGGGCTCGATGCGCGGCCCATGCGACAACACCCGTCATCGTGATGCTTCCCGATAGGTGGGTTTCACAGTGACGCCGCGGGTCACAAACTCTTGCCCGACCACGATGATGTCAGCCGTTTCCGGCAGCCCGCCGATCCAGACACCTTCTGCAGTGTCGCGCAGAATTTGGACGGGCTTGAAGTCGACAATGTTGCCTGCGCCTACCGTGCGAACCCCCAATTGACCCTCATTGCTGAGCGTCAGCGCGGACTGCGGCAGCAGATGCGCCTTGGCGCCTTCGGCGGCGATTTGAATGGTTGCGGTCTGGCCGTCACGGATGGTTAGATCCGGGTTGGGGACAGTGATCTCTACCTCGAATGTCCGCGTTGTCTCATCGGCCGAACGGCTTAGGAACGTCACCCGCCCATTAAGTTGCCGCCCGGTGACCAACGTCGCGGATGCTTCGGAGCCGACAACCACGCGGTTGACCTCGGTCTCGGGCACAAAGCCCACCAGCTTGATCGGATCCAGCTGAATGACGGTCGCGCAGAGCGATCCGGGCTGCATCAGGCTGCCCAGTTCTGCGGTGTCGCTTTCCAGCAGGCCCTTGAAAGGCGAGGTGATGATCACGCGACCGGCCTCGCGCTGTGCGGCCTCAACGGCTGCGGCTGCGGCTTCAATCCCGGCACGGGTGGCTTCCAAACCGGCCTCGGCCGACTTTACCCCGGCTTTGGCGGTACTCATCGCGGCTTCGCTGGAAATCCGGCGGGTTTCCGACGCAAAGCCGGTTTCCGCCAATTTGCGTGACGCGGTCAGATTGATCTCGGCCTCGGCCACCAGCGCATGGGCTTCCTGCAGGCGGGCTTCGGCTTCGGGAATACGGCTTTCGGACTCAAGCTTGCCGGCCATCGCTTCGGCCAGTTGGGCGGGGCGCGTGCCGGGATCAAGTTCACACAGAATGTCCCCGGCTTCGACAAAAGCACCTTTGCGCTTGGGTTCAGAGATCACGGTCGACGTCGTTTCCGACAGAACCTCGACCTGCCGGTTTGCTTTGGTCTGACCGCGCAACAAGACCGCGCTGTCGATCTCGCGGGCCTGCGAACGCAGGGCGACAACACCCACCGCCGCGATTTCAGAAGTCTCGGTTGCCGCGGCTTCACTTTGCGCGGTTTCTTCGCCCTCACCACGTCCGGCGAAGGCAAACAGCGCATCACGCTCGAACACAAGAAAATACAAAGCAACAATGACCAGAATGGCGTTGATGAATGAAATCAAACGCATACGGGGATTCTCCTAGAATTCTTTGCCCAAGAACACGAGACGTTCATGCCTTGAAATGGGGCTTTGCCTATGTCTTTTCTACACTGAACTGAATAGTTTGGTTCACTTTTTTTCGCAAGAGTGATGCCTGAGGGTGAAAATGTACAAATTCGGACCCTTGGCTTGGCGTTGGTGCCGGGGTATGACATGGCGCACCAAGACAAGACATACAGCCCAGGGGGCAGGGAATGAGCGACACAGACAGTTTCATTGATGAGGTCACGGAAGAGGTACGCCGCGACCGGATGTATCTGCTGTTGCGCCGCTGGGGCTGGGTCGGTGTGGTTGCCGTTGTGCTGATCGTCGGCGGTGCGGCCTTTAATGAATATCGCAAATCCCGGGATGCGGCGCAGGCACAGGATCTGGGCGACTCGATTCTTGCTGCTCTGACCCAGAATGAATCCGATGGGCGGGCCTCTGAGTTGCAGAGCATTGAGACGGTATCGCCCGGCGGTGACGCGGTATTGAACATGTTGCTTGCAACCGCGCAGATTAACGCCGGATCGCGCGAAGATGCGGTCAACAGCCTGAATGCAATTGCAGTTCAGGGCGATCTGCCCGAGATCTACCGTGCCATCGCAAGCTTTAAAGCCTTATTGCTGCAAAGCGACACGTTACCCGCAGCAGATCGTCGGCAGCAGTTCGAAGCGCTTGCGGCACCTGGCGCCCCGCTGCGTCTGCTTGCGGAAGAGCAACTGGCATTGATCGACGTGTCCGAGGGCAATGTCGAGGCGGCGCTGGATCGTTTGCAGGCGCTGCGGCAGGATGCCGAGGTTGGTATTGACCTGCAACAGCGTGCAGCGCAACTGATTGTCGCGCTGGGCGGCGAACCAGAACCGCTGGTAGCGCAACAAGGCTGATCGGGCGGTGAATAAAGACATTTTGACAGGCGAGTTCGGAATATCATGGTAACTAGACTATTCTCCCGCGTGGGACTGCCGGTCGCGGCGCTGGCTTTGACCGCATTGGCCGCCTGTGAAGAACCCGAGCCCATTCTCCCCGGAGAGCGCGAAGACATCCGGCCGTTGTCAGATTTGGAGACAGTCGAAAAAAGCGGCTCTCAGCCGATCAGCCTTCCATCACAGCAGGCGAATGCCAGCTGGTCGCAAAGTCCGGGAACGCCCGCGTACCGTACAACAAATGCGGCACTGCGCGCGACGCCGCAGCGGATCTGGTCCACTTCGATCGGTCAGGGTGACTCGCGCAAGCAACGCATCACCGCCGAGCCAGTTGTGGCGGGAGGGTTGATCTATACGCTGGATGCCGGAGCAATCGTTTCAGCCGTAACGCCTCAGGGGCAGGTTGCATGGGAGACGGATTTGATCCCCTCAAGTGACGGGGATTCCGATGCTACAGGTGGCGGCATGGCCTATGCGGACGGCGTTCTGTACGTCTCGTCTGGCTATGGTCGCCTGACTGCGCTTGATGCAAAAACGGGTGCTGTTCGGTGGCAGAAACGTTTGCAAGCCACCGGAAGCGGTGCACCGCTTGTCAACGACGGTCTGCTCTATTTGGTGGCCGGGGATGAAACCGGATGGACCATCGCAACCAAGGATGGCCGTATCGCCTGGCAAATCGAAAGCACGCCCAGCGTGGGTAATGTGCTTGGTGCACCTGCGCCTGTGATCGCCTCGGATTTGGCGGTATTTGCTTTTGGTTCTGGCGACGTTGCTGCCACGTTCCGTCGGGGTGGCATTCGCCGTTGGAACGCATCGGTTGCCGGTGGGCGCCGAGGACGGGCCGCCGCGCAAATCGTTGATGTGACCGGTGGTCCTATGGTGTCCGGGGACACGATCTATATCGGCAACCATTCGGGCCGGACTGTCGCCTTTGACGTTGCAACGGGCGAACGTCGTTGGACAGCTGACGAAGGGGCCGTGGACGCCGTATGGCCTGCTGGCAACAGCATTTTCCTGATCAGCGACCGCAGCCAGTTGGTGCGTCTGAACGCGGCAGATGGCTCGGTTGTCTGGGCGCAGGATCTTCCGGGCTTTGTGAAAGACAAACGTGGTCGTCGTGGCCCGATCTTTGCGCATTACGGTCCGATCCTCGCCGGTGGCCGTATTGTGATTGCGTCCAATGACGGATATCTGCGGTTCTTCAATCCGGTCGACGGAACGCTGGTACATCAGGTCGAAGTACCCGGAGGCGCCACAACGGCGCCGGTTGTGGCGGGTCAAACACTGTATGTCGTTTCGACCAAGGGTGATCTACACGCTTTCCGTTGACGGAAAGATGCGTTAAAGGGCGCATCTTGAGTCTTGAAAGTTGAGTATCATGTCGCTGACCCTCGCTATCGTGGGGCGCCCGAATGTGGGCAAATCCACTCTGTTCAATCGCCTAGTGGGCAAACGTCTGGCCTTGGTAGACGACCAACCCGGCGTGACACGCGACCTGCGCGAAGGCGAAGGGCGTCTGGGCGATCTGCGCTTTACCGTGATCGACACGGCGGGTCTTGAGGACGCAACCGATGACAGCCTTCAGGGGCGGATGCGCCGCCTGACCGAACGCGCGGTGGACATGGCCGATGTGTGCCTGTTCATGATCGATGCGCGCACAGGGCTGACCCCAACGGACGAGATGTTCGCCGAGATTCTTCGCAAGCGCTCGAAGCATGTGATTTTGGCAGCCAACAAAGCCGAAGGTTCTGCTGCGGACGCGGGGGTTCTGGAAGCTTATAATCTGGGTCTGGGTGAACCCGTGCGCCTGTCTGGCGAACACGGCGAGGGCATGACGGACCTTTACGCCCAGCTTATGCCTCTGGCAGATGCGGCCGAAGAAACACAGGCCGAAGAAGCCCCGGAAACCGATATTGAACTGGATGAAGAGGGCGAAGGTGAAACGCCTCTGATCACCTCTGCCAAGCCGCTGCAAGTGGCTGTCGTCGGGCGACCGAACGCGGGCAAATCGACTTTGATCAACAAGATCATCGGTGAAGATCGCCTGCTGACTGGACCCGAGGCAGGGATCACCCGCGATGCGATCAGTCTGCGGATTGATTGGGCCGATCCGGATGGCGAAAGCACGCCTATGCGTATTTTCGATACAGCAGGGATGCGTAAAAAGGCGAAGGTGCAGGAAAAGCTGGAAAAGCTGTCGGTCTCGGACGGTCTGCGCGCCGTGAAATTCGCCGAGGTTGTCGTGGTCTTGCTGGACGCGGCCATCCCGTTTGAACAACAGGACCTGCGCATCGCCGATCTGGCCGAGCGCGAGGGCCGGGCCGTAGTCGTTGCAGTCAACAAATGGGACGTTGAAGAAAACAAGCAGGAAAAACTGCGCGAACTCAAAGAGTCTTTTGACCGCCTGCTGCCGCAATTGCGCGGCGCGCCTTTGATCACTGTGTCTGCCAAGACTGGCCGAGGCCTCGAAAGACTGCGCGCAGCGATCCTGCGTGCCCATGACATTTGGAACCGCCGGGTGCCGACCGCTGCACTGAACCGCTGGCTGACTGCGATGATGGAGCAGCACCCGCCTCCAGCGCCACAAGGACGTCGGATCAAGCTGCGCTACATGACGCAGGCCAAAACGCGCCCGCCGGGCTTTGTTGTGATGTGCTCGCACCCCGACAAGATGCCAGCCAGCTACACACGCTATCTGGTCAACGGATTGCGTGAAGATTTCGACATGCCGGGCACCCCGATCCGATTGACCTTGCGCGGACAGGGGGACAAGAACCCATACAAAGGACGCCGCAAGAAAAACGCAGGCGCGCTGGCCAAGCATCTAAAGGGGCGGAGCTAAGCAAGTATGCTAAAGCTGGGGGACTTGTTGTCATGTCCCGAAGGTCGCGTTTAGTTGTTGAGGCTTTTGTTCACGAAAAGCCTATTAGCCTCAGCCGCTTCAGCCAGTCCTTCGCCTGAACCGTTACCGTTCTCAATTGCTGTGGCCAACGCAGTCGCGGCCGTTCCGCTTGAAAAGATTGAAGCTATGCGTGTTGTGCCGCCAAAAAGGCCGTTTTCGGCATCAGCGTTGTTGTAAGTCAGGTCAAAAGTCGAGACCAAGCTGACAGCTTCGTCCGTCGGTCTGCCGTTGTTGTTGCGCGCTTTCGGAGGCACCAGTGTTGTAACCCGCCGTTGTACACCCGCGTTCACTTCCACGGGCAGAGCTTTCGCCGGATCCGAGCGTAGGGCGATATTTACCCCGCTGCGTTCACCGTAGACCAAAGCGCGATCCTGAATGTCTGTGCAGTTTGATAGAGACAGGGTGCAGATGGACAGAACACCGAGTGTGATAGCTGGGCGGGTCAATTTAGCCATTGGTGTCTGCTCCTTCGTTTGAACCGCTTCCGTTTCCGTTTTCATTTTCTTTGTCTTCACCACAGGTCGCCAGCCTCGCGGTGCCACTAGTTTCACTTCCACTTCCCAACTTGGCGGCCAGCTTGTTCGCCGCTTCACCAGTGGAAATCACATCTGAATATCGGGTCAGGAAGATGCTTTTGGTTTCCATTCGTGTGCAACCAAACACAGCCATCGCTTCACGTGTTTCACCGGATGCATCCGGTTCGATCACAGGCACCAGGGCCGTAAAGTCGCGGTCGAACCCGATGACCACCTGACCTTGCTGGCGGTTGGCGCTGACGGCTGCATTGACTCCAACGACCGTATCATGCGCGACGTAGAGTTGATCGCCGCAAGCGCTTAAGCTGCACAACCCCAAAATGGGAACCAAGTGTTTCAAGTCTGCGTCTCCTTCTTGCATAAGGTTTCGTCGAGCAACGCAACTCTGGTTACAGACAGATCCTGCAGATCCAGATGAAGGCTACGGGCAATTTGGTCGTCTTGAGAAAACTCCGCCAAGACAGCAGCTTGGTGCCGGCCAATGGTCAGCCCGTTCCACCTGCGGCCAAATGCGATCTCAAGCCCCCTGGTGTCTGTGATAGAGGCAGCGAGCGTTTGGCTCTCGATCAAGGATTTTCGGTTTAAGTCAATTTTCTGTTGATCGAGGCATGTACCGTCAAACACCAAGACTTCGTGATAGGTGCCAAGGCTTAGGATTACGTTGCCTTGTAACGTTGCGAAATGCAGCCCACGACCATGCAATTCATGAACGACCGTTGAACTTGTTTCGATGACAGCTGAGGATGAAGTGCCCAACCCATTGTAGGAGCAAGCTGTAAGCGCCAAGCTGGCGAAGGGGGCCAGCCGAGCAACAAGGCAGAGTTTATGTAGCGAAAAAATCAATCAATTAGCCTTAAAAAATCATTTAATATACTGCAGGTAAGCTTCCCATACGTCAACTCAGGGCATTGACAGTACGTTTTTTACTCTCAACGAGGGGTCGCCAAGGCGACGCAGAGCCGGGCCTTTTCGTCAGACCTGTTGGTAAGAACAAAGCAGCATCGTCCAACGGAAACTTGTGGTTGAGCGCGTAACTGCGCCAATTTTCAGCATTTTCGGCGCAAAGACGTGACAGCGCCTTTTCGGCACGCTAGCATTCGCTTGCGTGCATTTGTTTTTGTTTGCGCGGCTTGCACCTGTTCAACCAGGTCATATTTTTAGTTCAAATTTAACAGGCCATCGTGGGAGAGGGCTGGATGGATCTGAGGGAATATACGCGGCAATACGCTGTTCAGGACAACAGGCTTGCAGCGCTGAGCTATTTTGGAACTTTCGCGGTGTATTTTGCATCGCTGGCGCTGGCGATCGGATATGTGGATCGCTGGTATGTTATGGTTCCTGCGGGTGTGGTCTTTGCCTTCTCGGCGGTGCGGCTTTATGTGTTGCAACATGATTGCGGCCATCATTCGCTGTTCGAGACGCGACAGCAGAATGAATGGGCGGGGCATGGGTTGTCACCGTTTACCTTTGCCCCATTTGAGGTGATGAAGCAGAACCACAATCTGCACCACGCGGGGATCGGCAATCTTGAACATCGCGAGACCGGCGAAATTCACACAATGACCCTGCGCGAATGGAACGAGGCCGATTGGAGCAAACGCCTTTTCTATCGGCTTTATCGCAACCCGTTTGTCCTGGTGCCGGTGGGGGCATTGTTCACCTATTTCATCCGGTATCGCTGGCCCAAGAACACCATGCGGTTCGGATTGAAAGGCGTGTTGCTGCACAATCTTTCGATCGTTGTTTTTCTGGGGCTGCTTTATTTGATTGCCGGCAGTACCGGCATTCTGGTCTGGCTTGTTTTCTCACTTCTGGGTGGGATGCTGGGTGTGTTCCTTGTCTATCTTCAGCACAACTTCGAGGACACGTACTGGGATCGTCGCCCGGATCTGGATCCGCAACTTGCGGCGCTGCAAGGCTCTTCCGCATTGGATTTTGGCTGGTGGTTCGACACCGCAGTGGCCTGCATCACCTTGCACGACATTCACCATTTCAACGCACGCATTCCATCTTATCGTCTGCGTGCCTGCCATTACAATTTGCCACCCGAGTATACTCCGCGTCGGATCAAGTTCCCCGAGGCGGTCGCAGCGCTGAACCTCAAGCTTTGGGATGAGGACGCCAAACGTTTGGTGCCGTTCCCAAAGAAAGGGCGTACGGCGGACTTGGCCCATAGTTAAACAGAGTCGCGCGGTTTGGACCCGCGGCTTGAAGTAGCGTATATCTTGTGTATATACGTTAATGCAGGGAGAAAGAGAAAGGATCCGGAATGACCGCAGTGACCGATGTTAAAGGTGTGGGCGAAGCGCTTGCCACGGCTTTGTCCACCAACGGCTTTAAGACAGCCGAGGCGATTGCCAAGGCCAAGCCCGAAGATCTGGTCAAGGTTCCCCGGATTGGTCTGGCGCGTGCTGCGGTGCTCATAGCTGCTGCAAAAGAGGCTACTTCTTCAAAAACCGCTGCCGCTAAACCCGCACCCACGAAACCCGCTGCGCGCCGGGCTCCGGCTCGTAAACCTGCTGCTCAAAAACCTGCGGCGCGTAAGCCTGCGGTACGACGCCCGGCCGCCCGCAAGACCGTTGCAGCCGCCGCCGCCGAGAAACGCGCCGAAGAGGCGGCGAAGAAGGCAGCAGAAGAAAAAGCAGCCGCTGAAGCCGCCGAGGCTAAAGCCCGCAAAAAGGCCAAGGCCAAAGCCAAGGCTGAAAAAGCCGCCAAGAAGCGTGCCGAAATGGAAGCCGCGTTTTCCAAGGCCAAGGACAAGGTGAAAGCCAAGTCCAAAAAGGGCAAGAAGTCCAAGAAGGACGACAAAAAGAAAGACGCCGGGAAAAAGGGCGACAAAAAAGACGGTAAGCAGAAAGACAAGAAAAAGGATAAGAAAAAGGCGAAGAAATAAGTCTTCTCCGCCTTTTCATCATATGCGACCGACGCCTTATGGGGCGTCGGTTTTCTTATGCCAATGTGCCGTCCAGTTGCAGCGTCAGTTTGCCACCCAGATAAGGGCTGAGAGCTTGCGGAAGGGTTACACTGCCGTCTGCGTTCTGGCCGTTTTCCAACACAGCAATCAGGCAGCGCCCAACGGCCAGACCCGAGCCGTTCAGCGTATGAACGTATTCCGGTTTTCCACCACCTTCGGGACGGAATCGGGCGTTCATGCGGCGTGCCTGAAACGCTCCGGTGGTCGAGACCGAGCTGATCTCACGATACGTGTTCTGACCGGGCAGCCATGCTTCGATGTCGAATGTACGGCGTGCACCAAAACCCATATCTCCGGTGCAAAGAACAACGGTGCGGTAGGGAATGCCCAATTGCTCCAGCAGGTCCTCGGCGCAGCGCAGCATGCGCTTTTGTTCGTCATCCGACTTGTCGGGATGCGTGACCGAGACCATTTCAACCTTTTCGAACTGGTGCTGACGCAGCATGCCTGACGTGTCCTTGCCCGCGCTACCGGCTTCGGAGCGAAAGCAAGCTGTGTGCGCCGTCATGCGGATGGGCAGGGCAGCTTCATCCAGAATGTCACCTGCGACCGAATAGGTCAGTGTCACCTCAGACGTCGGGATAAGCCACCAGCCGTTGGTTGTCTGATAGCTGTCATCACCGAATTTTGGCAGCTTGTCTGTCCCGTACATCGCCTCATCGCGAACCAAAACCGGGGTCTGCATCTCGGTCAGCCCGTTCTTGTCGATATGAGTATCCAGCATGAACTGAGCCAGCGCGCGATGGATGCGCGCGACGCCCTTTGACAGGTTAACAAAGCGGCTGCCGCTGGTCTTGGCGGCCGTTTCAAAATCCATCGCGGCGGCAACGGCTGGGATTTCGAAATGCTCTTTCGGGGCAAAGGCGAACGTGCGCGGGGTGCCCCAACGATTCACCTCGACATTGTCGTCCTCATCCGCACCTTGAGGCACGTCATCGGCAGGCAGATTGGCGATGCGGGCCAGTTGATCGGTCAACAGCGCGTCGAGATCCTTTGCCTCGGTCTGCATCTGGGCGATCTCGGCCTTCTTTTGGGCGACAAGCGCGCGAAGGCGTTCGAACTCTACCTCGTCACCGCGACCTTTGGCTGCACCGACCTCTTTGCTGGCTTTGTTCTGTTCAGCCTGCGCGGTCTCGGCGGCCAGAATCTTGGCCCGGCGACTTTCGTCCAGCCGCAGCAGGTCTGACGACACCGGCGCGTCCCCACGGCGCGCAAGGGCGGCGTCGAAGGCGGCAGGGTTTTCGCGAATGGCGCGGATGTCGTGCATGTCTCAGATCCTTAAATGCGTGAATCACTGAAAACGCTTATGCACCATCTGTCGGGCAGGGTGTAGCACCGGTTACGACTTATCGTCCCCGTCGTGGATTTCATGCGCCAAGTGCCCATCCCATTCTTCTGTCGGGATCTTTGGTTCCGGCGGGTCGGCCATGTAAGACGGCGTCATGATCTGCACGTTATTCTCGTTGAATACGGCCACAATGTTGCGATGCAGGTCCGAGCGGATTTTCGGAATGATACTGCCGCGCGTTGTGTAGCCGTTGATCTGATAGTTGATCGCGTAGTCGGCCAGCGCGGTCCACAACACGAATGGTTCGGGCTTGGCCTTGATGCCTTTTGTGCGATTGGCAGCCTCGATCAGCATCGCCTCGACCTTTTCGGGCGGCTCTTCATACCCGATGCCGACCGTTGTGTGCAGCAACAGCCCGCTGCCATCGGTCTTCTTTGAAAAATTCACTACGTCTGAATTCATCAGTTGCGCATTTGGAATCGAGATCAATTCGTTCTTGATCGACTTCAAATGCGTTTCCATGAGTTTGATCTGCACCACGTCTCCGATGTGATCTCCGATCTGGATCCGGTCGCCGATTGAGGTGGATCTTCGGTAAATTACGAACAATCCCGCCAGCATGTTGGACACGACCGAGTTAGCGCCCAGCGACAGCATTGCACCGACCAGAATGGTCAGCCCCTGAAACGCCGCCGAGTCCGAGCCGGGGATGTAGGGGACAGCAAAAACCAGCGCGATCAGAATCACGATGACACGGGCGATATTGAATGTCGGGTTGACCCAGTGTTTCTCGAAATCGCCCATATCGAACGAGCCCGCTTCAACCGCATCGAAGAACACGCGCATCCCTTTGATTACGTACATCGTGACCCATGTGATCAGGCCCAGCATAATCATGTTGGGTATGTAGCTGAGGATGCCTTTGAAGATCAGAAGGACAGGTTCTGTCAGGTAAGTAAGAAGAAGCTGCGCGAAATAGCGTGTTTCGGCAAAAGCCAACAGCACAAAGGATAGATAGTAGTAGAAACCCAGAAAGAAGATAATCAGTAGGATGAAATTCAATCCGTACCGGATCAGGGCTGCGATCGCTTCAGCTTGGACGCTTTTGGCAGTCGCCGTCTCAACATCCTTCAAATATCGCTTTACCAGTTTCAGGGTACGCCGCCTTATCCGCCGATGCAGCCATAGGATCAGCGCCACGAAAGCGACAAAACCAAGTGTCCATCCCGCAGCCTCAATTGCCCCTGACACCCGCGCCTGGTCCGTGCGGTTGGCACGATAGGCGAGGATGGCTTCTTCGATAGCCTGACCATGAAGGAAGCTGAGAACATCCAGCTCCATCTGATCCAATTCGGCGTCTGCAACGGTCACGATTGACACGATCACACCGTCGGCGCGGATGCGAACGCCCAGATCGGTTTCTTCAAAAGCGATGTCGACCGCAGGACTTTCTGAGGCTTCGGCAACCTCAATGATCTTGTCCTGAACGCCTTCCGCCCGTTCCGGCGCGGGCAGGGCACTGGACCCACGCAGGAAGAACAACATTTCGCCGTCCACTATGACAGGCGCTTTGAAACTGTCCGCTTCTTCTGCTTCGGGTTCAGCGATTTCAGAGGGTGTTTCTTGCGCCTGCGCCGGGCGGGAAAGCGTCAAACCCACAGATATGGTGATCAGCAAATAACATAGCAAAAGGAAAGGCTTGAATGGCAGTGTCATATGTCCCCCTTCAGTCAAACTATAACCGGATTTGCATATGTTCCTAGGACATATCTGCAACGCTTTGTCCTTAGTTGATGGGTCGTAGTCTTTTTCAAGTGAGACACATCAACGCCTTTGCTTGCAAACAGGCATCTCAAAGCATAGGTTCCGGCCAAATTTGCGGAACGGTACCGCAAGATCTGAACAAAGGAATATCCCATGGAAGGTGGCGCAATCGCCCAGTTTCTCCCGCTGATCCTGATTTTCGCGATCATGTATTTCCTGCTGATCCGTCCGCAGCAGAAGAAAATGAAAGAACACCAGGCCATGGTCGAAGCCGTGCGCCGGGGTGATCAGGTGATTACTCAGGGTGGGGTGATTGGCAAAGTCTCCAAGGTCAAGGAAGGTGAGAACGAGATCGAGGTCGAGATCGCCGAGGGTGTCAAGATCCGCGTGGTCAAGTCGACCATCGCTCAGGTTCTGAACAAGACCGAACCTGCGAAGTAAGTTCGCGCGACAATCCCTTGAAAAGGCAGGGTAATGCTGCAAATTGATACCTGGAAGCGGGTTCTGATCTGGCTGGTCTGCGTGACCGGCTTGCTCATGGCCCTGCCAAACGCGTTCTACACGCGGGTCGAACAATCCAACGACGCAAAAGTTGCCATCGAGTTGGGCAACGACACGCCCGAGATGCAAGCTCAGGCGGCGGAATGGCCCACATGGCTGCCGTCATCTTTGGTTAACTTGGGTCTGGATCTGCGCGGCGGGGCGCATCTTTTGGCTGAAGTTCGGGTGCAGGACGTTTACGAATCCCGGATGGAGGCCATGTGGCCCGAAATCCGGGATGCCCTGCGTGACGAACGTGCGACGGTCGGCACAATCCGCCGTCAGGACTCGGCCCCAGATGAGATTCGTGTTCGGATCAGCCAGCCCGAAGGGATCTCCCGCGCGTTGGAAGTGGTGCGCGGACTGGCCCGTCAGGTGCAAACCCTGACCGGTGTCGGAGCCACGGATATTGAGGCCCGCGCAGACGGCGACACTATTTTGGTTCAACTGTCCGATGCGGAAAAGCTGGCGTCGGACGACCGGACCGTGCGTCAGTCGCTTGAAATCATCCGCCGCCGGATTGACGAGGTGGGTACACGCGAACCCACCATTCAGCGCCAGGGGTCGGATCGTATCCTGATCCAGGTGCCGGGCATCGGCAGTGCCGGAGAGCTCAAGGAAATCATCGGAACCACGGCTCAGTTGACCTTTAATCCTGTCGCTGGACGTGGAAGTGACCCGGACGCCTCTGTCGGGATCGGTGAAGAGGTTGTGCCTTCGATTGACGAAAACGGCGTGTTTTACACCATTGAATCCGCTCCGGTTGTGACGGGTGAGGAACTGGTGGATGCACAGCCTTCGTTTGATCAGAATGGACGCCCTGCGGTCAGCTTCCGGTTCAATACCTCGGGTGCGCGCAAGTTTGGCGACTATACTCGCGACAATATCGGCGCGCCTTTTGCCATTGTGCTGGATGACGAGGTGATTTCCGCCCCTGTGATCCAAAGCCATATCCCGGGCGGGTCTGGTATCATCACCGGCAACTTCAGCGTCGAGGAAAGCACCAACCTGGCCATCCTGCTTAGGGCGGGCGCGTTGCCTGCCGGGCTGGAGTTCCTGGAAGAGCGCACGATCGGTCCCGAACTGGGGCAAGACAGTATTGATGCAGGTAAAGTTGCCACCATCGTGGCATTTGCGGCTGTGCTGGTTTTCATGGGCCTCAGCTATGGGCTGTTTGGCATTTTTGCTAACATCGCCCTGATCATCAACGTGGGCCTGCTGTTCGGATTGCTGTCCCTGATCGGAGCCACGCTGACCCTTCCGGGTATCGCTGGCATCGTTCTGACAGTCGGTATGGCGGTGGATGCCAATGTGCTGATCTTTGAGCGGATCCGAGAGGAACTGAAGTCTGCCAAAGGCCCGGCGCGGGCTATTGAGCTGGGTTATGAAAAGGCGCTGTCGGCCATTTTGGACGCCAACGTCACCACATTCATCACTGCAACCATCCTGTTTGCCATGGGCAGTGGTCCGGTGCGCGGCTTTGCGATTACGCTGGGGCTGGGCATTTTGACCTCAGTCTTTACCGCGATCTTCGTGACGCGCCTGATGGTCGTCATGTGGTTCGAACGCCGCCGTCCGAAAATGATCGAGGTTTGACATGAGACTGAAACTCGTACCCCAGAACACCTCGTTCGATTTCTTCAGCCGCTGGAAAATCTGGCTGGGCATCTCGGGCCTGATGATGGTTGTGGCGTTTGCTTCTTTCATGTTGCAGGGCTTGAACTTCGGTATCGACTTCCGTGGCGGTACAACGATCCGTACGGAAAGCGTGCAGCCGATAGATGTGGGGCTCTACCGCGACGCGATTGCGCCTTTGGAGCTGGGTGATGTGACGATCACCGAGATTTTCGATCCGACCTTCGGCCCGGACGAAAACGTCGCCATGATCCGAATTCAGGCGCAGGCGGATGCAGAAGCGGTTGAGGCCGCCACGATCACCGCCGTCGAGGGCGCACTGCAAACCGTTGTGCCTGACATTCAGTTTGTCTCGGTGGAGTCGGTCGGACCAAAGGTATCTGGTGAGTTGATCCAGACTGCGGTTATTGCCGTTGCGCTGGCTATCGGCGCGGTGCTTGTGTACATCTGGCTGCGCTTCGAATGGCAATTTGCGCTGGGGGCCGTGGCTGCCCTTGTGCACGACGTGATCCTGACCATCGGCATCTTCTCGGAACTGCAAATCCGGTTCGATCTGGCGATTATCGCGGCGCTTTTGACCATCGTGGGCTATTCGCTGAACGACACGGTGGTTGTGTTCGACCGCGTGCGGGAAAACCTGCGCAAATATAAGAAAAAGGATCTCAAAGAGGTTCTGAACATCTCGATCAACGAAACCCTCAGCCGTACGGTCATGACCTCGGTCACCACTCTGTTGGCGCTGATCTCGCTTTATGTGCTGGGTGGGGACGTAATCCGAGGGTTCGTCTTTGCGATGATCTGGGGTGTTATCGTCGGAACCTATTCGTCGGTCTTTGTGGCCTCGACAATCCTGTTGTGGCTGGGGGTCAAGCGCGACTGGTCCAAACCGTCGAATACGGCGGGTAACCAGTTTGCCAACATTGATGCCTGACGCATTACAGCAGGCCCTGGCATTGCCGGGCCTGAACTGGCTGATCCTGACCATCGGAGCCGCGGGCCTTGTCCGCGGCTTCACCGGGTTTGGGACAGCGATGATCTTTGTCCCGGTCGCCACTCAGTTCCTGCCAATTGCAGATGTGGTGTTTCTGATGGCAGCGACAGGTATTGTTTCGACCTGTGCGCTGGCACCGCAGGCTTGGCGTGAATGTGACAAATCCGAAATCAGCACTTTGGGTATTGCGGCAGCCATTACCGTACCGCTGGGGCTGTGGATTATGGCGCAGGTGGACACGATCATTCTGCGCTGGATTGCTTGCGGTATCATCGGCCTGACCCTGTTTGCTGTCATAACCGGATGGCGTTGGGAAGGACGGCTGGGCCTGCCCGGTCGACTTGCCATCGGAGGCAGCGCTGGGGTGGTTGGCGGAATGACTGGCCTGACCGGCCCGGTTGTCATTGTCTTCTATTTGGCAAGTTCAACGAACGTGCGTAAAATTCGCGCCAATACGATCATCTTCCTAGCATTGCTAGATATTGCGATTGTCTTCAACATCCTGATCAGAGGCGCGGCGGATATGTCGATCCTGTGGATTGTCCTTTTGCTGGGGGTGCCCTATCTGATCACCACGCTTATCGGTAAAGCCGTGTTTGATCCCAAACTGGAACGCATCTATCGCGTGGCGGCTTATTCGGTCATTTTGATCGCGGTGGTGTCCGGACTGCCGATCCTGGATTGACGGAGGAACGACATGCGTCTGAACCAAGTGACCTTTAGCGATGCAAAACCAGTGGACGGTTACGGCCCCGGGTTCTTTCGTATTGGCGGAGAGGTGTTCGAAGGTGCCGTTCTGACCGGCCCGGCAGGGCCTGTGGGCTGGAGCGGCTATGACGATGTTCAATCGCTTCTGAACCTCGCCGATGATATCGACGTCTTGTTTATTGGCACTGGCAAAGATGTGTCTCACATTCCGCAAACTCTGCGTGCCGATCTGGAGAACGCCGGAATCGGTGTCGAAATCATGAACTCACCTGCCGCCTGCCGCACCTATAACGTGCTACTTTCGGAAGGCCGTCGGATCGCGCTTGCGTTGATACCTGTTTGACAGGCTCCCTGTTTCGGCATCGGGACTCGGCAATGTCGCTGCGACCCTGCGGCAAATCTTGCCTTTTGCCCCTGCAAACAATCCGCTAAGCGGGTTTCATGACTCTGACTGTATCCGACTTGTCGATCACGCGTGGGGGCATTCCAGTGCTGGAAGGTCTCAGCTTTCAACTGCCGCCCGGTAAGGCATTGATCTTGCGCGGGCCGAACGGGATCGGCAAAACGACCCTTCTGCGCACTTTGGCGGGCTTGCAGCCACCCCTTGAAGGAACCATCGAAGGTGCTGAAGATCAAATTGCCTATGCGGCGCATTCGGACGGGTTGAAACCGACACTGACGGTGACCGAGAACTTGACCTTCTGGGCCTCGGTCTTTGGGACAAGCGGTATACAAGACGCATTGGATGCGTTTGATCTGAACGAGTTGGCCGATCGCCATGCCGGTAATCTATCAGCTGGTCAGAAGCGACGGCTGGGGCTTGCCCGGATGCTGGTGACTGGACGACCGATTTGGATGCTGGATGAGCCCACCGTGTCGCTGGACAAAAACGCGGTGCAGATGTTTGCCGATGCGGTGCGGGCCCATCTGGGACAGGGTGGGTCGGCCGTGATTGCGACCCATATCGATCTTGGCCTGGACGGAGAGGTTCTGGACGTGGGACCCAACAAAGCCAAACCCAAACCCATTGACGATTTCGACGGAGGCTTCCTGTGATCGCCCTTTTACTGCGCGACCTGAAACTGGCCTTCCGTGCAGGCGGCGGTTTTGGACTGGGACTGGCGTTTTTTCTGATCGTGACCGTGATGGTGCCGTTTGCTGTTGGGCCACAATCCTCGCTGCTTTCGACCATCGCACCCGGTGTTCTTTGGCTGGGGGCGTTGCTGGCCTGTTTGCTATCGCTCGACCGCTTGCTGGCCTTGGATTGGGAGGACGGGTCGTTGGACCTGTTGGCCACCGCGCCGCTGCCACTGGAATCGGTTGTGACCATCAAGGCTTTGGCGCATTGGCTGACCACAGGATTGCCTCTGGTTCTAGCCGCTCCGTTCCTGGGGGTATTGCTCAATCTTCCTGTGCCGGGTTTTTTCTGGCTGGTGATTTCACTGCTGATCGGCACCCCTGCGATGAGCGTGATCGGAACTTTTGGCGCAGCTTTGACCGTCGGCTTGAAGCGTGGCGGCTTGCTTTTATCACTGCTGGTGCTGCCGCTATACGTGCCCACATTGATTTTCGGGGCCGAGGTTGCGCGTCGCGGTGCAACGGGGATGGAAGTACAGACGCCTTTGCTCATGCTGGCAGGCATCACGGCGGCGACGATCGCGCTGTTGCCCTTTGCCAGCGCGGCAGTGTTGCGGATCAATCTGCGGTGAACCGTCTCAATATTGACCGAGGTCAATTGAGAACCACCCCAACTCGGACTAGATAGGGCCCATGTCTATCGCAGCCAAAGCCAATGCCCTCTGGGAATATGCCAACCCGCGCAAGTTTCTTGCAACCAGCGAGCGTGTCCTCCCGTTTTTCTGGATCACCTCGATTGCCTGCATCGTCGTTGGGCTGATCTGGGGCTTTTTCTTTACGCCGGACGATTACAAACAAGGGTCGACGGTCAAGATCATCTATCTGCATGTGCCTGCGGCACTGATGGCGATCAACTGCTGGCTTATGATGCTGGCGACGTCGTTGGTTTGGCTGGTACGACGTCACCATGTCAGTGCGCTGGCAGCGCGGGCGGCGGCACCGATTGGGATTGTGATGACCCTTATTGCTTTGCTGACAGGCGCGATCTGGGGGCAGCCGATGTGGGGCACCTGGTGGGCCTGGGATCCGCGACTGACCTCGTTTTTGATCCTGTTCCTGTTCTACCTGGGATATGTCGCCCTGTGGGAAGCGATTGAAGACCCGGATACGGCGGCCGACCTGACCTCGGTCCTGTGCCTTGTGGGGTCTGTTTTTGCGATCCTCAGCCGTTATGCGGTGAACTTCTGGAATCAGGGGCTTCATCAGGGCGCATCTGTCATGCGCGCAGCAGCAGTGACCGGGACAGACACCGAAGAAAAGGTCAGCAACATTTTCTTCTATCCGCTGCTGGTCTGCATCATCGGCTTTGTTTTGCTGTTCATCGCATTGGTGCTGTACCGTACCGGAACCGAAATTCGCGCGCGTCGGATCAAGGCGCTGATGGCGCGGGAAAGGGTGGGCGGATGATTCCCGATCTTGGAAAATATGCTGATGCGGTTCTGTCGTCTTATGCCGTGTCTATCGTTCTTCTGGTGGCGTTGGTTGCGTTCAGTGTGATGCGTGGACGCAAGGTGCGCAAAGATATGGAACACGTCGAACAAAGGATGTCGCGCAATGGCTAAGATTTCGCCCTTGATGATCGCTCCGCCGCTGATTTTTGGTGCCTTTGCCGTATTGGCCGGAATCGGCATGTTCCGCGACGATCCAAACGCTCTGCCATCCGCGCGGGAAGGGCAGCCCGCCCCACCGGTGGTCCTAAGCGAGTTTCCTGGCAAAACCCCATTCGATGACGCAACCCTGCGCGACGGAGAGGTCAAGCTGGTCAACTATTGGGCCAGTTGGTGCGCCCCTTGCCGGGCCGAACACCCCAATCTGGACGCTTTGGCGAAAGAAGGCATTCCGGTCTATGGTATCAACTACAAGGACCAGTTGGCCAACGCAGACGCATTTCTGACCGAGCTAGGCGATCCTTACACCGCGATGGGACGCGACGAGCAAGGCCGCATGGCGTTGGATTGGGGCCTTTACGGCGTGCCTGAAACCTATGTGATTGACGGTGATGGCACCATCATCCTGCGCTTTGCCGGGCCTATTACGCAGCGTGTGATCGAAAGCACGATCCGCCCTGCGTTGGAAAAAGCTGCGGGCGGATAACGCCCTCATTTTGCATCAGCTAGAATTACAACCGATAGCCTCCGGTGACGCCCAAGACTTCACCGGTTACGAACCCCGCTTCGTCCGAGGCAAGAAACCGCACGACTTTGGCGATGTCTTCCGGTACGCCAACCCGGCCAAGGGCGGTGTCTTTGACAAACAACTCCGTCAGATCGTCAGAGCGTGGAGCCTCGGGGATGTTGATCGCGCCCGGGGCAATCGCATTGACGCGGATACCCTGCGAGCCCAGCTCCTTGGCCATGGCACGGGTCCACAGGTTAAGCGCAGCTTTGCTGGCCCCATAGGTCGCGGCATCGCGCGGTGGGAGGGTTGCGTTCATGGACGAGATGTTCACGATGGATGCCCCGGCTTGCAGATGGGGCAGGGCGGCGGTCAGAAGGGCCACGGGTGCAAGCAAATTCAGGTCAAGGATGTCTCTGTGATCCTGGAAATTGAACGCCTCTTTAGGCGTTGGGCGGACAAGCCCGGCATTGTTCACAATAACATCCAGCCGTCCGAACTGTGCGATGACCTGATCAATCACGCGAGTGGGCTGATCTTGCTGCGTCAGGTCTGAGCGTATCGCCAGAACGTCGCCGTCCAACACATCCAAATCGGGGGCGCTGTTTAACCACGTAAACGCAATTTTGTGATCTCGACCAAGGTTTTCGACGATTGCCCGGCCAATCCCTCGGGCGCCGCCGGTTATCAATGCAACTTTGTCCATAGGCACACCAAATCTGTAAAGTGGATTTGTTTCAACGCTTAATCTGGTCGCCTTGGAAATGCGTCAGCTGCGCAGCAGAATCCAGATCATCGCCGCGATGAACGCAAAGGTTACCAGGTTCATCAGAGTATCTGTGAGATCACCGATCAGCATTGTTTTGACCCTCCTCTCTCAGGCCACGGAATAAGCAGACCATCAGAAGAACTGAAATGAAGACAAAGGGCAAAGCACCCAGTGAAATCAGAATTTTGACCGAGTCCACAGAACCTGAAAGGATCATCGCAACGCTTAATAGTCCTAGTAACGCCCCCCAGATCAGGCGTACGCGGGGGGGCGGGTTCTCGTCGCCACCGGTCGAGAAGGTGCCCAGAACAAATGCCGCGCTGACAACGCTGGTCACAATGAACAGGAACGCAGCCAGTACCGTTGCAAGCGTTGTCATCAGGGACAGCGGCAGCCGGTCGAGCAGGGCAAAGGTCACGCGTTCAATGTTTGTCTGCGTATAGGCCAGAAGTTCGCCTGCGCCGTTGAGTGCCTCGAACAGGCCAATGCCGCCAAAAGCGCCGAACCAGAGGATTGAGAACAGGGTGGGGGCGAACAGTACCCCGATTACGAACTCTCGTATCGTTCGACCACGAGAGATGCGCGCCACGAAGACGCCCACAAAAGGCCCCCACGCGATCCACCAGACCATGTAGGTGAGGGTCCAGTCGCTGAACCATCTGGTGACGTCGTCCCCAAAAAACGTGAAGGTTTGAAAGCCGCGTGGGATGACATTGGTGACATAGTCGCCAAACCCCTGAACCACAGTATTCAAAAGGTATTCGGTTGGGCCAAGAATGATGGTGTAGGCCACGAGGCCGATCGCAATCAGCATGGCAGCGTTAGATAAGCGCGCCATGCCTTGCCCCAGATCGATCAAGAGTGCTGGGATATACGCTCCGACCATTGCCAGAAACACGACGGTAATCAAAAATGCTCCGACCGTTTCCCGGCCTCCCAACACCGCAATTCCATCTGCGACCTGAAAGACGCCCATGGCCATTGAGCCACCCACGCCAATGGCAATCGCAATGATCGCCATGAAGTCTGAAAGCCATCCGACACGTTCGGCCCAGCGTTCACCGGGAAACAGGCTTATGATCGGTGCGCTGACCATCATCCCAGTGCCGCGCCGGAAGCTGAAATAGGCGATGGTTAGGGCAGTTGATCCGTATATGGCCCAAGCGTGCAAACCCCAATGGAAGTTGGTCGCCAGCATGGCCTGCTGAGCAGCAATGTAATCCGGCGCCATGCCTGAGATGAAATTGAAGTGGGTTAATGGTTCGGCCACCGCCCAGAACAAAAGACCGACCCCCATCCCGGCTGAGAACAACATCGAAATCCATGTGGCGGTCGAGAATTCTGGTTCTTCGTCATCGCGACCAAGGCGAATGTTCCCGTATTTCGAGAACGCCAGAACCAGACACCCGATCAACATGCCCGAGGCGGCAAGCATCACAAACCATCCCCGGCTGTGGAAGGTCTGTTGGACAATACCACTGGCCCAGGTCACCAAACTCTGGATGTCGACAACCCCCCATATCCCGATCACGGCAATGACACTGAGGGAACAAACCAGCAGGGCGTTTGGTTTTTGCATGGCGTGTGGCTTCCGTGAATGACCTTGCCCAACAGTTTCAGGTTTTCGAATGAATGACCAGATAACAAAGAACCCCCGACGCTAAGCCGGGGGTTTTAATCGCTCGCAACGCTATCGGTTTACGATGCCTTTGCAAGATTGCGCAGCACATAGTGCAACACGCCACCGTTTTCGATGTATTCAATCTCGGGCGCGGTATCGATGCGGCATTTCAGGGTGATGGCTTTTTCACTTCCGTCGCCATAAACGATTGTGCAGGGCACCTCTTGCAGGGGCTCAACCGAATCCAATCCGTGGATTGAGACGGTTTCATCTCCTTTCAGGCCAAGCGTCTTGCGTGTGTCACCCCCCGTAAATTCAAACGGAATGACGCCCATTCCAACCAGGTTTGACCGGTGTATACGCTCAAAGCTTTCGGCGATGACGGCTTTCACACCCAGCAGCGCAGTGCCTTTGGCTGCCCAGTCGCGGCTTGAGCCCGCGCCGTACTGCTCGCCACCAAACACCACCAACGGCGTGCCGTTCGCCTGATAGGCCATCGACGCGTCGTAGATCGAGGTCTGTTCGCCATCCGGACCCTTGGTGTAACCGCCTTCGACGCCCTCCAGCATCTCGTTTTTGATGCGGATATTGGCGAAGGTGCCGCGCATCATGACCTCGTGGTTGCCACGACGCGAGCCGTAAGAGTTGAACTCACGCGGTTGCACCTGCCGTTCGATCAGATACTGGCCAGCGGGCGAGGTCGTCGCAAATGACCCGGCAGGCGAGATATGGTCGGTTGTGACCATGTCGCCCAGAATTGCCAGCACCTTGGCCCCTTCGATATTCGAGATTGTGCCCGGTTCAGCACCCATGCCCTGAAAGTAAGGCGGGTTTTGAATGTAGGTCGAGGTCGGCGGCCAGTTGTAGGTTTCCTGTTGTGGAACTTCGACCCCGCGCCATTTCTCGTCGCCCTTAAACACGTCGGCGTATTTTGATTGGAACGCCTCGCGGGTCACAGTGGCCTCGACCAGTTCAGCGATTTCACTCTGGGTCGGCCAGATGTCTTTCATGAAGACGTCATTGCCGTCCTTGTCCTGACCGATCGGTTCCGAAGTCAGGTCGATATCCATCGTGCCAGCCAGGGCATAAACCACCACCAGCGGCGGCGAAGCCAGATAGTTGGCGCGGACGTCCGGTGAAATACGCCCCTCGAAGTTGCGATTGCCCGACAAAACCGACGTGGCGACCAGATCGCCCTCGGCAATTGCCTCGGAAATTTCTTTCTGGATCGGGCCCGAGTTCCCAATGCAGGTGGTACAGCCATAACCAACAAGGTTGAACCCGATGGCGTCCAGATGCTGTTGCAGACCGGCGGCCTCGAGGTATTCAGACACGACCTGCGAACCGGGGGCCAGAGACGTCTTGACCCAGGGTTGACGGTTCAGACCCAGTTCATGTGCTTTCTTCGCCACCAAACCAGCGCCGATCATCACATAAGGGTTCGAGGTGTTGGTGCAGGAGGTGATCGAAGCGATCACGACCTTACCCGACTCCATGCCGTATTCTTCGCCTTTGACTTCGACCTGTTTGCCCATCGGGCGTTTGAAGGTCTCGGCCATTTCCTTGGTAAAGGCCGCTTTGGCGTCGGTCAGGGCAACATAGTCCTGCGGGCGCTTCGGGCCCGAGATCGCCGGAACGATCGTGCCCATGTCCAGCGTCAGGGTATCGGTGTAGATCGGAGCGTAGTCCGCGTCGCGCCAGAGGCCGTTTTCCTTGGCATAGGCTTCGACCAGCGCCAGACGGTCCTCGTCGCGCCCGGTATTGCGCATGTAACGAAGGGTCTCGCCGTCGATGGGGAAGAAGCCGCAGGTCGCGCCGTACTCTGGTGCCATGTTGGCGATGGTCGCACGATCGGCCAGCGGCAGGCGGTCCAGGCCTTCGCCGTAGAACTCGACGAACTTACCAACAACGCCCTTTTCGCGCAGCATTTCTACGACCTTGAGAACAAGGTCTGTACCGGTGGTGCCTTCGACCATCGAACCCGTCAGTTCAAAACCAACGACTTCGGGTATCAGCATCGAGATCGGCTGACCCAGCATCGCGGCCTCGGCTTCGATGCCGCCAACGCCCCAGCCCAGAACGGCCATGCCGTTGACCATGGTGGTGTGGCTGTCGGTGCCGACCAACGTATCAGGATAAGCGACCTCATCCCCGTTTTGGTCTGTGTCCGACCAGACAGTCTGCGCAAGATATTCCAGATTCACCTGATGGCAGATACCGGTTCCGGGGGGCACGACACGGAAATTGTTGAACGCCGACTGGCCCCATTTCAGGAACTGGTATCGTTCCATATTGCGTTCGTATTCGCGGTCCACGTTCATCTGAAATGCGCGCGGATTGCCGAATTCGTCAATCATGACCGAGTGGTCGATGACCAGATCAACCGGGTTCAGCGGATTGATTTTCTGTGCATCGCCGCCCAGTCCTTTGATGCCGTCGCGCATCGCCGCAAGATCCACAACCGCCGGAACGCCGGTGAAATCCTGCATTAGCACGCGGGCAGGGCGGTACGCTATCTCACGCGGGTTCTTCCCACCGTTCACGCCCCATTCGGCGAATGCTTTGATGTCTTCGACAGAGACGGAAAAGCCGTCATCTTCGAACCGCAGCATGTTTTCCAGCACGACTTTCAGTGCCGCTGGAAGTTTCGAGAAATCACCCAGACCGGCCTCTTGGGCGGCGGGGATGGAATAATATGAAATGGATTTGCCGTTCACGCTTAGGCTGCGGCGTGTCTTGGCAGTGTCCTGTCCGACTCTGATGGGCATCAGTGGCCTCCCTCTCAAATGACTTGGGCAATGGGATTCGCTGTCTGTTATCTGTATCACCAAACCCCTTCGTTCAAGGAAGAACAAGAACAAAGGGAGCAATTTTGTATACCATCGCACACATTGATGAGGCAAATGTGCACCTGCGCCTCAAGAAACCTTGATTGGTCGTTGAACAGCGAAGCAGCTATTGCTGAATCCCAACCGCCGAAATCGAGAGTTCTTATGTTCAGACCCGCCATTTTGACTGCCCTGATGTCCTGTTTTCTGGCTGCATCTGTCGCGGCCGAGGATGATCCTGTGGTGGTTGAATTGTTTACGTCACAAGGCTGTTCGTCTTGTCCCCCGGCGGACCGGCTGATGCATGAACTGGCCAAGCGAGACGACGTCATCGGCTTGGCGCTGCACGTGGACTATTGGGACTACATTGGGTGGAAGGATGAATACGCTGACCCGGACCACACCACACGGCAGCGCGCCTATGCCCGGGAAGGCGGGCGCTCGATGATCTATACGCCGCAGATGGTGATCAACGGGCAGCATGACATTGTCGGTGCGCAATCTCGTGAGCTCGACCGCCTGATCAATGCGCATCTTAAGGCGGTGCCCGAGGCGTCGGTGAGCGCAACCCGGACAGCGGATGAAGTGACTGTGGAAGTCATGCCGGTAGAATTGCCGGAGGGCGAGACCTATGACATTCGTGTCGTCCAGTATTCGCCCATGCGCCATGCCTCGATCCGTCGTGGAGAGCTGGCCGGGCACGACTTGGACTATGCCAATGTGGTGGAAACCTGGCAGATCGCCGGGCAATGGGATGGCGTCGCACCACAAACCTTCTCAGCTCAACTTGGATCGGATCTTCCGGCGGTTGTTTTGGTTCAACGCGCAGGCCACGGCCCTGTTGTTGCGGCAACGCGTGTGAAGTGATCAAGGCATCTCGTCCGGGGCAATGCCAAGCCCGTTCCAGTGCTTCCAGCGGCGGTGAATCCAGAACCATTGCCCCATATGCTGGCGGACCATCTTCTCTAGGTCATCATTGGTGAACTGGGTCATGGTTTTCGGGTCCGTATGTGGAACCGGATCGTGCAGAATGATCTCAAAATCTATTCCGTTGGGTTGACGCACAGCGTAGCAAGGGATGAGTTCCGCCTTGTATTTCATCGCGAGTTCAGCGTTCAACACAGAGGTCACGGCGGGTTTGTCGAAAAACATCAGTTCTTCGCCCCCCATGGCGTGAAGGTCAGACACGATGGCAATGATGCCACCCTTTTTCAGCGTGCGCACCATTTCAACCATCCCCCGACGTCCTTGCTCGAACATGGGGGCGCCGGTCTTGTAGAAGGCTTCTACGTAAGCGTCGTTGAAATAAGGGTTTGCCATCCTGCGATACAGGCAGCCTATCGGCTGACCGCTGTATTTTTGCAGGGCAATGCGCGCGGCCAGATAGTGGCCAAAATGCGCAGTAATCATCATGACCGGGCGCCCTTCGGCGACTGCTGCATCAAAGGCGGCAATGCCTGGGCCTGAAATCTTTGCTGTACTCTGACGCTCGGTGAAGCCCTCTGGCGAAAAATGCTCCATGATCGCCCGACCTGCATTGTCCGGCACATCACGACAAATCTTTTTAACCTCGGCATCGGACAGGTCAGGGCAGGTGAGCTTCAGATTGCGACGGATACGTGTGCGAAAACCAACCACCGGGGCCAGTGATCGCATGATCGCGCCCATGGTCGCGATGCGCCGTTCATAAGGAAGCAGGCGCATTGCCCCGATAATCCCCTGAAGGACCAGATTGGTGACATAGTATTTTCCAAGCTCAAACTTGCTGAGCTCCGACTTTTCGACGGGCATGGAGGCATCTCACCGCGTGTTGCGAAGTTCTGTGCCAGACATACAGGCCGATGTTGGTAAGCTCAAGCGTTCAGCAAGGTGCCAATCAAAGTGGACGGATCGCGGCGCATAATCTTGACTTAAGTGCTATTCGGCCTCTTCTTCGGGATCGACCAAAGCGATTGTTCCTGCATCAGCCAATGTCCGAATGGCACCAACCACCTGTGTCATCGCGTCTTCAGCTTCAGATTGCTTGACGCGTCCACGTTCGCCCATCTCTTCGCGCAGATTATCCGCCATGCGGGACGAGATGTTGGACAAAAGAAACTCGACCGATGCTTTGTCATCATCGGCGGCTGCTCCGGTTAGGGCCGTGACCAGAACGGGTTGGTCCACTTCGCGCAGTATGGCGGGAACATCGCGGGCTGCGATACGGCTGGAGATATGGGCGAAGGTAAAGATTGATTGACGCACGAGATCGGCAAAAGCGGCGTCATCCTCATCCAGTGCATTCAGCAAATCGTCACGCGTTGCAGCCGCAGACTGGTTCAGGATCGCGCCAACACGCGCGCCGGGGCCGTCATCGAACGCCTGAGCCGGACGCTGATCCAATTGCGCAGCCAAAGACCAGCCAATTCGTTCGACCGATTCGGGGGTGACGTTAGCCGTCTTTGAAACCGCGTAAGTGATCCGACGGGCCACCGGGCCGGGCATATGACCCAGCATCTGAGCCGCCTGTGCGGTGTCCATTTTGGACAGCATCACAGCAGCCACTTCGGTGCTTTCCGCCTGAGCCATGGCGGCAAGATCCTCGGCAGGGATGTCGCGCAGTCTTTGCCACGGATCGCCAACCTGACGTACACCCGCCACTTTGCGCAGACGGGCGGCCGTTTTGGGGGCGATTTTTCCGGTTACTGCATCCAGTGCTCCTGCCAGCCCGTGCGGAAACGCCAGCCCAAGGTTATTCAAAGCCTCGCTGAATTCCTGCGCCACGGCATCCAGAGTTACACGATCCACCAGCCCCATCTCGCCAAGTTGATGTGTCAGCCTTTCTTGCAGATCATCTGGCAGTTCTTCCAAAGGAAGATCCGCGCCTTCGTTGAGCAAAAGGCGCACAACAACCGCGGCCTTCTGGCGGCTGGTCAATGTCCTGGGAACAAGTCGCGGTGTGTCGTCATTCCCTGTGGCAAGCGGAGCGGATGCCCCGGGTGCCGCTTGTATCAATGCGTTTGTGTCCTGCATCTGCCTGTGGTGCCAAAATTTCTGAACCACAGGCAGATTACGGAGAATCGGGTTAAATAACCTTGAAGTTTAGTAGTTATAGGTCAGCCCGGTGCGGATGGCTTCACGCAACGATGCCTCGGCCCAGGTTCCTTCGCCACCACGTGCTTTGATCTCGCGCCATTGCTCGATCGCAAGATCGGTTCTGCCTTCGGCGACAAAGCCCTGTCCCATGTAACTGCGGGCGAGGATGTTGTCGGGGTTAGAGTTGATGGCATTGCTGTAGAAGACGTTTGCTAGCTCAAGCTCACCCATTTTGCGGTACGTAAAACCCCAATACGTCAGGACGCGATCATCGTCCTGATCCATGATGCGCAGAATGTTCTGAGCGTTCTCGAATTGCCCGTCATAAGCCAGCTCGCGCACGGCGTCATACAGCTCATCATCGGTGAAATTGGTCTTGTTCGGTTTGACACAACGCCCCGCGTCCTTGTCGTAGACGCGGCCAAAAAGGCACCTCTTGGTCGTGTTCGTTGGTTTTGGTGGGGTCGTGGTGCTGCCACCATCGCCGGCTGCATACAAAGCCGGTGCGAAGGCGAAAGCCTGAAGGGCAATAGCTGAAACTAAAACAAGGCGCATTTTCCTACTCCGTTCTTTGGGCTGCTCTGATCAAGCATAGCGCGATTTGATAAAAGGCTAACAATTGCGCTGTCGCTTTTATTCACAAGTAGGAAAGAAAAACCTCAGCTATTGACGGTTTTTACGCAACTATGGGCCTCGGCGTCCCATTGTGTTCCCGGCGCGCAGGACTGCGTTCGTTCAGTATGGGCGCTGCAGGCCAAAGCGACAGAGGCTGAGCAGCCAAGGGCCAATGCGCAAATCAAAGTCCGGATCATCAAGCTTCTCCTGTTCAGGAATGCGCGGACAAGATAACCGATTTTTGATGATCTGGCAAAAGAACAAGGCCCGGATCGCTGCGTGCGAACCGGGCCCCTGAACTGCTTGATCGCTTAAGAATTATTCGCCGAACACTCGGGCAAAGATCGTATCGACATGCTTGGTGTGATAGCCGAGGTCGAATTTTTCTTCGATTTCTTCAGGGCTGAGCGCAGCGGTGACATCCGCATCTGCCAGCAACTCTTCTTTGAAGTCGGTGCGATGTTCCCAGACCTTCAGCGCGTTGCGTTGGACCATGGCGTATGCGTCTTCACGGCTGACCCCGGCTTGGGTCAGCGCCAACAAAACCCGCTGGCTCATAACAAGGCCAGGGAACTTGTTCATGTTCTCCATCATGTTTTCTGGGAAGATCAGCATCTTGTCGACCACGCCAGTCAGCCGCGCCAGCGCGAAATCGAGCGTGATCGTGGCGTCCGGCCCGATCATACGTTCAACCGACGAATGCGAAATATCACGCTCATGCCAGAGCGCAACGTTCTCCATCGCTGGGATCACGGCCGCGCGGACCATGCGCGCCAGACCTGTCAGGTTCTCGGTCAGAACAGGGTTTTTCTTGTGTGGCATAGCCGAGGAACCTTTTTGACCCATCGAGAAGAACTCGGCCCCTTCCAACACCTCGGTCCGCTGCATGTGGCGGATTTCGATGGCGATGTTTTCGATGCTGCTGGCGATGACGCCCAGAGTCGCAAAGAACGCGGCGTGGCGGTCACGCGGAATGACCTGCGTGCTGATCGGCTCAGGCACCAATCCCATCTGGTCGCAGACATGTTCCTCAACGCGTGGATCGATATTGGCGAAGGTGCCAACTGCGCCGCTGATCGCGCCGGTGGCGATTTCCGCGCGAGCGTCCCGCATCCGCGACAGGTTGCGGTCCATCTCGGCGTAGAAGCGGGCAAAGGTCAGGCCCATCGTGGTCGGCTCGGCATGGATGCCGTGGCTACGACCGATGCGTACAGTGTCCTTATGTTCAATCGCGCGGCGCTTGAGCGCGGCCAGAAGGCCTTCAAGATCGGCGATCAGGATGTCAGCGGCGCGGGTCAGTTGTACGTTCAGGCAGGTGTCCAGCACGTCGGAACTGGTCATGCCCTGATGCACAAAACGGGCTTCTTCGCTGCCCACATGCTCGGCCAGATGGGTCAGGAAGGCGATGACATCGTGTTTGGTGACGGCCTCAATCTCATCAATACGGGCTACGTCGAACTCCACGTCTTTGGCTTTCCACACGGCCTCAGCATTTTCGCGCGGGATGACGCCCAGATCGGCCATGGCATCGCAAGCGTGTGCCTCGATCTCGTACCAGATGCGGAACTTGCTCTCGGGCGACCAGATGGTGACCATGTCAGGGCGGGAATAACGAGGAATCATTGGCGGCAGCACCTTTTTGTGATTGGGATGAGGCGTTGGCGCGGGGTTTAGCCCTGTGTGCAGCAGGGAACAAGAAGAGAGAGCGCCTATGAGACGGTTTGCCCTGATTTTGGCCCTTTGGCCGGGTGTTTTGGCCGCAGATGGCTTTCAGAAATTGTTAGGTGACGAAATTCTGGCCGCGCTGACAGATAAGAAGCTCGAATATGGTGCAGGGGTTTGGCAAACCTTCGAGGCCAGCATGAGCACGCAGTACTTCTCGGGTGGGCCAAGCGCCGGGCGCTGGGCCGTGCGCGAGGATCAGTATTGTTCGATCTGGCCGCCTTCAGACTTGTGGGCCTGTTACGATGTCTTCCGCAATGAGGATACAATTCGGTTCGTCGACGATGCGGGCGGCGAGACAGATGGCGTTTACGCGCAATAGAGGCGCGGACTTGTTAAGTGATTTCAAACCCATTCGGCGACGGCGACTGCACTTTGAAAGCTCACATGCGGGATCGTAATCCGCCCGGTCTTTGCGTGCCGGTACTGGACAAACTGCGTCTGGAAGGGTCAAGCTGCGTTTGCGGAAATCATCAGGTTATTAAGATATGCGTTTATTTTCAGGATCATTGCTGGCCGCGTGCGCTGCCGTGTGGCTGAGCGCGGCAGGGTTAGTGACGGCCGATACTCCGGTGACGTACACGGAAGATGGTCGTGCGTTGTTTCGTTTCAGTGTCCCTGATTTCTGGGTGCTGCGCACTGGCGGCCCGCGAGAGATCGAGGATTCCGAGCTAGGTGACACGCGCGGAGTGTCACGTGTCATGGGGATGCGCCCTGTGACAGACGATACAGTCTGGATGGGGTTTGTTTCGCCCGACGGCGTTGCATCCATTCAGGATGGTGTCCGCTACTTGCAGGATATCGACAAGTTTCTGGTCAACGATCCAACCGTTACAAGCACAAGCGACACACGTATCGGAGGATTGCCTGCGAAGGTGTTCCGGGGCACCGGACGCCGCGAAGGCAGGGGGGTCAGCTTTACAGCAACGCTTATTGACCTGCCGCGGGGCCGCGTTGCAGTTGCCGTGGCCATTCTGCGCGATGGTGCGAATCCGGACTATGCTGACGATCTGAACGCAGTCTTCGCGTCGTTCCGGTCGCTTCAGTAAGGAGAGGGTGCGATGAATTTTCAAATGATCAGACGGATTTCTCTTGCACTTGGGCTGGGCGCTGCAAGCTTTGGCTTGTCGGCCTGTGAAGGCGTCTCGGTTGGCGTTGGGTATGGATATGGGTACGACCCGTTCTACGACTCGATGCTTTGGAACGACTATTACCGCCGAGACGTAAATATCGACATCGACCGCCCCGATCGACCAAACCGGCCTGACCGCCCGGTTCGTCCTGAACGTCCGAAACCGCCGGTTGCCAAACCGCCTGCACGGCCAAGGCCGCCGACGGCGCGTCCACCTGCCGCACGGCCACCCATTCATCGGCCATCACCGCGCCGCTAAAAATTAAAGGCCGCCAGACAGGCGGCCTTTTTTTACGGCAGAAGCTCGGTTGTGATATGGGCGGAACCTTCCAGCGTTCGGTGTACCGGGCATTTGTCAGCTATCTCAAGCAGGCGCTGTTTTTGCGCCTGATCCAGCGGACCGGTCAGCCGGATTTTCCGACGAAACTGATCCACTTTGCCCTCATTGGCCAGACCTGCATCCTGCGCATGCACTTTGTCATGACAGACATCAACACTGACATTTGTCAGGGGCCAGCGTTTGCGGCGGGCGTACATTCGGATCGTCATGGATGTGCAAGCGCCCAGACCAGCGGATACAAACCCGTAGGGGGACATGCCTTTGTCTGTACCGCCGTACGAGACCGGCTCATCCGCGACCGCGTGGTGATGGGGTCCGGCCTGAATATCTTGCATAAAGCCGTTTGGGTCAGCCTCGGTGATACGCACAACACCTTCCGGGGCACCGGGTGGCGGGGCGGGTGGGCAAAGCTTTACGTAACGCGAAACCCATGCGGTTATCACATCAGCCGCATATTCGGCATCCTCAGCACGTGTGATCAGGTGATCGGCATCGTCGAGAGTCACAAAGCTTTTGGGATGTTTTGCCGCCAGAAAAATCGTGCTGGCGTTATCGATGCTGACGGTTTCATCCCGCGGTGCGTGAAGGATCAACAACGCAGCTTTGAGTTCGGCAATCGACACCGACAAGGCAGATTGCGCGATGTCATCTACAAAGGCTTTGCCAATGCGGAAAGGACGCCCGCCTAACGTGACTTCGGCACTGCCGTCCTGCTCAATCTGCGGTAAAGCGGCTTCGAAATGATGCGAGACATGACTTGGGTCTGCCGGAGCCCCGATGGTCACCACGGCTTTTATCGACGGAATGCCCGCCCGTGCACGCAGAACGGCTGCGCCGCCCAGCGAATGTCCGATCAACAGGGCAGGTGCCATGCTCCGACCAGCCAGGTATTGCGCGGCGGCAATCAGGTCTTCGACATTCGAGGTAAAGGTCGTGTTCGCGAACTCTCCTTCGGAATGGCCCAGCCCGGTAAAGTCAAAGCGCAGAACTGCGATCCCCATGGCGGCCAGTCGGGCAGATATACGTCGGGCCGCTGGGATGTCCTTGGAACATGTAAAGCAATGGGCAAAGAGCGCTGTCGCCAGCACCGGACCGTCCGGAAGGTCAAGACGCGCGGCCAGTTGGCTGCCGTCATGTCCGGCAAAGGTAATGCGTTCCGTGGGCATGTCGGCTCCTTGAATGAGTTGGGGGAACACCGACAATAGTGGGTTTATGTTGGTCCGGTCTCAACCCTTATGTCAGTCGCGTCACGTGAAGGTGAGAACTTTGTGCGCGTTTTCTCACCTGTGAACCATCATGTAGCTAAGCGTAGTGATTGAGAGGGCGGTCTTACAAACTTGCACTTATAGCATCATGTATTGTGAAGTTAGGCAAATCAAACATTCATTTTACTTATATTTTATTGGGACACATCTATGGATCGCAGTTGTCGACCAAGGAGATACCCATGTCACACGCAGAAATCACCGCCCGCAGCCCTGTGATGCACCCTCTGTGGATCATCGCGTTGCTACTGGCCGGTGTCACAGGCTTTGTCGCTGGACAGTCCTGGCCCGCAAACTTGAGCAGGCCACAGGTTCAAGACGAACCGATCCTGGAAGACTGGCACGGCAATGTCCGCCGGTCGCATTGGTCAAAGTGAGGCGTTGGCCTCACTCTGCCCCCATTAAGCGGGCATCGAACGGGTACTTTGTAAGGTTCTCATAGCCGTCCTCGGTAATGAGAACCTGATCTTCAAGCTTGATGCTGAAATCACCGCCAACCTCGCCAACGCAAGCTTCGACACACAGGACCATTCCGGGTTCCAGCGCATAGTCATAGGATCCTTCGACGGCCTTATCCGGATAGGCCACAAGCGGCCACTCGTCACACAGGCCCACGCCATGCATCAGGCAGCCGTATTTCTGCGCCTGAAACTTGTCGTCCAACCTGTGGGAATTTGCCGTCAGTTCCGGGATCATCACACCGGGTTTGAGCATCTCCATATTGGTCATGATGTGTTCATGTGCGTGCTGCATGGCATAGATCATGTCCGCCCGTGGTTTTTGATCGCCAATCCACCAGCTGCGCGAAATGTCGATGCAAATTCCGTAGGATCCGATCAAATCGGTGTCGAACGAGATGATCTCGTTCTGCTGCGTTATCCGAGGGCCGCATTCCTGAAACCACGGGTTGGTTCGCTGGCCCGAGGCCAGGAGGCGGGTTTCGATCCATTCCCCGCCGCGTTTGATGTTTTCCGCATGCAGAACAGCCCATATGTCATCTTCTGAGGTCTTCCCATTGCCCACATTGGCACGGGCAAACTTCTCCATTTCAGCTACCGCTGTCTCGCACGCATGGCTGGCGCAGCGCATAGCAAGGATTTCGTCCGGTCCTTTGATGGCTCGGGTCTTTTCGGTCAGCTCTTCGCCTTCCATGATCTCGAAACCTTGCGCCTCAAGCGCGCGCAGGCCGTGCAGCATGATCTTGTCCACGGCAAGGCGTTTGTTGCCGCCGCTGTGCTCTTCGATCAGCACCCGCACTTCATTCGAGAACACATCCGCCGCCACGTCGACCTTGTCGCCCCGGTCGAAATAAAACAGGTCCGCGCCTGAGCGTTGTTCACGCACCAGTGGGTTGAACGTGCTGAGGAAGGGCGAGTTCTTGTAATCCCAAATCACCATGTACCCGTCGGCACACAACAAAACGGCACGGAACGGGTTATGCGTGTTCCACAGCTGCATATTTGTGCTGTCGGTCGCATAGCGAATGTTCAACGGATCGAACATCAGCACGCCGCCATACCCGCGATCCACTACAGCCTGCGTCAGCCGCTTCCAGCGATGTTCCCGCATACGGGTCAGGTTGGGCAATTCCAGTCCGGCTGCGGCCCATTCATCAAACGCCAGCTGCGTCGGTCCGATCTCAATCCGGTCATTGTCGTTCGGAGTGCCGTCGCCCAAAGTTGCGCCTTTGGTGGGATCGATCTTGCGCGTGTCTCTGTAGTGATGATTCATGGCTGGCCTCGTCATGTGTTTTGGTGAAACTAGTGTGCCGATCTACAGCGTCTGAAAAAAATGCGACCGCGAGGTAGTCGTTTTCGACCGACACGTCGTCTGGGGCATGCTAAGCCTTTGTCATGAGGCAGATTCTGCAAAACACAATTCCGTACGATGTCCGAAATCCGCGTGCCTTGCCGGGGATACAACCGACGACATTGGAAAACTGGCTGCATCAGGACGATGCATTTTCTGGTCAGATGCAACGCCGTGAAGAGCTGCTTTTTGACCATCGAGACGATGTTCTGGCCCTTGATCCACAGGCGGAACCTGCCGCCCGCGAGCTGTTGGATCTTGTTTTGGCCCAAGTCTACCCTTCAGCCGGGGAGACGGTTGTCAGGCCCGATGGTGCAATGGTTTCTATCGACTACAATCGACCGTTGGATACGCTGTGCAAGTTGGTGCAGGAAGATTTCTGTATTCTTCAAAAGCGCGGGGATGAGCATGTTCTGACCGGCGCGATCCTGTGCTTTCCAGCCAGCTGGCGTTTGGCGGAAAAATTCATGCGGCCACTGATCGACATTCACGTGCCCGTCGAAAGCTATGACGACAGTATTGCGATGAGGGTTCAGCGGTTGTTCGATGGCATTCAGCCCGGGCGCCCATTGTGGCGTTTCAATGCCCTCTGGTATGAAGATCCCGAGCTATTCCAGCCCCGCAGTGTGCACGCACCGCGGGAAATTCGGGACCGGCAACAGGACTCTTATCTTCGGAGTGAACGTCAAACCATGTTGCGGCTGCCCAAGACGAAAGCGGTCGTGTTTTCCATCCATACGTATGTTCTGGCTGCGCACGCGGTTTCAGAAATGGAAAACCCCGCCTGACGGCGGGGCCTCCAAGGAGGGTCTTGGTAATTTGGTTACATGCCCAAGGCGTTGGCAACGTCGGCAAACGCATTGCTGGCGTTCAGTGCGACAATGGCAAACGTGAACACGAGCACTTGAGTGTTGAGGCGGAAATCTTCGCCCCGGACCAAGTTGACTGCAGCCATCGACAGGGCGATCGGTCCAGATACGCTGGCCAGAACGCCTGTCATACACCAACTGCTGAGGCGCAGAATGTCGCTTGGTCGTTCCTCATCTGTCGCCACATCAGCACTAGGCGCTGCCTGATCAGATGGAGCGACGTCATCACTGCGGAACGCAATGCTGAGCAATTGCTCATCCGTAAGCTGGATCGGCCGAGCCGTCGGAGCGTGCAGGGCAGTGATGTTGTCATCCAGTTCAGGCATTTTGACGTCGGCGAACTGACCGGTCAGGGACTGAAAGATCTGTTTCCTGTCTCGCGTTTCGCGACTTGGGGTCAAGGTATCGAAAGCGCTCATGAATTGTTCGACCGTCAGCACCGTGTGCGGTGACAGCCATTCAACACGCCGGGTCGAGCAGATGTCGACCATGCGATACAAGACGACCACCAGCATCAGTTCCGAGATTTCGGTATTATCCAGTATCGGCGACACGGGGGTGACTGACAGTACAAGCCGGTTCTGAGGATGCGAGACGCGGGGCTTTGTTATGGTTTTTAGCCCCGCGGCGCGATCCATGCGCTCGTATCGGTCTTCCTGCTCGGGTGTGCCTGTATCCAGCGTCAGCCGAACCAGATATTGGCTCGAGACGATGCTGGCCTCGGAATAGCTGAGCAGTGCTTTGCGCTCGACCAGATGGCCGTAGTCCTCAAGCGTTGTCGCAACGATGGTTCCAAAGCGCTCGAGCGCGCCAGTTGCGTCACCATCAAATTGCAGACCGCCATGGTAGCTATGCTTCCGAGCCACTGCTTTGTCCTTATTCAAGCATTGTTCGAAAGACACTCTAGCAACCGTTCTGGGGGAGAATTTGGCAAAAAATGCAAAAAAACGAAATTTTCCCGCGATTGATTACGCTTTGGAAACCAAGAAACTAAAGGCTTTTGTTTGTCACTGTGGCGGAAATGTGGCGAAAACGAGCGTGGCGCGTGTTTTCCGTGCGGCGACGCTATTGATCGATTCGGGCGGCCATGATGGCAATGGATTGCTGATACACAGAGGCCGCGTTCCACTGCTGCAAAACACGAAAATTTGGTTCTCCGGGCTGGTAACCGCGACCGGGTTTCCACCCTTTCTTGCGAAGAAAATTCGCGGTTGAGGCCAGAGCGTCCGTCATATTGTAGAAATCCACACGCCGGTCACCAGTGGCATCGACGCCATAGGTCAACGCGTTGCCGGGCAGGAATTGGGTATGGCCCAATTCGCCATGTTTTGCCCCTTTTGTCGCCATTGTGATACTGCCCATATCCACCAGTTTCAGTGCCCCAATTGCATGGGGAATAAAGAACTCGGATCGGCGACAATCATAAGCCAGAGTGGTTATTGCGGAAACAATCTGGCTATCACCCATGAAATTGCCAAAGCCGGTTTCCATGCCATGAATGGCGATCAGCACACCAGCTGGCACACCGTACTGGCGCTCGAAGGCTGCATAATAATTGGGGTTAGCGGCTTTGCGTTTACGTCCTTGCGCCACGATTGTGTCTGCCCCGCGGACCCGCATGAACTTGTCCAGCGAGTATTTGAAGCTTTTCTGGTTGCGATCTGCTGCAATGGTGCGCGTTGCGTACTGTGTCTGCGACAGCGCTTGCAGCCCCTTTTTCTTGACCCCGGCCTTACGTGCCTGTTTCGCAAAATCGGCTTTCCACGCTTCAAACCCGGCGCTGGTGTTCCCGCAGGGCGCGGCCAAAACAGGCGAGGTCAGTGACAAAGCGAGGATAGCTGCAAGGCGAAACATGGGCACAATCCGTTTGAGATGAAGTCTGAAGTCAGCGTAGCTGGGGCCTTGGGTTCGGGAAAGAAGTTAGTAGAGGTCCAGCTCTCCTTTCTCTTTAAGTGTTTCGAACCATTCGTCCGGGGTGGCCTTTATGCGGGCATGTTTCACCATCATGGCGTTCATGTTCGGCAGGTTTGAGGAATCCGGCCACGCGTCGGGCTGCCACAGGTTTGAGCGAATGACGCATTTGGGGCAATGCGCAAACACCGTATGAACGTGGATCAGCAGCGCCAGTTTCGGCGCATGGCCAGCAATGGCCATTTGCTCCAGTAGCTGCGGGTCCGCGCAGATCCGGGCCTCGCCCCGAAGTCTGAGGGTCTCCATCTTGCCGGGAACAAAGAAAATCACACTCACACGCGGGTCTTTGAGAACGTTGTGGAAGGTATCCACCCGTTTGTTGCCCGGACGGTCCGGGATAGCGATCAGTGTATCGGACAAGGCCTGAACAAAACCTGCAGGATCCCCACGAGGGGAGATATCCAGATATCCGTCGGGGTTGGCCGAGGCGATCAGGCAGAAGGGCGAAGTAGCGATGAAGTCGCGGCACATCTGGTCCAGTTCAGAGAGTTCTTTGGCAATGATCTGCGGGAGAGGGGTGCCGGAAATCTGAAGCAGTTCTTTTTCGGATGTCACGAAATTTGAGTATTTCGAAAAAGGTGAAGTGCTGAAGGCCATACTGTTGTCTCCGGTTGGGAGTGTCCTCTTGAGTTTGTTGAAACTCAGGCGACGCGTCAAATCATACCGGTAGAAAAGACAAGGGCGCCCGATTGGACGCCCTTGCAGATGTAAACCCAAATCCGGTTTAGCAGCTGTAATACATGCCGTATTCAACCGGATGCGGGGTGTGCTCGTAGGTTTCGACCTCTTCCATCTTCAGTGCGATGTAGCCGTCGATCTGGTCTTTGGTGAACACGTCGCCCTGCAGCAGGAAGTCGTGATCCGATGCCAGAGCTTCCAGAGCTTCGCGCAGGCTGCCGCAAACGGTTGGGATGTCAGCCAGTTCTTCGGCAGGCAGATCGTACAGGTTCTTGTCCATGGCTTCGCCCGGATCGATCTTGTTCTTGATGCCGTCCAGACCAGCCATCAGCAGCGCAGCAAACGCCAGATAGGGGTTCGCAGCCGGATCGGGGAAGCGGGCCTCGACGCGCTTTGCTTTCGGGCTTTCGGTCCACGGAATACGCACACAACCCGAACGGTTACGGGCCGAGTAGGCGCGCAGAACGGGTGCTTCGAAGCCCGGGATCAGGCGCTTGTAGCTGTTGGTCGCCGGGTTGGTGAAGGCGTTCAGGGTCTTGGCGTGCTTCAGGATGCCGCCAATGAAGTACAGCGCTTCGTCCGACAGATCAGCATACTTGTCACCTGCGAACAGAGGCTTGCCGTCTTTCCAGATCGACATGTTCACGTGCATGCCGGTTCCGTTGTCGCCTGCGATCGGCTTCGGCATGAAGGTGGCCGATTTACCATAGGCGTGGGCTACGTTGTGAATGACGTATTTGTACTTCTGCAGTTCGTCAGCCTGCTTGGTCAGGCTGTCGAAGATCAGGCCCAGTTCGTGCTGGCACGAGGCAACCTCGTGGTGGTGCTTGTCGACCTTCATGCCCAGACGCTTCATGGTCGATAGCATTTCCGAACGCAGATCCTGCGCCTCGTCAACGGGGTTCACCGGGAAGTAGCCACCCTTGACGCCCGGACGGTGGCCCATGTTGCCCATCTCATACTCGGTGTCGGTGTTCCACGACGCATCAGTTGCATCAACTTCGTAAGATACCTTGTTGATACTGTTAGAGAAACGGACGTCGTCAAACAGGAAGAATTCGGCTTCCGGACCCATGTAGGCGACGTCACCGATACCCGATGATTTCAGGTAAGCTTCGGCTTTCTGAGCGGTGCCGCGCGGGTCACGCTCGTACGCCTCGCCGGTGTCGGGCTCAACAACCGAGCAGTGAACACAGATGGTTTTTTCTGCGTAGAACGGATCGACATAGGCGCTTTCGGTGTCGGGCATCAGTTTCATGTCGGATGCTTCGATCGACTTCCAACCGGCAATGGAAGAACCATCGAACATGAAGCCTTCTTCCAGAAAGCCTTCGTCGACCTGATCGGCCATGATGGTCACGTGCTGAAGCTTGCCGCGCGGGTCGGTGAAACGGATGTCGACGTATTCTGCGTCTTCGTCCTTGATCAGCTTAAGAACTGCGTCCTTGCTCATTCTCTAGATTCCTCTGACTTGAAGATTGGAGGGTTTTGGAGGGTTATAGTGCGTCCGAACCGGTCTCGCCGGTGCGGATACGGATAGCTTGTTCGACGGGCGAGACGAAAATCTTGCCATCGCCGATCTTGTCGGTTTTGGCGGCCGAAACGATGGCTTCGATGGCGGCATCGACCTGATCATCGTCCAGAACGACTTCGACCTTCACTTTGGGCAGAAAATCGACGACATATTCCGCGCCGCGATACAGTTCGGTATGGCCTTTCTGACGACCGAAGCCTTTGACCTCGATCACGCTGAGGCCCTGGACGCCCACGTCCTGCAATGCCTCTTTCACTTCGTCCAGTTTGAACGGCTTGATGATCGCTTCGATCTTTTTCATCCCGGCTCACCTTGAATGGTTGTCTCAGGGGCAGTGATCACGTCTAAGATCGGGCGGCAATGTGATTGCGGATTTGGGCAGGTTGGGATGCATCGAAATCTGGCGACGTGCTAATTTATGGGCGTGTTGCACAAAAACTAATCAAAATTGAATCGAATGAGGGTGTGGGATGACGGAATTGCTGACAGCGGCGCAGATGCGGGCCATTGAGCAGGCTGCCATCGAATCCGGTGAGGTGACAGGTCTTGAGCTGATGGAGCGGGCCGGGCAGGGCGTTGTTGAGGCAATTTTCGAGGAGTGGCCAGAGTGGGACAGGCGAGGGGCCAGCCCCTCGCGCTCCCCGAGGTATTTGGGGCCAGATGAAGGGGATCCGCTGCGTGCGGTGGTGCTGTGCGGGCCGGGGAACAATGGTGGCGATGGCTTTGTTGTCGCCAGGTTGTTGCGGGAGTTGGGATGGGAGGTTGAGGTCTTTCTGTACGGGGATCCGGAGAAGCTGCCGCCGGATGCGCGTGTGAATTATGAGCGGTGGCTGGATGAAGGCGACGTTAATGTGTTCGCCGTCGATGCCAGCCCAAGTGACGCGGAATATCTTCAGCTTCCGAAGGACACTGATCTGATTGTCGATGGAGCGTTCGGAACCGGTCTTACCCGACCGTTTACAGGTGTGTTCTCTTTATTGGCGAATACTGAGACAAGGGCATTGCTGTGGGATCGAGGTGTAAAGGTCGTCGCAGTTGATACGCCAAGTGGCTTGTGCGCCGATAGTGGCCGCGTTTTAGGCAACGTCATTGTCGCCGACTTGACGGTCACGTTTCACAGTAAAAAGGTCGGGCATGTTTTAGGCGATGGTCCAACGTCCTGCGGGAAGGTGCAAACAAAATCGATTGGGCTCGAAACAGCTAAAAGCAGCCAGATTGTCCAAATGGCTTCCGTCGATGGGGCGAGACTGCGGAAGAAGACAGAAGGCCACAAGTACTCTCATGGACACGCTCTGATCTTGTCCGGAGGGGGCGGAAAAACAGGCGCGGCGCGATTGGCCGCGCGCGGGGCGTTGCGGATTGGTGCGGGATTGGTGACGTTGGGTGTACCGCCTGCGGCGGTCTTGGAAGTGGCTAGTCAGATCACGGCGCTCATGTTGCAGCGCGTTGAGGGAAAAGATGGCCTGGTCGAGGTTCTGAGTGACCCGCGCCTCAATGCGCTTTGTCTCGGCCCCGGGCTGGGAGTGGAACGCGCGCGTGAGTTGGTTCCGGTGGCTTTGGCAGCGCGCCGGGCAACGGTGTTGGATGCGGATGCGTTGTCGGCCTTTGCGGACGACCGGGATGCTTTGTTTGCGCAGTTACACGAAAACTGCGTGCTCACCCCGCACGGAGGAGAGTTTGCGCGGCTTTTCCCCGACATTGCGGACAATTTGAAAGCTGCGCCGACACAAGGCCCTGCCTATTCCAAGGTTGACGCAACGCGGGCGGCTGCAAAGCGCGCTGGGTGCGTGGTTCTGTTCAAGGGGTCGGATACCGTGATTGCCGCACCTGACGGGCGATGTTCGGTCAACTCGGCCTCGTACGAGAGGGCGGCTCCTTGGTTGGCGACCGCTGGATCTGGCGATGTGCTGGCGGGATTCATCACCGGGTTGCTGGCACGTGGGTATCAACCGTTGCAAGCTGCAGAGACTGCCGCGTGGCTGCATGTGGAATGCGCACTGCAATTTGGGCCCGGCCTGATTGCCGAGGACTTGCCGGAACAGCTGCCTGACGTGTTTAGAAAGATGAATATTTGAGTGTGTTGGCGGGGAATGGCCCAATCTACGTCAGATCGGCGAATTTTCGCCGATCAGGGCTGCGGGGGTGCAGAGTGAGTGTTTGCCAGACGCACAGACCGGAGGCAAAGTTGTTTTGAGCACCTCCGAAACGGACTGGTGGTGATGTATTTAAGCAAATGAAATACATTATAAAATTCTCTTGGCCTCTGCGTTCTGTGTTGCGAATTTGCCATTCCTTTACGAGACAGCGCGCGGGCATCTGGAACGTCGGTGCTCGATGATCAATTGGACGGGGCGTAACACCCGAACCATTCATGGTGAGTGAAATGACTTCTAAATTCAAAACCCTTTCCGCTGCCGCTGCGCTAACTGCAACGGCGGCAATTCCGGCTGCAGCTGAGCTGAAATACGAAAACAACACAGGCGGTTATGTGTTGCTTTATGGGCAGTTGCACCCAGCCCTGATTTCGGTCGATGACGGGCAGGACACCGAGACGCGGGTCCTCGACAACGACCTGTCGAACAGCCGGGTGGGCCTGCGCCTGATGCAGCCTTACGGTAGCAATGAGTTCCAGTTTTGGTTTGAAACAGGGCTTGGCCTGCCTGGTTCGGCGTCTGCTGATCAGTTTGGAACCAACGCTGATGGCTGGAATCGCGAAGATATTCGTCACGTGGATTTCTCGCTGAAAGGTGGGTACGGCAAGTTTTCGGCGGGGCAGGGCAGTATGGTCGCTGACGGTGCCGCTGAGGTGGATCTGTCATATGTCGGAACCGCGCTGTATTCGTTCACCAACGATGAAAACGCCGGCTTCTTCTATCGCGACACCGCTGGAATGCTGAGCGGTATCACGGTTGGCGATAGTTCCAGCAACTTTGACGGCTCGCGCCGTGGGCGCATCCGGTATGACACCCCAGCATTCAACGGGTTCTCGGCGGGCTTCGCCTATGGGCAAAACATTCTGTCCAGCAGCGACGACGATGACTACTACGACGTTGGTCTTTTCTATGAAAACACCTTCGCCGGTGGCGTGGAATTCGCGGCAGCTGTTGCATATTCGGTGCGCGACCGGGACGACAATTCCGGCGATCGCAAGGACACGATTGGTTCGGCGTCTGTCCTTCTGCCAAGCGGGCTGGGATTTACGATTGCTGGCGGTACGCGTGACGACGATCAGGCCGGGGCGACGGATCCGAATTACTGGTATGGCAAAATCTCATACGAAGGAAATTGGATCGCCTGGGGTAAGACCGGTGTCGGCATAGACTACTATGACGGTTCAGACTTCGACAGCAACGGGTCGGACACCAAAGCCTGGGGTATCGCAGTTGTTCAGAAGGTTGATGCAATCAAGACAGATGTTTATCTGAAGTACCGCAACCACGACTTCGATGATGGTTCATCCTTTGACAACAACGAAGCATGGGTTCTAGGCGCACGCTGGAAGTTCTGATCGCTGTAACTGGATTAAAAACGAGCGCCCCGGTTTCCGGGGCGTTCTTTTTTGGGGGAATAGGCGATCAAATACAGGTGGATTCTGCCTTTGCCCCTTGCACGTACGCTGCTGGGCAAATAGAAGGCGTCAAATTTGCCCGGCGCGCCCTTTTTGCGCGCCCCGAATCCTATGGGGACTACCATAATGCAGGTTACAGAGACGCTGAACGAAGGTCTGAAACGCGGCTACAACATCGTTGTGACCGCAGCCGAGCTGGACGACAAGGTCAATGAAAAGCTGACCGAAGCGCAGCCGGAAATCGAAATGAAAGGTTTCCGCAAAGGTAAGGTGCCGATGGCACTGCTGAAAAAGCAGTTTGGTCAACGCCTGCTGGGCGAAGCGATGCAGGAAAGCATCGATGGCGCGATGAACAAGCACTTTGAAGACAGCGGTGACCGCCCTGCGCTGCAGCCCGAAGTCAAGATGACCAATGAAGATTGGAAAGAAGGCGACGACGTTGAAGTGGCCATGTCTTACGAGGCACTGCCAGCGATCCCCGAAGTTGACCTGAAATCCGTCGAGCTGGAGAAGCTGGTGGTCAAAGCTGACGACGCGGCTGTGGAAGAAGCGCTGAACAACCTGGCTGAAACCGCGCAGGATTTCAAAGCGCGCCGCAAGGGCTCGAAGGCGAAAGACGGCGACCAGATCGTTTTTGATTTCGTTGGCAAGGTTGACGGCGAAGAATTCGACGGCGGTTCGGCTGAAGAGTACCCTCTGGTACTGGGCTCGAACAGCTTCATCCCCGGTTTCGAAGAGCAGCTGGTTGGTGTGAAGGCCGAGGAAGTCAAAGACGTCAACGTGACCTTCCCTGCAGAGTACGGTGCCGAGCACCTGGCCGGCAAAGACGCTGTTTTCACCTGCACCATCAAAGAGGTGAAAGAACCGGTGGCCGCAGAGGTCAACGACGATCTGGCCATGAAGTTCGGTGCTGAAGATCTGGATGCCTTGAAGGGGCAGATTTCGGAACGTCTGGAAGCAGAATACGCAGGTGCATCGCGTGCTGTGATGAAGCGTGCTCTGCTGGACGTGCTGGACGAGAAAGTGTCGTTCGACCTGCCACCGTCGCTGGTGGACGCTGAAGCCAAGCAGATCGCACATCAGCTGTTCCACGAGGAAAACCCGGACGTGGAAGGCCACGATCACGGCGAGATTGAGCCGACTGAAGAGCACACCAAACTGGCCGAACGCCGCGTGCGTCTGGGTCTGTTGCTGGCCGAGTTGGGTCAGAAGGCCGAGGTCGAAGTGACCGACGCAGAAATGACCCAGGCGATCATGAACCAGGCGCGTCAGTACCCGGGTCAAGAGCGTCAGTTCTTTGAATTTGTTCAACAGAACGCTCAAATGCAGCAGCAGATGCGCGCACCCATCTTCGAAGACAAAGTCGTCGACTATGTGTTCGAACTGGCTCAGGTCAACGAAAAAGACGTGAGCAAAGACGATCTGCAAAAAGCCGTTGAGGCACTGGAAGAGGAGTAATCCTCTTCCGCCCATTCTTACGAATGGGCACAAAAAAACGGAGCCGCCTGCTAATCAGACGGCTCCGCATGGGTGGCTTTTGTACCTATGAGGTGAGGGGGTCAGGCCTCATGAGCAAAAGCACGGGGGGTTTGTAGCAGAGCAGTCTTCTGCTCTGGTGTGAACGTGTTCGAGAGCGTTTCGATCAGCCTCAGCACATCTTGCCGTTCAGCTTCTGTCTTCGCGGCGCTCATCTGTTCCACAAAATACTTTTCAAGATCAGTCAGTGGTTTGTGATCCTGATTGGCAGGGCTTTGTGCTGCGGCTTTCTTGGCTGCAAAGAGGGCCAGTGCCTCTTCGTCGTCGATGAAGACATCGTTGTGAATGTCCGCAAACTCACGCAGACCCGCGATGCGTTCGTCTGTGCAATCCAGCAGAGCAGCCAGCGCATGAACTTTCCCCATTGGGACAGTTTGGCCGACATAGTCATACGGGGCGCAATTCGAGCGTTTCAGGACCCGATCCATGACCGGATCGATCACGGTGATGATGTCCTGAATGCCTGCGTTCTTGGCATATTCCAAAGAACCGATCATCAATTCGCAGGTTGCGTATGAAACCGAGTTCTTTTCTTTGCCGCGTGTGAGACGCTGGGTATCTACGCAAAAGCGGGTCGATTCCCACATGGTTGCGCTGCGCAGTGGTGCTTCGCCGCAAAGGATCGCCGAGAAGACATCCGACAACATGTGAGGGCCGGTGGTCTGGAGGGCACGCACGGCTGCGACGACATTCCCCTCATCGTCGAGTCCGATTACATATGCCGGGTCCAGATGATCGAACTCGTCGATTTCTTTTCCGTCTTCTATTTTGACGTCCCATCCAAGACGTTCGCCAAATACACGTGCTCTCAACTCGAACATTTCGTCAAGAACTTCGCTGAACATATGTCTGTTCAGGCCATCTACCACGATGATCATTTCTTCCCCCTTCGAGTGGTTGTTCGGTAAATACGACGTTACCGGTCCCAGGGGATTTTTCTATTGGGGGTTTCCCGTATTTTGGCGAAATTAAGCGCTTTTTTTGATTAACCTGGGGTAATTAGCCCAATCGCAATCGCGCGTCCAACAGCCTGCGGGGTGGTCAGGGCACTAAGCTTTTCCCGACTCGAACGCAAGTGTACTTCGACGGTCCGGTGCGAAATCGACAAAATATCGCCGATGTCCTGCTGAGATTTGCCAGCTGCGACCCATTGCAGGATCTCTGCTTCTCGGGTCGACAGGGTTGGATGGTAGAGCGCGCTGGTCAGCTGATCCGACGAAACGACGTTGTCGTGAATGTGTACTGCCATGGATTGCAGGTCGCTTATCACGTGGGTGTAGAGCTTGCGCCACTCTTCCTTACTGCAGTCGCGGGTTGCACTGAGCAGCCCGATATCGCCGTAAGGACCGCGCACAGGAATCGTAACACCTTGACTGGGCAGGCCAAAATCATGAGCGTCTCGGAAAACACGCTGGAAATCGGGGCTGCGTTCAAGGCGGCTCCAATCCACCGGAGCAATGCTGCGGCGTGCCATGTGGATGGTTGGGTCGATCATGATCAGACCCTGGTTCTGGTAATGCTCTGTCCACTCATCGTCATACGTGACAAAGCCAGCCACAGATCCAGCGGCAGGGTTCATGCCTGCATAAGCAGCATGGTCCATTTCATGCTTGTCACAGATTTGCCTTAGAAATTCGGTGTAGCGAACTTCTGAATCCGGCAGAGTGCTCAGATCGACAATTTCCATGCGGCGCCTACCAGCTGCGGCCCATCTTAACTGCCCGATGGTGTCGTCGAGCATACGTATTCAACAGAGTGGAACCCGGTTACCTCACTCAACCAGAACATCATATTTTCTTAATCCTGACAAGCAGAGGCATCAATTGTCTGCGCTATTCAGGATATTGTGACATTCAATAGAGCATTTTTGTCACTATCCCGCCTCAAGTGCTAATTTTCAGGCGAAAACTGACGCTAACTACCGTCAAGGTGCGGGTTTGAGCCCGGTTTCTACCAACAATCCCCGTGCTTTGGCTTCGGGCCAATACCCTTTCGCATACAAAAAGATCGCGCGTTGCTGGTCTCCGTCGGACAGCAGCCATGCTCCGCGCAAGTACTTGCCCGCGAATTCCAGGTTGGTGTCCGCATTTAATAGTCCCTCGGCGTTACCTTTGTACCCCATCGATCGTGCGGTGGCTGGAAGGATCTGTAGCAGCCCATAGTAGGGGCGGTTCACGGCCCAAGGGCGGTGTGTGCTTTCGCGAATAGCCAGCTTGTGGACAAGCTCGCGCGGAAGCTCGTAGTGATCAGCCCATTTGTTGATCGAGGCTCTGAGTTCCGGCGTCTCATTTGGATAGAGGGGCGGATTGAATTGAGTGGTGTCGGCTTTGGAGACTTCACCTCCACCGCATGCAAGCAGCGGAGTTGTGAGCAACAGGGCAAGGAAGCTGCGGCGGGGGAAAACGGGCATCATGAATCTCCGGTCAATAAGGCGGTATGATATGGAACGTCTGTTCGGTCGCAACTCTAGCGATCAATTTGGGCCTAAATTTGCTGGTTTGGCTGCGGCATAAAAAAGGCCGCACAAAACGTGCGGCCTTTGTCTTGTTCAAAGCGTAGCCAGATCAGGCTTTGGCTTCGTCTTCCTCAACCGGAGCAGCTTCGGCAGCCAGGTCATCGTCTTCCGATGCGGCCGAGCCGATGTCGTCGAACAGTTCGGCGATTTCGAATTCAGCGGCGGCTTCTTCTTCAGCAGCCAGTTCCTGAATCGATTTGCCAGATGCCTGCAATTCGGCTTCTTCTTCCGAACGGGCAACATTCATCTTGATCTCAACTTCGACCTCGGGGTGCAGGCGGACAGCAACAGAGTGCAGACCCAGTTCTTTGATCGGAGCGACCAGAACGACCTGTTTCTTGTCGACTGTGAAGCCTGCTTCGGTTGCAGCGTCTGCGGCGTCACGCGGGGTGACCGAGCCGTACAGAGCGCCAGCATCCGATGCCGAGCGAATCACGATGAACTGCTGACCGTCCAGCTTTTCAGCCAGTGCTTCAGCTTCTTTCTTGGTTTCCAGGTTGCGGGCTTCCAGCTGCGCTTTCTGAGCTTCGAACGAGGCAATGTTCGTCTCGGATGCACTCAGGGCTTTGCCTTGGGGCAGCAGGAAGTTGCGGGCGTAGCCGGGCTTGACGTCAACGACGTCGCCCATCTGACCCAGTTTCGCAACGCGTTCCAGAAGGATAACTTGCATCTCAGTCTCTCCTTACTTCACGGCGTAGGGCAGCAGGGCGAGGAAGCGGGCGCGCTTGATAGCACGAGCCAGTTCACGCTGCTTTTTCGCCGAAACGGCGGTGATGCGCGAAGGAACAATCTTGCCGCGCTCAGAGATGTAGCGCTGCAGCAGACGGGTGTCCTTGTAGTCGATTTTCGGCGCGTTCTCACCCGAGAACGGGCAGACCTTACGACGGCGGAAAAATGGTTTTGCGGCCATGGTTTAGTGTCCTTTCCTCAGGCGGTGATCAACGGCGCTCGCGGCGGTCGCCACGCTCGTCACGCTTCTGCATCTGAACCGACGGGCCATCTTCGTGACCGTCGACCTTGATGGTCAAAACGCGCATGACATCGTCATGCAGGCGCATCAGGCGTTCCATTTCCTGAACCGCACCCGAGGGGGCATCGGTCTTCAGGAAGGCATAGTGGCCTTTGCGGTTCTTGTTGATCTTATAGGCCATCGTCTTGACGCCCCAGTACTCGCTGTCGACAAGGCTGCCGCCGTTGTCCGCCAGTACGGTGCCAAAGTGTTCAACGAGGCTTTCCGCCTGCGCGTTGGACAGGTCCTGACGCGCGATCATTACATGCTCATACAGTGGCATGTGCACTCCTGTTTATATCAAGGCGCATTTCATAGGCGGGGCCATTTGGTCCTTCGCGACCCTGCCACGAGAGGCTGCGCGATTCATATGACTGCGAAGGATGGCCCCGTATACACGTTTGAACCGCAGGGGCAAGACCCGCCACATATGCCTTGGTGAAGTCGCCCAATTTCCTTTGGGGTGCCCAATTGCTGACGCTTTTCGGCTCAAAGTTGTTTTACATACCGGACATTACCCGGAACCAACTGAAAACCGACAGTAACCTTATAAAGGGTGAAACGTTATGACCGCGACGAACACAAACACATACCGGGAAGAAGCGGCTGGATCGCGCTTTGAACACTCGGTTCCGGTAATGATCGCATTTGCACCGAATTGGAAGGCGCGCTTGATCCTGGCGCGGATGGTTGGCGCATTCCTGATCGTGTCAGCGTTTTCAATGTGGCTGATGCCGGGGTCGGTCATCGGTGCGGATGTCTGGCCGATCAAGATGGTTGCTTCGATGCTGTTTCTGATCGTTGGGGTCAGCTTGCTGACGATTGAGGTTCTGGATCCGCGTCCCGATGCGTATTTCGATCCTATTCGTCGCGAGGTGCGGGTATTGCAAAAGAACGAAGATGGGCGCCCACAGACTGTTTTGCGTCGCAGCTACGACTCCTTGGGTGGTGCACGCTTTGAAGAGAACGAAGTGCACTTGTTCGACGTGGACGGCAGCCTGTTGATGAAACTGCCGCTTGAATCGGCGGATGTCAGCCGAGCCCTCAAAGGGCAATTGAGCAAAAGCGTAACAATTTTCGGCTGATTTTTATTCTGTTCATAAAGGAACAGAGATTGTTAGCCAAAAGAGGTTGTGTGCCGCCCTAGGGCGGCACATCTTGTTTGTGAGCAACCCCCATCGGCTTGCACACAAAAAAAACGCGGAGATTGTTATGAAATCCATCCTTCTTGCTGCGGCTTTGGCCGTTTCGGCAACTGCTGCATTTGCCAGTGCCGAGAAATATGTACTGGACCCCAGCCACAGCCAGGTCATCTTCAACTATGATCACCTTGGCTTTTCGACCACTTACGGCATGTTCTCGGGCTTTGAGGGCGAGATCATGTTCGATCAGGAAAACCCGGCGGCATCCAGCGTTACGGTTTCAATGCCGGTTATGGAGATGTTCACAGGATGGAAGCCTCGGGAAGACCACTTCATGACCGAAGACTTCTTTGGCGCTGCCGAGGGTGATCTGATCACTTTCGTCTCGACCGGGATCGAGGTGACGGGTGATGATACCGCCAATATCACCGGCGACCTGACCATGAATGGCGTAACCAAATCGGTTGTTCTGGATGCCAAGTTGAACAAAGTGGACAATCACCCGATGGCCAACAAGCCTTGGGCAGGTTTCAACGCGACCACAACGCTGGTTCGCAGTGAATTTGACCTGGGACAATTTGCACCGTTCGTAAGCGACGAAGTGCAGATTCAGATCTCGGTTGAGGCTCAAAAGGCTGAGTAAGTCGAAGGACTTGAAAGATTAAACCGCCGGTGAGTATCTCACCGGCGGTTTTTTGTTGGCATTAATGACTGCGGCTGGCGGTCAGGTCGACAGAAACAGAGACGGCAAAGCCCAGGGACTCTTCGGTCGGCTGTGACGTGCCGACGTTGAAATCCAACCGGTTGAGTTCAACAGAACCCAACATGGTGGCCGTATCGCCCTGAAGCTCCAGGGAAAACGGCAGAACGATATCCATTGTTTTGTCGCGGATGGTCAGCGGGCCACGGGCTTCGTACCCGGTTTCGGTCTTGAACAAATCTGCGGTGAACTGCGCCGTAGGGAATTGTGATGTGTCAAAGAAATCGGAACCCATGGCCTGATCGGTGACCGAACCAAGGCTCAGAGAGCCGATGGCTATGTTAACGTCCACAGATCCCGCAGGGCCGACTTGTGCAGGTTCGTCGAAGGTGATGGCAGCGGTCCAGTCGGCAAAAGATCCGGTGACCGGGCTGCCCAACTGAGAGATTGTTATCGACAAGGCCCCGGTCTGCACTTGCCAGTCAGATTGAACTTCGGCGAGTTCGATGTCGGCATCGTCGGCCTCGCGTGCGAATTCACCTGTGACCCAGCCGCCAGTCAGAACCATGCCCCAAACCGCCACGGCAGCAAGCGCAGGGACAAGTGAATGGTGTTGATGCGGCGGTTCTGGTGCGTCCGAATGACCAGGCAGCATTCTTCGCAATGTACTGTCCTTGTCGATGACGTGATGTTTCAGCGCGCCAACAATGTGCAGCGCCAATGAACCCACCAGAACCCACATGAACAGCCAGTGAAGGACTCCGGTCATCTCGGCCACGGCTTCGGACTTGGGAACAAACGGCAGGTTTTGCCCAAAAGGCCAGAGGATCGGTGCGAACCCTTCTGTCGCGGCGTGGTGGATCCAACCGCTGAGTGGAACAAGGACCAGCGAACCGTATAGAAGCCAATGAACGGTTTCAGCTGCAAAGGCCTCGGGCTTGTTGTCTGCATTTAACAAGCCGGGTTTTGTTTGTGTGAAAGCCCACAAAATGCGCGCCAATGCCACGAAGAAGACAGCGATCCCTACAGTTTTATGCAGCGAAAAGACGCGCGCGGCGCGGGCGATCTGGGCCTCGGTTGGGGCGGTGTCTGCGTGAAGAACCGCGTATGCCAAGTTATCTGCGATCCAGCCAAGCGGCAGGGCTGTCAGGATCAGAAGGGCTGTGAGCCAGTGAAACGTCTTTGCAACGCTTCCGTAACTGGAAAATGAATTGGTCGCGGCCATGAAAATAAGACTCCGGGATTCTCTGTCGCGTCCAACGTAAAGACGCGTGAAACTGACACAAGTAAGCGCGGACGCACAGCAACGGTGCCAGAATGCAGAATGCAGGCAGCGCTTGTGCCAGACGAGCAGTCAGTTTACACCCCGCCGCAACCTAACAGTATGCATGAGGTTGCAATGACACTCGCGTTCGTTTTTCCAGGGCAGGGCGCCCAGACAATCGGTATGGGCAAAGCTTTGGCCGAGGCTTATCCGGCGGCGCAAGCCATCTTTGATGAGGTGGACGACGCTCTGGGTGAGAAACTGAGCAGCCTTATCTGGGAAGGCGACATTGCTGAGTTGACGCTGACACAAAATGCGCAGCCCGCATTGATGGCGACGTCAATGGCCGCAATGCGCGCCTTGGAGGCCGAGGGTGTTTCGATCAGCAAAGCCGCATTTGTGGCGGGGCACTCGCTTGGTGAGTATTCCGCTTTGGCCGCTGCTGGAACGTTGTCTGTCGCTGACACCGCGCGCCTGTTGCGCACGCGCGGGCAAGCCATGCAAAGCGCTGTGCCTGTGGGCGAGGGCGCGATGGCTGCCATTCTTGGCTTGGATCTTGACGCCGTGCGCTCTGTTGCTGAAGAGGCCGCGCAGGGCGAAGTGTGTCAGGCGGCAAATGACAACGATCCAACCCAAGTTGTCGTGTCCGGTTCAAAAGCCGCTGTCGAGCGCGCTGCCGAGATTGCCAAGGAAAAAGGTGCAAAACGGGCTGTTATGTTGCCCGTAAGTGCTCCATTTCACTGTGCGCTGATGCAACCTGCTGCAGATGTAATGGCGGAAGCCCTTGCTGCGGTCGAAATCAAGGCACCCGCTGTGCCCCTGGTGGCGAACGTACGCGCCGAGGCGGTCAGTGATCCGGATTTGATCCGGCAGTTGCTTGTCGAACAGGTGACTGGGTCGGTCCGCTGGCGCGAGAGTGTGCAGTTCATGGCGGCGCAGGGTGTGACTGAGACATGGGAGATCGGCGCAGGCAAAGCGCTGTCTGGTATGATCCGCAAGATCGACCGTGCCATTGCAGGCAAAGCTGTGGGCACGCCGGAAGATGTTCAAAAGGCCCTTCAGGCCGAATCGTAAGCTAATGCGCGTCTTTGCCGACGCACCAAGAGGGAAACTGTATGTTTGATTTGACAGGTAAGAATGCGCTGATCACCGGTGCATCGGGTGGTATCGGTGGCGACATTGCGCGTGCACTGCACGGGGCGGGTGCAACGGTTGGATTGTCCGGTACGCGAGTCGAACCACTGCAAGCCCTGGCAGATGATCTGGGCGAGCGCGCGCATGTGCTGCCCTGCAATCTGAGCGATCCGGAAGCCGTGGAGGCGTTGCCAAAGCAGGCGGCCGCGGCGATGGGATCGGTGGACATTCTGGTCAACAACGCCGGAATCACACGCGACAACCTGTTCATGCGCATGTCCGACGAAGAATGGCAGAACGTTATTGACGTGAACATGACCTCGACCATGAAACTGTGCAAAGGCGTGATCCGGGGCATGATGAAATCGCGCTGGGGCCGGATCGTGAATGTCTCGTCCGTGGTGGCTGCAATCGGCAACCCTGGGCAGGCGAACTATGCGGCATCAAAAGCCGGAATGATCGGCTTTTCCAAGGCCTTGGCCCACGAAGTTGCAACGCGTGGGATCACAGTGAACGCTGTGGCACCGGGATTCATCACGACGGCTATGACCGAGAAACTGACCGAGGAACAGAAAAAGGGTCTGTTGGTCAAAGTTCCTGCGGGTCGCATGGGCGATCCTAAAGAAATTGCTGCGGCTGTTTTGTACCTTGCAAGCCCCGAGGCGGGTTATGTCACTGGAAGTACCTTGCATGTGAACGGCGGTATGGCCATGTTGTGATCGCGACAGGGGCGAACGCGAAAGCGTTTGCCTCTCGCGTCGACTATGCTATAGGCGGCGCATCTATGCGGGGCCGGTCTTTCAGGTCGGCCTTCTACTTTCCCGGTTTCCCGGGACCCAAACCGCCCGAAACGGGCAAATCAAGGCCAACCCGTGCGGGCAAGGGCAGAATCGGGCAGACCGCCCTGTAAAGGAATGAGGAATAGACATGAGCGACGTCGCAGATCGCGTTAAGAAGATCGTTGTTGAGCACCTGGGTGTTGAAGAAGACAAAGTCGTGGAAAACGCGTCTTTCATCGACGATCTGGGCGCAGACAGCCTGGACACCGTTGAGCTGGTTATGGCGTTCGAAGAAGAGTTCGGCATCGAGATTCCCGATGACGCAGCCGAAACCATCCAGACCTTCGGCGACGCGGTCAAGTTCATCAGCGAAGCGTCCTAAACGTTTCTTTCTGATCAAAAGCGGCGCTTCCGAGCAACGGAGGCGCCGTTTTTTATGTCCGCGCAAAATTCGCACTTGCGTGGCCATTTTCCACTGCGCACTGTTTCCATTGAGGCAAAACTCAAAGTGGACAGGGCATGATAAGATCCACTCCAATGATAAATACCGCGCGTTTGACGCTCTGCGCCATGCGCCCGGAGGATTTTGAACGGTTCGCTGAAATATGGCGTGACCCGTGTGTCGTGCAGCACATTGGCGGTACGCCCCGATCGCGAGGCGAAGCTTGGGACTCTTTTCTGCGCAATGCCGGGCACTGGCAAATGGCCGGATTTGGCCAATGGGGCGTGATGCAGCAATCGACGCGCACGCTGATTGGGCAGGCGGGGTTCTTTTATGGCAACCGACGTTTGGGCGAGGATTTTGATGGCTTCCCCGAAGCAGGTTGGATTTTGGCCCCCGAGGCACAGGGTCAAGGGTTGGGGTATGAGGCGGCCAAGGCGGCTCATGACTGGTTCGACCGTGTGATTCCGGGGCCTTTGGTGGCGATGGTAAACGCATCCAATTTGTCGTCCCAGAAGCTGGCCAAAAAGCTGGGCTATGTTTTGATGCGCGAAGGGGTGTATAATGAAACCCCGGTTCATTTGTTGCGGCGCAACGGACCACCCGCCCGCGCGTAATTCCGCCAGTTCGCGTATATGCCGCAAAATGGCCAAACTGTGCCGATCCCGGTAAATCGGGTTTGGAACGTTCGACCTATGCTACCGGGGATTTTCAGAGCGATTGAGCGGAGGAACAAGCTCATGAGGATTTACCCCACGATGGAACTGCAGAATGGCCGGTGTGTCACGCTGGACAAAGGCCGTCTGGATAACGCGATGATCTGGCACGTGAATCCGGTTGAAACCGCGCGGAGCTGGGCTGAGGCGGGTGCCGAATGGATGCATCTGACCGATTTCGACGCGATTGAAGGCAAAGATACCAACGTCGAACTGGTCGAGGAAATCATTCGCGGAGCAGAGATTCCTGTGCAACTGGCCGGTGGTATGCGCACGCGGGAACAGGTGGAGCATTGGATCGACAAAGGCGTAGGGCGCGTTGTCATCGGCACTTTGGCCGCGCTGGAGCCGAATCTGGTCAAGGAACTTGCCAAGCTGTACCCAGACCAAATTGTGCTGTCTGTCGATGTCTGGCAGGGGTATGTCATGACCGATGGTTGGCGCAACCAGAGCGCGTTCACACCCGAAGCATTCATTGACGCATTCGAAGGCGTACCATTTGCTGCGATTGTCGTGACAGATATCGACAGTGACATGAAAGATGTAGACGCTCAGCTTGGTCTGATTTCCGGAATCGCCGGGCATTCGAGGACCCCGGTGATTGCGAGCGGTGTTGTGCGCACGGCGGACGATATTTCCCGTCTGGCTTATATTCCGAATATCTCGGGCGCAATTGTCGGGCGGGCGCTGTTCCGTAAGTCGCTTGAGTTGTCAGATGCTCTGGAGATGGCTAAGGCCGCACACGAGCCAGTGGCGCAGTTCCAGTAAGCCGAATAAACAAACCATTCCGCCCTTTCTGCTGCGCGCGTGAAAGGGCGGGTACTGAGTTTTTCCCAAAATACGCGTTTCTCTGGGTGATCGGCGGCAGGATGCCGGCGCGGAAATCGCCCTTGCTCTTGCCCCCGCACCCCGGGCCGGGGTATGAGCGGTTCTCATAACAGGAAGCAGGCAAGAGGCACTTCATGCGCAGAGTCGTTGTAACCGGTCTTGGATTGGTCACTCCTTTGGCCAGCGGGGTCGAGGAAACATGGTCGCGGTTGCTGGACGGGGAATCCGGCGCAGGCCCCATCACGCACTTTGATGCGGTCGGCAGCGGGGTCACAACGACCTATGCCTGCGAGGTGCCGCGCGGGGATGGAACCGACGGAACGTTCAATCCCGATGATTGGATGCCGCCGAAAGAACAGCGCAAGATCGAAGACTTCATCCTGTATTCGATTGCGGCTGCGGAAATGGCCTGCAAGGACGCGAACTGGTTGCCGGAGGATGAGGAAGACCGTCTGCGGACAGGTGTTCTGATTGGTTCGGGTATCGGGGGGCTGGGCTCGATTGCCAATACAGCCAATCTGATCCGCGACAAGGGTCCGCGTCGGGTGTCGCCGTTCTTTATTCCGGGTGCTCTGATCAATCTGGCCTCGGGTCAGGTGTCTATCCGCCACGGGTTCAAGGGACCGAACCACTCTGTTGTGACGGCATGTTCGACTGGTGCCCATGCAATTGGCGATGCCAGCCGGATTATCCGCGCTGGTGATGCGGATGTCATGGTTGCAGGTGGCGGCGAAGGCTGCATCTGCGAGATCGGGATTGCAGGTTTCAACGCCTGTAAGGCTTTGTCGACGAAATATGCAGACGACCCGAAGAAAGCCAGCCGTCCCTATGATGTCGACCGTGACGGGTTCGTCATGGGTGAGGGCGCGGGCATCGTGGTTCTGGAAGACTACGAACACGCCAAGGCGCGTGGAGCGAAGATTTATGCCGAGGTTCTGGGCTATGGCATGTCGGGTGATGCCTATCACATCACCGCGCCGTCAGAGGATGGCGATGGGGCCGAACGTTCGATGAAGGCCGCGCTGCGCAGTGCCGGGCTGGAGCCGAAAGATCTGGACTACATCAACGCGCATGGCACCTCGACCATGGCGGATACGATTGAGTTGGGTGCTGTGGAACGCCTGCTGGGCGATCATGCGTCAAACGCCACAATGACCTCGACGAAGTCGGCCACCGGGCACTTGCTGGGGGCTGCGGGCGCGATTGAAGCGATCTTCTCGATCCTGGCGATCCGGGATCAGGTGGCGCCGCCGACGATCAACTTGGACAACCCGGCTGTCGAAACACCGATTGATCTGGCACCGAATGCCAAGCGCGAGCGCGAGATCAACGTGGCTCTGTCAAACTCGTTTGGGTTTGGCGGTACCAATGCCAGCGTGATCTTTGGAAAGGTCAGCTAAATGTGGCGGGCCATTGCTTCGAATGCGCTGACCATGTTGGTGGTCGGCCTGTTCCTGATGGGCGGACTGATCCTTTGGGGGCAATCTCAGTACAAAGCGGAAGGCCCGCTTGAAACCGCTATCTGCCTACAAGTCAGAAGCGGGTCGAATATGACGCGTGTCAGTCAGGAACTGGAAGATCAGGGCGCGATCCGCAATGCAACATTGTTCCGTATGGCTGCGGATTATACGGACCGCGCACAGCAGCTGAAAGCCGGTAGCTTTCTGGTACGCGAAGGTGCGTCGATGGAGCAGATCATTGCCGAGATCACCAGCAGCGGGGCCAGCACGTGTGGATCCGAGATCGAATACCGCATCGGCGTGACCCGTGCCCAGACACGGGTACGCGAGTTGAACCCGGCGACGTTGGATTTTGATGAAATCGCGTCTTTTGATGCTTTGGAGGAAGAGGCCCCAGCAGCCTATACCGAAAAGCGTAGTGAAGCGGACACTCGGTATCGCGTATCCTTGGCCGAAGGCGTGACCTCATGGCAGGTGGTTGAAGCGTTGAAGTCCTTTGAGGCGCTGACCGGAGAAGTGACTGAGATCCCGGCTGAGGGTATGTTGGCCCCGGACAGCTATGATGTTGTGGCTGGTCAGGACCGCAATGATGTCCTGAAGGCTATGCAAGACAAACAGCAGCTTCGAATCAACGCGGCCTGGGAAAACCGTCAGGATGGCTTGCCGTTGGAAAGCCCCGAAGAGATGCTGATCCTTGCTTCGATCATCGAAAAGGAAACCGGAGTTCCCGAAGAGCGCGGACAAGTAGCCAGCGTGTTCGTGAACCGCCTGAATCAAGGGATGCGGTTGCAGACGGACCCGACAGTCATCTATGGCGTGACCAAGGGGCAAGGCACTTTGGGTCGGGGTCTGCGGCGCAGTGAGTTGAACCGCCCAACGCCGTGGAACACGTATCAGATCGATGGGTTGCCGCCGACCCCGATTGCGAACCCCGGTTTAGCAAGTCTTGAGGCCGCCGTTGCGCCGGATGACACCAGCTTTGTGTTCTTTGTGGCCGATGGCACGGGCGGTCATGCCTTTGCAGAGACATTGCAGGAGCACAATCGTAACGTAGCCAAGTGGCGCGAGATTGAAGCTGAACGGAACTCGGGAAACTAGACCCAAATTTCAAAACTACGAAAAGAAACGCCGACGTCAGAGGAATATCCGACGTCGGCGTTTCTTTTTGTATTGGCTTTTGGTGTTAAGCGGCAGGGCGTCTGCGGCGGGGTCGGCGACCCTTTCCAGCCGAAGGCTTTCCATCGCCATTGGCTGGTTTGGGTTTGAACCCACGACGGCGATTATTTTGGCGGCGCGCTGGTTTTTGGGGTTCAACACCTTCAGGCATTGTGCCGCTTGCGACGGGAATTTCGATCTTCATCAGTTTCTGAATCTGACGCAGCAGATCGACTTCTTCAGGTGCACAAAATGCAATGGCCTCACCTTCACGCCCGGCACGCGCCGTGCGGCCGATCCGGTGGACATAGTTGTCAGGCACTTCGGGTAGATCGAAATTGAAAACATAAGCAACGCCAGGGATATCGATGCCACGCGCGGCAACGTCGGTGGCCACCAGAATGGTTACCTCACCTTCGCGAAACGCCTTGATCGCGCGGTCCCTTTGCCCCTGGCTTTTGTTGCCGTGGATCGAAGCCGCGTTGTACCCATCGGCAACCAGACCCTTCATCAACCGTTCGGCCCCGTGTTTGGTGCGGGTGAACACCAATGTCAGCGCATCGCTGTCTCGTGAGAGTATTTCTCGCAGCTTTGCTGGTTTTCCGGGTTTCGACACAAAGTGCAGCGACTGTGTGATCTTGTCAGCGGCCTTGCCTGGAGGCGATACCTGAACTCGTTGGGGGTTGGTCAGGTACGCGCGGCTAAGCTCTTCCATCTGTTTTGGCATGGTAGCCGAAAACAACATGGTTTGGCGTGGAGTACCCAGCGCTGGTGCAATTTTGCGCAGGGCGTGGATAAACCCCAAATCCAGCATCTGGTCAGCTTCGTCCAAAACCAGATGGCGAACCGAGCTGAGATCGACGGCGCCACGGTCCATCAGGTCAATCAGGCGACCCGGAGTGGCGACTAGAATATCTGTGCCACGCGCCAGGAACATGATCTGCTTGTTGATCGATTGTCCGCCCACAACTGTCCCAACGCGCAGCTTGGTGCCTTTGGTCAAGACGCGCAGGCTTTCGGCGATCTGGTTCACCAATTCGCGGGTCGGCGCAAGGATCAACGCCTTGGCTGTCTTGGGATCAGGTTTTCCAGGCTGAGCCAGCAGGTGATCAATCAGAGGCAGGCCGAAGGCCAGTGTCTTGCCGGTACCTGTTTGGGCAAGACCCAGAATGTCGTGGCCGTTCAGCGCAAGCGGGATGGCTTGGTTCTGAATCGGGGTAGGCTGTGTGAAATTGGCGCTTTTCAGCGCTTTGTTGAGTGCGGGGGCAAGGCCCAGCATGTCGAAGTCGAACAAAAAACTATCCTTTATGTCCGGAGCTATTGCCCACGGACAGGTCGTGACGGGTCGCGCGCGGCGACCTGCAGGGGTTGTGCGAGACCTCGGGACAGGCAGGCGCACCCTGCGCTATCCGGTCGTCGCGTCAAGAACCCTGCGTGATGGGGAACTGTAATGTGGATCGGGCGCTGTAGGGCGGAAGAGGTCCGCGCAAGCTCACGCAGCAGCGCTTTGATTGGCGGCAAATGGGGGTTGAGGGAAGGATTGTCAAGCTGGCATTTGTAAATGGAGCCATGCGTTGGAAGTGAGGGTGTCAAAATTAACGCGATTCTTAGCCCGGTTTCGAGTGACGCCCTGAAGCAAGAGGGTGGTTTTAATGGTTTTTCAACGAGAGCAGTATTCGCGAAGCAGCTATGTCGGGGGCTAAAATCTTACTTCTGCGTACGCTCCCCGTTGCGTTCGTGTTGCGTAACAAATTGACATTGCGTACTTAAATCCGTATGAGTTGTGTCATGCTAGAAGAAGTGGGCAACGGAGGCGGGGAAACCCGGCGGCCGTTTTTCGTTTCTCTCGTGCGGAGAAAACTCACGCATGAGATCTCAGGCAAACATGACTTTGATTACCCCGGAAGAGCGGATTTCCCAGACGGCTGACTTGTTGCAGTCGCTTGAGAGGTCCATTCGCGATCTGCGGCAAGCGGCGGAAGACCTGCGCAAACAGATCGGTGCCGGGGAGGATGCAGATCTTGCTGGTTCAGCCAGGCAACTCGGGCAGTTAGAGGGGCTGATCCGAAGTTGTCAGAAAGTGGAGACAAGCTTTGTCGAACAACATCACAGACAAGCCGGAATCGCCCAAGGGGGCTATGCGCTCGACCTTGAGCGCGCTCGATTTGAAATCGGGTGCAGGTTGGCTCGCCTCCGCCGATGCTGCGGTGCGAGAGAGATTTCTGAGTGAGATCGGGGAGGGGGGGCTGTGTGCCCTCCCTTTCCTGTTTGAGTTTTGGGCGCTGCCGCATCAGTTGCCTCCCGAAGGAAATTGGCGGTCCTGGGTGATTATGGGCGGGCGCGAGGCTGGCAAAACGCGGGCCGGATCTGAATGGGTGCGGTCGATGGTTGAAGGGTCCAAGCCGTTGAATCGTGGTGAGGCGCGTCGTGTGGCGTTGGTCGGTGAGACCTTTGATCAGGTGCGCGATGTGATGATCTTTGGCGATAGCGGGATTTTGCAATGTTCGCCGCCGGATCGACGGCCTGTTTGGAAGGCATCCGAGCGCAAGTTGATTTGGCCCAACGGGGCCGAGGCGCAGGCGTTTTCGGCGCATGATCCTGAGGGATTGCGGGGGCCGCAGTTTGATGCGGCGTGGGTGGATGAGCTGGGCTGTGCGGCAATCGACAAGGGCACAAACCAGCCAAACAAGTTCCTCGACCCCAAGTCCTCGGAATCGCTGTTGCCAGCTTTTTCGAACGGATTGAGGGATGATTACATTCAGGCGCAGTATTTGACCGCGACACTAGGATACTGGAGCGATCCCGCAGTTAATCCAGTGTCACATATCTATGGCGCTCGGATGCTGGATTTGGCGAACGCGTACGTTTGGGCGTGGGATACCCGTCCGTTTCCAACATTTCCAAATCTGCAGAGCCAATGGGACGATGGAGAAAACTATGCCAGAGGGCATTGGCTGAACGGGCGGTCCGGGTCGCGGACACTTGCATCTGTAGTGACCGAAATCTGCCATGGGGCAGGGGTGACAGACATCGATGTTTCGCGGCTTCACGGCGTGGTTCGGGGCTATGTGATCGAAGATGTGACAAACGCACGGTCCGCTTTGCAACCTTTGATGCTGCGTTACGGGTTTGATGCAATTGAACGGGACGGTCAGTTGCGGTTTCAGATGCGAGACGGTTACGGTGCGGTCGCACTCAACCCTGATCATCTGGCCATCAGCAGCGATCTGGAAGGCGCGGTTGAACATCGGCGTGAGGCTGAGGCCGAGATGACTGGTCGGGTTCGCCTGCGCTTTGTGCAGTCGGATGCGGACCATGATCTTGTCGTAGAAGAGGCCGTACTCCCTCAGGACAAAACCCATTCCGTTTCGGTGAATGAAATGCCGTTGTCGATGACCCGGGCAGAGGGTCGTCAAACCGCGGAACGCTGGCTGAGTGAGGCAAGGGCCTCGCGTGATACCGTGCGCTTTGCGCTGCCGCCGTCGCAGATACATCTGGGTGCCGGGGATCTGGTGCGATTATCAGAGGTCGAAAACAGCCCGATTTACCGCATTGACCGACTGGAAACATCGGACCTGCAACTGGCCGAGGCGGTTCGGGTCGAACAAGGTGTCTACAAGGCTTCGGACCTGCGCGAAGATGCTCCGACAGTGAAACCCTATGCTGCGCCGACCCCTTTGCTGCCGGTTTTTCTGGACCTGCCGTTGTTCACTGGCGCAGAAATTCCGCATGCCCCTTATCTGGCTGTCACGGGCGATCCGTGGCCCGGCGCGGCTGCGGTCTATACCTCGTCAAGTGACGAAGCTTACGCGCTGGGCGACATAATCCAGGGCCAAGCGATTGTTGGTGTCACCGAAACCCCGCTGTATCGTGCCAGCGCAGGTGTGTGGGACGAGGGTCCGGCGTTGCGGATCAAGTTGGTGACGGGTCAGTTGGAATCCCGCCCCCGTGGTTCCGTTCTGAATGGCTTGAATCTGGCCGCTATCGGCGATGGGTCGCCGGGCAACTGGGAGGTTTTTCAGTTTTCCGATGCGGTTCTCGAAGCGCCCGGACTCTACGCCTTGTCCGGGCGTCTCAGGGGGCAGTTGGGCACTGACGCGTTGATGCCGGATGTCTGGCCGGATGGCTCAGTTTTTGTTCTTCTGAATTCTCAGATCCAGCAGACAAGTTTGTTGCGCAATGAGCGTCGGATGGCCAAACACTACCGCATCGGGCCTGTGGATCGCAGTTACGATGATCCGTCTTTCCAACATCTGATAGCGTCTTTCGATGGTAACGGATTGCGTCCTTACGCACCGGTGCACCTGAAAGTTCAATCCGGTCTGTCCGGCGATGCATTTTCATGGATCAGACGCGCGCGTCTGGACGCGGATGATTGGTCGGGGCTGGAGATACCTCTGGGCGAAGAAACCGAATTCTATCTGGTGCGCATCCGTGCAGATGGAACATTGCTGCGCGAAGATCTGATCGCGGAACCACGCTGGACCTATTCCGCAACAATAAAGGGGGCGGACGGTTTGACCGGCGCGTATGAGGTCGAAGTGGCGCAGGTGTCAGCCGTCTACGGCCCCGGTCCGTCAACCCGTCTTTTGGTGGGGCAGGCAGCCTGATGCGGCCGGTTCTGCATGGAGATGTCAGTGCCGCAGCGCGTGCTTTATTGGCAGCGCCTCAGGCAGACCGGACCCGTCTATGCGTTCGGATGATTCATGAAGCAGAACTGGCTGACAGGCATCTTGAACGCACGGGGCGACTTCATCCCGTTTACGGCAACGGCTCGCTGATGGCCGTTGCTCGAAACAGAACCCTGGCGCATGAGCCGGGGTTCGACGACTTGCAATATTGCCAATGTTTTGAGACGGTTTTGCACCATCTTTCCAAATTTTTAGTCACCCGGCAGCGCAGTTGACACATCTGATGGCGGCCAAGTCCAGCGTCAGCCGTGCATCCGGAATTCGGTCGCCGCAATCCTCGCAATACCCGTATTCCTCCTCTTCAATGCGTACCAAGGCGGCTTGAAGACGGCTTTTTTCAATATCGCGATTGGTTTGTTGCGCCTTTGCCATGGCCTGGTTTTGCAAGGCATCCATGCGACTCAGTCGGCCAACCGCTTGTTGATCCAGTTCAACGACAGCCTGCGCCTTTTGACCTGACGCTGAAAGCTGTTCCAACTCGGCCAGTCGCTCGCGAATTTTTGTTTCAAAATATGAGCTTTCGAACTCATTCATTTTTGTTGCATTGCAGATCACGGGTTTGCGTTTGGTCTTTTTACCACTAAATGGCATTCTAGGCGCAGCAAAGGATGAAAAGCCATGTTTGAAAAGCGCAGTCACGTAACACCGGTTGATCCGGTTTGGACCCGCATCACATCCGAGGCCCACGCGGCCGTAGAAAAAGAACCACTCATGGGTGGTCTTGTGCACGCCTGTATCCTGCATCACCGCAGCCTTGAACGCGCGCTTTCCTATCGGATTTCGGCCAAGCTGTGCTCGAACGAGATGTCGATGATGGTCTTGCGAGAGATTGTCGACGAAGCATATGCCGATGATCCACATCTGATCGAAGCGGCGCGGGCCGATCTGATGGCCGTTTACGAGCGTGACCCCGCATGTCACCGCCTGTTGCAGCCGATCCTTTACTTCAAAGGGTATCAGGCGATGCAGGCCTATCGGGTTGCGCATTGGCTGTGGACAAAGGGTCGCTATGATCTGGCCTATTTTTTCCAGATGCGCTCGTCCGAGATTTTCGGGATCGATATTCACCCGGCTGCAAAGATCGGTAAGGGCATCATGATTGACCATGCCCATTCCATCGTTATTGGAGAAACAGCGGTTGTCGGCGATAACGTTTCAATGTTGCATTCGGTAACGCTGGGCGGAACCGGCAAGGAAGAGGAACAGCGCCACCCCAAGATCGGCAACGGGGTTCTGATTGGGGCCGGAGCGAAAGTTCTGGGCAATATCGAAGTTGGCCATTGCAGCCGTATCGCTGCGGGTTCAGTGGTTCTGCAACCTGTACCGGCTTGCAAAACAGTTGCCGGTATTCCAGCGAAGATCGTGGGCGAGGCGGGATGCGATCAGCCTGCGATCTCGATGGACCACATGCTGGGCAAAGACCAGTAGTTAAAAATCACTTCAAGCGGTTGGTGCGTTTCTCCAACCGCTTGCGCTTGCGTTCCTCTCGTCTCTGCTGACGCAGTTCTTTGCGCCGTTTTTGTTCAGCTTTCTGTTCGGCAATCGCCTCAGGGTCGTTGTTTTTGAATTTCGAGTGCTCGCCCGGATAACTGTTCGGTTTCGCACAGACCTCGCTTGGTGTCGTCCCAGCCAAAAGGACCAAAACTACCAGGCTTTTTACAAGGTTCTTGCGGACCACAGAGCACCCTCCTTCTGACTTAATCTTGTAGAAGAAGGTGGGAGGTCAATGCGCTTTAGGCAATTGATACGCCAATCACACGGGTTCAATTCAGCGCCAAATGATCAGATGACCCCCGCCCAACACGAGCTTGGGCGAGGGTATGTTTCAGTGCCTCAGGCCAGCATGACCATCGGATTTTCCAGATTGTCGACAATGGCCTTGAGCAGTTCTGCCCCCAGCGCTCCGTCGATGACGCGGTGATCCACGGACATTGTGACAGACATAACGGTTGCCACGGTCAGCTCGCCATCATCTCCGACAACAGGCTTTTTCACACCGGTCCCTACAGCCAGAATTCCGGCATGTGGCGGGTTTACGATTGCATCGAAGTTGTCGATGCCAAACATACCCAGATTTGAGACGGCAAAGGTGCCGCCCTGATACTCATGCGGTGCCAGCTTGCGTTCGCGGGCGCGGGCTGCAAGGTCTTTCATCTCGGTCGACAGGGCGGACAAGGACTTCGTGTCAGCATCTTGCAGAACCGGGGTGAACAGGCCGCCCTCAATCGCAACAGCAACGGCGACGTCCGAAGGCTTCAGTTGCAGCACGCGGTCACCCGCCCAGACTGCGTTACAGGCCGGAACCTGTTGCAGTGCGTTTGCGACAGCTTTGATGATGAAATCGTTGACGCTCAGCTTGACGCCACGGCCTTCCAACTGCTTGTTCAACTGGCTGCGGAACTTGAGCAACGCGTCCAGCTTGATGTCACGACGCAGATAGAAATGCGGGATGGTCTGTTTGGCTTCGGACAGGCGCGCGGCGATGGTTTTGCGCATACCGTCCAGCTGGATTTCCTCGTACTCGCGCCCTTCATACATCCGAGCGACCATGTCTGCCGACGGCCCGGTTGGTGCCGCAGGCGCAGATGGAGCAGCGGTAGCAGGCGCTGGAGCAGCTGCAGCCGGTGCGGCTGTGGCGCTTTCCACATCCGCCTTGACGATGCGACCATGCGGGCCAGAGCCGGCGATCTGCGATAGATCAAGACCTTTTTGCGCCGCAATGCGACGGGCCAGTGGTGAGGCGAAAACACGACCGCCATCAGCCTTGACCGGAGCAGCCGGGGCAGGGGCAGAGGCTGGCGTCTCGGACGCCGCTGGCGCTGCAGTTTCTGCTGCGGGCGCAGCCGCAGGCGCGGCGGCAGGCGTCGCACCAATGTCATCTGCGCTTTCGCCGTCTTCCAGCAGAACAGCAATGGCGGTGTTGACCTTAACGCCTTCGGTTCCCTCGGCGATCAGGATCTTACCGATGGTGCCTTCATCAACGGCTTCGAACTCCATCGTGGCCTTGTCGGTTTCGATCTCGGCCAGCAGGTCGCCAGAGGAAACGGTGTCGCCTTCCTTGACCAGCCATTTGGCAAGCGTGCCTTCCTCCATGGTGGGTGAAAGGGCGGGCATCAGAATTTCGGTGGGCATCTGTCTGTCGCTCCTTACCGGTAGGTCACTTGTTTGACGGCGGCGATCACCTCATCGGTGGTGATCAGGGCCAGCTTTTCGAGGTTCGCGGCGTAGGGCATCGGTACATCTTTGCCGGTGCAGTTGATGACCGGGGCGTCGAGATAGTCGAACGCTTCCTGCATCACGACCGAGCTGATGTAGCTGCCGACCGAGCCTTGCGGCCAACCTTCTTCCACAGTCACCAGACGGTTCGTCTTCATCACCGAGTTGATGATTGCGCCAGTGTCCATCGGGCGGATTGTGCGCAGGTCGATAACTTCGGCACTGATGCCTTCTTCCGCCAGTTTGTCGGCGGCTTCGAGTGCGTATTGCATGCCAATGCCGAAGCTAACGATGGTCACATCCGAACCTTCACGCCAAATACGCGCCTTGCCCAGCGGGATGGTCAGGTCATCCACCTGCGGCACGTCGAAAGAACGCCCGTAGAGGATTTCGTTTTCCAGGAAGACAACCGGGTTGGGGTCGCGGATCGCCGATTTCAGCAGACCTTTAGCATCGGCTGCCGAGTAGGGCATCACCACCTTCAGGCCGGGTATCTGCATGTACCACGCTGCATAGTCCTGAGAGTGCTGCGCAGCCACTCGGGCGGCGGCACCGTTAGGACCGCGGAACACGATGGGGCAGCCCATCTGACCGCCTGACATGTAAAGCGTCTTGGCAGCAGAGTTGATGATCTGGTCAATCGCCTGCATGGCGAAGTTGAAGGTCATGAACTCGACAATCGGTTTCAGACCTCCAAAGGCTGAACCAACGGCGATGCCTGCAAAACCGTGTTCGGTGATCGGCGTATCGATCACGCGCTTGGGTCCAAACTCGTCCAGCAGACCTTGGCTGATTTTATACGCGCCCTGATATTCGGCGACTTCTTCACCCATCAGGTAGACGTCTTCGTCACCACGCATTTCCTCGGCCATCGCGTCACGCAGCGCTTCACGGACGGTTTCGGACTTCATCTCTGCATCTGCGGGCCAATCGGGCGACAGGTCAACGACCGGAGCAGCGGGGGCAGCGGCAGAAGCGGGGGCCTCAACCGCCGCAGGGGCGGCCTCGGTCACCGCTGCGGCTGCGGGGGCAGCCGCTGGCAGGGCAGAGGCGTCTTCGCCTTCTTCCACCAGAACCGCGATAGGGGTGTTCACCTTGACCCCTTCGGTACCTTCAGCGATCAGGATCTTGCCAATGATGCCTTCATCAACGGCTTCAAATTCCATCGTCGCCTTGTCGGTTTCGATCTCGGCCATGATATCGCCAGAGCTTACAGTGTCGCCTTCCTTGACCAGCCATTTGGCCAGGGTGCCCTCTTCCATTGTGGGCGAAAGGGCGGGCATGAGAATTTCGGTTGCCATGTCTTATTCGTCCTCTCAGGCGTAAATGTCAGTCCAGAGCTCTTCGACGGAAGGCTCGGGGCTTTCTTTCGAGAATTCGGCGGCTTGATTGACGACCTCTTTGATTTCTTTATCGATCGCCTTCAGATCATCCTCGGTTGCGTGTTTGCCGGTCAGCAGCAGCTCGCGCACATGTTCGATCGGATCGCTTTGTTCGCGGACCTTCTGAACTTCCTCGCGGGTGCGGTACTTGGCCGGGTCAGACATCGAGTGGCCGCGATACCGGTAGGTTTTAACCTCAAGGATGTAAGGGCCTTTGCCCGCACGGCAGTGGGCCACGGCTTTCTCACCTGCGGCCTTAACCGCCAACACATCCATACCGTTGACGATCTCGCCGGGAATGCCAAACGCCTCGCCGCGCACGTAGATGTCTGGCGACGATGTTGATCGCGCCTGCGCTGTACCCATAGCGTATTGGTTGTTTTCGATCACAAAGACCACTGGCAGATCCCAGAGAGCAGCCATGTTGAACGTCTCATAGACCTGACCTTGGTTGGCCGCGCCATCACCGAAATAGGTGAATGTCACGCCACCGTTCTCTTTATATTTGTCAGCAAAGGCCAGACCTGCGCCCAGCGGAACCTGTGCACCAACGATGCCGTGACCGCCATAGAAATGCTTCTCTTTCGAGAACATGTGCATCGAGCCGCCCTTGCCTTTGGAAAGGCCGCCTTCGCGCCCGGTCAGTTCGGCCATAACGCCGCCCGGATCCATACCGCAGGCCAGCATATGGCCGTGATCGCGATACGAGGTGATGCGTTTGTCACCTTCCTGTGCGGCGGCTTCGAGGCCGACAACAACCGCTTCCTGTCCGATGTAAAGGTGGCAGAAGCCGCCAATCAGACCCATACCGTAAAGTTGACCGGCCTTTTCCTCGAATCGGCGGATCAGCAGCATCTCGCGGTAGTAGGTTTTGAGCTCTTCCGCAGAAACATTTGGTTTCTTTGTGGTTTTTCGCGCAGCCATTGTGGCGATCTCCCCCTTTCGGACAGATAGTTTAGCGTTAAACTATCTTCTAAAGCATTTCGGGCGATCTGGCGAGTGTTAATGTGACGCAGCGTCGGTTTACGCTAAGCTGCGCTTATCAAAGCAAAATGAATTGTTGGTAGAGAAGGGCTGCTCGACGAAAAAACCAAGTCCGCTTAGCGAATGACGATCTCGTCCGCGCGGATCATACCCAGAACCGAGCGTGCCTGCTGGTCCAGAAGGTCCAGGTCAAGATAAGTGTCAGATAACCGTAGCGTCAGGTTCTCCATCTCGGCGATCTCGGTATTCAGCTTCGCCAAATCGCGCGACAGAGCGTCCCGTTCCGCTGCAATCTCGACCCGCCGGAACAGGCCATAATCTCCTTGTACGGCGGCAAAGGTGAAATAGACACCCAGCATGAAAGCCACCGAGAAGAAAGCAACTGCGCCCAAACCGGGCCGATGGGAACGGGACACTCTGTTTACCGCCGTATGAAAACTTGCCTCAATAACGGGTCCTTTTCGAACCTCTTTCAGCACTATGTCACAGGTGATTCGGCTTGTGAATCCCCTGATTCCCAAAAATCAGGGGATGAGTCAGAATGTCTCGCAAGGTAAGCGAAAGCGCGCCGCGACAGGACTACTGTTCCAATGCGGCTACACCGGGCAGGGTCTTACCCTCCATCCATTCCAAGAACGCGCCGCCCGCAGTGGAGATGTACGAGAAATCATGCGCCGCGCCCGATGCGTTCAATGCGGCAACGGTATCGCCGCCACCGGCAACTGAGACCAACTGGCCCGAACGGGTCAAAGCCGCCGCTTTCAATGCGGCCGCATTGGTCGCTGCATCAAAGGGTTCCAATTCGAACGCGCCAAGCGGGCCGTTCCAGATCAGCGTTTTGCTTTTTGCAAAGATCTCGGTGATCGCGGCGACGCTTTCAGGACCTGCATCCAGGATCATGCTGTCTTCGGGGCATTGATTTGCGGGCAGGACCTGATGCGGAGCATGGGCTTCGAATTTGTCTGCAACCACAATATCCGTGGGCAGAACAATGATGCAGCCTGAGCTTTCGGCTTTGGTCAGGATTTCGGCAGCGGTATCCGTCATGTTCCGCTCAGCCAGCGATTTGCCGACGTTCAGACCTTTTGCGACCAGAAAGGTATTGGCCATGCCACCGCCAATGACAAGATAGTCCACCTTGTCGATCAGATTGCCCAACAACTCCAGTTTGGTGGATACTTTTGCACCGCCTACGACAGCAGTTACGGGCCGTTTAGGGGCACCCAGTGCGCCTTGCAGCGCTTGCAATTCGGCTTGCATCAGGCGACCTGCACATGCGGGCAGAAGGCGCGCCAAAGCCTCGGTCGAACTGTGGGCGCGGTGCGCGGCTGAAAACGCATCGTTGCAATAAACGTCCCCCAGCTTGGCCATGCCTGCGGCCAGATCAGCGTCGTTCTTGGTCTCGGCTGCGTGAAAGCGCGTGTTTTCCAGCAGCAATACCTGACCCGGTTGCAACGCATCGGCGGCCAGTTCAGCCTCGGTGCCCACGCAATCGGCTGCAAACAGGACAGGGGCGCCAAAGGTGCTTTCCAGTGTCGGCACCAGTTGCTTGAGTGACAAGTTTTCGCGTCGCTCGCCACCCGGGCGACCGAAATGGGCCAGTAGGATCGGCTTACCACCGGCGGCCAGAATATCGCGCACTGTCGGTGCGATCCGCTGGATACGGGTGGCGTCGGTCACAACACCGTCAACGACAGGGACATTGATGTCCACGCGCACCAGCACGCGTTTGCCGTTCAGATCCATATCGTCCAGTGTTTTCCAGCCCATCGTGCAATCCTTCCCAGTGGCAACCGATTTAGGCGGTTCTTTTCCTGCATTTTGCCCTCAGGTCAATGCGTCACTTGGCATTCACGCGCTTGGCGCATAGGTATTTGCGCAAGACAAACGACAGGAGGGCCACATGGCCGAGATCAAAGATCCCGAAAACACAATCATCATCGAGCTGAAAGGCGGTAACGTCGTCATCGAGCTGTTGCCCGACGTGGCCCCCCAGCACAGCGCGCGGATGAAGGAACTGGCCCGTGGCGGAGAATATGACAACGTAGCCTTTCACCGTGTGATCGACGGTTTCATGGCGCAAACCGGCGACGTTCAGCACGGCGATATGGAAGACGGCTTCAACCTGCGCATGGCGGGCACCGGTGGGTCGTCACTGCCGAACGTTCCTGCCGAGTTCTCCAAACTGCCCCATGATCGCGGCACGCTGGGCGCGGCACGGTCGCAAAACCCGGATTCGGCCAACTCTCAGTTCTTCATCAACTTCAAGGACAACCACTTCCTGAACGGTCAATACACCGTTTATGGCCGCGTGATCGATGGCATGGAGCATGTGGATGCCATCGTTCGGGGCGAGCCGCCAGCGAACCCGGATCGCATGATCAGCGTCAAAGTGGCCGCCGATGTATAAGCTGGCTGCGGTTTTTGCACTGGTGACCAGCCCGGCACTGGCCAGCGGTCTGCAGATTGAGGTCGAAGGGGAAGGGGCCAATGGCACCATCTCGATCGACTTGTTCGAGGACGTCGCTCCCAAGCATGTGGAACAGATCACTGCGCTGGCCACCGACGGTCAGTATGATGGCGTCGTGTTTCACCGCGTGATTGACGGCTTCATGGCACAAACCGGCGACGTGCAATACGGCAATTCCGGTGCGGACGGGTTTGACATGCGTTACGCTGGACGCGGCGGATCCGACCGTCCTGATTTGCCGGCCGAATTCTCCGAGGTCACCTTTGACCGGGGCGTGGTCGGCATGGCGCGTTCGAACGATCCGGATTCGGCCAATTCGCAGTTTTTCATCATGTTCGAACCCGGCCCGTTCCTGGACGGGCAGTACACTGTGGTCGGTCAGGTGACCGATGGCATGAACGTGGTGGATGCGATCAAACGCGGGCATTCCCAGACCGGAGCGGTCACGGGCCAGCCCGACGTGATGAAAAAAGTCACCGTCACTGAATAAGCAGTGAAAGCCCGGCGCGGCCCAAAGCGCCGGGTTTTTCTATGGTTTATTGATCGATAAAGTCGCGGATAGCTTGCGTATAGGCATCCGGCTTCTGAAACGAAGCAAAGTGACTGACATCTTTCAGAACAAGCAAGTCTGCCCCCGGAATAGCCTCGGAAATTGCCTGCGAATGTGCCATTAGGATAGCTTCGTCATGCGCGCTTTGAACGACCAGTGTCGGGACAGTGATCGACGACAGCGCCTCCAAACCACCGGGTTTTTCGGTGCTCCACATAGCAGCAACCCCGCCCAGGAACGCTTCGAATCCATCTGGCGTGGGGGACATTGCTGCATAATCTTCGGCCATCATGCCGACATAGGCGCCAAACACTTCGTTGGTTTCTACTGACGGATCGATGCCATCCAGCGTCACATTACCCGCATGAGCAAAATGACTGGCCAACCGTTCCGGGTTGGTGCTCGAAATCGAATAGCCGATGTTGGCCCCGTCGGACCAGCCAACCAGATGCACTTGATCGATCTCCAGATGATCCAACAAAGCCAGGTAATCCTGCGACAGCAATCCGTAGGAATATGTGCTGCCATCATTGGTTGATCGCCCGTGCCCGCGAGTGTCGGCAACGATCACGGTGTGATCTGCGGCAAGATCCGCAACCTGCGCTGCCCAGATGTCACCATGCGCCAAGCCACCATGGATCATTAAGATCGGTGTGCCCTCTCCGTCTCCATAGGTGGCGTAGTACATATTGATCCCATTGATTTCAGCAGTTCCGGACGTGTTGGCTGGGGGCATCTCTGGGGCTGCTGGGATGCTCAGCCGCGGGTCGGCAGCCCAACTGGCGGTGGCCAGGCATCCCAGTACAAATGTAGTCGCTGTAATCTTCATAATATCCTCCCGTTGATCCCGAGCCTTGGTTCAGCCGGGCGTTACGGAAGGATACGCTTGTTTTTTACTGACAGGGAAAAAACCGAGTCAGTTCACGTTAGTCTTCAGATGAAGTCATTTTCCAGATCAACGCACCGACCGCGCCGCCGATCAGGGGTGCCACCCAGAACATCCAAAGCTGTGCCAGCGCGGGGCCGTCTGCGAACAGGGCGACTCCGGTGGACCGGGCGGGATTGACCGATGTGTTGCTGACCGGAATTGACACCAGATGGATCAGTGTCAGTGCCAGGCCAATGGCAATCGGTGCGAAACCAGCCGGTGCCTTATCTGAAGTTGCGCCCAGAATGATGAAGATGAAAAAGGCCGTCATCACAATTTCGATCACCAGAACGGACATCATCGAATAGCCTTGCGGGGACGCGTCTCCGTATCCGTTTGATGCGAACCCTCCGACCCCTTCGAAACCGGGTGCTCCGCTAACGATCAGGTACAACACAATGGCGGCTGCAATCGCTCCGACAACCTGAGCGACCCAATAGGGCAGCAGATCTTTGGCTGGAAACCTTCCGCCAATCATCAGCCCCAAGCTGACCGCCGGGTTGAAGTGACCGCCAGATATCGGACCAACCGTGTAGGCCATTGTCAGAACCGTCAGGCCGAAGGCGAAGGACACGCCAAGCCATCCGATGCCGACATCTGCAACTCCTGCGGCCAAAACGGCACTGCCGCAGCCTCCGAGAACCAGCCAAAAGGTACCGAAGAACTCGGCAAGTAATTTTGACGACATGAAATTTCCTCCACAATGCGATGAGGTTAACTGTAATTCAAAAATTAACTTTTGTTAAATTGAGGCGAACGGGGAATTCCCGGATGCCCTCTCACCCCAGGCGACAACCGACTAATGCCATTGTGCAGGATCCAGGTGAAAAAGTTTCGACAGCTGTTTGTAGACCTCTGGGTCAGAGTTGCGGAGTGCCTTTGGTCGCTCAAAGAACACTTCAACTGAAACGGCGAAAAACTCTTCGTGCCCTTCCGCGCCGTAGGGGTCAATTACGGTTGGGCGTCCCATTTCAACGGCCTGTACATGGGCGTCATAAGCCGTCAGAAACGCGGCCTCCCACTCCGAAAAGCTCTGGTTGGCGCTGAGAACGGGCACACCATTGGCCGACCCTGTCAGATCGTCGATCTGATGTGCGAATTCGTGAAAGACAACGTTTTGTCCGTCATGATCGTTCATCGCACCACGTTGGCTGTGCGCCCAGGACAGGATCACCGGGCCGCGATTCCAGCTTTCGCCAGTTCGCACGATTTCTTTTTCGGTGACGACATAACCGCTGTGTCGGCTCTGTCTGGATTTGAAAGCACTGGGATAGATTAGGATGGTGGTGAGGTTGTCATACCAAAGCTCAGTATTCACAACCAACAGACAGGCTTGCGCGGCGATGGACATCTGCATGTCTTCTGTGACATCCAGACCGTCGCAACCTATAAACTCGACCTGATCGAGAAACAGGTTGATTTTGCCTTCCAGCTTTGCGCGCAGGTCTTGCGGCACTTTCTGCAGGATCGGGACCTGAGCGTCGATAAGCCGTCGTTGCTGATCGCTCAGCGGCGCGGCCAGCAGGGCCCGGCGGGCCTGTTGCTTTGACCAAAAGTAATACGCCACACCACCAGCGATCAGGGCGACAAGTAACAAAAAAACCAACATGGTCCGACCCTAACGCGATGTCAGCGGGATCAAAACCAGTTTCACAGGCAAGCAGTTGTTATAAAAAAAGACGCCGCAGGTGTTTCTGCGGCGTCTCGGGTCTGACCTGAAAGGTCGAATTATTGTTTGACGTCAGCCGCCGGGTTCGACCCCCCCTTGGCGCTGCGGCCAGGGTTCAGCGGATCGTCCTGACGCTGCACCGAACCTTCGAAATGCGCACCGCTTTCGATGGCGATGGTCTTGTGGATGATGTCGCCTTCGACACGCGCGGTCGAGGTCAGGCGCACCTTCAGGCCACGTACCCGGCCAACGATGCGGCCGTTGATCACGACGTCATCGGCGGTGACTTCACCTTTGATGGTTGCAGATTCACCAATGGTCAGAAGATGAGCACGGATGTCGCCTTCGACAGTGCCTTCCACCTGAATGTCACCGGAGGTCTTGATGTTGCCGGTGATGTGCAGATCCGAGGACAGAACCGACGCAGGCGGCTTTGGCTTGGGCGCAGTGGCAGGTTTCGACTCGGTTGGAGCAGGGGCCGCTGGGGTCGCCGGAGCGGCAGGTTTGGCCGCCTCAGGTGCCTTGGATGCGGGCTCGTTGATTTTGCTTTTAGAAAACATTTCTCGCAGCCTTGATGTAAGTCATTGGGTTCACGGGCTTTCCGTTCACGCGCACCTCATAGTGCAAATGCGTGCCGGTGGACCGTCCGGTGCTACCCATATCAGCAATATGATCCCCGCGCGAGACCCTTTGACCAACCTTGACGTTGATCTTGGTGTTATGAGCGTAAAGTGTCTCAATTCCAAACGCGTGCTTGATTTTCACAAGCCGTCCGAAACCCGACTGCCAACCTGCGTGGGTGACCACACCGTCTGCTGTCGCGAAGATATCAGTGCCGTGCGCACCAGCGAAATCCGCACCGTTATGCATCCGACGACCTCCGGTTTTGGGGTCGCGGCGTGTGCCAAATCCGCTGGTGAAACGCACTGCACTGTTGACCGGGCTGGCGAAGGGGGCCTTTTCCGCAGCAATCCGGTACAGGTTCAACTGATCCATCTGTTGAAGCAAAATGTTCGCGCGGGCCTCGTCGGCAGACAGCTCGTCCTCCTCGCCACGCGTGCTAAGGGATAAAGGGGTCAGCGGACCGCCCATACCGCTATATCCGCGCCGGACCTCTTCGATGATACGATCGGTGGGCATCCCCGCCTGGCGGAACATCTTGTCCAGCGGTTCGACCGAGATCACCATGGCGTCTTCCAACTGGCGGAAGATCGCGTCGCTGCGCTCTTGCATCAGACGAATTTCCAGTTCCAGTTCGTCCCTCTGAACCAATGCATCTTGCGCGTCCGAAGCGATCTGGTCGCGTTCTTCGGCAGTGCGTGCCAACGCATCCGTCATGAAGGCCATCTGCACCGGGGCGGTAGAGGCCGTCATATACATGTCGGTGTCACTGGTTTCCTGCTTCAGGGTCGCCAGCTCAGTCCGTGCCTCTTCCCGTTGCTTCATGGTGCTGCGCAGGGTGGTTTGGATGACCTCGATGCCGGTCTCAAGCTCGCGGCGGCGGTTTTCCGACGCCAGCAGCTCGGACTGCATAGCGGAAATCTGCTCAAGCGCTGCATTAAATCGGTCTTGGGCCGCAAGGGCCTCTTGCGCGCGGGCGTCCCGTTCTGCGGACAGGATGTTCAGGCGTTCCTGATAGGTCGCCTGATCGCGTTTGGCTTGTTCTCTGAAGTTGCCAGACCCGATGCTGTCCATCAGCAGAATGGCCGTCGCGACCGCTGTCCAGCCGACCATGACAGCAACGCCAGCCACCGCAATCACCTGCGTTTCCGAGCTAAGCCGGATAAAGCGTGTGTCCTTGTCAGATTTCAGAAAAACCCGGCGTTCCGGGAAATGCCGCTCCAGCAGCGAATGTAACTTTATTGTCAGACGTGTTCGCACGCGTCTTACCTCTCATCCCCAAGATCGGGACCGGTCGTGGTGCAATAGCCGTCCCTTGGGCCGATTGCATAAACGGCTCGTCGTGAACGGGCAAGTTTGTTGACCAATCTGCGTCAAACGGCGCAAAAATCCCCCTGAGATCGGCGAGAACTTGCCGAAAATAACGAAGAAGTGTCAGTTTGTGACTTCTCCGGGCGCAGGCAGATCCTCGGTCAGGGGCCAATAGAAATCGGGTGGCAAGCCAGCTTCAGCGCGCTTTTCCTCGTTAAAGGGTGGTTTCAATACGCCGTGAAAATAGCGTCGGACCAGCGCGTGAAACACATCCTTTGGGTCGGCATTTTCGCGACCGCACAGGAAATGAAACCATTTCGAGCCATAAGCAACATGGCCGACTTCTTCGGCATAGATCACCTCAAGAGCCGCAATGGCTTGGTCCAACGTGGCCTTGCGAAAGATCTCGATCATGCCGGGGGTGACATCCAGACCGCGTGCCTCAAGCACCATGGGAACAACGGCCAGCCGTCCCATCAGATCTTCGGCAGTGTCCTCGGCAGCGCGCCACATGCCTGCATGGGCGGGCAGGGCGCCGTAATGGCTGCCCATGCTTTCCAGGCAATCGCAAACCATCTCGAAATGGCGCGATTCTTCTTCGGCGCATTTCACCCAGTCGTCGTAGAACCCGATGGGCATGGAAACGTGACCGAACCTGGCAATGATGTCCCAGTGCAGATCGACGGCGTTCAATTCGATATGGGCCACGGCGTGCAACAGCGCGATACGCCCGGCCTCGGTCCCGGGTTTCCGCTTTGGCACTTCGCGGGGCGACAAAAGCTCGGGCTTGTCTGGGCGGGCGGGGTTCAAGGGGGGTGTTGCCGTGCCAATCTCGATTGGGTCAGTTTCGCCCTTGCGAGCAGCAAACCAAGCGGCGGCGTGCGCTTTGGACAGGGCGGTCTTGGCCCGCCCGTCCGCTGTTGTCAGAACCTCTGTCGCCATCTGTGTCAGTGTCTTGGTCACGGGGTCGCTCCGCCTCGGTCGTGTCGAGGCGGGTCTTAAACCGGATGGCATGACAGGTCGAGGGGGGGCTTACAGCGCCTTCACCGCCTCAAGCACCTCGTCCACATGACCGGGCACTTTGACTTTGCGCCAGACCTTGGCAATGCGACCTTCAGCATCAATTACAAAGGTCGAACGTTCGATGCCCATCGACTTGCGCCCATACATGTTCTTTTCCACCCAGACGCCATAGTCCTCGCAAACGGTCGAGTTTTCATCCGACAGAAGCGGCGTGGTCAGCCCATGCTTGGCCACGAACTTCTCATGCTTTGCGACGCTGTCGCGTGAGATGCCGAAAACGTGAGCACCCGCATCCGCAAAGGCCTGAAGCTGTTCTGAAAAACCGATGGATTCCTTCGTGCAGCCCGGCGTATCATCACGGGGATAGAAGAACAAAACCACGGTGCCACCGCGCAACGCCGAAAGCGTCACCTCGCCACCGCCGTCGCGCGGCAAAGTGAAGTCGGGGGCCATGTCAGAAATATCGGGCATTGGAAACTCCGCTAAAGGTTTTTAAAGGCTGCCTGATATCATAGGGCGACACGTGCGGGTTGGAAGGCGTGAATAGCAAATTGAAGCAACGCGAGGACGACGAAGGGGAGGCACCGAACAAACCGGTACGCCGCCGGTCGCGTCGTCGCGCTGCCGGGATTTGGGCCATGCGCGGGGCGATCATGCTGGTGCTGCTGGCGATGTTCACCGGTTTCATGATTGTGGGCCAAAGGATGCACGCGCCCGCCTGGCTCAGGGACAGGGTCGAGACGCGGTTGGAACAGGCTCTGGGCGGGCTGCAAATCCGGTTTGGTGACGTCAGTTTTATCATCCATGAGGGCTGGCGGCCCCGGCTGCGCCTGACCGATGTGTCCATCAGCGACGCGGCGGGCCAACAGATTGCACAGGTCTCGGATATGCGCGCCAGCCTTGCTATGCGGCCTTTGCTGCGTGGGCATGTCCGCCCGAAACGCATTATCCTGAGCGGTGCGCAGATCGCGCTGACCCGCGACACGGATGGGGCTTTGATCCTGACCGTCGGATCAGGCAGCGCACCGGTGCAAGAGGCACCGAATCTGGCGGAGTTGATCGAGGCGTCTGATCAGGTGTTCCTGTCTCCGGCACTGTCTGCACTGACTTCGGTCGAACTTGATGCAATCACGCTGGATTACCTGGATTTGCGGCAGGGGCGGTCCTGGGTGCTGGATGGCGGGCATATTCAGGCAAACCGCAGCGATAATGAGGTGCGACTGGCCACCGGGTTCTCGGTTCTGGCCGGGCGGGACTACGTCAGCGCGATCGAGGCCAACTATTCCAGTACGCTTGGCAGTCCAGCTGCGCAGTTTGGCATCTCGGTCTCGGACCTGCCCGCAGAAGACATCGCCGGCCAAAGCCCCGTGCTTGCGTGGTTGCAGGTTCTGAGGGCCCCAATCTCGGGGGCTTTGCGGGGCAGTATCGACGAAAGCGGTGCTATCGGGACAGGTTTTGCAACTCTCAACCTTGGTGCGGGGGCCGTGCAACCCAATCCCGAAACACGTCCGGTGCCGTTTGAATCTGCCCGCACCTATTTCACTTATGATCCGAAATCCCAGGCGCTGAACTTCAACGAGGTTTCGGTGGTTTCTGCCTGGGGTAAAGTACAGGCGGACGGCACGGCATTTCTGCAGGGCGTGGAAGAGGGCGTTCTGGACAGCCTGACCGCGCAGATGCGTTTGTCCGGCATCAACGTGAACCCCGCCAATCTGTTTCCCGAACCAATCCAACTGTCGCGCGCCAGCGTGGATTTCAAAATGGTCTTGGACCCGTTCGAGTTGCAGCTAGGGCAGGTTACCATCGAAGACCCGGGGCACATCATACGCGCGTTTGGGGTGCTGAGCGGTCGTCCTGACGGTTGGGCGGTCAAGCTGGATGCCCATCTGGATCAGATGACCTCGGACAAGGTGCTCAGTTACTGGCCTGAGCGCTTGGCGCCCAAGCCGCGTGAGTGGGTCACCGATAATCTGTACGAAGGGGTTCTGTCGGATATGGACTTTGCCCTTCGGCTTGAACCTGGATCGAAACCCGATCTGTATTTGGATTTCGGATTCGAGAAGGCCAAAATCCAGTTCGTTAAAACGCTGCCGCCAATCGAAAACGCGCAGGGTCAGGCAAGTCTGCTCAATCAGCGCTTTACCGTTACCGCACAGCAGGGGGTGGTGATTGCCGATGAAGGTGGTGCCGTGGATGCTTCGGGCACGTCGTTCATCATACCTGATACGGATATCAAGAAATCAGCCCCTGCAATCGCGCGTATCCAAGCCAAAGGCAGTGTGACGGCGGCCTTGTCGCTGTTGGATCGTCCGCCTCTTGAATTGTTGACTAAGGCCGGGCTGCCTGTCGACCTTGCCGACGGAACGGCATCTTTGGCTGGTACGTTATCGTTGCCGCTGAAAAAGGGGCTCAAGTTTCAGGACACCGAGTTTCACTTCGACGGCCATCTGGCCAACCTGTTGAGCGATCGTCTGGTACCCGGATTTACTGTCAGCGCCGCTTTGCTGGATCTGTCCGGAAACCAGTCCGGTGTTCAGATCAAAGGGCAGGGACAATTCGGAGATGTCCCGCTTGAGGCGCTTTGGCAGCAGCCGATTGATGGAAAAACCGCACAGCGCAGTACATTGACAGGCCAGATCGAATTGTCGCCACGCCTAATGGATGAAATCGGCGCAGGGCTTCCGCCGGGGATGTTGACCGGGTCCGGGATTGCGGACATCTCCTTGGGGCTTGGCGCGGACGAGCCACCGAAGCTGTCCGTTTCGTCGGACTTGCAGGGCGTTGCGCTTGCGATCCCGGAACTTGGTTGGCGCAAAGCGACGTCCGCTTCGGGATCTCTGACCGCCGAAGCAACCTTGGGTAAACAGCTGAAAGTGGACAGCCTGCGCATTGAGGGCGCTGGCCTGCGGACCAGCGCCTCCATCACGTTTCGGGACAACGGCGATTTTGATCGCATCCAATTCAGCTCATTCGATATTGGTAATTGGTTGGCGGTTCCCGCCGAGATGATCGGACGTGGTGATACCGTCCCGGACATACGCGTGCTGGGCGGTGTGCTGGATATGGGAAAAGCGACGTTTGGCGAAAGCAGCGGTGGTGGCGGGGCTGGTCCCAAGCTGGATGTTGCACTGGACCGCCTGCAAATCACCGAAGCTGTGGCGCTGACGGGTTTTCGGGGCTCATTTCAAACAACCGGGGGGGTGAACGGGGGATTTACGGCGCAGGTCAATGGTGGGGCAGCGGTTTCAGGGCAGGTGACCCCACGTGGAAACCGCAGCGCTGTGACGCTGACATCGAAAGACGCGGGGGCCGTGCTGCGTTCTGCCGGGGTGCTGACCCAAGCACGTGGCGGAGATATGAACCTGAACCTCGAGCCGGTCACAGCGCCCGGCAACTACGACGTTATTCTGAGGATTGTGAACACACGCATCACCGATGCTCCTGCCATGGCGGCATTGCTGAACGCGATCAGCCTTGTTGGCCTGCTGGACGAGATGGCTGGACAGGGCATCTTTTTCTCGGCCATAGACAGCCGCATGAGGGTCACGCCCACCGAGATCAAAGTGCTCAGCGGCAGTGCAGTCGGACCATCCATGGGCCTGTCCTTCGATGGCACCATCGACACAGTGAACGAGATGCTAAACCTGCGCGGGGCCATTTCGCCGATCTATTTGCTGAATGCCGTCGGCAGCGTCTTTACCCGCAAGGGAGAGGGGGTGTTTGGTTTTAACTATACCCTCAAAGGACCGCTCGCGTCGCCGAAAGTGTCGGTCAACCCCTTGTCTGGCCTTGCTCCGCTGTTTCTGCGCGACCTGCTGCGCCAGCCCGCCCCAAAGGTGTCAGACGGCCCCAATGCGGTTCCCCTGAAACCAGACGAGCCGAAACCCACCTTTGGCTCGCGTCCCAGCGACCGCTGAGAGCATATGGCCGAATCCCTTTCGGGGATGTATGGCGCGCGCATGAAACTCAGCGATTTTGATTTCCATCTGCCCGAAGACCTGATTGCCACGCGACCTGCCAGTCCGCGCTCGTCTGCGCGTTTGCTGGTGGCACAGGGCGATGTGACGACGGACAGCCATGTGTTCGACCTGCCGGATTTTCTGCAACCAGGCGATCGGCTGGTTCTGAATGACACGCGCGTTATCCCGGCACGGCTGAACGGGCGCCGTCATCGGGACAGTGCGCAAGGCCCGGTCTCGGCAGGGATTGAGGCCACATTGCTGGACCCTCAGGCCGATGGCACATGGTCGGCACTGATCAAGCCGCTGAAAAAAGTGAAGATTGGGGAAGAGATTGTCTTCTCGGACGATCTGAGTGCAACGCTGTGCAAGGTTGAGGACGGTCAGGCGTATCTGAGGTTCAACCTGAGCGGAGAGGATTTTGATGCCGCGTTAGAGCAGGCCGGTGCGATGCCCCTGCCACCTTATATCGCGGCCAAACGTCCCGCGGATGAACAGGATAGGACCGATTACCAAACCATCTGGGCGCGAAATTCTGGTGCGGTTGCCGCCCCGACCGCCTCGTTGCATTTCGATGATGCGCTGATGAGCGCGTTAGCGGACCGAGGTGTTGGTTTCACGCACGTCACCCTTCACGTGGGCGCAGGCACGTTCCTGCCCGTCAAAGTAGAAGACGTGACGACCCACAAGATGCATGCAGAATGGGGGCAGGTGAGCCCTGAGGCAGCAGCCGAGATTCAGGCGACCAAAGACGCAGGCGGGCGTGTAATCCCGGTGGGCACCACGGCATTGAGGTTGATCGAAAGCGCCGCGCTGTCCGGAACAATCCAACCTTGGGAAGGGGACACCGATATATTCATCTATCCCGGTTTCAAGTTCCACGTCACCGACGCGCTGATGACCAATTTCCACCTGCCGAAATCAACGCTGTTGATGCTGGTGTCGGCGCTCATGGGGCAAGACCGGATGCTTAAAGTGTATGATCATGCGATTGAGCAGAAATACCGTTTCTTTTCTTACGGCGACGCGTCGCTTTTAATCCCGTGAAGGGCGCAGGCGAAGCATCAAAACAGTTCAATGTCGTAGACAAGCGCGACAGAAGCGGTCTTTGATCGCAGAACAGCTCGCACTTTAGGTTGGCATCAGTCGGAGACCCCAATGATTCAGGTTCTTTCCAGCGCATGGGCGTTGCTGCTCGGCATGGGGTTGCTGATGGTCGGAAACGGCCTTCAAGGCACGCTTCTGGGTGTCCGGGGCGAAATCGAAGGGTTCTCGACGCTGCAGATGTCATTTGTGATGTCAGCCTATTTTGTCGGTTTCCTCGGTGGCTCTCGTCTTGCACCTGAAATGATCCGACGCGTGGGTCATGTACGGGTTTTTGCGGCGCTGGCGTCTTTCATTTCGGCCGTCATGATTATGTACCCGATGCTCACGGACCCAATCGCTTGGGTTTTGGGGCGGGTGGTGATTGGCTTCTGTTTCTCGGGCGTGTATGTCACCGCAGAAAGCTGGCTGAACAACGCGGCCAATAACGAGAACCGGGGGCAGGCATTGTCCCTGTATATGATTGTTCAGATGTCAGGGATCATTGGTGCGCAAGCCCTGTTCCTGGTCGGTGATCCGGCGGGATATGAGACCTTTGTCATCGCTTCGATCCTGGTATCTGTGTCTTTTGCGCCAATTTTGCTGTCCATTTCACCAACACCGGCCTTTGACACCACCAAGCCCATGACCCTACGCGAATTGATGCAAAAATCGCCGCTGGGCTGTATCGGCTTGTTCCTTTTGGGAGGGGTTTTCTCTGCTCAGTTCGGTATGTCCGCGGTGTACGGGGCGCAGGCGGGGCTGAGCCTTGTTGAAATCTCAACCTTTGTAGCTGCCTTCTACGTTGGTGCGGTTGTGCTTCAATATCCGCTGGGGTGGTTTTCGGATCGCATGGACCGGCGTGTTCTGATCTTTCTGGTCGCAACGGTAGGGGCGGTCGCGGCCCTCGCAGGAATGCTCTACGGGGTGACTTTCGAAATCCTGTTGGTCTCGGCTTTTTTGATCGGCGGTATGTCCAACCCGTTGTATTCATTGTTGATCGCACATACCAACGACTTTCTGGAACACGAAGATATGGCCGCCGCGTCCGGTGGCCTTGTGTTCATCAACGGCTTAGGTGCCGTCGCAGGTCCATTGATCACCGGTTGGCTGATGGACGATGCCGTGTTCGGCCCGCCCGGCTTTTTCCTGATCATTGCTGTGCTGCTGTTCTTCCTTGCGGTGTATTCCGCATATCGGATGACGCAGCGCGCCTCGGTTCCCGTGGACGAAACCGGCACAATGGCGACATTGTATCCAACAGCGTCACCAGTCGCATTCGAAGTTGCGCAAGAGGTTGCGATCGAAGCAGCCGAAGCAGAAGCAGAAGAAAGCGCGCAGGAAACCGCTTAAGACACGAATTTATGTCGAATATGTTGCAATATGTTACTGTAACAGTTCTGTAAAACGGCCTTAAATGACCTTACGTCCCTTTTGCGGGCATAAGACGGAGTTTAAGGCAATGGCAACGCCTGAAGAGGTATTGAGTTTTTGGTTAGATAAAGTTGGTCCGAAAGGCTGGTACATACAGGATGAGGCGCTGGATGCAGAAATCCGCGATCGTTTCCTGTCAACTTGGGAGGCAGCGGTAGAGGGCAAGTTTTCGCTCTGGCTGACATATCCCAGCGGCGCACTGGCTTACATTATTTTGACGGACCAGTTTCCACGTAACATGTTCCGGGGTCAGGCGCGTGCTTTCGCGACAGACCGGGCGGCTTTGGCGGCGGCGAAATGCGCGGTCGACAAAGGCTGGGACAAAAAGATCGACGAACCGGCGCGGCAGTTCTTTTACCTGCCCTTGATGCATTCAGAAAACCTGTGCGATCAGGAGCGCTGTGTGAGGTTGATTTGCGAAAACCTGAGCCGCGACACAAGCAATCTGCTGCATGCGCGGGCGCATCGCGAAGTGATCCGCAAGTTTGGCCGGTTCCCGTATCGAAACGAAGCGCTGTCGCGTAATTCGACCCCCCACGAGGTCGCATATGTCGACATGGGTGGTTACGGCACCACCGTGCGCGAGCTTCAAGCGACCGTTTGACGGCACCCGACGTGTTGGCAGGCCGCGCAGTATTTTGCGCGGCGCAGCCTCATGAACCTGGCTCGCACCCTTTGAAATCCAGTACGCGCTGAGACACGATGTCGGCACCCTTTTCGATGGTTTGAGCAATCAGAACCTGAGGTTCGTCCGACAGGCTGCTCAACCGTTCCTGCGCTGCCTGTAACTTTTGTTCCAAACTGTTCAGGCGGGCCAAGGCTGACCGGAGCTCTTGCGCGGCTGCACTATTCGCCCCAGGATTTTCCAGCGACAAATCGGCCAGGTCTGCACGCAATGCCGCAAGCTCTGTTCTCGTGCCATTCACTTCATCCCGGATAGGGGCAACAGCTTGCACGGTTTGGGAAAACTCTGCTGTGATGCTCTCGACCTTGGACGCAAGTTGCCAGCCCAGAAACAGACACAGCGCCACAAGGATCAATGTGGCGTTGAGCAGAGCAAGCAGCAGGTCTTTAAGGGTTTTTGCCATGATCAGCCTCTTGAATGTCATTTGTTAAGAATTGCTCGAACGGTGTCGGCGGTTCTGTTCTAGCCACAGAGAGAGCTTGGGTATAGGCTGAATCCCGCACATTCAGGCATTGCTTACCCTGCGTCGCTTTTGTCGCGGGGGCGGCCTGTTGATGTGTTTCGGAAAGTAGTTTAATGGTAAACTAATTTCTCAACACCTGCGCCGAGAGGGACACATGGCTGCACAATCTTATGATCTGATCGTAATCGGGGCTGGCCCCGGCGGCTATGTCGCTGCAATCCGCGCAGCTCAGCTGGGTCTGAAAACCGTTGTTGTCGAACGCGAACATCTGGGTGGTATTTGCCTGAACTGGGGCTGCATTCCGACCAAAGCCTTGTTGCGCTCGTCCGAGGTGTTTCACCTGATGGAACGCGCCAACGATTTTGGTTTGAAGGCCGACAAGATTGGCTACGATCTGGATGCGGTGGTTAAAAGGTCACGGGGTGTGGCCGGGCAACTGTCGGGTGGGATTGGCCACCTGTTGAAGAAGAACAAGGTTGCCGTGGTGATGGGCGAAGCCACGATCCCTGCCAAGGGCAAGGTCAGTGTCAAAACCGAAAAAGGTACCGAAGAACTCACAGCCAAGAACATCATTCTGGCCACCGGCGCGCGGGCACGGGAGTTGCCGGGGCTTGAGGCAGACGGCGATCTGGTCTGGACCTACAAACATGCGCTGCAACCGCCACGGATGCCAAAGAAGCTGCTGGTCATTGGGTCTGGCGCAATCGGCATCGAATTCGCCAGCTTCTACAACACGCTGGGCGCAGACACGACCGTGGTCGAGGTGATGGACCGGGTGCTGCCGGTGGAAGATGCCGAGATCAGCGCCTTTGCTAAAAAGGCATTCACCAAGCAAGGCATGACCATCATGGAAAAAGCTATGGTCAAGCAGCTGGACCGGGCCAAGGGCAAGGTAACGGCCCATATCGAGGTCAAGGGCAAGGTCGAGAAACACGAATTCGACACCGTGATCTCGGCTGTTGGCATTGTCGGCAATGTCGAAAACCTTGGGCTTGAAGCTCTGGGGGTCAAGATCGACCGCACACATGTGGTGACGGATGAATTCTGCCGTACCGGTGTCGAAGGCCTGTATGCAATCGGTGACATCGCCGGCGCGCCCTGGTTGGCGCACAAGGCCAGCCACGAAGGTGTAATGGTTGCCGACCTGATCGCGGGCCAACATGCGCACCCGGTTAAACCCGAGAGCATTGCAGGATGTACCTACTGCCAGCCTCAGGTCGCGTCCGTGGGCTACACGGAAGCCAAAGCCAAAGAGCTGGGCTATGACATCAAAGTTGGTCGCTTCCCCTTCATCGGCAACGGCAAGGCGATAGCGTTGGGTGAGCCGGAGGGGTTGATCAAAACCGTCTTTGACGCAAAGACCGGAGAACTTCTGGGTGCGCACATGATCGGCGCAGAAGTCACCGAACTGATTCAGGGATACGTTGTGGGTCGCCAGTTGGAGACCACTGAAGAAGACCTCATGAACACGGTCTTCCCACATCCAACCTTGTCAGAGATGATGCACGAAAGCGTTCTGGACGCTTATGATCGCGTGATCCACATGTAAGGGAAGGGGGCGCTGCCCCCGCCGCGGCAAGCCGCGACTCCCCCGAGGTATTTATAGCCAGATGAAGCAGGGGATCCGTACTTCATCTGGCCCAAAATACCTCGGAGCGCGAGGCAGAGCCTCGCAAAAAACTACTTGTTCAAAGCATCCAGAATTCGGGCCCACGAGCGGATGCCCTTATGGAAACTTTTGACGTCATATTTCTCATTCGGAGAATGGATGGCATCATCTTCGTTTGCATAGCCAACCAGCATCGAATCGAGCCCCAGCACGGTGTTGAAATACCCGACGACCGGGATGGACCCGCCCATGCCTGTAAACACAGCCTCGCGCTCCCATTCATCGGAAAGGGCTGCGCGCGCGGCTTCGAATTCCGGTCGGTTGATGTTCATGACGGAAGCAGGAGAGCCTTCGGAGTCATTATCCCAAACGACTTTAGCATCTGGAGACAGGCGTTCCTCGACGTGTTTGCGGATCTTCCTGCGCAACGCATCGGGGTTCATATCGCCCACAAGGCGGCAGGTAATTTTACAATGGGCTTCCGACGGGATCACGGTTTTCGAACCAGCGCCATTATAGCCGCCCCATAGGCCGTTCACCTCTAGTGTTGGACGTGCCCATTGCTGTTCAAGTGTCGAATACCCCTTTTCACCATGCGGTTGGGTATAACCGACCGAGTTCAGATAATCTGCTTCGTCGAAACCGCAGTTTTGCCACTGGCGAAGCTGGTCTTCGGGTACTTCGTGCACGCCCTCATAAAACCCTTCGATCGCGACGCGCCCGGTTTCGTCATCGTAGAACGAAGAGACGATCTTGGACAATTCCCGCAGCGGGTTCAGGCCGGGGCCACCATAGTGGCCGGAATGCAGATCGATCCGGGGACCTATGATTGTGAACTCGTCCTTCAGCATGCCGCGCAATTGGGCGGCAATCGAGGGAACGCCGCGTGACACCATCGAGGTGTCGCAAACAAGTGCCAAATCTGCTTTAAGCTCGGCCGCATTTTCCTTGAGGAAAGGAACCAGAGAGGGCGAGCCGGATTCTTCCTCGCCTTCGAAGAAAAAGGTGATGCGACAGGGCATGGACCCATGGACGGCCTTCCAGGCCCGGCAGGCTTCGACAAAGGTCATCAATTGTCCTTTGTCGTCAGATGCGCCGCGCCCGCGGATCACCGGACCATGTGCTGTTTCTTCAATCGCGGGATCGAAAGGATCGCGGGTCCAGAGGTTCAAAGGGTCGACTGGCTGAACATCGTAGTGACCGTAGAACAGAATATGCGGGGCGTCTGTGTCCTCTCCCACATGACCGACAACCATAGGGTGGCCGGGAGTTTCCCGCTTTTCAGCAGCAATCCCGATACTGCGGAGGTCATCGACTAGCCAATCTGCGGCGCGGCTTACCTCGTCCTTGAATGCGGGATCGGTTGAAATGGACTGGATTCGCAGCAATTCCATCAGACGGTCGATCGACGTTTGCAGATCATCGTCAATCCGGTTCAGCACGGTGTCTAGCGACATAGGGGGCTCCTGCTTTTCTAGTTTGGGCGAACCCTAGCAGCGTCAACGGCGCCGTCCAGAGCGGTTGTGTCGAAAAGTTAAAGTCTACTCAGCACACTGACTTGACGGCGCCTGCGTCGTTTCCACGCGTTCGATGGCCGTAACTTTACTTGTCGTAGGGGGCGCAACCTTTTATTTGATGCAAATCAAAGTTGGGTTCACCTGTTCGGCTGTAACCAGCTAAACTAAGGAACGCAAAGCCGCTGAAGCAGGTTACACTGTTTAAGGCGGCAGACTATTAGCCCAAGGGAAACCAATTTGGGCGCTCAAGGAGGGTCCGTTGGACTATACTGCTCAGCTCGATTCAGCGATCGCAAGGCTGCACGACGAAGGACGCTACCGGACCTTCATCGACATCGAACGTCGCAACGGACATTTCCCTCATGCGGTACGCACGCGTCCGGATGGGTCGCAGCAGAACATCACCGTATGGTGCGGCAATGATTACTTGGGCATGGGCCAGCACCCTGTTGTTCTGAATGCCATGCACGAGGCTGTGGACGCCGCAGGTGCAGGATCTGGCGGGACGCGCAACATCTCTGGCACCACGGTCTACCATAAAAGGCTTGAGGCCGAGCTGGCCGATCTGCACGGCAAAGAAGCCGCGCTGCTGTTCACAAGCGCTTATATTGCCAATGACGCAACGCTCAGCACTCTGCCCAAGCTGTTTCCTGGTCTGATCATTTATTCCGACGCGCTGAATCATGCATCGATGATTGAAGGTGTGCGCCGCAATGGTGGCGCCAAGCGGATCTTCCGGCACAACGACTTGGCGCATCTGCGTGAGTTGCTTGAAGCAGACGATCCTGCCGCGCCTAAGCTGATTGCGTTTGAGTCGGTCTATTCGATGGACGGCGATTTTGGTCCGATTGAAGAAATCTGCGATCTGGCAGATGAATTCGGCGCTCTGACCTATATCGACGAAGTTCACGCGGTTGGGATGTACGGCCCGCGTGGTGGCGGCGTGACCGAGCGGGACCGTCTGGCCCATCGGATCGACATTATCAATGGCACGCTCGCCAAAGCATATGGCGTTATGGGGGGCTATATCGCCGCCAGCGCCAAGATGTGTGACGCTGTGCGCTCTTACGCGCCGGGTTTCATTTTCACCACTTCGTTGCCGCCTGCTGTCGCTGCGGGCGCCGCCGCTTCGGTCGCGCATCTGAAAACCGCGCAAGAGCTGCGTGACCAGCATCAGACCCAGGCCAAGATCCTCAAGCTGCGACTGAAAGGTATGGGTCTGCCTTTGATTGATCATGGCAGCCACATTGTGCCCGTGATCGTTGGTAACCCTGTGCACACCAAAAAGCTCAGCGATATGTTGCTGGATGATTATGGCATTTACGTGCAGCCCATCAATTTCCCGACTGTCCCGCGCGGCACCGAAAGGCTACGGTTTACCCCGTCTCCGGTGCATGGACCCGACGAAATGAACCGTTTGGTGCAGGCGATGGACGAACTTTGGTCACATTGTGCGCTAAATCGCGCCGAACTTGCCGGTTAACCTCACGCCAAAGTGTGCAACGTGATTGCCGCGTGTTAAGCTTAGGTTAACAAAATTGGCAGACGAATCATTGTGGGGATGATTCGCCGCTAACGCGAAATACGCGACAGGCAGAATGGGGCAGCAGGGATGATTGGGCGCAGATCTCAGCGCGAGTCCGAAGAAGATGTAGACGTCAGGCCAAAAGGGTTTGACGATTACGAGATTCGTTTAGGCGACAAGATGCGCGGTGAACGCGCAACGATGGGCAAATCTCTTCTGGATGTTCAACGCGAGCTGCGGATCAAAGCCAACTACATCGCCGCAATCGAAAACGCCGATCCTGATGCATTTGATACACCCGGCTTCATAGCCGGGTATGTGCGTTCTTATGCACGTTATCTGGGCATGAACCCGGATGAGACTTTTGCGACCTTCTGTCAGGAAAGCGGGTTTGAAGTCGCGCACGGCATGTCGGCCGAAGCATCGGTTGTCCGCAAACCCACGGGTGGTCTTCCGGCACGTGGTCCGATGGGACGCGATCCGTTCATCTCGCCCAACACGCCCTTCATTCCGGGCAAGGAACCTCTGGTCAGCCAGATTGAGCCTCGGGCCATCGGGTCTTCGCTGGTCTTGTTGGCGGTCATTGGCGGCATCGGCTACGGCGGCTGGGCCGTTCTGAACAAAATCCAGCAGGTGCAAGTCAACCCGGTAGAACAAGCCCCCGTCGTTTTGTCAGATTTGGACCCGCTGGATGCAGCGCGCAGCACAGTTTCGGACGGTCCTGTCGAGACGGCAAGCGCCGAAGCACTCGACCGTCTTTATCGTCCGCAGGCTTTGGACGTTCCGGTTCTGGTGGCGCGTGATGCGCCTATTTCAACGCTTGATCCGCGTGAGGTCGGAACGTTCCGTCCGCCCGAGCTGCCGCAGTTCGAAGTGGCAGATGTACACACAGTTGAACGTCCTGCATTGCCACAGGTGGTCGAGCAGATCGACACAACGCTAAAGATCGTGGCCGTGGACCCGGCTTGGATGCGCGTGACTGCGGCTGACGGCAGCATCATCTTTGAAGGCACTTTGGGCACGGTTGAGCAGGGCAGCGTTTTTGAGGTGCCCCTGACAGAAGAACCACCGCAGTTGCGGGCCGGGGCGTCTGGGTCGGTTTACTTCTCAATGAACGGTGAGCATTACGGCCCGGCCGGGGCACCAGGTACGGTTGCCAAAGGTGTCGTCCTGTCGAAAGATGCCGTGTCCGAGACTTATGCCGTTGCCGATCTTGAGGCCGAGCAGAACAGCGCGCTCAAGCAACTGGTGGCTGAACTGCAGACCGAGGCGACAGAAGCGCCCGCCGAGTGATCTAGCCATTGCGGTGACCCCGTTGCCGAACTATCTACAGTCGCAACTCTGGCAGACGCGGATCCGTCCTTATGTCCCTCAATCACGTACGCCCCTGGCGCGACATCTATCGCCGTAAATCCCGTCAAATCATGGTTGGCAACGTCCCGGTTGGCGGCGACGCGCCCATCGCGGTGCAAACCATGACCAACACGCTGACCACCGATGTGGCAGCGACCGTGGCGCAGGTTCAGGCCGCAGCCGAAGCGGGCGCCGATATTGTACGTGTTTCGGTCCCGGATGAGGCATCGTCCAAAGCGCTGAAAGAAATCGTACGCGAAAGCCCCGTGCCGATTGTGGCAGATATTCACTTTCATTACCGCCGTGGCATCGAAGCAGCCGAGGCAGGGGCGGCTTGCCTTCGTATCAATCCCGGCAACATTGGCGATGAAACTCGTGTGAAGGAAGTGATCCAAGCTGCGCGCGACCACAATTGTTCGATCCGCATTGGCGTGAACGCGGGGTCTTTGGAAAAGCACCTGCTTGAGAAATACGGCGAACCATGCCCCGAGGCGATGGTGGAAAGCGGGTTGGAACATATCCGTATCCTGCAAGACAACGACTTTCACGAATTCAAGATCAGCGTGAAGGCCAGCGATGTCTTCCTGTCTGCCGCCGCTTATCAGGGCATTGCCGAGGCCACAGACGCTCCTATCCACCTCGGTATCACCGAGGCTGGTGGGCTGGTCAGCGGCACCATCAAATCGGCCATCGGTCTGGGCAACCTGCTGTGGATGGGAATCGGCGACACGATCCGCGTCAGCTTGTCCGCAGACCCGGTGGAAGAGGTCAAAGTTGGCTTTGAAATCCTGAAATCTCTGGGTCTTCGCCATCGCGGTGTGAACATCATTTCGTGCCCGTCCTGCGCCCGGCAGGGATTTGACGTGATCAAAACCGTGGAACAGCTTGAGCACAGGCTAGAGCACATCAAGACGCCGATGAGCCTTTCGATCATCGGCTGTGTCGTGAACGGTCCGGGCGAGGCTTTGATGACCGACGTTGGCTTTACCGGCGGCGGGGCAGGGTCCGGCATGGTCTATCTGGCGGGCAAGGCCAGCCACAAGATGTCCAACGATCAGATGATTGATCACATCGTGGAGCAGGTCGAAAAAAAAGCGGTTGAACTGGACGCGCAGGCCGAAGCGGCAGAGTAACGGCGCTTTCAATAGAAGCTTTCCACGCGTCGCAAATGGCAAGTCTGCAAAAGGGGGCTAGGAATGATCTCCTATATCACCGTTGGCGTAAACGACATCGCACGCGCCGAGCAGTTTTACTCTGCTTTCCTGCCGTCCTTGGGGTATGAACTGGAGAGGTATCATGGCGACTTGAGCTATGCCTTGCCGGTCCAGCCAGGCCAGTCCGTTGCCTTGCCAGAATTTTATGTGAAATCCCCGTTCGACGGGCAACCAGCCTCAGCCGGTAATGGTACGATGGTTGCGTTTGAGGCACGAAATCAAAAGCAGGTTCGTGATCTTCACGCGGCAGCGATTGCCGCCGGTGGGGCGGATGAAGGCCAGCCAGGCTTTCGGGACGCATACGGTGCGCATTTCTATGTTGGATACCTTCGCGACCCTCAAGGCAACAAGATCGCGTTGTTTTCCAGCAATCCAGGTGAACCTGGACGAGACGGATAGATCAGACGTTATCGAAGTTCTTAAGGTGAGAGGCTTCGAGATCTAGCAGGGTCTTCGTGAATTTTGTTCTACGTCGCACGCGCACAGGAAACGAAATTGGGGCGGGCCAAGCCGCCCCATCCCTTGTTTACCCGCGCTCAGCCCGAACACCATCCGCGATCTGTTTCATCTGATCGGCAGGCAGGAAGCCACGCAGCATTTCTGTGCCCAGAACAAAGGAAGGCGTACCCGAGATTTGCATCCGCTGCGCCAGCGCTCGGGTGCGGGTGATTTCATCCGTCACGCTGTCGCTGTCCATCGCGGCGATGATCGCATCGCTGTCCAGGCCCAATCCGTCCGAGATGCGGCGTAAAGAGATTTCATTTGGCTCGCCGGTGAACTCCAGCAGCGCGTCGTGGACCTGTTTGTAAGCGTCGTCTCCGGCCACCTGCTTGGTCGCAACCGCAAAGCGCGAGGACAAGACAGAGGCATCACCCAGAATGGGAAGCTCTTTGATGACAAGGCGGATATTACCGTCTTCGGCCAACAGGCTGGCAACTTCGGGTACGGCACGTCGGCAATAGCCACAGCGGTAGTCCATGAATTCGACCAGAGTGATGTCACCGTCCGGGTTGCCGCCCACCCAGCTATAGCCGTCGTTGAAAAGCTCGTCTTCGTTGGCCGCGATCAGTTCCTTGTCAGCCAGCGCTTCGGCTGCGGCGTTGCGCTGTTCCAGGATGTTGATCGCTTCGATAATGACTTCGGGGTTTTCCAGCAGGTATTCGCGTACCTGCGCGCCAAACTCAACCTTTTCGGCTTCGCTCATTGCGTTCAGGTCCAGCGCCTGCGCCGAGGTCGCCGCCATGGAAAGCCCCAGAAGGGCGGGTGCAGCATGTCTGAGGATCATTTCCGTTTCCTTTTGTTTCTCTTGAATCGTTCGGATGCAATCAGCATGTCTTGTGCCCTTTGCCAACCCGGTGAACCTTCGGGCAGTCGCGCCACGGCGCGTTTTGCGTGAATTCCGGCATCTTCCAGCCGCCCTTGCAGCGCATACCGCTCGGCTGTCACGGTCGACGCCATGCCGTTGTTGCCCACTTTTGCATATGCAACGCCCAGATCCCGCATCAAACGCGCGTTGCGAAAATCGCGCGCACGCGCTTGTTCCAGGGCAGTAAGGGCCTGTTTGGTCTTGCCTTGCGCCAGTAAAGCCCGCCCGTAACCTGCAAGGATCAGGGCATTGTTTGGGGCCATTTCAACGGCATTTGCATAAGCTTCAACAGCTTCGCTTACCTGCCTGTTTTCCAACAAAATTTGCCCCTTCAGATCATAGTAAAACGGATCATCCGGACGGATAGCCAACGCTTCATCAATTGCGGCACGGGCTTGGGAGAGGTTGCGGTTTTGATGATGGGCCGAGGCTTCGCGCATCAGGCGAATGTCCCGATCGGTCTCTTCCTTGGCGCGTCGCAAGGTCCAGTTGGGCGATCGCAAAAACGCCGAGAGTTTGCCTTTGACGCGGGCAAACCAATAGTCGGCGGTTGGATTCGGAACGGCCTTGTCTCCAAATTCGTCCAGAAAAGCTTCGGCTGCGCGCAGGCGTTCGCGGCTGGTGGGGTGCGACCGCATATAGGGATCCTGATTGGCTACGCTCAGCAACTCCTGACCTGCGAATTTCCTGTGCAGTTCCACCATGCCGCTGGGTGAGATCCGCGCCCACCGAAGGTAGCTGGCGGCACTGCGGTCCGCCGAAGCTTCTTCAGCGCGGGTATGGCCCAGAAAACTGCGAAGGGCTGCGCCCCGCGTGCCGGCGGCGATGCCAATAGCAGCTTCTCCGCCGCCCGCTGCAGCCGCAAGCAGAGCCAAGGCTGTGCCAAGGCCCGCATTACGCTGAGCAGCTTTGAGGTTTTCGGCCCGGCGCGCCAGGTGGCCATTCGCGATATGAGCGGCTTCATGTGCGATGACGGCCTGCAACATTTCCGGGTTCTCTACGCTTAGAATCAGACCGTAGTTCACGTAGATGGCATTGTAGTCGATGACAAAAGCGTTGAACGTGTTGTCGTTGACGACCAGGATCTGAACGCGGTTTGTGTTCAACCCCGCTGCGCGCAGCACGGGAAAGGCCAGTTCACGCAGCCCATACTCGATATCGGGATCGCGGATCAGGCTTTGCGCATGGGTTTGCGCCACTGCCGCCAGCCAGACAACAGCTGCAAGCATCAGAGCCGGGATTGACGCCAGCCTGGATACGCGTTCAAAAGCCATGGCTGCAACATGGGAGATGGGCATGAGAAACTCAACCCGGTCCGGGGTCGATCCGTTTATTGTGATGGACGTGATGGAGGCCGCGCGCAAAGCGGAAGAGGCCGGACGCCATATCATCCACATGGAAGTCGGCCAGCCAGGAACAGGAGCACCAAAAGGGGCCACGCAAGCTTTGGCCAGTGCCATGGAGGAAACCCCTTTGGGCTATACAGTGTCCTTGGGTCTGCCTGCGCTGCGCCAGCGGATCGCGCAGCTTTACGGGCAATGGTACGATGTTGACCTGAACCCCGAGAGGGTGGTGGTCACACCCGGATCTTCTGGCGGGTTTCTGCTTGCGTTTACGGCGCTTTTTGACAGCGGGGATCGGGTGGGTATCGGCGCGCCCGGTTATCCGTCATACCGCCAGATCCTCAAGGCGTTGGGTCTGGTGCCCGTCGATCTGCCCACTGCCGCTGAAAACAGGTTGCAGCCTGTCGCCGATGACATTCGAGGTATGGACCTGAGGGGGCTGATGGTGGCCTCGCCCGCAAACCCAACCGGCACGATGCTGGATCACGCGGCCATGGGGGCGCTTATTGACGCAGCGCAGGGGCAAGGGGCGTCGTTCATAAGTGACGAAATCTATCACGGGCTGGAATACGAAGCCAAAGCTGTCACCGCACTGGAGCTGACGGATGAGTGCTATGTGATCAACTCATTCTCCAAATATTTCTCGATGACCGGCTGGCGCGTCGGATGGATGGTCGTTCCCGAGGATCAGGTGCGCGTGGTCGAGCGGATTGCCCAGAACATGTTCATTTGCGCGCCCCATGCCAGCCAGGTCGCGGCACTGGCGGCAATGGATTGCGAAGACGAATTGCAGGCCAATCTGGACGTGTACCGCCGTAACCGCGCGTTGATGCTGGACGGTCTGCCCAAGGCCGGGTTCACAAACATAGCCCCGCCCGACGGTGCGTTTTATGTTTATGCTGACGTGTCTGACCTGACCAATGACAGCCGTGCCTTCGCGGCCGAGATTCTTGAAAAGGCGGGCGTTGCGGTAACTCCGGGTCTCGACTTCGATCCCCAGCGCGGTCACACGACCCTGCGTTTCTCTTACGCAAGGGCCACGGCGGATATCGAAGACGGTCTTGAGCGTTTGCGCCTGTTCATGGCCGCGCGTGGCGCGATCAGGGAACAGGCCTGAACCGTTCACAAAACGCAGCTTGTGGTATAGGCTGCCGTCCAAACGATCTCGGGAAAACTTGAGGCTATGAGCAGGATCTTCTTTTGCATCGCCCTGATATGGGCGCTGGCCAGCGGTGCGATGGCGCAGGATTTCAGCGCGCTGGCGCGTGTCCAGCCAGACCAAAGCCGCATTACGGACGTCGGGCGTACTGGGGTGCAGGTGAATATCGGTCTCAGCCAAGGGGTGCCGTACCGGATCTTCACCTTGCAGGACCCGTATCGGATGGTTCTGGACTTTAACGAGGTCGACTGGACGGGTTTGAAGTCGCAGGACTTCCTGCAATCAGATCGCATAAGCGGTGTTCAGTTCGGAGCTTATGTTCCTGGCTGGTCACGTCTGGTGCTGGAGCTAGGCGCACCCATGGCGGTTGATACAGCGCAATTGTCAGTTGCCGAGGATTCGGGTGCTGCCGTGTTGTCCCTGAACCTCAAGGGCACGGATTTCGACACGTTCAACGCAACCGCAGGTGCGCCGCGCAATCCGGGCTGGGACCTGCCGGAACCCGCCAACCTGCCGCAAGCGGAACCACGCAGCGCCGACCGGCCCCTGCGTGTCATGCTGGATCCGGGTCATGGCGGAATTGATCCGGGTGCCGAAGTCGGCGATGTGAATGAGAAGACGATGATGCTGACTTTCGCGCGTGAGCTGCGGGAAGTTCTTTTGCGTTCAGGCAGATACGAGGTGGTCCTGACGCGGGTTGAGGATCAGTTCGTGTCGCTTGAGCGTCGGATTGCCTTGGCCCATCGGGCGGGTGCGGACCTGTTCATTTCGCTGCACGCTGATTCCCTGTCCGAGGGGCAGGCTCATGGCGCGGCGGTCTATACTTTGTCCGATGATGCCTCGGATGTGGCAAGTTCAAAACTGGCCGAGCGACACGACCGGGGGGATTTGCTGTCGGGTGTTGATCTCAGCGGCTCGGACGATCAGGTGGCCGATGTTCTGCTGGATCTGGCGCGGCAGGAAACCAAGCCGCGCACACGGTCGCTGGCTTCGGCGATTGCCAACGGCATGGCGCAGCAAGGTGGCCCAATGAACCGCAAACCGCTGCGCACGGCGTCTTTTTCCGTGCTCAAGGCGGCGGATATCCCTTCTGTTCTGGTCGAGCTTGGGTTCTTGTCCAGTCCCAGAGACCTGAAAAACCTCAAGGATCCGGAATGGCGATCGAAAATGGCTCTGGGTATTTATCAGGGGCTTGAGGACTGGCGACAGCAGGATGTGATCCGTAAATCCCTGATTGGCCAGTGACCTTGCGGCGCAAACCGGCTAGAATACGCTTGGTGTTTTGACCCTCAGGCGGCGCATCACTATATAGACGGCACCGCGAGAAAAAGGCAGTAACGTGATCCGGTTCATTCTTTCGTTTTTCGGGGCTATCTTCAGCCTCGTAACTTTGGGTATTTTCATGGCCGCACTGGTAATCGGTGCGGTGTTTTGGATGTATGGGCGCGACCTGCCCAGCCATGAATCACTGGCACAGTACAAGCCTCCGACCATCAGCCGGATCTATTCGGGCGAAGGTCAGCTGATCGACGAATTCGCGCAAGAGCGTCGTCTGTTCACCCCATCCGAGGAAATTCCTGATCTGGTGAAGCAGGCTTTTATCTCGGCGGAAGACAAGAACTTTTACACCCATCAGGGATATGACCCGCGTGGTATCATCGCCGCGGGGGTTGAGGCCGTGCGCAGCAAGGGCGAAACCGTGCGCGGGGCCTCGACCATCACCCAGCAGGTGATGAAGAACTTCCTGCTATCGGGTGACCGCCGAGCTGAACGCAAGATCAAGGAAATCATCCTCGCCACCCGGCTTGAGGATACCTTGGACAAGGAACAGATCCTCGAGCTTTACATGAACGAGATCTTTCTGGGTCAGAACTCGTACGGTGTGACGGCTGCGGCGCAGACCTATTTCAACAAGACCTTGCAGGAACTTGCTCCGCATGAGGCCGCGATGTTGGCCGCAATGCCAAAGGCACCGTCGGATTACCACCCGGTTCGCCAAAAAGAACGCCTTCTGGCCCGCCGCAACTATGTGCTGCGTGAGATGAACCAGAACGGCTATATTGATCAGGCGACCTATGAGGTCGAAGTCGAAATGCCGCTGCGTTCGGTGCAGAACGGTGACTTTGAAAGTTTCCGCACCGCTTTGCCGCCGCGGGACTATTTCACCGACGAAATCCGCCGCCAGTTGAGCGAGGATTTTGGCGAAGGCGAGTTCTTTACCGGCGGCTTTACGGTTCGTGCGTCTGTGGACGAAGAAATGCAGATCGAAGCTGCCAAAGCCCTGCGTACCGCGCTGCAGAAATACGACCGCTCACGCGGCAGATGGCGTGGAACCGGCGAAGTGATCCCGGAAGAAACGTTGACGGATGAGGCGCAGTGGCGCGAAGCGTTGTCGGTCATGGAAATTCCACGCGATGTGGTGCTACCGACCCGATGGTATCCTGCGGTCGTCTTGAATGTCGAGGACCAGCAACTCACGGTCGGGATCGAAAACGGGCCTGCGGATGGTGTTGTCCCACGTTCAGACATCAAATGGATGCAGGGCGATTTTGCAGCGAACTTCAAACGCGGTGACGTGATCCTTGTCATGGCTGGGGAAGAGGGGCAGTGGTCCGCCCGACAGGTGCCCGAAGTGCAGGGCGGCTTTGTTGCGATGGATGTGAACTCGGGGCGTGTTCTGGCGATGCAGGGCGGGTTCTCTTATCAGGACACAGTGTTCAACCGCGCCACGCAGGCACAGCGTCAGCCCGGATCGTCCTTTAAGCCCTTCGTCTATGCCGCCGCACTGGACAGTGGCTATAGCCCCGCAACCATCGTTGTGGATGCCCCGATTGAGGTGAACACGCCACAGGGTCTGTGGCGTCCCAAGAACTCGTCGAACAAGTTCTACGGACCGACGCCGCTGCGCACCGGGATCGAGCAGTCGCGGAACCTGATGACCATCCGTCTGGCGCAAGAAGTCACGATGCCGGTGGTTGCAGGCTATGCGGAACGCTTTGGCGTCTACGACCGGATGGGAGCATTCCTTGCCAACTCGCTGGGGTCCGAAGAGACGACGCTTTACAAGATGGTGGCCGCCTATGCGATGTTTGCCAATGGCGGTCAGCGGGTCGAACCCACTCTGGTCGACCGTATTCAGGACCGTTTCGGCAAAACCATCTATCGCCACGACGACCGTCAGTGTCTGGATTGCGATTCCACATGGATGGCCGCTGATGAATCTCCGACCCTTGTGACGGACCGCCCTCAGGTGATGGATGCGATCACAGCCTATCAGTTGACCTCAATGATGACGGGCGTTGTGGATCGTGGCACTGCTTCGCGTTATGTCAACCTGCCGGTTCCGACAGCGGGAAAGACCGGAACCACCAATGAATCCAAGGATGCGTGGTTCATCGGATTTACCTCGAACATCGTGGCGGGATGCTACATCGGCTACGACCGACCGCGTCCGATGGGTCGGGGGGCATATGGTGGCACGATGTGTGGCCCTGTGTTCCAAAGCTTCATGGAAAAAGCTGTCGAGAAATACGGCGGCGGTCCGTTCGAAGTGCCGGAAGGCGGTCATTTCATCAAGATCGACCGTTTCAGTGGCGCGCGGCTGCCTGACGATGCCAGCGGTGACTATGTTGTTGCTGAATTCTTCCGTGATGGCGTCGATGGCTTTATCGACCGCGTCTACGACGGCGGATTTGCCATCGGTTCGGACCTTCCTTTGTTTGAGGAAGTGCAGCGCGCAGGCGTGCAGGTTCAGACCTCGACAGGTCAGACGGTCACTGTCGGGCCCAAAGCCACGCAGGGCGACCTGAGTACTGGCGGGCTTTACTGACCAGATTGACGCAGAAGCAGAGACAAAAGATCTGCTTCAGGATCGTTATCGATTGCACCGTCCGATCGCCAGTAAATGGACAAGGCGCATTTGACGGCGGCCCATTGGGCCAGCTGTTCCTTTGGTACTCTCAGCGCTTTGGAGTAGAGCGACAGGCAGGTTTCGATCTGCTGAGGATCACGCACCAAATCTGGCATTCCTTTTGGGTGGCGTAATGCATTTGCCAGCTCAAACGTCGGGTCTCCGACATACCCTTTGGCATCGAAAACCCGTGGGCCTGCATCGGTCATGATGATGTTGTCAGGGTGAAGATCCCCGTGAAGGGGCACTGTCGCTGGTTGGCTGTTCAACAAATACCGGCCCATGGCCATGGCGGACAGCATGTCATTGCGCAGAAAGGCTGGGCATGTTGGCGCAAAAGCGCAATTAAATAACGGGGTGAAAACCTGGCCCAGGGGTCTCAAACCCTGAACCCGGGCGGTGGGCTTTCCATGCAGACGCGTTGCAGTTTCGGCAAGGATTCTCGTGGCGTCATCGGGGCGCCCCGAACGCGCAATGTCACCCAATGACGGACCATCCAGCCATTCCATCAGAACAGCGTTCCGCTCTTCGTTGAAAATACGAACCGCACCCCGGTCTCGCCACGCATTCAACAGCGCGCTGCCGGGTGCTTCGTTGCCGCGATCCTGTGTGCGATAGAGTTTCAATGCGGCGGGTCCGTGTTTCGATAACACTTTCCAAACCCGCACCTGACCGGTCTCGGCAACCAGCTCTGGCTGCCGCAGGTTCCATTCGTCCAGAAACTCGTCGCATGTGCTTTGCATTCGCGTCCGGCCCGTCTTGTGGTGTCTCGCACCTCTTGCTATCACGCAAGCCTGATTGAGCAAGTTGGGACAAGACCATGCGCGCCGAAACCCAGAACATCGTGGCGGAAATCGAAAAGTCGCTGGAGCTGCTGGCGCAGCGTATGGACTATGAAACCGCGCCGCATCGCCTTGAGGAATTCAACGCGCGTGTCGAAGATCCGAACCTGTGGGACAACCCTGAAAACGCGCAGAAGCTGATGCGCGAACGGCAGATGCTGGTCGACGCCATCGAGACCTATGAAACCATCAAGACCGATCTCAGCGACAATATCGAGCTGATCGAACTGGGCGAGATGGAAGAGGATGAAGAGGTCGTTCAGGACGCCGAAGCTGCGATCAAGGCGCTACAGGGCAAAGCCGCCAAGAAAGAGCTTGAAGCGCTGCTGGACGGTGAGGCCGACAGCAACGACACGTTCCTCGAAATCAACTCGGGCGCAGGTGGTACCGAAAGCTGTGACTGGGCTTCGATGCTGGCGCGGATGTACGTTCGCTGGGCCGAGAAAAAGGGCTATACGGTTGAGCTGCAGTCCGAAACGGCAGGCGAAGAGGCGGGCATCAAATCTGCCGCGTACAAGATCTCGGGCCACAACGCTTATGGCTGGCTGAAATCGGAAAGCGGTGTACACCGGCTGGTGCGGATTTCGCCTTTTGACTCGGCGGCGAAGCGCCATACCTCGTTCAGTTCGGTCTGGGTCTACCCGGTGGTGGATGACAATATCGAGATCGAGGTGAACCCGGCGGATATTCGCATCGACACGTATCGGTCATCCGGCGCAGGTGGTCAGCACGTCAACACCACGGACTCGGCGGTACGGATAACGCACATTCCAACCGGGATTGTGGTGACCTCGTCCGAGAAATCGCAACACCAGAACCGCGATATCGCCATGAAGGCCCTGAAATCGCGCCTGTATCAACAGGAACTGGACCGTCGGAACGCGGATATCAACGCCGCGCATGAGGCCAAAGGCGATGCCGGTTGGGGCAACCAGATCCGGTCCTACGTGTTGCAGCCGTACCAGATGGTCAAGGATCTGCGCACGAACCATGAGACTTCGGACACCAAGGGCGTGCTGGATGGCGATCTGGACGGTTTCATGGCTGCAACGCTGGCTCTGAACGTGGCAGGTAAAAGCCGGTCCGAGGCGCAGGGCGACAGCTAAGGTGAAGCGCCAAAGCTCTTTTCTGAATTTGTTGAAAGGGCACTGGCAGCTTATTGCGATCACCACATTGGTTTTTCTGCTTTGGAACACTCCCGCTGTGGTTCCGCTGAAAATTCTGATCGTCTTTCTGCACGAGCTGTCTCACGCCGTGACGATAATTTTGACCGGCGGCTCGGTCGAAAGCTTTTCGATCTCACCACAGCAGGGTGGGCTGGTGATCGGTTGGGGTGGCAACCGGTTTCTCAGCCTGTCCGCCGGGTATCTTGGCTCGCTTTTGCTGGGCATGGGCCTTTTGATCATTGCATTGCGCACGCGGGCTGACCGTGCCGTTCTGGCAGGTTTTGGCGGGGTCATGTGTTTGGTAGCTGTGCTTTACATCCGCGATCTGTTTGCACTTGTGTTTTGTATCGGCGTCGGGTCGGCGATGATCGCCACCGCCTGGTATCTACGCCGCGAGCTCAGCGACCTTGTGCTGCGCGTCATCGGGTTGACCAGCGTGATCTATGTGCCGTTCGACATCTTTGACGACACGATCCGGCGTTCTGGGATGCGGTCCGATGCGTTCATGTTGGCCGAGGAGTTCGGCGGAACAACAATGATGTGGGGCGGGATGTGGTTGGTGCTGAGTGCCCTCGCGATTTATCTGTGCCTGCGTCATTGCCTTGGGCCGGACAGCAACTTGCATTTTGGTCGTACAGCAAGGTGAAGTGTTCCAGTGCTGTGGTGGCGAAAAGATACATTTAAACAGTGGGTTTAAATGAGCTGAACCGCTCGCTAGGCTGTTGAAGACGAACAACAGACTGGCGTGTTATGGATCTGACCCGGATATCGGCCGCAGAGCTTTTGAAACAACTTACAACGCGGCAGGTTTCAGCCACGGACGTGATGCGTGCCACACTTGATCGTATCGCGGCGGTGAATGGCGATGTGAATGCCATCGTTGCGCTGCGCGATGAGAGTGCGTTGATGGACGAGGCGCGCAAGCACGACAGTGGCCCAATCACCGGCCCGCTGCACGGGCTGCCAATTGCGGTCAAGGATTTGGTCAATGTGGCCGGTGTGGTCTCGTCTCATGGATCACCGCTGTTCAAGGGTGTCGTGCCGGACAGTGACGATCTGATTGCCGCCCGGATGCGGGACGCAGGTGCGATCCTGATCGGAAAGACCAACACGCCGGAATTCGGATTGGGCTCGCACACATTCAACCCGGTTTATGGTGCGACGCGCAACCCGTATGACGCCAACCATACCTGCGGGGGTTCGTCCGGTGGGGCGGCGGTGGCCCTGGCCATGGGTATGGTGGCGCTGGCAGACGGATCCGACATGATGGGCAGTCTGCGTAACCCAGCGGCCTGGAACAATATCTACGGCTTTCGCCCAAGCTGGGGCAGGGTGCCGTCTGATCCTGTCGGCGACAGCTTTCTGCATCAATTGTCAACACTTGGCCCTATGGCCCGCAGCCCCGAGGATCTGGGCATTTTGCTCGACGTGATTTCAGGACCAGACCCGCGCCTGCCTTTAGCCTCTGAAAGTACTCTGGTGTCGCCGGTGACACCGGCGGACATGCAGGGGCTGCGGATCGGTTGGCTTGGGGATTGGGGCGGGGCGTTCCCGATCGAGCCTGGCATTCTCGACCTTTGCAAAGATGCGTTGGCCGTGTGTGAAAGCCTTGGCGCTGATGTGCAAGACGTGGATCCGCCCTTCGATGCTGAACAGCTTTGGACAAGTTGGATCACGCTGCGGTCGTTCAGCGTTGCGGCGGGGTTGGAGCCCTTGGCCGCACAAAAGGATCATCTGAAAGATACCGCACAATGGGAACTGGATCGCGGCCTGTCCATGCGCGCGATGGAGGTGCAGCACGCCAGCGTTATCCGCTCGGACTGGTTCCGCTGCGCGGCGGACCTGTTCACTCGGTTTGACGCACTGGTTTTGCCATCCGCACAGGTCTGGCCCTTCGGGATCGAGACCCCGTACCCGACCAGCATCGCGGGTCGGGCCATGGATACCTATCACCGGTGGATGCACGTCACAGTGCCGGTCAGCCTGATTGGATTGCCCTGTTTGGCTGCGCCTGCTGGCTTTGGGTCAAACGGATTGCCGATGGGGTTCCAGCTGTTTGGACCAAGAGGCTCAGACAAGAAACTACTGTCAATTGGGGCGGCCTATCATGCCGAAACCAAATGGCCAAATAAGAGACCGGCGATGCCATAACGCCGGACAGGGAGGAGAGGACATCATGGACAAGCCTTTTGGAGTGCCGGAAATGCGACCGGTCGATACCGACATGCTGCGCACGGCATTGCAGCGCGCATGGGCCGATTTCCGTCGCGCACCTTTATTCGGGCTGATCTTTGCGGGTTTTTACGTGCTGGCGGGCTGGGCCATGGCGTGGGTGACAGTGCAGACCGGAACAACCTTCTGGCTGGTGCTGGCGGCCATCGGGTTTCCGTTGATCGGACCTTTCGCAGCGGTCGGGCTTTACGAGGTCTCGCACCGGGTTGAGCAGGGTGATCCTCTGGATTTTGCTGCGATCTTTGGTGTGGTGCTACAGCAGAGCCGCAGGCAGTTGCCGTCGATCTGCGCGATCATCGTCGTGATGTTTCTGTTCTGGTTCTTTTTAGGGCACATGATCTTTGCCTTGTTTCTGGGGCTGGCCACGATGACCAACATTTCGACCTCAACCGAAGTCTTCTTCACTCTGAACGGCCTGACCATGCTGGCCGTTGGAACGGCGGTAGGGGCGATCTTTGCGACCGTTCTGTATATGATCACCGTTCTGTCGATCCCGTTGCTGCTGGATCGTGAACTGGATTTTGTTACAGCCATGATCACAAGCTTTTCCTACGTAAAGGAAAACCTGTTTGTCATGCTGGGCTGGGGCGCCTTTATTGCGGTTGTAACGTTCGTGGCGATGGTGCCGTGGTTTCTGGGGTTGTTAGTTGTGCTGCCTTTGCTCGGCCACGCCAGCTGGCATCTGTATCGGCAGATCACGCAGGGTGATGGTCGGCCGGAAGCCGCAACCGCGACCGATTAGAAATGCTGCGCCAGATTGTTTGTGGACAGGCGCGCAGCGGCAAAAATCGCGGCCGAGTCGTGCCCCAGATACTTGAGGACTACCGGTTCCGGGTTGGATGTATCGGCCGAGTTGACCACAGATCCGCGCCATTGAACCGCGGTTCCCGTGGCATCGGGTGAGATCAGATAGACCCGGCTGTTATGCCCGCCCCGCTGGGATGTCAGCATGTACACGGTATCGCCGCTACAGGCTGCGATCCCTTGTATTTCACGTGCCTGTGGCGGGGCTTCGGGCATTGCGGCACGCGAAACATAGCCCCGTATCAAGGTGCATTGGGTCAGTGGTCGGGCGTGCAACAATGTCATGCGATGCTCGTCCGAAAGGCTTTCGATCACCGCATAAAACCCGGGTGCAAACGGCGATTTCTCAATCGCGTCTGACCCGGAGCCCAGAAACTCGGTCAGGGCTGAGGTTGCCGGGTGACTTTCTGACTTTTCGATCTCATCCAGCGGTTTCAGAAGGATGCGGGCGTCCACGTCGAAAAAACGACAGATCCGGTCCAGAACATCCGGTCGGGGCACGCTTTCTCCAGAGAGATACCTGTTAAACTGCGTCCGGTTCACCCCGAGTTTGCGACACAGGGCCGAGATCGAGCGATGTTGCTGCGCCAAGCGCCGAAGATTCTCGCTGAACATTGCGCGTAGCTCTTCAGGACTGCGGGTATCGTCGGTCATGGCCGTCCAAGTGTTGCTTTGCCTTCGGATGAAACCAACTGAACACCACGGCCAAAGCCAGTTGAACAGTGATAAATCGCACAGAATAACCCCAAGCAACGTATCCCCACGTCGCGTTGCACACCCAACGCTAGCGCCGTATAGCGCAAAGGCAATAGGCTTTATCTGAAAATGACTGATCTTTATCCGGAAGCTCGGGCCCCTATTGCAATTATAGCGCAACAAGGCCACGTGGGCGGCGAGCGCATTGCGCCGCCAACCCATGAAGTATCCCCGCCCCAAATTACCTCGGAACGGGAACGAAGTTTAATCGCCGCGCAGCAACGCTGCGACACCGGTCCGCGCGATCTCGACAAGGCCCAACGGGCGCATGAGATCGGCAAACGCATCGATCTTGTCAGGCGCGCCGGTGATTTCAAAGATGAACGAGTTGAGCGTGCTGTCCACCACATTGGCGCGGAAAATATCGGCCAGGCGCAACGCCTCGACCCGTTTGTCTCCTTCACCAACCACTTTGATGATGGCCAATTCCCGTTCGACCGATGGGCCTTCGACCGTCAGATCATGCACATCATGCACGGTCACGATCCGGCCCAACTGCGCCTTGATCTGCTCGATTACCTGAGGGGTTCCGGTGGTGACGATGGTGATGCGGCTGAGATGGCCGGTGTGATCCACCTCGGCCACGGTCAGGCTTTCGATGTTATAGCCACGGCCTGAGAACAATCCGATCACACGGGCCAGAACGCCGGGTTCGTTTTCGACCAGAACCGCGATTGTATGGCGTTCCTGTACGTCCGAGAAGGTGGGGCGTAGGTTATAGGCAGAATGGCGGGTAGAGCCTTTTTTGATATGTAGGGCAGACATTTATGTCCCTTTCATCATCCTTGAGATGCCGGGCGCAACAAGGCGCCCGACTAAATCCGTCGAATTGCGTTAAACCAGAACCGAACCTTTAGAGTCGATCACGCCCTGCGTCTCGGCCTCGCCCAGCAGCATCTCGTTATGGGCCTTGCCCGACGGGATCATGGGGAAGCAGTTCTCGTGCTTTTCAACCAGACAGTCGAAGATCACCGGGCCGTCATAGGTGATCATTTCCATGATCGCATCGTCCAGATCGGCGGGCTCGGAACACAGGATGCCTTTCGCGCCAAACGCTTCAGCCAGCTTGACAAAATCGGGCAGGGCCTCGGACCAGCTGTGCGAATAGCGCTCGCCATGCAGCAACTCCTGCCACTGGCGGACCATGCCCAGACGTTCGTTGTTCAGGATGAACTGTTTCACCGGCAGGCGGTATTGAACCGCGGTGCCCATTTCCTGCATGTTCATCAGCCACGACGCTTCACCGGCCACATTGATCACCAGCGCGTCCGGGTGCGCCATCTGCACACCGATAGAGGCCGGGAAGCCGTAACCCATCGTGCCCAGACCGCCCGAGGTCATCCAGCGGTTGGGGTCTTCGAAGCCAAGGTACTGCGCGGCCCACATCTGATGCTGGCCCACTTCGGTGGTGATATAGCGGTCGTGCTTTTTGGTCAGTTCCTCAAGCCGTTGCAACGCGTGCTGAGGTTTGATGGTCTTTTCGCTGGCTGTGAAGGCAAGGCAGTTCACCTTGCGCCACTCAGAGATCTGCGCTTGCCATTGCTTGATAGCCGCCGCGTCGGTCTTGCGACCGCGCGCTTTCCAGACCTTCAGGATGTCTTCCAGCACATGGGCCACATCGCCCACGATCGGGATATCGACGCGGATCACCTTGTTGATGGAAGAGGGGTCAATATCGATATGCGCTTTCTTCGAGTTTGGAGAGAACGCATCGACGCGCCCTGTGATCCGGTCATCGAACCGTGCACCGATATTGATCATCAGGTCGCAGTCATGCATCGCAAGGTTGGCCTCATAGAGACCATGCATTCCCAACATGCCCAGCCAGTTTTCACCGGACGCCGGGTAGGCCCCCAATCCCATCAGGGTCGAGGTGACCGGGATACCGGTCGAATCGACCAGCTCACGCAGCAGTTGGCTGGCCGCGGGGCCCGAGTTGATCACGCCGCCACCTGTGTAGAAAACCGGCTTTTTGGCGGTTTCGATGGCGGCAACCAGCTCGGTGATTTCCTCAAGGTCGCCCTTCAATACCGGCTGGTAATGCGATGTCGAAGGCTTCGGGCTGGTGTATTCGCCGGACGCAAACTGAACGTCCTTGGGGATGTCGATCAACACAGGGCCGGGGCGGCCCGAGGTGGCGACATGGAACGCCTCATGCATGGTCTCGGCCAGCGAATCCGTGTCCTTCACCAGCCAGTTGTGCTTGGTGCAGGGGCGGGTGATGCCAACTGTGTCAGCCTCTTGAAACGCGTCTGATCCGATCATGAAAGTGGGAACCTGACCCGTCAGGACCACAATCGGGATCGAATCCATCAAAGCATCAGTCAGGCCGGTAACAGCGTTGGTGGCCCCGGGACCAGAGGTCACAAGCGCAACGCCGGGCTTGCCGGTCGAACGCGCATAGCCTTCGGCAGCGTGAACCGCACCTTGTTCGTGACGCACCAGAATGTGGCGAATGTCATTCTGCAGAAAGATCTCATCATAGATCGGTAGGACGGCGCCACCGGGGTATCCGAATACCGTGTCCACGCCCTGATCCTTGAGGGCCTGAACCACCATCTTTGCGCCGGTCATCTCACGTGTCATCTGCTTTGCTCCGTTCGCGACATGTGTCTTGCGTTTTGCCAAAAAAAAGCCCCCGATTTTTTCGGAGGCGCATGGGTTCGATTATGGTTTTCCGTTACCGGCCCATGCGCGTTTTTCCTACGATTACGACTAGCGCTTTCATCGCCAGAGGCTCCTTCTTTGCGTGCAGGGACATTATGGTCGGGGGGAAGGGGCGTCAACAGGCAAAATCGCAAATTTCCTGTCCTGAGGGTGGTATTTTGCGACATTTTATTGCGCAGATTGCCGCATGTTGGGAACTTCCGGGAAAGCGCGGCTCGATTCTCTGGTTTTGCCGTCGCATTTTGGGGTCTGAAAGCGTCAAGCCAATGTCTGAAATTGGCATGATCCGCCGATATGTCTGCTGCACGGTCATCCGTAGGGCGCATGCAAGGGAGGCGGAAAATGCTGCAAGACCTGGTAGACCTTGGACGGTACCCGATCGATTGCCCAGACTCTCCAGCCTATGATCGGTTGATCAGAGACCTGAGGCAGGAGCTGGAGCATGATGGGTGCGCGGTCCTGCCCGGGTTTGTGCATGAAAAAGGCATCGCGCTTTTGGCCGAGGAAGCCGATGCCGTTGCCCCCAACGCGCACCGCTCTTTCAGCCGCACAAATGCATATTTCACCAAGGACGATCCACGATTTGGTATCGGGCATCCGATACGTCGGTTCTATGAACGTTCAAACGCCTTTGTCCCGGCGGACAACTTCCATCAGTCCGGTCCCTTGCGGCGGATTTATGAGTTCGCGGACTTTCTGCCGTTCATTCGGGAAGCTCTGAATGAACCCGAGGATCGGTTCTTCCGCTATGATGATCCGCTTGCGGATGTGATCATCAACGTGGTGGAAGAAGGGCAGGGCTTTCCCTGGCACTTCGATACGAACAACTACACAGTGACCCTGGCCATCCAGAATGGCGAGGCAGGAGGGGCATTCGAATACGTTCCCAATCTTCGCACATCTGAAGACGAGAACTTTGCTCAGGTCGCCTCGGTTCTGGACGGCAACATGACGCGTGTTCACCAACTAGAGCTTCAGCCCGGGGATTTGCAGATTTTCAAGGGGAGGTATTCCCTGCACCGGGTGGCACCTGTCACCGGAACGCGACGCCGCTACGTCGGAATTTTCTCGTTTGTCGAAGCTGAAGGCATGTGCGGCGGGGTCGAGCGGACGCAGCAGCTTTATGGCCGTGTGTTGCCGCACCACTATGAACGCGCGGGTCTGCGCAAAGATCAATTGCTGGATTGAAAACCCGTCGTGGGTAAACTGAAGCGGTTCATGGTCGGAGCTTCAAATGCCTGAGATTTTGCAACTTACCCCATTCGTGCTGTGTTCGTCCTTACAGAACCAGATCGATTTCTACTGTGACCGACTTGGGTTTTCCTGCGGGTTCAGGCAGGAAAACTACGCCTTCCTGTCGCTCGGGTCGGTGGCTATTCGCTTGTTGGAATGTCCCGCGCGGGAAGACGGCAAGTCACTGGGCGACGATCAGTCGTTTTACATTGATGTCGACGATGTAGACGGCCTGTACGAAAGCCTGAAATCCGGGCTGGCTGATTTGCCCGAAGGGCGCGTGCGCCCGCCGTTTGACCAACCTTATCTTCAGCGCGAATTTCACGTTTTGGACGAGGACGGAACACTGGTGTTTTTTGGGCAGGACATAAGACCCCGGACCTGAGTACCCGCCCGGCGTCGACCTTCAGTCATGTAACTTCAAGTCAGACGCGCCGCGCGTGCGCGTAGATCAGAAGCCGACGCCAGTACCTTGCAGCACACCATGTTCCAGCGCATAGCGTGTCAGACCAGCGGTGGAAGAAATACCCAGTTTGCGCTTGATGTTCTTGCGGTGGGTCTCGACCGTGCGCACCGAAATCTCGAGTTTTTGGGCGACTTCCTTGTTGGATTTGCCCTGTGCAAGTTCCAGCAGGATCGTCTGTTCGCGCCCGGTCAGTGCCTCGCGCGCGCTGTCTTGTTTTGGTTTGAGGGACCCGCTGGCGCCTGTGCACAGGTATTGTTCGTCCTGCATAACGGCATCGATGGCCTGCTTGATCTCTTCGGTGGGTACATCCTTGAGAATATAGCCTTTGGCACCATGGCTGAGAGCTGTTGAGATGTATTCGGGACTATCATGCATCGACAGGATCAGGATGCGCGTTTCGGGAAGGCGTTCGAGGATGATTTCCGTCGCGCTGAGACCACCGAGACCGGGCATGTTTAGGTCCATCAGGATGACATCAGGGGCCAGGTCGACGGCCTGATCCACAGCCGCCTGACCACTACCGAGTGTGCCGACCACGTTGATGTCCTCATAGCTTTCCAGGATAGACTGGATGCCTTCGGCCACCATCGGGTGGTCGTCCACAATAAGAACCCGTGTGCTGTCAGAACTCATGTACCGGCCTTTCGGTTGGGAGTTGCGTCTTCCTGCGGCGGCAGAAGGTGGCTGAGCGGCAAGCTGGCTTCGATCACCGTTCCGCCTCGCGGTCCGCGTGATGACAGAATCCGCAACGATCCGTCAAGCTGTTCGATACGCTCCTGCATGTTGCGCAGGCCGATGCCTGTGGTTGCCGTCCCGGGCTCGGTGCGCAATCCGTGGCCGTTATCGGTGATCCGCATGGTCGCGCCTTTCTTATGTCCGCGCAGGTCTATCGTAACATGCGTAGCGCCGGAATGGCGTTCAATATTGGTCAGAGCCTCTTGGGCTATGCGGTAGAGGGCAATCTTGCTGTCCTGATCCAGCCGGTTGCGGAACACGACCGTCGAGAATTCGGTCTCAATCCCGGTGCGGTCGCGGAAATCGTCAGTCAGCGCTTTCAGTGCCGGCCCCAGGCCCAGATCGTCCAGCACACCCGGGCGAAGGTCGCGGCTGATGCGCCGTACCTCGGTAATGGCGGTGCCAAGGTGGTCGATCCCTTTTTCCAGCGGATCGCGCGCGCCGATATCGTCGCCGCGTGACAGACGGCGGCGGGCATTGTCCAGCGCATAGCGAACACCGACAAGGATTTGGCTGATGCCGTCGTGCAGCTCACGCGCGACCCGGCCACGTTCTTCTTCCTGCGCGTCGAAGACTCGTTGGGTCAGTTCTTTCAGCTTGGCGTCAGCCAACCGGCGTTCGCGAATGTTCAGCAACATGCCCGAGGCAAAAACGATGAGGACAGCCGCTAGCACGATTGCACCGATATACATGAAGGTGCGTTGTACACGGGCTTCGACCTCGGCCCGCGCGTTGGCCACTGTGGCGACAATGTCATCAATGAATACACCCGTGCCCACGACCCAACGCCAGTCCTGAAGCCCGACCACATAAGCGATCATCTGCGCCTCTTCCCCGGTCGACGGCTTTTGCCACATGAAGCTGTGCCAACCCGCCCCTTGGCGGGCGAGGCGAATGAATTCGTCGACGATGGGCGTGCCTTCGCTGTCGGTCAGCCCTTCCCAGTTCTGGTTGATGAACTGCGTCTGTCTGGGGCTGACCAAGTTGTTTCCGTCATAGTCATAAACAAAGAAGAACCCGTCCTGACCATAGATCATCGCCGAAAGGATTTGCGTGACCAGGTTTTTTGCCACCTCGTCATCGGGTTCAGCCCGACCATAGATGTAAGCAAACCCGTTACGCGCTTGCGTGACATAGTTGCGCAACTCTTCCTTCTTGGCCTCGATCAGGCTGCGCTCCAGTGCCTCGATCTCGCGCTCGGCTGTCGCGCGGGCCTCGTAAGCCACCAACACGGCGATTGCAGCCACAGCGACCACCAATGGGATCGCGGCCACCAGAGACAATTTCTGCGCATAGGTCAGCGAGACCAGTTGACGGAGTCTTTGCATAGTCGAATCGATACGCAAGCGGCGGCGAAAATGCAAAAGGAATGGGCAGGATCACCAAAATGGCGAGTTTTTTGCGATGTTTACTTGGAGGATGGTCAAAGAATCTGTGAAAAACGGCAAAAGAAACCGCCTGCCTACGCAGTAGTAGGTATTCCCATTCACATCACTGTCATTAGGCTGACGCGCATTGAATGCGACAGGTCCGGCTGTGCCGGATTATGACTATGAAGGGGAGGAACACTCATATGGATCGTCGTTCATTTCTGAAAAAATCCGCGCTGGGCGGATCAGCAGCTGCAGCAACCGCTCTGGCGGCACCGGCCTACGCTCAGGGCCAGCGCACGCTGACCATGGTGACCTCATGGGGTCGCGGTCTGGCGGGCGTGTTTGATAGCGCGCAGCGCTGTGCCGACAGCATCAACGCGATGTCTGATGGCAGCCTGAATGTTGAGATCAAAGCAGCCGGTGAACTGGTTGGCGCTTTCGAAGTGTTTGACGCGGTATCTTCCGGTCAGGCCGACATGTATCACGCCGCTGACTACTACTTTGTAGGTCAGCACCCGGGCTACGCGTTCTTTACCGCTGTGCCCTTTGGTATGACCGCGCAGGAACTGGTGAACTGGTACTACCATGATGGCGGCATGGAGTTGCATGATGAACTGGGCTCGATCTTTGGCCTGAAATCCTTCCTGGCGGGTAACACCGGCGCGCAGGCAGGCGGTTGGTACTCGAAAGAGATCAATGGCCCTGAGGATTTCCAGGGTCTTAAGTTCCGTATGCCAGGTCTGGGTGGTCAGGCGCTGGGTAAGCTGGGCGCATCCGTACAGAACATTCCGGGCTCGGAAGTGTATCAGGCGCTGTCCTCGGGTGCGATTGACGGCACCGAGTGGATCGGTCCCTGGGCGGACGAAAAGGCCGGTTTCCAGGAAATCACCAAAACTTACTACACCGCTGGCTTCCACGAGCCGGGTGCAGGTCTGTCGCTGGCGACCAACCGCGACGTGTTCGACAGCCTGACGCCGGCGCAGCAGAAGATCATCGAGATCGCCGCTGCCGAAGCGCACCAGTGGAACCTGGCGCAGTTCCTGGCCAACAACGGTGCAGCCCTGCAGCGTCTGCAATCCGGTGGCGTGAAGGTCATGGAATTCCCGGAAAGCGTTTGGGACGCCTTCGGTCAGGCTTCGCAAGAAGTTCTGGACGAAAACATGGGCGACGAGCTGTTCAAGAAGATCCACGACAGCGCCATGACGTCGATGGCAGCATCGTCCGCGTGGAACAACCTGTCGTCGGGTGTCTATACCGCTCAGCGCGACCGCGTTCGCGGCTAAACATCAGCCAATAAAGTAAACGGTTTCCCCGCAATCGCGGGGAAGCCTTTCCTGTTGCATATGCGCGGACCCATCATGCCGCTATAATAAGCAATGCAACTGACGCGACCCGGGGACAACATGCAGGACGACAACGGTATTTCGTTTTTCGGCGCCCTGTGGAATGGACTGATCTGGTTCATTCAGAACATTGCCGAAGCCTTCTATAATTTCGGATATGCGGTGACGCATCCGCAGCTGTGGCTGAACTGGTCGGACAAAGAAGCGATCATGCGCTTTGTCTACTATGGGGGCTCGGTCGAGTTCTTCTTTGTGGTCTTCACGCTGTTTTTGGTTCTGACGGCCATTGGCCTCTACTATCGGAACTTTATGTGGGGCATGGTTCGAGGGCTGGAAGGGTTCGCAAACGTCACCGGGCGTTTCTTTGCCTGGGCAGGTCTTCTGATGGTTATTCAGCAGATCGTCATCGTATTCATGCAACGCGTGTTCACACGGGCCGACATGGCCTTTGGCCTGGGTATACCGTTTCAGAAGGATATCAGTTGGTTCGCGGAAGAACTTAAACTCTACAACGCAATGGTCGTGTGCCTGTGCTGCACATACACTTTCGTTCAGGGCGGACATGTTCGGGTTGACCTGATCTATGCAGGCATCAGCCACCGCGCCAAGCGCGTTGTCGATATGTGCGGCGCGATGCTGTTCATGATGCCCATGGCAGTGCTGACATGGATGTACGGCTGGTACTTTATGTGGCGGCACCTGATTGTGCCGAAGCCTTCGGCCAGTGACACCTTGGATCGTCTCGTGGCCAAGTCACGCGCACTGCGCTGGAACGTTGAAACCATCGGGTTCAGTCCCAACGGGTTCAACGCGTATTTCCTGTTCAAGATCCTGCTGGTGCTGTTTGCAGGCATGGTGTTCCTGCACGCGATTGCCTTCCTGTGGCGGTCGTATCTGGAATACGTGGAAGGGCCGGAAAGCGCCGGAAAATACCTCGACAAGGACAGCCTTGGCGAGGGCGAAGAAGCCTATGAAGGCGCACATTAAGGACGGAGACCAAGACAATGCTATTCGGACTTGATGGCGTCGAGATAGGCCTCATTATCGTATTTTTTTGCCTTTTCGGAGGCATCCTGTCCGGTTTTCCGGTGGCCTTTGCCATCGGCGGGGCCGGGGTTATCTCATTCGGGATCATCGCAGCCTTGGACAGCGCAGGATTGCTGATCCATCAGGCAATTGACACAGGCTCGCAAGCTTACCGGGATGTCGTGAACTCGGGTGTGAAACCCGACACGATATCTGTGTTCCGATACCCAGACTTACCGAGGATCGCCGAGCCGGTCTTTGTTCAAGGTTGGGAAACCGCTTTGGACCGCAATGTTTCGTTCATCGTGAACCGAATGAACGAACGTGTTCTGGCCGGTCAGTCCATTGAGACACTTCTGGCCGTGCTGATGTTCGTTCTGATGGGCATCACGCTTGAACGCTCGAAGATCGCAAACGATCTGTTGACGACAATGGCGCGTGTCTTTGGCCCATTGCCGGGCGGTCTGGCAGTGTCGATTGTGGTTGTTGGCGCGTTTCTGGCGGCCTCGACCGGTATCGTCGGCGCAACCGTGGTGACCATGGGTCTGCTGGCCTTGCCGACCATGTTGCGGAACAATTACTCACCAGAGCTGGCGACTGGTGTGATTGCGGCCTCGGGCACGTTGGGACAGATCATTCCACCGTCGATTGTCATCGTTTTGTTGGGAACGCTGGCCGGTGATCTTTATTCGACCGCGCAAGAAACGCGTGCGGTCGAGGCCGGATGTACCGATGCGCTGACCTATCTGGGTGAGCCCGCAGTGGTCTCGGTCGGAACCCTGTTTCAGGCGGCACTTCTGCCAGGGATCATGCTGGCCTTGCTGTATGCGCTCTATGCCTTTGGGTACGCGTTGCTGAACCCGGACAAAGCGCCAGCCGTTGAAATGTCCGGTGGCTCGGGTGAGACGATCACCCGCTCTGAGGGTCTGACCTGGCTGCTGGGCGCGCCGGTCGCGATCATTGTCGGTGCCGTGCTTTTGGGCAGTGCTGGCGTCATCGGCAGCCAGAACATCTCGGTCTCAGCATTCTCGGATGTCGGGCAGGGCGCATCGCTGCGCACCAACGTATCGGAAGAATGCAAGGCATCGATGATCGATCTGCATGGCCAGTCCGCCTGGGATCAGGCGGTTGCCGAGCAGGAAGAGATCGACGCTGCCGGTGGTATCGCCAATGCCGAGCGTTTGAGCGAGGAAGAGCTGGTCGAAGCCCGCGAGGCAAAAATCGCGAATGCAGCGCCGATTGGAAACGGAGTTGCGGTTTTTGTGGTGCTGCTGGCGCTGACCCTGGTTCTGGGTCGGGGCATCGCGCCCTCGCGCTCGCCACAGCCATTGATCGTTGGTGCGATTGGTCTTTTGTTGATGTTGTTGGTCGATGTTCTGTTTGTTGCACCGACTACATCTGCGGGGCTGACATTTGTTCTGTTGGCCATTCCCTTTGCCATTGCGATCTATGGTTGCCGGGAAGCGGCAGCACGCTGTGCGACCAACGACCTGATCCGAGTGGTGTTTCCACCCTTGGTTCTGATTATCGCGGTGCTGGGTTCGATCCTGGGCGGTATCACCAACCCGACACCTGCCGCCGCATTGGGTGCGGGCGGGGCAATCATGCTGGCCGCTTATCGCAAACTGCATGATCAGGGTCGTTCCGGCGGCGTCATCATCTGGTCGACCTTTGCCGTGATCATCTGTTTGCTGTTGGGCGTGAACTTTGACCTCAGGGTCAATCAGGAAGGTGCTTCGGTCGAAACCGTGATCGCTTTTGTTCTGGCTTATGCAACGTATCTGTATGCTCTGTTTGGCCTGTTATTTGGCTGCTGGGTGTTGTTTTCGAGCGGTGTTCTGACGCCTGTTGTTCGCGAGACAGCGAAAGTGACCTCGATGGTCTTTACCATTCTGATCGGGTCACAGTTGCTGAACCTTGTGGTGATCTCGTTTGGAGGCGAGCACTATATTCAGCAGTTCCTGAAGAGCTTTGACAACGAGTTTACGGTCTTCCTGATCGTGATGTTGGTGCTGTTCATTCTGGGCTTTGTGCTAGACTTCCTTGAAATCATCTACATCGTGATCCCCATTGTGGGGCCGGTGATTTATGGTGGATCTTTCGATCCGAAATGGGTGACGATCATGGTGGCTGTGAACCTGCAGACCTCGTTCCTGACACCACCCTTCGGATTCGCCTTGTTCTATCTAAGGGGGGTTGCCCCAAAAGAGGTCACGACCGGCCACATATACAGAGGGATCATACCGTTTGTGTTGATCCAGGTGGTTGGCATTGCGATCTTGTGGTTCTTCCCCTCGATCGTCACCATCGTGCCGGATCTGATCCCGAATTGATCCCGGTGAGCAAGATGCAAAGGGGGCCTGGTGGCCCCCTTTTCTTTTTTGCTTTGGAAAAGGGGCCAGCCCCTTCTTGGCCTGCGGCCAATTCATCCCCGAGGTATTTGTAGCCAGATGAAGATGCGGATCAGTTGAATTCTATCAGGTCCCAACGATTGCCGAAGGGGTCACGCCAGACTGCGACCTGGCCATAAGGCTCGGAGCGCGGGGTTTCTTCAAACGTGACGCCCCGTGCCAACATGTCGGTATGGTCGCGATGGAAATCATCTGTTTGCAGGAAGAAACCCACGCGGCCACCGGTCTGATTGCCAATAGCGGTTTCCTGGTCGGGGCCGTCAGCTTTGGCCAGCAGAAGAGAACTGCCATTTGAGCCGGGTGGGGCGATCAATACCCAGCGTTTGCCGTCGCCCAGGTCGATGTCCTGCAGAAGCTGGAACTTGAGCGCTTCGGTATAAAATGAGATCGCGGCATCGTAGTCGGGCACCACAAGGGTAACCGCGTGCAAATTTTGCTTCATGATGATGTCAGCCTTTGGTCGGATGGCGGTCGGGCAACTGAATATTGGCCACTTGTTCCGCTATTGGGGCTGAGGACAACGGGTGATGCGATGCATCGGAAAAGGCATCTGGATCTTTGATCTTTTGCCATTGGCCCTGAATATAAGCCTCGAGCCCTGAGAACTTGGCCTTGTAGCCCATCTTGGGGCTGCCCGGGACCCAGTAGCCCAAATAAATGTAGGGCAGGCCGGCTTCGCGCGCGATGTCTATGTGATCGAGGATCATGTATGTGCCCAGCGAATTCTGGGGCTGGTTTGGATCGTAGAAGGAATAAACCATGCTTAGCCCGTCATCGAGCACATCGGTCAGACTGACTGCGATCAGATCGCCGGTTTTCGGGTCGGCATATTCCACCACACGGCTGCGGATCGGAGTCTCTTCGATCATGGCAGCAAATTCGAATACATCCATGTCGGCCATGCCGCCGTCGGCGTGCCGGGTATCCAGATAACGGCGGAACAGTTCGTATTGTTCGTCTGTAGCCCAGGGTGACGTTGCGCGGCGTTCCAGATACCCGTTGCGCTTTGCAGCGCGTTTCTGGCTTTTGGTGGCGCGAAAGGCCGAAACGTCGATCCGGGCGGACAAACAAGCTGCGCAGTCCGTGCAGGACGGTCGGTAAAGCACGTTTTGCGATCGGCGAAACCCCTGCTGCGAAAGCGAGTTATTCAACTGCTCAGCGCCTTCACCTTGAAGGGCTGTAAACAATTTACGCTCCATCCTGCCGTCAAGATAGGGGCAGGGTTGTGGAGCGGTCACATAGAATTGTGGCGCAATTGGCAGCGTGTGTCGCATGAAGTTCCCATCTAGCCTCGGGACAGATGATAACAACCGTTCCCGAGACCGCCAAGTGATTCACGCAGTTGGGCCTCACGCTCTTTGATTGATCATAACAGTCCCCAGGAAACTGTCGGTCAGGCCCTGACCGCGAGCGCTTGTCAGCATCATGATGACCGAAATGATCTGGACCACGAAAAACGCCATGCTGACGAAATAACCGGCAGTATGTGCGATGGCTTTGCCCATATCCATACGTTCGCCAAACGCGTCGCGCAGTTCGATGCCCATGAAGCGCATACCCAGCGTGGCTGAGCCGTTCGAGATGGTGATGACCCGATACGCAAAGCTGATCACCGCATAAATCAGCGGTAGGAAAAACAGCCCCGCACCGAATGTCAGGAAGACGGGCACGATGCACAGCAGCGAGATGAAGGCGATATCGAACAACCACGCGACAAAGCGCTTGGTCGCAACCGAGCTGTAGAATTCTGGTTGAGTATCCGGGTTGGGCAGGTGGTTCATTCGTCAGGTCCGAAAGATAGGGTTGAGGCACCCTGACCCGAAGAATCGGGGCAGGGCAAGGGCTATCAGGCAGGTGCGCCTTTGCCGTCGTCTTCGTGGTTCTCGCGGGCGCGTTCGTCCATGAACTGGTCGAACTCGGCCTTGTCCTTGGCCTCGCGCAGACGGCGCAGGAAGGCTTCGAAATCCTGCTGTTCGCGCTCCAGACGGGCAAGGGTGTCAGCCTTGTAGGCGTCAAAGGCGCTGTTACCCGAAGGTTTCATCGCGCTCATGTGACTGTGCCAGGATTTGCGGCGGCTGCAGGACTTGCTGAACATGCGTTTGCTCCAGATCATATAAGCCAGAAGGGCTAGGCCAACGGGCCAGAAGAAGATGAACCCAAGGACCATGGCGGCGATCCAGGCCCCTTTGCCTTTGTCGTCCAGCCAGGCTTCAATTCGGTAAAGCCATCCCGGATTTGCGGGGACGGCGGGGTCTGACAGTGCAGTCATGAAAGCTCTCCAGGGTTGATGTAAATTCTTTTCACATTGTCTAGATGGGGATGCATTTTGGTGATGCAAGGGGTGATGTGAAAAAGATTTACATTCTGCAACTCGGTTGACGTTGAACACCTCTGATCGCAGGGTGCGGTCATGAATATGACTGAAAACAAGACAGCTCCGGCGTTGAATGAAATTCTTGATCTGGAAAAGCAGGTCTGGATGGCGTTGGTCGAAGGTAATGCAAGCGCAGACCGTGCTTTGCTGAGTGCAGATTTTCTGGGGGTTTACCCAACCGGGTTTGCCAATCGCGATGATCATGTTGGCCAATTCGCGGATTCTCCGACGATGGTGGAGTTTGATCTGAGCGATGCGCGGTTGCGGGTTCTGACATCGGATATCGTTTTGTTGTCTTATAGGGCTGATTACTTGCGTCCCGGTGCGACAGAGCGCGAAGCGATGCTGATTTCCTCATTGTGGGAACGAAGGAACGACGTCTGGGTCAACAGTTTCAGTCAGGACACACCCGTTCAGGACGTCTGATCAGAATGCCCCATTGACGATGACGCGCCGCGATGCGCAGGGTGCGCGCATGACTGACGCACTTGCCATTACCCGACTTCCACGTGCTTTTGATCCGTCTTTAGGAGATGAAGCGCGGGCCCTTATGCCAGATTTGCCGCAGGAAATGGGTGAGCTCGTGGCGGGCACTGCCGGGTCCAGCCCTTATCTGAAAGGTCTGATCGAGCGTGAGAAAAGCTGGTTGCCCGAGGCATTGGAGCAGCCGGATCAGGCCCTTGCGAACGTTATGGCTGCAGCGCGTGATCTGCCGCCCGATCAGTTGAAACCCGGCTTGCGGCAGGCCAAGCGACGTTTGGCGCTGCTGACCGCCTTGGCTGATATTGCAGGTGCGTGGCCGTTAGAGAAGGTCACGGCGGCCCTGACGGATTTCGGAGCCCTGGCTGCGGATGTTGCGGCCAAGGCCGAGATCGCTGCTTTGATCCGGCGCAAGAAACTGCCCGGAATGACTGAAGATGATGTCGAAAACGCAGCTGGGCTGGTCATTCTTGCGATGGGCAAGATGGGCGCGCATGAGCTGAACTATAGCTCGGACATTGACCTGATAGTCCTGTTTGATGAGACGCGTTTTGACCCAGATGATTTTTACGAAGCCCGGCAGGGCATGGTCCGGGCGACGCGAAACTTTTGCGCAACGCTCAGCGACAAGACGGCGGACGGGTATGTGTTTCGTACCGATCTGAGGCTGCGTCCTGATCCCGCCGTGACACCGGTCTGCATGGCGATGGAGGCGGCTGAACGGTATTATGAAAGCCTTGGTCGTACCTGGGAACGGGCAGCCTATATCAAGGCACGACCCTGTGCCGGGGATCTGGTTGCGGGTCAAAGGTTTTTGGACAGCCTGCGCCCATTCGTCTGGCGCCGTCATCTGGACTTTGCGGCCATTCAGGACGCCCATGATATGCGTCTGCGTATCCGCGAAAACAAAGGTACGGGTGGGTCCATGTCAATCCCCGGCCACGACATGAAGCTGGGGCAGGGCGGTATCCGAGAGATCGAGTTTTTCACTCAAACCCGCCAACTGATCGCAGGTGGGCGGGATGCTGACCTGCGGGTGCGGGGGACTGTTCCGGGGCTGGCAGCGCTGGCGTCAAAAGGCTGGGTGCCAGAGGACGTAGCCGAGAAACTGACCGATCATTACCGGGCGCATCGCGAGGTCGAGCATCGCATTCAGATGATCCACGATGCGCAGACCCACAAGGTTCCCAAAACGCCGGATGGGATCGAACGTGTTGCGTGCCTGATGGGGATCAGCAGCGCCGATTTGATGCAAGACCTGACGAACCGCCTGACCGAAGTACATGAACTGACCGAGGGGTTCTTTGCTCCGGGCCAATCACAACCGCCCGCGCCTGCGCAGGATGTCGAGTTCGACAAAAAGATACTGGCGCGTTGGACGACATATCCGGCGTTGCGAAGCCAGCGAGGTGCTCGGATTTTCGAACGTCTGCGGCCAGAATTGCTGTCGCGCCTCGCCAAGACGGCCAAGCCAGACGAGGCGCTTATGGCCTTGGACGGGTTTCTGGCCGGTCTTCCCGCCGGCGTGCAGCTGTTTTCCTTGTTCGAAGCGAACCCGCATCTGATTGACCTCTTGGTCGATATTGTTGGCACATCCCATGCGCTTGCTTCGCACCTGTCACGCAATGCGTCTGTGTTTGACGCAGTGATCGGGGGCAGTTTCTTTACCGATTGGCCGGGGCAAGAGGCGCTGCAGGCCGAACTGGCACAAGCCCTTTCAGAGGAAACGGACTATGAAACTCAGCTCGATCTGGCGCGGCGCTGGTGCAAAGAATGGCATTTCCGTATTGGTGTGCACCATCTGCGCGGCCTGATTGACGGGGCACAGGCCGGTCAGCAATACGCACAGCTTGCTCAATCGGTGATTGCAGCCATACTCCCACACGTCACTGAAAACTTCGCCCGCAAACATGGTCCTGCGCCGGGGCGCGGGGCGGCTATTCTGGGCATGGGCTCACTTGGGGCAGGGCGGATCAACTCGCAATCCGATCTGGACATGATCGTGATCTATGATCCCTTGGACCAAGAGATGTCGGATGGCCCGCGCCCATTGGCCGCGCGGACATATTACGCAAGGTTTACGCAGGCGCTGATCACCGCACTCTCGGCCCCCATGTCGCAAGGGCGTTTGTATGAGGTCGACATGCGATTGCGCCCCTCGGGCAATCAGGGGCCGGTGGCAACAAGCTGGGCCAGCTTTACCAACTATCAGCAAAACGAAGCCTGGGTGTGGGAGCATCTGGCCCTGACTCGCGCGCATGTCGTCGCGGGTGACGCGGGGCTGGCTGAGGACATTGAATCCTTCCGGGCTGAATTCCTGTCTCACCCACGAGAACAGGCTAAAGTCCTGCGCGAAGTGGCAGAGATGCGCGCGCGCCTCGCCGCCGCCAAGGCACCTGCGGGCATCTGGGATGCCAAGAACGGACCGGGGCGTCTGATGGACATCGAACTGATGGCCGAGACCGGCGCTTTGCTGGCCGGCTCGGCGCAGCGTGATGTATCGTCGGGTCTGGATGGGGCCGTCGCAGCCGGATTGCTGAATGTCGCGCAGGCGCAATCGCTGAAAGAATGCTATGATTTATGCTGGTCCGTGCAATGTGCCGCCCGCCTACTGTCGGGCAAGGTCATCGAAGCGGACAAGATCGGTGAGGGTGGCACCGCGTTTCTATGCCGCGCAACCGGGTTCGAACAGGTCGAGGCGCTGCAGGCGGCATTGCAGGACAGTTACACGACCGCAGCCGATCTGATCGGAGGCGTGATCAAAGGGGGCGAAGATGGCGCGCAGCACTGATCCCAACGACCACAAGGGTCTGATCCTTGAAGCCTATCGCATTGAGGGCATCACCTTGCCCGAATGCCGCAGCATTTTTCTGGACTGGGCGCTCAGCCTGCCTGCCGATCGCGATCAGAATACAGCGCTGGCGGAATTGCACGCGGGCTACGTGGACCAAAACCCCGATCATCCCATGACACAAGTCCTGAGCGAGGGTCTTCAGGCGGCTCAGACCCCCAAACGCCGAGGCGGATGGCGATCCCGTAACCGCTAGGGGTTTTCGACCGCCGCGTTCATGACTATGAGGGCGCCATGACCCAATCTGCCGACCGCCCCCGTATCCGCCTGAAACCCAAAGCCAATGCGCGCGGCCTGCGTCATGGCTTCCCTTGGGTCTATGCCAACGACATCGTCACCGACCGCCGTACCCGTAAAATCCCTGCCGGTGCACTGGCCGTGCTTGAGGATGAAAAACGCGCGCCCATCGCGCTGGTGGCGGTCAACCCCGAGTCCAAGATCATGTGCCGGGTGCTGGACCGGGATATTGACGCGCAGCTTGACGCCGCGTGGTTCGAAACCCGCCTGCGGCGCGCTCTTGAGATGCGCGAACGCCTGTTTGACGCGCCGTATTACCGCCTGATCCATGCCGAGGCGGATGGCTTTCCCGGCGTGATCATCGACCGTTTTGGAGACGCCTGCGTTATCCAACCGAACGCGGCCTGGGCCGAGGCGCATCTGGACCTGCTGACAGATGCTCTGGTCAGGGTCACTGGCGTGACCACGGTTCTAAAGAACGCCTCGGGTCGCACGCGCGGGCTGGAGGGGCTGGACGATGTCAACCTAACCCTGCGCGGCACCGCACCCGATGCACCCCTGCCGGTGCCGATGAATGGCGCGACCTATATGGCCGATCTGACCGGCGGGCAGAAAACCGGCCTGTTCTATGACCAGCGTCCCAATCATGCCTTCGCTGCGCGGCTTGTTCATCCCGGAGCGCACGTGTTGGACGTCTTCAGCCATGTAGGCGGCTTTGGTCTCGCCATGCTGGCAGGCGGTGCTGGGCAGGCGCTGTCTGTGGATGGCTCTGCCGCCGCACTGGAGTTGGCGGCAAAGGGTGCTGAGGCTTCGGGCCTTGCTGACAAGTTCCAAACCCGGCAAGGCGACGCGTTCGACGTGTTGACCCAATTGGGGGAAGAGGGCGCGCAGTTTGACGTCGTGATCTGCGACCCGCCCGCTTTTGCGCCGTCGAAACAAGCGCTGGATGCAGGGCTGCGCGCCTATGAGCGGATCGCCCGATTGGCCGCACCTCTGGTCAAATCCGGCGGTTACCTGGGGCTGTGCTCATGTTCACACGCCGCTGATCTGGGGCGATTCCGCGATGCCTCATCCCGCGGGATCGGTCGGGCCGGACGGCAGGCACAACTGATCCATACCGGGTTTGCGGGCCCGGATCACCCGCAATTGCCGCAACTGGCGGAAAGCGGCTATCTCAAAGCGGTGTTCTATCGCCTATGAAAGCCGTGCTCGACACCTGCGTGATCTACCCCACGGTGATGCGCGAGATGTTGTTGGGGGCCGCGCGTCTGGGTCATTTCACCCCGATTTGGTCTGCACGTATCCTCGAGGAATGGGCCCGCGCCGCCCGCAAACTTGGCCCAACGGGTGAGGCACAAGCCCGTGCCGAAATCGCACTGACACAAGCCAATTGGCCCGATGCCGAGCGCGCGCCGAACGAGGGACTGCAAAACCGCCTTTGGCTGCCTGATGCTGCTGACATTCATGTATTGGCCACCGCAATTGCTGCGTCCGCCGATGTAATCGTGACGGTGAATGCGAAAGATTTCCCCAGAAATATCCTAGCCGAAGAAGGGCTTGATCGCGTCGACCCTGACAGTCTGCTTCACGGTTTCTGGCAAGCAGACGCAACCGGGATGAACGCACTCGCGGCTCAGGTCCTTGCCGAGGCCAACCGTCTCTCAGGTGTTCAATGGACGTTGCGCGCATTGATGAAAAAAGCCCGCCTTCCCCGATTGGGCAAAGCCCTTACCACGTAAACGGGATCTATCTTCGTCTGGCTAAAAATACCTCGGAGAGCGCGAGAGGCTGGCCTCTCGCTGCGCACCCTCAGCCACGTTCCCAACGCTGCTCAAGAGCTTCCAACGCTGCAATCCGCTCGTCCGTCTTGGGGTGGCTCATCAACCACGCCGGAACGACACCGGCGCGTTGCTGCGTCAGGTCCTCCAACTTGTGAAACAGTGATTTCTGCGGTCCAATTCCGATCCCGGCCTTGGTCAACAAAGCTGCGGCATATTCGTCGGCCTCATACTCATCCCCACGTGACAGGCGCGAGGCCAAAAGAGCGGTCAAAGCATTGGCAATCATCGCACCGATGAACGGGATGAACCGGTTCAGGACCAGTATCAACGCCGTCCGCATCGCGTTCTGACCGGAAAAATCAATCATCCGTCGACGTGCGTGCCCCAGCGCCACATGCCCCAACTCATGCGCGATGACACTGGCCATTTCCTCGGCTGAAACTTCGCCATTGCGAAACTTGCGATAGAACCCCCGCGTAATGAAAATCCGCCCGTCTGGGGCGGCCAACCCATTCACCGGGTCGATCTCATAGATGTAAACCGGTACCCGATCGATACCCAAAGCAGCGGCCAGCCGGTCCGTCATGCGTTTCAGCGCGGGGTCGGCCAGTTCGGTCGACTTTGCGTCCAGCTCTCGGTGGGTGCGCCAGACGGATATCCGGTACATCGCAAGGCCATACAAAACGGCCAGAAAGATCGGGGTGAGTTTGATCATAGCCCAGATATGGTTCTTCATCGCGAGTTCGGCAAGGCACAATGGCCCTGCCAGACGCTTCAATACCGTTTTGTACTGCCCAGGCTATGATCACTTCCGGGGTGCAGGAAGCTTCAGGTTTTCATGTAGGTCAGCCAGAGTTTCGATTGTCAGTGTGGAACCCTTGGAGGCTTCAAAAAATGCGTGTTCAGCCTCTTTTTGCGCGACCAGGCTATCCGTTCTCAAATCTCTCACATCAGCGCGCAGAGCGTCCTGTGCCTCCTCAAAGGTCTGTGCGTCCCGCAGTTCGTTTTCCAACGCATCGAGTTTCTCGTTGTAGTCCGGGTCACCGGGATCGAGCGCTGCGATGTCATCGGCAATCTGGTCGCTACTTCGCCCGTCGTAGCTTTCGTTCAGATCCCGCAAATCACGCCGTGCGTCATATAACTGCCCGCGCAAGTCGTAATATTCGGTCGCCGCTGCCTGATAAGTGGCGATTTTCCCAACATTGCTGTTGGCTGCAGCGTTCTGGAAGGCTGGGGCCGCCGCTTTCGATGCATTCAGATTGCGCAGCTTGTCCGAACCGTAAGGATCGGTGATCTCAGCAACCAGCGGGTCATGATAGCGGTGTTTCTTACCGTTATAAGGCGTCTTATGGCGAAGTTGGAATTCGGTTTCTTTCGGGTTGTAGTTATGGGTCTGAGAATACTGATGATAGCTTGGATCGTAAGGCACCGGTTGCACAGTCACATCGTCTTTGTAACGGTTCTTGGGTTGCGGAAGCCCAAGATTGTCATGGAAATCTCCCAAAGTATCTTTGGTCAGGGAACGCCCTTTGGAGGCGTCAAAGAACGCGTCTTCTGCCTCTTGCAGCGCATCATTTGTCTGATACCGCAGGTCTTTCAGATCGGCGCGCAATCCGTCGCGTGTTTCCTCATATGTTTCAGCGTCCTGCAATTCGGATTCCAGAGCTTCGCGTTTGCTGTCATAATCCGGATCATTCGGATCAAGCGCTGCGATGTCGTCGGCAATTTGGTCGCTGGTTCGCCCGTCATAGCTTTCGTTCAGATCTAGCAAATCGCGTCTCGTGTCATACAACTGCCCACGCAAATCGTAATATTCCGCGGCAGCAGCCTGATAAGTGGCGATTTTCCCAACATTGCTGTTGGCTGCAGCGTTCTGGAAGGCAGGAGCCGCCGCTTTCGACGCATTCAGATTGCGCAGCTTATCCGAACCGTAAGGATCGGTAATCGCAGCAACCAAAGGGTCGTGATAGCGGTGTTTTTTGCGGCCATCCAAGTCAGGAGCAACATCATATCGTACAACAGGACGTAAAGAACGTTCGACCGGTTTCACTGAAACGGTCTTGTATGCGCGTGTCATTTTTGCGGACTTGCCGTTGGACTTCTTTGTGGGCTGTTTGCCAAACAGCTGCCGTACATCCTTCTTGAACTCTCGCCCAAATTCGCCAAGTGAGACCCGCCGAGCTTTTTGGTTTCCTCCAGCGATAGATTTAGACTTTTTTGTCTTGGCCGCGTGTTGCTTTTTCGCTCCGGCACCTTTCCCCGAAGCTGAGGATTTGCCCTTGGATTTGTTTTTCCCACCACTACTGGCATGGGATCCTTTTGAGGAGTTTCCTTTGCCACCGCCGTCGGCCTGCGATCCCCTTGACGAATTCCCTTTTCCTTTGGATCCGTCCCCATTGTCTGCTTTCCCAGAATTCCCATTCCCTTTGCCGTTCTTTGCAAAAGCTGTATCCGGCGCAAGTGCAAATGTCGCGGCCGCCCCGAACGTAACGATCAATGAAATGGCGGTTGCCACGGACGCAAGAAGATTTCTTAATTTGCGGTTGGTCATGTCTGCCCCCAAGCTTTGACCCGCTTGCACATTAACATGAAACTGAAGATCGGCGAGCCTTGAGGCCGCTTTAGTACGGAACTCGCAAACAATCGGCGCATTTGCGCGCCTATCTTTCAAATCTGTTCATAATTCGGAAACAATAAGGCGGCGCTTGGGGGCTTGCTTTGGCTACCGCGTAAGTTCCCTCATGCCCTGTTCCAGGCCGGCCAGTGTCATGGGCACCATACGATCCTCGAAAATCTCTCGGATCATCCCAATGGAATGGGTGTATTCCCAATATTTCTCGGGCACTGGATTGATCCAAAGGTTGGATGCCCACTGTTCGCGCGCCCGTTGCAGCCAGACTTGTCCGGCTTCCTGATTCCAGTGTTCGTTGGCACCGCCGGGATAGGCGATTTCATACGGGCTCATCGAGGCGTCGCCGACGAAGATGCATTTGTAGTCACCGCCATAGGTGCGCAGCACTTCGTGCGTGGGGGTCTGTTGATCCCAGCGACGGCGATTGTCGCGCCAAACACCTTCATAAAGGCAGTTGTGGAAGTAGTAATATTCCAGATGCTTGAACTCGGTTCGGGCAGCGGAAAACAGTTCTTCGACCACCTTGATGTGCGGGTCCATTGATCCGCCCACGTCCAGAAACAGCAGCACCTTGACCGCGTTGTGACGCTCGGGGCGGGTCTTGACGTCCAGATAGCCATGTTCAGCCGTGGCGCGGATGGTGCCGTCCAGATCCAGCTCTTCAGCCGCGCCTTCACGGGCCCAGCGGCGCAGCCGTTTCAAGGCGACCTTGATGTTGCGTGTGCCCAGTTCAACTGTGTCGTCTAAGTTTTTGAATTCCCGCTTGTCCCAGACCTTTACGGCGCGCTGATGGCGGCTTTCCTTCTGACCGATGCGGACGCCTTCGGGGTTATACCCGTAGGCCCCAAATGGAGAGGTTCCGGCTGTGCCAATCCACTTGTTGCCCCCTTGATGGCGGCCCTGTTGTTCCTTGAGCCGCTCGCGCAGGGTTTCCATCAGCTTATCAAACCCGCCAAGCGCTTCAATCTCGGCTTTTTCCTCATCCGACAGGTGCTTTTCGGCCATCTTGGCCAGCCAGTCGCCAGGGATATCCACGGCTTCCAGAACCTGATCGAAACTGATCTCATTCAGCCCTTCGAAGCTGGCAGCAAAAGCGCGGTCAAACTTGTCGATGTTGCGTTCATCTTTCACCATCGACACACGCGCGAGGTAATAAAACGCTTCGACATCATAAGTGGCGAGACCCTTTTTCATGCCCTCCAGAAAAGTCAGGTATTCTCGGAGCGAGACCGGAATTCCAGCTTTGCGGAGGTTTTCGAAGAAGGGCAGAAACATCGCGCTATACCACCAAGCGGACCAGAACGAGCGATATTATTAACCCGACCAGCGCAAACGCGATCCCGTAGCCTGCCGCATATTGCGCCATGTCGGCCCCGTTGCCATTGCGTCTCTTCGCGGTCAAAGCGCCCAGGATTGCCCCCAGGATCGCCATTCCCAAAACTACCACCATATGCGTTTCACCCGTCTGTCGTGCTGCTGGAACTCCGCTGGCCTGCACTTTCAATCAAAGATTGGGCCACCAGTTCCGAGCCGAACCCGTATCGCGCCCAACCAATGCTGTCCAGCCTGACCGAACGGGCCTGTTGAAGCTGTCCGGACTGTTTCAAAGCTTCGGACTTCAACAGAAGCAACGTAGCTAAAATCGAGGCGTTTTCGGCGCGGGTCATCACGTAAATGGCGTTGTTCAGTTCAGGCAAGACGCGGGGCCCCTGGTTTTGAGCCAAAGCAAATGCAGCGGTCTGAGTGGTCACATAGGCCTGGTGAACTTCGGTTCCAGGCGTTGCCTTCAGAAACTGCTGAGCAATCTGGAACTGGCGCAGCGCTTCGTTCGGATTTCGGAACTGCTCCATCCGACCCATCAGGTAGTGGGGGTAAGCGCGGCGGTGGTCCGTCCATCCCAGTCGTTGACCGATGCTTGCTGCTTTTCTGGCTGCCCGCATTTGCCGGGGCGAACCGGGCCCAGGCCCCAGCGATTTCTGGATGGCGTCGATCCATTCACGTGGAGTTTCGGTTGCAGGTTGCGCAGCCAGCCGATTGCCGCGCGGGTTCAGGCGGCTCAGTACCCCGGGGATCACGGCGGTAACTTCTTCGCGGCTCATGCCCGTGCGCAGTTCGGGCGCATAAGCGGCACGCAGGATCAACATGTCAAACCCGGTCAGAACGGTGTGGATGTTGTCGTCGTTGAACACAGAATCCGGCAGGTGATAGAGGTCATTCAACGGCCCAAGGGCCTGGGCCAGCTCTTCATGCAGGCAGTCCCGTATTTCTTGTGGGCTGACATCATAAGGGATGAAAATGCCAAGCCGTTCGCGTTGGCGCAGTTCGGTCCAACTGCTTTTCGCCTTGCGGCGGTCACGGCGGTATTCGTCCAGGCTTGAGGCGTTTGGAACCACGAAACAGGCTGCATTGGGCAGAATGCGCAGGATGTCTTCCTGGCTGACTGCCTCGATCGTGATATTGGCCTGACCCTCACGGATCTGCCGGATATTGATCCCGGCTTCGCGTTTCAGGCGGTTCAGCAGTCGTGTCAGATCCTGTTGCATGCTGGCGGTGGGTGAACCTGTCAGCCTTACTGTGACCGGTGTTTCAAACCGGGTGAACACGGGCAGCGCGGCCCCGCTTTCTAACGCGAAATGCAATGCCACAAAGTCTTCGGCGATGTTCTTGTTGGATCGGGCAGGTGGCCAGGGCCGCGGAGCACCAAAGGTCTTGGTCGGAGGCAATGTCGCCTCAACCGAGCGAACCTCGTCTGACACCGGAACCGTTTGAATGGTTTCTACAGTTGTACAGCCCGCCGCAAACAACGCCAGAACAAGAGCGGACCAACGCATCATGTGCGGGAATACTTGATAAATGGCGTGACCGTTCCGATGCGGTCATAGAGCTGGCGCGCGGTTTTGTTGAACTCCTGTGTCAGCCAATAGACAGACGGGGCACCTTGCCGGTCAGCCTCGTCATACACCGCCTGGATCAACGCACGGCCCGCGCCTGTTCCACGGGCTTCGGGGCGGGCGAACAGGTCTTGAAGATAGCAGACCTTTTCCACTTTCCATGCGTGGCTGTGAAACAGGTAATGCGTCAACCCGACCAGATTGCCATCCTGCTCGGCGACAAAACATGAAAAATCCTGCGGATCATCACCCAACAGTCTTGAGAATGTCGTCTCGTACACCTCTGCGGGCAGCGTGGTTTCATAGAACGCTAGATAGTCCCGCCACATGACAGCCCACTGATCCTTGTCTTCGGCTTGAAGTGGGCGGATTTTCAATGTGTTCGCCAAGCGATCTATCCAATTCTGTGAGGTTGAGCCTGTCACTTTCGCGATGCTGACAGCCGGGGTGCAGCAACGCAAGCCAAGATCACCAAATGTTCAGGTTTCAGCTACCGTTTGCCGCGTGCCATGAAGGCCAGGCGTTCGAACAAATGCACATCCTGCTCATTTTTAAGCAACGCTCCGTGCAATTTGGGCAGGGCGCTGGCCCCGTCGCGCTTGAGGTCTTCGGCGCTCAGGTCTTCGGCCAGCAACAGCTTCAGCCAGTCCAGAACTTCTGAGGTTGAAGGTTTTTTCTTCAAACCCTGTGTCTCACGGATTTCATAGAACTGGGTGAGCGCCGTGGTCAAAAGCGCGTCTTTGATGCCGGGGTGGTGAACTTCGACGATACGGCGCATCGTGGCCTCATCGGGGAAGCGGATATAGTGAAAGAAGCAACGGCGCAGAAAGGCGTCGGGCAGCTCTTTTTCATTGTTTGAAGTGATGATGACGATGGGGCGGTTCTTGGCCCGGATTGTTTCTCCGGTCTCATAGACATGGAACTCCATCTTATCGAGTTCCTGCAAAAGATCGTTGGGAAATTCGATATCCGCCTTGTCGATCTCATCGATCAGCAGAACAACCTTTTCATCGGCGTCGAATGCCTGCCATAACTTACCCTTGCGGATATAGTTCGACACGTCATGCACGCGCTCTTCGCCCAACTGACTGTCGCGCAGGCGGCTGACAGCATCATATTCATACAGCCCCTGCTGCGCGCGGGTGGTGGATTTCACGTTCCACTCGATCATCCGTACGCCCAACGCGCCGGCCACCTGTTTGGCCAACTCAGTCTTGCCAGTGCCGGGTTCCCCTTTGACCAGCAGAGGGCGTTCGAGTGTGACGGCTGCGTTCACGGCAATGGTCAGATCGTCTGTGGCGACATATTCGGCTGTACCTTGAAAACGTGCTGTCATGGGCCTCTCATGTGGTTGTGCGACGTGGTCGGGCAAACTGTGTTTTCCGGGTTACAGAGCGGCAAGGTTTTTGACAACCCGCGTCCCTGCGTCGAACAACGGGATTTTTACTGCATCTCCAAGCCCTTTTGCTTGATTCGCGTGCAGTCGACGTTAAGGCGTTAAGTTAGCCGCCCCAAAAAAGCCTGCTGAATTTCATAGAAAAACAAGGTTTTCTTGATGTTTGTCTCATATTTAGACAAATCCGCGTGGGCGAATGTGGATGCAACGTTTGTGTAGTGACATTCCACGGCCCGTCGGCTAAACGCTGCGCAGAAGGGAGAGCCAAATGTCAGGTGAAACAACCGCGACCGACGTTTCTGGCCATACCGAGGGAGCAAATATGAAGCAGGAAGTTTTTCTGCCGGAGGACTACCGTCCGGCCGAAGATGAACCTTTCATGAATGATCGTCAGCTTGAGTATTTTCGGCGCAAGCTGCTGGATTGGAAGACAGAACTATTGGCAGGCAGTCGCGACACGATTGAAGGGCTGCAGGACAACACCCGTAACATTCCGGACGTCGCAGATCGCGCCAGCGAGGAAACCGACCGTGCGCTGGAACTGCGTACACGGGATCGTCAGCGTAAGCTGGTCGCCAAGATCGACTCGGCCCTGCGCCGGATCGACGAAGGGGAATACGGGTATTGCGAAAAGACCGGCGACCCGATCTCGCTGAAACGTCTGGACGCGCGTCCCATTGCCACCATGACGCTTGAGGCACAAGAACGTCACGAGCGCCGCGAAAAGGTCCACCGCGACGATTGATCGCCGGTTTGGGGTTAAAAACTTAAGCGCCGGGGCCTGTGGCTCCGGCGTTTTTGCGTTAAGGCGGGGGCATGAATATCCATGGTTTGAAATTCTGCGTGATTGGTGGCGGCATCGGAGGTCTGGCCACCGCGCTAGCACTGCAAGTCAGGGGCGCACAGGTCACTGTGCTTGAACAGGCTGCCGAACTGACCGAAGTCGGAGCAGGTCTGCAAATCAGCGCCAATGGCACGGCTGTGCTGAGGGCTCTTGGCGTTGCAGAGGGCAGGCCTGCTTTAGGGCAAAAATCGTTTGGCACAGTTCTGCGTGATTATCGGAAAGGGCGGGTGATCAGCCGCGTACCCAGTCCCGCCGCAGGATCAACATATTACTACCACCGCGCTGACCTGCTTGATTTACTGCACACGGCCGCGTTGCGCGCCGGAGTGGAACTGCGTCTAGGATCACGCGTTACGGAAGTGCGCAAACACCCCGGAGAGGCCGAGATCGTTCTGGAAGGCGGCGAAAGGCTGCGGGCCGAATGTGCCATTGCGGCAGACGGTGGACGCAGCGCGATCCGGCCGATCCTCAACGGGCCCGAAACACCAGCCTTCACCCATCAAGTCGCATGGCGGGCCACGATTCCATGGAACCGTCCCGAGCAGATGCCGCGCGCAGCGCTGACAATGGGCCCCGGACGTCACGTGGTGACGTATCCTTTGCGCGACCAAAGCCAGATGAACATCGTAGCGATCGAAGAACGGTCAGACTGGCATGAGGAAGGCTGGCGTCTGGAGGGCGATCCAGTTGATCTGCGTGCACGCTTCGCGGACTTTAGCGGGGAAGTGGGCGATATTTTGGCGCAAGTCCAGAATGTCAACATTTGGGCTTTGTTCCTGCGCCCGGTTGCCGAGAAATGGCAAAACGGTCGCCTTGCCCTGCTGGGGGATGCGGCGCACCCGACGCTGCCCTTCATGGCGCAAGGAGCTTGCTTGGCACTGGAGGATGCATGGTGTCTTGCACGCGCCTTCGAGGCGCAGTCGGGTGTCGCACAGGCGTTGGCTGCATACGAAAGTGCGCGCAAAGCACGCGCGCGAAAAGTCGTTGCTGCAGCGGGATCAAACGCGCGGAACTTTCATCTCAGGGGCCCAATGCGCCTAGCTGCACAGGCCGCTTTGATGGCGCTTGGTCCAAGGCTCGCGCAACGATACGAGTGGATTTACAGCTACGATCCGACGGCCTGAGGGACTACAGGTCCAAATCAACCCAGACCGGCACGTGATCCGAAGGCTTTTCATGTCCACGGATTTCAAAGTCGATCCGGCAATCGCGCATCAGATCCGCAGCCTGAGGGGTCAAGAGGAAATGGTCGATCCGAATGCCGTCATTTCGGTTCCAGGCACCGGCCTGATAATCCCAGAACGAATAATGCCCGGGGCCTTGGGTCGTGGCCCGGAATGCCTCGGTAAACCCAAGGTTCAGGATCTTGCGAAACGCCGCGCGGCTTTCGGGCCGGAAAAGGGCGTCCTCCCGCCATGCCTCAGGACGTTTGGCATCTTCGGCCTGCGGGATGATATTGTAGTCACCCGCCATCAGGGCTGGCTCTTCACTGTCCAGCAGGTCACGCGCGCGTTGATACAGTCGTTCCATCCACGACAGCTTATAGTCGTATTTCGGGCCAGGCACGGGATTGCCATTGGGCAGGTACAGGCCGCAGAGCCGCAGCGCTTTTTTTCCGATAACCGTGGCTTCGATCCAGCGAGCTTGCTCGTCTTCTTCGTCACCCGGCAGACCGCGCGAGACATCTTCCAATGGCAGTTTCGACAGGATGGCCACGCCATTGAAACTCTTTTGCCCGTGGGTTTCCACGTTATATCCACGCTCTTCAAACATTTCGCGGGGGAAGTTCTCGTCGATGGATTTGATTTCTTGCAAAAGAACGACGTCAGGTTGCCCGTCGTCCAGCCAACGGGGAAGGGCTTCGGCCCGCGCTTTGATGCCGTTGATGTTGAATGTGGCGATTTTCATGCGCGATCCTCCGAAGCCTTTGGCAACCTATCGCTCAGAATGAACCCAGCGGCAAGGTGGCGGTGGGGTTTGCGAGGCTCTGCCTCGCGCTCCGAGGTAATTTGGCCAGATGAAGAAACGGATCCTTAACCCATTCACTCGATGGTTTTGAGGCGGTACAGGCGGAGGCGCCAATGACCGCGCCAGGTGAAGCTCTCTGATCGTTGGGTCAGAGAGCGGATCCCTGCTTCATCTGGCTAAAAATACCTTGGGGGTGTGGGGGCAAAGCCCCCGCGGCGCTTACATCGAAAAAGATGTGCCGCATCCACAGGAAGAGGTTGCGTTGGGATTGTCGATCACAAAACGCGCGCCGATCAGCTCTTGAGTGAAGTCGATGACCGCATTTTCCAGGAAAGGCAGCGAGATCGCATCAACGATGACTTTCTGACCATTGCCTTCAAGGATCAGGTCATCCTCTTTAGGGGTGTCCAGCGCGATTTCGTACTGAAAGCCCGAGCAACCGCCGCCTTCCACTGCAACACGCAGAGCCTGGCCCTGATCCGCCGCGCCAATTTCGGCCAGACGTTCAAAAGCGCGATCAGTGACTGTAGGGGGCAGATTCATGCCGCTCTCCAAAGGTTTATTTCCTCAGCATCCTACAATATATGGAACTCGAGGACAGGCGACAAGGACTAGACCTTTGGTCAGAGCGAGTTTTGCCTCGGACCCGGACCGCGCAAGAGGGCGGCTGGTACCTGAGGAAGAGAGCAGCTTCCGGTCATGCTTTCAACGCGATCGGGACAGGATCATTCATGCCAGCGCATTTCGGCGGCTCAAGCACAAGACACAGGTCTTTGTCGAGCATGAGGGCGACAGCTATCGCACGCGCCTGACCCATTCCATAGAAGTGGCGCAGGTGGCGCGGACCATCGCCGGGGCGTTGGGTCTGAACCCAGAACTCACCGAGGCTGTGGCTTTGGCCCATGATCTGGGGCACACGCCGTTTGGTCATACTGGTGAAGACGCCTTACATGCCTTGATGGAGCGCTATGGTGGCTTTGACCACAACGCTCAGGCCATTCGGATTGTGACGCGGTTAGAGCGCCACTACGCCGAGTTCGACGGCTGCAACCTGACATGGGAATGTCTGGAAGGGATCGCCAAACATAACGGCCCGGTAGTCGGAGAACTGCCCTGGGCGCTGGCCGAGTGCAATGAGGGATTCGATCTTGAACTCCACACCCATGCCAGCGCCGAGGCGCAGGTGGCGGCGCTGTCTGACGACATCGCTTACAACAATCACGACCTGCTGGATGGGTTGCGGGCAGGCTTGTTCAAAGACGATGATCTGCGCGACATGCCCATTGTTGGGCAGTGTTACGCGGAAGTAGACGCAAAATATCCAAACCTTGACCCGTATCGGCGGCGTCACGAAGCGCTGCGGCGGGTGTTTGGCGTTATGGTGTCTGACGTTATCAACACGTCCCGTGACCTGATTGAAAACTCGGGGGCGCAGTCTGTCGAGGATATCCGCCATCTGGGCTATCCCGTCATACAGTTTTCACACGGGGTCTGGGCGCAACTTCGCGAAATCAGGGCGTTTCTGTTTACCCGGATGTATCGTGCCCCAAGTGTCATGAAGGTCCGGGCCGAAGTCGCAACGATTGTTGAGGACCTGTTCCCCATTTATCTGAATGATCCGAAACAGATGCCTGCGCGCTGGCACAATGACATTGAAGCTGCCAAGGATGAGACCGCCTTGGCGCGTATTGTTTCGGACTACATTGCGGGTATGACCGACCGGTTTGCTCTGCAGGATCACGCCCGGCTGACGGGCTGATCACTCTACAGCGATGTAAGCTATGGCCCAGACTTGCTGCCCCGCTTGTTCCGCCGATTGGTCAGCGTCGTCTGTTGGCGGGAATACGATCATCGTGGGGCCGTACCCTCCGATCCCCATGGGTGAACCATCGGCGTGCGTGGCGATGATTGGTTTATGGGTGGTGATGCTGTCCCACGCGATTTCGGCCTGATACCCGTCCAAAGCCATGGGCAGCGCTGATTTACCTTCGGCACCAGCCATGATCATGACTTCTGAAAGAAGGGGGCCCGAGAACGTATAATCTCGTTGATTGCCCGGAGAGCCATAGGGGATGGTGATTTCAACCTGTTGCAGCGCATCCAGCATGGCCGCATCAAATCCGGCAGCGCCGTCATGTGTGACTTCGAGGTATCCTAGCAAGCCGCCGTCATTCTCACCGCGCGCTGGCAGGTTTGTTTCGCTGACAGCGCCGCCCAGCGTCAGCAACACATGGCCTTGCGGCTGTGGCAGATCGGCCAGAGCCGGAATAACTGTCGTCAGAAGCAGGGCAAAAGGCAAGGCACGGCGCATGTGTGTCTCCGGTCGTTGTGATCAGGCCGAGAGTAGCGAGGTTTGCGCTCAAACCAAGCTTAAACATTAGGCGTCCATTGACCTTGCCGCTTTGCGTGTTAAACCGCCCGGCAAGCAAAAGGACATCCGAAATGAACTTGTTTTCCGAGATCCGCGGCCTGGTACTGGACGCACTGACGCAGATGCAGTCCGAAGGCGCTTTGCCCGAGGGGTTGAGCTTTGACAACGTGGCGGTCGAACCCCCGCGTGATTCCGCGCATGGTGACATGGCGACCAACGCTGCGATGGTGCTTGCGAAACCGGCCAAGATGAAGCCTCGGGATATCGCTGATGTGCTGGCTGGGAAGCTAGCAGCGGATGACCGGATCACCAGCGCCGAAGTGGCTGGTCCCGGATTCCTCAACCTCCGGCTCGCAGCTTCAGTTTGGCAGGGTGTGCTAGCCGCGGTGTTGGAAAAAGGTACCGACTATGGCCGCTCATCCATGGGGCAGGGACAGAAGGTCAACGTGGAATACGTCTCGGCCAACCCCACCGGCCCGTTGCATGTGGGCCATACGCGGGGGGCCGTTTTCGGAGATGCTTTGGCAAGCCTGCTGGCCTATTCCGGCCATGATGTGACCCGCGAGTACTATATCAACGACGGCGGCGCACAGGTGGATGTGCTGGCGCGGTCCGCCTATGAGCGGTATCGCGAGGCCAATGGTCTGAGCCCCGAGATTGCCGAGGGTCTGTATCCCGGTGACTACTTGATCCCAATCGGTGAGGCGCTGAAAGAGAAATACGGCGACAGCCTGATCGACAAGCCGGAAAGCGAATGGCTGGAGGATCTGCGCAACTTCGCCACGGACGCGATGATGGACCTGATCCGCGCTGACCTGAAGGCGTTGGGCGTCGAGATGGATGTGTTCTTCTCGGAAAAATCGCTCTATGGCACAGGGCGGATCGAGGCGGCACTTCAGTCGCTGACCGACAAAGGTTTGATCTACGAAGGCGTCCTTGAGCCGCCGAAGGGCAAGAAGCCCGAGGATTGGGAGCCGCGCGAGCAGACCCTGTTCAAGTCGACCGAGCATGGTGATGACGTGGACCGTCCGGTCAAGAAATCGGATGGCAGCTGGACCTATTTCGCCCCGGATATCGCCTATCACTATGACAAGGTCAGCCGTGGCTTTGACGCGCTGATCGACGTGTTCGGTGCCGACCATGGCGGTTATGTCAAACGGATGAAGGCGGCTGTATCGGCACTGTCCGACGGCAAAGTGCCACTGGATATCAAGCTGACGCAGTTGGTGAAGCTGTGGAAGAATGGTGAGCCATTCAAAATGTCCAAACGGGCGGGGAACTTTGTCACCTTGCGCGATGTGGTCGATCAGGTGGGGCCGGACGTGACCCGTTTCGTGATGCTGACCCGCAAGAACGACGCGCCCTTGGATTTCGATTTTGACAAGGTGTTGGAACAGAGCCGGGAAAACCCCGTGTTCTATGTGCAATACGCTCATGCCCGTGTGATGAGCGTTCTGCGCCGTGCTGCTGAAGCCGGGATTGCCGCAGATGACGCGACCCTCTCCGGTGCTGATCTGAGCAAGAATGATCACGCCTCAGAACTGACTGTGGCCAAGAAGCTGGCCGAATGGCCGCGTCTGGTGGAAATTGCTGCGCGCACCAATGAACCGCACCGTGTTGCCTTCTATCTCTATGAACTCGCGGGCGACTTCCATGCGCTGTGGAACAAGGGCAATGACGAAACCCAGTTGCGTTTCATACAGGATGGCGATGTTGCCACAAGCCAGTCGAAAATCGCATTGGCCCGTGCCGTTTCTGTTGTGATTTCAGCGGGCTTGGGTATTCTTGGCGTTACTCCGGCGCAGGAGATGCGGTAACAAATATCGCCCGAACCGCCGGTACGAGGTAGGCAAGAAATGACCCGCGCGCCTTATTTTCAGGCGCGAAACGGGCAGTGAGGCGGACATGGCGAGTTACGATTACTCGGGGCAGCAAAGCCCCGAGCAGATGCATTACCCGAATCAAGCGTATTCTGAGGATGCGTATGATTACCCCGATGATATGCAAGATTATGACGCACCGCGCGGCACGTATGGGCTGGGCCGGATCGTAAATGTTCTTGGCGCCGTCGCGTCCTTGGCGTTGGTCGCGGGTGTTGGCGTATGGGGCTATCAACTGGTCATGCGGGATGTGAGCGGCGTGCCCGTGGTGCGTGCGGCCGAAGGCCCGATGCGCATCCAACCGGAAAATCCGGGTGGAACCCCTGCGGATCACCAGGGGCTGGCCGTCAATGCCGTTGCCGCTGAAGGTACCGCTGCAGCCCCCGCAGATCGGCTGATCCTTGCGCCACGACCAGTATCTTTGACGGACGAAGACCTGCCCGGCGGCGACCTGAAGCCGACCCCGGCACTGCATGTTGTCGAAGAGCCGATCACCACCCAGGAAGCTGCGCGTCTGCGCCAAAGCGCGGTGGACGCGCTGGTGGCTGAACTGGCGGGTGAGGCGGCCAAGACCCAGCAGGAATTTGAAGACGGGACACAAGTGGCGTCGCTGGCCACGCCCGAGGAAGAACCGGCTATTGATCCCGCCGATTTTGCTGCGGCCTTGCCAGATCCGGCCATTGCCGAGTTGCCGGGGGTCCGCAGGTCATTGCGCCCGGTCAAACGCCCTGCGCGCAGTCAGATCTCACCCAGTGAGGCGTCTGAGGGTGCGATCAATGCTGCCGTGAAGGCTGCGGCTGGGCTGGATGTCGATCCCGACACGCTGGCCAAAGGCACGCGTCTGGCGCAGCTTGGGGCCTATGACAGCACTCAGGTGGCGCAGGCTGAATGGGATCGCCTGAGCGGTCGGTTCGGTGAATACATGGACGGTAAACAGCGCGTTATCCAGAAAACCTCAAGCGGCGGTCGAACCTTTTACCGCCTGCGCGTTCTGGGATTTGAAGACCTGAGCGACTCGCGCCAGTTCTGTGCCGCGCTGGTGGCGCAAGGGGCTGATTGTATTCCGGTGGCCGTGCGGTGAAATTTGGCGCAACGATCACCGATGCCGAAGGACTGCGTCTGACGCAGGAGGAAAGAGACCTGTTCCGCCAGATGAACCCGTTCGGGTTCATCCTGTTTGCCCGCAACATCGAAAACGCCGATCAGGTCCGCGCCCTGTGCGACGACTTCCGCGAGGCGGTCGGGCGCAATTGCCCGATCACCATTGATCAGGAAGGCGGGCGCGTGCAGCGCTTGCGCGCACCTTTGGCCCGCGAATGGCTACCACCGCTGGATCACGTTACGCGTGCAGGCGATCAGGCCGAGCGGGCGATGTATCTGCGCTATCGCCTGATTGCGGACGAACTGTTCAGCCTGGGGATCGACAGCAACTGCGCTCCCATGGTCGATGTGGCGCGGTCTGATACGCACGCATTTCTCAAGAATCGCTGCTATGCTTCTGATCCTGAACAGATTTCCAAGGTTGGTCGAGCCGTTGCAAAAGGGCACTTGGACGGGGGCGTTCTGCCTGTGATCAAACACATGCCCGGACATGGCCGCTCCACGCTGGACAGCCACTACGACTTGCCGCATGTCGATCTGTCATTGGACGAATTGGACAGCAGCGATTTCGCGCCGTTTCGTGCACTGAACGATTTGCCGATGGGGATGACCGCGCATCTGGTCTACGATCAGATAGATCCCCAACCGGCCACAATTTCAGCCACCATGATGGGTGTGATCCGCGAAAAGATCGGCTTTGGTGGGCTGATCATGACCGACGATATCGGGATGAAAGCGCTGAGCGGCACTCCGGCTGAAGTGTCCCGTCAGGCCATTCAGGCGGGATGTGATGTTGTTCTACACTGTAATGGCAGTTTTGCAGACCGTGCCGCAGTGATGGAAAGTGCCGGAGAGATGACCGATCAGGCACAAGCCCGCGCAGAACGGGCGCTGGCGATGCGCAAACCTCCGCAGCAACTTGACATCCCTGCCGTCGAAGCGGAACTATCTGCCCTAATGGGCGGGCAGGTATATGAACGATAACCTCTTTAGCGAAGACCCTGTCTCGGTCGCGGATCGTCTTGCGGCCGAAGCACTGATCGTTGACGTCGATGGATTCGAAGGCCCTCTGGATGTGCTGCTGACCCTGTCGCGGACGCAAAAGGTGGATCTGAGGAAAATCTCGGTTCTGGCACTGGCGCAGCAATACCTGGCTTTCGTTGAAAAGGCCCGTGCGCTGCGGATCGAACTGGCTGCTGACTATCTGGTTATGGCCGCGTGGCTGGCCTTTCTCAAATCCCGGTTGCTGTTACCTCCGGACCCCGATGACGAGGGGCCATCGGGCGAGGAACTGGCCGCGCATCTGGCGTTTCAGCTAGAACGCCTTCAGGCCATGCGCGACGCTGCAGCGCGATTGATGGCGCGCGATCAGTTGGGCCGCGATTTCTTCAAGCGCGGGCAGGGCGAAGATATCACCCGTATCCGCACCGTGACCTATTCCGCCACGCTGCTGGATCTGATGCAGGGCTATGCACGTATCCGTACGCGGGATGAATTCCGCCCCTTTGTGATGGATCGCGACTCGGTCTTCACGATGGAACAGGCACTGGAAAGGATGCGCCCGTTGATTGGCTTTGCCGGAGCGTGGACCGACATGGAGACGTACCTGCCGGAGGGCTGGGACGCCGACCCGGTGCGCCGCAGGTCTGCGACGGCGGCAACTTTTGCGGCCTCGTTAGAGCTGGTGAAAGAAGGACATATGGAGATGAAACAGAGCGAGACATTCGCTCCGATCCATCTGCGAAAGAGGACCGAGACACGTGACTGACGCCCCTGAAGAAACCGGTACACTGTTCGAAGCACCTCCGCTGGCGGAACAGGAACGCATGGTCGAGGCTGTTCTTTTCGCTAGTTCTGAACCGGTGACAATCGCAGATCTGGAAGCCCGGATGCCCCATGGCAGCGACGCGGCGCAAGCGGTTGAATTACTTCAGAAACGTTATGAGGGCCGTGGCGTGCGTATTGTGCGTGTCGGTGAGGCTTGGGCCATCCGCACGGCGCCTGATTTGGGTTTTCTGATGCAGAAGGAAACGGTCGAAACCCGCAAACTCAGCCGCGCCGCGATCGAAACTCTGGCCATAGTGGCTTATCATCAGCCCTGTACACGGGCCGAGATTGAGGAAATCCGTGGCGTTTCTGTTTCGCGCGGAACCATTGATCAGCTCTTGGAGATGGAGTGGATCAAACTGGGCCGTCGCCGTATGACGCCGGGCCGTCCTGTGACCTTTGTGGTAACGCCAGAATTCCTGGATCACTTTGGACTGGAAAACGCGCGTGACCTGCCGGGCCTGAAAGAACTTCGGGCGGCGGGTCTTCTTGAAAACCGGCCTCCACCGGGTGCCATTCCGCTGGGTGAAGGGCGCGAGGATGAGGCCGACGAAGATCAGACCGAGCTGTTCGAGGAAGAGTGACTACGCAGCCCTTTTGTTGCCGCATAAAACGCCTATCTTAAGCCGCGAGGACAGGGAGTTGAGCAATGAATGCAAATCGGATCATTGATATGATCGTGCGTCAGGTCATGCGGCGACTGGTGAACAAAGGCGTGAACAAGGGCATTGATACGGCCAGTCGCATGGGCAAGGGCGACGGTTCATCGAAGGGGCCAAAGCACGCCAATTCATCTGATCATGCCCAAAAGCTACGGCAGGCAGAAAAGATGAGCCGGCAGATGCGCCGGTTCATGAAATTCTAGAGCTTACCCAACCGCCTTGAAGTGCTTGGACAATTTCAGGCCCTGACCCTGATAGTTTGATGCAATGCCCGCGCCGTACAATTGCGTCGGCATGTCGGCCATTTTCTCATAGACCAGACGCCCGACAACTTGCCCGTGCTCTAGCACAAAAGGTGCTTCGTGGCAGCGAACCTCTAAAACACCGCGCGATCCAGCTCCACCCGCAGCGGCGTGACCGAAGCCGGGGTCAAAGAAACCGGCGTAGTGCACCCGGAATTCACCAACCATTGCCAGATAGGGGGCCATTTCAGCGGCGTACATCGGCGGAATATGCACTGCTTCGCGGCTGACAAGGATATAGAACGCGCCGGGATCAAGGATGATACAACCGTCCTTGGTACGCACTTCCTCCCAATAATCCTGCGGGTCGTATTCGCCGATACGATCCAGATCAATCACCCCGGTGTGGGGCTTGGCGCGGTAGCCGACCAGATCAGTGTCAGGCAGTTGCAGATCGACCGAGAAGCCGAGACCGTCCTGAATAACAGCAGGTCCGTCAACCAATGGAGACTCGGCGTGCAGAGACTTCAGTTCATCGTCTGAAAGAACCGCCTGACCCTGACGGAAGCGAATCTGGTTGAGGCGCATTCCGGGGCGCACCAGTACCGAGAACGAGCGCGGGCAGATTTCCGCATAAAGCGGACCCGAGTAACCTGCGGGAACCCTGTCAAATTCGGTGCCACCATCGGTGATGGTCCGGGTCAGAAGGTCCAGCCGCCCGGTCGAGCTTTTGGCATTGGCGACAGCGCTCATGTCGTCGGGCAGGGCGAGCGATTCCATCAGCGGCACCAGATAAACGCAGCCTTTTTCCAGAACCGCCCCGTCGGTGATGTCGATACGGTGCATCTCGAACTCGGTCAATCGATCCGTGACACTACGGCCTTCACCCGCAAGGAACGAGGCGCGGACGCGGTAAGCAACTGTTCCTAAACGTAAATCAAGGCTGGCCGGTTGAATCTGTGCAGGCAGAACGTCCGGGCTGGCGCTGATCTCGCCACGCGTGATCATCGCTTCGATCTGCTGGTTTGGACATACACCTGTCATCTTGATCCCCTCTGGTGCCAGAGCGGGATCTGGCCTGTGTGCCATAAACGTCGGTGTGATTTGGTCGGGCTAGCAGGACTCGAACCTGCGACCTTCCGTCCCCCAGACGGACGCGCTACCAGGCTGCGCCATAGCCCGACGTTGGGGTGTTCATAAAGATTTTCCCGGCAGGGGCAAGAGGAAAACAATGCCTTTTTTCCTAACCCGTCGCCTGTGTCTCGACACGATCCAGCCAGTGGCGCAGGTCTTTTGCAATCGGAGCGATGCGGCGCAGCAGATCGTCGTCAAACTCTGCTCGGTTCCACGCCAATGAGGTGATTCCCCCCATCAAAGGGGCGGCATCAAGCTCAGGCTCTGCGACTGGTTTTGCGTTAGCGGTTGGCGCGTCGTTGATCTGAGCATCCTCTTTCACCAACGGCTCGGATGGTTCGCCCAAATCCATGTGGATCTGTTCCGTGACTGGCGCAGTTTTTGGCTCAAACGGCACCACGGTGTCTTCCACGGGCTCAGCCGGGGCAGGGGAATGTTCCTCTAGCGACGGAGACAGCGACGCAACATGCGCCACGCCTTGCTCGCGCAGGATACGCTGCACGCCTTTGATCGTGATTCCGTCTTCGTGGAGCAGTTTTTTGATCCCGCCCAGAAGCCGCATGTCATTGGGGCGGTAATACCGGCGTCCACCCGCCCGTTTGACGGGTTTCACCTGCGTGAACCGGCTTTCCCAGAAACGCAGAACATGGGCCTGTACGCCAAGCCAATCCGCAACTTCACTGATAGTGCGAAACGCGTCGGGAGACTTGCTCATATCCGCGCGACCTCGGGGTTACTTGCGATTCCCGGCAGCGACGCGATCTTTCATCAGATGCGACGGACGGAAGGTCAGCACACGGCGCGGCTGAATTGGAACTTCTTCACCGGTTTTGGGATTGCGACCAACACGGGCGGTTTTGTCGCGTACACTGAACGTGCCGAAGGATGAAATCTTGACTTGCTCACCGCGCACCAGAGCGTCAGACATGTGGTTAAGAACACTTTCAACCAGCTGTGCGCTTTCGTTTCGTGAAAGCCCAACTTCGCGAAAGACGGCTTCGCTCAGATCCATTCGAGTCAGTGTTTTATCGCCCATGCCATTTCCCCTGTTGATATCAAAGCATATGGGTATGGCAAATTCGCTGTCAATATCAATGAATTGCGGGTGGCTGTGTAAGCCGGTTTGCGCCGGTTACCAGCGCAGAACAACCGCGCCCCATGCCAGCCCACCGCCAATGGCTTCGGTCACGATCAGGTCGCCGGGCTTGATCTGCCCACGCTGTTTGCCCACCGAAAGGGCCAGCGGAATCGATGCGGCCGAGGTGTTGCCATGATCCTGAACCGTCACCACGACGTTCTCCATAGGCAGGCCCATTTTCTTGGCGGTGCCCTGAATGATGCGGATATTGGCCTGATGCGGCACGATCCAGTCTACGTCCGAGTTGCCCAGACCCGCGCGCTCGAGTGCGGTTTCAGCAGTTTTTGTAAGTTTTTCAACAGCATGTCGGAACACTTGGTTGCCTTGCATACGCAAATGCCCGGTGGATTGAGTAGATACTCCGCCATCGACATAGAGCAGATCCTTGTAGCGACCGTCCGAGTTCAGATCGGTTGCCAGAATGCCGCGATCATCCGAAGTGCCGTTGCCTTCCTGAGCTTCCAACACCAACGCTCCGGCTCCATCGCCGAAAAGGACACACGTGGAGCGATCCGTCCAGTCCATGATCCGAGAGAACGTCTCGGCGCCGATAACCAGCACGCGCTTGGCCTGACCCGAAACAATCAGCGCATTTGCGTTGGAAAGTGCAAAAACGAATCCCGCGCATACGGCTTGTACGTCAAAGGCAAACCCCTTGGTCATGCCAAGCCGGGCCTGAACCATGGTTGCCGCAGACGGGAAGGTCAGATCAGCGGTCGATGTCGCTACGACGATGGCGTCAATGTCATCCGCACTCAAATCGGCATCTGCCAAGGCCGCCTCGGCAGCTTTTGTCGCCAGATCCGAGGTCGTTTCGCCTTCGGCTGCGAAATGGCGCCGCTCAATACCCGATCGCGTTCGGATCCACTCGTCGGTTGTGTCCAGCGTTTTCTCAAACTCGGAATTAGGAACAATGCGTTCCGGCAAATAATGCCCGACACCTACTACAACTGAACGGCCTGCCATGTTGGGGTACTGCCTTTTTGATTATTTTTCGGTCTGCGGCGCAGCTTGCGCGGCATCTTGTGCAAGCTGGGCTGTGGATGCAACCCGCGCGGCCAATTTTTCGGAAAAGCCCGATTGCGCCAGCGTAAAGGCCAGCTTGATTGCAGCCGACACGCCGGTCGCGTCTGCGCCGCCATGAGATTTCACCACGGTGCCGTTCAGCCCAAGAAAGACGCCGCCGTTCACACGCCTTGGGTCGATCCGTTTCTTCAGACGGTTTAGCGAGGTGATCGCCAGAATTGACGCCAGCCGGGACAGCGGAGAATACTTGAACGCCTGGCGCAGCAGGTCACCGATCAGGCTGGCTGTACCCTCACCGGTCTTAATCGCAACATTGCCGGTAAACCCATCCGTGACAATGACATCTGCCTTATCGCCCGGAATGTCGCTGCCTTCGACAAAGCCCACAAATACGAAATTTGCCTGCTCTGCAAACTCGGTGATCATTGCGTGCGCTTCTTTCAGCTCGGCGCGGCCCTTGTGTTCTTCGGTGCCGACATTCAGCAACCCAATGCGGGGCCGTGCAAGCGCCATGCCATTGCGCGCATATGAAGCGCCCATCAGGGCAAATTGCAGCAAATCCTTGGCGTCGGCGCGGACGTCGGCGCCTACGTCGAGCATCACGTTGAACCCCTGAGGGTTGCGCGAAGGCCACAGAATCGCAATGGCCGGGCGGTTCACGCCCGGCAGTTTGCGCAGGCGCATCATCGACAGCGCCATCAGCGCACCGGTGTTTCCACAAGACACCGCACCATGTGCCTCGCCCTGGCGCACAGCCTCCAGCGTGGACCACATCGAAGTTTGCTTGCCGTTGCGCACAACCTGACTTGGCTTGTCCTCCATCGTGACGACGTCCGGACAATCACGAAAAACGACGCGCCCCTCAAGGACACGCCGTTTTGCGACTAGCTTTCGCAGGACCTGCTCGGGACCGTGCAGCAAGAACCCAATATCCGGGTTCTTGTCAGCCGACTTCGCCAGACCGGCAACAACAACTGCGGGACCCTCGTCCCCACCCATGGCGTCGACCGAGATGGTGATCCGTCCGGCGTGCGTGGGCTGTTCAGTCATGCCTCGGCCTGCGCTCAATCAGGCTTAGGCTGCGTCTTCGTCCAGGTCGATTTCGTCGGCCTGTGCGACGACTTCACGATCATCATAGTGGCCGCAGGATGCGCAAACGTGATGCGGGCGCTTCAGCTCGCCACAGTTGGGGCATTCGTTCGGGTTTGCAGCAACCAGAGCGTCGTGTGCGCGGCGGTTGTTGCGACGCGACTTGGAAACTTTGTTCTGTTGGACGGCCATGGTCTCAACCTTTGTCTACTGAGGGTCAGCAGATTCGCCGCCGACCGGGTTTCATATTTCGTTTTATCGTGGTTTGACGCGCGTTTAGGCGACCAGCCCCGCAATGTCCAACCCAAAATCCGATGAGCGCGCGAAAATACTGCGATTCTCGTCATGTTCAAGCGATTTTTCTGGCCGCCTGCTATGACAGGAAATCAGCCCCCTGTCACTCGTCTTTTTTCAGCGCGTCGCGCAAACCCGCCAATCCGGCAAATGGCTTGACGTCTTCGTCGGTCATGGCCTGTTTGCCTGGCTCTGTATAGTCGACCTGGCCCAGTTCTGCCCCGTCCTTGCGTGGGTATTGCGGCAATGCCAGCGCCAGCGCCTCGACCATGACCAGTGCCGGATCAATCTCGGGACCCAGCGGTTCGGATTCGTCATCTTCGGGGATCTCGAACTCGGGTTCATCAGGATCGGTCCAATCGGACAGAAAGGTGCGATGAACCGGGACATCAATACGGGTTGTGACAGGGTCGAGGGTCACGACGCAGGGCTGGATGACAGTGGCTCCAAGCTTGCCGTTGAGAACCCAGTCGCGCTTGCCCTGCGCTCGGACCTCTCCGACAAAGCTGAGCTTGCGCAAACCCAGCAATCCCAGATCTTGCCGAATCTCGTCCAACGAAGCGGCAGAAGGGCGCAGATCGAACGGTGTTGGAGCGTTCTGAGGCAGATCGGCCACCCGAAGTGATGTAAGGTTGCTCATTTGTGAGCCTTTCTATGTGTTGAACCGTGGCAGCGGTTTCTGTAATCGGATAGAAGCCGCAAGAGGCCAAGGCAAGAGGGTGCATATGTTGAAGGTAATGAACCGGTTGAAACCAGCGACAAAATCGCTTGTGTTTGTTGCCTGTCTGGCTGCGGTCGGGGCCTGTACGCCCATCTTCAAGAATCACGGCTATGTCCCCCCGGCCGAGGAACTGGCGGAAATCAAGGTTGGCGTCGATACGCGCGACACCGTGGAAGAAGCCATCGGTGCTCCGGGCGCTTCGGGTGTGGTGCGGGATTCAGGCTTTTACTATGTCCGCTCGCGGGTGCGGCACTACGGCCCGAAACGGCCTGAGGTCGTATCGCGTGAACTGGTTGCCATCAGCTTTGACCAACGTGGCGTGGTCAGAAACATCGAGCGTTTTGGCCTGGAAGACGGGATCGTGATTCCCCTGGAACGCCGTGTGACTGATTCCAACGTTCAGGACAAAGGCTTCCTGCGTCAGCTGCTTGGCAATATCGGCAACTTCAACCCGGCTAACATTCCGGGTGCCAACTAATTCGGTCTGCTGACTTGCGTTGGTCACAAGACGGTCACATGTCTTGTGTCAGCGAGGTCATGAAGACAACATTGGGTCGGCAACCCCGGAGGATGCGACCGTGGCGACAGCGGTTTTGTTGAGCAAAGGGCGCTATCGCGCCCGATTGGCGCAGTCGGCTGAAGACATCAGTGCCGCACAGGCATTGCGCACACAGGCTTTTGGCACTCAGCAGCTGGACACTGATGCGTTCGACAGGCGGTGTTGCCACGTTTTGGTCGAGGACATGCGCACTGACGCGCGGCTTGTCTGTTGTTTTCGTATGATGAGTATGGATCACGGTCGAGAAGTCGGGCGCAGCTATTCTGCGCAGTTCTACGACCTAAGCTCGCTTGAGGGTTTCAACGGCAGAATGGTCGAGATGGGGCGGTTCTGTGTCCACCCCGATTGCAGTGATCCCGATATTCTGCGCGTCGCGTGGGGTGCGATGACTGCTTATGTGGATCAGAACGGCGTTGAGATGTTGTTTGGGTGTTCGTCCTTTGCCGGTACCGAGACCGAACAGTACCTGGACGCGTTTGCGATGCTCAAACACCGTCATCTGGCCCCAAAACGATGGCTGCCGCGGGTGAAGGCACCGGATGTTTTTCGCTTTGCCACGCGTTTGCGGCGCAGGCCGGATCTGAAGCAGGCGATGTTACGAATGCCGCCTTTGTTGCGGACCTATCTGATGATGGGTGGCTGGGTCAGTGATCACGCGGTTGTGGATCGCGACATGAACACGCTGCACGTTTTTACCGGGTTGGAAATCCGGGCGATTCCCCCAGCGCGGAAACGTCTGCTGCGGGCGGTGGCCCGGTAGTTTGAGTATTTTCGAAAAGGTGAAGCTGGGGCGTTGACGCAGTGTGACTGCCGGTTTAGCTGGCGGGCATGGCGAGAATTCCTTTGTTGCAGATGTCCGGCATTTCCCTGACCTTCGGGGGCGATCCGGTGTTTTCCGATCTTGATCTGGTTGTCCAACCCGGTGACCGCGTGGCACTGGTGGGGCGCAATGGGTCGGGCAAATCGACCCTTATGAAAGTGATGGCGGGACTGGTTGAAGCTGATCAGGGCGAGATCGTTGTACCGCCGGGGAAATCCGTAGGGTATATGGAGCAAGACCCAACGATGGAGGGGTTTGCAACTCTGGGGGACTATGCCTCTAGTGGGTTGGAGCCGGGCGAATTGTACAAGGTGGAACGGGCGGGTGAAGGGCTGAAGTTCGATCCTTCTCGCCCCGTTGAGACAGCCTCGGGTGGGGAACGGCGACGGGCAGCATTGGCCAAGTTGATGGCTGAAGCCCCCGATCTGATGCTGCTGGACGAGCCAACCAACCATTTGGATATTGAAGCCATCGCGTGGCTGGAGCGCGAACTAGGATCAACCCGGGCGGCTTTTGTATTGATCTCGCACGACAGGGCATTTTTGCGGGCACTGACGCGGGCGACGCTTTGGATCGACCGAGGGGCTGTCAGACGGCAGGAGCAGGGTTTTGATGCGTTTGAGTCCTGGCGGGACAAGGTCTGGGAAGAAGAAGACCAACAGCGTCACAAGTTGAATCGGTTGATCAAATCCGAAGCGAAATGGGCAGTCGAGGGCATCAGCGCCCGGCGCAAACGCAATCAGGGCAGGGTACGGGCCTTGCAAGCGTTGCGGGCGGAAAAGGCGGCGCAGATCAAACGTCAGGGTTCCGCTGCCATGACGCTTGAAGCGGGGCCAAAGTCGGGTCGTAAGGTCATTGAGGCCAAGGGCTTGGCCAAGGGGTTCGACGACAAGCAGATTGTTCGGAATTTTGACCTTCTGGTGCAGCGCGGTGATCGCGTGGCGTTTGTCGGACCGAATGGGGTGGGCAAGACTACGCTGCTGAAAATGCTGTTGAGACAGGTGGAGCCGGATGAGGGTTCGGTTTCGTTGGGCACCAACCTTGAGATCGCTGTGTTCGACCAAACTCGCGCTCAACTGGATCCCGAGATGTCCCTTTGGGACAGTTTGACCGGTGACCCCGAGATGCGGGTGTCGGGTAAGGCCGATCAGGTGATGGTGGGCGGACAGCCCAAGCACGTCGTTGGCTATCTCAAGGAATTTCTGTTTGACGAACGGCAGGCAAGAGCGGCCGTTAAGTCCCTGTCTGGTGGCGAAAAAGCACGGCTATTGCTGGCGAAGCTGATGGCGAAATCCTCGAACCTTTTGGTGCTGGACGAACCGACCAACGATCTGGATGTCGAGACACTGGACTTGTTGCAGGAGCTTTTGGACGATTACGACGGCACGGTTCTGTTGGTCAGCCACGACCGGGATTTTCTGGACCGTGTGGCCACGACGACCATTGCGATGGAGGGCAATGGGCGCGCCACGGTTTATGCCGGTGGGTGGTCGGATTACATCGCGCAACGCGGTGATGTGACGGGCAAAAAAGAAGAAAAAGCAAAAGCTTCAAAGCCAAAGGTCAAGCAAGAGGCCAAGCCGAAATCGGGTCTGTCTTTCTCGGAAAAACACAGATTGGAAAAACTGCCCGCCGAGATCGCGCGCCTGGAGGCCGAGATCGCCAAGCTGGAAGAGTTGATGTCTGATCCCGAACTGTTCACCCGCGAGCCTGTCAAGTTCCAGAAGGCCACCGACGCTTTGGTGGAGCGGCAAGAAAAGCTTTCGGCTGCAGAGGAAGAGTGGCTAATGCTCGAAGAAAAGGCTGAAAGCGCTTAAGGCTTCAGACCTCTGGCAGGGTTTCCTGCGACTGTCTCTCCGGCGGGAACGTTTTTGGTGACGACGCTGCCTGCGCCAATCGTGGCATTGTCGCCGATAGTGACGCCGGGCAACAGGATCGCGCCACCACCGACCCACACATGTTTGCCTATTGTAACCGGCAAGCCGATTTCCAGCCCTTGCGCCCGTTCAGCCGGGTCCTTGGCGTGTTGGGCGCAATAGATCTGGACATGGGGGCCAAACATTGAGTCGTCCCCGATCCGTACCGGGGCTGTGTCCAATACCACGCAGCCCGCGTTGAAATAGACCCGGTTGCCCAGATGGATGTTCATCCCATAGGCGCAATGAAACGGGGCTTCGAGGAAACAGTCTTCGCCTACTTGACCCAGCAAGGCACGTAGCTCTGGTGCCATCGCGCCGCGTGCGTCGGGTGGGCAATTGTTGTGCGCGTGAACGGCGTGTCTCGCTTGCGCGCGTAAGGCATCAAGTTCCGGGTCCAGACAGCAATACCATTGACCGGACTGCATTTTTTCACGTTCCGACATGGGGCAGGTTTAGCGCATGCGCAGGGCGCCGTCGACGCGGATGACCTCACCATTCAGATAACCCATCTCGACAATGAAACCGGCCAGACGACCGTATTCCTTCGGGTCGCCCAAACGGGGCGGGTTCGGGACGTCAGCAGCGAGCTGTTGTTGTACCTCTTCGGGCAGGCCAGCCAGCATCGGTGTCATGAAGATGCCGGGTGCAATTGTCATGACGCGAATGCCGGTTGAGGCTAGATCACGGGCCATCGGAAGGGTCATGCCGACGACACCGCCTTTGGACGCTGCGTAGGCCGCCTGACCCTTTTGCCCGTCATAGGCGGCGATAGAGGCGGTGTTGATGATTACACCACGCGCGCCATCGGACTCGGGGTCATTCCTGGCCATCTCGGCGACGGCAAGACGAGACACGTTGAAAGTGCCGACCAGATTGATGTCGATGGTGCGCTGAAAGGCATCCAAAGGGTGGGGACCATCCTTACCGACCGTTTTGATGCCATACGCGATGCCCGCGCAATTTACGGCAGCAGTGATCTTGCCCATCTTCTCCACGCCATGGCGCACGGCGGCAGCCACCGAATCTTCATCAGTCACGTCCGTCTGCGCGAAGTGACCCCCGATTTCGGCAGCGACCTTTGCGCCGCGATCCGCGTCGCGGTCCAGAATGGTAACCTGCGCACCTTCAGAGGCAAAATAGCGGGCCGTGGCTTCGCCGAGACCGGAAGCGCCGCCGGTGACGAGTGCTGCTGTGGTGGACAGGTGCATGGTGAACTCCTCCCAGAGATATGAACACTTGTTCAATAACTGCTACGCGGGGGTGGTGTCCACACTTTTGATGATGACGCTGCCCATCCGGGCTGTGCTTGCGTTCCTGAAGACAAATTAATCCGACCCTCACGAAAACGCGCCTGTTTGTGAGTGAAGATGTTGGGGCCGTCATGTGTTTTTTCGCCAGGAGGTCCTGATATGGTTATGAGTAAGAAACAAACGCTGGGCGCTGTATTTGTCGCGCCTGTTTTTGGATTGGTGATGATTGGCAGTGCATCTGCTGCACCGGAAACCTGTACTGGAAAAACAGCCCGCAGCCTGGCGAATGCCGGGGATTATGCGGGCCTATGTGATTGTGTGCAGGTGACGCCGAGTTTTCTGGACAGGCTTCAGAGACGGTCGGATTTCGAGACAACGTTGGACGTGACCGGGGCACAGTGTCCGGGTCTCGCCGCGCTACTGACGGACTTGCCGACGGCAAGCCTTTCGGGATCAAGTGAAAACCGTGGTGAAAGCCGGGGATCTGAACCGATTGGTGAAGCGTTTGCAGATGCAGGAAGTCCAGGATCGCCAGGCGGTGGTGAACCCGGAGATGGCGACGACCCGAGCGATGGTGGCGGTCCCGGTGACAGTGGTGATCCTGGTGATGCCGGCGGACCGGGTGATGGCGGCGGACCCGGTGATGGTGGTGAACCCGGTGATGGTGGCGAACCGGGTGATGGCGGTGGACCCGGAGACGGTGGTGAACCCGGTGATGGCGGTGGACCCGGAGACGGTGGTGAACCCGGTGATGGCGGCGGAAAAGGCGGCGGCAAGGGAGAAGGTAAAGGCAAAGGCGGCGGCAAAGGCGGCGAAGGTAAAGGTAAAGGCGGCAAAGGCGGCAGCAAAGGCAACAACGGTAGCGGGAATGGCGGCGAAGGCAGCAGCCCGGGCCGGGGCAACAACGCCAACAATGACGAAGGCGGCGATGACCGGAACGGTCGTGGCGGCGGTCGAGGGGGCGGAAAGGGACTTAGGTAAACACCCCGTCTTACGAAGCAACACGGCCACCCGATTGGGTGGCCGTTTTTTGCTTTGCCTCTTCTGATTGAGGCCTTGTCAGCCGAGCTGAACCAGCGCGTGGCGCTTTTTGCCAGCGCTCAGCTTGATGGGCGATGACAGCGCGCCTGCGTCGATCATCAGCCCTGCATCGGTCAGCGGAGCATCATCCAGCTTGGCCCCGTTCTCGGCGATCAGGCGCTTGGCCTCTTTGCCGGATTTTGCCAAACCCGATTTGACGATGATCTGCACGATGGACATGCCGTCACCCAATTCGTCAGGGCTGAGGGTCAGTGTTGGCAGATCTCCACCAACGCCGCCTTTCTCGAACACTTCACGCGCGGTCGCTTCGGCGTTGGCCGCAGCCTGCGCGCCATGCAGCAGGGTTGTGACCTCATTGGCCAGACGGATTTTGGCTTCATTGATCTCGGACCCGGCAAGGGCGCCCAGACGATCGCACTCATCCACCGGCAATTCAGTGTAGAGCTTCAGAAACCGGCCCACATCCGCGTCGGTTGTGTTGCGCCAGAACTGCCAGAACTCATAGGGCGAGCGCATCTCAGCGTTCAGCCAGACCGCACCGTCCTGAGACTTGCCCATTTTCTTGCCGTCACTGGTGGTCAGCAGAGGCGAGGTCAGGCCGTAGATCTCGTGATCCAGCACGCGGCGGGTCAGGTCGATGCCGTTGACGATGTTGCCCCACTGATCCGAGCCGCCCATCTGCAGAACGCAGCCATAGCGGCGGTTCAGTTCCAGGAAGTCATAAGCCTGAAGGATCATGTAGTTAAACTCGAGGAAGCTCAGCGACTGCTCACGATCCAGCCGCGACTTCACAGACTCAAACGACAGCATCCGGTTGACCGAGAAATGGCGCCCGATATCCCGGAGAAAATCGAGGTAGTTCAGATCGTCCAGCCATTCGGCATTGTTCAGCATAAGCGCCTTGTTCTCGGCGTCCGTGTCATAGTCGATATAGGCGGCGAACACCTTCTTGATGCCCGAGATGTTCTCGTCGATCTGTTCGGGGCCCAGCAGGGGGCGTTCATCCGCGCGGAACGACGGATCGCCCACCTTGGTCGTCCCACCGCCCATCAGGGTGATCGGCTGGTGGCCGGTTTTCTGGAACCAGCGCAGCATCATGATCTGGATCAGGCTGCCCACATGCAACGACTTGGCCGTTGCATCAAAGCCGATATAGGCCGGTTTGCACCCACTGATCAGCGCGTCGTCAAGGCCCTGATAATCGGTGCAGTCGGCGAGAAAGCCGCGCTCGATCATCGTGGCGATGAAATCCGATTTGGGGTGGTAGGTCATATCGTGCCCTTTGGGTTAATGTTGCGGGGCACTGTATAGGCGGCAGCGCGCAGGAGGAAAAGCCACCTTTTCATAAGTGTGTCGGGTGTCGATCCCGCCACGCGATTTGCGAAAAATGAATGCCGCCTGATGAGAACGCTTGCGTTTTTGTGCAAACAAAAGGCAGTTTGACCGGGCTGCAACCCAGAGGTGAACCCAAAGACCCGGATGTGGCGAAAAGAACAGCCAGATCAGGAGGCAGGCGTGAGCCAGACCATCAGCAAACACGGTGTGATCCGGGCGTTGGGCGCAATGTCGGGGACTTCGATGGATGGGGTGGATGCCGCGATGGTCGAAACCGACGGGCACCAGATCATCGGGTTCGGGCCAAGCGGTTATCGCGCCTACACTGACGCTGAACGCGACGTGTTGCGTAGGGCGCTGGGGCAGTGGCACGGGCCAGATGTCGATGCAGCCGCCGAATTGGTCACTTTTGCCCATGCCGAAGCACTGTCGGAATTTGAAGAGGTCGACCTGATCGGTTTTCACGGCCAGACCCTGGCACATGAGCCGCGCGGGCGTGGCACCTTGCAAGTGGGTGACGGTCTGGGACTGGCGCAGGCGTTGGGGCGTCCGGTCGTCTGGGATTTCCGCAGCGATGATGTGGCGATGGGGGGCGAGGGGGCTCCGCTGGCGCCGTTCTTTCATTTTGCCTGCGCCAAGTGGTTTGGTGCGGATCGGCCCCTGTGCTTTCTGAACCTGGGTGGGGTCGGCAATCTGACCTATGTTGATCCGTCCTTTGACGGACCCGAAGCGCCGGGTGCTTTGCTGGCCTTTGACACCGGGCCTGCAAATGCGCCTGTTGACGATCTGATGCAAGCCCGGCTGGGGCTGCCGATGGACCGGGACGGAGCGCTTGCACGTGATGGCACCGTCGAAATGGGCGCGCTAGAGCTGTTTTTGGCCGAGCCATACTTTGCCCGGATGCCGCCGAAATCATTGGACCGGAATGATTTTTCGGAAATGATCGGTCTGGTGCAGGAATTGAACGATGCGGATGCCGTGGCAACCCTGACCGGGATGTGTGCCGCGGGGGTCGTGCAAGGGATGGAGCATTGCCCAAAACCTCCGTCATGTGTGCTGGTCACCGGCGGTGGGCGACATAATCCGGTTTTGATGGAGATGCTGCGCGTGTCGTTGGACTGCCCGGTCGAACCGGTTGAGGCGGTGGGACTGGATGGCGATATGCTTGAGGCGCAGGCTTTTGCCTATCTGGCGGTGCGCGTGGCGCGAGGCCTGCCGACCTCGTGCCCCGGCACAACCGGTGTTCAGGCACTGGTCGGGGGCGGAGTGGTCAGCTCGGTTTCGATGGATGCCGTTGGGTAGCATTACCCAAAAACAGTTCAAAAAAACAACTTGTTGTGCGACGGTTGCCTCAGACCCATGGATTGAGGGCAAGGCATTATGGCGACAAAAGCAGAGCTTGAAACAGAGTTAGAGAAACTACGGCAGCGCAACGCGACGTTGGAAGCGCGGGTTGAAGAAGACCCGAAGCTCAAGGACGCGCCCGAACGCGTCAAGACATCAGATGAAATCCGAAAGCTGCTTGAAGAGCATGGCATTGATCTGAGCAAGGCACAGTCCTTGGGAGAGGACGTGGTCGAGGAATTCGGCCGCCTGCAGAAGGATTATCCGATGACTGCGTTACTGATTGCGTTTTCGCTGGGATACGTTGTCGGACGCGCACAAGGTTAGGAGGGACCCATGAGCAGATTGAGTAGAAATCTGGTGACGATCTATCGGACGGAACGTCTGATCGCCCGGCGCCGTCTGGCCGTGGTTCAACAGCAGACTATTTTGATGGGGATCGCGGGCATTGCTGCCCTGTCAGCGTTGGTGCTTGTGAACGTTGCTTTGTTCTTTGCTCTGCAAAACTCCATGTCTCCTGCCTCGGCCGCTGCATTACTGGCACTTGGCAATCTTGCGTTCGCCTGTCTGCTGGTCTTGTTCGCGCGACGCAGCAACGCAGAGGACGAAGTCGCCCCGGCGGTTGAAGTTCGCGACATGGCAATTGCAGATATCGAGGATGAGTTGGAAGAGATGGCGTCCGAAGCGCGCGAAGTTGTGCAGGCCGTCAAAAGCATCGGGGCGAATCCATTGGGTTCGATGGCGACAGTGTTGGTGCCTTTAATCAGCATGTTGATCAAAAGTCGAAGTGGCGATTAGGGGGCGCTGCCCCCGCCGCGCAAGCGCGCCTCCCCCGAGATATTTTGGGCCAGATGAAGAACGGATCTTATGAGTTGAGCGTTCGGGCGTAGTCTTTGGTGAATTCCGTGTAACCGGTGGATGTGGATTTCAAGTGCGCGCGCGTCCAGTCGTGCAACTCGGGCAAGTGGTGGAACGGGACATTTGGAAAGGAGTGATGCTCGGCGTGGTACGGCATGTTCCAGGCCAAAAACCGTAAGGCCCGGTTGGTAAAGGTTGTGCGCGAGTTCTCGAGCATGTTCGCCACTGGCGGGCAGAGGCCATGCTCGGCCAGCAGGTAAAGGCGTAAAACGGGTTGAGCGACCAGCACAGGAAGAAGCCAGACCCAGAACAGCATCGTGCTGTAGGTCAGGCTGATGAGCGTTAAGGCGTAGAGACCAAGCAGAATGCGCGCTTCGACCTTCATCGCTTTGTGTTGGCGCTTCGGAAGGTAAGGGGCGTCCAGGTGGCCGCGTGCGTTTTGAACCAGAACCTTTGCCATGCCGCTCCAATAGGTCCAACCGCTCAGGTAGATCATCAGGTCAGGCCAGTTGTCGGGGCGCGGTTTTCCATCCAGCTCCGGGTCGCGTTTGGGGTCGTTGGTCCATTTGTGGTGGGCCAGATGGAAATATCGGAACCACGTAAAGGGCAGGGCAATTGGGACCGAGACCAGATGTCCGACCGCATCGTTCAGCCACCCTGTACGAAAAGGGGTCTTGTGGGTGCATTCGTGGCTGAGGGTGAAGAGGAACACCAGCAAAACGCCTTGCGGCAGGACCAAGACCGGCCAGAACGGGATTTGCGCCAAAATTGCGGCGCTCAGGGCCGCCAGCGCCGCCAGATAGATCAACAGATGGTTCAGCCCAGCGGAGTTCGACCGGCGTTGCAATCGGTCCTTAGTTTCGGCAGGCAAAGAAGCGATCAGGTCTTTGTGGTCCATACCGGCATCGTTAAACCCGGTTTAAGTCCGGTCAAGCCCGAAGGGCTAGCGGCAAACCGGAGCGCCTTTGCGCTGGGCTGTGTCAAAGTGAAAATGCCCAACGTGATAGCGGTCGGCGTCCGGGCCGAGTACGGTACTGAACACGCCACAGGCACCGTTGTGCAGCTCGCGCAACACCGCGCTTTGGGTCTTGTCCGTCCATCCGTCCTTAACGGTGATTTGTGTGCCGTCCTGAAGAACAAAGGTCGAAATATCAATGGCCCGCCCGCGTGCATGTTGAGACAGGCGCGCGCGTGGCTGGTTGTTCTGGGTTTTGCAGGCATAGTGCCCTACTACCCGCATGCCCTTGAGTCCGCCGCCTATTTCGGCAAAGGCGGGTTTGGCAACGGTTTCGATCCATGTTTTCAGCGTGACCGCCGTCTGACAATCCATCAGCGAAAACTGACTGAGGGCAACATCTGAGATCCGGTAGACCCGAACCGGTTTGGCAATGCCGCAGCCCCGGGTCTTGCTTTTCAGGGTTTTGCGCGTTTCGCCCAATATGGTCCAGTCGCCGCAGACGGCCCCACGTTCGCGCATCCGCTCGCGTCCTTGTTCCAATTGCATGGCCGCGCATGGGGACAGGTCTTCGGGCGTCTGCGCGGCTGGTTCGGCAGTTGTAGACTCGCTGGGCAATGAAACATCCAACGGTTCGCCAGAATCTGCACAGTCCGGGCTGGCGCTTGTAATCCCTGCACTTAAGCAGAGAATAAGGACAGTCAAACAGACCTGCTCCATGCTCACTCGATACTCCGTCACACACGGTTACGGGTACAGGATGGTCAAAGCTGAGCCGTCTGTAAACTCAACTTTTCAGAGATTTCTTGGGTCGGGCTATTCCCTTGGGATGTCAAAGCCCGGCGCGGCCAACTCAAAACCTTCGAAATCAAAGCCGGGAGAGACCGTGCAACTGACCAAGGTGTAGTCGCCCGTGCTGCGTGCAGCCTGCCAATGGCCTTCCGGAACGATCAGCTGCGGCGCGCCTTTTAACAGGTCAGGGGTCAGCAGATGATCGACCGCAGGCCCCGCATCCGTCGCGCTGAGCGATAGGAACAGAGGTGCGCCTGCGTGGTAGAGCCAGATCTCGGTGGCGTCGACCCGATGCCAGTGGCTGCTTTCACCGGCCTGCAACAAGAAATAGATGCAAGTGCCGGTGGGGCGGCCTGCGTTGCTGGCACGCCATGTCTCGGCATACCAACCGCCTTCGGGATGACGTTGCAGGTTCAGGTGATCGATAATGTCTTGTGCGGTCATAAGTGCCCTCTTGGTTCGGCGCGATTATGCACGGGACGATACGATCCGCTATGGTATTCGTGCGCCTGAACAATATGTAGTGCGACATGACCCTAACGATCCCCTTCGATAACACCTATGCCCGTCTGCCGGATGCGTTTTTTGCGCGGCAGGCGCCGGTTCCCGTGCGTTCACCGCAGATGATTGCATTCAACGATGATTTGGCGAAGTTGCTGCAGATCACCCCAGGAGATGTGCAGGACATGGCCCAGGCTTTTGCTGGCAATCGTCTGCCCACAGGTGCAGAGCCCATTGCGCAGCTGTATTCTGGGCACCAGTTCGGACAGTATAACCCTCAATTGGGGGATGGGCGTGCGGTGCTGCTGGGCGAGACCGTGGGCACCGATGGGGTGCGCCGGGACATACAGCTGAAAGGCTCGGGCCCCACGCCTTTTTCGCGCCGTGGCGATGGTCGGGCGTGGCTGGGGCCGGTTCTGCGCGAATATGTGGTGTCTGAGGCGATGCACGCGCTGGGCGTTCCGACCACGCGTGCTCTGGCGGCTGTGGAAACGGGCGAAACGGTGTTTCGCGAAGGCCCGATGCCGGGGGCGGTGTTGACGCGCGTGGCCAGCAGCCATCTGCGGGTGGGTACGTTTCAGGTTTTCGCCGCACGGGGGCAGCTGGACAGTTTGCGCCGACTGACGGAATACGCCATCGCGCGTCACTATCCTAAGGCTGACGGGCCTATGGGTCTGTTGCGGGCGGTGCGGGACGCACAGGCCAAGCTGATCGCGCAGTGGATGAGCGTGGGGTTCATTCACGGGGTGATGAACACTGACAATTGCTCGATCGCGGGTGAGACGATTGATTATGGCCCTTGCGCTTTCATGGACACGTATCACCCCAACACGGTCTACAGTTCGATTGACCGGATGGGGCGCTATGCCTATTCGAACCAGCCCGACATTGCTGTGTGGAATCTGGCGCAGCTTGCGACGTCGCTGATCCAGCAGATGGATGATAAGGAGGCCGCTGTCGAAGAGGCGACCGAGATCGTCCATGCCATGCCAGAGCTTTTGCAGCAGAATTGGTTGACCCTGTTCCGGGCCAAGATCGGTCTGACGGCTGACGAAGACGCTGATCTAGAGCTTGTGACGGATCTTTTGAAACGCATGGCCGAAGGGCAGGCGGACTTCACCAACACATTCCGGGCGCTGGGCAGCGATACCGCGCGGGATCAATTTGTTGACCCCGCCAGCTATGACAGTTGGGCCGAGGGCTGGCGCGCGCGATTAGAACGCGAAGCGCAACCGTTCGACGTGATGGCCGCTGCTAACCCGGCGTTTATTCCGCGTAACCACCGTGTCGAACAGATGATCCAAGCGGCGGTACAAGGGGATTACGCGCCGTTCCATCGGCTGAATGCCGTCCTCGCTCGGCCTTACGATGATCAGGATGACGACGCAGATTTGAAACGGCCCCCGGCCAAGAACGAGGTGGTGCACGCAACCTTCTGTGGGACATGACCCATAGGGCGACACTACTTTCGCACGATCTCCAACACGGCGGCGCTGACGATCAGCGCAGCGCCCAGAAACTCTCGTAGGCCAAAGGGTTCTCCGGATAGCACGGCAGCAGATGCGATTCCGACGACCACTTCGCTCATCAGCAGCAGGCCGACCCTTGAAGGGGAAAGCTTCGTCGCAGGCCAAATCGTCATGTAGATCATGGGCAGGACGTAAAAGGCCGACAACAGGGCCAACAGAAGAATGCGGATCGCTTCACTTTGCGCGATGGATGGTAAAGCCTGCTCGGGCAGAGCAAGAAGGCTGAATAGGGACAGGATCAGCGCACCGAAAACAAAGGCAAAGACCTGCCCCGAAATCGAGATGCGATTGACACGATAAAGGCCCATAGAGCCCAGGGCCCAGCATATGCCTGAGGCCAATGCCAGCCAATCGCCTATGTTTTGCGGCCAGGGCACGAAACCCGCGCCGCCCAGAACAACAAAAAGACCGCCCAACCCGCAGAAAAGACCAGCAAGGCGCATGAGGCTGAGACGCTCACCCAAAAACAAAACACCCAGAAGTGTTCCCCAGATCGGCGTGAGGTAGAACAGCAGGATGGACCGCACAACATCGGTATACACCAGGCTGATGGAATACAGGCTAAACGCGGCCCCTGTGAACATGCCGCTGAGCATCAGGTTGCGCCATTCCCGCACCAGCGTTTGCCGATCGCTCCAAATAAACGGAAGTAAGGCGATCAGGGCCGCGCAGTACATGACAATCCCGGGCCAGGGGCCGGTCAGACCCTGATCCAGAAAGAACCGAACCGGGATCCAGTAAAGCCCCCATAGCGCGCCACCCATGACCAGAACCAGGCTGGCGCGGGTGCTGTTGTCCGGCTGTGTCTGATGCAGTTCCATTCAGCCCCTCGAGTTGTGGCGGTGTCGCCGTTCCACTGCAACCGGATAGAGCAGAGGATCAAAAGGAACAATCCTTTGGTGATCGCTTGCAGGTCGTTTGCCAATTAACCGTGCAATTGGCTTTGTTTCTGTCCAAGGCATTCGTTCCGTAACCGAACAGAGGGGTTGCGCACCGCGCCAGAGGTGGCACATTGGGCGCAAGCCCATTGGTCAAGCCCTTATGAAACCGTCTTCAACCCTACGTATCGCTAGCTATAACATTCAAAAATGCCTCGGGCTGGATTTCCGGCGTCAACCGCAGCGCATCCTGCAGGTCATCGAACACATGCGGGCCGACATCGTTGTGTTACAAGAGGCTGACAAACGCCTGCCGCCCCGCCCGGCGGCCCTGCCGCATTTCATGCTGGATGAGGCGGGTTGGCAGATCGTCGATCTGGGCGGGGCCGGAAGCCTTGGGTGGCATGGCAATGCGGTCATCTGGCGTGGTGACGGCATTGCAGTCCGGCAAACAGGGCATCACGAATTGCCGGGGTTAGAGCCGCGCGGGGCTGTCCGAGTCGAGTTTGACACTCAAATCGGGCCGCTGCGGGTGATGGGGATGCATCTTGGGCTGTTGCCCGCATCCCGTAGGCAACAGATTTCGCATATCCGGCGCTGTGACGACGATCTTGACCAGATGCCAACTGTCTGGGCCGGGGACTTCAATGAATGGTCGCGACAACCAGTTCTGGACCATCTGGCCCCCGAAATGCGCTTTCTACCGCCTCGCCCCAGCTTTCCCGCAGCACAACCTCTGGGCGCGCTGGACCGGATCGCGCTGGGCGCAGGGGTGCAGGCCACTGCACATGGGGTTCACGACGCGCGCCCGGCGCATATCGCATCGGATCATCTGCCCGTTTGGGCCGATCTGACACGTGCCGCGTGAGATCAGCGGAAAAGCAGAAATCCTTGTGGCGCAAACGGCGCAGACATACTAAGACAGAGACCCGAGCAAGTCTGAGGGGCATCATGTCGGATACGATTATTGGGCGTTGTGAGGCCAAGGGCCTGCGCATGACCGGTCAAAGAAGGATCATCGCGCAGGTATTGGAGCAAAGCGACGACCATCCGGATGTCGAAGAACTTTATGCACGTGCTTCTGCCGTCGACAAAGGTATCTCGATCGCGACGGTCTATCGGACGGTCAAACTGTTTGAAGAGGCCGGGATTCTGGAACGTCTGGAATTCGGCGACGGCCGCGCGCGGTATGAAGATGCCGAGCGTGATCACCATGACCACCTGATCGACATGCAATCGGGCGAGGTTATCGAATTCGTCGACCCCGAAATCGAAGCCCTTCAGGAAAAAATCGCGGCAAAACTGGGATATAAGCTGAAAGGTCATCGGCTGGAACTGTACGGCGTGCCGCTGGAACAGGACTGATCCATCACGAAACGCGATTGATTAACCCACGTTAATTCATCAAGCGTGACGGGAATTTGTCTTGCCCGCGGCCGTCGCATCAGGTTGTTGTGCGCGATAGGCACCGGATGTGCCCTTTTCCTGTGGACGCGCAAATGAACAACGTAAACGGCATTCTGCTGCTCATAGGGTCGATGGCGGCCTTTGCACTTGAAGATATGTTCATCAAGGTCTTGTCGGTCTCTGTACCGACTGGGCAGATCATGGTGTTCCTCGGTCTGGTCTGTGGCGTCGTGTTCGCCATCTTGTCACTGGTCTCGCGTAAGCGGATTTTTGATCCGGTGGCCTGGCAATTACTGCCAATGGTACGTGCGGCAACCGAAGGGGTCGGGGCGGTGACCTTTGTGACAGCACTGTCTTTGATTGATCTGTCCACGGTCGCCGCCGTGTTTCAGGCCATGCCCCTTGCTGTCACCATGGGGGCGGCACTGTTTCTGGGTGAACAGGTTGGCTGGCGGCGCTGGAGCGCCATTGGTGTTGGTTTCATCGGCGTTCTGATGATCATCCGCCCTGGTTTGGAAGGATTCCAGCCCGAATCCCTGTTTGTGGTGTTGACCGTCATTGCCATTGCCGCACGGGATCTGATCACGCGCAAGCTGGACGTGCGGGTGGCCTCGACCGTTGTAGCAATGCAGGCCTATATCGCCGTTGCGCTGGCCGGGGGACTTTTGATGGCGATGTCTGGTGCATCCTTCACACCACTTCAGGATGGACAAGCCCTGCCATATTTAGGCGCCGTAGGGTTTGGCGTGATTGGGTACTACGGCATTGTTACTGCAATGCGTGTGGGCGAAGCGTCGGCTCTTATGCCGTTCCGCTATACACGTCTGGTGTTTTCGATCCTTGCGGGGATGCTGATGTTTGGTGAGCGGCCAGATGTCCTGACAATGGCGGGCGCGACCCTTATCATCGGGTCCGGTCTGTACACCTTTGTCCGCGAACGGCGATTGGCTCGCGAACTTGTCCCAGCCTGATCTTGTTGGCGCAAACAGAATACTGTTAGCCCTAAAGGGCGGTAAATATGCGTGTTAGCGTTAACGGAAACGGTTTACTTTTGGGCCGGTGCTGCTATGACGCGTGCAACCGACTGCAGCCATAGGGACAGGCCTCATGAGCACCATCATCGACATCCACGCACGCGAAATTCTGGACAGCCGGGGCAACCCCACGGTTGAAGTCGACGTCATTCTGGAAGACGGCACCATGGGCCGCGCTGCCGTGCCGTCCGGCGCATCAACCGGTGCCTATGAGGCAGTGGAAAAGCGCGACGGCGACAAATCGCGGTACATGGGCAAGGGTGTTCTGGAAGCCGTTGCCGCCGTGAACGGTGAGATCGCCGAAGAACTGGTAGGTTTCGACGCGACCGAACAGGTGGCCATCGATCAGGCGATGATCGAGCTGGATGGGACCGAAAACAAGGGCCGTTTGGGTGCAAACGCCATTCTGGGTGTCTCACTGGCGACCGCCAAGGCCGCAGCAGATTTTACCACGCAGCCGCTGTATCGCTATGTCGGCGGCACCTCAGCCCGTGTTCTGCCGGTGCCGATGATGAATATCATCAACGGCGGTGAGCACGCGGATAACCCGATCGACATTCAGGAATTCATGATCATGCCGACCTCGGCCGCGAACATCCGCGAGGCGGTGCGCATGGGGTCCGAGGTGTTTCATACACTGAAGAAAGAGCTCTCGGCGGCTGGTCTGGCCACCGGTGTCGGTGATGAGGGTGGCTTTGCCCCCAACATCGCCTCGACCCGCGAAGCGCTGGATTTCATCCTGAAGTCCATCGAAAAAGCGGGTTACAAACCGGGTGAAGAAATTCACCTGGCGCTGGATTGCGCCGCGACTGAATACTTCAAAGACGGCAAATACGTTCTGGCAGGCGAGGGTATCTCACTGTCGTCCGAAGAAAATGCAGCCTATCTGGCGGCGCTGGTCAATGACTATCCGATCATCTCGATCGAAGACGGCATGTCCGAAGATGACTGGGACGGTTGGAAAGCCCTGACCGATGCCATCGGCGACAAGGTGCAGCTGGTGGGTGACGACCTGTTCGTGACCAACCCCGCACGTCTGGCCGAAGGGATCGAACGCGGCTGCGCGAACTCGATGCTGGTCAAGGTGAACCAGATCGGTTCGCTGACCGAAACCCTGCGCGCCGTCGATATGGCACACCGTGCGCGTTACACCAACGTTATGTCCCACCGCTCGGGTGAGACCGAGGATGCCACCATCGCCGATCTGGCTGTGGCGACCAATTGCGGTCAGATCAAAACCGGCTCTCTGGCCCGGTCGGACCGGTTGGCCAAATACAACCAGCTTATCCGTATCGAGGAATCTTTGGGCGAGGTCGCGGAATACGCGGGCGCGTCGATCCTTCGCAAATAACCCGTGTGGTGCTAGGCTGGCCCTTGGGTGCGATCCGGGGGTCACGTCTTGCTGAAGATTATTGAACCAGAAACGCCGGACCAGCTGAACGCGGTTCGGCGTTTGTGTTGGGACTATCGGGATTTCCTGCTGACGCTGGATGAGCGATCTGTCCAGATCGTCCAAACCTTCTACGCCAAGGAAAAATACGCCCGTTTGATGGACACTCTGGCAGCAGATCATGCACCGCCTGACGGCGGACTCAAACTGGCCATGCTTGACGGAGAGCCGATTGGTTGCGGCATGTTTCACACAATTGCGCCGGGTGTGGCCGAAATAAAGCGGGTGTATGTGAGGGACACAGCAAGGGGATCCGGTGCAGGGCGTGCAATCATGCTGTCGCTGATTGAAACCTGTCGGGATCTTGGTTTCGATTACATCCGAATGGACACCGGAAAACCGCTGAAAGCCGCGACTCAATTATACCTGTCTTTAGGGTTCCATCTGCGTGGTGCTTACTCTGAGATTCCAGAAATCGCTCGGGATCATCTGCTCTTTTTTGAAATGCAGCTCACGGAAGTCAAAAAAAGTAAAGATAACGATAATTGAATTTAATCAGCGTTTTACGCGCCGAAATGCCTTATTTTGTCCGCTTTAGATCTGCTTAAATTTTATTATGTGTGAACTTGTTACTAACTATGCCCGCGCTGAATCCCGTAACCTCGGTTCATTACAGAAAGGGGGCTACGATGTCTGTATCAAAATTCCTTCTGATAATCGCCACAACGTCCATAACCATTCTGTCCGCGTGTGCGGGTCCGGGAACCTACCCGATAACCGGGGAAGAAGTATCGGCGAATGATCCGGTTCAGGACATGAATCCCGCCAATATCTTCCGGGGAGAATCGCGCTAAAGCGCCTTGCTCATCAGCATGTACTTTTCGCGGGGTCTGAACCCGGTACGCAGGTACAGTTTCTGAGCGGCCTCATTGGTTCTGTCCACTTCAAGATGAAGCGCGGTCAGACCCGCTCCGGCCAATGCCTTGGGAAGATCCAGCAAAACCTCGGTGGCGATGCCACGGCCGCGGACGGCAGGGCGGATATAGATTTCGTCTACGAACCCGTCCATGCCACCGAACTCGACTGACCAGCCGAAGGTGAGGATGATATAGCCCAACGGCGCGCGTCCCGGGCCAATCAGGTAGACACAGCCATGGGGGATGCCTTCCAGCAAGGGGGCAAGGGCATTTCGGGTTTTGTCAGCGTCCTGTTCGATCCGCGCCTCGGCATGAAACGCAGTGACCAGCGCCATCAGGCGGTCCAGATCTTCGGGGCGCGCAAGGCGCAGAGCGGCGCTCATAGTCGGGCCAGCCTTTCTGTCAGCAGGGCAAAAAAGCCGTCCGCGTCGAGGTCGCCAACAAACAGCGCATTAGGTGCACGGTCGGTCACGCCCCACCAATCGGCGACGGTCATGCCCATGGTCAGTTCCGACCGGGTCTCAACCTGGACATTCACATGACGGCCCGAGAACAATTCGGGCCGGATCAGATAAGCGGTTACGCAGGGGTCATGCAAAGGGGCGCCCGCGCTGCCGTATTTTTCCTTGTCGAAGCGTTCAAAAAAGTCGGTCATTTCCGCCACTGCAATGCCGACCTTGTTTCCCAATGCCCGGAATGCATCATTGCGGGGTTTGGTGACCAGCGCTTTGTGCGTGACATCCAAGGGCATGACCACGATGGGCCTGCCGGATCTGAAAACAATATCAGCGGCTTCCGGGTCGACGTGGATGTTGAATTCGGCTGTGGGGGTGATGTTGCCCACTTCGAAATAAGCGCCCCCCATCAGCACGATTTCCTGCACCCGATCGACGATGTCGGGGGCCTTGCGGAACGCCATGGCGATGTTGGTCAGTGGCCCCAACGGGCAGAGTGTCACGGTGCCCGATTCATGTTTGCGCAGTGTCTCAATGATGAAATCAACCGCATGTCCGTCCGCCAGCGGCATTTCAGGGTCCGGCAGAACGGGCCCGTCCAATCCGGTTTTGCCATGTACATGTTCTGCCGTGACCAGAGGGCGGATCAAAGGGCGATCACATCCCGCATAGACAGGAACATCCGCCCGGCCCGCCAGTTCGCAGACAATCCGAGCGTTCTTGGCGGTGAGCGCCAAAGGTACGTTCCCGGCAACGGCAGTGATGCCCAGAACTTCGATCTCATCCGGGCTGGCCAGGGCCAGCAGGATGGCGACGGCGTCGTCTTGTCCGGGGTCGGTGTCGATGATGATTTTGCGCGGTGCCATTGTGCCTCCGGGGTCTTGAAGCGCGGACACTCGCAAGTGTCACCGCACTTGTCCAGCAGTTTCAGGCCCCGGTCGGCGCGTCCACCGGCGGGAGTTTGCCATTGGCGCGATGTTCCTCGGTTTTGACATCGTCCCAGAGCGCATCCATCTCGGCAAGATCGCTTTGTGCGGGGGTTTTGCCCCGCTCGGCCAGACGGGCTTCGACCTGTTCAAAGCGGCGGGTGAACTTGGCATTGGTGCGGCGCAGGGCGGCCTCGGGTTCGATACCCAGATGGCGCCCAAGATTGACCATCACAAACAGCAGATCGCCGAATTCGTCCTCAAGCGCATCGGCGTCCATCCTGTCACGCGCTTCTTCCAATTCGGCCGCTTCTTCTGTGATCTTGGCCAACACATGGCTGGCATCGGGCCAGTCAAAGCCCACGCGAGCGGCACGTTTTTGCAGTTTGTGAGCGCGCAGCAGGGCGGGCAGGTTCGCCGCGACACCGTCCAACGCGCCTTTCTGTTCCTTGCCCGCACGCTCGGCGGCCTTGATTGCTTCCCAATCCTTGGTCTGCTGATCGGCTGACTTGTCGCGGGACTCGTCACCAAACACATGCGGATGGCGGCTGACCATCTTGTCCGACATGGTTCGAACCACGTCTTGAAAGGTGAAATGCCCGGCCTCTTCAGCCATTTGCGCGTGAAAGACAGATTGGAACAGAAGATCGCCCAGTTCTCCTTTCAGCTCATCATAAGCCTCGCGCTCAATGGCGTCGGCGACTTCATACGCCTCTTCAATCGTATAGGGTGCGATGGTCGCGAAATCCTGCTCGATATCCCACGGGCAGCCACTTTGTGGGTCGCGCAGGCGGCGCATGATTTCCAGCAAACGCTCGATACCAGCGTCGCTGTCGTGGATCAGAGGATTTTCGGCCATTGCGAACCCTTTCGTTCCGGTGTCAGATGCATCCATTCCGCAGTCCTGATCAGGAGTCCACCCCAGATGCCCGTCGTCAACCGAATTGCCGATTTCTCAGCCGATATGTCCGCATGGCGGCAGCATTTGCACACGATCCCTGAATTGGAGTTCGAGTGCTATGAGACAGCCGCCTTTGTGGCCGAGCGTCTGCGCGAGTTCGGGGTGGATGAACTGCATGAAGGCATCGCCAAGACCGGAATGGTTGCGATCATCAACGGGCAGGAGGATGGCCCGACCATCGGCCTGCGCGCGGACATGGACGCTTTGCCCATCGCCGAGGAAACCGGGGTGGAGTACACGTCGACACATCCGGGCAAGATGCATGCCTGTGGCCACGACGGGCATACGACGATGCTGCTTGGGGCTGCACGCTATCTGGCCGAGACGCGGAATTTCCGCGGCCGCGTCGCGCTGATCTTTCAGCCTGCCGAGGAAGAAGGTGGCGGTGCTGGCGTGATGGTGGAAGAGGGCATTATGGAGAGGTTCGACATTTCTCAGGTCTATGCGCTGCACAACGCGCCGGGTTTTGCAGAAGGGGCGTTCTATACCACGCCCGGGCCGATCATGGCGGCGGTTGATACGTTCGAGGTACATATCCAAGGTGTCGGTGGCCACGGTGCCATGCCGCATGAGACGCGCGACCCTGTGATGGCGGCCTGTGGTATCGCGCAAGCTATTCAGACGATTGTCAGCCGCAACCACTATGCCTTGGACGATCTGGTGGTCTCGGTCACGCAAATCCATTCGGGTACGGTCAATAACGTGATTCCCGACACGGCTTATATCAATGGAACGGTACGCACGTTCGATCCGGCTGTGCAGAAAATGGTGATGGAGCGAATGGAGCAGATCGTACAGGGGCAGGCGGCGTCTTATGGGGTTGAGGCAAGACTGGATTATGACGTCAACTATCCCGCAACGATCAATGATGCCGAAAAAGCCAACTTCGCTGCTGACGTGGCACGTGAGGTCGCGGGCGAGGATCGGGTGATCGCCAACGCAGGCCGCGAAATGGGGGCCGAGGATTTCTCGTACATGCTTCAAGAACGGCCCGGCGCGTATCTGTTCTTGGGGCAAGGCGAGGGGGCAGGGCTGCACCATCCCAAGTACAACTTCAACGACGATATCGCACCGGTCGGCGCGTCCTTTTTCGTACGTATCGTGGAAAAGGCGCAGCCGTTGGGCTGATGGGGTAAACAGATGGCACTGGAAGACGCAAAAAACCAGGTGGACGAGGCGTTCACCAATCCGGACCTTAAAGGGTTGTCTTATGAAAACACCTTTGGCGGGGCGACCTCGTTCCTGCGACGGCTGTACACCAAAGATCTAAGCGGCGTAGACATCGCGGTGACCGGGGTGCCCTTTGATCAGGCCGTCACCAATCGCCCCGGCACGCGCCTTGGCCCGCGAGCGATCCGCGAGGCCAGCGCCCTGCAATCGCCTGACGCGCCTTATGGATGGCCTTTTGATGCCCTCAGCGAACTGGCCATCGTGGACTACGGAGACATGGCGTATGACTATGCCAATATCCCGGCTTTTCCCGACACCCTAACCGATCACATTCGCACCATTCTGGCGGCTGACGTGGCCTCGGTCACGCTGGGCGGGGACCATTATATCAGCTTCCCGATCCTGAAAGCCTATGCCGAGAAATACGGACCCATGTCATTGCTGCAATTTGATGCGCATACAGACACTTGGGCCGATGATGACATGTCCCGCGTTGATCACGGGACAATGTTCTACAAGGCGGTGAAGTCGGGGATTGTGGACCCGAAACGCTCGGTCCAGGTGGGCATTCGCACCACCAATGAGGACACACTGGGCGTCAACATAATCGACGCGCGTGAGGTTTATGAATCTGGCCCTGCGGCGGTCGCACAGAAGATCAAGGGTATACTGGGTAACAGCCCAGTCTATCTGAGTTTCGACATCGACGGGTTGGACCCAGCCTTTGCGCCGGGTACCGGCACGCCGGTTTGGGGCGGGTTAAGTTCCATTCAGGCACAGATCATCCTGCGCGACATTGCCGGTATCAACATCAAGGGCGGAGACGTAGTCGAGGTCTCTCCGCCCTTTGACACATCCGGCGCAACGGCGATTGCCGGGGCGCATGTGGCGACGCAGATCATCTGTCTGCTGGGATGGGATAAGCTGGCCAAAGAGAAAGAGTAAACCTGTTTGGGTACCCGTTAACTTCTGGTTAGCCATACTTCCGGTATGTGCTGGAAGACGTAAAAAAAAGGATGGGGCGGCACGCGCATGACAGAATTCAACCAACCGGTCAGCGGCAATGACTTGGCGCGTTTCTCGGGGCCGAACACGTTTATGCGCCTTCCACAGGCCGCGTCACTGGCGGGGCTGGACGTGGCGGTGCTTGGCATTCCGATGGATATCGGCACCTCGTGGCGGTCGGGCACTCGGTTTGGCCCGAAACAGATCCGCAGTGAAAGCGCGATGATCCGGCCCTATAATATGGCCACGTCGGCGGCCCCGTTTGACAGCTTGCAGATCGCTGACATCGGGGATCTGGCGATCAATACCTTCTCATTGTCGGACAGCCTGAGGATCATCAAAGAAAGTTATGATGCAATACTGGCAAAGAACGTCATCCCGGTGGCGATGGGGGGTGATCATTCAATCACCTTGCCGATCCTGCGGGCGATTGCCGCCAAGCACGGGCCGGTAGCGCTGGTGCATGTGGATGCCCATGCGGACGTGAATGACGAGATGTTTGGTGAAAAGGAAACCCACGGCACCGTTTTCCGCCGCGCCTACGAAGAAGGGCTGATCGTTCCTGACAAAACCTTTCAGATCGGCATTCGTGGATCAGGCTACGCGGCATCGGACTTTACCGAGGCCAAGGATTGGGGTTTTCGCCAGTTTCCCGCCTGGGAGCTGTGGCAGCAGAACCTGACCCAGATCGGCTCGCAGATTCGCAAGACCATCGGTGAGCATCCGGTTTATATCACCTATGACATCGACAGCCTGGATCCGGCCTTTGCTCCGGGCACCGGCACGCCAGAGATTGCGGGGCTGACGACCCCACAGGCGTTGCAACTGATCCATGCGTTGCAAGGGGTGAACGCGGTGGGCTGTGACCTTGTCGAGGTCTCACCACCATATGACCCATCGGGAAACACGGCGCTGACGGCGGCGAACCTGATATATGAGATGCTGTGCATCCTGCCGGGGGTGACGTCGCGGTAAACCGGTGTGGAACGGGTTGTGCAGGCGCTTCATCCGCCTAGGATTTGCCCCAGAGGGTAAAGTGGGATGAAAAAGATGGTTCTTTGGGCAGTGCTCGCGCTTGTGATCGGACTAGGCGCTTATATCCGGCTGGCCCCATCCGACCCTGCGCAATGGAATGTTGCGCCGGTCGCACCCGTGGATCAGGACCTGCCCGGCGGTGTGGTGCGCGTTGTCGAAACCGGCCCCGAAGGTTTGCAGCGTCTGGACCAGATCATCCGCGCCACGCCCCGCACATCGGTTTTGGCAGGGTCTGTCGATGCAGGCATGATCACCTACATCACCCGCACGAAATGGATCGGCTTTCCCGACTACACCACGGTTCAGCAGGACGGCAACTCTCTGCGCGTTCACGGCCGCCTGCGGTTTGGGCGCAAAGATTTTGGCGTGAACAAGGCGCGGGTTGATGGGTGGTTGCAGAAGATGTGATTGAGCGGTGGTGGTTTAAGACGCGTCGTCCGAAGCTGCCTTCCCAAAGGGTTTACTCTGCAACCCTGATGACAAGCACCCTTCCTGAACCTCTCGCCACATGGGAACGTTCAGCGACATTTGACATTGCGCGGTGAACATACGGCCGTCGACCTGCAGGCAGATCATCTCGCCCAACTCGATGCGCGTCCCGGACGTGTCGGTGCAATAGCAATCGCGGGTTTTACCGTCCGGGCCGACGTAATCAGCGAAAACCGGCGTGGATGTCAGCAGTAAAGCAAGCAAAATCCGTTTCATGACAGCAAGCTTAGCATGACGTTGCCCTTGACCAAAGCCCCGGGATGAGAGACACCGCCCGGATGATCCCCGAAGAACGTCTTGAACAGATCACCCAGCGTTTTCAATACCTCGAAGCAGCCATGGCCGATGGCGTGTCGGGGGGCGATATTGCGACGCTTGCCAAGGAGTATTCCGACCTCAAGCCGGTGGTTGATCAGATCATGGCCTGGCGGCAGCTGGTCGCGGATCTGGCCGAGGCCCAGGCGATGTTGGCCGACCCGGACATGAAAGAACTGGCCGAAGAGGAAATCCCTCAGCTACAGGCCAGTATTCCTGCGGCGGAACAGGCCCTGCAATTGGCGTTGCTGCCAAAAGACGCGGCCGATGCGCGCCCGGCGATGTTGGAAATTCGCCCTGGAACCGGCGGCGATGAGGCCGCTTTGTTCGCAAGCGACCTCTTGCGCATGTATCAACGCTATTCCGAGGCGCGGGGCTGGCGGTTTGAGATTATCGAGGAACAGGCCTCGGATTTGGGCGGCATCAAAGAGGTCGTGGCTCATATCAAGGGCGACAATGTCTTTGCCCGGATGAAGTACGAATCCGGCGTGCACCGCGTGCAGCGCGTACCCGAGACGGAAAGTGGCGGGCGGATTCATACATCGGCTGCGACAGTGGCGGTTCTGCCCGAGGCCGAGGATGTGGACATCCAGATCGACGCAAATGACATCAGAATCGATACGATGCGCAGTTCAGGCGCGGGTGGACAGCACGTCAACACCACCGACTCGGCGGTCCGGATAACGCACCTTCCGACGGGGTTGGTTGTAACGAGTTCCGAGAAGTCACAGCACCGTAACCGCGAGATTGCCATGCAGGTGCTGAAGACACGGCTTTATGATCTGGAGCGGCAGCGGATTGACAGTGAACGCTCGGCAGATCGGGCCAGTCAGGTGGGCTCGGGCGACCGTTCGGAACGTATTCGTACCTATAACTTCCCGCAAGGTCGCATGACGGATCACCGCATCAACCTGACGCTTTATAAGCTGGATCAGGTCATGCAGGGCGATCTGGATGAGGTCATCGATGCGCTGACGGCTGATGATCAGGCGCGGCTGCTTGCCGAGATGGCGCAATGACCGGCCTGCAGACAGCGGCACAGGCCATGGTGGCGGCAACGGCCCGTCTGCGGGCGGCTGGCGTGGATGACCCCGCGCGCGATGCACGACTGCTGCTGGCCCATGCGGCGCGCATAGAAGCCAGTCGGGTGACGCTGATTGCGCCCGAGGAGTTGCAGCCCGAGATTGCCGAGCGCTATGACCAGTTGATCTCGCTTCGCGCCATTCGGGTGCCAGTTTCACATTTGTTAGGCGAACGAGAGTTTTATGGGCGCCGGTTCCGGGTCAGCCGGGATGTTCTGGATCCACGACCCGAAACCGAAACCCTGATCGAAGCAGCCCTGAGCGCGCCGTTTGATCACGTTCTGGATTTGGGGGTCGGCTCGGGTTGCATCCTGATTACGTTGCTGGCCGAACGTGCCAGCGCGTCAGGCGTCGGGGCCGATCTGAGCGAAGCTGCCTGTCTGCAAGCCAGTGCAAATGCGATTGAGCATCAAGTTCAGGGGAGAGTGGATATTGTGCGCTCGGATTGGTTTGAAAACATTGATGGTCAGTTTGACCTTATTGTTTCCAATCCACCTTATATCTCAGTGGACGAAATGGTCGAATTGTCACCAGAGGTCAAAGAGCACGAGCCGCGTATGGCCCTAACCGACGAAGGAGACGGGTTGGGTGCATATCGTCGGATTGCCGCGTCAGCCCCCGATTTTCTTCTGCCGGGGGGGCGGATTCTTGTTGAAATAGGCCCAACGCAGGCCAAAAAAGTTGCCGCTTTGTTTGATGCGGCAGGGCTTGTAGATGTTTGTGTGATCCCTGATCTGGATGGGCGCGACCGTGTGGTTGGCGCAAAAATGCCGGGTTGATCGGCAGGATTGCGACCAAAAAGCGCTGCCCGAACCAAAAAACCTGGTGAAAACCCGAGATTCCTCTTGTCTGCGCGGTCAGGACATGCTTACTCAGGATTAGTCGGCGAGGTTGACGCTGTTGCAGCGCACCCCTGACGCCAAGCCCAAAAAAGTCGAGATCCCGTCACGGCAAACGCCTTAGAGCAGTGCAAAACACGGGTGGTTCGACAGCGAATTGACAAGGCTGACGTAGAGAAAGATGAGATCTTCCAAATCCCGCTCGCGGGCCAAGAATAACCGCAATCGTCCCTCCGGCGGCAACGTCGTAAACCGTGTGTTTGACAGCTCGGGCCCCGAGGGCAAAGTGCGTGGCACGCCGCAGCAGATCATTGACAAATACAATCAACTGGCACGTGACGCGCAACTGTCAAACGACCGTGTGGCGGCTGAGAACTTTCAGCAGCATGCCGAGCATTACTTGCGAATGCTGAGCGAAGCGCAGCGCGAAATGGAAGCCCGCCGGGAAGAGCAGGAGCGCCAGAACCGCGAACGCCAGGCCGAACGGGATCGCGAACGCGCCGAACGTCAAGAACGCGAAGCCGCCCGTCAGGCCGACCCGGCCGAAGCGCCGCAGCCGGATGTGATGGATTTCGCAGCCCCCGAGGCCGCACCTGAAAGCGGGTTGGTTGAAACTCCGGAAAGCAAAGAGGCTGAAGGCTCAGCTCCGGAGAAAAAGGAAAAACCTGCACGCAAGCCGCGGGCGCGGAAGCCCAAAGCTGCACCGGTGAGCGAAGAGGCCCCTAAAACCGATGGGGACGCACCGGAAGCGGCCGAATAAGCCAAGCAACAGATCGAACGAAAAGCCCCGGTAGAACCGGGGCTTTTTATTTTCAGGTCTTTTGAACTTCGCGGGCCAGTGCGCAGAACGCTTCCAGCGGAACTTGTTCCGCGCGTTCCGTGGGCTGAATCCCTGCCGCCAGCAAACGGTCTTCGATATCGGGGGCCACGCCCTTCAATGAAGCCCGCAGCATTTTGCGACGTTGATTGAAGGCCGCAGCCACAACACGGGACAGGATGGCAGCATCGGCAGGATAGCGGGGCTCGGGCAGGGCGGTCAGGTGAACCACGGCGCTGGACACCTTGGGCGGTGGGGTGAACGCGCCTGGGGGCAGCGACATGGCGATGCGCGCCTCAGCCCGCCATTGCGCAAGGATGGCGAGACGGCCGTACGCCTTGCTGCCGGGTTGAGCGACGATACGTTCAGCAACTTCGCGTTGGAACATCAGCGTCAGGCTTTGCCAGAAAGGTGGCCATTCGGGTGGCGTCAGCCAACGGACCAGCAACTCGGTTCCCACGTTATAGGGCAGGTTGGCCGCAACGCGGATCGGCGGCGTCAGGTGTTCCAGCGGGTTGATTTCCAGCGCATCACCGTTGATGACCTGAAGCCGTCCGGGATACGCCGCAGCGATGTCGTTCAGGGCAGCGATACAGCGCGTGTCTTTTTCCAGTGCGACGACCTTGCGCGCGCCTTCAGACAAAAGCCCGCGTGTCAAACCGCCGGGGCCAGGGCCGATTTCCAGCACATCACATTCAGTCAGGTCCCCGGCCTGACGGGCGATCTTGGCGGTCAGGTTAAGGTCCAGCAGGAAGTTCTGACCCAATGACTTGCGCGCCGAGAGCTGATGGGTTGCGATGACCTCGCGCAGCGGGGGAAGATTGTCGATAGCGCTCATGATCCGATTACCGTGATGCAAAGGAGCGCATGTGCGCCAGAGATTTTTTGCCTCCGGCGGAGGTATTTTCAGCCAGGTGAAGGATCAAGAGCTTTTTGCCATGCGTTGAGCGAGCTTCAGGGCCTCGATCAGGCTGGTGGGCGTGGCAATGCCTTTCCCGGCGATGTCCAGCGCTGTGCCGTGATCCGGCGACGTTCGGATAAAGGGCAGGCCCAGTGTCACATTCACGCCGCGGTCGAAATCCAAGGTTTTGATCGGTATCAGGGCCTGATCGTGATACATCGCGATCGCCGCATCATAGCGCGCGCGGGCCGCGGCGTGAAACAGCGTATCTGCCGGGTGGGGGCCAGTGAGCGTCGCGCCATCGAGGTTCAGTTCAGCGACAAGCGAGGCAATCCAATCGCCTTCCTCAGTTCCCATTTTGCCGCCTTCGCCCGCATGAGGGTTGAGGCCAGCGATGGCGATGCGCGGGTTGGCGATGCCGAACTGCTTGCGAAGGCCAGCAGCGGTAATCTCGATCGTATCGCGTAGGAGATCCGGGGTCAGGGCTTCTGGAACTTGTGACAACGGAATATGAATTGTAGCAGGCACAACACGCAGTTGATCGCTGGCCAACATCATCACGACCCGTTGCGTTCCAGAAAGGGCGGCAAGAAACTCGGTATGGCCGGGATAGCTGAATCCGGCCCCGTCTATCAGAGCTTTTTTGTGGATGGGCGCTGTGCAAAGCGCCGAGGCGTGTCCTGCTTTTACCAAGTCGACACCGGTTTCGATGGCATCGATCACAGAAGGTGCATTGGCGGGGTCGGGCTGGCCAGGCACATTGGGGACCAGGAAGTCCAGTTGTAGGACGGGCAACGCTTGATCGCAGACCGTCAGGGCCTGCGCGGGATCTTCGATTTCCGCGACCGGAGTCCCAGCAGGCAGGTGGCTGGCATCGCCGATATAGAAGAACGGGCAGGAGCCGCGTAGCTCGTCCCAAGCTTTGGCCGCTATTTCGGGACCGATCCCCGCCGGTTCACCACAGCTGAACGCGATTGGGCGGGTCATTCCTGAACGATAATAGCGTCGGCCCGCAGCTGTTCCACCAGGCTTTCGGCAAAGGCTGTAAGGCGTTGCTGTGCCAAGGCATTGGCCACGTCCGCGCGAGAGGTGTTTTCACCCAGATCACGTGTGCGGTTGCACAGCATCAGGAACATCAGCGTTTGACCGTTGTTGCGCGTCAGGTTTGTAGACACCTCGTTGCGGTCCAGCTTGGCCAATTCTACCGCGACATCACGGGGCACCTCAGAAGGGGCGGCGTCGATGCGTTCCAAGACTTCTGGGGGTTGATCCTTGGCGATTCCATAAAGGTCATCGCAGGTGTCGATCTCTTCTTTCAGGCGTGTGGCTTGCGACAGCGCGTCGGCATTGCGGCCACCTGGGATGTAGTAGATCGCATAATCCAGCTTTGAGATCGGGGCGGCTGAGGTTGCAACTTCACGAAGGCCGCGCATCTGGAACAAGGCGACAGCATTTGGCAACGAAATGGGATCCGTGACCTCTCCGTTTTGAAGTCCCAGGATTACAGGCTGCAGAGCTGGCGGAAGGTCTGTGATGTTCAGCCAGTCCAACCGTCCGCCCTGATCACGGGTGGCGGCTGCGGAATATTGTGCTGCGGCTGCCGAAAACGCATCAACACCTTCCAGCCGCGAGATTTCCTGAGCCAGCAGTTCGGTCTGCGCAACGGTTTGCTGATTCACCGGGATGATAATTTCGGACAAAAGGACTTGAAGCCCACCGCCCCCGGTCTGCCCAAGGGCCCGGTCGATCTCATCTTCGGTGGGACGCGCCTGAGACAGGTAGCGTGAGCTGATGTAGTCACGCCAAGCCAACTGATCCGCGATGTAATCCCGAACGGTCTCAGGGTCGACGCCTGATTCCCCAAGCAATTGCAGGAACTGTTCCGAGGATAACTGGCCGCGCGACGCAAATTCGTCGATGCCCAGTTGGACGGCCTCGGGGGCCGCTTGCACGCCAGCTTCGCGCATGACTTGTTGGCGCAGCTTTGCATTGATCAGGGCGTCTCGCACGTCGGCTTCGCTGCCGCCGGGCAGGCCCAGTACGTTCAGGAATTGCAGCCGTTGTTCGAGTTCGTACCAGGTAACGATGTCCTGATTGACCCGGATCGCAGGAGAAAACAGGCTTTGCGCCATGGAATGCGTGCCTGCAACTGCGAAAATCGCGGCAGTCAGCGCCGGTGCGACCGGTTTAAGCCAACCGGAACGTAGAAACCTGGAGAAACCTGATATCAACTGCATGTTCTCTTGTATGTCTTGCCACCGCTTTCGACAGAGTACCCTGTCAATGACAGGGTAAAGCCGAATTCTGTCGAAGGCTCAATAGTGGATGTTGAAGTAAAGCGCCGGCTTACAGACATGTTAACCTGCACGCATTCGTTGCGATATGTCACGCCCAGACCCAAACGGATCGGTTCGGATTGGCCCAGATCATAGCGCGCCTGGGCATTCGTCAGCCAGTTCTGATCGACCTGATACCGGCCGACAAGCCAGATTTCCGAGATCTCGTCGACGATATTTTCCGCTGGATCCGGTTCCTGCCAGATGTAACTGCCGGAAATCCTCGCAACCTCGTTTGTCCAGGCACCACGCAGTTCTGCTTTGACAAAACTGAAATCGCTGTCGATCAGTCCGCGACCGCCAAGGGACCAGCCATTGTTGGTTTGAATCTGTCCTGCGATCAGCAGATCGGATGAGGTGCCTTGCAAACCCGATGTCAGGGTGAAATTCGGATCGGCATCCGCCCGGAACACCTGACCGACGGTGGCCAGCGCCTGCCAGCCGCCTGCACCGTAACGGGCCCAGTTCAGGCCAACAACACCTGTTGCACCGTCTTCGCGCTGATCTTCCGCTGGGAAACGCGAGAGCGCCAGCAAGTTACCCTGATCGAATTCCTGAAAAGTGCTCTCGTCATTTGGCACGTCTGTGTCCGACACATGCGTCCATCCGATCTGAGCGATGGGCTCAAGGAATTGCACGGCACCTGATTGCTCGCGCCGCGTCATCGGATAGCGCAATGTCAGAGCAGCCCTTGGCGTTGAGCGTGTGACCTGCGAGGGGAAATTGCTGTCATGGCGAATGTTGAACGTGTCGACAGATGCCCCCAGCGTTACGTCGGCGCGCAGGCCCGAAGCGAAGGTCCAGCTGCGCAGCCACTCTGCGTCAAACGTGGCGCGGGCGATGTCTCGGCCAACAATGTCTGCGTCGCTTGTACGTTCATGGGCGTGGCCGATAAAGGCCAGCCGCACTTCGCCGCCCAAAGCACCGGGGAAAAAGCGTTTTTCGTAATTCAAATCGAATACGCGAGACGGAATTTCGTCCTGGTTTTCACTTTCGCGCAGCGTTTTGTAATGGATCAGGCTGGTTTTGAATGCGGTATCTCGCTTGATCCGCTCCAGCGAAAGTTCACTGCGCAAACGGTCCGGATCAGGCAGGCCGTAATCCACAAGATAGGCATCATCCGAGGCGGTTTGCACTTGGAAGGTCAGCCGGTAGTCATTCTTGAGGTTGAACCAGCCATTTGCGAACAGGTAGCCACGATCTTGATCAGGCTGAATGTCATCGCGGGTATAGGCACCATCTAACTGAATACGTCCGTTCACAAAGGCTTGACGGTATCTGTAACCCAACGTTGTCGTGTTGCCTGATACATAAGGTGTCAGCGTCAGGTCCTTGTGGTCCCCCAGCTTGATGAAATACGGAACCTGAACGCCTGTTCCCAATTGTGAGGTACTGCGGATCGAAGGCACCAGAAAGCCTGTCGCGCGGTCAAGCGTGGGATCGGGTAGGCGCAGATAGGGGAAATAGAATACCGGGTAGTCCAGCACCCGAAGCTGCGCGCCTTCGAAATAGAGCTGTTGTTCCAACTGGTCATGGGTGACACGACGGGCCCTAATCTGCCAGAGCGGCGGCTTGCCGTTGGCGCAGACATGGCAGGACGTAGCCGAGACTTTACTGAATTGTGTATAGCGGCCCGCTGCTCGTTTTGCCTGGACCGAAGCAATCTGAACCTGCTGGTCAAACACCATTCGTGCACCGATCAGCAAACCGTTTTGAATGCCACTGTCGAGCTGTCCAGAGTCCGCCAGCAGCGTTGTCTGACCGCCCTGATCGATACGGATGGGGCCTTCCAGTGTCAGCTGACCGGTTTCACGGTCATAAGTCACACGCTGAGCGGACAGCTTGATGTCGCCCTGAAAAGCCTCGACATTGCCTTCAGCCACCAGTTTGCGTTCAGGCGTGATGAAAACCTTGTCGGCGACCAGCAGGGCGGGCTCTTCCTGCGTTTCTGCGCCCTGAGGCTGTGCAGGCGTCGATTGGGCCACAAGGGGTGCCGGGGCGGACAATGCCAGCGCGCCGGTCAGCAAGAGGGGAACAAAGCGCCGCATCAGCCGTCCTCCGCATGAAGCAGCAAGCCAAGAGACAGCAAAATGGCAGCAAAGGGCGGTGCCCAGGCAGCGATGTATGTGGGCAATTGTCCGTTTTCCCCGAGGATTTGCGCAAAGTTGCGGACGAAGTAGATGGCAAAGCCAAGCAGAACCGCTGTTAGTACCGCAATACCCGTTCCGCCAAAGCGGACGTGACGCATGGTGAAGGCTGCTCCGATCAGGACCATCGAGACCAGAAAGAAGGGGCGTGCCAGTTGCACTTGCAGCCAGACCTCATACTGTTTGGTCGAAAAGCCTGCTTCGCGCAGATCCGCGATCAGTTGCGGCAGGTCGTAAACCGAAACGGAATCTTGTTGTCCCAGCGTGTCGAGAATGCGCTGGCGGGTTAGCGAAGTCGGAAGGTCCAGGCGGTCATGAACAACGGCGTTGGTTTCGGGGTTCCCACCGTCTTGCATGGACCAGATCTTGGCGTTGGAAAGAATCCACCGGCCATCCTCCAGATCGGCCCGGTCGGCAATGATCTGTTGGGTTGGCTTTCCATCGCGTGCAAATGTGATCACTGTCACGTCGTCCAGCCCCAGCTTGTCGCCGTTTGAGGTGCCCCGCGCGTGGATCACCGCTTGTCCGTTTTCCGCCGATTGGCGCAGCCACAACCCTTCACTGCTGATCGACAGGGCAGAGCTGCCATTGTTGCGATAGGAATCGGACAGGCGCTGGAACTCTTCCGAGGTGGCAGCGGCGATTGGGTTCAGCAATGCCACGGCCAGCACACCGATGGTGAGTGCAAGAAGGACAGGCGCCACCAAAGCGCGGATGCCCGAGCGGCCGGTGGCACGTGTCACCACAAGCTCTGAGGTGCGCGCAAGCCCTACGAAAAGGGCGATGGTCGACAAAATGACCAGCAGCGGTAGCATTTCGCTGATCGCGGCCGGTGTGTTGAGCAGTGTAAGTTGCAACAACTGACCGAAAGACAGGTCATAATCGTCAAACCGGCGAATCTGTTCGATCAGATCGATAAGAATCATCAGTGTTAGGAAAATGCCGCCAATGACCAGAAAACTCTGCATGAAACGTCGGGCGAAGTAGCGGTCGAGGATCACAGGCGCGCCCCCGCAAAGCTTGCAACACGGGCGTTCGGGCCGCTTGCGCGCGCGCAGAATGTTCTGCGCAACGGCTTATGCCTGCCCTCTCGTGCCACGTCTTTCTCCCCCGAGCCTGCCGGTTATTTTTCGGAGACCTTAATGCAATTGAAGGCCGGGGAAAACTGCTATCTGGTCAAGCGGTGCTACGCGGGCTAGGTCTTGGGGAACAGAATTTGAGGAGTTTACAATGAGCAGTCTGGTACCGATCCGCTTTCAGGAGTTTGACTTGGATGCGATGGCGCAGGCCGAAGGTCGGGTGGTTATCATCATCCCGTCTGACGGCAAGATGAGCCCCGCCGCCCGAAGGGCTAACCGTCTGACAAAAGGGGCTGTCGCGCGGCTGGTCGAAAGCGGGTCTTTCGAAAAAACCAAGACTGCAGATGTGATCTCGCTGGCGTGGCCTGCGGGGATGGTGGCCGAAGCCCTGGACGTTCTGGTGCTGCCGCGCCGCCCTGAGGCGGACGAGGCGCGCAAGGCGGGTGCTGCTGTGGCAAAGCTGGCAGGCGGCAAGGACGTGCTTGTGATGGTTGGCAATCAGGCGCGCACAGAAGATCTGGCTTTGGGTATCGCGCTGCGCAGCTACGACTTTGACGCGCATAAGACCAAAGAAAGCGAAGACGCAGGCACGGTCACAATCAGCCATTCGAAACCTGACGAGGCAGAGGCGGAATTTGCGCCGCTTTACGCAATTGCTGATGGCGTGCGGATGACCCGCGATCTGACCAATGAGCCCGCAAACGTTCTGACAACCTCCGAATTCGCCGACCGCCTGGTCGAGATGCAGGAGCTGGGCCTTGAGGTCGAAGTTCTGGACGAAGACAAGCTGGCCGAGCTGGGAATGCGCACATTGCTGAGCGTCGGGCAGGGCTCGGACAGCCCGTCCAAAGTGGTCGTCATGCACTGGAAGGGGGGTGACAAGGGCGATGCGCCGCTGGCTTTGGTCGGCAAGGGTGTGGTGTTTGACACAGGCGGTATCTCTCTGAAACCAGCGGGTGGCATGGAAGAGATGACCATGGATATGGGTGGCGCAGGTGTTGTCGCCGGTACCATGCGCGCGCTGGCCAAGCGTAAGGCCAAGGCCAATGTCGTTGGTCTGGTTGGATTGGTTGAAAACATGCCATCCGGCAATGCCACACGCCCCGGTGATGTGGTCAAGTCTATGAAAGGCGATACGGTCGAGATCATCAACACCGATGCCGAAGGTCGCTTGGTTCTGTGCGACGTGATGTGGTACGCGCAGGAACGGTTCAGCCCCGTTGGCATGATCGATCTGGCCACGCTTACCGGCGCGATCATCATCGGGCTGGGGCACGAGAATGCCGGTGTGTTCTCGAACAACGATACATTCTGCAACGCATTCCTGAAATCCGCCAAGGCCGAGGATGAAGGCGCGTGGCGGATGCCGTTGGGCGATGCCTATGACAAGTTGCTGAAATCGCGAATCGCCGACATGAAAAACATAGGGGGTCGGCCCGCGGGCTCGATCACCGCCGCGCAGTTCCTGCAACGGTTTGTCAAAGAAGAAACGCCTTGGATCCATCTGGATATCGCGGGTGTGGCCTCGGTTTCCGCTGAGACATCTTATGCACCCAAAGGCGCCACCGGTTGGGGTGTTCGCGCGCTCAGCCGGTTTGTGCAGGACAATTTCGAGTAGGCTTATGGGCGCTGTCTATTTCTACCACCTGACCCGCCAGCCGCTGGAGCGCACCTTGCCGGTGCTGCTGGACAAGGCGCGGCAGGCCGGGTGGAAGATTGACGTGCGGGGCATCGACCCCGCGCGGATGGACTGGCTGGATGAAAAGCTGTGGCTGGGGCCCGAAGACGGGTTCCTGCCGCATGGCCGCGAAGGTGGCCCCCATGACGCAGAGCAGCCAATTTTGCTGACCACAGGTTCGGAAGCTGCCAATGGCGCGTCCTGCGTCATGGCCGTTGACGGCGCGCCGGTCGAGGCGGAAGAAGTCACCGCGATGGAACGTGTGTGCATCCTGTTTGATGGCAATGACGATATGGCTGTTCAACACGCGCGGGGGCAGTGGAAATCGCTGACCGCTGCGGGGTGTTCGGCACAATACTGGTCGGAGGAATCCGGGCGGTGGGAAAAGAAGGCTGAAGCCTGACGGGCGACGCCGTTTTCGGGAGATTTGAAAGATGCAAATGAAGCCCTTGGGCCGTACAGGAATTATGGTGAGCGACCTGTGTCTTGGAACCATGACTTTTGGCACACAGACCTCCGAAGCCGATGCGCACAAGCAGATGGACATGGCGCTGGATGCTGGCATCAACTTTGTGGACGCAGCCGAGATGTATCCGGTGAACCCGGTTTCAAAAGAAACGATCGGGCGCACCGAAGAGATTCTGGGCAACTGGAACGCGGCCAATGCGGCGCGGCGGAGCGATTACATTCTGGCGACCAAGCATTCCGGCGAGGGGTTGTCCTTTGTACGCGACGGTGCGCCGATCACAGGCAAGACGATCCCCGAAGCGATCGAAGGGTCACTGAAGCGGTTGCAGACAGAGTGCATTGATCTCTACCAGTTTCACTGGCCGAACCGTGGCAGCTACATGTTCCGCCAGAATTGGGATTTTGCGCCAACCGGGCACAACACCGATGACGTTCTAGAGAACATGCAGGAGTGTCTGGAGGCGTTGCAGGCTCAGGTCGACAAGGGCAACATCCGCGCCTTTGGTCTGTCCAACGAAAGTGCATGGGGCACGGCGCAGTGGGTGCGTTTGGCCGAAAAGATGGGTGCGCCGCGTGTGGCATCGGTTCAGAACGAATATTCTCTGCTCTGTCGTCTGTTCGACACGGATATGGCCGAGCTATGCGTGCATGAAGATGTCGGGCTGATGGCGTTCTCGCCTTTGGGTACCGGGTTGCTGACGGGTAAGTATCAGGGTGGTGCCGTCCCGGACGGTTCGCGCATGTCGCTTTCGCCTGAACTGGGCGGGCGCAAGTCTGATCGGGTGTTTGATGCGGTCGCGGCTTATCTGGACGTTGCTGCGCGCCATAGCTTGGATCCGACGCATATGGCATTGGCCTGGTGTCGTACACGTCCGTTCATGATGTCCGCTATTTTTGGCGCGACCACGATTGAGCAGCTTGAACACGTATTGGCTGGCGCGGATCTGACGTTGTCAGATGAGGTGCTGGCAGAGTTGGATGCAGCCCATAAGGCGCACCCAATGCCGTACTGAGGGCAGGGGGCGCTGCCCCCGCCGCCTTCGGCGGCTCCCCCGAGGTATTTTTAGCCAGATGAAGTTGGATCCGGTCAGTGATGGGTGGGGTGCGCGCGCTCTTGCCTGAGGTCGCGGGCGGACTGGCCGTGCGCGGTGCGAAAGGCACGGGCAAAGCTGGATTGTGAGGCAAATCCCGTGGCCAGCGCCACGTCCATCAGCGGCATGTCGGTGTCGGTAACAAGTCGGCGGGCCTCGGCCAGGCGCAGTTGCAGATAATGGTCCTGCGGCGTGGTGTTCAGGCGCAGACGGAACTGTTGTTGCAACGTACGCGGGCTGGTGCCCAGTCGGTCTGCGATATAGGCAAGCGGCAGGGGGTCATCCAAAGAGTCCTGCATCAGTGAATTGGCCTTGGCGGTCAAAGCTGTGTGGCGGTGTGGTGCGCCAGTGCGACTTTGCGGTTTGGCAGGGTCTGGAGCGCCTTCGTAGAGGAACAAGCCCGAAACGCGCGCCGCGAAACCCGCGCCATGGCGGGCGGCGATGATGTGCAGCATCATCTCAACCGCTGGGATCGCGCCCCCTGACGTCAGCCTAGTGTCCGAGACGGTGTAGCGGTCAGGGCGTACATCGACCTCGGGGAAGCGCGCGGCGAAGTTTTCCAAGTCTTCCCAATGGGTGGTGGCGGCGTGACCGTCAAGCAGCCCGGCCTCGGCCAGCAGCCATGGGCCGCCGTCGATGCCTGCCATTGTTGCACCGGTGCCTGCGATCCGGCGTAGACCCGCGAGCAGGCTGGGGGTGGCGTGACGGGCCAGTTGGAACCCGGCCACAACGATCATCAGGTCACAGCCTTGTAGACGTGCCAGCGGGATGCCGGGCACTTGCAGGGCGCTGGTCAGCATTGCCGGTTCGGGTGTCGCTGTCACATAGTCCCAGTCAAAAGCCGGGCGGTCGGCCAGACGGTTGGCCGCGCGCATCGGGTCGACGGCCGAGGCGAAGCTGAGCGTGTTGCAGTCATCAAGCACCAGCACCGCCGTTTTCAGGGCGCGATGTTCGGGTTGCAGTATGTTTTTTGCGGATTGCATCAAGTTCGATTCGCATTCTGGCAAGTTGTTTTCCCAAGGCTGCGCCAGAGTCGGGTCAGAACGCAAATCGGAATCCGGGGAGAAGCCTGGGGAAAACTCAGGTCAAAACCGGGTATAACTTGGGGAAAACGCCATGCCTCTGGAAATGAACCGTGATGTCTTTATCACCTGCGCCGTGACCGGCTCGGGTGGAACGCAGGATCGCAGCCCTCATGTACCGCGCTCGCCGCAGCAGATTGCCGACAGCGCGATTGCTGCCGCCAAGGCTGGGGCTGCAGTTGTGCATTGCCATGTGCGTGACCCCGAAACCGGTGCGCCAAGCCGTCGGCTGGACCTGTATCGTGAGGTGACAGACCGGATTCGCGACGCCGACGTGGACGTTGTTCTGAACCTGACCGCGGGGATGGGTGGGGACATCGTGTTTGGGGGCGTTGAAAGCCCGTTTCCTGTGAATGAGGCCGGGACTGACATGATCGGCGCGTCGGAGCGCGTTGCGCATATTGCCGAGTGTTTGCCCGAAATCTGCACTTTGGACTGTGGCACCATGAACTTTGCCGAGGCCGACTACGTCATGACCAACACGCCCGGTGCGCTGCGCGCTATGGGACAGATGATGACGGATATGGGGGTAAAGCCCGAGATCGAAGCCTTTGACACCGGCCACCTATGGTTTGCCAAGCGGTTGGTGAAAGAGGGGATTCTGGAGCCCAACGCGTTGGTTCAGCTGTGCATGGGTGTGCCGTGGGGTGCGCCGGACGATCTGAATACCTTCATGGCGATGGTGAACAATGTCCCCGATGATTGGACCTACAGCGCATTTTCGCTGGGGCGTAACCAGATGGCTTATGTCGCCGCTACGGTGCTGGCGGGCGGCAACGTGCGCGTGGGTCTGGAGGATAACCTGTGGCTGGACAAGGGCGTGCTGGCCGAGAACTGGCAACTGGTCGAACGGGCCGGGACCATCATCGAGAATATGGGCGCACGGGTCATCGGGCCGCAAGAAGTGCGCGAGAAGTTGGGATTGGAAAAACGCGCGCCCAAAAACTGATTTGTTCGCGTTGGACGGCCCAATCCGAAAGCTCAGGGTGTCAGCATAAGGATTTAAACCATGCGAGCGTTTCTGGTGATGTGCGTGGCGCTCCTGATGCTGTGCCTACCCCGGGAAGGGGCAGCGCAAGCCACAGAGGACGACTTGGCCCGCCAGGAGTGCGAAGCCAAGGGTGGACGCTATGAGGTGGGTGGGCGACTCCGGCAGTTTATCTGCTTTGAACCTTTGCCAGACGCCGGGGAGTCCTGTGAAAAAGCCTCCGATTGTGCAGGGTTCTGCCTGTCGGACACCAAACAATGCAGTGCCGTTACGCCGAAATTCGGATGTATTTCGCATCTGGATGAGGCGGGGCAGGCACAAGTGATCTGTATCGATTAGAGGACGATATGACAAAAACGGCAGCAATCATCGGGGGTGGGGTCATTGGCGGCGGTTGGGCTGCACGGTTCCTGCTGAATGGCTGGAACGTCCGGGTGTTCGACCCGGACCCGGAAGCAGAACGCAAGATTGGTGAGGTTCTGGACAATGCGCGACGGTCTCTGCCGGGCTTGAGCGATGTGCCGTTGCCGGCCGAAGGGACGCTGAGCTTTCATGATGACATGGCCGACGCCGTAGAAGGCGCGACTTGGATTCAGGAAAGTGTGCCGGAACGGCTGGATCTGAAACTAAAAGTCTACAAGGGTTTGCAAGAAGCTTGCGACCCGGGCGCAATCATCGGGTCGTCGACCAGCGGCTTCAAACCCTCGGAACTGCAAGACGGCGCGCTGCGCCCCGAGCAGATCGTCGTCACACATCCGTTCAACCCGGTCTACCTGCTGCCGCTGATCGAGCTGGTGCCCACCGACAAGAACCCGCCCGAAATGGTCGCGCGCGCGCAGGAGTTGCTGAAATCGGTCGGGTTTTTCCCGCTGCACATCAAGAAGGAAATTGACGCGCATATTGCGGACCGGTTCCTTGAAGCGGTGTGGCGAGAGGCTCTGTGGCTGGTCAAGGACGGCATTGCAACGACCGAAGAAATCGATGAGGCGATCCGGATGGGCTTTGGCATCCGTTGGGCGCAGATGGGCCTGTTCGAGACCTACCGCGTGGCCGGGGGCGAGGCCGGGATGCGTCATTTCATGGCGCAATTTGGTCCGGCTTTGAAATGGCCTTGGACCAAGCTGATGGATGTGCCCGAATTCACCGATGAGCTGGTCGATATGATCGCCGATCAGTCCGACGCACAATCTGGGATGCACTCGATCCGCGAACTGGAGCGCATTCGCGACAACAACCTTGTGGGTATGATGCGGGCCCTCAAGGCGCAGAATTATGGGGCAGGCGCGGCTCTGAACCAGCATGATGCGCTGTTAAAACCGGGTGCCTTGCCGACATTGGATCAGGCGGACCTGAGCCAGCCGATCCTGACCCTGTCGCGCGCCGTCCCGCTGGATTGGACGGACTATAATGGCCACATGAATGAGGCGAAGTATCTGGAGGCCTTTGCCGCCGCCACGGACCGCTTCATGGAGATCATCGGTTGCGACATGGAGTACATCTCGTCGGGCGGCAGTTACTTCACCGCCGAAAACCACATTCGTTACATCGATGAGGTCAACGCGGGTGCAAAGATCGAGGTGCGCACGCAGATGCTGCTGGGGCAGGGTAAGAAGCTGCACGTGTTCCACAGCATGTATGAAGGCGACAAGCTGCTGGCCACAGGCGAAAGCTTTTTGCTGCATGTCAGTCTCGAGACGCGCCGACCCAGCCCTCCTTCCCCTGAAATCGAAGCGGCGATGGCTCGTATTGCCGAAGCTCAGTCCGCGTTGCCCTACCCCGAAGGTGCGGGGGCCGCTATTCGGAAGCCCTCATGAGACGAAGGGTGCTTGTGACCGCTGGCGCGTCTGGTGTCGGTCGCGCCATGGCCGAAGCGTTTGATGCGGCTGGATATGATGTCTGGGTCACGGATATCGATCCGGTGGCATTAAATTCTGTTCCGGATCATTGGACGGCACATCGCGCGGATGTTGTGGATGAGGCCGACATGCGCGGCGTTTTTGACGCTGTTTCGCAGGCGGGTGGTTTGGATGCGTTATGTGCCAATGCCGGAATAGCAGGGCCAACGGATGCCATCGAAGACATCGATTTGAACGCTTGGCGGGTCTGCGTCGCGGTTAATCTGGACGGTGCGTTTCTGGCTGCCAAATATGCCGCCCCGTTGATGAAGTCAGCGCGGGCGGGCAGCATCATCCTGACTTCGTCGACGGCAGGTCAGTACGGCTATCCGTTTCGTGCGCCGTATGCCTCGGCAAAATGGGCGGTCATTGGATTGATGAAAACACTTGCGATGGAACTGGGCCCGCATGGGATACGCGCAAACGCAATCTGCCCAGGCGCAGTTGAAGGCCCGCGCATGGAAGGTGTTCTGGCCCGTGAGGCAGAAGCCAAAGGCATGAGCCGCGATGCGGTGTACCAAGGCTATGCCTCAGGCACGTCCATGGGGCGCTTTGTCGAAGCGCAGGACATAGCCAATATGGCCGTCTTCCTTGCGTCAGATGCGGCGCGGCTGGTGTCGGGTCAGGTCATCGCGGTGGATGGTCACACGGTTAATCCTGACCCAAAACTGTGATCTAGCCCTGATTTGGCCCACGGATCTGGCGGATGGTCTGACGGACCGCCTGCCAGTCCTGTGCTTCCTGCTGGTTTCCGGCAGCCTCGCATTCGCGCATTTTCTGCGCAGCTTCGGCCTCGGCCCGGTCTCCGTGAGCGGCGTAAAGGGCACGTGCGTATTGAGCGGTTTGTAATGCGTCCATTCCTGTGGTCCTCCGTCTGTGGTCGGAATGCCCGAAGGTTCGCGCCAACGGACCATAGCACAGGATTGGTCTGCCCGCATCATGTGGTTTCAGAAATTCTGGATCTGAGCTGCCGCAGGTGGTTGGGAAAGTTTCGGGCAGTCACATCAGCTTCGCGCACCAGCGTGTCGAAGTGACGTGTAAAGGTTTCGATTCGGTCCCGGTCGCGGAACGCCATATAGTGACTGCCAGCGTAGAACACGCAAAGCAGGGGGCCGAAAATCGTCACCGGCGCGGAATAGAGGCGTTTGGCATCAAATAGATAGATCCGCATTCTGGGGTAAAGCTGATCGCAAAGTGTCAGAAGGTGGTCGATCTGTTCCAGCCGCACCTGCGCGCTAAGGCCGCTGTAATACCCTGTGGCGCTTGCAAAGCTCTCGATTTCGAACAGCGGCATGGCGATTTCATAATCCGATTGCGCGCTGCGCATCCAGGCCAACCTGTCCTCAGACGCGCCGATGGCCTGATCTGCCGTGCGCCCCAGATGCGGGGCATATTCCCATTCCAGCACAGCACGGGTCTTGAGCATGTCGGGCAGGGTCGCCGGGACATAGCGAACCTTGTAACCAGCGGCCTCCTTGTGCCACTCGAAGATCCGTTCATCGACCAGCGCGCGGGGGGCTTCGGTGAAACTCAGAGAGCTGGCCAGAAGCTCGGCCGCGCTTTCGGGCCTGTCAGAGAGGCTCAATAACCAATCGGCTGAAACACCAAGTGCGGCCGCGCATCCTCCGACCACATGCGCGTTGGGCAGACGCGCACCATGCCCGGTCAAAAGCTGCGATACGGTCGAACGATCAACACTGATGTGCCGTGCCAGCGCGCTTTGACTGATGTCTCGCTGCTCCATCGCCTGAGCCAGACGTTGACGGAACTGAGCGGCGCGATCTCTTTTGTCGATTTTTTCCTGCATATATTGATAAATATCATAGATGTTGAATTTTGTTAATCATATTCAGAATTCCCACCATGACCATCGCCCTGTAACCCTTTGAAAAAAGCAAAAAGACTGAGGGTCGGAATGGAAACGCGGCGAAGATCTGTCGTGAAAGCAATCGTTCGGAATGTCATGGGGCTTGTCACCATGACTGTTGTGGGGCTGATTGCCACGGGCTCGGCTACTGTGGGCGGGGTTGTGGCGCTGGTGAACACCGCCATTGGCCTGACCATGTATGTGATTTACGAGCGGGTTTGGGCAGGTATCTCGTGGGGGCGCAATGGCTGAGCGACCCACTTCCCAATCGCCTGAATGGGGCACATTGTTCCTGATCATTGCCTGCTATGGGGCGTGGCTTGCAGGTCTGTTTTGGTTGGCAAGCCTGTCAGTTTGGCTGGCCGTTCCAGCCCTTGCTGTTGTTGCGGCGCTGCATTCGTCGCTGACACATGAGGCCCTGCACGGGCATCCTTTCCGCACAAAATGGGTAAACGAGGCGCTGATGGCGCTGCCGCTGACGCTGTTCATCCCGTACAACCGCTTTCGGGATTTGCACCTGGCGCATCATCAGGATGCAGCGTTGACCGATCCATATGACGACCCGGAATCGAACTATTTGGATCCCAAGGTCTGGTCGACTCTTCCGCGCGGCTTACAAAAGCTGCTGGCGGTCAACAACACGCTGCTTGGGCGCATGGTCTTGGGCCCGGCTATCGGACAAGTTCTGTTTCTGCGCGACGAATGGCGAGGCGCGCGGCATTGGGACAAGGATATCCTGCTGGCTTGGGCTTTGCACCTGCCGGGTGCGGCGGTGGTGCTGTGGGTTGTTGCCCAGTCGTCTATGCCGGTTTGGGCCTATTTGATTTCTGCCTATTTCGGGCTGGGGCTGCTAAAAATACGGACCTTCCTTGAGCACCGTGCGCATGAAAAATCCCGTGCGCGTACGGTTATTATCGAAGACCGGGGCCCGCTGGCTTTTCTGTTTCTGAACAACAACCTGCACGTGGTTCATCACATGAACCCCAACGCCCCGTGGTACCAGTTGCCGCAACTGTATGAAGACGGCAAGGATAGGTATCTGGCCTGCAATGAGGCTTACGTGTACCGGTCTTACGCGCAAATTTTCCGGCAGTATCTGCTGCGCGCGAAAGACCCTGTGCCGCATCCGCTCTGGCCAAAGTCCTGATTTGACGACACAACGGGTGGCATGAGTCTCTGGATCCCTGTCACCATCGCTGCCGCCAGTTTTCAGACGGTACGTTTCATGCTGCAAAAGTCGCTGAGCAGTGTGAAACTGTCTGCGGCTGGCGCAACGTTTGCGCGCTTTGCTTATTCCATGCCGTTGGCCGTTGCGGGTTTGATGGTCGCTTTGCAGGTAACGGGGGCAAGCCTGCCACCGCTCAGCCCTTTGTTCTGGCTATACGCGGTGATCGGCGGGACGGCGCAGATACTGGCGACGATTTGTGTTGTTGCCCTGTTCAAGCAGCGCAACTTTGCGGTGGGGATCACCTTTAAGAAAACCGAAGTGATTCAAACCGCGATTGTCGGCTTTCTTGTGCTGGGGGATCGCGTGTCAGCGGGTGCGCTTGTGGCCATTCTGTTGGGGCTTGCCGCAGTTCTGCTGCTGTCGAAAACACCCGGAGGTGATGGGGCTTGGTGGCGGCATCTGACCAACCGCGCCTCTCAACTTGGGCTTGGTTCGGGTGTGCTGTTTGCATTTTCCGCCGTCAGCTATCGCGGTGCTTCGTTGCAGCTGGGTGAGGTCGATGCGTGGTTTCGGGCCTTGGTCACTCTGGCCGCCGTAGTCACGTTTCAATTTCTCAGCATGGGGCTGTGGCTGTTGTGGCGCGATCGGTCCGAGTTGATCGCAGTCTGGCAAACGCGGTCCACCGGCATCTTTGTCGGGCTGACCAGTCTGGGTGGGTCGTTCTGCTGGTTCTGGGCCTTCACCTTGCAAAACGCTGCATATGTCAAAGCTTTGGGGCAGGTCGAATTGCTCCTCAGCTTGATGGCCTCGACATTGTTCTTCCGTGAAACGATCACCCGGCGAGAGATCGCCGGAATGACTTTACTGGGGCTTTCGATACTGGCTCTGGTGCTGGCAATTTAGCCAGCACGACGCTCATCAAAGCTAAGAGCGATAAAGCTGGGCAGATGATCACCCATCCCCACAACAACCGGACCGTTATCAGCCTTGCGGCCTCGACCGCGCCCTTTCGGTTCGCGCTCTTTCCGGGTGTCCTTAGCGCCTTCCTGGTCTTTGGCCCTTTTCTCGGGCTTCGGTTTCTCAGATTTGGGCTTTTCGGGCTTGGCCTCTTCCTTGACCGGGTTGTCGATGCGCGGGATGTCTTTCTGGATCAGCTTTTCGATTGCATCCAAAGCTTTCTCATCACGGCCCGAGCAAATCGTGATGGCCTTGCCTTCGCGCCCGGCGCGACCGGTGCGGCCGATGCGGTGGACGTAGTCCTCGGCATGGCCGGGCACGTCGAAGTTGAACACGTGACTGACCGAAGGAATATCCAAACCCCGCGCGGCGACGTCCGAGGCCACCAGCAGGCGCAACGATCCATCGCGGAACCCGTCCAGCGTTTTCATGCGCTGCGACTGGTCCAGATCACCATGGATCGCGGCAGCGTTATAGCCGTATTTCTTCAGCGATTTCGCGCAGATATCCACATCTGTCTTACGGTTGCAGAAGATGATCGCGTTGGTGCACTTGTCGCCCTCGGCATCGATCAACGCACGCAGAACTTTGCGTTTGTTGCTGGCCTCACGATCGCGGCGACCGCCTTTGAACATGACGACGCCCTGTTCGATGGTCTCGGATGCGGTGGCCTGACGGGCAACCTCAATCCTGGCAGGGGCGGATAGGAAGGTGTCGGTGATCCGCTCAATCTCAGAGGCCATGGTGGCCGAGAAGAACAGGGTCTGGCGCGTGAACGGCGTCAGCGAGAAGATGCGTTCGATATCGGGAATAAAGCCCATGTCCAGCATCCGGTCGGCTTCGTCCACCACCATGATCTGAACACCGGTCAGCAACAGCTTGCCGCGTTCGAAATGGTCCAGCAGGCGGCCCGGCGTGGCGATCAGAACGTCAACGCCCCGGTCGATCAACGCCTCTTGCTCCTTAAAGCTGACGCCGCCGATCAACAGCGCTTTCGTCAGTTTCAGGTGCTTTGTGTAGGTGTCGAAATTCTCAGCCACCTGCGCGGCGAGTTCCCGTGTCGGGCACAGAACCAGCGAACGCGGCATGCGTGCACGGGCGCGGCCACGGGCCAGCAGAGTGATCATCGGCAGGGTAAAGCTGGCGGTTTTGCCAGTGCCGGTCTGCGCAATCCCCAGAACATCGCGACCTTCCAGAGCAGGCGGAATCGCACCTTCCTGGATCGGAGTGGGAGTTTCGTATCCGGCTTCCTCAATGGCTTTGAGGACCTTTGGGTTCAGGTTCAGTTCGTTAAACTTTGTCATGTAAGTCCGGTTTTTGCGGACACTTGACCTGGCCCGCGCGTCAAAGATGTGCCGGGCCCGGATGGCCATGCGCGCAATGCGCCTGTTCGGCTTGGGGGCGGACATAACAAAAACGTAGGTCAGGGTCAAATGAAGTCGGCTTAATGCGGGGCACGCAGACTGTTCGCAAGATTTTCCGCAACAATTCAGCAGCTTCCGGGGAAGTGTTTCGCCATTTTTTCATCCAAATCCAGGGGGCGGTGCCGCAACAGGCCGTGCCGGTCCAGTCGAGCGCGCACTTCGGGGTCTGCGCCGCTCATTTCATAGAAAAAAGCGCGCAGTCCTTCCATGCCCTGTTCGTCCTCAATCCAGTTGAGCAGTTCGTTTTTGTTCAGCCCGCCTTGCTCGCGCGGTACATTTGGGGCCATGCCTGCCTGATACGAGCCGCGATCCATGCGGAATTGGTAATGCCCGATCCAGTGATCCCAATCCGGGGCGTGTCGGTGGCACAGTTCAACTTCGGGCAGCTCGTATTTGCAAGGCAGCAGTTTTTTGTTCTGAAACAGGTTGTGTATGCGGAAGTTCAGGTACTTCAGACCGGTTCGTACGAACAGCTTGCCCTGCACGTGGCTGAGAAAACCGCCCAGAACAAATGCTCCGTAGGTCGGGTAGATGGCTTCGACCAGAGCCTCGCGGTTGGGGCCCTGGGGGATGTGTGCCTTGTACAGATCGTCACCGCCAGCCAGGGCTTCCATAGGGCGGACGCGTGCGGCGTTGAGGTTGGGCGGCACGTTGCCCAGCACTTCGGCGATCGGGATCGGGGACCAAAGAAACTCGTCTACATCGATATGCGTCAGCCAATCCAGGGGCGTGTTGCGATAGGCAAATGTCGCGTGAACCGTCTGACGGACCTGATGCTTTTCCGGCCTTGCACGTCCTCGCTTTTCCCAAAACGCATCGTCGCAAACCCGCACGCGCACTTTGGGGTGCATCCTGAGCGCTCGAAAGGTGTGCCGGTTGGGTTCGTCCATGTAGATATACATGAAGTCTGCGCCCAGCTCGAGGTGATGCGCCACAAAGCGCAGTACGTTCTCGGTCGAACCCCGAACCATCGATACGATACCCCAGGTGGTCATGCGCGCGTCGCGCGGGCGTCGCGCATCTGTTTCAGGCGGCGAAAGACACCGCCGGGATCTTTGTTGAGTTCCGTCATCAGGTGATCGACCAGCGGCGCGATGGTTGGGTCATGCATCGCCTGGGTCCAGATTGGGGCGATAAGATTGACGTCCAACCCACCTTTTTCAAAAGAAAAACCCTTCATCTGAAAGGGCAAATCTACATGGTTTTTGTCTTCGAACCGAAAGGGCGAATCTGGGGCCAGACCCGAGAACAGGCGTTCAAATTCGTAAAGCTTCATCAGACCAAACAGCATCCGCAACGCGTGACCCACCTCGCGCTGTGTCGCCGTCTGGCCGTGGTCTGCAAATGTCTGAACCGAAGACACCAGCCAGCGCAGGTCGAGTGTGGCCAGCAGGTGATCGGACTGTTCGTCCCACAATCGGCAGAAAAGGGCTGGCGCGTGGCGGGGAAAAGACCGTTTTCTAAGGTTCGAAATCAATTGCGCGTTTAGGAAGGCCAGTTCCGACTGACCAACAAACTCGCGCGCGATTTGGGCGCGTTTGCGATCCCACGTGGTGCTGCGTCCGACCGGCACTTCGGTGGCGCTGTCTGGAACCGTGCGTCTGGCCAGATCATCCAGATCAACGTCGGGATCGGGCAGCGTGAGGGTGCCGAACTGAAACGGACTGCGCCGGTTCTCATAGCTGTCCAGCATGTCTGGCAGACCACCGGGATAGGTCAGTTCGTCGTCACTCATGTGCGCAGGATTGCACAGCCGGGTTCGGCTGCGCAATCAGCCAGTTGGATCACACCATCATCTCTTTTGTCGCGGTCAGGTTTAGCGCCGGATAGTCGCGCACGACCCGGTCGATGTCCCATTGCAGGCGCGTCAGATAGACGATGTCACCGTCATGATCATGGGCGATGTGCTGCTTGTTGGCGTTGACGAACTTCTCGACCTCGGCCTTGTCACCGCTGACCCATCGGGCTGAAGTGAATTGCGACGCCTCGAACCGAACGGGCAGGCCGTATTCCATCTCAATCCGGCTGGCGAGCACTTCGAATTGCAGCGCGCCGACAACGCCGACGATAAAGCCCGACCCGATTGAGGGTTTGAACACTTTGGCCGCGCCTTCTTCGGCGAATTGCATCAGGGCTTTTTCCAGATGTTTAGCTTTCATCGGATCGCCCGCGCGGACACCTTGCAGAAGTTCCGGCGCAAACGAAGGAATGCCGGTAACGCGCAGCGCCTCGCCCTCGGTCAGCGTATCGCCGATGCGCAGTTGGCCGTGGTTCGGGATGCCGATGATGTCCCCGGCCCAAGCCTCTTCGGCCAGTTCGCGGTCGGATGCAAGGAACAGAACCGGATTCGAGATCGCCATGGGCTTTTTGGACCGCACATGCGTCAGCTTCATGCCACGTTTGAAGTGACCTGAAGCCATACGGACAAAGGCAACCCGGTCGCGGTGCTTGGGGTCCATATTGGCCTGCACCTTGAAGACAAAACCTGCGACTTTCTTTTCGTCGGGCGCAATCTGACGCGGTTCCGCCGATTGAACCTGCGGCTGTGGGCCATAAGCACCGATACCTTCCATCAGCTCTTTGACGCCAAACGAGTTGATCGCCGAACCAAACCAGATCGGGGTCATGTGGCCTTCCAAAACCGCCTGCGGGTCAAGTGCTGGCAGCAGTTCACGCGCCATCTCGACCTCTTCCAGCAGTTTTTCCAGCAGATGCTCGGGCACATGTTCGGCCAATTTAGGATCGTCCAGCCCGTTGATCTGGATGCTTTCGGCCACCTTGTTGCGGTCAGCGCGGTCCATCAGTTCCAGCCGGTCACGCAGCATGTCGTAACAGCCGATGAAATCACGGCCCACGCCAATCGGCCAAGCGGCTGGCGTGACGTCGATGGCTAGCATTTCCTGAATTTCGTCGATGATCTCGAACGTATCGCGGCTTTCCCGGTCCATCTTGTTACAGAAGGTCAGGATCGGAAGATCGCGTAGACGGCAAACCTCGAACAGTTTCTGCGTCTGGCTTTCCACACCTTTCGCACCATCGATCACCATGACGGCCGCGTCCACCGCAGTCAGCGTGCGATAGGTATCCTCGGAAAAGTCCGAGTGACCGGGTGTGTCCACCAGATTGAAGCGGAAATTGTCATAGTCGAACGACATGGCCGATGCGGAAACCGAGATGCCCCGATCCTTTTCCATCTGCATAAAGTCCGACCGCGTCCGCCGTGCCTCGCCCTTGGCGCGCACCTGACCGGCCATCTGGATCGCGCCCCCGTACAACAGGAACTTTTCCGTCAGCGTCGTCTTGCCCGCATCCGGGTGCGAGATGATGGCGAATGTCCGGCGGCGGGCGATCTCGGGCGGCAGGGTGGGTTGGTTCGAGGTATCAAGCATGAGCGCGCGTATATGCGGGGAAACCCGCCGAAGCAAGACAAAGGGGGTGGTTCGAATCATGTGCCTGTGGCAATAAGAACATATAGTGAACAAATAATGGAGAGGATCAATGAATTTGAAAGAGATTGCAGATGAACTGGTCGCCGGATGCCGTGAGGACCGTGCCAAGGAAAACCTGTTTAAGCTTTACGCTCCCGATGCTGTTTCGGTCGAAGGGCAGGACTTTCAAGGCATGGGGCGCGAAACCCACGGCGTGGAAGCCATACGTGGCAAGCATGAGTGGTGGGAAAGTGCCCATGAAGTCTCGGGGGCTTCCGTCAGTGACCCGTTTCCCCATGGTGACGACCGTTTTGCCGTGATTTTCGAAGTGCAGGGCACTGTGAAAGATACCGGTGAAGCTTTCGATATGCGCGAAGTGGGTGTCTACCACGTTGCCGATGGCAAGATTGTGCGGGAAGAGTTCTTTTATTGATGAACGAACCGTTTCTGGTCTTCTTTGTCTGGCCAGTGCTAGACATGCGCACGAAGACAGGCAAAGGGGATCAGAATGGATCTTGGCATTCAGGGAAAACGTGCGCTGGTGTGTGCCAGTAGCAAAGGGTTGGGATTGGGCTGCGCCGAGGCGTTGGCCGAAGCAGGCGTTGATCTGGTGATGAACGCACGGGGTTCTGACGCTTTGGAGGCTGAGGCTGCGCGTCTGCAGAATGACTACGGCGTCAAGGTGAACACCGTTGCCTGTGATGTCACCACAGCCGAAGGGCAAAAGGCCGTGATTGATGCGGCGCAGGGCGTTGATATTCTTGTGACAAATGCAGGTGGCCCCCCTCCGGGTTTGTGGTCGGACTGGGATCGTGACGACTTCATTAAGGCGTTGGATGCCAACATGCTGACGCCAATTGCGTTTATGAAAGCACTGTTGCCCGGAATGATCGACAAAGGATGGGGGCGTGTCGTCAACATCACGTCGCAATCGGTGCGTGCTCCGATCCCGGCCTTGGGGTTGTCGAACGCGGCGCGCACGGGTCTGACCGGATATGTGGCCGGCACGTCGCGTCAGGTTGCGCCCTTTGGGGTCAATGTCAACAACCTGCTGCCGGGAATTCATGCCACCGACCGGGCGGATTCACTGGACAGCGGTGTCGCATCGCAACAAGGCATTTCGATGGATGAGGCGCGTGCAAACCGAGCAGCCACGATCCCTGCACGCCGCTACGGCACGCGGCAGGAATTTGGTGCCGCTTGCGCGTTTCTTTGTTCGCAACAGGCAGGTTTCATAATCGGGCAGAACATTCTGCTGGACGGTGGCGCCGGAAACATGACGATGTAAACATGGCTCAGAATTTCTCTTTAAAAGACCAGTTGTTCAATGCGGAAAAAACCCGTTATCTCGCGGGTTTGTTTGACGCAGCTGATGCGTCTTTTGATGCCGAGGCGTTTCATGCACAGGTCATGTCGCGTCTGCTGGAACTGGAACTGAAAGAGAGAATGGCGTGGATTTCAGACTGTCTTCAACAGGCTGTGCCGGGGGGCCTGCCAACGGTTGCCCCCGTCATCCTGCGGGCTTTGCCGCCGCCTTTGGACCCCACGAAAACAGATGACGATTTCGGAGATTTCATCTTTGCCCCCTTGGGCGAATGGGTGGCGGCGATCGGGCAGGATCATGTGGAACTGGCGTTGGATGTGTTGGAAGAGATAACACAGCGGTTTTCCATGGAGTGGGCCATTCGCCCGTTTCTGAATCAAGCCCCTGATGCTGTGATAAAGCGGATGCAACAGTGGTGCAGCCATGACAGTTATCATGTGCGCCGGTTGGTCAGCGAGGGCACACGCCCCCGGTTACCATGGGGACAGGGGATTGATCTGGAATTGACCGATCCGCTACCGTTGCTGGACCAGCTGCACGGGGACGGCACACGCTATGTCACCCGGTCTGTGGCCAACCATCTGAACGACATCACCAAGAAGAACCCCGAACTGGTATTGGAACGCTTGAAAAAGTGGCGCGTTGCTGGGCAACAAAACACGGCCGAGTTGAATTGGATGACGTCGCACACATTGCGCGGGCTGGTGAAAGCAGGACACCCTGAGGCGATGAAGGTGCTGGGGTTTGATCCGGATGCTGAAATAGCTGCGTCAATTGATGTGATTTCTGAAGCCCGGATTGGTGATGCGCTTGAGTTTTCAGTTGCCCTGACCGGTGCAGGCGAACAGCCGGTTCTGGTGGATTATATTGTTCATTTCCAACGCCCTGGTGGGAAAACCTCGGCCAAGGTGCATAAACTCAAGCAGGCGGCGCTGAAGAATGGTCGCTTGCACCTAAGCAAACGTCATAAGCTGAAGGGCGACGCCACAACGTTCAAACTGGTGCCCGGTGCGCATCGTCTTGAGGTGCAAGTGAACGGCAAGGTTCGTGCAGGTGTCGATTTCGAGCTGCTGGGCTAGGCCCACATATAAAGTTAACGTTTTTGTAAAAAACGCAGGCTTTGGATTGCTTGACACAGCGCGCTGCATTACCTGCGGACCAACCAAGTATGAAGGGAAGACTGCGATGAAGCATGAATCGGTGCAGAATTACTATGGTGAAGTCCTGCAGAGCAGCGCGGATTTGCAGACCAACGCGTGCTGTACGCCCGATGACATGCCGGATCACGTGAAAAAGATCCTGTCGAAAATCCATGACGACGTGCTGACCCGGTACTACGGCTGTGGTTTGATCGCGCCTCTGGATCTTGAGGGCATGTCGATCCTCGATCTGGGCTGCGGCGCGGGGCGTGACGTCTATGCTTTGTCAGCCATGGTGGGCGAAACGGGCCGGGTGGTTGGTGTCGACATGACGCCCGAGCAGTTGGAGGTTGCCCGTGCGCATCAGGACTATCACGCCCAAGCCTTTGGGCACGCCAAAAGCAACGTTGAATTCCATCACGGCTATATCGAAAAGCTGGATGAGCTGGACTTGGAGCCCGGATCCTTCGACATCATCGTGTCGAACTGCGTCATCAACCTGGCCACCGACAAAGATGCAGTTCTGCGCGGCGCGCATCGGCTGCTGAAAGAAGGCGGCGAGATGTATTTCTCGGACGTTTACGCAGACCGCCGTATCCCGCAGGCGATGGCCGAGGATGAAGTGCTGTATGGCGAATGCCTGTCGGGTGCATTGTACTGGAATGACTTCCTGTCGATGGCCCGTAAGGCCGGTTTTGGTGATCCAAGACGCGAGACTCACCGTCCGTTGACTATCGAAAATCCCGCGCTCGAAGCACGTGTGGCACCGCTTAAGTTCCTGTCGGCGACGTATCGATTGTTCAAACTGCCCGCACTGGAACCGGCTTGCGAAGATTACGGCCAGGCGGTGATCTATAAGGGCACTGTGCCCAACGCCCCGCATGAGTTTGTTCTGGACGATCATCACATCATCGAAACCGGCAAGGTCTTTCCGGTCTGCGGCAACACATGGATGATGCTGCAGGACACGCGGTTCGCGCGGCACTTTGACTTTATCGGTGACTTCTCGACCCATTACGGCATCTTCGAAGGCTGCGGCGGTGAAAGCCCGTTTGAGGCCGTGGGTGAAACCGCATCCTCGGGCGGCGGCTGCTGCTGATCCCTTGCACCTGAGGGGCGGGGTTGCTATCCCCGCCTAAGCCCGATGGAATTGATCGGGAAAGGCAATTGGGGTCCATCGGTGTCAGGTAACGCAACTCCTCCACGTCTGGAAATTCGCAACATTATCCGCCGCTTCGAGGGGCGGGTTGTGGTGGATGACGTGTCACTGACCGTTCAGGCGGGCAAGGTGACGTGTTTGTTGGGGCCGTCGGGCTGCGGCAAATCCACGACGCTGCGCATGATCGCCGGGGTCGAGATGCAGGACTCGGGCGAGATATACGTAGATGGCAAGCTGATTTGCGACACTGTCTTCCGGGTTCCCCCGGAACGGCGAGAGATTGGCCTGATGTTTCAGGATTTCGCGCTGTTTCCACATCTGAGCGTGGCCAACAATGTCGCTTTTGGCCTGAAAGGCAGCAAGGATGAAAAACGCGCCCGGGTTGAAGAACTGCTTCGCAAAGTAGATCTGATGCGCTTCATCGACGGGTTTCCGCATCAGTTGTCTGGGGGTGAGCAGCAGCGTGTGGCGCTAGCCCGCGCCTTGGCACCGCGCCCTCGGATCATGTTGATGGATGAGCCGTTTTCTGGTCTCGACAACCGTCTGCGTGATGGCATTCGGGACGAAACGCTGTCCATCCTCAAGGAAGAGGACGCCGCCGTTTTGCTGGTCACGCACGAGCCGGAAGAGGCGATGCGCATGGCGGATGAGATCGCGCTGATGCGGCGTGGTAAGGTGGTGCAGCAAGGCGCGCCCTATAACGTTTACACTCGACCAGCAGATAAAGCTGCCGTGGCTTTTTTCAGTGATGTCAACGTGTTGCGGGCGCAAGTCAATGGGGCGTTGGCTGATACGCCGTTTGGTCAGTTTCTTGCGCCAGGTATCCCGGATGGAACAGATGTCGAAATTGTATTCCGCCCGCAGCACGTCAAGCTGGACTTTGACCGCAACGGTAAGGGGCCTTCGCCTACGCCCTCGGCTGGTGTGGCTGCGCGGGGCGTGGTCGAGCGTGCGCGCTTTCTTGGAAACGAAAGCCTTGTAGAGTTTCGCATGGATTATGATGGCTCGATCCTCAAGGCGACGGTTCCAAATGTCTTTGTGCCGGGTCCGGGTCGCGTCATGTGGCTGACCATTCGCCGGGACAGGTGTTTTGTATTCCCCGAGAGCAAAACCTGACCTGACGATTTCCACCCAAGTGGTGCGCGAAAGCCTCAGATTGCAGTCCTGCGTCGCTTGCCGCAACGCAGGCCGGGGTCTATCAAGGGCCAAACGCGGGGGTAAAACGGGCATATGCGTATTCTTCTGACCAATGATGACGGGATCAACGCTCCGGGCTTGATCACGCTTGAGGCGATTGCGGCCGAACTGGCTGGGCCGGATGGCGAAGTTTGGGTGGTTGCGCCTGCCTTCGAGCAATCCGGGGTCGGGCATTGCATCAGCTACACCCATCCCACAATGATCGCCAAGCTGAGCGAGCGGCGCTATGCAGCCGAAGGCTCGCCTGCGGATTGTGTTTTGGCGGGGCTGCATGATGTGATGGCAGACCGCCGACCCGATCTGGTTTTGTCCGGTGTAAACCGGGGGAACAACTCGGCTGAGAACACGCTTTATTCCGGCACGATTGGCGGTGCGATGGAGGCAGCCCTGCAAGGTGTGCCTGCAATTGCACTGTCGCAGTATTTCGGCCCGCGCAATCTTGGGCTGGATGATCCGTTTGAGGCCGCCGCACGCTTTGGCGCTGATCTGGTCCGGCGTATTCTGGATGCCAATCCGGCCGAGCAGGGCGATTACCGCCTGTTCTATAACGTGAATTTCCCACCCGTTCCGGCAGATGAGGTGCTGGGCACGCGCGTTGCAGCGCAGGGCTTCCGGCGCGACACGCATTTCTCGGTCGAACCGCACAGCTCGCCCTCGGGGCGGCGGTTCCTGTGGATCAAAGGCGGTTATCAGCACAACCCAACCGCCCCGGGCACCGATGCGGCGGTCAATTTGGAAGGCTATATCTCGGTCACGCCAATGCGTGCTGACCTGACCGCCTACGACATGCTGGAGGCGCTGAAGGCAGTCGAATGAGCGGACTGGACCCTGAAACCGTAATGCAGTTCCTGTTTGCCCTGCGCAAACGGGGCGTGACCGATGCGCGCGTTCTGGCAGCGATGGAGCAGGTGGACCGGGGCCGGTTTGTCACCGGCCTGTTTGCAGACCGCGCTTATGAGGACATGCCGCTTCCGATTGCCTGCGGCCAGACGATCAGCCAGCCTTCGGTTGTCGGGCTGATGACGCAGGCGCTGGATGTGCGTGCACGGGACACCGTGCTCGAGATTGGCACTGGTTCAGGCTATCAGGCGGCGATCCTGTCCAAGCTGGCGCGCCGGGTTTACACGGTCGAACGCCACAGGCGGTTGGTCAATGAAACGGGTAAGCTGTTTGCCGACCTGGGACTGACGAATATCACTGCCATGTTGTCGGATGGATCCTTTGGTTTGCCGGAACAGGCGCCGTTTGATCGGATCATTGTGACCGCAGCGGCCGAAGACCCTCCGGGCCCGCTCTTGGCGCAGCTGAAAATCGGGGGTATTATGGTTTTACCCGTGGGTCAGTCGGACGCCGTGCAGCAGTTGATCAAAGTGACGCGCACTGAAACCGGTCTGGACTATGATGAATTGACGTCGGTTCGTTTTGTGCCTCTGCTGGAGGGGCTTGGGAAGGACGAGACGTAACAGGCTTTGTGAATTGGTCGCCGGAACCCCGGACAACAGGGGCAGGCTTTGAGGACAGAATTATGAAAGCAGTATCCAAATCAGCTATGCGCCGCTGCGCGACCGGACTGGTCGCTGTCGTCGTTTTGGCCGGGTGTGAAGGGCCCTTGGACTATGATCTGCGTGGGCAGGTCGGTGGGTTCTCGACTGCCGATGCGGCGCAAGCTTCCACCACATCGCGGCCCACACCGGACAGCCGGGGTGTGATCACTTATCCCAACTATCAGGTTGCCGTAGCCCGTCGGGGCGACACAGTGCGTGACGTTGCCGCGCGTGTTGGCCTGCCGGAAAGTGAGTTGTCGCGCTTCAACGGATTGCAGGCCACCGACAGTTTGCGAGAAGGCGAAGTGCTGGCCTTGCCGCGCTCGGTCGGTGCCGGTAGCGGGGTGGATATCGCTTCGGTGGCCGGAAGTGCGATCGATCAGGCCCCGGATACGGGTTCGGTTCAGACAACGACATTGGAACCAGCGAAACCCGCGCCAACCGCCGCCCCTGTGCCTTCGGGGCCGGAACCGGTCCGGCACAAGGTCAAACGGGGCGAGACGGCCTATACCATCTCGAGGCTCTATCAGGTGCCGGTCGACGCGCTTGCGGAGTGGAACGGGCTTGGGCCCGATTTTACCGTGCGCGAAGGTCAGTTTCTATTGATTCCGGTCAAGAACCAGCCTGCACCACGGCAAAGCGCTGCGGCGGCTGCGGCACCTGTTGCGGCCACTGAAGTGACCGAGCCGGGGCAGGGATCGCCAACACCGACCCCGCCAAGCGCCACCCAGCCGCTGCCTGAAGAAAAAGTTGCACCCAAAGCTGAGGCACCGGATGTGACGGCCGAAGCCCCGACCAATACGCGCTCTTCGGCCCTTTCACTGCCAGTAAGCGGTACCATCATCCGTGGCTACAACAAGGGCAAGAATGAAGGCATCGACATAGCCGCAGCACCCGGTACGGCTGTAACAGCGGCCGAGGCAGGTACGGTTGCGGCGATAACGGCGGATGCGGATCAGGTTCCGATCATCGTGGTTAAACACAAAAACGATCTGCTGACAGTTTATGCCAACGTAGACGACATTACCGTAAAGAAAGGTGACCGCGTGCGTCGTGGTCAAAAGCTGGCGCAGTTGCGGGGTGGAGACAACGCCTATGTACATTTTGAAGTGCGCAAAGGGTTCGAGTCTGTTGATCCAGAGCCCTACCTGAAGTGAGGATGAATGGCCCGTTTCGGGCCATGCCTCCGGCGGGAGTATTTTTGAAAAGATGAAGAAGGTCAGACGTTTGGGTCGTAGTCGCTCAGGCGTTTGCCGGGTTCGTCCGCAAAGAGTTCCGGCAACGGCGCGATAGTTTCGATCAAGTCGATACGGAAGACGCGGAAACCCTGACGAAGTTCGCACCAAGCGGTGAGGGTCCAGACGCGGCCCCAGTATTCCATGTGAAGCGGGCGGATGGTGCGTTCGGTCAGAACCCCGTCGATCCTTTGATATGACAAGCGAAGTTTCTGGCGCGATTTGATGGCTGCGCGGATCGGGGCCATATGTGCCAGCCCACGGGCGGCATCGGCAAAGGGGTAAACGGCGAACTTCCATGCGTCGGCTTCGGCTATTACCTGCGTGGGCAAGACGGCATCGATTTTGTCAGCCAGAGAATTGGCAGCGGCTTTCAGGTCAGGATCGGCGGCCTCGGCCACGATAGCCATACCGAGGTTGAGCGCTTCAAGCTCGGCTGTAGTCAGGTTCAGCGGGGGCAGGGTGATCTGCTCGCGCACCATGTAGCCCACGCCGCGTTCGCCTTCGACCGGAACACCCGAAGCCACCAGCGTATCCATATCGCGATAGATGGTGCGGACCGATACCTCGAGCCGGTCCGCAATGTCCTGCGCACGGTGCAGTTTGCCGTCGCGCAGGATCTGTATGATGTCGAAAAGACGATCCGTGCGGCGCATATTACGCCGTCCAGACCGCGCTTAGGCGGTCATGTTCCATAACACGTTCTCGTGGCGCATCTGAATGCTGTCAGGATTGATGGCTGCCATCAGACCGGCGCAGAAGTCCTGTTGTGGGAATTGCGCGGCGGCGTCTTTGGCCGCCTTCATGTCCGTCCAGACGACATAATCGGTCCAACGCCCGTCTTCGCCCTGGCTCAACTGGCGATGGGCGAAGCCCGGTGCGCTGCGGACAAAGGCTTCTGAGGCTTGGCTGAGTTTCACAAATTCTTCCGGTGTGGTGCCATTGGCAAGGGTGAAGGTGACGATTTCAGCAACATGGGTCATTTGGGTCTCCGTTGACCAGGTTTCGATACCGTCTTCGTAATGCTACCCAACTGACATAAACCTGTCAGTTGGAAAATGCGAGCCCTTAGATTCTGCGGGATCATATCAATTTTTACCTTCAAACAGCACTTGTTCCCTTTTGAGGCAACGCATCCGGGCGTAAACACAGAGCCAGTTCATATTCCCGGCACGTAAGGGTGCCGATGAAAGAGGAGAAAAGACATGCTCAACAATATCGGCCTTCCCGGTCTTCTGCTGATCGCCGTTGTGGTTCTGGTTCTGTTTGGCCGCGGCAAGATCAGCTCGCTGATGGGTGAAGTTGGCAAAGGTATCACCGCCTTCAAGAAGGGCGTGAAGGATGGCACGGAAGAGCTGGAACAAGATGCGTCCGAGATGGCCAAGGACGTCACTCCTGAAACCGAGAAAGACAAGGCGTAAGCGCAGATGTTTGATCTGGGCTGGACCGAACTTCTGGTCATCGGCATCGTTGCCCTGATCGTTGTGGGGCCGAAGGACCTGCCGGTGTTGTTCCGCAATGTCGGGCGTTTTGTCGGCAAAGCCCGTGGCATGGCGCGCGAATTCAGCAGCGCCATGAACGAGGCTGCGGATCAGGCTGGCGTGAACGAGATCAAGAAAGGTCTCGACGCTGCCGCGAATCCTGTGGGTTCTGCCATGGACGGTGTCAAACAAGCCGCGCAGGATATGGCCAAAAGCATCGATCCTACCAAGTTCGATCCTGACAGCGAAACCGGCAAACTGGCGGCAGAACGGGCCGAGCAGGCCAAGAAAATTCAGGCCACCACAGCACGTGCCGCCGCCGAACGCAAAGCCAAGGAAGCTGCCGACGCATTGGCCAAGGCTGAAGAGGCCGAGGCTGCGCTGAACACTGAAAGCAAGACATGAGCAAGACCGACGAGATCGAAGATACCTCGGCCCCCCTGATCGAGCATCTGGCCGAGCTGCGCACGCGGTTGATACACTGCGTCGTGGCTTTTCTGGTCGGGATGATCATCTGCTTTACCGTGGCCACGCCGCTTTTTAACTTTCTGACCAATCCCCTATGCGAGGTACTGACTGAGCGTGGACAGGATTGCGGCCTGATTTTCATCTCGCCACAGGAAGGTTTCTTTGTGGCCATCAAGGTCTCGTTGCTGGGCGGGTTCATTCTGGCGTTTCCCTATATCGGGATGCAGATGTGGCGCTTTGTGGCGCCGGGGCTGTATAAGTCGGAAAAGAACGCGTTTTTGCCCTTCATGCTGGCCTCGCCCTTCATGTTCCTTCTGGGCGCAAGCTTCGCGTTCTATGTCGTCACGCCACTGGCCTATGATTTCTTCCTTGGGTTCCAGCAATTTGGTGCTGAAGGTGAAGCCGTAGCAGATGGTGCAACTGCTGCACCTCTGAGCGTGGTTTTCCAGGGCTCAGCACAGGAATACCTGAACCTGACGATCAAGTTCATCGTGGCTTTCGGGCTGTGCTTCCAACTGCCGGTTCTTTTGACCCTCATGGGCAAGGCGGGACTGGTCAGCGCCGAAGGCCTGGGTGCCGTGCGCAAATATGCAGTCGTAGGCATTCTGGTGCTGGCTGCTATCGTGACGCCCCCGGATGTAATCACGCAGATCATCCTCTTTGTTGTGGTTTATGGCCTTTACGAAATTTCGATCTTCCTGGTCGCTCGGGTCGAACGCAAGCGCGAAGAACAACTGCGTGCCGACGGCTATTACGACGATGAAGAGGCTGAAGCGGATGCCGATCATATGCAGGATTACGAAGAAAAATCGTGATCTATAGAAAATACTGAACAAGGCGTGCCGATCTCTGGCGCGCCTTTTTCGTTTCCGCCTCTTGTTGCGCCGGAAGGAACATGGTTTGAACACCAAAACGACCGGAGGCCCCTATGGATGATCAAGCCCTGAACCGTATTGCTGATGCGCTGGACCGCATGGCACCGGCCCCATTGGCTGCCCCGGATTTTGACGAAGCCCCTGCATTTGTCTGGCATGTGGAACCCGACCGGTTAGAGCCTGTGAACCAGGTCAACCGCGTCGATTTGGACTTGTTGGTCGGCATCAATCGGTCGCGCGACACCTTGCTTGATAACACGCGTCGGTTTGCCGCCGGATACAAGGCGAACAACGCGTTGTTGTGGGGCGCGCGGGGCATGGGGAAGTCCAGCCTTGTCAAGGCAGTGCACGGAACCCTGCAATCGGACCATCCGGATTTGAAGCTGGTCGAATTGCAACGCGAGGATATGGCGTCGGTTGCACGCCTTCTGAACCATCTGCGCGCTGCGCCGCACCGGTTCATCCTGTTCTGCGACGATCTTTCGTTCAGCCATGATGACCAGCATTACAAATCGCTCAAGGCCGTTCTGGACGGTGGTATTGAAGGTCGCCCGGAAAATGTTGTTTTCTACGCCACCTCGAACCGTCGTCACCTGATGCCAAGGGACATGATCGAAAACGAACGCTCCAGCGCCATTAACCCATCCGAGGCGGTTGAGGAAAAGGTTTCGCTGTCCGACCGTTTTGGACTTTGGCTGGGCTTTCACCCCTGCGATCAGGACGAATATCTGGCCATGATTGACCGCTATTGCGCGGCCTATGGCGTATCGGTCGATGCAGGCACTCTGAGGGCCGAAGCCATTGAGTGGCAAGCCACGCGCGGCTCACGCTCAGGCCGCGTTGCCTGGCAATTCTTTGTCGATCTGGCCGGTCGCAACGGCGTTCACATCGCCTGATCCCAGCTTCATCTGGCTAAAAATACCTCCGCCGGAGGCATGGCCCGCAAGGGCCATTTCCTATAGCAGCGCCAGAATGCGCGCGGCTTCACTTGCCGTGCTGTTCAACGCGTCCCGGTCTTCTCCGGGATGGAACCGTGCGCGTACGGCGGTGGGCATAGGCGCAGGTTCGACAATTGAAACGCGTGGGCCGGTGCGTTCAGTTTCCGCGGCCCAACTGCGGGCCAGGGCCATCTGCGCGGCCTTGGTGGCCCCATAGATGCCATAGAACTTCTCGCCGGCCTTCGGGTCGTCAAAGAACACCGCGTGGCCGTTTTCACCCAGCAGGGGCGTAACGTAGGGGATCAGAACCGAGGTCGCATTGGCGTTGGTGTTAACGGCCTTTGCCCACTCTTTCGGATCAATGAAATGAGTTGGTGTCAGGGCCGAGGTATGGATCGCCGTGTGCAACCAGAGATCCACCTTACCCCATCGGTCGTGAATCCCTCTGCACAAGGTTGCCATGGCATTTGGATCGGTGATGTCCATAGGGGCCAGCGTTGCCGAACCTCCCTTGGCCTTGATCCGGTCGTCCAACTCTTCCAGTCCGCCAGTGGTTCGGGCGACTGCAACTATGTGATACTCGGGCGCCAACGCTTCGGCCAGGGCAGCGCCCAACCCGCGGGAGGCCCCGGTGATAAGGGCGATTTTGGTCTGATCGGTCATGGCTGCGGTTTGTACCCCTGCGCGCGGGGCGTCAAGTCGCGATTAGCTGCCGGGAATGGTGATCCGCTTGGTCTGGCCGCTTTGTCGCAGCATAATGCCATGTTCATCAATCGCAACAACCGTACCCGAAGCAACTCGGCTGCCGGTTTTCACCTCTTTCACGCGCCCCGATGAAAGCCGCATAAGGGCCCGCAGATCGGCTTTTGGCCCAAAGACCCCAAGAACCGAAACGGAATTCTTCTTTAACGCGCCACGCTGGGTGGCTGCGCTTTTGACTTTTGTATTCGACATGATCTGCGGCCTGGACCGTAGCCCAAACCCCTTTGTAAGTGAGTGGTGCGGGCCAAATATCAAAACCGAAACGGAAACTAAAGCGCATCACACACTGATGTCATCGAGACAAACGTGCCCTACAAAAAAGCCCTTGAGATCACGCAGCATTCACCGCTGAGTTGTGGCAAAAACCCACTCATTACAACGGTTCGAAACGAATGCAGTCGCCAAGCTGATAAAGCGAATCATTCGCCGTTAACGTGGGATGGTAAAGGTAAACCCGTTTAACCAGACGCCAGCTTTGCTGCGTTCCACGACCCGCCGGGTACCTGCATATCTGCACGTTTCTGGCTGACGCGGCTGCTGTTTTCCAGATTGTCCAGATAATCCTCGCTGACGCTGCCGGTAATATAGTTTCCGTCAAAGCACGAGCAGTCAAAGGCTTCGATCTCGGGGTTGCCTTCTTTCGCGGCCCAGATCAGGTCATCCAGATGCTGATAGAACAGCGCGTCCGCGCCCAATTCTTCCCGGATTTCTTCGATCTCTTTGCCGTTTGCGATCAGTTCGGCCTTGGTCGGCATGTCGATGCCGTAGACGTTGGGATATTTCACTGGGGGCGAGGCGCTGGCGACATAGACCTTTTTGGCACCCGCGTCGCGGCACATCTGAACGATCTTTTTAATTGTGTTCCCGCGTACGATGGAATCGTCGATCAGCAGAACACTGTGACCATCAAATTCCAGCGGCACGGCGTTCAGTTTGCGGCGGACGGATTTCTGTCGCTCTGCCTGACCCGGCATGATGAAGGTACGCCCGACGTAGCGGTTCTTGACCAGACCTTCGCGATAAGGGATGCCTGTGATCTTTGCGGCTTCCAACGCTACAGGGCGGGCGCTGTCGGGCACCGGTATAATCCGGTCGATTTCCAGGCCGGACTCCTGAATCTGTTTGGCCAGTGTCTGACCCATGCGCATCTGGGTCTTGTAGACCGAAACACCGTCCAGCAGTGAGTCCGGGCGGGCCAGATAGACATACTCAAAGATACAGGGTGTCAGCTTGCCTTCAACTGCTTGAAATTCGTGCATGTTGCCGTCCAGATCGATCAGGATCGCTTCGCCCGGGCGAAGGTCGCGCAGCTTTTCAAAGCCATTAATGCCAAAGGCCACATCTTCCGAGGCGAACGCATAATCATCCCCTGCGCCGTCCACTGTGCGTTTCGCAACCGACAAGGGGCGAATGCCAAACGGATCGCGGAAGGCCAGCATTCCAACGCCTGCGACCAGACAGATCACGGAATAAGCGCCCTGAACCCGCTCCATCGTCATCTTCACACCTGCAAACAGGTTGCGGATGGGTTCTGCATTGCCGTTCACCTTGATCGCGTCGGCCACTTTGTCGGCCAGCACGTTCAACAGGATTTCTGAATCTGAGGTAGTGCGCAGGTGACGGCTGTATTTGCCTGTAACTTTTTCGCGCTGTTCGGCGGTGTTTGTGATGTTGCCGTTGTGAACCAGATAGATGCCATATGGCGCGTTCACAAAGAACGGTTGCGCTTCGGCCGCGCTGAGCGAACCTGCGGTGGGATACCGGACATGGCCCATACCGACATGGCCCAGAAGGGTTTCCGCGTCCTGAGCGTTGAACACATCCTTGACCAACCCGTTGGCCTTCTTTTCGCGGAAAAACTCGCCATTGAAGGTCACGATCCCCGAGGCATCCTGACCCCGGTGCTGCAGCATCAGCAGCCCGTCATAGATCTCGGCAAACACATCATGTGTCCGGCTTGCGATTCCCAAAATCCCACACATTTACGGGGCTCCAACTTCTATGACGATTTGATCTGAGGACTGACCGCATTACGGCTTCGGACAATCTGTGACGCGTGCGCGGGTGTATTTGAGGCAGAAGAAAGTGACGCCAATAGGGCGACCATCATCACGACCAGCGCGCATTCATACAGAAAGAACAAGATCGGTGGCTCCGATTCTGTGGCGGGTTGGCCTCCACATAAAGCCTAATGGCGTGGCTGTCATCAAAGGATCACATTTACCAATTGCCGCAGGCTGAAATTGTGCACAACGGCTGATGTTCGGGAAACGGATGACATGTGCAGTCATATATGCTGTCATGCGCATGAATATGTATAATTCTGGATTAGAGAAACACCCAGAGGATCCGAATGTGGCAACATAAGTCTCAGCAAAAGAAACCGGAACGGGTCAAGCAACGGTGCCATCGATGCCGGGGCATGGGGCGCGCGCCGTGCCAGATCTGCAACGGCGCGGGCGAAGTTGTCAAAAGCCGAGATATTCTTGGCAAACCGATCTCCAGCCGGTGTGATGGGTGTTTTGGATTAAAAACGATCAAATGCACTGTATGCGGCGGCGAAGGATTTACCTGACAAACAAGAAAAAAAGCCCGGTCAGAGCCGGGCTTTCCAGAAAGCATGGATTGGGCCGTGTTTAGCCTTCCGCAGGTGCAGTGGTGTCAGGCTGGGTGTTGCCTGCAGTGCAGCTGGCCACCAGCTCTTCGTACTGTGCGGTAACCCAGCCCAAAGCAGCCTCGGGGTTTTGTTCTTCGATCTGACCGCTGAACTGCTCGAAAACCTTGGCCGAGCGGCTTTCGTCGACAATTGTGTAAGACTGACCGGTCATCACGGTATCGTAGACAAAGAAAGCGATCGCAACCAGCAGGATGCCCCGCGCGATGCCAAAGAACAGACCAAGCGCCTGATCCAGACCACCCAAAGCCGAGCGTTGCACCAGTGACGAAAACAACGGCGTGAAAATGCTGACCACAATCAGCGCCACGGCAAAGACTGCGGCAAAGCCGGTGATGACTGAAAGCTCGCAACTGTCGCGCAGGAAATCTCCGACTACGGGGATCTCCTTGACCAGTGGGACGGCCTGCGGAGCAAAGATGAACGCCAGAACAGCCGCTGCGACCCATCCTGCGATAGCCAGAACTTCGCGCATGAAACCACGTGAGTAGGCCAATAAGCCCGATAGCACGATGACCAGGGCGACGACCCCGTCAATTATTGTAAAACCTTCCATGGCCCTCGCCTGTTCGTTTTCTGCCCCTCAAGGCGCGACTTTAACCTGCTCCGAAGGTTTCGCCAACAAACCCAACCAAATCAGAGGGTCGGGTGAGTGACAGACCTGCCACAGTGCCGGTTTTGCCACCCGCCGGAGCAATTGCCGCTGTGAAACCAAGTTTTTGAGCTTCTTTCAACCTGTTTTCTGTCTGCGGAGCGGGTCTAAGTGCCCCAGATAGCGAGATTTCTCCGAAAACGACGGTGTCGGCGGGCAGGGCGGTGTCTTCACGCGCGCTGAGTAACGCAGCGGCAACCGCGAGGTCTGCGGCGGGTTCGCTGACCTTTAGCCCTCCGGCGACGTTCAAATAGACATCAAGGCCAGCAAACGGGATTCCGCAGCGCGCCTCGAGCACAGCTAGGATCATGGCCAGCCGCCCGCTGTCCCATCCAACGACCGTGCGGCGGGGCTGGGAATGGGGCGAAGGGGCGACAAGGGCCTGCAATTCGACCAGAACGGGGCGGGTGCCTTCGATACCCGCAAAGACAGCCGAACCGGGGCTGGGCGTGCCGCGTTCCGACAGGAACAGGGCGGAGGGGTTTGTAACCTGCGCCAGCCCTTTGCCCGTCATCTCGAAGACGCCGATCTCATCAGCAGGACCAAAGCGGTTCTTGACCGCGCGCAGGATGCGGAACTGGTGGCCGCGTTCGCCCTCGAAATACAGCACAGTGTCGACCATGTGTTCGACCACGCGCGGGCCCGCGATCTGACCTTCTTTCGTAACGTGGCCGACCATGATGATCGACACACCGTGTCGTTTCGCAAATGTGGTCAATTCATGGGCTGCGGCCCGGACTTGTGACACCGATCCGGGCGCGCTGTCCACATTGTCGGCCCACATGGTCTGGATCGAGTCGATAATTGCCAGACCGGGCTTTTCGGCCTCAAGCGTCGTGAGGATGTCGCGCAGGTTGGTTTCTGCGGCCAGTTGGACTGGCGCGTCCTCAAGCCCAAGACGACGTGCACGCATCCGGACCTGTGCGCTGGCTTCCTCGCCCGAGACGTAGATGGTTTTGACACCAGCACGCGCGAACCGGGCAGCAGCCTGCAATAGCAGCGTGGATTTACCGATGCCCGGATCTCCGCCCACAAGAAGAGCAGAGGCCGGGACCAGACCACCGCCCAACACCCGGTCAAGTTCTTCCACGCCGCAAAGGGTGCGGGGCGGTGGGGTTTCCTCGGTCGACAAATCCGTGAGTGCAATGGACTGGCCGCGTTTGCCGCCGAGGGATTTCTTGGTCGGGCCAGCCGAAAGGGGCACGTCTTGAACGATGGTGTTCCATTCGCCGCACGCGTCGCAGCGTCCGGACCATCGCGTATGTGTTGCTCCGCAGGCCGAGCAGGAGAAAGAAGTCGTTTTTGCCATGCGGCCTTTGGTGCCCGAGCTTGGGCGGTTCTTCAAGCCCTTGCGGGCTTTCCTCACCACCGGTGGCGCGCTGCGGCCTCAGGCCCCGAACGGGCCATCGCCCACAGCGGGCGCTGACGCGCCTATTCCGCCGCCCGAGGGGGGGACATCGCAACCACGCTGGACGCCTTTGAGGCGCTGTCTTTGCGTGGTGTTTGCAACTGAGTCGACAGTTCGGGCAACAGCTCGAACAGTTCATCCCGCAAGCGTGCCAATTGCGATTTGGCGATGGTTTCTTCCATTTCCACGTCGCGCGTCCATTGGCGCAATTCGTTTTGGATGACCTGAGCCTCTTCCAAACGTTGCTGGAACAGCTCAATCTCTTGCTGCCGTTGTTGCAGGAACATCTGCGCCCGTTCGACCCGAGCGTCGCCATAGGTTTCGGCCAATTCCTGGCTGATCTGGCTCATTTGTGCAGCCAGTTCCAAAATCTCAGGTTCCAGCGATTGCAGGTCAGGGTGCTGGCGCAGAAACGCCATACGCTCTTTGACCGCGTCGAACTCGGAGGACATCATGAACAGCCCGCTTCGGTCAGCGGCGTGGGCCATCTGATACGCGTTCGCGATGTCATACATGTTGAGGGCAAATTTGCGATGGTTGTTTTCCAATGCCATCATTCGCGCGTTTGCCGGCAGATAAAATGCCAGCATGAGAATCAGTGCGGTCAGCCCGATCTGGATGAACATCCCGGCATCCGCCGCCGGTTCGTCGCCGAATCCGGCCTGCATTGAAAGCCAGGGCAACACGCCCAAAGCGGATAGTATCGTGGTTGAAACGGCCAGCAGGGCCGCCATGCAAATCAGTAAAAAAGTCAATCTTAAAAAGGCATTCTGACATTGCAATGTGATGTTGTGGAGGGCGGCCATGATCGTCGAACTCCTTTTTCAAACCGGAACACACCGGGCCGAAGCGGAGGAAGATCAAACAACTTAGGGCGATCCGCTGCGGACCCGAAAACTACAAATCTTAACTGCTCGAAATATAAAGATGATACTTAGATATGTGTTTTCAATCAATTAGGTCTGAGCTTTTCGTGAACCAGATGTCATCTCTGTAATATGGCCAAGTGCGATCGAGGCCAGAATACAGGCCGTGAACAGGTAAAGACCCCATGCGGTTTCAATGGTCGCGTAAGAGATACCCTTGGCCAATGTGATGTAAAGCGCGATCAGGAAAATGTCGGCCATGGCCAGTTTGCCGAGGATGTTCAGCGCGGGTTGGACGCGCGCGTCCAGCAGGTTCCATTGGATCAGCGCGGTGCCGATGGTTTTGATGTAGGGGGCGAAGAGGGCGAAGATGGTCACGATTAGCGCGAGGAAGATGTCGGATTTCCACAAGGATTGGAGCCCGGTGATGACGCTGATTTCGCTAAGGCCGAAGATCGGCAGAAACCCCGCGCGCATCAGCGGGGCGAACCACGCGATGGGGTAGAGGATCAGGAGCGAGAGGGTGGCGAAGCGGAGAGTCATTCCATTTCGTCACTCTTATCTTCGATTTTCAGGGGCTCTTCTTGTTTCTCAATTGAAAGTGATTGCTTTCTCTGCCCTCTGACTGCGTTGGCTAGTTGATCAATACGGTCAAAAGCGGGCTTTGCTTTTTTTCCAGCCGTTCCAAATGCGTCTCCGAGGTCTACAATTTTCCCTAACATTAGGTGGAAATTGCTTATCTCTTTGTCCACTTCGGACTGTACAGAGTTTATGGCGGAGAGAACCCTGCGCTTCTGATCTTTGTTCATCCAGTTGCTGTCATGAACTTCGGTTCTAAGCGCTCCAATTATTTCGTGTATTTTGTTGCGGTGTTCTCCGTCGAAAGCTATCGCCTCAGCGAACTCTTGGGTGGGATCATCATATTCGAGAGCTACTTGCGCTTCGATTCTCCTGCTCAGGATAAGTGTTTTCCATGGAGTGGCATACTCTTTGTAACGAGCACTGATATCCCGCATTTGGTCTTGTACATCACCTATTGGAGGAGCATCAGGATATTCTAGGTCAAAACGTTTTGCCGCGTATCGGAAACGAGTGTCCGCTAGTAGAAAACCCGCATAGTAGTTTTCATTCCACGTTTCCGAGTTACTGTTTTCGCTTTCTTGCGCACGTGCTTTTTCAAATTCAGATATATGTGCTAGCAGCTTTTCAAAATCTTGGTTCATTTAACAATTCCTTTCACCGAACCGCCTCAATCGGCCCCTGTGCACTGCCACTAATGAACTGCTCGACATAAGGATCGCCCGAGGCATCCATCTGGCCGACCGGTCCGGTCCATTGGATGACACCTCCGTGCAGCATGGCGACGTTGTCGGCAATCGCGCGGACCGAGCTCATGTCGTGGGTGATGGTCATCGCGGTAGCGCCCATTTCGGTCACGATTTCACGGATCAGGTCGTTGATGACGCCGGACATGATCGGATCGAGGCCGGTGGTGGGTTCGTCGAAAAAGATGATCTCGGGCTCGGCGGCGATGGCGCGGGCAAGGCCGACACGTTTTTGCATCCCGCCTGACAGCTCTGCCGGAAAGCGGTCGGCCACGTCGGATTTCAATCCTACGCGGCGCAGTTTTTCGATGGCGATTTCGCGCGCTTCTTCGGTCGGACGTTTCAGAGACCCACGCAGCAGGCGGAAGGCAACGTTTTGCCAGACGGTCAGTGAATCAAACAGCGCCGCCCCCTGAAACAGCATCCCGAACCGGGCCAGAAACGCGTCGCGGTCGCCTTTGCTGGCGTCTTTGCCGTCCACATAAATCATGCCGCTGTCGGGGTGGATCAGGCCAAGGATACATTTCAGCGCCACCGACTTACCGGTGCCCGACCCGCCGATGATGACCATCGAGGTGCCTTTTGGGATCTCAAGGTTAAGTCCTTGCAATACGTGGTTATCACCAAAGGCTTTATGTACGTTCTCCATCCGGATCATAGCGAGAAGAATACCCCTGTGAGAACGAAATTTGCAGCCAGGATCAGCACGGCTGCGGCCTCGACCGAGCCTTTGGTGGCCCGACCAACGCCTTGTGCGCCGCGACCGGAATTCATGCCATAGTAACAGCCCATGATGGCCGCGATCAGGCCAAAGGCCGCGCCTTTGACCAGCGATGAGACGATGTCGCGGGTTTCAAGGAAATCCACGGTGTTTTTCAGATAAGCCGCCGGGTTGAAGCCCAGGTTTTGAGTGGCAACCGTGTAGCCTCCGGCAATGCCGATGATGTCACCCACCGCGACCAGGGCGGGCACGGTAATCAGCGCGGCCAAGACGCGTGGGGCGGTCAGGTATTTCATTGGGTGGGTCGACAGCGTGACCAATGCGTCGATCTGTTCGGTCACTTTCATCGTGGCGATTTCGGCCGCGATGGATGAGGTCACGCGGGCGGCAATCATCAGGCCGACCAGCACCGGGCCAAGCTCTCGTACCATGCCAATGGCGACGATCTGAGGCACCACCGCTTCGGCGTTGAAACGCGCGCCGCCGGCGTAGATCTGCAACGCCAATGCGCCGCCGGTGAAGATCGCGGTCAGGCCAACCACGGGCAGGGACAGCCAGCCGATGTTCAGCAGCGCCATTCCGAACTCGCGCGGATAGAAGGGCGGGCGCAGAATGTGCGAGATGGCATCCAGCGCGAACAATGCAACACGGCCAAAGGCCGCAAACAGGCTTAGTACGGTGCGGCCCAGCCCCCCAAGCGCGGAAATTGGGTTCATTCCACATAGCCCCGCGAATAGCGATTGCCCAAGGATGTCAGGATCTCATACCCAATCGTTCCGGCAGCTTCGGCCAGATCGTCGACGGTCTGATGGCCATTGAGAATACGCAGGCGTTCCGGGTCATGGGGCAGATCGGTCACGTCCACGGTGATCAGGTCCATCGAAATCCGACCGACCACCGGACAGGGCTGGTTTCCGGCAAACGTGTCAATCCCACCACCGATGGCGCGATGCAGGCCATCCGCGTACCCAGCCGAAACGGTGGCGATCCGCGACGGGCGGCGCGCCACCCAGCTGTTGCCATAGCCAACCGTTTCGCCGACCTCCAGTTTGCGCACCTGGATGACGGGCAGATCAACGGTGACAACCGGTTTGGCACCGGCAAAGGGCAGGCCACCGTAGAGACCGATGCCCGGACGGCAGAAATCGAAATGGAACTCTGGCCCCAGAAATGAGCCTCCGGTCGCGGCCAGCGAACGCGGTGCGGTGACGCCTTCGGTCATCTCGCGAAAGGTCTTGAGTTGCTGCTGGTTCATCGGGTGATCCGGCTCGTCGGAACAGGCCAGATGAGACATGACCACCGCCGGGTTCAAAGCCTCGGCCTTTGGGCGCAGTTCCGCCCAGTCGGCGGGCTCCAGCCCCAGACGGTTCATGCCGCTGTCCAACTGAATGCCAAATGCGTGATCGGGCAGCGCTTGTTCATGGCGCTTAAACTGCTCAGCCGAGTTGATCAGGGGGGTCAGGTCGTGCGCGCGCAACAGATCTGTGTCACCTTCCATATGCCCGGAAAAGACACTGATCATCGGGCCTGGACCCACGGCCTCGCGCACCACAGCACCTTCCTCGGCGGCGGCGACAAAGAACTTGCGAACGCCTTCTTCGGCCAGCGTGTCACTGACAGGCCCGGCCCCCAGCCCATAGGCATCGGCCTTGACCACGGCCCCGGTCTCAACCCCGGTCTTCGCATCAAGCGCCCGCCAGTTGCTGGCCAGCGCCTGAAGATTGATCGTCAAACGTGCAGTACTCATGGAACTGTTCATGACATTGCGCCGTCCAAGGTCAAGAGGGAATGGCGCATTTCCGTAACGTATTCCGTTGCCACGTTGCCGCAATCGACGAAAAGTGCCGAAAACCAAGAGATTTTTGCGGTTTGTCGCTGTACAGGACCGGTTTTGGGATTGTCTTCACATTGATGTTAAAACGATCTTGAGAGTGTGATCGTTCCATCGCAATACACTCGGGACCGCAGCAGTAGGAGTACGCAAATTATGGAGTTTTCGACGGGGCTAACACCGGATCCTTCTACTTTGGTTCAGTTGTTTGCGGATGTTTTTTCAGCGTCCGAAGGAGAGGATGAAGGCGCGCTGATCGGCGCGTTTGTGCAAGACCTGATCGAAACCACCCCACCTGAGGATCTGGTCGTGTGCACAGCACATCGCCATCACGAGTTGCTGGGATGCGCCATCTTTTCTCGGGTCGTGTATCCACAGGATACGCGTTCTGTGTTCATTCTGTCGCCGATGGCCGTCACCACCGGCAGCCAGAAAACCGGTGTTGGCCAAGCGTTGATTTCCTACGGGCTGGACCAACTGCGGGCCTTAGGAGTGGATGTGGCTCTGACATACGGTGATCCTGGGTACTATTGTAAAACGGGGTTCAGGCAGATTACTGAGGACACTGCACAACCGCCGCTGTCGCTGAGCCATCCGCATGGGTGGTTGGGGCAAGCGTTGAACGGTCGGGAACTGACGTCACTGACAGGCCCGTCGCATTGCGTGGCTGCGTTGAATAATCCAACGCTTTGGTGACCCGCAATAAGTTGAAGCCACGCAACGGGATTTGCCTTTAGATCAGAGGTTGATCAAGCATCGCCTTGCTGTTGCGTATGTGGCGGGCAACCAGTGTCTTTTGCCGCCGTCCGCTGGGGATGTGGCAGGCAGGTACCATTTCTTGATCGCTGATCAGGGACGGGAACAGCGTGAGCAGTTCCTGTTGCGCTTCTGGTGAAAGCGATTTCAACGCTTCTGGTCCAGTAAAAAGGCTTTCACTTGGCGCGCCTTCGGCAAACAGAACAACGTGACGGTCAAAAACGAGGTGATGATAGGTCACTTTGATCGCCAAATCGTCGACGTAGATTCCAGGCAATTCGGTCAATCGGATGGCCGAGATCAAAACGTCCCGCGTTGCAAACATCCGCTGCGCAATAGCAGAGCGGACCAACATCCGATGTTGGCGCGATACAATCAGGTCACGGCGCGGTAAACCATGACCCAATGAACCAGCCATGATGCAGACCGGGTAGAGCTCTGGTTTCTTCAAAAGATCCGCGTGTCGCAGGGTTCGAGACAGGCGCATTCGTACCGCTTCCAGGGTGCCATCGGTCGTCATGACGCGCATTCCGGGTTCGATGTCCTGAACGTGGATCTCGCCCTGATCGGTCAGAATCAACGTGTCCGAGGTGAAACAAGGGGCGCCGGGACTTGGATTTGGATCCTGAACAAAATTCACCCCATCGGTTGAGGACAACGAAGACGTATCATCCGTGCCATTGCTGCCGATCTGGGTTGAGGTCTGACCGTTGGCCGGACCCTGGGTGGCCGTTACCTGCGCATCGAAAGACACAAAGCTGAGAACCGAACCGTTGTCGGACAATGAGACAGCGCCCAGTCGGTTGATACGGGCCGTGACCACGTAATAGTCGAAGCCGCCCACCGTCGTCATTGTCGCGGTGTCGACATCTGTGGAACTGCGCACTGTGCCATTTGAATTATAGACATCAACCTGAAGCCCGGTGACATCCGTTCCGGTCGGCACACGGACTTCAATGAAATCCCCGTCCGGCGCAAAATTCGGGCCGTTCCGATACCTGATTTCCGAGATGATCGCGGGCAAAACTCGGGGCCTCCGACCAGTATGAGCGTGCTGTGCAGGTTAACTTTATCTACCTTAACACAGCCTAAAACCTACGCCACCAGTTCGACCAGCGGCGTACCCATTGTCAGAAGCAGTGTGATCAGTATCCCTCGATTTCGCCGCCCTGTTGCCAGGGTTTAACAAGATTGCCAAAGCGGGTGAATTGGGCTTCGAACGAAAGCTCGACCGTGCCGATCGGACCGTGGCGCTGTTTGCCGACGATGACCTCGGCCTTGCCGTGCAGGCGTTCCATGGCCTGCTTCCACTCTTCCATCTTTTCCAGCTCGTGATCGCCGGGTTTTTCGCGTTCTTTGTAATACTCCTCGCGGAACACAAACATCACCACGTCGGCATCCTGTTCGATCGAGCCCGATTCCCGCAGGTCAGACAGCTGTGGGCGCTTATCGTCACGGTTTTCCACCTGACGGCTCAGCTGTGACAGCGCGATGACCGGGATGTTCAATTCCTTGGCGATGGCTTTCATGCCCATCGAAATTTCAGCAATCTCGTTTACCCGGTTGTCTGACATACCGCGGCAAAGCTGTAGATAGTCGATCACCAGTAGATCCAGCCCATGCGTCCGCTTCAACCGCCGCGCGCGGGCGGCAAGCTGTGATATTGGCAGGGCAGGTGTGTCGTCGATGAACAGGGGGCAAGCTTCCAGTTCCTTGGCTGCGTCCACGAAGCGGCGGAACTCGGCCTCGGTCATGTCGCCCTGACGGATCTTGTGGCTGGAAATCTCGGACGCTTCGGCCAGAACACGGCCCGCCAACTGCTCGGCGCTCATCTCAAGTGAGAAGAACCCGACCACACCACCGTCAATCGCGCCTTCTGATCCATCCGGCTTCTGTCCGCGTTTGTAGGCTTTGGCCACGTTGAACGCCACGTTCGTCGCCAGCGATGTTTTCCCCATCGACGGTCGTCCAGCCAGAATGATCAGGTCGGACGGGTGCAAGCCACCCAATTGCTTGTCCAAGTCGGCCAGACCGGTGGAAATCCCCGCCATGCCGCCACCACGCTGGTAGGCTTCATTGGTGACGTTGACGGCTTCTGTGACCGCCTTGAGGAAGGATTGAAAACCTTGTTCGGTCTGGCCCTGCTCGGATAGCTGATAGAGCTGCTGCTCGGCCTCGACGATTTGTTCTTTGGGCTCACTGCTGACTTCGACCCGCGCGGCCTTGTCCGAGATATCGCGGCCAAGGCGTATCAACTCGCGCCGAATGGCGAGGTCGTAGATCATCTGGGCGTAGTCATGCACCGCGAAGGCACTGATCGAGGCCCCGGCCAGCTTGACCAGATAGGCCGGACCGCCCAATTCTTTCAGACCCTCATCTTCGCCCATGAACGACTTCAGTGTGACAGGTGAGGCCAGCGCGTTCTTGGCGATACGGGCGGCGGCGACTTCATAAATTCGGGCATGGACCGGATCATAGAAATGCTCGGCCCCGATGATCGAGGCGACCCGGTCATACAGATCGTTATTGGTCAGAATCGCGCCCAACAATTGCTGCTCGGCCTCGATTGAATGCGGCATGGTTTCGGCATTCTGAATCTGCGCCGCTGCCTGCTCGATACTGCTGATCTCGTTCATCTTGTCCCCGCTGCCCGTTTGGGGGTTTTACACGCGAAACGCCACCGCAAGCTATCTGGAAATACCTGTGGCTAAGTTGGGGTAAAGCCTAGGGATAACTTTCCGAACCGTTTGGATACCTGCGTATGCGTAGCTTATTATGTATGAAATGAGGGAAAAGTCACCAGATATCGTGGCCCATGCCCCGATTCTTATGCACTTATCCCCAATTTGCCCACAAGAGGTTTACGTGGATTTATTGGCTTCTTGCCAGCCACGCGGATCGTTCAGGAACGCCTCAACACCGTCAAGTGTCTCTTGGTCAAAGGCTTTCTGCGCCTTGGCTTCGGCAAGAACATCCCACCATGTGCACAGCGAATGCAGCTTTACGCCGTGGTCGCCCAGCGTCTTTTCGGTTTCGGGGAAAATGCCATAGTAGAAAATCACCGCAGTATGCCCGCAGGTCGCGCCGGTTTCGCGGATAGCGTCCACAAAAGACAGCTTGCTGCCACCATCGGTGGTCAGGTCCTCGACCAGCAGCACACGCTCGCCTTCACTCATCGCGCCTTCGATGCGGGCGTTGCGACCATAGCCTTTGGGTTTCTTGCGCACATAGGTCATCGGCAGCGCCATGCGCTCGGCCACCATGGCGGCAAAGGGGATGCCTGCCGTCTCGCCGCCTGCGATGTTGTCGAACGCTTCGAACCCGGCATCGCGCATCACTGTGACGGTCAGGAAATCCATCAAGGTCGACCGGATACGCGGGTACGAGATCAGCTTGCGACAGTCGATGTAAGTCGGGCTGGGCAGTCCGCTGGCCAGAGTGAAGGGCTCGCGCGCATTGAAATGAACGGCCTTGATCTCCAGCAGCATCCGCGCGGTCAGGCGGGCGATTTCGGTGCTGTCGGGAAAGGAGCTGGGGATCATGGCGCAAACCTCGGGGCTGAATACACGTTGCGGGCTGATAGCCCGAGCGCTGGCCCAGAGTCGAGAGGGTCGCAAAAGAAAAGCGGACCCCCAAGAGGTCCGCTTTTCGCCCTTTCGGGCAGAGCGCCAAGGTGGGCTTAGCTGCTCATGTCGTAGGCGCGTTCCCCGTGTACCGAAAGATCGAGCCCATTTGTTTCGGTTTCGGCGTCTACGCGAAGCGGGGTGATAAGTGCAACCACCTTCACCAACACAATTGTGACAACTGCCGTAAAGGCACCCACGATCACAAGCCCGCCCAATTGCGCGGTCCAAGTGCCAAGGCCAAACGCAGCGATCATGATGGTGCCGAAAATGCCGCCGACGCCATGCACCGCAAAGACATCCAGTGTGTCGTCGATGTTCAGCTTGTTTCGGATGACACTGACGGCTTCCTGACACAGGACACCGGCGACCGCACCGATGATCAGCGCTTGTACCGGACCCACAAAGCCGGATGCCGGGGTGATCGAGGCCAAACCGGCAATGGTTCCCGTGACCAGACCAACCATCGAAGCCTTGCCAAAGCGGATACGTTCCCACAGGGCCCAGGTCAGCGACGCGGTTGCGGCGGACAGATGCGTGACGGTCATGGCCATTGCGGCGCCACCGTCCGCGGCCAATTGCGAGCCACCGTTGAAACCGAACCAACCGACCCACAGCATCGCTGCTCCGACCATGACATAGCCGGGGTTATGCGGCGGTGTGGTGCGATTGCGACGGGGGCCAAGTATGACGGCGATGATCAAAGCGGCCAGACCCGCGGTTTCATGGACAACGATTCCGCCCGCAAAGTCGCGTACACCGATCTCACCCAGAATACCGCCATCAGCCAGCATGCCGCCGCCCCAGATCCAATGGACGACCGGCGCGTAACAGAGCAGCATCCAAAGGGCCGAAAAGGTCAGAACAAAGCCAAAGCCGACACGTTCGACATAAGCGCCAACGATCAAGGCCGGTGTGATGATCGCAAAGGTCATCTGAAAGGCGAAGAACAGGATCTCGGGCAGGGTACCCGCAAGGCTATCGGCATCCACACCGTTCAGGAACGCTTTGCCCAAACCACCCCAAATCCCGCTTTCTCCAGGGCCAAAGGCGATCGAGTAGCCCGCAACGAGCCACAGAATGCTCATCAAACAGGCGATTGAGAAGCAGTGCATGAACACGCTGAGCACATTTCGGGCACGTACAAGCCCACCGTAGAACAGCGCAAGGCCCGGCAATGTCATGAAAAGGACCAGTGCGGTTGCAACGATGATCCAGGCTGTATCGGCTCCATTCATGGGCCGCTCTCCTTTCCCCTGCGTTTGGTCAGGGGGCTGTTCGGCAGCTCTCCGGACCCGTGTGAGTGTGTGCGCAGCCTTGAAACCGAGGGGGAGTGAGGAAAAAAGAGGCAGACTTGCAAAAGGCGCTTAAAATGTCGCCTTTTGTTCAAGTGATGACATTTTTTGCATCTTTTGATGCGGTGCGCCTAAATAATGGGCGCTTGTGAAAGCTCGTTTTTGAGCAACTCTAACGCGTGATCCCGCGCCGCCAGACGCACAGCATCCCGACCCAACGCGCCAAATTCGATCGTTTCGGTCTGTGTGTCCTGACCATCGCGGGCCAGTCCGAAACACACACGCCCTTCCGGTTTGAACTCGGACCCGCCCGGCCCGGCAATGCCGGTGATCGAAACGGCAAGCTGCGCCTTAGAATGGCGTAGGGCTCCGTCTGCCATCTCGCGGGCGACTTCCTCTGACACTGCGCCATGCGCGGTCAGCGTCTCGGCCAAAACGCCCAGCATGTCCTTTTTGGCTGCGTTGGTGTAAGTGACAAAGCCCCGGTCAACCACAGCGGAGCTGCCGGGAATATCGGTCAGGGCCGCAGCCACCATCCCGCCCGTACAGCTTTCAGCCGTGGCGATCATCACGCCCTGCGCCTTGGCAAGATCCAACAGTTCGCTCACGTTCACAGACCCAGTACTCCGTGCGCTATTCCCGCCAGTATCATCACGCCGATGGCTGCGAAAACGCCTGCGATGACGTCGTCGAGCATAACGCCCATCGGATCGCCACGCCTGTCGGCCCAACCAACGGGGCCGGGCTTGGTGATATCGAACAGGCGGAACAGGATGAAACCGGTTACCCAACCGGGCCAAAGGGCGGTAATGTCGATCCCATGGGCCCAGGACGGGTAAGAAATTGCCCAAAGCGCGATGAACTGGCCTGCGACCTCATCAACGACGATTTCTGACGGGTCGTGATCATCTTGGCCTTCGGTCATCACGCGGGTTGCCCAAAGGCCGCCAACAAAAACGGCCAGTGTTGCAAGTGCCAGCAGGGGAAACCCACCCAGCGTATGCAACACCCAAGCCATCGGTAGCGCCGCCAGGGATCCCCAGGTGCCTGGGGCAGGGCGTAAATAGCCGACGCCGCCAACGGTGCCGATCAACTGTGCTGCGGTCATGCCTTCACCAGGCAGGCTGTGGCGAGCGAGGCGATCCCTTCGCTGCGACCAGTAAAGCCCAAACGCTCGGATGTGGTGGCCTTGACCGAGACCTGATCTGCGCTTAACCCCATGATTTTAGACATTTCGACACGCATGGCAGCGGCATGAGGGCCGATCTTTGGATACTCGCAGACCAAGGTGCAATCGACGTTCGAAATGCGGTATCCCATCTGCCCGGCCAGCTCGACCGCATGGCGCAGGAAAATCTCGCTGGCAGCACCCTTCCATTGCGGATCTGAGGGCGGGAAGTGTTGACCAATGTCACCCTGCGCCAAAGCACCATAGATCGCATCGGTTACGGCGTGCATCCCAACATCTGCATCCGAGTGCCCCTGCAATCCGCGTCCATGAGGCACCTTCACGCCACACAGGATAACGTGATCCCCTTCGCCAAAACGGTGCACGTCGTACCCGTTGCCAAGCCTTACATCCATATCCGTTCCCATTATCCGTTCCGCCCGGGCAAAATCCTCGGGTCGGGTGATTTTCAGATTGTCTGCGTCGCCGGGGACAATGCAAACATCAAGGCCTTCCGCGCGGGCGACCTCCACATCATCCGCCGCCTCGCCCGAATGGGCCGCGTGGGCAGCAGTGATAGCGTCATAGTGAAAGCCCTGCGGTGTTTGCGCGGCGTAGAGGCCATTGCGGTCCTGCGTGCCCGTTACGGCGTTGTCTTGCCCAACCCACAGCGCATCCGTGACAGCAAGCCCCGGCGCGGCCGCCTGATGCGTTTCCAGCGCGGTCAGCACGTCCTGTATGATGCGCGATGAGACACAAGGGCGGGCCACGTCGTGGATCAGAACATGTTGAACCCCCAATCCTTCTATGGCCTTCAATCCGCCCCGGACCGAGCTTGAGCGATCTGATCCGCCCGAAGCCAGGATCAGATCTGAATTGCGAAACTCTTCCCATGCGTGGGTGTCTTCGTCAGAAAGCACCAGAACGATGTGATCCACCTGTCCGCGAAACTGCTCGATTGTCCAGTCGGCCACACGACGCCCCGCAAGGCTGCGCCATTGCTTGGGCACGCCGCCTCCGGCGCGCAACCCGCGCCCCGCGGCGACTATAATGGCGGCTGTGGTCATGTCTCGGGCGCTCCTTCGTCTTGGCTGTGTTTAGGCGGCGGTGAAAGCAGAGGCAATCACCCAAGGTAAAACGATTAAAAAATAGGCATGTGATGATTTTGCGGGCTTGTTTCACGCCGTTTTGTTGTTCATATGCGCGGAATTCGATATCAAATCAGCAACTGCCCAAGGATTAAGCACGTTGACCCTTCATCTCGGTGACAAGGAAGTAAACCCACCAGTATTGCTGGCCCCGATGGCCGGAATCACGGATCGCCCGTTTCGCGATCTGGTGATGCGGTTTGGTGCCGGTATGGTGGTAAGCGAAATGGTTGCCAGCCAGGAGATGGTGCAAGCCAAGCCTGGCGTGCGCGAACGTGCGGAACTGTCAGCGGATGTCGAAAACACTGCCGTGCAATTGGCCGGGCGCGAGGCGCATTGGATGGCTGAAGCCGCTCGTCAGGTCGCCGACAGGGGCGCACGGGTGATCGACATCAACATGGGCTGTCCCGCCAAGAAAGTGACCAATGGTTATTCTGGTTCGGCGCTTCTGAAAACGCCGGATCATGCGTTGACCCTGATCGAAGCCGTGGTCAGTGCCGTTGATGTGCCGGTGACCTTGAAAACCCGGCTGGGCTGGGACGACTCTCTGCTAAACGCACCAGACGTGGCGCGACGGGCGCAGGACGCCGGTATTCAGATGGTCACTATTCATGGGCGCACGCGATGTCAGTTTTACAAAGGCCATGCCGATTGGCGGGCGATCCGGGCCGTGAAGAAGGCCGTGTCGATTCCAGTCATCGCAAATGGCGATATCGTGGATACCGCGGCCGCGCAGACTGCGCTGGATCAGTCCGGTGCAGATGGGGTGATGGTTGGGCGCGGCGCGCAGGGCAAGCCCTGGCTCTTGGCGCAGGTATGCCATGACCTATTCGGGGCCGAGGCCCCTGAGATTCCGGTCGGCGCGGATCTGATAGACATGGTGCAGGCGCATTATCAGGCGATGCTGTCCTTCTATGGGGCGGATCTGGGCCTGCGCGTCGCCCGTAAGCATCTTGGCTGGTACATGGATGAAGCCGCCACACCAGCGCCTTTGCGGCGGGCCGTTCTGACCTCACGCGATCCAAACGAAGTGTTGCGCCTGCTGGCGGATGCATTGAGTGAGACGGGCGAGGTGGCGGCATGAACTCAAACGCCAGCATCTGGAACTCATTGCCCGTTCCGGCCTTCATCATTGATCCGGACGATCGCATTTCTGATGTGAATGCGGCAGGTGAGGGGTTTTTGAACGCGTCACGCAAGGCGGTGATTGGCCATCCCGTGTGGGATCAGATTGCCGTGGATGCACCGCTTGAAGAGGCTTTTGAACGTGCCCGGACCTATGGCACGCCTCTGTTTGTAAACGATGTTGACGCCGGATCGGGCAATCGTGCGCCGTTGCAATGCGCGTTGCAGATCGCGCCGTTGGTTGGGTATCCGGGATCGATGATCATGATCATTTCACCGCGCGAATTGTCGGGGCGGATGACACGGGGCAATACCGTAAAATCGGCGGCGCAATCAGCCATCGGCATGGCCGAGATGCTGGCGCATGAAATCAAGAACCCTTTGGCCGGGATCACGGGTGCCGCGCAGTTGCTAAGCATGAATATCTCGGCGCAAGATCTTGAACTTACAGATCTTATTGTGGCTGAAAGCCGCCGGATCGTTAAGTTGCTAGAGCAGGTTGAACAATTCGGTAACTTGCAGAAACCCGACTTCAAACCTGTCAATATCCACGATGTTTTGGATCGCGCCCGCCGGTCTGCATTGCTGGGGTTTGGCGCGGATATGACGATCATCGAAGACTACGACCCGTCCTTGCCGCTAGCGTTCGGAGATCCGGATCAATTGTTGCAGGTGGTGCTGAACCTGCTCAAGAACGCGTCCGAGGCTGCCGGGCCACAGGGCGGAACCATTCGGCTACGGACCTATTTCGAACACTCTTTCCGATTGCGCCGCAGCGATGGGTCAGGCCATTCGCTGCCTTTGCAGATCGAGATCATAGACGACGGCCCAGGTCTGCCCGAAGACATTCGCGGCGATATCTTTGATCCGTTTGTTTCAGGCAAAGAGAACGGCACCGGCCTCGGACTGGCGCTGGTGAGTAAGATCATATCGGACCACGACGGCTGGATTTCGGCCGATTCTGTGCCCGGGCGAACCGTATTCAAACTGTCGCTGCGCCGCGCACCGCGCGAAGACGCCGAGCACAAAAAGGAGACCACCTAATGGATGGCACAGTACTGGTTGCGGATGATGACCGCACGATCCGGACCGTTTTGACACAGGCCCTGACGCGTGCCGGGTGCAAGGTACATGCGACATCGTCTCTGACCACGTTGATGCGCTGGGTCGGCGAGGGCAAGGGCGACGTGGTGATCTCGGATGTGGTCATGCCTGATGGCAACGGTTTGGAAATGCTGCCAAAGATTGCCGAGGATCGCCCGGGTCTGCCAGTCATTGTGATCTCAGCGCAGAACACGATCATGACGGCAATTCAGGCCGCAGAGGCAGATGCCTATGATTACTTGCCTAAACCGTTCGATTTGCCGGACCTGATGAAGCGAACCGCGCGTGCGCTGGATCAGAAACAACGTGCGCAGCCTGAGCCTGCCGAAGCAGATAGCGAGCGCCCGGACGAGCTGCCTTTGGTTGGACGCACCCCAGTGATGCAGGCCCTCTACAGGCTGGTTGCTCGGGTCATGAATACCGATCTTTCGGTGATGATTTCTGGTGAAAGCGGCACTGGCAAGTCTTTGATTGCGCGCGCCATTCACGACTTTTCTGACCGTCGCACCTTGCCGTTTGTCACCGTTGCAGCGGCAGAGCTGCGGGATCTGGAAGGCCCCGCGCGTGTTTTGGCACGGGTACGCGGCGGCACGCTTCTGATTGATGAGATTGCCGACATCGATGATGAGGTTCAGGCCCGGATCGTGCGCATGATGGATACGCCTGGCGATCACGTTCCGCGTTTCATGGCCACCAGCCAGTCGGATCTGACCGAAGGCATGGAAACCGGACGCATTCGTCAGGATCTGTATTACCGATTGTGCGGCGCCACCATTCATGTGCCGTCTCTGCGCGAAAGAGTGGACGACATTCCGCTTTTAGCCGAGCATTTCTTGGCCCGCGAAGAACGTGAAAGTGGAGCAAAACGTTGGCTCAGCCCCGAAGCGGTGGAACTTGTTCGCCGCTATTCTTGGCCCGGTAACGTCAGGCAGTTGGAAAACGCGGTGCGCAGATTGGGTTTGACCAGCCGCGCGGATGAAATCTCGAAAGCCGAGGTGGAAATGGTTCTGGGCAGCCAGCCCGAGGCGGAACCGGTTCTCAGCGGCGGCGAGCGTGAAAAACTGTCAACCTCGGTCGAGCGACACCTGCGGCGGTATTTTGACCTGCACGGCAATATTCTGCCGCCGCCGGGCCTGTATCAGCGCATTTTGCGCGAGGTTGAGGCACCGCTGATCGAAATTGCACTGGACGCAACCGGCGGAAATCAGGCGAAATGTGCGGATTTGCTGGGAATCAACCGAAATACGTTGAGAAAAAAGATAACCGATCTCGATATTCAGGTGACACGCCGCCGCAAACTGATGTAATATCGCCACACAAACCGTGGCATCCCGGCATCTGTTGGGAAAAGATCACGATATATGGCGGTAAGCCGCAAACGCGGCACATCAGGATGAGGGCAGACGGTGGCAACCCGAGCACAGAGCGGGATGATCCCATCGATAAGTCGATGGCGTAAATCACGAAAACTGCGCAATTTCGGTACCTTTGGGCTGGTCCTTTTGGGGCCAATTCTTGCGCTGGCAACCTATCTGGTCATTGGTCCCTTTGATCTTGGTGCAACGGCACCAACCCTGCGGCTGATTCTGTTGGCAGACCTCGTCTATGTACTTGTCGTCGCGGCACTGGTGCTGAGTCAGGTCGGCAGCTTGATTGCGGCGCGCAGGGCCAAGTCGGCGGGTTCGCGCCTTCATTTGCGTTTGATCGGGGCTTTTACACTGCTGGCGCTGGTGCCGACCGTAACCGTGGCGATTTTTGCCGGGCTCACGGTGAATATCGGCCTTGAAGGCTGGTTCTCGGACCGGGTTCGGCAAGTGGTGGGATCGTCCCTGACAGCGGCAGAAGCTTATGAACAGGAACACCGCCGCGGTTTGGTTCAGGACGCCTCGGTGCTGGCGCGGTTCCTGGACAATGCGCGTTCGCTGGATTTCTACATCTCGGATGCTGAACTGCGCGAAGTGTTGGCGCAGGGGCAGGCTCAGATCCAACGCGGATTGCGGGAAGCTTATGTCATCGACGGCAGCGGCGAGATCAAATCGCGCGGCGATCGGTCATATCTGTTCAACTACGAAGCACCCACTGCGGAACAGATGGCCGAGGCCACTGACACAGGGCTGCTGATCATAGCTGACTGGCCTAACAATGAATTCCGGGCACTAGTTCCCCTGACAGCTTATCTGGACCGTTACCTTTATGTCAGCCGCGAAGTGGACGGTCAGTTGCTGACCCTGCTGGATGACACCAAGGAAACGGCGCAGTTCTATCAACAACTCGAAAGCGAACGGGGAAGGGTGCTGTTCGAGTTCGGCCTACTTTATCTGGGCTTTGCATTGATCCTGATCCTTGCTGCAATGTCTTTGGGTATGTGGTTCGCAGAACGTTTGTCGCGCCCGGTTGGTCGGCTGACGACAGCGGCACAACGGGTCGGGGCCGGGGACCTGAGCGTTCAGGTTATAGAAGAGGCCAGCGATGACGAGATCGCCATGCTGGGCCGGTATTTCAACCAGATGACCCGGCAACTGAAAGGGCAGCGGGACACGCTGCTGGAAAACACACAGCAAATCGAAAGCCGCCGTCGCCTGTTCGATTCGGTACTCAGCTCGGTCACATCGGGTGTTGTCGGCGTTGACCCTGAGGGCTGCGTGACATTTGTGAACCGCTCGGCCGAACGGTTGCTGGACTGGTCGCGGGGAGAAGAGCACCTGGCCATTGGCATCGCGGTGCCAGAGTTTCTCCCTCTGTTCGAAAGCCTGAAAGACAGCGGGCAGGAGGCTGTCCAAGGTGAGGTCAAAGTCACCCGCAAGGGTCGGTTGGAAAACCTTCTGGTACGCATGGCCATCCGGCGCGGTGAAGACGGGGGGCTGGAAGGCTATGTGGTTGCCTTTGATGACGTGACCGATCTGGTCAGTGCGCAGCGGATGGCAGCCTGGGGCGACGTTGCCCGCCGCATCGCCCATGAGATCAAGAACCCTTTGACCCCAATTCAGCTGAGCGCGGAGCGCATCAAACGCAAGTTCGCGCGCAAGCTGGACGAAGAGGATTGCGAAAGCCTCGAGTCGATGACGGGTGTCATTGTGCGCCAGACCAACGACCTGCGTCGCATCGTGGACGAGTTTTCGAAATTCGCGCGGATGCCCGAGCCTGAGCGCCGCGAAGAAAATGTGGTCGAACTCGTGCGTGAAGCGGTTGTATTGCAACAGGCAGGGCAACCGGATGTGCAGATCGACGCGGATTTACCGCAGCACCCCATCATGGCTGATTTGGATGCGACGATGTTGCATCAGGCTCTGACGAACTTGATTAAAAACGCCGGAGAAGCGATTGGTACCCTTAAAGAAAAAGGGGCGCCGGATAATCTCAAGCCACAGATAAAAGTGGCAGTGTCCAGTGATGATGCAGGTACGGTCATCACCATTGCAGATAACGGGATCGGTCTGCCCGAGGATCGGGCGCGACTGTTTGAACCCTATGTGACCACACGCGACGAAGGGACGGGGCTGGGCCTGCCCATCGTCAAGAAGATCATCGAAGAACATGGCGGAGCGCTGACGCTTGAGGACGCGCCCGTCTTTGACGGACAGGACCATTTTGGCGCGATGGCCGTAATCCGTTTGCCGGGGGCCAATATGTCCTCGACCGTTGCGCCACAGAAGCAGGCAATTAGAACCAACAAACTGAAAGCAGGCCAAAGATGAGTGACATTCTGATCGTAGATGACGAGCGCGATATTCGCGAGCTGGTGTCCGACATTCTGGAGGACGAAGGCTATTCAACCCGGCTGGCGGCCAACTCGGACGAGTGTATGGCGTCCATCAATTCCGAACCGCCGGGGCTGTTGATCCTTGATATATGGCTGAAGGACAGCCGCATGGACGGGATCGACATTCTTAAGGCGGTGAAACGCGATAACCCGGATGTGCCGGTGGTGATCATTTCCGGGCACGGCAACATCGAAATCGCTGTAGCTGCTATCAAGCAGGGCGCGTATGACTTTATCGAAAAGCCCTTTAACATTGACCAGTTGATGGTGGTGATCCGCCGCGCGATGGAGACCTCTCGCCTGCGTCGCGAGAACGCGTCGCTCAAGCGCAAAGAGGTCAACAACTCGGACATGATCGGCAAATCCGCGTCGTTCCGGGCCATGCAGGGTCAGCTGGACAAAGTGACCAAATCAAATGGTCGCGTGATGCTGAGCGGTCCTGCCGGGTCGGGCAAGGAAATCGCAGCGCGCTATATCCACACCCATTCCAACCGCGCCAACGCGCCCTTTGTGACCGTGAACTGTGCGGGGATCGAGCCAGAGCGCGTGGAAGAGGTTTTGTTTGGCCGCGAATCCGCTGAGCGCGGGGTCGAGCCCGGTTTGCTGGAAGAAGCCCACGGTGGTGTGGTTTACTTTGACGAAGTGGCGGATATGCCATTGGGCACGCAATCCAAGATCCTGCGGGTGTTGGTGGACCAGCAGTTTCAGCGTGTGGGCGGCTCCGACAAAGTGCGTGTGGATCTGCGGGTTATCTCGTCCACCAACAAGGATCTGGACGAAGAAATCGCAGCCGAGCGTTTCCGCGAAGAGCTGTACCACCGCCTGAACGTTGTGCCGGTTGCGGTTCCTTCGCTGGAAGATCGCCGCGAGGATATTCCGGTTCTGGCCCAGCACTTCATCGAAATGTGTAATGAAACCCAAGGTTTGCCGATCCGGGAACTGTCGGAAGAGGCTGTTGCCCTGTTGCAGACGATGACCTGGCCGGGGAATGTGCGTCAGCTTAAGAACCTGATCGAACGGGTTTTGATCCTGGGCGACGGAACCGGCCCGATCGAAGCGCGCGAGCTGCCAAGCGAAGAGGAAAAGACCGAAGATTCGGGCCGCGTCGTTCTGTCGGGTGCGCTGGCGACCTTGCCGCTGCGTGAGGCGCGCGAAGCGTTCGAGCGAGAGTACCTGCTGACACAGATCAATCGCTTTGGTGGCAATATCAGCCGCACGGCCAGCTTTGTCGGGATGGAGCGCAGCGCTTTGCATCGTAAACTGAAATCGCTGGGTGTCGTGACGTCGAACAAGTCCGGTGCACGTGTTGCGCAAATCGATGAGCCGGAACCGGCGGAGTAATCCGCCGGGACGGCTGGGCTGGCCATGAGTGTTTTGAGAGCAGTGAATCGGCTTGAAACCCGCGGCTATCCGGGGTTCGGAAAGCGCCTGAAACGGCTGCGCCGGTCGGTTGGGTTCAAGCAAGCTCATCTGGCTGAATTGTTGCAAGTGGATCAGGCAACCGTTTCGCGGTGGGAACGAGGCGGTCAGACACCGCCGCCCGAGACCCAACAGGCCGTCTTTGCGGCCCTTGGACCGGTCCGCGCTGATGACAGCGCATTGCGGCGGTTGGTCACGAGCTCGTCAGATTGTGTGCATTTGGTCGAAGAGGCGAGCCACAGGTGTCTTGCCTATTCGGCCAGCAGGGCGCGCGATTGGAAAACCAGCCAAAGCGCGCTGTTGGGAGTATCTCTGTGGCAGTTTGCAACGGATGAAATACAGGCGGCCGAGGCTGAACTCGACGCCGACGGATGGTGGGACATGCATACGCCCGCACCAAAGGCGTTCCTAACGTCCGAAGCTGTCCATGACCGCATTCGCATCAGCGCGGGCGAAATCATCTGGGAACGTCTGTATCTGTCTGACGGCACGCCTGTTCGTCTGGTCAGCGGATCCAGACACTGAGGCTGCATAATTTATGCGTTCCTTGATCCTGTTGCGCGCAGTAGAAGCGGCTTATGATACAGATATTTCAGGTTCTTCTTCTCTGGCTTGCTGGTCTGGGCGCGGCGACGCAATTTGCAAAAATTGCAGTTCCGTTTCCCGAGCTTGTCTTACTGTATCCTGATCACACCGAAACCATGGGATGGTTGCTGTCGATCATCAGCCTGATCGGAGCCTTGCTTGGGGCCTTGTCCGGGGCCATCGTGGGGCGGGTTGGGCCCTTGAAACTTTTGATCTTCGGCTTGTGCCTCGGTGGCGCGATTTCGGTGTTTCAGGCGACATGGCCCGGGTTTTACATCATGCTGGCCAGTCGCTTTGTCGAGGGGCTTTCACATCTGGCCATTGTCGTCGCTGCGCCCACACTGATCGCACAAATCACAACCGGCAAGGCGCGCAACATTGCGATGGTCCTTTGGAGCACATTCTTTGGCGTCGCTTTTGCGCTGAATGCGTGGATCGGATTGCCGCTGATCGCCGCTTTTGGTCTGACCACGTTCTTCCTGCTGCATGGTTTCTTGATGCTTGGAGTAGCTGGCGTGATCCTGATCTGCCGGATGCGCGTGCAATTTGCCTCTGACACCAAACCCTGGCAGTGGACAGAAGTGCTGAACGTTCATCTTCGCACCTATCGCTCTCCGTTCGTGTCAGCCCCGGCAGTGGGGTGGTTCTTTTATACGCTGACCTTTGTGTCTTTGCTGGCCATCCTGCCGGGTCGTTTGTCGGAAGAAATCAGCGCGCACGTCGCCGGGTTGATGCCGCTGGCTGGAATTGTCCTGAGTTGGATAGCAGTTCCCGTCCTATTGAATGTGATGCCCTGCGTCGCGGTGATCAATCTGGGGTTCGGGCTGGGCATTTTTTCCATTGCCGGGGCCTTCCTTGGTCTGCCGCTGGAGATAGTATGCGTTCTGCTGTTTGCCGTGTTGGGCCTTGTGCAAGGGGGCAGCTTTGCCGCCGTTCCAATCCTGAACCAAAAGGCCGAGGCGCAGGCGCTCAGCTATGGGGCCATGGCGCAGATGGGAAATGCGGGTAACTTGCTGGGCACACCGGTTCTGCTGGCGATTTTGTGGCGCGTGGATGAGGCCGGGATGCTGCTGAGTGTGATCGGAATTTATGCAATCGCGATCCTTGCGCATATCGCGCTGGCCCGCCAGCGCGCGGCACAAACGCGGTCAGCCTGACTGACCAGGTGAAATGATCTGAAAAGACCCGTCATCGAATTTGACAAAACACGATTGCGTCGTAAGCGGCGGCAATGTTGTTGTGCGCGTTGCAGGTACGCTTGATTTTACGTTTTGCTTGCAGGCTGGCAGGCTGACGGGGCGGAACCCTTTTTGCGCCATGCACTGCGCCTCGACCGTGTTGCGCAGGCCCTGGTTCACATCCACCGTGTAAACCCGGCCCGGCTGCCACCATCCCGGGGACTGGTAACACCGTCCCCGACCGTCGCAATAGGTGCGCCCGGGCCAGTATGTTGGCGGGCTTTGACGGATTTGATTGGCAACCGGCACTTCTTGTACCGCCTTAAGCTGACACTGTGTCGTCTCTTGCTGAAGGCGGGAAACGGTTGCCCCTTCGCGGTAATAGAGCGACAGCGGCCCGCCGCATGAGGACAGCACCATTAGGGTTGGAAGCATAGGAAACAGCGTTTTCATATGCTTATCTTGCCGCAGCTGCGCTGGGATGACAATTCAATTGACCGCTTTAGGGGCATCTGTCATTCAATCCTTTCAGGCAGAAGGGCCAGAAACATGAAGGTCATCATATGCGGTGCGGGTCAGGTTGGCTGGCAGATAGCGCGGCACCTTTCGGGCGAACTGAACGACGTAACGGTCGTGGACAACAATCCTGACCTCGTGCGCCGGGCGACGGAAACGCTGGATGTACAGGGCATTGCCGGGTTTGCTAGCTATCCTGACGTGCTGGAGCGGGCAGGGGCCCGTGACGCCGACATGATTATCGCCGCGACCCATTCTGACGAAGTGAACATGGTCACGTGTCAGATGGCGCATTCGGTGTTCTCGATCCAGCGCAAGATCGCGCGCCTTCGGTCGAAATCTTATCTGGAAGCCATTCATTCGGATCTTTATCGCCGCGATCACCTGCCCATCGATGTGGTGATCAGCCCAGAACGCGAAGTTGCAGCTGCCGCCATGCGCCGCCTGTCGGCCCCATCGGCCTTTGACACCGAGATTTTCATGGATGGCAAGGCGCAGCTTCTGGGCATCAGGGTGGAAGAGGACTGCCCGATCGTGAATACGCCGCTGCGGCAACTGACTGATTTGTTTTCCACACTCAGTTCGATTGTCGTAGGGGTCCGACGTGATGGCACGTTGTTTGCGCCTGAGTCCGAAGACCAGCTGTTCGTCGGTGATGAATGCTACGTCTTTACCAATGTAAACGACGTGAACCGCACGATGGAGGTGTTCGGCAAGGCCCAGAAGCGTCAGGATCGCGTTGTGATCGTGGGGGGCGGCAATGTCGGATTGGAAGTCGCCAGCACCTTGGAAGAGCGTGAGAGCCGGGTGCGCGCCAAGATTATCGAACGGGATCGGAAATGCGCCGAAATCGCGGCCGAAGCGCTGGAGCGGACGATTGTTCTGCATGGGGACGGCTTGGATTCCGGTCTGCTGAGCGAGGCCGGCATAGACCGCGCTGATGCGATGCTGGCTGTCACGGATGACGACCGCACAAACATGCTGGCCGCCGTGCGTGCCAAGGCCGAAGGCTGTGCGCTTGCGATTGCGCTGATCAACGATCCCAGCATGGTTGCCCTTATGGGGCCACTGGGCATTGACGCCTATATCAACCCGCGCGCCACCACCGTCAGCTCGATCCTGCGACATATCCGGCATGGGCGCGTGCGGCAGGTCTATTCCATTGGCGATGCCGAGGCCGAAGTGATCGAAGCAGAGGTTCTGTCAACCTCTCCGATGGCGGGGCAGAAACTGCGCGATATCGATTTCCCCGAAGGTGTGCTTGTGGGTGCCGTGCGCAAAGGGGATGAGGTTCTGCGTCCGACGGGCAGTCTGCGGATCGATGAAAAGGATGTGGTCGCCATCTTTGCCATGGCCAAGGACGTGCCCGAGGTCGAACGTCTGATGCAGGTTTCAATCGATTTCTTCTGATGGCGCGCGCTGGGACACAACAGGTTGGGCTTTTGCGGCGATTGCCGCTTTTCCTGCTGATCTGGGCCATCGTGTCTCTGGCCATGTGGATTCCGGCTCTTTATGCGCTGGTACTGGATGATCACGAGACCTCGCGGTCATTTCTGTACTCGGGCATTCTGGGCCTGTTCCTGGTCTCCATCATCGCAATGGCGTCGTCGAATCGAATCCCGCGACGAGGCACTTTGGGGCAACTGGCGGTGATGTTGGGATGTTTCACCATCCTTCCTATCTTTCTTGCGATCCCGTTTCATGATGCGCTTGGCACGACCACGTTTCTAAACGCTTACTTCGATATGGTCAGCGCACTGACGACCACCGGGGCCGACCTGTTTCCTGACCACAACCGTCTAAGCGCGCCGCTGCACCTTTGGCGTGCGCTGGTCGGTTGGATGGGGGGCTTGCTGATGTGGATCGCGGCTGCCGCGATTCTGGCCCCGCTGTCCCTTGGTGGGTTCGAGGTGACTGCAAAAGGGCAACCCGGACGCCCGGTATCGGGTGTCGCACAAAGCGAGCGCGTGGATCCCCGCGGCCGTTTGCTGCGAGTGGCGCGTGTGCTGACGCCGGTATATGCCGGGCTGACTGTAGTAATCTGGGTGCTTCTGCTGATCGCGGGTGAGGCAGGGTTAACGGCTGTCTGTCACGCGATGTCGGTGATGGCGACTTCGGGTATCTCTCCGGTTGGCGGCATGGAAGGCGCACAGGCCGGATTTACAGGTGAAGCAATACTTTTCCTTTTCCTGTTCTTTGCCCTTTCGCGCCTGACCTTTTCGACGGATACCGCCACCACCGGATATTCACGTTTGGACAGAGACCCCGAGTTTCGCATCGGTTTGATGATCGTTCTTGCTGTCGCGTTGTTGCTGTTCTTCCGCGTGGTGGCTGGCGTGACCGAAATCGGCGGGCAGATTGCTCCGCTTCAGGCGTTGCAGGTGATCTGGGGCATGCTGTTCACTGTGCTGGCCTTCCTGACCACGGCTGGATTTGAAAGTGCGAACTGGAACGATGCCCAGCAATTATCGGGTCTGGGTACGCCGGGGTTATTGCTGATGGGATTGGCGCTGATCGGCGGCGGCGTCGCCACCACGGCCGGGGGCGTCAAGCTTTTGCGGGTCTTTGCGTTGTACCTCAACGGCGCGCGAGAGATCGACCGCTTGATTTACCCTTCGTCCGTCAGCGGTGTCGGCGGCGGCAATCGGCGCATTCAAAGCGACGGGGCCTTTATCGCCTGGATCTTTTTGATGCTTTTCGCGCTGACGCTGGCGGTGTTTAACCTTTTGCTGGCGGCGATGGGGTCCGGCTTTGAACAGGCAATGGTGCTGAGTGTTGCCACTTTGACGACAACGGGTCCGCTGATCGAACTGGCGACGGATGTCCCAATTCGGCTAATTGATCTGTCTTCCGGGGCGAAACTGACGCTGTGTGCGGCGATGGTGATCGGTCGGCTTGAGACGCTTGCGATCATCGCCCTGATCACACCGTCGCTGTGGCGCGATTGAGCCGAACACGCCCCGCGGACGTTACCGCCTTATTTTTCATCTGGAATATCTCCTCGCGGCACTCCATACTCGCCGGGAGGGAGCGCGTTGGTCCGCAGCGCGTAGCAAGAACAATGGCGAGATTATAAAAATATGGCTTCGGACAGACAGAATCTTCAGGATGCCTTCCTGAACAATGTACGGAAAGCTAAGGTTCCGGTAACGATCTTCCTGATCAATGGCGTGAAGTTGCAAGGTGTGATCACCTGGTTCGACAATTTCTGCGTATTGTTGCGCCGCGACGGACAGTCGCAGCTGGTCTACAAGCACGCGATTTCAACCATCATGCCGTCACAGCCGATCAACCTGTATGAGGGCGAAGACGCCTCTTGATGGAACATGACCGGAGGCGCACCCGAGCCTGGGTGCTGCATCCCGAAATCAAATCAGATGAACAGCGCCGTGTCCCTGAACCGGCGCTGGCCGAAGCGGTTTCGCTGGCTGCCGCGTTGCCTGATCTGGAAGTGGTCGGGTCTGAAATCGTGCGCCTTCCTCGTGCGCAGGCCGGGTATCTCTTCGGCCGCGGCAAGATCGACGAGCTGCATGACCGCTTTCATGACCACAAAGTTGATCTGGTCCTGATCGACGGTCCGGTTACACCGGTGCAGCAGCGCAATTTGGAAAAGGCGCTGGAGGTCAAAATTCTCGACCGGACCGGGCTGATCCTTGAAATTTTCAGTGATCGCGCCCGCACCCGTGAAGGGGTTTTGCAGGTCGAGATGGCGGCTCTCAGCTATCAACGCACGCGATTGGTCCGGGCCTGGACCCACCTTGAACGGCAACGGGGTGGGCTGGGATTCGTTGGCGGACCGGGTGAAACCCAGATCGAAGCCGACCGCCGCGCAATTGACGAGCAATTGGTCAGGCTGCGGCGTCAGTTGCAGAAGGTGGTCAAGACCCGCACGCTGCACAGGGCCGCACGTGCCAAGGTGCCATATCCCATCGTTGCTCTGGTGGGGTACACCAACGCGGGCAAGTCAACGTTGTTCAACCGTCTGACCGGGGCCGAAGTCATGGCCAAGGACATGCTGTTTGCCACGCTGGATCCGACCATGCGGCGCGTTCAGCTTCCTGATGGCCCCGAGGTAATCCTGTCGGATACAGTGGGCTTTATCTCAAACCTGCCAACCGAGCTTGTGGCGGCCTTCCGCGCAACCCTCGAGGAAGTTCTGGGCGCGGACCTGATTGTTCATGTGCGTGACATCAGCCACGAGGAAACGGATGCGCAGGCGCAGGATGTTGAGTCCATCCTGACCTCTTTAGGTGTCGATGAAGAACGTCCACAGCTTGAAGTTTGGAACAAGATCGACCTGCTCAACCCCGAGGACAAGGACGCCGCATTGGCGCGGGCCGAGCGGGACCCGACTATCTTCTCAATCTCGGCTGTTACCGGCGAAGGCGTTGACCCGCTGTTGGCCGAGATCGCCACACTGCTTCAGGGGGCGCGGCACGAGGTAGTTTTGAAACTCTCTTTCGCCGAGGGGAACAAGCGGGCGTGGTTATTTCGTCAGGACGTTGTCCAGAGCGAGGATCAAACCGAGGACGGGTTCCGTCTGACCGTTTTGTGGACGGACAAACAGGCCGCGCAGTTTGCGTTGCTTTGAACAAGACAAGGGGCGGGCATGTCGGATGTATCGGATCAAAGGGTTTTCCTGAAAGGCCATATCGACGTGCCACCCGACCGGCTTGAAGCTGTGCGGGCAGCATTACCGCTCCACATCTCTCTCACACGGGCGGAAGAGGGCTGTATATCTTTCGAAGTTGTGGAAGATCAGGCAACGCCCGGGCGGTTCATGGTGTCAGAAGTGTTTGCAACGCAAGCGGCTTTTGACGCACATCAGGCACGGGCTAAGGCGTCAGACTGGTTTCAGGTCACGCAGGGAATACCCCGAAACTACACGATAGAAACGGCTGAGGATCGCGCGCGTTAAGCTATTTACCGTCAATCTGCCGTTGATAGTCATCTGCGTCGAACCAGCCCAGCGAAGACTTTACAAGATAGTCTGACGTCAATTCCCACTCTTCCCAACCGCGCGCCACAACGAGATTGCCAGTTTCAGCGTGGTGTCCTTCTAGGGTCCAAACAAAAATAGCGTGAGATCCAGCCCACCGCATCATATCGCAACGGACCTCTAAGTCCGGGAAGTCGGCGTAGAAGCCACGAGCCATATCGGCAATCGCAGCGCGCCCCTCTATGGGGTCGCCTCGGTTGATTGTGATTTGTCCATCAGGTGCAAAGAAGCCGGCAACTGCATCGGGGTCACCAGAACTCCATGCAATCGCGTAGTCCCGCGCAAGATTATTCAGGACATCCCGAATACTGGCCATATTCGCCCCCTTTTGGTCCCACATAATCGGTGGAATGATCATAGGCGAAAAAGGTTCAAGGTGCCACGACGCCCCGGAAATCGGGGCGAGGAGTTGCCGACTAGGCGGATTATCGCGGGATCAGATTGGTCACACCAACCGCAGCAGCACGCGCCAGATCAAGGTCCAACGACATGGGAATATACTCGCCACGCCGCCATAGCTGTGCCTGATCGTCGTAGTAGCGTGACAGGAAGTGCCCCGATTGACCGGTCGCGGTGATAAAGACCGAGCTGTTGGGATCAGCAAAGTCGTACACCCCACGATACCCGGCCCCGTGTACGTTCTGAAACGGATCCGGGCCTTCGCCCGAGGTGCGCCCGCGCAGCAACGTGTTGTCGCCACCGCTGGTCGATTGGCGGATGTTCACGAAATAGCGCAGGACAGGCACGTCGCCCAGAACCGGGTGATCATGCGTGGCCTGATGCGCATCGCCCCAGCGCAGGGATTCCAACGCGCTGCCATAGCGCTCAGAAATCCAGATCAGGGCGTCGTCCAGCGCCAGTCGGGCCATTTCGGTACACGTCTCAACCGGGGCGCTTTGTCGTACATCGCACCACACGCTTGCTCCGTCGATGTCGCGATAAACGCGCTCGATAAACAACGGTTCCACGTGTTTGTATTCGCTGGCCAGTGGCCCAAGCTCATCGGCGATAAGGCGGATCTGAAGAGCGCGCAACCATGCCGCATAGATCAACGGCTCGGGCAGGTGTTCGTTCATCTCACCGTTCCAATCCGCCAACAGCGACAAGGCGATCTGGCGTTGACGTTCCGGCGTGCCCTCGGGCGCAGACGCACCGGTGAACCACAAATCCGCACCGATTAGTGGCAACAGGGACCGTGCCGTAAAACTAACGGTATCAAGCTGCGCTTCGATAAAGCTGTCGCGGGTATGCACTTCGCGCGATTGCATCAGTCGATCCCAACGGTGCACGCGCTGTGTGTCGCCCCATTCGTAAGAGACATGGTTAGGAAAAGGACGGTCGATAATCTTGTTGTTCGTATTGCCCAGAATACCGCCAACCGGGGCGACAAATTCGGGATTGTCTGTATAGGGCAACCGACCCTGCCAGCGGTTTGTTTCAATCCAGCCGGGGCTTGGAATGCGCCCACGGCTTTGGTTTTGCAAATCGCGCTGCGGCATGGCACCGATCAACTTCATTCCGATGGTAGTCCGGTCAACCAGTGACAGGTTCTGTGACGGGGCAATGTATTGCTCGCCCGCCTGAATGGCCTGTTGCACATTGTCGGAATTCATCAGGGCCATGGATGCGGTCATTGACGTGTCACGGGGGCTCAGCGCTGTCCAGGATAGCGACGTCACATGGCCGGGCGGAGTGATTGTCTCAAGCTTGTAATCCGTGCCGGGCAGCACCGGGCCGTTGTCTGTCCAACGCAGCGTTAGTGTGACTGGCGCCTCGTCCTTGATGGCGATGATCGATGGGCGGGTCAGAAATTCCTTGTAGCCGTCCGGGGTCAGGTATTCCTCTGGGTTGTCCGGGTTCAATTGTTCTATGTGCAGGTCCTGATCATCCAGGTAAGACGAGGTCAGCCCCCATCCCAACCTGTCACTGCGTCCGGTCATAATGGCAGGAACACCGGGTATCGAGGCTCCGATCACACCGCCTTTTTCAAGATCAAGATGCGCCAGGTACCACACACCGGGTGCTGTGAAACCCAGATGCGGGTCGTTTGCCAGCAAAGTGCCTCCACTTGCCGACCGAGATGGGGCGGCGGTCCAGGCGTTCGATGCTCCGGCCAGACCGCGTTTTGGAAGCGGTGATAGAGGTGTCTCGGGTGCTTCCGTTCCGGCGGCATAGCGTGGAAGATTGGGGAAAAGGGATGCGTATTCCGGCAAAGCCGCGATACCGGGGCCTGGGACATCCGGCAGAATATCGGCAAGACGTTCTGGGTTGTTCAGCATCAAAGACGTGCGGGCGCGCAGAACTTCGTCAGTCAAATGCCCAGACAATTGCAGCGCCATCAACTTTATGATCGCAAGGCTATCGCCCGGTTGCCACGGTGATACCGGGGCGTTGAACAGGAACATTTCCGGTGCACCGCGACCCAGCGCCTGTTCATTGATTTCAGTCAACCTTGCATTGACCCCGGCCGCATACGCCCGCAATGCGGCTTTGGTGTAGTCGTCCTGCACCTCGACCGAACGATGAGCGAGGCCATAGAGATCCAGCCGCCGCAGCAATTTGTCGATGCGAAGAGTGCGTGTGCCAAAAACTTCGGACAAACGGCCTTGTGCAGTCCGGCGCATCACGGTCATTTGCCAAAGCCTGTCCTGTGCATGGGTGTACCCTAGGCCAAAGAACACATCGGGATCGGTCTGGCCTAAAATATGCGGCACGTTGGCGGTGTCGCGTACGATCTCGACAGGGGCGGTCAGACCATCAACTTCAAGGGTCTGGTCGTAATCCGGCAGGGATTGGCTGGCCAGGAAATAGACAAGGCCAATCGCGGCGAGGATCAGAATAATCAGACCCGACGCGATGCGCACCAGCCAGCGGAAAACAAGACCCATTACTGCCCCATATTATCATTCGAATTCAGATTGCGCCGAGACTAGAGGATGGCGGGTCTGACCGAAAGAGGAACGCCGCAAGAACCTGCGCGGAAAGGTTTGTAAACACTTGCCCCGCCGCAGTGTTGTGCTGCGACGGGGACCATGTGTGGGGGAAGTGGTAATCCGGATTATGGAATGATGCGCGTGTATTTCGTGCCTTCGATGGTCGCGCCAAATTTCAGACCGGCCTGACCAAAGACCGCCGCCAGCACCGGCGAACGCAATGTTGTTGTGTCCGCAGACAAGGAATTCCCAGTTGCGTCAACCACATATCCAATGTCGGCTCCGGCTGTCCATCCGCTGGAACGGCGGAAATCATTCAACGCATCTTCGGTCATGAAGAACAGAACATGCGCATATTGCTGCGCCCCAAATTGCAGGCCGGCGGTCCCGGAAATTGCGGAATAGTAATCGACTGTCGCCCCGTTGATGCGCAGCGCGCCTTGGCCGTAGGCACCCCCAAAAATGATCAATCCGGCGTCGGTGATCAGGGGCATAACCAACATCCCGTTGGCCTTGTTCACGATCTCAACCGTGTTGGGATACTTCGCGTACATCTCCGTCAGCGTGGCGTCGACGCGAGCGTCGATAGTAGCGGCGTTCGAATTGCCGACGCCGTTGCCGCAGGCGGTGGTCAAGGTCAGACCAGCCATGCCAAAGGCAAAGCCGCGACGGCTCAGTCGGGGGGAAGGGGAACTGCTCATGGTTTTTATATCTCTGTAACTGTGCCTGATGTGTCGGGTGATCCCGATCTTGCTGGCAAGGATACGCCGATTAGGGCGATGTGTCACGGGAAAGCTGCCGGAAGCAGCCTGTTTGTCGGCGAAAAATTGCGACTCTTTGGGGTTTTAGCCCTGAAGGATGCGTGCGACCTGCGGCGAGAAATAGGTCAGAATGCCGTCACATCCCGCGCGCTTGAAAGCCAACAGACTTTCCAACATCACCTTGTCGCCGTCGATCCAGCCATTCTGCGCAGCCGCCTGGATCATCGCATATTCGCCCGAGACCTGATAGGCGTAAGTCGGCGCGCCAAAGCTGTCTTTTACCCGGCGGCAAATGTCCAGGTAGGGCATGCCCGGCTTGATCATCACCATATCCGCTCCCTCAGACAGGTCACGCTCGATCAGGCGCAGCGCTTCGTCCGAGTTGGCCGGGTCCATCTGATAGGTTTTCTTGTCACCGGTCAGCGCGCCAGAGGCCCCAACGGCATCACGGAAGGGGCCGTAGAATGCGCTCGCGTATTTCGCGGCATAGCTGAGGATCATGACGTTGTGGTGGCCAGCGCCCTCTAACGCGCGGCGCATTTCGCCAATCCGACCGTCCATCATGTCTGATGGGCCGATAATATCCGCTCCGGCCTCGGCCTGGGCAAGGGTCATTTTGACCAGTGCCTCGACGGTCTGATCATTCACGATCTCACCATCAACGACGTAACCGTCATGTCCGTTGATATTGTAGGGGTCCAGCGCCACGTCGGTCATCACGGCAATATCCGGTGCGGCAGATTTGATCGCCCGGACAGCGCGATTCGAAAGATTGTCTGGGTTCCATGCCTCGGCACAATCTTCGGTCTTCAGCGACGAATCCGTGTATGGAAAGATGCAAATCGCAGGAATTCCAAGCGCTTGTGCTTCGGTTGCGGCTTTGGCAATCAAATCAACCGACCGCCGCACGACACCCGGCATCGAAGGCACAGGTTCTTCGATCCCTTCGCCATCGCGCACGAAAACCGGCCAAATCAGGTCTTGTGTGGTCAGCGTATTTTCACGCACCAGCCCCCGAATTGCCTCGGACTGACGGGCCCGCCGAAAGCGGGTCAGGGGGTAGGGGGCAATGGTTGGTTTCATGGCGCGTTCTCCTTGAACATTCCAGCATTGGGTGGCATGAATTCACAAAGGTCTCAAGGGTATCAATGGACGCGCCGCCGCGATAAACCCCCCTGAGTTGTTTGAATAAAGGGTTGGGTTTGGACTGGTACTCTTCGATTTTTGAACTCATCGACATGCGCAGTTTTTCGAATCTGTGGTACTGGATTGTGCTGGCGGTGGTCTGGTCGTCGGCAAGCCACTGGGTGATGGGCATTCCGTATGATCTGGTTGTACGCGCGCGACGGATCGGCGGGCAGGTCGAGGTCGATCTTTTGGACATCGTACGCATCAACACGAACCGAATTTTGCTGATCGTTGACATGTCGGGTACCATCCTATTGGCTTTTGCAAGTTTCATGCTGACCGGTCTGGCGACACTGGGGTTTTATTACGACGTTGAATTTGCGCAGGCGGTTTTTTTGCTCATGTTTCCGATGATGCTGGTTCTTTTGGTGAATATCTCACAGGCCAGGCGTCTGCGTCGGCAGGAACTGACGCTTGAAACCGTCACCAAGACCATTTCCCGCTGCCGTCTTTATACCCAGATCATCGGCATGATCTCGATACTGGTCACTTCGTTCTGGGGCATGTATCAGAACATTTCGATTGGCGTTCTGGGTTAGACTTATCTGAAAGGCGAGGCGATGAAGGCTCCGAACCACGTAACAGTTGGCGGCGCCCCTGAAGGGTTTGACGCACAACTTGTGCTGAACGAAATCGCCCGCAGCAACGGGCCGGTGGCCCATGTCGCGCGTGACGACAAGCGGATGGAAGCGATGCGCGCTGCGCTGGCCTTCTTTGCCCCCGACATGCCGGTCTTTGTATTCCCCGGCTGGGATTGTCTGCCTTATGACCGTGTGTCGCCGAACGCGGATATTTCGGCGGCCCGGGTGGCCACATTGGCCGCTCTGGTCCACCAGATGCCGCAAAAATTCGTGCTGCTGACCACGCTGAATGCCGCCACCCAACGCGTGCCAGCGCGTGAGGTGCTGCGCGAGGCGGCGTTTACCGCAGGTGTTGATCAGCGCATCGACGAGACCGCTTTGCGAAACTTTCTGGTGCGCATGGGGTTCACCCAAAGCCCAACAGTGATGGAGCCCGGCGATTATGCCATTCGCGGGGGCATTATCGACATCTTCCCGCCGGGCGAATCCGGCCCCGTTCGTTTGGATCTATTCGGAGACGTTCTGGACGGCGCGCGCCGCTTTGATCCGGTGTCTCAGCGCACCACTGAAAAGCTGGATGTGGTTGAACTTGCACCTGTATCCGAGGTCATTCTGGACGAGGCCGCTATTACCCGGTTCCGCCAGAACTATCGCATCGAATTTGGCGCGGCAGGTACAGATGATCCGCTCTACGAGGCGGTCAGTGCGGGGCGCAAACATCAGGGCATCGAACATTGGCTGCCGTTTTTTCACGACAAGCTTGAGACGCTGTTCGACTATCTGCCGGATGCCACGATCACCGTAGACGATCAGGTCACACCAGCACGTCTGGCGCGGTGGGATACGATTGCCGATCAATATGAAACCCGTCGTCTGGCTTTGGAAAACCGGTCCCGCATGGACACGGTTTACAAACCCACCCCCCCGGGTCTGTTATACCTCGACGATGCCGCGTGGGAGGCTGCGGTCGCAGATCGCAGGGTTATGCAGTTCAGCCCCTTGCCGCAGGCTTCTGGTCCCGGTGTCATCGACGCAGGCGGGCGGATCGGGCGCAACTTTGCTCCAGAACGCCAGCAGGAGAACATTAGCCTGTTTGGCGCTTTGGCCAGCCACATCACATCCAAGCTCGACAAAGGCCCTGTGTTGATCGCCTCTTATTCAGAAGGTGCGCGCGAACGTCTGACCGGTTTGATCGAAGATGAAGGTCTGGCCGAGGCCATCCCGGTGACGAACGGCACCCGCATCGGCAAACGCGGCTTGCACCTTGCTGTTTGGGCACTGGAGCACGGGTTTGAAACCCCTGTCCTGACAGTCATCGCAGAACAGGACGTGCTGGGCGACCGCCTGATCCGCCAGCCCAAGAAGCGCCGCAAGGCCGAGAACTTCCTGACCGAGACCCAATCGCTGTCCCCCGGCGATCTGGTGGTGCATGTGGACCACGGGATCGGTCGTTACATGGGGATGGAGGTCGTTACAGCTGCAGGCGCCGCGCACGAATGCCTGCTGCTGGAATACGCCGAGCAAGCCAAGCTGTACCTGCCGGTCGAAAATATCGAACTTCTGTCGAAATACGGCCATGACGAAGGTTTGCTGGACCGTCTTGGTGGTGGTGCATGGCAGGCCAAGAAAGCCAAGCTGAAGGAACGCATCCGCGAGATGGCGGATAAGCTGATCCGCATCGCCGCTGAACGTGCCCTGCGTAAGGCTCCGGTGATGGACCCGCCGCCCCATGCGTGGGAAGAGTTCAGCGCGCGCTTCCCCTATCAGGAAACCGATGACCAGCTGCGGGCCATCTCGGACGTGATGGAAGACATGCATTCCGGCGCACCGATGGATCGCCTGATCTGCGGCGACGTGGGCTTTGGCAAAACCGAGGTCGCCATGCGCGCGGCCTTTGTGGCAGCCATGTCGGGCGTGCAGGTGGCCGTCGTGGCACCCACAACACTTTTGGCCCGCCAACACGCGGCAAGCTTCAAGGAACGGTTCCGCGGCTTTCCGCTGGAAGTGCGGCAACTCTCGCGGTTTGTATCTGCGAAAGAGGCGCAGCAAACCCGTGATGGTCTGGCACGCGGAACGGTGGACATCGTGATCGGCACGCACGCGCTGCTAGCCAAGAACATCCGTTTCAACAATCTGGGCTTGCTGATCATCGACGAGGAACAGCATTTCGGCGTGGGTCACAAAGAACGCCTGAAGCAACTGCGCAGTGACATTCACGTGCTGACCTTAACCGCGACTCCGATACCTCGGACGCTGCAATTATCGCTGACCGGCGTGCGCGATCTGTCGATCATTGGAACCCCTCCTATCGACCGCTTAGCCATCCGAACATATGTCAGCGAGTTCGATGCCGTCACGATCCGAGAGGCGCTGCTGCGTGAACACTATCGCGGTGGGCAGAGTTTCTATGTGGTGCCCCGTATTTCGGACCTGCCGGAGATTGAAGAGTTCCTGAAAAACCAACTGCCTGAACTGACCTATGTGGTGGCGCATGGTCAGATGGCCGCGGGCGAGCTCGACGACCGAATGAACGCGTTTTACGACGGCAAATATGACGTGCTGCTGGCCACTACGATTGTGGAAAGCGGGCTCGATATTCCCACCGCAAACACAATGGTTGTTCACCGCGCGGATATGTTCGGTCTTGCGCAGCTCTATCAGATACGGGGCCGGGTGGGGCGGTCCAAGACGCGTGCCTATGCCTATCTGACCACCAAGCCGCGTCAGAAACTGACCGCTACGGCCGAAAAACGCCTGCGCGTTCTGGGCTCGCTGGATACGCTGGGGGCCGGGTTCACTCTGGCGTCGCAAGACCTGGACCTTCGCGGAGCAGGCAACCTTTTGGGTGAGGAACAGTCCGGCCAGATGCGCGACGTGGGGTACGAGCTCTACCAATCCATGCTGGAAGAGGCGATTGCCAAGATCAAGGCAGGTGAGATGGAGGGGCTGTCGGATGCCGACGATCAATGGGCCCCGCAGATCAATCTGGGCGTGCCGGTTCTGATCCCTGAAGACTACGTACCCGATCTGGATGTGCGCTTGGGCCTGTATCGCCGCCTGTCCTCGCTGTCGACTAAGGTGGAGCTGGAAGGGTTTGCTGCCGAACTGATCGACCGGTTCGGAAAACTGCCAAAAGAGGTCAACACTCTGATGCTGGTCGTTCGCATCAAGGCGATGTGCAAGCGCGCCGGGATTGCCAAGCTGGATGGCGGCCCGAAGGGCGCAACCATTCAGTTTCACAACGACAAGTTTGCCTCGCCACAGGGGCTGGTCGAATTCATCCAGAACCAGCGCGGTATGGCCAAGGTCAAAGACAACAAGATCGTGGTGAGGCGCGACTGGAAGAAAGACAGCGACAAGATCAAAGGGGCTTTCGCCATTGCCCGTGATCTGGCCGAAAAAGTGGTCGCGGTAAAGAAAAAGGCCAAGGCAGGTTGAATTGTGGGCGGGGGGCGCTGCCCCCGCTGCGCGTTCCGCGCATCTCCCCCGAGGTATTGACGGCCAGATGAAGGGCGGATCCCAGCTTCATCTGGCTAAAAATACCTCAGCCGGAGGCATCGCGCGGCAGCGCGATCTATCCCATTAGTCACGCATCGCAGCCTGCGCACAGAAGCAAGAGGCCGCCACCATTTGGTCGGCTCGGGCCAAGGCCAGGTCGAGCCGCTGTTTGATTTGGCGGATTTCTGTCGCTTCCTTCCTCGCTGCGAGGCAATCGTGTAACCCCTTCAGGCTCCACACATTGTCGGGGTGGATCGAGGCGCGGCTGAGGCTTCCGCCCAAGCCCAGATCTTCGCGATAAACCTCTTCGGCCTCGGCGACGTGGCCTTGTTCGAAAAGCAAAGCGCCAAGCGCGTGGCGGGTGGGCTGCATCCAGCCCCAGGGTTCGTCATAGGGCAGGGTGTCGTCCAACTCGACTGATTGACGCAAATGAGCAAAAGCAATCTCGAAGTGGCCTTTGCGATATTCGATCTCGCCGCGCAGCATTTCCCGGGCAATCTCCAGCAGGTCGATCACGCGGTTGTTGTGCAGCCTGCGGGTTTCGGGAACGCATTCCTTGGCTGCGAGAAACAGGTTCTCTTCAGCTTCGGCGTGGATGATATCTCCCGTAGCGGCATGCGCGATGGCACGGGCGTAGTGGGTCGTGGCCGTCAGGGTGCGGTACAGGTCCGGATCTGAGGGCAGGTCCAGCGCTTTCGCCTCTTCCCAGCGGCCAAACCGGATCAGGATGTGTGGCCCCATGGACATGTAGCTTTCGAAGAAATCCGCCATGGGCGGGCTTTCGATACGCAGCATTTCTTCGGGCGTTGTATCCCAAAGGCCCTGATTGGCGCGCAGGGCGGGTTCGATCTGTCCCAGAAACAGGGCGCCGTAGATTGCAAAATGGTAGTTGTGCTGACGATAGCCAGTGTAGATGTTGAACGCACCTTCGCGTTCGTAATACTTCAAGTCAGCTTCCGAGGCTTTTTCGTTCCAGTGCACCACATTTTGGTAATGGCCGCACAGCACATCAATATGGGTTGGCATATGCACCAGATGCCCCGCATCCGGTACTAAAGTGCGCAGTATATCCCCGGCTTTCAAAGCTTTTTCAGGCGTGGGCGACATCTCCATCAGGTGGACATAGAGGTGCAGCAGGCCAGGGTGTGTCATGGCGGCTGGATCGTTGGCCATGGCCCGTTCCAGCACGTCTTGGGCTTCACGTGTGGCTGCGCCTTCGGCGGGTTGGCCGGTTTTCAGATCCCACATCTGCCAAGGGGTCAGGTTCAGCAACGCTTCGACATAGACCGTGCGCAGGTCGAGGTGCTCTTGATGCGCCGCAAACGCCGCCCGCATTGCGTCGGCAAAGTCATGGTCCCACTGGTGCATGTCTTCGATTGGGTCGGGTTGCGGGTAGCGCGCGGGAAGGGCATGGATCAGAGCTTGCTCAACAGGCGTGCAGGTATCGGCATAGTCCAATGCCTTCTGCATTGCATCATGGGCCAGCGTAAGTGCCTTTTTTCGCCCTCGCTCATCCTGCAAGTCCCATGGCAAGTTATAATTGGGACCTGCCGCGTAGGCGACGCCCCAATGGGCCATGGCGCATTTGGGGTCATGCTCGACCGCGCGTTGAAAACACGCAACGGCTTCTTCGTGGTTGTACCCGTAGGTCCAGTTCAAGCCACGGTCGAACCAACGCTGCGCCTCTGGGTTCGTCGTTGAAACCGGGCAGGTGTATGTGCCCAGATCGTAATAATCACTCATCGAAAAACCTCCCCGCAGCCTGGGCTTAGGGTAGCGTGTTTCGGGGAGGTTGCACAGATCAGGCTGGCAGTCGCTGTTCCACCCGGCCCATATGCAGCATCAGGCCGAAAGCCAGAACACACATGGTCAGGATACCAAATGTCAAAGGAGCAATTGACCCATCGAACAGCAATCCGATCGGCGCGGCAATTGCTGCGGCCAACACTGTTGAAATCGATCCAATGACCGATGCCGCCATTCCGGCAATGTGCCCCATCGGTTCCATCGCGATGGCGTTCAGGTTGCCGATCGTGATGCCTGCCATGAAGAAAACCATGGTTTGCCAAAAGACGAACAGCGCAAATGACGTTGTTGGAGACAGGTTGGTCATGTTCAGGAGAATGACCATTGATGTAATTGCGATCTGAGCGCCAAAGGCAAATGTCACCATCCGCCGCATTCCGACGCGCACCACCAACGCGGCGTTCAGCAGGCTGGCCGAGCCAGACATCAGAGCGACAAAGCCGAACCAAAAGGGAAAGCTATCGGCCCGGCCGTGGATCACATCATAGACCGGCTGTACCATGGTCAGCATGGTGAACAGCATTCCCATGCACAGGGTTTGTACAAGGATCGACAGGCGCACTGTTGGATGGGCAAACATCTCTTGCACAGCGGCGATCATCAGGGGCAGGCGGAAGGGGCGGCGATTTTCGACAGCGAGAGACTCGGGCAGACGAACGCTCATCCAGCCGACGACAATAAGCGCAAACAAGATGAACGAAACAAAGATACCGCGCCAGCCAAACAAAGCGATGACACCTGCGCCTAGCATCGGTGCGATGGCAGGGACCAGTGTGAAGATCATCATCGCAATCGAGATGATGCGGGCCATCTCACGCCCGGAATAGAGATCCCTGATGATGGCCATGGCGACCACACGCGGACCAGCGGCTCCCAGACCCTGCACAACGCGCGCAATCAGTACCAGTTCCAGCGATGAACTCGCCCATGCAACCGCAGATGCCGCGATATACAAAAGTGCGCCACCAAAGATCACCGGCTTGCGTCCCAGCGCGTCCGAGATCGGGCCGGTAAAGAATGTGCCGATCCCCATGCCCAACACAAAGGACGTCAGGATCAACTGCGCCCGGTTAATATCATCGGGGCTAAGCTGCGCGCCGATTTCTGGCAGGGCGGGCAGCATTGAATCGATCGAAAAGGCGATGGTAGCGAACATCATTGCGACCAAAGCAATGAACTCCGCCTTCGACATGCGGTTGGCCATGAAGCACTCCTAACCCGTTCGCGCTATCACGGAGGATCAGGTTAGGCCAGACTGGAAATTCGCACAGACCTCTGTGCTATTCTGCAGGGGAAGCCTCAAGCTGAGACATGATCTCGGCGATCACTTTCTCCCACATCTCAGGGGGTTGAGCGCCCGGAACTGCATGCTGATTGGCAACAATGTAGGTTGGGACCGAGCTGACGCCCATTTCACGCGAATGGCTATCCCGATTGCGGATGTCGTCTCGGTCAGCGTCAGATTTCAGCAATTTCATGACAACGGCGGCGTCCATTCCGGCGCTGTCGGCGATGTCAGACAGTACTTCGGGGTCACCGATGTCACGGGCTTGTACGAAATATGCATCGAACAAGGCATCGACGACAGCGTTCTGTTTGCCTTCGATTCCTGCCCAATGGATGAGGCGGTGAGCGTCCAACGTGTTGGGCGTGCGCTTCATACCTTCGAAATCGATCTTGAGGCCCGCGTTTTCTGCGTGTTCCACCACAGGCGCATAGGCACGCACGGCACCGTCTTTGCCGCCGAACTTACGCTCAAGATATTCGCGCCGGTCCATGCCTTCATCCGGCATGTCGGGGTTCAGCTGAAAGGGATGCCATTCGATGACAAAGGGGTGATCGGGGATATTGGCCAGTGCCTTGTCCAGATGCGTTTTGCCGATATAGCACCAGGGGCAGATCGGATCGGACAGGATGTCGAGCTTGACGGTCTGGGTCATGTGGTTGGTGCCTCGAAATAGGCCGGCAACGCGCGGCGCAGGAGTTTGCCGTTACCGCCAGTTGGCAGGGCAGGCAGGTGGATGAAGGCGCGCGGCTGTTTGTAGCGGGCCAGATTTGTTTCGACATAGGCGCGCAGGGCCGCATCGTCCAGCTTTTCCGGACCAGTATAGAAAGCTGCTATCACAAATGTGTCCGGTTTGACCTCGACCGCCGCTGCACCGACCTGCGTAATGCCCGGAAAACGGGACAGCGCGGCTTCGACCTCGACCGGGGACACGCGATAGCCGCCCGCGTTCATCATGTCATCATCTCGGCCCAGATAGCTGATCTGGCCGTCTACCGCCATCGCGCCCTGATCTCCGGTCAGAAACCAGTCGCCTTGCATCCGCGCCTCGGCTTCGTCGGGTGCGTTGAGATAAGTCAGCATCAAACCGGGGTCTGATCGGTGTATGGCGATGGTGCCTTCCTGTCCTTGTGGTACTGGGCCGTCCGTCCCCAGGATCGCCACGCGACGCCCCGTTTGCGGCTGCCCTAGCGCGTCGCTACGCGCGGGGTGGGCCGGGCTGGAAGAGATAAAGGTCGAGCATTCGGACATGCCGTAGGCTTCGAACAGGTCGGTGCCGGTGCTGGTGACCCATTTCTCATGCAAAGCGCGCGACAGTTTCTCACCCGCGCATAAGCCATGGCGCAGGTCGGGTAACTCCATATGTTCGGACGTTTGCAGCATCTTTCGAAAGACACCGGGGGCGGCGGCAAAGATCGTTGCACGGTGCTGGCGCAATAAGGTCGGCAGCGCGTCAATACTGGTGCCGGGTTCCGGGATCAGGGCCGTTGCACCAATAGTCCACGGGTCCATCAATCCAGTGCCCAGCGTATAAGTCCAGTTGAACGCGCCCGCGTGGCACAAGCGGTCGCTTTCCCGCAGACCGTACCAGCCATCGACCATCATCTGCCGCGCCCAGATCGCCCGATGGGCGTGGGCCACGGCGCGTGGCTTGCCTGACGTTCCAGAGGTGTAGACGACATAGGCCATGCGCTCGGGGTCGCCCATGTCAAAACGGGCTGCAGTCAGATTTCGCATGGTTTTCAACGCATCCAATCCAATCTGCTTGGGGTGCGCAGCGCAGGCAACGTCGGGGTCGCGCAGAATGGCCGCTGGGGCAAGATCCGCGATCATTTTGGCCGTTTCAGGTTCCGTCAGTTGCGACGATGTCGGCACAGGAACGATGCCTACTGCAATTGCGCCAAGATAGGCGATCGGGAAATCCACTGTATTGCCTAGCCGCATCAATGCGATGTCGCCGGGTTTCAAACCGGCTTGCAACAACCCAGCACCGGTGCCCAAAACGGCTGCTTTCAGATCGCGAAAGCTCCAATCCTGCGCGTCCCTCTCACGCAGCACGGACAGGGCAACCTTGCTGGGGATGCGATCCGCTTGGCCCAGAACATGAGCAGCCAGGTTAAAAGGTGTGGGGCAGGGCGCGGGCGCCCCCTGATCAAAGATGGACAACATGGCCCTTGGCTATCGCGGAGCCTGCCGCGTTGCAAGCGCGGCAGACCGGGCCTATAGAGAAGGGCATGAGCACTCAAGATCCAAAATCCCTGATCCGAATTGCCCGCGATTCCGGTGACCATACCGAAGTAGAACCTCTGGACCTAGGTGCGCGGGTGCGCGAGCTGCGCAAGGCGCGCAAATGGACTTTAGAACAGGCTGCCACACAGGCGGGATTGGCGCGCTCGACGCTGAGCAAGATCGAAAACGGGCAGATGTCACCCACATACGACGCGCTCAAGAAGCTGGCGATTGGTCTTGAGATTTCAGTGCCGCAACTGTTCACCCCGCCGCAGCGTGATCAGGTGATCGGTCGTATGGCTGTGACCCGCACCGGCGAAGGGACGGCCCACGCCACGGCCACCTATGAGCATGAGTTGCTGGCCGAGACGCTGACCAAGAAACATATGCTGCCGTATCGCGCGCGAGTGCGGGCGAGGTCGATGGATGAGTTTGAGGGCTGGGTGCGCCACGATGGTGAGGAGTTCATGTATGTCCTCACGGGCGTTGTGCGGCTGTTTACTGAGTTTTATGAGCCTGTCGAAATGCGCCGTGGTGACAGCGCATATTATGATGGCAGCATGGGGCACAATGTCATCTCCGTCAGCGACGAAGATGCAACGATCCTTTGGGTCACATCACTTGCTTAGTGATGCGTGCGTGAATTCGCGGTTCAGACCTTCGGTAAACAGGAAATCTTCAACTTCTTCGTGCGCTTCGTTCATGGTTAGCTGGTGACGCTCTGCCAGATAAGCTTCGAACCCTTTCCGGTCCTTTGACACGCGCATCATGTCCTGATCCCGCAAGTTCGGAAAGCGCCGTTTTGCACGTGCGTAGGCCGCGCTCCAGTCTTGTTTAAGATCCGTCCAGTTCATCATCTTTGAGCTTTCCTTTTGTAGCCATTAGGACTGCTCTCCCCCACAACAGCGTACGGAAAGGCTGCCGTAGGGTAAGACATGACAAAATGTCGCACCTTTCTTTCACAAATTATTTAGGGGTGGTGCCCGCTGCGAAAGCTCCGCAACGGGCGGGCGGGCCTGCAGTCGGTGTGAGTGGTGGCGGGCCCGATTATGCGTTCTCCGGCTCTGCCGAAGGGATCAGACGCGGTGCATGAAGGCGCATCTTCAAGTCCGCACCTGATCTAATTCATGCGCCGTGTATATATCTTTTGCCCGAAAAATAAAGACTTCTAATGGGTTTCACGCACAACTCACCGAGTGTTGATGAACCTCTTCGGCCGATCCAGACATCGTGAACGTCCTATGGAGATGGAACGCCGTTGGTACCGTTTGCTGATACTCTGCGACGGATATTCGTTCATGCGCTCGTGTCGAAAATGATCAGCAGGAACTTGCTCAATTCTCGATGCTGCTGAGAGTTGAGGCAAAAGAACCCGGGCTTGGTTGTCCCGGGTCCGCTATCATTGGCTTAGTTCTCATCATACCACCAGACATCGGGCATGTATTGGGGGCCATCCCCGTAGATCGGCAAAGTGTCGGGGAACTTTAGCTCGCGGATATGCGCAATGCGCCCGACATCAAAGCTCCAGATCGGGATCACATAGCGACCTGCGGTCAAGACACGGTCCAAAGCGCGGGTGGCCGTGGTGAAATCTTCGCGCGTCTCCGAGGCCAACATGGCATCGATCATCGCGTCAACGGCGGGCGAGGAAACACCCATTAGGTTGCGCGTTCCCGGCGTGTCTACAAATTCGCTGCCCCAGTAGAACCTTTGTTCGTTGCCCGGCGACAAGGACAGGGCACGTCGGAAAGGCGTCATGTCGAAATCGAGCTCGTTCATGCGCGAGGTGTATTGCGCATCATCGACCTTCTCGACCACCAACTCGATGCCAAGACGTTCCAGAGCGCGGGCGTAAATCTCGGCTATGGTACCAACATCTTGCACGACATTCAGACTGCCCTGGCTGATCACCATTTCAATCTTCAGCGGACGGCCTTCCGCGTTTTTGAGCACGCCATCCTGAACGGTCCATCCCGCGTCTTCCAGCAGCTTGACTGCCTGGCGAATGTTGCGTCGGTTGCGTTCCGAGCCATCGCCTTGCGGCAACTCATACCCTTCCAATGTGCCGGGCGTCAGCTCAGCCTCAAAAGGCTCCAGCAAAGCGCGCACCGGTTCAGTTGCCGGCCCAGGTTGCATCGCCAGATCAGAGCCAGAGAAGTAAGAAGAAATACGAGGCTGTGCGCCGCCCGTGACCGTGTCGTTGATAAATTCAAAATTGAAGGCAAGCGTCAGCGCTTCGCGCACGCGCCAGTCATCCAGCGGTGGTTTGCGGGTGTTCATCACAAAGCCCGTCATCCCCGATGGTTTTCCATGGGGAATTTCAGTCTTGATCACGTCCCCGCGCTGAACGGCAGGAAAACTGTATTGTTTGTTCCATTTGTCTGCGTTGAACTCGCGCACGGCCGACAGTTCTCCGGCTTTGAAAGCCTCGAACGCGACAGATCCGTCGCCGTAGAATTCAATCCGCAGTTCATCGAGGTTCATGGTGCCGCGACGAAACGGAATGTCAGCGCCCCAATAGTCCGGGTTACGTCGCAGGTTCACATAGCGACCGGCCTCATAGCTGTCGATTATGTACGGACCGGTTCCGATTGGAACATCCTGTAACTTGGCATTCGCGAAATCCTTTCCGTCCCACTGCGCCTTTTGCAGGATCGGACGCATCCCGGCCAGCAAGGCCAATTCCCGGTCAGGGTCGTTGAACGTGATCCGAACCGAGCTCGGTCCGGTCTGTTCAATGCTGTCGATCTTGTCCCACAGCCCTCGGTACCGCAGATGCCCTTCGGTTCCGAGGGTCTCATATGACCAGATCACATCCTCGACCGTGACGGGGCTGCCGTCGGAAAATCGAGCCTCTTCGCGCAGAGTGAATTCGACCCAAGACCTGTCCGGTGCCGCTTCAACTGATTCGGCTAACAGCCCGTAAAGTGTGAAAGGTTCGTCCCAAGACCGACCCATTAGGCTTTCGTGGGTCCAAAACGGCAACTGCCAAGGAGAGGTGCCTTTTTGCAAAAACGGGTTCAGACTGTTATAACCGCCGGTATTTCCGAACACCGCTTTGCCGCCTTTGGGCGCATCCGGGTTGGCGTAGGGGAGGGACACAAAATCCGGTGGTAGGGCCGGGTCCCCATACATAGCTATGCCATGAGACGATTCTGCATGGGCGACAGACATGAGAAAAATGCTGGCGATTCCCGCCGCAAATGGTCGAAACGGTCGGAGAAAATCCGGGCTCATTTTGGAAACAATCCTGCTCTGGCCTTATTTTGTTGGGATTCATCGTAGTGATGATTTTTCTTATTATCAAACTTTTAGCTTGGACGAAGGCGCAGAATTGCTTATAAAGGTTCCACTGCTCGATAGGTTTCTTGCCTGTATGAAACCTGCCTCAATAACTTAACGCCCGCTTCGTGCGGGCGTTTTTTTTTGGCAGTTCCGAATGTCCAGGTCCGGGATTTCAATTCCATATGTTTCCCCGTTTTCTTTGCAGGTGCAGCATGGCATGGTGCGCGAGGATATCGCATCAGGGAGATCGGTCATGAGCCTTTCGGGCAAAACGGCAATCATCACAGGGTCAAATTCAGGCATAGGTCTGGGGGTCGCGCGCGAGTTGGCCAAGGCAGGGGCCAATGTGGTTTTGAATTCCTTTTCCGATCGGGATGAAGATCATGCGCTGGCTGCAGAGATTGCAAAAGAAACCGGAACCAACGCGCGCTACATCAAAGCGGATATGTCCAAAGGCGATGAGTGCCGCGCACTGATCGAGCAGGCAGGGGCCTGTGATATTCTGGTGAACAACGCGGGCATTCAGCATGTCTCTCCGATTGATCAGTTCCCGACCGAGAAATGGGATGCGATTATCGCAATCAATATGAACTCGGCATTTCATACGACAGCTGCGGCGCTGCCGATGATGCGCAAGTCGGGATGGGGCCGGATCGTCAATATCGCCTCGGCGCACGGTCTCACGGCCTCGCCTTACAAGGCGGCCTATGTCGCTGCAAAGCATGGTGTGGTTGGGATGACCAAGACCGTCGCGCTTGAGACCGCGCAGGAGCCGATTACCTGCAACGCGATTTGTCCGGGTTATGTTCTGACGCCTCTGGTAGAGGCACAGATCCCGGACACGATGAAGGAATACAACATGAGCCGCGAAGACGTGATCAAGAACGTCATGCTGGAACGGCAGCCTTCCAAGGAGTTTGCCACCGTTGAGCAGCTGGGCGGCACGACCGTCTTTCTATGCTCGGACGCTGCGGCACAGATTACCGGGACAACGATTTCGGTCGATGGAGGCTGGACCGCGCTTTGAGAATCCATGGGGGCGCTGCCCCCATACCCCCGGAGTATTTTTGAAAAGATGAAGGGGCTGAGGCATGAAACGTATCAATCTGGCATTGCAGGGTGGTGGAGCGCATGGGGCGTTCACCTGGGGGGTCCTTGACAGGTTTCTGGATGAAGAAGACGTCGAGGTTGCGGCCATTACAGGGACGTCAGCGGGGGCGTTGAACGGGGCCGCGTTCAAGTCAGGTATGGTGCATGCCGGGCGCGACGGCGCACGCGCAAGTCTGGATGCGGTGTGGGCGCGTATGGGTGCGATTGGCGATATGCGCATGGCCCATTGGTTCCGAGGGGTGGAGCCTGCAGCAATTTCCAGAGCTATGGAGTATTCGGTCCCTTATTCCATTGGCGAGGCGTGGTCCCGAATGGTGTCGCCTTATGCATATGGCCCATTTTACAGCAATCCGTTGGAGTCGGTGGTTGATCGGTTCAACTTTGCCGAAGTGTGCGCAGATGACGGCCCGCGTCTGTTTGTCTGTGCGACCTGTGTGCGAAGTGGTAAGATCCGTGTGTTTACCGGAGATGAAATTTCTACAGACGCCATTCTGGCTTCGGCGTGTTTGCCGACCCTGTTCAAGGCGGTCGAAATCTATGATCCTGAAACCGAGCGGACCGAGGCGTATTGGGACGGTGGCTATACAGGGAACCCGGCGCTTTATCCGTTGTTTGCTGACGATCTGCCTGACGACGTGGTGATCGTGAACATCAACCCGCTGGAGCGCGATGAAGTGCCTGTCACGCCGCAGCAGATCCAGAACCGGATTAATGAAATTAGTTTCAACTCATCTCTGTTTCGCGAACTCAGGGCGATCAGTTTTGTGCAGCGGTTGCTGAAAGAGGGCAAACTTAAAGCCGGTGAAATGAGCCGTGTTTTGGTGCACATGATTGCGGATAACGAACTGATGAACAGCTTGTCTGTTGCAACCAAGACTGTCCCCAATCCGGTTATCCTGCACAAGCTCAAGCAGGCCGGGCGCGACGCGGCAGATGGATTTCTTGCGAAACACAAAGACGATCTGGGCCAGAACAGCACAGTAGATCTGCCTGCGATGTTTGGCTGATCATTCAGGCGGTTGGGTCGGGTCTTTTTCGTTGGGGTAAACCAGACCAGCCGAAATCACCAGTTTCGCTGCGTCTTCGATGCTCATATCCAGCAAGATTACGTCTTCGGCCGGAAAGAACAGGAGGAAGCCAGAGGTCGGGTTGGGCGTGGTCGGCACAAAGACGCTGAGCAATTCGCCCCCGGTTTCGGCCCGTTGGCTGACCTCGCCGCGCGCGCTTGTCGAAACAAAACCGATAGCCCAGATGCCCCGGCGTGGATACTGAATCAGGCAGGCTTTTTCAAAGGACCGCTCGGTCTGCGCAAAGACCGTTTCCGAGATCTGCTTGATCCCGGAATAAACCGACCGCACGACGGGCATCCGGTCGACCAGGCTTTCGGCGAAATGGATCAGCGAGCGGCCCAGAATGCCTTTGGCGATCCACCCGACGATGATTGTGAAGATCAGGAAGATCACCACACCCACACCGCGCAGGTTGATGCCCACATATTGTTCTGGTTGGAATTGTTGTGGAACCAGCGGCAGAACGGCGCTGTCGATCCAGCCGACCACCGACCAGATCAGCCAGACGGTTAACCAGACAGGTGCAATAACGACGATGCCGGTCAGAAAGGAGCCGCGCAGCCGTGAAAGCAGGCCGGGGCGGCGATGGGGCTCTTCGTCGAAAGGTGTGTTCATTGCAGGTCCGAGTGGGCAGTTCCGAATGGTTTCCGGGGTTTAGGTAGTCAATCCGTCGCTTTGGTACAATAGGGCTGCGTCAACCCTGCTGCACCAGCGACTGCGCGATTTTGGCGGCCAGGCGTGCGTTGTTGCGGACCAGCGCGATATTGGCCGTTAACGAACGGCCTTCGGTTTTCTCAAAAATGCGTTGCAGCAGATAGGGCGTCACGGCTTTGCCGGTGATGCGGTGGGCATCCGCGTCGGCTTGAGCCTCGGCGATGATCGGGGCCAGTTCCCCGGCCGCTATCTGATCGGCGGCAGGGATCGGGTTGGCAACCAGCTGTCCGCCGGGCAGACCCAGCACACGCCGGGTGGCATGGGCTTTGGCGATGGCTTCGGCACTGTCCATACGCAGAGGCGCGGAAAAAGGTGATTTGGCCGACCAAAATGCAGGGAACTCATCTTGCCTATACGCGATGACCGGCACGCCCAAAGTCTCTAGCACTTCAAGCGTTTTGGCGAGGTCCAGGATAGCTTTGGCCCCGGCAGCAACCACTGTGACCGGCGTATGGCCCAGCTCGTGCAGGTCAGCAGAAATGTCGAACGTTGTCTCTGCGCCCTGATGCACACCACCGATGCCGCCAGTGGCAAAGACCTCTATCCCGGCGTATTGCGCGGCGATCATTGTGGCGGCGACGGTTGTGGCCCCGGTGCCTCCGGTCGAAATGCAGGCCGCCATGTCTGCGCGCGAGATTTTGGCGACACCCTGTGCCTGTCCCAGCCATTGCAGTTGCTCGGGTTCCAGCCCCACGTGCAGTTTACCTGCAATCACCGCCATGGTTGCCGGAACTGCGCCCGCATCACGAATGTCCTGTTCGACCTGAGCCGCAACTTCGACGTTTTGCGGGTAGGGCATTCCATGGGTGATGATGGTGCTTTCCAGCGCAACGATGGGTTGGCCTGCGTCTTTGGCGGCGCGGACCTCAGCTGAGTATTGGATTTCGATCACAGTGGGGTTTCTCCGGAAACATAGGTTGCAGCGGCGTGCAGAGCGCGGGTCAGGGCCTCGTCACTCGATGCGCCGCCGGATTCTGAGGCGATATGGGCCGCCATGAAGGTATCCCCGGCACCGGTCACTCGGGTGACCAGAACGGACGGGGGTGTTTGAGTTAGAATCTCGTCGGAACTGCCTACGGTGGCTGAGTTTCCGCCGTCAGTCACCAGCACGCGTAGCGCACCGCGATCCAGCAGACCCTTGGCAGCGGATTCGGAGTCAGTGAATTCACGTTGGCACAAGATGCCGGCCTCTTCGAGGTTCACGTAAAGTGTGGCGCGGGCGTGCTTGAGGAAGGGTAGCAGCCTTTCCGCTTTGCCGGGCGAGGCCGGGGCCACGCGCAGGTCGGCGCGGGCAAAGGCGGGGCTTTGAGCAATTTCTTCCAACAGGTCCAGCGTCAGGTTGCCATCCAGCGCGATGGGTCCTTCAAAGGGCGTGTTCTCATAGCCCAGTGGTCCATGCATCAAAGGGCGCAGGATCTTTGCACCCGCAGCCTCCAGCGAGTGCGCGTCAGCAATTGCGGCGATCAACCCGTTTGCGCCTTCTACGGCCATATAGCGATCGGTCGGCAAATCCTGAGAGCGATAGATGTGATCCGTGACCATGCCCAGCCGCGAACAGGCGTGGACAAGCTCATCACCCTCGGGATCGCGACCAATTGCGGTGAGCAAAGTAGGGGTCATACCAAAGCGCACGAGTGTCATGGCGATGTTCATCGCAACGCCGCCGGGCAACCGGGTGATGCGCCCCGGCACGTCCGAACCTTGTCGCATAGCGCTTGCTGATCGTCCGATCACGTCCCACAGGACCGAACCGATACATAGTATATTGGCGTTCTGAGTCATGAGGATGTCATGCCGCAGCGGTGATGCCCGTGCAAGTCAGAACGTAACCGCTGTCAGATATTCCCTAACCCCCCGGCATTTACGCCTTTTACGCTTGCGAACAGAGACCTGCACGGGAACAATTGACCACAATGATTGGTGATTTGTTTCTTTTACCGGAGAGTTTCTTATGAACGGCCGTGTATTTCGGGCCATCCTTCGTGTCTTTGCCCTCATTATTTTTAGCTGTTTGGTCTTTGCGTTCCTTTCTTCAAGCGCGGGGCGGGCGCAATCTGAACAACCTACGGTGATTGATTTCTGGATCGCCGATGAAAAGCTGTTCCTTGAGGTTGGATTGAATGCTGAAGCACTGTTGCTTGGGTTTGATCCAACACGGCATGAAGTTCTTTCCGGGGATCCGCAGTATCTGGCTCTGCGGCAGACGACGTCATCGGAACTGGAACCAAAGATCAGAGCGTTTGTTGAAACGTGGGTGCAGGACGTCGAAGTTCAGGTTCCCGAGCGTTTGAAACTGACTTTGGAACGCGTGCTTGTCCTTGAAGGCGGTGGTAAAGAAGAAGCGCGTGTTACCAAACTGCTGCTAACAGCACCTTTTCCGGATCAAGCTTCGAACCTGAAAATGCGCTGGCCGGTTGATGGCGGGCCGATTGTGCTGCGGCAGCAGGGCGTTGCGGCGCCCTATACCAGTTACTTGGCGGCCGGTGAAACCAGCCCTCTCATACCATTGCGCGGAGGGGCATCCTTGACGCCGCAACAGACACTAAAGACGTTTTTTGCGTTGGGGATCGAGTACGTCATAAACGCTCCGTTCACACCGTGCTTGCTTGCCCTGGTCCTTGTGTTTCTGTCTTTGTCCTTGCGAGCAGTCGTGGCGCAGGTGGTGTTTCTGTCAGTTGGCGTGTTCGTTGGGCTTGGCTTGGCTGTCTACGACGTGTTGAACGTGCCGACCTATGTCGGTTTACATGCGCCGACGGCGTTTGTCATCGGGCTGGCGTTGTGGAACCTCGTGGCACGACGGTTGCAGGTCGCGCGGCTGTTGACCGTGTTTGCTGGCGGAACAGTGTTTGGATTGGCGTCGGCAAGGGCTCTTCGGGCTATCGGCGTGCCGCCGGACCATCAGCTTCCAGCGATGTTGGGGTTTGGGGCTGGGGTTGTGGTGCCGCTGGTTTTGGCTGCCTCGGCTGCGTTTGGACTGGCGCTATTGTTTGCTGGCCGTTCGCACAGGACCCGCGGCCGGATTGCAGTTCTGGCCTCAATCCTGATTGCAGGGCTCGGGGTGTATTGGCTAGCCGAGCCTTGGATGTTGGGGTGATGCCCGGTTAGGACATCGCTGCTGTTAGAGTGTTCAGCGTGCCAAGCGGATCGTCGCTGTTCCAGATTTCGTCCCCAATGCCGAAGAAATCGGTGCAGGGGGCCAGGTCGCGGATCAGGTCGGGCGTTAGTCCACCTTCGGCCACAACCGGAACTTCGATCATCTCGGACCACCACTGGAACAAATCCCTTTCGGCACGCGTGCCATCGCCCAAAGCGGTGGTGCCAACAGGACCGAAGGCTACATAATCGGCACCGTTTTCACCAGCAGTCATACCGTCATGGCTGGAGGCACCGCAGAAACTACCGACAATTGCATCTGTGCCCAATTCCTTGCGCACAGCCCTGACGGACCGAGCCGCGTCGTCCAAATGCACCCCGTCCAGACCAAGACGCTGGGCCAGCAGCACGTGGTTCGAAATAACGATGGCCACATCACGCGCATGGGCAACCTCGCGACAGGCATCTGCCGCACGGGAAAGGGTGTCTTCGTCGTTTCCGGCCAGCGCCAGACGAATGCAGGCGATATCGGCACCGTCCAATACCGTTGCCAGCTTGTTTGTGAAGGTGCTCAACTCGATGGTCGGAGGCGTGATCAGGTAAATCTGCGGCTGCTCGGGGGTGTCCATGGGCGCGTCCTTCGGCTTTTGGTCTTTGGCGCGGTTTAGCGGATTGCGGCGGGGAAGCAAACTTTTTAGCCCGCCAAGCAGGTATTTGGAAACAGAAGAAGAGGATCGGGTTGCCCTGTAAACGCCATCGGATTAGAGCGGGCGGAACTTTTCGGAGACAGCCATGCCCAGCGATACATCTCAGCCCTCTTTCGTGCTCGTGCGCCCGCAAATGGGCGAAAACATCGGTGCCGCCGCGCGCGCGATGTGGAATTTTGGTCTGGATCGTATGCGCATCGTGGCCCCGCGCGACGGCTGGCCCAATCCCAAGGCGGTCGCCATGTCCAGCGGGGCGGGGCGGTTGCTGGATGAGGCGCAGCTTTTTGACGATCTGACGGGATCTCTGGCCGACAGCACGTTTGTCTTCGCGACCACCGCCCGGCAACGTGGATTGACCAAGCCGGTCTACAGCCCAGAACGTGCGATGCAGATCGCGGCTGAGAAAGTCGCAGCAGGAGAAAAAGTCGCCGTGCTGTTTGGTCCTGAACGCGCAGGGCTTGAGAATGAGGACATTGCAAAGGCCAACGCGATCATATCGGTTCCGGTGAACCCGGAATACGCCTCGCTGAACCTGGGGCAATGCGTGTTACTGACCGCCTATGAGTGGATGCGCCAGACCGGCGACGTGGTGCACAAGACCACCGATTTGGGCAAAGGCGACTGGGCCACAGGGATCGAAGTGGAAAAACTGGTCGAGCATTACGAGGATCGTCTGGAAGAGGCCGGGTTCTTCTATCCCCCTGAAAAAGCAGAGGGTATGAAAGTCAATCTGCGAAATCTGTGGTCGCGGATGCGGATGACGCGGGCTGATGTGCAGATGCTGCATGGAATCATGCGGCAGATGGTCCGTTGGAAAGACAAAAGCTGAGGCTGGACCTATCTTCCACCAAGCCCTAGCTTGCGACAAAATCAGGACATGAGGACAGCATGAGCGGTAAGCGCAGCATCTTCGAAGAGGTCTCGGACACCGAAAAACAACAAGCCGTGCAACCGGGAATGATCGACCGGGGACGCGGCGGCGCGCGCCAAGCGATCCGTGTTTGGCTGATGATCCTGTTTGCTTTGGTTGTTGTGATGATCGCAGTTGGTGGCTTGACGCGCCTGACTGACAGCGGTCTTTCGATCACGGAATGGCGCCCGATCACCGGAGCCATCCCGCCGATGAATGAGGCCGACTGGCAGGCGGAATTCGACAAATACAAGCAGATCGACCAATGGCGCATTCAAAACCAATGGATGGAGTTGAATGATTTCAAGTTCATCTACTGGTGGGAATGGGGTCATCGTCAACTGGGCCGCGTGATCGGACTTGTCTGGGCCCTCGGGTTCTTTGGTTTCTTAGCTGCACGTAAAATTCCAACCGGCTGGACCGGTAAGCTGTTGATTCCGGGCGTTTTAGGCGGTGTTCAAGGTGCGGTCGGCTGGTGGATGGTCGCCTCGGGCGTGACGCAGGGTGAGGGCATGACCGCCGTTGCCAGTTATCGTCTGGCCACGCATTTGGGTCTGGCTTTTGTGATCCTGGGCTTCTTGGCGTGGTACATCTTTGAACTGGGCCGCGAAGAACGCGACCTGATGCAGGCGCGCCGCGCGAAAGAGGCGAAACTGTTCTCACTGTCCACCGGTCTGATGCATTTCGCCTTTCTACAAATACTCATCGGCGCGCTGGTTGCTGGGATTGACGCCGGGCGGTCTTACACTGACTGGCCCTTGATCGGCGGGCAAGTATTCCCACCCGATGCCACAGCGCTGGAACCAATGTGGCGGAACTTCTTTGAAAGTCCCGGATTGGTTCAGTTCATTCACCGCTGCGCGGGGTATCTGCTGTTCATCTTCGCTTTCATCGTCTGGCGACGTGGCGGGACCAGCGCGCATCCGCAGACACGATTTGCATTTAATGCCGCCTTTGCCGCGCTGGCGCTGCAGGTTGTCGTCGGCATCGTGACCGTGGTCTACGGTGCGCCCTGGCAGATCGCTATCTTCCACCAGTTCATGGCCGTTGTCGTCTGGACCCTGATCCTGCGCGCCCGGTTCCTGACCGCTTATCCCATCGCAACATCCCTGCGCGGAGTATGATCCTATGACCGCTTTCAATGATCTCATGGCCTTTCAGCGTGAAACCTCGGCTTTGGGCCAGATTGCCGGGCGGCTGGGTTGGGACCAGGAAACCGTCATGCCACGCGGGGCCGCGCCGCAGCGTGCCGAAGAAATGGCCGCGATCGAGGCCGTGCTTCACGCGCGAAAATCTGACCCACGCGTGGCTGAGTGGCTGGAACAGGCGGCACCTCAGGATGAGGTTGGTAAAGCGCAAATTCGTGAAATCCTCCGTGCATATGAACGCGCCGTGAAAGTGCCAGCCGATCTGGCAACGACCATTGCCCGTGTCACGTCCGCCGCACAAGGAACTTGGGCACAGGCCCGGGCGGATGAAGACGTTTCTGCCTTCCTTCCGGTTTTGGAAGAAGTGGTCTCACTCAAGCGTCAGGAGGGTGAGGCATTGGCGCAGGGTGGTGACGTCTATGACGCGATGGTCGAGGATTATGAGCCCTATACAACCGGCGCACAAATCGCGGCCATTTTTGATGAAATGCGCCCACGTCTGGTGGCTTTGCGCGCCGCCGTTTTGGATCGGCCGGAACCGGCAGCTCTGAATGGTAGCTTTGATGAGCAAACCCAGATGGGCCTGACGCAAAAACTGGCGACAACATTTGGATATGATCTGAATAACGGCCGGGTGGACAAGGCGGTGCATCCGTTTAGCTCGGGCAGCGGTTTGGACGTGCGCATCACCACGCGCACCAGCGAAACGGATCCCTTTAATTGCTTCTATTCCACCATACACGAGGTCGGCCACGCCGCGTATGAGCAAGGTATCGACAAAGCCTATTTGCTGACCCCGCTTGGAAATGGTGTGTCAATGGGCGTACACGAAAGCCAAAGCCGGATCTATGAAAACCAACTTGGTCGCTCGCGCGCCTTTACCGGTTGGCTGTTCACCCAAATGACTGAGGTTTTTGGTGATTTCGGCATTGCCAATGCAGATGCGTTCTATGCGACTGTCAACCGAGTTCATAATGGCTATATCCGGACCGAGGCGGATGAGGTTCAGTACAACCTACACATCATGCTGCGTTTTGATCTGGAACGCGCCCTGATGGCCGGAGACTTGCAGGTTAGCGACCTCGAATCCGCGTGGAACGATCGGTTCAAGGCAGATTTCGGCTACGCGGTCGACAAACCTTCGAATGGCTGTTTGCAGGATGTGCACTGGTCCGTTGGGCTGTTCGGCTACTTCCCGACCTACTCCTTGGGAAACGTTTACGCTGGCTGTCTTTATCAGGCTTTGCGCGCAGCCGTACCGGGGCTGGATGCCCAACTGGCCGACGGTGATACTTCGGGTGCGACGGGCTGGTTGCGGGATCAGGTTCAGCAGCATGGCGGGCTTTATGCACCGCGAGACGTCATCGCACGTGCCAGCGGCGTAGAACCGGGGCCGGAGCCATTGCTTTCCTATCTGGAAGAAAAGTTCGGAGCACTATACGGGCTGTGAGCTGAATATACCGTTTCCGACCTGTGCATACAAAGGCTGGATCTCTCTAGTGACGCTTCGGGGAAAGGGCGGTTTTTGACCGTGTTTCACTGTAGATCCACTGATCCACAGATGATTGCAGTTGGTAATGTCGATACAGCGCAAGTGTCATCAGATTGCGGCCTAATACGTGCGGCATCCACTAAGGTGGTCTTTACGCATGTTTGGCCTTTACAAGATAGCCTAGAGTTTATGTTTGGGATTGAAATAATTGTATCCCAAAAGGCTTAAATACCCTCATTCTACCCCACCGTTGCAGTATTGGTAACGATGCCGAGGGTCTTCCCTTCAAATGAGGTGAAAAGGTGGTCAAATTGTGGTTGCGTTGCTAGTTGTACTCAGGTCTGTGCAGCACTTCCTTAGGAGTGCGAATTCGTAAAAAGTGATTGAAGGGTAGGGGTTAAACACATGGCGTTGAAATGTAACGTGGCTGCGATTGCCTTAGTCGGGGTATTGGCTGGTAGTGCTGCCTCGGCATTGAGTGTGACAGCTATTTCACCCTCTTGGCAGAACGTGAATCCGACGACGGGTATTACTGAAAGCAGCTCTGGTTCAACGATCTCGCTGCGTTGGGGCGGTGGCAGTAACCCGAGTGGTTATGATTTCACGCCGACGGGTACACCAATTTTGAACCTTTCGCCGGACACAGCTTTTGACCTGGGACAGTTCACCCATCTCAACTTCCCGATTCCAGGAGAGGTTCTGAGTTCGGTAGATCTTGTCGTTGATCTGCAGATCGGCGGCGGACCTTTGGTATCATCAACCTTTTCACTGACCCATAATGAGACCTTAAACCGACCGGCAAATTGTCCTCAGGATGCAACGCCCTGCAACGATATTGTGACCATTGCCAACTCACTCGGTTCCCAGAACTTCACCTATGGTGGACAGAACTTTGTGTTTTCGGTGCTTGGCTTTTCACAGGACGGTGGGAACACAATTTCCACTGGTTTCAGTACGGTTGAAGGGGCGCAGAACCACGCAACGCTTTATGGTCAGTATACAGTCGCTCCTGTTCCGCTGCCTGCTGCCGGGTGGCTTCTGCTTGGTGGTATCGGTGGGCTGTTTGCATACGGGCGCCGCCAAAAGCGCAACGCCGCCTAGTTAAGGTATTCCTGCCGCAAGTTCGTCAGTGCGGCAGAGGTTTATTAAAAACGCAAAAAACCCGAGGTCAGCGGACCTCGGGTTTTTCTATTTTAACGGTTTGGAATGATTACTCTTCTGTCTCGTCCTCGCCCTGATCGGCGATCCAGGCAACGCTGACAACTTCTTCGCCCTTGCCAGTGTTGAAGACCCGTACACCACCCGCACTGCGGGACCGGAAGGAAATCCCCTCGACCGGGACACGGATCGACTGACCTTTGGACGTGGCCAGCATGATCTGGTCGTCGATCTCGACCGGGAAGGATGCCACAAGCTCACCGCCGCGCATCGCCTTGTCCATGGCTGCCACGCCCATACCACCGCGTCCGCGGACGGGGTAGTCGTGGCTGGAGCTTAGTTTGCCTGCGCCGCCGGTGGTGATGGTCAGGATCAAGTTTTCCGAGGCAGACATTTCGGCATAGCGTTCCTGTGTGATCGAACCTGGCGCCGCTTCATCCTCGTCCGTCTCGCCATCGTCGGCAATGCCTGCCACTGCGCGGCGCATCTTGAGGTAAGCCGCACGTTCATCCGGGTCGGCTTCGAAGTGACGGATCACCGACATCGACACCACGCGGTCGCCATTGGTCAGCTTAATGCCACGCACCCCGGTGGATTCGCGCGAGTTGAACACGCGCACGTCCGTGGTGCGGAAGCGGATCGCCCGTCCCGAATTGGTGACCAGCATCACGTCTTCGTCTTCCGAACAGATGCGGGCATTCACCAGCTCCACGCCTTCGGGCAGTTTCATCGCGATCTTGCCGTTGCGGCGCACATTGGTGAAGTCCGACAGACGGTTGCGGCGCACGTCGCCCGCGCTTGTGGCGAAGACGATTTGCAGGTTCTCCCACTCTTCATCCGGCACGTCCACGGGCATGATAGCGGCGATGGACACACCGGTCGGGATCGGCAGGATGTTGACGATCGCCTTGCCCTTGCCGGTCCGGCTGGACTGCGGCAAGCGCCAGGTCTTGAGCTTGTAGACCATCCCTTCGGTGGTGAAGAACAATAGTTGGGTATGCGTGTTCGCCACAAAGAGGTTGGTAACGACGTCCTCTTCCTTGGTCTGCATCCCCGACAGGCCCTTGCCGCCACGTTTCTGCGCGCGGAAGTCGGCCAGCGGCGTGCGTTTGATGTAACCGCCCGAAGTGACGGTCACGACCATGTCTTCGCGCTCGATCAGGTCTTCGTCTTCCATATCGCCGGACCAGTCGACGATCTCGGTACGGCGGTCTACAGCGAATTGTTCACGAACACTTCGCAGCTCATCTGCGATGATGCCCATGATGCGCTCGCGCGAGGACAGAATATCCAGATATTCCTTGATCTTGGCAGCCAGGTCTTCCAACTCGTCCGTGACCTCTTTGACACCCAATTGGGTCAGGCGTTGTAGGCGCAGTTCCAGGATGGCACGGGCCTGAACTTCGGTCAGGTTATAGGTGCCATCGTCATTCATCTTGGACAAAGGATCGTCGATCAGGCGCAGATAGCCTTCGATCTCGGATGCCGGCCAACGGCGGGTCATCAGTTTTTCGCGCGCTTCGGCGGCGTCTGCCGAGGATCGGATCGTGGCAACCACCTCGTCCACGTTCGACACGGCCACGGCCAGACCACACAGGATGTGGCTGCGCTCTCGCGCTTTGCGCAGGTCGTACGCGGTGCGACGTGCCACAACATCTTCGCGGAAGTCGATGAAGGACGTCAGGAATCGGCGCAGGGTCAGCTGCTCGGGTCGGCCTCCATTCAAGGCCAGCATGTTGCAGCCGAACGAGGTCTGCATCGGCGAGAAGCGGAACAGTTGGTTCAGGACCACCTCGGGCGTCGCATCGCGCTTCAGTTCGACCACGACCCGTACGCCATTGCGGTCGGATTCGTCCTGCACGTGACTGACGCCTTCTATCCGTTTCTCGCGCACCGCTTCGGCGATCTTTTCGATCATCGAGGCCTTGTTTACCTGATACGGGATCTCATCCACGACAATCGCATAGCGATCCTTGCGGATTTCTTCGACACGGGTCTTGGCGCGGATGATGACGCTGCCGCGACCTTCCAGATAGGCTTTGCGCGCACCAGATCGGCCCAGCATGACGCCACCCGTTGGGAAATCGGGGCCGGGGACATATTCAATCAACTGCTCTGAGGTCAGGTCAGGATCGTCGATCAGGGCCAGAGTCGCATCGACGACTTCGCCAAGGTTGTGCGGCGGAATATTGGTCGCCATACCCACAGCGATACCACCGGCGCCATTGACCAGCATATTCGGGAAACGCGCGGGCAGAACGGTTGGTTCTTTGTCCTTTCCGTCGTAGTTGTCCTGAAAATCGACCGTCTCTTTTTCGATATCAGCCAGCAGGGACGCGGCAGGTTTGTCCATGCGTACTTCGGTATAGCGCATCGCCGCTGGGTTATCGCCGTCCATCGAGCCAAAGTTGCCCTGACCATCCAGCAAAGGCAGCGACATCGAGAAATCCTGCGCCATTCGTACCAGCGCGTCATAGATAGCTGAGTCACCGTGCGGGTGGTATTTACCCATTACGTCGCCAACCGGACGCGCCGATTTGCGATAGGCTTTGTCGTGGGTATTCCCCGTCTCGTGCATGGCGTACAGAATACGCCGATGCACCGGCTTCAGCCCGTCGCGCAAATCCGGGATCGCGCGGGATACGATGACCGACATGGCATAGTCCAGATAGGACGTGCGCATTTCGGATTCGATGGAGACCGTCGGGCCGTCATAAACTGGGCGCTCTGGCGGGGTTTCGTCCATGTTTTCAGGAATTTCTGGCGTATCGCTCACGTAAACTGCCCGATCTTTGGCTTGGGTCTATATCTTGTGGATGCACCTTATCAGACCCGGCACATAAGGTGCAAGCAAGCAGCGCATTGAGCGCGAAAAACCACGGTAACGTCCCGGTAACATATTGTTATCCAAGAATTAGAAGGTTTCTGTGCTAGCCTGAAGAGACCTTGCAACAAACCGGAGGTCCGCATGAAGCCAAGCGAAACCGAATTGATGCTTAAAGGGTACGGTCTGACAACGGCAGAATTCTTCTATCATATGCCCGACTATATCCACGTCTTGAACACGTTCATCTGGCAGGACTACGACCTTGCGCCGGATCATCCGAAACTGTTCGAATTCATCGATTTCTGGCAGCGAGAGATCGAAGGGCCGCTGCATTCCGTCAAGTTTACCCATCGCAAAATGATCGCACCGGGCGAGTGGCGCAACATGGTGGGTGAGTTCCGAGTGAACTAAGCAGATGTGAAAGTCTGACCGAGCATCGAAATACCCGTTCTCATTTAGAGCAAGTCGGGTATGGTGGCAGCCAATTCGTTGGAGCCACAGGATAAAAAACGATGAAACGAGCGGTACTTTTTACTGCAATGCTGAGCCTGAGTGGCCCTGTATTTGCCGAAGGCGTTCTGGGCAAGATTAAGAAAGGTGCTGAAAACACCGCAGATGCGATCGGTCGTGGCGCGGAAAGCGTCGGTGACACAATCAGCAAAGGCGCTGAGGCCGTCGATGAAACCATCAATTCCACGTCGGATCTGCTGTCCAACGAAGCAACGCCGGAAGAAACGCGTGCCAAGCTGGACGTAATGGCAGGAGAGATCCTTGATCAGTTGCTTGCCGAAAACCCCGAAGCGCAGTCACTCTATGACGTCAGTGCAGGTTATGCAGCCTTCGACTCGCGCAAGATTTCGGTCTTTCCGGTGTCGGCAGGGTATGGGCGCGGTGTGGCCGTTTCAAAAGACACCGGGCAGCACACCTATATGAACATGGGCACGGGTGGTGTAGGTGCGGCCATCGGCATCGGCGGCTTTGAGGCCAAGTTTGTGATCCTGTTCGAAACCCCGGCTGACCTGGAACACTTCATAACCCATGGCTATGACGCAACGGCTGAAACTGGTGCCATGTATGGTGAAGAGAAAACAGGTGAAACCGTGCGTTTTACCGACGGGCGCTCTTTCTTTGTGCTCAGCAAAAAAGGTTGGCGCGTGTCAGCAGGTGCATCCGGCACAAAGTTCTGGAAATCGCCCGAACTGAACTGATCACCCCGAGCAGCTGGCACCGCCCAGAACGCAAAACTTGGCGCAATGAGGGTGGTTGAGGTGAACATCCGCCTCGGCTTCGGCCAGGCTGTGCCCCATCTCGAATTCTGGTTCGTAAGGCAGCAACGTGCAGGCCAGAACGGCAGGGCGATCCGCACCTTTGCGTTTGACCACCATGCGCGAACTTGCGCACATCACCGCATTTGGGGATTTGTCTAGAATTCCCCAGCAGGCGGTTGTGATTTCAGGCACTTCCACGGTCTCGTCCATCTCGGGGAACAAAACGGTCTGCGCCGGATCGTTGGGGTCGATGTTAAAGCGATGCTGGGCGAAGAACGCAGCATAGCCCGCGCGGCTTTCTGCATCCGTGTCCCCCCAAACCGTTCTGCCTGCGATCGCCATGTTGAAGCCGTGATCGCGCAACCATTCCATTCCGGCAACGGTTTTGTCGAAACTGCCTTTGCCACGCTCTTCATCGTGCAGGTCGGGGCGGTGGTGATCGACCGAGATGCGCAGGGTCAGTTTGTCGTTGTATTTGTTCTGCAACTCCAACAAGCCTTCGCGCATCTTGCGGCGCATCATCGGGGCCATCGCATTGGTCAGAATCAAGACCTCATATCCACGGTCCAGCGCGGCACGTGTCATCTCGATCATCTCGGGGTTCATAAAGGGTTCGCCACCGGTAAAGCCGATCTCGCGCACGGGCCAGTTGCGCTCTTTAATTTGATCCAGATAGTCACGAACCTCATCAGCGGTCAGATAAACCAAAGCGTCATTGGTCGGGCTGCTGGCGATGTAACAGTTCACGCATTCGATGTTGCACAGCGTACCTGTGTTAAACCAAAGCGTATCTGGCTGGGTCAGTGAAACTGTTGCGCGGGTCTGCCCGTCTGCCGTCTCCAATTTGTTTTGAAACTTGCCGATATTGGCGAGCTGTGGGGCGTTGTCTTTCATTCCCGCATCCGGTTTTTTTGAAGTCGTCGGTTTGAACTAGCGTGTTGTTTGGGATTTGGTAAGGGTGACGCGACGGTTCTGACAGAGTTTTGATGAGCTTTGTGTTTTCAGATTTGATTGCGCTAACATTGGACATGCCGAAAGGGGCGGGGTAAGGACAGCTTATGGTTTCACGCGTCATCCCAGTTGATCCTTTTGATCTGATCATTTTCGGCGGTACCGGCGATCTTGCGCAGCGAAAAATCCTGCCTGCACTTTTCCGTCGGTTCTGTGCGGGGCAATGGCATGAGGATGCTAATATTCTTGCCGCAGCCCGGGCGAACCATACTGCGGAAGAATTTCGTGAGATGGTTGCCGATGCATTGCGCCAACACGCGCCGAAGCGGGTGCAGGACAGCCGGGCGCTGACGCGGTTTTTGCAGCGCGTCGATTACGTGTCGCTGGATGCCATGACTGCAGAAGGCTGGGATGTTCTGGGCGAAAAGCTGTCGCCGGACCGCATAAGGGCGTTTTATTTCTCTGTCGGTCCAGGTTTGTTCGGCCCGTTGGCCGAGCGGGTCAGGGCGCATAATCTGGCGACGGACGACACCCGCATCGTGGTGGAAAAACCGTTTGGCCATGATCTGGACAGTGCGCGGGCCCTGAATGCCACGCTGGCTGCGCATTTCGACGAGAGCCAGATTTACCGGATCGATCATTATCTGGGTAAGGAAACCGTGCAGAACCTTATGGCTGTGCGCTTTGGCAACATGCTGTTCGAACCCTTGTGGAACAGCCAATATGTCGACCACATCCAAATCACGGTTGCGGAAACCGTTGGGATTTCCGGGCGCGAGGAGTATTACGAGCGCGCAGGTGCAATGCGAGACATGGTGCAGAACCACCTGATGCAATTACTCTGCCTGATCGCGATGGAACCTCCGGCCAAATTTGATCCTGACGCAGTGCGCGACGAGAAACTCAAGGTAATCCGAGCGCTTGACCAGGTAGAGCCCCATCACATTGTGCGCGGCCAGTTCGCTGCAGGGCCAGATGGGCCGGGATACAGGGACTGCGTTGGCAATCCGCGCTCAACCACCGAAAGCTACGTGGCGTTGAAGGCCCACATCAGCAACTGGCGGTGGGCTGGTACGCCATTCTATCTGCGCACGGGTAAGCGGTTGGTGGCGCGGTCTTCGGTGATCAATGTCATGTTCAAGGACGCGCCGCATTCGATCTTCGGGGAAGAAGCCGGACGGCACGCCAATGCATTGTCGATCCGTTTGCAACCCAATGAAGGGATCACCTTGAAGGTGACGATCAAGGAACCGGGGCCGGGTGGGATGCGTCTGGTCGATGTCCCACTGGACATGAGCTTTGCCGAAGCGTTGGGACCAGAAAATCAGGATCCGCCGGATGCTTATGAACGGTTGGTGATGGATGTGATCCGGGGCAACCAGACGCTGTTCATGCGCGGGGACGAGGTCGAGGCCGCCTGGGCCTGGACCGATCCGATCATCGCTGGCTGGCTGGCGCGCGGCGACGTGCCGAAACCTTATGACAGCGGCAGCACAGGGCCGGGCGACGCCGAGCTGCTGATGAAAAGAGACGGTCGCCGTTGGCAAGGAATCAAGCCATGAATATTCTGGAATATGCAGACCGAGAAATGCTGGCCATCGACGTAGCCAATACCTTGGCGGGTGATCTGGAAGCTGCACTGCTACATCATGAGACAGTCGCATTGGCCGTTCCCGGTGGGACAACGCCGGGGCCAGTGTTTGACAGTCTTTGTGCGGCTGATCTGGCGTGGGACCGTGTGCGTGTTCTGCCCACTGATGAACGCTGTGTACCTGCCGACCACGAGCGTTCGAACGAGCGCTTGATCCGTGAAAGACTGCTGACCAACCGAGCTTCTGCCGCGCATTACATCCCGCTTTATGTGCCTGGTGCGGAACCAGAGGCGGCATTGCCTGAAATTGAATCCCTGATCGCGCCAGTGTTGCCGTTGTCGGTTCTGGTGCTTGGGATGGGTGACGACATGCATACGGCTTCGTTGTTTCCGGGGATGGAAGGGTTGGCGGAAGCGCTGGACAGCAATGCGCCAACGCTGGCTGTTGCGCGTACAGAGGTGCAACCCGAAGCGCGCATTTCGCTGACAGCGCCGATTTTGGACGGCGCGCTGTCAAAGCACCTGATCATCTACGGTCAGGCAAAGCGCGATGCTTTGGAAAAGGCCATGTCGCTGCCACCTGAAGAAGCACCAATCGCCGCAGTGCTGAGCGGTATGACTGTCCATTGGTCGGAGTAAACACATGCAACTGGACGCTTTGAAGGCATTGGCAGACGCGGACCGCCGTATCTTGGACCTGTTTGAGGCAGACGCGAACAGGGCCGAGGCTTTTTCGGCTTCGGCCGGGGATATGCTTTTTGATTACTCCAAGACGCAGATCGACGAAAACGTGCGCGCGGGGCTGATCCAACTGTGCGAGGACGCCGGTCTTGCGGCGCGGCGCGATGCGATGTTTGCGGGCGAAAAGATCAACGAAACTGAAGGGCGCGCGGTGCTGCACACGGCCTTGCGCAATCTGGAGGGTGGGCCGGTCGAAGTCGATGGTCAGGACGTCATGCCCGAGGTTCTGGACACGTTGCAACGGATGCGGGTCTTTGCCGAGGAAGTGCGCGGCGGTGCGATTGCGGGGGCAGGGGGAAGCTTTACCGATGTGGTCAATATTGGCATCGGTGGGTCTGATCTTGGTCCTGTCATGGCCACTCACGCGCTGGCTCCGTATCATGACGGGCCGCGCCTGCATTACGTCTCGAACGTGGATGGTGCGCATATCGCTGACACGTTGCGTCAGTTGGATCCGACGCGGACTTTGGTGATTGTCGCCTCGAAAACCTTCACCACCATTGAGACAATGACCAATGCGCGCACGGCCCGCGCCTGGATGTCCGAAGGCGGAGGCGATCCATCCCGGCAGTTTGCCGCCGTATCCAGCGCATTGGACAAGACGCAGGCGTTTGGCATCCCCGAAGCGCATGTGTTCGGTTTCGCTGATTGGGTCGGAGGGCGCTATTCGGTTTGGGGGCCAGTGGGCCTGCCGGTCATGATCGCTGTCGGCTCAAACGCGTTTGATGCGTTTTTGCGCGGTGGGCAGGCGATGGATCTGCATTTTCGCTCGGCGGATTGGGCCGAGAACATGCCCGTCATGCTGGCGCTGGTAGGTATCTGGCATCGTCAGGTTCTGGGCCACAGCAGCCGCGCCGTGCTGCCCTATGATCAGCGGCTGTTGCGGCTGCCCGCCTATTTCCAACAGTTGGAAATGGAATCGAACGGCAAATCAGTAGCCATGGATGGGTCTTCGCTGACTGTTCCTTCGGGTCCTGTGGTCTGGGGTGAGCCAGGTACAAATGGTCAGCACGCGTTCTACCAATTGATTCATCAAGGCACGGATGTCATCCCTTGCGAGTTCATGGTTGCCGCCGAAGGGCACGAACCCGAGCTGACCCATCATCACCGCCTGCTTTTGGCCAATTGTCTGGCGCAGTCCGAAGCCCTGATGCGCGGCCGGTCACTGGACGAAGCGCGGGACCGTATGGCGGCAAAAGGGCTGACAGATGCGGAACTGGAGCGACAGGCGCGGCATCGGGTTTTCCCCGGCAATCGTCCGTCCACCACTCTGATTTATCCGAAACTCACACCATTCGTACTGGGTCAGATCGTTGCCCTGTATGAGCACCGGGTGTTTGTCGAAGGTGTGCTGTTGGGTATCAACTCTTTCGACCAATGGGGGGTAGAGCTGGGTAAGGAGCTGGCCACGTCGCTTGGCCCCATTGTGGACGGTGAAGAGAGCGCCCAAGGCAAGGACGCATCCACCGCTGCGCTGGTCGCCTATGCGTTGAAACATCGGGATTGACGTCTGAAAACGCAACGCGCTTCACTGGAGCGTTGCATTCTTTTATTGTCAGACAATTAAATGCTTGGCAGGGTTCCATCCTAGGAAACGACTGGATTGACGCAATGGGGCCTGCTCCTAGCTGTTAATGTCAGATGGATAAGGCAGGGGTCATTTAAGACGCCGCCAATGACGGGAGGATGTCCATGCTGGGACAGATGATGACGCAGCCTTTGCTGATTTCGTCACTGATTGATCACGCAGAGCGCTACCATGGCCAGACCAGTATTGTCTCGGTCGAGACAGATGGAACGGTCACCAAAACCAACTGGGCCGAGATTGCGGTGAACGCCCGACGCCTGGCATCGGCGTTGACTGGACTGGGATTGGAACCGCAAGACAGGATCGGGACTCTGGCTTGGAACAACCGGCGGCATCTGGAGATATACTACGCGACGTCAGGCTCTGGCTTTGTTTGCCATACGGTCAATCCGCGCCTGTTCCCCGAGCAAATGACCTACATCATCAATCACGCTCAGGATCGTGTGCTGTTCTTTGATGCAACTTTCATTCCGCTTGTGGCTGCACTGCATAGTGCGCTTACAGAGGTCAGGCACTTTGTCTTGATGGGGCCGCGCAATGAAGAGGCAGCGTCACAGATCCCTGATCTCAAATTCTACGACGAACTGATCGAAACAGGAGACGCCGGGTTCGTATGGCCTGATTTGGATGAAAACACCGCATCAAGCTTGTGTTACACCTCTGGCACGACGGGCAATCCGAAGGGCGTGTTGTATTCCCATAGGTCTACGTTGCTGCACAGCTTCGCGTCGAACACAAAAGATGTGATCGGGTATTCGGCGATGGACGTCGTCATGCCTGTTGTGCCGATGTTCCACGTCAACGCTTGGGGGTCGCCCTATGCCTGTGCCATGTCAGGATCACGACTTGTGTTGCCCGGGCCGGATTTGCACGGAGAAGCATTGGTCAACCTGATCGACACTTATGGAGTGACGCTGGCCATGGGGGTGCCCACCATTTGGCAAGGTCTGCTGGCCCATGCCGCCAAATGCGGGACCGAGTTGAAAAGCCTGGATCGAACAGTGATTGGCGGGGCAGCCTGCCCGCCCTCGATGATCGAAACCTTCCGCGAAAACTATGGCGTCGACACGGTTCACGCCTGGGGCATGAGCGAGATGAGCCCTCTGGGTACAGCAAACTACCCTCTGGCCAAACACATGCAGTTGCCGTCGGAAGAACAGCACGCAGTCCGTCTGAGCCAGGGTAGACCGCCCTTTGGGGTCGAGCTGAAAATCGTCGATGATGATGGCAATGACCTGCCACATGACGGCGAAACGCAAGGCGATCTGATGGTGCGGGGGCATTGGGTTCTGGACAGCTACTTTTTGTTGCAGGATCAGCAGCTTCTGCAAGACGGCTGGTTTGCCACTGGGGATGTCGCCACGCTGGACCCGGATGGCTACATGACCATCCGTGACAGATCCAAAGATATCATCAAATCCGGTGGCGAATGGATCAGTTCGGTCGAGCTTGAAAATATCGCGGTCGCGAATCCCAAGCTTGCAACTGCCGCTGTTGTGGGCGTGCCGCACCCGAAATGGGATGAAAGGCCCTTGCTGGTCGCTGTGAAGGCTGAAGGTGAAGACCCAAGCGAAGACGAATTGCTGCGTTTCTTTGAAGGCAAGATTGCCAAGTGGCAGATCCCGGACAAAGTGGTCTTTGTCGATGCACTTCCGCTGAACGCAACGGGGAAGGTCCTTAAACGCAACCTGCGCACGGATTTCGAAGACGCCCTGAAGGGCTGAAAAAAGTTTTAAGTAAGAATGGCTCCGGCGGTAGGGATCGAACCTACGACCAATTGATTAACAGTCAACTGCTCTACCGCTGAGCTACGCCGGAACGGTTCGCGCCGTATAGCAATCGAATTACCGGTCGTCCAGAGGGTGTATGAGTTTTTTCAGTGATTTCTAGTGATGCGTTTGCCTGCCGTTACAACCGGCTTTTTCAGAGTTGAATTGGATGGATTTGGTTCCGGTGGCGGGGTTGGTTGAGCGACGTTGTTTTGCCCGCCATTGGGATTTCCAACGCGAAGATCTTGACCAGAGGTGCCCGGCGCTGTGGCCGTATTTCAATAGAGCATCCGGGCTGTTTTACGCAGACACCTGAGGCGGTCTTGTTGTTTTCAACAAGGTGTGCTTGGTTGAAATGATTAAGGAAAATCAGAAATTAAGTGTTGCACATATCATAAATCAGCCAATCAAGGGATCAAACAAATCCAAGGATAGCGAAACTGGAATGACGCCTGAGAGCGCCGAATTGCAAAAGGGTCAAGAACCCGAAAATTCTACCTTTGATCTGGAGTTCAGCTTCGAGTTGGATCGCGCAAAACTTGAAACGGCCAAGCAGCAATTGCACGATTCTATGAAGCGATCTTCCGACTTTGTTGGCGCTTTGGTGCGGCTGGGAATATTGGCGACCCTCGCGGCATTTATCCATGCCCGAAGTCAAGAGTATCCCAGCGATGCTTTCTATGGGCAAAGCTTGTTCGTTTTTTCTGTTTTTCTGTTTTTCACTTGGCTTGTTTTGGCTCTGAAAACCACTGGCTATGTGGTTTTCGAGATAATGGCGTTAAAAGTTACAGTATTTCAGTGGTTTGACTCGAAAATAAACAGCGTAGAAGAAAGTAATCCGAACAAGCCTAGCCACAATTTTAAGGTTCAGTTGTTGAAAGGAACACTTATCGGAAGCGCTGTACTGTTTTGGTTGGTTGCTTTCAGCGCCCTGATCACTTTGATCTATGGAGTGGCTATCAGTGCATTTTATGAAATTCCGGAGTTTGTAAAAAATCGGTGAAGCTTTCCAAATGGACTTGGAAGAATATCCAGTTCCTTTCCAAGCAAAATCTGATGTGGCGTTAGTTGGCGGGGCGGTCAGTCAGATCTTTGAAAGCAGTTATTCCAAGTTCAAAATCAATCCGAGCCGATCAACAATCAACCGATAGTTGCCGAGGCACGCGCCATCAACGGAAGCCAATGATATGACTGACTTGATATAACTTGGGTGTTTGAGTTGGTGATCACTTGTTGGCTCCGGCGGTAGGGATCGAACCTACGACCAATTGATTAACAGTCAACTGCTCTACCGCTGAGCTACGCCGGAACTGAGGCGCGTATAGCAACCCGGATTTCCGGCGTCCAGAGGGGAAGCGCGCGAAGCGCAAAAATTTTTCTAGGTTTCAGCCGATGCGATGAAACTTGGCTGTGACAGACATTTCTCCGCGTGGGAGAACTTTGTTTTTTCCAAACAGATCAACAAGGTGCGCAAAGACGTTCCGCTCGGCAGCAGGTAATAGGGCAGTGGGTGTGTCGGTATAGATACGCTCGGCCAGTTGTCGGGCTGTGCCGTCTGCCTGTTCCAATGCAGACAGAATCTGAGCCTCGCGGGTTAGCCGATGCTGGATCAACCAGTCCAGACGCTCGGCGGGGTTTGTAATTGGTGCCCCGTGCCCTGCGTGGAATACCGACCAGCTCCGGGCACGCAGGCGGCGGCAGGCCGCCATGAAATCCGTCAAATCTCCGTCCGGGGGTGAGACTAACGAACTGGCCCAACCCATCACGTGGTCTGCCGTGAAACAGGTGTTCTGCCAGCCCAGAGCGATGTGATTTCCCAGATGGCCGGGGGTGTGAATGACCTCCAACTGCCAACCGTCACCAGCAATGACCTCACCGTCTTCGACTTCCACATCCGGGCGAAACGCCGAGTCGATACCTTCGCCACCTCCGGTCATACCTTGCGCGACCAAATCGGTCATGACGTCGCTTCGTCCCGCCTCTGGCCCGCCAAAGGCATAGATCGGAGCGCCTGACCTTTGTGATAGGGGCGCAGCAAGGGGGGAATGATCCAGATGCGTGTGCGTCACGACAATATGGCTTATCTTTTGCCCCGGCTTCAAAGCATCGAGAATCGCGTTCAGATGCGCCTCGTTTTCAGGGCCGGGGTCGATCACAGCGATGTCTCGATCCCCAAGCAAATAAGTGTTGGTACCACGGTAAGTCATGGGCGACGGATTCGGGGCCAGAATGCGCCACAGCCCCGGTTGCAGATCGACCGCAATACCTGCGGTTGGATTGAAATCGTCAGGTGCCTGCATTCTGCGCTCTTCCTCTTATCCGGGCGGCCCGCTAGGTTTAGCCCATGTCTTCGCAATGGCTCAAACCCTATCTGCCTCGCAGCCTTTACGCCCGCGCCGCCTTGATTCTGGTTTTGCCGGTGATCGTGTTGCTGCTTGTGGTGGGCATTGCGTTTATTCAGAAACACCTGGAAGACGTCACCGGGCAGATGACAAGCGCCGCCTCGCGCGAAGTGACCCTGATCACCACGATGATCGCAGATGCTGAAACCCAGCAAGAGGCTGTGGCCGCGATGCGCCCCGATTTGCAAGCCCTTGAAATGCAGGCGCGTTTTCTGGGCGTGAACGAAGAACCGATGATAGGGGCGCGGCGTTGGTATGATTTCATTGCACCGCAAGTTCAGGCTGACCTTCAGGCGAATTTGCCCGATCTGGTTGCCGTTGCTCTGCCAACCAGCCGCGAGGCGCGGGTCTATATGCAAACGCACCTTGGCGTGTTGCAACTGACCTTTGATCGGCGCAGGTTGTCACCGGTTGCGCCGCACCAGTTGATCGTGACGATGGTGTTTTTCGCGGTGATCATGACCACGATTTCCTTTCTTTACATGCGCAACCAATTGCGGCCGATCACGCGATTGGCCGATGCTGCGCAGGCGTTTGGTCGGGGGCGGGTCGTGCCGTACACCCCCGGTGGTGCAATCGAAGTACGCGCGGCCGGGAATGCGTTCCTGGACATGCGCGCCCGGATCGAACGTCAGATCGAACAACGAACCTTGATGCTTTCTGGTGTCAGCCATGACCTGCGCACGCCGCTGACCCGTCTGAAGCTCGGACTGTCCATGCTGCCCGAGGATGAGGCCGCACCTTTGCAGCAGGACGTGACAGAAATGCAGTCTTTGCTGGACGCTTTTCTGGATTTCACACGTGGCGCTGCGGAAGGGTCCCCCGAGGAGGTGCAGCCCGACGTGTTTATTCGCCAGATCGTCGAGGATGCTAAGCGCGCCGGGCATCAGGCCGATTTAATTGGGGTTGAGGGGCAGGGGACAGTTATGTTGCGCCCCATGGCCATTCGCAGGGCCGTTGAGAACCTGATCGGAAATGCGGTGCGTTATGGATCACGCGCTGACGTGAGCTTGACGCTGAATCCCAAGTCTATGCGTATCCGTGTCGAAGATGATGGTCCTGGTATTCCAGTCGAGGAACGCACCGAAGCGGTCAAGCCTTTCACCCGACTTGACCCTGCGCGCAATCAGAACAAAGGCAGCGGCGTAGGGCTGGGATTGGCGATCGTGGCGGATATTGCCCGTGCTCATGGTGGAACCTTGCGGCTGGCAAAAAGCGAGCGTTTGGGCGGGCTTTGCGCCGACATTATTATCGGTCGGTAGCCAAAATTCCCTTGCTAAATAAATGCATGCAGTTTTGTGATTTTGTATAAGCATGTCATTCTAACCCCAGTTTTCAAACGACGTGGGGTTCAGAGAAAATGATTAAAGCAGCTCTTAGCAATATCGAGAAAGTCGTTGTTACTGTCACTTCATTGTTTGCGCTTGTTCCGATCACGCAATTCGCACGGGAAGCCGAAGATCGAAAATTCGAACGCATGGCAAGCTTCATTGCGCTTGGCGATACCTGCAGCAATTGGATGCAGGAAGAAGTGATTCAGGGGATGGCGTTTGAGCTGAAGCACTTTGTCCAGGAAGACGCAGACGAGTTCGCACCTATTCCGGTTCAGGTCCGAGCAAACCAGGTGATCTATTGTTCTTACGTTCTGGATTACTTCCAAGCCGAGTTCGCAAAAGTCTATGGCCCGCCAGATCCGGATCAGGAGTACTACGAACCAACTGCGGATGAATACTTGGCCATGCTGTATGACGCATCACATTGGTCCGTTCCGATCGATTTTAAAGACTACCTTGTGACCGTCAGAAACCTGCCAAATTCTGCTGGGACACATACGTTCTACGAAACACAAAGCCCCTGGTGGCTGGCTGATAGCGTAGAAGAGTTTCTGGAGTATTAATTCCGCCGGTCTGCGGTGTTTTGGCAGGATCTACGTTTTGTATCGCTGTGCAAACAGGCCAGACATTTCGACTTCGCGGGGTTCGGCACGCCAATTGGCCCAAGGGCGAAACGTTTATCTTTTCTGTCAAAGCGTTAGGCGGTGATTTGGTAGGCCCGGCAGGACTTGAACCCGCAACCAAAGCGTTATGAGCGCTCTGCTCTAACCAATTGAGCTACAGGCCCGCCACGGCGTCTTGCCTATCACGGTGAACGCCCGCGTCAAGCCTGACCGTTGCAACATGTTGCACAATCGACTAACCCGCCCGCAAAGCATTCATGAGGGACCGACCATGACAGCGGGTAAGAACGGAATCACCTATGCCGATGCAGGCGTGGATATTGACGCGGGCAACGCTCTGGTCGATCGGATCAAGCCCGCCGCCAAGCGGACCAACCGCCCCGGCGTGATGAGCGGGCTGGGTGGCTTTGGTGCGTTGTTCGATCTGAAGGCCGCCGGGTATCAGGACCCGATCCTGGTGGGCGCAACAGATGGCGTGGGCACCAAACTTCGGATTGCGATTGATACCGGTGTTGTGGATGGGGTCGGCATCGATCTGGTGGCCATGTGCGTCAATGACCTGATCTGTCAGGGGGCCGAGCCTCTGTTCTTCCTGGATTATTTTGCGACTGGCAAGCTGGACACTGACACGGCAGCGCGGATCATCGAAGGCATTGCCGAGGGGTGCGCGCAATCCGGTTGTGCGCTGATCGGGGGCGAGACGGCTGAGATGCCGGGCATGTATCCCGATGGTGACTTTGATCTGGCCGGGTTCTCGGTTGGTGCGATGGAACGTGGTGCGGATTTGCCCGCGGGTGTTCAGTCGGGTGACGTGCTGCTGGGTCTGGCCTCGAACGGTGTGCATTCCAATGGCTATTCTCTTGTGCGCAAACTGGTCGAACTGTCAGGGCTGGGCTGGGACGCGCCGTCGCCTTTCGGTGAAGGATCGTTGGGTGAGGCCCTGCTGACGCCCACGCGCCTGTATGTCAAACCAGCTTTGGCTGCGGTCCGCGCCGGTGGCGTTCACGCGCTGGCCCATATCACAGGCGGTGGTCTGACCGAAAACTTGCCGCGGGTGTTGCCCGAGGGGTTGGGGGCCGAGATCCATCTGGACAGCTGGCAATTGCCACCCGTCTTCAGCTGGATGGCGGAAACCGGTGGCATCGTCGAAGCCGAAATGCTCAAGACCTTCAACTGCGGCATCGGCCTGATTGTGGTGTGCCAGGCAGACAAGGCGGATGAGTTGTCGACCTTGCTGTCCGACGCCGGTGAAGCAGTTGCGCGGATCGGCACCGTGACCAAGACGCCCGGCGTTGCCTATTCGGGCAAATTGCTGTGAGCCACAAGCGCGTCGCGATTCTGATTTCCGGCGGTGGGTCGAACATGGTGTCGCTGGTCGACAGTATGACCGGTGATCATCCGGCGCGGCCTTGTTTGGTGCTGTCCAACGATGCACAGGCAGGCGGGCTGAAAAAAGCTGCGGACCGTGGCATTCCGACCGCAGTGGTTGATCACCGCCCGTTCAAGGGGGACCGCGCCGCGTTTGAGGCCGAGCTTTTGAAGCCCTTGCAAGAGGCACAGCCGGACATTGTATGCTTGGCAGGTTTCATGCGCGTGCTGACGGGGGATTTTGTGTCCAGGTTTCAGGGGCGGATGCTGAACATCCACCCCTCTTTGCTGCCGAAATACAAAGGTTTACACACCCATGCCCGCGCCATTGAGGCGGGTGACTCCGAACATGGCTGCTCGGTTCATGAAGTAACAGCAGCGCTGGATGATGGCCCGATTTTGGGGCAGGCACGGGTGCCTGTCGAGCGGGGCGATACCCCGGATTTACTTGCTGCGCGAGTGCTGGTTCAGGAGCATGTGCTCTACCCCGAAGTGTTGCGCCGTTACGCTGAAGGCAACAGGTCGCCCGTCCTGTTGCCCTGAACCCGCTCTGGGTGATTTACACCTGCCCGATAATCGGCCTATGGTCGACGGTAACGCTCGGGACGTAGAAAAACGGGCAGTCACAAAAACCAAGAGCGATACTAGTACGGCGCATGAAAACCCTGACGACGACGCAAGAGCTGGCCGACTTCTGTAAGGCCGCTGCAGGCTATCCTTATATCACTGTCGACACCGAATTCCTGCGCGAGCGGACGTATTACTCCAAACTCTGCCTCGTGCAATTGGCGGTCCCTTCCGAAGACGAAGACAGCGCGGTTCTGGTGGATCCGCTTGCTGATGATTTGTCGCTGGAACCGCTTTATGAGCTGTTCCGCAATGAAGACGTGGTCAAGGTTTTCCATGCTGCCCGTCAGGATCTGGAGATCTTCTGGGTCGAGGCCGGGGTGTTTCCTGACCCTCTGTTTGACACACAAGTCGCTGCAATGGTCTGCGGCTTTGGTGAACAGGTGGGTTACGAGACTTTAGTGCGCAAGATCTGCAAGCAGGGAGTCGACAAGACTTCTCGGTTCACGGACTGGTCTCGGCGTCCGTTGACAGACGCGCAGAAAACCTATGCGTTGGCTGATGTCACCCATCTTCGCAAGATTTACGAACACCTGGCGGCTGAACTTGAGAAGACAAAGCGCAGCCATTGGGTAGGGGAAGAACTGCGCACGCTGACGCAGCCTGCCACCTATGACATTCGCCCGGAAGAGGCATGGAAACGGGTCAAGACGCGGACAAATTCGGCCAAGTTTCTGGCTGTGGTGCGGGAACTGGCCCAGTTTCGCGAAGCTTACGCGCAGGAAAACAACGTTCCTCGGAACCGGGTTTTCAAGGACGATGCGCTGATTGAACTGGCGTCAACCAAACCCAAAACGCCCTCGGATCTGGGCGGATCGCGTCTATTGCTGCGCGAGGCACGAAAGGGTGCGATTGCCGAAGGTATTTTGGCCGCGGTAAAACGTGGGGTGAATTGCCCTGCGGATAAGCTGCCTAAGGTCGACACGTCGCGGGACAAGCTGAAGGTCAACCCGGCATTGGCCGACTTGCTGCGCGTTCTTCTAAAATCCAAAACAGAAAGTTCCGGCGTAGCTGCCAAACTGATCGCCACAAGCTCTGAACTGGATCAGATCGCCGCCGGCGAGCGCGACTTGCCCGCCATGGCAGGCTGGCGGTTTGAAGTCTTTGGTGAAGACGCGCTGAAACTTTGTGAAGGCAAGATCGCGCTGGCCGCCAAGGGGCAGGCCGTCAAAGTGGTCTCGCTTTAGCGGCGCTTAGCGTCGCCGCGATTCCAACGCGTTCTGCTGCCCGACCACGCGAACCAGTCGAATACCTTCAAGATCCTGACGGCTGACGTTGACTGCGTCCGACACCATGCGGGTACGTTCGGACCCTTGCAGTGTTTGTGCGCTGGGATAGTTCACCAGGAACTCAAATTCCATTGTGCCGTTCTTCTCGTTTTCTTCCGAGTTCACACGAACCAGGCGCGCATTGTAGGCACCCTGACGGACGGCCGTTCCCGTAGCATAAATGATCGCTCCGGTGGGAGTGGCATCGATGCGCAGTTCGTCTATCTGACCGATCCGAATGCTGGAGTCCGCGATATTCGGGCGCGAAAACAGGCCCGTGCCTTGTCTTTGCTGAGGCACCAAAGCATCAGCTGCGTTAGGGTCCGGCGGTGTTTCAGTTTTAACCGATCTGCTGGAGCCAAACCAATTCGACGGGTTCACCCGAGAATCACGCCAGCCGCTGCATGCAGTCAGGGTCAGCGTGGCGATGATAAGAACGGACAGAGATTTTTGCATAGACCCACAGCTTTTCACACGAATTCAAGCAATGGGTTAGCGCAATTTCCTCGCCTTGAAAAGCCACTGCAGGGCTGGACAGAAGGTGGTCGTCGGCATAGGTCACTGGTGGTATTGCAATCAAAAGGATCGCCGCGCCATGGCCACGCCCGCCTTTGAGGACATTGTCGAAGATTTCGAGTTTCTGGAGGACTGGGAAGACCGGTATCGCCATGTCATCGAACAGGGCAAGGCGATGGATCCGCTGGATGACGCGTTCAAAGTTCCTGCCACCAAAGTAAATGGGTGTGCCAGTCAGGTTTGGCTGCATCCCATGATCGAAGGGGGCGTGTTCAAATTTGACGGCGACAGCGACGCACTGATCGTGCGGGGGCTGATTGCCGTCCTGCGGTCTTTGTACAATGGATTGCCCGTGGCAGAAGTGCCCAAGGTCGATGCCGGGGCTGAACTGGCGCGTTTGGGATTAAATGATCATCTGTCGGCACAGCGATCAAACGGCCTGCGCGCCATGATCGAACGCATACGGCAGGTGGCCCAGGAAAACGCGTAAGGTCAGGTCGGACGGTTTGCCCAATCTGTCAAAGTGGTTTCCAGATCGCCATAGCCGGTGAAACGGCGTTCGAACTCTAACCCCATACGGTCCGCACATTCACGGGCGCGCGCGGTCAGGTCCGGGTTATCGATCTGGGCCTGATAGATCAGCTTTGTGTAGTTGCCAAAATACATGTCACGCAGCTCTGGGTGACGATCCAGCCCCAAGGGCTTCCAGACGAAAGCGTCGAATTGCCGGGCTAAAAAGTCTGTCAGATAGAAGGCCGTGGTCTCATCTTCGCCGCGCGCCTCAAAGGCTTGGTTGCCTTCGAAGAACGAGTAACAATGGGGACCTTTCACCATTTCGACCCCAAGTTTTTCGCAGGCTTGTTGTAAAAGGCCGCCGGTTCCACAGTCAGCGTAGACCACATAGATTTTGTCGAATTTGTCCCGGTGTTTGGCCACAGCATCTTCTACGGCCTGCGTGATCCTTTCCGGGTGAACATGCAGAATCGCGGGCAGACACGTTAATTCCATATGGTCCCAGTGATTACGTGTTTTGATGTCCAGAATCTCTCGGGCCAAAGCCCCGCAAGCGATCAGAAGGATACGACCCGACTCGGCGCTGGAATAACCTTTGGTTGTCAGACTGTTATCATCGGGCAGGGCGTCTTTTTGCATGGTGTGGCGTCCTTTGAATCTGTTCTTAGAAGAAGATGAATATCAATGATGAGCAAGCCTTGTTCCGACCTCTGAAGGCAGGCTGCCGACGTCATCGGCTTGGTTTTGCAGCCCGACGTTTTGTGTCGACGGCTTCTTGAGAAAAGTCGCTTCTTAGTGTTCCGGTTTTTCATGCCATTGGTTTGAAACGAAAAAGGGCTGCCCAGTTCGGGCAGCCCTTTGGGTGAAATTTCAGATAGTTTAGCCAGCCAATTGGTTGTGCTTGCGGCCTACAAAGTCCTTTGCAGTTTCCACTGCAACAGCCGCGTCACGGCAGTAAGCGTCTGCGCCGATGGCTTTGCCAAACTCTTCGTTCAGCGGGGCACCGCCAACCAGAACGATATAGTCGTCACGCACACCTTGTTCGACCAGTGTGTCGATGACCACTTTCATGTAAGGCATTGTGGTGGTCAGCAGGGCGGACATGCCCAGAATGTCGGGCTGCTCGGTTTCCAGTGCTTCCAGGTAGTTTTCGACCGGGTTGTTGATACCGATATCGACAACTTCAAACCCAGCGCCTTCCATCATCATCGACACAAGGTTCTTGCCGATGTCGTGGATGTCGCCCTTGACGGTGCCGATCACCATCTTGCCAACGCGCGGTGCGCCGGTTTCGGCCAGCAGTGGCTTCAGGATCGCCATACCGCCCTTCATGGCGTTGGCGGCCAGCAGAACTTCGGGCACGAACAGAATGCCGTCGCGGAAGTCATGGCCCACAATGGTCATGCCACCGACCAGAGCTTTGGTCAGAATGTCATAAGGGGTCCATCCACGCTCCAGCAGGATGTTGGTTCCTTCTTCGATCTCTTCTTTCAGACCATCGTAGAGATCGTCGAACATCTGCTCGACAAGTTCGTCGTCGTTCAGTTCGGACAGGATGATGTCTTCTTCGTCGGACATGGGGTATTCCCTGTGCTGGGCGGGCCATCGGCCCGTGGTGGCATTTTTTCCGTTTTGGCCAAAACGTCGCATTCTGACTGTGACGATTGCGACGTCGGTCGTTTCGGGACCGACCTATATGTCAAAAAAACGCGCGGCTCGAATGAAAAATCTGCATGATTATCGTGCACTCCGCTTGATCGCTCCTATTTGGACTGACGCAGGGATGACTTGCGCAGGGCTTGTGTCGGCCGTATGTTCCGATGAGAACATAACGCGAACAAATTGCTGAAGTGAATGCTGTGCCCACCGTAAAAGCCAGAGGAACACGTACAAACACCGCCGGACGGTTCGAGCGCTTCGCCACCGTCGTTGTCGATGACGGATGGGACAGTGACGAAACCCTACCGCTGCTGCGCACCGAAACACGGGATGAGGTAGCGCGTAGTGCGATTACGTATAATCGGTCTCCGGATTTGCCGTTTGACCGTTCCATCAATCCGTATCGGGGGTGCGAACATGGCTGTGTCTATTGTTTTGCCCGGCCCAGTCATGCCTATCTGGGTCTGTCTGCCGGGCTGGATTTCGAAACCCGCCTGACGGCGCGTCCCAACATGAGCTGTGTTCTGCGCAAAGAATTGTCGTCCAAGTCTTATAAGGTCGCGCCGCTGGCTATAGGAACAAACACGGACCCGTATCAGCCGATCGAGAAAGATCGCCTGATTACAAGGTCCTGCCTTAAGGTGTTGCACGAGTTCAACCATCCGGTTGCAATTGTCACCAAGGGCGCTCTGATTGAGCGGGATCTGGACATTCTGACTGAAATGGCCAGCCGTGGATTGGTGCGCGTCGGGATCTCGCTGACCACTTTGGATCCCGCTTTGTCGCGTCGGATGGAACCTCGTGCACCGTCACCGCAGCGGCGTCTGCGCATGATCCGCACACTGACCGAGGCCGGGGTTCCGGTGCGTGTGATGACATCTCCGATTGTGCCCGGGCTGACGGATCATGAACTTGAGAACCTGCTTGAGGCGGGGCAGGCGGCCGGAGCAGATGCCGCCAGTTGGATCATGCTGCGATTGCCACGCGAGGTGTCGCAGTTGTGGCAGGATTGGTTGGCCGAACACCAACCGGCACGGGCAGAAAAAGTGATGTCCAAGCTGCGCGACATGCACGGTGGGCGGGACTATGACCCGCGTTGGGGGCACAGAATGCGGGGCGAGGGCGAATACGCCGGGATTATTGCCCAAAGGTTTTCGACAGCCTGCAAACGGTTGGGGCTTTCTGTTAAATCTGCGCCCCTTCGCTGCGATCTGTTTGCTATTCCACCGCAACCGGGTGACCAAATGAGCTTGTTCTGAAGCCCAAATAGCACATCTGGTTTGGCCGAAGGTTTTTGTTGCGAAAGCAACGGGTTGTGCAGGTGCGTAGTGCTCGATGAAAAAGGCCCCGTTAAAACGGGGCCTTAAAAACGTCTGGGAAGTTTGATGTATCAGCGGTTTTCGATATCCACGTAATCCCGAAGCGTTTCGCCCAGATACAACTGGCGCGGACGCCCGATCTTGTTCTGAGGATCGGCAATCATCTCTTTCCACTGGCTGACCCAGCCCACGGTGCGCGACAGGGCAAAGATCGGCGTGAACATGGACGTCGGGAAGCCCATCGCTTCGAGGATGATGCCCGAATAGAAGTCCACGTTCGGGAACAGTTTCTTCTCGGCGAAATACGGATCTTCCAGCGCTTCGCGCTCCAGTTCCTTTGCAACCTGCAGTTTCGGGTTGTTTTCAACGCCCAACAGATCCAGCACTTCGTCGGCCGATTGCTTCATCACTTTGGCGCGCGGGTCAAAGTTCTTGTAGACACGGTGACCAAAGCCCATCAGGCGGAACGGATCGTTCTTGTCTTTGGCGCGCGCGATGTATTCGGGGATACGATCCACAGTGCCGATCTCTTCCAGCATCTCTAGGCATGCCTGGTTCGCACCGCCGTGCGCCGGACCCCAAAGGCAAGCGATACCTGCGGCAATACAGGCGAACGGGTTCGCGCCAGAAGACGAAGCCAGACGCACGGTCGAGGTCGAAGCGTTCTGCTCGTGATCGGCGTGCAGGGTAAAGATACGGTCCATCGCGCGGCTGAGGATCGGGTTCACCTCATATTCTTCGGCGGGAACGCTGAAACACATGCGCAGGAAGTTGGACGCATAGTCCAGATCGTTGCGCGGATACACGAAGGGCTGACCGGTGTGATACTTATAGGCCCAGGCCGCAATCGTCGGCATCTTGGCGATCAGGCGATGCGATGCGATTTCACGTTGCTGCGGGTCCGAAATGTCGGTCGAGTCGTGATAGAAGGCCGACATTGCACCGACAACACCGACCATGATGGCCATCGGGTGCGCGTCGCGGCGGAAACCGCGATAGAAATACTGCATCTGCTCGTGCAGCATGGTGTGACGGGTGATCGTTGTTTCGAACTTCTCCAGATCTTTTGCCGCTGGCAATTCTCCGTAGAGCAGCAAATAGCAAACCTCGAGGAAGTGCGATTTCTCGGCCAGTTGGTCGATCGGATAGCCCCGGTGCAGCAGCTCGCCTTTTTCGCCGTCGATATAGGTGATGGTGCTGTCGCAGCTGGCGGTCGATGTAAAGCCCGGGTCATAGGTGAAGACCCCAGCCTGTCCGTAAAGCTTACGAATATCGACAACATCAGGCCCGGCGGTAGGGGAATGAACTGGCAACTCGTATTCTTTGCCGTGAACAGTCAGAGTGGCTGTTTTGTTGCTGTCAGTCATAGTTGTCCCTTCTTCATTCATGCGCACGCCGGACAGACCGCCAGCGATACGGGCAACGACTGCGCGCGGACGCGCAATCCGGGTGTTAGCGGAGCAGCGTTACCCGTTTATGAAGATTGGGTTTATTTCGCTGCCTCAGAAAGCCGCGCCAGGGTTTCATCCCGCCCCAGCACCAGCATCATGTCAAAAACCGAAGGTGTGACGGCCCGACCTGCCAGCGCAGCCCGTAGCGGACCTGCCAGCTTGCCGAACTTGAGCTCCTTTGACTCGGCAAAGGAATTCAGGGCCTCCTCCAGTTCGTTCCGGGACCAGCTAACATTTTGCAGCTGCGGCGTCAATTCCGACAGTATACCATCGGATACAGATGCCAGCGCCTTTGCGGCCTTTTCATCCGGAACAATTGGGCGCTGGGTCAGTGCAAAATGCGCTTTTTCAAGGAGTTCCGGGAAAGTACGCGCCCGATCCTTGAGGCAATACATCGCACGTTCCAGATCACCAGATTGTGTCGGAGTGAGAGCAGGAAGGTCTGCTGCCGCGAGGTAATCCTCAATTTCTTGCCGCAATGCAGCATTGTCTGAGATTGCAATATGCTGCCCGCAGAGATTTTCCAGCTTTTTCAGATCGAAACGGGCCGGGCTTTTGCCGATTCCGTCCAGATCGAACCAGTCTTTTGCCTGCGCATCCGTGAAGAATTCGTCATCACCGTGACTCCAGCCCAAACGCGCCAGGTAATTGCGCATTCCAGCCGCGGGATAGCCCATGGCCTGATATTCCTGCGCGCCCAGTGCGCCATGACGTTTCGACAATTTCTTGCCGTCGGGTCCGTGAATCAGCGGGATATGTGCCCAGACCGGAACGTCCCAGCCCATTGCCTCATAGATCATCATCTGACGCGCGGCGTTATTCAGGTGATCGTCGCCGCGAATAACGTGGGTGACGCCCATGTCGTGATCGTCGACCACCACCGCCAGCATGTAGACTGGTGTGCCGTCCGAACGCAGCAGGATCATATCGTCCAGCTGGTCATTGCGGATGGTGACATCGCCTTGAACCTGATCGCGGATCACTGTCGCACCGTCTTGTGGCGCTTTGATGCGAATGACAAATGGCGCATCGGGATGTGTTGCCGGATCAGCGTCGCGCCACGGGCTGCGGAACAGGGTCGATTTACCCTCGGCTCGTGCCTGTTCGCGGAAGGCAGCAATTTCTTCCTGTGTCGAGAAGCACTTGTAAGCCTTGCCTTCGGCCAGCAATTGATGCGCAACCTCGGCGTGGCGGGCCGCCCCTTCGAACTGGCTGATTACGTCGCCGTCATGGTCCAGACCCAGCCATGCCATACCCTGCAGGATTGCGGCGGTTGCTTCGGGGGTCGAGCGTTCACGGTCGGTGTCTTCAATCCGCAACAGGAATTTGCCGCCACGACCCCGAGCATAGAGCCAATTGAACAGCGCGGTGCGTGCGCCACCGATGTGCAGAAAACCGGTGGGTGAAGGGGCAAAGCGGGTGACGACCTGGTCGGACATGATGGGGATTAACCTTTTGGTAACCGTATCTGGCATAGTTTGTCGCCTGTCTAACGAGCCCGAAGGACGGGGGCAACCATGCGTGTTCTTGCACGGGTCGAGGCCGCGCTGCTGTGCCAAACGGGGTATCTGTTCCCGTGGACGCCGGTCTTGCTTGCGACCGGGATCGGTCTGTATTTTAGCATTCGGGCTGAGCCTGAATTGCTGGACTATGCTGGTCTGGCCGGCCTTTGCGCGGTTCTCATCACTGTGCGCCGCTGGCTTGCGCCGGGGGTGGGTTCGTTGGCCATCGGGGGGGCGCTGATCGCTGTTGGTTTCTGCCTGGCAGGTGCTCGCGCCCATATGGTGGCAGAGCCGGTTCTGTCATGGCGATATTATGGCCCCATCGAGGGGAGGGTCGTCGCCATGGACCGGTCTGCCTCGGATGCGTTGCGGTTGACGCTTGATCAGGTACGCATAGGGGACGTACCGCAGGAGCGAAGGCCGCAGCGCGTCCGTCTTTCCGTTCATGCCTCAACCGGACCTATTGCACCGGGGCAGAGGATTATGACGACGGCGCATCTGTCTCCGCCACAGGGGCCGGTGGAACCCGGTGGGTTCGATTTTCGCCGCCATGCCTGGTTCCAGAGTTTAGGCGCGGTGGGGTACACACGCGTCCGTGTTCTGACCATCGCACCAGCCTCGGCCGGGATCGAGGGCGTTCGGGTAACCGCCATCCGCATGGCCATATCGAGGCGCGTGAAAGAGATACTTCCGGGCGAAGTCGGCGGTTTTGCTGCCGCTGTGACCACAGGTGATCGCAGTGGTATGGGGCAAGATACGTTATCGTCGCTGCGCGCTTCGAACCTAGCGCATCTGCTGGCGATCTCGGGATTGCATATGGGGCTGCTGACGGGCTTTGTGTTTGTGGCCTGTCGAGTTGGTTTGTCGCTGTTTCCGCCGCTTGCACTGCGGTTGCCTGTTCGAAAGGTGGCTGCGGTATGTGCATTGGTTGCGGCGACTATCTATCTGATGCTCTCTGGCGGTAACTTTGCAACCGAGCGCGCGTTTGTCATGGTCACGGTCATGTTGGGCGCGGTGCTAATTGACCGCCGGGCGATCTCGCTGCGCGCTGTGGCGGTTGCGGCGGTGATCGTTCTGCTCCTCAGACCGGAATCGCTCCTGAGCCCAGGGTTCCAGATGTCATTTGCGGCCACAACTGCTCTGGTCGCCGTGTTCGGAGCGCTGCGCGAAGTCGGCCCTATGCCCGGACCAAAATGGCTTAAACCAGTGGTTGGCGTGCTCATGTCTTCGGCCATTGCCGGGCTTGCGACGGCTCCGATTGGTGCAGCGCATTTCAACACCATGTCGCACTATGGCCTTTTGGCGAACCTGCTTTCAGTTCCGGTCATGGGTTTGTTAGTCGTCCCGGCGGCCGTGGTTGCAGCGCTATTGGCGCCTCTGGGGCTTGAGGCGATACCCCTGACGGTGATGGGGTGGGCGTTGGAGTGGATCTTGACGGTATCACATTGGGTTTCGCAGATGGATGGCGCACAAGGCTTTGTGGTCAGCCCGCCGTGGTACGTCCTGCCTCTCATTGCCTTGGGTGCCTTGTGGATTGCCTTGTGGCAGGGACACGCGCGGTGGGTCGGGATGGGCCCGCTTGCGGCTGCTTTTTTGCTTTGGACTGCGGGACAGCGTCCCGACGCCCTGATTGCTGAAACCGGAGGGTTGGTGGGCGTGATGACCGAACAAGGCCGCGCGCTTAGCAAAAGCAAAGGCAGCGGGTTTGTTGCAACCGTTTGGCTTGAGAATGACGGGGATGGTGTCGATCAGTCACAGGCTGCGCTCAGGTGGCCCGAGGCGAACACGATCCAGCGCTACCTGTTGAAAGATCGGGAGATTATCCACCTGACCGGCAAAAGGGCTGCAAACGGGTTTGACGAATGCAAGGCAAACCAGATCATCGTCTCTGCCGTGGCTCTGAATTTGAAAGGGCCGTGCGGGATTTTTGACCCCGATCGCTTGTACGAAACCGGCAGCCTGTCTGTTCTGGACGGAAAGCTGATATCAAGTGCCGCGCTGACAGGGCAAAGGCTTTGGTCCCCGAACGCGCCCGGGGACCTTCGGTCCAAGCGGGATCAGTAGGTCCGGATCAGGCCCACAAGGCGACCTTGCACCTTTACCTTTTCTTCGGGCAGGACACGCGTCTCGTAGACCGGATTGGCAGCTTCAAGCGCGATGGCGTTGCCCCGGCGGAAATAACGCTTCAATGTCGCTTCCTGATCCTCGACCAAGGCAACCACAATGTCGCCATTATCTGCTGTCGACGTTTCCCGGATCACCACCACATCACCGTCGTTGATTCCGCGTCGATCATCGAATCTCCACGAACTTCCAACGCATAATGTTCGCCCTTGCCGGAGACCATGGGGCCGGGGACAGCAACATGGTGCGAGACATGGCTGATGGCCTCAATGGGAACACCAGCCGCAATCCGACCCATGACCGGCAGTTCCAGCGCGTCGACTGACACTGGTTCCACATTCGCAGGGCGGCGGCCTTCCGGTTTGTCACCTTCGATAACCCGCGGCGTAAACCCGGCTGTGGGTTCGCCACCTAGGCTTTCGGGAAGTTTCACGATCTCAATCGCGCGGGCGCGATGGGCAAGGCGGCGGATAAACCCGCGTTCTTCCAGCGCGGTAATCAACCTGTGGATGCCGGATTTCGACCGCAGATCGAGTGCGGCCTTCATTTCGTCGAAACTGGGCGGAACACCGTCCGCCTGCACGCGTTTGTGGATGAATTCCAGCAAATCCAATTGCTTCTTGGTCAGCATCGCTCACACCTCGTCGCTCATGCGTTTTCTTTTGTTCTACGCATGTTCACGTTTTGTGTCAACGGATTTGAGAACATCTCAGATCGGCAGGTACTGAACCGTTTCCCCGATTTCACGGGCTGGATCGTGCGGTTGTCGGACCAAAAGCGCATTGGCCTGCGCCAGAACGCTGAGAAGCGAGCTGTCCTGATCGGCGCAGGCCGCAATGCCTGTGTCGCTTAGAACCGCGCGCATGTAATGCTCTCGCGGCCCGTTTTCCAGCAAGGGTTCCGTAAGTTGCGCTGTAAGGAAAGGCGGCACCACGTGGTCCAGGCCCAGCATCCGGCGTACCATCGGTGCCAGAAACAGATAGCCGCAGACCATGGCGCTGACCGGGTTACCGGGTAAGCCAACCATAGCCGTTTTGCCGATACGTCCGGCCATCAGTGGTTTTCCGGGGCGCATTCGGATCTTGTAGAATGACCGTTCCATGCCCAATCCCTGCGAGACATCCGAGACAAGGTCATAATCGCCAACCGACGCGCCGCCGATTGTGACGACAAGATCGGCCCCTTGTGCCAGGCCAAATGCAGTTTCAAGCGAGGAAACGGTGTCGTGCGCAATGGGCAGAACGCGCACCTTTGCTCCCAATCCCTCAAGCAGAGCCTGCAACCCGAATGTGTTCGAGGCGATGATCTGATCTGGGCCCGGCTCTTCTCCGGGCATCACCAACTCGTCGCCGGTGGAGATCAGGGCAATCACCGGTTTGCGCGCAACCGTGACGCGTGGGGTGTTCATTGCAGCCATCAGGGCCACATCCTCGGGCCGGATCAAACGGGGTGCTGAAATGGAGGTACCGATTTCAAAATCCACGCCAGCAGGGCGGATATTGGTTTTGGAACCGGGTTCGTCGGTAATCGTGATCAGGTCGCCACGTCGGTCGGTATCTTCCTGAATGACCACAAAATCCGCGCCCTCGGGCACTGGCGCACCGGTGAAAATGCGCACCGCCTGACCGGGACCGACCTGGCCCTCAAACCGATGGCCGGCCGCGGATTCGCCGACCACCTTGAACATGGCGTGCAGCTCAACTTCGGCGGCCTTCACCGCATACCCATCCATCGACGATGCCGCGAAGGGAGGTTGGTTCCGCCCCGCTACAACATCCTGCGCCAATACACGCCCGGCGGACTGAGCCAGAGGAACCTCTTCCGAAGGTAAAACCCCCACCAGATCGAACAGCAGGGCGCGCGCCTCTTCGACCGTGATCATTTCGCCTCGTAACGTCCTGATTTACCACCATCTTTCAGAAGAACGCGGATGCCACCAATCTCCATCGCCTTATCGACGGCCTTTGTCATGTCATAGACTGTCAAAGCCGCGGTTGAGACTGCGGTCAGGGCTTCCATCTCAACGCCGGTCTGTCCCGAGGTCTTGACCGTGGCCTCGATCTGAACACCCGGTAGATCGGGATCAAGCGTCAGTTCAACTGCGACTTTGGTGACTGGAAGAGGGTGACACAACGGGATCAAGTCGGGCGTCTTCTTTGCACCCATGATGCCCGCCAGACGGGCGATGCCCAGCACGTCACCTTTTTTTGCGCGACCTTCTGAAATGATTTCAAAGGTTTCCGCTGCCATCTTGATATGACCGGCAGCGACAGCGACACGGTCGGTCACGTCCTTGTCCGACACATCAACCATATGCGCCTGACCTTGAGCATCAAAATGAGTTAGCGGCATCACATCACTCCGGGGATCAGAGGGTTGGATAGGATATGACGCGTGGCGGCCTCAACATCGTCCTGACGCATCAGGCTTTCGCCGATCAGGAAGCAACGGGCACCGTAGCGGGCGATCTCCTCAGGTCGTCTGATGTTCCAAGGCCACTTTCACAAACGATGGTGCGGTCTGCCGGCACCAGCTTGGACAGGTGCCGCGTGGTGTCCAAAGTGGTCTCGAAGGTCTTGAGATTGCGGTTGTTGATGCCGATCAACGGGCTTTTCAGCTGTGCTGCGCGTTCCAGTTCCGTTTCGTCATGCACTTCGATCAGAACATCCATACCCCAATCGAAAGCAGTTTGTTCCAGTTCCGCCGCCTGATCATCGCTGACGGATGCCATGATGATCAGAATGCAATCTGCGCCAAGCGCGCGGGCTTCGACCACCTGATAGGGGTCGTACATGAAATCCTTGCGCAAAGCGGGCAGGGAAGTCGCCTCGCGGGCCTGCGTCAGATATTCCTTTGCACCCTGAAAGCTTGGGGTGTCGGTCAGCACGGACAAACACGCAGCACCACCATCCTCATAGGCTTTGGCCAGTACAGGCGGGTTGAAATCCGGACGGATCAGACCCTTGGACGGGCTGGCTTTCTTGACCTCGGCAATCAGGCCATAGCCTTGCCGCGAGGCGGATTGCAAAGCTTCGGCAAAGCCACGGGTTTCCGATGCAGCCCGTGCCTCACTTTCCAGTGTTTCCAAAGACTTCTGCGCTTTGTCGGCCGCGACCTCTTCTAGTTTGTAGGCTTTGATTTTGTCCAGTACGGTCTCGGTCATTCGGCTTCCTGTGTCTTGCGTGCCAGAGCGGCGATTTTTTCTTTGGCTTTGCCGCTGTCGATGCTCTCGGCGGCCATGGCAACCCCGTCGCGCAGGTCGTTTGCGGCTTCGGCGACAACCAAAGCGGCGGCCGAGTTCAGCAGTACAGCGTCACGATACGCGGATGGGGCTCCGTCCAACAGGGCGCGGAAAGCGACAGCGTTTTCTTCCGGTGTGCCGCCGATGATGTCTTCGAATGGATGCACGGGCAGACCCGCATCTTCGGGGTGTAGCTCGACTTCTTTGATCGTGTCATCTTCCAAAGCGGCGACCCAGCTGATGCCGGTGATCGTGAGTTCGTCCGTCCCGTCCGAGCCATGCACCAGCCACGCGCGGTCTGATCCAAGCAAGCCAAGCGTTTCGGCCATTGGCCGGATCAGGTCACGACTGAACGCGCCGGTCAATTGCCGTTTGACACCAGCAGGGTTCGTCAGAGGGCCAAGAATGTTAAAGATTGTGCGTGTGCCCAACTCCTGGCGTGATGGCATGACATGAGCAATGGCCGGATGATGCATCGGGGCCATCATGAAGCCAATACCAACGTTTTCCAGAGCGGATTCAACGACTTGCGGGCCAACCATAACGTTGATCCCCATCTGACCCAACGCGTCCGCCGCACCCGATTTCGAACTGAGGTTCCGGTTGCCATGTTTGGCAACGGTGACACCGGCGCCCGCAACCACAAAAGCCGTCGCGGTCGAGATGTTCAGTGTGCCTTTGCCGTCGCCGCCTGTGCCCACGATGTCCATCGCGCCTGCCGGGGCGGTCACAGCGTTGCATTTTGCCCGCATCACAGCAGCGGCAGCGGCGTATTCATCGACTGTTTCACCCCGTGTGCGCATGGCCATCAAAAGCCCACCGATCTGGCTGGGCGTGGCTTCGCCATCGAACAGGATGGCAAAGGCTTTTTCAGCTTCGTCACGAGTCAAAGGGCGATCGGCAGCGGCTCCGATCAGCGGTTTCAGCGCGTCGCTCATGCGGGGACTTTCAGTTCTTGCAGGAAGTTCTTGAGCAGAGCGTGGCCGTGCTCGGAGGCAATGGATTCCGGGTGGAACTGGACGCCATGAATGGGCAGTTCCTTGTGTTGCAACCCCATTATGGTGCCGTCTTCCAATTCAGCCGTGATCTCAAGACAGTCTGGCAGGGTTTCGCGTTCCACGATCAATGAATGGTACCGCGTTGCCTCAAACGGAGAAGGCAGCCCCGCAAACAGACCCTTGCCTGTGTGATTCATCGTTCCCATTTTACCATGAACAATCTCGTGGCATCGGATGACCTTACCGCCAAAAACCTGACCGATGGTCTGATGCCCCAAACAAACCCCAAGCAATGGTGTTTTGGTTTCTGCGGCGGCTTCGGTCAACGCAAGGCAAATCCCGGCCTGGTCCGGGTCGCAGGGGCCGGGGCTTAGCAGGATACCGGCGGGGTTCATGGCCATCGCTTCCTGCACATCCAGCGCATCATTTCGGCGAATAACCATTTCGGCACCAAGTTCGCCTAAATAATGTACCAAATTGTAGGTAAACGAGTCGTAGTTGTCGATCAGCAGCAGCATATGGGCACTTATCTTCGCTTGGGCATTTCAGGCTGGCGATGCAGCCCCGGGCCACGGTATAATGTCCGCACATACATGCTCAGGCTTGAGCGGCAGCGTCAAGAGGACATACCGTTTCTGACGCGTCCAATTGGCCGAGCGCCACATCAGATGGCGCAGAGCTGGACGAGGCAGAGAAAAGAGGCGAAAGGCAGGAAATATGGGCGGATTTTTCGGGGGAATGGTCGCCGGGGCGATCGTTGTTTTGATCTTGGGTGTGTTCGTGTCGCTCAAGACACCGATGGTCAATACGCCGGTTGTTGTCACCGAAGCACCGGCTCCGGTAATTTCTGAAACACCTGAAGCACCGACTGAGGTGACCGAGGCCGTATCCGATGCCGATGTGGTGGAATTGGCTCCGCATGGGCTGGAAGCCGCCGATGACTCAACCGAGGATCTGGCTGATTTGTCCGGGCTTGAATCATCCTCGGACACGCAACCGGAGGTGGGCGCAGCAGCTGAGGCGGTGGACCAACCCGAGGCTGCGGTTGCGACCGAAGTTTCAGTTGTGACCGAAGCTCCTGCAGCGCCGCCAGAACCCAGCCTGGCGCCTTCGGCTCCGCAGGACGAGGCGGGGCCAGCCGTGATCGACGATACGCCGACCCCTCCTGTAGAGCCTGAGACGACCGAGGTTGCTCTTCTTCAGCCGGAAGAAGATCCGTTGCCGCAAACTGAGGACACAGACGAGGAAAACCCGTTTGAAAGCAGCCCAATCGCCGTGGAAGGGGATGAGGACGTTCTGCCGCGCAAGCTGCCGCGTATCGCTGCGCTGCCGCAGATTGGCGGTGACCAGGAAGCAAGCGCAAGTTCAACGATCGGTAAACGTATCATTCCACTAACCGAACGTGATGATGAACCTGTGGCCGACGAAGCCTCGGCGGAAGAGCCAAAACCGGCGGGCAAGCCGATCGAACGCTATGCGGCCAAATTCGAAAACCCTGAAGCCAAACCTCTCATGTCCATCATCCTGATCGATGACGAGGGCGCGTTTGGGGCTGAGGCGCTTCAGGATTTTCCCTATCCCATCAGTTTTGCCGTGAACCCGTCTGATCCAGATGCTGCAGAAAAGATGGCGCGGCACCGCGCGGCCGGGTTCGAAGTCATGGCTCTGGCTGATTTGCCCGAAGCTGCAACTGCGCAAGACGCTGAGGTTTCGCTGTCCGTCTGGCTTGACACTCTGCCCGAAACCGTTGGCATTCTGGAAGGGGTGGACAGCGGAATTCATGGCAATCGGAAACTGGCCGATCAGGTTGCTGAAATTGCTGCCGGAACAGGTCGTGGCCTGATCACGCAGGACAATGGGTTGAACACTGTGCAGAAGCTGGCAGCCCGCAATGGCACGCCGTCGGGTGTTGTATTCCGTGACATCGACGGTGCGCGTCAGGACCCTAAAGTGATGCGCCGGTTCCTGGATCAGGCGGCGTTCCGCGCCGGACAAGAAGGTGCTGTGGTCATGCTGGGTCGGGTCCGCCCGGAAACGATTTCAGCCCTGCTGCTTTGGGGGTTGGAAGACCGGGGCAGCCGCGTGGCGATGGCCCCGATTTCTGCGGTCATGATGAGACAGGTGCAGTGATCTGCTGAAGCGAGTAACGAAAGGGGCGGCGATCTTTTGATCTGCCGCCCTTTTTCATTTAGCTGTTTCCGCTTCCGGTGAAACGTGCAGCATCTGCCGCAGCGCGCCGGATTGCATTGGATTTATGAACGGTTTCCATGAACTCGGCCTCGGGGTCGCTGTCGTAAACAACACCGCCACCGGCTTGAATATACAGCTTTTGATCTTTCACGATGGCAGTGCGCAGCGCGATACACATATCCATGTCGCCCCCCGCGCTGAAATAGCCTACGCCGCCGCCATAGACGCCGCGTTTTTCCGGCTCCAACTCGTCGATGATCTCCATCGCGCGCACTTTGGGCGCGCCCGAGACGGTGCCCGCAGGCATTCCGGCAAAAAACGCATCCAGCGCGTCTTTATCTTCGGCTAGCTCACCCACCACGTTAGACACAATATGCATCACGTGGCTGTAGCGTTCGATGATGAACTCTTCGGTCGGGCGCACGGTGCCGATTTTGGAAACGCGTCCCGTATCGTTGCGGCCCAGATCCAGCAGCATCAGGTGCTCGGCCAGCTCTTTCTTGTCGGCCAGCAGGTCCAGTTCGTTTGCCTTGTCCTCTTCGGGCGTCGCGCCTCGGGGGCGGGTGCCAGCAATGGGGCGAATGGTGACTTCACTGCCGAACACACGCACCAAAATCTCGGGGCTTGCACCCACGACCTGAAAACCGCCAAAGTTGAAATAGAACATGAAAGGCGACGGGTTGGTGCGCCGCAACGACCGATAGAGCGCAAAGGGCGGCAGCGGAAACTCCTGCGTCCAGCGCTGCGCTGGGACAACCTGGAAAATATCACCTGCGCGGATGTATTCCTTGGCCTTTTCAACCGCCTCCATATAGCCGGACTTGGTAAAGTTCGACACAGGGGGTGCGATTTCACGTGCATCACCCAAATCGCGGGTTTCCGCAGGCATGGCACGCTCCAGATCGCGAACTGCATCCATAACGCGCTCAGCAGCTTGTGCATAGGCAGCCTTGGCGGATTGACCGTCACTGGCCCAAGCCGGTGATACAACGGTCACTTCACCTTTTACGCCATCCAGCACAGCGATGACCGAAGGACGCAACATGATCGCATCGGGCAGGTCCAGAGGGTCCGGATTCACGTCCGGCAGGTATTCCACCAGCCGCACCATGTCATAGCCCAAATACCCGAACAGCCCCGCTGCAGCCTGAGGCAGGTCATCCGGCAGGTCGATGCGGCTTTCGGCCAGCAAAGCGCGGAGGTTGTCCATCGGGTTGCCGTCTTGCGTCGAGAACGCCTCGGATCGAACCGGGCAGAGCGGTTGAGTTCGGATGCTTCACCGCGACACCGCCAGATCAGGTCGGGCTTCATACCAATGATCGAGTAACGGCCACGAACTTCGCCGCCCGTCACGGATTCCAGCATGAACGCATCTTTCTGTGCGCCCGTCAGCTTGAGCATCAGCGACACAGGGGTGTCCAGATCAGCGGCAAGCCGTGTGTAAACCACCTGATTTTCGCCCGCTTCATAAGCGCGCGCGAAGGTGTCGAATTCGGGTGTCAGGGCCATTTCGGTCTCGTTTAAAAACTCGATTGCACGGCATTCAGCGCCTGTTGGTCGACGACCGGACGCGCGCGTGTCTGTGCATCGCGCACATAAGCGTTGAAAATATTCTGTGACAGGGCCTGATTCATCTGAGCGGAAAGGGCTTCACGCAGTTGGCGAAGCTCGTCTGTATCTGCCGGAGGCAGAACTTCATCCAGGCGCACCAGCAACGCTGCGCCGTTTCCACCGATGACACGCAGTTCGCCGGGTTCCATCTGGAACACCTCGTTCATGAAATCTGCTGGAACGTCATCCAGAAACGCCGTGCGTGTCAGGGCATTTTCAACGCGGAAGGGCAGGCCGGTGGTCGTAAAGCCGCCATCTGTTGCCAATTGCGTCAGAACTGCATTCGCCCGATCTTCCAGCGCTTTGTTGGTTTCGGCCTGAAGCCATGCGGCGGCCACTCGATCACGTGCGCTGTCCAGCGGCTCGGGGCGGCGCGGCAACACCTCATTCAGGCGCAGGGCAAAGATCGACCCATCTTCGAGGAATGCGATTTCGGGGAAGTCACCTTCCTGCACGGCTTCGGCTGCAACGCGGAATCCGTCATAGGCGGCGATTTCGTCCGAACTCTCGCGGGTCCAGTCGATCTGACCCAGTTCCATTTCGGTCTCATCCGCCAGTTCTTCCAGTGTGGCTCCGCCAGCCAGCATGTCATTGATATCTTCGGACTGCGCCTCGATCAGGCGGCGGGCGCGTTCGGCTGCAAGCTCTTCGCGCAAGGCCGGTTCAGCTTCTTCGAAAGGCACATTGTTGGCTGCCAGAGAGCCGTTAATCCGGAACAAGGCTGGGCCAAAGACCGAAGGCAGGGGGCCAACAACAGTATCGAGATCTGCTGCAAATACTGCATCTGCTGCCTCGCCCAGATCCTCGCGGGTCACGTCGCCGAGATCGATGTCGTTGAGCTCAAGATCGCGTTCACGAACCAGTTGCTCAAACGTAGTACCGCCAACCTCAAGCTGGGCCTTTGCTTCGCTTGCGGCTTGCTCATCCGGGAAGTTCAGGCGCTCAACCAAGCGCCGTTCCGGCTGGTTGTACTCGTCTGAGCGGTCTTCATAGAGTTTCTGCAGGGCGTCTTGATCCACCTCGACGGTGTCGATCAGCATCGCAGGCGACAGGATCGCGTATGTCAGTTGCTTGGTCCGGGGCAGGGTGAACAGGTCGCCGTTCTCATCATAGTAAGTCTGAATCTGCGCGTCGGTTGGTTCAGCAATTGGGTTTTCCAATGCCTCGGTCCCGACCGTGGCCACAGTAAAGCTGCGTCGCGCGCCAATATAGTCGGTCATCGTATCTGTCAGAGTCGCCGGCATCTCGACCCCGCCCATGATCGCGCCTTGCACAATTGTGCGTGCAGATTCCTTGCGCAGATCCGTTTCAAACTCAGAGTCGGTCATGCCGATCTGTTCAAGTTGAAAGCGATAGGCTTCCCGGTCGAAACTGCCGTCGACGCCCTGAAATGCTGGGATCGCTACGATCTCTTGCTGCAGGTTTTCGTCACCGATTGAAATTCCAAGTTGCCCAACTTCGTTGTCCAGAGCCGCCAGCGCGGTCAGGCGGGCAAGCGCGTTCTGATCCAATCCCAGATCACGCGCCTGCGACATTTGCATCGGTTGGCCAGTCTGCGCTTCCACGGCGCGGATTTCCCGCTGCAATTCGCGCACATACTCATCGACCGAGATGCTTTCATCTCCCACTTGTGCAACGGTTCGAACCGTTCCGCTGAGATTGGTGGCACCGAAGCCTGCGAGGCCCAGCATCAGCAGGCCCATCAGAATCCAGACAAAGGTTTTCGAAAGACTTTTAGCGCCTGCGGCCATGGTGCCCTCTTGTTATTGCGGCAGCGTTCTGCCCTGTCGGTTGCGGCCCTGAATACGACGCACACAGCCGAGGGGCAAGCTTAGAAGGACAGGCCCTGTAACCGGTCGAACAATTGGCCCAATCCAGCACGGTTCAGATTGGCGAATGCTACACGGACTTGCCGTTTTCCGGCGGGGTCGTGATCGGGCATGAACATGGTGCCGGGCAACAGCAGCACGCCTGCTTCTGCCACCAGACGGCGGGCCAGTTCATCCGAAGCCATTTCGAATGGATGTTCAAGATAGGCGAAATAGGCACCAAGCCCCAAAAGACGCCATCCTTGCGCTTCAAGTGCTGGCATCCCGTCCTTGATTGCGGCCCTGCGGTCCAGAATCTCGTCCCGCTCACCTGCCAGCCATTGTGACAGGTTCTGCATCCCCCAAAGGGCTGCGAACTGACCGATCTGACCGGGACAAATGGCAACGGTGTCGAGGAATTTCTCGACTTCCGCCAAAAGCACGCGGCTTGTCGCTATGGCCCCGACCCGGTGGCCTGTCAGGCGATAAGCTTTGGAAAAGGAATAGAGTTGGACCAAGGTCTCATCCCAGTCAGGCTGCTGGAACAGATCGTGTGGTGGACCGCTGCGGCTATCGAAATCGCGATATGTCTCATCGACGATGAGGCGAATTCCAGTGTCACGCGCCAGGTCATAGAAGGCCCGGACCAGATCAGTCGGGTATTCAACACCACCGGGGTTGTTGGGCGTGACCAGGGCGATGGCGCGCGTTTTTTTGGTGATCAGTGCGCCCGCACGATCCGGATCAGGCAGAAGGTCATCTCCTGTTGGCAGGTCAACGGCCTTCACCCCAGCCATGTCCAACCACATTTTATGATTGAAATACCATGGCGTTGGTAGAATCACTTCATCCGCCTCGTCAGTGATTGCCGAGATCACAGCCGAAAAGGCCTGATTGCAGCCCGAAGTGATTGCGGTCTGAGCCGGATCAACCTGTGCTGCGTAATGCGCGCTGATCTGTGCTGCCAGTTCAGTGCGCAGGTCGTCGTTCCCCAAGACCGGCCCATATAAATGCGCGCTGTCTTCCTGCACGGCAAAATCGGCCATGGCCTGACGCAGAGCAAGCGGAGGCGGGTCGACCGGCGCGGCCTGGCTGACATTGATCAGCGGGCGGTCAGCTGGGAAGGTGACACCTTCAACCCAACGGCGCGCCTCCATCACCGGAGGAGGGAAAGTGGCGCTGGTGCGGGTCTGGGTCATGGCGTACCGGTCTATATGCGAGGCTCTGCCTCGCGCTCCGAGGTATTTTTAAACAGAAGAAGGGATCAGTCGGTGCCGCGATATGGCTCGACATATTGAAGTGCCATATCCCAGGGGAAGAAGATCCACGTATCCTGGCTTACTTCGGTGATGAAGGTGTCCACCATAGGGCGGCCCTTGGGTTTGGCATAAACAGTCGCAAAATGTGCGTTGGGGTACATTTTGCGGACCAACTCCAGCGTTTTACCGCTGTCTACCAGTCATCGATGATCAGAATGCCGGTGCCATCGCCCATCAGATCTGCGTCGGGGCTTTCAGAACTTCGGCTTCGCCTTGTTCCTGATGGTGGTACGACCGCACGCTGATCGTGTCGACTGTGCGGATGTCAAGCTCTCGGCTCACAATCATCGCAGGGGCCATGCCGCCGCGCGTAATGGCTACAACGGCGCGCCAGGCACCATCGTCTGGGCCTTGTCCATCAAGACGCCAGGCCAACGCGCGCGAATCGCGATGGATCTGGTCCCAGCTGATGTGAAATCCTTTTTCGTGGGGCAGGCGGTCTTTGGCGCTCATGATCTTAGCCCTTTTCCACGTCAGGTGCATCGACGGCCTTCATGCCGACAATGTGATAACCCGAATCTACGTGCAGATTTTCTCCGGTCACGCCGCTGGACAGATCAGACAGCAAGTAGAGTGCTGATTTGCCCACATCATCGATGGTCACGTTGCGGCGCAGGGGCGAGTTATATTCGTTCCACTTCATGATATAGCGGAAATCGCCGATGCCGCTGGCGGCCAGGGTCTTGATCGGACCGGCTGAGATCGAGTTCACTCGGATACCGTCCTTGCCCAGATCCTCGGCCAGATATTTGACCGACGCCTCAAGCGCGGCTTTGGCGACGCCCATTACATTATAATGAGGCATGACCTGTTCGGCGCCATAATAGGTCAGGGTGATTGCACTGCCGCCTTCGCCCATCATTTTTTCGGCGCGTTGCATCACGGCGGTGAAGGAATAAACCGACACGTCCATTGTCAGCTTGAAATTCGCCCGGCTGGTATCGACATAGCGACCGCGCAGTTCGTTCTTGTCGGAAAAGCCGATGGCATGAACGATAAAGTCTAGTTTGCCCCATTTCTCTTCCAGCGCAGTGAACAGCGCATCAACGGATACCTCATCGCTCACGTCACATGGCAGGACGATTTCGCTACCCAATTGCGCTGCAAGCGGGTCGACGCGCTTTTTCAAAGCGTCGCCCTGGTAGGAAAAAGCAAGTTCGGCCCCGGCTTCGGACAAGGCGCGGGCGATTCCCCATGCGATTGATTTGTCATTGGCCAGTCCCATGATGAGGCCGCGTTTGCCGGCCATCAACTGATTTGACATGTGTGGTTCTCCGCCTGTCTTCGCGATGTGTTGAGTTGGTTTATGCCATTGGTAGCGTTGCATCAAGGCCGTGCGCTCTTGCCCGCAGCGGGTTCTCGCCTTAGGTTCGTCGTTAACACTTTCCAGGGGATGGAAATGACCGAGCGTGATGGCATCTTTGCTGGCTCCGATCCGTTTGAAATAGCGGGTCGGTGGTTGAGTGAGGCTGAAAAGACAGAATTGAACGACCCTAATGCGATTGCGCTGGCAACCGTCGACCCAGATGGAATGCCAAACGCGCGTATGGTACTGCTGAAGGAGATCGAAGCAGATCGTTTGTGTTCTATACGAACTACGAAAGCGCAAAAGCGGCCGAATTGGATGCAGCCGGAAAAGCTGCATTTGTCATGCATTGGAAATCTTTGCGGCGACAATTGCGTGTTCGTGGTACAATCACCCGCGAAAATGGGCCTCAGGCGGATGAATATTACGCATCGAGGTCGCTGAAGAGCCGTTTGGGGGCCTGGGCGTCGAAGCAATCTCAACCCCTATCAAGCCGTACAGCCTTGATGGCTGAGGTGGCCAAGGTGACTGCTAAGCTGGGTCCGATCCCCCGCCCACCGTTTTGGGGCGGGTATAGATTGACGCCAACTGAAATTGAATTCTGGGCTGACGGGGCATTCCGTCTACATGATCGGTTCAGATGGAAACGCGCAGAGCCGGGATTGGCATGGCATGTGGAAAGGTTGAATCCATGACGTTCACGTGTCGTGAAATGCAACAGGCAGAAAATAAACAATTTTTTCGGCTTGAATTTACCTGTCATTCCCATAAACAACAAACCCTTAACGAACGGCTAAAACTCGCGATGGGAATACCGTGCCAGAAGATATGAACAACATGTATCGCGTTCGTGGACACGTGAAATGGTTCGACCCTGCCAAGGGGTACGGATTTGTTGTGTCCGACGATGGCGGCCCGGATATCCTGTTGCACGTGAACGTCTTGCGTAACTTTGGCCAGAGCTCGGTCGCAGATGGCGCTGGGATCGAGATCATGACGCACCGCACGGATCGGGGCGTTCAGGCCGTCGAAGTGGTCGCGATTGATCCTCCGGCGCGGACCGACTCGATGATGCTGGCCGATTTTGCCGAGTTGGATCCAGTGACGATCGCCGAGGCACCATTGGAAGCCGCGCGCGTAAAGTGGTTCGACAAGGGTAAAGGCTTTGGTTTTGCCAACGTCTTTGGCCGTGGCGAAGACGTTTTTCTCCATATCGAAGTGCTGCGCCGTTCCGGTCTTGCTGATCTGCAACCGGGCGAAGCGCTGGCAATGCGAGTGATCGATGGCAAACGGGGCCGGATGGCGGCTCAGGTGTTGGCCTGGGAAGCCGCACTGGACGGCTGACGTTTTCATGAAACGGTTTCTGACGCTTCTGCCCCTGTTCCTAGTGCTTTGGACGGGTGGGGCGTTTGCAGCGTGCAGCGCTGATCGTGTTACCTTGCGAAATGACTACGCAACGGTGCGTTTTGACGTCGAACTTGCCGTTACACCTCAGGAACGCTCCCAAGGGTTGATGTTTCGCGAAACGCTCCCGAATCGATCAGGTATGCTGTTTGTGTTTGACCCGCCTCAACGTGTCGCGTTCTGGATGAAGAACACTTTGATTCCCCTGGACATGATTTTTCTGGATCGCACAGGCTTGGTAACGCGCGTGCATGAGGGGGCGATTCCTGGCGATCTGACCCCAATCGAAGGCGGAGATTCCGTTTTTGCAGTGCTGGAAATCAACGCCGGATTGTCGGCGCGCTATTCCATTACGCCCGGCACACAGATGCAGCACGAAATTTTTTCGTCAGGTCCTGCAATTTGGCCCTGTTAGGGCTTTTCAAATCAGATTGGCATCGTTAGGAAGGCGCACGGTCCGGGGCGTGGCGCAGTCTGGTAGCGCACCTGTTTTGGGTACAGGGGGTCGTAGGTTCGAATCCTGCCGCCCCGACCACTTCCACTCAATCATGAGGGCGAACCGCCCATTGCTTGGAACAGCCGGCTGATCGACTGATCCAGCTCGGTGCTGTCCAATGGCACTTCGACCACAGAACCGGTTCTCTGCGGGACTTTGAAGAACACGTTTGCATCTATGCGGTAACCGTCAGCGTTCTTGCTTGATGTCAGGCGCATAACGCTTTGTGGCAGGTCCTGAGGATTGCCGTCGTAATTCAGAATCAAATAGGCAGATGCCTCTGCGGGCAGAAACTCGCGGCATTCAAATGTTTGGCCGCTGGTTCTTTCAAAAGATTCCCCGGACCGGAACAACTGGTTTCAAAAACATCAAACAGTCTTTGCGGATACGTTTCGAACTGGGCGCTGCGTGACGCATCGGGCACATCTTGTGGTGCGCAGGCCACGATACAGGCCAAGAACGGAATAAAGGTGAACAGCTTCATACCTTTGGACCTTTTCACAATTGAACGAACGGGCCGCGATCAAATTCGAACGCCTCAGAACAGAACCAGATGATTCCCGATCAGCCTAGACGTTGTCGCATTGGTTGATCAAATGCAGATAACTATGCTGGCAAAAACGGGAATTCGATTTGAGACTTTGAGGTTTCGGCGAAAATTTGCCGTGGATGATCCTGTGGAGGAATCGCGCACCGTTGGGTCACATTCTTGAAACGTCGTCAGGTCAACAAAAAAGATTTCAAAAAAGGCGGAAAAAGGGCGTTGACCTTATATGTGTTCATACGCCAAATTGTATGAGCCGAAGAGATTGCCACAATATCTGGTGTTGAAGCTGGAAGAGGCAGCAGGCGAGGGTCGGAAAGCACATCTAATTTAAGTGCGCCGTTTTTGCGGTTTTTCCGCTGTCTTTGACAGCGAAGGATGCCCTTGTCCGTATAACTCTGGGCGTTGTGGGCGGCACCCTGCAACACAACATTTGGTGCCGGGAACTGAAAATTGGGCGGAATTTAACCAGGGCTGCGGACATGAAGATTGACAGAAAATTCACCAAACCAGATCAGGATGCCTACTCGGACCTTGATTTCGTGTCTGCAACGTCTGAAATCCGTAACCCGGATGGAACGATTGTATTCCGCCTGGATAACATTGAAGTACCCGCAAGCTGGTCGCAGGTGGCAAGCGACGTGATCGCTCAGAAATACTTCCGCAAGGCAGGCGTTCCCAGCAAGCTGAAGAAGGTCAAAGAAAAAGACGTTCCAGAATTCCTGTGGCGTTCGGTCCCTGCCGAAGGCGCTGAATTTGACGGAGAAACCTCGTCCAAGCAGGTGTTCGATCGTCTGGCGGGTGCATGGGCCTATTGGGGCTGGAAGGGCGGATACTTCTCGGATGAAGAAGACGCGCGTGCCTATTTTGACGAGATGCGCTATATGCTGGCGACCCAGCGCGCCGCACCGAACAGTCCTCAGTGGTTCAACACAGGTCTGCACTGGGCCTATGGAATCGACGGACCGGCGCAGGGGCACCACTATGTCGATTACAAAACCGGCAAACTGACCAAATCGAAATCCGCGTACGAGCATCCGCAGCCGCACGCGTGTTTCATCCAGTCCGTTGATGATGATCTGGTGAACGAAGGCGGCATCATGGATCTGTGGGTGCGCGAGGCGCGCCTGTTCAAATACGGCTCGGGTACCGGGACCAACTTCAGCCATCTGCGCGCAGAGGGCGAGGCGTTGTCGGGTGGCGGCAAATCTTCGGGCCTGATGGGCTTTCTCAAAATCGGCGACCGCGCTGCTGGCGCGATCAAATCAGGCGGGACAACCCGTCGAGCAGCAAAGATGGTGATCGTCGATGCGGATCACCCGGACATCGAGCAATTCATCGAATGGAAGGTGATCGAAGAGCAGAAAGTGGCCTCGATCGTTGCCGGATCGAAGATGCACGAAAAGATGCTGAACGGCATTTTCGAGGCCATCCGTTCGTGGGACGGCTCGGCAGATGATGCTTATGATCCAAACGCGAACGACGCGTTGAAAAAGGCAGTGCGCGAAGCGAAAAAAATAGCGATCCCAGAGACTTACATCAAACGCGTTCTGGATTATGCCAAGCAGGGTCACGACAGCATCGAATTCCCGACCTACGATACGGACTGGGATTCGGAAGCCTACAGCTCGGTCTCAGGCCAGAACTCGAACAACTCGATCCGCGTCACCAATGCGTTCCTGACCGCTGTCGAAAAGGACGCCGATTGGGAACTGATCAACCGCACCGACGGCAAGGTCGCCCGAACAGTCAAAGCGCGCGATCTGTGGGAAAAGGTCGGTCACGCCGCATGGGCATGCGCCGATCCGGGCATCCAGTTTCACGACACAGTAAACGAATGGCACACATGCCCCAATGATGGCGAGATTCGCGGCTCGAACCCGTGCTCGGAATATATGTTCCTTGATGACACGGCCTGTAACCTGGCGTCGATGAACTTGCTGACCTTCCTCAAGGATGGTGAGTTCCAGGCGGCGGACTATATGCACGCCTCGCGTCTGTGGACCCTGACACTGGAAATCTCGGTAACAATGGCGCAGTTCCCGTCGAAAGAGATTGCGCAACTGTCCTATGACTTCCGCACCTTGGGTCTGGGCTATGCCAATATCGGCGGTCTGCTGATGAACATGGGCTACAGCTACGACTCGGACGAGGGCCGGGCCATCTGTGGCGCACTGACTGCGATCATGACTGGTGTGGCCTATGCAACGTCGGCTGAGATCGCCGGAGAACTGGGCGCCTTCAAAGGTTACGAGCGCAACGCTGATCACATGCTGCGCGTCATCCGCAACCACCGCCGTGCGTCGCAGGGTGTAACCGAGGGCTATGAGAAACTGGCGGTCAAGCCGGTGCCTCTGGACCACGGCAACTGCCCGGACAAGCGTCTGATCGATCTGGCCATGTCCGCTTGGGACGAGGCGCTGAGCCTGGGTGAGAAAAACGGCTATCGCAACGCGCAGGCCACCGTGATCGCGCCCACCGGCACCATCGGTCTGGTGATGGACTGTGACACCACCGGGATCGAGCCGGACTTTGCTCTGGTCAAATTCAAGAAGCTGGCCGGTGGCGGTTACTTCAAAATCATCAACCGCTCGGTGCCGTCGGCGCTGGAGAAGCTGGGTTATTCCTCATCTCAGATCGAAGAGATCGTGGGCTACGCGGTTGGTCACGGCACCATTGGCAACGCGCCGGGGATCAACCACACCTCGCTGACCGGTCACGGCTTTGGCCCCAATGAACTAGCGAAAGTGGATGCTGCACTGGAAAGCGCCTTTGACATCCGCTTTGTCTTTAACCAATGGACACTGGGCGAGGATTTCTGTACCGGCGTTCTGGGCATCCCGGCGACCAAGCTGAATGACCCGACTTTTGATCTGCTGCGCCATCTGGGCTTTACCCGCGCGGATATCGATGCAGCCAACGACCACGTTTGCGGAACCATGACGCTGGAAGGCGCGCCGCATCTGAAGGAAGAGCACTATTCGATCTTCGACTGCGCCAACCCGTGTGGCAAGAAAGGCAAGCGTTTCCTTGGGGTTGATAGTCACATCACCATGATGGCAGCCGCGCAGAGCTTCATCTCGGGCGCGATCTCGAAGACGATCAATATGCCGAATGATGCAACCATTGAGGATTGCCAGAAGGCATACGAGCTCAGCTGGTCTCTGGGTGTGAAAGCCAACGCACTCTATCGTGATGGCTCGAAACTGTCGCAGCCTCTGGCCGCGGCGCTGGTCGAGGATGACGACGAGGCGGCTGAAGTGCTGGAAAGCGGTTCGACGCAGGAAAAAGCTGTCGTTCTGGCCGAGAAAGTGATCGAGAAGGTCGTGGTCAAGGAAATGATCCGCAGCCACCGCGAGAAACTGCCGCATCGCCGCAAGGGCTATACCCAAAAGGCGATCGTGGGCGGCCATAAGGTTTACTTGCGCACTGGTGAGTTCGAAGACGGCAAGTTGGGTGAGATCTTCATCGACATGCACAAGGAAGGCGCTGGCTTCCGTGCGATGATGAATAACTTCGCCATTGCCGTGTCGGTCGGTCTGCAATACGGCGTGCCGCTGGAAGAGTTTGTCGATGCCTTCACCTTCACCAAGTTCGAACCGGCAGGGATGGTGCAGGGCAACGATCTGATCAAGAACGCAACGTCGATCCTGGATTACATCTTCCGCGAATTGGCCGTGTCCTACCTGGACCGCACCGATCTGGCGCATGTGAAACCCGAAGGCGCGACCTTTGACGATCTGGGTCGAGGCGAAGAAGAAGGTGTTTCCAACATCTCTGAGATCAGTGAAAGTGCTGCGTCCAAGTCATTGGAAGTGCTGAAACAAATCAGCTCGACCGGTTATCTGCGCAAGCGTCTGCCTCAGGATCTGGCAGTGTTCAATGCTGGTCAGGCTGAGCTGAACGGGATGGCTGAAACAGCGGCTGCATTCGAAGCACCTGTGGCTGAAACTGCAGTGGCAACCGGCATGGACGCCCGCACCAAAGCAAAGATGCAAGGCTATGAGGGCGACCCGTGCGGTGAATGCGGAAACTACACGCTGGTGCGCAACGGTACCTGCATGAAATGCAACACCTGCGGCGCGACAAGCGGGTGTAGCTAGGCTTAACGCCCCGGCACCCGGGGCGTAGGGTCGGACGCTGCCCTTGGTTACCGACCCCGACGAATACGGAGAAAGGCACTGAGACTTACCAAGTTTGCCTTTTTCCACTCGGCCGACATGCCCGTGTTGGCCGGGAACAGGGTGGGGCGGAATATTTGCTCCCTCCCACTCTTTCACGGGGCGGGTGCGCTCGCCCCATGCGCAGTCCAGGCCGCAGGCAAAAAAACACCGGGCGGTCAACGACATGAGCCTGGAAGGCGAAACTGACAGGGGGCTTCGGCCCCCTTTCTTTTTGTGCCGGGCTGCTTGCGTAAGCGTGGTTCTGCCGGATTACCTAGGATCCGTCGGGCAAGACCTGCCGAAACGGGTCAGGCGAAATTTTGCCCGGCGGCGCGTTGCGCGCCCGACTCGGCTAAACACGCAAGGATTGGCGCGAATCTCTGGATTTCGCGCAATACGGGTGACGCACTGAGGTGTTGCGGTGTTTCTGGGACCTGTCCGGACGAAAGATAATCAACCTATCAGGAGGCACCAAAATGAAACCGCAGTATTTGATTGGGATTTCCATCGCTGCTTTGACCTTGCCGGGTCTCGTATCGGCGCAATCGACGGCAGATGCCAATGGTGATGGCGTTCTGACGATTGAAGAAGTGCAGGTGGTAGCACCAAGCGTGGATGCCGACACCTTCTCGGCCATGGATGCAAATGGCGACGGCGCGTTGGACGCAGATGAAGTGGCCGTTGCACAGGAAGCCGGTTTGCTTCCGCCAAGTGACGGATAAACGTAAGGGCGGCCCGATCATCATCGGGCCGCCTGTTTCCTGTTATCCGGGCAGGTGAATTTTGAACTTTTCGCGCAATTCCATGTCCAGCATCGGATCGAATCTGGCCTCGGATGGCGCGGATAGAATTTCTTTTCGGGCTATGGCTTTGTCGATCAGATCCGGTTTGCCCAGTTCAACCCATTCTTTTGGCGAAGACCGGTCGCCGAAAACCGGGTAGACATAGTCAGCTTGCATCCGGCTGAGCGTAGCTTCCGTTCCAAGATAGTGACCGGGACCGCCTATGCAGACCTCGGCCATCTGGTCTAGCGCGAGGGTATCATCTGTCACCTCGATCCCGCGTACACAGCGTTGGGCCTGACCGATCAGATCATCACTGAGGATCAGGCTTTCGAAACAGAAACCCAGCAACGAGGCGTGCATGCCCGCCGCTTCGTACACCATGTTCAGACCGGACAGACCCGCCATCACGTTTGAACACATCTGTTCCCAACCGGCCTGCATGTCGGGAAGTTTCGAATCCGATGCCCCTGCGGCCGCACCGCCGGGCAGGTCGTAGAACCGGTGCATCTGTGCGCATCCAGCCGTCAGAAGGGCCTGTTCTCCAGACCCGATGGACATCGCGCCTGTCCGTAGGTCCAGACCAAAGGGCCAAGTGCCAAAAACGGCTGGTGCTCCGGGACTTACGGCGTTTACGTAAACCAAACCAGCAAGGCATTCGGCGGTTGCCTGAGTGATAGCTCCGGCTATTGTCGAGGGCGCGGTGGCACCGGCCATCCCAGCCGAGAGCAGCAGAACAGGCATTCCGGCCTTGATGCATTCCTCCATCACTTCGCAGCTTTCCGTTGCGAATTTCATTGGCGGAACCACAAAGCAGTTCGAATTCGATACAAAAGGCCGCTCGCGGTACTTATCCTCACCACCCGCGATCATATAGATCATCTCCATCGCGGGCGCGACGTGGCTGGGTTCCGTGAACGAGGTTCCGATGTGTTTGAAAGTGCCGGAACAGCTGGCGTAGATCGTGTTCAGGTCCATTTCCAGATTGTCCGCGATGTCGCGGCAGACCATAGGGCGTTGAACAAAGTGAATGTTATCAAGTTGTTGACAGATTCGCGCGGCATCGTGCAGGTCCTGCACAGTTGAATCGCGGTATTCCCGTCCGTGTACGTCGACCATAGACACGGCAGCGCCCGCAGTGCCGTAATGAACCTTGGTTCCCATCAGCTCGAGATCGGTTTTCCCGTCGCGACTGTAGAGTGTGACCGAGCGGTTTGCTTTGGCGATTGTATCTTCGACCAGCGCACGCGGAAACCGGATACGTCCGTCGTCGCCAAGGGTGCAGCCGGCGCCCACAAGGTAGTCGATGCCGCTTTGCGGGGCATCCGCCAGCCCAATGGTTTCAAGCGCGGTCAGGGCGGCCTCATGAATGCGTTCAATCTGTGCCTGCGTCAGAACATTCAGAACGCCGCCTTCCATTCCGGGGCGTATAGGGCGCAAATGGTCAGGCAGGGCTGAGGCTCGGGCGGCGCGGCGGGCAGCGCGGCCACCGCTGCGTGAGGTGTTGCGGGATTGGTCGTTCATTTCAAAATCCGGTCGTTGTGTGATGCGTTGGGGTGAGGGTAATCCCCTTACGGTCGCCCCGCGCGGCGGCCACGATCCGCACCGATGGTGCGGCTAACCAGGCTGATCTTCCAATCGTGATCTGTCATGTGGCCTCTCAACAACTTCTCAATGCTTTCCAAAATGCTGCGACACAATCTGTCCTGTTTACGACCTTTGTTGGAATTTGCTGACGATTGTGCCGGTAATCTGCCGAGTGGAAGAGTGTTGGTTAGATTTTCTCCCGTTTTGGAAGAATTCTGTTATACTGCATTCACTTACTTTTGAGCGTTACGCTCCTGAAATTGAATTCTGAAGGAGTGGATCACAGATTAGAATTCGTTTGCGTCTTTGGATCGAAACAAGAGCGACATAGCTTTGAACCCGTGTGCAAAATCTCTTTCTGTCCTGTTTGCTGCGACCTTCATCGCAAGCGCAAGCCCGGTATTTGCTGAGGACTGGACAGGTGGGTATGTCGGCCTCAGCTTTGGATATGCAGATGCGGACGGACCGGGGGGTGCCAGCGGTGACGATACCGTTTTTGGGGCGCATATCGGGTATGATCAGGACTTTGGCAACTTTGTGCTGGGGGCGAGTTTGAATACAACCGCCTCTCTGGATTTAGGGTCAACCCAGGGTAGCCTGGACAGCATGACTCGTCTGAAGCTGCGCGGTGGATACGATTTCGGCAGCGCTCTTGGGTATGTGGTTGTCGGCGCGCGCGCGCCGAAACCTCGGTCGATAACGACACAGCAGCCGTTTACGGCATTGGCGTTGCCTATCCGATCGGCGAGAATTTTGTTATCAGCGGCGAGGCGCTGCGACAGGATTTCGACGATGTCACCCGTTCCAATGGCCGTCTGGATTCCAACGTTTTCAACCTGCGCACCACGTTCCGCTTTTGAACTCTATTCAGCCGCGTGGCGCTTTGCGAGCTGTTCGGCAAATGAACATAGCGTTCTCATGGCACTCGCAAAACGATCATCATCAACCGTCATGGCCACCCGAATGTGCCCAGCGGCGGCCGCCCCAAAGCTTTCGCCCGGCATGACGGCAATGGCGTGCGATCGAGCAGAGCGTTGGCAAACCCTTCCCTGACAATCCGGTCTTGCGCACGTCCAGCATCAGGTACATCGCACCTTGCGCCGGCACCAGGCCAACGGTGTCCTGCGTCTGAAGTATCTTCATCGCCATCGACCGCCGTCGGCGGAACGGGGCGGCGATCTTCTCCTCCAACTCGGACCCTGCGGCCAGCGCAAAACTAGACGCGTCCTGAATGAAGCCCGGCACACCGTAGGTCGTGGGTGGCCAGGTTGATCAGATGGGCGATGACCTCTTCGGGACCGACGATCCAGCCACAACGCGACCCCGTCATGGCATGGGATTTGGACATGGACCCTACAACCAGCGTCCGTTCCTTCATGCCGGGCAGCGCGCGGCGACAGGTGTTCGCCTTCCCAGACTGCGTGTGTCATAGACCTCATCTGAAATCAGCCAAAGTCCACGCCGTTGGCAAACTTCTGCAACCGCTTCAAGTGACTGACGGGAATAGACAACTCCGGTCGGATTGTTGGGTGTATTGATCAAAAGCGAAACGGCACCGTCAGCGGCAGAATCAATCCTTTCGGCGCTGGGTTGAAAGGCATCTTCCACCGCGGTCTGAACCGCGCGGGCAACCGCTCCGACCCCGCGAATCGTGCCCGGGTACGTGGCGTAGTAGGGATCGAGGAACAGGCCTACATCGCCCGGATCACAGACAGCCATATGGGCTGCAAACAAGGCTGATTGCCCACCGGGGTGA
>NZ_JBQFIU010000002.1:0-705980 GCF_056535685.1 Ruegeria sp. BG7
GGCCCATCGCTGGGCGCTTACAACACCGCATTTTGGCAAGCCAATTCTGGCCTTGGCGGTAACGGTGATCCAGGTGGCTTCTTCTTTACTACCCTTATTCATGAATTGGGCCACGCACTGGGGTTAGGCCACCCATGATACCGGCCTGGGTACAACGATAATGAGCGGCGTGACCTCAGCGTTTAACTCTTTTGGGGTCGGAAACCTCAATCAGGGTGTCTACACCGTAATGTCATATAATGACGGCTGGACCTCTCAGAACGGTGGCCTGCGTTTAACGGCCACTTATGGAGGTTCTACCGGACTTGGAGCGTTTGATATTGCAGCGTTACAGGCGATGTATGGAGCGAACACAACGTACAACAGCGGGACAATACCTTTGTCCTGCCTTACGCCAACTTTGCGGGCACCGGGTACCAGGCAATTTGGGACACCGGTGGGAATGACACCATTCAGCATGTTGGCAGCTCGGATTCTTGGATCGACTTAAGGCCCGCCACGCTGGACTACAGCGACACCGGCGGCGGAGTCGTCTCTCACGCGACGGGAGTAAGGGGTGGTTTTACAATTGCGCACGGCGTTGTCATCGAGAATGCGTCGGGCGGATCAGGCGCAGATGTTATCGTAGGGAATACCGCTCAGAATACTCTGTGGGGGAATGCTGGACACGACAGAATATACTCGGTGTCAGATGGAACCAACAACAACACGATCTACGGTGGCTTAGGCAACGACACGATTTATCTTGCCATGGGGTCCGGGGCCGATCAGGTCTTTGGAAACGAAGGTAACGACACGGCCGTCGTGACTCGTAACGGCGGCACATTCACCGGAGGGACCGGAACGGATACCGTCAGGTTCGTCAGCGCCATCAGCACATATCTGTTTATCGACAACGGAAGCACTTATGAATTTCTCGATGTCGTATCGCGAGTTTCGTTCACAATCGCCAACGACGTAGAGTTAGTCCAGTTTTTGGATGGGGTACAGCAATACACCCGGGCGGGCATCCAAACCGCAATGCAGCTCACAGATATCGACAACCAGGGCACCACGCTAAAGCACGCAGCACAGGGCCTTTACGTTGTGGATTCGGGTGGTTCCAATCTGGGGCTGATTTATAATGGCCAAGCAGTAGGCGCGGCTTCGTTCGCTGGCTGGCAAGCTATTCAGGCCGAAGCATCCGGCGGAGATTACCGTGTGTTGTGGAAGAATAGTGACGGAACATATCTTGAATGGGTCGTCGACAGCAGCGGTCAATTCAAAGGCAGCAACTCTGTCGGCAATGTTGTAAGCTTGGAAACGTTCTACAACGCTGATCTGAATAATGACGGTACGATCGGGCACACATCGACCAATATCGAATCCAATGGATCTACCACCCTCGGGTCCACAACGCAAAACGTGTATCTCATAAATGGCACCATCGAGCTTGCTCTGGGTGATGGCACCACAGTTGGACCCAACAGCATTGCCGGGTGGCAAGCCATTCAGGCCGAAGCCGCATCGGGCGGAGGTTACACAGTTCTCTGGCAAAGCACCGGTGGTGTCTATGGTGAATGGATCGTCGATGCTTCTGGTCGACTGCAAAGCAGCAGTGTCATCGATGATGTCAGGGACGTAGAAGCAAATTATGGTGTCGACCTGAACTCCGACGGTCAAATCGGCCATTTCACGACCAACATTGAATCCAATGGCTCCACCACAATTGGGTATTCCACACGTGGTGTCTATGTGATCGGTGGAAGCATCGATTTGACCGATGCTGACGACGCTTTGGTCGGACCCAGCAGCATTGCCGGGTGGCAAGCCATTCAGGCCGAAGCAGCATCGGGCGGAGGCTACAGAGTTCTCTGGCAAAGCGCCGGTGGTGTCTATGGTGAATGGACCGTCGATGCTTCTGGTCGACTGCAAAGCAGCAGTGTCATCGATGATGTCAGGGACGTTGAAGCAAATTATGGTGTCGACCTGAACTCCGATGGTCAAATCGGCCATTTCACGACAAATATCGAATCCAATGGCTCCACCACACTTGGGTATTCCACACGTGGTGTCTATGTGATCGGTGGAAGCATCGATTTGACCGATGCTGACGACGCTTTGGTCGGACCCAACAGCATCGCCGGCTGGCAAGCCATTCAGGCCGAAGCAGCATCGGGCGGAGGCTACAGAGTTCTCTGGCAAAGTGCCGGTGGTGTCTATGGTGAATGGACCGTCGATGCTTCTGGCAAATTTCAGACAAGCGTTATTATCCCCGACGTCTCAAGTGTCGAAACCTTCTATGGCGCCGATATCGATGGCAGCGGTACAATCGGAAAGGCGCTGCCTAAGCTGGCAACGACAGCGTCCGTCGAGCCGAAACTGGCGTCTGTAGCTCAGGCTTTGGACCTGACGGATTGGGACGAGACCACCGAACTTTTGAAGTTTGCACCCGAAATGACTGCTGATGCAGACGCTGAGGATATTTATACACTGGTGGAAGCGCTCAGTGCTGGGGGCTCGATGCTGCCCGGCGTCGACGGTCAAGTCGACTTTAAATGGTTCAGTATTCCAGAGAACGCAGGAGATAGAGACGTCGAACCGTTGATTGCAACTTTGTTCGAGGAAGATGGTTTCCTTCTCTAGGGGCCTCACGGCCCCGGAAGTGACTGAACAAACACACGGTAATAGCGCGAAGTGTGGATATCCCTTAATGCGCGATAGCATCAGATGTGGGAATCGCTGAGTCAAAACGTCTTGGCGATCCTCACACCCGAATGCGCATCTCTTTGCTATGGCAAAATGCGCCGGATCAGATTGACGTCTCTAACTTGAAATGGCGGCATCGCATGCCACCACCAACACTCGCGCAATCGCGTTTTTGACCCCGCATTGGCCTAAGCAAACAACCGCGCCAACAAGGCAGACATAAACATAAGCCTTCTGGAACATGACTCTACAGCCAAATATTGCCTATTCTGGAACATGGGATGTGGTGAATCCAAACCATATATGACATAGCTTCTTGGAACTAAAAACCGCTTAAAGAGAAGAAATTAGCAACGATGGAAATAGTCGCGCTTTCCATTCCGGACGTGAAGTTGATTACCCCGAGGCGTTTTGGCGATCATCGCGGGTTCTTTGAAGAAACTTACAATGCAGACAGTTTTGCCGCTGCTGGCATAGTCACACCGTATGTTCAGGACAATCACTCGCTCTCCAGCGCAGTAAACACTGTACGAGGGCTGCATTTCCAGGCCCCACCCCGGGCGCAGGCCAAGCTGGTACGCTGCGGACGCGGCAGGCTGTTCGACGTTGCCGTGGACATACGAAAAGGGTCTCCAACCTATGGCAAATGGGTTGGCGAGGAGTTGAGCTTTGAGAACGGACGCATGCTGTTGGTGCCTGCGGGTTTTGCACATGGTTTCGTGACCCTGGAGCCGGATACCGAGATCGTTTACAAGTGTTCCGACACCTACGCGCCGGAAACGGAAGGTGCTCTTCTGTGGAATGATCCCGATGTCGGAATAGATTGGCCGAGCAGTAGCTCAGCTCCCCAACTCTCCGAAAAAGACAAGGTTGCCCCTTGCCTTCGTGATTTGGACTCCCCTTTTGTGTTTGAGGCCGGGCAATGAAAATACTTGTTACAGGTGGCGCCGGTTTTATTGGCTCTGCCGTTATTCGACGCGCTGTTTCAGATGGTCATTCCGTCATTAATGTCGATGCTCTGACATATGCTGCATGCCTGGATAATGTTGCCTCAGTTGCCGATTCTCCGGCCTATGCATTTGAGCACGCTGACATTCGGGACGCCGAGGCGATGTCTGCCATTATGGACAAGCACCGTCCCGATGCGATCATGCATTTGGCTGCAGAAAGCCATGTGGACCGTTCGATTGATGGTCCTGCGGCTTTTATCGACACAAATCTTACCGGCACATATGTTTTGCTGGAGGCCGCGCGCGCCTATTGGCAGAGCGCAGGGCGACCAGAAAGTTTCAGGTTCCACCACATTTCAACGGATGAAGTGTTCGGGTCATTGGGGGCGACCGGTTTTTTCACTGAGGACAGCCCATACCAGCCAAATTCGCCTTATTCTGCTTCGAAAGCAGGGTCAGATCATCTGGTCCGCGCTTGGCTGGAAACTTATGGGCTGCCGGTGGTTCTGACCAATTGCTCAAACAATTATGGGCCATTCCAGTTCCCGGAAAAGCTGATACCCGTGGTCATCCTGAACGCTTTGTCCGGGCAGCCGATCCCGATTTACGGGAAAGGTGACAACATTCGTGACTGGCTGCATGTCGAGGATCATGCCGAAGCGTTGTTGCTGGTGCTGGAAAAAGGCGAACTTGGTCGCAGCTATAATATCGGCGGCGAAAACGAGATGACCAATCTCGACCTTGTCAGGATGCTGTGCAAAATCCTGGATCGGCTGAAACCGGGCTCTGCGCCCTACAGCGATCTGATCACGTTTGTTACGGATCGCCCGGGTCATGATCGTCGTTATGCCATCGACCCGGCCCGTATCCGCGAGGAACTGAACTGGCGCCCGTCATACACCCCTGAAACCGGGCTTGAGCAAACCGTGCAATGGTATCTGGACAACACAGACTGGCTGAACGCTTTGCAAGCACGCAGCGGTGTAGGAAAACGCTTGGGGACTGGCAAATGAAAGCGCTGATATTCGGCCATAGTGGCCAAGTGGCGACCGAACTACGCCGCCGCGCAGACAGCCATGGTATAGAGGTTGAGGCGCTGGATCGCACCAAGGCGGACTTGTCGAACCCTCCGCAATGTGCGGAAGCTATCCAAGGCACTGATGCCGACGTCATTATCAATGCTGCGGCATACACAGCAGTGGACAAGGCCGAAGAAGACCTCGATCTTGCGCAACTTGTTAACGCAGACTCGCCCGGAGCAATGGCGCGCGCAGCCACGGAACGGGGCCTGCCCTTTCTGCATATCTCAACGGATTACGTATTCGAAGGATCTGGCACATCCCCTTGGACAACTGATCACCCAACAGCACCTTTAGGCGCTTACGGCAAAACTAAGTTGGACGGAGAACGCCAGATCGCTCAAGCGGGAGGATGGCACGCCATTCTGCGAACCAGTTGGGTTTTTTCGGCCCATGGGAATAATTTTGTCAAAACCATTCTCAGACTTGCTGAGACCCGCGACAGATTGACAATTGTTGCCGACCAGATCGGCGGACCAACACCCGCAGCTGATATTGCCGATGCTCTTCTTGTTATGGCGAAAAGCAACGCGGGTACTGAAGGCGGGCTATTTCATTTTTCCGGCGCTCCTGATGCCAGCTGGGCGGACTTCGCACGCGAAATCACTGTGCAGTCGGGCTTGACAACTCAGATCGAAGACATCCCCTCGACGGACTACCCTACCCCGGCCCCAAGACCACTGAATTCGCGTTTGAACTGTGATCGCCTGAACGCTGTGTTTGGAATTGGTAGACCGGAGTGGAAAACCGGTCTGAGCGACGTTTTGCGCGAGCTGAATTCAGCGACTGGCTGATCCCTGAAAGGAAAGAGCATGCAACGTAAAGGCATTATTCTTGCCGGAGGGTCCGGCACCCGGCTTTATCCGATCACCATGGCGGTTTCCAAGCAACTGCTGCCGATCTATGACAAGCCAATGATTTTCTACCCTCTGAGTGTTCTGATGCTCGCGCAAATCCGCGAGATTGCGATCATCACTACACCTCAGGATCAGGATCAGTTCCAACGCATGTTGGGCGACGGCAGTCAGTACGGGCTTTCGATCACCTGGATTGTTCAGCCGTCCCCTGACGGCCTTGCACAAGCTTACACTCTGACCGAAGACTTTCTGGCTGGCGCTCCATCCGCTCTGATTTTGGGCGACAATATTTTCTTTGGGCACGGACTGTCCGACCTTCTTCTGGAAGCGGACCAATTGAAACGCGGGGGGACTGTCTTTGCCTATCGCGTGGCCGATCCCGAACGTTATGGGGTCGTGGATTTCGAAGGTTCGAAAGCACGTGCGATCATCGAGAAACCCGAAGTTCCGCCATCGAACTATGCAGTAACTGGTCTTTATTTCTTGGACGGAGACGCTCCGGCGCGAGCACATGAAGTGCAACCTTCAGAGCGCGGAGAATTGGAAATTACATCGCTTCTAGAGATGTATTTGCAAGAAGGTTTGCTGGACGTACAGACCATGGGGCGTGGATTTGCGTGGCTGGATACCGGCACGCATGGCTCATTGTTGGACGCGGGCAATTTCGTACGGACCATCGAAGCGCGTCAAGGTATGCAGACCGGAAGCCTGGACGAGATCGCATGGGCAAACGGCTGGATTGACAATGAAGCGCTTGAAGAACGCGCGCGACTGTTTGCCAAGTCCACTTATGGTGTCTATCTGAAACAATTGATGGACTAGAAGCGAAATCCCCGACGTGACATCGGAGTGTTAACGCAGAAAGCCTCGGCATTCGCCAGTCGGACTGCGTTTGCGGTCCACAGCATTCTTTTGGGCTTCTTGAATTATCTTCAACAGACGAATGCGTTATTGGTGCCCGGTTTCACGCTGAGTGGGACTTGAAAGGAACCGGGCGAACGCTTCGGCTCTGCCAGACTCCGCGCAAAAATGAACGTTGTTTTGAACGCTTTCGGGCTGAAAACAACACGACCGGCGACAGCATCTGCAAAAGTGCGGTTGCAAGCGCTCGGGGGAAAGCAAATGGAACGTTGTGTTTCCGAGCCACGTACACTCGCGATTGCCCCATAAAGAACCCCTTCAATCCGGCAACTGCGGCGTTGCTGGGCGAAGAAGTGCCTTGAACATGCGTAACTTGCGCATCATGAAGATAGTACAACGGACCACAAACGGCCTTGAGCCTAAGGCTTATGTCATCGTCTTCGTGGTACAAAAAGATTTCCGGATCAAACCCCCCAACAGTTTCAAAAGCGGAACGACGAACCAACAGAGCCGCACCGAGAAGAACCGGGAGTTCCAGATCACCGTCAACCTTTTTAGTGCGCAGCGCTTCACTGCGTGGCGTAATAACACTGGAACGACGAAAACTCGGTTTTCCGGATTTGTTTAGGATCCTCGGATTAAACGCAGATGCGGTGGGGTAACGATCCGCACCTGCCTGCATGGCGTCCAATGCCCCTGCCAAGAGTATGGAATCAGGGTTCAAAAACAGAATCAGATCAGATTGCGCACGTTCAGCACCCAGGTTGCAGGCAATACCAAACCCCTTGTTTTCTTTGTTTCTAAGCAATGTAGCCCCGTGCGCATCGGCCAGCTCCTGTACTGCTTCGACATCGTCTGAGGCGTTGTCTACCAATATCGTGCTCACGCCGTCCGGGATGGAACCCAGCATGTCATGCAAAACACTGCTGCTGTTAAAGCAAACACTTATGATGGTGATCTGTGACAAATGCGCCTGCTAACTATTATCAAAACTGTGCGGTACGTGATCTTAAACACCAGTCGGGTCAACCCCATTTCTGAAACTTCACTTTTTTGTACGCGCTATTCTGAACACAAAATAACCGTGTTGATACAATAACGCCTTATACAAATTGTACTAAAGCGTCGTTCCAATTTGGTTTTTGTGGCGAAAAAGGACGCATCCATAAGCTAAACGCGAGCGCCAGTGTGAAGCGGTAAATGGCATCAAAAATGTGCGCCGAACCCGGTTTGAGCAATGTTGAGCACTACGACTGCTGCTACCGTTGCGGAAAGGTTGCGTGTGTCATACCATCTTGAGGTAATTGTTGGCAAAAATGCGCGCAGATCACCCCCGTGGCATTGGAATGCTGTAGCGCAGACATTGTCGTTCCTGAATATCTGTGCGAAGGTGTCGGAGGTTCTACAAAGACAATCTGGAGGTGCCACATCGAGACTGACACTTACTTGTAGAGTCTGGGATTGCCGAATAAACCCAAACGATATAGCAGCCATATTGTAAATCGATATCAGCGTCACGGAAGTAATATTGTGAGCGAAAAACACACCTACGAATACGACATTGACATGAACAGTGATGTGGCGCCGGCTCGTGTGCTACGAATGGTGAAACCAGGATCAAAGGTTCTCGAGATTGGCGCTGGACCGGGCTCGATCACACGGCATCTTTCCGGAACATTGGACTGTGACGTTGTAGCGCTTGAAATCGATCCCACTGCAATCGAAAAACTGAAGCCTTTTGCGCGTTCAGTGTACCCGATGGACTTAAACGATGCCGCATGGAGCGACGTGGTGCGTGAAAAAGACGGGTTGTTTGATTATGTTATAGCGGCAGATGTCTTGGAGCACGTTTACGATCCCTGGTCTGTCCTGTCAGGCATGAAATCTCTGTTGAACGACAGCGGATCTGTAATCCTTTCTTTGCCGCATGTTGGCCACGCCGCTGTCGCTGGATGTTTAGTTGACGAAGACTTTGAGTACCGCGATTGGGGCCTGCTGGACCGAACGCATATTCGGTTCTTCGGCATAAAAAACGTACAGCAACTGCTTGCTTCGCAAGGAATGAGCATCGAACAGGCCGAGTTTGTTGTGCGAAGCCCGGAAATGACGGAGTTTTGCCACCGTTGGAGCCGTCTGCCAAATGACGTGCAAAGCGCCTTGCAGCGGAACCGCTTTTCCCACGTTTTTCAGGTGATCAGCCGATCCGTTCCGAAAGAGCGCGCCGAGAACGACCTCTACTTGATGAATCTCCCCGTTGAGCGACCCGATCAAGAGACAGTAGACTTGTGGACGAACATGATGGCGGGTCTGCCTGTGTCTGAAGACTCAGACCTTCAGTCTACAATCGGTGCAGCAAACTCTAACGAGATCATCAAACCCGGCCCTTTGGCCAAAAAGAAAAAGAAGTCACTTGCACGGCGTTTGGGGTTGAAGAAGTAATGGCCTCTAAAAATGCCAATCGTGAATTCGAAAATATCCGTACGATTGCTTACTACCTACCTCAGTTTCATCCAATTCCGGAGAACGACGAATGGTGGGGTAAAGGCTTTACCGAGTGGACAAATGTAACCAAGGCAAAGCCGCTTTTTACCGGACATTACCAGCCGCACTTCCCGAGCGATCTTGGCTATTATGATCTGCGGGTTCGAGAAACCCGGCTTGAACAAATCGAAATGGCCAAGGCAAGCGGTATTGATGGGTTCTGCTACCATTACTATTGGTTTTCAGGCAAACGCCTGCTTGAACGCCCAGTCGATGAAATGCTTGCGGACCCAGACAGCGACATGCCCTTTTGCCTGTGCTGGGCAAACGAAAACTGGACGCGCCGCTGGGATGCTGCTGAACATGAGATATTGATCGCACAAAAGTATGCGCCCGAGGATGATCTGGAGTTCATCAAATCGATCGAACCGTTCTTTCGCGACCCACGCTACATCACCATAGACGGTGCGCCCATTCTGATCGTGTACCGCCCTCAGCATCTGAAAAATGCTCTCAAGTCCGTGCAAGTTTGGCGTGACTATTGCGCGTCTGTCGGGATTCCAAAAATTCACCTCACCTGTGCGCTGACACATCGAAACTGGGATTACGCCTCGTTCGGGTTTGATTCCGGTGTTGAGTTCCCACCGCATGGGATCAACGTGCCGAATTTATCAGCAGAGGTGGACCTGCACGGAGACTTCGAAGGGTTGTGCGTCGGCTTCTCAACGATCGCGGAACAGTATCTTGGCCACAAGTATGGGCCGGAAAACAACGTTTACCGCTCGGTTTTTCCGTCATGGGATAATACAGCCCGGCGCAAGGAAAACGCGATGGTTGTGTTGAACGGAACCCCTGAAAATTACGAATACTGGTTGTCGAGCGCATTGCGGCAAACAGCTCAGGACTTTCCGGGTCAAGAGAGATTGGTCTTCGTAAACGCCTGGAACGAGTGGGCAGAAGGATGCCATCTGGAGCCTGATCGAGAGTTTGGGCACGCGTTCTTGGACGCGACTCAATCCGCTCTTCTGGGGTCCAAGCTGACGGGTTGGACACATGTTGGTGTTCCAAAAGAATCGCAGCGGAGTGACAGCACCAAAGGTGCTGCAAAACCAGTACCGTATGGTGCGAACAAGTCGCTGCCCAAACGAGCATTTCGACTTTTACGTGATACGGTCAGCGGTCGGCTGCTTAAAGAATGGCTGGCAAAGTCTCACACAAAATAAATACAGAGAGTGGGTCGTTTGCATGTTAAGTGTTGATGCATCTAAGTGAGCTTAAGTTGGTTTAGTCCAAAGCTTAGAAAGACATCTGTTGACCGGAAGCACCGAAGCGCTTGAGTATGAGAATATCTATGCCTATCAAAGATACCCTGCTTTTCTATGTGCTTTCGGCAGCTTCGAAACTCAGCCCCCCTCTTTCATCACGTACCGCTCGGAGGTTTCGAAACTCTGCCAAAAAAAGAGACCCCAGACGAGCAACCACACACAATCAGCATCTGGGTCGGCAAGGCTTTGAGAGTGCCGTTCGAGGTGATGAGTTTGTCCCATTCGATCCGCAACCAAAAGCTGAACCAGCGGTGCGGGCAATTGCACATTACTTGCCGCAGTTTCACCCGTTCAAGGAAAATGATGAATGGTGGGGCAAGGGTTTCACGGAATGGACCAATGTTGGCAAGGCGATCCCGAACTTTCCGGGCCACTACCAACCGCATTGCCCTATCCACTTGGGCTATTACGACTTGCGAGTGCCTGAAATCATGGTCGAACAAGCCCGGATAGCAAAAGCATACGGGATCGGCGGCTTTTCCTATTACTATTACTGGTTTGCTGGAAAAACTCTGATGGAGGATCCGTTAGAGAAAATGCTGAACACCCCTGATGTTGACATACCCTTCTGCCTGACTTGGGCAAACGAAAACTGGACACGCCGCTGGGACGGGCGCGAGCACGATGTACTGATTTCGCAGAACCACTCAATAGAAGATTCATTAAACCTTCTGCGTCACATCCGTAAGTATTTTGACGACCCGCGATACATCCGGATAGACGGTAGACCTGTGTTCATCGTTTATCGAGCGAATATTATTCCTGACATTCAGGAGACAACAAAGGCTTGGCGTCAAGAGGCGCAACGCTGGGGCGAGACTGATCTTTATCTCGTAGCAGCCCAGACCTTTGACATCGGGGACCCTCAGGAACTTGGCTTTGATGCCGCGATGGAGTTTCCGCCCCATCAGGTGAAGCGCACCGACATCACCGATGAGATGGGCGTTTACAACCCCGAGTTCACCGGGGCTATTTTGGACTATGACGCCGTGGTTGACGCAGAACTTGGCAAGAGTGAACCGGATTATAAGCTGTTCCGGTCATCAACGCTTTCCTGGGACAATACAGCCCGCAATCAGGATGCGCCGCGCATTATGGGCAGGTTTTCGATTGAAGCTTACAAACGCTGGACAGCTCATTTGGGCAATCAGGTCCTAACGCAGGAAAAATACAGCGCTGACGAAAAAATCGTCTTCATCAACGCATGGAATGAATGGGCAGAAGGAACACATCTTGAACCGGATCAACGGTATGGGTTTGCCTATCTTCAGGCAACCTACGATGCGTTACCCAAGAAACAGTAAGTTCGTTGGGTTCTTTGCGTTTTACCAAAGAACCCATCACATTTTGTTTTTGTACTATCGAGTTTTTTGGAAAAACACGCCAACGCCGTCGATTTCATGAATTGCTGGGGGTGTGTATCCGATTTCGTCGAAATAGTCATGCACGGCCGCCTTGGCGGCGGGAACGACGTGATAATCATCCACAATGATCCAACCACCTTTCGAGATTTTTCCAAAAAGGTGCTTTAAGGGATCTATCGTCGATTCATACATGTCACCATCAAGTCTAAGAACCGCGATTTGCTTGCTTGGGACCAAAGGCATCGTGTCTTTGAAAAAGCCTTCGATGAAAACAACTTGATCGTCCAGAAGATCAAATTTTTCAAAATTGGAACGGACCGCATCTGCAGAAACTGCCAAAGCATCGTATTTGTGAAAATCCGACCCCTTGTCGTGGGGATACAAATCTTCATTCGGCTCAGGAAGACCCTGGAAGGAGTCGCACAAAACTACGCGACGATCATTTATGCCGTATGCGAAGAGTACAGCTTTGGCAAAAATGCTCGCACCGCCGCGCCAAACCCCGGTTTCCACAAAATCTCCCGGAACTTTGTTTCCAATAACCGACTCGACCAAAGTGCGTACGTTAGCCAGACGCTTGCTGCCAACCATTGTGAACGCCACAGATGGCCAATCCCATCCATGTTCACGGTTCACCGGGTTGTAGTCCGGTTTGGTATCACCAATCAAAATTGGCGGGTCCTCGTAGATCGTACCGTCCAGAGTACGAGCGACCGTGGTCAAGTATTTTTCGCGGAGATCGTGGAACATTTTAGGGACTACCTTGATTTGATGGCCCTGGGGCCCGAGCTTGTTTTTCTGAGGGTACTATGAATATTTCCAGCGCTGAACCACGCTTGACGTTCTTTCGAACGCTACACCTCCTGCTCGTAGTTGGTTTCGACTTTGCCGAATTGTTCAAAACATAGCCAGTCGATACGAATCACAGATACCAACTCGGCTTTTCTTGATCAAGGCGCGGAATTACAACCGGCAAAGTGCGGACAATAACGCCAGACAATTCTACCCTTTTGCTTTGTTGCAACAGTGATCGTCCGACGACGTACTTGCAATACCAGCCTCCCATCAAGAGTATTAGAACTTATCTTCTGGGGTGTTTCATGACGCGGTAACTTGCGCACCTGAAACCGGTTGCTGTTGCCAAAGCCTGCTTGTCTGACACCAGCGCAGCAGGCTTGAGCATGGGACAAAGCCAGGAGATGCCAGGATCAAGACGTTATCAACGACCGTTGCACAGTTCATGCGGCTTCCAAATAGCCCAGCAAAATAGATGTCATATCCGCATCAATTACCCCATTTACAGCAACCACGTGAGCACCCGCCTCATAGTCGACATTGTCTGTACTGACCCCCGACAAGTCTGAATTTTCATCCAGGAAAACCCATTGCAGATCGGGTGCCGAGGGTTCTCCGACTACAACCTGAAGGATCGCAAGCGCATCTAATGCGTTGACGGACCCGTCCTGGTTAACGTCGGCGGCAATCAGGTTTTCAGTCGTTGCTGAACCCCATGTTGGGTCCAGACCCACGGAAATGCGCAGGACCTTCTATGCGTCCAGAGCATCGGTTTCGTTGCTGGCCGTGGAGTAATATTGATGACGTCCAACCTACCAGGGTATGTTCCGTCTGGGAGGTCCACATGGAACATACCTTGCTCATCAGCCGTGGGAGAGACTGTACCACCACCGTCAGGCGTAAACCTGATCTCTGCATCTGAAAGACCTGAATTAGCTGTTTCGCTGTTTACAGAAACGGGCCCAGCTAAACCATCGGAGCTATCAGGTGTCAAACCACCGAAATTCCCGAAATCGACTGGAATGTGATCGGGCCCTTCAAACCCAGTGCCAAAAACATCGCTAGCCGACAGCGGCCCACCAGTGGCCGAGTGGACGTCAACCACTTCATCACGGTATTCGATCCGAGCACCTTGCGCGGTGCTAGTTACAGTCAATTGTTGAGGTGACCGTAAAAGCAGATAGTCGAACATGTCCAACCGATCCACACCTGGTTGAAATCTGAGATCGTGGTCAGCCCACTTCCCGACTGTATCACAAAAATGTCGGAACCTGCACCTCCTGACATTGTTGTTGCACCTGCCCCAGCGATCAAAATGTCGTCCCCTTGCCCTCCAATCAGAGTTGTATCCAGAATACTATCGCTGAGCATGCCGCCTGATGCCGTCCCGGACACGGTAGCAAAATCTGTCTTCACTGAGCCCAGATCGTCTTTTGGAACTGTATGAACCGTGACGCCGGCTTCTTGTTGCGATGAGACCAGAATTTGCAGCTCATTCCCAAAATGCGCAGCGCTGAGTGATTCGACGTTCTACAGACCGCTTGCCAATGTGTCCTCAGAACTGTCGAGGTGAACCAACTGGCCGTGAGTTGTCAGCGTAAAGAGGCTCACCCCGTCATCACCCCCTCCAGCAACAACAAATACGCGTCCGTTGACTTCCACCACCGCCAGGTCCTGAACCGCTGCAAAACGAGTATCGAGCGTATCCAGCACATGGTTCGTGGCAGTCAGGCCCCCGTCCTGGTCCAATTGCAACACGCTAACAGAGTTGCTACCTGCACCTGCGACTACCACCCAGGATTTTCCATAAGCCTCTATCGATTCAACAGCGTTTGGCGTCGAAATTCCAAGCGTTTCCAAGGTGTCACTGTGTGATCCTGTCTTGCCTAATCTCTGCCGCGGTTTGGGCACATCTGACCGAGCTTGACGATGTAACGCGCGTAGACGGTCGAATTGTCCCGTCCGGTGATATCCAAGTAATCGATGCAAGCGAACCCGGAATTCTGCGCGCGCTCCATGTGCGCGAAGGTCAACTGGTGGACAAAAACACAATGCTTATGGAGCTTGATGCCACGCAAATCGATAGCAAGCTCAGTCAGGAACAACAACGCGCATTCGGGTTGATGGCACGCGCGAGGCGGCTTCAGGCGGAGATAGACGGAACACAGCTGAATTTCGACGCGAAACTGATTTCTGGAGCACCAAGCGTCGTACGCTCGGAAACAGCGCTGTATCAGGGCCGGCAAGCCGAGTTGGCGGCAGAAATTGCAATTTTGGAACGTCAGCGGCAACAGAAACACCGTGAGTACGAAGAAGGCTTGGTTGATCAGTCACAGCCGTTGAGACGCTAACGGTTCTTGAGGAAGAACGTGCGATTATAGCCCCCTTGGTCGAAAGCCAGATGGAGCCGGCGACAACCTTACTGGCCTTGCGCCGAAGCGAGGCAGAGTGGCAGGGGCGCAAGGTGCGAGCCGAAGCAGTGACCAACAGGCTAAAGACGGGCCTGGAAGAAATCGATCATCGCATCCAGGCGGCCCGTAGCCGGTTTCGAAGTGCCGCGCTGACCGACCTTGCGATTGCCACGGCTGAATTGGCGGCCTTGCAGCCGGCACTGCCTGCTTTGCGCGACAGGGCTATGCGAGCGCAAGTCCGCTCTCCGGTGCGGGGCATCGTTAACCGCATTCACCAGACAACCATCGGAGGGCATACAAGAAGTGGCGAAGAGCTTGTCGAAATCGTGCCTCTGGACGACACGTTGCTTGTTGAGGCATACGTGAAACCCGAGGACATCGCATTTATGCGCGCCGGGCAGCCTGTGAAAGTCAAGATCACAGCCTATGACTTTGCCCGATATGGCGCCTTAGATGGTGAAATCATACGCTTTGGTGCCGATACAATCACGCGATCGGAACGCAATGAAGAAGAAGTATTCGTCGTAGAAATCCGAACGAATAACACCATGTTGGACGGGAATGGCATTGCGGTCGAGATTATTCCAGGCATGATCGCAGAAGTGGACATTCTGTCCGGTCGCAAATCTGTTCTGGACTACATTCTGCAGCCTGTCGTGAAGATCAAGGATCAGGCGCTAAGAGAGTAAACCGATCAAGCAAGGCGGCTATATGCCTGATTTTGGCATGAAAGTATGACCGGCGTAGGGGCTGAGTGCCTCAACCTCAGTTGATCAATACTGCTTTTACTTCCAATTAACATCGCCCAGAAAGATGTATCCAGCACCATAAATCGTTTTGATAAGGCGCGGGTTCTTGGGGTCTTCACCAAGTTTGGTTCGCAGCCTGGAAATCCGAACATCCATGGCCCGGTCAAAGCTGTCACCTGCTGCACCGCCCAGCGATTCCTGCATTTGCCCCCGACTGATCAGGCGCTTGGGGCTCTCCAGAAACAACCTCAGAACTTCGCCTTCCGCATGGCTGAACGGGGTTTCTGTACCCGCCCCGTCCTCAAGTACATAGCGGTCAAAATGCGCTGTCCAACCATTGAACACAGCCGTATCCGAGTTTGACGTTGGGCCGCGTGGGGTACGCAACCTGGCCCTTATCCGAGCCACAACTTCTGCCGGATCAAACGGTTTCGTTATGTAGTCATCAGCACCAAGCTCTAAACCCGTCACGCGATCTTGCACTTGTGCACGACCGGATATGATAATCACCGCCGCGCCTTGTTCCAAGGCAAGGCGGTGAACCAGAGCCAACCCATCTGTGTCCGGCAAGGAAAGATCGACCAGACAAACATCTGGCGTCACGCGGTTCAGCGCCGCCTCAAATTCCCGCGCGCGAGAGAAACTTTGCGTTCGGAACCCTGCGTCTTCCAACGCATCCGTCAGGATGCGGCGTATCTCGGGCTCATCATCGAGAATAGTCACCAGCGGTTGCGTCATCAGACTGCCTCGGTTTGGATCAATGCAGACAATTGCGCTTGCGAAAACGGTTTTTGCAACACCGGTGCTAAAGCGAGTGCCTGTTGGTGCAATTGATCTGAATTGGGTAGGGACGTCATTAGGATGCACGGAAACCCTGGCTTAATCTTTTCCATTAGCTCCAGCCCCGTTGCCCCTCCTTCAAGGCGGATATCGGACAGGACCATCGAGATGTCTTCGACGCTGGAAAGCAGCGCCACCGCTTCATCGACAGAGTTGGCTTCAATTACGGACAAACCCAGCTCCACCAACATATCGCGAAACTGACCACGCAAATCATCACTATCTTCCACCAACAGTACAAGGCCGCCTCGGGCCGGTGGAGCCGGTCGGTAGGGTAACCGCAGGACGACGGATGCTCCGGACGGGGTATTCTTTAGGTTCAGATCGCCCCCTGTCAGTTTTACGGTGTCATAAACCATAGGCAGGCCCAGCCCGGACCCATCACTGCCCTTGGTTGTAAAGAAAGGATTTAGCGCTTTCTCCAACGCCTCCGCTGAAAATCCCGGACCGGTGTCAGACACGGTAATCTCGACCCAAATGTTACCGATGGCGTGTGCGCTTATGGTAATCTGTCCCGAGCTTCCACATGCATCCCGTGCATTCAAAATCAAGTTCAGCAGCGCGTCCTGCACCATTCCCGGATCAAGCATCAAAGCCTGATCCGGTAGTGTGTTGACAACAGAAAGCCCCATGCCACGCGGCAGGGACGGGGTGGCCAGTATCCGCAGATCTTCCAGCAAACCGCGCATATCCGTGGCCTGAGGCTGAGGCGTTCTGTTCCCGGTCATGTCCGCAATCCGGTTCAGCAATTGCCCACCCCTGCGCGCCGTTTGTTGAGTGGCAACGACAAGTTCTTGCGCTTCATCTGGCAAGTGCATCTTGTCTAGCCGGGACTGCATACCAAGGATAATCGTGAGCAAGTTGGAAAAGTCATGCGCAAGGCCACTTGTCATTTGCGCCGCCATCGCTCTGCGACGTGTCTGCTGCAAGGCAACCCGCGCTTGTGTTTCTTCGGTAATGTCCACAGACATGACATAGACACCCCCTGCCCCATCCGGTGTGAATGAAACACGGATGCGGCGAGAATCCTGATCTTCGGTGAACTCAAAAACAGATTGCTCACCGTCGTAAGCCTTTTGCAGATGGCTTTCGACACGTGCAAAAGCCACAGCACCAAGGGCCTCGGAGATATGGAGCCCCAGAATATCAGAAGGACGGCCAGGCATAACCGCGCTCAGACGTCGGTTGGAATAGTCGTAGAGCCCGTCACTGTCCAAATGCGCGATATGGGCCGGCATCATCTCGGTCACCAGGCGTGTTCGAGCCTCAATTTCGGTCAGTTCCCGTTTGGCTTCTTCTAACGCGGCGATCGTGGCCGCAAGCTTGCGGTTGGTGGCCGACAGTTCTTCGGCATGACCCAGCAACTGTTCCGACAGTTCCTCGGACCGCGCCCGTAGCAGGTTCTCGGCCCGCCGCGTACCCGTGATGTCAGTATAGACTGCAACCCACCCCCCTTGCGGCAAGGGCGCACCTTCGATTGAAACAACTTGCCCGTTCGGACGCACCCGTTCCATGTAATGCGGCTCAAATGCCAAAGCCTGCTCGACGCGCAAGTTGACCATGTCCTCCACACTCTCGTCGTGGCCATATTCTCCTCGACTGGCAAGAAAGTGTATGGTGTCTCGAAACAAGGCCCCACGCTGGACCAGTTCGTCCGGTAACCCGAACATTTCCTGAAAACGGCGATTGCTGAGCACCAACTGCAACTTGCTGTCATAGATGGAAAGAGCCTGACCAATCAGGTTCAGCCCTGCGGTGGTCATAGCTTTGATGCGCTTTTCTGTTATGTTCAAGCTTGCCGTCTCCACAGCCTCTGCCTAGCACCAGTTACCAGGCGCGGATAGTGGAATCATGTTTGATGCCTCGCGCGTTGGGTCAGGACCCGCCGTGTAAGGGCATAGCATTTGCAGCGCGGTATGCCTCGACATATCCTCTGGCGACAGACCTTACAGCGCGACCTATCTGGGCATAGGCTTCGTCCGGCAGGTTGGCAAAGGACACGCGCGCAGACCAACCCGGCGCATCGAACCCGCTGCCATTCAACAGAACAATCCCGTGATCCTCGGCAAGTTTGAAGGCAATATCGAGTGGATGCACGTTCTTCTTGATCCAAGCCACAACGTCGTCGCCAACATATTTGCGCAACCAATATTCGAAGTCGATGATCCCATAATAGGCGTCGTAGTTTTCGCCTGCATTGACCTCGATCCCCATCGCTTCGGTCAATAGTTTGAACCGCCGATGTACAAGTTCCATACAGGCGGTTTGATAGTCTTTCTTGGTGTCAACCAGCTCAACAAGTGAAAACAGGGTCATCATGACTTGTTGAGGTAAGGACAGACCAGCGGTGTGGTTCAAGGCAACGTCCCGGCTGTCTGCAACCAGGCGATCAACGAAGCGGATATCCCGAGGCGTAAGGCTTAGTGTGCCATACCGTTTGTCCAGCGTCTGCTTTATCTCTTCGCTGTGTTCTGCCAGTTTGAGGTCAAAGATATTGTCTTGTGCAACGGCAATGACACCCAAACGCCAGCCCGTGCAGCCAAAATATTTGGAATAGGAATAAACGCCAATTGTGTTGCTTGGCATGTACCCCATGACCGATGTGAAATCATGCACGAAGGTTCCATAGACATCATCTGTCAGAACGATGAGGTCGGGACGATGGTTCTCGACCACATCTGCCAGCTTCTCCAAAGATGCCTTGTTCAGCGCAACTGACGAAGGATTGCCCGGATTGACCAAAAAGAAGGCTTTTACTTTGGGGTCTTTCAACGTCTCGACCGCTGCATCGGTCAGTTGGAAACCGTCTTCTTCATCCGTTTCCACATGAACGGATTCGAGGCTGTAATCCTCCAACTCGGGCATTTCGAGATACGGAGTGAAGATCGGGGTACTCAGCGCAATCGTGTCCCCTGCGTTCAGCAAACGGTTGGCCTTGAGTGACTTGAAGATGTAACACATCGCCGCCGTGCCGCCTTCGACTGCAAACAGGTCGAATCGTGTCTCGGGCCGTCGGCCCGCACACATGGCCCACATCAGATATTCATGCGCGATAATTTCATTGTGGTGCAGGATGCGGTCCGGCACCGGGTAGTTGTCTCCAATAATCGAATCCGTCAGCTCATGGACAAACGCATCAGCATCAAAGTCGAAAGCAAAAATGGCGTGTTTGACCACAGTCAACAAGGTGTCGGTACCCGGCATATCGGCATTGGCCTCAGCCCAACGCAAAAAGCGATCATGGCACCCTTTGATGGCTGGCATCCCACCCAAACCCGCCGGATGGTCCATAACGCGTTTGGCTTCGGTTATGGCAAACTGACCGAGCGCAAAGAACGCTTCACGCGGGCGTGTCGCGATCCAGTTGGGGTTGCCGCGCCCTGCGTTCAGAAACGCACTGTTGGACTTTCGTGCCTCATCTGAGGCCAGTTTGATCAGCTCATCCTTGATCTGAAAAGGGCTAAGCGCTTCGTAATCGTGCAGTTTCAGACGGTCCATACCACATACCTTTCCAAATCAACTGAGGATCAAAACAACGACCATGCCAAAGATGGTCAGTAACGTATTCCCGATCGCATAGGGCATCCCATACCCCAACGCTGGTATTCGGCTTTGAGCGGCTTCCTGGATCATCCCCAGCGCAGCTGTTGTGGTTCGCGCACCCGCGCAGGCCCCGAACAATATGGCCGGATGAAACTTGAAAACGTAGTGGCCAACATAGACAGAAAAGATCATGGGCAATGAGGTGGCGACAATGCCCCAAAGCAGCAATGCAACACCGGCCTGCTGAAGCCCTGCAACGAAACCAGGGCCCGCACTGATCCCAATCACAGCAATAAATACGTTCAGGCCAAGGGTATTCATCAACCACAACGACGGGCCGGGTATACGTCCGAAAGTTGGATGAACCGTTCGCAACCAGCCAAGCAACAAGCCCGACAATAGGGCCCCACCTGTTGTCGAAAGGCTGATTGGGAAACCCCCCATGGTAATCGCAAGGGTCCCGACCAAACCGCCAAGAAAGATCCCCCATCCGACAAACGCAAGATCCGTCGTGTCCACCGGACGATCTGCATACCCAATCTGGGCGATTGCGGCTTCGACATGGCGCTTTGACCCAAGAACCGTCAGGATGTCACCGCGATGCACGACAGTTCCCGGCAACAGCGGCAGTTCGACCATGTTTCGCATCAGCTTTGAGACATAGACGCCACGGGCCAGCGAGAGCTTGCTTAGGTCCTCCAGCGTTTTTCCGTGAACCTCTTTGCTGGTGATAAGAACATCCAGCTTCTCAGTTGGCGTGTTTAGCAATTCTGGAGCGTCAGCCTCTTTCATACGCCCTTCAAGAAGGCCGACCAAGTCCGCGCGCCGCCCGGAAAACATAACGATGTCGCCCGCCTGTAGTTCCGTGCTGTCCTCAACCTCGATAATTTCATCGCCACGCTTGATCCGTTCCGCGTAGATCCGCACTCCGGGCATCAAGTCCTTGACCGGTTGGCCTATCAAGTCACTGTCGTGTGGTATTTCAAACGCCCGTGCTTCGATCATGCGATAGGCTGATACGATACCGTCACCGGCCTCAACCGCCGCGCCGCCACCCAGTTGGGCTTCGTATTCCTTACAGGCAGCAACCAAATCCACACCAATCAGACGCGGGCCTATCTTGGCCAGAATGATGGCAGAGCCGATTGTGCCGTAAATATAGGTCACAGCGTAGGCGATCGGGATTTGATTGGCGTAGGTCTGCGCCTGCTCTGTCGACAGGCCCAATTGATTAATCTGATCTGTTGCGACGCCAATTGCGGCCGAAATGGTCTGCGACCCCGCGTACAGGCCCGCCGCAAACCCAAGCTCTAGGCCCGCGACCATTGCGGATATGACCGGCACAATCAGGCACAAGGCCAGAACACTGAGCGCAAAGAAGACTTCACGCGCACCGTCTGCTTTGAGGCCGCGAATGAACTGTGGACCGACCCCATACCCAACCGCAAAGATGAACATGATGAAAAAGGTCGATTTGACCGCCGAGTCGATTTGGATATGCGTCTGCCCAATGATCACAGCCGCAAGCAGTGTCGCCGTGACCGTTCCCAGACTGAACCCAAAAAGCTTTTTGGGACCGATCCAGAACCCCACCCCTATCGACAGAAAAACCGCCAGTTCGGGATAGCTGCGCAGCACATTCACAAACCAATCGCCCATCACCATCCTCCTCAGAGCACCCTGCAAGCGCAAAGGTGTGTTTGGAACATTGAAATCGCTGACAGGCCGATCCGAACAATTCAATCAGTAACAAAAAACGAAAGCACCGACACTGTAGGCCGTCAGAGCGAAATTAGAAGCGTATTTCTCAAGGACGATACCGTAAGATATGAATTTGTCTATAAATTTTCGCCAACAGGCTCCAACCACCAAAGAGATGTCTAGTAGCGAGAGCGGGATTTTGCACCTTCCGTTGTAATGGAATGCAATGACAACGTATGGTCCATGTTTCGCATGCGATGCCGCAACATCTGGCGGCCCATCCGGGCTAGATCAGGCGCAAACTCGGGCTTGTTTGCCACATTCTCGAACTCGCCTTTGCCTTGGTGGTCAAACAGAATGGGCGGCAGATCGGCGGCAAATTCGATCAGGGTAAATCGATCATCTCGCAAAATCCCCAGACAAGAGTCGCTGTTGTTCGTTCCCAGTCGCTGTTGCCAAAGGGTCGGGTTTTCAGGTTCCGAGAAGTCCAGTTCACTGAAAGAATAATTGCGCCAGTTTTTGGGAACCTTGCCATGCAACAACGGCATCAAGGACCAACCATCCATCGCGTTCGGAGCCGTTTGCCCGATCCAGTCAAGGATTGTCGGCGTTACATCTACTGACTCTGTCGGCACCGTAATTTGACTACCCGCGTGGCCTTCGTTCCCCGGCAAACGGATCATCAACGGTGTATGATAGGCTGCATCGTATACCGTCATTTTGCCCCAGCTGTGGCGATCCCCCAGCATTTCGCCATGGTCTGCGGTTATAACCACCATCGTATCGTCATATTGCTCGCTGTCCTTCAGGTATTGCACCACGCGACCGATATGGTGGTCTACTTCTGTCGCCAATCCCAAATAAACTGCGCGCAATGTACGAATGTTGGCGTCTGTTGGTTCAACTTCGTCGAAGCCGTGAACGAATTCTTTTGCTGTATAGACATCCAGTTTCGGGCCAAAGAACGGGTGCAACTCTTTCTCGGCTTCCGCGCTTTGCAACCGTTGCGGCAGGGGAATATCTGCCGGGTTGTACATGTCATTGTACGGCGCAGGTGCGACCAGAGGCGGATGTGGACGGATATAGGTTAGATGGGCAAACCAGCCCTTTCCTCGATGGGGCGCGATACCGTCAAGGAATGCATCGGTGAGAAACGCCGTATCGCTGTCTTCCGCCCGATACAGTGCCGGATCGTTCAATTTAGGGGGCTGACCGTCCATTGAGACGGGTTTGTAGACATCCCAATACTGATCAAACTCATATCCTTTCTTCATCAGATGCGCTTGCCAGGGATACGATTCTTCAAGGCGCATTTCGACGACTTCCAGAAATCCGTTCATGGATTCCTCGTAAGACTTAAGCACCGGGTCGTTTGCGTCATGAACCCGTGGGTCAGCAGAGGTGTCTGTGTACCCAAACAGCATCGGCGTATATCCCGCCTTGCGCATTTCTGTGGCTATGTTCGGGGTGTCGTGACGCAACGGGGTTCCATTCCTGACAGACCGATGGTTCATCGCATATTGACCGGTCAGCAACGAAGCACGCGAAGGGCCGCAAGGATTGGTAACCGAGAAGTGCCGTGTGAAAGTCACGGCGTCATCCATGAACGCCCTGAGGTGAGGCAGATCCACGTAATCCGCCAATGCACCGTTCAGGCAATCAGCCCGAAGCTGATCGATGATGATGAACAATACGTTTTTGGCCCCAGGCATACGAACTCTCCGGCTCTGAACTTGATTCCCACGCGAAATGTGTCTGGCTTCTTGTGCTCAAGCAACTGATAAAATGAAGACATCGCCGCTTGCTAAAGCCGTCAGAGATTACAAAACGTGACTCTACCAAATAAGGTCAGGCGTGACGCGCGCGCCATCCTGCTCCACAAAAACCCTGCCTTTCGAAACAAAGGCTTGCGGGCCAAAGGGGTTTTACTTCACATGACGATATGACGAAGCCAGCGATATCAGCCGAGCGCGACACCGACGGTACTCATGTCCGTATATCGGGTGAATTGCTGACCCAATTGCTGCATTCGGTAGAACAGGACTTTGCGGCTATCCAACCTGCACCTGACAGGGTCGTTTTTGATTTGTCCCACATTGAAGCGCTGGACACTGGCGGTGCGTGGCTGATCGCTGACCTTGGTCGGCGGTGCACCTCGAACGGTGCGACGATAGAAATCCAAGGGGCAAAGCCTGCGCACGCCAAGCTGATCGATACTGTAACGCATAGTATACCGGACAACCCGGGCAAACTCGAAGACCCCCGCAGCTTTACGGACTGGGTTGCCGATGTTGGCCGCAGCACGTTCGGGGCCTGGAAGGATACGCTGTCTATGCTGGAGTTTCTGGGGCTTACGTTGCACCGGCTGTTTAGAACCGCTGTGATGCCCTGGCGGCTGCGCAAAGCAGCGTTGGTCACGCATATGGAGGAGACTGGCGTCAAAGCCCTGCCAATTGTGGCCTTGATGGGGTTTCTGATCGGCGTTGTTCTGGCCTTTCAGGGCGCAACGCAGCTCAAGCAGTTTGGCGCAGAGATCTTTGTGGTCGAATTGATCTCAATCTCGGTTCTGCGCGAATTGGGAATTTTGCTGACCGCCATCATTGTTGCAGGCCGCTCGGGTTCGGCGTTCACAGCATCTATTGGTTCGATGAAAGTCCAGGAAGAGATCGATGCCATGCGGACCCTTGGACTGGATCCGATTGAGGTGCTGGTCATTCCCCGTGTCCTCGCTCTTTTGATCATGCTGCCCATTCTGGGTTTTGTGGCAGACATAGCCGGTTTGTTCGGTGGCGCCTTGATGAGCTGGATTGACCTTGGCGTGAGCCCAGGGATGTTTCTGACACGGCTGAAGGAAAACACGGATGTCTGGCAATTGGCGGTGGGTTTGATCAAAGCACCCTTTTTCGCTTTGGTCATTGGCGTGATCTCTTGCTGGCAAGCCATGCAGGTCAGAGGGTCCGCTCAAAGCGTGGGTCAGCGCACGACGGCTTCCGTTGTGCAGTCCATCTTCATGGTCATTGTGATTGACGCCCTGTTCTCGATTTTCTTCTCAGAGGTCGGAATTTGACATGATCAGCGAAACACAAGAGGCACCGGCTTGACAGAAACGCAGCGAGAGCCCGTGATCCGTGTGCGCGGCCTTCGAAACCAGTTCGGAACGCAGGTTGTGCATGACAACCTTGACCTTGATGTCTGGCGTGGTGAGGTTCTGGGAATTGTCGGCGGGTCCGGGACAGGCAAGTCCGTTTTGCTCAGAACAATTGTTGGACTGAACAAACCCGCTGCAGGAAGTATCGAGGTTCTGGGTGTCGATGTCTTGAACGGTCCCGAGGAAGATCGGCGCCGCATCGAACGCCATTGGGGTGTGGCATTTCAGGATGGCGCGCTGTTTTCCTCTTTGACCGTGTTGCAGAATGTAATGGCCCCGCTGCGCGAGCACACTGACCTCAGCGAGAAATTGATGGAGTCCCTCGGCGCGCTGAAAATCAGCTTGGTGGGTTTGCCGCAACTGAGCTGCGGCAAGTTTCCATCCGAGCTGTCTGGCGGTATGCGCAAGCGTGCGGCGCTGGCACGGGCATTGGCGCTGGACCCTGAGATCGTTTTTCTGGATGAGCCAACCGCCGGATTGGACCCGATCGGTGCGGCGGCTTATGATGAGTTGATTGGCGAATTGCAGCGGGCCCTTGGGTTGACGGTGTTCATGGTTACCCATGATCTGGACAGCCTTTATGCCATCTGCGACCGGATTGCCGTACTTGCAGAACAGCGCGTACTGGTTGAAGGTCCGATAGAAGACATGACCAAGGTCGATCATCCTTGGGTGCAGGAATACTTTACAGGCCCCGCGCCCGCGCAGCACAACAGAAGGGCCAAAACAGGTAGAGGCAATGGAAACCCGAGCGAATTATATCCTGATTGGCGCGTTTACCCTTGCAGGGCTTTTAGGCGCGTTCGGTTTTTCCTGTGGCTTGCGAAATTTGAGGTCTCGCGCCAATACGCTTACTATGACGTCTTATTCGACAATGTCTCAGGTCTTTCCGCCGCGGGAGGTGTAAGCTTTAACGGCCTTCCCGTGGGGCAGGTCATTTCGTTGAATCTGGATGACGACGACCCCTCGAAAGTCAGGGTGCGCATCGAAGTAGATGCAGACATTCCAATCACTGACGAAACCGTGGCGCAGTTGCAATCACTGGGTGTGACCGGTGTCGGTTATGTAGAGCTGACGGGTGGGTCGCCAGATTCACAGCGATTGGCACAGGACAGCGTGATCAAAAGCAAGCGGAGCACGATTCAGTCCTTGTTCGAAGGCGCGCCTAAGGTTCTGGACGAGGCTGTCACGCTTTTGGAAAGTCTGAACAAAGTCGTTGACGACAAGAACCGCGAGGCCGTGAGCAACATACTGGACAACCTTGCGTCAGCCACAGGGCGGCTGGACAAAACACTGACCAGCTTTGAGTCTGTCGCTAGCGACATCGGCAGTGCGGCCAAGGATATTGGCGAGTTTTCCAAACGCCTGGATCCTTTGGTCGAAACAGCGGAAACAACACTTAATGCCGGTACAGATACACTGAATTCAGTCAAATCCGCGTCCGAATCCGCAAAAGCCGCGCTGGACGAGGCAAAAACCACGATCCAGACGGCAGACCGCATCCTACAGCAGGATATTCAACCCTTCATTGAACGCGGCTCGCGACTGGCTGAACGGTTAACCCTGTTGTCGGACGAAGGCAGCGTCACGCTTGGAATTGTCAACGAAACCGTCCTGAACGCAAATACAACGCTGGGCTCGATCACTTCAGCGATGGACACAGCAAAAGGGGCATTGTCCTCGGCAGAGACAGCGTTCAATTCCGCCAACCGCGTTATGGAAGAAGAAGTCGCGCCAGTTGCGGCCGACATCCGCAAGGCCGCCAACCAAGTGACCGAAACAGTATCAAACATCACTGAGAAGATCGACCAAATCTCGGACGATGTACTCAGCGCGTCCAACTCGGCGTCCGAATTACTGGGCACAATCGACGGCATCGTTCAGTCCAACCGCCGCCAAGTGTCGGACTTCCTGCGCGTTGGTCTTCCGCAATTTGTCCGTTTCGTCGAAGAAGCCCAACGCCTTGTCATCAGTGTAGACCGCCTTGTGGACAAGGTTGAACGAGACCCTGCGCGTTTCCTTTTAGGCACCCAAGCATCGGAGTTCCGTCAATGATCAAGCCTGCTCTCGCTATGCTGGTGGTTGCCCTGATCGGCGGCTGTGCCGGTCTGGGAACGTTGCAACAAGCGGCCAGACCCAATGATCTGTACCTTTTGACGCCCAAAAGCACATTCTCGTCCGCGTTGCCCAGAATACAGAAGCAGATCGTTGTACAGGAACCCACGGCCACTGCAGCGGTGAATACCGATCAAATCGCCATTCAGCCAACACCCTATCAGGTGCAGTACCTGCCACGGGCTCGTTGGGTAGATCGCGCGCCATTGATCGTTCAGACCCTGTTGGTGGAAAGCTACGAAAACTCGGGGAAAGTTGCCGCGGTTGGACGTTCCACAGTTGGCCTGAGAGCTGATTATGTAATCGCACCGGACCTGCGCGAGTTTCAGGGCATCGTGGTCCAAGAAACAGAAACCGGTAAATCGGTCCGTATTGAAGTGCGTATGAACATAAAGGTCATTGACGAATACGAAGACAAGATTATCGCGTCCAGTTCGTTTCAGGAAAACGTTGTAGCTGCCAGCGATCAAACGCCGGATTTGGTCAAAGCATTTGATCTTGCCTTGGGTCGTGCCATGCGAGATGCCGTTGAGTGGAGTATTCGCAGGATCAACACACATGTGGCAAACAACCCAAGGTCTACCCCTAGCTAGGCCTTGAAGCTTAGACTACGGCGAACTGGACCGGCGTATTCGCTGTTTATTGCGAAAATCCGTTTACTCAGGTGGTCGGCACAGCTCTCATCGCCTGCGTCTAAGCACACGTGCCTAGGTTAGTGCACATGGGCTGTCGATTGGGTTCCCGGCTTAGGGGCGCGGCAAAAGAACAACAGCGGAATTGTCGCCAAGGCCAGCAAGCCGAGATTGTTGAAAACGGTCAGGTATGAGATCATTTCCGCTTGTCGCGCAATTTCCTGCCCCAGAATCACAGCACCCTCAGCACTGTCAGGTGTCAGACCAAGCGGGCTCAGATAAGCCTGTGCTGCCGGGTTGTACGGTGTAACATTCTGGCTGAGCACTGCAGTATTGGTCTGAAGCCCGCGTACGATCCATGTGCCGACCAGCGAGATTCCAACCGATGACCCCAGTTGCCGGGTCACGTTGAACAAGCCAGATGCTTCATCTTGCCGGTTTTTACTGATGCTTTCAAACGCAAGGATAGACATTGGAACGAAGACCAATCCCATCCCTAACCCACTGATGGCTCCGGGCCACGCCAGTTCCCAAAATCCGGCGTTGAGGTTGAGCGCCCCCATCATGAAATTGCCAATCGCAGTCAGCAACAGTCCGGCACCTGTCAACACACGTGGATCGAAATGATGAACCAGCACCGCACCTGTTAAAACCATCGATAACCCGGCAGTTATGCCGCGCGGGATAAACAGGTGGCCCGAAGCGATCACCGGGAAATCGAGCAGATTTTGGACAAGCGTTGGCAATATTGCGATACCGCCAAACAGTGAAACCGCGAAACCTGCGATGATCAGGTTGCACAGGGCAAAATTCCGGTCCGCAAAAAGACGCAGGTCTACGACTGCATCTCTGGAAACCAGCGCGTGAACAACAAATCCAATCGCTCCCAGAATTGACGCTACAACAGCCACCTGGATTATGCGGGACGACATCCAATCCATGGTTTCGCCCTGGTCCAGAACAAACTGCAGGCACCCGATACCAAGCGCCAACAAGGCCAAACCTTTCCAATCGATCTTCACATCTTCGGTTTTATCTTCGGGCAATTCTCCGGCTAGCAAAAGAAGGGCAAGAGCCGCCACAGGCAAATTAACAAAGAACACCATACGCCACGAGAAATACTCGGTCAGGATCGCGCCAACCGTTGGCCCAAGGACCGGCGCTACTACGACACCCAACCCGAAGATCGCCATCGCCTTCCCACGGTCTTCCCTGGGGAAGGCATCGAACAGGATCGATTGTGACAGTGGGATCAAAAACGCCCCAAACATACCTTGGGCCAATCGAAAGGCAACAATGACCTCTAAGCTCCAAGACAGGCCACACATCACCGACATCAGGGCAAATCCGCTGACCGCCGTCAGGATCAGCCGCCGCCGACCCACACGGCGCGCTACGAAACCAGTCAGCGGCATAATGACCACGGCTGACACGATATAGCTGGTCAAGATCCAAGTCGCTTGATCAGTGGTCGCCCCAAACGCCGCCTGAATGTGGGGCAACGCGACGTTGACGATCGTGCTGTCCAACACTTCCAGTATGGCGCTGAGGACAACAGCGACCACGATCACCCGGTTTACATGACCGGACGTCGCCGAAGTCATTTACCGTCCGCCGGACCTGTTGTGTCTACAACAACTTTACTGCTGCCACCGACACGCAAAGGGGCATCGGTCGGATCCAATTCGATCCTAACCGGAAAACGACGCGTGACCTTAACCCAGTTACCGCTGGCATTCTCGGAAGGCAGCAATGAAAACGTGTCTCCTGATCCGCGCCCAATGGAAGCCACTTTTCCGCTCAGTTTCACACCGGGCAGCATGTCGACCTGAACCGTGACCGATTGGCCGGGTCGGATGCGTGGCAATGACGTTTCTTTGAAGTTCGCATCCACCCACCAGTCCGATGACTCGACAATCGAAAACTGCGGAGCGTTGGCCGAGACCGATGACCCCGGCCGCAAAGTCAGATTTGCGACCCAGCCGTCCGCCGCAGCAAAAACCTTGGTCCAGGCAAGATTTGTTTCGGCGATCTCAAGCTGTGCTTGCGATGACAGGATGTCGTCCTGCTTTGCCTCCAACCCGCTTTGCAGTGCCAACAGGCTGGATTGGCTGGTCGTCAGTCGCGCTGAGGCTTGTGCGAATTCCGATGTGGTCTGATCCAGTGAAGCTTGTGCCACATCCCCCGAGGCAAACAGCGCCTTCGCTCTTTCGAGGCTTTTGTTCGCCGTGTCATAAGCGGATTGGGCACTTTCAACAGCTGCTTCGGCTGCGGTTATCTGAGTGGAGTAAGACTTGGCCTGTTGCACTGCACTGTCCAAATCGGCCTTTGCCGCATCGACCGACGCTTTGAACTGGGTTTCGTCAATTGAAAACAGAAGGTCGCCAGTCTTGACCGGTTGATTGTCCGAAATATGAACCTCGGCGACCTGGCCAGTTACCTGAGCCGCCACATAGATAATATTGGCTCCGATATATGCATCCTTGGTGGATGGATACCTTTCTTCATGCCGCCAGAACAGTAACAATCCAACCCCAATGGCTACCAACATTACGGCGATTGCTGTGGTTTTGAGAGGTTTCATCGTCACTTCCCCTGGTTCGCAGTCTGAGCCACTTACATTGCGTGCATATGCATGCGTATCGCCAGATTGCCCAGGACCCAAACAGTACCAAGGATCATGATCAGCAGAACCATGGTGGAAAACAGGACCAGATGAAGGTCTTCCCGGCTGCTGCGTCGGCGGTCGATATGCAGGAAATACACAAGTTGCAAAACAAGTTGGGCCAGACCCAGCAAGCCGATCGTCAGATAGACGCCGACCGTTTCGATGCCGAACACATACGCCACTCCGAACATGGCGAGTGTAAGGATCAGCGAGCCGCCATAACCGATGACATAGCGCCGTCTTTCGCGCCGGTGCATTTCGGACCTGTTATCCATAGGTCAGCCCTCCAAAATACACGATGGTGATAATGCCGATCCAGATCAGGTCGAGAAAGTGCCAGAACAACGCCAAGCGAACGACCCGAGAGATGATTACATCCGTCATTCCTTTGACCCTCAGTTGGATACCCAGAACGATCAGCCACAAACACCCTGCTGCAACGTGCAAACCGTGCAACGGAACCAAACCAAAGAATGCCGAAAGGAACCCACTGCGTTGCGGGACACCGCCCTTTTCCGCCATAGCCATGAAATCGCGCAGTTCGAGCACCAAAAAGCTGATTCCCAACAACAGTGTGACACCAAACCACAAAATGATGCGCCCGCGCGGTAAATTGTATTTCAGCGCCAGCATGGCAAGACCAACCGTTAGGCTGCTGGTCAATAGGATCAGGGTCTGAGCAAAGACGCTTTTCAGGTCGAACAACTCGTGGGGACCGGGGCCGCCCGCCTGTGCATCGATCATGGTTATGTAGATCGCGAACATCAGCCCAAAATAGACCAGATCGCTCATCAGGAAGACCCAGAACCCAAAAGTAACAACTTCGGCTGCTTTGTGGGCGCTTGCGTGGCGCTCTCCAAGGTTGATGCCGGGGTAACTATGTGTTGGTGCGCGCTTCACGTGACCGCCTCCAGATCAGGGCGGGCAAGGCCGCGGTTTTCCGGCGAGGTCTCATAGTCACGATCTACCGCCTTTTCGTTGTAAACCAACGAAAGCCACGCTTCGTGATCTCTGCGCACTTCTTCTGCGGGGATGGTAAATTCGGTGCTGTCGTCGAACGTCCAAATGATCACCGCCAGGATTATCAACACGGTCATAAGGACCGCCAGCCACCAGATCCACCACACCAGCGCAAACATCCAAATGCCACTAAACACACACAGGATAAAGCCAATCCCGGTGTTGCGAGGCAGCTCGATATCCTCATAAGCGTCCGGCGTTGGGTACGCGGCACCCCTTTCTTTGGCCGCCGCAAAGTCATCCCGGTCAGTCACTTGTGGAATGATCGCGAAGTTGTAGGGCGGCGGGGGCGACGGGATTGACCATTCCAACGTGCGGCCATCCCATGGATCCCCTACCGGAACGCGTGTTTTTTCGCGGTCGCGGATGCTGACCCACAATTGGATAAGGACCGAGAACAAAGCGCACGTGATCACCAGCGCCCCAACGATGGCGACGATCATGAAAGGGTGGAATGACGGATCGTCGTAACTGAACGAGCGTCGCGGCATTCCCATTAACCCAACAAAATAGAGCGGCATGAAGGTCAGCAGAAACCCTATGGTCCAGAGAGCGACTGTTATCCGGCCCCAGAACTCGTTCAGGCGGAAACCGAACGCCTTGGGGAACCAATAGTTATAAGCCGCCAAAAGGCCGAACAGCACGCCCGGCAACAGAACGTTGTGGAAATGCGCCACCAGAAACAGCGTGTTGTGCACCTGATAGTCTACCGTTGGATTGGCCAGGATCACCCCGCTGAGGCCACCAATCACAAATAACATCAGAAATGCCAGCCCATACAACATCGGCACCGAAAACCGGATACGTCCTCGCCACAAGGTTGCCATCCAGTCATAGACTTTCACACCGGTCGGAATCGCGATCAGCATAGTTGCAATACCAAACACGGCGTTGATCAACGCGCTTTGACCCATGGTGAAAAAGTGATGCAACCAGACCGTGAAGGACAGCACCGCAATCGACATTGTCGCAATAACAAGCGAGTTGTAGCCATAAAGCCGCTTGGCCGAGAAGGTCGCGAAAACTTCGGAATAGATGCCATACGCAGGCAGCACCAGCAGGTAAACCTCGGGATGACCGAACAGCCAGAACAGGTTGGCGTAGTTCATCATATTGCCGCCGAGATCGTTGGTGAAGAAGTGGAAGTCCAGATAACGGTCAGCTGCCAGCATCAGCGCCGCAACACCCAGGGGCGGCATCGCAAAGACGATGAGGATCGAACTGCAGATAATCGTCCAGCAATACATAGGCAGACGCATAAAGGTCATACCCGGCGCACGCATCTTGTAGATCGTTACTGCAAAGTTGATGCCTGTGAGCGTGGTCCCAATACCCGACACGACGATGGCCCAAATCCAGTAGTCTGGACCGACGCCCGGATTAAACGCGGCACCGGTATATGGTGGATAGGCCGTCCAACCACCGGTTGAGAACCGCCCGACCACCAGCGACACCATCAACATCATGCCTGACGACACCGTCAGGCCCAGACTAATCTGGTTCAGCCGCGGAAAGGCAACGTCGCGCGCGCCAATCATCAGCGGAATGACATAATTTGCGATGCCAAAGACAAAGGGAACAGCCACAAAGAAAATCATGATTGTGCCATGGGTGCTAAACAGCTCGGCAAAGTGTTCAGCCTCCAGAAAACCGTCACCTGGCCCAGCCGCCTGCTGCGCGCGCATGACGACGCCTTCCAATACGCCGCGCGCCAACATCACGATGGCAAATACGACATACATGATGCCAATCTTTTTGTGATCAACGCTGGTCAACCAATCGCGCCACAGCGGCGTCCACAGTCGAAACCAGCTGAGCAACCCGACCACAGCAATGACACCAACAATCACGACGCCCGCAGCCGCATTTGCCACGATCTCATTGGCGTTGGGATCTTGAAGCAACCCAGCAATTGGCAGCGCATCCCAGCTGAGTCGGCCAAAAAATCCTGTCTCTGGAGATGTCATTCTTGCGCCTCCTGCCCGAAGGATGCCGTGCCCGGTTGTTGATCGGCAGGCAAAGCCTCGCCGCTGTGATACCGGTGCAGAATGCTGTGGAACACATCCTCTTCCAGCGTGAAATACAGCGCATCATCAGGCATCTGTGCCGTCCCCAAAGCCGCCTGGACCTCGTCCCTGTCGGTCCGCATCGCAAGCGTCTGATAGGTGGCCGCGTTCAGCGGGATGCCGCCGGTGCGCACTTTGTCGACCCACGTATCAAAGGCGTCTTGCTCCATCGAAACTGTGCGGAACTTCTGTTTGGTAAAACCGCGTCCGTTATACTGCGTGTTTTCGCCCTGCATGACCTCTGGGGTATCCGCGACCAGATGCAATTGCGTTGTCATACCGGGCATCGCGTAAATCTGACCGGCAAGAGCGGGGATCATGAAAGACTGCATCACCGTGTCGGTGGTCAACGTCACGGCCACCTGTCGTTTGGTTGGGATTCCAAACTCGCCCACGCTGGCAATGCCCAGATCGGGATAAAGAAACAGCCATTTCCAATCCAATCCCACCACCTGAACCCGCACAGCAGGCTCCTCACCAAAAGCAGCCGAATATGGATCAAGCCTGTGTGTTGCCTTCCAAAGATAGAATGACAGGAGTGCCACGATTAAAACAGGCACGCCCCACATCACAAATTCCAGCTTTGCTGAAAAATCCCAGTCGGGACGATAAGCTGCCGCACCACCCTTTCGGCGTCGATACCGAAACGCAATCAACGGCACCAAAACCAAAACGGGAATAACGGCCACCATTATCAGCGCAGTGGCTCGCAAAAGATGGGTTTTCTGAATTGCTGCAATCGGACCTTGCGGGTCCATGAAGCTGTCGCTGGCAAAGGCCATCGGTGGTGTCACCGTCAAAAGGATCAAAGCAGCCATCACAAGCGAGGACGGGTTGGACAATCTGCCTTTGGCCATAACGCACAGCCCTCTCATGATCCAAATTCCGCTCAACTATCGGCAAATGCAAAAGATTTCTCAAGACCTTTCCAAACCCCAGATTGCCGGGGTACAACTTCTTTCAACCTTGGGTCACAACGGGCGTTACGCGTTGAGACCCCAACGGAGCAGAGACGCATGTTTTCTTTGATGCGCAAAATACTTGTCGCCACTGGTCTGATCCTACTCTCACACGCCGCTGTGGCGCAGGATCATGCTGAAGTTGAACGTCAGTTCCACGCTTGGCTACAGGACGAGGTTTGGCCAAAGGCACGAGCCAAAGGGGTTTCAAAGCAAACCATGGATCAGGCGTTGTCTGGTGTTACTTTGAACTGGAAACTGCCTGATCTGGTTCCTCCCGGGCAAAAAAACAAAATACCGCAAACACAAAAACAGGCCGAGTTCGGTTCGCCCGGACGCTATTTCAACGCTGGATCAGTTCAGGGCGCCACGTCCGTCGGGCGCAAAATGGCACAGCGTCACGCGAAGACGCTCGCCGTGGTCGAAAATGAAACAGGCGTTCCCGCACGGATTATCCTCGCAATCTGGGGCCGAGAAAGCGGTTACGGGCAGGTGCCGATCCGCCATGACGCATTCCAGGTTCTGTCCACCAAAGCCTTCATGAGTACCAGAACTGAGTATTTCACGGGCGAGTTGATCGCTGCTCTGCAAATCGCGGAAAACGGACATTTGTCCGCGCGAAAAATGAAAAGCAGTTGGGCGGGCGCATTAGGCCAGCCGCAATTCATGCCGTCTAACTATTTAACCTATGCAAAAGACGGCGATGGGGATGGGCATGCTGACATCTGGGGCTCGCCCGCCGATACTATCGCATCGATCGGCCACTACCTCGACCAGCATGGCTGGGTTAACAATCGGGACTGGGGTTTTGAGGTGTCTGTTCCTGAAACCGTGCCGTGTTCTCTGGAAGGGCCCGATCAGGGTCGCCCCATTCACAAATGGGAAGAGATGGGGATAGCTCGTGTCTCGGGCAGGCCCTTCCCAGCCCATGAGCGGGATGGTGAAGGATATCTGATGATGCCAGCCGGACGGCATGGGCCAGCCTTTATTGTCACGCCGAACTTCTACGTGCTCAAGGAATACAACAAAAGTGATCTTTATGCTTTGTTTGTTGGTCACGTCGGAGATCGCATTCAATTTGGCGTCGGGGATTTTTTAGAACGGTGGGGAAAGGTCGATGGGCTGTACCGGTCCGATATTGCAGCGATGCAGCGTGCTCTTGAACAGATGGGCCATGACGTTGGCGGAGCGGACGGGTTGCCTGGGTTCAAAACGCGCCGCTCGATTGGACGTTGGCAACAGACCGTGGGCTTTGCGTCAACTTGCTTTCCGGAACCCACCATGAAAGCCCAACTCGTACCCTGAAGGAGGTCGAAGGACCGAGCCCATAATCTGGATGGAGGCCCAAAACACGCTCGCCCGATTGACCATACGGCGGCGAAACACGCTAAGCTCCGCCGTATTCGCGTCCATTTTGGGGAATTTTACGCAATTGTCGCCAATTTCGGAACAGAGCAGCGGGTTCAGAAACCCAGTATTCACGTTGTGGTTATCGACAGACGAGCTTCTATCAGCAGAGCGTTTTCTCAGTTGTAGCTCCTCGGATAAAGGTGAAATCCAAGCCCCTGTACAACGCTAAAATTACCACAATGCAAGGTCACTGAAGCCGAAAACGCCTGCTCAAAAAGCGCCGTATTTTGAACAGGATACGTGCTGATAAGCTGATATTTCTTCCGCCCCTTCAGCGAAAACCCAAATGCTGTGAGAGGACGATAAATCGGTTTCAAATTGTGTGGCATTCGCGCGCAATCGGTTCGCGGAATAAAAGCAGCGAACAATCTCATAGGGCTGCGCAAGACGTCGCTTTTTCGGTTCCTCTTGGTATTACCTAAAAAGAGCTCTCTTTTGACACCGGCCCGACAAGGTGGCACGATTTGACCAGTTGCCGCCCGCAACATCGGGCATCATTGATTGATCAGGTTCAGCAGCCTATGAGAACGTGTCGGACAAACCCCGCTTTTCCGGCTGAATATTGAAATTGAGAGGCGTCATGACACGCAAGGTCACCAAAGCAATATTTCCTGTTGCAGGGATGGGAACACGGTTTTTGCCGGCCACCAAATCGGTTCCAAAAGAAATCATGACCTTGGTTGACCGGCCTTTGGTGCAGTATGCTATCGACGAAGCCCGCGCGGCGGGTATCAAGGAATTTATTTTTGTCACCTCACGCGGGAAATCCGCGCTCGAGGACTATTTCGACCACAACCTTGTACTTGAACAGGAATTGAAGGCGAAAAAGAAAGACAAACTGCTTGAAATCCTGAATGAAACGAACATGGAAAGCGGCGCGATTGCCTATATTCGTCAGCACAAAGCTCTGGGTCTTGGACACGCCGTTTGGTGCGCCCGCCGCCTGATTGGGGACGAACCCTTCGCCGTCATGCTGCCGGACGACGTCATCGCAGCAGACAAACCCTGCCTTCAACAAATGATCGAAGCCTATGAAGAGACCGGAGGCAACATGGTCGCGGCCATGGAAGTCTCCTTAGAAAAAACAAGCTCTTACGGGGTATTGGATGTTGGGGACAGCATTGGTCCGGTCGTGCCGGCTCGCGGCATGGTCGAAAAGCCCGAGCCGACCGAAGCCCCATCAAATCTAGCAGTTATTGGCCGCTATGTTCTACGCCCGTCTGTGCTGAATAACCTGAACGCTATGAAAGCCGGAAGCGGTGGTGAAATCCAGCTGACCGATGCCATCGCCGAAGACATCGCTGATGGTGTTCCCGTATTTGGTTATAAATTTGACGGCCAGCGTTTTGATTGCGGGTCAAAATCGGGGTTCCTGCAAGCCACAGTCGCTTTTGCGCTTGCCCGTGACGACCTGCGCGAGGATCTGAGCCAATACCTCAACGATATTGTAGCAACCGGGAAAGCCGCCCAGTAGTTATAAGCCATTTCATTGAGTACGATTAAAGAAATACCTTCTGTGATTACCAGTTCAAGGGCATACGCATGACGAATACAGTTCATCCCGTCATTCTTTGCGGAGGATCAGGGACACGTTTATGGCCTCTGTCTCGCAAAAGTTACCCCAAGCAATTTGTTCCTTTGGTGGGTGACGCCACCCTCTTGCAGGATTGCGCTGACCGAATGCTTGGACCGTCAGATATGCCTTACGCAAAGCCGCTGGTTCTGACAAATGAAGCGTTTCGTTTTATCGTGCCCGAACAATTGGCCGAGGTCGGCATCGACCCCGGCCCCATCCTGATTGAACCAGAAGGGCGCAACACCGCTCCTGCTGTTCTGGCAGCAGCACTTTACCTGGCATCCCGAAACCCTGACGCCATCATGCTTGTGGCCCCTTCAGATCACGTGATTCCAAACAAGTCCGCCTTCCATTCAGCCGTAGCCGAAGGCGCGCGCGCGATAAGAGAACGTGGTGATCTGGTGACCTTTGGTATCACGCCTACACGACCAGAAACCGGGTATGGGTACCTCAAACTCAGCCACGCGCCGGACTCAACGGAACGTGCCGTCCCGCTGGATCGCTTTGTCGAAAAACCGGATGAAGAAACGGCGCAATCCATGTTGGCTGATGGTAGCTATCTGTGGAATTCGGGCATCTTCCTTTTCGCGGTGCGCGACGTCATAGCTGCATTCGAACAATATGCGGGAAATTTGATCGCACCCGTCCAAAAGGCAGTTAATGAGGCAAAAACTGACTTGGGCTTCCTACGACTGGATCCTGCCGCTTGGGCAGACGCTGCTGACATTTCAATAGACTATGCGGTCATGGAAAAGGCATCGAACCTAAGCGTGGTTCCGTATTCCGCAGGTTGGTCCGACGTCGGAAGCTGGACAGCCGTACAAGAACTGTCAGACATGAACGAAGACGGCGTTGCGACAGATGGCGACGTCACTGCAATCGAATGCCGTAATGTTCTGATACGATCAGAATCGCCGACTCAGGAAGTGGTGGCAATGGGGCTGGAGAATGTGATCGCAGTTGCGATGCCCGATGCGGTTCTGGTGGCCAGCATGGACAAGGCCCAGGATGTGAAACAGGCCGTCACTGCGCTGAAGGAAAAAGGGGCTAAGCAAGCAGAGGCCCTGCCGGTTGATCACCGTCCGTGGGGTTGGTTCGAAAGTCTGGTGATCGGTGACAGGTTTCAGGTCAAACGGATTCATGTTCACCCGGGCGCGGCACTGAGCTTGCAATCTCATCACCATCGATCCGAGCATTGGATCGTCGTTAAAGGCACTGCCAAAGTCACAATCGACGACAAAGAGCAACTGGTGAGTGAGAACCAATCGGTCTACATTCCGCTGGGTGCCACGCACCGGATGGAAAACCCGGGCAAGGTTCCGATGGTTCTGATCGAAGTTCAAACCGGAGCTTACTTGGGCGAGGATGACATTATTCGCTACGAAGACATCTATGCCCGCGAATAATTTCCGAAAGCCTTTTACCTAACCCCGAAAGCTGAGCCCGTTTTGCGGTTCAATGGTTAGCAGAAGATTTCCTGGGCGGTCGGCCCGGTCACAGAGGATTGACGCGCTATGCTGCACTGTGGCGCGCAACCGATGTTTCGGGCCGACAGCCACAGGAGGACCCTCGTGTCACAAACCTCACCCCGATTGAACCTTCCGTTTTTGCAACCCTCACAGGCGCAAAAGCACGTCACACATAACGAAGCACTGCGGCAACTTGATCTGATCGTGCAACTGACGGTCCGCTCAACCCACACCGACACGCCACCCGTGGTCCCTGAACAGGGAGAAGTTCACGCGGTTGGATCCTCTCCCACAGGGGATTGGGCCGGGCATTCCGGGGACCTCGCCGCTTGGCTGGACAACGCCTGGCATTTCGTGGTGCCCTCTCCTGGTTGGCGCGCTTGGGATGAAACCGCTGGGGATCTCAGAATCTGGGACGGCACAGCATGGGTTCCACTGCCCATCGACACGCAAAACCTGGATAGCGTCGGTATTGCGGCAACCGCCGACGCAACCAACCGCCTGACTGTTCGAAGCCCAGCGACGCTGCTGACCCACGACGGCGGCGGGCATCAGCTTAAAATCAACAAAGCCAGCGCAGGTGATACCGCGTCGCTCTTGTTCCAGTCGAACTGGACGGGCCATGCCGAGATGGGATTGTCTGGCAGCTCAGGTTTTTCAATCAAAGTGTCCCCCGATGGCGCAAACTGGACCCAAGCGCTGAGCTTTGACCCGACCACCGGCGCAGCAACAGGAGCAGCTGTGCAAAGCGATGCGTCCGACACCAGCACTGGTCGACTCATGCGGGCGGATTATGGCTATGGGCCAGGCAATCTATTGGGATCCGTTTCAGAAAGCGCGGGCACTCCAACCGGTGCCGTCATAGAACGTGGCCAAAACTCAAACGGAGAGTTTGTGCGGTTTGCCGACGGGACGCAGATTTGCACCGCTACCTTGCCCGCAGTTGATTGTTCTGGCGCTGAGGGTGCTTTTTTTTCGAGCTCCACATTCACTTGGGACTTTCCCACGCCTTTTGCCGCGACGCCAAGCGTCACTGGCAGCGGAGGCGCTGTCGGCCGGTTTGTTGGCTTGGACACGCCCGGCACAACGCGGGTTGACGGCAAAGTGCTGTCGGCGCTGTCGGATTCCTCCGCGTTATCACCGTCCGTAACCGCAATCGGGCGCTGGTTCTAAGCCAATAGGCCGTCCGGCTTTTGCACCGGGCGGCTATTTGTGCCCCAAGCTTTAGGGAACCGTTCCGGCGAGTCCGCTGAGAGATTGTGAAAACAACCTCATATAACACGCCCTCGTCCTTTCAACAAAGCGCTATATTTGGGCTGATTGGTTCGGAAATTCTCACCTCAGAAAACAAGTCCTGAACACCCATCTTGGCAAAGTAACTGGCTGTCGCTTGGCTTTAGTCGGTTTGCAATGTGGCGGCAAACTCTGAACGTCAAACAGTGCGCTTCGTTGATGCGCTGGAAAGGGTAAAACGGAGCAACATGTTTGTTCCAATGGACATTCTGGTCCATATCCAGAAAAAATTGGTGACGTAAACTCCGTTCAAACTGGGTGTAAATTGGACAAACCTGTGTTGCACGCTGAGAGACGTTGCAAAAGTTTACGCACCCTTATTGCTTCAAAAACAGGTAGAACCTATGGGGTACAGTTTACGGGCGCAGTGAACCATTGAATTTACCGCTGGTTTCTTTGATTGTTCGCGCGTTGTCGGCAGGTATTGGTAAGAAGGACTTTTGAGATGCGTATTGCGATGATCGGCACCGGTTACGTCGGCCTTGTGTCTGGCGTGTGCTTTTCGGATTTCGGTCATGATGTGATTTGCGTCGACAAGGCGGACCAGAAGATCGACATGCTCAAAGCCGGAAAGGTTCCAATTTACGAACCCGGCCTCGACGTGTTGATGGCCAAAAACGTGGCTGCCGGTCGCCTGAGCTTTACCACCGATTTGGACGCGGCCGTGGACGGAGCAGACGCGGTCTTTATTGCAGTGGGAACCCCGACCCGACGCGGTGATGGCCATGCAGACCTGACCTATGTGATGGCGGCTGCAGAAGAAATCGCACAGGCCGTCACCGGGTATACCGTGATCGTCACAAAATCGACTGTGCCTGTAGGCACCAACAGGCAAGTGCAGGCAGTGGTCGCGGCCGCCAACCCCAACGCAGAATTCGATGTCGCTTCGAATCCTGAATTTCTGCGCGAAGGGGCTGCGATTGATGATTTCATGCGCCCTGACCGCGTTGTGGTTGGGGTGGAAAACGACCGCGCTGCTGAAGTGATGGCCGAGATTTACCGCCCACTCTACCTGCGCGATTTTCCGATCCTGACCACCGATCTGGAAAGTGCCGAGATGATCAAATATGCCGCCAACGCGTTTCTGGCGACCAAGATCACGTTCATCAACGAAATCGCTGGCCTGTGCGAGAAGGTCGGCGCAGATGTAAAAGAGGTGTCTCGCGGCATGGGGCTGGACGGACGGATCGGCAACAAATTCCTGCACGCAGGGCCCGGCTATGGCGGTTCGTGTTTCCCCAAGGACACTGCGGCACTGGCGCGGATTGGCCAGGATCACGCGCATCCGATGCAGATCACCGAAACAGTAATTCGCGTGAATGACGAAGTCAAAAAGCGTATGATCGAAAAGATCCGCGAGGCCTGTGACGATCACTTCAACGGCAAAACCGTTGCGGTTCTGGGGGTTACTTTCAAACCCAATACAGATGACATGCGCGATGCGCCTTCTTTGTCCATTGTCCCGGCCCTGATCGGCGGAGGCGCGAAAGTGCGCGTTGTGGATCCACAAGGAAAATCCGAAGGCGAAACTTTACTGCCGGGCGTCGAATGGTGCGATGATCCTTATGTTGCCGCGCAAGGGGCTGACGTTCTGGTGCTGCTGACGGAATGGAACGAGTTCCGAGCGCTGAACCTTGGCGACTTGGCCCAGGCCATGAGCACACCCAGAATGGTCGATCTCCGCAATGTCTATTCAGAGAGCAAGACCCTGAAGGCTGGCTTTGATACCTATGTCGGAGTGGGGCGCTGAGCTTTTCCGGTCTGGTTGTCAGGCGTTGCCCGCAACATTCCAGCTTTGCCACCTTACCCTGAAGCTTCGTAGCAGAGTGAGAAGCTAGGTCTGGATGTAAATCCCAGTCCTTTGCAGGGTCGTTTCAGGCTCGACAAAGGAATAGTGCGGCTTTACTCGCCCGCCCAGATTTTGCGCCTGCGTTCTTTGACCATTTCGTTGCCCTCGTCTGTGCCGTCGTGGAACGTGTTGAACCACTCATCCCAAGGCGTTTCCCACGTGCCGTAGTTGCAATCAAAGAACCTGTGGTGCAGTTGATGGAAAAAGTCCCCGACCTGAAACTTGGCCTTGTTGCCGAATTTAACGTGTTCGAAACCGGCATGAGAGGTCGGCGCACCAATTCCGTGATGAAACAACAGAAAGAGCGCGTGGATTGGATGGGACGGCAGAAGAAAGAAAATCATCGTGTCGAACATCAAAAAGAAGCTTTCGACAGGGTGCATGGCTAGGCCAGACCATGGACCGGTGTTGATGTTGCGATGATGCCAAGCGTGCACTTTGGTATAGAACGGGCCGACATGCAGCAGACGGTGTAGCCAGTAGAAGTGAAAACCCGCCCAGATCGGAACAAAAACCACAACCGAGATGAACCAGATTGGATTGCTGTCGAAGGTGATCATGGTGATCCAACCATTGGCATAGGAATACAGGATCAGGCATTCCCAAAAAGTCCAGAAGGTCAGCGCCGGGCCTAAGGTCCAGAACATGTTGTCCCAGACCTGGTTCTTGAAGGTGAAAACCTTTGCGCCCTTCATCATCGGGCGCATGTCATAGCGGTATTCATCCTGTTGTGTGCGGAATTTCCACAGTGCCAGATGCAAGCCACCTGCAACCACCATCAGAATACAGAAATTCCGAAACCAGATCTCGGCCACCCAATCCCAGCTGAACGTCTGGATCCGGACGAGTGACGGGGTCAGGTAATTCCAGGTGATGATGGCAAAAACCAGCAGCAGCGCGCGCAGCGCCAACGGGTTCCAGCTTTGCAGAAGGTAACGCAGCGCAGCCAACGGTTTCATCGGCCAATCCCAGTACGGAGACGTCTGAATTGGCAATTGCGGTGTAAAGTTCCAGATTTTGCGTTTGGGTCGCGGAGGCAGAGCTGGATCGGTCATGGCTGGGCTCATTCATTTTGTTCGCTGCCAATACGCTAACGCGTCTTGAGCAAGGCTCAGCATGGTTTGTCTTGCAGGTCAGGATAAGTTTTGCTTAGCCTGTTAAAATGTCATCCCGCATCCCCTCTCTCAACTGGTTACGTGTGTTCGAAGCGGCCGCGCGAACCGAAAGCTTTGCCCGTGCGGCGGTGCAGCTGAACATGTCCGCCGCGGCCGTCAGCCAACAGGTTAAAGCGCTGGAAACCCGGCTGGGCACCCCTCTGTTCCACCGCCATGCCCATGCCGTTACTCTGACCGAGGCAGGGCGGGCGTATTTGCCATCGGTGCAACAATCCCTGTTGATGCTGGAAACTGCCACCACAGGCCTGTTTGGCGAAACGCGAGAGCAGCGTCTCTACGTGCAGTCTGTATTGCTTTTCGCCCATGGAATCCTGGCCAAGGGCCTTTCAGCATTTCAAGCCCGGCACCCTGATATCAACCTGTCACTGTCCACCGGAAACATCGTTTCGGATTTTGCCAATCGATTTACCGACTTGCAGATTGTTTTTGGTAACCCTGCCCTGTTTGGCACCGAAGGTGATGAGTTAATTCGAGAAGTTCTTTATCCTGTTGCACCGCCCGCTATCGCTGCACAGATCAAAACCCCGCAAGACTTGCTTAGTTACACTCTGATCGAGGTCTCAACACATCGCGCAAGTTGGCCGCATTGGTTCGAAACCCTGCGCTTGCCTGCAGGACAGGCTCAGTACTTCTTCGCGGACAACTCAATCATGGCTGCAGAATTGTCAGCAAGCGGGTTGGGTATCGCCCTTGCCCGCGCGCCTGCTTCGGATCGGATCATGGGAATGTCGGGTCTCGTCCCATGTCTGCCGGAGGCTAAAGTTGCCGGACAAGAAGCATACCACCTGATCTACCCATCGCTGACGACCATGCGCACACCCGCCCGCATGTTTCGTGACTGGCTGCTGGACTACAGCACAGCAGTCCAGACGCGATAACGCCCTTGCCCTGTGACCTCTCGCACCAAACCTCGACGGCTGAACAAGTCGAAATTGCGCTGAACTGCCGCGCGGGACGCTTCGGTCAAATCTTCGGCCAAAGGGGCTGACACCATGGGCCACGAAGTCAGCGCCTCAATCAGGCGCGGTGGCGTGCGCCCGCTCAGATCTTGCGTGACGTCCCGGGCTTTGGCCTCCCAGGCGCTGACCCGGTCGAGATGCAACAAACCCGCAAGGGCCGCCTGCCCGGCCCCTCGTATCCAGGCCCCGAGTTTTTCGGTCGGCTCACCTGCACCGCGCAACGCGCCCGGACCAGACAATGCAAGCGGCATAAATACGGCACCACCACGCCCCATGGTCGCTGCATGCCGCGCGGCAATCACTGCAGCTTCTGTATCCTGACCAACACCCTGCGCAATCGCGCGCCAAGCATGAAACGCGATGGCGGATTGCGTGACCGGATGCAAACCTTCTACGCCTCGCATAACTTCTGCCAGATCCACAATTGCATCCGGGGCTGCATCGGACCCTTGCGCCAGACGGTCCAGAAATGCAGTCAGTCCGGTTTCCCATCCCCCTTCTGCAGGAGCAGCCCCCGAGCTCAGTCGGCGCACGGCCCATCCGGCGCGGAACAATGCCTGCACGTCATCATGGGTTGCTCCGATGCGCAGACCGGTCCACAAAGCCAATCGGTCAACACTGACGCGATCGCCAGTCCACCAGCCCAAGTCAGACGTCTCCATCAGGGCCAAACGATGCGTCCACCCCTTGGGGCCTGCGCGCAACCGTTCGTCCAGCGCACCGAAGGTCAAGGCAAGATCTGCAAGCTCCGACGACAACTCAGACTGCGCCGCCCGCCAATCGCGTGGGTCAAACAGCAAACGTTGATCCGATCGCGGACCGGGAAGGAAGTAATCCTTTTCTTCGACCTCATCGGGGGGCAGAAACCAAAGATCTTCTTCCTCAGACGGATCGCCATCAAAAATACTGGCCGGGCCGAGATCATCGACCTCTTCCTCAGGAAGGGGTAAGGGTTTCTTCGATTTCATGCCGGTATTCTTCGGGCATTTGCCACTGTTCACAAGAGGCTTTGCAAGAGTTTCTGATCAACCTGCAAAAGTACGGGTCAGAACGTCCAGCTCACTTTGTAAGTCTGTCTGCGGAGAACTTCCCAACAACATGTACCCATAGCCGTCCTGAGCCCAGGTGGCCGTCGCCAAACCGCTCAGCACCGCTTGCTTGATCTCAGCAGGCGGCGCGTCAGGTCCCTGACGAATTATGCAGAACGCAAATGGCTGACCCTGTTCATCTGCAAAGACAACCTGGATCAAAGGCTTGCCTTTGAAAGACAGAACCTGCGCCCGCTTAAGCTCCAGACCTGGCAAGGATTCCAGCGTTTCACGGTTCAAAGACCGTCCAAGCTCGGCCTCGGCCATTTCAAATTGCTTGTTCAGTGACGCTTCGGAACTGTCCAGAGAGGCAATCGTCTCGGGCACATAAAGCGACTGATAGATCGCCGCTTGCTGCGCCCAGCCCAAATCTGCCGGACGTGTGGCCCAAAACGTCAGGGCAACGGCCGCAGCTCCGACGCTCGCAGCCACAGAAAAAAGGCGCAATACCCCACCGCCTGGGGCTTGCTCCACGGGTTCGGGTAATTCTATCTTCGGCGCTTCGGCAGGCAGTGTTTCGAAAACTTTCTGAATCACTGGCGCGAACGGGTCCAGCGCCATTAGGCGGCGTTCAAATTCAGAATCTTCTTCAACCGCGGCCTCGATGGCGCGGCTCTGAGTCTCGTCCAGTGTGCCTTCCAGATACGCCAACAGCGTCTCGTCGGAAAACTTCATTTGCCACTCCGTCGCGCGGCGTCAGCCGCATCAAGCTGCATTACGGTTTTCAGTTTCTGCCGGGCGTTCGATAGCCGGCTCATAATCGTACCGATGGGAACCTCCAGCATGGCAGCGGCTTCGCGGTAGCTGTACCCTTCAACGAATACAAGCATAACCGTTTCCCGCTGCGCTTCTGGCAGCTGCATCACTTGTGTAAACACTTCAGTCGCGAAAATATTCGTTTCTGAATCCGGTCCGCTGGCCACAAGGTCAGCTTCTGGCGTCACCGACAAGGCCTGTGCCCGCCGAACCGAGCGCGACCGAACCTCGTTCAACCAGATTGAGCGGCAAATCGTCATCAACCAGCTGTCCAGACGGTTGTGCGAGGTGACCTGATGATGGCGTTCCAGCGCGCGCAGGCACGTGGCCTGCAGAAGATCGTCCGCCACGTCCGATGCCCCTGACAAAGCCAGCGCAAACCGCCAGACGCGTTTCGAATGCGTCTGCACCGCGTCGCGGACGGCCTGTTCAGAAGTCATTTCGGCACTCATCGAATAAATCGCGACCTGTGTGTGTTTGTCTCTCACGGACCACGCCCGCCGGGGCAAAAGTGTCACAAACCTTGGAGGATTGAAATGAAACTTCTGTTGAAAGCAGTCACGATTGCGTCGACGATTGTTGCAACGCCTGTTCTGGCAGACAATTGGACGCTGGACAGCGACAACTCTTATCTGGCTTACGGAACCATCAAGAAAAACTCTGTTGGCGAGGTTAACAGCTTCACCAAACTCAGCGGGCATGTGACCCAAAACGGCCGTGCAGAAATCGAAATCGACCTGTCAACGGTCGAGACAAATATCGACATTCGAAATGAACGGATGATTGAATTTGTCTTTCGCAAAGCAGGCACCGCAATCCTGAAGGCAGATTTTGACATGGCCGAGGTGTCTGGGCTGGCCGTCGGAGAAACAACAACGGTGGATACCGCATCAGTCCTAACGCTGGCCGGAACAGAGGTCGCCTTTGACACCGAGATGTTTGTCGCCCGGTTGTCTGAAACATCTGTATTGGTCTCGACCAATGACATGGTTTTCCTCAACACTGAGGACGCCGGTGTCAATGCGGGCGTCGACAAACTGATGGACCTGGCCAACCTTCCTGGCATCACCCGAACGGTACCCATCACGGCGCGGCTGGTGTTTCATTCAGACGGCAAACAGGCCGCAGCACAGACCACGACACCAACAGCGGTTAGCGCAACATCAGTGTCAGGGGACGCCAAAGCCGGAAAAAAGGTTTTTCGCAAATGCAGCGCTTGTCACAAGCTAGACGAAGGCCGTAATGGCGTCGGTCCGTCCCTGCACGCCGTTTTCGGAAAGTCCGCAGGTCAGGTGGAAGGATTCAGGTATTCCAAAGCGCTGCAGAACGCCGACATTGTGTGGACGCCGGAGAGTTTGACTGCGTTTCTTGCCGATCCCAAGGCATTTCTGCCCGGCAATCGGATGCAGTTTCCCGGTTTGAAAAAAGAAGACGATATATTGAACCTGATGGCGTACTTGCAGCAAGAGGGCTGAGTCCTTCTAGGTGCCGGTTTCGTGACAACCACGTGGCACCGTCGCGCGACAACGGTTCAGTTTCCATTTCGTTTTTCGCAACGAGTCCAACTCGTTCTGCTCTAAAATAGGGAAATCGGCGTAAATTGGCGCATTGCACTTGTTTGATACCATTGCAATCCCCATCTACGGCTGCGCACGAAAGGCAGTTAACATGGGCCGCACTGACGCAGCCCGGTATCTGCCCTTTTGGCCCGACAAAATTTAGGGTATCTGAACGTGCGCACCGTTTCACGATTTGGAGAACGCAATGATAACGCGCGCCTGGAAAAAATGGCGATCAGGTCATATGGGCCGCCTTGTAGGCGAAAGCTTTTATGCACAAGGCCCATTATATGGCATTGCTATTTTAGCGATGATCGTGGTCGCCGTAACCACGGCCGGGTCGGCCTACATGATGGAATACATCGTCGATGCCATGACAAGCCCGGATCTGCGAGGATGGGCGCAGGTGATTGCGTTGGCGGTGGTGCTGCTGTTCCTCACAAAGGCGATTGCCTCGTATATTCAGGCCACCTTTCTCGCTCGGGCGGGCAACCGGATCGTAGCTCAGCAACAGGAAAAGGTGTACCGCAAACTGCTTCGGCATGGCGTATCCTTTTTTAGCGCAAATGAGTCGTCAGATCTGCTGATGCGCACCACCAACGGTGCGCAAGCGGCGCGAAGTTTGATCGATGTATTGGTGACCGGCTTTGTCCGCGACGCCCTGACTCTGGTCGGATTGGTGGCTGTTATGGTCTATCAGCAGCCCGTTCTGTCAGTGATGTTCTTTATTGTCGGCCCCATTGCCTTGCTGGGGGTTCGCTATTTGCTGAAAAGCGTTCGCTCGATTATGCAGGCCGAATTCAAATCGCTGGCCGAAATTATCCGCGTTCTGCAAGAAACCTCGGCGGGTATCAAAGTCATCAAGGTCTTTTCGCTTGAAGACAGAATGATTGACCGGATGGAAACCGCCATCCGCAAAGTCGAGCAACGTTCGAACGACATTGCCAGGCTTCAGGCAATCGCCAGTCCGCTGATGGAGTTCTTGGCGGGTCTTGCCGTTGCGGGTGTGCTGATTGTCAGCACGATGGGCATAGCAGGGTCTGAGCAACCGTCCGCCGGTCAGCTTATGTCCTTTATCACAGCTTTGCTGATGGCTTACGAGCCAGCAAAGCGCCTGTCACGTATGCGCGTCCAGATCGAAACCAACATGATGGGTGTTGGGTTGTTGTTCAGCTTGCTGGATTCGCAAGACACGATGGTGGAAAGCCCCAAAGCCCACGACTTGAACGCCGGACCGGGCCACATTGCCCTGCGCAATGTGACCTTTGGCTATCAAGGTGCGGTGCCTGTGATCGAAGATATGAACGTTTCGTTCGAAGCAGGTAAGACAACGGCCCTTGTTGGCCAGTCCGGCGGCGGCAAATCCACCTTGTTCGGATTGATCATGCGGTTTTACGATCCTGATAAGGGCGTTGTTGAGATCGACGGACAAGATCTGAGGGAAGTTAGCTTTGCCTCCTTGCGCCGAAAGATCTCATACGTAGGCCAGGACACATTCCTGTTTTCGGCATCAATCATGGACAATCTGCGTTGTTCGGCTCCCGAAGCGTCCGATGAAGAAGTGTTTGAAGCCGCCAAAGCAGCCCATGCGCATGATTTCATTATGGATTTGCCTGACGGATACGACACTCAGGTCGGTGAAAATGGAACCTTCCTGTCAGGGGGCCAAAAACAGAGGATCGCCATTGCGCGTGCCATATTGCGCAACGCCGAGATCCTTCTGCTGGACGAAGCCACCAGTGCGTTGGATGCAGAGTCGGAATCGCTCGTCAAGAAGGCTTTGGATGCCTTGACGCAGAACGTCACTGTCATTGTCATCGCACACCGTCTGTCGACAGTGCTTGAGGCAGACAAAATCATCGTGATTCAGGATGGTGCAATCGTAGAGCAGGGCAATCTGGATCAGTTGATGAAGAAAAGCGGTAGTTTCCGAACACTGTTTGATCAACAGTTCAAAAAACATACTCCCGCTCCAGAAGTCGCGGAATAACCGCGACTTCAACCGTTTATTCTAAACTCATGTCCCGGGACTAAGTGCCCGGGGCTATGGCAGATCATCCAACAGCATCGGGTAAAGCAGATTGCCTGCCTGCGGGCCTGCGCCAAGATAATCAACCCATTGATCGGTGGCTTCATTGTATCGGCGGTACCGCTCAATCTTGTCATAAAGCCCGTTGACGATGGTCTGTTGTTCAGAAATCGGAAGGCGAACCCAATCGTCTTCGGTGATGGCCATAATCTGAGATTTATAAGGCAAGTCCGCAAGGTATTCATCCAAAGCCACAGCTTCCGCAAGGCTAGGGTCCGACTGCCGCGACACCTGATCAGGTCTGCGGCTCATATCCGCAGCCACGCCCAGAACCTGCGCAAAAAACTGATCGGGATTGACCACGTTGCGTTCCGCCTGATCTACGATGATCCGAAGCGCTTCTTCCAGGTTGCTCAGATCGGCTTTGGAAATCAGCAACCGGATCGACAACGGTTTTAAGCCGGTGCGGTCAAAGTCGCGATCCGCCACATAAGCTTCGAACAAATCCGGTGCACGCGCGCCTTCTGTTTTGCCCAGATACGCCAGCTGCATAGTGCGACCTGCCGTGCTGAGACCCGAAAATCGACCGTCGCCCTCATCGCTGATGGCATCTTCGTCTAAAATCTCATCACCGCCGCTCTGTCGATAGGACGAGGTTTGCTGAGCAACGATTGCACCCAACGTACGGGCAGTTTCCCGGTAAACCTCAGGATCACCGTTTTGGATGGGGAAGTATAACGGTGCCGAATTCGGAAACGCCGTCAGCTGTTTGTAAGCCGCTTCCGCCGATGGATGGTCTTTCGCCCCACGGTCAGTACGCAGATGCATAACCGCCATCGCGCCGCCGATCCGTTCACGGATAATCCTGTTCAGACTTTCCGCGCTGAGACCTGTAGACGAGTATTGATCATCGAACTCACGGGGGCCAGCATCCGTCACCAACACGATGAAACGCGCTCCGAAGCCGCTCCAATCCATGTCTTCCAGAGCATGCTCGATCCCGCGATAGCTGTCTTCGCGAAAGTTCTTACTGCTGGAATCCGCTTCTTGCATCTGGTCGATACCATTCAGGAAATTGTCAACGTTCAGCCCTTCCTGAAGGTCGACAAAAGTCCGAACGTCATAGCCAAGACCCGGCGCGGCCTCGAGGCTATCGCGATAACCCACCAGCCCAAAGCTGACGGCGTCTGCCGCTGCGGATCCGGCAGCTTCACGATAAACCTCTTGCAGGGCATCGCGGGTTGCCCGGATGTAGGGCTCCATCGAAATCGTGGTGTCCACAACAAAAACCACTGCCGTTTTCAAGTCACCCGCACCCGCATCATCTGAAGGCAAGGGCGTGTTCGGCGCGTTGGCGCTGGCTACAGCGACTTGCAACAGATTGACAAAAGGGCCGATGTCAAACACAGCCTCTTCGGTGGAAAGGATCGGCATGACGTAAAGGTTCTGCCGCTGATCAATCGTTTCTCGCGGACCAAGCGCGATAACGGTTTCCGACGGTTCCCCGCCTTGTTCCGCAGCTAAGGCTTCATCCCTTGCATCCTTGGCCAAACCAGCCGGATTTTCACTTTCGATGATGTCGTAAATCGGGTCGATGTCATTGAAGAACAAAACCCTCCCGACATTGTCGCTGCCCTCCAGCGTGGCGACAATATTCTGGTTCCAGGGGATGGATACCGCTGCCGGGATCCACATCAGGTCGTCGCCCTGATCGCTGGCCCCGATCTGCATCCAGTCACCGTCGCGGTCGTATACAAAAAATACCTGTAGCGGAGACAACGCAGCAGCGGTGCCGTCACTGTCAGGCGCAGGTTTAGCTTCGATCCGCTCGCGGATCAGCACCCTTTGGAACAGGCTTGTTTTGCCTTCGATCGGTAGCGGAGATTTAGACTGTGCCAATGCTGGCACAGCCAACGCAGCCAGCAGGGCTGTCAAGGGTAGTATCCGTCTCAACATCTTAACCGTCTCCTCACTCACCCAATCGATCCAAAGCGTCCCGTGCCGGGTCTGAACCCAGGTCAGCGGCCCGCTGATAATAGCGTCGCGCAGCAGACGTATCGGGACGCGGGAAAGGCGACGTCACTGTGCTGTGCGTCTTTGGATCATACATTTCCGCAATAAGAATATTGGCCGAGGCGCGATCCTGTTGCGAAATCTCCTGATCGTTGCTGATTGCAATTAACGCCCCAAGAGCCGCATCCAGATTCTGAGCGCCGCCAGCGGCCAGTAGATCACGCGCCGCGGTCAAAGGATTGTCCGCTGCAACCGCCTCTTGCGCGATCTCGACAGACTCATTGACCTTTGCAGATGATGCACCCGCACCCGACAGAAAATACCATGCCCCGCCTGCAATCGCGATCAATCCGACGACCCCGGCTGCGATCAAAGGAAGCTTGTTACCACCAGATGCTTCTTCCGCCGCCGCTGGTTTGCGCGCGGCAGCAGCAGGTGCAGGTGCCGGGGTATTTCCACTGAGCGCGGCATGGAACAATCCCGGCAGGTCAGTTGGGCGATCCTTGGGATCGGCTTTCAGCAGATGCTCCAGAACCGATTTTAGGGCAGGAGCAACTTTTGGGTCAGTGATTTTCACATCCACTTTGCGGTCTTCAACCGCTGCGAACCCTTTGCCTTCGCCCGGCAATTCCAACCCGGCTGTTCGCATCAGGACCAAACCCAGGGCATAAGCATCTGTGGCCGCCGAGACCTTGTTTCCAAACAACCCCAATTGTTCAGGCGCGCAATAGCGCAGCTTTCCTGCAAAACTGTCACCAATAATCGACTTGTCCGTACCAACACTGTCCGAGGCAAGGCCGAAGTCGATGAATTTTGCCTGATTGATATCCTCATGCGAAATCATGACGTTATCGGGGGCTACGTCACGGTGCACGATACCCAGTTTGTGAATCGCTTCCAAACCTTCGGCCAATCGCAAACCCAGTTTCAAAACATCGTCAGATGACAACCGGGCGCCTTTCTTGAGGTAATGTGCCAGCGGGTGCCCCGGAACAAATTCCATCACCAGAAACAGGCGGCCATCTTTGTCCAGCATCGAGGTTTCAAACCGAACCACCGCATCGCTGCGAACGGTCCGCAACAGGTTCGCCTCGCGCCGGAACAGGTCCACCGCCTTTTGGTTCTTGGCGAAGCTGGGTGTCATCACCTTGATCGCCACCTCATGCCCGCTGGCCCGGTTCAGCCCTCGGAAAGTGGCGCCCATGCCGCCTTCGCCCAAAAGCGATCTGATCTCATAGGTGTCTTGCAGGACGCTGCCGGGTTTCAGACCCAGTACCGAGTGTTCCATGACCCCCCTTACCTCCGATTCTTCAGGCTAATGGCGCTGTGTTTGGTGAAGGTGCGAATGTCCATGATCTGAAAACAGATGCCAGCAAACACCAAAGACGAGGTGATCCCAAAAACAACAGTCAAAAATGCTGCAATAATAGTCGCCGTATCTGGACCAAACGGTGACAGGCGCAGCATCGCTATGGCCGTAAAACAGAAAAACACAATGGACAGTCCGGCTGTAATCCAGACCAACACTTCAAGCGATTTGCTTAATACATCCCGCATCGTTCAACCTTTCCAATTCATTCTTCGACAAACGACAGGGCCACCGCCTGAAAGTCGTCTGCAATCTGATCCAAGTCCGAATACCCAGCGACCGAGCGCGCACCGATATGGTCCTGCACCATCGCCAGACAGGTCGCACGCTCGCGGCCCCGTTCGGCTTCGGTCGGGTAGATAAAATCAATCTGCTTACGCAGCAAAACAGGCGAATATTGATCGACCAGACCTTCAATCAGGTTGGCGTACTCAACAATATCGGCTTTTGCCTTGGCTTCCAGCTCGGCCAGTTTTGCAGCGGCTTCTTCTTTCGCGATCAACACTTCTTCCAGAAACGCCTGGTCGCCGCTTTGACGGGCTTCGTTTTCAAGCGCGTCCAATTCGGGCTGAATGGTCAGCGATGAGATCAACGCATTCAGATACCGCCGGATACCTTGCCCACACACCAACACGCCCGAGGTCAGGATCAGGCGGATCGACTGATCTCGTTGCGCGTTGCGTTCCACGCGCCCGCGGTTCAGAGTGTCCTTGATCACGGCTAACTGGGTTTTGGTCCGATCCGAGAGTGTCTCACTCGAAATTTCGTCCAGCAGGTCCATTGCCTCCTGCTCACTTGCGGCCACTGCCAAACCTTCATCAGGGCGCGCCAACTGGTCCAGACCGTCCTTGAGCGCCTGATCCTGATCGGCAGAGGTAATCGCCAAGCCTTGCAACACCAGACGCGTGCCTGTGAACCTGTCGGCAGAGGCCGTGTTGGACAAGATATCAAACGGGGGCACCTCGAACCGGGTCGATGAGGTAATGTCCGCCAACGGTGTCCGGGCATCCCCTCCTCGCTTCACAAACCCGCCTGCCTGACCGTGCAAACGCCCATGCCGCACCAGAGCAAACGGATCACCGACAATCTCGGCGGCATTGCCCAACATGTCGTGCAAACCTAACGGATTTGGGCGCAGCGATCCCATCACCTGCAATTTACCGCCAGCCGAGGCGGTACCTCCGTGCGCAATGAACTCATCCTGCGGCGTACCATCGGGGACGGGCGGCAGCGGCGCGCGAAACAGCGCCTGATCCACGGCCAAACCGCCGCGCGCCGAATACTCCCATTCTTCTTCGGTCGGAAGCCGCAGATAGGCGCGCGTCTCACCAACGCGGGGCAAACTGTCCGGCGCATTCTGCATCAGCCAAAGCGTGTAGATTTCGGCAAACCGCTGATAGTCCAACTTGGTTTGACCAACGGCAGGCACAAAGGCACGACGGCGGGGTTCTTTGTCGGGGCAACCGACCATGACAACGTCCCACTGCGCTTGCGCAAGCTCGTACTTGGCAATGTAGAAATAGCCTTTGGCCACCCCATCGTCATCCGCAAACGCACCCGAAACAAAAGCGCGGCGCAGACCGTTCAAATAGGGCTGATCGCTTCCCTCCTGCCCAAGCACAACTGACACGTCACCAATCACCCCATCCGTGTTTGGTGTCGCTACCTTGCGAAACGTCATAGCGCCCCCGCAGGGCATAGGCAGGGTCAGGTCCCCTTCGGCAGGCTGCGGGTTAAAGTACTTTTCCTTCCAGGTGATGTCCTGCGCCTGTGCTGCGGCTGAAAAACCCAGCAGGCAAGTCAACGCAGCCACTTTGGAAAAACACGGTTTAAGCATGGGTCAGAACCTCCTGTGGTTCGACATTGCGAACGGCAAACACGGCCCAGATCGCTGCAGTCACAGCGGTCACAGCACCCAAAACCAGCGTTGCCAGAATGTCGCCGGGATACAGGCGCGCAACGGATTCTCCGGGCGCGGTTTCGAACGTGGCGTTGATGGCCAAAAGAAACGGAAGGATAAGGACCAGGGTCGCGACAACACCCCCCAGAACCAGTGTCAAACTTTGGACAACCGGAACAACACAGCGTTGACGGTCTGGCATGGTCAGCATTGAGAACAGACTGAAAATCACCCGTTGACGTTCGACCATACCACGAAGGTTGGCCGACATTGCGGCCCAGAACCCAAACATCGCCAAGGCGGCAATTGCCGTGAAGAGGAGGTTCAAATTCCGGCGGAACGACAACAAAAGTGCCGCGTTTTCGGCCCGCGGACGCGTTTGTAAGCCAAGATCGGTAAGATGCGCTGACAAAGTCCCGATGTCCTCTAACGTTCGGGCATAAAGGCGATAACTCGCATAGCTGTCAGGATCTGACACCGGATCCGTCCAGTTCCCCGGTGTCACCGATAGGTCGTCCCGGAACCTTTCAACGGCCAACAGATCGGGCACAGACAGAAAAATCGCTGAACGAGGCCAGATTTCTGCCGGAACGACACCGATGACCGTCAGATCCCGCCGCGCATTCTCGCGTTGCCCGTCAACTTCGCGACCAATGATCATGTCCAAAGTGTCCCCTGCCGTCACCGACAGGTCCTGGGCCAGCTTGTCGGAAACCCAGACAGTGCCCGGCGAAACAGCTTCACCGTCAATCAAAGGATCCCCGGCAGCTGTCGGGATCAGAGGAACTGCCCGTTCCAATTTTCGCTGCGCTTCATTTCGCACAGCATTGGCAGACGTGTTGATCGAGCGGGTCGCAGGCACAATAAACCCAACGTCTTGACGCGCCCCCAAGGCGGCAAAGAAAGCTGCATCATGCTGCCCTGCCCCGATCGCCAGGATTTCACGATTTGAAGGATCCTCGATCAAGCGCCCGACCATGGTGCCAATGACACCGTTCTTCAGGGCCAGAATGATCAACAACGGGCCAAGCACACCTGCCAAGGCGGCCACGAAGCACAGGGCCGACTGCCAATCATGCCGCAGTTCCCGTAGAGCCAGTTTCGCAGGAATCTTCAGCATCACGCCACCCGCGCCGCGACGCGGCCTGCCGTAGAAAAGATGGAATAGGATTGGCCCTGATGGTCAATCAGCCGGTGGTCCGCGCGGGGTGCGTTTGCGAAGTCCCCGGTCTGGGCCTGATGGCTGGCCAAAACAACGGCTGATCCAGCCTCGGCCGCCAGATGTACGATCAGCCCCTCGACCTCGGCCACATTAGCTGGGTCCAGCGCTGAGACCGGTTCATCCAACAACAATAGCGCGGGTCGACCCAGCAAAGCCCGCGCAACCGACACGCGCTGTCGCTGACCAACCGATAACTGACCGGGTTTGCGTGCTTTGTAATCGCCCAGCCCCAGTGCCCGGATCAGGTGATCCTGCCACTCGGCATCCGGTGCCTGCCCGGCCACCCGTACGGGAAGTTCGATGTTTTCCAGCAAGTTCAGATATGGAACCAAGGTATTGGTTTGCAAAACAAAGCCAAGCCGGTCCGGTCCGGCAAATGCAGCACGCGGCGTGTCAGGCGCGACCTGCACACCGGCGATTTCATGCCGCATGTCCGGCAAATCCACCAACGGTAACGCCCCGGCGATCAAACCCAAGGCCGTGCTTTTGCCGGCACCACTGACTGCATCCAAGACGATGGTCTCGCCCGCTTTCAAATCCAGCTCTTCGATCACAACAAAGAACCCCGGCGCCCGTTCGATGCCAAGGTTTCGGATCGACAAAACGGTGTCAGGGTCGTTTGAGGACAAGAGCGATCCCTCCCAATTCGACCTTGGACTTCGTGTTAATTTGCACCGGCTCATTTGGTTTCAGCCGACGCCCATCGACCTTGGTGCCGTTGGACGATCCCAGATCCGTCAGCATCATCTTGCGCCCCTGCAACGAAAGACTTGCATGACGACGGCTTAGGTTGCGGTCGGTGACTGTCAGCGTGTTTTCACTCGCCCGACCTATGGTCACACTGGATTGCAGTTGTCCCGCACTGAACTGCGCGGATTGTCCGGCCATTGTGACTGCCAGAATGGAACGCCCGCTTGGCTTGACGACAGCGGCACCACGGTTGGGCGTGTCTTCGGCATCGTCCCGCTTTCTCGAAGCTACCAAATACATTCCGCCGATCACCAAAGCGCCGCCGCCGCACAGCACCGAGAGAATGATTAAAAGAGTGCTGTCCGATCCCCCGCCGCCCGACACAATAGTCGGATTGTCAGGATCACAGCCAGCCTTATGGCGCGTGAAAGGTACGTTACTGTCTTGCAAAAACCCAACGATGGAGTTGGCAGACGGCGCAAAGAAGGTACCGTTGGCTGGTGTCTCACCATCGGAATTCAACACCACTCCAGCCGTGTTGATCCCCAGAACCGAGCCACAGAAATCGATCATCGGCCCGCCCGAGTTGCCGGGGTTGATCGCCGCGGTATGCTGCACAATCTCTTGCGTGCCACGATTGCGCTGCGTTTTGCCTGGCGACACTTTACTGACAGCTCCTTGCGTCAGCGTGGTTTCGAAAAACGCCAATTCGTTGCCGCTGTCATTCGACACGTCCGACGTGCCCGGAAACCCAACGGCAGCGACCTGTTCGCCTTTGTTGATGGTGCCGACACGCACTGCCAGAATGTTTGGCGTGTGCCCAAAGCTTTCCTGCGGCGTGATTTTCAAGATCGCCATGTCCTTTTCGAACGATGCATAGGCTACCTGAACGTCGTATTTGTAGATCCGGTTTCCTTCTTTGAACCCAACAAAGGCCCCCGTGCCGCCGTCGATGACATGGTGGTTGGTTAAAAAGAAATACCCGTCTTCGCCTTGCAATGGCGCAAGAACAAACCCCGAGCCGGTGCCCCATCCGCCGTCATATTGGACAACCACACGACCAACAGCAGCATCGGCCACAGCAACCACTTCTGATTGGATTTGGGACCAAGCGGACGAGGCTCCAAAGCATACCGAACACAGAACGGAATACACAAAAACTCGAAGAACAATCATTACATTCACATCAAGGTTCCATAAGCAATCACGGCCAGAGCAACGACCAGAATGAAAAACAACACTAGCAAAGACGCCTTGTGCCCACCCGACCGGCCACGCTTTTGCCGGGTTTTGCGCATCTCCGGTTTTCGTGTGACGTTAGGCTCCAGCTGTTGCGATTTGATCTGGGGCACGTCCAGATCAATCTCTGCGACCCTTGCATAGTCACGCGCGGTTCGAATGCGATCACGCGGTAAAAGCTTGCACCCCAAGTCAATCGCGTTCAGCAGGGCGTCATCATACGTATCCTGTACCCTGTTGCGGACCAGATTTTGACGCACGGGAACATACGGGTCACGCCCGGAAGAGCGCACGTCTTGCCAACGCTCTTCCGCATTGGGCGGCAAACTTTGGGATACCATTTCGTACAGGATCACTGACAATGCGAATAGATCGCTCCACGGTCCTTCATGTACGCCGCCAGCCAAACCCGTCTTTTCGGGGGGGAACTGTTCAATCGCTGCGTATTTCCGCGTGAACATTGACGCCAGCCCGCTGGATTTTCCCATTAAACGCGCGGCCCCAAAGTCGATCAGGATAGGCTGACCATCTTTTCGGATCATGACATTTGCTGGCTTCATATCCCGATGCACAACACCCACCTTGTGCACTGCATCCAAAGCCCCGAGCATAGACCGCAGAAAAGTCTTTACCAGTTCCTGCGGCACCGATCCGCGTGCATCGATCATACGCGCCATCATCCGGTCCAGCGGGTCGCCATGGATGTATTCCATCACACAATAGGCTGTACCGTGTTTGCGGAAAGCGGCGCGCACGCGCATCAGGCCCTGCTGCTGTGGCAGATCACGCAGCAAATTGGCCTCCTGCAGAAACGCCTCCAGCCCCATGTGAAACAGCTGCCGCCCCTCTGACGTCGGAGCAACTGCATTGTTGGGCCCTCGGTTCGCATAATCTGCCGGAAAATACTCCTTGATCGCGAACCTTTCACCGGTTTCCCGATTGCGCGACTGATAGGTAATGCCAAAGCCCCCTTGCCCCAGCACGTCCCCCAGGACGTAGCCGGCAAAGGTTTCTCCCTTTGGCAAGTGAACGGACACGGGCGGGGCTACTCCTGATCTATTGCACCTAAGGACGGTTGCTCGTCCTGATTGGTCACTTCGTCCGGGGTTTGATCCTCGGCGGCTTCAGATGATTCAGCTGGTGCACTGCTTTCATCCGTATCACTTTCATCGGTTGCATCCGGCTCAACTTCAGGCACCTGAGTGTCAGCCTCGTCAGACGGCGCGATCTGTTCCCCATCCGATGTGTCATCTGACGGTTCCGGATCGGTCGTAACCGAACGATCGCCTATGCTACGCTCTTCCTGAGACGGTGCCGCCGTCTCTTGCGCGGGATCAGGCTCGGTCTCGGCCACTTCTTCGCCTTTGAAGGTGAGCGCGCCAACAGCGGCCCCAATCGCCAAAGCGCCAAGGCCAATTGCAGCATATTTCAACGTTTTCTTATTGTTTTCTGCACCGTTGAAAGCCCATTGGCTGCCGCGAAGCATACTGCTCATGCCATCTTGAACATGGGCATAAACAACAACCGTTGTATTATCCTGCTTTGGCTTACCTTTCGCTTCGACCGCGTTCAGCAAGTCCGAGGCAACGCCACGCATATCTCTGCTTTTGCCGTTTTGCAGAACGCTAGCGATTTCGGCTTGGGGCAATGTGTCCAGCCCGTCCGAACACGCCAATACCACGTCGCCGGGCTTGAGGCTTATTGCATTGACGTCCGTCAACGAGATCCGATCGCCCATGAGCGCAGACCGCAGCGCGTTGCGGCGTGGATGATTGTCCGCCTCTTCTTGCGTGATCTGGCCTGCGGCCACCATTTGCAGCAATTCGCCATAAAGCGAATGATCTGCGTTCAGCTTTTTCAACCTCCCGTCGCGTAGCAGAAACAGACTGCTGTCGCCCACGGAAACCCAAACCAGACGATCCCCCAGTTTGAGTGCAGCAATCAGTGTGCAACCCATACCCTTTAGGTCGGGCTGGCTGGCGATCTTCTGACGCAGTGCTTCATTCGCTGCGGTCAACGAATCCTGCAACCGTTCACGCGGGCGCGGTGCGACCGAGCCTTCGATGAAATGAGATTTAAAGACCGACAGCGCCAGATTTGCCGCCACCTCGCCCCCGGCATGGCCGCCCATTCCATCGGCGACCAGCATGAGGATATCGGATTTTGGGTCGCGCTCGTTTTGAAAAACGATGTCGAACGCGTCTTCCTGGTTCTCTCGCTGACCCAGGCTCTGTTTGCCGCTGATGATTGTCATCTGGATCAGTCGTCAGAGCTTTCGGCCAGTTCAGACCAGTCAAAATCCTCGTTACAGAAGGCCACAAAGCGCACATGCGTCTGTTTCGACAACTCGATCAGCGCGTAATTCTCCAGCGGCATGGTCGTTGCCACGATCTGGCCGTTGATCCGGCTGATGTTCCGCCCGGTCCCCGGCGCCGCAAAGAACACTCGGTTTGCGTCATCGAAGATAACCCGCAGATGGTCCTTGCCGGAAATCATCTTGTCGCCGAAATCCAGGGCCACACGCTCATCACCATCCCGGCCCAAAGTGTTCATGCCAGAGCCCAGATTGACCGATTGGCCAAGGCCCGGACCTTTGACTACGACCAGCCATCCGGTGATGGGATCGACCATAGGATCGAACTCGGCCTTTCCCGAAAACTCTTTGGACATCCCGCCATGATAAATCTGAGTTTTCTCGGATTCGACGTATTCGGTTGGAGCTTCGCTGAACGACGACCCGCCAATCGCGTGTGTCGGTTCGTTGTCAGACGGAGAAATGCTCTCGGTAAACCCTTCATCCGAGCCGAAATCCACGTCGCTCAGCTCTTCTTCGTCCTTGTCGAACAGCCAGCTGGTTTTGTTGTCATTTCCCATTGTTTTCACCTTTCCTGTTCAGTTGATCCCGCGGCCTATGCCCGGACCAGTTTCAGGCGTACGGACCCAAGGCCCACAGTGTCACCTACATTAATCTTCTGCGCGCCTTTGATTTTGCGGTCATTCACAAGCGTGCCGTTCAGACTGTCCAGATCGCTGAGCGTAAACCGCCCGTCCTGAGTTCCGCTCAGCTCGGCATGGACACGCGACACGCCACCGTCAGGGATGACCACTGCGTTAGTGCTGCTGCGCCCCAGCGTCGAACGGCCTGCCGGAACCGGGAAGCGATGCCCGTTATCGACACGCACCAGATAAGCTACCGGAGGTGGAGCATATGCTGCGGTCGGTGCGCTGTCTTGCGCGGGCATTTCCGTTACATCCTGCAGATCATCTGGACCAAGATCGTCCAGATCATCCTCTTCTTCGGTGCCACCCCGGCGCATAAGCAAAACCGCCAGCAAAAGGGCCAGCAGGGCAATAACACCAGCGCCAATATAGACATAAAGCGCAGGCAGGCCAAAAATCAGCGGTTCTTCCTCAGCGGGCTCGGCTGGTTCCTCCGGTTCTACCGCTGCAACGTTTACGGGCTGGAATTCAGCTGAGTAGCTTTTGGTCTGGGTTTGACCAGGCTGCCCAACCACCGGTTCAATCATGTCGATTGTGATCCGTGCCGGGGCCGGATCACCAACCGGCACAATCAGCCCAGAGCCTTTGACAGCGTTTCCGTAGCTGCGGATAAAACTGGAAACAACAGTGTTTGCCGTCTGCTGGTTCTGCAGGAAAACTTCTTCCATCAACCCGTTTTGTGGGTCGGTCAGGCGTTTCAAAACATCTATGCCGCGGGTGGTGCGCGCATTGCCTTGCGCGCGCCAGAACATCCCCAAAGCAGAGACCGACACGCCAGCCTTTTCCGCCGCTTCCGAAATTTCTTCGACCGTGGCCAGCCCTTCTTCGTCGCCATCAGTGATCAGGATCAGGTTCTTTAGAAGAACATCGTCCTGCTCGCTCAGCAGTTCTATCGCCCGCGTGGAATTCGCCACCAAACGCGTGTTCTGTTCTTTGATTTCCAGCCCATCGATTACGTCTTCGGCCCGAGACCGACTGGTGGAGAACGGCGAAAGCTCGACAATATCGTTGCCAAAGCCGTAGATCGCCACTTTCTCATCCGGTGGCAGGTTGGCTACCACGCGTGAAATGAGGTCGCGCTCTCGGGTCCAACTACGTACGCGACCGCTGCGATCCCCGACCGACAGGTCAATCAGAACCATCGTGGCGGACAGAGTCAGGTTTCCGGGGATTTCATCAACGTCTTTCACGAACTCAAAATCGGCTTGGCTGTCGCCCAACGACCGAAAGCTCATGCCACCCCGTTCGTTGCCCGAAGGGACGCGCACCAGGCAACTGTCTTCTGGCGCGGGCTTTGCAGGAGCGCAATCGAGAATGGCAAGACCCGTCGCTGGCGCGCGTGTCTTACCGTCTTGCGCGGTGGCCGCGCCTGCAAAAAACATTGCAGCCGCAACCGCAATAAATGTGCGTGAAATTCCGTAGGTCACGATCCCAAGACCCCCCTCAGGCAAGACGTCCCGGTCGTCGCATGCGTCGACAAGCGCCGACCTGACGTGTTTCGTATCAGATTGACAGCGCGCGGTAGGCTGACTTGATCCGGCTCAACTCCGAACGCACCACAGATGGGCTGGCCCCTGCGGCAACATCCCGTTCAACAGCGTTGAGCTGGCTGTCCAGAGCCTGCACTTGTTGCAGTTTGGCCGGATCCGATGCCGAAGCGGCACGCGCCTTGGCCCCTTGCGCCTTTACATCGGCAATCTGCTGCCGCAGCGCGTTAATCTCGCTTTGGTTGGCGTCACGCTGTGCTGCCAACTGTGCGTTACGCTGTTCAGCAGCTTTGTTCTGGGCCAGGATAGCGTCCGCCTGCGCTTTGTTCTGCGCAATCTGGCGGTCGTATTCACCCGAGTTTAAGTTTGCAATGTTGTCGAAAAGTGTTGCCGTAGTCGGGTCAGTCGACCCTGTACATCCTGCTACTGTGATGACGGAAACCAGTACGAGCGGTTTCGAGAAACGAAAAAGATCAGAGTTCATTTTACACACTTATGATTAGAAAACCCGCGCCTGTCGCCAGGCGCGGGTCAAAGAAATTCTTAAAGAAGGTTGATGGACGCACGTGTGCGCGCAAGGCGATTCTTATTGCTGACTGCCGCGTTGGTCGCGCCACCCAGACCGGGTTGGCCCTTGCTGGATGCGGTGCGCAACTCGGAAATCGTTTTGTCCATATTCTGTTCACTGCGCTTCAGCTCGTTCGACACAACCTGACGGTTCGATTTGATCGCGTTGACGCGCTTGTTGTAGGCGGACTGTGACAGTTGCCCACCGTCCAGCTGCCGACGCAGAGACTTCAACTCGGCGTTTTGCGACGCCAGAACCGAACGCAGGTTCGCCTGAACCGAATTCAGCTGAGTGCTTACGTTGGACAGGTTGGCCAGAACGGCCTTGCTGTTGACGATTTCAACATTCTTGGCTGCAGCTTTCTTGCCAACCTGGTTGCCGCCGACACCACCGATCAAGCCGCCTGCCGCTGCACCAGCGGCACAATCACTGGCACCGCCGCCAAGCAGCAAGGCCACGCCACAGCCCACTGCGGCACCGGCCAGTGCGCCCTGCACCGTATTGTTCACGATGATATCCTTTGAAACCTGATCAAGGCTGCGCACCTGTTTCTCAAGTTGCTTTTCCTGCTGCGTCTTGCCCGCAACTGCCGACGATGTGGCAGATTGAATTGTTTCTTCAGTACAGGCTGACAGTAGCAATGAAAAAGCGGCAAAAATGGAAATAGCGACTGAACGCATCAAGTAACTCCGTACATATAAATTATTCTTCGTAGTTGATTATGAACTCACATACTTTTTATTTTCAATCAACGATTCGCGTGTTCGCGTGATTAACAAAAATCGATGACGTTTGGTGCGGCTTATATTATGGACACTTTCTCTCAAAGCTTGGTTACAATATGAAATTACCCTTTGAAGTCAGAGACAAAATCTCTCTTGCAAATGATGTTTTTTCTTTTCTTGGCAACATTGGCGCCGGAATTGGCGCATTGTTGGCATTTCTTGGAATTACCTCTAATTTAGCGAACAATACCACAAATGTCATATTTAATGTTCAGGTTTCTTCACTCTCGCTACCGGTGCGCCTTACACTTCTACTTTTGATTGCAGCGGCTTTGGGATGGGGGATTGGGGCAGTTGTTGGAAAACTCTGCCGTTCCAGAAATGACTCGCTGAGTTTCATAGCATATATTGTTGCTCTGCTCTGGGGGGGCTTGATGGTCGGGGCGGCTGACTGGCTTGCTGTTGCACCGCGCCATCAGGTCTTGTCCGAGACCTTGTTGTTCACCGTGGCCGGAACCGGACTGGCCCTTTGGATCGCCGGATTCCATTTCCAAAGCGCCTCTTCAAGGAGCAAGCGCATACTGCGTGTTCAATGCGATGCGTTGCTTTTGTTTTCGATTGGTTCAGCCTTGTTCTTGGCACTGACACTGTTGGGGGCAGGCACATGAAGCTTGGTGGTCCACTAGATTCCAAAAGCGCGGCACGCTTGCTGAGCGCGGCCGCAATACTCGACTTCATGTTTCTTGGCTTTGTGCTGGCAACCATAGAACCTGTCCTGCGTCAGGAATTGGGGTTGCGCCACGTCGGCCTGGCCTTGCCAATCGGGCTCTATGTGGCTCTTGTACTGATCTATTGGCTGATCTGCGAAGGGTTCCTAGGTGGGCTGAGCCTTGGGCGCTACGCCATGCGCCTGAACATGCGGGACAAGCAAGGTAAACCCATTTCACCTGTGCGGCGATCCACCCGCGCCGTCAAAAAGATCATGTCTCTAGGTCTTACAGGAATGAACCCCAATGCCGTTTCGGGATATGACCGAGCGGCTGAGGTGACATGGTACAGCCCCATGGCACCGCGCCCCCTGGCCTATTGGCAGCTTGCCGTAATGGATGGCCCGGATCGCGGCAAAGTCATCGAGTTTCGGAAGGTGGCGGGCTTGCAGAAATCCCATCAAATCAAGATTGGCCGCGATCCAAACTGGGCAGATCTGACACTGTCCCGCAGCGAAAAAGCCTCGGGCCAACATTGTGTGTTAAGGGTTGAAAAGAAGGGTGTTCTGTACATCCGGGACATGAACTCTTCCAACGGCACCTGGACAGGTGGTCGCCGGGTTGGACCCGAAAAATGGATGCCTCTGGCACCAGACGGTCGGTTCCGCGTCGGGAATATAACGGTCGCTGTGCTGCGGTGATGCGATCATAAGCCGCTGCTTCAAGTTTCAAACGCTCCAGCTTAGTTTCGCTGGCTGCAACCACCTTGAACCAGTTGACGGGTCTTCAATTGAAAACCAGGCGAGGGAATCCTCGCCTGGTTTTTTCATACTTTAGGCGACCAGATCAAACCGGTCGTTGTTCATGACCTTAGTCCAGGCCGCAACGAAGTCGCGCGCGAACTTCTCGGCGTTGTCATCCTGAGCATAAACCTCGGCATAGCCACGCAGGATCGAGTTCGAGCCAAAGACCAGATCAGCACTGGTGGCCGTGAACTTGACCTCACCGGATGCGCGATCTCGCAACTCGTATGTACCACCCTCGACCGGCTGCCAGCTGAGCGACATATCCGTCAGGTTGACGAAGAAGTCAGTGGTCAGCTGTCCGACACGGTCGGTGAAGACACCGTGCGCCGATCCGCCATGATTGGCACCCAGAACACGCAGGCCGCCGACCAGAACGGTCATCTCAGATGCCGTCAGGCCCAGCAATTGCGCACGGTCCAGCATCATCGCCTCGGGCGACACGGCGTATTCTTTCAGCTGCCAGTTACGGAACCCGTCAGCCAGCGGCTCGAGCACCGAGAAGCTGTCTGCGTCGGTCTGTTCGTCTGTCGCGTCGCCGCGACCAGCCGAGAAGGGAACCGTGACATTAAAGCCTGCAGCCTTGATCGACTGTTCCAGACCGACATTACCTGCCAGAACGATCACGTCAGCGACCGACGCTCCGGTTTCAGCAGCGATCGGCTCCAGCACGCCCAGCACTTTTGCCAGACGCTCAGGCTCGTTGCCCGCCCAGTCTTTCTGCGGTGCCAGACGGATGCGCGCACCATTTGCGCCGCCGCGTTTGTCAGACCCACGGAAGGTGCGGGCGCTGTCCCAGGCGGTGGTGATCATCTCGACTGCAGTCAGGCCGCTGTCCGCGATCTTTGCTTTGACCGCATCAACGTCATATCCAGTCGAACCTGCAGGGATCGGATCCTGCCAGATCAGGTCTTCTGCGGGCACGTCCGGACCGTAGTAGTTAACGCGTGGGCCCATATCGCGGTGGGTCAGCTTGAACCACGCACGGGCGAAGGTGTCCGCGAAATAGTCCGGATCGGCCATGAATTTCTGACAGATCGCGTTGTAGGCCGGATCAACTTTCATCGCCATATCCGCATCGGTCATCATCGGCATCCGGCGGACAGACGAGTCGGTCGGATCGACCGGCTTTTCATCTTCCGGCATGTCGATGGGCTGCCACTGATGCGCGCCAGCGGGCGATTTGCCCAGTTCCCATTCGTAACCGAACAGATAGTCGAAATAGCCCATATCGAACTTCAGCGGCTCTTTCGTCCAGGCTCCTTCAATGCCTGATGTGAACGCGTTGGTCGCCTTGCCGTTCTGATCAGGATTGTCCCAACCCAAGCCCTGGCCAGACACAGGGCAGGCTTCGGGCTCGGCACCGATGTTGTCACCCGCCATCGCGCCGTGCGCCTTACCGACCGTGTGACCACCGCATGTCAGCGCTGCAGTCTCTTCGTCATCCATAGCCATACGAGCAAAGGTTTCACGGATATGCAAAGCGGTACGTGCCGGGTCCGGGTTGCCGTTCACACCTTCGGGGTTCACATAGATCAGACCCATATGTACTGCGCCCAGCGGGTTTTCCAGCGTGCTGGGTGTTTCCAGATCGCCATAGCGGCTCTCGGACGGGGCCAGCCATTGGTTTTCTGAACCCCAGTACACGTCTTTTTCCGGGCCCCAGATATCTTCGCGGCCAAAACCGAAACCAAAGGTTTTCAGGCCCATGGATTCATACGCAACAGTGCCCGACAGGACGATCAGGTCAGCCCAGGACAGTGCGTTGCCGTATTTCTTTTTCACCGGCCACAGCAGACGGCGCGCTTTATCCAGGCTGGCGTTGTCTGGCCACGAGTTCAGCGGAGCAAACCGGATGTTGCCCGAACCCGCGCCGCCACGGCCGTCGCCCAAGCGATAAGAGCCAGCCGAGTGCCACGCCAGACGGATCATCAGGCCGCCGTAGTGACCCCAGTCCGCCGGCCACCAGTCTTGACTGTCGGTCAACAGCGCCTCGACATCGGCGCGAACGGCTTTGAAATCCAGACCTTTGACCGCTTCACGGTGGTTGTAATCCGCATCCATCGGGTTGGTGCGCGTGTCGTGCTGGCTCAGAATGTCCAGGTTCAGCGCATCCGGCCACCATTTGGTAACAGAATTGCCCGTGCCTGTGTTCCCGCCATGCATAACAGGGCAGCCGCCGGATTGGTGATTGTGAGGGTTACCGTCCATTGTAAATCTCCTGAGTATTTACCTAGGGGTTCAGATAGGTTGACTCGTACCCGACCCTAGCGATAAATGGAAATTTGTATTTTCTATCATTGTGATTAGTTTTTCAAATGAAAGCACTGACACTCAAGCACCTGCGTTACTTCGAGGCTCTTGCCACTCATGGTCACTTCGGCAAAGCCGCGGCAGCCAGTGCAATCTCGCAGCCTGCCCTCTCCATTCAAATCAAAGAGCTGGAGGCCATAATGGGCGGTCCGCTGGTGGAACGCGCCGCGCGTGAGACCCGGCTGACGGCACTTGGAGAAGACGTTCTGAGCCACGGCCGTGAAATCCTGATGCGGGTCGAAGATTTGGGCAATCTGGTACAATCACCGTCCGGCCCATTGTCAGGCCGTTTGCGGATTGGCGTTATCCCGACAGTGGCACCCTACCTGCTGCCGTCGATCATCAAGGCTTTGTCGCAGCGATTCCCACAACTGACAATCGAACCCAAAGAGACCATCACAGAGTCGGTGATCCGGGAGATTCTCGACTCGCGGCTGGATGTCGGCGTTGTCGCCCTACCTGTTTCCGAGCCCAGCCTTCGGGAGTTTTCGCTGTTCAACGAAGACTTCTTATTGGTCCGCCCAGCACATGACGCCAGCCTTCCGATGCCCAGTTCGTCGCAGCTCAGAACAATGCGGTTGTTGTTGCTGGAGGAAGGCCATTGTTTCCGTGACCAGGCCCTGTCTTTTTGTTCGATCCGCAACATCGAACCGCAGCAGATCATGGAGGGAAGTTCGCTTTCCACGCTCGTACAGATGGTTGGGGCCGGGATTGGCGTGACGCTGATACCGGAAATGGCAGTCGGCTTGGAAACCCGTTCCGCCGACGTTTCAATCGCCCGGTTCCAGGACACACCGCCTGCCCGAACGATTGGATTGGTCTGGCGCAAAACAAACCCGCTCAGCGAAAACCTTCTCAAGATCGGTGCGATTGTGCGCAAAACCGCGGAAGAGAATATTCTGCACGCGGGACAAAATGGCCAAGCGATCGCTGATTGAGTGTGAGGCGAGGTCAGCCAGGCCTTTCAGCGCTCATCTGGCTGTCTGACGCTCACGCAGAAAAAACATCATAAGCTTTGAGAGCCTTTGCACTGTAAGCATAGGACGGCCCGCCGCCCATATAGGTCGCCATGGCCAACGCCTCGCACATCTCTTCGCGCGTGGCCCCCAAACGAACAAGCGACTTCACATGAAACCCGATGCAGCTGTCACAACGGGTCGCGACAGCGATGCCCAACGCGATGAATTCCTTGGTCTTCTCGCTCAATACACCGTCGGACTTGGCGGCCTTGCCCATGATGCCAAAGCCACGCACCGTTTCGGGAACCTCTTTCGAGAAGGTGCCGATGTTGGCCTCGGTCTCGGCCATGAAATCTTTCCAGTCCACAAGTAAGCTCCTTATCCGCGCTCATCTGCGCCCATGCGGCGTTCCAACCAGCGCACACCAGCACTGATGATCAGTACGAGGATCAAATATTCAAAGATCAGCAGTGTGTAGATTTCCAGCGGGCGGTATTCCGTCACCACCAATTCATTCGCGCGGCGAGTCAATTCCTGCATCCCGATGACGCTGGCAAAGGCGCTCATCTTGACGATGTAGATGAACTGGTTGGCCAGCGGCGGTAGAATACGCCGGATCGCCTGAGGCAGGATCACGTAACGCATGGTCTGTACATAGTTCAGACCTATGGTTTGCGCCGCTTCACGCTGACCGCGCGCGATGGATTGAATACCCGCGCGATAGATCTCGGCGGTAAAGGCACTGTCCGAAATCGCAAGGGTAATAATCGCGCCCCAGAATGGATCGATTGGGACGTTCATTCCCATCGACTGGAACACGATGGGTAATCCGTAGAACACCCAAAACAGCATAGGCAGCAGTGGAATGGCGCGAATGAATTCCACATAAACCCTGTTGACCAGCCGCCAGCCGCGTTTCTCGGACAACCCCGGCAACGCCACCATCAGGCCCACGACAATTGACAGAACTGCGGCGATCAAAGAGATCTGGATCGTCGCCCACATGCCCGAAATCAGGAATTTTACATTGGTCCAGCCTGATGCCGTGGTGGGGTCGATCACATACCATCCCCAAGTCTGGGACGAGGAACAACCCGCAAGCAACAGCAAGGGCGCTATCAGAAGTAGTTTTTTCATAGCCCCTCTCAGTGCTGCAATATCTGCGATAGGAATTTACGACACCGCTCGGATTGCGGGTTGGTGAAGAAATGCTCGGGATTGCCTTCTTCGACGATCTCGCCCGCGTCCATGAAGATCATCTTGTCGGCCACCTTGCGCGCAAACCCCATCTCATGGGTTACAACAACCATGGTCATGCCCTCATTCGCCAACTCGACCATGACATCCAGCACTTCCGAAATCATTTCGGGATCCAGCGCCGAGGTCGGCTCGTCAAATAAGAGCACACGCGGCTCCATGCACAGAGATCGCGCAATGGCGACGCGTTGTTGTTGGCCGCCGGACAACTGAATGGGTTTCTTGTCCGCCTGATCGGGAATATGCACACGCTCCAGATAAAGACGTGCCTTTTCCTCAGCCTCTTTACGGCTGAGACCCCGCGCCTTGATCGGACCCAATGTCAGGTTCTCCAACACAGTCAGATGCGGAAACAGGTTGAATTGCTGAAACACCATTCCAACTTCAGACCGGATAGTCGCCGCAGATTTGGCGTCGTCCGTCAACTCGACCCCATCCACGCGGATGGTGCCTTTCTGGTGTTTTTCCAACCGGTTGATACACCGAACGACGGTCGACTTACCTGAGCCCGAAGGCCCGCAAATCACCACCTTTTCGCCGCTGTTGACCGTTAGATTAATGTCTTTGAGAACGTGAAACGTGTCGAACCACTTGTTCACGCCGACAAGTTCAATTGCGGCGTCTGGCATAAGCTGGTCTGCCCCTGTTTTAGTCGCGTTGTTTTATTTTCTTGAGGTTATCTTTGTCTTTCGGCTTAAATCAATGATGAATACGGCAGCAAGGCCGAAACGCCACCAACAGGAGAATTCAATGAACACTTTTTGGAAAACCGCGGCTGCTGCCGCGCTTGGACTGGTATTGTCGAGCGCCGCACACGCGCAATCTGCACTGAATGAGGTGTTGGATTCCGGCGTGCTAAAGGTCGGCACTACCGGCGACTGGAACCCTATGTCGCTGCGTGACCCGGCCACCAACAGCTATAAAGGCTATGACATCGACATCATGAACGAGTTGGCCGCCGATCTAGGGGTTGAGGTTGAATATGTGCCAACCGATTGGAAAACACTGGTCAATGGCGTGGTGGCAGGCAAGTACCACCTGACCGGTTCGGCCTCAATCTCGCCGCCGCGCATGAAAGTGGCCGGTTTCTCGGATAGCTACATCGCGGTGGAGCTATTCCCGTACACGACCAAGGACAAGGCGGACAAATTCGACGGTTACGACTCCATCAACCAGCCGGGTGTCACGGTTGCCACCACGCTGGGCACGACGTTTGAAAAGCGTGTGCGTGAATGGTTCCCGAACGCCGAGATCAAGGTGGTCGAAGCCCCGGCCCGTGGTTTTCAGGAAGTGATCGCTGGACGCGCAGATGTGTTCATCACGTCAAACATCGAAGGCTCAACACTTGAAGAGAAGTTCCCTGTGGTCCGTGTCAAGAATGCAGGTCCCCGGTCGCCGTCGCCCATCGCGATGATCCTGCCGCAGGGCGATCAGGTCTGGATCAACTACGTGAACAACTGGATCGAAGTGAAAAAAGCGCAGGGCTTCTTCGAAGCTAACCGCGCGAAATGGGGTCTCTGATCCCTTTTCAGAAAGACCCTGCACCTTAACGCCCGGTCTTCAGGATCGGGCGTTTTCTATTTTGACGTGACTGGGCAAAGTGCTTTGCGCACTAATTTTTCGATTAATACGTCCGCGGAACCAGACCGGCCTGAAACCACTGAATGAACGAGACGATAGAAAACACGGGCAACCCGGTGGCCTGTTGGATATCGCGTGCATAGGGGCACATATTTGTGCATTCCAGCACGATTGCACCCAAGTCAGGGTTGTCCGCAACCAAGGTACGCGCCGCCTGAACATTATCTTCACGCGCTTTCTGAACATCCAGCCTTAGCTCATTTCCAAGGATCGCGCGGGTGAACTCCTGCCCGCCTTCGGTTGTGCCAATCGGGGTATCCAACGGCACGTTGGCCGCGCGCAGATGATCTTTCGTCAGGGTCGAGGCTGAAATGGTCAATACCCCGGCACGCTTACCCGCAGGCAGAACGCGATTCACCATCTCGACCTGCATCAAGGACGATGTAGCCACCGGAACCGGGACGGCTTGGGCCAGTTCTTTCTGGAACAAGGACAGGAAACCGCAATTGGTGGTTATGCCATCCACACCATCCCGCACCAGATCCTGAGCCGCCTCGATGAACGGATCCAACATCCCCTCGGCCCGGTGCCGAACCACCCGATCCGGCGAGGCATCGCGGACAATGCGATAGAGCACCGGAAACGGCCAAGTCAGCGCGTTGCCCATGTCACCCGGGATTCTCGGGAACTGGGCATCCAGCATCAGAATACCGACGGATGCGCCGTAGATGGATTTTCCCCCCTGCGCGATCATCCCTCGACCTCCTCGATTATCCGGGCCGAGATTTCTTCGGACCCTTCCATATAAATGCTGCTAATCCCGTGACGCACAGCGTCCTGCACCTGATCCATGCGCTTGGTGATATGAGCGCCCAGAACACGTGCGGCTTCTTCCGTATCCCGTTCCATCAACGCCTGCATAACTCGCTTATGCTCGTCTTTTGAACGTTGCACCCGGTCCATACTCATGGAAATCCATCGGATATAGCGAATACGCTCATTGATCCGCGTCAGAGTTTGCAAAAGTTCCATATTGCCCGACAGTTTAGCTATCCCAAGGTGAAACGCCTCATCCCGGCTGACGGCTTCTTCGACGGTCAGGCCGGTGATATCGATGCCCGTTGAGTAAAGCTCATCCCGCAGATTCTGCAGGTCTTTGTCAGAGGCCTTGGAACACGCCGCACGCGCGGCGGCAGTTTCGATAATCTGGCGCAGCTCGAAAAGGTCAAACACGCTTTGCGCATCCAACGGGCGGCAGAAAAACCCTTGCCCGGGGCGAAAGTCAAAAAGCCGCTCGGCAACCAGCCGGTTCAACGCCTCGCGGAGTGGCGTTCGGCTGACGCCCAGTTCCTTGGACAGAGCAACTTCATTCAGACGATCCCCGGGGCGCAGGCGGAACGAAACCGCCATCGCCTTAACCTGATCATAGATGTCGCCGACCCTTGGACCCGCCATTAACCTACCTTTCCTCTTGTTTGCCACAGGTGCCACAGGCAGAACTTGAAATCAATATACAAAACTGTATACAGTTCTGCGTACAGATAGGAATCGAGAGGCTCGCAGATCATGACAGGGACGAATTATCTGACCGGAGCAGAGGCTATGGTGCGTATGCTCGAGGCACATGGCGTGAAGCACATGTTCGGTCTGTGCGGCGATACCACCTTGCCATTCTATGACGCTCTGGCCCGCATGGATCACGGTATTCAGCACATTTTGACACGGGATGAACGGCACGCAGCCTATATGGCGGATGGTTACGCGCGTGTGACAGGAAAACCCGGTGTCTGCGAAGGTCCCTCGGGCGGTGGCGCAACTTACATTCTGCCCGGCGTTGTCGAAGCCAATGAAAGTTCCGTTCCGATTCTGGCGATTACCTCGGACGTCGCGACAACCAGCCGGGGCAAGTACCCGTTGACCGAGCTGGATCAGCCCGCCCTGTTCAAGCCGTTGGCCAAGTGGAACACCTCGCTGGACGACGCCGCGCGGCTTCCGGCCATGGTGCGGGCAGCCTTCCGGGCAATGACTACGGGCACGCCGGGCGCCACGCATCTGGCTTTGCCCTTCGACACGCAAAAAGCGCAGGTGGATGAGGCCGAAATCTGGGCGGATGACAGGCATCGCAGCTATCCTGCCGAACGCGCTGCCCCGGACATGGATGCGATCGAAGCCGCGGCGGATATTCTGGCGCGAGCCAAATCCGCTGTTGCGGTCTGTGGCGGGGGGCCAGTTCTGTCAGGTGCAACCGACGCACTGCGACAGGTCGCAAATTTGTTGGACATGCCCGTTGCCACAACCGTTTCCGGCCAAGGTTCCATCGCCGAAACCGACCCTCTGGCTTTGGGCGTTGTCGGGTCTAACGGAGGTGTGCCCGCGACACGTTCTGTCGTGGATCAGGCGGATGTTGTTCTGTTCATAGGCTGCCGCGCCGGCTCGGTCACAACCGAACGGTGGAGAAGCCCAGGGCGCGATACCACGATCATTCACATCGACAGCGATCCCATGGTGATTGGCGCAAACTACCAGACCGAAGTGGCAATCTGCGCAGATGCCCGACTGGCGCTGGAGGCTCTGGCACGCGCACTAGAAGATCGGCAGGATCTAAACGCACAAGGCGGGGCGGATAAAGCCCGTGCCGCGTGGGATGCCAAGCTGGCCGCTTTCGCGCCACTGGCCGCAAGTCGTGAAATGCCGCTCCGACCCGAAGCTGTCATGGCTGCGTTGATGGATATTCTGGATGACGACGCAATTGTTGTGGCGGATCCAGGCACCCCCTGCCCCTATTTCAGCGCGCATTATCGCTGGCGGACATCGGGACGGCAGTTCATCACTAACCGGGCGCATGGCGCTCTGGGCTATTCATTAGGTGCGGCGATGGGGGCACATGTCGGGCGTCCGTCGGTCAAGACCCTGGCCGTCATGGGCGATGGCTCGTTCGGCTTCACATGTGGTGAGTTCGAAACGATGGTACGTCACAAAATGCCCATCACATCGATTGTCTTCTCAAATGCGGTCTTCGGCTGGATCAAAGCGGGTCAGGATGCGGGCTTTGGTCAAAGATTCTACAACGTTGACTTCAACCGCACAGATCATGCCGCAGTGGCGTCAGCCTTTGGTGTGAAATCATGGACGGTCAAAGACCCCGAAGACCTGCCAAAAATCCTGAAGCAGGCCATCACACATGACGGTCCCACACTGGTCGACATCCATTCGCAACAGCTTCACAACGCGGCTGCGCCAGTATCCGAATGGGTAGCGTAAGAGGCGATTGACGGGATCAGCTGATCCAGAAACTCCTGAGCGATCCTGGATAAGGGGCGACCTTTGGCTGTGATGATTGCAAGTTCCAACATGACTGCGGGTTTGAAAGGGCGGGTTTGATATCCGCTCTCTTCATCGAATGTTACGGTGAAGGGGTCGATCATCGCGACCCCCATGCCTTGCTTCACGAAGCTCAGCAGGTTTTCTGACAAGTGTGTGTGAACCTGCGTTCGCCATGTCCGCCCGGCACGTTGAAAGATGTCACGGGTTTTACGATGCGTCTGGTGTTCCGGGCCCATGACAATAAAAGGCTCATTTTCCAGAATTTCTGGCGTCAGAACGTCATGCGCTGACAAAGGACTGTCTTCCGGGAAAGTGGCCAGCGTTTCGAACTGAAACACCTGATAGTTCAGCGTGTCATGCAAAATGGGCATCTCGACGATACCGATCTCAAACAGGCCAGACGTCACCCATTCTTGAATCTTCGACGAGTATTGCGACTGAAAGCTGACGGACAGGTTCGGGCGACTTTCGGCAAACCGCGCGATCTCACGTGGCATGAAACCAAATGAAAGCAGGTGTGGCGCAGCAACCTGTAACTGACCGGGATGCTTGTTTTGCAAATCCGTTACTGCCTGCGCAACATGGTCCAACCCACGCACAACAGTGTCGACTTCGCGGTACAACAACTCGGCTTCGGGCGTAGGCAACAGACGCCCCTTGTTGCGTTCGAACAGAGGTAATCGCGCCTCGCGCTCCAGTTGCGCCAAAAGGTTGCTGATGCCGGGTTGCGAGATGCCAAGAACCGATGCTGCGCCGGTCACGGTTCCGGTTTCCATGATGGCGTGAAAGGCTTGAAGCTGACGAAAGCGCAATGACATCGGTATAGTATCATTTTTTTTGATGAACTGTCGAAGATATAGTATTTGAAATGATATGCCGGTCAAGGCAGGCTTCCGCACATCTATAGGGGGCCGAATGAGCGATCTGTCACAAAAAATCACGGGCTATGACCTATGGCACCTCAAGCTGCCAGTGACCTCGCGGCGGGATCACGGCATTGGATCTGTCGAAGGCTTTTGTGAAATTGTTATCCTGCGGCTGACATCCGAGGACGGCTCGCAAGGGTTTGGCGAAGCATCGCCCTGGTCAGTATTCACCGGCACGCCAGAGGCAACCTTTGCTGCGCTCGATCGGTATCTGCGCCCACTTGTTTTGGGCGCTAAGGTCGGAGACAGATCCGCGATCATGGCGCGCGCCGCTTATGCCGTGGCGCATTGCACCGAGGCCAAAGCCGCACTGGAAACCGCGCTGCTGGATCTTGCAGGCCAGATCAGCAACGTTCCTGTTTGGTCCTTGTTGGGCGGGAAATGCCGGGACGCAATACCGCTGAGTTGTTCCATCGCCAACCCTGATTTCTCGCAAGACGTCGACCTGTTGGCACGGTTGCAGGACGATGGTGTCCGGATTGTCAAACTCAAGACCGGGTTCAAGGATCACGCCTTTGACATCATGCGGCTGGAATACCTGGCCCAGAACTGCCCCGAGTTTTCGGTGCGCGTGGATTATAACCAAGGACTCAGTATCGAGGATGCCCCGGCACAGGTCCGCGACGTCGCCCGGTTCGATCCCGATTTCATCGAACAGCCCGTGCGCGCTCATCACTTCGGCATGATGGCCAAGCTGCGCCAAATGACAGATGTGCCTTTGCTGGCAGACGAGAGCGTTTTTGGCCCCGAAGACATAGAGCGTGCGGCACGCGAAGCGATTTGCGACGGTGTTTCCGTCAAGATCATGAAATCCGGCGGCCTGACGCGCGGTCAAACCGTTGCGCGTATTGCGGCGGCTCACGGCCTGACAGCCTATGGTGGCGACATGTTCGAGGCTGGCCTGGCCCATTTGGCCGGCACGCACATGATTGCCGCGACACCAGAAATCACTCTGGGCTGTGAGTTCTATCAGGCGTCGTATTTCCTGAAAGAGGACATATTGGAAGAACCGTTCCAGATCAGGAACGGACAGGTGTGCGTGCCGGATGGTCCTGGGCTTGGCAGCAAACCAGACTTGGACAAACTGAACCACTTCGCAGTGTCAAAGGCGGTGGCGGCGTGAGCGAGAAGAAGACCATAGCCATCATCGGGGCTGGAATTGTCGGAGTCTCCGCGGCTATCTGGCTGCAGCGCGACGGTCACGATGTGATTTTGATCGACAAGGCCGGACCGGGCGAAGGAACCTCGCATGGCAATGGCGGCGTGCTTGCGTCATGCTCTATCGTGCCTGTGACGGTTCCGGGACTGCTCGGCAAAGCGCCGAAGATGCTGTTAAGCCCCTCTCAGCCGCTGTTCCTGAAATGGGGGTACTTACCGAAGTTATTGCCATGGCTAAGGCAGTATTTAAGCCATGCAAACGCCACAGACGTGGAGCGGATCGCAGCAGCCCTGACGCCCATCGTGGGCGACAGCCTGAACGACCACAAAGCGCTGGCCGCCGGAACTGGCGCTGAGAAATGGATCGTCCCCAGCGATTATCTGTTCCTTTATGAAAACCGAGCCCATTTCGAAGGCGATGCCTTTGGTTGGGGCATTCGGCGTAAGCATGGCTTTGCGTGGGAAGAATTGGAGGGCAAGGCTTTCCACGATTACGATCCCGTGTTCAGTCAGGATATTGGGTTTGCGGCCAAGCTGTCAGACCATGGCCACATCACTGATCCGGGGCGATATGTCAAAGACCTAGCTACACATGTTGAAGCGCAAGGAGGTCGGATCATCCGAGCCAATGTCGAAGACGTCAGGCGCGAAGGCGGAAGCGTCACCGGCGTTCGCACGAGCGGTGAAACCATTGCGTGCGACACAGCTATCGTGACGGCAGGCGTCTGGTCAGGACCTTTGGCCAAGCGCCTGGGGGTTTCGGTCCCACTGGAAAGCGAACGCGGGTATCATCTTGAATTGGTGGAACCTTCTGCCATGCCGCGCAGCCCGGTCATGGTTGCATCGGGTAAGTTTGTTGCAACACCCATGGATGGGCGCATACGCTTGGCAGGCATTGTAGAGTTCGGAGGGCTGGATGCACCGCCCTCTCGCGCGCCGTTTGAATTGATGCGCAAGAATGCCCGGGCAGCTTTCCCGGGCATAACATGGAAGGAGGAAGTGGAATGGATGGGGCACAGGCCTGCCCCGGCTGACTCGATCCCGATTATTGGCGACGTGCCCGGCATCAAGGGGGCCTATATGGGCTTTGGGCACCATCACATCGGCTTGACAGGCGGGCCAAAAACCGGACGCCTTTTGGCCCAAATGATCGCGGGCAGAACCCCAAACGCGGATGTCAGCGTCTACGCGCCGTCACGCTACACAACATAAGAACAAGCTGATGAGAAACATCGGCGTTTCAAAATCCACTAGGGAGAAAACGATGAAAAAACTGACAAACCTTCTGGCAGCGACAGCTCTGACTGCAGCTGCAGCCGCACCGGCCATGGCCGAAAAATGGGACATGCCGATGGCTTATTCGGCGTCAAACTTCCACTCGGCCACAGGCGCGGAGTTCGCTAAATGCGTGACCACAGGCACTGGTGGTGAGATCGAGATCGTCACACACCCTTCCGGTTCACTGTTCAAGGGCGCCGATATCAAACGCGCAATTCAGACAGGGCAGGCCCCGATTGGTGAACGTCTTCTATCCGGCCACCAAAACGAAAACGCGCTGTTTGGCTTTGACTCGATTCCGTTCCTCGCGACCTCTTTCGACGACAGCGCCAAGCTTTGGGAGGCCGCCAAGCCATCTATTGAAAAAGTACTGGCCGAACAGAACCTGACGTTGCTTTACGCTGTACCGTGGCCGCCTCAGGGTCTGTATTTCAAGAACGAGGTAAACTCGGTCGCTGACATGAAGGGCATTAAGTTCCGCTCATACAACAATGCGACCTCGCGGTTGGCCGAGCTGACCGGGATGCTACCGGTGACGATTGAAGCGGCGGAAATCAGTCAGGCCTTTGCAACGGGTGTGGCAGATTCGATGGTGTCATCGGGATCGACCGGTTATGACCGCAAAGTCTGGGAAAGTCTGAACTATTTCTACGAAGTCGATGCGTGGTTGCCGCGTAATTACGTGATGGTCAATTCTGATGTCTGGTCTGGTGTGTCTGATGCCAACAAGAACGTCATCAAAGGCTGCGCTGAACTGGCAGAGTACGCAGGCAACTGGCGCGCCAAGGAATATACCGGGTTCACCCTGCAGGGTTTGCGGGATGGCGGTATGACTGTTGGTCCGGCCTCTGAACAGATGACCAACGAGCTGAAAGAGATCGGCGTGACCATGACCAACGAATGGCTGGAAGCTGCCGGTGACGAAGGCAAAGCCATCGTCGACGCATTCAACGCGTCTCAGTAACCTTTCGATTTGGGCGGCGGTTCACCCGGCCGCCCTTTTCGCATCCAATCAAAAACAGCGGGGACAGTATGGCGGTTTTGCGAGGGCTTCGGTCCGTACTCGACTTCATCTATCTGGCGGCAGGGGTTTTAGCGGCACTCAGCCTGATCGCCATTCTGTTGCTGATCGTCGTGCAGATGCTTGCCCGCTGGACCGGTGAAGTGTTTCCCGGAGCACCCGACTATGCCGGTTACGCGATGGCCGCAGCATCTTTTCTGGCTTTTGCCAATGCACTGAACCGGGGCAGTCATATCCGGGTTTCCATCCTTCTGAACGCCGTTCCGGATGGGGTAAGGCGTATTCTGGAGGTCTGGTGCTTCGCCATAGGCACCGCTGTCATGTGGTATTTTTGCTGGTACGCATATCGCTTTGTCTATTGGAGCTGGAAGTTCAACGACATTAGCCAAGGCCAGGACCGAACTGCCCTTTGGATCCCACAATCCGCGATGCTGTTAGGCGCGATCATTCTGGCCATTGCACTGACTGATCATTTAATCCACGTGCTTTTCAAGGGCGAACACCGCATCGTCCGCGATCTCGCCGATCAGAGCCACGGAGAGTAAATCATGGAAAACCTCTCTGTCATCATCCTCTTTCTCTTTGTTCTCTTCACTTTGCTGGGCACCGGCGTCTGGGTCGGGTTGGCCCTGATGGGCGTAGCCTGGGTCGGGATGGAACTGTTCACCACCCGCCCCGTCGGGGACGTGATGATCACCACCATCTGGTCGGCGTCGTCGTCGTGGACCCTGACCGCACTGCCCATGTTCATCTGGATGGGTGAAATCCTGTATCGAACGCGATTATCGGAAGACATGTTCAAGGGCCTGTCCCCGTGGATGGCCCCTTTGCCAGGCGGGCTGGTACACACCAATATCGTTGGTTGCACGGTTTTTGCGGCTGTCTCGGGCTCGTCAGCGGCCACGCTTACAACGGTTGGCAAAATGTCGATCCCCGAACTGCGCAAGCGCAATTATCCCGAACGCATGATCATCGGAACATTGACCGGCGCGGCGACACTCGGGCTGATGATCCCGCCCTCGCTGACCCTGATCGTCTACGGTGTGACAATCAATGAATCCATCACCAAGCTGTTCTTTGCCGGGATCCTTCCCGGTCTGGTTCTGGCGGCGATGTTCATGGGATACGTGGCGATCTATTCCAAACTCGGCAAAGACTGGAGCCCCAATACCGAAGCCAAGCTGAGTTTCTCAGAAAAGATCAAGAACTCTCGCTTCCTTCTGCCTGTAATCCTTTTGATCATGGTGGTTATTGGGTCGATGTATCTGGGATATGCCACCGCGACCGAGGCCGCGGCTTTTGGGGTCATCGGCGGGCTGCTGTTGGCGGCGGGTCAGGGATCTTTGAGTTGGAAAACCTTTACCGAAAGTCTGATGGGGGCCACTCGCACCAGCGCGATGATTGCGCTCATTCTGGCGGGCGCGGCGTTCCTTTCGCTGTCCATGGGCTTTACAGGCTTGCCGCGTGGTCTGGCCGATCTGATTGCTGGCTGGGAACTGACCCGGTTCGAACTGCTCATGGTGCTGCTGGTTTTCTACATCATTCTGGGTTGTTTTCTGGACGGTATCTCTTCGGTCGTACTGACAATGGCGGTGGTCGAGCCCATGATCCGCGACGCCGGGATCGACTTGATCTGGTTCGGCATCTTCATTGTGGTCGTCGTCGAGATGGCGCAGATCACGCCTCCGATCGGGTTCAACCTGTTTGTGATGCAGGGCATGACCAACCACGAGATGAGCTATATCGCGCGGGCGGCCATTCCAATGTTCCTGATCATGGTTCTGATGGTCTTTATCCTGATCTGGTTCCCTGATCTCGCGACCTGGTTGCCTGAAAACCTGCGACAAAGCCCTGGCGGATAAGGCGGTTTTGAACCCGCTTCATCTGGCCGCGCGCCATGGACCTTATGTTCTGATCGGCGGATTGGCAGCAGGTCTTCTGTTGCCATCTCTGGCGGAACCAATGCGAGATCTGCTGGCCCCTTTGGTCGTTCTGTTGCTGTTCGTGACTGTGCTGAGGATGGACCCCAAAGCCATCGTTGGGTCATTGAGCGACCTGCCCAAAGTCGCCCTTACAGTTGTCGGATTTCAGCTGGTGACGCCGATGATCGTCATAGCATTTGGATATGCCTGTGGGTGGACCGGAACGCCAGTGCTGCTGTGCCTGCTGATCATGACGGCGGCCCCGTCTATTTCAGGCAGCCCGAATATGTGCATGATGATGGGTCACGCACCAGAACACGCGATGCGGCTGATGGTTGTCAGCACAGCTCTGCTGCCTTTGACCGCACTGCCCATTTTCCTGTTCATGCCCGCACTTGGCGATATTCAGGCGGTTTTAGAGGCTGGCTTGCGTCTTTCACTTACAATTTTAGGTGCAACCGGTGCAGCCATATTCGTACGAAAGACAGTCCTGCGCGCGCCTTCGCAATCCACTTTGCTAAGTCTTGAAGGATTGGGAACGCTTACGCTGGCTATATTTGTTATTGGCCTGATGCCGTCGGTCAGCGCAACAGCGTTGGAGGATCCGGCTTTGGCTGCATTCTGGATCGCCTTTGCCTGTCTGGCCAACTTTGGCGCACAGATTGTCATGTTTCAATTGACGCGAAGCAGGCTTCCCGCGGCGCGGGCAGCGGCAGTTTCGTTGATCGCTGGTAACCGAAACATCGCGATCTTTTTTGTAGCCCTGCCGCCCGAGGTGACTGCGCCAATCATGGCCTTCATCGGCGCCTATCAGATACCTATGTACCTCACGCCCATGATCATGCGGCGTTTTTACGGTCGCGGAACCCCTGATGGCCGTTCGACGTAAAGGCTGACCAAACGCGCAGAATCCTAGGATCGGCCCGGCGAACACCCCAATCTAATGCAAAAAGAACGATTTTGTTGAAGGTCAACACAAGTACGCGCGTCGCTTCCGGCGCAATGCCAGAACCCGTGTTAACCTTCCACGCCGGGGTATCAGCCAAGACTAACCCGCATAGATCGATCGGGGAGAGCTCAGTCTTTTTGCGGTGCCGTGAACAGGTCTTTGCGCAAGGTCATCAACGCACTTGGGTCAATTTTGGCCTGAATAACCGTTGTTTCATTCGACGCGATGGCCTTTTGCAACGCCGGGCCCATGCCACCGGGCCCATCGACCCATATACCTTTCCCACCACATAGTTCGGCAAATTTGTCAAAACGGGGCGATTGAATTTCTGAACCCAGCAAACGGCCTCCGTAAAACTCTTGCTGGTAAGCCTTTTCCGCTCCCCAAGCCTGGTTGTCCAAAACAACGATGGTGATTGGCAGATTGTGCTGAATGGCAGTCTGAATCTCGATCATTGTATAGCCGACGGCGCCATCACCCATCACAGCCACGGCAGGGCGATCTGGCGTAGCGGCCTTGGCTCCGATTGCGGCAGCGAGACCAAAGCCAACAAGACCAAAATCCAAAGGTGTGATCAGAGACATCGGTGCATAGTGGGCCAGCCGGTCTGCGGCTTGCAGGCAAGTGTTGCCCGTGTCCAGCGTTACGATGGCGTTTTCGGGCAAGGTCGCGCGGATTTCGGCCAGAGCACGGCGCGGGTGCATAGGCAAGCTGTCTAGCTCTGCCTCAGTCGCGCGCACGGCTTCGAGGTCGGACATGCCAGACCGAAACGCTTCGCGCCACGGATCGCAATCCGGGCGCGTTGCTGTATCTGTCAAAGCTTCGGCAGTCAGGCGGGCATCGCCCTGTGCCGCGATCTCGGCGGGGAAATAACGACCAACTGCTGCACCTTCGATATCGACATGGGCAATCCGGGTATCAGCCCCGACATAGTCGTTGGAATGAAAGGTCGAGTTGAACCCAAGGCGGGCTCCGAGGACCACCATGACATCCGCCTCGCGCGTCAGCCTGCTGGCGACCACATTGCCGCGTGGCCCGGCTTGCCCTGCAAACCACGGGTGGCCGTGGGGCATGACGTCGGCATGGCCGGTTGAGGCGACGACAGGAACGTCAAGCTTTTCGGCCAACGCCGTCAAAGCGTCGCGCCCGTCCCCCCATTTGAAGCCCCCACCGGCAAAGATCACCGGCCTTTCGGCCCCAGATAGCAGCTTGGCAATGGCGGCGACGTCCGACGGTGCGGCAGGGCCGGGGCGCGCGATGTTCACCCGGGTCGGCTCAAAAGCTGGTATCTCAGCGGCAAACAAGTCACGCGGGACATGCAGCACCACTGGTCCGCGTCGGCCAGTGTTGGCCAACCGGATGGCGTCTTCCAGCATCGGTGCCAGCCGCGCCGGATCTGTCACCATGACCGAACGCTTGGCAATAGGTGCAAACAACGCGACCTGATCTATTTCCTGAAACGTATCCTTGCATTGATCGGCACGGGTGATCGCTCCGGCAATCACCACAAGTGGGGAATAGGCCAGTTGCGCCTCGGCCACTGCTGTCACGATGTTGACCACGCCGGGCCCCGCTTGCGCGCCCAGAACCACACCAGGTTTGCCCGTCATCCGTGCCCAAGCATCAGCCATATGGCCCGCAGCACGTTCGTCCCGCGCTCCGACATATGCGATCTGACCGCCTTTATACATGGCATCGTAGAGTTCCAGCATCGAGCCGCCCAACAGGCCGAAAACGGTATCGATGCCGTTGGCTTTCAGAACGCGATAGACGGCTTCTCCGCCGTTGATGGTGGTCATGTTCAGTCTCCGGAAATTTGGCGTTCAATCTGGCGGGCAAAGCGCAGCAGCCGCGCGTCCGACCCTTTCGGACCGGTGATGTGAAGACCCACGGGCATACCGTCGGAGGACTGCCCCATGGGGATGGAAATCGATGGAAGCTCTAACGTCGGTGTCAGAGTCACTGTACGCCAGTCTTCGGTGATTTCCCCGTCTCGCAGGTCAGCGCTGAACGGCAATCCAGTGGCGGTGGGCCAAAGGGCAAAATCATAGTGGGCGAAGAATGTAGCAACAGAGTCCCAGACATGACGGCGTGTCGTCTGATAGGCGATCAAACCGGCAAAGCTTTGCCGTTCTCCCTGTGCGCAAGCCGTGCGATAGCTGTCTGTGGCCAGCGTCATGTCGGGATCGAGCGCCGCGCGAATTTGCAGGGCACATTGGCCCCGAATGATGTCGCCATATGCAAGCAGCGGCGCAAGGTCCGGGGCTGTGTTTTCATCGACATGCCAGCCCAAAGCGCGGAAAACATCTGCGATTGGTGCCAATGCCGCCTGAACCGATGGCTCAACACTTGACCCGAAGGGCGAAAGGCTCAACGCCACGCGGCCCGCAGTCAGCGGGGTATCAATCTCAACCGGGGCCGGGTAAGCGCCGGTGTATGCCAATGGCTGGTTGGGCGTCGGGCCTTGCATCACACTCAGCATCAAAGCGAGGTCCGAAACCGTACGCGCCATCGGGCATGGCACGGACAAACCGTCAAACGGGGCCGGGTTTGGATCCATGGGCACCAAACCCGATGTTGGCCGCATACCTACTACACCGCACCATGCAGCAGGTGTACGGGCACTGCCCCCAAGATCCGAGCCATCAGCAAGGGCAACCATGTTGGCCGCCAACGCGGCAGCCGCGCCACCAGAACTGCCCGCAACCGTCTTTTCAGGGTTCAATGGATTGCGCGTCGTGCCCGATACAAAGTTCGTGGTCTGGCCAGAAAATGTGAACTCGGGCGTGTTTGTCTTGCCAACGATCACGGCACCTGCCGCCCTCAGACGCGCGACGTGTAGCGCGTCACTGGACGGGACATGATCAGAAAAGCTTCTTGATCCATGCGTTGTGCGCAGACCGGCGGTATCAAAACAGTCTTTGATCGCGACCGGCAACCCGTGCAGTGGCCCTGCGAACTGCCCCCGCGCGGCCATCCTGTCCAGTTCATCAGCACGGGCGCTGGCAGCGTCCCAATCCAGCGTGACAAAGGCGTTCACACCGGCTGGATCGCCTTCGATACACGCGCGATAGGCTGCCAAAACCTCCGAGCTGCTCAGGGTTCCTTTACGCAGGTCTCCCGCAAGCTCGATGGCCGACTTCTGAGTGATATCTATCGGTTGCAGCAAGAGTTATTCCTCGGATCGGGGTCGCAAATTCTGCGGATCGAAGAGCGCATCTTGATGTACCGTAACCGGGATGTCACGATTTAGAATTCGAACGCTGAGGCCCGTTTGCGGGGTACCCTTGCGAACAAACAACCACCCCAGGGACTTGCCGATCGTATAGCCATACCCACCCGATGTGGTCAGGCCCACAGGCCGATCGTTCAGCAACACCGGTTCGCCACCATGAATGTCGATGTCTTCTGAGTGCAGCTCTGCATAGAATAGCTGCCATGCCGGATCTCGGCTGAGCAGCGCATTGCGGCCCAGAAAATCGCGTCCTTCGCTCACGACAAAGCGTTCGAGACCGACGTCAAGCGGGCCGACATCCGTGGTCAGATCCCCGCTGGCGCGATAAGCCTTTTCCATACGCATCCCGTTGAACGCGTAAGAACCCAGATCCGTCAAACCGTGTTTGGACCCGGCTTCGAAAAGCGCGTCGTAGATTGCACCAATCTGATCCAGCGGCGCGTGCAATTCCCAGCCCAATTCGCCGACAAACGAAACGCGTAGAGCATAGCAAGGAATTCCTGCAACGCGGATTTCCTGCCCAGATAACCAAGGGAAAGCGCGATTGGACAGATCAACGTCTGTCAGTTCAGACAGGATACGGCGGGTCGCGGGGCCTGACAGTGCCAGCATCCCCCAATCTGCCGAGCGGTTGATCATCGTCACATCCTCGCCGGGTCGGATGTGGGACTTGATCCAATCGAAATCCGGTGTGGCGCGGGCAATGGGGGAACCTGTGAAGAACCGGTCTTCGGCCATGCGCCAGATCGTGATTTCTGTCTCGAACCTTCCCTGCGCCGTCAGCAAATGGTTCAGGCTCATCCGCCCGTCTTTCGAAGGTATTCGGTTGGCCGACAGCCGGTCCAGCAAAGCGCCCGCATCCTTGCCCGAGATCTCGAACTGGGCAAAAGCGCAGAGATCAATGACACCGGCGGCATTGCGCGTTGCTTTTGCCTCGGCCGTCGCGTTTGCATGCCACGGCTGATGACCCCAGCCGATCTGTTCTGCTTCGCCTACTCCACCGAAATAGCGCGGACGCTCCCAACCGGCGACTTCTCCGAAAACTGCACCCTTGGCGGCAAGGCGGTCATACAGTGGGTGTTTTTTCAGCGGCCGAAGGCTGTGGAACTGCTTACCCGGGCAAGGCGTGTCATGGCGGCGCATGAACTCGTCCTTGGTGCGCTCGACAATGAAGTTGTCCGAGGCGAAATCTCCGTATCGGCGCGGGTCGAAACCGCGGGTGTTGATTTCGGCTTCACCATGCACCATCCAATCGGCCAGCACTTTGCCCGCGCCGCCGCCCCAGGCCAGCCCGATGGACGAGCCGCAGGACAACCAGACGTTCGGCGCACCCGATGGCCCGACCAGCATTCCGCCATCAGGTGTGTGCGTGATTGCCCCACGCACGACGCGTTTGATGCCAAGATCAGCCAGAATTGGCATTTTGTCGAAAGCCACCATCAGGAAATCGCCAATCGAGTCGTAATCGGCCTGGAACAGCTCATTCTCCGCCGCCCAAGGCGCGCCTTCGGGCATTTCCCAGACCGTTGGGCAGACATGGCCTTCGTAAATTCCGATCAAGCCGGATTTCTGCTCCTGCCGGATGTAACCGCCAAAGGCATTGTCCCGCATCACGGGCAATTCCGGACGGTCGGCGAACTGTGGTACGGTGTCCGTCACAAGATAGTGGTGAAGGCACGACACCGAGGGGATTTTCAGCCCGAACCACTCCCCCACCTGATTGGCGTAAGACCCAGCGGCAATCACCACATGTTCGGCCAGCACATCGCCTTTTTCGGTGCGCAACAGCCACATATCGCCTTTGCGGGACGCCCCGATCATCCGGTTGTGCCGTTCAATCCGGGCGCCGCGCGACCGGGTTGCAGCAGCCAGCGCCATGGTCACGCTTGAGGGGTCGATATGACCATCCTCGTAAGTGCGCACCGCAGCTTTAACGTCGTCGACTTTGTAGAAGGGATTAACCTGCGCCACCTCTTCCGGGCCGATCAGATCCATTGGCAGATCCAACAGCTTGCCCACGCCCATGATCGACTTCATCCAATCGACTTCATCGTCGGTGGTGGCAATCCGGATGCCGCCGACTTCGTGCCAACCTATGCTCTGTCCGGTTTCGGCCTCGACCCGTTTATAAGTTTCGATGGAGGTTTTGTTGATCCACCCCATCAGGCGACTGCCTACCGCATGGGCAATCTGTCCGGCCGCGTGCCAAGTGGAACCGCTGGTCAATTCGGCCTTTTCAAAAAGGATCGTGTCAGTCCAGCCATTCTCGGCCAGTTGAAACTGCGCGGCCACGCCCATGATACCGCCGCCAATGATCGCCACTTGGGTGGATTGGATCGTGTCGCTCATGCAAAAGCTACCTTTACGGGTTTGAGAGAGGCTTTGGCTGTGTAACGGGCGCACGCGATTTCGACTTCGAACCCGTCCAAAACGTCTTGGGTTTCAAGCAGGCCCAAAGGCGCGTTGATCAGGCCAAGCGCCACGGAACGACCAAACCGGTAGCTCCATGCGGCTGAGGTGATCTGCCCCACGACCTTGCCGTCAAAGTAAATGGGTTCATCATGCAGCGGGATCGCGTCAGGATCGTCGAACAGGATCGACACGATTTGCCGTTCGGGACTGTGATCGCGCAAGGCGTCTTCGCCCACAAAACCCGTGCCCATGGCGCAAAACGCACCTAGCCCGGCTTCAAGCGGCGTGGTGCCCGGTGTGAGTTCGTGACCGAATGCCCGAAAACCGCTTTCGATGCGCAAAGATCCACTTGCGTAAAGACCCGCATGGGTTGCACCTGCGGTGACCAGCGCCTCATAGGCGGCCATGGCCATGTCGGCAGGGATGTAAAGCTCAAAGCCTTCTTCCCCGGTAAAGCTCAGCCGACCTGCCCAACCTCGGGCCAAACCAATCTCGACGGGTGCAAAGCAGAACCGCTTGAGGTCCGGGACAGCCGCGTTTGTCGTGGCCTGAAGCACGTCTCGGGCCCGTGCACCAGCAAGGCCCAGAATGGCATACCCGCTGGTAACGTCCGTGAACTCCGCACGGTAATCACTTCTTGTGTCCCGCATCCGCTGCATCACACGAACGGTTTCATTGGCCCCGACGATCAGCAGAAAAGTTTCTTGCCCATGCCGCTGAACGGTCAGATCGCTTTCCACGCCGCCCTTCGCATTCAGGATCTGGGTATACGCAATGCGCCCCTCGGGCACGTCCATCTGCGCGGCACAGAGCCGGTTCAGAAAGGCACAGGCATCCGGCCCCTGCACCATGATTTTACCAAAGGCGCTTTGATCCAGAATGGCAGCGCCCGATCGGCAGGTTTCGACCTCTTGCCCGACCTGTTCGCGCCATGCAGGCGCGCCGAAGGTCAGTGGCAGATGGGCAGGTTCGCCCCCGAAATGCACGGCACGTTCCCAACCGCCCCGCGCTTCGAACCGCGCCCCGGCGGCGACGAGACCGGCATGGATTGGCGAACGACGCTGACCCCTTGCGGTCTCCATCGAACGACCGGGAAACGGGTTGTCATAGTGGCGTCCAAGAACTTCAGGAATACGGGCTTCCAACGCGCCCAGAACGTTCATTTCGGGGCTGAAGCGGCGAATGTCGGCCTCGTTCAACTCCATCGTGGGTTCTCCGGCGATGATCCATTCTGCCATGGCTTTGCCTGCCCCACCTGCCAGAGCAATTCCGGTCGAATTCATCCCTCCCATCAGGAACAGCCCCGGCACTTCGGGGCTTTCGCCCAGCATGAATTGGCTGTCGAGCGTGAAGCTTTCCGGGCCGTTCAGCAACATCCGAACCTCGGCCTTTTCCAGTGCCGGAATGCGGCGCAGTGCGTTTTCCATCATCGGCATGAAATGATCCCAATCCTCGTCCAGCAGATCGAACGAGAAATCGGCGGGCAGCCGATCCAGCGGCAGGCCTTTGGCATGGCGTTCGAACGAGCCAACAAGCAGCCCTTCGACATCGTCGCGGGCATAGAGAAACGCATCCTGATCGTTCAGCGTTGGCAGGTGCGCGCCTTTGCCAAGGGCCTGAACCTCGGGCAAGGGCTTGGTCAGAATGTAGAAATGTTCACAGGCATAAAGCGGCATGTGCGCCCCGGCCATGGCCGCGACCTCACGCGACCAAAGCCCACAGGCGATCACAACCTCGTCGGCCTCGATCACATGGTCACCGACCTCGACGCCCGATATCCGCCCGCCTATCTTTTGCAGCCCAGTCACGCGGGTATCTTCAAAGATCTGAACCCCTCGTGCCCGTGCACCCTTGGACAGCGCCAGAGCCACGTCGGAGGGGTTGACCCGTCCGTCCGACGGCGACCAAACCGCGCCGATCACGTCATCGACCTCGATCAGCGGCCACAAGTCCTTGGCACGGGACGCATCCACAACCTCGGCCTCAAGCCCAAAGGCGCGGCCAAGCGAGACCTGACGTTTGATATTCGTCAGTCGGTCCTGGTTGGTGGCCAGCGTCAGCGAGCCGGTTTGGGTCCATCCCGTGGCTTGCCCGGTTTCACGTTCCAGTTCACCATAAAGGTCGATGGAATAGTTGATCAGCTTGGTCAGTGTCGCCGACGGGCGCAAGCGCCGCACCAGACCAGCCGCATGCCACGTCGTGCCGCTGGTCAGTTTCGAGCGTTCCAAAACGACAATATCTTTCCGACCTTCGCGGGCCAAATGATAGGCAATCGAACAGCCGATGACGCCGCCACCAATGATGACGGTGCGGGCATGGGTGGGCAATGTCATGACAACACTCCGTCGCGGACCATATCCGAAATAGTGTCGCGGAAAAGTGCGACCGCCTCGTCAATCAGGCCGGGTGTATGCGGCAGGCCAGTTACGCAGGAGGTGAAAGACATGAAATCCACGCCTCGCTCTAACAACCCGTCACGCAAGCTTTTGACGACAGCGGGCGGCGTTTTTCGGATTTTTGCGGCATCCAGCCCTTCAATGGATCGTCCACCGAAATAGAGGTGGCAGGTCGAGCTGTCGCCATAAGCCAATGCCTGCACGTCCAGTTCAATGAAGGCTGCGTTGAAGCCATCCCGCAGACGCGCGGCCATTGCATCGGCATGGGCCTGAACGTCGCCGGTCGAAAGAATTTCCATCGCCTTAACCGCCCCCGCAGCCACCAAGGGGGCCGCGTTGAAAGTGCCTTTGTGTCCGACCGGAGGCGATAGCCCTTCACGAGTCTCGCCGGGGCTGAGCAAATCCATGACGTGAGCCCGACCAACAACGGCCCCGCCCGGCAGACCACCAGTGACGATCTTGGCCAATGTTGTCAGATCCGGCGTCACCCCATCTCGCGCCTGACGGCCGCCCGGCGACCAGCGTAGACCCGTGATTACCTCATCAAAAACAAGCACATGGCCCGTTCTTTCGGTCAAGGCTCGCACCCCCTGCAGAAAACCGTCCGGCAGCGGGACCGAGCCATAATTTGCGCCGGAGGCTTCGACAAAGACGGTTCCGATCTGTGGATCGCTGTCCAGCAGGTCGGCAACGGCGTCCAGATCCGGCGGGGATACCACCGTCAGGTCGGTCACGGCCTGCGGTATACCCAGACTCGGCGCTGTGTTGGTGCCGGGTTTGGCACCTTTCATCAACATGTCATGCCAGCCGTGGAAATGGCCGTCGATACGCAGCACCTTGTCACGGCCCGAGTACGCCCGACCCAGCCGCAGGGCCAGCATTGTTGACTCTGTACCAGACCCGGTGAACCGCACACGGTCGGCAGAGGGAAACAGGCGTGCCAGCCATTCGGCCCATTCAACCTCAAGCGGATGACAGTCTGCGGTGTAAGGCATCCTCTCCATCTGACGGGCCACTGCTTCAGCAATCTCAGGGTGGGCATGACCCAGAATCTGACTGGCCGCGCCTAGTTTGAAATCGATGTAACGCTTGCCGTCCACATCCCATTTCTCGGCCCCTTTGGCGCGGTCGAAATAGATCGGATACGGGGTTTTGTAACGCAACTCGTGACTGACGCCACCAGGCATAACCGCACGGGCGCGGGCGCTTAGGTTTTGACTTTTCATGAGGATCTGCCGGTTTGCTGTCGTGTCAGACGGATGTCGAAACACGTGCGCAACGCGCGGTCAACGTCGTCGGGAATGTGCTGCGGGAAGTGATTGGACAAAATCTCGCGCGCTTTTTCCCGAGCAACGTCACCGACAGGCTGAGAGCCGTCTTCCTGCCATTCCCGCGGCGTCCTCCGGTCACCGATTTCGGGATAGAAATAGTCTGATTTCATCCTGTTGAATGTATGCTGTTCACCCAAATAATGCCCCTCGCCCCGGCAAACGTCGGCGATTACGTCGGCAGCGATGTTTTCAGGCGTGGCTTCGATCCCGCGCAAAGTGCGTAGGATATTCCCCAGCATGTCATTGTCACTGACATAAGCCGCATGGCTAACGCCCAGCAAGCTGGCCTGCATCCCGGCCGCCTGGGTGACAATGTTCGAACCCGCGTGTGCAGCCATGGTGACAGCAAGCGATTTCTCGGCCCCGTATTGCGCATCCAAACACTTGGCATCGGTAATGCCCGCAATAGAGGAGGTTGGCAGGTCGAAATGCCGCCCCATCTGTGCAGCGCCCGCCATGAGGATCGCCTGCTCCCCTCCGCCGCCGCACATAGAGCCGGTGCGCAGATCCGCAACCAACGGTTTTGGTGCAAAGATCGCCTTGACCTCTGGGTCGACAAGACGGGCGAACACCAGCCCTGCCAGCGTTTCCGCAACGGCCTGAACCAATGAACCGGCAATGGTTGCCGGGCTGGTAGCACCGGCCTGTCCAGCGCTGATCAATTGAACCGGGAACCCGGCCAGAATTGCGGCTTCGAGAACTTCACACGCTTCTTCGGCAAAGCGCATGGGTGGCACGACGTGGCACACCATCACAGTCAAGAAAGGACGCGCGCGAAAGGCCTCTTCACTGCCGGCAATGGCATAACACAGCTGTGCGATCGCGGGCACATTGTCGGGCTCGGTGATCGAGATCGACACATGCTTGGACGTCCCCGCCAGACATGCATAAGCCGTGTTGAGATCCATAACCGCGTTGTCTTCGATATCCCGGGCAACCACTGAACGGCTGAAATGGTGGATATTGTCCATCTGGTCGACAATGCGGGCCGCGTCATACAGGTCAGCCAGTGTCGAGTCCCGATAGACGCCCGTGTCCAGATCAAAAACACCGGGGGCCGCGCCGCCACTGGACATGTGCGCGCGGGCCTGACTGATATCCAGATCATGTTCAGGAACTTGACCGCAAAGGCTAAAATCACGGTTTGCTTCGCTGATCGCCTGACGCACCAAAGCGCGGGGGAACTGCAAACGGTGGTCATCTGTCAATGACCCACCCGCAGCAACCACCTTTTCGATCATCGAAGGTATAGCCTGACTCAGGCCAAGCGTTTCCAGAAGGGTCAGCGCCGTTTCTTCAACCAGCGCGACCTCTTGGGGAGAAAGCGGCTTGAAACGCCCGCCACAGATACCTGGCCAAACAGGCGGGTTCGACTCGGGTTCTGTTGTTTGGGTGAGGCGCTGTTTGCGGCCACGCCTGCGCACTGTAGCGGTCATTTTACATGAGTCCAGATTACCTACTTGCCATGATTACAGCCCAAACAGCAGTTTACAAATGGTCTTTCCTCAGCGACTAGTAAGTTTCACTCATCATTAGGACGGTTATGCTCCCCTCTCTTTCCGCACTACGCGCTTTCGATGCAGCCGCGAAAACCGGCAGTTTTCGCGCCGCCGCCGAGCATCTTGTGGTGACGCCAACGGCCATCAGCCACCACATCCGTGGACTGGAAGATCAACTGGGCACCCTATTGTTTGAACGCGTGGGGCGCGAGGTCAGACTAACGGAGGATGGAACACGGCTGGCCGAAACGACTGGACGGGCGTTTGGGATGCTGGAAGACACGGTTGGAGCCTTGCGCAGAACATCACGCAAGGTTGTGCGATTGGCCGCCGGACCCATCTTAACGGCCCGGTGGCTGATGCCACGCATCAGCGACCTTTGGCAGAGTTTCCCCGAGGTCGAGCTTGAGGTCGTGCCTTCGTATCGTCCGCGGATGGCGGACCAAACCCACGCAGATATTGTTCTGAGCTGGCATCGATTGGCGGACATGCCGCGCGGCTCACTCAAACTGCTGGAACTTCGACCTGTCGCCATAGCAAGCGCGCAGTACATCGACCAATATGGGCCCATCGATGCGCCTGAAGATCTATTGAACAAACCCATCCTGCACCAACGCAATCATTGGGGCTGGTTGGACTGGTTTGCCGCGATGAACGTGCAGCCGGGGTCCCCCCTGATGGGCGTTGTGTTTGAAGATGCAAACATTCTGTTACGCGGGGCTGCCGAAGGACAAGGCGCAGTGGTGGGCTGGCTGCCACTGATTGATCAAGATCTCAGGGAGGGGCGGATTTTGCGCCTGTTCGACGAAGATATCAAACCCACACACGGCTATTTTGTCGAGGCACAGGACGGAAGCCGGGACAAGCGTGAAGTCCGGGACGTTATTGAGTGGCTGAGGTCCCAGAGCTGCGAACCTGGCTAAAAACATTGGCCATTGAACGCAAAAGCACGCCGCTGAAGGCAGCGCGCTTAATTTGTCTCGTCGGACACAGATCGGTTTTGACCTGGCGCGTCCTTCTAAGCCTATGTAAAGCTTAGCTTCGCAGTCTGCTGCCCATGGGGTCAAACGGCGCCTCTGACAGAACACGCCCTTTGTGCGCCTTGCCAATCACCTGAATCACCACCTCATCTCCGGGTTGCGCCACTTCGGGGTTGCGGAAGCCAATGGCCAGTGATTTCCCGACCGAATAGCCATACGCCCCGGATGTGACCCGGCCAACAGGCGTGCCGTCGGGTGTAAAAATCGGCTCACTGCCGGTGGCATCTGCGTCCTCGGTCACGTCCAGTTCGAAGACCGTCAGAACTTCTCGTGGGGCGTTGTCCTTTACGGAAAGGTAGGCGTCCTTGTGAAGGAAATCCTTGTCGAGCTTGATCAGACCGGTCAGCCCAACCTCTTGCGGCCAGTATTCCTGGCTGTATTCCCGACCCCAGGATCCATAGCCCTTTTCGATGCGCAACGACCCCAGCGCACGCCCGCCAACGGGACCGCCACCGCAGTCTTTGGCGGCCTCAAGCAATGCGGTGTAAAGCGCGACCTGATCAGCCTCGGCGCAGTGCAGCTCCCAACCCAGATCACCTGAAAAACTGACGCGGATGGCCACACAGTCCACACCTGCAACGGTGATTTTCTGGGATCGCATGAAACGGAACGCTTCATTGGACAGATCGGCATTGGTCAGACGTGCCAATGCCTCACGCGATTTCGGACCTGCGACGTTGAACCCGGCAATGCGGTCTGTCGCGACCTCCAGCGTGGTGCCCTCGGGCATCTCGACCATCTGGAAAAAGCGTTGATGATAGCGCTCGGCCATACCCGATCCGATCATCATGTATTCGTCTTCGGCCAGCTTGGTAATGGTAAAGTCCCCTGCCACGCCACCGCGAACCGAGATCAGAGGCGTCAGGCAACTGCGCCCGACTTCGGTTGGCACACGGTTGGCCACTAGACGGTCCAGCCAGTCGTAAGCACCCGGTCCTTTGATCACGTAATTTGCAAAGTTCGAGATGTCGATGACGCCCACGCTGTCGCGCAGCATCTGCACCTCGCGACCAACCGGATCGAACCAATTTTGGCGGGTAAAACCGGTTGTCTCTTGGGCGCCGGGTTCATCCGCGAACCACAGCGGGTGTTCCCAACCGCAGTTCAGACCAAAGACACAGCCCATCTGTTTTTGCATCTCAAAGGCCGGGCGCACACGGGCCGGACGGCCAGCGCTGCGTTCTTCATTGGGGAAGTGGATCTTGAAACGGTGCGTATAGGCGTCTTCCACCCGCGCTTTGGTGAATTTCTTGTCGGCCCAGTCGCCAAACCGTGCCAGATCCCAAGCGAACATGTCATATTGCGGCTCGCCCTCGATCATCCACTGCGCTGCCAGCAAGCCCAACCCACCTGATTGCGAAAAGCCCGGGATCAGACCGCCACAGAGGAAATAATTCTTCAATTCTGGCACAGGCCCCCACAGCATGTTGGCATCGGGCGACCAGATCATCGGCCCGTTGATCACCCGCTTGACCCCGGCTGTTGCTGCAACCGGTACGCGTTCGGTCGCGCGGATCACGTTTTCCATGATCCGGTCCAAATCGTCAGGGAACAGATCGTGGGCAAAATCCAACGGTGTGCCCTCTTCGGCCCAGAACTTCATATCCTTTTCATAGGCACCAATAAGAAGCCCGTTGCCTTCCTGCCGGAAGTAATACTCGCCATCCCGGTCGGCGATCGAAGGTAAGCGACGGCCCAGATTGGCGACTTCATCGATGGTTTCGGTCACGAAATACTGATGTTCGGTCGGTTGCAGCGGCAGCGTCAGCCCTGCCAGAGCCGCCACTTCGCGACCCCAAAGACCAGATGCATTGACCACCCATTGTGTGTGGATATCGCCTTTTGGTGTCCGAACAATCCAGCTGCCGTCCTGTTGCTGCTCGGTCCCTGTTACGGGGCAGAACCGCTCGATTGTTGCGCCCATGGCACGTGCCCCGGCAGCATAAGCATGGGGCACGCCCGAAGGGTCCACATTGCCGCCATCGGGTTCGTACATGATGCAACGGATGTCATCGAACTGAGCCAGCGGGTGAAGCTCTTTTGCTTCTTCGCGGCTGACCTCGTGAAAATTCAGGCCGTAAAAACGCGCTTTGGCCTCTTGCAGGCGCAATTGCTGCTCGCGTTCTTCGGTTTGTGCCAAGTACAGCGAGCCCGGCTGGAACACGCCGCAGCTTTGGCCGGTTTCCTTCTCCAGCTCTTTATACAGGTTCATCGTATAGTGCTGGATTCGCGTGATGTTGTTGTTGTCGTGCAGCCCGTGAATATTGGCCGCCGCGTGCCAGGTCGAGCCACTGGTCAGTTCATCACGCTCCAGCAGGATCGAGTCCGTCCAGCCGAGTTTGGCAAGGTGATACAAAATCGACGTACCGGCGAGACCGCCACCGATGACAACAGCTTGTGCGTGGGTTTTCATGAATCTGTTTCCCTAGATATGACGCGGCTCAGGCGGCGATTTCTTTCATAGCGGCAAGGAATTGAGCGACCTCGCCAATTGAGTTGTAGTGACACATCGAAACCCGCACGCACGAGTCGTAGCCCAACGGGGTGAGAATATTCCCTGAATAGTGATCTGCTTTGCGCAGATGGGTACGAATGCCCTGATCGTTCAGTCGTTTCACCACATCGACAGAGGCTACACCCTCAACACGCAGCGAGACCAAGCCTTCGCGCGCCGGGTTGTCGACCCCACCCAGAATGGTGACTTTCTCCATCTCGGCCAGGCCGCTCAGGTTGCCAGTGCCGTGGATCATCGCATCGGTCAGCGCTTTTTCCTGCGCGTGGATGGCATCACCCGCCGCCAGGAACTTGCCACGCCGGTCTCGGGCATCGCTGACTTGGCTTCCCAACCACTCGAAATAAGACACAACATCGGACATGGTGGCATAAGCCCCGGTGTCGCGTGTCCCCATTTCCCAATTTTCCGCAGGGCCATCCAAAAGAGCGTTGTGGTCCAACGCGGTCAATCGGTCGGATATCCAGGCAACACCATATCCATGACGCGAAAACACTTTGTAGGGTGAGATCACGTATCCATCGATGTCATAGGCAGTCAGGTCGATCCGACCATGCGCCGCGTGCTGGATGCCATCGACGATAATGAAACAGTCGGGTGCTACGGCGCGGATTACTTTTGATACGGCGGCCACATCCACGCCCATCCCTGTCACCGGCGACGTGTGCAGGATCGTTGCCACTTTTGTCTCCGGGGTGACGGCTGCTGCATAGGCATCGGCCGTCACAAGCCCCGTCTCGTTATCATGCGGTATCAACACATGTTCCTGCCCGGCAATGCGTGCCCAACGATCGCACGCCGAACGCGTGGCGGGGTGTTCCAGCGTCGATCCCAGTACGACACCTGAACCTGTGCCCAGACAGGCGTTCATGATCAACCGAAACAGTAATTCAGTGCCGCTTTCCCCAACAAAGAACTGCCCGCCGGGCGCATTCATGAAATCTCGCATATCGGCTTTTGCGGCATTGATGGTATCAACAAGCGCATGTGACCCCGGGTTGTCGCGCCCCTGATTGTCCGGGATCGCCGCGTAACGCACAGAACTGTCCAGAACCGAATTCAGGGTCAGCGCGCCGCCTGCATTTTCGAAAAAAATGCGCTCACCCTGTTCGGGGCAATGGTCGATCTGGGCAAACTGGTTGCGGATCTGCTCTAGCAGGCTTTCTGATATCTGGCTCATGACACGCGATGCTTTGTGTTGATGGTGCACGGTATGTCGCGGACCCTATGACGGTTCCACCTGCAGGACATGCAAAAAAAACGGATGCAATGCAGTCGAATTTTCTGCACCAAAGGCAAACACCGATTGGCTGGCTGGGGTGCAGTCGGGGTATCGAACGCACAGCTAGGAATGGACAGATTGACCAATCTGACCCTCCGTTTCAGCCGCGACTTTCAACAACCAGTTTTGAAACAGTCGAACCGCTGGCGTGGCATTCGCCTCGCGCAGATTGGCATAATACGCCCATGGGCTGTCGAGGTTCAGGGCAAATGGCTCGATCAGAAGCCCCCGTTCGACATAAGGCCGGGCCAGCGATTTCGGCAAAGCCACACATCCCAGGGATTTTGCCGCCAATTCCAGCGCCAGGTTCGAACTGTTGCTTCTTGGGCCTTCTTTCTGGTCCAGATCCTTTAGCCCAAATTTTGCCGCCACTTTTTCCCAATACGCCGAGCGACCCAGAATATGGATCAGTTGCGCATCGTGCAATTGCTGTGGGTCAGTCAAAGGTTGATCACCGACGGTATAGCCCGGCGCACAGACCACCGTCAGCTTTTCCGCCCACAAACGCGTCAGACTTTCAGATGCATCATCCCTATGGTTAACCGTGATCGAAATGTCCGAAACGTTGGGGTCCACATCCGTCCAGATGGTCCCGTGGACAGTCACGGAAATACCCGGGTGATTTTCGGAAAATCCCCGAATGACGTCGGGCAGCCAGTTTGCGGCGAGGCTAACAGGACAGGAGACGACCACAGTTCGGGTATGCGGTCGAAGTACAAGTGACTGAGTGGCTACGTCAATTTCCTGCAACGCATGGCGCACTGAAGGTAGATACGCTTTGCCCACATCGGTGAGTGACAGAGACCGTGGGTGGCGCACAAATAGCGGTCGTTTGAGAAACTCCTCAAGCGACCGGACGTGATTGCTGACGGCAGATTGCGTGCAATTCAACTCTTCCGCGGCACTTGTAAAGCTCAGATGGCGGGCAGCAGCCTCGAAGGAGCGCAGAAAAGACAGGTGCGGCAGGTTCATCATGTGCAGTGATCCGGTGCGGTATATATGTCGAGTATGGCGTGACCGGCCCGGCCTCTTGTTCTTTTGCGACATAAACACTGTTACGCAAGCGACATGGCCACCAGCGGACCCACAAAAATTCCGGTGCCATAGCCCAAAGATTGTTTTCGTGCCGCCGGACACAATTAAGCCTACCATGCGAGCTGAGACCGGTATCCAGACTTCAAACGCAAGCAGGCAGCCCGTGGCAGACAGATTTCACAAAATAGCATGTTTTACTCTTGAAACGACTGCCGGAGATATCCCGGAGTCGACGCTGAGCGCCGCAGCCAGAATGACGCTGGACACGCTGGGCATCACAATCGGCTCAGGCCCCATGACAGCAGGGGTGATCGCGCGCGAAAGCGCACTTGCCTTGTACGGCGCCGGTGACGAAACATTCAGCGCACGTATGATGTTTGATGGGCGTCGGGTCAGCGCCGCTGGGGCGGCTTATGCCGCTGCTACACAAACTGACAACCTGGACGGGCATGACGGCTACAACCCGACCAAAGGCCATATCGGGGTGGCGGTCGTTCCCGCGCTTGCAGCAGTCGCGGAAACGATAGGGGATATTTCTGGCCCCGAGGCACTGAGCGCCGTGACCATCGGCTACGAAGTTGCAGGGCGCGCCGGTATTTCACTGCACAACACTGTCAGCGATTACCATACTTCAGGCGCTTGGAACGCGTTGGGGGTGGTGGCTGTCGCTGCGCGATTGCGCGGAATGAACCAAGACCAGATGCGGCAGGCCATGGGTATCGCCGAGTATCACGGACCCCGCAGCCAGATGATGCGCGAAATCGCCAATCCCACAATGCTGCATGACGGCTCGGGCTGGGGTGCGTTGGTCGGGCTCTCGTCGACCCTACTGGCCGAAAAAGGATTTACTGGCGCCCCCGCCATCACCGTCGAAGCCGACGAGGTCGCGCCATATTGGCAGGATCTGGGCCAGTTCTGGCAGATGGAGCATCAATACGTGAAGCCTTATCCGATCTGCCGCTGGGCGCACGCTGCAATCGACGCCACACGCGCCCTGATGCGGGATCATGACATTACGCACAAGGACATCGCATCAATCCGCGTCAACACGTTCCGCGAAAGTGCTTGTTTGTTTCAGGGAATGCCGGACGACACGTCAAAGGCGCAATACTCCCTGCCGTTTGCGGTCGCCACCATGGCCGCGTATGGGCGGATAGGGGTCGAACATATAACAGGGTCCGGATTGTCAGACCCTCTTGTTGCGTCGATTGTAGACCGCGTTTCCGTTTTTGAAACCGAACGCCATTCGGCGCGTTTCCCGAAAAGCCGCATTGCTGATGTTTCCATAACCTTGAAAGACGGCCGCATTCTGGACTCTGGCGACGTTCACGCCCGGGGTGGGCCCGAGGCGCCGATGAATGACGCGGAAGTGGACGAAAAATTCATGGAGTTTGCGGCCCCCTCGCTGGGAGACACCCGCGCCGCTGCCATCCGCGATGCCGTATGGGGGCTGTGCCAGCCGGGTTCCAGGTTCTCGGACCTTTCAGCGCTGCTCTATGACGCGCCAAAAGCGTAGGTGGGGCTTACTGGAATGCCATTTACGCTCCTGAAATACGGGTTGTCTTCGACCTATCCCGTGACCGGTGACATCCCGGCGACGCCCGATCTAAAGCCCAACTATGACGTGGTGATCGTGGGCGGCGGGGGCCACGGTTTGGCCTGCGCACACTACCTGTCCAAGTATCACGGCATCTCAAACGTCGCCGTTCTAGAAAAAGGCTATCTGGCCGGTGGCAATACCGCCCGGAACACCACAACAATCCGCTCGAACTATATCACCAAAGAGGGCATCGCATTCTACAAGGAAGGCGTTCAGCTTTATGAGGAGATGAGCGAAGAGCTAGACTTCAACGTGATGTTCAGCCAGCGCGGTCAGCTGACTTTGGCCCATACCGAGGCCACCTTGCGCAGTTTCCACCTGCGCGCCGAGATGGGCAAGCACGCGGGCACCAATATTGAAGTGGTGGATGCGCAAACCGTAAAAGAACTCAGCCCGCATCTGAACATGGACCAAGGCGGCCCGCTTGAGATCATGGGCGGGCTATGGCACGCCGATGGCGGCACAGCTCGGCATGACGCGGTGGCATGGGGCTATGCGGCGCAGGCCAGCCGTCGGGGCGTAGAAATCCACCAGCGCACCGAGGTCGAAGGCTTTGACATCAACGGCGGCAAGATCACCACGGTCCGCACCAACCGGGGCAACATCTCTGCCGGTCAGGTGATGATTGCCGTGGGCGGTATGAATTACGATATGGCCCTGAAGGCAGGCGTTGAGCTGCCGATCCGCTGCTTTCCCTTGCAGGCCATGGTGACACAGCCGCTGAAACCCTGGCTGCACACGCTGGTCAGCTCGGTCAGCCTGCACACCTATCTGGTGCAATCTTCTCGCGGAGAGATCGTGATCGGCGGCGGCTCGGACCCGTATCAGCTGTATTCCACTCGCTCGACGCTGGATATGAAAGAGCATCTGGCCGAAGGCGCAGTGCATCTGTTCCCCTTCCTGCAAGGTGTGCGTCTGCTGCGGCAATGGGCCGGGATCACCGATATGACGCCCGATTATTCGCCCATCATGGGGGCCAGCCCGCTGTCGAACCTGTGGCTGGATTGCGGCTGGGGCACGTGGGGGTTCAAGGCGACGCCCGTAGCCGGGAAGTACATGGCCCAGACCATCGCCAACCAAAAGGTCGCGCCGATCCTCGAACCCTTCACCATGGAACGCTTCGCAACGTTCGCTCTGCTCAATGAAATGGGCGCAACCGCCGCGAGCCACTGACATGAAGATCCTGACCTGCCCGATGAACGGCCCCCGCAATATCAACGAATTCCAGTGCTTTGGCCCCGTGAAAGCCGACCCCGATCCTGCCACAACCTCGGATCAGGATTGGGCGCGGCATTTGTTCCGTGCTGACAATACGACCGGAGTGATCACCGAGTGGTGGCGACACGTGCCGTCGAACTATTTCTTTCTGGCCGAGCGCAACGCGACGACCAACGAGGTGATGCGTACCTTCGACGCATCGGAGATCGCTCAATGACCCGCCTGCCCGAACCCTATGGCACGCGCATTCGGCGCGACACCCCGGTGCGGTTTACCTTTGAAGGTCAAAACTTTAGCGGGTTTGACGGCGACGTAATCGCCTCGGCGCTGGCCGTGAACGGCCAGTGGATGCTGTCGCGCAGTTTCAAGTACCACCGCCCGCGCGGGTTGATGTCTATGGCGGGATCAGAGGCGGACACGCTGGTGCAGTTGCCCTCGGACCCCAACGTGCAGGCGGACCGCCACCCGATCACCGAAGGGCTGACGGTCACGGCACAAAACGTCAATGGCTCACTTGCGCGGGACCGGGATGCGTTTCTCGACAAGCTGGGCCGTTTCATGCCCGTGGGCTTCTATTACCGCACCTTCATGGGCCCCACGCGTAATAGTTGGTTAAAGCTCTGGGAGCCATTGATCCGCAAGAAGGCGGGTCTGGGTGTGCTCGACACAAACGCCGAACATAAGGACTTCGAAAAAGCAAACCTGTTCTGCGACCTGCTGGTCGTGGGTGGCGGTCTGGCGGGACTGACTGCAGCGATTGAAGCCGCTGAGGCAGGCGCCGATGTGATCCTGGCCGAGATGGAGCCGGATCTGGGTGGTGCGTTAACTTACCGCCGCGACGGCGCGGACCGGCTGGCACACCTGACAGAGCGCGCAGATAAATTGGCCAACCTCCGGATCATGACCTCAACGATTGTGAATGGCTGGTACGAGGATAACTGGTTGCCGTTGATCCGAGGCAACAAACTGTTCAAAACCCGCGCGCGAGAGGTCATTCTGGCAACCGGCTGCATCGAACAGCCCGCTGTGTTCCGCAACAACGACTTGCCAGGGATCATGCTGGGTTCGGCCGCGCAACGTCTGATACGCCACTATGCGGTCAAACCCGGTCAGCGTGCGGTGGTTCTGGCCGCCAATCCCGAAGGCTATCGCGTCGCGCAGGACTTGCGGGACGCGGGGGTCGAACTGGCCGCAATTGTTGACCCGCGCGATGGCGGCTCGGGCGAAGCACTACAGGGCGTCCAGACCATTGCAGGCGATATCACTGAGGCGCACGGTAAAACCCATGTCACCGGCATCACAGTCGCCGGTCAGCGGATCGACTGCGATCTGGTGGTGGTCTCCGTCGGGTCAGCGCCCAGTTGGCAGTTGCCTTGTCAGGCTGGCGCAAAACTCAGCTACGATGACGCGACCGCCCGGTTCTCTCTGACTTTGCCCAGTGGCCCACTTGGAACCGCAGGCAGCATCAACGGACCGGTCGCTGCGGATGTGGTGATCAATGATGCCCGCATCGCGAGCCATGCGGCGCTGGCTCGGCTGGGTCTGCCGCATGAAAAGATAGCCCAGATCGCCGACCCTGAAGCTGAATTGGCCAATTTCGAGCCCAACATCACCCCGCACCCCAAAGGCAAGGATTTCATCGACCGCGACGAGGATATTCAAGTCAAAGACCTGCAAAATGCGGCGAAAGAGGGCTATCGCGAGCTGGAGCTGATCAAGCGGTTTACCACTGTGGGCATGGGACCATCGCAGGGTCGCCACTCCGCTCTGGCAACGGCGCGGGTTGTGGCCGACGCCACCGGGCGCAGTATTGCCGAGACCGGCGTGACCACGGCGCGGCCCCCTTTTGCGCCGGAAACGCTGGGGGTATTGTCCGGGCATCACCATCCCGCGCAGCGGCGCAGCGCGTTGCATCAGGAGCACCTTCGCCTTAACGCTGATGTGCGACCGGTCGGCGCGTGGTGGCGGCCCTATTTCTACGGGCCTAAAGCCGATGCCAACCGGCTGATCGAAGAAGAAGTCAAAGCGGTACGCGAAGGTGTCGGCGTGCTGGATGTCTCGACCCTTGGCGGGTTGGAAGTGCGCGGCCCGGATGCGGGCGAATTCCTCAACCGTATCTATACGATGGCGTATAAAAAACAGCCCGTCGGAAGATGCCGGTATTGTCTGATGACCAATGAAATGGGCACCGTGATAGATGATGGCGTCGCCTATCGTCTGGCTGAAGACATGTATTATGTCACAGCCACCACCGGTGCTGTGGCCCGCGTCTATGCGGATATGCTGTTCTGGAACGCGCAATGGCGGCTGGATGTGGATGTGCTGAATGTCACTTCTGCTTTCTCCGGGTTCAACATCACCGGGCCAAAGGCGCGTCAGGTGGTCGAAGCACTGGACAGCGACATCGACTTCTCGCGCGACGGGTTTGCCTATCTTGACGGGCGCTCGGGTTCGGTGTCGAGCATACCAGTACGTGCCATGCGGATCGGCTTTACCGGCGAGCTGAGCTATGAGCTTCACTGCCCTTCAAGCTACGCCAAAACCCTATGGGATGCGATTTTGGCGGCGGGCGAACCCGTTGGTCTACGCCCTTACGGCCTTGAGGCAAGCCGGATCTTACGCCTAGAAAAAGGGCATATTCTGATTGGGCAGGATACAGACGCGCTGACCTCGCCGGACGAGCTGGGCTTTGACTGGGCCGTGTCCAAGACCAAACCGTTCTTCGTCGGCAAACGCTCCATCGAGATGCGCCGGAACAAGGGGCTGTCCCGCAAGCTGGTGGGCCTTAGCTTTGAAGGGGGCGATGTTCCGCACGAAAGCTGTCTGGTTCTGCGTGACGAAGTGCCGGTGGGGCATGTAACCTCGGTTCTGTGGTCCCCTACCCTGCGTAAACATATCGCGTTGGCCTATGTGGACGGGCGCGACGCTGAAATCGGCTCTCCTGTCACGGTGAAGTGTCGCAATGGCAATCGGGTTCAGGTGCCGGTCGAAGGTCATGCCTTCTTTGACCCGGACAACACGCGGCAGGAGGTATAAGGATGCAGATCTATCCGTTGCAACCGGGCGGGGCCGCCGAGGGTGTGACCCTTGCGTCAGGACCGGTCACGCTGTCTGACATGACCGCTCTGCCACGCTTTGGCCTGAAGGGCCGCGGTAGCGCCGACTGGCTTGCCGCACAAGGGCGTAAACTGCCCGAGATCAATCGATTGAGCGATGGTGTTCTACGCCTTGGCGGCAATGATCTTGTTGTCATCGAAGGGGCCGACGACCTGCGCGCCGCATGGCAGGCAGCAGACGCGCCCAAAGGTTATAATGCATGGCGCGAAGAAACATGGGCCTGGATGCATTTGTCCGGCCCGCGGCTTGATGATCTGATGGCCAAGATTTGCCCAGTGAACCTGCGTGCAAACGCATTCACCGAAGGCCATATCTTCCAAACCCGCGTCGGTTACACAGAAGCGGTTGTGTGGCGCGCGCATCATAAGGGGTTGGACGGATTCTGCGTTCTTTTCGACATCTCCGCCACTGCCTTTTTCGCCCAAGCCATTGAAACCGCCGCTCAGGAGTTCAAGAAAGAGGCTGCACTGTGAATTCCCCTGTCACCATCCTTCACACAGACAACCCCGCTGCGTCCAAGGCCCTACTGGCCCAGCGGCACCCGGATTTGGAAATCCACACCTGTGACAGTTACGAGGCTTTGCCGCAGATGATCGCGGATACCAAAGCTGAGGTGGTCTATTCCGTCCGCTTTGCAGGCACACCCGGCTTTCCCCGCCAGGTACTGATTGATGCGCCCAGCGTCAAATGGGTTTCGGTCGGCGGCTCGGGCACCGACCATATGAATCCTTGGGACCCTGAAACCCTTACCGTGACCAACGCCGCCGGGGTGGCCGCTGACATGATGGCGCAATATGCGCTGGGGGCAATGTTCCACTTTACGTTGGACCTGCCTGGGTTTCGCGCGGCTCAAACCCGTCGCGAATGGGTGTCGGGCACGGTTGAACCAATTGACGGCAAAACGGTACTAATCCTCGGCCTCGGCCAAACCGGTATGGCTGTCGCCGCACGGTACAAGGCGATGGGTTTGACCACGGTCGGTGTACGGGCCCGTCCAAAACAGACCCCAAACGTAGATGAAGTGTATGGCATGGACGATCTGCACGACCTTTGGGCGCGTGCGGATTTCATCGTCGTCTGTGTCCCGCTGCTGGACAGTACCAAAGGTCTGGTCAATGCCCGCGCATTTGCCGGCATGAAGCCCGGCGCCGTGATCATCGACGTCTCGCGCGGCGGTGTGATAGATGAAGCCCCTCTGGTTTACGCGCTGGAAACCGGCGCGTTGAAAGGCGCGGCGCTTGATGTCTTTACCATCGAACCACTGCCTTCAGACCATGTGCTTTGGGGCTTCGAAAATGTGATCATCACCCCACATTGCTCATCGGTTTATGAGGGGTGGGACCTGAAATCGGTCGAGATGTTTTCTGACAACCTCTGGCGCTATCGCAAGGGTGAAGCGCTGACCAATATCGTTAACCCCGAACGAGGATACTGACATGGCAAGAGAAAGACGCAGCACCCGGGGTGGCGGGCGACGTGGCAAAAGCGATCGCGGTAGCGCGGCCATCCGGCAGTTGCCCTGGCAGGATGTGATCAACACGTCACCCAAGATGGAATTGCTGAGCGAAGAGCAACTGGATCAGCTTCACGCCACGTCGATGCGTATCCTGTCTGAAGCAGGTATTCGTGTCATGGGCGACAACGTGATGGACCTGTTTGAACAGGCCGGAGCCCTGGTGGACCGCGACACCAAGACGATCCGTATCGACGAAAGCATCGTCAATGAGGCTCTGAAAACCGTTCCGAAGACCTTTACGCTGACAGGCCGCAACTCGGACAAACGGATTACGTTGGGTGGCGACCACGTCAATTTCGGTCTCGTGGCCGGTCCGCCGAATGTGCATGATTGCATCAACGGGCGACGTTCGGGCAATTATGAAGACTATTGCAACTTCATCAAGCTGGCGCATCATTTCAACGCCATCCACCTGATCGGCAATCAGGTGACCGCGCCGCAGGAAATGCCAGCCAACAACCGACATCTGGATACCTACAACGCAAACCTCAGTTATAGCGACCTCAGTTTTCACGCCACAGCGATTGGCCGAGGGCGGGCGATGGATGGCATCAATATGATGGCCATCGCGCGGGGTATCTCGTTGGATCAAATGCGAGCAGATCCGGGGCTGATTACCATCATTTCCGTGAACTCGCCCCGCCTGTTTGATGACGCGATGGGCGACGGATTGATTGCCATGGCCGAACATGGCCAGCCGGTCACGATCACGCCCTTCACCCTGATGGGCGCTATGACCCCTGTCACCCTTCCCGCCGCTTTGGCCCAGCAAAATGCCGAGGCGCTGTTCGGCGTGACCCTGACCCAATTGGTCAATCCCGGCACGCCGGTGATGTACGGGGCGTTCACGTCGAACGTGGACATGCGCTCGGGGGCGCCCGCCTTTGGAACGCCAGAAAACACCAAGGCCAATATGATCAGCGGTCAGCTGACCCGCCGTTATGGCATTCCCTACCGAACTTCGAACGCCAACGCCTCGAACGTGGTCGATTTGCAGGCAGCCTATGAGACGATGATGGCAACTTGGGGCGCTGTGCTGGGTGGGGCCAATCTGGTCTATCACGCAGCCGGTTGGCTCGAAGGTGGGCTGACGGCGTCTTATGAGAAGCTCGTCATGGATGTGGAAATCCTGCAAAACATGATGGAGTATCTGAAGCCTCTGAAATTCGACGAAAGCGAACTGGCGCTGGACGCGATCAAAGACGTGCCCACTGGTGGCCATTTCTTTGGCACTGAACACACGATGGAGCGCTATGAAACTGCGTTTTATGCCCCCATGCTGTCCGACTGGCAAAACCATGGCGCATGGGAAGCCGCGGGGTCCAAGACAGCGCTGAACCGGGCTACCGAAATCTGGCAGCAGGCGCTGCGCGAATACGAAGAACCGGTAATGGACCCAGCGATCCGCGAGGAGTTGGACGCTTATATTGCCAAGCGCAAAGAAGAAATCGGTTCCGACGAGCCCTAAAGAAAAGGCCGGGTTATCAGCCCGGCCTTTGTTTACAACAGATCGAACAAGCGCCCCGGCACGTTTCCTTGTCGGGGCAAGCCCAAAGCCCGCATCAGCGCAAACATCATGGCCTGATTGGACGTCACCACGGGTTTGCCCAGCGTGGCTTCGATCCGGTCTACGGCCTCGACCGCGCGCATGTCGGTACAGCTGAGCACGATGGCTTCGGCTTCTGGATGGTCGGCCTGACAGGCCAGATCGAACACCTCATCCGGGGTTAGTTCACCCTGCCCGTAATTCCCAAGTTCACGACCAATATCTGCGCATTTGACTGTTGTGATCTGGTTCTGTGCCAGAAAATCAACCGCCTGCGTGTTGATCTCGCCCAGATAGGGTGACGAGAACCCCACTTTGGTCACGCCCAAAGCCTTGATCGCATAGATCAATGATCCGGCGGCGGTAAAAGATAGTGCACCGGACCCTGCCTTGATGTCCTGTGCCAATTGCTCATCAAATGACGGGCCGTGTGTCAGGGTGGCGGACGTGCAGCCATAGAGCACCGCATCAGGCCGCACGCCTGCTATCATCTTCAGATCATGGCTGATGTCCGAGGCGCCGAGTCCAGCCATCTGGTCCGAACCTGGGATCTCATCCACATCATATCCACCCATGCGCTGAAAATGCACCGTCGTGTCCGGGCAACGCATCAGCATCATGTCTGCCTCAAGGTTGGTGTTGGTGAACGGCACCAGCACACCGATCTTGGCCCGTGTTCGGGTTTCGTGGGTCATGACGTCACCTCTTTCAAAACGGTCAGGCACCGATCCATTACGGGTTCTTCACAGATGGTGGCGCGCAGACAACCGCCCAGACCATAGCCCCCCATGCCGCGCATCAGTAAACCTTGGGCACGCAGGGCAGCATCTGCCTTTTGCGCCATCTCCACATCCGCAAAACGGATCAACACGAAATTCGTATGGCTGGGCGCGACCGTCAGCCCCAGAGCGCGGCACCCATTGGCGAACTGATCCCGAATAGCAGCGGTTTTGGAAACCGTATCCAGCATATGGTCCTGATCCCGCATCGCTGCGGTCGCCATGGCCTGCGAAGGGATCGAGACATTGTTCGGGTTCAACAGCTTCCGCACCTCACCGGCAATAGCGTCGGGGAACAGACCCCAACCCACGCGCGCGCCCGCCAATCCGTAGGCCTTGGAAAAGGTTCGCATGACCACAGTGTCGCCGCGATCTACCAGCGCGAAGACTTCGTCCGGGTTTTGATCCTGATCGGCGAACTCGGCATAGGCCTGGTCGAACACCAACAACACGTCCGCCGGTAACGCGTTACGCAGGCGGACAATTTCGGCATTCGGGATCAATGTCCCGGTGGGGTTGCCCGGGTTACAGACAAAAGCAATCCGCGTTTGAGGTGTGATAGCGGCCAATATGTCATCAACCGAAACGGTCAAATCCACCTCACGCGCTTTCACGTAGTCGGCCTGCACTTGCGCCGTTGCAGAAGCCACGTAAGCATAGCCATAATCCGTTCCCAGCACCCGGTCGCCCGGCCCGGCGAATGCCCGGATCAGGCATCCGATCAACTCCATAGAGCCCGCACCGCACAGGATATTCCCGGCCGCGACACCATGGGTTTCGGCAATTGCAGCGCGAAGCTCTGGCCAATCGGGATCGGGGTAAAGTGGCATTTGATCCAACGCCGCCTGCCCTGCCGCAACCGCCGCTGGACTGGCTGGAAAGGCGCTTTCGTTTTGGGCCAGAGACACGGTTTCGGGCCCACCCAAATCCGCCAGCGCGTAAGCTGCCATCAGGCGGACATGCTCGACTGCGCGGATCATGACGTCCCTCCATATGCTTTCGCGCCTGCTTCGGTCACGAGACCACGTTTGAGGTCCAGCGCCAGAGCCTTTGGATCCCGTTCTGAAGGATCGCCAAAGCCTCCACCGCCCGGCGTGTCGAAGATCAGGTAATCATCGCCTTCCACTCGCAGTTCTCCTTTGCCGGGAATGTCACCGTTGCCATCGCGGAACCGGATGCGCCCCGGGGCACCGGGCTGGCCGCCCATTCGGCCCAAGGCTGGGAACTTCAGACGCTCGACCGAAAGGAAAACGATGAAAGGCGCGTTGTTGGACGAGGTCATTTCGATCCTTTGTCCCAACCCTCCGCGATATTTACCTGCGCCGCCTGAATCCGGCAGCAGTTCGCGCCGCCACATCACGACTGGTGCGACGCTTTCAGTGATCTCGACCTGCGATCCAAACACGCCCGAGGGGTAGGCGGTTGCAGACAATCCGTCTGCGTGGGGTCGCGCGCCGGTGCCACCATTGTGGACCGGTTCGATCGCAAATTCCCGCCCGCCATTGGCTGCAACTTCGGGCGCGTGGCGCATCGGCAGGTCGAACATACAAGAAGCTCCTTCAGCCGGGACCTGATCCGGCAAGGCTTGATGCAAGCACCCCAGGACCAAATCAGGTGTCACCTGTCCCAACGTATGGCGCATCGCAACCGGCACCGGGCGTTGCGCATTCAGGATGCAGCCCTTGGGGCCATCCACCGTGAACGGCTCCAGCGAGCCTGCATTGTTCGGAATGTCCGGGCCAACGATGCAGCGCAAGGCAAACACCGTATAGGCCGTTGCATAGTTCAACGGGACGTTGATACCTTTTTTCGAACAACCCGATGTGCCGGTAAAATCCACATGCATCCCGTCCTTGGTGACAGTCAGCGTGGCGTGCAACTCCAGCTCATTCTCATATCCGTCCATGCGCAGCACGTTCTTGTAAACGCCTTCTGGCACCTCGGCGATGGCCTCTAGCGCGCCCTTGCGCGAGGTTTCGATGATATAGCTGCCCAACGTGTCCAGATCGTCGATCCCGAACTCTTCCATCATCGCCACCAGACGGTTCACACCGGCTTCGCAACAAGCGATCAGAGCGTAGATGTCGCCTTCGTTGGCAATCGGCTCGCGCGAGTTGGCGCGGATAATGTCCATCAAAAGCGCGTTGGGCGTACCTTCTTCGACCAGTTTACAAGGCGGGATCAAAAGGCCTTCGTCGTAGATGTCTGACCCCTCTGGCCCCATCCCCAGACCACCCAGATCGACCAGATGCGAGGTGCACGATGTAAACCCAACAACTTTGCCATCCTTGAACGCGGGCATCATCAGCAGAAAGTCGTTCAGGTGCCCCGAGGCCAGCCACGGATCATTGGTCATGTAGATGTCGCCGGGTTTCATGTCCTGCAGCGCAAATCGCTCTCGCAAGTGCAGAACAGCTTCGGCCATTGTGTTGATATGGCCGGGCGTGCCGGTCACGGCCTGGGCCAGCATCCGACCATTGACGTCAAAGATACCGGCGGAAATATCGCCACATTCGCGTACAATGGGCGAGAACGCGGCACGGATCAGGGTTTGGCCCTGCTCTTCTACTACGGCCAGCAGGCGGTTCCACATCACTTGCAAACGGGCGGGGGAAAGTTCAGCAGTCATTTTGCGCCTCCTTTCTGGTCCTGGACCAGGACAAGGTTGCCAATGGCATCCATGTGCGCCGAGAAATCGGCAGATACGAGCGTGGTGGTTTGCGGTTCATGGATCAGCGCCGGGCCGCGTACATGGTCACCGGGTTTCAGGTCGGCACGGGCCACAAAGGCCGCGTTTTTCGCAGCACCATCCACATCGCAGGTGATGGGTCGCGTTTCAGTGACGTCAAACGCCGAGAGGTCCGGTGTTTGAGGCACCGGCGGCACAGAACTGTCCGGCGTTGCGACCCGAACCGCCCAATTGAGAATCTCAATCTCCATCCCCGGCACGGGGCGCGAGAATTGCTTTTTGTATTCCTCTTCAAAGGCGGCGGTCAGCGGCGCAATATCGTCGCGCGTCAGGGCACGATCCGGTAGCTGGATCTCGATCTCGTGGCCCTGCCCGTTATATCGCATAAAGGCAGTGCGCTGGCTTTCGGTCGGTGCATCGCCTGCCCCTTTGGCAACAACCTCTTTTGCTTCGGCAATCATTGTATCGAAAAGGGCGTTCACCCCATCCATATCCATACTGTCGAGCAAGGAATAGCGTGAGCGGACGATTTCGAACGACACCGGCGCAAACAGGAAGCCAACCGCCGAACCGACACCCGGATTGGGTGGGATCACGATACGCGACACCCCGGCTGAGCGTGCAACGCGGCTTGCATGCAACGGCCCGTTGCCGCCAAAGGCTATCATCGTGCGCGGCCCCAGATCCTTACCGCTTTCAACGGCATGCATACGCCCGGCGCTGGCCATGCTTTCATCCACGATCCGGCTGACGCCGTCCGCCGATCCGACCGCATCCAAGTCCAGTTTCTCGCCAATCACGCGCTTCAACGCGGCCTTTGAGCCTTCGGGGTCCAGTTGAATATGCCCCTCGGCAAACGTGTCTGGCACGATATAGCCAAGCGTGATGTCGCTGTCGGTCACGGTTGGATCCGTGCCGCCGCGCATGAAGGCCACCGGCCCGGGTTCTGACCCCGCGGATTTGGGGCCAACGGTCAGACGGCCCAGACGGTCAACACCTGCTATCGAGCCACCACCAGCGCCGATTTCAATCATCTCAATCACCGGGATACGCACCGGCATGCCCGAGCCTTTGATGAACCGTGCCGCACGGGCAATTTCAAAGGATCTGGAAGTCTGAGGACGCGCGTTGTCGATCAGGCAAAGCTTGGCTGTGGTGCCACCGACATCAAATGACAGGACCTGATCCAGCCCAGACCGCGCCGCAATCCGTGCAGCCAGAATGGCCCCACCCGCAGGGCCGGATTCAACCAGACGGATTGGAAACCGTGCAGCAGTTTCCACGGTGCACATCCCACCACCCGCAGTCATCATCAAGATCGGACAAGTTACACCCTCGGCCGCGAACTGCTCGACGAACCGGGACAGATAAGATTCCATCAACGGTTGAATGTAGGCGTTTGCGACGGTGGTGCAGAGCCGGTCAAACTCACGCGCTTCGGGACTGACGTCGGACGAGATCGAAACCGTTAAGTCGGGACGGTGTTCAGCCAGAAGATCGCGCAAGCGTTGTTCGTGGGTGGGGTTGGCGTAAGAGTGCATAAGGCAGATCGCCACCGCCTCGGCACCGCTGGCATCGAGCTCGATCAGCAGGTGCTCAATCTGCGCCTCATCCAAATCGATCAGAACCTCGCCTTCGGCCGACATACGTTCGCGGATGACGAAGGATCGTTCACGCGGCACCAGAAGGTCCGGCTTTTCAAGATTAATGTCGTATTGGGAATAGCGCCGCTCGTACCCGATATCGAGAATGTCTCGGAACCCTTCGGTGCAGATCGTTGCCACAACCGCCCCACGCCGTTCAATCAGCGCGTTGGTCGCAAGCGTCGTACCATGAATAAACCCGGTAACTTCCTTTAGCGACCGACCGGTCTGCGTCATGACACGCTGAGCGCCTTCCATAGCGCCTTCGGCTGGGTTTTTATGCGTGGTCAGGGTTTTCGTCGACGCCAGTATCGTCTCATCCCCCGAGACCAGAACTGTGTCGGTAAAGGTGCCACCAATATCGATGGCAAGGCGTAACGCGGTAGTCATTTGGTATTCCGTTGTCGTCTGAAAGCATGCAGGTAGTTCGCCCCGCAGGGCGGCTACCGGCGCGGTGTCACCAGATCACAACCGGTTGCACGGCGGTCCAGACGATTGGGGATACACAAACGAGTCATACCGTTTTTTGGCCCCTTGACCAAAATCCCACTAGCGAGTTTGCGACATTACTGTCCTCAAGCGACACAATCTTGTCCACCTCGCCGATAGACTTCAGGTCATATCCACTTTGTGTGTTTGATGAGAGGGGACAGAGACCAGATCATCCGCAAGCAAGTCATCAACAAAAAGACTTAAAAGTTGCAATCGGCCCGATACTCCGGCCTTTCGGTAAATTGACGCACATTGCGCTTTGATCGTGCCCTGTTTTGTCGCCCGAATTTCAGCGATTTCAGCGATCGCGTATCCTTTTATCGCCAGAATGGCGACGTCCCGTTCGGCCTGAGTCAACGACCATGCCTGGAACCGCGCTTCAAGCACCTCGCCAAACGCGCCAGAGGCGACTTTCATCTGATCCTCAAGCTTGGCCTGACGGCTCAGCATTTTGCGCAGCTCGACCGTGGTGAACGCCAACCCACTAATCAACGCGACGGTGACCAGCAATTCGACAAGATCACTTTCTGCCAGAAAAAAAGTGGAGTTGGGCCAAAAGTCCAAAACAATGTCCAACAGGAAGTAAGCGCTACAGCTAGCCTGCACCGCAAATAAGGACCATAAAACTGTGGCACGTGTCATGATTTTGCTTTCGGTCAGTCCGGGGTGCGTCCGGAGCTGGACACACCCCATTTATATCAGCTGTCGTCCTCGTCGTCTTCCAGCTCAATTTCCAGAACGGCGCCGGTTTCGGGCGAAACTTCGATCTCATAGGTCTTGCCGTCGAGTGACGCATAAACTTCAATCTCGTCCTCTTCGACTTCGAACTTTGTGATGGAATAGCCCTTGGCTTCCAAAGCCGCGCGAATTGCACCCTCAGAGGATCCCAGCACATCATTCACGTTGATTTGCGCCAACGCCAAGCCCGGTGTCGCAAAAGCCGCCAGCACTGCCAGTTTGCCAATTTTGTTCATTTGCATTCCTTTCAAGGATATCAGTCACCGCGAGATTGCGGTTGTCCTGAACTGTGCGGCTTGCTGGCTCAACAAAATTGGACTTTTGGCAGAATTCAACCGGCTTAGGTCAAAGGTTTATGCAGAAAAACGTTAGAGCGGCTGACAGTTTCCAAACCTGTTCAGTACATTGCGCGTGATCTGCTCGACCTGACGATCTTGGCGCACAAGGCCCATCACCCATTCACACGTGCCTGCGGTAAAGACCTCTCCAAGCCCACGTTTCCAATAGATGACCGCCCCGTTGCCCCGGCTGCTGCGATCCAGTGTCTCGTCCGTGCAAACCCCAAACATGCTTTCGGCTTTAAACACCGCATCTGAGCTTCCGATATACAAGGTCTCGCCCCAGATTTCGTGGTCAGGCTCGATATTGGTCGCCAGACCAAGTGCAAGGATCTGTACGCCCAAATCCGCGCCATCCAAGCCGGTGGGAAAGGGCAGCCCGTCATCCATTCTGTAATCCAGCCCATCGACTTCATACCCGAAGATACGCGCACCTGCGCCCAATTGGTCGCCGTATCCCAGTTGTGCGCCTTCAAACGCCCAGTGGTCGGGTCGATAGACCGTAAATCCGCCACTTCCCTGCCCGACACATCGGCCCAGACCTGCATAGACGCCCTTCAAGCCGTTAACCCCAAAGGTCCGGGCACCAGGCCAGTTAGCGGGAAAGACCTCCCACGCCGATGTCACGAGATGTTCGCGGTCGCTCGCCACCAAAGGGTCAAGATCTGCGGTGTATTTATAGCAAACCTGGGTTCGGCCCTGATCTTCGATCCGGGTTTGCCACAGGAAGTTTCCAGCAAATCGGGCGACACGCCCGCCACCTTCCGTAAAGCTGTCGACAGCGTGGCGCATATTGGCTGACCAATATTCGTCGTGGCCCACAAAAACAGCGCATTGATAGTCCTTCAACAGGTCCGGGTCAGCCTCAAGATCATGCTGGGTCGCGAAATCGAACTCGTACCCTTCCGCTTCGGCCCAGCGCGCAAAATGACGCTCGTAGCTGGCCCATCCCGCCGAGGCGTATTTCTTGGAATATCCATAGGAATAGGCCCATTCCATATAGGGGTAGCGCACCATATCTCCTGGTTTATGCGGTGTATCCGGCACAGCACGCGGGGCACCTACAGGAAGCTTACAAAATCCCCGTGACCACGGCCGTTGTGTCGACACCACCGGAGAGAACGACTTGCCCTCGGGTCCGGTGATGCCTTCGTAGTGATTGGACCCTCCCCAGCAATTGTAGGCCAGCCATGTCCCAGTGGCGCAGATCAGTACAAAAGGTGCTGCTGGTTTTTCAGGCGCGCGCCGCAGCAGGAACAAGTGATGCTCTTCCACCCGATCCCCATCTTGTTCCGCACGCAATGTCACCAGGTAGCCGCCTTCACGCCAGTCGTCCGGTATCCTGAACTCGTAAGTCACCTCCCACCCGCATCCGGTGACCGAGCAATCTTTGGGCGTCCTCTGATGCACACCTTTCAAGCCGCTCTCGCGATGCATCACCTCGTAAGTTGCACCATCGCGCCCGATCTCCAGATCCCACTCCCGAGCGGTGGTAGAAACGCGCAGAGCCAACAGTTCGCCCGGCGCATAAGTCATACGCTCTGTGTACCCCCATATCTCAAGAACCGACGCGTCACGGGACGGCCCGATGTAGTAGTGGTCGAGAATATGTCGCGCCTTGGCGCGGGTTCTTGGGGTGATGGCAGGGCCTTGGTCCTCAGAACGCGTCATGGGTTGGTGTCACTCCGGCAGGTAGCGGTCTGACCAGCTTTCACCTGCCGAACCGCTGGCGATCATTGCGTCAATTTCCGCGTCAGAAAACCCGACTTCGCTCAGGATTGATCGTGTGTCCGCGCCGTACTTTGGCATCGGTCCGGGGATTACGATCCTAGCTCGTTCAGGCCGAACTGCGTTCGGAGCAACAAGATCACACCAACGACCCATAGGGTGCAAATCATGCCGGATGACGCTGAACGTATTCTGCGTCAGATCAACCTGACCAGAGCTTTCGAGATGCAAAACAGCATCACGTGTGTCGTGCAGCGAACCCAGCGGCACAACAGTTGAAGACGTGCCCGTGAAAGCTTGTTGCCAAAATGCGGCGGGTTGCGTGGCAATCCGATCTGCCAGGGCTTTGGCCATCTGCGGTTCCGGCATGTCAGCAATATCTGCCAGTTCGTCAACGTGGCGCAAGGCGTCTCGTTGATCTTTTGGTGCCGCGAAGAAAAGCCAACCGTCAGCGGCACGGTAACAGTGGTAATACGGGCCCCATCCCAACGCCGAACGCCCTGCGGGTTCGTCAAAATGGGCGCGGGTTTCAAAATCATACATCAGCTGTGCTTGAATGAGGTTCCCTGCCCCAGCCAGCGCCGCTCGCGCGATTCCGCCTTTGCCGGTTTTCTGCAGCCTCAGAAGTGCCGCGCCCAGCGCAACACAGGCGCAATATCCGGTCAGAACGTCGATCGTGCCGAAATGCGCGTGTTCTTCCGGTGTCTCCATCCCTCCGCCAAAGCGCACCATCACCCCTGTCGCGGCTTGTGCCAGATCATCATAGCCCAAATGGTCCGATTTGGGGCCGCGTGCAGGACCCCCGAAAGCATCCAGTTGAACCAAAATGAGCCGTGGGTTGATCGCGGCCAGCTGCTCTGGGCCAAGGCCCAAGGCGTCGCGCTGTTCGTCCGTGCCGTTCATCGTAATGACGTCTGACGCTTCGATGAGCCGCCGCAAAGCGCGCTGTCCCTGCTCTGAACCGAGGTTCAGCAACACGCTGCGTTTGCCACGATGGGCGTGTAAACCAAATACAACCGTGTTCCACGGATCGACCGAAGGTTCTGCCGGCTGAACCGAGGTAACCTGAGCCCCGTAGCGCGTCAGCGTAGAGCCTATGGTTGGACCAGCGATGACATTGGTCAGGTCCAGGACTCTAAGCCCCTCGAGCCAGCCGCTTTCTTCCACACCCGCCACCCCGTTGCGCGGTGACTCGGCCAGGATAGCGGAAATGGGCGCATTGTCCGGGTCCGGTCCCGGCTGTTTGCCAAGCGCCCCGGCGTCATCGGCAAGCCAAGCCACATTGCCCATCTGTTTCATGTCGCCGTGACGCGGGTCTTGCACCTCAACCACCAGTCCCGAAGCCAAAGCGTGCGGATCTGCCAGCCATTCCCCGGTGAACCGCTGCGCCGTAGCAGGAGCTTTGGCGGCACCGAACAAGGCTTCCCATTCATGAGAAGGCTTGGTTCGAAACGCCTGTTTCATTGCAGCAGATACCCGTGCCCGGTCTCTGGCGCCGACCGGGTAATTTCGCAAAGACCATTCATCAGGCCAGTCTGTTGTGTCCAAGTAAGCATCAAAATCCGGCAATTCGTCTGCCAACGCCCCTAGACCCAGAACCTCCAGCACGCGCCGGGGATGCGTTTTCACACTGCCTGCGACCACATAAAATCCTCGGCCATCAGCGCAGGTATAGGTTCGGTAGAATGGATCCAGAAACTCTTCCAGTTCTGCAAAGCTCAGGTCCATTGGCAGACCTTCGGCCGTGCGTCGGTCCAGCTCCACCTCTCGAGGGGATTTGTAGCGTTCGGGATAATCCTCAATCTGCTCGCAATTATAAACCAACCCTTCCAGCAAGGCCGAGGCCAAAGGGACTTCGATGTGATCCCCCCCATTCCGGTCGCGCGCTGTCAAGGCAAATTGCACCGCCATTGCCCCAAAGGCTGCTCCGTAAGCCGATGCCAGGGTGAGCGGCGTAAAGGACGGGTTGATCCCCATCAAACGCCGGTTCAACCCCATATCCGTAAACTGCCCTGTGCGCGCAGCGATCACCGCCTCCCACGCTGGTAAATTCGCAAGAGCCGGGTCGTTCGACGCGAACCCCGGCAATGAGACAGATACGATGCGCGGATTGATATCACGCAGCGCCTGAGGGCCAAGTCCCAAGCGGCTCATCACGCCGGGGCGGAAGTTTTCGATCACGACGTCGGCTCTTGCCACCAGATCGCGCGCTAATTTCAAACCCTCATCCGACTTGAGGTCGATGGTAATGGCCGACTTGCCCCGCGACAGCATGTCGGTGGCCGGATCCTTTAAGCGCGGTCCGCCGGGCGGATCGATACGGATCACCTCGGCCCCCATGTCGGCCAGCATCATGCCAACCAAAGGACCAGCCAGATACTGGCCAAAGTCGAGAACGCGGATATGGTCGAGAGGTCTTGATGTCATGCGCGGCACTTTTGTTTCAGGCTGATATGAGAAAACACACCGCAGGAAGACAGAGGCACATCTGAGTGATCAGGGTTTGGTTGCACCGCATTGTGTCCTCCCAAGCGCGTTAGCACCATCTTGGGCGCGAATGAGCGGAGGAGGTTGTTTGAATCGACCAGCCAATGTCGCAATTTGACCGCTTTAATCGCAGCAAAAAGGTCTTTGGTGCAGCGCGGCGCTTGGAAGAGCCTTTCATTGCAGAAAGGCGAAACGGGGAAATTAGGAAGTTATTCGGGTGTGGTCAGACCCAACTGCCCAAGAGCGGCCTGTGCCGATTGGCTCCAACGTTCTTTCAAAGCGCTGTTTCGGTTGTGACGCAAACCGATTGAAGTCAGGAAAGCGAACCGTTTCGGATCATCTCCACCAAAGGACAGCGCGACGCGGGGCCACCAATAGTCCACGGCATGTTGCATCTGCTCTGTTTCTCCGCCTTCTGCCAGCTTCACTGCGCCTTCTAGGGCAAGTGCGCCATGATGTGCTTCGACAGGGGCGATCTGTCGGAAGGCTTCAGCCAGCGGTTGGTATGAAACCGTCGAAAACTCAGCCAGTTGTTCGGCCACCGCGCGGCTCATCAACAGGTTCATGATCACAGCGTCGGTCCAGCCCGAGATCGGATAATTGAACACAGCAAGGCGCATGTCATGTGCGCTGCGCGTTGCGCCGATATCGTCATCGCGATCCAGTCGCGCGGTCCATGGATGGTGCGTGGCGTATCGTTCGGTATCTGCGCCAAACTCGCCCATTATTTTAAGAACGCGATCTGCATGATCGGTTTTCTCAAGCACTATTTTTGCTGCCGCGATCCGTTCCTTGATGCCCGGCCCCTGATTGATGATATCCGCAAAACCCGCGGCGCCAGCCAATTCGCTGTCCACAAAGGTGGCCATCAGCTTCATCAATTCGGCGCGGTAGCGTGGTGGCACGTTTGTCGGATTGGTCAGAACTCCGCCTGCGGCCAGATAGCTGTCGAGTGTCATGGCTTCGGTCATTGATCCTCTCCCTTTACTGGTCGTAGTCCACGACCACACGGTCGGTCACCGGATAAGCCTGACAGCTCAGCACATAGCCTTTTTCGACCTCGTAATCCTCGAGCGCGTGATTGGCGAGCATTTCGACTTCGCCTTCCAGAATGCGACAGCGACAGGTGGAACAAACCCCGGCCTTGCACGCGTATGGCGCGTCCATAGCGTTTTCCAAGGCTGCGTCCAAAATGGATTGATCCTTGGGCAGGGTTACTGTCTGGGTCGAGCCGTCCAGAGTGATTGAAGCGCTAGTCTGGTTCGCCTGCGTGCCCGCCTCTGCTGCATTTGTCTTGCGCTTGGCCCGCCCAGGTTGGGCGCTGGCAAATAGCTCGAACTTGATCTGGCTGTCCTCAAGCCCGTGATCTCGCAGAGCAGCCGCGATCCCCAGCATCATTGGCTCTGGTCCACAAATAAAGGCCGTATCCACGTTTTTGATGTTGATCCAGTGTTCGAACAGCTCGCCGCATTTTTCCTGCGTCACAAGCCCCGTGAACAAGTCGATCTCCTGCGCGTCGGTCTCAAGAATATGGATCACGTTCAGGCGACCCATATAGAGGTTTTTCAGGTCCTCCAGCTCCTCTCGGAACATGATCGTGTTGATGCCTTTGTTGGCGTAGATCAGCGTGAAGCGGGACTTGGGTTCACGCGCCAGCGTTGTTTTCAGGATCGAAAGGACGGGTGTAATCCCCGATCCGCCAGCAAAGCCGAGGTATTGTTTTTCCGCGTCCGCTTCGATTGGCACATGAAAGCTGCCCATTGGCGGCATCGCTTGAACAACGTCACCAACGCTCAACTCTACATTGGCCCAGCTTGAGAAAGCGCCCCCTTCGACGCGTTTAATGCCAACTTGAAGAACGCCGTCATCCTTTCCCGCGCAGATCGAATACGAGCGGCGCAGTTCTTCGCCTTCAAAATCGCGCCGGAAGGTCAGGTATTGACCCGCAGTGAAATCGAACTGTTCCGCTGCGCCATTCACAGGCTCAAGCGTCACAACAACCGCATCGCGGATGGTTTTGTGGATGTCGGTGACTTTCAGGTCATGAAAACGTGCCATCCGGTGCTCCTCCTCAGATGCACTTGAAATAGTCAAAAGGTTCCAGGCAGTCAGTGCAGCGCCAGTGGGCCTTGCATGGGGTCGAGCCGAACTGGCTGACTTTTTCAACAGCCTTGCTGTCGCAATGCGGGCACCGTTCTGGCCCGCCCGCCGGTTGCGGTGGCGCAATGCCATAGTCTTCCAGCTTGGCGCGGCCTTTTTCACTTAGCCAATCGGTGGTCCAGGCGGGCGAAATGCTGGTTTCGATCCTCACTTCGCTGATCCCATGGTCTCGCAGCGCGGTTTCGATATCCATGCTGATGACGGAAGTCGCCGGACAGCCTGAGTACGTTGGTGTGACGGTCACAACCAACGTTCCGGCGTCCCAATGCACACCGCGAACGATTCCCAGATCCACGACCGAGATCACCGGTATCTCGGGATCGGGAACAGCATCCAACCAACTCCAGATCTGATCAGTCGAGGATTGCATCCGCTCTCACCACTTGGCTCCGGGATAGGCGCGTTGCAGCCATTGCATCTGCGTCAGCAGATGACCCAGATGCTCGGTATGCATGCGCCCGTCACGCCCGCCCTTATGGGCAAACTGGCTTTCTGAAATGCTCAGTGTTGCCTGGGTCAGGATCCTTCCGATCAAAGCGTCATATTCTTCTCGCAAGTCAGTCGGATTGGGTGCGATACCTGCGGCGACCATCTGGGCGTCGACTTCATCGCTTGCGAACATCTCACCGACATAGGGCCACAGATAATCGAGAGCTTCCTGCATACGGGCATGGCTTTCCTCTGTCCCGTCGCCCAGCCCCACTACGGTGTCGCCCGAGCGTTCGAGGTGATAGGCAACCTCTTTGCTGGCTTTGGCGGCAATTGCAGCGACACGTTCGTCCGAGGAAGTCATCAAGCGCCCCAGCATGATCGAATGCCAGGCGTCGAACAGGAACTGGCGCATCAATGTGCGGCCGAAATCTCCGTTCGGAACCTCGACCAGCAGTATATTTCGGAAATCCCAGGCGTCGCGCAGAAAGGTCAGATCATCGGCGGATTTGCCACCTTCTATCTCACCCGCAAGACCAAGCCACATCTGGGTCTGACCGATCAGGTCCAGCGCTGTGTTGGCTAGCGCTATGTCTTCCTCCAGAACCGGCGCGTGGCCGCACCACTCGCTGACGCGATGACCGAGGATCAGAGTGTTGTCTCCCATCCGCAGCAGGAATTGCAGGAATGCTTCATCCCGGGTCATCACATCGCCCCCACTTCATCGGGGATGTCAAAGAAAGTCGGGTGACGATACACCTTGCTTTCGCTGGGTTCGTACAGCGGGCCTTTATCACTGGGCGATGAGGCCGAGATGTTGTTTGCCTCGACAACCCAGATCGAAACGCCTTCGTTACGGCGCGTATAGACGTCGCGCGCATTCTTGATTGCCATTTCGGCATCCGGGGCGTGCAGCGATCCAACATGTCGGTGGCTCATACCGTGTTGGCCGCGGATAAAGATTTCCCACAGGGGCCATTCGTTGTTCATCGGGTTTCCTCCTTGGGTTCACTCTGCTGCCAGATTGCCGGATTGCTTCTTGCGGGCGTGCGCCAAAAGACCGTCCCGCACCCATTTCCCGTCATCCCAGGCCTTGTTGCGTGCAGCCAGACGATCCACGTTGCACGGGCCATTGCCCTTGATCACGTCGAAGAATTCCGACCAGTCAGGTTCTGAGAAATCATAGTGCCCACGTTCTTCGTTCCATTTCAGGTCTGGGTCGGGGATGGTCAGGCCCAAATACTCGGCCTGCGGCACGGTCTGGTCGACAAACTTTTGACGCAGCTCATCATTTGTATTGATCTTGATTTTCCACGCCATCGACTGGGCAGAATGAACCGAGTCCTTGTCGGACGGGCCGAACATCATCAGCGACGGATACCAGAAGCGGTTCATCGCATCCTGAGCCATCTTGCGCTGCTCGGGCGTGCCTTCGGCCATTTTGCGGATCGCGTCGTAACCTTGCCGCTGATGGAAGCTCTCTTCCTTGCAGATACGGATCATCGCGCGTGAATAAGGCCCGTAAGACGTGCGTTGCAGCGGCACTTGATTCATGATCGCCGCACCGTCAACCAGCCATCCAACAGCACCAATATCGGCCCAGTTCAACGTCGGATAGTTGAAGATCGACGAGTATTTCATACGCCCATCAAGCAGCATCTCGGTGATCTCGTCCCGGCTGACACCCAGCGTCTCAGCTGCGCAGTAGAGGTAAAGCCCGTGCCCGGCTTCATCCTGCACCTTGGCCAACAAGATCGCCTTGCGCTCCAGTGTCGGCGCGCGGGTAATCCAGTTGCCTTCGGGCAATTGCCCCACGATCTCAGAGTGCGCATGCTGACCGATCTGACGGATCAGGGTCTTACGATAAGCCTGAGGCATCCAGTCCTTGGGCTCGATCTTGATATCGGCATCAATCCGCGCCTGAAACTCTGCCAGTTTCTCCGGATCTTCGTTTGATGCTTCGGATTTAACCATCTGAGCATACATGTCCCGTCTCCTCCGTTACACGCGTTCAAGAATGAGGGCCGCGCCCTGCCCGACGCCCACACACATGGTGCAGAGCGCAAAGCGACTCCCGGTTCGCTTCAATTGATAAGCTGCGGTCAGCACCAGACGCGCGCCGCTCATGCCCAGTGGGTGGCCCAAAGCGATGGCCCCTCCATTGGGGTTCACGTGGGACGCATCGTCCGGCAGGCCCAACTCGCGCAGGGTGGCAAGGCCCTGAGAGGCAAACGCCTCATTCAACTCAATCACGTCCATCTGTTCGATGCTCAACCCTGCTCGGGCCAGAACCTTGCGGCTGGCGGGCACCGGGCCAATGCCCATGACACGCGGCGCAACACCCGCAACCGACATGCCCACCACACGGGCCATCGGGGTCAAACCATTCTTGGCCGCTGCCGCCTCATTCGCCAACAGAATGGCTGCCGCGCCATCATTTACACCCGAAGCATTGCCCGCTGTGACGGTCTTTTCCGGTCCGTTCACCCCTTTGAGACCCGACAGTTTTTCTGCTGTGGTTCCCGGACGCGGGTGTTCATCCGTATCCACAATGATCGGGTCGCCCTTGCGCTGTGGCACCGAAACCGGCGTGATTTCATCGTTGAAAACACCCGCCGCATGAGCGGCCGCCCACCGTGCCTGGCTGCGTGCAGCAAAGGCATCCTGATCTTCGCGACTGATGCCATAGTCTTCGGCCACATTGTCGGCAGTTTGCGGCATGGAATCCACGCCGTAGTCCTGCTTCATCTTCGGGTTCACGAAACGCCATCCGATCGTGGTGTCGTACACCGCGTTGTTGCGAGTGAACGCCGAAGTTGCCTTGGGCATCACAAACGGTGCGCGGGACATGCTTTCAACGCCCCCCGCAATGGCCAGATCGTAATCGCCTGCCTTGATGCCACGGGCTGCCATTCCAACGGCATCCATACCGCTGGCGCAAAGACGGTTTACCGTTGTGCCCGGAACGTCGATTGGTAGCCCGGCCAACAAGGCCGCCATGCGTGCAACGTTTCTGTTGCTCTCTCCAGCTTGATTGGCATCGCCATAGATCACATCGTCGACGCTGGCCCAATCGACCTGAGGGTTGCGTTCTTTCAACGCCGCCAGTGGCAAAGCCGCAAGATCATCCGTGCGAACCGAAGACAGCGCGCCACCATACCGCCCGATCGGTGTACGCGTCGCGTCGCAAATGAATGCGTCCATGTCCGAGGTCTCCTGTTCGCGTCTGTATTCATTAACCGTCTGGTCGGTTTTTATTAAAGCAACCGATTCGAGGCAAGCCTTATGTTACCTTTTTTTGACCACTTTCACCATTTTTGTAACATATAAAGTCAGAACTTTATCGTTGCGATATTCGGGGCCGATTAGGGCGGTGATCCCAACAATACTCAGCTGACCGGGCGACACTCACGTCCCGCTCGGAATCAATCCCCCAATACGGCTTCCAGTGACGCAAGGTTCGGGCGAGGCAACCTGTCTAACAGCTGCGCCACGGACTGTCGGCACTCCGCACCTTTCCAGTCTTCTGGCAGAAAGGCAGGTGGCAAAGGGGGATGGCGCAGGATAAGCCGCCGCCACCCATGTACGATCAGAACACGCAAAACGGCAGTTTGCAGGAGGTCGTCCATCCCCTTGGCGGGCAAATGCTGTTCGACGAACTGAAGTGTGGTCCAGAACTGACTGTACGCGTCTTTCAGAGGTTCAGGTCCACATAGATCCCGCATCCAATCGGGCACTGATATGGCACTGCTTTCAATCCCCAAAAGGTCTTCCAGCCCATCAGGGACCGGGCCCGGCGCCATGGCCATAGAGGCATTGACAGAGATATAATCCCCAATGAGCATCAGATCTGACAGTTCTTTGCGGGAACTTTCAGAACTGCTGGCGATCAGCACATGCCAGATGTCGGGCTTTTCGGTCTCACGGGAATAAATACGCGGCGCGGCGGCGGCACTTTGGCTGCGACCAAAATCCGTCAAGCGGTGCACGCTGTTGCGCCCCACCCGCGTACTTTCGATCCAACCTTCTTTCCGCAGCCGATGTAGTGCAACACGCGTCGCCTCAGACTTGATTCCGGCCAGACTGGTGAGCGCCGTGATCAAGCTGCCGCTGACCTGGTCCGATCCGCTGGGCGCCAAATCTCCAAATATCGTAACCAGCACTGACCACACCCGCTGTGTGCCGGTGTTGGTCAGTTGACTGACACAGGTTTCGAACCAATCAGGGCTGATGTCTTTCATACACGAAGTATAATCGGGCCGAAGGGAATTACCATCCGGCCCATCGCACGCATGCAAGTAGCTAGTAAGCAACCATCGTCAACAGCTCATATTCTGCGACCTGTTCGTCATCTTGCTGGGTTAGCGTGACGTGCCAACGAACTTCGCCATATTCATCATTGCGTTTGGTTTTGGCCTTGACCGTCAGGCGAACTTTGATGCTGTCACCGGCTTCAACCGGCTTCATAAAGCGTAACCCATCAAGGCCCGTGTTGGCCAGCACCGGCCCTTCATTTGGTTCGACGAACAATCCAGCGGCAAATGACAGCAACAAGTAGCCATGGGCGACGCGCCCCGGAAAGAATGGGTTCCGTTCCGCCGCGGCCTGATCCATGTGGGCGTAGAAGGTATCTCCTGTGAAAGTGGCGAAGTGTTCAATGTCTTCCATGGTGATGGTGCGGGGTTCCGTGTGAATCGTCTCGCCAATCGCAAGGTCATGAAACCGCCGCGTGAACGGGTGGGCTGGGCCTTTGACCTCGGTCGCGCCGGGCACCCATCTTTTTCCAATCGCGGTCAACAGATCAGGTGAACCCTGAATGGCTGTCCTTTGCATATAGTGTTTAACACCACGCACGCCGCCCATCTCTTCGCCGCCGCCGGCGCGCCCGGGGCCACCATGCACCATATGAGGCAAAGGTGAACCGTGACCGGTGGATTCTTTCATCGAGTCACGGTTGTTGAAGTACAAACGCCCATGATAGGCCCCTGCCCCAATGGCGACCTGACGCGCCACGTCAGGATCATGCGTGATGACCGACGCCACCAAGGATCCCTGTCCTCGGTTTGCCAGTTCAATCGCATGGTCGAGATCGCGATAGCCCATGACCGTGCTGACCGGACCAAAAGCTTCGGTATCGTGCACACGCTGCGCCGCGTCAGGGTTGGCACAATGGTAAAGCATGGGCGGCAGGAACGCCCCTTTTTCGGGATCTGCTCCATCGACCTCAAAATCATCCGGGTTGCCAAAGACACGCTCGGCCTCTTGGCCAATGATCGCCGCCTTTTCCAGAACGTCACGTTTCTGACCATTCGAGACCAATGCGCCCATGCGGGTGGTTTCTAGCCTTGGGTCGCCGATAACGGTCTTGGCCAGCCGTGCGGACAACGCCTCTATCACGGCTTGCACCTGCGCCTCTGGCGCGATGATCCGACGGATTGCGGTACATTTCTGACCAGCCTTCGCCGTCATCTCGCGCTGGACCTCTTTGACGAAAAGGTCAAACTCGGGTGTACCCGGTACGGCATCAGGGCCAAGAATCGAACAGTTCAGGCTGTCCTGTTCGGCGACGAACCGTACAGAGTTTTCAAGGATCACGGGGTTGGATCGCAATTTCAACGCCGTATCTGCCGAGCCGGTAAAGCTGACCACATCCTGCAGGGTCAAACGGTCCAGCATGTCGCCCAAACCGCCCGACACCAACTGAAGCGCCCCGGCGGGCAAAATACCGGATTCCAACATCAACCGCACACACAGCTCGGTCACGTAGCAAGAATTCGTCGCCGGTTTAACGATGGCAGGAACACCTGCCAACAGAGTTGGCGCCAGTTTCTCCAACATACCCCAGACCGGAAAGTTAAACGCATTTATGTGAACCGCCACGCCGTGCAACGGGGTGCAGATGTGTTGGCCCAAAAACGTCCCGTTGCGCGACAGTTGCTCAACATCACCGTCCAGATAGACATGACCATCCGGCATTTCCCGGCGTCCTTTCGAGGCAAAGACAAACATCGTGCCAATGCCGCCGTCGATGTCGATCATATGGTCCGACTGCGTCGCGCCTGTGTTGAAAGACAGATCATAGAGCGCCTGCTTGTGCTGGCCCAGATGCAACGACACCGCCTTGAGCATTTTGGCCCGCTCATGAAAGGTCATCTTGCGTAGGGCCGGCCCGCCGACGTCGCGCGCATAGTCCAGCATTCCTTGCACATTCAGTGCCGCGTTGCCTGCGGTTGCAATGACCTCGCCCGTTACGGCGCTGGCAATAGTGCGCGCCCCGGCACCAGGCGGCACCCATGCACCGGCGACAAAGCTGGATATCTGTTGGATGGTCATGAGCGTCTCCTCATCAGTGTCTGGATCCTCACATCACCTAGTCGAACGTGTGAGGTCATATCTTTAACCGTACGGTCGGTCGTTATTTTTGCACAGCAACACCACAAACCGTACCCTTCAAACCTGCGCGGGCAATCGCGCGAAACCCCGAAACCGGATACGGCCACCGCGTTCAGCACCATCGGTGATGCAAAAATTCGGGAAGCGGGCCAGAAACCGCCCGACTGCCACGCGGCCCTCCATACGGGCCAAGGTCAGGCCAACGCAGGTGTGGGGTCCACCTGCAAAGGCGTGGTGTTTATTGGGGCGCCGGTCCAACATCACTTCATCAGGCTGCGCAAACTGTCGCGGGTCGCGGTTGGCGGCTCCGATGCAAAGATGGATATCTGTTCCAGCGGGAATGGTTTGGCCGTGGAAGATGACATCCTCGGCGGTTAAACGGTTGCCGAATTGGTTGGGGCTTTCCAATCTTAGAAACTCGTCCACGGCGGTGTTTATAAGCTCTGGGTCGGCCAGCAACTCGGCACGCTTGTCACGGTGCCGGTCCAGCAACTCCAGCGCATTGCCGATCAGATTGGTCGTGGTCTCATGCCCAGCATTCAGGATGAAAATGCAGTTCTGGTACAGCTCGACCTCGGTCAACCCGCCATCGGTGTCATCCTGCATCAATCGTGTCAGCACGTCCGTTGACGGGTCACCTGGATTGGCGCGACGATCATCCATGATGTGGCGCAGGAATGCCTTGAAGTCAGACACCGCGCAATTGCCCCAGTCTTCTTGTTCCCGGGTCAGCTGAGGCTCCAAAGCGCCCAAAATGGCCAGAGACCAATCCCGCAGTGGGCCGCGCTCGGATCGGGGAATGCCCAGTAAGTTGCCGATGATTTCAATCGGGATGGCCCCGGCAAAATCCTCGATCAACTCAACAGAGCCCTTGGCCTGCATCTGGTCCAGCAAGCCGTCGACAAGCTGCACCAGGCCAGGCTCCATCTGCGCCAGCGCGCGCGGGTTCATCGCACCGACCATCACCTTACGAACACGGGTGTGCAAAGGCGGATCATTGAACACCAAACTGGTCGTGTGATGTTCGTATAAAGGGCTGTCGACCCCGTATTTCGGCCCAAAAACCGCCTTCTTGTCCGAAATGAAACGTTTTGTGTCCCGATACACCAGATCCAGATCGTCATAGCGCGACAGGATGACAGACCCATCGGCTTGAAAGCAGACGGGCGTGTTTTCGCGCAGCGCAGCATAGGCCGGATAAGGGTCTGCGTGAAAACCGGTTGGAAGTGCGGTCAGCGAGAACATCAGTGTCCCATCGCCCCCATATGTTCAGGCAGAACCAGCACCAGCCATGGTACAAGAACGATCAGCGCCAGGCGAAAGATATCGGCCACCCAAAACGGTGTGACGCCTTTGAAGATGGTCCCGGTCGAGACATCCCCCACCACACCCTTCAGAATGAACACGTTCAAACCGACTGGGGGAGTGATCAGGCTGATCTCAGTCACGACGACAACCACAATACCGAACCAGATCGGATCATAACCCAGCGATGTCACCAGCGGGAAGAAGATCGGCACTGTCAGCAGCAGCATCGACAGTGATTCAAAGACACAGCCCAGAATGATGTAGATCCCGAGAATCATCAGGATCACCACAAACGGCTCCACCTCATAGGCTGTGACCAATGCGATCAAAGCTTCGGGCAGACCGGCCAAGTTGATGAAGTTCGAAAAGATCTGCGCCCCGATCAGAACCGAGAACAATGCCGCAGCAGTGAAACTGGTCTCTTTCAACACTTCAAAGGTGGAACCAAGGGTTAGCCCACCCCGAGACAACGCAATCAGGAAGGCACCCATTGCGCCCATGCCAGCTGCCTCGGTCGGGCTGAAGGTCAGGTTCAGCGGATAGAAGTCAAACACCCCGTACAACCCGCCGATCACAAGGAAGAACAGCAGCAGCACGGCCCAGACCGAGCGCAGCGCCGAAAGGCGTTCGCCCCAGCCATGCCGCTCTCCTGCTGGTCCGGCGTCGGGCCTGCGCCAAACGGTCCAACGCACCGCCAGCAGATAGAACAGGATGCCCAACACACCGGGGATGATGCCCGCAACGAACAGCTTGCCAATCGAGGTTTCGGTCAAAAGGCCATAGATCACCAGAATGACCGATGGCGGGATCAGAATGCCCAGTGTTCCACCCGCCGCAATCGACGCCGTCGACAACTCATCCGAGTAACCGTAGCGGCGCATTTCCGGCATTGCGACTTTGGACATCGTTGCCGCTGTGGCCAGCGACGAGCCACAAATGGCAGAAAACCCACCACAGGCCGCAACCGTTGCCATGGCGATGCCGCCGCGGAAATGGCCCAGGAAGGCATTCGACACCGCATAAAGTTCACGCGCAAGGCCACCCTTGTTGACGAACAGGCCCATCAGGATGAACAGCGGCACAACAGACAGCCCATAATCCTGGGCCGTGTCGGTTATCTGGCGGCCAACCATGGACATCGCAGCCTTCAACCCACGTTCGGACAGGATGCTGCCACCGCGTTCGTATGCAAAGCCAAGCGTCCCGACCAGGCCCATCGCAAAGACTATGGGCAGGCGCAGCAGCACCAGAACAAGGACAAGGGCAAAACCGATCAAAGCGGCAGTCATCAGGAGTGCTCCGACAAGGCTTGGGGGGCAAAAATGTGCAAAATCCCGGTGATGATCATCGCGAAAGCAGTGATCGCGGTGAAGGCGGCGATGAACCAGCCCACATAGAAGACAGGGATCGACAAGTATTCGGTGACATCGCCGTAATCCCGCGCCCGCTCTGCCAGCACCCACACGCGCTGAATTGGCCAGATCAGCATGATACCGGATACCAGAAATACAATCGCGTCACGCGCTCGGCTTAGCCGCAAACGTGCGAAAATTCCATCTGTCAGGTCCACAGCGATCTGTCCGCGTCCGGCCGAGATTATCGGTAGGACCGAAAAGACAAGGATCGCCATCAGAATCCGCGTCAGCTCGGTTGCAGCCTCGATTGGCGCGTTGAAGACAGAGCGCAGGATGACGTCGAAGAAGGTCATCACCATCAGGATGAATAGCGCCACGCAGGCCAGCATCGTCGGAACGACACTGATGCGTCGCGCAAAGGTCACGAGTGAGTGCATGATTGGTCCCCAGCGGGTGAAAATGGCTGGCGGGTCACACCCGCCAGCCGGGCTGCATTACTGCGAAGCCATTTCATTTACGATCATGTCATAAGCGGCCTGAGCGTCGATACCCGCGCCGTTGACTTCGTCAATGACCTTGGCGCGCACATCGACGGCAATGGTGTTGAATTTCTCAAGATCTTCAACAGAGGCCGCGTTGATCGCGTTGCCCTCGGTGGTTTCGGTTGCTTCGCGACCGATAGCGTCGATCTCGTCCCAGATCTTGCCAATCTCACGGCTCAGCGGTTCACCAAAGACGTTCTCTTCCAAAGCAGCCTGCAGATCGGTGGGCAGATCGGCAAAAGTGTCTTCGTTCATGATGAAGGCAAACGATCCGCGATAAAGACCACCTGGAACTTCGTAAACATTCTGCGCCACTTCGGTCAGCTTGAAGCCCTTGCGGGATTCAAAGGGCATCACAACCCCATCCGCAGCTTTCGAGGCCAGGGTTTCATAGACTTTCGGCGCAGGCACCTGAATGCCGGTCGCACCCAGAGCCGTGCCGACGTCCCCGCCAACGCCACCCGGGATACGCACTTTGAGACCCGAGACCTCATCCAGAGAGGTCACAGGACTGCTGGAATGTAACTGGGCAGGGCCATGCGTGTGCAGAGCGATCACCTTCACACCGCGATGTTCGTCTGCCTCTTTGAGGAACTTGTCATAGGTGCGCCAATAAGCGACCGAGGCGTCCTCGGCCGAACCCTCATATCCGGGCAGTTCGATCATCTTGGTGGTGACAAAGCGACCCGGCTGGTAACCATGGAAGATGATCGACGCATCAGCTGCACCATCCATGATCAAGTCCATCTGCGCCGGTGGCGGCGCAATGCCCAGCTTGAGTTCTGCCGTGACCTTACCGTCGGTTGCCTCTTCAACCATCTCGACGAATTTCGGCCACATCTTGGCATTGATGCCATGGGTCGGCGGCGCCCAGCTTGAAATGGTCAGCGTATAATCCGCAGCCAGTGCCACTGTGCCCGAAACGGCCAACGCGGCCGACGCCAATAATGTGCTTATCTTGGTGAATTTCATGGTTCTGTCTCCTCCCAGTGAAACATGAGTCAAGAATGCGTTAATGGTCGCTTTTGTAACCATCAACATGTTAATGGTTCCCTTCACGGTCCGCGATGCGCCACGACCCAGGGTTTTCGTTTGCAACTGTCAGCATCATTGCGTGAGATACTTCGATACCGATCTTGTTGCTGTAGTGCATTGGCCCTCCACGCCAACGCGGGAAACCGTATCCATGGATTTGTACCATATCGACAGCGTCTGCGTTCTCTGCGATACCCTCTTGGATGATCAGGGCACCCTCGTTAGCCAGAACCGCCAGAATACGGGATGAAATATCCTGTTCTGTGAAAGTCCGGCGGGTGATGCCCTGTTCGGCTGAATAGGTTTCGATCAAAGCCTCAACTTCAGGGTCTCGGGTCGGTGTGCGGTCGCCATCCGCGTAACGATACCAACCCTTGCCCGCACGCTGACCAAAACGCTCCATCTCACACAGTTGATCAGGGATGGGCACATAGCGTTCGTTTGGGTCGCGAGTTGCGGCATTGCGCTGCCGGTTGGCCCAGGCGATCTGAAGACCAGTCAGATCCTGCAGCTCATAAGGTCCCATGGGCATCCCAAACGCCCGCATCGCCGCATCCACCTGATAGGGCAGCGCCCCATCGGCCAGCAAATAGTCGGCTTGTCGCCGATAGGCGGCCAACATGCGATTGCCGATAAAGCCATCGCAAATGCCGGACAGAACCGAAACTTTTCGCAGCTTCTTACCCAACGCAAAGCCAGTGGCGACGGTGTCTGGGGATGTCTGCGGCATGTGCACTATTTCCAGCAACTTCATGACATGAGCTGGACTGAAGAAATGCAGACCAATGCAGCGGGTTTGGTTTTCAACACCTGCAAAAATATTCACCGGGTTCAGGTAGGATGTATTCGTGGCCAGGATGGCATCGTGGTTCATGTATCTAGCCAGTTCCGCAAACACCGCCTGCTTTACGGGCAAGCTTTCGAACACGGCTTCGATAGCCAACTCGGCATCCGCAGCTGCGGCATAGCTATGGGCAGCCTTGAATTTGGACAGGTGGTCTCGCAGCTGCGCCTCGGACATCCTGCCCCGTTTAACAGCGCCTTGAAGCAGAGATTCAACCCGCCCCTTCGCCGCCAATGCGGCCTCGGCGTTTTGCTCGATCACAGTGACCGACAATCCACCATTCAGGGCGGCCGTAGCAATGCCTGCGCCCATCAGCCCGCCGCCCACAACCGCGATCCGGGTGATGTCGCGCGCAGTAGCGCCCTTGATCAACGCAGGTCTGGACACGGTGCGTTCGGCAAAGAATGCGTGGCGCAACGCCCGGCTTTCAGCGCTTTGGCGCAGGGCCAGATGGCGGGCGCGTTCTTTCGGTTGCCCCTTAGCGAATGGCTCAACGGACCAGCCGAGAGCGCTCAGGTTTTCCAGCGGAGATTGTTGCCCTTTCGCGCGTTTCTGCAACGCCAGACGGCTTGTTTCAAACAGATCGGGCGCAAAGTCCGGTACAGTGCGCTGACTGACAGGCAGTGGACGTTCGGGCAAGTTGGCAACAAATTCCGAAACTGCATCCAATAGGTCGTCGGCGACCAGATCAACGCCCCCGAGTGCCGCCAATGCATCAGCTTTCTGAATCTTCCCGGAACACGCCATGTCGATTGCTGCCTGCATCCCCACAAGACGCGGCAAACGTTGGGTGCCCCCTGCCCCGGGGATCAACCCCACATTGACCTCGGGCAAACCAAAACCGGTGTCCGGTGCTGCGATCCGCCACGCGCAGGCCATGGCAATTTCGAACCCACCGCCCAGCACATTGCCGTGCATACAGGCGACAAACGGCACTTTGCTGTCTTCGATCTTCTGAACAACATCCGGTAAATGCGGCTCAATCGGCGGCACATCAAACTCGGACATGTCACCACCAGCGATGAAGGTCCTGCCAGCGCAACACAACACCGCCACGCGCGCACCTTGAACCGCATCAACTGCGTCGGACAGCCCCCGCCGCACTGCGGTAGAGGTCGCGTTCACTGGCGGGTTGTTGACCGTGACCCAAGCCACGTCACCCTTGAATTCAACGCTCACCAGCGACGACTGCAACATCGACAACCCTTTTTGATCGGCCCAGATTCGGTACTGGTTTATATATTGACCAACCGTTCGGTTAATGCAATGATTAAGTTGAAATGAGGCCAGAAGAGACAGTCATGAGCGATACGATACTTGCACAAGACCACGGGAACTGGGTTGAAATTACCCTGAACCGCCCAGACAAGTTGAACGCGTTCAATGAAGACATGCACGTCGCCCTGCAAGACGCGTTGAAGACCGCGCGCGACAACGGGGCCCGCGCGATATTGCTGACCGGTGCCGGGCGCGGGTTCTGCGCAGGTCAAGACCTGGGCGATCGCGATCCATCCAAAATGGATGGCCCTCCGGATCTGAGCAAAACGGTACGAACGTTTTACGCTCCTCTGGTCCGGTTGATCCGGTCCCTGGAGTTCCCGGTCATCTGCGCCGTAAACGGGGTCGCCGCAGGTGCAGGTGCGAATCTGGCGTTGGCCTGTGACATGGTTCTGGCCGGGGAAAATGCCAAATTCATTCAGAGCTTTTCCAAGGTCGGCCTGATACCGGATACGGGTGGCAGTTGGCACTTGCCGCGCCTGTTGGGTGAGGCACGCGCTAAGGGGTTGGCGCTAACCGCTCAACCTCTTTCAGCCAAACAGGCAGAGGATTGGGGACTGATCTGGAAAGCACTGCCCGACGATCAACTGATGAGCGAGGCGCGCACGCTTGCCGCGCAATTGGCCAACGGCCCCACGCTCGGGCTGGGCTTGACTAAACAATGCATTCAAGCCGCGGCCACCACATCCCTATCAGATCAGCTTGAAATTGAAGCTGACGCAATGAAAACTTGCGGGGAAAGCGCAGACTACTCAGAAGGCGTATCCAGCTTCCTCGAAAAACGCGCACCGCATTTTCAGGGACGTTGAGGATGACCCCAAAAGAACGCGCCGAAAAATCCGCCGCTGCAATGTGGGCAAATGACGAGGCAAGCAAATGGTTTGGCATGGAGCTTGTTGAGATTGACGAAGGCCACGCAGTTCTGGCACTGACCGTCGCCAGCCATCACTGCAATGGTCATGGCACATGCCATGGGGGCGTCACCCACGCTCTGGCCGACAGCGCCTTCGCCTTTGCCTGCAATAGCCGAAACAAGGCAACCGTCGCGCAACACACAATGATCAGCTTCCTCGCCCCCGGAAGCAAAGGCGACCGTCTGACAGCCACCGCGAAAGAGGTCACTGTGTCCGGACGCAGCGGTATTTATGACGTTCGCGTCACAAACCAAGACAACATTCTGATCGCTGAGTTTCGCGGCATGTCACGCGCGGTGGGCGGTCAGAATTTTCAAGAATAGCTTCGCGACTGGAGGAGTGACGCGATGGAAGACCTATCCCCAAACAAAGCGGATCTGGACCCGATCGAGATCGCCTCAATCGACGAAATTCGCGCCACACAGCTTGAACGGCTCAAGTGGTCCGTACGCCACGCATACGAAAACGTTGCGATGTACAAACAGCGGTTTGACGAAGCCGGTGTGCATCCCGACGATCTACAGCAACTGTCCGACCTTTCGAAGTTTCCGTTCACATACAAAAACGATCTGCGTGACAATTACCCGTTTGGTTTGTTCGCAGTTCCGCGCAGCGAGATCATCCGTCTGCACGCGTCCTCGGGCACGACGGGCAAACCGACCGTGGTGGGTTACACCAAGAATGACATCGACAACTGGGCGGATTTGGGCGCGCGCTCTCTGCGCGCTTCGGGCCTACGCAAAGGCGACATGGTCCACAATGCTTATGGTTATGGGCTGTTCACCGGTGGGCTGGGTGCACATTATGGAATTGAACGCCTTGGCGCGACCGTTGTTCCCATGTCCGGGGGGCAAACCGAAAAGCAGGTTAACCTGATCAACGACTTCCGGCCCGACGGGATCATGGTGACACCGTCCTATATGCTCAATATCCTTGAGCAGTTCCACAAGGCCGGTCTCGACCCCCGTGAAAGCTCGTTGAAGGTTGGGGTGTTTGGTGCTGAACCCTGGACAGACGCCATGCGAGCCGAAGTCGAAGCCGCGTTTGATATGCATGCGGTCGATATCTATGGCCTGTCCGAGATCATGGGTCCCGGGGTGGCCAATGAATGCGTTGAAACCAAAGACGGTCCTGTGATCTGGGAAGATCATTTCCTGCCGGAAATCATCGACCCCGTGTCTGGTGAGGTTTTGCCCGACGGCGAAACCGGCGAATTGGTGTTCACAACCCTGACAAAGGAAGGGTTGCCGATGATCCGGTACCGCACGCGCGATCTAACGTGCCTGCTGCCGGGAACAGCACGTTCCATGCGCCGGATGGCAAAGATCACAGGTCGCAGCGACGACATGATGATCCTGCGCGGCGTCAACGTTTTCCCCAGCCAGATCGAAGAACAGGTCATGGCGACGGGGGGTCTTGCCCCGTATTATCAGATCGAATTGTATAAGTCGGGCCGCATGGACGCGATGCGGGTCTTTGTTGAATCCTCAATCGATTCTACCGACGAACTCTCCAAAACCGCGGCGGCCCGCATGCTGACCAAGCGGATCAAGGACGTCGTTGGCGTTTCAACGGAAATTGTTGTAGGTGACCCCGGCGACGTCGAACGCTCTCAGGGCAAGGCGAAGCGCGTCGTCGACAATCGCGATAAGGAATAAACCGTGGCCCGAACAATCGCCAAAGACCACGACCAAAAGCGGGAACAGATCCTGAAAACGGCGGCCAAAGTGTTTGCCGATCAGGGATTTGATCGCGCGTCGATGACTTTGCTCGCCAAGGAATGCGGGATCTCGAAGGCCAACATTTATCACTACTACGACAGCAAGGATGCCATCCTGTATGACATCCTTGAAACCTATCTGCGCGAGTTAAGGGATCGGATCTGCAACGTGGATCTGAGCGGTTTGAACCCTGAGCAGAAGCTGCGCAAGGCGGTGCGCGAAATCCTGTTTGCCTATCAGGGAGCGGATGACGAACACCGTGTACAAATCAGCGGCATGAGCGCGCTGACGGACGATCAGCAGAAACTTCTGCGGGGCTATCAGCTTGATTTGGTGAATTTTGTACGCGACATCCTCAAAGAGTTGTCTCCCGACGCTTTCGACAATGCCAAAGACAAGTTGCGCGGTGCCACGATGTCGGTCTTCGGGATGCTGAACTGGTATTATATGTGGAATACCGGCGCGGGCCCCAAAGCCCGCGAAGACTATGCCGATCTGGTCAGCACGCTGACAGTGCATGGCGTGCAAAAGCTGTAGCCGCACGGCACGGCCCACAATACGCTATGTCGAAGCTTTGAACCTCTTCAGGTAGGCTTGTTTTGCGACCACAACATCCTCGTCCGACATGTTTGATCGGTTCAGATCAAGAAAGTGTTCTGCTGCCCCAACTGGCTGAACATTCAGGTTGTTGACGGGCTTCAGATCGTCCGACCGTACATTCAAAATCGAAAGCAACTTGGTGACAGGAAACAGACGATCGCTTAAACCCGAGGTGTTCAAAGAGATAACGTCCGCGCGTGAGGACATCTGATCTGCGACCCGAGCCACAACGCCATCGAGGTCCGCGCCCGGGTTCAGCAGTTCGGTGTATTCGCACAGGTCTTCTTGAATTCTGTTTCCGCGAATGTTCTGCCAATACACGCTTTTGATCCAATCAGCGGTATCTCTGCTCGTGTAAAAGAATGTGATCCGCGCCTTGTTGTCTATGAGTCTGTTGATTTCCTCCCAGATAACTTCAGCAAGGATGTGCGTTTGGCCATAGGACCACACACCCTTGCGCCCCGGGATCATGCCTGCAAACTCTTCGCTGCTGATCAGCAACGGCAATTCAGAGTGGCCATCCAACGACGGCAGAGCCTGACGCAATTCCTTCCGGAATTTTTCAAGCGCTCTTTCTGCCGGTACTACTGAAAAACGGCGCGCGGCAACACCAGCGTCTTTCAAATTCCGTGGCACCAAAACAATGACTCGGTTCTTTAACCGGAAACGGTTCCTGTACAGCATCGTTTGCAGGGTTCTGGTTCCGGTTTTGTGAAACCCTTGATGGACAACAACCTTCAGCATCGACCCTTTTGATCTAACCCACGCCTCACATCAGCATTTAGGGTTACCGCATCAAAAACATCAAGCTGTCCAGTCGATGCTCAGGTCTTCTCGAAACGCAAAGCGGATCAAATGCGTCTCGATCACCTGTTGCCAACGACGCAGATCGCCTCGCGGGCCGGTTGTGGCGGTCACCGTCAAAGCGGTTGCATCTGCTTTCAATGTCACCCGATCGCCATCAGGGAAAGATACGCTGCCCTGTGTTCCATCGAAGGAGATCTCGGCCTTGTGCGACCAATGTTTGCAGAGCTGCTGCAGGTATTTTGAGGCCGCGCTCGTTTGCGCAATGCCTGTTGCGGTCTGATCAGGCAGCAGGCTCAGACCCGCGACAGCGGCAGACCGGATTGCTTTGGCAAACAAGGTCACGTCGATGCTGGTGGCCACGAAAGTTGCGCCAATATCCAGGCACTTGCGTTGAAGATTCAGGTCCAGTGTCAAAATCCCGGCGGCCTTGCCTGCCGTCACGATCCGATGGATTGCATCCAGCACTGCTGCAACCACCTCAGGGTGGTTCGCATCCCCCAGATGACCCATATCGGCGGCCAGGTCGGCGGGTCCGATGAACACCCCGTCCACATCAGTCGCCAGAATATCATCCAGCGCGTCCATGCCATTGTTGTTCTCGACCTGCACAAGCAGGCAAATCTGTTCGTCGGCGGTTTTCAAATAGTCCGGGATCGCAGCAAAGCGTGACGCCCGCGCCAACGATGATCCAACACCTCGAACACCATGCGGTGGATACTGAACGGCCCGCACCAGTTCGCGCGCCTGATCGCCGCTTTCGACCATCGGCACCAGAATATTCTGAACACCGGCGTCCAGATACTGCTTGATCATCCAGGTTTCGCCGATCGGCAAGCGTGCAACCGGCACACTGCCGGACCCCTCAATCACGCGCACCTGTTCGAGGATCGATTGCAGATCGTTAGGCGCGTGTTCGCCATCAACCAGCAACCAATCGAACTGCGCTGTGGCAGCGATCTCGACCGCATAGGCATTGGCCAAACCAACCCAGCATCCGATCTGCGGAGAGCCGGCCTTTAACGCAGCCTTGAATGCATTTTGTGGCGCAGGCATTGGTATTCCTTTCAGGCGAAATTGATATCGACCGAGCCAAACGGCCCGAAATCCGCGTGAATTTTGGTGCCCGAGGGGCATTCGACGGGGCGGATGAAACTGCCGGACAAAATAGTCTGCCCCGGTTCGATGCTCTGACCATATTGCGCCATGCGACGCGCCAACCAAACCACGCTTTCAATAGGGTCATTCAACACACCAGCACCCAGACCGGTTTCTTCGATCTCACCATTACGGAAGGTAAGCGCCCCAACCCAACGCAGATCAAAGGCATCAACTGCGTGGCGTTCGGCACCCAAAACGATGCCTGCATTGGCGGCGTTGTCGCTGATCGTGTCAAAGACAGTGCGCGCCTTGCCGGTCTCGGAATCCACTCTTTGTATGCGAGTGTCCAGAATTTCCAGTGCAGGGGCGACGTAATCCGTGGCAGCGATGATGTCGTCGCGAGATACGTTTTCGCCACCAACGGCGGACTTCATAACAAAGGCGATCTCGGCCTCAATCCGGGGCTGAATGAAACGGCCTGCCGGAACGGTCGCGCCATTGTCAAACGCCATGTCATCAAACAAAATTCCACTGTCGGGAATGTCGATGTTCAAGGCATATTGCATCGCCTTCGAAGTCAGCCCAATCTTCCACCCGATCACCTTGCGCCCTTCGGCCAGTTTCTGGCGATAGATGGCGTTCTGAATCTCATAAGCGTCATCCATACCCATCTCGGGGTGCCGCAGGCTAAGCAGGCCGATCTGTTCGCGCCTGCGTTCGGCTTGCAACAGTTCGGCGGCGGCTCGGGCGTGGTCTTCGGGCGTCATACCTCTTCATCCTCGACAGTGTTGCGCAGGATTCCGATACCTTCGACGGACACCTCGACAACATCTCCGGGCACCAGGTACTTCGGCGGGTCGAACCGTGCCCCTGCCCCGGTTGGTGTACCCGTTACAATGATGTCGCCCGGCTGAAGCGTCATGAAGGTCGAGATGTATTCAATCTCGCGCCGGATCGGGAACATCATGCGGTTCAGAGTATCGTCCTGTCGAAGCTCACCGTTCACGCGGGTCTGGATGCGGGCATCATCCAGTTGGGCCGCGTCCGTGAACGGCACCAGCCATGGACCAATGGCCCCCGAATTGTCCCAGTTCTTACCTTGCGTGACATTGAACTTTGCGTGCCGCACCCAGTCGCGAATGGTGCCTTCATTGCACAAGGTCAGCGCGGCAATGTGATTGTATGCATCGTCCTTTGAAATGCGCCGACCAGCCTTGCCAATTACGATGGCCACTTCGCCTTCATAGTCCAGAGTGTGGTTTTCCGGTGGGCGGACCAGAGGGCGGTCATGACCGGTGAACCCGCTGGCAAAGCGCGGGAACAGCGACATGTATTTCGGCTGTTCGCTGCCATCTTTGTATTCGGCATTCCGGTCAGGGAAGTTTACGCCGACACACAGGATGCGGCGCGCATCTGGCATCACCATGTCATAGGTGAAGTCGGTATGCGTGACGGCTTTGCCCTCAGCGGCTTTTGCAAGTTGCTCGAACGCCCCCGCGGCAATCACCTCGTAAAGGTTGTCGTGATCGGGGAACGCTTGGTTCAGTGCTATCGCACCGTCGTCAGTGATTGCTCCGAAAAACCGTTCCTCACCCGCTAAGAAAGTTGCAAACTTCATTCAAGTGTCTCCCACACGTCCCGGATCACGTCGGCTGCAATCAGCACGTCATCTCGGGTTGTATCGAATTGCCCGACCTGAAAGCGGATGATCTTGCGGCCGTCGAACATGCCTTGGGTAAGATAGATCCGGCCATCATCGTTCAACGCATCGACCAACCGCTGCTGCATTGCATCGTCTCCCGAACACCGGAACGAAAACAGGCTTAGAATCGGGCCGGTCGTGATCTCGAACCCCTCCATCGCTCCGATCCGATCAGCGAGCTCCTGCGCCCAAGTCACATGATTGCGGATGCGTTCGCGCAGTCCTTCCAATCCGTATGAGCGCAATAGAAACCAGATCTTCAACGCCCGGAACCTGCGCCCCAGTGGGATCGTCCACTCCGAGTAATTCGTCACCTCTGCTCCGGTTGTCTTGAGGTATTCCGGCTCGATCTTTAGCGTGTTGAGCTGCGGCGCGGCGTCCCGTAAGAACTGGATAGCGCAATCAAATTGCGCGCCCATCCATTTATGCGGGTTGAAAACAATGCTGTCATAGCGGTCGGCACCCTGCCACAGGGCTTCGCGAAATTCAGGGCAGATCATGGCCGATCCGGCCCAGGCTGCGTCGAGATGGGTGTAAAGGTCGTGTTTTTGCGCGCTATCTGCAACCGCCACCAAGTCATCACAGGCCCCAACACCGGTTCCGCCCGTGATGGCAATGATACCAGCAGGGACATGACCGGCGGCTAGATCGCGTTGAATGGCAGCTTCAAGCTCGGAGGCGTCAATTGAAAAGCTGGTCCCCTGCGTGGGCAGCTTGACCAGATTGTCCTGTCCAATCCCCGCGACCCAGCAAGCCCTGTCGATGGACGAATGCACTTGATCGGAACAATAAATTCGCAGCGCGCCCTTGGTGTTCAATCCTTCGCGGTTGCTGGTAAAGCCCGTGGCCCGTTCCCGCATCGTCAGAACCGCCGACAAAGTGGCGGATGAGGCGCTGTCCTGAATAACTCCGGTCCTACCTTCGGGCAGCCCGAGGGCCTGCCGCAACCAGTCGACCATGACGCCTTCGACCTCGGTCGCGGCAGGCGAGGTTTGCCACAACATGCATTGCGCCGCGATTGTCGTGACCAGCATCTCGGCCAGCATCGACGGGGGCGCGGCATTGGCCGGAAAATACGCAAAGAATCGTGGGTGTTGCCAATGGGTGATGCCTGGCATCACGATCCGTTCAAAATCAGCCATGATGGCATCCATCGGTTCACCCGCATCGGGTGGGGTTGCCACAAGCTGGGCTGCGATTTCCCCCGGTGCGGTCTGCGCGCGCACAGGGCGTTCCGCAAGTGTCTTATGGTAATCGGCCGCCCATTTTGAAATGTGCTGGCCCCAATGCGAAAACGTGTCCCAATCCATGCGTTAGCCTTTTGTTGTCGCAGAAAACTCATCCCGAGCGACCCTGCGAGATAAGCGGTCTTAACAAACCGATACGTTTTGATCTAATGAAGCAATCCCTGATGCCTGATGTCAGACCGAAAAGCTGACATTTGCCTGACCCGTGCCAGAGCTGCCAAAGTATGGGGTATAGATGTCAATCTTACCCTTGTAGCTGCCCCAGCCCAGCGCTCCGAATAGCAGGGCGGTGTCGTTCATTGCACACTCTCCGGTGCATTTTTTGGCATAGTCGGGCAGCATTTCAAGGAACTCTTCAAAACGGCCCTGCTCCCACAATTCCAACACCCGCATATCCATCTGGCGATTGAACTCACCATTCACCGCGTTCAACCCTTCGACCGATCGTTCATTCGGGGTGAAATCATGGCTGAGAGACCCTGATGCCAGAACAGACACATTGCGGTCAGAACGCCGGATGCCTTCGGCAATGGCCTCACCCCAAACCCGGTTTTCCGCAATTGAAGAGAATTGATTAACAGCCACGGGCAAGACCCGCGCATTCACCCCTTCGTTGATGAAATGCATGGGCAACAGGGTCCCGTATTCCATACCCATATCTGGGTGCGAATGGCCGAGCGCGCGCTCTCCACGCTCGCGCAGAACATCAAGGATCGTTTTCCCCAACTCATGATCGCCGCGATAGTCAAACTCCATATCCGCTAACATATGCGGAAGTTCGTGACTGATGAATCGACCCTTATGGTGCTCTTTCGTGTTCAGGTGAAAGCCCTGATTGGTGATCCAATGGGTATCGAACACAATGAACGTCTCGACTTCGCGGTCTATCGCGTCCTGACGCAGGCGGGCATACCCATCAATGGCAGATTGCCGGATACCTTTGTATTTCGGCATCGTGTGGGACATCCAGATGCTGGGCACATGCGTTATTTTCGCGGCCTGTACGATCTTTCCCATGACGGTTCCTCCTGATGCGTGCCGGTGGCCCCGTTTTGGGATCACCTGAAGGGCTTACTTCCCCAATTGCATGATCTTGTGCTGACCGGTGGCAAAACCGATGTGCTTTTGTTCCATATAGAACTCAAAGCTCCAATCCCCGCCGTCTCGCCCGATTCCAGACGCTTTGACCCCGCCAAAGGGCGTAGGCAGGTGACGCACGTTTTCTGAATTCACCCAAATCATCCCAGCCTCCAGCTTGTCTGTAAAGCGTAAGGCACGGGTCAGGTCGTTGGTCCAGACATAGCCCGTCAAACCATAGGGCGTGTCGTTGGCAATCTGAAGCGCCTCGCCCTCGGTTGCAAAGGGGATCGAGGTCAGAACAGGGCCAAAGATCTCCTCGCGTGCGATGCGCATCTGGTTGGTGGCATCGGTGAACAAGGTCGGACGGATAAAGTAGCCTTCGTCGCCCACCTTGACCCCGCCGGCAGCGACGGTTGCACCGTCCTTTTTGGCGATGTCGAAGTAGCTGGTGACTTTGTTGTAGTGCTCCTCGGTCACCAGTGGTCCAATCTCGGTCGTGGGGTCCAGCGGGTGGCCCACCTTGATGTTGTTCACACGCTCGACCAGCTTTGCCTCGAACTCATCCTTGATCGTATCTTGCACCAGTAACCGCGAGGATGAGGTGCAACGCTCGCCGTTGATCGAATAGATCATGAAAATCACCGCATCCAGCGCACGATCCAGATCGGCGTCATCAAAAACGATCACAGGGTTTTTTCCACCCAGCTCCAGATGGTTGCGCTTATGCGTGTCCGCGCCCTGTTTGACGATAAGGCTGCCAGTGCGGCTTTCGCCGACAAAAGCAATCGCCTTGATCAGTTTATGTTCGCACAGGGCTTTGCCTGCATCGGGGCCAAACCCATTGACCGTGTTCAGCACGCCTTTGGGCAACCCGGCCTCTTCGGCGATTTCCACCAGCAGGCGGGCCGTCAGGGGAGAATCCTCTGCGGGCTTATGTACCACCGTGCAGCCCGCAGCCAATGCAGGGGCGATTTTCCAGGTCGACAGCATGAACGGTGTGTTCCATGGGGTAATCACCCCAACTGGTCCAATTGGAACGCGCGTGGTCACGTTCATCAGCGTCGGGGATTTCAAGTGTTGCCCGTCGCGCGCCTGAACCACTTGATCTGCAAAATACCTGAAGTTCTCAGCACCCCGCAACGCAGCCTTGGACATGAAGCGCAGCGTCTGGCCCGTGTCCCAGCATTCACACAGCGCGATTTCCTCGGCCCGCGCTTCGATGGCATCAGCAACGCGCAACAAGATGCGGCGGCGTTCGGTGGCAGACATGTCGCGCCATTCAGCAAAGGCGGCATGGGCGGCCTCGGCGGCGGCGTCGATGTCTGCTGCGGTGCCATGAGCAACATTGCAAATCACAGATTTGTCGACGGGCGAAGTGGATTGGAACACTCCTTCGGACCCGTCCCGGTCTTCGCCAGCGATACGATTGCGGATACCGGCTTCCCTGAACCGGGCCAGGAATCCCGTTAGTTTTTCAATATTCGTATCCAGCGCACTCATGTTTCAGGTCTCCTGCGTAGTCGCGGCCAGATGGTCGCGGATCGTGCCGGTCTTGGGCGAAAGCTTTGGGTCGATGTCGCGCATCTCAAGCGACAGAGCGATGGAATTTTGCGAAAGAGCCGGCGCCAGATAGGCTTTGACCGCGTCAAATACACGCCGCGTCGCGTCCTGCTTGACGTCTTCCGACCGCCCTGCACGCAGACGGATCGAGATATCAACAAATCCATGCGCCGGATTTCCATCCGCAATGGCATAGTGGTCCACACGCGTTGCGCGCACGCGAATGCCCGGCATCGGAAAGGTGTCGATCTCGGCAGCTGTTGCCCTTATGCATTCGCACAGGCCACCCATGTCGATCTTGTCTTCCAGGTTTCCGGAATATTCGACGTGGAAATGCGGCATGATTCCTCCTTATTACTTAACATGTTTAGTATTTAATGCGCCCCACGTCAAGAGATTGCTTTGTTAATCTTTGCAATTTCCGAACCACCGCTCTAGAAGGCCGCATGACCACTCAAAGCCACACCAAGAGCACCGCCCGGTCCCTTCCTATCGCGCTGTTGCGTGCCCGTGAAACCGTCATGGCCCCGATCCGGGACATGCTGCAAGGCATCCAGATAACCGAGCAGAAATGGCGCATACTGCGTGTGCTGGACGAGCTGGGCGAAGTGGAACAAAGCACCATTGCGCATGAGGCTTGTCTGCTGCTTCCAAGCGTGACCCGCATCTTGCGCACGATGGAGGCTGATGGCCAGATCACCCGCCGCCAGGACAGTAACGACAAACGCCGCACCATGGTCACGATCACGGATGCAGGCCGGTCCATCCTTAAGAAAAACCTGGCCACGTCACTTGCGATCTCCAGCAATATCGAGGCTCAGATGGGTCGTGAAAAGCTGGACCAATTGCTGGATCTTCTTGAAGAACTACAAGCAGTTAAAGTTTGACCTCGCCTTTGGTAGACGAGGCCGATTGAACGCTCAAAGAGTCGACAGACCCGTATCCAACGCTGACAGGATCTTAGTCACATCATCTGACGTGATAATCAGCGGTGGCGACAGAATGATGTTGTTGCCGGAAACGCGCACCATTACGCCATCTTCGTAAGCCGCTTTCTGAACCTGCAACGGCAGGTGTTTGGCAATTGGGGCTTTGGTCGCCCGATCAGAAACGAGTTCGAGCGCGCACATCAAGCCCTCGCCACCGCGCACGTCGCCGATCGCATCGTGCTTTTCGGCCAGCTTCTGCAACCCGGCAAACAATTCATCCCCGCGCGCCGCTGCATTTTCCCAGACCCGCAAACGGGTGATCTCGGACAGGGCAGCCAGCGCCGCAGCGGCCCCGACCGGATGGCCGGAATAGGTGTAGCCCTGATCGACAGATGCCAGCCCCGTGGTGTCCTTTTCGAAGACTTCAGCGACAGCGCCCGAAATCATTGCCGCGCCAAAAGGAAAGTACCCGTTGGTGATCGCTTTTGCTGTTGTCATGATATCCGGCTGAACGCCCCAATGCCGCGCGCCGCTTTCGCTGCCAGTGCGGCCAAATGCGGTAATGATCTCGTCAGAGATCAAAAGAATACCGTGTTTGGAACACACCTCGCGCACCATGGGCATGAAGCTTTTGTGCGGTGGGATCACACCCCCTGCCCCCAGAACCGGCTCCATGATAAACGCCGCAACCGTGTTCGCCCCCTGAAACGCAATCTCGGCTTCCAACGCCTTGACGCAAAGTTGCGCCAGACGCTCGGGGTCCGTCTCGTCAAACGGGTTGCGATAGGTCCAGGGTGCGGGCACGTGGAAACAACCCGGCATCATCGGCTCATAGACCGCGCGAAACTTTTGATTGCCGTTGACGGATGCAGCCGCGAAATGTGTGCCGTGATAGCCCTGCTTGAGGCTGATGAACTTGGTGCGACCAGCATCGCCCCTGACCTTGTGGTATTGCCGTGCAAGCTTCAGCGCAATTTCGACAGAGTCCGATCCACCCGACGTAAAGAACGCGCGGGTCAAACCGTCAGGTGCGAAAAATTGCGCCAGCTCATAAGACAGTTCAATGGCTTTGTCATTGCTGGTTCCGCGAAAGGTCGAGTAATAGGGCAACGCGTTCAGCTGATCGGCAATGGCCTGTTTCACCGGTTCGCAGGAATAGCCCAAATTGACGTTCCACAGCCCCCCCACGGCATCCAGCGCTTTGTGACCATCAACATCGATAATGCTGACACCTTCACCGCCATTCAAAATGGTCGGCGGGTTCTTTTGACTGTCGGCAGGATGCGCCATCGGGTGCCAGAAATAACGGGCGTTGTTTTCCTTCAGAAAGTTCGAGTCTTTCATGGTGCGGGCCTCCGGAAGTATCGTTCACCCTCGGTCATGGGTGGAATTCAGTGGGAAAAGTGTCGGGTAACTGACCGCCAAAATCGGCGGTCAGGTCCGTCGAAAGAGTGTGCAATGCAGACAGAATGGATGGCAGGCGGTCGTCGGTGGCGCGGCCTTCTGGCACAGCAATTGCAATGGTCCCCAGAGCGACTTGATCAATACCAAAAATCGGCGCGGCGTACCCAAAGACGCCCTCTTCATAGCTGCCGTTGCTGTTGGCCCAGCCTGAGGCGCTGATCCGCGCAACCCGTTCTTTGATGATTTCAGGATCAATGAGCGTGGCGTCCGTGAAGCGCGCTTGCTCTTTGTGATCCAAATCTTCCATCAAACTGGGTGGGCCAAAACTGAGCATACAAAGACCCGAGGCCGTTGCATTGATCGGCAGGATCTCACTGGGGTCAAGGCTGACGCGCACGCTGTGCCGCGTTGTTTCAACCACCAATGCGGTTTGCAGCCCAGTCTTTTCCAACAGCGACAGATGCAGGCTTTCGCCAACGCGTTGCATCGCCATTTGCATTTTCTGGCGCGCACTTTCGATGCCTGGTCGCGCGATTTCACGCAGCGCTGCCAGGCGCAAGGCCGCCGGTCCGATAGCATAAGACTTGGTCATAGGATTCTGTTCGATCAGACCGTATTCCTCAAGCGCACGCAGGTGGCGCAGCGCGGTTGCCTTGTTCAATCCGGACAGTCGCGCAAAGTGACTCAGCCCGATTTCCGGTCGCGCGCTTGAAAAGTAATCCAGCATTTTTAAGGCGTTAAGGGCTGTGCCCATGTGTTTCACTTCCTCTTACTCAGGGAATACTTGACAGAACTAACTTAACAAAGCAACATTATTATTGTTAACGCGGATCAAATAATGAACCACGTATGGGAGGAGTCAATGAAGAAATTTCTTACAGCTGCGGCTTTAGTGGCATCAGCTACCGCTGCACTGGCCGAGTACCCCGAAAAGCCGGTCAGCTTTGTGGTGCCGTGGCCTCCGGGCGATCTGGAAGATGTTCTGACGCGGATGATCGCCGATGAATTTCAAGCCATGTACGGCGTTCCAGCCGCTGTCGTGAACAAACCCGGCGGTGGCGGTGGTCCGTTCCCGGGTGCCGTCGAGGTGGCAACCGCCCCTGCGGACGGCTACACCATCGGGTCTTTTGTCATCGGCGTGCCAGTCATTGGTCCCGAAATCGGCATCCCCGAGCTCAACCCCAACCCGTTTGATCCCATCGGGATCTTCTTGACCTATCCCTTCGTGATCGCAGCCAGCAAGGATGCGCCTTTCTCAAGCTGGGAAGAGCTGGCGGAACACGGCAAGGAAAACGACGTCGCACTTGGCCATTTCGGTTCCGTTTTACCACCGACCCAGGTGACCTTTGCCGCAGCCGTCAGCAGCGGGTTCGACTTTGCCAGCGAAGCGGCGTTTGACGCGCTGGACTGCAACACTTTGGCATCGGGCGACGTCGACGTGATCAACACCACCCTTCAGCTTATCCTGCCCTGTCTGGATCAGGTGAACGTCCTTGCCAGCATCGGCGGCGAGCGGATTTCGCTGGTGCCCGATACACCAACAGTCGTTGAACTAAACCCGGATCTGCCTTTGGCCCTGTGGAACGGATTGTTTGTCCACAAGGACACCCCAGCGGACGCCCGCGAAAAGATTTCGGCGGCGGCTCAAAAGGCGCTGAGCTCTGACAAGGCCAAACAATTGGCCGAGGAAACCGGCGCTCTGATTTATTGGCAGGATCCGGATGCCTCCAACGCTCAGATCGAGCAGGACAAAGCCTCGTTCGCCAAGATCGAAGAGATCCTGGGCGAATAAACCGGAACGGGCCCGGCACGTTTTACACTGCCGGGCCTCTTTCCATCCAACAGGAGGCCACGATGATTGCAAAGACCTTGCAAGACATGTTCCGGCGCTATCGACGCCCCGGTGACATCGTGTTTGCCACGATGTTCTTCGTGTTCTCGCTGTTCCTTCTCAGCCAGCTTGGAAGCGAAACTCAGGTCGTCAAACGGACAAAGTGGTTTGCGCAGCCTGCTTTGTGGCCAACTGTCGCGATCTGGGGCATGGTTGTGTTCAGCGGTCTGCATTTGCTGAGCTCATTCCTGTCACCACGTATTCCAGGCCGTTTGCGAGAGATCACGTTTTGGCTGAAATCGCTTGAATACGTTGTCTATTTTCTGATTTACGTTGTTGCTGTTCCATGGCTTGGATACTTGCCCTCGACCATGCTGTTTGCAGCCCTTTTAACTGTCCGTCTGGGGTTTCGCTTGCCCGGGGCCTTTTGCATCGCCCTTGTCTTTGGCGCGGTAGTCGCAATCGTCTTTCGGGCGCTACTGCAGGTGAACATCCCCGCTGGTCGCGTTTATGAATACCTGCCCGACGGGCTGCGCGCCTTTGCGCTGACCTATCTATGAGGCCGCAATGGACAATCTGATTTCTGGATTTGCAATTCTGGCCCAGTGGCAAGTCATGGTGGCGCTGATCATCGGCTCTGTCGGGGGTGTTATCATTGGCGCCTTGCCCGGCGTGGGCGCCGCCGTGGCCATCGCGATCCTGCTGCCTGCTACATTTGCTTTCGAACCTATCGTTGGGCTGACCCTTCTGCTGGGCATCTACGGGTCATCCATGTATGGCGGCGCAATCCCGGCCATTCTGATCAACACCCCAGGCACGGCCGTGAACGCCCTGACCACCTATGACGGCTATCCCATGACCAAACGCGGCGAAGGCCATCGGGCTTTGTCGCTGGCCTATTCAGCCTCGTTCTTTGGTGGTATATTTTCGATCCTTTGCCTAATTGTCCTTTCGCCCGTTCTGGCCTGGGTCGCCCCGCATTTCGGCAGTCGCGAGATTTTTCTGGCCGCTTTCATGGGTATTTTACTCGTGATCCTGGCCCATCGTGGACAGACCTTTTCCGCCGCGATGCTGGCGTTTTTTGGCATCTTCCTGAACACGGTGGGGCTTGAGCCTGTCAAATACACGCGGCGTTTCACCTTCGAGCAAACCTGGCTGTCATCGGGCGTCGATCTGATCGTTGTTGTATTGGGCCTGTTTGCCATCAGCCAAGCGCTGCTTTTGCTGGTCGATAAGGAACACGCTCCTGGCGAAGCCCATGTTCGCGGCAATATATTTACCGGCCTAAAAGAGCTTCTGGGCCTGAAGCGCATCGCCACCGTATCGTCATCACTGGGTGTTCTCATGGGTATGGTGCCAGGCACCGGCGAATTCACCTCCCAGTTCCTGTCTTATACCTACGCTCAGAAGAGCTCGAAAGATCCCGACGCTTTTGGCAAAGGATCGCCCGAAGGTCTGGTGGCGTCTGAGGCCGCCAACAACGCTGTTCCGGGGGCCGCAATGATCCCGCTTTTGGCGCTGGGCATTCCGGGTGAGGCTCTGACCGCGATGATGCTGTCGGTTTTCTACGTCCACAACGTGATCCCCGGCCCGCAACTGTTTGCGGAACAGATGGACTTTGTCATGGCTCTGTATATGGCGTTGATCCTTCTGAACGTGGTTGTTCTGATCTTTTTGCTGTTTTCGACCAATCTGCTGCTGAAACTCATTCAGATTCCAACCCGCTTTCTGGGCATCATGATCCTGACCCTTTCTTTTGTGGGCGTGTACAGCCTGCGAAACTCGATCACCGATTGCGCGATTGCGACCGGGTTCGGCGTTTTTGGCCTGATCCTGAAACGCCTGAACCTGCCGATCGTACCCATAATTTTGGGTATGGTTCTGGGTGGCATCATGGAGGTCAAACTGCGCAGCGCCATGGCCCGGGTGAAATCACCGCTTGATTTCATCGACCGGCCCATCGCGGCAGTCCTTTTTGTGATGATCCTGGGGATCATACTGTTGCACATCCGCTCTCTGATCCAGGAACACAAGGACCGCGTCAAACCGCAACCGGTTCTCGACGAAGACACGACACAGCAAGGATAAAGCCTCATGGATCAGTCCTCGATTGACGCGCTGCGCACTCAGGCAATCGCTCCGCGCGGACATTTCATAAACGGCCGCTTTCAGGATGGTGAAACCGGTGCTCAGCATCAGGTTCATTCCCCGATCAACGGTCAGCCGCTGGCGTTGATCGCCGAAGGCAGTGCCGCAGATGTCGACGCCGCCGTACGTGCGGCGCGGGCATCGTTTGAAGATGGGCGCTGGTCACGACTGGCACCTGCGGGCCGTAAGAAAGTGTTGATGAAGCTGGCCGACCTGATCGAAGCCCAAGCGCTGGAGATTGCTGTTCTGGGCGTTCGCGACAACGGGACCGAGATCAATATGGCCTATAAGGCCGAGGCGCTCTCGGCTGCGGCAACGTTCCGGTACTATGCCGAGGCCATCGACAAGCTCTACGGCCAGATCGCCCCCACGGGTGACGACATTCTGGGTCTGATACATCACGCACCCGTCGGCGTAGTCGGCGCGATTGTGCCGTGGAACTTCCCTTTGATGATCGGTAGCTGGAAAATCGCCCCGGCGTTGGCGGCAGGCAACTCCGTGGTCTTGAAACCAGCAGAAAGCGCTTCGCTCAGCCTGTTGAAAATCGCCGAACTGGCAGCTGAGGCCGGGGTGCCAGACGGTGTGTTCAACGTGGTGACGGGGCGCGGCCCAGTCGTCGGCGAAGCGTTGGCGCTGTCTATGGATGTCGACATCCTTGTCTTCACCGGGTCCGGCGCGACAGGGCGGCGGCTTTTGGAATATTCCGCGCGGTCCAACTTAAAGCGTAGTTATTTGGAACTGGGCGGCAAATCGCCGAACATCGTCTTTGCCGATGCCCCGGACCTTGCCGAGGCGGCCAAGGTTTCAGCCGCTGGTATTTTCCGCAATGCGGGCCAGGTCTGCGTCGCCGGATCGCGCTTGTTGGTCCAACAGGAGATTTACGAGGACTTCGTCTCCGAAATCACCCGCCACGCCTCAGCCTTTCGCGTTGGCGATCCGTTGGACCTGAATAGCCAGATCGGCGCGGTTCACAGCCTGTCCGAACTGGAGGCCAATCTGGATTTCGTGAGCACAGCCGAAGCGGAAGGCGCTGAGCGCCGCACAGGTGGCGCCCGTATTCTGACCGAGACTGGTGGTTATTACATGGCCCCGACGGTCATGGCCGGGGTGAAAGAGACCGACACGCTGTTCCAAAACGAAGTCTTTGGCCCTGTTCTGGCCGTCACGCCCTTCACGGACGAAGAAGACGCGATCCGTTTGGCCAATGCGACCGTTTACGGGTTGGCGGGCGGGGTCTGGACCTCGAACTTGGGCCGCGCGCATCGCATGGTCGCAGGCATCCGTGCCGGGGTTGTCCACGTGAACACCTATGGAGGCGCAGACCTGACTGTTCCCCTTGGTGGCGTTCGTCAGTCGGGCAACGGGCATGACAAGTCGCTGCATGCAATGGAAAAGTACTTCGATCTGAAAACCGCTTGGATCAAACTCTGACCGCCGAAAAACAATTGAGGCACAAATGACCAAAAAAACAATCCTGTTGATCGGCACCTACGACACCAAAGAACCCGAAATGCGGTTTATCGAAGAAACAATTCAAGCGCAGGGTGCCATTGTATTGACGATGGATGTGTCTGTTTTGGGCGATCCCTCTGCACCAACTGACATCTCAAAGCATGACGTGGCCGCAGCTGGTGGCATGACAATTGATGAGGTCATCGCCCAAGGAGACGAAAATAAAGCCTTCCGCATCATGTCTGCCGGGGCGGCCAAAGTGGTTGCACGGGCCTATGCCGACGGACGGTTTGACGGGATGCTGGCCACCGGCGGTACAATGGGCACCGACCTTGCGCTGGATTGTGCGCAGGCGCTGCCGATGGGCGTGCCGAAATACATTGTCTCAACCGTCAGCTTTTCACCGCTTATCCCGCCACACCGGCTGGCCCCCGATATTCAGATGATCCTTTGGGCTGGCGGGCTCTATGGCATGAATTCGATCTGCCAATCATCGCTCAGTCAGGCGGCTGGGGCGGTGGTCGGCGCGACAAAGGCCGCCATTGCACCGGACCGTAGCAAGCCACTGGTTGGCATGACCAGCCTGGGGTCGTCCTGCCTTCGGTACATGAAGACCCTGAAACCAGCACTGGAAGAGCGCGGGTTTGAAGTGGCCGTGTTTCATTCCACAGGGATGGGTGGCATGGCCTACGAAAAACTGGCCAGCGAAGGCGCGTTCGCCTGCGTGATGGATTTCTGTATGCAGGAATTCGGAAACCTCATGGCGGGCTCTGTCGTTTCAAGCGGCGAGGACCGGGTTACCAATGCCGGGCGCATGGGTATCCCGCAGATGGTCGCCCCCGGCGCGCTGGATTTGCTGGATTTTGCGGGATGGCAGGACATCCCCGAACACTATGCCGACCGGCCTTTCCACGAACACAACCGGCTGATCAAAAGTTCGGTCTTCAACGGAGCCGAACGGCGCGCCTGGATTTGGGAACTCGCCAATCGATTGGGTACAGCAAAAGGACCAACGCATTTCTTTCTGCCACTGCAAGGCATCGAAGCCTGGGACAAGGAAGGTGAAGAGGCGTATGACCCACAAGCACTAGCCGAATTGATCGACGAAGCCCGCCGAGTGATGCCTGATCAGGTGCCAATGACCGAACTGGACGCCCATATCAACGATACCGCGTTCTGCGACGCCGTTCTGACGCTTTTCGACGATTGGGTCGAACGTGGCGTGGTTACGTCAACGCCACATAGTTGACTTTTCACGGGGCGGTATCGTCCTCATTGAAACATGAAGACTTCGGTGCGTAAGTTTATAGGCTACGCCGTGTATTTGAATGAATTGCATTCACAAAAATCAGCTAATAATGGAATTGAGCTAAAACTACACCCTTCCTAAGATGCGCGGGAAAACACCTCATCAAGGACGCGCTCATGCGGCGAACACGATCAAGACGGGCTTCTGGTTCCGCGACGCCACAGATGACTTTACCGCCCATTGGCGGTCAATTTATGCCGCTGGATAACAGCAAACTGGTGCATATCACCGATACCGCCTTCGACATTTTGGAAAAAATTGGTGTGTCCGGCGCACCTGAAGACATTCGCACACTGGCGTTAGAGAATGGGGCGACGGAACGGGCTGATGGCCGCATCACCTTTTCACGCACCTTGGTCGAGGACATAATCGCAGGCGCGTGTAAACGCGTAGAACTGCCCGGTTTCAATCGGGATCGCGGGATCGAGGTTGGCGGCGGTCGCGTCCATATCGGTACCGGTGGCGCAGCGGTGCAAGTGCTTGACGCCGCCACAAATACGTTCCGCGACAGCACGTTACAAGACTTGTACAGCCTGATGCGCATCGTGGATGCCTGCGACAGCATTCACTATTCCCTGCGTCCTGTTGTGGCCCGGGATCTGGAAGACCCGCTGACCCTGGATATCAACACGGCATTTGCCGCGATGAAGGCGACCTCGAAACCCATTGGCACAAGCTTTTTCGAGCCCGCCAGTGTAACCCCCGTGGTTGAAATGTTCGACGCGGCTTTAGGCGCCAACGGCGCGTTCAAGGCGCAGCCCTTCTGTTTCGCATCCGTTTGTCACGTGGTGCCACCGCTGACGCTGGCCGAAGAGGCCTGCGGGGTGATGCGTGAATGCGTCCGATTGGGGATACCGCTGCAGATTTGCTCAGCGGCGCAGGCGGGGGCAACAAGTCCGGCCGCGCTGGCTGGCGCATTGGCACAGGGTTTGGCCGAGTCTCTGGCCGGTCTGGTTCTGGTCAACATGATGCAGCCTGGCTTTCCATGTATTCTAGCGTTCCTGCCGTTCATTTCCGACCTGCGGACTGGCGCTATGACCGGCGGTTCTGGCGAAGCTGCTGTGGCCAATGCTGCCGCTGCGCAACTGCTTTTGAACCTCGGCCTGCCTTCAACCGTTTCAGCGGGCATGACCGATGCCAAGACGGCGGACGCGCAGTCGGGCTATGAAAAGGGTTATACAATTGCGCTGGCCGCACAGGGCGGCGCTGACATGATAAACTTGTCCGTGGGTATGCTGGGCTCGATCATGGCAGCTAGCAAAGAAGCTCTGGTGATCGACAACGACATGTGCGGTGCCATCCTGCGTTCAGTGCGCGGCGTTGAAATGTTCGAAGGCTCGATTGATCTGGACATGATCGAACAGGTCGTGACCGGCGAAGGGCACTTCCTCGGCACCGCTCAGACCCTGGATCTGATGACCAAGGAATACGTCTATCCGTCTCTGGGCGATCGCCAGAGCGTCAATGACTGGCTTGAAAGCGGTGCGCAAACCGTCTGGGACAAAGCCATAGCCCGCGTTGCCGAGATCGAAGCGCAGCCTGCGCCTTCCCACCTGCCGGCCGATATCGAGGCCGCCCTGCGCGCTCGCCTGCCCATCCATCTGAAAGATTAAACACATGAAAAGCCAAACCAAAGTTGTGATCATCGGGGGCGGCGCGGTTGGTGTCTCGACCCTTTATCATCTTGCCAAAGCCGGGGTGACCGACACACTGCTGATCGAAAAGAACGAATTGACCAGCGGATCGACCTGGCACGCAGCAGGTAACATCCCCACCTATGCCAACAGCTGGGGCGGCATGCGCGCGGGCAACTACGCCTGGCAACTGTATAAGGAACTGGCGGAAGAGGTCGACTATCCGATCACCTACCGCCACACCGGTGCGTTCTGGCCCGCCCACACGCCCGAACGCATGGACCTGTTCCGTCATCTTGTCGGCATCTCGAAAGGCTTGGGCTATGACATGGCGATGCTCACCCCGTCCGAAATGGACGACATGCATCCCTATTTCAGCTCGGGTGACAGCATCATCGGCGGGATTTTCGACCCGTATGAGGGTGACGTGGACCCAAGCCAACTGACTCAGGCACTGGCCAAAGGCGCGCGGGATCAGGGCGCGGCGATCGCGCGGTTCACCACAGTCACCGGCATTAGTCGCCGCGTGTCCGGCGAGTGGGAGGTTCAGACCGATAAGGGCAATGTTGTCTGTGACATCGTGATCAACGCCGGGGGCTATTACGGTCGTCAGGTCGGTGAGATGGTCGGCCAGAAACTGCCCGTTGTCACGCTGGAACATCAGTATCTGGTCACCGAAAGCCTGCCGGAACTTGAAGCCAATCCGGAAAACTTCCCGCTCGTCCGCGACCCAGACATCATGTACTACCTACGGCGAGAGCGGAACGGGCTGCTGCTGGGCTCATACGGTCACGAAGGCCGGCCCGCATGGCTGGACGGGATGCCCGATTGCTTTGCCAATCAGCTTTATCCCGACAGCGTCGACGACATCGCCGAAATCCTCGAAGCCGCATTGGAACATGTTCCGCTGCTGGGTGAGGCCGGGGTCAGCCGCTTCGTGAATGGTCCGATCCCCTACAGCCCCGATGGCGCGCCGCTTTGCGGTCCGGCGTTTGGTCTGCCGAACTTCTACCATGCCTGCTGTTTCCCGGTGGGTATCACCCACTCAGCAGCAGCAGCGAAAACCCTGACCGAGTGGATCACCGAAGGCGAAACCGAATGGGACATGTCCTTCTGGGACCCGCGCCGCTTTGGCGAGGAGTGGGCGACGTTCGACTATACTGTCAAACGATCAAGTGAGTTGTATGAGCACCAATACGCGATCCCCTACCCGCATCGCTTGTGGAAATCGGGCCGACCAGTTCAGACAACGCCGCTTTACGAGACGCTCAAAGACAAAGGCGCAGTGTTTGGGCAGGTTGCAGGATGGGAACGCGCCTTCTGGTTTGAAACGGACCAAATCAAGGATGATAGCCAGCTGAGCTTCCATCACGAGGTCTGGCACGATGCGGTCAAAGCTGAGTGCGAAGGCGTACGCGACCGGGTTGGCGTTATGGATCACGGCGGCTTCACCCGGTATGAGGTTGAAGGACCAAAGGCCACCGAGTTCCTCAATCGTGTCTTCTGCGGCGCAATGCCCGCCGTGGGCCGGGTCAAGCTGTCCTATATGCTGACCACCAAGGGGAAGATTTGGTCCGAGGCCACGATTGCGCGGCTCGATGAGAACAAATACCTGCTCTGCGGCCCCACTCTGGCCGATCAGCGCGATCACGACTGGATGTCGAAATTCCTACCGGACGAGGGCGTGACCCTGACCCGAGGCTCTGATTTTGACGCTGCTCTGATGGTCATGGGACCAAAATCGCGCGAGGTGCTGCAACCGTTGACCGAGGATGATCTGTCCAAAGAAAACGCCCCTTGGATGTCGGTGCGCGAGATCACCATTGCAGGTGCACCGGTCATCGCGCTGCGGGTGTCTTATGTCGGTGAATTGGGCTGGGAACTGCACATGCGCAGCGCGGATCTGGTCCGCGTCTACACCACTATCATGGAGCAAGGCGCAGTTCACGGTATTGTCGAGTTCGGCTCTTACGGGTTGAACGCCATGCGGCTTGAGAAAGGCTATCACGGCTGGGGCGCTGATTTCGGCATCGAATATACTGCCTTTGACGCCGGTCTGGATCGCTTTGTCAGTAAGAAGAAAAGCAGCTTTGTCGGGCGCGACGCGTTTCTGGCGCAGGCTGAGCAGCCGAAAGACTATCACTTCACCGCCTTCGTACTCGACGGCCACGGCGCCGACGCGCTGTCTTCCGACCCCATCTGCCGGGATGGAAAGCCGGTGGGCTATGTCAGCTCGGGCGGCACCGGCTTCCGCATCGGCAAGCGGATCGCTCTGGGCTATCTGACAGAGGCCGCGAAGCCCGGAGACGTTTACCAGATCGAAGTGCTAGGTGTTCCGGTCAATGCGACTGTGGCGACCGTACCATTCTACGATCCTGAAAACGACCGGTTGCGGGGATAAGACCCATGGCGAAATCTCTTCCGACGGACGTTCAGGTCGCCATCATTGGCGGCGGCATTGTCGGCTGCGCGACCGCTTATCACCTCGCCAAGGCAGGCTGGTCGGTCGCCCTGTTCGAGCGCAAGAAACTGACCAGCGGAACGACATGGCACGCCGCCGGTCTGGTCAGCGAAACGCAGGGTGTGCCGGTCATGTCTGCGCTGGCGAAATACGGCCTCGACCTGATGGAAAGCCTCGAGGACGAGACAGGGCAGAATACCGGGTTCAAGCGCAACGGCTCGATGACTGTGGCTCTGACCGAGGCGCGCATGGAGGAGCTGCGGCGCAAGGTCGACTATGCCCATGGATGCGGGTTGCGCGCAGAAGAGATCAGCCTGAGAGAGGCACAGGATCGCTGGCCTCTGCTGTCCGTCGACGGTGCAAAGGGCGCGTTCTGGTTTCCCGGCGACGGCTATACCAATCCCATCGACACGACGATGGCTCTGGCCAAGGGCGCGCGGATGAACGGCGCGCAGGTTTTTGAAGATACCAAGGTCACCCGCGTTGTGATCGAAGGCGGGCGCGCTGTCGGCGTTGAAACCGCCGAAGGTCTGGTCCGCGCCGAGCATGTGGTAAACGCCACCGGCATGTGGGCGCGCGAGTTTGGCCTGACTCACGGGGTGCAGATCCCGCTGCATTACACCAACCACTATTACGTGGTCACCGACCCGATTGAGGGCGTGACCGGAGACCTGCCTGTCCTGCGGGTGATGGATGAATACGCCTATTACAAAGAGGATGCGGGCAAACTGCTGATCGGCTGTTCCGAGCCCAACGCGACCCCTTGGCTGCCCAAGGATGGCCTGCCCGAGACGTTCGAATTCGACGAACTGCCCTGCGACGAAGAACACCTCTACCCCATCCTCGAAGCGGCAATGGAGCGGGTTCCCACGCTGGCTGAATCCGGCATTCGCAAGTTCTTTAACGGGCCTGAGTGTTTTACCCCGGACGCCAAACACTATCTGGGGCTGGTCCCGGATGTGAAAGGCTATTGGGTCGCCGCAGGTTTCAACTCAACTGGCATCCAGAACGGGCCCGGCGCGGGCAAGGCACTGGCTGAATGGATCATGGCCGGTCACATGACCATGGACCTCACCGATGTGGACAGCCGCCGCATCGTGCCTGGCTTGAACGCGCGCAGCTACACCGCGACCAAGGCCGCCGAAACTCTTGGGCATGCCTATGCTATGCACTGGCCTTATCTTCGCAAGACTGAGGCACGTGGTTTGCGGCGGACGCCCTACTATACGCATCTACGCGACGCGGGCGCGCAATTCGGCAGCGCCAATGGCTGGGAACGTCCGCTCTACTATGGGCGCGAGATGACGGATGGGTTCGGACGCGAGCCGTGGTTCGACGACTGGCAAGCAGAACATCAGGCTCTGCGCACCGATCTGGGCTGTATCGACCTGACCTTTGGGCGGTTCATCGTCGACGGGCAGGATGCCGAGTCACAGATGCAACGGCTTTGCGGGGCCAATATGGCCGTCGCGCCGGGTGCTTTGATCTATACCCACATGTTCAACCCACAAGGCGGGATCGAAGCGGATGTAACCGTCGCTCGGCTTAGCACATCCCGCTATTTGGTCATGGCGTCTGCCGGGGCTGAACCGCAAACGGAATATTGGCTGAAAACGCAACTGACAGGCACCTCGGTTTCAGTTGTCAACGTCACCTCATCTGAGGCGACGCTGGCCCTGATGGGCCCGCGTGCGCGGGACTTCCTGGCCGGGCTGACGGACGCGGATCTGTCGAATGACGCCTTCCCCTTTGGATCGTGGCAGTCCCTGCATGTTGGTCACGCGCCAGTTCGCGCCCAGCGGATCACCTATGTGGGCGAGCTAGGGTGGGAATTGCACATCCCGGCCGAATTCGCGCAGCAAGTGTTCGAGACCATCATGGCCGCCCCTGACGCGCCGCGCCTTTGCGGTGGCATGTCAGTAGACAGCTGCCGGATCGAAAAAGGTTTCCGCCATTGGGGCCACGACATCGGCCCGCATGACAGCCCGGTAGACAGCGGCCTGACTTTTGCATGTGACTTCACAACTGATTTTACTGGTAAAGAGGCCATTGTTGCCCGCAAATCGGCAGGCCCCGAAAACCGTTTGCTGTCACTGCGGCTCGACGATCCAGACGCCCTGATCTTTGGAAAAGAACCCATCCTGTGCGATGGGGAAATCGTTGGGCGTTTGACCTCGGCCAGCTATGGCTGGAGCGTCGGTGGGGCCATTGGCATGGGATATGTTTCGCGGCCCGAAGGCATGACGATGAAAGCTCTTGCGGCACGCAGCTATCAGGTGAAGGTGGCGGGACGGACTGTGACGGCACAAGCCAGCCTGCGCCCGCTTTACGATCCGGACAATGCCCGGATGCGCGGTTAAGCAAATCGGGAGAGGTGTTCGGATCAAATCTTGGTCCGAAAGCCTCTGCCAACCATTAGATGTTGGCCCTAAGGCGCGCTCTGCTCGATATGAGGTGAGATTCCGAATTGCCTGCGATACAGCTTTGAAAAATGACCGGCAGAGGAAAAGCCGCATGCGACGGCGACGTCGATCACGCTCATATGGGTCTGTTGCAACAGCACGCGTGCTCTGTCCAACCGCAGGTTCGTCATATAGGTTTTAGGCGTACATCCCAGATAACGCCCAAACAGACGCTCCAGTTGGCGCGTAGATATTCCGACTTTCTGTGCAAGCATGGATGTAGGGAGAGGATCTTCCAGACTGTCTTGGATCACCGCGACCGCCCTTGAGAGTTTTTCGTTCCTATGCTGCAATCTGCAACGGTCAGTCATAGTTTGACGGCTATCGCCCGGTCGCACCGACGCGCACAGCAGGTCGTCCGCAACACGGTTCGAAATCGCCGTACCCGCTGTTTGCCGAATTAAGGCTAGAAACAGATCAAGCGTCGCAGCCCCGCCGGCGCTGGACAGGAAATTGGCTTCTTCTTCATAGATTGTGCAGACAGGATCCAGTTTCAGGAAGGTTTCCTCAAAAACCGGCTGCAAGCGCCAATGCGCGCAGATCTTGCCTTTTTGCGCCAATCCGATGAGGGCCAGATAAAGCGCTCCCCCACCCAAGCCACAAAGCCGAGCCTCCTGCCGTGTGGCCTTTCGAAGCCAGGCATTGATCCTTTCCGATGTTGGTCCCTTCTGGGTGTCGATGGAGGCGCATACAACAATGCAATCGCCGTTCTGGACCGCTGGCAGTGCGCCCTCAACCGCGATGTTCATACCCGCTGATGACACCACTGGGGCGCCGTCTTCGCTGACAATCTTCCAACGGAACAAAATTTGCTCTGCCGCTTTGTTGGCGGCGGCCAATGCGTCAACGCCAGAGCCCAGATCAAGTGCCGAAAACCCCGGCATTGCAAGGAAGATGAAGCGCTTCAGTTCAACCGGGCAACCCCGGCTTACTTTGAACTCTGAATCGAAGTGCCCCATCCTGATCATCCTGCCTTGCGGAAACGTTTCAGTTCCGTTGATGTGCGGGACCGTCAGTCGCCACCCAGCTCATTTACCGCAGCGAGAAGACGAGCGATTTCCTGTTCTGTGTTGTAGTGGCAAAACGAAATGCGGATACAGTCCGGCAGACCCAACGGTGTCAGAACATTACCCGAATAGTGGTCCGCTTTGCGGGTGTGGGTGCGGATGCCTTGCTGGTTCAGTACTTCAACTACGTCTTCCGAGGCTTTGTCTTTGACCACGATAGAAACCAACCCCTCGCGCGCCGGGTTTTCTGCCCCTGCCAAAATGGTCACGTGATCCATGTCGCGTAGTCCCGGCAGGTTGCCTGTGCCGTTTATTGCAGTGTTGGTCAGATGCGTTTCATAGGCGTGAATAGCGTGACCTGCGGCCTCGATCCGCTTGCGAGGGTCGGTTTCATCCGAAACTTCGCCACCCAGCCAATCGAAATACGAAACCACGTCCGATACTGTCGCGTAAGACCCGGTGTCGCGGGTACCGAACTCCCACCCTGTGGCGGGTGCGTCGATCAGCATATCATGCGGCAGCGCGCTTAGCTTGTCAGAGATCCAGGCAATGCCATAGCCATGGCGCGAGAAAACTTTGTAGGGCGAGATCGCGTAGCCATCGACATTATACGCATCCAGGTCCAGTTGCCCGTGTGCCGCGTGCTGGATGCCATCAACAACAATCAAACAGTCCGGCGCAACCGCCCGAATGGCCGCAGAAATTGCAGCGACATCCATACCCATGCCCGTGACGGGTGACGCATGCAGGATCGTCGCCACGGCCACATCCGGAGTCATAAGTGCGGCATAGTCCTGAGGTGTTACCAGACCTGTTTCATTGTCATGGGGCACGTTGACATAGTCCAGACCTGCGATCTCAGCCCAACGTCGCGCGGCACTGCGGGTAGCGGGGTGCTCGATGGACGACCCGATCACCTTGGACCCTTTTGGCGCGGCCAAGCAGGCCGTGCGGATCATGCGGAACAACAGTTCCGTCCCGCTTTCCCCGGCAAAGAACTGACCAGACGAGGCGTTCATGAACACGGCCAGATCTTGCTTGGCCTTGTTGATGACGCCCTGGGTGCCCTGCCCCGCTGGGTTGATACGGCCCGGATTGTCCGGGATCGCTGCATAAAAGGCCGAGGTTTCCGCGACTGATTTCAGCGTCAACGCACCACCTGCGTTCTCGAAAAAGATCCGTTCACCTTGAAACGGGCAGGAATCGACATGCGCGAACCGGTTACGGATTGCTTCGATGAGGGCGGGATTGTCTTGGATCATTGTTCAGTCCTGTAAGTTTTCAGAGCGCGCGGCTCACGATCGTGCGGCAAAGCTCGGCCACCGCGATATGGCTTTGGCGTGGGAAACCGTCGACACTGTCATCGACGATCCCGTGAGTTGAGTTGATCAGGCCGCTGGCGACCATCGTTTCTAGCAATAGGGCCTCTCGGTCTGGTGTGTGCAGCAGTTTCGCGTCACCCGCACGAGCGGCCATTGCTGCGGCAATTGCAGTGCAGCCCCAGTTTGAACAAGCGGCTGTCACCAGCACATCACAGCTGGTCACTGCCCCAATGCCACCGCCGCATCCGCATTGGCATTTATCTCCGTACGGTACGTGTGCCTTGACGTGGTCGGCGACTTTGCCCATGCCAATCTCGTTGCCGCCATCTCCGACTGCGACAACAGGAATACCGCGCTCCAAAGCCAGATCGAACAGGAAATCAACACGCGCACGACCCATTCCATAGTCGATACCGCGCATGGAATGATAAACACCGAATTCATTGCGCCCAACCCGTTCTGTCGAGAACAGAAGGTCGGGTTTCAGGTCTGACAGCAGCATTTCTGCCTGCGCCTGCCCGCCCGCGTCATCGGTCGCGTATGGCAACATGACAATCGTGGCCAGGCTTTTGTCAGCCTTGGCAATCGCCGCCTGTTCCAGCGTCACCGGAAACAACCCCGCTGCCTGACAGGTTTTGCGAATTGCAGGCAGCAGAGTTTCTTCGCACAACATCACGCAGGTCACGTTCCGCGCCAGCACCAAAGCCCTTGCAATCGCCGCCGCACCCGAGGGGCCATCGTTTTCGCCCAAATCCGGCGTGATCCAAGCGCGCGAGACCGAACCGGTGGTCAACACAACCGTTCCACCCTCGGGCACCGCCATCAGTGCTTCCGCTGCCGCACCGATCAACGAGCGACCTTCCAGCGCACGTGCGGCCTCGAACAGGTGCTCGACGCCACGCTCGCCCATGTCGATATTCACCAACTGGTCCAGCCGGGTGTCCAGCCGGGTGATCAGAGTCGTATCGGCCATTCACATGTCTCCAAACAGTGTTGCCGCGAACCATGTTTTGTCGTTCAAATTCTGCGCCGTCTGGCGCATTGCCGACATCAAACAGTCAGCCACCGCCACTGCGCCTCCGGCGCGGGCCACGGCACCAGATGTTGGTTTCAACCGGATCGAAACACGCCCGCCGGGTTGACCATGTGTATTGACCGTCACAATGCCTTTGTCACGCAACATCAACATACCAATCGCGGCCGTAACTTCGGCAGGGACGACATTGACCTTTTCGAATCCAGCCATGCCAAGAACGATTTCCATCGCGTCTTGTTCGTCAATTTTCGGGCCCAGCGCTGATCGCGTTACCTGACCTTTCCCCAATGCGGCTTCCAACGCATCGGCCAGGTCGTGCCCATCCTGTGCCTCTTGCAGCAACAGGTCCGGAGTGAACCCCTGTAAACTGCGCATTGCACCAACAGCAACGGGCGCGCGGGCTTCCATGCCCAATTCGCTGGCTTTGGCCTGCACGGGGACCAACACAACCGGGTCGCCACAAAGAACTCCGGCACGCGGGCCGGACAAACCTGCCTTGTCCGCATTGGTGATGACCAGATCGGCCCCAAAGGAAAGCGACGCCCCACCGCCATGCAGAACAGGGCGGAACCGCGCCCCGTAAGCGTCGTCAAGGAACGTGACGCAGCCCGCATTTTTGCCTGCCGCCACCGCGTCGCGGATCAGGTCATCGCACAGCATGGACAGCTCTGAAGTGACAGGCGTGATCACAAACAACGCAGGGCTGTCCTCGGCTAACGCCTGTTTGACAGACTCCAGATCGTGAACTTCACGGACCTGCACATTGGCCAGCCGCGCTCCGCGCAGAACCGAGGCATGGCTCCGGTCACCTTTTGCAACCAATGACAACACCGGCTTGCCTGTGGCATGCGCCAATACAGTTGCAACGATCCCGGCGCTTGTACGGTTCACCACCGCTGCAGCTTCGTGCCCCTGCCCACCCATATGAGCTATTGCGGCTTGGCGCAGTTCTTCGCCAAAAAGGCCGGGACCGATCCATTCTTCGCACAGCAGGCTCAGATCGCCCGGGGTTGCTGGGTAGAAGCGCAGGTTTCCAGTGCAGATGGCGATCTTGTCGATACCTTCGCGTGCTACGAAATCCGCGGCGACGCGACCGGCCTGCGCGAGTCTGCGCACCTCATCCGCCGAGCCTTGCAGCAGCGCCCCCCGGGCGTATCCCACACCCGGATCAATGGTATTGCCGAAGCGATCCGTGCTCACGCGCCACCCTCGATATTGATGGTGACACATTTGCGGTAAGTATAGGCCTCAAGTGCGCCTTCGATCGAGTATTCGCTGCCCATGCCCGATTGCTTGGTGCCGCCATAAGACATACCGGGGATTTGCCCGCCGCCCTGATTGACCTGTATCCAACCCGCATCGATGGCACGCGTCAGGCGCGTGATGCGGCTGACATCATGAGTGAATAGAAACGCGGCCAGCCCGTAATGGGTGTCATTGGCCATGGCGATGACTTCTTCTTCCGTCTCGAAGGGGATGGCGACCATAACCGGGCCGAACACCTCTTCCCGCGCGATGCGCCAATTGTTGTCGACGCCGGTGATGATGGTCGGGTTGGGACAGAAGCCGGCCGGATCCTCAGCCGGAGTTTCCCCGATCAGGAAAGTGGCCCCTTCGGCTTCGGCTTCGGCCACATAGGCGCGGATCTCGCCATAGCGTTCAGCGTTCACGACCGCGCCCATATCTACATCCGGATCCAGCGCGTCGCCCACATTCAGTGCGGCGGATTTCTGGGCAACCTTGGGCATCAGCTCGTCCCAGATATCCTTGTGCACAAACAGCCGTGAACCCGCGGTGCAGCTTTGACCCTGACGGGCAAAGCGCATGGCATTCGCCACCTGCTGCGCTGTGCTGTCCAGACGACCATCGGCAATGGCGTCTGGGAAGACGATTGTGGGGGATTTACCGCCCAGTTCCAGAGTCAGCTTGGCGATGCGATCAGCCGTGGCCCTGCCGATCAGTTTGCCAACCTCGCTTGAGCCGGTAAAGGACACCTTGTCGATGCCCGTATGCGAAGCAAGTGCTGCGCCTGCTTCTTCACCCAGTCCCGTCACAACATTGAAGACGCCAGGCGGGAACAGACCATCCGCAAGTTCAGCCAGTTTCAGGATAGCCAGCGGTGCGTCTTCGGCCGGTTTCAGCACCAGACAATTCCCGGTCGCCAGTGCCATCGAAATCTTCACCGCCCCCAACTGCAAAGGAGAGTTCCAGGGGATGATCGACCCGACAACCCCATGCGGTTCGCGCGTGGAATAACTGAGTAATCCAGGCCCAAGCGGCAGAGTCTCGCCTTTTTGTTCAACCGCCACGCCGCCGTAATATTTGAGAACACCGGCAGCCCCCATCGCCTCGCCGCGCGATTGCGTCTTGATGGCGTTACCGGACTCTGCCGCCAAGACACGGGCCACCTCTTCAGCGTTTTCTTCCAGGCGACGTCCGAGTTCGGTGAGCAGTTTTCCACGCTCACTCGCAGCCAAAGCGCGCCACGCTGGCAACGCGGCACGGGCGGCGGCGACAGCCAAATCGACCTCGGTTGACGTGCCGCGACCAACTTCGCAGATCGGCGCACGGCGCGAGGGGTTTTCGATCTCGAGCCGCCCTTCAGGCCAATGCCAAGCCCCGTTGATATAGTTTCCAGCCAAACCCGCATCGGGCAGTTTCGGTTCCAGCGGTGTTGTCATCCCTGTTCTCCTTGGCAGGCTGGGGCAATTCAAAATAAGGCGCGCCGCCGAAAGTTGGGAGAGCCGGCGGCGCAGAGATCAGGCGAGAGCAAATGCCCAACCTCAATAACGTAATCAGGTTTTGGCGCGCACCACAGCCCAGGCATCGTCCAACGCGCCTTTGAACCGCTCTGTTGCGATATCGATCTCATCCTCGTTGATAATCAGCGGCGGCATAAAGCTCATTCGATCACCGATTGCTCGCAGATAGAGGCCCCGATCATGGGCAAAGTTCTGCACAAGTTCACCGACTTTCCAAGAGGGATCGAACGGTTCACGGGCTTTAGCGTCTTTCATAAGCTCAAAGCCGCAGAACAGGCCGACACCGCGCACCTCGGCGACCAGCGGATGGTCTGCCATGGCGTGGCATTTTTCCAGGAACCGTGTCGAGACTTTGCGGACGTGGCCCACCAGATCCATTTCATCGTAAATGTCCAAAGCCTCAAGCCCAACGGCAGCGCCAACCGGGTGACCGGCGTATGTGTACCCGTGACCAAAAGTACCGACCTCATCCGAGTTTTTCATCATGTCGGCATACATCTCGTCCTTGAACATCAGGGCAGAGATTGGGAAAAACGCGGCCGAAAGCGCCTTGGCGCAAGAGATCATGTCAGGCTCCAGCCCCCAGGTCTGAGAACCCCACATATTGCCGGTTCGACCAAAGCCGCAAACCACCTCGTCAGCCAGAAACTTGATGTCATACTTGCGCAGAACCGCCTGCATTTCCTTCCAGTAGCCTTCAGGCGGCATCAGCGCGCCGCCACCGGAAATGGCGGGCTCGGCGAAGAAAGCTGCAACAGTTTCAGGACCTTCCGCCAGAATCAGCTCTTCGAATTTTGCAGCCATCCGGGCCGAGAACTCTTCTTCGCTCTCGCCATCTATGTGGAAGCGGTAATAGTTCGGCAGCTCGGTATGCTTGAACTCGGGCAGCGGCAGACCGAATTTGGCGTGCATATGTGGCTGACCGGACAGCGAAACCGTAGCGATTGTGTTGCCGTGGTAACCCCGCACCCGCCCAATGATCTTGCGGCGGTTCGGCTCGCCTTTGGCAGTGTTGGTGTACCACAACAGTTTGATTGCGGTGTCGTTCGCCTCGGACCCCGAACACTGGAACATCACCCGGTCCATATCAACCGGAGCCATACCAATCAGACGCTCACCCAACTCCGCAACCCGTGGATGTGAACGATTGTAGAATGTGGGCGCAAAAGGCAGCACATCCATTTGCCGCTTTGCCGCGTTTGACAGACGTTCGTTGTGGTAACCCAGCGACACGCACCCCAGCCCGGAAAAACCATCGATGATCTCGCGCCCTTCGCTGTCATAGATGAAAACCCCCTTACCATGAGTGATCATCGTCGGGCCGTTCTCGGCATGTTGGCGCAGATTAGACTGAGGATGGACGTGATGGGCCTTGTCCTGTTCGATCGCGCGTCGGGCGTCAACGTTCATGGGGGATGCTCCAAAAGAAAACCTGGCGGGACTTCACCTTGTTATTGACTGAATTTCAATTTCGAAGTTTTTTGGTTTTTGTGAATTTTTTTCAGGCTAGAAACACATGAAACCGCTGCTTGACCTGCGCCACCTGCAACTGATCCAAGCCATCAACGAAACGGGTCGGATCACCGATGCCGCCAAGAAACTGGGGGTGACGCCATCGGCCCTTTCGCACCGTCTGCGCGAGGCCGAGCGCCGCCTTGACGTGCCCCTTTTCACCCGAATGCACAAGAAACTGCGTCGCACACCGGCGGCGGACTATATGGCAATCGTGGCCGAACGCATCCTGACCGACCTTAGCCGTGCAGAAGAAGACGTGCGGCGCATGAACGCCAACGTCCAGCATGTGGTGCGTCTGTCGGTCGAAGCTTACAGCAACTATCGCTGGTTGCCTTCTTTCATCAAATATATGAAATCGCGCACCGACGGGATCGATATCCAGATCATGGCGGGCGCACGTAGCGATCCGCTGACCGGTCTTTTGAACCGGCATCTGGACATTGCGATTACTTCGGGCACGGTTTCGCAAGCGGGGCTCAGCAGCATCAAACTGTTCGATGACCCCCTGCTTTACATCATGCCACCGTCGCACCGACTGGCCGAGCGTGCATATGTCGAAGGCTCAGATATCGTAGGAGAGCCCTTTATCACTTATACAAAGATCCCAGAACCCGACCGGGAATTTGCATTGCTGTTCCGCCCGACGGACAGTTACCCGAAATGGGCTGCAACCGTTGAACTGCCCGAGGCAATTGTCGAGTTGGTCGCCTCGGATCTGGGCACAAGCGTGCTGTCCAACTGGGCGCTGCAATCCGCGCTGAAAGAAGGTCGCATCGTTGGCGCGCAGGTCACTCAAGATGGCATCACTGTTCCCTGGCATGCCGTTTTGCGCTCGGAAGATTTGGAGGAAGGTGATCCGATTCATCAGATCGCAGAATTATTGTCTGAATGGTGTGGCTTACCGGGCTGTGGGTTTCACATAACCTGAACCCTAAGGTCAAAGTCTGGCTAAACCGCAGCTACAGGATTGTTCCAGGCGCAGACATGAGAGGTTTTTCGTTTTTCAGGTGGCGGTCTATCAGTTTCCGCTGTTGCTTGCCCGTAGGTATGAACCCGGCAGGCTCTGGCAACACGTCTGTCTGCGTCAGTTCCGGGAAAAGCGCGATGATCTCTTCCCGTGCCGCGTCGCTGATCGCTTTCAGCGCTTCGGGTCCGGTAAACAAACTCTCGGACGGCGTGCCTTCCGCGAAGACAATCTCGTGTCGATCAAACAGTAAATGGAAATACTCGACCTCCCGAACCGACTTGTCCACGTAAATCCCCGGAAGGCTTGTCAACTTGATTGCCGGAACAAGAACCTCTGAGACACCAAACATGCGGCTGGCAATGGTCGAGCAAACCAGCATTCGGTGTTGCCGGGACACCAACAAATCCCGCTGCGGAAAGCCATTTCCAAGCGAACCGGCCAGAATTCGAACCGGGTAAAGTTTGGAATTGGTCCGAAGCTCTGCCTCTTCAACACGCCGCCTGCCGATCCACCGTAACGGCTGTGGGCCATGGTCCCGCGTTAGAACAAGGTCCGACAAAGTGATCTGTTCGATTTGCTTTGGTCCGGTTGTCGTTGCGATCCACGTGGACCGGGTAAAGCACGGCACAAGTGTGTTTTCGTTGATCGGCGGGCGGCCCCCAGATCCCGGGCCTTCTGCTGCCGAAATAACCTCAAGCGGTACCCCGCGCGGTGGGAAAGAGCCGACAAAAGCCACGCCTTCGGTGGTTCCGAACGAAGGAGACGAGCTAACAATGTTGACACCAAGTACCTGATAGGTTTGACCGGTGCTGTTGTCGCGCAGCGTAATGACGTATTCGGCCTCAATACGCGTTCCATCGGAATAGGTGGTGCCATCAAATACCTGATCGCCGTTTAAACGCTGGTTCCCGTCGTTGTCGTCAAAATTGACGTCTGAACCACCGTCTGACACGTTCAGATCGGTCAATGGGCCAGTGCCGATCGTAATAAACTCGCCGACAAGGTTGGACCCATCACCCTGGCTGAAGCCACTCAGGCTTTCACCCCCGGTGATCAAAACCTGGCTGGCACCCAATGCATGTACGATATAGTCGGCCATGTGCCTGCTATTCCTGTTCAGCCCTCGTTTACAGGCTAATGGATATGCGGACCCTTGCAAACATATCCACAGGGCGATCCTTAACGAGTGTTACCTATTGGTCGTTGTTTCGCCTGACGCCGAGAGGAACGCGGTGATCATTACGCCTGATCTGACCTGCTGCTGGCCAGCACAGAGCGCAGCGCTTCGGCGGCGGCCTCCAGATCAGCGCAGACTATGACACCGATTTTGGTTAATCGGTCAGAGACATCCACTGGCAGGCTTGTATTGCTGCCGTCGGGTATTTCATTCAACCGGCCACCAATTAAAACCGGCACGTCAAGCCCGGCTTCTTTCAGCTTGTGCAGCAGGGATTTGGAATAGCGCAGCGCCACGCCATTATAAGTGCTGAGCGCGATGGCGTCGACAGAGCTTTGCCTGACCAATGCCACTACATCATCCGGGTCGCTGGAGACGCCGCCATCTTCAACATCAAAACCTGCTTTGGTGAACACCAGATCCAGAAGCATTTTTCCATGTTCGTGCACATCGGTGGTAGCCGTCAGAATACGCGCAGGCGATTCAGCCAGACGGGCCATTGCCTGACCGGCGTCAGATGCCAGAAAGCGCGCGGCTTCTTCCTCTAGTTCGCGATATGTTGTGGCACTTACGATGGGAATTCTGCGCCGCGGTGCATCAGGCCTTTGCGCGCCTCCGCCAAAGGTCTGTTCCAAGGCACGCCCACCGATACGGCGCAGAGCCAACAGCATCTGGAACGGATCGTTAGTGTCGATGCCACCTTGCGACAATCCCGCAAGAACCCGATCTGCAAAACGATGACCCTCTCGCAAGAGCGTGTTGCTGATCCGGTCAATCTCGGCCGTGTCAAACAGCGGCAGATACCCCTCTGCCAACTCGGTCAATCTGCGCAGATGACATTGCGCATCGCAGATCTCGGTCACGTCGGGGATGCGTTCATTCTCACTCACCGGAACCGGATTCAAAGCGTGCCCGCTTGGGCGCAGCCGCTGCGCCACAATGTCGGGTAAAAGATATGAGGACAGCCCCGCATAGTTTTCAGCATGTGATCCCTTGTACAGCACCGTTGCACCGTAAATCTGCGATCCCGGCACTCCATCACTGATCTGTGCCAAAGCATGTTGAAAGGCCATCCGCGTCAAAGGTTCAGTGAAATGGTGGCCATAACACACTGCGTAAGGCGCACCGATCAGCCCCGTCACAATGTGTTTTTCAAGCAGCGCCTGACCCAGAACCGATGTTAAATCCTCGAAAACCGCAGCATACCCGTCGTCCAGATTGGAGTGCACCAATACCGGCACCGGCTGAGCGGCAATCAGGCCAAGCGCCTGAACCGTCGCTTGTGTGGTCTCTACGTCATTATCGTATTCCGGCAAACGAAACGTGAAATATTGCCCCAGATTGCCGATCGTCGTGGCCCCGGCCGCCAGCGCGGCGCATGTGTTTTCAAGGGCTGCCGGAAAGCCCAGCATGAAGTCACCAAAGTGCATTGCCGCTGGGCTGGCCTGTGTCAGACGTGCAAAGGCATCTGCGTCATTCAAAATGACCCCGGTCCCGCGCGTATTTTCCGTTCGTTGATGTCTTGGAAATCCCATCGACCAATCCAGGCACATGCCGAACCGATCAACCCGCGCACCGCGTCCGAGGCAACTGTCGTAAACCCTTTGGATGGCATCGACGCTATGTGATAAATCGCGAAACCCCAGATGTGCGTGCTGCATCACCCGCCCGGATTGGATCATCGCCTTTTTATAGTCAATTTCGTTCCTATAGCCGGCCGACGCCTGAAACGCGCTTGTGCCGACTTTCCAGTCCGACACCATTTTTTTGCCAGCGTTCAACAGATCTGTACCACTGATCAAACCCTGCTCTGGAAGCAGCGTTGCTCTGTCGATTCTCAGGTTTGGTTCGCTCATTTCGCCACAATGGCCAATCCAAGGCTACAGGCAAGGCCATTTCAAACGGTAATCCAAGCCTGTCCTGGTTTGGATTGGGAACACGCCTAGACACTTTCCCAAGGGAAACTGTCGAGCCGCTCAATCCCTATTTCGGTCACCAGAACTTGCGTTTCCAGTTTCACGCTTTCCGACCCGTTTTCGCCGACAAGGCTTTCGACACAAACGACCATCCCCGGTTCAATAAATCCAGACATGGCCGTCTCATCGAAATCTATGTGCAAAGGGATGACGGGCCATTCATCCGCCATACCCACGCCATGCACAGCAAGCGAATACCGATAGTCGGCATGCCGATCCGGGATACGCCAGCTTTTTTCGTTAAACTCAGCATAGCTCACACCCGGCTTCAGCACGTCAAGGTTATGGTTGATCTGCTCTAAAGCCGTCGCATAGATCCGCCGCTGCGTATCCGTCATGGGCGTGTACCCGCAAGTCCAGCTGCGGCTGAGGTCCGCGCAATAGCCATAAGGACCGACCATATCCGTATCGAACGAGATCATTTCCCCCGGTTGGCAAACCCTATCCGAACACTCCTTGTACCAAGGGTTGGTATTCGGCCCACAGGTCAAAAGCTTGGTTTCAAGCCAATCACCGCCCGAACGCGCGTTTTCAAAATGCAGATGACCCCAAAGCTCGCGCTCGGTCACGCCCGGCACTGAATGATCATATATGCGCGCCATTCCGGCTTCGCAGACCCGAATGGTCCAGCGCATCAACTCGATTTCCTCTGGGGATTTGATCGACCGGGCGCGTTCCGTCAATTCGGCCCCTTCGACATAGGTTAACCCTCGCTCCTGCAGCGCGTGCAATCCCGGGCCGTCCAGCTTATCTGCCGCAAAGCGCTTGTTGCCACCCCCATGCTGACCGAGCACATCGGCTATTTCATCGGCCCAGGTTTCGACCCCGGCGGAGGCTTTGTCGCCCTTGGTCATAAACATCCACGACACAGCAGTTCGGATTTCGTCTATTCCCGGCAGGCCTTCGTTCAAATGTTCGCAGCCTTTGAACTCCCACAGGATCGCAGGACCACCTGCCAGGATCATCGCATACCGGACCGGATTGTGGCTGGTCCATACCTGCATATTTGAGCTGTCGAACGCATACCGAATGTTGATCGGGTCATAAAGCAACAAGCCTGCCACATCATGCTCTGCCATTTGTTCGCGCAACCGTGTCAACCGATAGGCGCGGGCCTTGTCCAACGTGGTTTGTGATACCGGGCTGATCAGCGGCTTGTCCGCCCCGTCGCTGTTCAAATATGTCAGCTTGCGGTCATCTTTGAAGGCGTTGCGCGCCCGCGTCATGACACGGATCGACCATAAAAACCGATTTGTTCCTCAGCCGAGAAAGCGACGCCTGGTGTCTCGTAGAAGGAAAAAATCGCGATCACGCGTTCCGTGTCGCCTTTTACCGGCACCACGCGGTGCGGTGTGTTCACCCCGCGAAAAACGTTCAGCGCACCCGGCGCAGGCATGATCCGTTTGATTTCCGGATCCTTGCCAGCCAGAACAGCGGCCACGCCTTCATAGTTCTGGTCATCCGGTGTGCGCAGATCCTTGCGATACTCAAGCTCACCACCCACCTCCGGCGCCTGCAGCAGGATCGTGGTGGTAAATTCTGAGCGGTCGAAATGCCAGTTCAACCCTTCGCCATCCCGCGTCGCCTGCACGTTTACTCGGGCCATCGGGTCGTCCATTTGATAAAGCCGTTCCTTGCCCATAGTTTCGGCCAGAAAGTCCGCGAAGGGCTGCCATTCATACACTTCGATCACGGGGTTACCCTCTAGCTGATCGGCACAGAGCGTGTGATTGACCGTCTGCGATTTGATCATCGCGGGGTGATTGTCATCGATACCGGGCATTTCGTCCTTGAAGTAGACGTTGTGTTTGCGCGCATGCCGGAATGAGGCCGTTTCCATAGCGGGTTTCGCCTTGTCTGCCGCCTGCTGCGCAACCCCGGCTCTGAAAAACCCCGGCAGATTAAACATGCCATCAGAAGCCAGATCTGCCCGGCACTTTTCTACCAACTTCGCGTATTCTGGACTGTCAGGCCGATCCAACGGGTAAGTTTCAAGCTCAAGCAGATGATTCATGGCGTCCTCCTTTACAGCATTGAAATTCAATCTATGACAAAGACAACCAGAAAAATTATTGGGTATCATAAGATTTACTATGGGCTACAGTGACTCCCTTCCGCCTCTGACAGCATTGCGGGCCTTCGAAGCCGCCGCACGATGCGGCAGCTTCGTGTTGGCCGGGAAAGAACTGGGCGTCAGTTCGGCCGCCGTCAGCCTGCAGATCAAAACGCTCGAGGATCACCTGGGCAAAAGACTGTTTGTCAGAAAGGGCAATCGGATTTCACTGACGGATGCAGGTGAAATGATGTATCCCAAACTCGCCCGCGCTTTTGAGGAAATGTCTGACGCGGCCCGAATTGTGCAAAACGCGACACGTCCCCGACAACTGGTGATCAGCGTGCTACCGGCATTGGCAGAGCTTTGGTTTCTACCCAAGGCAGTCACATTTTCCGAAGAAACCGGAATACCGCTGGATATCCGCGTGCAGGAAGACCCAATCGATTTTGAACGTGAAGCCATCGACGTTCGCCTGACCTATGGCTCGACACTCTATCCAGGCTACCGGGAAGCAAGCCTGTTTTGGGATGTTGCGATACCGGTCTGCGCCCCTTCGTTCCAAGAGGCATATCCGAACATGGATGAATCCTTGTCACATATCCCCGACAGCAAGCTCATTCACAACAAATGGGGCCCCAGTTATGCCAGCGAACCACTCTGGTCGGATTGGAGACAGCAGGCCGGATCTGATGCGACGCAGTTTTCCCATGCAGGTTTAACGATCAACGATCTGACGCTTGCCATCTCTGCCGCAAAAAGAGGAGCTGGCATCGCCCTGGTTCCATCCGTTTTGGCAAAAACCGATCTCGCATCCGGATTGCTCGTGACGCCTTCGCAGCATGCCCTGAAAATGAAAAAGGACTACGTTTGCGTGATGCCGCATGCTCGATCCGAAACATCTGCCATCCGCCAATTCAGTGCGCACCTCACACTTGAGTAGGATTGAGAAAACGACCGACCGCAACGAAACACCCGAAAACACAGCGCCGCAGCGTTTTTGCGATTGGATGGACGGCGAGGCGCTTTACAGGGTACCGCACTCGCAAATTCTTTAGATGCGAGACAACAGGACCCTGCTAATCTGTCCAAAATCGCCCTGTCGCAGATTTCTGTCTATTTTGGGGAAATTGCGAATGAAGTACTGACACTTTCAGATTAGAGGCGAACTTTATTGCTTTATCTGGACGGTTTGCGGAAAGTGGTCGAGGAGTAAGTTGATGCGTGTAGGTCATCCCAATAGCCACAGTCAAACTTTGGAACGGAAGCCCGCGCCCTTTTTGCGGGCCATCGTCATTCTTTCTCTCTTTTGTTTTGGTTTTTTCGGGTCTCGTTCAGCGTTGGCCTGCCAAGTTTGCGTCACCTTGCCCGAGGCTTCTCTTGCGGATCATTTGATTACCGCCGACGTCGTCGTTCTGGCCGCACCCGCCCCGGGTAATCCGTTCAAATTCGTGCCAAAGCGACAGATAATAGGGGCACAGACCGACCTTGAAAGAACTCCTGACATCCCTTTCCTTGTAGATAGCAGGACACGCGCCGCCTTCCGCGCAAATCCCTCAATGACGGTCCTGATGACGTTCGGAACCGTTACCAAGGATGGCGCAGGGCGCGGCGTTTCACGCAAATGGACGCGGATATTCAATCTGACCCCAGAGCGTGAAGAATTTTTGAATGCCCTTTGGGCGGAGAAAAATCTTTGGCCGGGTGGAAAGTCCGCATCCGGCGCGCGCGTTGCGTTTTTTGCACGATACCTTTCACACAAGGATCAGGTGTTAAGAGACACCGCCCTGATAGAAATCGACCGGGTGCCGTACAGCAGTATCCAGATATTGCGAAATACGGTCGCCGCAGACAATCTGTTGCGTGAGTTTGACAGCCTCGGTCGGTTGAGCTTCGTTCCGGTTGCGATCCGACTATTGGGTTTGCAGCACAACGATGAAAAGGCCAAACGCATTGTTCGGTCTCGATACCCCGGGTCTATTCTTCGAAGCTCTGGCTATGCGTATGATTGGGCGCTGGCTGGCATAGCCGTAGATGGGCCAACAGCAGTAGATGCCATTGGCTCGGCTTTGCAGGCCGCAAACGTCAAACAAGACCACAAAGAATCCCTCATTCGCGCATTGACAGATTCTGGTACTGTGTCGCCTGGCCTAAGGGATCAGATCATTCCAATCTTCTCTCGCGAACTGGCCCAGGACAGCCAGACGGCCATGGAGATTGCAATTGCCATGCGCAATTGGGATGAGACACGCTTGGACGCCCAGCTCGGCAAATTGCTTCACATGGAAGACATTGATCCGGTCACGCAATTCATCATCCAAACCAAACTTTCTTCAAAGGACTGAAGTTCATCACAGCTGACAGAGGGGGTTCTCTGATCGGTTCTGCGTTTTGTGTTGGCGGTGCATGCCTCTTGATTTTACCGGAAGCCAACACATCTACGCGCCAATTTCAATGCAGTTGGTCGAAGACGTTTTTCCGCCTCTCACGTCTCCCTTCGCGAAGCCTTCTACACCAATACAGATATGGTTTAATCGAGCAACTCTTCCTCGAAAGGATAACTGGAAAGCAGCTCAAAACCATTGTCGGTTATGAGTACCTGTTCTTCCAGCTTGACCCCATCACGCTCGCCTACGGCGCCTACATAGCTTTCAACTGTCAGCACCATGCCGGCCTCGACCTCACCGTCATAAGGGTTCAGCCCCGAGTGATATGGGATGATCTTCGGGTATTCGTCACACATACCGACCCCGTGAAAGATGCAGGGATAGGCTTGTTTCTGAAAGGGTTCCGGGATTTCAAACGACTGCTTCTGCAATTCGTGAAAGGTTATCCCGGGACGCAAAAGCGCCATATTGTGCTGCACCTCGTCATAGGCAATCTGATAGATTTCCTTCTGCCGGGCGGTGGGCTTGGCAGGTCCGCAATGGAACGTGCGCGAGACGTCACAGAAGTAGCCCATCGGACCAACCATATCGGTGTCAAATCCAACCAGATCCCCGGATTCAATCACCCGCTGGGTCGCCTCTTGCAGCCAAGGGTTGGTGCGCGGGCCAGAACACAGCATCCGCCCGTCATGCCATCCGCCCTGGTTTGCCAGATTTGTGTAATTCAAAATGCCCCAAAGCTGGGTTTCGGTCACGCCAGGACGCAAAGCCTCCTTCATCTTCGCCATTCCCAGCTCTGCCACCGCCACTGACCACTTGATACATTCAATCTCGTCAGGAGATTTTATCAACCGGGCGCTTTCAGTCAGTGTCACACCGTCAACCACCTCAAGACCGCGCTGCAGACAAGCCTGAGTAACAGACGGGTTCACATATTCAATCGCGACGCGCCGATTGTCAGACCCGATTTCTTCGAGGTAACCGTGCAGACGATCAGCCAACCTGCGTGCATTATCCGCCAGGTTGGGGCCCGCATCAAAAAACGCGATAAAGTCCGCCGGTTCCTCTCGGTCTATCAGACGACTGTTACCATAACCTCCGAACACAATGGTCGGTCCGTCCTGCGCCATGAAAAGATAGGTTGTGGGTACTCGCGACTGATACAGCTGATAGGAATCGTAATTCGCGGCGTATTGCATACTAAGCGGGTTCACGATGACCAGCGCCGCCACGTCCTGCAGCTTCATCTGTTCCCGAATCCGACCTGTTCGGTACTCAAGAAGCCGCTCCAAATCGATGTCTGGCAGTTCGCGGAACTGACGTAGATCACTCCAGTTGTCATCCAAAACCATCGTGTCCGGGCGCTGTGGCACAGTATTTTGCATTGGTGAGGGTCTCATCACTAAAAAGCACGTCGCGCAGGCAGGATTGAGCAAAGTTTTTCGAAAAAACTATCAATTCTGCGCCAAGTTTTTGTCGCGTTCACTCTCAACCAGCATTCGAATTTCTAAACTGATTTGTCCTTTTCGATCATTCCAGACCAGGACCGAACCCGGCACGTTTAACCCTAGAAGACAGTTGTTCCGTTGATGCAGTTCAAAAATACCGCGCGCAGCAGACATTCCGCATTGACCAGAACGACCAAGGCGATGCTTTCACTGGTTTAAACCGCGTCAATGGCAGCATGCTCGGCTACGACATGTCCGCTCGACGCGTTGGATATCGACAACTCAAACAAAGATTGCCCCACTCCTCCCAGGAAAACTCTCTTGTGCGGGTGCCCTGCTCTTGGCCGATGTGAACGAGTGGAAATTCAGTCAACGCGTTAGGATACCAGACTTCAACCCTCTGGACGCGGTTCAACTTATCCCATAGAACCACGTGCAACGCATCGTCCAGAAAAGGACCAAGTTCATGATTCATCCGTCGCTGGGCTGAACGCCCCAAATCATCCAGAGCAAAAAACGCTCGATCTTGCGACTTTGAGGCCGGACCGAATCCGGTGTTTGAATCATGACAGACCATATCCTTGTGTCCCAGGCGCAAACGCGCGCTGAGTTGTTGCCGCTGATCAAGTTAGCCGTTCCTTTGATGGTGGGACTTGCCGCAGCGCTTTTGATCGGTGTTGTCGATACCGCGATGATCTCACCCCTTGGAACTGTGCCTTTGGCGGCAGCTGGAGTGACCACTGCGGTTTTGATCATTCTGATCTCTGCCCTTTGGGGCGTCGTAACAGCGCTTTCAGTTCAGATCAGTCAGGCAGAGGGTGCCCAGGACCCAAAAAAGGTCGCCCTCGCATTACGTGGCGGGCTTTTGCTTTGTTTGCTGGGCGGTGGGCTTGCGGCCCTTCTCATGATGGCTCTTTACCCTCTTTTAGGTCTTTTGGGTCAACCAACGGAAGTTCTTGAGATCCTTTTGCCCTATTGGATGTCAATGGCGGTCTGGATCATCCCATTCACCTTGTTCTTTGGCCTCAAGGCACTTTTCGATGCGGTGGGACGGCCCTGGACGGCAGTGGGCCTGTCCTATCTCGGCGTGCTCATCAACGTGCCGGCCAACTACACCCTGATCCATATTCTGGACCTCGGAATTCTAGGCGCAGGTCTGGCCAGTATTCTTTCACAATGCGTGTCTCTGATTGCTGCTCTTGTTGTTCTTAAACGGGCCCCGGGATTGGCTGCGTTTCGTCAACGGGTTCAGGTTGTCTGGGCCGATGCTTGGGCGCAGGCCAAAGACGCCCTGCCGCTTTGTCTTGGTTATGCAGGCGAAGGCGGCGCATACGCCGTGGTTGGTCTGATGATGGGGTGGCTTGGTGCCGAAGCCCTTGCGGCACATCAGATTGTCAACGCACTGGCAGGACTGGCTTACATGATTCCGCTTGGAATGGCTGGCGCGGCCTCCATCCGCGTGGGCCTTGCAGTGGGGGCTTGCGATACCTCACGGCTGCGACCAATCCTGAAAGCTTCGTTTGTCATGGTGACCCTCTGGCAGGCGATTGCAGCAATCGTGTTCATAACCGCTGGTCGAATGATGGCGGAATCCATGTCCGACGATCCTGCGGTGGTCGATCTTGCAGTCACTCTGTTCTTTATCGTCGCGCTATTGCAGGTCGCCGATGGTGTTCAGGGTACTGCGCTTGGTGCGTTAAGGGGCATGTCTGACATGAACTTGCCTACTGTCATCACACTGACCGCGTATTGGCCACTTGCCCTGCCAGCAAGCTATGCCCTCGGCTTCGTTTTTGATTATGGTGCCATGGGTGTTTGGATAGGGTATACGATCGGTTTGGTCGTCGCGGCGGTTGCGTTACCCATTCGATTTTGGTCGCTGACCAAAGCGTGACAGTCGGATACCCAACTTTGTAAAGCCTTCAGCGCGGCGACCCTCCGATTGCGATAGTTATCTCCCGTGCTGCATCCAGGACCATTTCGCCGAAATAGGCGACGTTGGCTTTGTTGATCCTTGCTGTTGGGCCCGAGACGGAAATACCAGCACAAGGAATGCCGAACTGGTTTAAAATAGCGGCACCTGTGCATGACATGCCTGCATAGCGCTCTTCATCATCAAAGGACCAGCCGCGTTGCCGGACCAGCGTCAGATCCTCTAACAACGATATGGTTGATCGATGAGTGCGGTCAGTAAAGGCTTCGTAAGCGACATCTGACAGCAGAGCTTGAACCGCATTCGTGCTCATTTCGGCCAGCAATGCCTTTCCGGTCCCGGACGCGTACATGGGCGTCCGCGCGCCCGGAGGAAAGAAAGCGCGAATTGGATTTCCGGTTTCTACCTGACTGACGAATACGACGTGGCTGCCGTCAGGCATGGCCATATTCGCGGTCTCACCGGTATCGCGCATGAGCCTGCGCAGGATGGGCCGGCCGATTTCAACCACACTGTTGCGATTGAGGTAGGAGGCGCCTGTTCGATAGGCCTCGATACCGACCATCCATTCCTGGCGTTGTTCGTCGAAGCTGACATAGCCACGGTTGGACAGCGTCGTCAGTATGCGATGGGTCGTCGCCGTTGGAACGCCGGTTTCCCGACTGAGGTCGCTGAGCGTAGAGCGTTCCAGGGCTGCGAGCGTTGTCAGTGTTTCCAACGCGCGGTCGAGGGATTGCACTGTCCCGGCCGAGCTTTCCTTGAAGATTGATTTGGGCCGTCCTCGCGGTTTTTTGTGATTCTGCACCGGTTTTTTCCTGTGTGGTTAGGACCTTGATTTTAGGCGTCGGAGCGTGTTTTTCAAAATCGGCATTTGCTTTCGTCAATATTGAAAAACTGTCTCTTTCATTTCTTTCAGTACGTTATGGTATTTTTCCGTATAGTGAAAAACTTTTTCGAGAAAATTGCAAAGCGCGCGTCTTGGTAAGATAATTTTACCAAACCGGAGGATTTTCATATGTCCACACAGAACCCAGTTTTCATTCCCGGCCCGACCAACATCCCGGATCGCTTGCGTTTGGCGATGCAGGTTCAGACGCAGGACCACCGCGCGCCGGATTTTGTAGAGACATTTGCGCCCGTGCTTGAAGACACCAAGCGGGTGTTTGGCTCCAGCGCGGGTCAGATCATCACCTTCCCGGCCAGCGGGACGGGCGGATGGGAAGCGTCGATCACCAACACACTCAGCCCCGGTGATACGGTTCTGGTGGCGCGCTATGGCATGTTCAGCCATCGCTGGACCGACCTGTGTCAGCGTCACGGGCTGGATGTTCGGATCATCGAATGCGCGTGGGGCAGCGGTGCGCCGGCAGACAAGTTTGCCGAGGCTCTGGCAGCCGACAAGGCCCATGAGATCAAGGCGGTTCTGGTCACCCATAATGAGACGGCCACCGGCGTACGTTCGGATATTGCGGCGGTGCGCAAGGCGATGGATGCCAGTGCCCACCCGGCGATGCTGTTTGTGGATTGCGTCAGCTCGCTGGCCTCGATGCCGTTCGAGTTCGATGACTGGGGCGTTGATATCGCGGTCTCGGGCTCGCAGAAGGGCTTCATGCTGGCGACCGGCATGGCGATCCTGTGCGTCAGCCCCAAGGCGCTGGCGGCAATGGAGACGGCACAACTGCCGCGCACCTTCTTTGACTTCCGCGACATGATGAACGCCAACGCATCGGGCGGCTTTCCCTATACCCCGCCGCTGCAGCTGATCTATGGCATGGGTGAGAGCCTGAAGATGCTGTTCGAGGAAGGCTTGGACAATGTCTATGCCCGCCACTTCCGTCTCGCCGAAGGCGTGCGCAAGGCCACCTCGGCCTGGGGGTTGGAGCTGGTGGCGCAGTCGCCGGATCTCTACTCGGACACCGTCAGCGCGATCTATGTACCCGACGGCTTCGACAGCAATGCCCTGACGGATCACGCCTTCAACGCCTATGGCGTCAGCTTTGGCATCGGGTTGGGCGAGATGAACGGCAAGGCCTTCCGCATCGGCCATCTGGGCAGCCTGACGGACGTGATGGTGCTGTCCGGTCTGGCCACGATCGAAATGGCCATGGCCGATCTGGACTATCCGATCGAGCTGGGCAGCGGTGTGGCCGCAGCGCAGGAATACTTCCGCGCGGGCCGTGCCACACCCATGCAATCTGCAGCGTAAGGAGGCTCCGATGTTGGATGCAATGACCACAGCCGATTGCCTGACCATCGCCGATATGCGCGAGGCGCATGAGCGGATCAAACCCCATATCAACCGCACCCCCGTGTTGCGGTCGGAGTATCTGGACGATCTGACCGGCGCGCAGCTGTTCTTCAAATGCGAGAACTTCCAGGAGGCGGGCGCTTTCAAAGTGCGCGGGGCCTGCAATGCGGTCTTTGGCCTGAATGACGAGGCCGCCGAGCGCGGCGTCTGCACGCATTCTTCCGGCAACCATGCGCTCAGCCTGTCTTATGCGGCGGGCCGCCGGGGCATTCCCTGCAACGTGGTGATGCCGCACACGGCACCGCAGGCCAAGAAGGACGCGGTGCGCCGCTATGGCGGGATCATCACCGAATGCGAGCCCTCGACCACTTCGCGCGAGGCGGTATTTGCCGAGGTGCAGGCGCGCACCGGCGGTGAGTTCGTGCACCCCTATAACGACCCGCGCGTGATTGCGGGGCAGGCGACCTGTTCGGCAGAGCTGCTGGAACAGACCGACGGGCTGGACGCGGTGGTTGCGCCCATAGGCGGCGGTGGCATGATCTCGGGCACCTGCCTGACCCTGTCGAACCTGGCGCCTGAGGTGCAGATCTATGCCTCGGAACCGGAACAGGCCGACGATGCCTATCGCAGCTTCAAGGCCGGTCACATCATCGCTGATGACGCCCCGGTCACCATTGCCGATGGGCTGAAAGTGCCGCTGAAGGAAAACACCTGGCACTTTGTGTCGAACTTCGTGCGCGACATTCACACCGCCAGCGAAGACGAGATCATCGCCGCGATGAAGACCACCTGGAAATACCTGCGCATTGTGATGGAGCCCAGCTGCGCCGTGCCGCTGGCCACCATTCTGAAGCACCCCGAAGCCTTCAAAGGCAAACGCGTCGGCGTGATCATCACCGGCGGCAATGTGGATCTGGACAAACTGCCCTGGACCCGGGGCTGAGGAGGACATCATGAACAAGCCCGTAAACATCGAGCAACTCGAAGTCGGCTACGACATTCCCGCCGCCATCGGCATGGACGCATCCGAGATCCAGACCCCGGCGCTGGTTCTGGATCTGGACGCGCTGGAACGCAACATCCAGAAGATGGGCGATTACGCCAAGGCCCACGGCATGCGCCACCGGGTGCATGGCAAGATGCACAAATCCGTCGACGTGGCGCAGCTGCAGGTCGAACTGGGCGGCGCCTGTGGCATCTGCTGCCAAAAGGTCTCGGAGGCCGAGGTGTTTGCCCGTGGAGGTATCAAGGATGTTCTGGTCTCCAACCAGGTGCGTGACCCGGCCAAGATTGATCGGCTGGCGCGGATGCCCAAGCTGGGTGCGCGCACGATCTGCTGTGTGGATGACATCGACAATGTCAGCGATCTGTCCAAAGCGGCTGAGCGCCACGGCACCCAGATCGAATGTCTGGTCGAGATCGACTGCGGCGCGGGTCGCTGCGGCGTGACCACCACGCCCGAGGTCATCGCCATCGCCAAGGCCATCGACGCGGCCCCGGGGCTGAAGTTTGCCGGTATCCAGGCCTATCAGGGCGCGATGCAGCACATGGATCTCTACGAGGATCGCAAAGCCAAGATCGACATCGCCGTGGCGCAGGTCAAAGACGCCGTGGACGGGCTGGCCGCCGAAGGGCTGGACTGTGACATCGTCGGCGGTGGCGGCACCGGGTCGTATTACTTCGAGAGCACCTCGGGCGTGTACAATGAACTGCAATGCGGCTCTTACGCCTTCATGGACGCCGATTATGGCCGCATCCTTGATGAAAACGGCAACCGCATCGACCGGGGAGAGTGGGAGAACGCCTTCTTCATCCTCACCAGCGTCATGAGCCATGCCAAGGCAGACAAGGCCATCGTGGATGCCGGCCTCAAGGCCCAATCCGTGGACAGTGGCCTGCCGGTGATCTTCGGGCGCACGGATGTGGAATACGTCAAATGCTCGGACGAGCACGGCGTGGTCGCCGACCCCGACGGTGTTCTCAAGGTCAATGACAAGCTGCATCTGGTGCCCGGTCACTGTGACCCGACCGCCAATGTGCATGATTGGTATGTGGGTGTTCGGAACGGCAAAGTTGAAGCGCTTTGGCCGGTCTCCGCGCGCGGCAAGGCTTACTAGCCGCCGCACATGCGTCCCGGGCGGCAGTTATCCCTTCCCCTGCCGCCCGGACCTGCACCCCAAAGCTCAAGGAAAAGGTCATGAAAGATATGACAGACAAACCCCTGCTGATCGTTGGAGAAGACCTCTGCCAGCAACTGGTCGGACGCCGCGAGGCCTTCGACGCGGTTCAGGACGTCTTCGCTGCCATGGCGCGTGGCGACGCCTATAACTTCCCGGTCATTCGTGAGGCCATCGGCTATGCCGATGCGCTTTATGGCTTCAAATCCGGCTTTGACCGCGCCGGTCAGGTGCTGGGTGTGAAATCCGGCGGCTACTGGCCTGGCAACATCGATAAGGGCCTGACCAATCACCAGTCCACCGTCTTTTTGTTCGACCCCGATACCGGGCGGCTCTCGGCACTGGTCGGCGGCAACTACCTGACCGCCGTGCGCACAGCGGCATCCTCGGCTGTGTCGATTGCACATCTGGCCCGCAAGGATGCCAAGGTGCTGGGCATGGTCGGCGCAGGCCACCAATCCGCCTTCCAGCTGCGCGCCGCTGCCGAGCAGCGCGACTTTGAGAAAGTCGTCGCCTGGAACCCGCACCCCGAGATGCTGCCTCGCCTGGGCGCGGTCGCAACCGAGCTGGGTCTGGAGTTCGAGGCCGTCAGCCAAGAAGATCTGGGTGCACAGGCGGATGTCATCATCACCATCACCTCGGCCTTTGAACCACTGTTGATGAAAGACTGGATCAAACCCGGCACCCACCTGGCCTGCATGGGCACCGACACCAAAGGCAAGCAAGAGGTCGACGCCGCGCTGGTCGCAGCCGCCACTGTCTTCACCGACGAGGTCGCCCAGTCCATCTCCATAGGCGAGGCCCAACACGCCATCGCGGGCGGCACCCTGACCGAGAACCAAATCACCCCCATCGGCGCCGTCATCAACAGCGACCACAAGGGCCGCACCAGCGACACCGAAATCACCCTCTTCGACGGAACAGGCGTCGGACTACAAGACCTCGCCGTCGCATCAGTCGCCGCAAAACTCGCAGATCAAGCAGGGCTGGCTGAACACGTTGCACTGTGATCATCCACGAAAAAGAGTGAACGGATGCTCACCCAGAGCGGTTCGTTCCGGGCCGTTCCAAGACTAAGGCGACAGCGTCCAACCCGGACGCTTTCGCACACACAAATCAACGTTAGGCACTGAAAGAAAAGGGCTCGCCCAAGGTGTCAGGGTCGACCTCAACCCCCAGACCTGCTCCTTTCGGCACGTGCAGCAATCCGTCAGTGCAGGGCGGCATACCGGTCGCATTCTGTACCGTCACCCAATTCATGAAATCCACCGTGTGAGCTGCAAGCCGCACTGGGAGTCTTGCCATCATCTGAGCTGTGGCGGCCGTGTTGATGGTGCTTCCGCCAGTATCTTCAATGGTCACCTTCAACCCCAGCTGCACGGCCACATCACTGAGCAGCCGGGTTGGGCCAACCCCACCGATCCGGGCCATTTTAAGCGTTACCCCCGAAACCATCCCATCGGCATGAGCGACTAGCATAGGTTCGAGACCCGTAATGCTTTCATCCAAAATGAACGGATGAGGACAAGATTGCGCAACACGCCGGTTTTCGGCCATCGACATACAAGGCTGTTCAAGCCAAAAATCCAGATCGCCCACCCCCCGCAAAAAGCGAAGCGCATCTTCGACCAGCCATCCGCCATTGGCATCCGCATAGAGCGCAACATCAGAAGGAACAGCGCTTCGGACTGCGCGCAAACGTTCAATATCTTCCAACGGGTCCTGTCCAACTTTGACCTGTAGACGCCGGTAGCCTTGCTTTAGATAGGACTGCGCGCTCTGCGCCATCTCATCGGGGGCAGCCTGACTGATCGAGCGATAGAGCGTAACGGATCGAGTGGCGCCCCCGCCCAAAAAAGAACAAAGCGGCATCCCTGCCCGGCGCGCCGCCAAATCCCACGCGGCCATGTCAATTGCGGATTTCACCCCGGGCTGGCCCAGCATGGCCGCGTTCAACACCTCGGCCAATTGAGCTGGTGCGTCAGACGGTCGACCAATCACCTCTGGTAACAACCGCGCTGTGCCTTCCGCCATCTCTTCGGGAAAAGCCTCGGCATAAAACGCCCCAAGGGGCGCCGCCTCTCCCCAGCCGATGGTGCCGTCAGCCGCTTCAATCGCTACGATCACAGCGTGAAAGCCATGTTCGGTCTGCCCGCGGCACACATACTTTCCTGCGGCAAAGGGTTGGTATTGCTGCCAGGCTCGGGCCGAAACAATGGGAGCAGGTTGGATCATGTGACCGCCTTAGACCGCCGAAGCACGTCAGTCGGAACAGCTTGCAGGTTTAGCATTGCGTTCTCATTTGCCTCTGTCAAAACCTTCAACTTTCTTTTTCAATTCTTCAGACGGTATGTGCCGCGTCAAACGGTTATCAGGCCAAACCAAGTTGTTCTGAACATATGCCACCGCCCAAATACGAAAAGAAGGATCCCGACCCGACAATTTGTCAAGTCGCCCCTTCAGCGTCGCGCTTCGCGGCGATCATGCCCAGAAGCTGCTCTTTGGTGCGCCGGATATGGTTGGCCAAGACGTTGCAAGCCTCTTCAACTTTACGCTCTTGCGCCAGCCGCAACAGGTCGCGATGGTCTTTCTTTGCCGGTTCACGCTGCTTCATCACACTCAGATGCATACGCACATACCGATCCGATTGCAGACTGATGCGATCCAGCAATTCATTGGTGAGTTTCCGCTTCGAGGCAGCGTAAAGCGCTGAATGATATTCGTAGTTCAGGACGCCCCACTTCCCCACATCGTTTTCGTCATAGGATCTCTCCATCTGGGTTAGAATCTCTTCGCACCGTGCAAAGTCAGCGGATGTCATATTTGGGATAGCGTGGTGAAACAGATCCACTTCGATCAGGATGCGCAAATCGAAAATTTCACCAATTTCACTGAGGGAATGTTTGGTGACAGAGCCGCCTCGATTGTTAGCCCATTGCACAAGACCCTCGGCGTTCAAGCGTTTGAGCGCTTCACGGACCGGCATTCGAGAAACATCGTATTCTTCAGCCAGAGCCTCTTGCCGAATGGTTTCGCCCTCGGCCAGTTCACCGCTCAGAATACGTTCCCGCAGATCATTTGCGATGACCTCCGGCAAGCTCTGCTTGGTGATTGCTCGTTTTCCTGCCATTTCAAGTCTAGCCCTGCAGCATTTTAGTTAGGGGTACTGAGTTTTCGCAATTTCTCAATGCCGAACCAATGATTTCGCGCCGGCAGAATGCTTCCACCAACCCGAGCGTGGGGTATGGGTATACGCGGTCAAACACCCCAGGTATCCGACAGACGATAGCCTCCGGGCCAAGGATCGTCAGGGTCAAGCATATGCTGGTGAATACCTGTGATCCATCCTCGGCCACTGATCTCGGGTATGATCGCCGCGCGACCGCCCACCTGCGCCACGTCAACGATCCGGCCCGTAAAGCTCGACCCGATGATTGAGGTGGCTTCAAACGTCTGACCAGTCGTCATCAATCCTTTTGCGATCATCAACGCCATGCGTGCGGATACTGCTGTTCCGGTGGGCGAGCGGTCGACCTTACCCGGTTGGATTGCGACAGCGGACTTACCGGTCAGCCCTTTTTCGGTCGCAGTCAACGGACCACAGAAGGCACAGAACGAGATATGATCCCATTCGGGATTTTCAGGATGCGAGAACCCAAGCTGCTCATTGGCTGCGTTCGTGATCTTGACGCCCAAACCGGCGATGTCGCGGGCTTCATGTTCGGCGATTTCGAAGCCCAGCGCCTTGGCATCAACCATCACAAAACTGTCGCCGCCATAGGCCGTATCCACAGTGATCGTGCCCAACCCCGGCACCTCAAGAGGGACCGACAGCTCATCGGCGAAACTGGGCAGGTTCTGCACAAAAATACGCCGCGCCTTGCTATTGCTGCACTCAGCCCTGACCCGAACCAGCCCGCCCGGGGCCTCTAGCACCATATTGGTTTCGGGTTCCTGCATCGGAATGATCCCGCCATCCAGCAGCACGGTCGAGACACAGATCGAATTTGACCCTGACATTGGTGGTGTGTCTTCCGGCTCCATTATAATCCAGGCTGCGTCGGCCTCGGGGTGTTTCGGTGGCACCAGCAGATTGACATGGCGGAACACACCGCCGCGGGGTTCGTTCAGGACAAAGTTTCGCAAGGTCTGGTCTTGCGCGATGAAATTACGCTGCGCCCAAACCGTTTCGCCGGGTGGTGGGGCTACACCTCCAACTATAACATCGCCCACCTCGCCTTCAGCATGCGCCGAAATCACGTGTATCGTCTTGCTGCTACGCATTTGGCTCCTCAATCATGTTGCGCGAAAGGCGCTGGTTACCGCGAATGCCGAAGTGATTTTCATCGCGCATCCTCGGGCTCAAAACCGTGTGGATGCGTAAGGCGTCAAGTCAAGCACGGGTTTCGCGCCTGTGGCCAGATCAGCAATAAGCTCAGCGGTGCCTGCGGATTGGGTAAGACCCAGATGGCCGTGGCCAAAGGCATATAGAACCTGAGGCGCTCGGGCAGAGCGGTCAATGACCGGCAGGCTGTCTGGCAGCGATGGGCGGAAACCCATCCATTGCGTCCCACCTTCAAGGTTCAAGGCAGGCAGGAACCGCCCAGCCTTGGCCAACAGCGTATCGGCACGCTTGTAATTTGGGGCCAACGTCAACCCACCCAGTTCAACCGCGCCTCCTACTCGGACACCATCGTTGATCCGCGTCACCACGAACCCGTGCCCGCCAAAGGTCAGGTGCGTGCGCAGATCAAAAGCGCCTGCTGGCAGGGTGGTGTTGTACCCGCGCTCGGTCTCAAGCGGAATGTGGTCATCCAAGGTTGCAGCCAATTGGTGCGACCATGCCCCGGCCGCCACAATCACCTGACCGGCCGGAACGTCACCATCTGTCGTTGAAAGAGTCACGCCCGCATCGGACCGGGTCAACGCCTCAACACCCGCGCGTTCAACACGACCTCCGCGCGCGGTGAATTGCGCGGCCAGATGGCTGGTCCAGCGGGCCGGGTCAACCGTGTTCATCCAAGTTGGTGTAAAGCCCGCATGGGTAAATCGGCGGTTCAAACCGGGCTGAACCTCGGCAATCTGTTCTGGGCTATCCAACAGATCAAATGGAATGCCATGCTCCCTGCGCAAGTCCCAAGTGGGCAGGCTGGCACGAAACTCAGCTTCGCTTTCGAACAGCTGTAACTGGCCCTCGCGCCGTATCAGCGTCTCGCCATCCACCTCTTTGATTTGACGTTCCAGCGCGGCGCGGCAGTGGTTCATCAAAACGGCCTGCGCTGACAGCGATGCCACATAGCGATCACGCCAACTGGCTCGCCAGAACCGCAGCATCCAAGGCGCAATGTTCAACGCATATGCGGGAGGAATCGACAACGGGCCCAACGGATCAAGCAGCCACCCCGGCGCTTTGCGCATGATCCCGGGCGTAGCAAGCGGCACAATGTCGGTAAAGGCAAACGCACCGGCATTGCCTTTCGAAGCCCCTGCCCCAATACCTTCACGGTCAAGAACCAGAACCTGCTTGCCGCGCTTTTGCAACTCTAACGCCGCGCTGATACCAACGACACCAGCGCCGATCACAACGATTTCTGTTGGGTTGCTTTGCTGCATCGCTGGAAAATCTCAATCTGTAGTTCAAGCTCAGAGGCCGATCACGCCGCACCCTGAAATCTAAGTCAAAGGAAGATCCCGTCGCGAAAAGGGTCGTTTTGCGCGAAAACCAATTTGCCTTCCCCCATGATATACGCCCGGCCGGTCAGCGTTGGGATCACGCCCCCGTTCGGCCCGGCTTGAAAACTCAGGCGATACGAGCTGCCGATCACACTTTCCTGAGTGATTTCTTCACCGGGGGCCAGCACTCCATCCGCAGCCAAACACGCCAGTCGCGCCGAACTGCCCGTGCCGCAAGGGGACCTGTCATATTGATCATCTGGGCACAGCACGAAATTGCGGCTGTGAATGCCCTTTGTGGGCGACGAGCCCTGCAGGATCACATGGTCGACCGGTTGTCCGTTTTCACCACATACCTTCTGAGAGATACAAGCTTCGCGGATGGCAATGGATAAGTCAGTCAAAGCGCGAATGTTCACTGGTTCCACAGCAATTGGGCTGGGGTCGACAATAAAGAACCAGTTACCGCCATACGCCAAGTCACCTTTCACCTGACCATGGCCTGCGACCTCAATCACAACCGACGTCTTTACCCGGCGGCTTTCGATATTGGTGACACGCACGGTATTTGCGTCCAGCAGATCGACCGTGATCTGACCGGCTGGCGTTTCAATCTTATGCGTGCCCGGCGCGATCCGGCCCAGATGCGCCAACGTCACCGCCAGACCAATAGTGCCATGCCCGCACATTCCCAGAACCGCGTCGGCATCGAAATAGATCACACCTGTTTCACAACTCGGGTCTTCTGGCGGTACAAGAAGCGCGGCCACCATGCCGGGCTGCCCGCGCGGTTCCAGCAAAACAGACTTGTAAAATGCCTCATGCTCTGTGGCCAGAAGGCGGGCCCTTTCAGCCAATGAGCCTGATCCCAAATCGGGTGCCCCATCCAGAATCACCCGCGTGGGCATCCCGCCCGTATGGCTGTCGATCACATGCATTCAGCTATCACTCCGCCCTGCTTCGACCAGTCGGCAAACCACGCGCAGAACAGGGTGTATTGCTGTTCGCAATACTTGCGTTGCGCATCCGTCAATTCGTCGGTCTCTACAAAATGCAGTCGGTATTCCGTTTCACCGTTCAGAACCAACAGATGCTTGTAATACAGCACCAGATCGGTGCCTTCGTCAAAGCTTGCCAACACACCAAAGGCTTCCTCCAGTTCACGCGCGCGCAAGCGCGCTTCGGCATGACCGGTCGCCGCCTTTTGGCACAAGGCCGCAAGCAGCAAAGCCTCTTTCGGCAGCGCCGTTCCAATCCCGGTGATCGCGCCAGTTGCTCCGCAATTGACAAAACCATGATAAACTTCGGTGTCTACGCCCACCATCAGCGTAACCTGATCGTCTTGTGAGGTAATATGCTCTGCCGCATAGCGCAGATCGTCCTTGCCGCCGAATTCCTTGAACCCCACCAGATTTGGGTGCTCGGCCCGCAAGGCAAAGAACAACTCGGCCCGGGTCGCAAAGCCATAGACCGGGCTGTTGTAAATAATGGCCGGAACGTCAGGAGCGGCGGACAGGATTGCTTTGAAATGGTTGCGCTGTGCTGCGACCGAGGACCCGCGAGACAAAACGCGCGGGATAACCATAAGCCCTGCTGCGCCCACCTTTTGCGCATGCGCCGCCAGCGCGACCGCTGATTTCGAGTTGATTGCACCTGTACCGACGACAACAGGCAAACCTGCTGAAACCAAACGCTCGACACCTTCCATCCGTTCGGCATCCGACAGCAGCGGCCAGTCACCCATCGAACCACAATACACAACGGCAGACATACCGGCCGCGATCATTTCCTTGCCCTTTTTGACCAGGGCATCGAAATCGGGTGTCCGATCGTCTTTGCAGGGGGTCATTAGGGCGGGCATGATGCCGGTAAAGACATTCTTGGACATGAAGGTATCCTTCCTCAATGCGTCAGCGGCCAAAGTGCTTTGGGCACGTTGGCCGAAACTTTACAGTCGCCCAGTCGTTCTCCGGACGTTTCAGTGGCTAAAACGAACCGCGATACGTGACACTGGCCTCTGTGAATCACCTACTATCGCCTCAATATGGGATTTTGGATCCAAAATCCATAATTGATTGATACGTCCTCATAGACCTAGTTGGCAATGACCAGTGAGCCATGCGCAGCAATGTGTTTTCTCGGTAACGAATGTAACCTAAGAGACCAGATCCGAGAGCCCTAGATAGATGCAAGATCAAAAGACTGCAGAATGTTCCAGTCTTCGACAGGCACGTTCTGACTCGACCTTACCAAATGTAAGCGCCGGAAACTGATCTGCGTTCCAATCATGTCTTCATAAACATGGGCTTCCGCAGATTTGATTTCCGGGGCAATCGGACCGTAAGCCACACTTACATGAGGCAGAAAGTCCCTGGGACGCTGGGATGCCGGCAAGGCACTGGCCAACTTTTCCTGCTCGCGCACCAAATCCGCCGTAGGTGCAAGATCCAGATAAAGCGATTTAAAAAACACGTTTTCAGCACCAATCCCGGTCACGGTCAGGTTGCAGCTGGAAAGACCCGCTGAGAATTTGCCCAGAGTCGCCTTCAGTTCTGCCTCTTCCCCCGCGATGTCACCCACCAGAGTTACATGTGGGATAAACGAGGGCGTGCCGTTTGCATCAGCAAATCGCTTGATCCTTTTACTCAAGTCAGTCAGCAGAGGTTCTTCTGGCAGCATCCAGATTGAAAAACTTGCAACATTAGCCTTCATATTCAATGCGTTCCTCGAGAAATAAATTCCGGTTCGATGAGAATGGTTTCGCTGGGCTTTTCAGGTTGATCCAAGCGTTCAGTGAGCAGTCGCAAAATCTGCGAAACAGTCTGATCCATATCGTTTCTGATGGTCGACAACTGAAAACTGGGCCATTGGGCAATCGCGATGTCATCAAATCCCACAACGGACAGGTCAGAAGGGATAGACATGCCAAACTGTTGCCGGGCCGCAGCAATCGCACCCAATGCCATAGCGTCATTTGCACAGAACAGCCCGTCCAGCTCGACCTCACTGCTCATAATTTCTGTCAGGGACTCGTATCCGCCCTCGTAACTGAAGTCAGAGTGTTTCACGGCCGCTGGTTTCAGACCTGCCTTGGTAAGAGCATTCTCAAAGCCTGCCTTCCGTTCCTGATCGGACGACAAATGCGCCAAGCCGCCTAGATAGCCCAACCGGGTTTTACCCTGGGCGATCAGCCGCGCCACCGCCAGTTCCGCCCCGCGCGCGTTGTCGCAACAGACACAATCCACTCCTTCGGCGTCCATCACACGACCAGACACGATCAGGGGAATGTTCAACTTGGCGCAATGGATCGCAACTGATTCGTCCACACTGCCCCCTCGCAGAATCAGGGCATCCAACGGATACGCCAGCACTTCGAGAACTTCGGCTTCAGATGTTTCGGCAGAGCCTCCCAGTACAACGGGCCACTTGCCCATCGCATGTAATCCCCGCATCAGTTTTGCCAGAATTTCGCTGTCGTAGTGATTGACAAGATCACCTATAACAATGGCGACAAGGTTAGATCGACCCCTGCTTTGCAACCCCGCCGCAAGCGCATTGGGTCGGTACCCAAGCTGTTCAGAAACCTGAAGAATTTTTTTCTTCTTGTCCTCATCCAAAGGCGATCCCGGTGTGAATGCACGGGATACTGCTGATCGCGAAACGCCTGCGGCCTCGGCGACCTGTTTTGCCGTTACACGGCGAGGCTTGATTTCTTTACCAGTATTCATGTGTCAGTCGGGGCTCATCTCGAAGGACCGGAACTTCTTTTCCGAATACCTGAAATTTAGGGTTGCGTCATAAAGGTGTCATTTCTTACCGTTACATGAACACGTGTTCACTACGTTTGTAGCAGAATTATGAAAGATGCAAAATGAACCTTGCTCCGGTCGACTACGAATCTTCTTCTTCCACGCTTGGGGCCGAGATCAAGCTGCGCAACCTTCGGGTGGGATACGCCGAGCAGGATGTGCTTTCCAATATCGACCTTGACGTTAAGGCCGGTGAGTTCATTGCCCTGCTCGGGGCGTCGGGCTGTGGCAAGACAACGTTGCTGCGGGCCCTCGCTGGTTTTGTTCCAGTGCGCGGCGGGTCGATTTCTGTCGATGGGCAGGACATGAGCCACACCACCCCCGAGAACCGCGGCATGGCGATGATGTTCCAATCTTATGCACTGTGGCCGCACATGAATGTGGCGCAAAACATCGGATACGGGCTGAGGCTTCGCAAGAAAAGCAAAGCTCAAGTTGCATCCCGCGTACAGGAAATGGCCGCGCTTGTCGGGTTGGGTGATCTGATCCATCGCAAGATCGGCGCGTTGTCGGGTGGTCAGCGGCAACGTGTGGCGCTTGCCCGTGCTTTGGCCATAGACCCACCGGTTTTGCTGCTGGATGAACCGTTGTCCAACCTTGATGCAGGCATCCGCGCGAATATGCGGCACGAAATCCGGAGCCTGCAACAGCGACTTGGTCTTACAACAGTTCTGGTCACCCACGACCGCGAAGAAGCCATGTCGATGGCAGACCGCGTTGTGATCTTGAACCAAGGTCGGATCGCGCAGGTCGGCACCCCGGAAGATGTCTTTCAAACACCCGCCAATCCATATGTCGCTCGGTTCATGGGTGCGGGAAACACACTGCATGGTGTCGCCGAGATTGGCCCTTCATCAATTGATCTGACATTGGATGGCGAAACGCATCGCCTTCCGGTGCCCGGTCAGGATCGTTCAGGCGTCCATTTCCCCGAAAGCCAAAGCGGCCCGGTGGAAATACTGTTTTACAGCGATGCTGCCCGATTGGGTGGCGCGTCTGATGATTGTTTGTCACTGCCCGGAACGGTCCTTCAGCATTCCTATCTGGGATCGGTCTATCGCCACGAAATCCAGGTCGGCGAAGCCCGGATCATGGCGGACAATCCCCACAAAATGCCCATCGGCGCAGTTGTCGATGTAAGCGTACCGGCCACGGCCTTAAGTCTGTTTCCTGCAAAGTCCCAGACAGCCGTGACCGGACATGAGGCGGCGACCCCGGCCGCACAACACCTCTGAGACCCTGGAGAAACACCATGACTTCCAAAATTGCAAACCTTTTTGCCTCAGCGGCCATAGTCGTCGCTGTCGCAGGCACGGCGCAGGCCGAAAACGTGCTCAACGTGGCCTCTGGCGGCAGTCAGAACATGGTTGATTACGTAACCGATTATCTTGGCCCGTTGTTCGAGGAACAGAACCCGGGCTGGGAAGTGAACGTTGTCGGCACAGGCCCAGGCAACGCAGGCAGCCAGGCAATTCTTGAAAAAATCAAGGCACAGGCCGGAAACGAAGCTTGGGATACAGATGTCGTTGTCATGACCCAGCTGAAATCTGGTGAGATGGTGACAGAAGGTCTCTTGCAGAAATACGTAGGTGACATCGATACCGGTCAGCTTGCCACGCGCGACACGTCCAAGACCGCTCTGGGCACAGATGTCGAGGGCTATGTCATGCCCATGTTCCACAGCCAGACCGCGATTGCCTACAACCCCGATCTGGTCCAAAACCCACCTGCAAGCTTTGACGAACTGAAAACCTGGACAGCAGAAAACAAAGGCGCGTTCGGCTATAACGGCATCAAGAACGGAATGTCGGGCGTCGCATTCACCGCAGCGTGGATGTATGCTTATGCTGGCAACACCGATCAGTTGATGAACGGCCCCTACGATCCGGAGTTGAAAAACAGCTGGGACCAGGCCCTGAACGACCTGAAAGCTTTCAACGAAAACGTCACCTTTACCCCCGGCAACGCGGGCACTCTGGATATGATGAACCGGGGTGAGATCGTGATGGGACCGGTTTGGGTTGACATGTTCTACACATGGCAAGCCGACGGCCGCCTGAATCCGAACCTCAAACTGTTGCTGCCCGAGCCGGGCATGCCGGGTCAGCCCTATTACTACGCGATCCCGGCCAAGGCAGAGAACGCTGAAGCGGCGCGCAAGTTCATCGCCCTGGCCACCAGCCCCGAAGTTCAGGCCGAAGGCATCGTCAAGCGCTTCAACTGGTATCCTGGCATCGACGCTCAGCATGTCGAAAGCGCGTTGGATCAGGAAACCTGGAACAAGCTGTTCACCGATGTCACGCCGGAAGATCTGGCTGCCAAAGGCAAACCCTTCCCGCTGGGTCCGTTCTTTGACGATATCCGCGAAGCCTACGAGCAAAAGGTTTCCAACTAAATCCCTCTCATGGAAACCAATGTGCGGGCCTTCCCCCATGGGGCCCGCACTCAAAATTCTTGGACTGACCCCCGATGATCACCCGAAAAGCCTCATTAATCCTGATTGCTCCGGCAATCGTATTGCTTGCCTGCCTGTTTCTATACCCTCTGGGTTACTCCCTGTTGTGGGCGTTCCGGGATGAGGAGCTTGGCGGTTGGGGTCTGCAAAACTTCACAAAGGCCTTTGCCTTGTATTCCAACGATGTCCTGTTCACCCTGATCATCGTCAGTATCTCAACCGTGATTATCGGCCTGCTTTCTGTTGCCATCGGTGGCTATCTGACCTTGGGCGAAAACCGCGTGGCCCTTGCTGTGTTGCGCTGGCTCTATCGCTGGCCATTGTTCATTCCGTTTGTTGTTGCCGCACAGCTGATGCGAACCTTCCTCGCCAAGAACGGCATGATGAATAATATCATTGTCTCAACCGGTTTGATGGAACCCTTGCAAGCCGCCAGCTATCTGGACTGGCGCGGCATCGTGATTACTTTTGTGTGGAAACAAACACCCTTCGTGGCCTTGCTGGTTGCAGGCGCGATGGCGTCTTTGGATCGTTCGACGATCGAAGCCGCGCGCAATCTGGGCGCATCCCGACTTAGAATTCTGTTTGAAATTGTGGTGCCGCAAGTGGGCACAACACTCATGGTTGGACTGATCCTGTCTTACGTCGTGATGATGTCCGTTTTGTCCGTGCCGCTAATGATCAACGCACAGACGCCCACGATGATCACGGTGGACATGGCATGGCGCATCAACGCCTATTCCGACTATGGCGTGGCAAACGCGCTGGGCTTTATTTCATATGCAATGACGGCCGTGATTGCCTGGGTCTACCTGCGTCAAGGCGTCCGTGAAGGAGGGAAGCCCGCATGACCATTCTTCGCACAACCCTCACGGCAGTGCTGTTGGCCCTGCTGGCCTTTGCTATCTTTGGACCGATCACCAACATGCTGATCTGGTCCGTCGCCGAGACGTGGTATTTTCCGGCGAAACTCCCGCAAAGTTATGGCTTTTCCTTCTGGGAGCGTGTGTTCCGTCCTCAGGGCAACGCAATGGAATCGCTCTATAGCTCGGTTCTGATCGCTCTGTTTACTGTGCTGGCGTCTCTGGTGGTTGCTATCCCGGCGGGGCTGGCGTTGGGGCGCGGCAGCCTGCCATGGCGGACATTCTTCCTGCTGTTGTTCCTGTTGCCACAAGCCTTTCCATCCATCGCCGTACACATGAACATCGCGCGCATATTCTATGGGCTGGGCCTGAATGGCACTTATGTCGGCGTGGTTCTGGTACATACGATCCAAGGGCTGGTGTTTTCAGTTTGGATCGCCACCGCCGCGTTTGCCGCCGTGGATTGAGAGCTTGAGGAAGCCGCCGCAAATATGGGGGCGTCACCCTTCACGGTGTTCCGCACTGTCACCTTACCGCTTGCCCTTCCCGGACTGATGGCCAGTGCAATCTTCGTATTCCTGATCTCGCTGGACGAGTTCACCGGAACGTACTTTGTTGGCGTGCCGGACATTACGACGATGCCCTTGCTGTTGTTCACCGCATCAATGGAGGGGAACTATCAAATCGCCTCAATCACTGCGCTCATTCTGTTGGTCCCATCGGTTGGATTCATGTTGTTCATCGAACGGTTTCTGAAATCGGAAGTTTTGGCCAAGGTGGGAAGCTGACATGACCGATGTCGAGAACCGGCTGGCCTTCGCCAAGTCTTTGGCCCAAGACGCCGCTGCGCTGGCTGTGCGTCTTCGCGACGAGCGCGGTGCTGAATTCATCGCCGAGAAAGGCCCACAGGATTTTGTCACCTTCGCGGATCGCGCGGTCGAAGACCTGATACGTCAACGCATCGCGGAAAGCTGGCCAGACGACGCCATATTGGGTGAAGAGGACGGCGTATCCGGGTCGGGCAATGCGTTTTGGGTTGTGGACCCGATTGACGGGACCGCCAACTTCATGCGCGGGCATCGCGACTGGGGCGTTTGCATAGCGTTTTATGACGGCCAAAACATACCGCTTGGTGTCATTTGCGCGCCAGACCTGAACATGTTGGCCTGGGCGTCTGTCGGGGGTGGCGCGTGGCTGAACGAAAAACGCCTGAGTGTTTCCACTTGCGCTGAACCAACCCGTTCTCAATTGATGTTGGGCTGGTCGACCCGCCGACCATTTACAGAACATACTCAGTTGATCGAGGCTTTGCTGGGTGCAGGTATAGATTACCGCCGCAACGGCTCTGCTGCGATCAGCTTGCTGGCCGTGGCCACCGGTCAGGCTGAAGGTTACTATGAGGCCCATTTGAACCCCTGGGATGCTTTTGCCGCCATTCCGATGATCCAGGAGGCCGGAGGGCAGATCGACTGCGAACCCCTGGACGAGTTTTTAACGCAAGGCAGCCAAATTTTGGCGAGCGGTAAGGGCATGCACCTTTTGTTTCGCGAAAAAGTCAGCGGGCATTGTCAAACTTAATCCCGACAGCTCTGTTTTGAATTCTTGAGCCGACGGCTTGTTCATCTGAAAGGTCAATTCTGTCGGCTTGGTGTCTCAGAGACGAAGCCGAGCAAAAATCTTGTGTTCCTACTTTCCATTGACCCGAGTCTGGAAGATACCATGGTGGCACGCGCCATCAATGTCGCGGCTTCGGCTTTACTGAGACGATAGGAGAGACCCATGGATATCAGGCCTTTCGGTGTCGAAATGTGGATGAACGAGTTCGAAACCAAGTGCGAACTCAATCTGGCTGAAACCTGCGTCGAGTCTATTACACTGGGTGAGCTCTTTGAGATGGCGGGCCAACACAACAGCATTCTGAACGATCTGTCCGCCATGAAGATGACCTATGGCGCAATCGAAGGTTCGGACCGTTTGCGCGATGCCATCAGTGGGCTGTACGAAAACCAGACTCGTGAAAATATCCTGACAACCCATGGAACCATCGGTGCCAACTCTTTGGTGCATCAAACGCTGGTTGCGCGCGGGGATCACGTGATTTCGGTGATCCCGACCTATCAGCAGCATTACTCGATCCCCGAAAGCATCGGAGCGGAAATAGAGCTGTTGCACCTGACCCCAGAAAACGCGTTTCTGCCCGATCTCGACAAGTTGCGCGCGATGGTTCGACCCAACACGCGGTTGATTGCGATCAACAATCCGAACAACCCGACCGGCGCTTTGATGGACCGTGCCTTGCTGGAACAAATCGTCGAAATCGCGCGCAGCATCGATGCATGGCTTTTGTGCGATGAAGTCTATCGCGGCACCGACCAGACCGGTGATGGCTTCACGGCGGCCGTGGTCGATCTTTACGAAAAAGGGATCAGCACGGCAGGTATGTCCAAGGCGTATTCATTGGCCGGGTTGCGGGTCGGCTGGATCGCGGGGCCCAAAGATATGCTTCATGATGTGATGATCCACCGTGACTACAACACCATCTCGGTCGGTCAGGTGGACGAAATGCTCGCGGCCATTGCGCTTGAAAACCGCGATAAAATTTTGGCGCGCGCACAGCGGATCACGCGAGAGAACCTGAAGATCGTCGAAGATTGGATGGCAAATGAACCACTGCTAAGCTGGGTACCGCCAAAATCAGGCACCACGGCGCTGCTAAAGTATGATTTGCCTATGTCGTCACGCGATCTTTGCGTGATGCTTTTGAAAGAAGAAGGCGTGATGCTGACACCGGGCAGCGCGATGGACATGGAGGGCTGGCTGCGCCTTGGCTACACCAATCCGACAGCGGACCTTAAGGCCGGGTTGAAAAAGCTGTCGGGCTTTTTGGCGCGCCACAGTGTAGCGTAAATTACGGATTAGAGATCGCTCGATACCCAGCGCACCCAGACATGTTGTCCCTCTGGCGGTAAGAGACGAACCGCATTGCAGTTTTGGACTGTTCAACGAAGTTGTGACGGCCGGATTGTAATCTATCGACCGGCAACCACAATTTTATGCTGGAACCAGAATCCGCAGGCTCGATCCAGTTGAGTCACACGTCTTCAGGTACGAGCTTTCTCGAACTCAGACCAAGCGACCGAGAAGGCATCAAAATCAAATCCTGGCTGCGCAGCCGCGTCCAGGACGATACGTTCCGTGGTCAGCAGCTTCTGGATTGCGGCCTCAAGCTGGTCAACAACGTCTTCGGGAATCGCCAACGCACCGTGCCGATCCGCATGGATCAAGTCACCGGGATTGACCGTCAGGCTAAAAATCGTGACGGGCGTGTCAATCTCGCGGACATGGACAAAGCCGTGGCTTGGGCCAACAGACCCAGCAACAACGGGGAATCCTTCGGGCACGTCCCCCAGATCCCGCATCACGCCGTTGGTCAATGCCCCCGACATGCCAAATCCCTTGTGGACCGTAGTGTTGATCTCTCCCCAATAGGCACCGATGCAATCGGGGAAATCCAAATCCTCAACCACTGCCACCGAAGGCGCGGGCCCTTCGGCCATGTACTTGTAATAGGCCATTCGGCGCGCCTTGATGACATCGGCGGGTTCGGTTGGCGGATTGACCGCTGCAATCTTGGCTGTGCGGGCATAGCCGACAATGGCTGGTTCGTCCGGAGCCGAGCACAGCATGGTGCCGCGGGTAAAGCCGTTGAACCCGCGCTTGCCTTGCGCCACCTCAATGGCGTTGCAGACAGTGGGCGTATCCACTTTGCGGAGCAGTGACAAAAGTGACGGTGTCATGTGTCCTCCAACCAGCGGATCAACGCCGCCGTGGTTTTGTTTGGTTGTTCCAATGTGGGCAAATGCCCGGCTTCTTCGATGATCTCAAACACGCTGTTTGGCAGCAGATCATGCATCAACTGATGCCGCTCGACCGGGCAAAGACCATCTTCCCTGCCGCAGAGAACCAGAGTTTTTCCGGAATAGGCAGATAGGGTCTGGCGTTGGTCCGGGCGGTTCATCAAAGCGTGGGACTGGCGCAGAAATGCCTCGGGCCCCAGATCAGTGGCCATTGCCATGCACAGGTCAAGTATCGCCCCCTGATGAGGGCCATCTGCCAAATAATTCGGCTTCATCTCGTCCCGCATCACGTTTCGCAGCTTACCATTCTTTACGGCCTCGATCTGAGGGGCACGGCGGGCTTTGACCTCGGACGTTTCCGCCAAGGGGTTGGTGTCCATAAGCACCAGCTTTTGGGTGCGCGCGGGCGCTTGTCGCAACACTTCCATCGCCACGATCCCGCCCATCGACAGCCCGGCAAGCGCAAAGGCGGGCGGTGCGTGGGCCAGAATTTCAGCAGCCAGGGCCTCGACGCTGTCATGCTGATGCAGCGGAAAGGTCATGACCGGCATCTTACCCGACAACGCCTCGATCTGGGGACCAAAGAGCCGGGCATCGCACATCATGCCCGGTAAAAGGATCAATGGTGTCATGCCGAAGCCAGCTTAGCCCCTTCGGACAGCGAAGCCAGTTTGGCATAGGCGATCTGAGGGTCTACGGCCCCAAAACCGGCAAAGGTGCCAAAGCCGCAGTCACTGCCGGCAATCACACGATCTGCCCCCACGATGTCCTTGAAACGCTCAATTCGCTGGGCCACCAATTCGGGATGCTCGACGAAATTGGTGGTGGTGTCGACGACACCGGGCACCAGAACCTTGTCGTCCGGGATCTCGGCCTTGCGGTCGCGGAACACGGTCCATTCGTGGGCGTGACGCGGGTTTGAGGTCTCGAACAATATATAGCGGGCTTTGGTTGCCATCAGCGTGGTGAACACCTTGTCCATTCCGATATCGCAACAATGCGGCCCTTCGTAGTTGCCCCAGCAAATATGCACGCGCACGCGATCCTGCGGTACGTTTTGCAAGGCATGGTTCAGAGCCTCGACATGCATATCGGCGATCTTGAGGAACTCGTCATCGGACAGATCGGTGAACAGCATGTGGCGCGACAAGGCCAGATCGGGGCAGTCCAATTGCAGGTCCAGACCAGAGGCCACGATGGTTTCGTATTCTTCTTTCATCGCATCCGCCAGCGCCGCAAGATAAGCTTCACGCTTGGGATAGAAGTCGTTTTGAAGGAACAAGGAAATCACACCGGGTGAGGCTGCGTTCATGAACCCGCGCTCAGCACCATGTTGAGCCATGGCAGCTTTGAGGTTGGCAATATCTTTCTCAAGCTCGCCCTGACCTTTCGAGCGGACCTCGCCCGTACACATGGGCCTCGCATATTGCGGCGTACCACCGTCATTAGCGAGGCGTTCCAAAAAACTGGGAAACATTTTCAGATCAGCTGGCGCGTTACGCGGGCTGTCACCGGAAAACCCCGTGTAGCGGTCCTTGACGTAGGTGGCATAGGAAATCTTTGAGGTTTCGCCATCACTGACAATATCGACGCCAGCCTCAACCTGCTTACGCACGGTTTCGGAAACCGCTTCTGTCATGCAAGCGTCAAAAGCAGCGGCGTCGTAAGCCTCGTTGTTCTCGCGCGCGAAGATAAAGTCCACAACGTCCTGAGTTCGGGGCAGAGACCCCACATGTGAAGTAAGAATTTTGGTCATGCGGGGTCTCCGTCTGTGTTAGTTACCAGTCCAGGTTGCACCTGCCGGATCATCGGTTGCGGTGATACGGTAGAGCCCGGCCTGACCGGTCATCGAGGGTTGAGCGCTGTAGCTTTCGCCCGGCATTACCACTGCGGTATCGCCGTTGGACAATGTGGTCACAACATCGTTGATCTCGATCCGCCAATGGCCACTTGCGGGCATCAGAACCACCGGTTTTTCTGCTTTGACACGATCGTTCACAGCTGAGCCACGGGTCAGGAAATCAACCTCGAAGCCCGGCTTGTCCTTGATCAGGCCGTTTTCACCGATCACAACAGCAGGCTTGTTTGCCGACAGCGCCATCAGGTCCCAATAGCGGGCAACGTATTTACCGACCACATCCTGAACCGGAACCTCGGGATAGGCTTTCAGTTCCACTTCGGTCAGCAAGGGCATGGGCTGCACATTGTGCGGCAGCTCTTCACCCTTCTTGCTGTCATAAAGCACGCCATTGTTGCCCAGCATCAGGCCATGGGCTTGAGCGTCTTCAATAACCTGAGGTGCCCATGTCACGCCACCACCCGCGTCGTCACCACCAAGGATCGACATGATCATGCCGTAGTCCTGACCAACGTTTTCGAAGCCGCGGAAGATGCCGGTGGGGATGTTGAAGATGTCACCCTCTTCAGCGATGAACTCACCAGCAGTACCATACCGGCCCCAGAAGAAACGCCAGCGACCTTTGGCAACAAAGAACACCTCGGCCGTGGTGTGGCTGTGCAAAGAGTTGCGGCATTTCGGCGGTTGCCCCGCCGCGCCGATGTTGAACCCGATCTTGTCGGTGATGTGAACGTGCTGGTCCGGGCTTTCCGAGACGCCACCGCCGACGATGGTAAAGTTCTCTTTCTGGTCCGACCCGGGTGTGTGGGCATCGATGAAAGCGGTTTTGCAGGGTTGCAGCTCTCCGTAACGGACGATGCGGCTTTGAATGGTACTCATATCTGTATTCCTTTGCTTGGTTTGAGGTTTGAACGGATCAAACCCCAAACCCCGGCGGGCGATTATTCAGCCGCCGGGCGCGCAGGCTGGCACGATGAGCGTGGTACCGCCGCATCGCCTGCCCCGCATCCAGATTTGAGATACGGCGGGACATGTTACTTGCCGCCGGTCTGCAACAGGATCTGTTTCCAGACCGATGTTTCGTCAAACAGGGTGTATTCCCGGCGCAACTGCGGCTGGCCGCTGATCAACTCGCCAAATTCACCGTGGCTGATGCCCAGCACATACACCTCGGCCCCGGTTGGAACACCGAACACGCCCCAGCCGTCATGCTTACCATGCAGGCTCCACCGCACTGCCGCGCGCGGGGCCATGTTGGGATCGTCTCGCCCGATCTGGTGTTCGATCTTGAACTCGGCATTGGGGAAGCTGGCGCGCAGGCCCATCCAGAACCGATCCACCGAGTCCCAGCCGTGGCCGGTGACGCCGCCCACATATTCGGATTGTACAGCGCGGTCATACTCGGCCTCGATCACGCCCATATCGGCGCTCATGATCCGGGTCAGGATGTCGGCATAGCGCTGACCCCATTCATTGTCGTTGCCTTTGCTCTTGTAGGGGCCGGGCTGGTCCGTCGCGGGCGTCAGCGGTTTGACGCAATTTTCCGGCCCGCCCTCACGCGCGATCAGATCAGCAGCATATTCCTTGGGGTCCCAGCCCATTTGGCGCACGATGGCACCCTGGTCGCGGATCAGCCATTCATCGTTGATCTGATTGTCGATGGCATGGCAGTCGGCCAGAATCCGATAGCGCAGTTGCTTGCCTGTCGCCTTGCCATAGACACCATCGGCCAGATGCGTCGCGGTCGAGATGATGCGGTGCGAGCTCAGCATCCCTTCTTCCGGAGTACCGGACCAGATCACATCCTCGCCCAGCAACTGCCGGTCGGGGAATTCGGTCAGAGTTGCCATCGTTGCCCCTATGACGTTCTGGTTACCCAGCACCACCGAAGCGGGCGAGCGTACAACGATGTCCGGCGAGTAGTAGTGATGCAGCGTTGCAATGCCGCGATCTTCCCAGATTTCCTTGGTGATCCCGATGATATAGTCGGGGAAATCTTTGAATTTGGGATCAAATCCCTTCATGTCTTCCATCCTTCAGGTATGCGGGCCGAGCCGCGAACAATCAAAGGCCCATCAATCTCTAACCGGCGCGGACCAACATCCGGGTCATCGATTTTGCTGAGCAGAATTTCCACCGTTTCGCTCACCATACGATTGGCTCGCTGGCGTACGGTTGTCAGGTCGTAAGTTGGCCAAGCGGCCACCGAGACATCGTCATATCCAACGACAGATACGTCGTCTGGCACCTTGACGCCCAATTCAAAGCGCAGCGTATCCATCACCGCAATCGCCATATGATCATTGGCCACAAACAGCGCATCGGGCGGATCCGAGGCGAACATGCGCCGCGTCGCTTCCTGCGCCTGTTCGGTTACAAAGTTACCAACCTCGCGCGCATGCAGTTCGACACCTGCGTCACGCAACGCCCGGACAAAACCTGCCTCGCGGTCACGTTGGGTCGAAGTACCTTCCCAACCTGCGATGTAGCCGATTTTCTTATGGCCCGCAGCCAGCAGGAACTCAGCCACCTTACGCCCGCCTGCAATGTTATCTGACGTGACCGCAGACATGGCCGGGTCGTCCTGCGCCCGGTTGAACAGCACCATTGGCACCCCCGCCGCGCGGCACCGATCTGATAATTCAGAGGACAGAGTGACCGAGGCCGCAATGATACCATCAACCTGAAAGTCCAGTATTTCAGACACCACCTTGTCGACGTTGACTGTCGCTTGCGGTGCCATGAAGATCATCACGTGATAGCCACGTTCCTGCAGTAGATTGGTCAGCTTTTCCAAAGCTTCGGGATAAAACTGGTTGTCCAGATACGAGACCACAAGGCCGATGATCCGGCTTTTGCCAGAGACCACCGCACGCGCCAGAACATTGGGGCGGTACCCAAGCTCATCCGCAGCCTTGCGCACCTTGGCGATGGTCTTTTCCGAGGCCGACGCACCGGGCGTAAACACACGGCTGACAGCGGATTGGCTTACCCCTGCCCGCCGTGCCACGTCCAATGATGTGACCTTCTGAGTTCCCATCAGTCCGCTGTCCAGCCTCCATCCACCAACATCGAAGTGCCTGTTACCAGTGCTGAAGCATCCGAGGCCAGATAGACCACCGCGCCCATTATATCTTCAATCTCACCAGGGCGGCCTAACTTGATCTTGTCTAGAATCCAAGCGCGCTTATCCGGGTCGTCGAAGGTCGAACGTGTCAGATCGGTCAGAATAAATGTCGGGCATATAGTGTTGACCCGGATTTTTGCAGAACCGAATTCAAGCGCCATGGCTTTGGTGAAGCCTTCAACTGCAAATTTTGAGGCACAATAGACAGCACGCTCGCGCCCGCCCACATGCCCCATCTGACTTGAGATATTGATCAACGAGCCAGGGTGCCCTGCGTCGAGCAACCCCTTTGCCACGGCCTGAGTCAGGAAATAGGCACCGCGTACATTGACATTCATCACCGCATCGAAATCCGGTGCCGACGTGTCAATCGCCTTGCCATGACGGGCCAGCCCGGCCGAGTTTAATAGGATCTCGAACGGACCGTTTTCCGCCACGGCCGCAGCAGTGGCATCAACATCGGATACATCCAGTTCCAGCACCTTGGCCGACCAGCCGCGCGCAGACATCTCGGACGCGATCTCTTGCAGCGCGCCCGTCCGACGCGCTGCAAGAGTAACCTCAGCCCCATGTTCCGCCAGCGCCACGGCACAAGCCATGCCGATGCCGGACGATGCCCCCGCAACCAAAGCGCGCTTGCCGCCAAGGTTGAAGCTGGGCGTACTGGGGAGTTGCGCCATATTAGACATCCCCGACCGGGAACGAGATCGACCCAGGAACCCGCGCTTTGTTGAACTCGCGCAGACGGGCAAACACGTCGACACCCAGTTGCCTGTAGGCATCCAGAATATCGACGGTGACCCAGTTTTCGCGGATCTTGCCGTTCTCAAGACGCCAGAAGTCCAAGCTGCGCATGGAGATCCGTTTGCCTGACGGCGCAATGCCCATCCAACCATCGTGAGTCACAGTCTGGATCATATCGGGCCAACCGGTCACAGCTGCATATTCACCGTCACCGAAGAAGTGATACTGAATCTCGTCGAGATACTGACCACGATCCGGCATTCCGTTCAGAAACGGAATTTGGTGCCAGTTGCGGAACCCGGAAATTCCCCGCCCCGTACCGATTGCGGCAGGTCCGTACCAATTCATGCGCTCGTGCCAGAACTTTGGCATCTCCATCACTTCCGGACCACCCTGAGTGGGGTGCTTCTTGAGATGTGCCAGCATTGTCACGATGTGCTCACAGGACGCCTGCGACTTCGCCTCATCCCAGGGCCCCGGCACAAGGCCGTCATGTGTCGCAGGGCCCGGAATGCAGAATTCAAGCCCAAGCGACGGTGCCATCGGCCAGGCATTGGCCTGAATCATGACTTCCGGAATATCCCAGATCGTTTGGATCTCGACCACCTTGCCATCTTCAAATCGGTAGAATTCGTGGTACCGCATATGAGTCAGATGGCCTGTTGGCGGAATATCCAGCCAAGGTGCTACGAAGGTGCCATAGTAATGGCCGCCGCAACCGATCCAGTCACCGCCATGCTCGGTACGCCCTCCCATGACGATCCAGTCACGCCGCTCCAAATCCGGCATCGAGGCCAGTAGCGGTGCGTAGCATTTATCATACAACTCGACCGGGCCAGTCAGGTCACCAAAGGGGTGGCACATATGCACCACCGCATCCGGGGCAATCAGCGCTTCCAGCGCTGCGCGTACCCCGGTTTCTTCAAAGTCATACATCGCCGCCCGAAGCGGCGCGATCAGCGCTTTGTTTGCTGAATGTACGTCGCTCATTCCGCGGCCTCCCGGTACGGCGCACCCTCACCGTAAGGAACATTGATGCCGCCATAGCGACGCACACGGATATTGCATTGCTCGGCATGGCCGACAAAGCCTTCAAGCATGCACAGGCGCGAGCCATATTCGCCGATCATCGTTGCGGCCTCATCCGTCAGTACTTTCTGATAGCTGTGTGTTTTCAGGAACTTGCCAACCCACAGACCGCCGGTGTAGCGACCGGCCTTTTTGGTGGGCAACGTGTGGTTGGTCCCGATCACCTTGTCGCCATTGGCCACATTTGTGCGCGGACCCAGGAACAGCGCTCCATAACAGGTCATGTTTTCAAGGAACCAGTCGTCTCGGTCGGTCATGACCTGAACGTGTTCCGAGGCGATATCGTCAGCAACCTGCAGCATCTCGTCATAGGTGTCGCAGACTATCACTTCGCCGTATTCATCCCAGCTGACCCGCGCGGTGCCCGAAGTCGGCAGAATGCCCAAAATGCGCTCGATCTCGACCAGGGTATCCTCGGCCAGTTTGCGCGAGTTGGTCAGCAAAACGCAGGGGCTGTTATAACCGTGCTCGGCCTGACCCAGCAGGTCGGTGGCGCACAGTTCAGCGTCAGCCGCGGATTCATCTGCAATGACCATGGTCTCGGTCGGACCAGCGAACAGATCGATACCAACACGGCCAAACAACTGGCGTTTGGCTTCAGCAACAAATGCATTGCCGGGACCGACCAGCATATGAACCGGGTCGATGGTTTCGGTGCCGATGGCCATAGCGCCCACGGCCTGAATACCGCCCATCACATAAATCTCATGCGCGCCACCCAAATGCATCGCCGCGATCACAGCAGCGTTGGGCGCGCCATTGAACGGAGGCGTGCAGGCGATGATGCGCGGTACACCCGCCACTTTCGCTGTTGCCACCGACATATGCGCCGAGGCCACCATCGGGAACTTGCCGCCGGGCACATAGCAACCCACCGACTGAACCGGTATGTTCTTGTGGCCCAGGATCACGCCAGGCATCGTCTCGACCTCGATGTCCAGCATCGAGTCGCGTTGCGCTTGGGCGAAATTTGTCACTTGTTCCTGTGCGAACTTGATATCGGCCAGCTCGCGATCCGACAGCGAAGCAATCAGATCATCGATCTGCTGCTGGCTCAGCCGATAGCTTTCGGGTGAGTAATTGTCGAACTTCTCAGAAAGTTCACGCACGGCCGCATCGCCGCGCGCTTCGATGTCCTTCAAGGTCGCCTCAACGACAGCGCGGGTCTTGGCGTCATCCTCGGCCCTGTCAGCCTCGGGCTTGCCACGTTTCAGGTATTCGATAGCCATTGTCCTAATCCTCAGTTTGCGGGCCGAGGCGGAGTTTTCTCGCCCCGGTCATATGCTTCCCATCCGTTCCCCTGGAACAGATCAACGCCCAATTGGGCTGCCACATGGGCAAAATCGACATTCACCCAGTTGTCGACAATCTTGCCGTCAACCACTTTCCAGAAATCCATGTACCGAATTTCGACACGCTTGCCCGTGGCGGGAATGCCCAGAAACTCGCCCGAATGGGTGGCTTCTTGACGACCAAAGGCCGCAGCCCATTCACCCATGTAAAGGCGCGCCTCATCAATGCAGGTCTTGTCGGAAAACGCCGCCTGAAAAGGGCGTTGCCAATTGTCCTGGAATTCATTCAACCCGGTCTTGGTGCCGCAGCCCTGGTTGCCCATCCAGCGGAAACCCTGCGCGAAAAATTCACCGATGTCATCGATGCGGTGGTCATTCAGCCCGTCAACCATCCCTTCGATGACGGCGCGCGTTTCTTCGGTTTTGCTCATATCCGTGTCTTTGGTCAGCACGGCTTGTTCGGGGCGTGAACCCTTCATGTTTTCAGTCCTTTAATCGTATTCAAATGAGATGATCTGTTTGGCAGAGGGACGTCAGCCGCGTGTCAGAAAATCTCTTGGCATCCGGTTGAGCGCCGGATGGCGCGCAACCGCGTTATGTCTTGCAGATGCACTCATCAGCCTTTGACCGCACCGGCTGTCAGACCACTGACAATCTGGCGCTGGAAGAACAGGATCAGGACGAACAGCGGGGCAGTGGTCGAGACCACAGCAGCAACCGCGTACATGATCTTGCCTTCAACTTGCGTGGTGCCCATGAAGCTGTTGATGGCAGGAATGATGGTCTCATTCTCTTCACTCAACAGCATCGCCGTGACGGCAAAGTCGTTATAGGCCAGCAGGAAGCTGAACAGACCTGTGGTGATCACGCCGGGCCACATGACCGGTACGATCACATGCCAGAAGGCCTGGAACCGCGTACAACCATCGACCATGGCGCTTTCGTCCATGTCCTTGGGGATGTTCTTGAAGAAAGAATGCAGCATCCACAGCGTGAACGGCTGGTTGATCGCCACAAGCACGATGATCGTTGTGGGCAGAATACCCCAGACATTCCACTCGAAAAACGGCAACAGATAGCCCGAGACTAGCGTGATATGCGGCATGGCACGGAACACCAGCGCAGCCATCAGGATCCAGAAGGCATAGCGAAAACCGGACCGGGCCAGAGCATAGCCGCCCAAGGTGCCGAAGGTCAGCGAGATGACCACGGTAAAGAACACAACGATGCCGGTGTTCCTGAAATTGAACCAGAAATCCTCGAGCACCCAGGCGCCGTAATAGCCCGCACCGGTAAAGGCGCTTCCGGTCTGTTCGATTGTGTTGGTACCTGTCAGGGCGTTCATCCAGTCGGCCTTTGACAAGAAGTCGGCCTGCACCTTGAAACTGCCCCAGAAGGTCCAGAAGAACGGGAACGCCGCAATGATCAGCCACACCGCCACAAAGGCGTATGAGAACAGCTTGAGCGGGGTCATGCGAGATTGTGCTTTGGTCGCCATGTCGTGTCCTCTAGTGAGATTTGCGGGTGAAGTCGCGCCAGGTGCGGATCAGCACAGGCGTCATCAGGATGACCACCAGAATAATGGTAATCAGCGAAGTCGCACCGGCCGAACCGTAAAGCGGATTGCCGCTTTCGCGCAGGTCATTGTAGATGATCCAGCTGAGCGACTGAGCGTGCGCTTCAGCCTTGAAGCTGACGATCGGTTCAAAGACGCGGAAGTTATCCATGATCATCATCAGCGTCACAAAGGATACCAGCGGGGCAAGGTGCGGTACGATCACATGGATCATACGCTGCCATTTGGTGGCACCATCGATCTGTGCGGCCTCCATCGTGTCCTCGGGGACCGTTTGCAAACCCGCGTAGAATGTGATGAAGCTGAAGGGTAAGGTGTGCCACACCCCGTAAAACATCAGCATGATCCATGTCAGCGCGGTCGATGCTTTCAAACTCAGAGTTGGATCGTTGAAGATGTTTTGAATCGTGGCCCCAATCACACCATCACTGTCGACCATCCAGAACAGGATCAAAGAACCCACAAGCGGTGTAACGAGGAAGGGCAACAGCGAGATGAAAATCGCCAACCCCTTGAGCATATTGGGCAAGTTGTTCACGCCAACTGCGATGGCCATACCAAGGACTAGCACCAGTGGGGTTACGATCGCCGTGTAGGCCAGTGTAAAGGTCAGCGCGCTATAGAACGGAAGGTTGTAGACCTTCGAAAAGAACTCACCCATCGAAGCCGAGCTTGCCCAAGCCTCGCCTACTTCTGCAAAAGCCAGATGCGAGCGGTTGGTGTAAGTTCCTAAACCATTGAACTGACCCAGCGGCCGTTCCTCTTGCAGCTTGGCCGTTGCTTCAAGGTCTACCGACGTTGTCGGCGTACAACCGAACGGGCCGCAGCTTTCAGACACGACCAGAACTTGTTCGTGCGCAACAAACAGCGACTGAATAAAGACCGAGACGATAGGCAGGGCGATGAACAAAATCATCGCGGAAAGCGTCGGCAGAATGAACCAGAAAAAGGTGCGGTGCTTCATGGCGTTCGTCCCGATCTGAAGTCCGAGTTGTGTGAGGGGGCCTGAACAGCCCCCTCGGTTCCGGCAGAATTACTGGAGGAAACCAGCTTCTTTAGCGGATGTTCTGTAGGCGGCCTCGACATCGGCCAGCGCTTGTTCAGCGCTTTCGTCACCCTTCAGGAAGTCCGCCAGTTCCGCGCCCAGCGCTGCGTGCAGCAGGCCCATCTGCGGGATCATCGGATAAGGCTTGGCACCACCCTGAGCGGTTTGCGCTACACCCGCCGCAGCCGGTCCGGGCTGGAAGCCGTCCAGCAGCCAAACGGCGTCGTCATTGTTGGCTGCAACCATGTCCGGTGTCAGAGCACTGACCAGAGCCGCAAAGGTGGCTTCAGCCTCTTCATCCGATACGTTGGACGAGATCGCGATGCCATCCCACCACAGTGTGGCCGAAGGGATCGAGCCACCACCAACGGTCGGCGCCGCAGACAGAACCGTGTTCGATGTCACTTCTTCGGTCGAACCTTCATCGTCCAGGATTGGCGAACCGCGCGAACCCCACATGACACCCAGTGCCGCCTGACCGGATTCCCACAGGCCCTGCGTCTCGTTCGAGGCGTGGGTCAGGTGGTCAGGATGGGCATACTCGGCCAGCGATTTCATGACTTCCAGAGCAGCAAGGCCCTTTTCGTTGTTGACCGCTGGTTCCGCCGAACCGGGCTCGAAGAACTCACCGCCATGACCCAGATAGATCATGTTGAACACCTCACCGACGTTCCAGCCGGTTTGCAGGTTCATCACAATCGGGTGCTCCATGATACCCGCTTCGCGGATCATGGCTGCGGCTTCTAGAACCTCTTCGTACGTGGCAGGGATGCCTTCGAAACCTGCCTGCTCAAGAATGTCCTTGCGCGAGAACAGGTGCTGCGAGTTGGCCATGAACGCTACGGCCATGACGTTGCCGTCGATGGTGATCAGCAGGTTGGGCGAGATGTTTTCGCCGTACTTCTCAACCAGATCGTTCAGCGGGCGGACCAGACCGTCATTCATCAGCTGAGTCAGCGTCGCGTTTGCCAAAATCACCGAGGAATACTCAGCCGGATTCGGCGTCAGGGCCGCGTTCATGATCTGACGGGCTTCGGTCGTGTGGTTGGTGGAAAACTCAGACGCACCGGCGGCACAGTTGCTCTCAGCAGTACCTGCGACAGCGTGGATGGCCGGGAAGTCACTGGCCAGAATGCGAATGGATTGACCTTCGGGACCACAGTTGGCCGCATAGGCAGCCGTACCCATCAGACCCACAAAGGCGGTTGCGGTAGCTAGATTTTTCAGAAACATCTCATCTCCCTGTTTCTTTGAAAAGTGATGCGCGCCCCTTACGCGCATGGGTTAGATTCCCGGGGTTGCTCCCGGTGGTTTGGCGGGGCTTTCTTCAGATCCGTTGTCCAGACGTGCCATCAAACAGGTGGCAAATTTCGGTGGGAACCGAAATGGAAACCATATCGTCGATCTCTGCCCGGAAGTTCTTGTCTGCCTTCACGGATACCAATGCGCCTCCGACACGAACCGAAATCATCGTCGCATCGCCCAGCAGTTCCTGCGTGTAGATCGGAGCGTTGATCTGCCCCTGCCCTTCCGCCGCCAGCGTCGCATCTTCAGCGCGGAACCCAAGTGTCAGGGGACCATCAGGCGCAGTGATATTCGGAATCTCCACGTGGTCGGCGACAAACGTGCCGTTGCGGACTTGGCCTTCCATCAGGTTCATGGCCGGGTTGCCGATAAAGCTGGCCACAAATGTATTGGCCGGGGTGTCGTAGATTTCGGTCGGGCTGCCGACCTGCTGAACGACACCGCTTTTCATCACCACAACGCGATCTGCCAGCGTCATTGCCTCGATCTGGTCGTGTGTCACGTAGATGGTTGTCACTGCCAGTTCATGGCTGAGGTTCTTGATCTGCGCCCGAGTTGAAACCCGCAGTTTCGCGTCAAGGTTGGACAGTGGTTCGTCCATCAAAAAGACGTTCGGCTCACGCACAATGGCGCGCGCCAAAGCAACGCGCTGGCGCTGCCCGCCCGACAGTTCCGCTGGTTTGCGATGCAGGAAGTCGTCCAGTTCGACCATTGCCGAGGCACGGCGCACCTTATCATCATGCGTTGCAGGATCGATACCGCGTACCCGTAGCGGGAAGCGGATGTTCTCGTACACGTTCATGTTCGGATAGAGCGCGTAAGACTGGAACACCATCGCCACATCGCGGTCTTTCGGCTCCATTTCGTTGACGCGCACGCCGTCGATCATGATGTCGCCTTCACTGGCATCTTCCAGGCCCGCGATCATCCGCATCGTTGTGGTTTTGCCGCAGCCTGAGGGACCCAGCAGAACCAGGAACTCCTTGTCAGCTATGGTCAGATCGAAATTGTCGACGCCGACAAACGAACCCCATCGCTTGCCAACATTGCGCAATTGAATCTCGGCCATCCGCTTCTCCCGTTGGATTGGAAATTTTTTGCATACGCTTGCAAATACGGTAGACTTAACTGCGTCATTTTGGCAAGGTTTTTTTGCAATCGTATGCAGAAAGGCGTTACTCGATGTCCGGGTTCTCGGCAGAAAAGCAAGTAATCAAAGAGTTTTATGAGCAACTGGACCGCTCCGAAACAGGAGCGGAACACAAGGTTCTGTCAGAGTACTACAGCTCGAATCACATCTGGCGCGGGTTTCATCCGTTTGACGAGATACGCGGACCTCAGGCCGTTGCAGATACCTTCTGGACGCCCCTGCGCGCATCGCTGACGCAATTACAAAGGCGGCAGGATGTCTTCATGGCAGGCGCCAACGAAATGGACGATTTCTCGTCTGTCTGGGTGGTGTCGATGGGACATCTGATGGGCTTGTTCGATACGCCCTGGTTGGGTATCGCGCCAACCGGCAAGTTGGCTTTTTTACGCTATTGCGAATTCAACCGTGTGGAAGATGGCAAGATCACCGAAACAGCGATGTATTTCGATGTTCCACATCTAATGTTGCAAGCCGGGCTGCAACCCTTCCCGCCGCAAACCGCTGCCCAACTGGTACAGCCCGGACCAATGACCCATGACGGGCTGATGTTTGACCCCCAACCCCCAGAGGAAGGTGAACAGACTCTGGCGGCGATCAACGCGATGATCTCGGATCTGGGTCAATGGAACAGCGGGCTGAGCCTTGAGGATGAACTGCGCCGCACATGGCACGAAGACATGTTGTGGTGGGGACCCACAGGGATCGGCGCGACCTACACGATTGAGCGCTACGCCAAGCAACATGCAGGGCCGTTCCGCGCAGGTTTCACCGACCGGTCAAAGACCAAACATCTCTGCCGCATGGCCGAGGGGCATTATGGTGGCTTCTTCGGCTGGCCCAACTTCACCGCCCGCCCTACCGGAGGCTTCATGGGCATGCCCGCCACAGACAAGGCCGGAGAATTCCGAGTGATCGACATTTACCGTCGCGCGGGTGACAAGCTGGCTGAAAACTGGATTTTCATTGACTTGCTGCATTTCTGGAAACAGCAAGGCGTAGACATTCTGGGACGTATGCAACAGGTGCCGCGCACATGACTGGCTGGATAGACGCGCATCATCACCTTTGGGATCTAAAGGCCGTTCACTACCCGTGGCTGATGGCCAAAGGCGTTGAGCGGTTTTTTGGAGACCCGTCTACCATTCAGCGGAACTACCTTTTGGGCGAATTCAACGCAGATGCCCAAGCTCAGGGCATCCGCGCCTCGGTCCATATTCAGGTGGGGGCCGAAGATGGGATGGCCGAAGCCCGGTGGGTTCAATCGGTGGCGGACGCCAACCCCAACTGGCCCATGGCACAAGTGGTCTTTTGCGACCTGACCGCACCGGATCTGACGGACCAATTGGATGCGTTCCAGCACCTCAGCACCGTACGTGGCGTGCGCCAGATCGTTGGCCGCGCGCCCGGAGAGGATGCGCAAACCGGCACCAACGCCCTGTTGGACGACCCCCGCTTTCTGACCGGTTTGCAAGAGGCCGGGCGACGAGGGTTAAGCTTTGATTTGCAACTGATCCCCGAACTCTACGAGAAAACCGCTCGTGTGTTGGCCAAAGCGCCAGACACGCAAGTTGCGCTTTGCCACGCTGGATCACCCCATGACCGCAGCACTGCGGGGTTGAATGAATGGGCCAAAAATCTGCGAACGCTGTCAGATTTGCCGCACGTGACCTGTAAACTCTCGGGTCTGGGCATGTTTGACCATCACTGGTCGACCCAAAGCATCCGCCCGATTGTCGAGACAGGCCTTGACCAATTCGGCGCGCACCGAACCATGTATGGTTCGAATTTTCCGGTCGACAGCCTGTACAGCGACTACGCAACCCTCATGAGGGCCTATGCGGAATTAATCCCGGAAGAGGCCAAGTCGGCAGTGTTTCGTGAAACAGCAAAGCGGTTTTATAAGCTCTGACGCCGAAGAACTGTGTAGGTTCATGCGAAACGGTCAGAAAACCGAGATCCCGCCTCAAGGACGCGCCGCGCTTTTTCGACGATCGGCAAGTCGATCATCTTGTTGTCGAGCGAAACGGCACCACGACCTTCAGCCAGGGATTTTTCGTATGCAGCCACAATCCTCTGCGCCTGAGCAACTGCGTTTTTCGACGGGGTAAACGCAGTATTCAACGGCGACACTTGTGAAGGGTGGATTGCAAAACCGCCCTCAAACCCCAATTTGGCAGATCTTTCCACTGTCGTGCTGAAGGCGGGAATGTCGTGATACTGCGCGATGCTGCCGGCATAGCCCAAAGGGATTTTGCCGGCCGCCCGTGCTGCTGTCACGATCTGTTGGCTCGGATAAAGCAGACCGCCCCATTCGGGCTCCATGCCCATCTCCAGGCAAAAGTCTTCCGTCCCGAGATTCAACGCGATCAATCGCTCTTGTGCTGCAGCAATCATCGGCGCATTAAGCAACCCCACCGGGCTTTCGATCAAACCAATCAGGGACACGTCATCGCATCCCTTGGCATGAACGAAATCGGCAACTTTCTGAATAAATTCACGGTTTTCGACTTTTGGCAGGATCAAGTAATCGATCCCTGCCGCAGTCGCTGCAGACAGGTCATCCTCTAGAAGCGCGTCGTCGTTGTTTATCCTGACCGCTACCGATTTGCCTTTATTCCGCAATACGGTCGTCGCACCGCGAAGCCTTTGCCGCCCATTCTCCTTTTCGGACTGCGGCACTGCATCTTCAAGATCAAGGATTATAACATCAGCTTCCGTCCTTGCAGCTTTGGGGACGAGGGCTTCAACGTGCCCGGGGATATAGAGAAGCGACCTGAGAGATCTGTTTTTCATCCCGCGCGCGCCATCATTGGGGGCGACACCTGACCAAGCAATCCGGTGTCCAACAAAGGCGTATCGCCATGTGCCGCCAGATATGCCTGTGCCAATTCGACCGAGCAGCCGCAGGCGCGCACCTTTTGCATTAAGTCGGCTTTGGTCATGGGCATGGACGCACCGCCAGGAACAAAAGTCATTTCATGGCTGATCACTTGACCGTCTTTGAGTTCGACTGTGATCGTTTCCGGGGTTGTCGGACCGATGTCACCAGTGTCACCTTTCGGCAGATCGTACAGATCCAGCTCGATCGAAGCTGTCAGTTCGCGACGCTGAGGATCGTTGAATCCGTCTGGCTCAAAGTCGCCGGGGACGACGCGGCCTTCCAGTAAACCAACGGCGATACAGTACCGCACCGAAAAGCGGGCCTCGGCGTCGTTGTCCGGTACACCAAAGCCTGCAACGCGATGGAACGGCGCGGGCATGCGGATTTTGACAGAAGCGATATCGCTTGGGTGTTTGATCTGTTGGCTCAACTCAATCGCACCGTAAATTGGGCGTTGTGTGTAGGCGCAGCTCGGCCACAGCTTTCGGATAACCGGGTACTGTTGAACAGCCTGGCCCAGTTCCATCGTCTTCATCATTTCACGAAAACCAATGGATTCCGGTGTGCCGTAAACCTTTGTAAACCCAAACTCGGAATCCCACAGATTACAGTTTCCAGTTGCGTCCGCGCGACCCAAAAGCGCCGCCCTCAGCCCAGCTTCCGCCGCCAATCCGGTATGAAGCGCTTTGGCGTCATAGCCGATCTGTGTCAGCAACCCGGAAGAAGACGACACCGCAAGCGCCATAGCATTGAACATTTGCCGCGCCGACAGCCCAAGTGCCTTGGACACTGCGGCAGCTGTCCCAATCGGACCCAATGTGGATGTCGAGTGCCACCCGATGTCGTAGTGACCGTATCCCAGCGCTTTGCCCATCCAGATGATGGTCTCATACCCTACGATCCAGGCGTCATTCATTTCGTCAATTGTCATCGGCACCTTGTGAGCAAGGCTCAGCAAAGCACTCAGAACCGGCGCGCTTGCGTGACTGGACCCGGACAGTTCGTAATCGTCGAAGTCCAGCGCCGCTGCACGCGCGCCATTGGCCAGCGCTGCACCGGTTATCGACAGCATCTCACCGCCACCAACCGGCGGAACTGACCCCTGTCTCAGGCCAAAAAGCATTGCATCCGATGCCGCAGTGGCCTGACGCTCTGTCGCGCCCAAAACCATACAGGACAATGTGTCGATCAGCGTGAAACGCGCCTGTTCTCTCACTTCGGCGTCAACGCCAAGGTCCGACTGCGTTGCCCATTCCGCAAGACGCTCCGAGAAGTTCAGCACATTTGGTTTTGCCACGGTTTGCTCTGCGTCGAGTTTCGATTGCATAGGCCTGAACCTTAGAAAGTGGCTGTTGCTTGCATGGCTTTGGCCCCGTCATGGCGGCGCGCCCACAGCTGCATCGTGTTGTTTTCGCGAACACCTTCGATATGGAAGGGATTCATCCCTGCCAGAGGTGCAGTCCCGCGAAACTCAAAGGTCTTCGGGGCTTTTCCCATGGTGCGCTGGGCAAGGTCGACCAACAAGGTTGCCGTGAGCGGCCCATGAAAGACCAGACCGTCATACCCTTCAACCGAACGGGCATAATCCACGTCATAGTGAACCCGGTGCCCGTTAAAGGTCAGCGCCGAATAGCGGAACAGCATAACCTGTGTGGGCGAGATCACCTCGGACACTTCAGCTTGGTCAGGCGCTTGGGCTGGCATAGGTTTTGGGGCGTCAGGATGCGGATCTTCGCGGTACACGATGTCATGCTCTTCGGTCAGAGCAAGCGTACCGTCGCCCAGGAAAACCTCATGCAGAACGGTCACGAAACATAATGAGCCGCTGCGCCCGTTCTTTTCCGCAATATGCTTGATCGTAGACCGCTTTTTGACCTGATCGCCAATCGGAACGGGTTCCAGAAATTCAAACCTGCCACCGGCCCACATCCGACGGGGCAGCGCGACAGGAGGGAGAAACCCCCCTTTTTTTGGATGGCCGTCCCTGCCCAACTCATCAGCTGGTTTCGCTTCAAGAAAGTACAGCCAATGCCACAGGGGCGGCAAAACATCGCCGTTTTCCAACGTCGGTTCGCGACCAATCGTGGCCTGCATGAACTGGGCGGGCTCGGCGCGCAAACTGTCTTCGTGCGTCTGCGAACGTCCGATCCAGGAGTCTACGGCTTGCAACATCATGTTGACCTCTCTGCTTTGGTCAGGCGAATTCAGCGCGCAGCGCCGGGCCATGCTGGTTGATTGCAGGAGAAGACGACAACGGGCTGACCTCTTCAACATCCACCCAACGAATTGGCGCTGCGGGTATCGCGATCGTTTCATTTCCTTCAGTTGTCACTTCGCGACGCCGCAAGGCTGGGTGGTTGCCCAGCGCTTCAACACTGTTGACTGCGCCATACGCGATGTTCGCTGCGGCCAACCGAGCCCGGAACTCTTGCAAGGTCAGCTCTCGCGACACCTTGGAAATCAGGTCCTCCAGCGCGTCGCGATTGGCAACCCGGTCATTGTTGGACGCAAATCTGGAGTCTGAGCCTGCGGTGTTCGAGCGCAAGACCTCTTGGCAAAACCGCTGCCACTCACGTTCATTTTGAATGGCGATTAACGTTAATGCGCCTTCGCTCGTTTCGAACGCACCATAGGGGGCCATACTTGGATGGCGCAAACCCACGCGTTGCGGTGCACCTTTTCCGTATTCGCTGTGCATCAGCGGGACACTCATCCAGTCTGCTGCCACGTCGAACAACGAGACGGCCAAAGCAGCGCCTTCGCCCGTCATTTCACGACGCATCAGGGCTTCCAAAACGGCCGCGTGGGAGGTCATGCCTGCACCAATATCACAAATCGATACGCCGATGCGTCCCATTTCGTCAACACCACCGCTGATTCCAGTGAGACCAGATTCAGCCTGAATCAGAAAGTCATAGGCCTTCAGATGCTTGACCGCGTCGCTTTCTCCATAGCCGGTGATGTCAACGGTAATGAGATGCGGATGCATTTCGCGCAACTCTGCCGAACCAAACCCGGCGCGCGCCATGGCACCCGGAGCAAGATTTTGAACAAAAACATCAGCCTGAGCGACAATCCGATGCAGCAAGGTCGCGTCTTCTTCAGTGCGGAAGTCAAGCGCCAGCGATTCCTTGCCTTGGTTGGTCCAGGCAAAATACGAACTTGTGCCTTTGGCCGCACGATCATAGCCACGCGCAAAATCCCCTTCTGCGCGTTCGATCTTGATGACACGTGCCCCGGCTTCGGCCAGTCGCGCAGTGCACAGCGGTGCCGCCAGTGCCTGTTCGATCGAGACCACGAGAATGTCTTTCAACGGCTTCATTTCGGCATCCTTGCTGCGATCCATTTTAGGCAGGATAAAAGCGGCTAGCTTGAAAGAAAATTCATTGCTTTTGTATTTTTTGTTTAGTTATTTTAAACAAAATGACGACTCACAAACTCCCTCCCCTTCACGCGTTACATGTGTTTGAAACCGTCGCCCGTCTGGGCGGTGTCCGGGCAGCCGCAGCCGAGTTGAACGTAACCCCCCCAGCAGTCAGCCATCAGTTGGACAAATTGGAAGGATTTCTTGGGGCACCCTTGTTCATTCGCCGAGGGCGCAATCTGGTTCTCACCGAAGGCGCGCATGATTATCTGACAGAAGTCCGCCCCGGCCTAGAAGCGATTGGGCGTGCGACATCGGTTGCGACCCAACAATCTCAACGTGAAATTCTGACAATTGCGGCCCCGCCTACGCTGACCGCAATGTGGCTGATGCCCAAACTGCACGGGTTCTCGGAACTGTATCCCGATTTTGACATTCGTCTTCTCGATCGGATGACATTCAACCCCGAAGAACGAGGCATTGATGTTGCCATTGAATATAGGTTCGAGGCCGACCCGGATTTGGTTTCACTGCAGTTTTTGCCAGACGAACTCGTTGCGTTGACCAGTACAGATTATGCTGAGGCGAACGCATTGCGGGCTTTGGATGACCTGAAAGGCGCGACGCTGATAGAAACTGAAAGGCGTCTGACGTCATGGAAAAAAGTGCTGGCAGGGCGATCCTGGCTGCGTCGTCAGCGTTTCTTTTCGGTCAGTTACTCATTGCACGCATTCGAGGCAGCAGCCCGAGGGATCGGCGTGGCTTTGGGCAATCGGGCCAATGCCGAGAGGATGCTGGCCGAAGGGCGACTGTGCATTCCCTTTGAACTGCCTTCCGAAACCGTGCCCCCTGCCCCGCGCTATTTCCTGAGCGCGGTTTCCCACCGCCAACGTCAGCCAAGGGTTCGCGCCTTCTGGGACTGGCTGGTCGTAGAGGCCGCGATGTAGTTCGCCTTTTCGGGATCGCTTGCTACCACTTTCAGATAGCCGCGCCTTTACGCGGCTGATCGGTCTGCCGTTGGACGCTCGCCAAATCTCGTTTTGTAGGCTTTCGAGAAATTGACGATACTGGCGAACCCTGTCGCGACGGCAACATCAATGATGGACAGATCAGTACCGCGCAGCAACACCCGCGCCCGATCAAGACGCAAATTGCGATAATATCGGGACGGGCTTGTCTTGAGGTGTTTGTTGAACAAACGTTCGATCTGCCGTCTTGAGATTTTTTCGTCTTCGATAAGTTCATCGACCGGAATTGGGTCCTGCAGCGAGTCCTCCATTTTCTTGAGGATACTCAGAAACGCGGGGTTCCGGGATCCGGCCATTTTCGACATGGCCTGGCGTTGCGACCGGTTGCTGTGGCAGTCGAAGTCGTGGACGCAATAATCCGCCACTTTCTGAGCGGTGCCGTTGTCGAAATCCGACTCGATGATGGACAGAGTCAAATCCAGGCCTGCAGTGCCCCCAGCGCTTGAGGCCACACCGTCATCAGCCACAACCCGCGACGGCAAACAGTCCAATTTTGGGAACATTTCTTCAAAGACCGGGGCCAGTGACCAGTGCAACGTCAATTGCGCTTCGTTTGCCAGCCCGGCCCGCGCCAATGTAAACGCGCCGGTTCCAATCGCAGCAACCCGACCGCCGAATCTGGCATGTCTACGCAACCATTGCAGGGTTTCGGGACGGGCTTCCAAGTACCCGGCATTCCCCGAGCATACAATCACGTAATCTGAATGTCGCGTTGTACACAGGCCTGTCTGCGCAGGGATTTCGATTCCGTTCGAACACGTTGCATGCGCGCCGGTCTCGGTCATAATCGACCAGGTGTAACCTGTTTCCCCCGTAACGGAATTGGCGGCCCGCAGCGGTTCGATCCCAGCCGCAAAATCCAGCATGTTGGAACCGGGAAGCAGCAGAAAATAAAAATGGCGCTTCTGCGCAACGCCCGCAGAATGTCCGGCAGCGCTTGGGTGCTCGCCCTCCCGGCACCGGGTGATGGGTTTTGACTCAAGATACATGCGCTGTCGTGCCTTTCCTCAGACTTTAAGAAGTGATTTGAGATCAGTAGCTGTATCCGCAACCATCTGGGGATGCGGGGATTTTCCGGATTCGATCAGCCGTTTCGCAACCATGTAGGCGCGCGGGTCGTTCATCGCATCCGCGGCGATAAGCTGGGCATCGCGGTAGTACCAGACTGAAGTCGACCCATCCTCGCCTTCACGAGAAACGACCTGATCGTAGCCGGCATTCAGACCAGCAATCTGAAGCTTCACATGGTACTGATCAGACCAAAACCAGGGTTTTGCTTCATAAGGCTTGGTTGCACCCATGATGTTCTCAGCAACCGCTTCGGCCTGATCAATGGCGTTGCCGACGCTTTCCAGGCGGATCTGTGCATCACCATGCGGAAACGTCGCACAGTCTCCTGCCGCCCAGATACAAGGATGCGAGGTGCGGCCCCATGTGTCTGTCTTGATGCCGTTTTCAACGTCTACACCGGCGGCTTCGGCAAGGGCCGTGTTTGGCGTGATGCCGATCCCGAAAACAACAAAATCGGCCGGGATCACCTCACCATTGGCAAGCTCCACCCCGTCTGCGCGCTCTACTCCGGTAACGCGTGCAATCTTGGTATCTTCAAAAATGCGTACGTTGTTGGCATCGTGCAGGTCGCGGAAGTACTGAGCGGTTTCCGGGGCAGCAACCCGCTGCAAAATGCGCGGAGCGGCTTCGATCAGTGTAACTTCAAGATCAAGCTTTGCAGCAACGGCAGCAACTTCCAGGCCAATATAGCCCCCGCCAATGATGACGATCTTTCGCCCTTGCTTGAACTCGGGCGCAATTGCATCGATGTCGGCGATGCCACGGATTGTATAGGTCCCGGGCAGAGTACCACCGATGCTCTCGGGCAGGCGGTTGGGGGTCGAGCCGGTTGCGAGGACCAGATGCTCAAACGCCAGCGTTTGGTCGCCACAAACAAGTGTCTGGTTGTCTGCCGATATCTCGGTGACTTGCTGGTTCAGGTGCAGGTCGATCTGATGCTCGTCAAAGAAGCTTTCGGGCCTCAGGAAAAGACGGTCACGCGGCAGCTCGCCCAGAAGATAAGCTTTGGAAAGAGGCGGCCGCTGATAGGGCGGGTGCGCCTCTTCACCGATCAGGGCAATTGGCTTGTCATAACCAAGATTGCGCAGTTTGACGGCAGCGGAGCAACCAGCTTGCCCCGCCCCCACAATGATGACACCGTAATTGGTCATTTCATCGGCCTCTCAAAGTCACGCTCAAACACACTCGCAGTCAGCGATGTCGAGGGTACGATCCAGTATCTCCAGACCGGCCATCAGATCCTCTTCGCTGATGTTCAGCGGCGGTGTTAGACGAACGACGTTTGAGTAGAACGACAGGTACAGGCCCTCGTTCATCGCAAAGCTCATCATGTCCGTCATCGGTTTGGCGTCCGGGCCTTTCGCGGCAAACGGAACCAGCGGCTCGCGCGTGTCGCGGTTCTTGACCAGCTCGATACCGTTGAACATGCCCTTTCCGCGAATGTCGCCGATGCTGGGATGCTTTTCGGCCATCTTGGCCAGTTCGGCGCGCATCTTCTCACCCATCGCAGTGGCGTTTTCCAGCGCACCTTCGTCCTGCATGGCGCGAATTGCGGCAATGCCCGACGCACAGGCCAGCGGGTGACCGGCATAGGTCAGACCGCCCGGCATCGGAGTGTCGCGCAGCCAGTTGTGCAGCTCGGTCGAGACCGACATGGTGCCCAGCGGCACATAGCCCGAGTTGATGCCCTTGGCGCTGGTGATGATGTCGGGCTGCACGCCCCAGTGATCGACGGCGAACCATTTACCGGTACGACCAAACCCAGCCATGACCTCATCCGCGATCAGCAGGATGCCGTGTTTTTCGCAGGTTTCTTTGATCGATTGCAGGTAGCCATCGGGGGGCACGATGATGCCGTTGGTGCCCACGATCGGCTCCAAAATGACAGCCGCCACCGTGTTGGGGTTTTCGTACATCAGGATCTCTTCCAGATGCGGACCACCCTGCGCCACCGGGCATTTCGCCGGGTCGGTGTGACCAGTCGGCAGGCGATAGACATAGGGGTCCAGCATCCGCACCACGCCCGGCATATCGGCCCGGGTCAGGTGATGGCGCGGGTCGCCTGTCAGGGACAGCGTGCCACCGGTCGCCCCGTGATACGAGCGATAGCGCGCAATGATTTTGGTGCGCCCGGTATAGTGCCGTGCCAGACGGATCGCGGTTTCGTTCGCTGCCGAGCCGCCGGTTGTGAAGAAGGTCGAAGTGATGTTCGCGGGCGTGATCTCATTCATGATCGCCGCCATTTCCGAACGTACATCCGAACCCATGGCGGGGCCGATATAGCACAACTTATCGGCCTGATCCTTGATCGCCTGAACGATCTTAGGGTGCTGGTGGCCCATATTGGCGTTCACCAACTGGCTTTGGAAATCGAGATAGCGTTTGCCATCGCTGTCCCAGAACCAGCTGCCCTGCGCGCCGGTAATAACGCGCGGGCGGCTGCCTTGTTTCGACCAGCTTTGCAGATAGTGATCTGCGTGCATGTCTTTGACCCATTCAGGATCATGTGAGGGGTAGGCGTTGCTGAAATCTTCCATAACAGGTCTCTCGGCAGGCTGGGATTGGGATCAATCGATAATGGTGACAGGCTGGCCCAAAGCGTCGGCGTCGGGCGTGACGCCCAGACCGGGCCCTTCGGGCGGGGTAATTCGGCCGTTTTCACGCACCGGACCATCGGGGGCCAGACGTGGGCCGACATAGTGGCTCAGGTCGCAGGTGTTCATGATTCCGCGCGCAGGGGTCGAAGCGGCCAGATGCAGAAGCGCGGCGGTGGTGATGTCGCTGCCCCAGGTATCCTCGATACACATCTGAGTACCCAGCGTCAGACAGACATCGCGGATTTGCCGCATGGCGGACAAGCCACTCATCTTGGACAGCTTCAATGCAACAGCCTGCATACAACCGGCCTGATGCGCTGCGATGACCGAGGCGACGTCATACGCGTTTTCGTCGATTTTCATCGGCAGGCCAGTGACCCGCTGCACATGGGCGCATTCCTCGAGCGTCGCGCAAGGTTGCTCGAGCATGACATCCAGATGAGCGACGGCGCGACCGACACGGATCGCGTTCAGCGCATCGCTGCCACAGTTCCAGTCGCCATAGACCAATGGGCCCGGACCAACGGTCTCGCGCACTTTGGTCAACCGCTCAACATCCGTCTGCCAGTCGCCATCAGCCCCCAACTTGACCTGAAACTGGCGCATGCCCTTGTCATACGCATCTTGCGCCATGCGGGCCATTTCGTCCGGGGCCACGCAGGTGATTGAGTGATAGAGCGCCATGTCCTTGACCTGCCGCCCCCCCAGAAGGCGGTGAACAGGTAGACCCGCGGCTTGCCCTGTCGGATCCCAGAGCGCAGTATCCAACGCGGACTTCGCGTATGCATGACCCCGCAGAAACCGGTTCACCTGCTCCATTACGGTTTCCGGCCCCACCGGGTCGGTGCCGATCAGAACCGGGGCCAACTCAGTGATGGCGGGGATCACACCCTTGGCATAGGCAGGCAGGTAATGCGGGATCGGGCAGACCTCACCCCAGCCAGACAGGCCCGTATCGGTGTCGAGACGCAGCACAACCGAGGTTGTGGTGTCGCAGGTTTTCCCATCTGCCATGTAATAGGTGTCATGGCTGGTCAGCGGGACTTCCCAAGCTGCAATGCGGATGATCTTCACGTCAGTTTTCCTTAGATTGGCCCGCCAAACCAAAGACTGGTTTTGCCGTTTTTCTTAAAAAGGGGCGTGGCGCGCGTTAGGGTGTCACCACGATATTTCCAACATGCGTTTTCTGAACGAACGCCTCTTGCGCCTTCGCGAGATCTTCCAGCGGATAGATCGCCGCCAACAGAGGCTTCAAAGCGCCGGTTTCGATCATGCCCACCACGCGCTGCATTGTGCCTGCCGGGCAGATGGTTGCGCCGGTCAGCTGCAGGTCCTTGTAGACCAGCTGACGCAGGTCGAATTCGGCCATTTGACCAGCGATGCACCCTGATGTGGAGTAACGCCCACCCTGACGCAAAGCGTTGATCAGCGCCATGAACATCGGTGATCCGACCACATCCAGCGCGATGTCCACCGGCCCGCCTGCGGCGTCGCGAATAGCGGCTTCCAGATCAACGGTGTTGCGGTCGATGACATGGGCTGCGCCCAGTTCATGCAGCATTTCGGCCTTCGAGGGGCTGGCAATCGCGATCACCTTGCAACCGCGCAGGCGGCATAGCTGAATAGCGGCCGAGCCCACGCCACCGGACGCGCCTGTGATCACCACGACCTCACCCGGACGCGGAGCGGTGCGCTGAACCAGATTTTCCGCGGTCGTATAGGCGCAAGGGAAAGTGGCCAGTTCCGCATCGCTCAGGCTGCTGTTAACGGGCACCGCATTGGCCGCGCGCACCTTGGTGTATTCGGCATAGCCCCCATCCGCCTCGGACCCGAAATAGCCCGAGTTTTCAGGGTTCAGCCAATCCCCATGGCTCAGCAACCAGGGGTCGATCATCACTCGTTCGCCGACGCGTGCGGGATCAACGCCTTCGCCAACGGCAACGATTTCACCAGCCACGTCGGCGCCCTGAATGACGGGGAAGTTCAACGACCCGCTGCCCCAGGTGCCGTCATCGCCGCTGGCTTCGTCAAAACCATCCGCCGCGCCGCTGCCCAGAACGGCATCCACTTTCTTGGAATACCAGGCTGTGCGCGTGTTGATATCAGTATTGTTAAGACCACAGGCCCCGACCTTGATCAGCACCTCACCCTTTTCGGGCGTCGGCGTGGGCATGTCGCGGTATTCCAGCATGTCCAATCCGCCGTGACCATTCATCACAACGGCTTTCATCGTTTCCGGGATCATCTGGTCCATGTCCTGAATTAAGTTCTTTGGCCTAACGCGGCGGGCACCTGTGTTGGTGCCCACCGGTCTTGTCTTATGCGGGAACCGCAGCGGGCGCGTCGGTGCGCGGCAGCTTGCTTTGCGGATCATAAGCAGCTTCGCCCAGAATGCGGCCCTTGCGCGGCTCACCTGCAACGATCACCTCGATCTCCTGACCCGGTACGTTGGCGTCCGGCTTGATATAGGCAAAGGCCAAGATCTTGCCGACCGTGTGGCCGTAAGCAACAGATGCTGTCGCACCAACAATCTCGCCGTTTACCTTGATCGCCTCGCCACCGTGTCCGTCCTCGATCCCGTCGGGCTCGATTTCCAGATAGGCGCAGACCCAGGGCATTTCGCCTTTCTCGGCCTGCTCGGCGCTGACGCGTGTGGCTTCGACACCCAGATACTCTTTGTCCAGCTTGAAGAAGCGACCCACATTGGCCTCGGGCAGCGTGACCTCATTGGTCAACTCGCCCGCACCGGGGAAGGCTTTCTCCATCCGCATCGCGTTCATGGCGAATGAACCGTAGTTGACGATGCCATGCGGCTCGCCCGCGGCCCACAGCGCGGTGTAGACATCCACGCAGGCTTCATCCGGCATGTGGAATTCCCAGCCCAGCTCACCGGCATTGGACATGCGGAACGCCCAGACCTTGTGACCGGCCACGGTGATTTCCTGCGCCGACAGCCAGCGGAAACCGGCATTGGACAGGTCCGCATCGGTGCACTGTGCCAGAACTTCGCGCGATTTCGGACCGTTCAGCGACAGGGCCGACCAGCCAGCGGACAGAGGCGTGATGGTCACGTTCTCATCCGCGCGGTTGTGGTTCAGGTGGTCCAGCAGCCGCTGTTCGAAGAAGGCCGCGCAGACCAGATAGAAGCGGTCATCCGCCATCCGCACCAACGTGGTCTCCAACTCGATCCGACCGCGGCGGTTCAACATATGGGTCAGTGTGATCGAGCCGGTCTTCTGCGGCATCTTGTTTGCGGTCAGACGGTCCAGCAGCGCATAAGCGTCCGGGCCCGAAACTTCGACCTTGGTAAAGGCGGTCACATCCATGATGCCGACGCTTTCGCGGACGGCTTTGACCTCGGCCCCGACCACATCATGCACCACGTTGCGGCGGAAGCTGTAGTGATCGCGCTGCTCGACACCTTCGGTTGCAAACCAACGGGGACGTTCAAAACCATAGACTTCTTCGTAAACCGCGCCCTTGTCCTTGAGGATTTCATACAGCGGCGACGGCTTGATCGGGCGGCCTTCTAGACGGTTGAAGTGCGGGAAGGGGATTTCGTGGCGCAATTTGTAGTCTTCGTGCGCTTTGATGACCTGCCAGTCTTTCTTGGCATAGGCGCCAAAGCGGCGCGGGTCGTAGTCGCGCATCGAGATGTCCGCAGCGCCGCGGACCATCCACTTGGCCAGTTCGCGGGTCAGACCGGGGCCCCAACCGATACCGATCTGGGTACCGCAGCAGCACCAGTAGTTCTTTACGCCCGGAGCGGGGCCAACCATCGGGTTGCCATCCGGCGGATGGCTGATCGCGCCATGCACTTCGCGGGTGATGCCCAATTCGGCGAATATCGGCATCCGCTCTAGCGAGTTTTCCAGCCAGGGCATCACGCGGTCATAATCGGCCTCGAACAGCCAGTTCTCGTATTCCCATGGGCATTCGTCATGCCAGACCGAGTTCGAGTTTTCTTTTTCGTAAATCCCGATCAGGCCCTTTTTCTGCTCCATCCGGATATAGCCCGAGACCTGTTTGTCGTCGCGGATCACAGGCAGCTCAACGTCCAGATCCTGAAACTCGGGCACATTCTCGGTGACGAAATAGTGGTGCGTCATCGAGGTCATGGGCAATTGCAGACCCGACCATTCACCCATCTGGCGGGCATACGTGCCGCCCGCGTTCACCACGTGTTCGCAGACAATCGTGCCTTTTTCGGTCTCGACCACCCATTCGCCCGCATCGTTCTGCGTGATGTTGGTGGCTCGGCAGTGGCGGAAGATTTTCACGCCTTTTTGGCGGGCACCAGTGGCCATCGCCATGGTTACGTTCGACGGATCCACATGACCGTCATCCGGGGTGTAAAGCGCGCCCAGAACGCCATCCAGATTGTAGAACGGGTGCTTCTCGGCGATGAAATCAGGGCCTACCAGTTCGATATTAAAGCCCAGCGAACGACCCACAGACAGGGTGTGGCGCAGCCAGTCCATTTCGTCTTCGGTATACGCCAGACGGAACGAGCCACAACCATGCCAGGTGACGGCCTGCCCGGTCTCTTCTTCCAGAGTCTTCGAATACAGGCCAATGTTGTAGTCCACCATGCGACCCAACCCGTATGAGCTGGTTGAATGGGTGATCTGACCCGCCGCGTGCCAGGTCGATCCGCTGGTCAATTCGGCCTTTTCCAGCAAGACGGTTTCTTCGCCCCAGCCTTCATGGCCAAGGTGGTAAGCAAGGCCGCACCCCATGACACCGCCACCGACGATGACAACCTTGGCGCGTTCGGGCAGTTCTTTTTTGGACATCGCAAAAATTCCTGTTCGAGAGTCGCATATTTCTGTGGACTTCCTATTGCCACATATGTACCAGTGTCAACGTAAAACGGCACAAATGTACATACCGAGATACGCAATGAATGGTACAGATGTTTCAAGCGAGGTTCTGGGACGCCTGTCACAAGAATTGTCGCTCTTGACCCCCGAAGCACAGAAAGCCGCGCGGTATGTTCTGGAAAACCCCAGAGAAGTTGGCGTCTCCACCGTCCGTGAGATTGCCGAAGCCGCCAGTGTCAAACCAAACACCGTGGTGCGAATGGCCAGACAAATCGGCTTTGAGGGCTATGGAGATTTTCGGGAACCATTTCGTGATGAGATTCGCCGAAGCGACGTCTCATTCCCCGACCGCGCACGTTGGTTGCAGGGAATCAGCCGTTCTGGCGACCTGGGTGAGCTTTATGCAGACTTGCTGGGCTCAGCCATTCGAAACATCGAAGAGACCTTTGCGGACATTGATGCCAGTCGGCTACAATCTGCTGCGGAAACGATTTGGTCGGCGCGATCCATCTATACTCTGGGCGTTGGAATAAACAATTCGAACGCGTCCAACTTCACGTATCTCGCCCGCACCGGTATGACAGATTTCCATGCGATCCCCCGGCCCGGATCAACAGCGATTGATGATCTGGCATGGGCGGACGAGCAGGATGTCCTGATCGCCATCACGTGCCACCCATATCGCACAGAAGTCGTCGAGGCGGTACAGACCGCGCGAAAGCAAGGTGTAACCGTAATCGGAATATCCGACTCGCCAGCCAGCCCCGTAATCTTGTCTGCTGAACACGGTTTTGTTGTGTCAGTAGATACCCCTCAATTCTTCCCTTCCTCCGTGTCTACAATTGCTCTGTTAGAAACACTGCTCAGTTTTGTGATAGCAGTGTCCAGCGATGAGATCGTCGAGCGGGTCGAAAAGTTTCATATACGCCGTCATCAGCTTGGCCTTTACCAGGAGGAACACACATGAATGCCCCGCTGACCCATTCGCTGGACGCCAGCTATTACACCGACCCGGCAGTCTTTGAAAAAGAGATGAATGGTCTTCTGATGCGCACCTGGCAGTATGCTGGCCACGCTAACGACATCCCTAATGTCGGCGACTATTTCGCGTTTGAAATTGCTGGTCAGAATCTGTTTGCCATCCGCGGGCGTGACAACGTCATCCGCACTTTCTACAACGTGTGCCAGCACCGCGCGCATGAGATGGTCACTGGAACCGGCAACACGCGGGTTGTGGTTTGCCCCTACCACCAATGGTCCTACGAGCTGACCGGCGGATTGCGCGCGGGGCCCAACGTCAAGAACGTTCCCGGATTCCAGCGCGAAAAGATTTGCCTGACCGAGGTTCGAACCGAGGACTTCCTGGGCTTTATCTTCGTCAACCTCGACAAAGATGCCGCGCCCATGGACGAATGGTATCCGGGTGTGCGCGAAGAGATTGCGGAATACGTGCCTGGCATAAACGACCTGGCACCGCTGGAATGGGTCGAGATTCCGGAAAACTGCAATTGGAAAGTTTCTATCGAAAACTACTCCGAATGCTATCACTGCCCCTCGAACCACCCCACTTTTGCGGAAGGTGTTGTAAAGCCTGAAACTTACGACATTCAACCCGATGCGGGCGGCGGTTACGTGTTGCGTCACACCACGGAATGTCAGGCGTTGGATAAGATGACCTATCCAATCGATATGTCAGTTCCGCATGCAGGCGACTATCAGTCGTGGTTCCTGTGGCCCATGTTCTCGTTCCAGTGCTATCCGGGCAACGTGCTGAACACCTATCACTGGCGTGCCAACACTGTGGACACCTGTACGGTATGGCGCGGCTGGTATACCGAAGGCGGTCATGAAAGCGACGTAATCCGGGGGCTTGCCGTACAAGACCGCCAGACCACAGTCGAAGAAGACATCCGCCTTGTTGAATCCGTTCACCGCGGGCTGAAATCCAAAGGGTATGTTCCCGGCCCGCTGGTTCTTGACCCCGCCTGTGGTGTCATGAGTGAACATTCCATCGCCAAGCTCCAGCAATGGATGCGTGAGGCGGTGGAATAAAACCAAACAAAGTCAAAGAAACTTGCGCTTCGGAGGGTAATTCATTGCCCTCCGAAGTTTTGGAGATGCGCGACATGCAAGACGTTAAGCCATATTGGCAGAATTATGTGGACGGCACCTGGATCGATGGTGGTGCGGGTCGGATCGATGTTTTCAACCCGGGAACCGGCGGAAAACTAACTGAACAGGCGCTGGCCGATGCCGGTGACGTGGATCGTGCGGTCATGGCGGCCCGCCGCGTGCATCTTTCAGGTGCGCTCAGCGATCTGCGACCTGTGGAACGTGGCCGCATGGTACAGGCTATGGGCCGCTACCTGCTGGACAACACTGACGAGATTGCTCGGGTTCTGACCCTTGAGCAGGGCAAACCGCTTTGGGAAGCACGCGTCGAAATCGAAGGAGCGGCACGCTATTTCGAATACTATGGCAATCAGGCTGAAACCGTCGAAGGCCGGTCCATTCCACTAGGAGCGAGCTACTTCGATTTCACCACGTACGAGCCGTTTGGTGTTTCCGCACAAATCATCCCATGGAACTATCCTGTCGAGATGACCGCGCGGTCGCTGTCGGCGGCTTTGGCCACAGGCAATACTGTTGTCATCAAAACCCCGGAATTGACACCTTTGACCAATGCCTGGTTTGCGCATGCTGCCGAGGCGGTTGGCCTACCGAAAGGCGCTGTAAACATCCTTTGCGGTTTGGGTCACGAGGCAGGAGCCGCGCTTTCGGCGCATCCACATGTCAATCAGATCGTCTTTACCGGCTCGGTGCCAACCGGCATCGCAATTGCCAGTGCAGCCGCACGCAACGTTGTGCCCTGCGTCCTGGAGCTTGGCGGGAAATCTGCAGCCATCGTGCATGATGACGCGGACCTGGAAGCCTTCGAAAACGACGTACGCTGGGGGATCTTTTTCAACGCCGGTCAGGTGTGTTCAGCGATGAGCCGCGTGATCGTGCATGAAAGCCGCCACGACGAACTGATCGAACGCATCTCGAACGTAGCAAGCAACCTGTCCGTCGGTCCGGGTATCGAACGGGGTGAGTTTGGCCCGAATATGGGGCCGATGGTCAGTGAAGCGCAGCGTGACCGCGCGGCTGGCATGGTGTCTGGCGCAATCGCAGCTGGCGCGACTGCAGCCACCGGCGGACGTAAGATGAACATTCCCGGTGCATTTCTGGAACCAACCATTCTGACCAACGTCACTCCTGACATGAACATTGCGAACGAAGAAGCTTTTGCACCGGTTCTTTCGGTTCTGAAGTTCCGTGACGACGCTCAAGCAATCGAGATTGCAAACGGAACACCCTACGGGCTGGTCGGCGGAGTCTTCACGCGCGACATCGACCGCGCCACGCAGGCGGCCCGGCAGATCCGCGCCGGTCAGGTCTTTGTCAACGAATGGTACGCCGGCGGCGTAGAGACGCCATTCGGTGGATATGGAAAATCCGGTTACGGGCGGGAAAAGGGGCGCGAAGCACTGTGGAATTACGTCCAGACCAAGAACGTGGCTATTCGGCTGCGCAGCTAATCCACCAACTCAAGAACAATAGGGAGGACACCCAATGCCAATAAAACCACCCGTCACCGACCTACCCATCAAAACCGCCGACAGCGGGTTCTACCGTGGTTTCACAAAAGACGTGACCATCACTGCCAAGCTGCTGATTGGTGCCCTCGTCATTTGGGCCGTGGCCTTTCCTGACAATGCCGCTTCGGTTCTGTCCGGATTGAATTCGTTGATCCTGGCGTCGTTCAACTTCTGGTACGTCTATGTGATGGCCTTCTTCTTCCTGACCTGCATCGTTCTTGCGATCCTGCCGGTGTCGGGGCGCATGAAACTTGGCCGCCCGGAAGACCAACCTGAATTCTCGCGCTTTTCATGGTTTTCGATGATGTTCGGGGCGGGCATCGGTATCGGGATGCTGACCTATGCAACCGGTGAGCCGATCTATCACTTCCAAACCAATCCAGACATCATCCAAGGCCTTGCAGAAGGATCCACGCAAGAGGCCGTGCGTTCGGCCTATAAATGGTCGTTCTCACATTGGGGCCTGCACGCGTGGGCCAGCTATGCCATCGTTGGCCTTGCGCTGGCCTATTTTTCGTTCCGGCGCGGCCTGCCGCTGACCATCCGGTCGGCGCTGACACCGATCTTCGGAAAATCGCTGTCCGGCCCGTTGGGTCACGTCATCGACGTAGTTGCCGTTGTCGCCACCGTTCTGGGTGTTGCGCAGACGCTTGGCTTTGGCGTCAACCAGTTCATTGCGGGGCTGCATCGGATCGGTTTCGGGGACTGGCTTCTGACCGACGCGGGTGATCCGACCAAAGTGGCGATCGCCGTCGCGCTGTTGATCATTGTCGGTGCGTCCACACTGTCGGCGTTGTCCGGAGTAGGAAAAGGCATCAAATGGCTCTCTAACATCAATATGGCGCTCAGCTTTGCATTGCTTGCCTTCTTCTTGTTCTTCGGCTCGACCTTTTTTGGCCTGCAGGCGCTGTTTGTCGGCATCTACGACTACCTGATCGCAACACCAGCCCTCTTGTTTACCGTCTGGAACAGCGACGGGGTGGATGGATCGGTCGCAAGTCAACTGGCCGGATGGCAGGGCGGCTGGACCGTGTTCTATTGGGCTTGGTGGATTGCATTTGCACCCTTTGTCGGCGTCTTCCTGGCGCGCATTTCCAAGGGCCGAACCATTCGCGAATATGTGCTTGGCGCGGCAATCGTACCGTCCGTCATGTGCTTTGTCTGGTTCGCCCTGGTTGGCGGTACAGCGATCGAGCTTGAGCTTTCGGGCGTCGCGGACAATGCAATCATTGGCACCGGGCTTTCGGATCAGCTTTTCGCGACCCTTTCGGTCATGCTGAGCGAAACCATGGCCTGGGTGTTTGCGATCATGGTCGTCGTGCTGTTGCTCACCTACCTGGTAACCTCGGCGGACTCGGCGGTGCTGATCATCAACACCATCAATGCCGCTGGCGACGAAGGCCCCAAGGCGCGGCCGCACATTCTGTTCTGGGGTGCTGCCCTGGCGCTGGTCGTGGGCGCATTGCTGATGATTGGTGGCCTCGGGGCGATCCAGACAGCCATGATCATCGGCGCATTGCCATTCAGCGTGGTCATGGTTCTGATGGGAATTTCGGTCCTCAAAGCAATCTGGCGGGACAGCCAGCGCGAAAAGCTGGGCCTGTCGGTCTTTGACGAAGAAGAGGCCGAAGCGACCCCGGCAGAATAATCAAACCCATCCGGGCCGGTCATAGTACAGGCCGGCCCGTTCACCAAAGGAGAACGAAATGGACGACAACTTGTTCGAACACGGCCTGAAACAGCGCAAATCCACGCTGGGTGCCGAATATGTTGAAAAGAACCTTGCAGCCGCGGATGACTTCACCCGCCCCTTCCAAGAGGCCATGACAGCATGGTGCTGGGGTTTTGGCTGGGGCGACGACACGATTGACCACAAGACACGGTCGATGCTGAACCTCACCATGATCGGCGCGCTGGGCAAGATGCATGAATGGGAAATTCACTGCAACGGCGCTCTGAACAACGGCGTGACCAAAGAAGAAATCCGCTCGATCATTCACGTGATCGGCATCTATTGCGGTGTCCCGCAATCGCTGGAGTGTTTCCGTGTCGCTCGCAAGGTGCTGACCGAACGCGGGTTGCTGGACTAAGCTCGCGTCACAATTTCCTTCACTTCAGTTAAGGGGTCCTCGCACACAGTCGGGACCCTTTTCCTTTTTGAAAAGGATCACCAGAGCGGCAACCGCGCCAGACTCAAAAACCGCGCTGCGCAAGGCTGGTCCAGAACGCAATTCCGTATCTGATCGCTTCATCGTTGAAATCATAGGACGGGTTGTGAAGCGGCATTGCATTGTTCCCTTCCAACCCGTTTCCCATGAGAATAAACGCGCCAGGGCGATGCATGAGAAACTCGGCAAAATCCTCCGAGAAGCCAACTCGGCCAAATTCAGCATCAAGCGTCCCAACTTTGCCAGCTGCGTCCGAGATCGCATCAGTGGCTCTGGCATCGTTTATTAAAGGACGAAACGATGTGGAGTAATCGACCTCTGACACCGCACCCTGTGCCGCACTAACCCCGTCGACAATGGCGCGCATTCTGCGCTCGATGCATTCCGACACATCTTTGGAAAACCCCCTGCAATCCCCGCGTATGGTGACATTGCTCGGCAGGATGTTGCGTGCACCGTCTGTCAGGAATTCTGTAATTGAAACCACGCCATGTTCCCGGGGCGGTAGGGAACGCGAAACGATAGATTGCAATTGCATGACAATCGCCGCCCCGGTCACGATCGGATCGACGCCCTTCTCTGGCATGGAAGCATGACCCCCCTGCCCCTGAATGCGGATTTCAAAATTGTCCTCGAATGCGCAGAAAGGCCCCGCCTGGGTCGCGAAATACCCAAGCTCCATTCCCGGCATGTTGTGAAGCCCAAAGATTGCAGACATGGGGAATCGTTCGAACAAACCGTCAGCGATCATCGCGGTGGCCCCATTTCCGTTCTCTTCATCCGGCTGGAAAATGAAGTGAACGGTCCGGTCCAACGATGTGTCCGCAGCAAGCGACAAAGCAGCACCAAGCAGCATTGTGCTATGCCCGTCATGACCGCAACCGTGGAACTTGCCCTCTGTTTTCGACCGGTAGGGCAAATTGGTCATTTCGTGAATTGGCAGCGCGTCCATGTCGGCACGAAACCCGATTGCGGTCTCACCAGGACCACGGCGCAAGGTGGCAACAATTCCGGTTCGACCCACGCCTCGGGTGACTTCGAGCCCGGCGCGCTCCAACTCGGCCGCGATCAAATCGGGGGTCCGGTCAAGGTCGAACCCGGTTTCCGGATGGGCATGAAGATCGCGACGAAACGCAACAAGATCAAGCATCAGAAACGCCCCCTTCGGACAAGATGACCAATGGCAAATCATCGTCGCCCTCAAGGCAGGCGGCAAGCCCGGCTGCTCCGGATGGCGTTGTCGAGAAACCCAAATCCAAGGCGCTGTTTACAGCGTTCTGAGCCTGTTGGTCACTGATTGTAACCCAGTCATCTGCACAGCGCTTCAAGATATCCAAAGCCAGCATGGATGGCGTTTTGCAATCCAAACGCCCCATATTTGAAACGGGCCCTTCAACCGTAAGGATTTCTCCGGCTCGGGCGCTTTCCTTCAGACAGGGTGCAGCATCTGGTTCAACAACTGTGATCTTTGGTTGCACTGGCCAGTTGGACCGGATCATATAGGCAATGCCCGCGGCCAGCCCGCCAACACCCGCCTGCAGGTACACGTGGCTCGGCCAATTTGCGTACACTTCTAAATCGTGGCGCATTTCTTCAGCAATGACAGTATAACCCTCCATCACCAATCGCGGAGGCTCGGTATATCCCGGCCACGACCCATCGGCGAGGTGAATGGCACCGGTTGCTTCGGCGTCGGCGATGGCTGCGGCGACGCTTGCTTCATAGTCACTGCCGGATCGAACAACATCTGCGCCTTTCGCCCGAAGACGAACGGCAAACTCTTCGGGGACTGTTTCGGCAAGATGGATGCGTGCCGTTGCACCAAAGAGCTGCGCCCCAGCGGCCACGGCCATGCCGTGATTTCCTGCGCTGGCGCACACAAAAGTCATTGATCGCGCCGCGTCCTTTATGGGATCGCTCAGAAAGGCGCTGGGGGTCAAAGAACGACCAACACGCGCTTCGATCAGCTTGGCAACAGCGTAAACACCGCCCAAAGCTTTGAACGCACCCAGGCCCATCCTGTTGGTTTCATCCTTGATCAGGATCGTTCGCCCCTTGAAACTGCGGGTTTCCAATGGGCTCGGTTTATATGCAGGACATTCCGCCAGCAGCGCCAGCGGCTTTGCCACATCGAGTTTGTTACTGTTTTCCATGATCAGAGTTTTACGCACAAGCTGTGATCGATTATGGTCACATTTACCGATTTTTCGGGAAACTTTTTCACATCAAGGAAATCTTTGTGAAACTCGACCAATTTGACCTCAGCCTGCTGCACCTGATGCAACGTGATGCCAAAATGGGGCTGGAAGCGCTTGCATCCGAAACAGGCTTATCGGTCGCATCCGTTCAAAGGCGCCTGAAGGCGCTCAGAGCTTCTGGTGCCATTCACTCGGAAGTGGCAATCGTCGACCCGAAAAAGTTGGGCTTTGCAATGAGCTTCGTTGTCATGGTCGAGTTGGAACGCGAACGCCAGGATCAGATCGACGCTTTTTCGCGACAGGCACAGGCCGAGCCAAGGGTGCAGCAGTGCTATTACATCACAGGTGACGCGGACTTCTGCCTGATCTGTACGGCGCGTGATATGGATGATTTTGAAGAGCTTACCAAAAAGCTGTTCTTCGACAATTCAAACGTCCGCCGGTTTCGCACCTCTGTTGTGATGGGGCGAAAGAAAGTCGGTTTGGGCATTCCTTTAAGAGATCAGGACACAGGTTAGGGCCAAATGCGTTTCCGGTATCGGTGGGAGGCAAAGACCAAGATCGCGCGTGCGCGTTTGATTTGGTCTTTGCCCTGTCACTTCATTTACGCCGCCGCAATCTGGCTTGCTTTCTCAACCAGCACTTCCGCTTGGCGGATTGAGGCGTAGTCGATCAACCGGCCGTCCAAAGATACGGCTCCTTTCCCATCCGCTTCGGCCTCGGCCATGGCGACAAGAATGCGCTGAGCCTTGGTCACTTCGGCGTCGGACGGCGACATAACTTCGTTTGCCAAGGCAATCTGGCTGGGGTGAATTGCCCATTTCCCTTCGCACCCCAAAACAGCAGCACGTTTGGCGGCAGCTTTATAGCCGTCAGGGTCCTGGAAATCTCCGAACGGCCCGTCGATTGGGCGCAGGCCGTTGGCGCGGGCAGCGACCACCATACGCGCCAGCGCATAGTGCCACATGTCGCCCCAATGTGTCAGGCGGCCCCCATCGGCATCCGCATCGGTCAGCACTGAATAATCGGGGTTCACACCGCCGATAATGGTCGTGCGTGCACGTGTCGACGCCGCATAATCGGCAACTCCAAAATGAAGGCTTTCGTTGCGCCTAGAAGCGGCAGCAATCTCGCTTACGTTTTGCATACCCAGCGCAGTTTCGATGATGTGTTCGAACCCGATCCGCTTGTTGTAACCCTTGGCATCCTCGATTTGCGTGACCAGCATATCAACAGCATAGACGTCAGCAGCGGTTCCAACCTTGGGGATCATGATCAGATCCAGCCGAGCGCCAGCCTGTTCAACAACATCCACCACATCGCGGTACATGTAGTGGGTGTCCAGCCCGTTGATGCGTACCGACATGGTCTTGTTGCCCCAGTCGATGTCGTTCAACGCCTGAATGATGTTCTTGCGGGCCTGTTCCTTTTCGTCCGGTGCGACGGCATCTTCCAAATCCAGGAAGATAACGTCCACATCCGATTTTGCCGCTTTTTCAAACATTCCGGGCTGGCTGCCGGGAACGGCAAGCTCGCTGCGGTTCAGACGGGCTGGGGCTTGTTCAATAGAATGAAAACTCATGTGTTGGGTCCTTGGCCTTACAAGTTCGGATAGATTGGGAAGCGGGCGCAGAGGTCTGCGACCTCGGCTTTGACCTTGGCTTCGACGGCGCCGTTGCCGTCTTCGCCATTGGCAGCCAGGCCGTCGACCACTTCGATGATCCAATCGGCGATCTGGCGGAACTCGACCTCGCCAAAGCCGCGGGTGGTGCCGGCGGGTGAGCCCAGACGAATGCCCGAGGTAACGGTCGGCTTTTCGGGGTCAAACGGTACGCCGTTCTTGTTGCAGGTGATATGCGCCCGCCCCAGAGCCTTCTCGGTTGCATTGCCCTTCACGCCTTTAGGGCGCAGGTCGACCAGCACCACATGGGTGTCGGTGCCGTGGGTCACCGTGTCCAGACCGCCCTTGATCAGCTGGTCCGACAGCGCTTGTGCGTTGGTAATGACCTGCTGGATATAGGTTTTGAACTCGGGCCGCAGGGCTTCGCCAAAGGCCACGGCCTTACCGGCGATCACATGCATCAGCGGGCCACCCTGAATGCCGGGGAAGATCGCCGAATTCACTTTCTTAGCGATATCTTCATCATTGGTCAGGATCATACCCCCACGCGGTCCACGCAAGGTCTTGTGGGTCGTCGTGGTCGCCACATGCGCATGCGGGAAGGGGCTGGGGTGCTCACCCGCCGCAACCAGACCGGCGAAATGCGCCATGTCTACGTGCAGATAGGCACCCACCATGTCGGCGATCTGGCGCATGCGGGCAAAGTCGATCTGGCGCGGGATAGCCGAGCCGCCGGCGATGATCAGCTTGGGCTGGTGCTCTTTCGCCAGCGCCTCGACCTGATCATAGTCCAGCATGTTGTCTTCTTTGCGGACGCCGTATTGCACCGCGTTGAACCACTTGCCCGACTGGTTCGGGCGCGCGCCGTGGGTCAGGTGACCACCGGCATCCAGGCTCATGCCCAGAATGGTGTCACCGGGCTGGATCAGCGCCTGGAACACACCCTGGTTGGCCTGAGAGCCCGAGTTCGGCTGCACGTTCGCAAAGCCGCAGCCAAACAGTTCCTTGGCCCGGTCGATGGCCAGGTTCTCGGCAATATCGACAAACTGGCAACCGCCATAGTAGCGCCGACCGGGATAACCTTCGGCGTATTTGTTGGTCATCACCGAGCCCTGCGCTTCCATCACGGCGGCAGAGACGATGTTCTCGGACGCGATCAGCTCGATCTCGTCGCGCTGACGGCCCAGCTCGGACGTGATCGAGCCAAAAAGCTCAGGGTCACGGTCCGACAGGGACTGGGTGAAAAATCCGTCTGTACGGTGCGGCGCATTCACGGGTCAAATCTCCTGTGTAAAGGGGTCGATGAGGTCCTGAGGGCCGCATCGACAAATTCGATTGGTACGTTGGGTGGGTCAGATCACCCGATCGCGCGGCTCTCGGCCTTCAAAGAAGTCACTCAGGTTATCCAAAACCCTGAACCCCATTGCCTCGCGCGCCTCGCGGGTGGCGCTGCCAAGATGCGGCAGCATCACGAGGTTGTCGCACTGCAGCAGATCTGCACAGATACGGGGTTCACCATCGAACACATCCAGTGCTGCACCGCCGATCATGTCGAACATAAGCGATTGGACCAGCGCCCGTTCGTCGACGACTTCACCACGCGCCGTGTTGATCAGGAATGCGTCAGGTTTCATGAGGTCCAACCTGCGCGCATTGATCATGTGGCGGTTCGCAGCCCCACCGGGGCAATGAAGTGAGACGAAATCGCATTGCGGCAACAACTCATCAATTGACGTGACCTGAGTGGCATTGCACCGCGCCAATACAACCGGGTCCACCGGGCTGCGGTTATAGACCAGCACGTCCATGCCAAAGCCGTGATGCGCACGGCGGGCCATCTCCTGACCGATGCGCCCATAGCCGATGATGCCAAGCGTCTTACCGCTGACTTTGGTCCCCACCAGATGCGTGGGTCGCCAACCGGTCCAGTTTCCGGCGCGCAACTCGCGTTCGCCTTCGCTGGCGCGGCGGGCCGCCATCAGCAGAAGTGTCATGGCAATGTCCGCCGTGCACTCGGACAGAACATCGGGCGTGTTCGTCACGGTCATACCCAGTTCGCGGGCAGACGGCTCACAGATATGGCTGTAGCCCACTCCATAATTCGCAAGGATTTTTGTCTGCGCGCCAGATACGTCCAGCGCCTCGGCGCTGAGCGTATCGGTTACCGTAGGCAAGACCGCGTCATAGGATTTCAACGCCTGCCGGATTTCGGACGGGGACAAAGGTTTGTCCCCGGTGTTCAGCACGGTGTTATAGTTCTCGGCCAACTGCGCCTCGACGGCAGCAGGCCAGCGGCGGGTCACAAGAACCGAAGGTTTGACCATCACGCAGCCTCCATCACACGCGCAATTGTTTCACCAATCACGGCAGGGTTTTCCGCCACGGTCACTCCAGCGGCAGACAGGATTTCGACCTTCTCGCTGGCGCTTTCGCCAAAGGCCGAGATGATCGCACCTGCATGGCCCATGGTCCGCCCTTTCGGAGCAGTCAGGCCCGCAACATAGGCGATCACCGGTTTGGTGATGTGGTCACGAATATACTCTGCCGCCTCGGCTTCCTGCGGGCCGCCAATCTCACCAATCATGGCGATGACATGGGTGTCTTCGTCGTCTTCGAACCGTTGAAGGATGTCCTTGAACGATGACCCGTTGATGGGGTCGCCCCCGATCCCGACGCTGGTTGAAACACCAATCCCGCGCTCTTTCAGCTGCGCTGCGGCCTCATAGCCCAGCGTGCCAGAGCGACCGATGATCCCGACATGCCCCGGCAGGTAGATGTGACCCGGCATGATCCCCAGCAACGCTTTGCCCGGCGAAATGGTGCCCGCGCAGTTCGGACCGGTCAGAACCATACGTTTGTCCTTGGGGTAACGGTACATGTAACGTTTCACCCGGATCATGTCTTGCGCCGGGATACCGTCGGTTATGCAAACGCAGTACCGGATACCGGCATCCGCTGCTTCCATGATCGAATCCGCTGCAAAAGGGGGGGGAACGAAAACAAGGCTGGCATCTGCGCCGGTCGCCTCAACGGCTTGTTTGACGGTGTCAAAAACCGGAACGCCTTCGACGGTTTCACCTCCCTTGCCGGGAACGACGCCACCTACGACATTCGTGCCATATTTCAGCATGTCTTTGGTGTGAAACCGCGCCATCCGGCCGGTGATGCCCTGTACGATGACACGCGAGTCGCGATCGAGAAGAATGCTCATTACACAGCCCTCATCTTGGTGCCTTGGGTAAGGTCGTTTTTCCATGCGCCCACGGCGCGTTCTGCCGCTTCCATAAGTGTTGTGGCGCGAATGATCGGAAGGCCGGACTTGGCAAGGATTTTCTGGCCTTCTTCGACATTGGTACCAGCGAGCCGGACAACGACCGGAAGGTCGATATCCAATTCTTTCAGCGCCTGAACGACGCCCTCGGCCACCCAATCGCAGCGGTTGATGCCTGCGAAAATGTTGACGAGGATGGCCTGGACATTGGTGTCCGACAGAACGAGCCGAAACGCCTTGGCGACCCGTTCTGGCGAAGCCCCGCCCCCAATGTCGAGGAAGTTTGCAGGCTCACCCCCTGCCAGCTTGATCGTGTCCATTGTGGCCATCGCCAGACCGGCGCCATTGACGATGCAACCGATGTTTCCGTCCAAACCCACGTAAGACAGCCCCCGGTCCGCCGCACGGCTTTCGCGCGGGTCTTCCTGGCTTTTGTCGCGCAGTTCGGCGATCTGCGGGTGGCGGAACAGAGCGTTGTCGTCAAAGCTCATCTTTGCGTCCAACGCCAGAACGCGGTCGTCGCCGGTGATGACCAGCGGGTTGATCTCGACCATGGTGGCATCCAAGTCGCTGAACGCGGCATAGCAACCCTGCAGTGTGCGCACCATCTGCTGGATCAGCTTGGGTTCAAGACCAAGCTTGAACGCAATTTCACGCGCTTGGAATTCCTGAAGCCCAACTGCCGGTTCCACAATGGATCGCACGATGCTGTCCGGACGGTCGGCCGAGATATCCTCGATTTCCATACCACCCTCTGACGAGGCAACAATCATCACCCGCTGGCTGGATCGGTCCAGAACAAAGCCCAGATAAATCTCGCGATCAATCGGCACGGCGGCTTCGACGTAAACGCGGTAGATCCCTTTGCCTTCCGGCCCCGTTTGATGCGTGACCAGCTTACGACCGAACAGGTCATCGCAGGCCTGATAAATCTCGTTTTCAGTGTTGCACAGCTTGACCCCTCCGGCCTTGCCGCGCCCACCCGCATGGACCTGCGCTTTGACGATCCATTTGTCACCGCCCAGCTCGCGCGCCCGATAGGCCGCCTGTTCCGGGCTGTAGGCAAGCGCGCCCGCAGGGACGTCCACCCCGAAATTGGAAAGAAGTTCTTTCGCTTGGTACTCATGAATATCCATCTGCAATCCTCCCGTTCATGCAGTGTGGTTAAGCAGCGATTGAAGTGCCGTAGCGGCTTTCAAGCAAAGCCTCGATCGCATCTCGATCAACCTCTCCGCCAAGCTCGCGCAGGGCTTCGGCGAACAGACGTACGATCCGGCTGACCGCGTCGCGGTTCAACTGATTGAGGATTCCGATCCGTACCTGTACCGGAGCGCTGAGAGTCGGCCAGATGCCAAATCCCCGTGCGCGGCAGTTCTGGACCAGCTCCATCTCACGCCCCGCCAGTTCCGGCGGCAGGTTCAGAACAACAAGGCTGGGCATGTCCGATGTCACTTCGCAGCCCATTTCGATCACCGCATCGCGCAGAACCTTCTCATGAGTGCGGTAGGCCATGGCCCGCTTTGCCAGGCTTTCTTGCAGGGTCAGTCGCAGGGCTTCGTGGAACGCCGCAACGGCGTATCCCGAATGCGTCCGGTGATAAGTTCCCTTCTCTACGTCTTGCCCATCGACAATGCCCCAATGGCGCGCTTCAAAGATCGGATTGTGAACATAGGAGTATGCACCTGACGCCTTCAAACTTTCGATATAAGCATCCGTAAAGCTGACCGGCGCGTAGGTCAGCGGCAGACAGCACAGACCTTTTTGCGGGCAAGACGCCCACCCGGCGATCCCGGGGTACTCGTCAATTGAAAAATCATCCGCACCCAACGACGAAACCGCGTCGATCAGACCCATGACACCATTGCGTTCACAGGCGTCCGAAAAGCCGCGCAGATCGTTGACACGCCCGGATCCGGTTTCCCAATGCGCCATGAACGCCCATTTGGGCTGGTGCTCAGACAATGCAGCGTCAACCAGTTCACATGTCACCGGCTGACCGTGCGGAACCTCGATCACGGTGACACTGGCGGCTTGCGGGTCAAGCGGGTTGGATGCGTGTTCTTGAGGTGTAGCTGCCTTGATCCGCAGGGTCAGAGCGTCGATACCCGAGAATGTCCCGTTGGCAAACGCCACAACCTTGTCGCCAGGCATGACGGCAGAGAACATAGCGTCCAGAGCGCTCCAACCGGTGCCTGCGACCGCAAAAGTATAGGTGTTGGACGTGCCCCAGATCTTTCGCAGCATGTGTTTGCACTCGATCATGCCCCGCAGAACGTCACCCTGCATGTGATCCGCCACGCCTGCGCTGCTGAAGGCGCGCAGGACACGGGCGTCGGTGTTGCCCGGTCCCGGGCCAGCGGCCAGAGTCTCGGGGATCTCAAGAGGAGGGAAAATCTGAAACGTCATCGTCTGTCATCCTCGGCGTTGGTCGGGCTCTTGGACCCGTCATGTTTCGTTGCCGGACAGAAAACGCCGCCTTGCGCAATGACGCAACGTAACTTACTACTGCTTTAGGATGGCCAAAAGGATGGGGAATTTCCCACCAGAATTGGTAAAAATACCAAGGTATACTGAGTTTTCACCTACCCGTTTGGGTAGTAAATTGCGAAAGTTGGGTAAAAACAGATGATTGGCGCGCCAGGTACCCCTATTGATGTCATGCTGGCAGACGGCAATCCGCTGGTTCTGTCTGCCATGTCTGAAATCTTTGAACGCGACCCGCGATTCTCGTTGGTGGCGACGTCAGCCACCGCCGAAGGGTTCCTGGGAACCGTCATGCGAGTTCCGGTTCAGGTCGGGGTGGTCGACTGGAACCTCCCGGTGCTCGGAGCAGCAAAGCTGATCGAGGTTCTCCGAGAACAGGCCAATGCTCCACGGTTTGTGGTGTATGGGGATGTCACCAGCGAAACGCCGCGGCTGGCCATGCAAGCCGGGGCTGCCGGTTTCGCAGCGCGATCCGGCGAGGTCGAAGGCTTGCTTGAAACCTGCGCCGATGTGGCGGCTGGCAAAATGGTCTTTCCATTCATCGACGTTCGGAAAATGCAACAGGACCCAATCCAAAGCCTGTCCCGCAAAGAACGCACCATTCTTGAAGCCTTGGCCCAAGGCATGTCAAATCGGGACCTTTCAAAAGAGCTTCAGATTTCGACGAATACGGTCAAATTTCACCTGTCCAATATCTATGACAAGCTGGCCGTGAAAAACAGAACTCAGGCCATAGCGTTTTACTATTCGTCCAGATCCGCACTGGATTAGGACCATGGTCCGAGGTCTGCTGTCCAGAATGCCCAGCGGCGCAGTGCTCACTAATTCCGTTTCTCCAAAGCCCAATCGTCCTTTATCCTGATCTTGAAAAAGCAGGAGCACCCCGATGGACATCACACCCCTCACCGGCGGCTTGGGCGCTGAAATCGACGGCGCCGATATTCGAGACAGCGGGCAATTCCCTGATATCCACCAAGCCTTTGCCAAGTATTCCGTTATCGTCTTAAGGGGTCAAACTGCCACCCCTGAAGACCATCTGAACTTTGCTCGCAGCTTCGGCGCGATCAACGTCAACCGTTTCTTCAAACCGGTTGATGGCCATCCCGAGATTGCGACGGTACTCAAAGAAAAAGACCAGAAAGAAGCGGTGGGTGAAGGGTGGCACACCGATCATTCCTATGACGAAGCGCCAGCCATGGGATCAATCCTGCATGCGATTGAGATGCCGCCCTATGGAGGAGACACGCTGTTTGTGTCTATGGCAGCCGCGTATGAGGCACTCTCGGCCCCAATGCGTCAGTTTCTAGACGGGCTGACTGCTGTGCATTCTTCACGTCACGTCTTTGGTGCCGCCATACAAGACAGCGAAGCCGCCAAGAGCGGTCGATTAGGCAACGCAGACGCCGCAACACAAGATGCGCACCATCCCATTGTCATCACACATCCACTCAGCGGGCGTCGTGGTCTTTTTGTGAACCCTGTCTTCACAACGCACATCGAAGGGCTCAGCAAAGACGAGTCTGATGCAATTCTTGGGATGCTGTACGAGCACTGCAAACAACCCGAGTTCCAATGCCGCGTGTGCTGGCGCGCGGGCGACATAACGATGTGGGACAACAGAGCCACATGGCACAAGGCAATCAACGACTATCACGGTTTTCGACGCCTGATGCACCGGGTCACGGTTGAAGGCGTCGCGTTGTCCAACCCTGCTGAAAACAAGGACAGCTAAGGAACAAATCCACTGGGCACGCCAAAAATCGGTGCATCCACACTGGAACCTGTCAAAGCGTCCATAAAAGCGATCAGATTCTGGATTTCCATGTCCGAGAGTTCAATCGGATCAATGTCAGTTTTGCTGCGTTGACGTTCCATTTCCAGTCGATCATCCCAAACCAGAAAGTCAGCGTCGTGCAACCACGAAACCTCGGGCAACCCGGCCATATCGGGCGTCCAGGCATCCAAACTTGCCTGAGGGTTAAGATGATGGCGGATGACGCTTTCAAGGTCAGGGAAAGCCCCGTTGTGACCGTAAGGGGCCGTCAAAGCAACGTTGCGCAACATGGGGGTGCGAAACCTGTAGGCATCTTCCAACCGATTGCTTTCACCCATACGACCAACGTCACGCGCATACGGATCCCATTGACGGGTTCGACCCGGACCAAAAGGAGGAATGGCCAAAGCATGGAATTCCTGATCGGACATCAACGGTCCCGCGTGGCACGCGGAACAGTTTGCCTTACCATAGAACAGATCCATCCCGTCTTTTTGAACGGTTGATAACGCATTCATGTCCCCAGCAAGATAGCGATCAAATGGGCTGTCGGTGCTCCTCCACTCGATGGCCATGAACGCGGCCAAAGCGTTGGCGATATGGGTGATTGTGATGTCTTCCGTGGTTTCAATCTCATCAAATGCTGCGACCATTGCCGGGCCGTAATGGGGATCCGTTCTTACGCGTTTGGCAAGGATCGGCCACCCCTTGTCGATCCGATCGTGGACGGCCCCGGTGACTTGGTTTTCGGCCACGTTACCGGCCATTTCGAATTGCGAGGTCAGCGGAAAAAGCGCTTGCGCAGCGAGTAGTGAGTTTAAGCCTTCAGGTAACCATTCCTGAGCGGGTGAGTTGAACCCGTTGCCGTAGACATCCGAGATGCTCAACCGGCCATCGTGAAACACCGTGTGGATGTCTTTTGCCCCTAGGTTCCAAAGCCCCGGCGAATTTCGGGGAATGCGTTTTCGAATCCTGTCTGCACCGATGCCGGGTGTGCGCTCTGGCCCCAACCCCTGTCCGCCTTCTCCGATGCCCAGCGACACCCCATCCGAGGTACCGAAGTCCGGGTGGTGGCAATGGGCGCAGGATATGTTTCGATTGCCCGACAGGATCGGATCGTAAAACAGTTGATGACCGATGGCGGCCTGTTCCATATCAAAAGGCAGGAAGTCATCATCTGTCAGAGGGCGCGGCACATCCTGTGCCGCAGCGCTCCCGGCCAAGAGGAAAGCAACCCCATGCGCCAGTTTGTACTTGCCCTTTGTCTGCTTGCCAGCCCGGCGCTCGCCGAACTGGAACAGGCGCGCGATTTGATGGAGGCTGGCGAGTTTGAGGCCGCGCGCAAAGAACTGCTGCCCGCCGCCCGCTCGGGCAATGCCGAGGCCGAGGAATTGATCGGCGTGATGTACGGGTTGGGCCTGGGCGTCGAACGGGACTATGAGCGCGCGTTCGAATGGTATCTGCGCGCCTCGATGAAGGGGCATCCGGGGGCCCAGTCGGGGGTTGGCTGGTATTATGAGTTGGGTCTTGGGATGCCCGCGCCTGATCTGGTCAGGGCTTACATGTGGTACACGCTCAGCGCCATTGGGGGCGATCCCGACGCGGCGATCAGCCTTGAGGAAGTAATCAAGAAAATGTCGCCGGAGCAGATCGAAAGAGCGCATGTTCTGGTGAACGACTACAAAGGGTGGATGTACCCGTTTCGGTAAGGGCCGGGCCTTAGGGGCCCGACCCGGAAGCTTAGTTCAGATCCGCATCGCGCGACGCGTTCACATCGGCCTCAGCCGCCGCCACCGCATCTGTCAACGCAACAAAGATCTCGTCTCCACGCGCGACATTGGACTGGAACCAGTCATAGACCGGCGTTGCGGCCTCTTTGAACGCAGCCTTCTGGTCAGGTGTCAGCACATAGAGATCGCCGCCACCGGCGACAAAATCCTCATAGGCTTGGATCGACTTGCGCTTGGGCGAGGCAAACGTAGCCTGTTGCAGCGCATAGAACCCGTCGACCACGACGCGGCGCATGTCCTCGGGCATTTCCTGGAACTTGGCGTTGTTCATCCACCACAGCGCGCCCATATAGGCGTGGCCGTCCAGCGTTACGTACTGCAGGCCCGCATCCGGGAATTTCATGCCCATGATGTCGGTGATGCCGTTCTTGGACCCTTCAACAACGCCGGTCTGAAAGCTGGTGAACAGTTCCGGCCACGGGATCGGGGTGGGCGATGCGCCCAGCGCTTTGACCAATTCCTGCGGCAAGTCAGCAACCACGGTGCGAATTTTCAAACCTTCCATATCCGCGGGCTCCGCGATGCGGCGCTGCGTGTTGGCGAAGTTGCGCCAGCCACCGGTGTTGCCGATGGTCATCAAACGGATCGCGCCGCCCGAGTCCTCAAGCGCCATGTCGCGCATGGTGCGGGTAAAATCGCCGGACAGAACATGTTCGGCAATCCGGTCGTCAGCCATCAAATAGGGCAGATCCAGAACCTGCACGTATGGGAAAATGCCAGACGCACCACCAGAAGTGGAGATGTAGATGTCGATGGTACCGTCTGCCACACCCTGCAAGCACTCGGCCCCGTTCGAGCACAGTTGCGTGCCAATAAACAATTCGACTTCAATCGCGCCGTTCGAGGCGGCCTCGACATAGTTCTTGAAGACGATCAGGCCGTCATAGTCCTCGTCGTTTTCGTTCGAATTGGCAGTGGCGCGCAGCGTGTAGTCGGCAGCTGTTGCCGCGATGGAAGACGCGGCCACAAGCGAAGTGGCCACCGCTGCGGTTTTGATGAAGTTTCTGAGCATGCGTTTCCTCCCTGTGGAACTCAGTTAGTTGGCAAATCCCGTTATCCTCGGGATCGTCATGGATAGTGCGGGGATATAGGTAATCAGGAAAATCACGATGATTTCGACCGCCAGGAACGGCAGGATCGCTTTGGCGATGGTTTCGACCCGTTCGCGCGAGACAGCAGCAGCGACAAACAAGACCAGGCCCATTGGCGGGGTGGCGAGGCCGACGGTCAGGTTGACGCTCATGATGATGGCGAAGTGGATCGGGTCAACACCGAGGCTGGTGAAGATCGGGCCAAGGATGGGACCAAGGATGATGATCGCAGGGCCTGCATCCAGAAACATGCCGACGATGAACAGCAGCAGATTGATCAGGAACAGCAGGATCAGCGGGTTTTCCGACAGGCTCAGGATCAGCGAGGCCAGTTGCTCCGGCGCATGGCTGAGGCTGACGACCGTCTTGAACGCCATCGCCGCGCCGACCAGCAGAAGCACAACCGCCGATGTCATACCTGCGTTGCTGAGAACCTCGGGCACCTCTTTCCATGTCAAAGTGCGCAGAACGAAGAAACCGATGATAAAGGCATAGCCTACGGCGACGGCTGCAGCCTCGGTCGGGGTGAAAATACCGCCGAGAATACCGCCCAGAATGATGACCGGGGTCATCAGCGGGAAGAAGGCTTTAAGGCTGGCCTGACGCCGCTCGGGCCACGTGTATTTTCGGCTGGCAACGGGGAAGTCATATTTGTCAGCCATCAGTTTGATCATCAGCATAAGGCCGACGCCCACCATCACGCCCGGCACGATACCCGCAAGGAACAGGGCGGCCACGCTTTCGCCCATCACATAGGCGTAGATGATCATGATACCCGAAGGCGGAATGATCGGTCCGATCACCGAACTGGCCGCTGTGATCGCAGCGGCAAATTTGCGGGTATAGCCCTGTTTCTCCATCGCCGGGATCAGCATCGACCCCAAAGCGGACGTATCGGCCACCGCAGATCCCGAGAGGCCCGCGAACAGGATCGAACTCAGCACGTTCACATGTGCCAGACCGCCACGCAGATGGCCCATAAGCGCCTGTGAAAATTCAACAAGACGGATGGTGATGCCGCCTCGGTTCATCAACTCTCCGGCCAGCATGAAGAAGGGGATTGCCATCAGTGGGAAACTGTCCATACCGTTATAGACATTGCGGTAGAGCAGCGTGATGTCGTTGGTTTGACCGTTCAGCCATAGCAGGATGCCCGGGGCGGCAAGCAGCGCGAAAAAGACCGGCAGGCCGATCAGCAAGAAAATGAGGAAGGTGGGCAGGAACCAGATCAGCATTTATTCGGCCCCCACTGCCGCATCAGGAATTTCGGGCAATAGGTGACCTCCGCCCAGCAGAGTGATGAAAGATCGCAGGATCAACTCGATATTCACCGAGATCAGCAAGATGATCCCGACCAACAGCGAGGCCATCATCCAGCTGCGCGGGATGCGGTACCATTCGTCGAACCCGAAAGATGTGGGCAGATACAGCGCGGCGGTGGCGAACCTACCGCCAAAGCCAGTCACTTCGGACCAGCCGATATTGACGGCGACCAACAGCACGGCGAGCGATATTACCAGCAGGAACAGGTTCAGCGTTTGGCCAATAAAACGCGGTAAAAAGCGCTCTAGCATATCAATGGCAACAAAACCCCCGCGCCGAAACGCCGTTGGGGCCATCAGACCGGTCATCCACAACATGCAGAACCGCGCGGCTTCATCCGGCCAGGGCAAAGCATTGCCCAGAACGTATCGGAAGAACACCTGAATCAGGATTGCGATTACCATGAGTGCAATCGCAACGACACCAACCGCGCGGCCCAGACGCAGCACGGTTTCGTTCACGAATGCAATCGGCGCAAGCACCGATGCCAGTCCGCCCATGCGGATCCTCCCTTGTTCAGCCGCGGGTATGCCCACGGTCGTCAGATCGCGCTTAGTGCTGCGCGAATTGGCCGAGTTTCCCGGCGTAAAAGGTCAGCGCGTCTCCATCCGCCATGCTGGCCCGTAGAACTTTTCCTACGACAATAACGTGATCGCCCGCGTCGTGATATGCATGTTGCTCGCATTCAAACCGTGCCAGACAATCCGACAGGATCGGCGTGCCGTTTTCGCAGCGCTCATGCGCGATATCGCGCAGGGCAAAAGCGTCTTTCGAACAGCCAAAGCACAGCTCGGCCTGTTCCGCCGACAGCACATGGACGCTGAAATGGCGGGCTTTGTGGAAATAGGGGAAGCGGCGTGAGTTTCGGTCGCCCGCCCACATGATCAGCGGCGGGTCCAGCGACAGCGACGAAAAGCTGTTTGCGGTGATGCAGACCGGGCCATCTGCGCTGTCGCAGGTGACGATGGTGACGCCGGTCGCAAAGCGGCCAAAAGCGTCACGAAGGGTGCGGGTGTCGTCCTTATGCGGAACGAAAGTATGGGTCATGTCCTTTGAGATTGCGTTCATCATGGTACCTCATGCCCCAGCGCCGCCTCATAGAGGCGGTACCAGCTTTCGCGATCCAATTTGACTTTCAAAGCGTCCGAGATGGTTTTTATGCGGCCCAGATTGTTGGTGCCCATCACCGGCAGGATGTTTGCAGGATGCGCCAGCAGGAACGCCACGGCTACGGCGGCGCGATCCACGCCGCACTCGGCTGCAATCTCGTCTGCCACAATTCCGACCGGAGGGTTTCCGGCCATCAACAGACCGCCACCCAGTGGAGACCACGCCATGATCGGGTGCCCATGCTGCTGGTGAAACGCCAGATCGCCATTGGTGAAAGGGCTGATCTCGCCCAGCGAGATCTCGATCTGGTTGGTGACCAGTTTGGTCTTCATGGCCGATTGCAGCAACGACCAGTCCCAGGGGCGGAAGTTCGATACACCCACAGCACCGACCTTTCCGCTGGCAACAACTTCGTCCAGCGCGGCACCGGTTTCATGGTGGTCCATCAATGGATCAGGGCGGTGAATCAACAGCAGGTCGATATGGTCAATGGCCATTTCTGTCAGCGAGGTATCGACCGACTTCACGATATGCGCACGCGACGTGTCGTAGTATTTCACCTTCGCATCCGCGTAACGGCCCACCGGGGCGATGATGTCACATTTGGTGACGATCTCCATCTTCTGGCGCAAGCTCGGGTTGGCGCGCAAGGCATTGCCCAGAACAGCTTCGGCTGCGTAACCACCATAAATGTCGGCCTGATCAAAGGTGGTGATGCCCTGATCCAAGCAAGCCTGAATCTTGGCCTCAACATGCCCTGTGGACGTGTCGCTGTCATCGCCCAGCCGCCACATGCCATAGACAAGACGGCTCATCTCAAGCGAGTCAGATAGTTTCACACGTTGCATCAGCGGCGTTCTCCGTTGCCCAGTGGGGTCGCTGGGGTCATTGCTGGCACGCGCCCGTAAGCTTCGGGCAGCGAGCAGGTTTTTAAGTTGGGCAGCACCCGAGCACCAAAATGTTTGGCCTCATCCATGTGCGGGTAGCCCGAGAAGATGAAAGCGCGGATGCCCATCTTCTGATATTCCTCGATCTTCGACATAACCTGATCGGTCGATCCGACCAGAGCGGCACCGCAGCCAGACCGCGCCCGGCCAACACCAGTCCAGAGACCGGGTTCGACATAGCCGTATTCATCTGCCAGATCGCGGTTCTTGGCCTGATGCGCGACACCCAGCGACGTCGCGTCCAGCGCCCGTTCACGGATGGCGCGACCGTATTCGTCATCCAGTTTCGAGACGATGTAGTCCGCATATTCCTGCGCCTCAGCCTCGGTATCTCGGACGATCATGTGGACGCGCAGTCCGTAATCCAGTGTTCGGTTGTAATTCTCGGCAACTGCGTGCACGGCCTTCATACGTTCGGCCAGTTGGTCCTTGGTTTCAGGCCACATCAGGTAGACGTCGCAATGCTCACCGCACAAGTCCAAAGCCGAAGGTGAATATCCACCAAAATACAGCAGCGGGCCGCCGGTCTGATAGGGTTTCGCAGGATCGGTCGTCAGACCCGAGAAACTATACACTTCGCCGGCGTGGTTGATCTCATCCTGTGTCCAGGCCTGTTTCAAAATCTCGACCACTTCGCGCGATCGCTGATAACGGAACGCACTGTCGGCTTTCTCACCGGGGAAGTCCGATGAGATGATGTTGACGGTCAGCCGCCCCTTCAGCATGTGATCCAGCGTTGCGATGGTGCGCGCCAGCATGATCGGTTGCATCTCACCGCAGCGTACGGCGGCCAGCATGTTGATCCTGTCGGTGATCGGTGCGCAGCCTGCGACAAAACTCAGGGTGTCCTGACCAACCTGATACGAAGACGGACACAGGATATTGCGAAACCCCTGTGCTTCGGCCTCTTTCACGATGCCCGAGCAATGCTCCCAACTGGATCGAAGATCGCCGTCCGGCACACCCAGAAACTGATAATCATCCGAGCAAAGTGCCGCAAACCACGATACTTCAGCAGCGTCCAGATCAGGGGATGTGATGGGGACGATAGTCATCTGAGTCGGTCTCCGCGCAGCGTTTGCTTTTTCTCTTGCGTAGCAATCGCTTTGATGTAGATCAATAGTGTATCAATTTTTCCCGCGACCAAGTGAAGCGACTGACTGTGCCCTCTGCCAATCGAAATCCGAACGCACTTCCGGTTTACATCCAGATTGCGGAACTGCTGATCCGCGATGTCGCGGCAGGGCGGCTGATCGATGGAGAGCGCCTGCCGCCTGAACGCGAGATGGCGGCTGATCTGAATGTCTCGGTCGGGACACTTCGAAAATCGCTCGCCGAGCTTGAAAAAAAGGGGATGCTGGAACGCATCCAGGGTTCGGGAAACTACATTCGCGAAACGGGCACGCAGAACAGCGTCTATGCGATGTTCCGGCTTGAACTCCCCGAAGGCGGTGGCCTGCCACGCGCCGATGTCCTGTCGGTTGATCACCTGGATAAACCATCCGATCTGCCGCAATTTGGTAAGTCGAGCCGAGGATCACGCGTGCGCCGGATGCGCTATTTGAATGACACAATCATAGCTGTCGAAGAAATCTGGCTGGACGAATCAGCAGGTTTGATCGACCGGACCCTCTTGTCCGACTCTCTTTACCGCTACTACCAACGCCAATTGGGATTTTGGATCATTCGGGCCGAAGACAGGGTCTCGGTCCAATCGCTTCCCGATTGGACGCCCGACACCTTCACCAAACCAACGGGCCAAACAGTAGGGTATATCGAGCGTTTCAGCTGGTCAGAGACCGCTGAACCCGTTGAATTCTCGAAAACATGGTTCGACCCGGATCGGGCCAACTACGTCCAACGTTTGAAGTAAAAGGAAACACGCATGACCCGGACCATCAACTACGGGCTGATAGGATGCGGCATGATGGGGCAAGAGCACTTGCACAATATCGGCCTGTTGGAAGGGACGCGCGTGGCAGCGATTTTTGAGCCGGATCCGGTGATGGCAAAAGCCGCCAAAGCCATTGCGCCGGATACCACGATGGTGAGCTCGGTCAAAGAGCTTCTGGCAGTCGAGGACTTGGATTGCCTTGTCATAGCAAGCCCTAATCACTTGCACGTGGACCAGATCTGCGAAGTTGCGGAAACGCGACCCCTGCCGCTGCTGGTGGAAAAGCCGTTGTTCACCGACGCACAGGATGCGGCTCGGTTAGAAGAGGTTGAGCGTAGCTATCCCTGCCCCATCTGGGTTGCGATGGAATACCGATACATGCCCCCAATTGCTGCTTTGATCGACAAGGCGGAAGCAACAGGTGGCGTAAAGATGCTGTCTGTCCGCGAGCATCGTTTCCCATTTCTGGAAAAGGTCGGCCACTGGAACCGGTTTAATCGCAATACCGGAGGCACCTTTGTTGAAAAGTGCTGTCATTTCTTCGACCTCATGCGCTTGATCCTGCAATCCGACCCGGTGCGGGTTACCGCAAGTGGGGGGCAAGCCGTCAACCATCTGGACGAAAGCTACGAAGGCGAAACACCGGATATTCTGGACCACGGGTACGTTATTGTCGATTTCGCCTCGGGCGCACGCGCCATGTTAGAGCTGTGCATGTTTGCGGAAGGCTCTCGGTATCAGGAAGAAATTTCGGCTGTTGGACCCGACGCCAAAGTTGAGGCACTGGTTCCCGGACCAGGACGCTTTTGGCCTGATCATCTGGGGGAACCGCCTGTGCCCAAGGTCATCGTAAGCCCCCGCAACCCCAAGGGGCCTACGTCAATAGACGTCCCCGTAGACGCCAGAATACTGGCAGCCGGAGACCACAATGGATCGACCTATTATCAGCACCAAGGGTTTCTGGCCGTGCTGCGCGGCGAAAAGGCCCAACCCGATGTCAGCCTGAAGGACGGTCTTTGGGCTGTCAGGATGGGACACGCCGCACAACAGGCGATGGAAAGCGGCGAAACCGTACGCTTAGGCGGCTGACAAAAGCGTCATAAAGGGTTGAGTTCTCAAATCGTTTGGAACTCAACCCTTCTCGTACGACCGCCCGAAACCTTTGTGGATGTTGCTTGCACGGGATCCGCAAGCAGACATGGTCAAGGTTCATTTTGTCCGCGATGGTTTCCTCATCGGACGCGCATCTGGGCCTTTTTTCGCACGCACTTTAAAGGTCTTGGGCTTATCGCCGTCCTGTCGACTTTTGTGGCGTTCGGTCCGTGACCCCATCGGTTTCGACGGATCGGCCGCGTTTTTGCGCCGTTTGTTTTCCGCACCGCCGCTTTTACCCGTTGGTTTCTTTCCGGGGTTGCCCTGACCTGCCTTCGGCTTTGCAGACTTTGGTTTGTCCGGGTTTTCCCGGCGCTTCTTCGGTTTTTTTGGGCTTGGTTCAAACTCAGCTGGTTTCGACGCGCCAGCGGGCTTGCTGTCTCGACGCGATGTGTCCGCTTTCCGATCTGGGCGTGGCGTTTTACGTGGTGCTTTCGGCGCAGCCGGGGGGCCTTTGGGCGAGGCGTCGAAATCCGGAACGCCCGGCAATTCGGTCAAGCGCGCGCCCTGTTCAAGATCAAGCTCAGGGCCAAGCTCGTTCTTCATCGCCGGTACTGCGTCGCTGAGGATTTCAACGAATGTTTCCTGGTACTGGACACGAATGGCCCCAATCGCATCTTTGGAGATCCCGGCATTTCGACACAGCATCGGCAGCAACCAACGCGGCTCAGCCCGCTGTTTGCGGCCCAAAGACAACGAAAACCAAGTGCTGGGCCCGAAATCCGAAGCCTCCCGCTTTTTACGGGCACCCGGTTCAGGCACGTCACCCAAAATTTCGGGCGCGGAATTGCGCTCGCGGTAGAGCCGCAGAAACGCCGCCGCAATTTTCTCGGCTGAATGCTCTTGCAACAGCCTTTGCGCAAAAGCCTGTTCTTCGGCGCTTGGCGATTGGCTCCATCCCGGATCGGACATCAGCCGTTCTTCATCGCGCGCAAGGACCGCTTCGGCGGAAGGTGGCGTACCCCATTCCGCCTCTAGTTTGGCGGATTTCAACAGGCGTTGTGCCTTTGACCGTTGGCGCCCAGGTACAATCAGCACCGAAGTGCCCTTGCGTCCGGCGCGGCCTGTTCGCCCGGACCGGTGCAACAGGGATTCCGCATTGGACGGCAGATCCGCGTGGATCACAAGTTCCAGCCGGGGCAGGTCAATGCCGCGTGCAGCCACATCTGTTGCGATACATACACGCGCCCGCCCGTCGCGCAGGGCCTGCAAAGCGTGGGTGCGCTCGGACTGGCTCAGTTCACCCGAAAGCGAAACCACCGAAAACCCCCTGTTGGAGAACTTCGCAGTCAAGCGGGCCACCATAGACCGGGTATTGGCGAAGATGATCGCCGTTTGCGCATCATGAAAACGCAAAAGGTTGATGATCGCCTTTTCGATGTCTGACGGGGCCACGGACAGCGCAAGATAGGAAATGTCAGCGTGCTGGGCGTCTTTGTTGCCGACCTCAATCCGACGGGCGTCTTCTTTCTGATAGGTCTGCGCAAGCTTGGCGATACCGCGCGGTACCGTTGCGGAAAACAGCAAAGTCCGACGGTTTTCCGGAGTGTGATCCAGAATGAATTCGAGATCCTCGGAGAACCCCATGTCCAGCATCTCATCCGCTTCGTCCAGGACAACCGCTTTGAGATCACCCAGATCGATCACGCCTCGCGACACGTGGTCTCTGAGACGACCGGGCGTGGCGACGATGACGTGTGCGCCGCGCTCAATCGCTCTGCGTTCCGTGCGCGCATCCATACCACCCACGGCAGATGCGGTAACGATCCCGGCTTCAGAGAAAAGCCAGTCAAACTCTCGCTGAACCTGCATGGCCAGTTCACGTGTGGGCGCGATGACCAAGGCCAAAGGGGCTGCCGGTCGATCAAACCGGCCGTCTTTGTCCAGCAGGTCGGGTGCAATTGCCAACCCAAAGCCAACCGTCTTTCCTGATCCGGTTTGCGCTGACACCAAAAGGTCAAGCTGGGCCAGCTCAGGCTGCGTCACCGCCACCTGAACGGGCGTAAGTTCGCTGTAACCTTTGTTGGTCAACGCCTGCGAGAGCGTCATTGGCAGGTCGAAGAGGTTGGGCATACATCACCTTGCAGAAGAAAGATCACGCCCTTAACGACGATGGCAGACTTTGTACAGCCTCGTTTGGGCCTGCAGGTCCGATCAGCAATGAAACAAACCGGAACCGGCAGGATTTAACTTTTTTGAACTGTTGATGCTCGCAGTCTTGAAGCCGTCAGTGAAATCCGCGCGGGACGCTTTCCGTCCACTCTTTGACTATGATTTCAGTGCCCTCTGCGCCTTCGGTAGCCCGCAGTTTTCGTGTCAGGTAGAAATTCTGCGCATCACAATGCATCGAACTCTCGGTCTCAATCTCCACGTTCCAGTCGCCCCGCTCAAAGGTGAAACGCCATTGGCTATCAAAACGGGCGGATGCAGGGTCGTCGGGGTGGATGCTGTAATGCATGGCGACATGGCTGCCAACGACCAGTCCGTGATAGGGATCACGCGCTTTACCATAGTCGTCGAACGTGTCCAGAACGAGGGTCCCATCGTCAAGCACATGCTGATCGGATCGCCCGGACGGCGCGCGCAGTACTTCTGTTTCCAGTACAGGAAAATCCCGTGCCGGACCCGGGTTCTGCGGTTCGATTTCCGCCTCAACCTCGCGCACGGGCAGTTGCAGAACGCTGCGGTCCAGATGAAGCGTGACCTTGGCCTGTTCCGGTGCGGGCCAAACAACGGGCCAATAGCTGGTCGACAGCGCCAGCCGCAGCCGGTGGCCTGCGCGCAGGTGATGGGCGCATTCGTTCAGCAGGATTTCCGCCTCATAAACCTGTCCCGGCACAAGGGTTTCGGGCGTTTCATGACTGGCATAATGGCAAAGATTGAGCGGCCTGTAGCTGATGCGCTGGGACACCTCTTGGGGAGAAACATCACACAGCCGCGCCATCAGTTGCGCAACCGGTTTATCGACGCTGAATGCAATGCGCAGCCGCGCCCGTCCCAAAATCTCTAGCGGTTCATCCAGCACGGCAGTGTCAAAGCATTGCGACAGCACATCATCGGGGGCCTGATCCCCGCACAGTTCATTGTCAAAGCGCATTCCCGGACAGAAATATCCGCTGGTCGCTCCAACACTGGCCGGGCTGCTTACGGTGACTGTACCGTTTGTAGGTCCGGCACCAAACCCGTCCTGCGTCAGGTACAGAAAGCGATCCTTCACATTGTCCGACGGCCAGTTCTGTTCGGCAATCCAGCGCCCTTTGCGTGGGCCATTCTGTTTGGTCGGTTGGAAGTGTTCCTGCATGAAAGTACGATAATCTGGCAGGTCCTCGGCCCCGTTCTGCCGCCCTTTGAGCCAGCGATCAAACCATGTAATCACTTCCGAGTGGAAATCGGATGGTGCAAGTTTTGAGATGTGTGGATAACGATGCTCCCAAGGGCCAACCATTGCTTTGGCCGGGACTTTCAAATGGGTCGCAATCGCGGAGGGCGCGTTGACATAGGCATCAGCCCAGCCTGTCATGGCCAGCACCGGAACTTTGATTGCATCCCAGTCCTCACACACGGATCCGTGTTTCCAAAACGCATCACGCGTGGGATGCCGCAACCAATCCACTGCGGAAAAGGGCAGCGTTTCCATCCGGTTCAGCCAGTCTTCACGCCAATCCTCACGCAAGTCCGGATCCGCCGGTCGCGACAGATAGGCAAACATCTGACTGGCCCAGTTTGCATTATCGCTCAGCAGACAGCCGCCCATAAAATGGATGTCATCAGCATAACGATCCACGGTCGAAGCAACGGAAACTACGGCCTTGAGCGCCTCAGGCTGACGGTACGCCAGTTGCAGCCCATTGAAGCCACCCCAGGAGATCCCGATCATACCAATATTGCCGTCACACCAATCCTGCGCGGCAATCCACGCCAAGACCGCCTCGCCATCGCTCAGCTCCTGCTCGGAATACTCGTCATCGAACTGACCGTCGCTGTCACCGGTTCCCGTGATATCCACCCGGACACACGCATAGCCCCCGCGGGCAAACACGGGGTGAGTAGATTCATCCCGAGGTGCCGTGCCATCGCGTTTGCGATAAGGCAGGTATTCCAGAATGGCCGGGCTTGGCCCGCTTACAGGCAACCAGATCCGAGCGGCCAGATTGCGACCATCCGCCATTGGGATGAAGACATTTTCAATTACGCTATGATCATTTGTCACGAAGTATTCCCCTAGCGATTCTCTGGCACCCTAACCCCTTTGGCTACCGCACTTAACAACACCAGCGACACCGAAGCCCAAAAAAGACATTTGAAACAGAAAGTGCAGATCACGACTGCCCCGTTTGTCGGCAGGGATAATGACACCACTGAATTTAACACGTTCCCTAAGGGGCGGCGGCAAGCACCTCGACTTCGACCTTGAACTCCGGCCTCGTAAAACCGCTGACTATCAATAGCGTCGAGCTTGGCACGCGGCTGGTCGAAGCAATAAATTCATCCCGGGCGCGCATGTAGCCTGCCATGTGCGATCGGTCGGTTACAAAAGCTTTGATATGCGCGACATCCCCTGCGCCCATACCCGCTGACCGCAGAATTTTTTCGATGTTTTGAAAACAGACAATCGCTTGTTCGTACGCGCCTTCCGGTACGCTTTCATCGGCGCGAATCCCCAATTGCCCCGAGGTTTGAACAAGCCTCCAATCGCGGGGGATTTCGACGCCATGCGCATAGCGCGCGAACGGAGGTGACATATCGGATGGGTTTAACTCTTTCATTTTCCTGTACTCTTTTCTGAATTGTAATTTTTCTTGCGAGTTCAAACTTTCTTTGCAAGTCTTAGCGCACTTCTCTGGCACGGATAATCCAAGGGCCACGTATTCCAGTTTCGTCAAGGAGGGCGATATGGGCAAACGTGGTCATTTGCTGTGTGACGTGTACGCGCTCTACTTCAATTTCGGTCCAATACCGGGGATCCACCCGACTTGTCATACATCAGGGCGGGCGAACGAAGTCACCCGGTTGATAAGCGAACACGGCCGACCACCATCCAGTCGTTTCTGCCGTTCATCGAGCCGCCTGTTTGGGAGGCTCGCATGAGCATTCAAGGCTATTGGGCCAATCACAAAGCGCCGGATTTTCGCGATCTGCCAGATGATCTGGTTGCCGTTCTGCCAATCGGAGCCACAGAACAACACGGTCCTCATCTGCCGGTATCCGTTGACAGTGACTTGGTGGCCGCTGTGGTCGAGCGTACTTTGCCGCGGCTACATGCCGAGCAGAACGTACTGATCCTGCCCGGTTTGACCGTCACCAAAAGCGGCGAACATGATCGGCATCCCGGAACCCTCAGCCTTTCTGCGGATACTTTGCTGGCGGTGTTGCGCGACATCGGGGCCTCGATCGCGCGGGCAGGTGTACAGCGGCTTGTTCTGTTCAACGGCCATGGGGGAAACACAGCCCTTTTAGATATTGCAGCGCGCGATTTACGGATCGCGCACGAGATGATCGTTGTTACATGCTCGTGGTTCGGTTTTTCCGATTGGGAAAGCATCCTCGACCCCGATGCTGCCTCGGTCGACTTGCATGCCGGAGAGGCCGAGACCTCCTCTATGTTGGCGGCTAAACCGCATCTCGTGAATATGAGCCGGGCGCAGAACTTTGTTCCCGCCATCCGGGATTGGGAAAAGCAATTCAACCATATCGGTCTGACGGGGCAAGCCGCGCGGCCGGGCTGGATCATTGATGACCTACATCCGGATGGGGCTTGCGGGGATGCCTCTGCCGCGACTCTGGAAAAGGGGGAACGCCTCTTGGATAAAGCCGCCGACAATTTCGCGCAGTTTCTCGCCGAGTTCGCCCGGTTCGATCACCGGAGTGGCGCGACATGAACATGCTGAATGCAACAGATTCGTACGTTGTCGAGAACGTGCTTGTCCCTGTCTCGCTGCTCTTGGACCCGCATGGTTTTGGGGGCACGCAGATTTCGGATTGTTTGGCGGGCGATCTGATTATCCGGGGCGGACAGGCGGTTTGTTTGCGCCCTAGCACCGCGCCTTGTCATCCATCAGGTTTGATCACCCCGCGCCTGACCGAATGCCATGTGCATCTGGATAAATGCCACACAATCTCAAGAATGGGCCGGATTGGCGGAGATCTAAATGCCGCCATGGACGCCCAGCGCCGCGACCGCATGTTTTGGACGGAAGACGACCTGCGCCAGCGGGCGGAACGGGGACTACAAGAGTTGATGTCCTCGGGGTGCGGCATCGTTCGAAGTCATTTCGACTGGGCCGCTGATCCGGAAAGTACCTCGCCCCCTTTGTCGTGGTCCGTGTTGCAAGAGCTCGCGGTGGACTATCAGGATACGGTCCACGTACAAATCGCCGCGCTGTTGAACACAACCGATTTGGCCGACCCGGCCAAGGCAAATGCGATAGGTCGCGAGATCGCCCGCGGCAATGGGGTGCTCGGGCTGTTCGTTTTGAACCAACCGGATCGCCACGCCGCGATACAAGTTGCGGTTCAGCTGGCTGAAAAGCATGGCCTCGCATTGGATTTTCACGTTGACGAAGGGTTACACCACGGGCTGGACGGGCTGGAGATCATTGCAGACACCCTCATCGAGACAAGTTTTCAGGGCCCTGTGCTATGCGGTCACGCGTGCAGCCTGATCAACGTGGCGGGCGAGCCTTTGCAAGCGCTTTTGGACAAGATCGCACGGGCCGGGCTGACCATTGCCAGCCTGCCAACGTCCAACCTGTATCTGCAGGGGCGCAGCACAGGCACACCAGACCGGCGTGGGATCACGCGGATCGGCGAGCTGCGCACCGCAGGTGTGCCGGTTGTCGTTGGCACCGACAACGTGCGCGACGCTTTTTGCCCCCTTGGCCGACATGACCCACGCAAAAGTCTGGAACTGGCAGCGCTTACGGCACATCTGGACCCGCCATTTGGTGATTTACTTCCCATGATCACCACAAATGCGCAAACAGCGCTGGGTCTGTCACCCACCACCGTGGATGGGACCGCAGTCGAAGACCTGCTGATCTTTGATGCCGCATCAACCTCGGACTGGCTGACCGGGACATCCGCACCCAAACCCTTGAAGCACGCTCTGACAGGAGAGATTGCATGACGTCGATTTCAGGAAAAAGCGATCTGGACTGGGCCGCGTTTGCCGAACGCCTCGCGCCGGTCGAAGTGATCGACGAACCCGTTCTGGTCAAGAAACGGTCGCGCGATTTCTTCTGGTACAGCCCTATTCTGAATCAACAGCTCAAACGCAGTTTTGGCGATCTGGTCGCCCTGCCGAAAACCGTTGACGAGATGGCGCATTGCCTGAAAACCGCGTATGACGCAGATGCCCCCGTCGTGCTGCGTGGCGGCGGGACGGGCAATTACGGACAGGCCGTGCCGTTGCACGGTGGTCTGATCATCGAAACCACCCGGATGAACCGCGTATTGGAAATCGGAGACGGCTTTGTCCGCGCCGAGGCAGGCGCGCTGATGGCGGATGTCAATGCAACACTGATGGCGCAAGGGTGGGAAATGGCCATGTTCCCGTCGACGCAGGATATCGCGACGATCGGCGGGTTTGTCGCGGGTGGGTCCGCCGGCATTGGCTCGATTGCGAACGGTGTTCTCAGAGAGCCCGGAAACATCCTGCAGCTCAAGGCTCTGTCCGTTGAAGAAAACCCCCAGGAGCATGTGTTCGAAGGTCAGGACGTTCTGCAAATCCACCACGCATGGGGCTTGAACGGGGTCATTACCGAAGTGACGCTGCGCACGGTCCCTCACCCGGATTGGATCGGGTGCATGGCGACGTTCGACAGCTACCAAGACTGCTACGCCGCCGGGTACGCGGTTGCGACCGACGATCAGATCGGATGTAAGCTGGCCAGCACTGTCGACGCGCGGATCGTGGAGTATTTCCCCCGACTGAAAGGCCATGTCCGGCCCGACAAGCACCTTCTTGTTTCGCTTGTACCCGCGACCGATATGGCCCGGTTTCGCGGCCTCATTGTGGATCAGGGCGGAAATCTTGATCTGGAATTGACCGAAGATGACCGGAAGGCAGCATCACTGCCCCATGTGTTCGAATTTGCCTATAACCACACCACTCTGCAGGTTCTGAAAGCGGACCGGTCAGCGACCTACCAACAAATCGGCGTACCGGATGCATCCGACGCGGGCGCGGTTGCAAAGGTTGGTGCAGCCTTGGGTGACGATGTCTGGCAGCATCACGAATTCTCGTTGCTGAACGGCGAGGTCGTCGCCTTTGATCTGCCAATCATCTGGTACTCCACCGAAGATCGCCTGCGAGAGATCGGTCGAATTTACGAAGAACACGGGCACGGCGTGTTTGACGCCCATAGTTTCCATGTGGAAAGCGGTGGTTTGAAAACCGCTGACTATCTGCACCTCGCCTGCAAAAAACGACTGGACCCAAAGGGTTTGCTGAACCCCGGCAAATCCCGCGCCTGGGATCTGGTCAAGGATCTGCCACCCGAAGAAATCGAAGCCAAAGCAACCGTGTAAGAGGTCGCCATGTCCGCATTTGAAACACGCCCCCTGAACCCGCATTTCGGAGTTGAAGTGACCGGGATCAATCTGACTGACGCAACCGACAGCCGGCTGTTCGGGCAAATACGCGCGCTATTCGAAGAACATTCAGCCCTTTTATTCCGCGGTCAAGACATCTCGGACGCGCAGCACAAGCAACTGGCCGAACTCTTCGGTCCCATCGAGGATCGCAAAGCTGACGAGCGCAAAAAGGGCGAAAAATTCGAGGTTCCAACAGTTTCCAACGTGCGCGACGACGGTTCGATCACCGAAGAAATGGACCTGCACACGCTGAACCTGAAATCGAATTTTCTTTGGCATTCCGACAGCACATTTCTTCCCACACCGGCGCTGACGAACATCCTGATCAGCCGTGTCGCCACGACCGAGGGCGGTGCCACGGAACTGGCCAGCACCCGCGCAGCCTGGGCGAACATGCCCGAAGACCTGAAGGCAAAAGTGCGCGGACGCGGTATCTGGCATCGCTACAGCCATTCGCGCCGCAAAATCTCGCCCGAACTGGCCGAATTGCCGATGTTCAACAAATGGCCGGACCAGCATTGGAACGCATTGTGGCGCAATCCGGTTAACGGGCGCGAGGCGCTTTATATCGCGTCACACGCCTTCAAACTGGATGGCTACGACGAAGCCGAAGGCCAGGCGATCATCGAAGATCTCATCGATTTCTGCACGCAACCGCAGTTTGTCTATTCCCACAACTGGCAGGTTGGCGACGTCCTGATCTGGGATCAGCGTGCGGTGCTCCATCGCGGCACGCCCTGGCCCTACGAACAGCCACGCGTGCTGTCGAGCATCTGCTCCACCGTCACGGAAGCCGACGCAATCGAAACCATGCGCAGATCACATTAGAACCCGGCAACCCGGCCGGGCACCACATGGCGAAACCACGCCGCACACACCGAGGGGTCCACCTCACGACCAACAGAGAGGAAAACACATGACTTTCAGAACCCGTACAGGGAAACCACTGCCGCAAGTGATCACCGATCAGGCCAGGAAGGTCGGCAACGATGCGGTGAACCGCCGTGAATTTCTGGCCATCGCCAGTTCATTCGGGGCAACAGCAGCCACAGCTTATGCGATGCTGGGTCTGCCCGCGCCCGCCCAGGCTGCTACTGAACCAAAACAAGGCGGTACGGTGCGTATTCAGATGGATGTACGCGGCCTGAAGGACCCGCGTACATTTGACTGGAACGAAATCGCGAATTTTGCCAAAGGCTGGCTGGAAAACCTTGTCGCATACGAAAACGATGGAACCTTTTCGCCCGCGCTGCTGGAGAGTTGGGAGATTTCGGATGATGCGCAAACCTATACTCTGAACGTTCGAAAAGGTGTGACCTGGAATAATGGCGACGAATTTACCGCCGACGATGTGGCGCGCAACATCACCGGTTGGTGCGACAAGTCGGTGGAAGGTAACTCCATGGCCGGGCGTTTCTCGGTTCTGGTCGATCCGGAAACAGAGCGCGCGCTGGAAGGTGCCATCGAAGTTGTCGACAGTCACACGGTTCAGCTGAACCTGCCGCGCCCGGACATTTCGCTGATCGCGGGCATGGCAGATTATCCAGCGGCCATCGTGCATTCGTCCCATGACGCGGAAAATATGCTGGGTAACCCGATTGGGACCGGTGCCTACCTGCCGGAAAGCCTTGAGGTTGGCGTAAAAGGCGTTCTGGTCCGCAATGACGAGCACACCTGGTGGAATGCCGGCAATGGCGCCTGGCTCGACCGCATCGAGTTCATCGACTTCGGAACCGACCCATCGGCCCACCTTGCGGCGGCGGATGCCGGAGAGATCGACATGGTCTATATCTCGGAAGGCGAGTTCATTGACATCCTGACCGGGCTGGACGGCTGGGTTGAAAACGAGGTTGTCACCATGGCGACCATCGTCATCCGCCCCAACCAACAGGCCGAAGTTGACGGCGTGCAGCCTTATGCCGACAAACGTGTCCGTCAGGCCCTTTCAATGGCGGTGGATAACGCCGTTCTGCTTGAACTTGGGTACGGTGGACGAGGAGCTGTTGCCGCCAACCACCATGTCGGTCCTGCGCATCCGGAATATGCCGATATCGGTATGCCAACCTATGATCCTGCCCAAGCACTGGAATTGATCAAAGAAGCCGGGATGGAAGACTATGAGCACGAGCTGCTGTCAATCGACGATGCGTGGCGCAAAGACACCACGGACGCCGTTGCCGCTCAACTCAGAGACGCCGGTATCAAGGTCAAGCGCACGGTTCTGCCGGGATCGACGTTCTGGAATGACTGGGCAAAGTATCCGTTCAGCTCAACCAACTGGAACCACCGTCCGCTGGGCGTCCAAATCTGGGCGCTGGCCTATCGGTCAGGTGAGCCATGGAACGAGTTTGGCTGGTCCAATCCGGACTTCGACGCAATCCTGGAACAAGCGCTTGCAACTCCAGACGTTGAGAAACGTCGCGAACTGATGGCGCAGGGCGAACAGATTGTCCGCGAAGACGGTGTCACGATCCAACCGTATTGGCGGTCGCTTTATAACCACACGCGCGAAGGACTTGGCGGTGCAGCGCAGCATATTTCCTTGGAAATACGCCCGGCCCAAATGTACTGGAGCTAAAACGCGACGGGGTGGCACAGACCACCCCGTCACATTGGCGGAGTAGGTTACTTTGTTAGAAATAATGGTCCTCGTTGCGCAATCCGCAGCAGTATTTTTCCTTGCGGCTTGGTTGAGCACTGGGTTCGTCGAGAACGTCTTGCATCCGGACCTCAACGAAACGTTCACCGCGCAAGTGCTCAGCATGGAGCGGATGCAAGAAGAGTACCCCGAGGCGTATGAGGTCGTCGCCTATCGCAGCATCGAAAACCCCGCTATTCAAAAGTTTCTGTTCAAGCTGATTGTTTGCTGGGAGGGCCTCGCGACGCTTACGCTTTGGATCGGAGTCGCTTCGCTGATCCTCGCCACCATAGGTGTGATTGAACCAGCCAACGCCAGAGCAATCGGGGTGCTGGGGGTTTTGTTGTTCACCGCCACCTGGGCTGGCTTTTTGATCGTAGGAAACTGGTTCTGTTATTGGTTTTGCCACGAAGGCGCGCAGAATACGCACTACCAGATGACGCTATGGGGTCTGGCAACAATAGTGTTCTTGATTGTCTTTTGATTCCTCACACTTGGTTTCACCCGCAAGCCAATTGCCACTAAGGTCGCGCCTATCCGCTGGGTCCAAACGCTGCCAAGGTTGTACGCCATGCAAAATGCGCGGTCATGATCGTGCAGGGCCGAAATCTGGACGCGCTGTTTAAGCGGCCTCAATCGCTAACCACCCCAGGTGTCTGACAGTCTGAAACCATTTGGAAACGGGTCGCTTGGATCCAACCCGATCTGGCTGATCCCATAGATCCAACATTGCCCGGAAACACGGTTTTGGGTGGCTTGATAGGGCCCAACTTTGGTGAGGCTCAACAGCTCGGTTGTGAACTCTCCGCCGATAATCGAACGTGACACGACCCTGTCGCCGGGCAAGGCCAACCCCGTTGCGTGACGCACTGCCATGTTGGCATTCGATCCGGTGCCACAAGGCGATCTGTCCGCGCGGCCCGGACGCAGTGTTGTGCAGGTTCGCACCGCCCCGTCCGGATCTGTCGACCGGAACATGACATAGGCCAGACCGTTCAGGGCCGACGTGGTCGGGTGCGGAGCACCCTCGATTTCGGCAATCAGATTGCGCAGGGCAACGCCCTGCGTTGCAAGCGCGCGGGCGTTGTCCGGCGTAATCGACAACCCGACCTGATCCACATCAACCAATGCATAGAAGACACCGCCGAAACACAGATCATAGCGGATTGTTCCCCAATCGGGCGTCTGAATTTCAACGTCCTTCTTGGCCACAAAAGCGGGCGGCATATCCAGCGAAACCCGCGTCACCTTCCCGTCTTCACATGTGGCCCGTGCCCGCACAAGGCCCGCCGCTGTGTCCAACGTGACAACGGTTTCAGGGCCGGTTATCGGGATCATTCCAGTTTCCAACAGAGCCGTCACAGCGCACATGGCGTTCGAACCCGACATCGCGTGCGCCTGATCCGGCTGCAGAACAATGAACCCAATATCTGCCTGGGGATCGCAAGCTGGAACCAAAAGGCAAAAAGATCCTGCCGGGGCAGAACGAGGTTCCGAACAAAGCAGCTGGCGCAGGCTGTCATCGACCTTGTTCAGATGGTCCAGCTTGTCAGCCATTGTTGCGCCGGGGATGTCCAGAACTCCTCCTGTAACCACACGGCCAATTTCACCGGCACAATGCACATCGACTGTTTGCAGCGTTCTGGACCAGCGCATGGTTTCTCCCTTTTCGTTTTTCAGACCACCGCCTGAGCACCCGTGATTTCCACCACCGACCCACACAGATATTGCGCCTCGTCCGATGCCAGGAAGGCAACAAGCGCGGCGATCTCATCGGGCTCGCCAATCCGACCAAACGGCACCAGCGCATTCAGGTCATCAAGACTTCGGCCCGAACGCGCCAGATTGCTTTGCAACATCGGTGTCCGAACCTCGCCCGGGGCCACACCATTCACCCGAATGTTGTCCGGCGCATAGTCGCGGGCCAGATTCTGGGTAAAGGCCACAAGCGCAATAGCCCCCTGCCCGAGATCGGTCGCCAGAGCGTCAGCACCGGTTGCATTGCTGTTATAGTGCAGCAGAACACGCGCGCCTTCAGCCGCCAATTCGCGTGCGATGGCCTGGCCAATCGACCCGGTGGACCCCGTCAATAGAACGGTTTTACCGTGCAGATGACGCGTCATTGGACGCCTCTCCCGGATGTTTTGCGGGCATCAGACAACCGCTGCAAAACACTGTCGAGCCCCGTCTTTAATGCGTCGGGACCACGGGCATCTGCAAAGACTTCGAACAATTGCGCGTTCAGCCCGTCCGGGGTGGAGTGTTCAACCCGCAGCGTTTCATAAGGCTTGTCACGATCTTCCATCATCGTGTGCGCGAGCCCGGAAAAAACACCGCTCAGATAGCGCTGCGCGTCCACCCGCCCAATCCCATTGGATTGCATCCAGTCCGCGGCTGCACCCAGCACGCCAAAATACGTGCCCATCAGCGCGCTGGCTGCAGCAAAGGCATCGAACTCCTCTACCGTTTTGGCACTGACCACTGTGCCCAACGCACCAAACAGATCCTCACCCAACGGGTCATGCGGAAACAGGACCGTGACACCGCGATGGTGGGCGACCGATGGCAGAGGGATTGATCGAAACAGGCGCACGTGCGTGCCAATCCAGCCTTGCAAAACTTCATGGGTCAGCGTGGCGATCAGGCTGCACACTTGTTGTCCTTCGGAAAACGTCAGCGGAGACAGCACTGAACGGGCATCTTGCGGACGGACGGCCAGAAACACCAGATCAGAGCAATCAACAACCGCCTGAGCGGACGCGTGAACCTGCACCCGCGCGCTGCTGGCGGCCAGACGCGCGGACACTTCTTGGTTGCGTTTGGTTACGTGAACCTCTGCTATTTCCAGATCGGTCGCCAAAAGGCCGGTCACAACCGCCTCGGTGATCACTCCGGTTCCGACAAATCCCAAACGCAACTGTCGGGCTGACTTTTCGACCTGCATGATCCGCTCACATATGCCGGGTGACGCCGCCATCGACGCGCAAGGATTGGCCGGTGATATAGCTGCTGTCGTCGCTCAGCAGGAAGGCAGCCGCCTTCGCTTGTTCTTCGGCCCTTGCCAACCGGCCCAGCGCGGACATTTCCGCAAATTTATGCGGCAGATCCAGACTGTCGGTAAATCCCGGCAACAAACAGTTCATGCGAATATTCGCCGGGCCATAGCGATCTGAAAACTGTTTGGTAAAACTGGATACACCCACACGATAAACACTTGAGGTCGGAAAGGTCAGCGACGGTTCGAAGGCTGAAAATGTGGTGATATTGACGATTGAGCCACCACCCTGCGCCTCCATCACCGGGGCCAGAAGCTTGGCCATCCGTATAACGGGTTTCAGAACCATCTCATGCGCGCGGTCCCAGTCTTCTTCGGGAATATCCAGCAAATCACCCTTTGGCGGACCCCCCACATGGATCAGGCAGGCATCAATTCGTCCGTAAGTGGCCATGGCCAGATCAAAGGCGGCTTGTGTATCGGCGGCATTCTCTGCCTTGCCGCGATGCGCGACGCCGCCCAGTTCCTGCGCCAGTAACTCGCAGGAATCCGAAGGCGACATCAGCGCCAATTGGTACCCCCGCGCGTGCATCTCGCGTGCCGTGGCGGCACCCATCCCGCGTCCACCACCAATAACTAAACATGTTTTCTCGGCCATGATCCGCTCCTGTTTCAGTGTCAAAATCGATCTATCCGATAGGGGTTCAAATCGATATCGGGCAATTCACCCGAAATAAGTTGTCCCATCAGCTTAGCGGTTGTCGCCGCATAGGTCAGGCCCAGATGGCCGTGACCTGTGGCATAATAAACCCCGGAAACCTTGGCCGACGCAGACATCACCGGCACCGTATCCGGGAAGGCAGGGCGATGGCCCATCCATTCGCTGGAATTGTCGATCCTGAGGTTCGGCAGAGCCTTGCGGGCACGTCCGACCGTGATCTTTGAACGCCGCCAATCCGGGGCAGCGTCCAGACCGGCCATTTCAACCGTGCCGCCCACCCGGATACCGCCAGCAGTGGGTGACACCATGAATGCCATGGCAGGCCAGATGATCGAATGATCCAAACGGATGCCCGGCGCATTGATCTGGGTGTGATAACCGCGCTCAGTCTCAAGCGGGATGGGTTCATCCAGCTTCTTTGACAACCGAGCCGTAAAGGCTCCGGCGGCAAGAACGACCTGATCCGCTTTTATCTGGCGCCCATCTTCCAGCCGCACGTTGGTGACCCGCTCAGCTCGCTCAAAACCAGTCACCTTACCGCGTTGAACCTGACCCCCCAAGCTCACAAACGCCTCAACCAGACGGGTTACAAAGGCATAAGGATCGCGCACCGTTCGGTTATCGGGCAACAGTACCGCCTTTTGAATGACCGGAGAGATTTCGGGTTCCAGATCGTGCAGAGCATCCCGGTTCAGCATCTCATAGCCAAATCCATGGCGGTCCAGCATATCCAGCCGCTCCTGATCTGCAATGAACTCGGCCTCACTTGCATAAAGCGACAGGCAGCCTGTTGTGCTCAGATCACCGGCCAAGCCCAGCTCGGCCATCAGGTTCTCGGTATCGGCCAAGGAACGCTGGCACAGGGCCGCGCCTTGCGCTTCCAGTTGGCGCAGTTTCGATGGCCGCCCGGCCCAGAAAAACCGGGCAAACCAGGGAATCAAATGCGGTGCGTATCTCGGAGAAACACGTATCGGACCTTCGGGATGCAGAAGCCAGCCGGGCGTCTGCCGCCAGACCGACGGGCGCGAGACAGGCATAAACTCCGTCACTGCAATCGAGGCCATGTTGCCGTAAGACGCCCCGCGACCCGGCGTATCGGCGTCGATCAGCGTCACCTGACCACCGCGTTTTTGCAGTTCATACGATATGGCAGAGCCTATGATACCTGCTCCGACAACAACGCTGTGTTTGGGCTGATCCGATTGCATCTGGCGCCACCCTTCGTAGACTGAATGATGACCTGTCAGAGCCATCACTCAGAGATGCGATTACATCGCCAGAATGGGTTGCATGGCCTCAGAAAACTCGGCTTTTTCCGCCTCGGTCAACGGGCCCAGCGGCGCGCGGCATTCACCCACATCCAGTCCCTGCAATGCAGCCCCAAATTTGATCTTCTGCACGAACTTTCCGCTCTCAAGAATGTTCATGGCCCGATACAGCTTTTTCATCAGATCTTTGGCAGCCACCAACTCCCCCGCCTTGTAAAGCCGGTCCAGCTCGCAGCAGGCTTTGGCCATGCAATTCGACGGCCCGCAGATCCAGCTGTCGGCCCCCCAGAACATGAAATCCAACGCGATGTCGTCAGACCCCGAAACCAACTGGATCTTGCCTTCGTAACGCGATGCGATGTCGATCGCGCGCTGCAAAACACCCGAACTTTCCTTGATGCCAATCACGCGCGGATTGTCGGCAAAATGGTCCATCAGATCAAATGAGATGTCGGCACCATCCTTGAGCGGATAGCTATAGAGCACGATGTTCACATCGACCTCGGCCAGAACCGTTTCGTAATGCTTGATCAATTCGTCCTGCGTGGGACGCGTGTAAAACGGAGGCGCGAGCAGAACGTTGTCATACCCGATCTCTTTCGCCATTGCTGTCTGTTCGATCACTTCGCGGGTAGCCGGGGCATTGGTGCCTGCGATCAGGATCTCATCGTCCTTGGCGAAATCCTTGACGAATTTCAGCATCTGACGGCGCTCATCGGTGGACTGGCTGAAATATTCCCCGGTCGAACCGTTCGGGACCCATCCGGTCACGCCCGCGTCGCGAAAATGAGTCAGCAGGTTTTCAAAAGCAGTGAAATTGATTTGGTCATCCGCACCGAAAGGAGTGACCAATGCAGGCATGACGCCCGAAAGTTTGACGTTAAAGCTCATTTGCGGTCCTCTTTTCCTCGCATCGCAAATCCCCCTGCCGCCCAACAGTGGGGAAGAACCACCGTCAAAACGCGCAACCGATACTGGCGCTCTTTTCAGAGCGGGAACACGGCAACAGCAGTCGACCGGGGACTTGATTCCTTTGTGGTTCCTTTCCGTGATTTCGCATATTGTCGATTATATGTCGACAAGATTCACACGCGCGAAACCAACCAAATGGAGCTACGGAACGGCACAGGTACAACTTGGTGTTTGGGTTGCTGGCCTCCTTCACAAAACCGCGCCACGATACGGTGCCTCAAACAGTACGCTACCGTTTGTCAGCCATTGCCTTGTCAACATCCTGCCTAAATGCTTGTTGTTGATACAAACCTCTTCTCGGGTCTTTGCTCCACTGTGGGAAAAATGGAAATGAGCAGAAAACAGATGGAAACGAAGAAACGCGCCAAGGGCGGAGGGTCAAAATACGTCTACGAAACCCTCAAACGCGAGATCCTGTCCCTGGCGTTGAAACCGGGAACGCCACTCGATGAAACCGGCCTGTCGGAACGGTTTTCCATGTCGCGCTCACCCGTACGCGAAGCGCTTGTCCGTTTATCCGCCGAAGGGCTGGTGGTCATGCTTTCGAACCGCTCGACCCTTGTCGCGCCGATCAACTTGACCGAGTTTCCCCGTTATGTCGAAGCTTTGGATTTCCTGCAGCGGATCAACACAAGGCTTGCCGCGCAAAACAGATCCGACAGCGAGATAGAACTGATGAAGAAGGAAGCAGAGGCGTTTGACCAAGCCTGTGTTGCAAACGACTATCTCGCAATGTCCGCCAGCAATCGCGACTTTCACATGACCATCGCCCAGGCAGGTAAAAACCCGTATTTGGCGCGCGCCTATGGCCAGCTTTTGGACGAAGGCCGCCGTATCCTTCATATGCACTTCGACTATATTCAATCTTCAGCCACCGACACCCTATTGGGGTCAGAACACGAGGACATGATCACAGCGATCCGGGACCGTGACATCGCGCGCGCGGACCATTTGGCCCATGAACATACGCGACAATTTCACAAACGGTTCGTTGACTTCCTAAGTGCGCAATACAACGAAGACTTTGATTTCGCTGTGTCGACTTTGACCTAGAAGCCTAGGCGAAATCAGCATGTCGTTCTATTGACCGCGCCAGTCCGCACAGGTCAGCGTTTCAATCACTGCCCCGCGCGGCTTGAACAGACATCGCGTCGGCGTGCTCAGGTTTGCGAAGCAAATCAAGGCTTCGCTGTATCTCGGGTTTGCTCAGGTTGCGGCCAATCAACACGATACGTGTCCGCCGGTCATTGCCGGTCCAGTTCTTCAACGGAACTGGCGGGTCAAAGATGTGCTGGACACCGTGAAACGCAAACGGCGTCTCGATCCCTTCGAGAAACAAAATACCTTTCACGCGCAGGATGTCGTAACCCTTGTAGGCGATCAAAGTGTCAAACCACTTGTCAAAAACCGCGTCATCCAACGCCTCGTCCAGAACAATCGAAACGGATGAGATATCAGTGTCATGGCGACTAAACTCGGATGTCGTCACAGGTTTTGAGACGGACGTTGCCATCAACCCTGAAAGGTTGCCCAGTGGATCGTTGACCACCTTCGGTGTCGTCCAGGAAATAGCCTCGTGTTGATGCGCGTCCTCGCGCATGCTCGTCAGGTTCCAAAGCTTTTTCAATGCGAATTCATGATCTGACCGGCGAAGAATGTCGGCCGTCGGATTCAGATCGCGCAGTCTGTCAGTCACGGCTTTCGCTGAAGCTTTGGAAACAAGGTCTGTTTTGCTCAGCACGATCAGATCGGCCATCGCGACCTGCGACACGGCCTCGAATTGGGCATCCAGTGTCGCGGGTCCGTTCACCGCATCCACCACCGTAACGACACCATCCATGCGTGTATTGCGCGCAAGAAATGAATCCACCAGCAGCGTCTGAAGGATCGGTCCCGGATCTGCCAGCCCTGTGGTTTCAATCACCACCCTGTCAAAGCTGAGCATACCTTCATCCCGCCGCGCGAGCAGTTTGACAAAAGTGTCCGACAGATCACCACGGATGGAACAACACAAACAACCCGACGACATCAGCATGACATCGCCGTTCACCGTTTCGATCAGGTCATGGTCCAGCCCTGCTTCACCAAACTCATTCACAATGACCGCAATGCGCCCCGAAGATGAATCCGAAAGCACCTGGTTCAGCAACGTTGTTTTCCCTGCCCCCAGAAAACCCGTAAGCAACGTCACGGGAACGCGTAGGTCGTCAGTTTGCTCTGGCTGAGTTTGGGAGGCATGGGTCATAAACATCGCAAGCTCTGTTTTGTAATAACATTACATCACTAAAGCGATTCAATTGTGCTGTCCAGTCAGGCACAGACCAAGTTGCTCAAGCGGCCCGGGAAAGGAACGGGCATGCCAAAGACCAACGCCTTTGGTCCTCCTCACTGATCGGTCACTGGACGATCAAGCGCGCCGAAGGTGCTATGGAAATAAAACAGTGAACCGGTACTCTCGTTTTGCCGGATATTCACCACGCGACCAATCATGAGCCTTTGGTTGCCACAGGGGTGCACGTCTTCAACAGCGCATTCCATGCACACCGAGAAATCCGGCAGGATCGGAAGCCCTTGCGTGCCAGCTTGCCATTCCAGATCCCTGAACTTGTCGTCGCTGCGACCAGCAAAATGCGCGGCAATCTCTTTTTGTTCGTCTCGCAGAATATGAACCGCATAGAACCGTGCCCGCGCAAAGCTATCGAAGCTGCGCGATTTGGGGCCGATTGTCCAAAGAACCATCGGCGGCGACAGTGCAGCCGAGGTAAAGCTGTTTGACGTCAGCCCAATTGGCCGCCCCTCAATATCCAAAGCGGTGACAATCGCGACACCTGTGGGAAAGTGACCGCAAGCTTGGCGGAACGCCGTTTCGTCCACGGATTCGTGCTCCGAAGCCGTTATTTTTGGGGTGCTCATAACTGTGCAACCTTGCGTGAGACAGAGCCACGCGCGCAACATTGCGTGGCGCGTGACCCTTGATTGCCTGGCAGTAAAGACAAGAAAACCTGAACCCTAACCTGCAGTGCCGGTTTCTTTTTCATACCGTTCCGTGGCTTCAGCAACTGCCTTCAGTTGCTTCTCTGCCAACCCATCACGGCGCGCTTGCGCGCGGTCTGCGGCTGCCTGCAAACCGCCACCGGAAGACTGGAAATGCGGCATGACTTCGCGCGCAAAAAGCTCAAAGCTTTTTGACGTAGCCGCCTTGTTCGCCCAGTTATGCGCAAGCGTCAGGTAAGCGCCGAACCCGCCATTGCTTTGTTCGACAAGTTCGTTGATCTGCTTGACCATCATTTCGGGCGTGCCGATCACACCGAGACCACCATTCACGAAATCAATCATCTCATCCAGATTGCCACCTTCGACGGCCATCTGTGGGAAGGCTGCCACGTTCTGGAAATACCTGAACCATTGGGTCATTCCGTATTTCACATCTTCGCGGGCCTGTTCTTCGGTTTCCGCAAGGTGCATCAACCCGACCAGCCGCCATTTCGCGCGATCCGCGACCTGACCATATTCTGCCGCTGCCTGTTCCTGAATGGTCCAGTGATGTGCAAGAACATCCATGCCCACGGCAACGGTTGCGCCCAATGACAACAGACCAGCCCCGTAGCGCCCAGCCAGTTTAGCTCCGGAAGGCGAGGCCACAGCAGCAACAGCCAGATCGAACAACGGATCGGAATACGGTCGCAGATGCACCCGCGCATCTTTCAACGTCAGTCGGTCAGACTGGTAGTTGATCGGCTCGTCCGTCGTCAGCAGTTTATAGGCAATATCAATGTATTCCTCAAAGATCGGGCGCATCTGCTGAGGTTCGAGGCCAAGCATGGATGCATCCGTAGGCAAGGCACCCGGCCCCATACCGAACATCACGCGCCCACGCGTGAGATGATCCAGCAGAACCATGCGCTCTACCGTCCATAGGGGGTTGTGATAGGGCATCGACACGACGCCTGTCCCCAGTTTGATGCGCTGGGTGCGCTCGGCGGCGGCCATGATGAAAATCTCAGGGGATGCGATGATCTCGCTACCGGCGGAATGATGTTCCCCGATCCACGCCTCATCATAGCCCAGCGTGTCCAGATGCTGGAGCAGTTCAAGATCGTCTTCCAGTGAAATCGTTGGGTTATGCCCCGGCGCGTGAAACGGAGCCATGAAAATCCCGAAGTTCATCCGCATAGGTATCCTCCCGTTAAGTCCATGCGGCGCTGCTTGCGCGCAGCGCACCTTACTGCCGCTGACGCGGGATCACCCGAAACGTCAGGGCACAGGATCCGCTAAGTCAATCAAGCTGGCCCGGCAAACTCTTGGAGGATTCTGTGAATTTCTTGCACAATCTTGCACAGGCTCGCGTTATCCCTGCCCTGCGAGTGGATCGGGAAAAACGGTTCACGTTCTGCGCAAAGATCCTGGTGTCACGCCCTTTATTTTCTTGAACACACGGTTCATGTGCGGTTGGTCATAAAACCCGCAATCCAAAGCGATGTTCTTTATGGGTTTGCGCGTGTTGCGCAATTGGGAAACCGCACGTTCCACCCGCTGCGTCAGGACATAATCGTGAAAGGAATGCCCGAAGGTCGATTTGAACTTGCGCATGAAATTCCAGTCCCCAAGACCCATTTCGGCCGCAGCTTGTTCGTAAGACAATTTCTCGCGCAACTGGTCCTGAACAAAAGCGACAACGCGGTTTGTTTCAGCGCGCGAGAGTTTGCCAAAACGTGCGGCAGATCCAAATCGGGTGTCAGCATATTTCCGCAGCAGTCTGACCGACATCTCCCGTGCAGCCGCTTCGACGATCAAAGAGCCCCCAACACTGTTTTCTCCGACCTCGGTTTTGATAACCGAAACGCATCTGGAAATACCGGGGTCGCGTGCCTTCAAAGTATCCCGTAAGCGAATGTCGCGCACATCCTGTTCGTAGACTTCGTTGGCGACGCTCTCGACCAGTTCCGCGCTAAGATAGACATGAGATACTTCAACCGTTTCGGACCACGCCCATTCCGATCTGTCTGACTTATTCAAAAGTGTAAGATCACCCACTCCAAGGCTGTAGTCGCTCCAAGTGTTGCCCACTTTTCGCTGCACAGGTGTGCGGCCTTTGTCGTAGGCAATCACCAGAAAATCTTCCATTGGCGGCAGCTCGATTTCCATCCCAAGATGCCTGTAGCTTCGGTAATTGATGCCAGACCATCCGCGCCCGTCGCCACTGCCCAACAAATTTCCCGGTGCGTAGTCCGGGAGCTGTTTATAGGAAATTTCGCTCATTCTCCCTTCCCCCTGAAGCTGAGCGCTCAAGGGCTCAACAGGCAATCGGTCGACAAACGTGTCAGGTCAGGCAACTGGTGGATACCTGACAAAGTAAACTATGGCCCCTCGCGACCTGTCAAGTTCAGGCGCTACAAGCCGGGTCACCGTGAACCCGTCTTGTTGACGTACACTTTATCCACTTGGATCAGTCTTTCCCGTTCAGTGAAGGCTTTTGGTCAAGACCCGCTCACATCAGTCCGGCAGGCTTCACTCGGTTGATTCCACGCGCACAACTCTGACAGCGGGATCCACCCGGCTATACGCCGCAAGCAAACGCTGGCTCCACTTTTGCGAGATGTAGTCGGCCATGAACCGCGACGGCGCATTAAGGGTCACAGACCCCCCTGCCCTTTCACCTTCGGACAGGTGCTGAAACCAACTGGCCCAAAGTTCAGGATCGCGACCGTGAAGAATCGACTGAACCTGTGACCATACATCACCCTCGCCAACTTCGCTGGTTGCAGGCTTGATTGCGAAAGGCACGATGTTTGTTTCCGCTTCAGGCTCATCTGTCATTCGCGCGTGGAAATCAGAACCTATGACCGGCCAGACCTCTTGCGTGTCGATCATGATCTGCTTGAGGTCAATTTCGTAAACGGCAACTCTGCCACGCGCCGCGGGTCTTTTGACCGTTACCCAGCCTAATGCGCGAAATTTGGACATTTCGCGCTTTACCGTCCTTTCGTTCACTGTCCAAAGGCGCGCAATTTCTTCACGCCCGATCGACAATTCATTGCTTCGCCAGTTATATCGGGTCGTAATCAAAGCAATGATGCGCAGGATACTGCGCTGTCGATGTTTGTCTCCGGACAACGCATGAACGGTCAGCGCAGAGAGTATATCATATTTCAAGGCCGCTGCATTACGCCCGACCGGTTTAGCCAGCTGCATACCCGTTCTCACCGCTTCATCTGCCTCAGACGGGTTTTCCCCGCCGTTTTCGCGCCGTTTGCCAACGCTTTTCGTCATCTTGGCCTAATTAGCGTCCAAAGCTTCGATTCTGTCAAGAAGAGTCTGAATTCAGGCGAAATTTGCGCCCATTCCAATTCAAATTTAAAAAAGAATCTGGTGAAGTATTGGTGAGGGGGGACATCTTGGTTGTCCCCTTATTTGCCCTTTGTGTCCCCCTATATATGGGTTTTGGGTCTAAGTTGTCCCCCTAAATACCGGGGTGTGAGGGTCTGTGTTCCATGTGGCGGCACGGTAGGTCTGCCGAATCGATTCCAACCCCTAAAGGCTTTGTTTTCTTACCCGTGGGTAAGATTACAGTCTCATCATATTTTCTTTTGCGTAAAGTGCAAATCGGTCGTAAATAGAAAACGAACAGAAATTTACGTTCCAAACAAAGAGACCCGAGGCATGTACACGCACGAAGACCTGAACGCATTGCGTAACCAATCCCTTAAGCTGCAGGGTTGGATCCGCCAGCAGACCTTTAGCCCCGAGATGGAGAAAACACTCCGCCGGTTTTCCAGCTGGGAGGTGTCCGAGCTGATCTTCCGGGTCAATCAATCGACTTTCCGTGGCAAGCTGGCGGCGGATCCTTCGCTGCCTGGTGGCGAGGTCGAGCCCGACGGTCGTCAGCGCTGGTTCAGCCTGGAAGAGGTGAATGAGTTGCGCCGCCGCCTCAAAGTGAACCGCAAGTCCCTCATGCCCCCACGCCCGGAAGGCAAGCGCGCTATTCGTGCAGCCGTCGCCAACTTCAAGGGCGGTGCCGGCAAATCGACCGTGGCGCTGCATCTTGCGCATGCGTCAGCGCTGGACGGGTATCGTGTTCTGGTGGTGGACTTTGACCCGCAAGCGACCTTGAGCCATTCGATGGGCCTGACGGATGTTGCAGAAGACTATACTGTCTGGGGGATCATGGCGCGTGACCTTATCCGCGAGACGGAGCGCATGAACAACCGCCCTGTCGCCGCGCATTCGGGAACCGCCCTGCCCCGCCGCGAGTTGCCGCCAGCAATTACAGATATGGGTCTTGGTGACCTGAGGATCTCTGACTTCATTCGCAAGACGTCCTGGTCCACCATCGATGCGATCCCGTCCTGCGCTAACGCAGCTTTCGTCGAGTTTGCCTCGGCCCAGTACCGGCACCTAAACCCCGAATGGTCATTCTTTGCAGCGGTGTCTCGATACTTGGATCAGATACCCGACGACGCGTATGACCTGATCATTTTCGATTGCCCGCCGGCCATCGGGTATCAGTCGATGAACGCGGTTTTCGCGGCAGACATGCTGTATATCCCTTCAGGCCCCGGATATTGGGAATACGATTCCACCACGTCCTTTATCGGTCAGCTTGCTGAAGCTTTGGAGGATCTGGCCTACGGTTTCGACAAAACCTTACCCACGGGTAAGATCGGCCTGCCAAAAACGTTTTGCGAGTTGCGGTTCCTGCTGACGCGGTACGAGCCTGGTAACGCCCTTCACCTGGCGATGTTTGAGGCTTTCAAGAAAGTCTTTGGTGAGCATGTCGCCGAACATCCGGTCGAGATGACGCGCGCGGTTGAACAGTCCGGCCGCTTTCTCAGTTCTGTATATGAGATGGATTACCGAGAGATGACGCGGGAAACCTGGCGCCGCGCTCGGTCGACTTTTGACAATGTGTATGAGGAATTCCGGGACGTCATGCTGTCGGCCTGGGACAAGCTGGAGGATGAGGCATGAGCCGCAAGCGCAGAATGTTCGATATCGATATACCGGCCATGGACGACATTCCTGTTGGCAAGGTGCCGGACAAAGTTCTGAAAAAGCGACGCGGCCCTATGGCCGCAGCGATTTCAGAAAACGCTGACGCTTTACGGGATCAGCAATCAACAGAAGAAACCATTCGTGCCGAGAACGATGCACTGGCGCATGAACTGGTTCGCTTGAGAAACGAAGGGCTTGTCACAGAGCATGTGGCACTGGCCGACGTTCTAACCGAAAAACTGACACGAGATCGCAAGCCGGGCCCTGACCCTGAGTTGGACGAGCTCAAGGCATCCATTCGCGATATCGGTTTGTCCAATCCGATACGGCTTGAACGTCGTGCGGATGGTCGGTTCGAACTGATTCAAGGGATGCGTCGACTATCCGCATATCGAGCTCTGTTTGAGGAAACCGGCGAAGAAATATACGCGAAGATCCCTGCCGGTATTTCTGAGGCAAATGACCTCGACAATAGTTATCGGCGGATGGTGGATGAAAACTTGATCCGTAAGGATATCTCATTCGCTGAAATGGGTGCGTTGGCGCGTGCTTATGCTGAAGACCCCGCAAATGAATGTCCCGATGTGGACAAGGCCGTGTCGAAACTTTTCAAGTCAGCAAGCTATACCAAGCGCAGCTACATACGATCTTTTGCCAGTTTGCTGATGATGATGGACAAGGCGCTCATGCATCCGAATGACATTCCGCGCAATGTCGGAGTAGAACTGAAACGAAAGTTCGACGCAACGCCAGGCTTGGTGCGACGTGTGACCGATACGTTGTTGAATGAGCCAGATCGTGATGGTGCTCGGGAAGTTGCGATACTGAGATCGTTCTTGGAAGAACAAGAGCCTAGTGTGAGCAAGAAGCCGGCGAGTGAAGGCAACAGCAAGCCACGGCGGGCAAAGACGACGTTCCAGGTTTCGGGACGGGCAGGGGTCGCAAAATGCTCCGCCTCGAGCGGGCGCATAGAGTTAAAGTATGATTTGGATTTTACGCGGGTGGATCGAAGCAAACTGGAAGAAGCGATTTCGGCTTTTATTGAAGCACTGCCCGAAGAAGACGATCTTACCCACGGGTAAGATTTCAAGCCACCTTGTTCTCAAAGACGCGGACACCTGTCCGCGTCTTTTTCAGTTGCACAGGTAGTCGCTTTGGTTCCTGTGCCCCGGAAACAGCCAGTCGCAATGGCGCGCAACGGTACAAAAAGATACCGCTTCAAAATTCACAGAGGCTGGCAGACGCTTGCGCAAAATTGCGAATGAGGCGGCGGCAACCGGCTTGCACGTTCATTGTGAGTTCGAAGTCTCAAACATGATCATTTCAAAGAGACCAGAACCAAGGCACGCGTCACGGAAGAATGGCGCAGTAGATTTGCGGCGCGTCATTCGTCGCAAATGGAAGCAAGCGCTGGAGCGCCACGGTAAACGTCAGATGGTGAGGGCAGGTGGTAGACACAAGAGAATTTTGTGTAGTCTGACTGTTCGTCTCGAGCGAAACGGCGCGTTCGAGATGGTGCTTATAGCTCCGCAAGAACAGCGCGTCACGCTCGGCTGATCGGGGATTGCCGGCATTGTTTGAACCTCGTGATTTAAGAGAGGGCGACCAGTAGGGCACTGGAAACTGCCGTTCGCGATGTTTGACTCTACGGTGCTGCTATGGGTGAAGCGGATAGGGCGACTAACAAGGGCTTTATGTAATAAGCAAAATGATCATAAAAAGACCATTAAATTCCCTGCGGTCATCCACTTTTGATTATGCCTGGATGTGTTGCAACCTTTAGGAACGGCCAGAGTCAGCGCCTTACTAGACGCACTTATCCTGCGTTCTCGGAAAACAGCCAAAAACTGGAATTCGTAATGGTGGGGAATTGCCGCGTTCGACCGTGATCTCCTCCAGATCCCGATACGAAAACCGCTCTCTAATTCCACTGTTACTCTGCCATCTAAAAAGTTTGCGATTGAACCGCTTCGCAGACTGCCTGAACGGACTAAAAACCTGTCCAATCTGGTCATCGATTTGTCGTTCAACGAGAAATTGCGAATGCAAAACGAGTTTTGCTAGTCTCTTGTCCTATGAACATCAACCAACTCAGAACACTTGTCGTCGTCATAGATCAAAAGTCCTTCGCGGCTGCAGGCGAGGTGATTGGCTTGTCTCCCTCGGCTGTCAGTTTGCAAATCAAAGCGATGGAGGATGAGTTAGGGGTTTTGCTTTTCGACCGGATCAAGCGCCCCCCGGTTCCGACGGCGCGGGGGCGAGCCTTGGCGGAACACGCAAAAAAAACGCTGGAGTTGTTTGATACCTCTGCCTCGATTGCGCGTGGAGAGCTCGTTAGGTCGAAACTGGCCATCGGTGCTGTTCCAACGGCTTTGGCCAGTTTCCTGCCAGCCGGGTTGAAGCTGTTGCAATCGACCTATCCCAGACTTAAGATCGAAGTAAAAAACGGTAGTTCATCGGCGCTGGCGGACAGTTTAGCGGACGGGAAAGTAGACGTCGTAATTTGCACCAAACCGGTGAACCCCATCCCAAGTTTGGATTGGCACAGCATTGCCAGCGAGCCTTTTGTTGTCGTTGCGCCTGCGCATGCCAAGGGGGAAACATGGCAGGACCTGTTACAAGATCATCCATTCATCTGGTTTAATCGCAAGACATGGGCCGGTCACAGCATCGAAGAAGAATTACGGGCGCAAGGCGTTGAGGTGAAACGCGCGATGGAGGTCGACTCGCTGGATGCGATCTCCAACCTGGTCGGCGAGGGGCTGGGCGTGTCCATCGTACCCGTTTGCAAAGGAAGACGCCCGTTTTCGAACCGCTTGCGAACGCTGCCCTTTGGGGACCCTGTGTTCCACCGTGAGATCGGGGCCCTGACAAACTCGGATGGTCGGTCAGATTTTGTAATCGATACCTTCATTGAGGCGCTGCAATTAACATGAGAAAATCTCATGTAAAAAACAAGAAATAGTAATTAACATAAAAATTACTGTTTCTGTTATGATATACGCAGTATTTAAGGCGTATGCATCATGATCCACGACGCTATTCATCCACGCGGCCCATGTTTCGATTTGTCCGATCGGCAGCGGGACCTGCAGGCCAAGGCACGCCAAATTGCCTGCACGGTGGCAGGCCCGCTTGCTGCTGAAACCGACAGGACCGAGCAGTATCCCACACAGGTCGTTCAGGCGCTGACAGAGGCCGGGTTCATGGGGATGTGCGTCCCAAAGGCTCTGGGCGGGCCGGGTCGCAGCTGTTTTGATGTCGCGCTGGTCGTTGAGGAACTGTCTGCAGCATGTGGCGTGTCCGGGCGGATCGCCGTGGAAGGCAATATGGGCGCGGTTGGGGCGATTATCGCCTATGGTACTCAACAGCAGAAACAGAGCGCTGCATCTCATGTGCTGCGTGGTGACAAGCCGGCCATTTGTATCACAGAGCCAGAGGCGGGCAGCGCGGCGACCGACATGACAAGCACCGCCGTTCGGGATGGTGATGCTTGGGTCCTCAATGGCAAGAAACACTGGATCACGGGTGGCGGCGTCTCTCAACTGCATCTGATTTTCGCGCGCGTGATCGAAGATGGCGTCTTCAAAGGAATTGGCGGCTTTATGGCCTATCTTGGGGAAGACGGGCTGAAAATTGGTGCGCGTGAACCAACACTCGGATTGCGCGGTATTCCGGAAACCGAGGTCATTCTGGATAACCTCCGCCTGCCAATGGATCGCCTGATCACCCCGCCCGATGGGCTGGAACACGGTTTTGCCGGGCTGATGAACGCCTACAACGCGCAACGCGTCGGGGCTGCGACAGTGGCGCTTGGCATTGCACGTGGGGCTTATGAGGCTGCTGTTGATTTCGTCAAAAAGCGGCAACAGTTCGGGCGCCCGATTGCTGAGTTTCAGGGATTGCAGTGGATGATCGCCGACATGTCGATGCAGATTGACGCTGCACGGATGATGATCTGGCGCGCCGCTGCCAGCGCTGAAACGCAGACCTCTGGTTTTCCTGATCCAATGCTGGCGGCGCAAGCTAAGGTGTTTGCCTCGGAAATGGCCGTGAAGGTCACCAATGACGCCCTTCAATTGCATGGTGCGCGGGGCTATTCGCGCAACGCGCCCGTCGAGCGGATGTTGCGTGATGCACGCATGTTCACCATTGGCGGAGGCACCGCCCAGATGCTGCGCAATCTGGTGGCGGGCAAAGCGCTGAACATGAAGACGCCGCAGACACGGGGCGGCTATCTTTCGAAGTCAGGCGAGGAATGATCTTTCAGGACCAAGTTCATGAATCTCAGATACGAGATCTCAAGTCAGGTGCTGCAAAAAAGGTTGCATTTGAACGTCAGACATTCACCCTGATTACAGCCGTAGTTGGAGGGAATGCTTATGATGGACGCATCTGAAGAGATTGCCGTGCAAAAGTCCTACTTCGATTGCCGGGGAATTCCCGTTTCATACCCGGATACAAAAGCCATCGAAGGGCTGGAACGCGCAATCGAGATGTCTCTGTCGTTTCGGGGCGATGCGATTGCCGAGATCGATACCGTTCTGGCCGAGCATCCTGATTTTATCATGGGCTGGCTGTTCAAGGCGGGCTGGCTGACGCAATCAATGGAAACGCGAATCTACGGTCTGATGGTCGAAGCGCTGGATCAGGCCGAAAAACGCCTGAGCACTGCCAATGACCGTGAGATCGGTCACTACGAAGCCGTCAAAGCCTGGGTCAACGGCGATTTCTACGGGGCCGTTCAGAAATGGGAGGCCGTGCTGTTCAAATACCCAATGGACCTGCTGGCGATGGAACTGGTCCATTACACCGATGTTCTGCTGGGCGACATTGCCGGGCAGCGCGATGTCGTGGCGCGCGCCTCAACGCTTTGGGATGAAAGTGTTCCTGGTTACGAATTTGTACTGGGTTTTTATGCCTTCGGGCTTGAGGAAAACCGCGATTTCTCGCACGCCGAGGAACTGGCGCGTCAGGCTTTGGCCATTCGCCCGGATCATCCTTATGCGGTGCATGCCGTGGCTCATGTGATGGAAATGCGCGGCCGTCAGTTGGGCGGCGTGCGCTTCATGAACGACCGGGCCAGCCAATGGGGTACGTCCAATTTCGCCAATCACCTTTGGTGGCACACTGCGCTCTATCATCTCGACATCGAACAATATGATCGGGTTTACGAAATCTTCGACACCCATCTGGATTCCCGCCAGAAGGATGGAAACAAATACGAGGAACTCGACGCAGCGGCCTTGTTGTGGCGGATCAATCTCGTCGGGCAGGGTTCAGGGGACCGGTGGAAACACTTGGCCGACAAGTGGGAGCCCGCCGCCCAGGATACGCTTTACGCATTCAACGATGTCCACGCTATGATGACCTTCGTGTCGGATAACCGGGCCGAGGCACAGGACAAGCTTCTGTCGGCCAATGAGCGGTATCTTAAAAAAGCCTCGGACGCCAATGTCGCAATGAGCCGCGAGATTGGGATGCCATTCTGTCTGGCCATGCGGGATTTCAAGAACGAGGACTACGCTGCCTGTGTCGACCGGTTGTTGCCCGTGCGATATATGACCCATCGCTTGGGTGGCTCTTTCGCTCAGCGTGACATTATCGGGTGGACACTGCTGGAAGCAGCCCTTCGCGCAGGCCGGTTTGACCTCGCTCTGGCGCTGGCCAATGAACGAACTGCGTTGAAACCAACTTCTGCGCAGAATTGGCGAGCCGTTGCGCGCGCCTTCAAAGGGTTGGGGGACGCGTCCAACGCTGACCGGGCCACGGCCAAGGCACAGTCTTTGATTCACGTATAGCCCAAGATTGGACCGGCGTAGAACGACGTTGCCTTCCAAGCGCGACACGTTAAAGCCACAGGTCCTGTATCGGTCTGTTTTGCTAACTTCTGTAGTCGGTTTCTCAATCGCTTGAATGGCGACGGATCTACTACAAGACAAAATAGCTCTTCAACAAATCGTGCGGCTGAGTGTGCCTTGATCACACATGGCGGCGGCGTTCTATCCGGTCGCGAAATTCATCGAAAACGCCATCGTCACACGAGCAGCTGTGATTATCGTTCGGGATTGGCGCGAACTCGATTACCCTCAGTTGATCCTTCCTTTGTGTCACGTGCAGCCAGGGGCAAGCGCTAAGTCTGGTTAGCTTGAGTTAAGTTAAACTATCGTACCTTGCTGTTCAGATGTGTCCTTCAACATATCAACCAACGGCAACAAGTGTTCCTCATATTTGCGCCATTTTTCTTTGGACGATGCATAAAGCGGCTGGCGCACCTGCTGAACACTGGCCGTACGCACCCGCCTCTTGGACTTGTGGAAGTCAAGGCACGCATCATGCCAAGGAAGACCGCAATACTCAATCAATCGGCGCGCTTCCGAGTTGATGTCATCAACCAAGGATTCATACCGTAACTCATGGAACGAGCCGGTAGGTAGGGTTTCGCGCCAATGTGTCATGATGCGGGCGTAATTCTTGTAGTATCGGCCAAGCTCAACCAGATCATAACTGTGATATTGGCTACGTTCGAACAGCCGGGTGTAGCAGGACAAGCACGTATCAAATGGGTTACGCACGACGTGAATGATCTTGGCGTTGGGCATGATGCCGTGAATCAGACCGACAAGCTGAAAATTGGCTGGCATCTTGTCGACAATGCGGGACGCATCCGGGGCATGTTGTCTGAGAGCCTCGATATAAGACTCCGCTCTTTTGGTTAGCTTTTCGCCAGGCATGGATTTAACGGCTTGCGGCACGTTGGCGCTGCTATCAGCCAGCCGACCGAAAATGTTCTGCAGATCGTTCAGTTCTCCTGCGCCAAACACGTGGGGATGCGCGTTCAGAATGGATTCCGTCAGGGTTGTCCCTGACCTTGGCATCCCAAGTACAAAGATGGGCTGGTCGCTGGGCACCGCGTACTCTCGCAACCGGTCGATCATACTAGCGTCGAATGTGTTGATCAGATCATCGGTCAGGCGATCGTTTTCTGACGGATCGTAGTCAATGGTCGAGCGTTTGATTCCTGCGCCGGTCCTGAACTGTTGAAATGCCTCGTCGTGACGTTTTAGCTTTTCGTAGCATTCGCCCAGGGCATAATGAAAAGCCGCCGCCTTCTGAGGCAGCATTGCCGACGCGTCGGGCAGAGCGTTTTCCAGTGCTTGAAAAACAGAATTATCTGGGGTGATTTTCTCCAGCTTAGACAAAGCAATCATCGCATTCAGTTTATCATTGGCAGTCGTGGCCGCTTGTTCAAAATGCTCGCGGGCGGTGTCAAAATTGCCGCGTTCAATTTCGAGATGCCCCAAAGCCAACCTGCTGGACGACATGTCGGGTTTCAATTCCAATGCCTGTCGGTAATACCTGATGGCCGCCTCAATATCCCCTAAATTTGCTTTGGCCATGCCAATCTGATGGCACGCCGACGCGTTTTCGTGATCAAGACGCAGCGCTTGTTCAGCCTCGATCAGAGCCAGTTTCGGGTGGTTCTTTTCATACAGAACCTGCGACAACCCCACATAGCTATCTGCCTTTTTGCCGTTCAGGGAAATCGAGTTCCGGAACGCGCTTTCCGCTTTGTCCAGATTGTTCTCAAGCAGGAATACCCGGCCAAAGTTTCGGTGCATTTCCGCGTCACGTGGAAAACGCTCAAGCTGAACCTCAGCAACGGCGCGAGCTTCAGAAACATCCTCTTCTTCAATCAGTACCGAGATCAGATTGTTCGCGGTTTCAGCGGAATCAGGGTTGATCTTTAGCGCTTTGCGATAAAACTCCTCGGCCAGCGTCCGGTCGCCATTGTCGCGTGCGATACTGCCCAAATTGTTGATTGCCCGGTCGAACTCTGGGTCAAGCGCCAGGGCGCGCTCTTGCGAGGTCTGCGCCTCAGCGAGATCACCTCGATCATAAAAGACGAGTCCAAGGTTCGAATGCGCTGCGGCGTTGCCCGGAGCCAAGCGGACGGCGCGGGTTCCGACCTCTAAGGCTTGATCCAGACGTCCGTCACTACGGAGGATTTCGGTGAAATTCGTCAGAAAGGTCACGTTCTCAGGCTGCAAACGAACGGCTTCGGTCATTGCCTTCACTGCGGGCTCAGTTTGACCCGTTTGGAAGGCAATCAAGCCCAACATCTGATGCGCCTGTGCAAATTGGGGGGCTGCGCGAACAATGTCCGAAAACAACTGAAAGGCCGGTTTGATTTGACTGCCTTGATAAAGCGCCATGCCTTTTTCAAAGGCTTCCTGGACTGAGATCTGCTTGCCTTGGGTCACGCTGAGAACTCCATATTGTGACGCTTTAACCGTGCCGGGTTACTTCCCCACCACTGGCGGGAGCCGACTTTTGTTAGAGCAAACCCGAAACCTCGTCCATCCATCGGCAGCTCGCCCGAAGCAACAGCATATTGTGTGTCTTTCTCGCCACGCCACCAGACTCACGACAAATTTGTTAAAATGCCATACTTACGCCTCACTCGATTTTTACCCACTCACCCTGAACACAAAAAAAGTTCCGAGGGGAGTAATAAGTGAAAAGTGGGAAATTGGGGCGGCACGTGAAAAACCACGTGGCCCGCGGCGGTCGAGTAGTGAAATGGAAAGGGACAGTGGCGAGTATGGCGCCTTCGGTGTTCCTCGCATCGGTTTCGGTGGTTGCGCTGTCCGTGGGGATGACAGCAGCAGATACGATTTCATCGATACAGAACACCAATCTAACGGTCACCACCGACGAAAATCACACCGTTACATCTACGGGAGCCGTCGACCTGACAACAAGCGGTGGCCCGGCCGTTACGATCGACACAAACTACAGCAGTATTGCAACGAACAACGGCAGGATCTCCGGCCCATCTGTAAGCGCGGCGGTTGGGACCGGCCTGCTGTTGAACGGCGATCTGGCGACCACGGGTCAAATTGTGAACAACGGCACAATTGACATCGACGTAAACAGCACAAGTTTTGCGGCCGCAAGTGGCGTAACGCTGGCCGGACAAACCGATGGCGTTTTTGTCAACACTGGCACCATCAATGCAGATGCTAACGCAGCCTCTAGCAGCGCATCGGCCGTTGGGGTGATGTTTGCCGGTGATGTTGGATCGACGGCACTAATCCGAAACACTGGCACCATATCTGCGACCGCTTCGGGGTCGTCTACTTTTGCAGCCGCAATGGGTTTGATGTTCGACTTCGACGTCGATACCAACCTCAACAACAGCGGCACGATTCAGGCCATAGCCAGGAACGCATCAACCCTTTCAGCAACCGGCATTCAAATTGATCTGGAGTTGAACGGTAACCTGAACAACTCGGGCACGATCACTGCGACGGCGAACGAAAACGGCAGTTTTGCGCGCGCCGCCGGTGTCCGTATTGGCGATGATGTCACTGGCAATATCAACAACGGTGGCACCGTCACCGCACAGGCTGCTGGCAGTTCGTCTTCGGTTGAAGCGTTTGGATACGATCTCGACGGTGGCCTGACTGGTAATTTCAATAACTCCGGCAGTATCGTCGCTGTCGCGACCGAGGCGTTTTCCGCTCCGTTTCCACCTTTGCCCCCATTTTTGCGCGATCCTGACGTCGCTGCTGTTTTGATCCAAGATACGGTTCAGGGGAATATCAGCACTTCCGGTACGTTGACTGTCAGAGCCACCAATACCAGCACAGGAAGTGCGACGGCTTCGGGCTTCCACCTCAAGGACGACCTGATCGGAGTTTTCTCAAACTCTGGTTCGATTTCAGTATCCGCAACCTCGCCTGACGACGGCGCCGAAGCTTACGGCGTCTATATTGGTAATGACTTGGACGGCGGATTCTCGAATTCCGGTTCAATCACCGTGACAGCGGATTCAGGCGACAACGACGCAGAGGCCTATGGCCTTTATGTTTCCCAGGACGTCAACGGCGATATCTTCAACGGCGGTAGCGTGCAGACACGCGCTGTAAACGGTACAACAGCGACCGCCGCAGGCTTCTACATCAACGGCGATTTGACGGGTAACTTTGACAACTCGGGTTCGATAAACAGCGTCGCAACCAACATTACAGATGACGAAGCCGAGGCTTACGGCCTGTATGTGGATGGCGACGTGACCGGCAACATCGTCAACTCCGGGACGATTTACGCGCAGGGGGATGGATCCTCTTCTGCGACGGTGGCCGGTTTCTACTTCGATTCAAACTTTGACGGAAACTTCACCAACTCCGGTTCCATTACCGCAATTGCGACGGATCAGACCGAAGAGGCTGAGGCTTATGGGCTTTATGTTGACGGCGACGCGACCGGCGACATTGTCAACTCCGGTACGGTTTTAGCACGAGGTGACGGAGAAACTTCGGCTACTGTTGGCGGTTTCTACCTTGACGGGGCTTTGGACGGAAACTTCACCAATTCAGGTTCGATCACCGCGATTGCCACCGATCAGACCGAAGAGGCTGAGGCTTACGGGCTTTATGTCAACGACGACGTGACCGGCAACATCGTCAATTCAGGAACGATTTTCTCGCGCGCCGATGGGTATTCCGAAGCTACTCTGGGCGGCATCTATCTGGACGGCGATTTCACCGGTAACTTCACCAACTCAGGTTCAGTAACGGTTGTCGGAACGGATCAGACGGAGTCTGTCGAAGCGTTCGGTTTCTACGTCAATGACGACATGACCGGGAATATTGCCAACTCCGGTTCCATATCGGTTAACGCTAATGGCGAAACCGATGCTACCGCGGCCGGTATCTACATCGATGGCGCGCTGGCTGGTGACTTCTCGAACTCGGGTGTGATTACAGCAGTCAGCACCGATGTCACCGACGATGCAGACGCCTATGGTTTTTACGTCAATGATGGCATGACCGGTGACATTACCAACTCCGGAACGATCTCGGTTCGCTCCGATGAAGCCTCCGAGGCATATAATGGAGGCATCTTCATCCGAGACGGTTACGACGGCGCATTGTCCAACTCGGGCGTAATCAATGCGGTGAGTGTCTCGATCAGCGAAGACGCAACAGCCCGTGGGGTTTACATCCGTGGGGATACCACAGGCAGTGTGTCCAACAGCGGCAGCATCTCTGTCAGCGCCAATGGTGTCGAGAGAGCGCGCGCGCAGGCCATCCTGTTGTATGACGATGTGACAGCTTCAGTGACCAACACCGGTAACATCAGCGCCACGGTAGAGCTTACAAATCCGACCAGCAGCGCAGCTGCCATCGCTGCGGGCATCTATATCGAGACTATGCAAGGCGGCCTTTCCAACAGCGGCACGATTACCGCAACGGCGTTGGGCGACGGGGCGGATGCCTTTGGTCTTTACCTCGAAGACATGCAGGGAACCCTTGCCAGCAGCGGTGAGATATCTGCAACGGCCTCTGGTGCAGATGGGGATGCGCTTGGGATCTACATCGAGAACTTCGATGGGGTGATAACAGACATCGGAACGGTTTCGGCTTTGTCTGAAAATGGCGACGCATATGCGATCTATCTGGAGGGCGGTACCGGTACGCTGAACGTCGATACCGAGGATCGGGTGACCGGTACCATCCGGGTTGCGGCTCATGACGTTAACCTCGACGCGCGCGGCGGCAGCAATGTGTTCTTCTTCGAAGACGCTGCCACGGACAGCGGAACCTTTACGACGACCGTGTCCGATGACAGGTCGGCCTGGTACGTTGAAGGCGAAGGCGGATCAAACCCGGTCTATGCAAGCGTCGACTCCGCGGATGTTTTCACATCGGGTGATGTCATCGCAACATACGGTGGGGTGGTTGGCAATGCCGGGCAAGCGTTGGGTTACAGTGCTCCGGCTCAGGTATCGCGAGGCCTGCCCTTCGCAGGCGGATCTTTAAATGCGTTCCGCCCTTATGTGATGGTCGACGCACAAGCGAAACGGTTCGAGCAATCTGACACCACGGACACGGATGTAGACATCCTGAACGGCAGTTTCGGTTTCGCAGGGCAGTTGGAAAATGGGACAGCTTTGGCCTTTGGCATTGGCGTGTTCACAGCCGATGGGGACAGCGACACAACTTCGTTCGACACAGATGCTGTTTACCTAAGCTTTGCCGCTGGCCGCCAGTTCGGTGCCTACACGGTAGAAGCAGATATTGGGGTTGGTTTCTTGTCGAATGACAAAACAAGGGAAATTAACGGCAGCCCTGACGCAAATGGAGACTACGACTCCACTCTCTATACGGTGAACCTAGGTATCGAACGTTCATTCGACTTGCAAAACCAGTTCGATCTCCTGGGCTTTGGCAACGTTCGCTACACTCGGCAAGAAGACGATGGCTATACTGAAACCGGCTCACTCGCAAATGCAACGATAGGCGACGCGACAACTGAGGTGATCGAAGCCAAGTTGGGCGTCGAGGCCAAAAAAGCCGTGACCAAAGGCGGAGCCATAATCGGTCAACTCAGCGGTGTGGTACGTCGCGATCTGGGCGATTCATCTGCTAATGTTACCGTGTTTTCAAGCAGCAACACGCTTGTATTCCCCAGTACCGACTTCACCGGAGGCAGTGTCCTGGTCGGCTATGAACATGACTTTGCATCCGGCCTGAAACTGGAAGTAAACGCGGAACAGGAGATTGGTGACGACGCTCAGGGACCGTTTGTAAAAGCCGGTATCAAGTGGTCGTTTTGACCCCTTGCAAACAATGGAAGGCAGCCATCCGGCTGCCTTCTCAAACCTGCATCAATCTCCGGCAAGTCCCATGTTTAAATAGGAACGTCAGAAAGTCGATCTGATTGGTGTCTCGACGACTTGGGAAAAGGACGATGTTCAAAGACTTGGTCACCGTGACTTTGCCGATTCAGTCCCCATTGCGGACATTCCCAATGTGCATGGTGCCTCAGATCTTTCATAGTCAACTCAGCCCAACAACGTTGTCATTATCGCTCGTGTCCCAAGGGCTAGCCGAGGAAGAAGTCCCCAACTTCGCCACCTGCACATTGGTTCAATAGCCAATCCTGAATGCCCCCGCGTCATAGCGATCTCGGTCCTAGCCGGACTCAAACGCGCGTAAGGCGTAAGTTTCAGATTCAATTAACGAATTAGTCTAAGCAAATAGCGGACGTTCTTTGTTCGCGCGCAAGGAACATTGCCTGGGATCAAGGCGTAGCTTAGGACATTGGCAAGCAGTTGAACCGTTTGTGCGATTGCTCGCGGCAATTGGCGCGGCGCAGAAAACAACTTGGGCTGATTTTCAAAGACGTAGGTGTCAGCAGTCTGACTCAAACGTGACGGAAGGCTTTGGTTTACGTCCCGCTGGAGCAAAAAAAACCCAGCCGGTGGAAACCGGCTGGGGCGTTTGCAAAAACAGTCAGAGATCAGAGACCCCAGTCCTGCGATTGCTGTACGGTCAGCTCGTTGACCTGCTGCATGATGTCATATTCGCTGTGCACATTTTGGACAGTGACAATCCCTTGGCCATTGGCACTGATATGGCAGTTGCCGTTTGAGAAGTTGAACTGCAACTGATCCAGCGAAGACAAACCCAAGCCTTCCAGATCAAAGACGATCGCGTCGTCCGCTTCAAAGTCTCTGATGCGAGGCGTGGCATTTGGCGAACCCGGGCCGGTGAATACAAAGGTATCGCTGCCTTCGCCACCTGTCAGACTCACCAGACCGGCTTTCGTTGACTGGTCGGCGTCCAGGATGATCACGTCATCACCAGCACCGCCATCGGCGTTGGCAATCAATGCACCCTTGCGGATCATGATGATGTCGTCGCCATCGCCGCCGTTCAGGTTAGCAGCCTGATTATGTGCTCCGCCAATGATATAGTCGTCACCGCCCCCACCATTCAGGGTCACCATACCGCTGCCGTCGTCACCGACCATATAGTCCCAGCTATAGGTCCCATCGACGTTTGGAACAGTGTCATCAACTTGGACATCGATCCGGTTGCCATATTTCTCGAACCACGCAAGCGTGTTCGAACCAAACGCAGGTTCGTAGACAATTTCATTGCCCTGAAGGCTGCGCAAATCGACGTAGGACGGATCAAATCCGTTCCCGTCATCGTCATAACGCACGATGTCTTCACCGGTCGTTTTGCTGAACAGCACGATCTGACCGTTTTCGATGCGGTGATCCAGATCGAACCAGCCGCTCATCCCATAGGCATCCATGTCGATCTCGATACGGTCGCCTTCGTTGGCGTCGAAATCGGTGATCGTGTTTTCGCCACCGTTCAGAACGAAGGTGTCTTTACCCTGGCCGCCGGTCAAAGTGTCTTTACCCTTGCCCGAAACCAAAGTGTCGTTGCCTTCTCCGCCATCCAGGATGTCGTTTCCATCCATCCCGTTCAGGACGTTGTCGCCGCTATCGCCGATCAGATGGTCATCGAACTGGCTGCCAATGACGTTTTCCACCTCGTAGACATAGTCGCGCCACTTGTCGCTTGTTTTACCGTCATATTCGACACCGTTCACCTCAAAGTAGCTTTTGCCGTCTTCTTTGCGCATGTCCACGGTGACACCGCTGCTGGCATCCAGATACGCGATAGTATCGTCGCCGCCGCCGCCGTATATGTGGTTAAAGCCGGATCCGGCGATGAAAAGGTCGTCACCGCCAAAGCCCCAAAAGCTGTCATCGCCGGCTTTGCTTTCCTCACCGTCTTGGCCGAACCGGTTGTATCCCATCAGGATGTCGCCGTAATCCGTACCAAAGAGGTAGTCAGCGTTGGCTTTCCCATAGATCTCGGTGCCGCCATAAGCGCCCAGCATCAGGAACTTACCGCTGCCCAAACCGTCAAGCGACCCGTTTGGCAAATCAAACGACTGGCCCGACTGCATGTCGACACCGTCTTTGTCGATGAAAAGCGCGGTTTCGACGACCTGCTTTGCCCAAGCCTGACGGATGGAGAGATCATCCCAGTTCAAGCTTGAAGGGAAAGAGCTTTTCAGTTGGTCCCAGTAGATGACAGCGATCAGCTTGGGTGTGTCTGTCGATTCATCGTAGATCCGGAACGCCTGCTCCTTTGGCAGACCTTCATGCTTGAAGGTGATGTCGTCGAAGTTGTGCTCGGTCAATGGAACGATGATCGTATCCTGTGTCGGATCGAAATCACGCACATGCGTGGCATTGCCATCTTGGAACTCGCCACCGGCTTGACCGCCCATATTTGAAAGCGCTTCTCCCAATCCGAAGAACATACTCACCAAGCCGCCCATCGGTCCGGGCAAGATGGCACCAGCGGCCGCACCCATGCCTGTCCACAATCCGTCGGCCATGTAATCCGTAAAGTCTTTGCCGTCGTTTGTAGGGGCATTGGCATCGCCAAGCACGAAGGTGTCGAAGCCGGAGCCGCCCCACAACTGGTCATGACCGGCCTGGCCATCCCTATTGCCGGAATACAGCCAGTCATTATCGGCACCACCATACAGCGTATCTACGCCGGTTCCACCCAACAGAATGTCGTTGCCGGTGCCGCCATAGATTGTGTCGTCATCATCACCGCCATCGATATAGTCATTACCTGACCCACCGCTCAATATGTCGTTTCCAGCGCGGCCATAGATCGTGTCATCTCCACCCATGCCAAAGATTTTGTCGTCGTGCTTGTATGCGCCGTTGCGATGCGTGTCCGCGCCGTAGATCACATTGTCTTTGTCATTCCCGATCACCCCGGCTTCGACCCGATAGACGATGTCTTTTTTGCCGCCTTTCTTGTGGTCGAAGTGGTGCCAGATGTTATTGGTGAAGTTCGTCTCGTTCTCACCCAACCATTTAACGCCGCCGGCGATGACCTTTTCGGTCACGTCGATCCGGCTCCAGTTGTGGGGATATTCTTGCCAATTCAAGGACCAATACTCATGATCATAGCCGTGGAAGTGCATCTGATCGGGCGTCATCCCAATCTCGGTATCAATTTCATTGACCATGCGCGGCGGCAGAACGTCATCGGACGAGTCCGCCACGACCTTGGGCAAGGCTGATGCCTCGGGGCCAGCAAGCGAAACCTGCCCGGAAGACTCCAGCGGTTCACCGCTCGTCTTCACCGAGAGAAGCTCCTCGCTTTGTTCTTCGATGATATCATCTGTTTTGACCACACCCTTCGTAAAAGGCTGGTGGTTGGTTTTGTTTGCATGTTTCATCTTCTTTCTCCTCACTATTCTGGATGCTTGGCACACGGAAATCGGGCCAATTCTCATCGCAGATCATAAGGAAGATGTGGTCGTTCGCGGGTGCGATCTCAACGCGGAAATGACGCGTAAACTGTTACAAAGTATGACAAAAAAGAAATCACTACGGCTTGAAATGCACTATCCGGCTGGTGCCGTTTCGGGCTCCAGCCGGTGGAATACTTGGCTTTCCTTTTGGTTGCCCGAGCGCCTGTTTCCATAGAAACTAAAGCGCTCGGAGTTTGGTTTTGCAGCGATAGAGGATCGCTACTTTCTCGCTGCATTCAAACGACCAGATCAACAAAGAAGCTGTCGGTCGGAACGATTTCGCACAGCGGCGGAGGTGTCGTTGCCGACAGTTCCATTTCATCCTGCGGAACCTCTGTACCGCATCTCGGATCAGGCATGATCGGGGACACAGCGGTCAGGTCTTCAGCTTCGCCAGCAGGAACTGCGCCATACGGCAGCGGAGCCACCGCGATCAGGTCTTCGCCTGCACCAGCAGGAACCGCACCATAGGGCAGCGGTGCGACTGCAATCAGGTCCTCACCGTCCTGAGGCACCTCAGTGCCGCAGCGGGGATCAGGCATGATCGGGGCGACTGCCGTCAGGTCTTCGCCTTCACCGGCAGGCACCGCGCCATATGGCAGAGGGGTCACAGCGACCAGCTCTTCGATGGGATCGGCAACCAGCGGATCAGCTGGCAGCGGGGTTACTGCGGTCAGATCCTCACCATCCTGGGGCACCGGGGTGCCGCAACGTGGATCAGGCATGATCGGGGTCACAGCGATGACGTCATCGGCTGCAATTTCGAAGGTTGTATGTGTCTTGGTAGTCATTGGTATTCTCCTCATTAAAGTTGGTACTTGGCACCCAAAAATCAGTTGGAAACGTCCTCCTCGGGCATACAAACAAGGTGGTGGTCCCACCCGTTTCTTTCAACGCGAATTCACGGCGTAAATTGTTACAAAGTATGACAAAAATCTCTGAGGAAGCGGTGATTTTTCTGCTCTGAAGCCTCGGTAGCCCCCGCCAAATTCGCTGATGTATTTCGCTAAAATGTCCGGCACAAAAGAGTGCCTTCGGAGATACGCAAATTGAAAAAACCAGCGCCAATTCTGACGCTGGTCTCGTTGTGCTGTCACGTCTTGAAACGTGTAAGCAAGTTGTGACTTCGGGCCGCAGATCAAACCTCCCGGAAAGTTGTCCGGATCTGTTTGCTGAGCGGATCGACAAGGTACTGGAACAGTGTCCGCTCGCCAGTCTCGATATACACTTCTGCGGGCATGCCGGGCAGCAAACTCAGCTGAAGATCAGACAGAGTTTCCACCGCGCCTTCGTCCAAGGCCACACGTGCTTCGTAGAATGACATTCCAGTCACTGGATCCGTTTTCAGATCGGCCGAGACAAACTGGACATTGCCATCAAACCTCGGGGCGATGTGTTGGTCGAACGCTGAGATCACGACCGTAGCGGCCTGACCAACCGAAACATTGTTGATATCCTGCGGCATGACACTTGCCGTGACCACGAGCCCGTCGTTTTCCGGCACGATCTGCATCAGGGTCTCGCCCGGCGCAACAACGCCCCCTACGGTATGCACACCCAGTTCATGGATGACACCATCTGCCGGTGCCCGGATTTCAACGCGCGCCAGTTGCAGTTCGGCGGCGGCCCGGCGTTCCTTCAGACCATCAAGCTCAACCTCGAGCGCAGAAATCTCGTGCATCACCTGCTCGCGAAAGGTTTTTTCCAGCTGAAGAATGTTGATCCTGGTTTCGCTGATACGCCCACGCGCAACTGCAATCCTTGAGGTCAACCCACCGCTGTTTCCCAACAAACCACTGCGTTGGCGTTTCAGCGATGTAATCCGGTTCGCTGGTGTCAGGCCCTTCTCAAAGAGTTGGGTCAGCCCCTCTAGTTCGCTATCAATCAGGTCGATCTCTTCAAGGGAGGCCTCATATTGTGCCTCAAGACCCGCGATTTCCTGTTCTGTCTGGGTGATCCGTTCTACGAATGCTGCAACTTCAACCTCCCGGGACAGACGGCGGGCGTCCATGACGGCACGCTGGGTCTCCAGAGCGCGCTGTACTTTCGGATCATCCGTACGCACGGCGAGTTCTTCAGACAGTTCGATCTCGTTCAAACCGTCGCGTTCGGAAATCAGACGCGACAACTGGGCTTCAACCGCGATCAGACGGTCATCGACGAGCACCTGACTGCCTAACAAGAGCTTGTCGTCGAGCGTCAGAACGACATCACCGGCGGCGACCCGATCTCCGTTGCTGACATGGATTCCACCAACAATGCCGCCATCGGGATGTTGAACGGCTCGCAGGTCCGAGGAGACTACGACGTTTCCGCCGGTCACCACTGCGCCAGACATGCGGGCTGTTGCGGCCCAGCCGCCAAAGCCGATCGCCAGTGCCGCAATTGCGGCAAGGCCAAAGCCGATGGACTTCCACGACCGGTCAACGAAAGCTTCGGTTTGGGTGTTGGGTTTTGTATCGGTATTCATAACTTCCTCCATTTAATTGGCTGCAGTGCAGGGCTGGATTAGCTCGCAGCAGCGACAGGGGTTTCGTTAGTTGTGTGTTGTGTCGGTTGAGTCTGGCTTTTTGCCACCTGAGCCGGTTGCTGCTCGGCAGGACGGGCCTGTGCGGCAGCGGCCTGATTGCGTTGACGCAGACGCTCCATCACTTCGGCGCTGGGGCCAAAATCACTGGCGCGGCCGTCGTCCATAATCAGGACTTTGTCGACAGACCCGAGCACGCTGGCCCGATGTGCGATGACGATCACAATCGCACCGCGCGCTTTGGCAGCCCGGATCGCATGATTCAGGGCAGCTTCGCCCTGGGCATCCAGGTTTGAATTGGGTTCATCCAGAACCACCAGGAACGGATTGCCATAAAGTGCGCGGGCCAGTGCAATGCGCTGACGCTGACCACCGGACAGGGCGGCACCACGCTCACCTACCGCTGTTGCGTAGCCGTCTTTAAAGCTTGCGATCAGTTCGTGCACACCGGCGGCTTTCGCGGCGGCGACGACCATCTCATCTTTTGCTTCCGGATCGAAGCGCGCGATGTTCTGGGCAATCGTGCCGTCAAACAGCTCAACATCTTGCGGCAGAAAGCCGATCTGCGGGCCGAGCTCTTCGGGCAGGTACTGATCAATCGGCACGCCGTCGAGGCTGATGCTCCCTTTCGCTGCAGACCACGCGCCAACCAATGTGCGGGCCAGGGTCGATTTACCACTGCCGGTCGAACCGATCACAGCAAGTGCTTCTCCGGCCTTCATGTCGAAACCGACGCCTTTGAGAACAGCCGATGTCACCATAGGCGGCGCGGCAATCAGACCATTCACGGTCAGAGATTTCTCGGCGCTGGGCAGCGAAATTCTGGCATCGTCTTTTTCGCTGGACAGAGTGTCCTTCAACTGTGCCCAGGCCTGACGCGCGGCCACCAGACTGCGCCAGCTTCCGACAAGCGTTTCAATCGGCTGCAAGCCACGAGACATGATGACAGAAGCTGCAACAATCGAACCTGCCGAGATTTGCCCGTGGATGGCCAAATAGGCCGCAACAGCAAGAACACCGGACTGAAGGGCCAGACGGAACACCTTGGTGAAACTGCCCGAGACACCAACCGTGTTGGCGGCCTTGGCACTTGCGCCCAGATGAAGGTCATTAATGTCCTGCCATGACTTACCAAGATTGGCCTGCATTCCCATGGCGCGAACCATCTCGGAATTGCGGCGGCTTGCTTCGGCCAAACGGCTGCGTTTGCCAGCATGTTGCGCCTGAACACAGGCCGCAGCCCGCACCTTGATGTCGGTCACGACGGCGATCACCAGCAAGGCGATAGCGCCAATAACGCCAACCAGGCCGAGCCAGAAGTGCATCGCAAAAACCAGACCCAGGTAGACCGGGATCCAGGGCAAATCAAACAGCGCCCCAGCACCCTGACCAGACAGGAAGCCACGGATTTTTTCGACATCCTGAATGGCGGCAGCAGGATTTCCGGATGTGCGATGAAGCGAAGGTTCAGCCAGCGAACAGTTGAATGCTGTTTTTGACAGCCTTTGTTCGAAACGATGACCCATGGCGACAAGTACGCGGGTGCGCGCGCCGTCAATCAGGGCCATGAAAAGGTACAGACCGGCGACAAGCGTGCTGAGGGCCACGAGCGTATTCACGCTCTGGCTGGACATCACGCGGTCATAGATCTGCAGCATGAAAATCGGGCCGGTCAGCATCAGCAGGTTAACGGCACCGCTGAACACGCCGGTGGCAATCAGATTTCCTCGCAAAGCGCGGCGAGCGCCTGCGAGTTGCGGGTGAACGGACGAATGCGAATTCATAACGGGCCTCCAAAAAGTGTGTCTGTGGGAAATACGTGGGAGCCCGCACCGAACGCCCCAAGGTTTTGTCACACTTTGATTCAATTGGCTTTTCTGCCCTCAGCGGGACGGAATGGATTAACCGCACACTCAGTGATGTTCTGGACCCGGGCCAAAACCTTTCGCATCAGCTGCTGCACCACAGATGCAATTTCCGCTTGGGAAAGCAGCAGAAATTGAACTAGCGTCCAAACTAAGGGGATGGGACAAGGAGCCTTCGCGCGATGCGCTGGAATGATCTGACACTTCGAACACAGGTTATGAGCATCGTTCTTATCAGCTGGGCGATTGTCGGCGTGTTTTCGGTTGTCACCGACGTGGTCCAAATCCGCAGTTCACGCGCTGAAGAGATCCGAAATCGGGGCGATGCCTTTCTTGCTCAGGTGGTTTCAACCCTGGCCCGCGTACCGCCCGACGACCGCGTCGAAGCAGCGCTTGGTTTCTTTCCTGCGGAATGGAGCGTCAGAGTGGGCACGCAGGATGCAGCAACTGCACTGAAAAATGGCCGCCAACGCCCGAACATGGCGGACTGGCTGGCGGCGCGGCTGGAACACCGAGGGATAGCCGTCGCGGACCTGTCCGTGGCGGAGACGGTCATTGACGCCAGAGAAGATCAGAGCGCGCTGTTGCAACTGTTCAAGAGCCACGCGGGCGAACCCCTTGACGCAAAAAGCGTTGACGCGTTTCTGGTAAGCGTTTTCTCGGTCCGACTTGAGGATGACGAGGATTGGTTGAACTGCTATTTGCTGATGCAAAACAAGAGCATCGCGCCTTTGGTCGTTGTTGGGTCCATCGACAGTCTGGTTGCACTGACTCTGCTCTGTATTCTTGCGTTCCTTATCCAGAAAGTCATGCGTCCGCTGAGCGCTATGGCCGTCAATGCCGAGTTGATTGGTCGAGGTGAAGAGGTCGGCCCGCTGATCGAGACAGGGGCCATCGACATTCGCCATACGATCATCGCGTTCAACCGGATGGAAGCCCGGATTGTTCTGGCGCTCGAATACAAGACCACCTTGCTCCGCAGCCTTGGGCATGACCTGAAAGGACCGATTGCCCGGATGCACGACACCATCGAGAAACTGGAGCCGACGGCCCCAAAAGAGCAGCTTCTTAATCGGTTGAATACCCTCAGTGAAATTGTGAACTCTGTCACTGACCTCAATCGCGAAACGCACCACGACGGAGATCTTGTGCGATTGGATCTGCGCTCATTGATCGAAGCTCTGGTGGAAGAGCAGGTTGATGCCGGCCGCGACGTGACCTACACCATCGAGCAATCTGCCATAGTGAATGGGCGTCACAATGCGCTCACCCGTGTTCTGAGAAATCTACTGGAGAACGCGGTCAAATATGGCGGTCGTACAAATGTTACTCTGACCAGAGTAGACGACATGGCCGCCATTCGCATCGACGATGAAGGGCCAGGGATCCCAGTCGAGCAGTTAGAGACTGCGTTCGAGCCATTCCAAAGGCTTGGCGCTGAGGGACCCGGCAGTGGGCTTGGACTGGCGATTGTCAGAACCATTGTTGTTGATCAGGGCGGCACGGTATCCTTGGAAAACCGCCCTGGCGGGGGCCTGAGGGCGAGCGTCTTCCTGCCAATTGACAAACACAATTAGCCAGGTCGAAATATGTAACCTTGCCCCCAGACAGTGCGGATATGTTCGGGGTTGGCTGGATCGCTTTCGATCTTGGACCGCAATCGTTTGATCAAAGCATCAACGCTGCGATCGCCCGCGCCCCCGTGCTGCCTTGTGCGCGCGACCGCCAGAAGGTCTTCGCGTGTGCAAAGAACATCTGAGTTCTCGACGAAAAAGCGCATGACGCGCGCTTCACTCGAAGTCAGGGTGATCACGCGCCCATCGTCGTGTTTGAGGTGTCGCTCATTCTCCACCAATTCCCAGGGGCCAAACCGAGTTAGACGTTTTTGAGTTTTCTGGCCCGTTTGCCGACGTCTCATAAGTGCCCGAATACGCGCCAAAAGTTCAAGGTCATTAAAAGGTTTGATAATGTAGTCGTCTGCGCCCAGTTCCAGTAACGAAATGCGTTCGGCATCGTCGTCAACCGAACTGATCATGATGATCCCGGCATCAAGACGCGAGGCTATCTCTCGGCACAGCACCTTCCCGCTTGTTCCGGGCATGACGAGATCCAACAGAAAAAGATCAAAATCCTCGGTTTCTATCTTTTCCCGGGCCGCCGGAACATTTGGAACGTGATCAATCTGGTAGCCTTTGTGTCGCAGGAAAACACAAACGTTTTCGGCAAATTCCACATCGTCGTCACAGATTAATATCCGTTCATCGATAGCGCTGGACCCACCCGCGGCCTCGTTCATTCTTTACGCTCCTAAAGAGAAGTTTCTGCTGAGATAACAGCATCGGGCATCGCACAGTGTCAACGACGCAGCCAACGAGCGTTGCAAGGGCTTCTGTAGCTTCGGTGTCGGTTTGACCTGACAAGTGGCTTCCGGAGCCGTAGTATTTTGTCATTTGGCAACCGGTATCGCATTGAGGGCCAGCACATGACTGATCAGCAGGTTCAATCGGGAAAATCGACCGAGGGCATGGTCGACTACAACGAAAACTCTTCTGCGCAACTGCTGTTGGTTCGTCTGTTGAGGCCGCTTGTTCACGATTTGGTTTCCTCAATGGACGAGCCTAGCGACGAGTTCAAAATCGTGGACTATGGCTGCGGGCCGGGTGTCAACTCCATCGAAATGGTCAAGCCCGCCATAGAGGCGTGTTTGGAGAAGTTCGACAACTCACCAATCGTCGTATGCCATTCCGATCAGGTCGCCAACGACTGGAACACTTTGTTTGAACTGGTCGAAGGTCCCTCTGGTTATGCACAAATCTCCAAGAATATCCGTACCGAAGCAGAAATCGGATCCTTTTACGATCGGGTGGCGTCCCCTGCTTCTGTGTCGATCGGAACATGTATTTTTGCAAGCCATTGGCTGAGCCAGGGCATTCAATTGAACTCGCCAGGGACCGTCTGGTTCGCGGATCTTCAACGCGATGCACGGCAAATTGTCGACGGGATCGCACAGAAAGACTGGACTCACTTTTTGCTCCAGCGGGCTCAAGAATTGCGTTCAGGAGGATACCTTGTGGTCGGAACGCTTGGTTCTGTTCCCGATCCTTCCGAGAAGAACGGCATTGCCGCATCAGGGCGCGGTATTTATCGCGCGATTCAGGTTGTGGCCAAGACAATGGCAGACGACGGCCACATTAACCCCGAAAGCCTCGATTCATTTTTGTTCTCACTTTGGTTCATGACTGAAGCGGAGGCGAAATATGCTCTTGAGCAAAACGCCGACCTGAGAGACGCCTTCGAAATATGCCAAATCAGTGTGAAACCTGCCCCAATCAAAGCTGACGATATTTTCAAGGAGTATATCGACGATGCTGAAACATATGCCGAGAAGTATGTTGGATACACTCGGGCCTTTGCTGACTCTACTTTGAGAACGCAGCTATTTGGTCTCAACTGCAACAGCGCTGAAATGCTCGACCAGCTTATGACCGAGTTTTACAGCCGTCTTGCTCAGCTCTATGAGGCTGAGACGAGCAAGTATGCATGCGAAGTTTGGCATCTTGTTGTAGTTCTCCGCAGAAAGTAAAAAAGACGAACGGCGTACCACAAGCATCAGTTTAGTTTTTCGGTGTAAGCCTTCTCCAGCGGCGCTCAGCCTTTTGGTGGGACACGACCAAGTGCGTCTGTTCGCGCGTGTATAGGGTGCTTTCCTACAGTTCTCAGAAGCGCACATTTAAAAAGCGCCCGCTTATACTGAAAGGCTGCGAAACGTATCTAAGAGCCGATTGCACATCCAGAATGGCGTTAAGGTGGCAAGGTCAATAGCTTGACCTGGCCACCTTTGATTCAGGAACCTAGTCCGGTTGCATTGCGTTTTAAGGGCGCCCGATTGGTGGTTTGTTCGGGTTATCTTGCCATTGCTTGAACTTGAGGACGCCGCCAGCAGCTTCCGCAATCGCATTGAGGTACTGACTTCCTGACATGTCTTGAACCTTCTGTTCAGCGTCCTGTTTGATGGTTCCATCAGTATCACCAACATGTTTGTTGGGCTCGGCAAGACCGGTGTTTTGAATTGTGGGCGCGGACTGGAAATGCGCCTCGCCGTCCAGGTAGAAGTCACCGCTGGCTTTCTGTGATTGAAGCCGTTTCCCACTTGCATCGACGGTCCCGGCACCCGCATCCTGCATGGTCTCAATCGGAGAAGGCGTTGCGGCATGATTGACGGGCGGAACGACCTTGGAACTGCCCACATCTTGCGTCACGTCCAATGGAGAGAGGTTGGCAATAAGGTTAACAATTTTTCCGGTAACAGTTGTTGTCATATCCGTTGCTTCATGCGCCGTGCCGCGCGCTGTTTCCGAGTGGCTGATTTTGGCGCCGTGATGAGCGGCTGCAGCATAGTGACCCGGCCTTGCCAAGGCAGATCCCGCTGTCAGGGCAATCATCAGTGCCGGTGCAATGGCGCGTTTTGTGAGTGTGCTGAAGCGTTCCATTTTTTATCTCCTTGTCCTTCGGTTACATCTCCAATCTAGGAACGCGATGGGCTTAGATATTGTGAGAGGAGCTCAGGTTTTTGGGAATTTCCGTCAAGTCGCCGCAAGCCTGTCTGGTTGCCCCTGTGGCAGCCTGTAAACCTTTGCTTGGCATCTCTTTTGTACCCTGTCTATTTTTGCCCAAAACCAAAAAGCACCCCGATTTTTAAAATAGGCAGTCTTGGGCAACGTATCGGCATGACAGAGAATGACGTGAATACTGAAAGCCAATCCTGGAACGTTCCGGGGTTTGGCGTGCATCACATAGCCAAGCTTTTGGATAATCGTGATTCAGATGTTGTTAAGCTTTTGAGATCGGTCAACCTCCCCGTGGATATTCTCGAGACGCCGCCAAATTTCGTCGATGTTCGCAATGAGCAACGCCTTCTGGACCTTGCGATCAAAGAGACCGGAGATCCCCTGTTTGCGATCTATGCGGGAAAGACGTTCAACCCAAGAAAAACGACACTTCTCAGCTATGTCGTGTTGAACTCTCCGACTGTCGGCGAGGCGATTGAAAAAGCTGTTACCTACGTACGTGTGGCGCGCGGTTTCGCCAAAATGTCATTCTATGAAGAAGAGCGCGGTGTGTTCCTGGAGATAGATTCCGTTGCTCAAGTATTGCGGTCTGCCGGGGCCCACAACGAGTTCCGGGTTTCCGCTTTTTTGACCAGTCTTCAAATTGCAGCTGAAACGCCCTTGCCGGTGCAAGAGATACGGTTTCCGCATGAGATGAGCGAAGAAAAGCGCGCTCTGATCTCGGATGTCTTGTCGGTCGCAGTCAAACAAAACCAGCGCGTTCCGGGAATATTGTTCGAGAAGACAGTGATGGATGTTCCCATCAAGGATACAGACCCAGCGTTGTTGTTGCATCTTGAAACGCATGTGCAAAACCTGATGAAAGACCTGCCGCCAATCATCGGAGAAACCAGTGCGCTGGTGCAGGGCGAGATTACATCGCGGTTGTCTTTTAGCGCGCCCACGCAAGACGAAATCGCGAATACGCTGGGAATGAGCGTCAGTACACTGGGGCGCAAGCTTGCCAAAGAACGCACTAGCTACAAACAACTTCTAAAGGACATTCGCGCAAGGCTGGCAGAACAGTACCTTGATGACCCCAAGCTGAGCCTGTCTGAAATTGCCTTCGCGCTCGGCTATTCCGATCAGGCTGCGTTTACAAATGCCTACAAGAGCTGGACGGGCCAGTCTCCGGGCAGCGTTCGGACAGGTTAGGGTACCTGTCGGCTGAAACGTCTTCTCTGGCACCTATCACGAGAGCTAAGCGCATTTCTTTCGCGGGGTATAGCTCGTCCATGGCCGCAGGTGTGGCCCACTTCTGGGCCGCGAACGACGCCGGTCAGGCGCGCTCAATTGGTTCGAAGGCGGGATCGTGCTTGGTATCTCTATGGCATTTCGCAGGTGACCCAGCCCAGAGACAGAACACTCAATCCGGATGTTGCAGCCGCACTCGCTTAGCGCACATTAGTAGGCGGCAATCGTCGAACTCAACTTAACAGGGTGCCCTTACGTCGAGGAGCCCACCGATCTTAGTCGAAACAACTGGAAATCGACAAACCTGCAGGAAACATCAGACATTCTACAGGTCTTCTACAAGTTTTAAATCCCGACTTTTGGCAAGAGTTGTCCCATTGAAAGCGAAATCAATGGAGACAGACAATGAATACAGCCGCTGCACTTGCCACCGCACCAGATCTGGCTGCGGTTAAATCAAAACAACACGCTACATGGTCGTCAGGTGATTACGCCGCTGTGGGCACGACCTTACAAATCGTTGGTGAAACCCTTGCTGAAGCGATGGATTTGCGACCCGACGCCCGCGTTCTGGATGTTGCCGCCGGAAATGGCAACGCAACCCTGGCTGCGGCGCGGAGACACTGCAATGTCGTTTCCACAGACTATGTTACCAGTCTGTTGCGCGCCGGTGCCGCCCGCGCCGAGGCCGAGCAATTGACCGTTGCATTTCAAGAAGCTGACGCGGAAGACCTGCCCTTTGAGCGGGCGGCTTTTGATCATGTGACATCTACGTTTGGCGTCATGTTTACAGCCAATCAACAGGCGGCTGCTGATGAAATGCTGCGCGTCTGTCGCAGTGGAGGCACTATCGGTCTTGCCAACTGGACGCCAGAAAGCTTCATAGGCGAAGTGTTTCGAACCATAGGACGGCATGTGCCACCGGTTGCAGGCGTTCGTTCCCCATTGGAATGGGGTACTGAGGCGCGTTTGCAGGAGCTCTTTGGGGCACAGGCCCAAAAGATCGAAATCACGAAACGCCAATTCACCTTCCGTGAACGTTCACCGCAACATTGGGTGGAACGGTGGCGCGAAATTTACGGCCCAATGCACAAAGCCTTTGACGCCGTCGGCGAGCGTGCACCGCAACTCGCAGCAGATCTGATCGCTGTTGCGCGGAATCACTCGACCGATACTCAGGCCATGATTGTTCCGGCTGAATACGCCGAAATCATCATTCACCGAGCATGAAAAGCCGTCAGCCCGGCGGGATTTCGCCGGGCAATTCATTCTCAGGAGACATTCCATGCTAGTGCAGTCAGAACACCAAAGATCACTCCCGCTGTTTGATAAATACGGTGGCATGCGTGCTTTGCACTCGGTGATCATCAATTTTTATGATCGAGTGTTGGACAGCGATATTGTGGGCCCTTTTTTCGACGACGTCGATATGGCCAAATTGATTGATCACCAGATGAAATTCTTCGCGTCGATATTGGGCGGTCCCGCAAAATACACAGATCAACGACTGGTGAGTGCACATCTTCACATGACCATAACACACGCGCAATTCGATGCAGTTGTCGCGCTTTTGAGCGAGACGCTGACCGAAGCGGGCTTTGCTTCAGACGATCTTTCCAAAACACTGTGCGCCGTTGAAGCGCGGCGTTCGCTGATCGTTAGGTAGTTCCATGCAAATCCAAGAAATTAGCGCAAGTCTACTAGGCTCCATAAATGTTGGAATCTGCATCGTTGATGCAGACACCGGCGTTATCGTTTCGCTGAACCAAACGTTTGAGACATGGTTCAGTGACGCGGCACAGTGTCAAGTTTTGAATTTGGATACGTCATTCACATTGAAAGACCTGCCAGACAGAGAGCCGGTGGAGGTTCGTACGAAGGTCAAACATCGGACTTTGGTCGTTGAGCTCAGTGCCCATGAAGCAGAATACGAGGGCAACACGTTGATTGTCATCGAAGGTCAAAACATCTCGCGCTTGCGCGAGACGGAAGCCATGATCGACAGCTATGCGGCTATGGTTGACAAGCGCACACGCGAGTTGGAGCGAGAAAACAGGCGCGTTGAAAAACTGCTTTTGAACATGATGCCAAAATCGGTCTATGAGGAATTCATGACATTCGGATGTGTCACGCCACGGTTGTTCGAGCCGGTGACTGTCATCATGCTGGATTTTGTCGGGTTTACCAAGATGGCCGCAGCGGGCGATCCGAATGTAACTGTTTCCGAACTGAACTCTATTTTCACCGCTTTCGATCAGATTGGTGAGCAGCACGGCAGCGAGAGGATCAAAACCATCGGAGACTGCTATATGGCGGTGACTGGATTGCCGCATTCCACGCCAGATCACGCGCTTTCAGCCGCGCGGGTCGCGGCCAAAATGATGCGCTTTCTGGAGCGGCGCAATCAAACGCACCCGCACACATGGCGCGCTCGCATCGGCATTGCCAGCGGCTCTGTCGTAGGCTCAGTGGTCGGCGTTCAGAAATACGTCTATGATGTCTTTGGTCCTGCGGTGAACATGGCTGCGCGTTTGCAGGCTCAGTCCAACCCCATGGAGATCACGGTATGCGATTCGATGCGCGACGAACTTATCGAAGATTTCAAACTCAGTGAGGCTGAGACAGTCTCTTTGCGTGGATTTGGCGATACGCGAATTGCACGCCTGAAACACTACCAACCAAACAGAAAGGTCGCTTGAGCCGTAGGCGCGGGATCTGAGTTTTAAAAACCTGCCTTGCGAAATGAACTGAGCATGCGATCACGGTATGCCTGATCTTTCACAACACTTGCTGCCACAAGCTTTTCGGCCGTGGCATCCGGCCTCACGCTACGGACTTTTTCCGCCATGGCATGCATCCTGTCGGTCAGATTAAGTTCGGCAGCACAGGCTAAGATCAGTCGCGGTGCCCATGTAGAGCCGGGCGCTTCAATGTAACCTTGTTCAAGCAGAGATAAGGCATCTTCATATTCGCCCAATCCGTATCGGGCGGCGCCAATGCCAAAGTAATAGCTAAACCGCATCGGATCATGCGGGCTAAGACGCAAAGCTCTTTCGTAGTTTGCGACTGCTTCGTTCATGTTCCCAGCAAAGGTTTCCACGGCCCCCAACATGGCCCAAGCCCAAGCCAGACTTGGGTCCAGCGCAAGGGCAGACTCGAGGTGATGGCGCGCTGCAGTATGTTGCCCTGCAGCCACCTCGGCCGTGGCCACGAATGTCAGAACCAATGCATCGCGCGGCGCAAGGTCAAGCGCGCTTTTGCCATGTTCCATCGCCTCTGCAAGCGCAGCCGGTCCGTCAGGGGCCCAGTCGGACATCGCCTGTTGACCCAGACACCACGCAAGCATGGCATGGGACAACGCATGTTCGGCATCTGAAACCAATGCACGTCGCAAATGAACCACGGCTTGCCGATTGTCATCCGCGTCCATACGCATGCAAAGCGGCGTCGCTCGCAGGAGTTCATGATATGCATCCGTCAAGTCAGCTTCAGCCAAGGCGCGTTGCACTTCAACCATCATGATATTCGGGACGAGGCGGCCCAGAATGGCCGCAACCACCAGGTCTTGCGCCTCAAACGGGTTGTCAAGCTGCCCTTCAAAACGATCTGCCCAAACCTCTGCTTGCCGCCCGGCATGCAACAAAGAAGCGTTTAGGCGAAATGCATTCCCCGCAAATCGCAGCTTGAGGCCAAGTACGTACCGAACGCCCAATTCCTCGGCCGCTTGCTTTGCGTCATTCTGCCCAGAATATCGCGCGACATAAATCGTTCCCACCCGACCAATGGCTGCGCTTATATCGTCCTCTAACCCTTCACCAAAGGCCCGTTCAGCATCCGTTGGATGCACCATCGTTGTTGCCATGATGGCAATGGAGGGTTGCGATAAAACCGCTGCAGAGCCGGTCTTGTCATGCGTTTCCTCAACCGTGCCAACAAATTGGAACCCGTGCCCGTGCACAGTTCGGACCAAAGCCTGCCGCGCGCCGTCATCTCCTATGGCCGCTCTGACCGCTTTGACGCGGCTGCTTAGGGCTGCATCCGAAACGATCCTGCCTTTCCAGATAACCGAAAAAATCTCGTCCTTCGACACGACACGGTCACGGTTTTCAATGAGATGCCGAAGCAGCGCGAACACTTGCGGCTCGGTCGCAACTGAAACGTCTTCCCGCGTCAATTGCAGGCGGCTTGCGTCCAGAACGTATTGATCAAATGCATATTTCACAGGGTAATTCTGCGCGAAATCAGTTTTTTCGTAAAGCGTGAACGCAATTCGCGGTACCCGTTTGCCGCTGTTTTCGAGTCCAAGAAAAACGCTTTGTCAGCGGCCAGACCGCAAAATCGTCAAGTCTTCAGAAAATCACCAGAAAACCTCCATGAAAGGGCCAAGCATCGCAACACCCGGCTCGGGCAAACAGAGGTCATCTGAAACAAAAGTGAATTGGAGCCTGACTTATGAAACGCCCTGGCCTGATCCTATATGGCGCTGCTGCCTATGTTCTTTTCAATGTGGCCTTTCTGTACATGATCGGCTTTCTTCTGCAATTGCCCGTTCCGAAGGCGATCAACGATGGGACCTCAACCGCCTGGCCCGTCGCCGTTGTCATCAATGTCGGGCTGATCTTCCTCTTTGGCTTTTTTCACAGCCTCATGGCGCGACAGGCGTTCAAAGTCTGGTGGACGCGGATCATACCTGCGGATGCAGAACGCAGTACCTATGTGTTGCAATCGGCCCTGTTTCTGATCCTGGCGATGTGGCAGTGGCGCCCGCTGCCCGAAACGATCTGGATCGTCGATGGTGCCCTCGCGTGGCTGACCTATGGCATCTTTGCACTGGGAGTCTTTCTGGTTTTGCTTTCAACCTTTCTGATCGACCATTTCGAGCTGTTTGGCCTGCGACAGATTTGGACCGCGAACAGATCGCAACCCATGCCCAAACCTCAATTCAGAACGCCCGGGCTTTACCGTTTCGTGCGTCACCCGATGCAGTTTGGCGTCATTCTGGTCTTGTTCGGCACTCCACACATGACCGTTGGTCACGCGCTCTTTGCCGGGCTGATGACCGTTTACGTGATGATTGGCCTATGGTTCGAAGAAAAATCTCTGGCGCGCGAGTTTGGCGATACGTATCGCGCGTACCAGGCGATGGTTCCCATGCTAATACCGCGCCTGACGCCCTTGCGGTCCGGTGATCTGGAAACGCAACATGGCTGAGCCATCCCGGGCTCTCGGTCGCTCTGTCGAAACACCGGGAGTCCGTTCAACGCCAACTCACCGCAATACAAACGTTGGGGGTGGTACGAACCCGGAACGACTTTCGGCAGCAGGTTCTGAGATAGTTGGGTCACAGACTATGAAGTTGACTTGGTCCAATGAGTAGGACGCCAGGCTCAGGGCTTCTGGCTTCGGGATGTTTGCTGAGATCGCAGGATAGTTGCGTCCAGTAAGTCAGGGATTTTGGCCGTTGCAAATGTTTGCGACAGAACCCCACTTGGAACCAACGCCATACTTGCCATTTAGCTGCAAACGACACGAACCGCACGTTGAAGCCCGGATTTATAATCCTCAGGCCGATCTGTTTTCAATAGCAAACCCTTAGATATTCGACCGAGAGCGAATGCTACTTCGTCCGCTTCCGATGTGTCTTTCGCAAGTCCTGATCGAAGCAAAAACTCTGACAATCCGCCGAAGAAAAGCCCTTCGTAGTCGACCTCTGCATTGGCAGCTGATTCAATAGCTCACCGATCTGGCATCGGTGCGCAAAGCGGCAGAAGAGCTGCGCGGCCGTGTGACCAAGATCGACGGGCTGATCAATAACGCCGGCATCATGATGACCCCGCAGGAAAAGACCGTCGATGGCTTTGACCTTCAGATGGGTGCGAACCACCTGGGTCACTTTTTGTGGACCGGCTTACTGCTGGATCTGGTCGAAGCTGCCGAAGGCCGTGTCGTTGTGCTGTCGAGTATCGTACACAAACAAACGCCACTCGATCTTGATGACTTCATGACCGACAAAAATTATACTTCAGTCAAAGCCTATGCCCAATCGAAACTGGCCAATCTGATGTTTGCCTTTGAGCTTGACCGTCGCCTTCAAGCCGCAGGTAGCAAGGCGATCTGCGTTGCCGCACATCCTGGATACACCGACACAAACCTGCAAAGCACTGGTCCCACCGGATTTATGAAAGGCTTGTTGGCCGTGATGAACAAGTTGGTCGCGCAGCGTCCGGAAGCGGGCGCCTACCCGACCGTTCTGGCTGCTGTCAGAAACGAAGCCAAACGCGGCGCATACTATGGCCCGACGAAAATAGGAGACACGCGTGGCCCCGTCAGCGATGCCAAGGTCAATGAACATGCCCTGGACCGCGAGAAACAGCGGAAGCTTTGGGCCAAAAGCGAGCAGCTCGTAGACGTGCAATAACATCTGCCTGCCGTCGCAAACGCCGCATAAGCACGCTCGGAGCGTTATCGGGTGACCGGGTGGCCACCCGATAGCGAAAACTATTCGACGGAAACAGACTGCGAAATCTGAGTGCTCGCCAATCTCAGTTCAATGTTCGCGACAAAGCCTGGGCCGCTATATTGGCGTATCGAGGCTTCAGGTCACTTGGCTGCAGCTTCGAGTCTGTGCATCGCCAAAACAGGCCCTTTGTCCTTAACGCACAGCGTGCAGTCCCAAGGGATAGGCTCATGGGGTTAAACAATTACCTTCTGTTTGCTACTTTTTTTGCCATGCTTACCTCCAGCCAATATGCGTTTCGCAAGATGACGTCTGCAGATTTTGCGATGATCTCGGCATGGCAATCGCACCCGCATGTTCGCGAATGGTGGGATTCCGATGAACCTGGCACGAACAGAGAGCTGGAAGACGGGCGGGTCGAAAGATGGATCGTATCGTTTGCGGAACGCCCATTTTCATATATTCAGGATTACACTGTTCACGGTTGGAAGGGTCACCACTTCTTCTCTCTTCCGCCGGGATCTCGGGGAATCGACCAGTTCATTGGTGAGCCAGATATGGTCGGGCGAGGGCACGGCCCGGCCTTTATCTCAGAGCATCTTAAAAAGGTATTTGCTGCCGGAGCTCCGGTTGTCGCAACAGATCCGCACCCGGATAATGCGCGTGCTATCGCGGCATATAAGAAGGCGGGATTCTCAGCCTTTGGTGCGGCGCGGCAAACGCCTTGGGGGCCGATACTGCCGATGAAGATCAGCCGTTAGGCAGTCTGGCGCAATCTATTCGAACCTTAAACGGCTCCGTGTTCCGAGACTTGCAGGGGATGCGCTTCCGCCCAATCAGAAAGAAAGGCGGACATCTCGGGTACGGTTGCGAATTGCGAGGCCTTTCGTGGAAGCGCCACACCGTTCTCCAGCGCCAGGCGCGCGCATTCGATGTGATGGCGATGCGCTTTTTGCGGACAGTTTTCAGAGCCGTGAATGATCGTTGAAAGCAGGGTCCCTCCGTAGGCATTTGTGTGGTCCAGGTCCGGGTTCTGGTCCAAAAAATACGACATGACATCTCGCATTCCTTCCCACCCGGCAAGGTGCAGGGGCGGCATCCCCATCTCGTCCGGCAGATTTGGGTCAAAGCCAATTTCAACAAGGCGCTGCATGTGGGGCAGGGTTCCTTCGCGCCAGACAAGGCGGCAGAGAAGAAATTTCATCTCTTGCGACAGGGCATTCATGTCGATCTGGTCGTCCTCCTTTGTCGTTCCGTCCGCTGCCCGCACGAGTTGCTCTTCAGTCATCGTCAACTGTGTGGATGCCCCCGCTTTTTCCAGGACTGCAGCTACATCCCGGTTTCCGAAGATGCGGGCAAACGCATAGGGAGAATGGTCGCGGCTAACAATATTTGGGTTCGCGCCATGGTCCAGCAACAGTTGAGCGATTTCGCCCGAAGCCAGACGCCGAGCCGCCTGATGCAACGCTGGGATTACCAAGGAAGGTTCACCCGACGGATGAGGATTGATCCCTTCATCGGGATCAGCACCGTGCTCCAGCAACAGCCGAACAGCATCGATGCTGTTGAAGTCAATCGCTCTGGGCAGTGCGTTTGTACCCTTTGGGATTGCCCCATGTTCTAGCAACAAACGAAGACCTTCGGTGTGGCCGAGCTCGGTGGAATGGTAAAGGGATTCATTGTCGTTTGGATTTGCACCATGCTCCAACAGCCACCTGGCCAAAGGCATGTTGTCTGCGTGGCCGATGGCGCCGTAGAGCGCGGACAAGCGATGATCTGTCTCTGGGTCGAATGCAAAACTGTCGTTCACATCTGCCCCATGTTCAACCAGTAATTCCGCCATGGCGCGCATCTCGGCTTCTTTCTCAGCCTCTGCCTTGATGTGTTTCGAAAACGCCAGATGGCACATAGGTCGCCTCGGAGGGTATTCGCGCGTCGCTGCATCGGTATCTTGCGCCAGAATCCTGCGCATCGCAGCCACATCATATAGAGCGACGAGAAGAGGCACCTGACCGTCCGCGAGGTCTGGCTCATCCGCAAGCAGATGTGCGACCGTCTCGTGTGAACCATTGTAAAGCGCCCAACGCAGCCGTCCTTGTTTCTGCGCGCGATCCATACCTTGTGTCTCAACGGCAAGTTTTAAAGCTGGCCACGAAGCGTATCCAGTCTCGCGCGCGATGACGTGCAGACAATCCGCATGTTTGTAGACCCCGTTTGCAGGCGTTGCGACAATGCCGTGGACGCGCAACATGGCGCCTTTGTCGCTTTCGGTCAGAGCTTTGCCCAAAGCTTTGGCATCACGGCGCAGTTGATCGAGTGATTTGGTCATCGGTCTTCCCTCCACTGCCCGACGATCCGCTAATCCGGGCTGAGAAACCGATGTGGTTTTCACACATTCTGTGCGAGGTGCCGATGACAGCTTTCCGCGGACCAGGGGGCCACCTCGAAACGGCCTGTGGCCACAATAGCTTTTGAAGTAGTGTCTCGCAAGCGGGATGCGATAAGCTAAGCACCCTGGCAGCTATAGTGCAGCGAATGGCAGCAAGGTGGCTTGCGAATGTATAAATTCGGTTAACTAGTAGATGTCGGCATTGGGCTGGCGTGCTTCAACCTCGTTTTGTGGAGTTCCTAACGACGAGCCGTGCTTCGAGTCTTTCGGGTTTAGGGACTTGTTGGGTTGTAATCCAACGGGCCAGCGCGTCTGCGGCGCGTTCTCCCATTTGAGAAACGGGCAAATGAACGCTTGTAAGTGGCGGAACTGACACAGCCGAGGTTGGAAGATCATCAACGCCCACCATGGAAATTTGGTCCGGGACAGCAATCTTTTGGGCCTGAAGACCCAGCAAAACTCCCAGTGCAACAACGTCAGATAGGCATAGAACTGCGTCCGGTTTTGTGTCCAGTTTGCCCAGCAGTTTTGCTATGTCCGCACCGCCCTGATGACTGATTTGTGTCTCGAAAGTCGTGAGCTCTCCGGTGAATGGAAAGGCCCTGAGACCGGCAAGACGCGCACGTGTACGGTCATTGTCGTGAACAGGGCCATGTACGACTGCTATGTTCTGATGGCCGAGGTCGGCAAGGTGCTGTAAGGCAAGTTGTGCGGCAGACGCGTTGTCATATCCGATGGTCGGTAGCGGGTTTCCAGCGTCAAAGAAAGACGTGATGATCGTTGGCAGCATTGTACGCTCGATCAGATCGTGAAAGGCAGGGCTGTGCGAGGCCCCGGTGACGATCAGACCCTCTGCTCCGATATCCACTAAGCTTTTGGCTTTCTCGGCTTCGATGTCAGGGCTTGAATCGGTGGTGGCTACAATCAGAGACAACTGATGGTCCGACAGCTTGCGTTCCAGCGCGGCAAGGAAGCGGGCAAAGATCGCGTTGTCCAGAGTGGGGACCAAAGCTCCGACAAACTTGGTGCGGCCCGAATTGATTGCACGGGCTGCGGCGCTGGGGACGAACTTCAATTCTTCTATGGCAGCCTGAACTTTCTCCAGCGTGTCTTTCTTCACCACTGTGGGATCGTTTAATACGCGAGAGACCGTGGCAACGGACACGTCTGCCGCCTTTGCCACATCCCTGAGATTTGCGCGTTTTTTAGGCAAAGAGGCTTTTCGCATCGTGGGTTATGGTGTCCGTCTGAGAGGTTTCTAAGGAGAGAGTTGACATATGTAACCAGTTTCATCAAGCTATGTAACTAGTTACATACTAGGAATCCATCGCCACCATGCTGGGATCATCTGTCTTACGAAAGTTTACGAATACTGGGTTTGACGGCCCTGGTCGCCGGTTTCCAGGCTTTCCGAAGACCTCTGGCACCTGCACGCATATCCTTGCCCCGCGCGAGGCCACGCAGCTGACCTTGAAGCAGGGAGATTTGCTTTCAATAGATGGGGTTGGCCCTGCGCAACCGCTGGATGTGGTTGCGTTTACCGAGGATGGGCAACCGGCTCTGGCGGCGCTGGGTCTGACGGCCAGCGGGCAGATCGACTGGGATGGTTTTGACAGTGCACGTCTTTCAGGTTGGGTCTCGGCGCAGGGCGGCGAAATGCGGCTTCTCTGTCACAGGCTGGAGCAGGTGTCTGAGGCCCTGATTCTACGCGCGGACCGGGCTCTGACCGTCTGGCTGGTTCGTGCCGCCCCTGTTGCAGGTTTGATCGAGGGCAGCGGGGAAGGATGCGTCACGGTTTTGCACAAGCCGACAGTTACAAATGGGTCGCATCTGCCGCAGTTGCTAGGGGATACGCGGGATGAATTCACTGTAACGCGCGGCAGTGCGTTGGCCTACGAACTGAAGGCTGGAGAATTCGTTCAGATTATTGATGTCGAGGGTCAGCAATGTTCTGACTTCATGGCTCTGCGGGCCGATGGGCTGGATCGTGACGAAGAATGGATGATCGACTCGACCGCCACCCGCTCGATGGTGCGCCGCGCCTATCCCGGCCCGGGTCTACTGGATAAATTCTATGATCGCGAAATGCGACCGCTGCTCAACGTGGTACAAGACACATGCGGTCGGCATGACACATTCGGATTGGCCTGCACTGCGCGTGGATATGAAGAGCGCGGGTTTCCGGGGCACGTGAATTGCTCGGACAATATGTCAAATGCCTTGGCTGCTTACAGTGTTGCGCGGCGGGCTGCCTGGCCTGCGATCAACTTCTTCTGGAACACGTGGATCGACCCGGCGAACCATCACATTCTGACCGAAGAATCCCATTCTCGTCCCGGCGATTATGTCGCCATGCGGGCGCTGGAGGATCTGGTCTGCGTCTCAACTGCTTGTCCGGACGATATTGACCCCATCAATGGTTGGAACCCGACCGATGTGCATGTGCGCATCTACCGTCCCGAAACACCCATCCGCCGAGCGGTTGCCTATCGCGAAAAGGAAGACGCGCCCATGTCGATAAGTCAGGAGTCCGCCTTTCACGACCGCCTATCGCCGCTGACACAGCATTTCGCCCCGGCACGTGATCTCTGGGCGCCTGTCAGCTATCCGGCCTATGGCACGTTGGGCGAATACTGGGCCTGCCGTCAGGCGGTGACTGTTCAGGACATGAGTGGACTTCGCAAATTCGACATTGTAGGCCCGGATGCTGAGGCGCTGATGCAGCTGGCGACAACGCGCAACGTGGCGAAGCTGCCGGTTTGGCGTGGGTCTTATACGTTGATGTGCGACGAAAGCGGTTCGGTCATTGATGATGGCACTTTGTTCCGCCTTGCGCCCGAGATTTTCCGCTGGTGCTGCGGGTCCGAGGAAAGCGGTCGGGCGTTGCAGGAACTGGCTGATGCGCGCGATTTGCAGGTACGGGTTCACGCGCTGCGCGGGGCGATGCCGAACCTTGCCATTCAAGGACCGAAATCGCGCGACTTGATGCGCAAGATTGCCTTCACCCAACCGCATGTGCCCGGCTTAGATCATCTGAAATGGTTCGGCGTCACCATCGCGCGGCTGAACGACCGCGAGGGCGCGCCGTTCATGCTGTCGCGATCGGGATATACCGGCGAATTGGGATATGAGGTTTTCTGCTCCAAATCCGATGCCGTCGCGATCTGGGATGCAGTGATGGCGGCCGGCGAGGAATTCGGGGTCACCCCAATGGGTTCGGCCGCCCTGAACATTATCCGGATTGAGGCAGGGCTGGCTGCGGCCAATGCCGAGTTTGCACCAGGTGTCGATGCGTTTGAGGCTGGTCTGGGCTTTGCCGTTGATCTGACCAAAACCGAGTTCACGGGCAAAGCCGCGCTGGAACGCAATGCGCGAGATCCGCGCCGCGTGCTGAAGGGGCTGTTGATTGGTTGCGATGATGTGCCTGCGCACGGCGCCCCCATCTATGCGGGTGAGCGGCAGGTGGGTGTGGTCACATCGGCCACACGCTCACCGATGCTGGAACACGCGATCGCAATGGCGCGGCTTTCTGTCGAACACGCGGAGAACGGCGCCGAATTGGAGATCGGCCAGCTCGACGGGCGGATGAAGCGCCTGCGCGCCACCGTCTCGGACACTCCATTCATAGACCCGCAACGCAAACGGGCGCGCGCCTGATGGCGCCTGAAACTTAACACAACGGGAGAAAAGATATGAAGAAACTGACGCTTACAGCAACCTTGGCTCTGGCTTTGGGCGCGACAACGGCAATGGCACAGGACAAGGTCATGGTGGGTGAACCCAGCTGGCCCGGTGCCAAGATCATGAGCCGTGTGATCGGGCAGGTCATCGAGACCCGTCTGGGTGGTGAGGTCGGCTATGCCCCCGGCGCCAACGCGGTGATCTTTGCTGCCATGGATGGCGGGCGCGGCGACATTGATGTGCATCCGGATGTCTGGCTGCCGAACCAGTCCTCTTTCACCGATGAATATGTCGATCAGAAGGGTACCGTTGGTCTGTCCTCGGGCAGCTATGAAGGCCGCGCCGGGATTTGCGTGCCGAACTACATGGTCGAGGATCACAACATCCGCTCAATCTACGATCTGGCCACGCCGATGGCACAAGAGCTGTTCGATTCCGATGGTGATGGATTGGGTGAGGTCTGGGTCGGTGCCTCGGGCTGGGCCTCGACCAACACCTTCAAAGTGCGGGTGCGGGACTATGGGATCGAGACCTTCCTGACACCGACCACCGAAGACGAAACCGTGTTCTATTCGCGACTGAAGGATCAGATCGACCAGAAGAAAGGCGCGGCCTTCTACTGCTATGCGCCGCATTACGTCCACGCTTTGTATGACGTGACCATTCTGGAAGAGCCCGAGCATGACGCGGCCACCTACAAGATGGTTCAGCCGGATCAGGATGCCGATTGGTACAACAAATCGCACGTCAGCACAGGTGAGCCGGTCAAAACAGTGACCGTGGCGCATTCCAAATCACTGGACCAGCGCAACCCGGCGGCGGCCTCTTTCCTGGCCAATATCGACATGGATGCCGGTGAGCTGAGTGCACTGACCTATGAGGTCGTGGTCAAAGGCCGTGACACGGATGAGGTCGTGGCGGAATGGATCGCTGCCAATGGCGATACCGTCGACAGCTGGCTGGGTCTGACCACCAACTAAAACCTGCGCGCCCCCAGGGTTTCGGGGGCGCAACACAACACAAATCCGATGGGGTCAAAATGACAGCGCAAATCGCAATCGACGCAAAGGGCGTGTGGAAAGTGTTCGGCGCGCGCTCGCAGGAAGCTTTGAACGCCATTCACAGCGAGGGGCTGAGCAAGGCCGAGGTGCTGGAGCGCTTCAACTGTGTTGTTGGCGTGGCTGATGCCAGTTTCGAGATCGAACGGGGTGAGCTGTTCTGTGTCATGGGCCTGTCGGGTTCGGGCAAATCGACCCTTGTGCGTCACGTGAACCGTCTGCTGGAACCCACCGACGGCCATATCTATCTGGATGGTGACGATGTGATGGGTCTGAATGATGAAGGCCTGCGCGATCTGCGCAACCGTCGCGTTGCCATGGTGTTTCAGAATTTCGGCCTGATGCCTCACCGCACGGTCCGCGACAACGTGGCGATGCCGCTGGAAATCCGCGGCACCGGCAAGGCCCGCCGCTGGGAAGAGGCCGACCGGGTGCTGGAACTGGTCGAATTGAATGGCTGGGAAGACAAATACGCCCATGAGCTGTCGGGCGGGATGCAGCAGCGCGTGGGTCTGGCCCGCGCCATCGCATCCGACCCCGAGATTTTGTTGATGGATGAGCCGTTCTCGGCCCTCGACCCGCTGATCCGTAAACAGTTGCAGGATCAGTTCATGGAACTGAGCCACAAGCTGAACAAGACTACGATGTTCATCACCCACGATCTGGATGAGGCGATCCGCATCGGCCATCGCATCGCGATCATGAAGGACGGGCGCATCGTTCAGATCGGCACGCCGGAAGAGATCATCCTCAACCCCGCCGATGACTATGTGGCCGACTTCGTGGCGGGGATTTCCAAACTCAACATGATCTTCGCCCATGCGGTTATGAAACCAGTCGACGAGTTCGAAGCACGTCACGGCGAAGTGCCGGACGATGCAAAAGAGGCGCATCCGGAAATGGATTTGGCTGATCTGATGAACCTCTGTGTGGACGGCCATGGGATCGTGGCGGTGACACAGGATGGCAAGACCGTGGGCGTGATCAACCGGGCGGGTCTGATCCGTGCAATTCAGGACAGCCAGGCATAAGGGGACCGATATGAAACATGTTGATGTGCAACAGATCCAACCGGAAACCGCCGACCGTTTGAATGGTCTGATCGGAGATTTCGTGGGGCAGGGGCAGTCTTACTATCAGAAGACCTTTGCCTATATGATGCAGGCCCCCGGCTATCGCTTTACGCTGAACAAGGCGGCGGCGGTTCTGGGGCCGATCTGGTTCGGGGCACGCGGTCTTTGGTCGTGGTTCCTCGGGTTTCTTGTGCTGGAGACGCTGGCCTATATCCAGATCGGTCTTGGCCTGTTTGGTGATTTGGGCCGCGAATTCCGCGAACGGGCGGCACAGATCGAGCAGACGCTGGAGCTGCGCCAACAGCAAATCGCGGCTGCGGAGCAATCCGGGTCGGCGACATTAGAATCTTTGAAACGAGCGGCAGAGTCCCTCGAAGGGGCTCTGGCGGGGGCGCAAGAGGCCGCGCAGACGGCGGATTCGACCAGGGTCACCTATTTGGTGATCGGAATCGTTTTGTTGTTGGCAGTCAAGTTTTTGGCTGCCTCGTTGGCCAATTGGACCTTAGAAGGGCAGTTCGCACGCTGGCGCTCGGACCCCAGCGTCGCCAATGGCTGGTCGATCCCTCGATTGGTTGTTGCGACGGCGCTGACCGCCGTGGTGGTGATCCTGTCGATGATCAAGTTTGCGCAGCCGGATGCGGTGGCGGTGCTCAAAACCTTCCCGACCAACCGCGACTGGCGCTTGAACGTAGGTGACGGGGTGCAGGCGGTATTCGAGTGGACCAAAACCGCCGGGCGTGGCTTCTTTGACGGGCTGACCTATGGGATGCGCACCCTGTTGGATTGGATCGAAGTTGTACTAGTCGATACCCCGTGGCCAGTGGTCGCGCTGGTGATCATCATGCTTGCTTACCTGTCGGCTGGTCCTCGCGTGGCCATCTTTACCGGCGCAGCGCTGGCCTATCTGGGCCTGCTGGATTTCTGGGAAAAAGCGATGACCACGATTGCCCTGCTGGGCGCTGCGGCGCTCATCTCAATCACGCTTGGCATTCCTCTGGGCATTTACTGCGCGCGCCGCCCGCGCGCCTTTGCCATCGTGCGCCCCATCCTGGATTTCATGCAGTCGATGCCGTCCTTCGTTTACCTGATCCCTGTAGTCGCGTTTATCGGTTCAGGCAAACCTGCGGGCGTGGTCGCGACCATGATCTTCGGCAGCCCGCCTGTCATTCGTTTCACAGTACTTGGCCTGCAACAGGTCCCGGAAACCGTTCGCGAGGCCGCCTTGGCCTTCGGAGCAACACCCCGATACTTGCTATGGCGCGTCGACCTGCCCTTGGCGCACAAAACCATCATGGCGGGCGTAAACCAGACCATCCTGATGTCGCTGGCTATGGTTGTCGTTGCGTCGTTGATCGGGGCCAAGGGACTGGGTGAGGATGTGCTCGAGGCGCTGCAATACGCGGCGGCAGGGCAGGGGATACTGGCCGGTCTTGCGATCCTTTTCTGCGCGCTCATCCTGGATCGGATCGTGGCCGGGAAGAAATGACGAGAAATAGTCAGGAGTCGTGCGTGCAGCTTTGAGCTGAGCGCACTGCCCTGGTTGCCACGTTGAGCTTAGGTCTCGGACTGAGCATAAACAGTGATCAGGTTGCTGGCCTACTAACCGATCACACTCGCGGGGGCGCTCAGATCACCATATTGGGCAGTTGATTCGAGCAGGGTAAGCATCTCGCTCAGCGGACACACCAATCTTATTGACGCAGCCAACAATCCTGGCGGGACTTCCAGAAAGTTGTTTCCCTGCTCCTTTTTAGCATTGACCGGTTTGTTCATTGCTTCGCTTACTCAAATTACTCGGTCATTTTTGTTTGGCATGAACATCCAAATGTCGGGTTAGAACTCTTGGGATGGACGGCTAAAACCTACTGTGATCCTATGCGGTCACAGTTCATGGGCATTCAATGCGATCAGCTTCGTATATTGTAGGAATATTGGTAGCCATTACCGCCAGCATTGGCCTTTATTTGGTTTCTTACCAGTACTTCGTTTCAGAGGAGCTTTCCAAGGCTCAGGGCCGGCTCTCTCTCTATCAAAGCTCGGTAAACAGCGAACTCGAACGATTTTCCCACCTCACATATGTGCTGTCACAGGATTCCTTTGTGATTGGAACAGCCGAAGGGGACGGCACTGGTACTTTGAACCGAAGGCTCGAAGATTTTGCGGCGCAGGCGGGGCTGGATGCTATCTATCTGATGAACGAAGACGGTATCACCATTGCCGCTTCGAACTTCCGCGACGTTGGGAGCTTTGTTGGACAGAACTACGCTTTCCGACCGTATTTCCAAACTGCCATTTCTGGTGGACAGGGCCGCTTCTACGCCATCGGGGCCACAACGGGTTTGCCGGGTTACTTCATTGCGAACGCAGTGCGTAACGACCGAGGGATTTCAACCGGCGTCATAGCGATCAAGATAGATTTCTCGGACCTTCAGGACAGTTGGAAAAACTCGGGCGAACAGGTGTTATTGGCCAATGAGGACGGTGTTGTTCTGCTGTCCTCAAACTCGGATTGGCAATACCGCGTGCTGACGCCACTGTCGGACCAGCAGAAAGACCGGATCCGAAACGCAAGGCAGTTTCCGGGGCAAGACTTAGATCCAATGGATTGGGCCGAGTTGCCCGGGGATCAGGCCAGAATTGCGGGGGCTAAGCGTCTGCACCTTGCGGCTACGGACCTGCCGCATGGCTGGTCGCTGCACTATTTCGCAAGTGACGACCAGGCCGTCGCGCGCAGTTGGCTTGTAACTGCAGTTTTTGTCCTTTTGGCGGGGCTCGCGTTTATCTTCATCCAGATACAACGCGCAAGACGCGTAAGCGCGGCTTTGGTGCGGTCCGAAGAGGAAGAAGTGAAGTTGCGCGAGGCAAATGAAAGGCTTGCCGTTGAAATCGACGACCGCAAGACAGCCGAGCGGAGCCTCAAACGCACCCAAAGCGAGTTGGAGCGCGCAAGCCGACTGGCGGCTCTGGGGCAACTATCCGCGTCGGTCACACATGAGCTGGGTCAACCCATTGCTGCGATGCGCAATCACTTGGTGGCAGAAGAGATCTCATCTTCCGGGGAGAGCAAGCTGCCGCAAAAAATCGGAAGCCTCGTGGACAGGATGGAGGCGATCACGCGCCAATTGCGGTTCTTTGCGCGCTCAGAGAGCGAGGCGTTCGACGACGTAGACTTATGCACGTCGGTTAACGCCGCATTGGCTCTAGTTGCGCCAAACATCGAACAGGGCAAGGTGAAAGTCTCAATTGATGCGCCGAGCGATCCGGTCTTTATCCGGGGCAGTGCCCTAAGGATCGAACAGGTCATCACGAACCTCTTGCGCAATGCCATAGACGCTATGGATGACGCGGACGCGCCTGAAATCCATATCGCCGTCAAGGCACTTGATGATGAGGTCGTGTTGGAAATTCAGGACAACGGTCATGGGTTGGGTGAGGCAACGCTGGCCGAGTTGCAAGAGCCATTTGTAACCACAAGAGAGAGCGGGAGAGGCATGGGCTTGGGACTGGCCATTTCCACCAGCATTGTCAAAGATCACGATGGCACAATGACGGTCCGAAATCGTGATGGCGGCGGAACAATTTTCCGTGTCAGCTTCCCGATAGCCTCAATTAATGAAGAAACGGACGAATGACCCAGCAGCAACCCTTCAAAGTTCTGGTCGTTGACGATGACAAAGCAATGCGACAGTCCCTTGTCGAGTTGCTCGAAGCCGCCGACTGGGCAGTCAGCGCCTTACCACGTGCGACACAGGTGACGGAACATTTGGCCAATGCCTCGCCCGATGTCATTTTGTCCGATGTGCGTATGCCCGGCATGTCGGGTCTCGAATTGCTGGCCAGCCTGGACAGGGATGTGGCGCCTCCGGTGGTATTGATTTCGGCGCATGGTGACATTCCCATGGCGGTTCAGGCCATACAGGACGGGGCGTATGGGTTCATCGAAAAGCCATATGAACCACGTCGATTGCTTACGGTGCTGAGGCACGCGGCTGAACAGAACCGGATGCGAAGAAGTAATGCCCGCCTCAAAGACCGGCTGTTCAAACTGTCGGGTCTTGACCGCATCCTACTGGGCCAAACAGACACCATTACAGACTTGCGACAAGACGTGCTTGATCTTGCAGATACATCGGTTGCGGTTTTGTTGAAGGGGGATACGGGCACCGGGAAAGAGCTGGTAGCTCATGCTTTACATGATTTGGGCCGCTCGCCCGAGGCACCGTTTCTGGCGTTGAATTGCGCCGCATTGTCGGCTGATACGTTTGAAGCGGAGATGTTCGGCGTCGCGGGTGAATCCGACGGAAGACTTGTGGCGGCATCAGGTGGGACCTTGTTCCTGGATGAAATCTGCTCGTGCCCACCAGCGGCGCAGGCTAAGCTACTAAGGGTCATCGAAGATCAGCAGGTGCTTCCGGTGGGCGCAGTGTCGCCGGTGCCGGTCAGCTTCAGAGTCGTGTCGGCAACCAACGAAGATGTTGTGCTGGCAGCCGAGGAAGGCCGCCTGCGTCAGGACCTGTTGTTTCGATTGAATACTGTCGTTCTGTCCTTACCTCCGCTACGACAGCGACGGGATGATCTGGTTCTGTTGGCAACGCATTTCTTGAATGAATACGCGCAGATTTATGAGATAGACGCGCCAGAACTCGATCAGGACGACTTGGCCGCCTTGCTTGCACATGACTGGCCTGGAAATGTGCGTGAGCTGCGCCATGTCTGCGAGCGGCGTATTTTGACGGCGCGACGCGGAGCAGGGTCGGTGGCGCAGGCGATCCAAAGCGACCAGCATATTGACGATGTCCCGGATACACTGCGCGAAGCGGTGGCTGCGTTTGAACGCGAGCTCATCGGAAAAGCCATCAAGGCGCACAAAGGCCGCATGGACGCCGCCGCCGAAGCGCTTGGGATTGGGCGTCGGACACTCAACGAAAAGATCGTCAAACTCGGTCTCGACAAAGAAGCTTTGTTGTAAGTGAAACCACCCTGCGGAAACCCGCAGGATATCCTGAATTCTGCCCGCATTTTCCTTCATAGTCAGGCTGCTGCGCCTCCTGAATACTCCACCCAAACGAATTGCGTGATCTGGGAGGAGCCACTATGCGCAAACATCTGAACCGGGCAGCCATTGCTGCCCTGTCGCTGACCGTTGCATCCGAAGCACTGGCTGTCGATTGGAACGTTTCACTGTGGGGCAAGCGTCGTGCCTTTACTGAACACGTCGAGAAACTTGCCGAACTGGTGAACGAAAAGACGGGCGGTGAGTTCACACTCAACATCAGCTATGGTGGCTTGTCAAAAAACAAAGAAAACCTTGATGGGATTTCGATTGGCGCGTTTGAAATGGCCCAGTTCTGCGCGGGCTATCACCGCGACAAGAATCCCTCGATCACTGTTCTGGAACTGCCGTTTCTGGGCGTGACATCCCTTGAACAAGAAGTCGACCTGTCGATGGCCGTTTATCAGCATCCGGCCGTTGTCGAGGATCTGGCCCGTTGGGACGCGACTCTGCTGATGCCTTCGCCACTGCCGCAGTACAACCTTGTCGGCGTGGGTGAAGCACCAAAATCCCTGTCGGATTTTGAAGGTCTGAGCGTACGGGCTACAGGTGGTATCGGCAAGGCGATGGAGACGGTTGGGGCCGTTCCGACCTCGATGTCCGCATCCGAAGTGCGTCAGGCAATGGACAGCGGCATCGTCAAAGCAGTCAGCTTTGCACCACACGCGCATATGTCCTTCGGCACCATTGAAAATGGAAAATGGTGGACGACGAACCTCAACCCCGGCACCGTCAACTGCCCTGTCGTGGTGAACACGCTGGCGCTGGAAGACCTATCTGACGAACACCGCGAAGCGCTGTTGGGATCGGTGGAAGAGGCACTGGATCACTACGTGAGCCACTACCAGACAAAAACGATGGAAGCGTGGGGCCCTGAGCTGGATCAACGCGGCATAGAACGGGTCACTTTCAGCGATGAAGAAATCGCAGCGTTCAAAGACGCCGCTGCCGCCCCCGCGGCCGAGGCCTGGATTGCAGAAAACACCGAGCGTGGCCTACCAGCACAAGAGCTTTATGACCTTGTAACCGGGAAGATCGCAAACGGCAGCTAATCCACTCACACCCCGGCGTCGGCCAAGCTGGCGTCGGGTGCCTTTTCCCCTGACAGCGGAGTACAACGATGGCCGGGTCATCCCTGGTGCTGTCTGATGACAGCCATCTGAGCATTCTCGATCAACGCCTCTACAAACTGGAAAGCTTTCTGGCCCTGATCAGCGGTCTTGCGGTTTTTTCGCTGATGGTCATGGCCGTAGTCTCCGTTGGTGGTCGGAATTTCGCCAATGCGCCACTTCCCGGTTACGTGGACTGGATCGAGCAGGCCATGCCTTTAATCGCCTTCATGGGGATTTCTTATGCGCAGCGTGATGGCGGCCATATCCGAATGGACATGGTTGTCGGAGCGCTTAAAGGCCGGATGCTCTATGTCGTCGAATTCGTCACGACCGCTGTAATTCTGGCGCTGATCGTCCTGCTGATTTGGGGGAGCTGGGCGCATTTCGCACGCAGCTTTGACTTTGGTGCTCCACTCTGGAGCCGTGACAGCTCGATCGACATAGGTATCCCGCTATGGCCCGCAAAGCTGTTGGCCCCCGTCGCTTTCAGCGTGCTTTGCCTGAGGCTTGCTCTGCAGCTCTGGGCCTATGGTCGCGCGATCAGGCACCCCGATCAGGCTCCGATTGCCGTCCCGCTAATAGCCGATGCAGCCACTCAAGCTGCGATGGAAGCCGAGCACGTCTCGGGCCACGACAACTGAGGTTAAATCTGATGGAACCCATTGATATTGGTCTGATCGTCTCGGGCGGTATGCTTGTTCTTGTGGTGTTGGGGATGCGCGTGGCTTTTGCCGCCGCGACAGCTGGCATGGTTGGTCTGATCTGGATCTTCTGGGCCAAGTTTGGGTACGACCCGGCGCGGTTCGGCAAGGCTGTGACAGTGGCTGTTAAAACAGCGGGGCAGGTGCCGCACTCCAAGATTTCAAGCCAGGCGTTGAGCCTGATCCCGACCTTCATCCTGATTGGCTACCTCGCCTATTACGCGGGCCTGACCAAAGCATTGTTCGAAGCCGCAAAACGTTGGCTGGCATGGGTCCCGGGCGGGCTGGCGGTTTCGACCGTTTTCGCAACCGCTGGGTTCGCGGCGGTATCCGGGGCCTCGGTCGCCACTTCTGCTGTGTTCGCCCGTATTGCCATCCCCGAGATGTTGAAGATCGGCTATGACAAGCGTTTTGCTGCAGGTGTCGTTGCTGCAGGCGGCACGCTCGCCTCGCTTATCCCGCCTTCGGCCATTCTGGTCATCTACGCGATTATCGTTGAGCAGGATGTGGGCAAACTGCTTTTGGCCGGATTTATTCCCGGCATGTTCTCGGCGGTGATTTATGGCTTGCTGATCATCGGCATGGCCGTCGTGATCAAAGGATTTGGTCCCGCAGTCACCGGATTTACATGGAAGGAACGCCTCCTCTCGTTGCCGCCTGCATTGCCCATCGTGATTGTCGTCGTCACCATCATTTTCTTTGTCTACAACCCGTTCGGCGGCGATGCTTGGGGTACACCAACCGAAGGTGGCGCAATCGGAGCCTTCGTGGTGTTCCTGATGGCGCTGTATCAGGGCATGCGCTGGTCCGAACTCAAAGACGCGCTTTTGGAAACCGCCAAGCTGAGCGTCATGATTTTCACGATCATCTGGGGCGTTTTGGTTTACGTTCGTTTTCTTGGTTTTGCCGAACTGCCAAGTGCATTCTCCGACTGGATCACCTCGCTTGAGATGTCTCCGATGCTAATCCTGATCTGTATTCTTCTGGCTTACGCTGTACTGGGTATGTTCATGGATGCGATAGGCATGCTGCTGCTGACGTTGCCGGTGGTTTACCCCGCCGTCATGGCGTTGAATGGTGGAGAAGCCGTAAGCGCAGCTGATAGCACCTTTGGTATGTCCGGGCCTATGTGTGCTATTTGGTTTGGTATTCTGGTGGTCAAAATGGCCGAGTTTTGCCTGATCACCCCACCCATTGGGCTGAATTGCTTTGTAGTGGCTGGTGTGCGTGATGACCTTGGCGTTCAGGATGTTTTCAAAGGTGTAACGCCTTTCTTTCTGGCGGATGCCGCAACCATCGCACTGCTCGTTGCCTTCCCTGCCATCGTTTTATGGCTTCCAGGACAGGTTTGAACCACATGGAATGATTTTGGAGTGCGGTTTGCTGGTGCAGCTAAAGCCTGCATCAGTCAGCTGTGCGGAGGGTGGTCACTCGTATCATGAATAGTCAATCGCGTGCGGCGCAGACTACAAATTGCGCTAAAAGGAACCACGCCACGGTGCTTGTGCCAGCGGCCAATCTTTGAACGCGTAAACGACGGCGCGCTGGTAGTGAAAGAGTGTATCGACAACATGTACCAACGAATTAATCTGGGTGTCGAACTGAATGATTACTGAACCCTCCAACTAAACTCCGCTGAAGACGCCGATCCGTCTTGTGCGACGGGCTGGCTATCAGGTGAATTTTGCTTCCTCGGCAGACCCGCTGAACCAAACCTTGACCGGGGTCGCGCGCCCACGGATCGGTTCGGATTTTCCACCTGTTAGATTTGGTGCGATATCGGACGGATCGACCCCTTCGTCTCGGATCGCTTGGATCAGTGCATCGCTGGTGACCAACGATGTCTTCAGCCTGCGCGTCAGCTCCTCCAGACGGTTGGCAACGTTCACTGTATCGCCCAGCACCGTGTACTCCAGCCGTTGCGCATCACCGATATTTCCGACGATGACCTCACCATAGTGTAAACCGATCCCGACGCAGATCGGTTTCTGTCCCGCCGCGTCGCGGGCACGGTTCCAATCTTTGATATCTTCGATCATTCGAGCAGCGCAGGTCAGCGCCCGCACCGCGTCGTCTGGTCTTGGGTCCGGAGTCCCGAATTGCACCATGATCGCATCGCCGATATACTTGTCGATGGTCCCGCCATGCGCAATCGCCTGACGGGCCAGACGCCCATGGAACGCACGCAATAGGTTCAAAAGTTCAACCGGGGTAAGCTGCTCGGAGATTTCGGTGAAGCCCTTCATATCAGCAAACAAAACCGCGACCGGTTGGAGCCGGGGTTGATTGAGCCTTTGCGCATTTTGGGTCAGCTCATTTACAATATTTGGGGAGAAGTAACGCGATAGCGCCGCGCGTTCCCGCTCAACCGCCATCTGTCGGTGCACAAGATTTCGCGACCGCCATACCGCCAAGGTCAGGATCAAAGTGACGGCGATCAGAAAGACGATCTGGTTCACCCAACGCGCCACCCCCACTGCCGCGGGGTCCAGGATCAGGTCCAAAGCAGCCTCAAGTCGCAGACCGGCGTCCAGCACATCGCGCGATAGGAAGACCAGCGTGTCGGGACGGCTGGCGACCCAGAAATACCCCATGCTCCAGCTCAGGATGGCTGCGATCCCGGCCCAGATGACATGCGCGGGCCGGTAGCTCAGCGACACATAGGCAAGGAAGATACCAAGATACAAAAAACCCGGTCCACGCAGGTTCATCTGTGGCGACCAGCCGTCAAGGCCATAGGGGTTCGGGACGATGAGGATGTAACTCAGCAGTCCCGCATCCAGAAACAGGCACAACGCATACGGCAAGCTGCTGCCGTAACCCCGGCGCGCAATCAAGACCGGGACGATACCCGATAGCAGAAAGGTCAGAATGACCGCGAGGTACAGCACCGACCGTTCCGCCGGCAGGGTCACCGCTACCCAGATCGCCATCAGGGCCAGCACCGCCGCTCGGCCCCGGACCATAAAGGTCAGGTTCGCGCGCTCTTCGCGCGCGAAGGCAGAGTGCTGCGGATCGGGCATCCCGGGCTTCAGACAGACAGTGCCGTTTGAGTCATTGCGCCCCGGCGACCCGATAGGTGCCGACGGTTCGGACATAGAGAACGCAGCCCGCGTCACCCGTGCAAGACAGGGTGTGGGCAACCACGCCATCCGAGCCGAAATAACTGCCCGGCTCCAACGTCGTCAGTGCAGACAAATCTCCGGCCTCATGCGCAATATCGCCCTGAATGACCACGGCTTTCAGCTCATCCGCACCGGCCTGCAATGCGGCGGAGTAACCGTTTGGCAGGCGCAAAAATGTGCCGTTCAACGCTCCGGCCTCGGGCGTGCCCCACAGGAAGGCGACATCGGGTGCGGGGCCTTCACCGGAATGCTCCAACCATGTCAGGTCGGACGGGTTCAGCCACACAAGGTTGCGGGCCTCGACATTGATCGGGCGCTCATTGTTGTCGAACGCCTCGTCCGAGGGCTGAACCAGATAGGGGCCGGACAGGATTTCCAGAAACGCAAACCCGCCACCAGACCCGACCGAGGTGACATGCACCTCACCCGCAGGCTGCGACCAGAACGAGCCCGGCCCCATCCACAGATCGGCGGCGTCCGGGTCATCATTGTGCACCGTGCCTTCGATCACCACGCCGCGATAAGTGATGTTGTGGATATGCGGCGGTGAGCGAAAGCCACTGGCAAAGGAGATCAGCGCCCCGCTGGCATTGTCTTCGCGGATGTTGCCCCACAAAACACCCGCCTGTGGGCTGGCATCGCCACGGGCCGGGTTCAGGTGGATGAAATTCACATCAGCGCGTTTGACCACCTCGACGGTAGCCTCGGAAAAGGCCGGGTTGGCAATGAAACCAACGCCCAACATAAGCGTTGAGAGGAACATTCGGATGGTCATGATATCTCCTGTCCGTACAAAATGCCCACCGGCGTGTGGGATGGGCTGGCATAAGGTAGGGCTCCGGCGGATGCGGATAACCTTCTTGTTTGCGGCTTCACAATTCCCTAATTCGGGATAATGGACTTCGATCTGAAATCGCTGGAACTGTTCGTGCGCGTGGCCCGATTGGGTGCCATCGGCAAAGCGGGTACCGAACTTGGTCTGTCACGAACCGCCGCCTCGCAGCGCATTCAGGATCTTGAGGCGGTTGTCGGAACCCAGTTGCTGCACCGTACCACGCGATCCGTCTCGCTGTCTGTGGACGGAGAGGCGTTTCTGGTCCATGCCAAACGCATTCTGCAGGATGTCGAGGACGCCTTGTCCGACCTGCAAAGCGATCCTCATGCGATCGGCGGGACGTTGCGCGTGGCCGGGTCAGCCTCGTTCGGGCGAAAGTATCTGGCTCCGTTTGTTGCTGAGTTTCTGGACCTCTATCCGAAACTCTCACTACACTTGCATCTGAGTGATGCACCATTTGATATCGTGGATTACGGCTTCGACCTCGCCATCCGATTGGGGAACCTGACGCCGTCTACGTTGAAAGCACGTCGTATCGGGGAAAGTCCCCGCATCGCCGTTGCGGCCCCGACCTATCTTGAGCGTTACGGCACGCCGCAGGTGCCGGCTGCTCTGGAACACCACAACTGCCTGATCCGATCAGATCTGCGCAACTGGGTCACGCGCGGACCGGATGGCCGCATCGAAGAGGTCAAAGTGTCGGGCAATTTCGCCACCAATCTGGCCGAAGCCGTGACTGAGGCCGCGCTGACCGGCGTTGGCATCGCGCGAAAATGCCGGTGGGAAATTGATGAGCACCTTGCCTCGGGCGCCTTGGTGCCAGTTCTGCCGGACCATTTCGTTGTGCCCGAATGGGGCATTCATGCTGTCCGCTCGCCGTCACGCACGCCACCCGCCCGGGTGCGGGCATTCACGGATTTCATCGCGCGAAAATTCCAGAAGATCCCTGAGCTGAATTGAAGCAGGCGATGTGAGCGCAACAATTCACACATCTTTTTCTGCTCAACGCCCACCAAGTTTGAACGCAGGTTGTTCAGGTCTACGCTCATGACCAATTTAGTTTAGATCTGCTTGCCACTTTGAACCCAGTTGGCTTTTCGGCGTATTTGGTTGCTAAGAAAGTCAGTTATCCTAACGATGGGCGACATCAATTGCAGGCCATTTTGAACCGGTGCGCAAGATTGTAGTCGCGCACCAATCCAAAGCGGATCAGGTCACAGTTCTACTACAACTTTCCCGACCGCAGTTCCATTTGTCAGATGCGCATAAGCGGCACCGACGTCAGTCCATCCAAACAATTGTTCATCAACAATTGGTTTAAGTGCGCCCGTATCCGCCAAATCTGCCAGTGACTTCAGGATGTCGCCATGGGTTTGCCGCCCGACGTCATGCATCATGGGGAGCAGCATGAAGACGACATGCAGTGACAGGCCTTTGAAATGGACAGGCGTCAAATCAATCTCGACCATCGCGACCGTCGAGGCGACATGGCCATTGAGTTTGGCCGCGTTGAACGAGTTCGTCATGTTCGGCCCGCCCACGCTGTCAAACACTACATCGAAACCTATGCCACCGGTATGCTCGGCCACATAATCCTCGACTTTTTCCGTGGTGAAATCCACAGCTCGGGCACCGAGACCTTCGATCAGGGCCATGTGATCTGCGCCGCGACCTGTAGCGGACACGGTTGCACCAAGGTGGCGGGCGATCTGGACCGCGACATGGCCCACGCCACCTGCACCGCCGTGGACCAGAACGGTCTGGCCTTCGCCAACACCGGTGCGGGACAGCCCTTCGTAGGCGGTGATGCCGACGAGAGGCAGCGCTGCGGCTTCCCGCATGGTCAGCGACTTGGGTTTGTGTGCAATCAGGCGGGCATCCGCATTGATGTACTCGGCCAGAGAGCCTGGCAGGTCCATCAAACCGCCGGCGCAACCGTACACCTCATCGCCTACGGCAAAACCTGTCACACCGTCGCCAATTGCAATGACCGTGCCAGCAAAATCCATGCCAAGCACGGCTGGCAATTGGGGAGACAGAGGCAGGTCTGCACCCATGCTTCGGATCATTGTGTCGACGGTGTTGACGCTGACAGCGGCCACCTTGATGACCACATGCCCAGACGTCGCGACCGGGTCGGGCATTTCGACAAGCTCGAACGGTGCATCGGGTCCGTAAGAACTTAGAACCAGTGCTTTCATTGGGATTTTCCTTTTGAGAGAGAGTGTGTCGGGCCCACGCGGAAACCACGCACGCCTGACGAGTTCATTGTGTTGAAGAGTGGTCAGTTGATGTCCTGCACCTGCATCACCAGATCGCCCCATTTGCGCTGGTTTTCGATGTCGTGTTCCAGACCTTGTTCATCCGCTATGGTGAATCGTTTGACCGCAGGGGTCTTGCTGGTGGCTTGATACAGCCAATAGGCTTCGGCCTTCAGCGCCTCATCAATCGGCTTGTCGATGGATTCATAAACCATCTGCTTGCAGGCATTGATCGACTCGGCTGGGAATTGTGCGATCCGCTTGGCCAACGCGGTCACGTAGGGACCAATCTCATCCGGCTCTAGCGCCTTGTTGATGGTGCCCAGGCGCTCTGCGTCGTCTGCGTCATAGTCCTGCGCACTCAAGATGATCTCAAGCGCCTTGCCAAGACCGGTCTGACGCGCCATGCGCGAGGCACCACCGCCGCAGGGCAGGATGCCCATGCCGACCTCCATCTGCATGAATTTGTACTTGCCCCGCGCGGCAAAGCGCATGTCGAGCGCCAACGCCAGCTCGTGCCCGCCGCCGCGTGCAAACCCTTCCAGCTTAGCGATAGTGGCTTGCGGCACCTTGCTTATCCGTTCGCAAACCGACTGCAGGTCCAGAAGCTGTGCATCCTGCCGGGATACCGCCTCGGTCGACATGTCCTTGAGCAGGTCGGTGTCGTAATGGCAGACCCAGATTTCCGGATTGGCGGATTGAAAGATCACGACCTTGGTGTTGCGGTCCCGCTCCAGTCGCATGGCCAAGCTGTTGAGGTCGGCCAACATTTCCTGGCCTTGCACATTCACAGAGCCGAAGTCGAATGTCACCGTGGCGATGCCGTTTTCGACGGCGACCTTAAAAGTTTGAAAGTTCTCATATTTCATCAGGCAGCCCTTTCTTGGGCCTCGACGCGATACGCGCGAGGGGGTGGGGGGAGGTAAAGGTGAATGTGTTTGGCGCGGCCGCGCCGCTTGGGTCAGCCCGTTTGGCTGATCAAGGATTTGATGGTGTTCATGACTTCGGCGGCGTGGTCCTTGTCGCGTGCAGCAACGTGTGGATCTGCAAAATCCCCGCTGTCATTGTCAAAGTAGGCGCCGGACGCGTCAGCGAACCGCTCACCCAGGGCTGCATCAGTCAGGATATCAGCGCCGATGTTCATGTCGTTCCCTGAGATGCCAAAGCCCTCTTGCACCATCTTTGAGGCGAGTAATGATCCGGGATTTACAGCGACCATCATCGGCGCATCGGTTAGCGCTTTGGCCCATTCTAGGGTCCAGATGGTGATCGCCAGCTTGCTTTGCGCATAGGCGTCCATATCCGCCAGCGGGACTTGGCCCAGCATAGCCTGAATGTTGACCGGGGCCTGCGCCGCTGACGACAGGTTCACAACGCGCCCGTCGGCGGGCATGATCGGCAACAGCAATTCGGTCAGCAGATACGGTGCAAGCGTGTTGACGACAAAGCGAATGTCCTGCCCGTTCTCAAGCACGGTTTGCGGGGCTTTCAACACACCTGCGTTGTTGATCAGCACATCCAGTTGGTCATGTTTGGCGCGTATGTTGTCGGCCAGCTTTCGAACCGCGGACAGATCGCTCAGATCAGCAGAATAGGTTTCAACATCGCCAACAACTTCGGCGGCGGCGCGCTCTAATTTGGAGGCGCTGCGTCCGTGCAGCAGTACCTTGTGCCCCTCGGCTGCCAGTTTCTTCGCCGTGAGCAAGCCAATGCCGTCAGTGGAGCCAGTGATAAGAATAGTCTTGGTCATCGGTAAGATCCTTCAGGAAAAGTGAGGCAGCACAACGTCCGCCAGATGGTCGAGAGTTGCGTCGATGGGTGCTTGATTGAACCTCAGGTTCAGCGCGACGTGATTGACCCCGAGCGTTTTAATCTCGCGCAGATATTCGCATAGGAAATCCGTTCCGGACTGAAACCCAAGGTGGATCGGACGCGGAGGTGCAGCACGATCGGCCACGACATTAACGTAAAGCGATTGCATGACCGGTTTGTCCGGTTGACCGGCTGCCTGCAAACGCCTCCGGTAATCCGCGATGACCTGACCCTGGGCCGCCGCGTTCCGCGGATAAGTCATCCAGCCGTCCCCGTTTTGCGCCACCCAGTCGGGTGTTTGCTGGCTGCCGCCGGTAATGAGCATCGGCAAGCGCGCGCCTTGCGGCTTTGGTAATAGGTCGATCCCTCCGGACAGGGTGCCCTGTGAATTTTCATGCTTCGGGTAAGCCGATCCGACCGCGCGGATGTATTCCACGCTATCACGAAAACGCGCGCCCCGGTCGTCGTAGCTCTGGTTCATCGCAGGGTACTCTTCGGGCCGATCGCCAGAAGCGATACCCAATAGCAATCGCCCACCCGAGAGCTCATCTGCCGTCGCCGCTGCCTTGGCGACATGTGCGGGGTGGCGCAATGGAAGGATCACACTCGACGTTCCAAGTGCAATCCGATCCGTCGCCGTTGCGAGCGCGCCCAGATAGACAAACGGATCGAAAACCTGCCCGGGATCACCGAAGCTTGGAACATTGAAGGGCACGTCGCGTAGCCAAAGTGCTGCAAACCCAAGCTTTTCGGCTTTCTGAGCAGCTTCCAGATGCCCCCGCAGTGTCGGCTCTGCTCCGACGGCGTAAGATTCGAGCGGCAATACAAGGCCAATGCTCAACCGTCCGGGACGAAACACCCTGTTATATGCCAAGTTGATCTGCGCAAACTCAGTAGGCTGCATTTCATCCAACATGTCTATGCCCCTTTAATAGCGCACCAAAATGCGGCTCTCGATGCTTTTGCGAATAGTCGTGACGTTTGGGTCTTCGACCATATCAAGCGCGCCATGCGCAATCGAAGGCAGGCCGTGATTGTCGTAGATATTGAAGATCGCGACTTCACCCGGTGTCATCTTGGACTGATACACCCACTTATGGTTCGGGTTTCCTACCAGTCCCATGATCTGTCCTTTTCGGTTGGGATAGATCAGGTCAATTAGAATCCAGTCAGACGGGTCGACAGACGACGGGAGTACAAAACCCAGGGGTGCCGAATTGATCGCATGCTCTACAGGACGCCATACGTTGACAAAGGCATAATGACCTCGCGCCCATCCCTCTGCGGTCTCTGCGCCTAACAGGTCGACAAGGCGTTTTTCGGCTCCACTCTTGCTGTAGTCACTATGGACGTTGCGCGAGGGTTTACGTGTTGCTTCCGGGTCATCTACCCGAACGGTATGGTCAAAAACCACAACCTCGCGCGCGCCCAGTCTGTCCAAGAGCATCGCTGTCAGTTCAGCGTCGTAGGTCTGTATCCAGTCGTCACCTGCGAAGTCTTGCACTTGCGTTTCAAGACGCACGAATTCAACCGCGTCGGATTCAAAGTCAATTGTTTTGGTCGTTGCGCGTGTATCTTCCAACGCAACGGTTGTAGAGGCCAGTTCGGGGGAAATCAGGTTACCCGCAATCCCGCCTGCATCCAGTTCAAAGGCTTGCCGATAGGGCTTGTGAACGTGGTAGTTGACTGTGGCTGTCCGCGTCATTTGCGCCTCCGTCTTATACTGTGCTGCATCGATGAAAGGGATTTAACGTTGATCGAATTCAATATAAACTGCCTAATTAGGGATTTATAATTCGGGTTTTGTGTATAATGGGGTTTGATACAGACGCGCTGCGATTGTTCGTAAGAGCAGCAGAAATATTGAACATCAGCGCTGCGGGGCGCGCATTGGGCATGGCACCGGCCGTCTCGAGCGCCAAGCTCGCCAAGTTGGAACAAAACTTGGGTTCCGAACTGTTGCATCGAACAACGCGCAAAGTGTCGTTGTCAGTGGAAGGTGTCGATTTCCTGCCTTTCGCAAAAGAAATCATCGCGCAGGAAGAGGCCGCACTTGCTGCTCTAGGCAAGCAAGCTGCTACCATCCGAGGCACACTCCGCTTCGCTGCGCCCAGCTCTTTTGCTCAATTGTACATCGCGCCGATTTTGCCGAAGTTTTTGCAACAACACCCCGATCTCACGCTCGACTTGCGTCTGTCGGATGTCCAGTTCGATCTTATCGAAGGGAGTTATGACCTGGCCCTTAGGAACGCGCCGCTTGTCGACACCAGTCTGAAAGGCCGGAAACTGGCTGATGACCCGCGCATTTTGTGTGCCGCGCCGAACTACCTCGACAAATACGGAACCCCAAAAACACCTGGCGATCTTACAAACCACCACCTGATCGCTTTCCAAAATCGCCAACGGCGCCGGCTGACCGGATCGGCAGGCGAAACCGCAATTTTCGATCCCGCATCGGCCAAGGGTCAACTAATTATCGATGACGGCCAAAGCCAAGTCCGCGCTACGCTGGCCGGGGCCGGTATTTCCTTGAACGCCCTATGGAGTGTGCATGATCACCTGAAATCAGGTCAGTTGACACGGGTTCTGTCATACTTCGAAGCCGCGGAAGACAACGTCTTGTGGCTGATCTATCCTAAGTCAAACGTGTTATCCCCCAAAGTGCGGGTGTTCATGGACTTTCTGATCGCGGAGATCGGCGCGAAGCCTCCTTGGGAAGCATGAGCGCCAAATAGAACATGTGCGCATTCAGAAATCAGGACGCTCAGGTTGGGGATCAAGCATTAAGTTGACATGTTTTGTGCAACCGCAAAAGTCTGGTTTGTCCATCGCCCTGCAGCCCAAGCTTCTCGCAGCTCAGGTCGGTAGAGAGCCCATGTCTTCAGATTGCTGCTCTTTCTGCAAGTGGTAGCGAAGCGCCGAAAGCAGCCATTGGCCGATGCAATCTCGACCTAAACACACCGTTCGTCCGATACCTCGATGCCGTAGCTCACAGGAGCAATGTCATCGGTTTAGCAAAGGTAAATTCTCTCCAAAATTGCCACGGAATACAAAAAGTTAGCTATTTCCCATTTTCCAGCTGCGGGTGAACTGATGAGGTGAAAGCCCGTACTTCCTCCGAAACCGTTTGGATAGAGAACTGGCACTTTCGAAACCTGTGGCCGCACTGATTTCGGCCACTGAAAGACTCGTTCCGGACAACAGAGCGTAAGCGTGTGACAACCTCAGATCAGCATAAAACATAGCAGGAGATTGATTGGCGTGAGACGCAAACAATCGTTCCATTTGACGTCGGGACAGACCGGCCTGATCAGCGATTTCCGGTAAGGAAAGTGGGGCTTCGATGTTGTTTTCCATCAAAGTGATTGCTGCAGCCAGCTTTGGATTGCGACTTCCGATTAGCGCAGAGCGCATTGTTCGTTGCGTTGGGTTCAGTTCACCGGGGCGATTGTGGATGCACATCTCGGCCACAAGGCTGGCAAGCTCATTGCCATGTTGGTTGGCTATGGCGTGCAGCATCATGTCCAGCGATGCGGTCCCGCCGGAGCAGGTATACAAAGGACCGTCGACTTCCAACAGGTTGGGCGAGGGCGCAAGATCGGGAAAGACCTCGCGGAATGCAGGCTGGTTTTCCCAGTGGAGCGTGAATTTCCTGTTCCTAAGCACACCAGCCCTGGCCAGAGTAAATGCTCCGGTACAAATGGCGCCGACCGGATGACCGTGGGACCATCGCCGCCGCACCCAGTTGGTCACGGACTTATCGATTGTCTCTTCCGGTTCGACGCCGGAACAAATGAAACACGTTCCGTCGTTGGGGACATCTTCCAGCGACAGATCGGGCAAAAGGCGCATCAGATTGGCACCCTGAACGACCTGTTTTCCTGGGGAAACTGTGTACCAGCGGTAGAGTTCCGAGTTGGTGAGCTGGTTGGCAATTCTTAACGGCTCAATGGCAGCGTTCACTGCAAGCATTGTGACCTTGGGCAAAAGAACAAAGTAGAATTCAACGGGCTTGGCCTGAAACCCATGCAAGATGGCGTGGGCCCCCTTTTGTACGAACTCCGATCGTTCCATTTAGTCTCACCGTCTGAGATCTGCTATTTGCTCACTTTTGTATGAATACATTTATGGAACAGCCCTACGACGCCGTCCATCGACTTCCGCGTCAATAGCTGTTCGGCCCAAAGGGCCGAACGGATAGTGGTTTGAGGTTAGGTAATGCCTAACCATTGCATTTCTCAGTCATTCCAAAGCCCAAGGACACTTCATGCCCCGCGGTATCAGAACTTCAGCTCATACTCACCGCCCAGGCTCAAATACCCTGCCGCATCTACACCGGCGCGGGCGCTGACCTGCCCCACATGCAATCGCCGCGACACGTCGGCGGCAACGGACAGGGCCGTGAAGCCGTCTCCACGCTCCCCGCTGATGCGAACGCCATGCTGCCAGCCATTTGCCGTTTCATTGAAGCTTTCATATTCAAGCTCGGCGCCAATGTTACAGGCATTGTCGAAGTTTCCCGACGAGGCGTAGCAAGCCACGACCGGGGTGAAGGCGAGAAGCGATGCGCCGCTGTTCACCTCACGCTCGATCCTCAGTTCTGCAAAGAGCCGCGTGTTGGTCAGCGAGGCCAGCTCGACCAACCCCGATTCCGAAATGCTTTGGAACCGTGCAACCACATCCACGTCTACCGAAGGCGAATAGGCATAGTCGATCCCCGCGCGCGGTACGAAACGATAGACTTCCCGTTCGATCTCACCCGAAAGGGCTACACCCGCGAACCCGGCAAAATACCTGTAATCGCCGGATGCCGCGATGGTGCCAAAGCTTCTTTGGAAATCCAGATCAAATTCGTGACGGCCGACGGCACCACCCAGATAATAGTCGAGATACAGACCGTTGTTGAACCGGTTCGCACCGAAGACACCGGCATTGATACCAAAGCCCTGGATTTCGCCATTTGCCCTGCTGGTCACGTCGCCGGTGCTTCCATAAATCCCGACAAAGTAACCGTGTACCCTGTTGTCGCTGACAATGCGCTCGCGACGGTAGGACAGGTTCAACAGGGTTTGTGACAGGCCGCTATCGGTCTCGAGGAAGTTCAATGAGCCCTCGATGGTTTCCCATATATCGCGCGCGCAGTTGTAATTCTGGTGGAACAACCCACCATCTATCGTCACGTCCGAGCCGTTGGCCTGCAGGTTGAAGGTATGGTCCCGGTCCCTTGTGTTCTTGCAGGTGTCGTACTGTTCCTGCGCTTCGATCGGAACAAACTCGACCCGACGATTGCGTGCCTTGCCTTGTGCCGTCGCGTTTGTGTCAATCGGACGGCTTTCGCCATAGCCGCGTGCGCGATACCCGACGGTGTCCACGCCACGGCCTTTCAAAGCTTGCAAAACCGCATCGACCCGCCGTTGGCTGAGCGACAGATTATACGCATCCGGTGCGTCGCTGTCGGTATGACCTGCAATCTCGAAGGCACTGCCTTCACAGCTTCCTAGAATCTCGGCGATCTCATCCAGAATGGGGTCGCTTTCCGGTTTGATGAGCGCCTTGTCGGTATCAAACAGGATCGGTCTGTCGTTCAGATGATCGTTCACGGCGGCCGCACATTGACGCGCGCTGCGTTGTCTGAGGCGATCCAGTGCGCCAGTGGCAAAATCACGAGCCTGCTGGCTTTGCAATTCGACGGTCGTGTCGCGATCATCCTCCAGAACTGCAATCAGGTCCTCGGCAATCTCGTCGATCAGCGATGGGTTCGACACTTCCACACTGATACGCGCCGTGTCGCAGTTGGTCGGGTTCAGCGTCTCGCAGATTTCATAGGTAAAGACATATGTGCCCGCTGACGTGCCCGGCGCCACCACGATCTCGCCCGCCGCGTTCATCGTCACCGAGCCCGCCGCAGGGGTCATGTCCAGACCCAGCGTTGTTACGCCGTCATTCGCCGTGCCCGAGGTGCCCAGCGAAATGTCCGCAGGGTTCAGAACCGATCCGTTCAACATGTCGTTGCCCAGAACCGAAGCCGTCGTTGTGCGTGTGATCCCATTCACCGCCGTCGACGCGTCGTCCACCGCGTCGATCACCGCCGCATCCACTACAACCGTTGCCTGCGCCGTGTCGCAGTTCGTCGGGTTCAACGTCTCACAGATCTCGTAGGTGAAGACATACGTTCCCGGAGCCACGATGATCTCGCCCGCCGCGTTCATCGTTACCGAGCCCGCCACCGGGGTCACGTCCAGACCCAGCGTTGTTACGTCGTCCTTCGCAGTGCCTGAGGTGCCCAGTAAGACATCCGCCGGGTTCAGAACAGACCCGTTCAGCGTGTCATTGCCCAGAACAGACGCCGTTGTCGCCCCAGTGATCCCATTCGCGGTTGTCGGCGCGTCGTCCCATTCAGTTTTTGGGAGGTTCGTAGGGATCCGGCGTTCCGGGTGGGATTGGAGGGTGTTCTTTGAACGTTGCGATGTGTTCCTGCAACTGCGGTAGCGCCTTTTCGACCGCCCATGTGTAAGGGAAAAGTACGCTTTCACGCTCGTGTGGATCATTCAGAAGATTGTAGACCCGTGGTGTATCGAAAGACTTCGTCGCACCAAAAGCCGTTGTGTTCTCTTTGAACAGGACTTTCCAGTCCTTCCATTTGACGCCGAATATCTGCTCGCCCATGTAGACTATCACGCCTTCTCGGTTAGAACGCGGTTGGATGCCCAGAAAGAACTTGGACTGGTCGATGCCATCAAAGGCCCTGTCATCAGGCACCTTGCCGCCTGCAAACGCGGCCAGTGTTGGATAAAGGTCCATCGAGTGGACAACGTCATTGCTTTCCGAACCAGCGGGAATCTTCCCCGGCCACTTGATCGCAAAAGGCACGCGCATGCTTCCTTCGAGACTGGTAAACAGAGTACCGCGCCAAGGCCCGGCTGTACCATGTACTGCAGGAACCGGCGAGACATTTGCGTTTCCAACCGGAAGAGCTTCGGGGCCGTTGTCAGCAGTAAATATCACCACCGTTTCGTCGGAAACACCAGCATCCTCAAGCGCATCAACGATGCGTCCGATATAGCTATCTGTTTGAAGCAGAATGTCAGCCCAAACGCCGTTTCCCGTAGCGCCATCAAATTCTTCGGACACGATGTTTGGATAGTGGGTCTGCGTATAGGCAAGATAGATGAAGAATGGTGCATCTTCCCCGCTCTTGGTTTCGATGAAATCAATGGCTTTCTTTGTCAGGTCGCCATCTATCTCGCCGCGATAATCCAGATCATAGTCGCGCGCTACTGTCGCCGGTTCACCTGCAACACCCTGCATCACAACCGGTTCTTCCATGTTGGCTTCGGCAAAGCCCGGCAGCGAGCGCCAGACTGTGACATCAGTGGTTTCAACGCCGTAAAACTCGTCGAATCCTTGATTCGTTGGATAGCGTCCCTCGGTCCAGCCAAGGTGCCATTTGCCATACATGGCCGTGTTATACCCTGCTTCCTTGAGCATCTCGGCCATTGTGATTTCCCACTGGGTCAGACCGTAGACGCCACCTCCAAGTGGCACCGTATGATTGCCACTCCGAATGCCGTACCGACCGGTCATAGTCGCTGCACGGGACGGCGTGCATTGACTTTCAACGTTGAAGTTCGTGAGTCGTAATCCTTCCGCGGCCAGGTCGTCCATCTCCGGGGTCGCTGTACCACGGATTATGCCGCCTCCATTGAATCCGGGTTCGCCCCAGCCAAAATTATCTAGAAATATGAATACGATGTTGGGTTTGTCTTGAGCTGAAGCGACCGTGGCAAATAGAAGAGATAGGCAAAGTAGGAATGTGCGAGAAAACCATTTCATGACAGCGGCTCCGATCAAGATCACGTGCTCAAGACTGACGAACCAAGTCACCAATCGTCAAGAACGACCATTCGGTACAGAGCTTTGAAGCAGCACCTGGGCGTCAAGTTACGGGCGAAGCTACAATCAGCGATCAATCGAATCTCCTCCGGGATCCCTTGTGATCAACTAAGAAAAACCTTTGTTTTCCTTGACGAACAGCCCACTCAGATGTTGCCATAGGCTGGCGTTCAGCTCGGCTGGGAGGTTCAAATGAAGTTTTTTCTGACGACATCGACAGCAATCGTTTCCGCAGCATTCATAACAAGCCCTTCAAATGCTCAAGAGGCCGCACAAGGCGGGCAAGTTGGAGAGATGACCATATCGGTCGATGATATGCGTGAACCCGCGCCCGCCGATTTCTCACCCTATGCAGGTCGAGACTTTCCTACACGACCTCTGTGGGGTGACACTCACCTGCACACGTCAAACTCGCTCGACGCCCGCGGATTTGGCGTCATTCTGAGCCCCGACGATGCCTATAGGTTTGCGCGAGGTGAGGAAGTCACCACGTCGCACGGTTTGCGCGTGAAGTTGTCGCGACCGCTCGACTGGCTTGTCGTATCTGATCACTCTGACGCCATGGGCGCTATGAATGAGATCGTTGCGGGGAACTCCACGCTGATGCGTGACCCGACGCTTCGAGACTGGCACGAACGCCTCAACGCTGGGGGGGACGTCGCGCTTGGCGCAACAATGGAAGTTATCGAAACCTTCGCTGGCATCACCGGGGACGCTCTTCCCGAAGCCGTTTCAGATCGCAGGTTCGTACAATCCGTCTGGGACGAGTTCACGCAAACTGCGGATCATCACAACGCCCCCGGCACATTCACAGCGTTCATTGGATATGAATGGACGTCCACCGAAGCTGGCAACAACCTCCACCGCAACGTGATCTACCGGGATGATGCCATTCGCGCACGGCAGATGCTGCCTTTCACGACCGCAGAAACCTTTAATCCGGAACGGTTATGGGACTGGATGGAAACATATGAACAAGAGACTGGCGGGCGTGTGCTGGCCCTTGCCCACAACGGCAACGTCTCTAACGGTCTTATGTTCCCGGTCGAAACCAACCCGGAAACGGGTGAGCCGTTGACAGGTGACTATGCGGAACGGCGCGCGAAGTGGGAACCAATGTACGAAATCACCCAAATCAAAGGTGACGGAGAAACACATCCGTTTCTAAGCCCTAACGATGAGTTCGCAGACTATGAAACTTGGGATAAATCCAACCTGGGTCCAACGCCCAAAGAAGACTGGATGCTCCAATATGAATATGCGCGTGAGGCATTGAAGAACGGTCTCAAGCTAGAGGCTCAGCTCGGCACCAATCCATACAAATTCGGAGTAGTGGGATCGACCGACAGCCATACGGCTTTGGCAACGGCGGAAGAAGACAATTTCTTTGGCAAACACTCTGGCGTCGAACCAGAGACCGGTCGTTGGCAACATGTTGTTGGTGAGTTTGAAGCAACAAGAATTCTTGGATGGGAGATGGCAGCTTCTGGCTATGCAGCGGTCTGGGCTCAGGACAACACGCGCGAAGCAATATTCGATGCAATGGAGCGGAAAGAGGTCTATGGGACAACCGGCAGTCGCATCGCGGTTCGTTTCTTTGGTGGTTGGGACTTTACAGAAGCTGATGCAAGATCTCGTTTGCCCGCAGAAATCGGATACGAAAAAGGCGTTCCGATGGGTGGGGACCTCGCAGACGCGACAGAAGGCGCAGACGCACCAACATTCTTGGTTGCCGCGCTGAAAGATCCGTTCTCCGGCAATCTAGACCGCGTTCAGATCGTGAAAGGTTGGTTAAATGCCAGCGGCGAAACTGAAGAGCGGGTTTATGACGTGGCTTGGTCAGGAGACCGAGAACCCGATGCGGACGGTAACCTTCCAGCAGTAGGGAACACTGTGGATGTTGCAACGGGTACGTTCACCAATTCGATAGGGTCTCCAGAGCTGATCACTGTTTGGACGGACCCTGAATTCGATCCTTCAGTGCGGGCTTTCTACTATGCCCGCGTCTTGGAAATCCCCACGCCGAGGTGGACAATTTACGACGCCGTTCGGTTTGGAGACGAATTGCCTGCCGACGTGCCCACGTCAACACAGGAACGCGCTTACACGTCGCCAATTTGGTATACTCCCGAGGACTGAGGCCAAAGAACTCTCGTTGGTCACGACTAATGCTTAGCAACCCCTCGGCTCACATCGTTTGGCATACTCTGTCCAATCGAATGTGCGTTTACGGGCTCACTGCTGCCGTCGGCGGCGGCGCTGCATCTTGTGTTATGACGCCTGCATCAACATCGGGCTTTCGTTAACGGAAAGCTTGGCGGATCGGAGCACCAGTCATGGAGACACCAAGCTTATCTGCCTTTCGCGCGCGTCGCATAGCTTGGAACAAGGGTCGAATTGTCAGTTAGGACAACGAATATTGTCACCGCGGTACGGTCCGTCAGAGGAGATATTCACTGCAATAGCGAAATTTGATTGCTGAAGAAGTCAAAGTCTGTGCAAAAGCTGACGTTTCTCAAGGCGACTATTGTTCAAACGACAGTCAACCGCCACCTACAACAACTAAGCTCTGCGTCACCGCCCGTTGCCGATAACACGTTCGAGGAACTCGGCGATCCGTCCTTCCACGGACATGCTCAAGGCATCGCTGCCCAAACTGGCTGCACCAGCAGGATAGAAATGGCCAAAGCCCGGCACCCACGCAAACTCATGCTCCACGCCGACATTTTCGTAGTGAGCGACCAAGAGGGGAACTGAAGACAACGCGCCCGGCAGATCATACTGACCCATGAACATGAGGATCGGCGGTCTGTTTGACGAAGCTGTAACCGCCTTGTTCACGTCAAACCCGGCGTCTGTGCCCGAGAGGAGAAAAACACCAGAGACAGGAACTCCCATACCATGTGCAACATTCCAGGACGTCACTGCGCCTGCGGAAAACCCTCCAAGTACAATACGGTTCGGATCGATGTTGTAAGTGGTCGCGGAGTCCTGGATATGCAGTACCGCTTCGCGCAAATCCTCGGCAGCCGAGATCACACCATCAACCATTGCCTTCTCTTGTTCGGGGATGCTGAAATCAAGCGGCGGCAGGTCCATAGTGCCCCGAATGTGGTTGGCTTGGGGCAATAGTGGCAACAGACTGTCTGGCGCGATCCAATCTGTTTGATAACCTTCACCCGATGGCACAGGCCCTTCGGGTGTCAGCCGATAATCGATTGCAAAGCACGTATAGCCCCGCGCGGCAAAACGGCGGCAATAATTGCCCATCGAGGTATCCTGAGCACCACCCGATTGAAACGTAAGTCGCGGACTGCCGCGATGGAATGCGCCGCCGAAGGTGAGGATCACAGCAGGTCGCGGCATGGCCGTGGCTTCTGTCGGATGATAGATGTCCATCCACAAATCGCGCGAAACCTCCTTACCCTCTTTCGTCACGACCCCCTGTCCATAAACCACGTTTGCTTCCAGCGCATAGGTCACCGGGGCGGCCTCCTGCGCTTCAAGAGGGGTAGCAATCAGTGCATGTGAGATGAATACAGCTGCCAGAAGACCTAAGTTAATTTTGCTAAACTCTTCCAACTTGGAACCTCCCAGAAGCATTGAGACAGGATTTCACGGAAAAGGGTCATGCAATTGAATTGTTGGGGACTCAGAGCTTAACCGTCCGGTTGGAGAAAACTCAACCCCTCGCGGATGGTCAAATTTGTCGTCCGTAGCTGGCTGGCGAAGTGTGCCTTTTACACTTCGGCGTTGGACTCGGAGCAATCGCGGCATCATTTCGACCACCCCGACTCGCTTAGGGTTGGATGACTCGTTGCCACCATATCTCATGCCATTTTGCTCCTTGGTGTACCTTCCCCAAACCAGCCAACCTTTCTGTGCGTGGCTTCAACCCACCTGAGGGTAAAACCACGGCACTTGGATTCCGGGTGTTGAGAGATTTTGAAACCAAACAATAATGAATGGATATTAAAAGACATGTCGTCATTTTGATGAACCAACCGTCGATTTTGGCAACGTCTATTGCTGCTGCGTTGGTTTGGGTCAGGTTTCATAACCAATAAATGACGGTCGAAGCGAGAACGGTTTCTGGACAGACCTTTGGGCATCCGTCGTGGCGTATCGCTACGCGCCACCAATCCTTCAGCCTACCGGACATGATCTCAAATCATTGCCCGGCAGTGCATCGCGCAGTACCGTCCCGAGAGGGGCGGTTCCGTCGTTGGTATCAGCTTTAGGCTTACCCTGGGATTTGGAAGAAAGGGCTCCAGACCAGCCGTCTAATCGCCGTTTGGCCAGAATAGATCAGACAAACCACCGTTTCGTTTTGCACTGCCGTGAAACGCGCCGTACAGCGGAAATCAATGGGTCCTGAGCCTAGAATCTGCGACCGAACCTATCCGGAAAATGTCACCATGATTTTGCCTGGGGTATTTCGAGCCGGATTTATGCGTGGACAGTTGTGTTTGTTTGTCACCGGAATTACTTGGCTTTCGAAATCCCCAGACCTCCTCCTTTCACCAGCAGATCCACGATTGCGTCGACCCCATTTCTGTGTCGAAGCGACGAGAACAAGAAAGGTCGTCCTTTACGCATTTTCTTAGCATCACGTTCCATAACCTCCAGCGAAGCGCCAACATGCGGCGCCAGATCGGTTTTGTTGATGATCAGGATGTCCGATTTCGTGATTGCCGGTCCGCCTTTTCTGGGGATTTCCTCACCCGCCGCGACATCGATGACGTAGATGGTTAAATCCGCCAGTTCCGGGCTGAATGTGGCCGACAGATTGTCGCCACCGCTTTCAATCAACACCACGTCGAGATCGGGGTGGCGTGTCTGCATTTCAGCAACGGCCGCCAAATTGATCGAGGCATCTTCGCGAATTGCAGTATGAGGGCAACCGCCGGTTTCAACGCCGATGATCCTGTCCCGCGGCAAAACTTGCATGCGCATCAGTGCCTCGGCGTCTTCCTGCGTGTAAATATCATTGGTGATAACACCCACAGAACAAACATCACGCAGTGCTTCGGACAAAGCAGCGGTCAAAGTGGTTTTTCCGGCTCCGACCGGGCCTCCGATACCGACGCGAAGTGGGCCGTTAATACTGGTCATGTGCGAAAGATCCTCGAATACTGTGTTTCGTGTTTCATGGACGCCAGATCTGCCAGGAACGCGGTAGAGCCCAATTCGTCCAGACACGCCTTTTGTGCCCTTGCAGCAACCTGAGCGCACAGCGGCGTCAACTGGCGGATCACGCTTTGGGCATCAGTTTGCCCCAGCGGCACGAGGCGAGTTGCACAGGCGACAAGGTTACTTGCGAATGCTTGCAGAAACATCTTGGTTGTTAGCGCAACAGGAAGGTTTTGTAATCTTGCAGCCTGACCGACAGAGACCGGATATGTGAACTGTCCAAGGTCCAGTTCCCAAACGCCCTTCGTGACATTTCCGAATGCCTGACCCAGTAGATCGGTTTCCATAAGCCTTTCGGATGTCGCGCAAAAAGCCCGCGCGATGCTATCGGTATTGATGAGCTCATCTTGGTCCTGCGCATTGTACGCAGCCACCAGAAACAACGCGTCATTCCACCCAGAGCCATGTTCAAGCACATCTGAAATCCAGGCTTCGGTATCCCGAGAATTCGCGACAGTTCCCGCGTCAATCGCCGCCTCCAGCCCGTGCGAATAGGCAAATCCCCCGACAGGATAGGCAGGAGACAACCATTGGGTCAGCGTCAGAATGTCCGCGTCAGTGGGTGTGGCCATGGGTCCTGCCGTGGCCATAAGCTCCGCCTTCGGGGGTGAACGGTTCATGCACTTCTTTTACCGATGCACCAATTTTCAACAGCATGTCCCGGATAACGTGATCGACCTGAATCAAAAGTCGATCCTTTTCGATCTGGCAGGGCGTGTGGCGATTGCCGATATGCCATGCGATACGCGTCAGATCCGGGGCATTTACTTCAAGCAACGCTTCGGGTGCGGCCTGTATCTCCACTTCGCGCCCATCATCTAGAACCAATGCGCCGCCGTGGTTCAACGACGTCGTTTGTGCCAGATCGATAAGGATCTGTTCACCGCTTTCACAGGTCAGAACCTTGCGGCGCAAAAACCGGTCATCGTAAGTCAAAGACAAGCAATCTGCCGGATCGCCATGCGTGTGATCCGAATAACGATGCGCAGTACAGAGCAGGGCGGTCATACCATAACCTCCTCTGTAGAAGTGTTGGTCAGAGCCAGATTGAATCCGCAAAGACCCGGTGCACGATCCGTTCGCGTGTCAGACCGCGTTTTTTCAATTCCTCGTCGCTGAGCGATTGCAGGAATTCGACTTGCCGGACGCGTGATTGGGCTTCGGCTAGCCTGGTCAGAGCCGAGTAAATCGACGACCCGACGGATGCGATCAAACCGGGCAGCGAAAAGCGCGCGGTCGTATGTGTTGTTGAATGTGCCATTTGGACCCTCGTAAACGTTGGTCCTCCCATGGGGTTTAATATTTGTCATATCGGCCTCACTCAGTAGATAGTGTTTGGTCATTTCCGCCTTGCGTGTGCCGCAACGCAGCACAATTATTGGTCAGAATAAAAAGTATCGTTGCGCCATTGGCAGCGTTTCGGCGGGTTGGCAGGTCAGCAATTCGCCATCTGCCCGGACCTCGTAGGTTTCAGGGTCGACTTCGACATGAGGCGTCGTGTCGTTCAGCAAAAGATCCTGTTTGCCAATCTCTCGCGTGTTTTGGACGGCGACGGTCTTTTTTGCCAATCCCAGTGTATCACCAAGCCCGTCTGCATAGGCTGCTTGCGAGACAAAAGTGATCGCCGAGTTTTCTACCGATCGCCCATACGCGCCGAACATAGGGCGACTGTAAACTGGCTGCGGCGTAGGGATCGATGCGTTCGGATCCCCCATCTGCGCGCAGGCAATTGTGCCACCCAGCAAAACCATCTCTGGTTTCACCCCGAAGAAAGCAGGATTCCAAAGAACAAGATCAGCGCGTTTACCTTCCTCGATACTTCCGATCTCGTGGCTCAGGCCATGGGCAATGGCGGGGTTGATGGTGTATTTCGCGATGTAACGACGGACGCGAAAATTGTCGTTCTCACCGGTTTCCTCGGGCAGTCGCCCGCGCTGCTTCTTCATCTTGTCCGCAGTTTGCCAGGTGCGGATCAAGACCTCTCCGACGCGGCCCATGGCCTGACTGTCAGACGCGATGATCGAGAAAGCCCCCATGTCGTGCAGGATATCCTCGGCCGCTATAGTCTCGCGCCGAATGCGGCTTTCGGCAAAGGCCACGTCCTCGGGGATGGATTTGTCGAGATGGTGACAGACCATCAGCATATCCAGATGTTCCTCGACCGTGTTTACGGTGAAGGGCCGCGTGGGATTGGTCGAGGACGGCAGAACGTGATTTTCACCGCAGATCTTGATGATGTCCGGGGCGTGGCCGCCGCCTGCGCCTTCGGTGTGGAACGCATGGATTGTGCGGCCTTTCATGGCGGCTACGGTGTTCTCAACAAAGCCCGATTCATTGAGCGTATCGGTGTGGATCATCACCTGCACATCCATAGCATCAGCGACCGACAAACAGCAATCGATGGCGGCGGGGGTCGTACCCCAGTCTTCGTGCAGTTTCAGGGCACAAGCACCGGCTTTGACCTGTTCTTCAAGTGCTGCGGGCAATGAGGCGTTGCCTTTACCGGCGAAGGCCAGATTCATCGGAAACGCGTCCGCCGCCTGCAACATCCGCCCGATATGCCAGGGGCCGGGTGTGCAGGTGGTCGCCAGTGTCCCATGCGCCGGTCCGGTGCCGCCGCCCAGCATCGTGGTCAGGCCGGAATGCAGCGCGTCTTCGATCTGTTGTGGGCAGATAAAATGGATGTGACTGTCGAACCCGCCTGCGGTCAGAATGCGACCCTCGCCCGCGATGATCTCGGTGCCAGGGCCGATGATGATGTCGACGCCGGGCTGCGTATCGGGATTTCCGGCTTTGCCGATCTTGGCGATACGCCCGTCTTTCAGCCCAACATCCGCTTTGTAGATGCCGGAATGATCGACGATCAGCGCGTTGGTGATCACCGTATCCACCGCCCCTTCGGCGCGTGTGACCTGAGACTGCCCCATCCCGTCTCGAATGACCTTGCCTCCACCGAATTTGACCTCTTCGCCATAGACGTCTTCGCGGTGGCCGGTTTCGCTGAAACGCGCAGCTGTTGCGCGCTCGACGATCAGGTCTTTCTCGACCTCGATAATCAGATCGGTATCTGCCAATCGTACTTTGTCGCCGACCGTTGGGCCGAACATGGAGGCATAGTCACTCCGGCTGATCTTGCCCGGCATCTTTCAGAGCCCCCATAATATGTGCATTGAAACCATAGATGTGGCGGCGCCCGTCGTAGGGTACCAGCATAACTTCGCGCGTTTGACCCGGTTCAAATCGCACAGCAGTGCCTGCCGGGATGTCCAATCGCATCCCCAAGGCCACATACCGATCAAATTCCAAAGCAGAGTTCGCTTCGGCAAAATGGTAGTGGCTGCCGACCTGCACCGGTCGATCACCCGAATTGGCGACAACAACAAGACGACTGCTGCGCCCTGCATTGAGCGTCAGTGAACCTTTGGCAGGTATGATCTCGCCAGGAATCATTTCGGAAGCTTCGTGATCACGACCAGTGCGGCCAGCGCGATAACAGCAAGGCCAACGCTCAACGCGGCGTAGTCTGTGGCATGAGCGTGGATATGTGTGTCCGTATGGGCCGCAGCGGGGCCAGCAAGGATCAGGGCGGGGAAAAGCATACGTGTCATATCTGTGGTCCTTTCTTAGCGAATGGGATTGTGGACGGTCACAAGTTTGGTGCCATCGGGGAAAGTGGCCTCGACCTGCACCTCGTGGATCATTTCGGGCACGCCCTCCATGCATTGGTCTCGGGTGATCACTTCGGCCCCGGCCTGCATCATGTCAGCGACAGACCGGCCATCGCGCGCGCCTTCGACCACGGCGTCGGTGATCAGGGCGATGGCCTCGGGGTGGTTCAGTTTGACGCCGCGAGCCAGCCGTTTGCGGGCGACCTCGGCGGCCATGGAGACCAGCAGTTTGTCTTTCTCACGCGGTGTCAGGTTCATGTCAGAGCATCCAGCATCGGGGTAATGTGTCGGTGTTCAGTCGCCGCAACAGGGGCAACAGGCTTTTGCGGAGGGTGAAACCGTTTTTGGCCAGCAACCGGATCACCAGCAGGTTGGGCCAGACCAGGCTGGCCCCGGCTGTTTCGGGCAACATCTTGCGGATCGGGACCAGTTGGCTCTCGGCAGTAGGGGAGGCAAGCGCGACCAGTGCCATGGCACCCGCGCCATTGGCGATATGGGGTTTGGCCAGATGAGCGGCCAGGTCGCCGGTGAAACGGGTGGCGTCCAGAAACACCATGACCCCGTCGCGCCTAATCTCGATCCAATCGCTCAGGCGGATGTCGGTCAGTGTCTCGCCCATCGCCGCGCGGCCAAAGATCAAAGGCTCGACTATGAGCGCCGACGCATCCTTGGCCAGATCAATCTGCAAGCGCCGTGTCAACGCGCTGCCATTATACAGGATCGTCTCTTGCGGCAGCCAGTTCAGTCGCGCCTGTGGCCCGACGCTCAGGGTGTTGACGATCCGCGCCGTCTGACCGGGTTTTGCTTTGTACGCCCGTTCACAGGCCTGAGTTGTTAGTGTCAGGCCCGTGCCATCACCGGCGTGGCCCGAAAAGTGGAACGCGTCGCCGCCGGTTACTCCTCCGGCCGTGTTCAAAAGCACCGCATTTAGATGGGGGTCGTGTCCCCGTGGAAATAGGCATTTGAACGAACCCGCCTGCCGCAGACGATCGATTACGCTGCGCCCCCGAAACAGCTTGGCGGACAGTGTAACCCGCCCTTCGGCGCGCGGCGGCGTCGCATGTGACGCAGGCGGTATGGGGGCGAACTGATTGATGGCTGCGGCTTTCACGTCGTGAACATCAGGCGTTTTTCACCGCTTGGGTGTCGAAACTCTATCCGCATGGGCTGTTTTTTGATCAAAGCTCGTCCGGGAAGCTCAATTTTTGAACACACCCGCAGCATGTAGTCTAAAAATTAAGCATTAAGGTCTGTCTCGCTTCAGTCGGGATATGCCGGGCCCGCCCAGTTCGCCGAGGCAAGCAATCGAATTTGATTATGAAAAGACAAAACCCCGAACGCGTGGTCCGGGGTTTACTTGAACGAATGTTTTGGGTGCCGCTGGACGCTTTTGGATTACCCGGCCACAACGTCCTGTCGCTGTACGCCCAAACCTTCGATGCCAAGTTCCATCTTGTCACCGGGTTTCAAATAGGTCTGAGGGTTCTGGCCCATACCAACACCCGGAGGCGTTCCTGTTGAGATCACGTCCCCGGGCTGCAGCGACATGAACTGCGACAGGTGTGAGACCACCGTTGCAACGCCAAAATGCATCGTTTTGGTCGACCCGTCCTGATAGCGGTGCCCGTTCACCTCAAGATACATCGCCAGGTTTTGAGGATCAGGCACTTCGTCACGTGTCACAAGCCAAGGGCCAATCGGGCCGAACGTGTCTGCGGATTTTCCTTTGACCCACTGGCCCGAGCGATGAAGCTGAAAGTCCCGCTCGGACAAATCGTTGACCACGCAGTATCCAGCGACGTGGCTCATGGCTTCGGCCTCGGAGACGTATTTGGCCTCTTTGCCGATGACGACGCCCAGTTCCACCTCCCAGTCGGTTTTGACCGACCCGCGCGGGATTTCGACCGTGTCGTTGGGTCCAATGATGGCAGAGGTGGCCTTGAAGAAAATCACCGGCTCAGCTGGTAATTCCATGCCGCTTTCTGCCGCGTGATCCGCATAGTTCAGACCTATGCAAACAAATTTGCCGACATTGCCAACGCAGGGACCGACGCGCGTATCGCCATTCACCGCTGGCAGGCTGTCCACATCGAGTGCACGCAATTTGTCAAGAACGGCATCGCCAAGAGCGTCGCCCGAAATGTCATCGACCACACCGGATAGATCGCGAACAGAGCCGTCCGACGCTAAAATACCGGGTTTCTCGGCCCCTGTTGGGCCGTAACGTAGCAGTCTCATTGCAAGGTCCTTCCGTTTAGATCGTCCAGCCGCCATCAATGGCAAAGGGCTGACCCGAGGTGTATTTACTGGCGTCACTGGCCAGGTACAGTGCCAGTTCCGCGATCTCGTCCGCTGTGCCAATTCGGCCCATCGGTTGACGGGCGATGAAATCGGTCATTGCCTGTTCATAATCTCCGGTTGCGCGCAGCCTGTCATGCAGGCTGGGGCTGTCGACGGTCCCGGGGCAAATCGCGTTGCACCGAATGCCTTGCGTGACGTAATCGGCTGCCACGGATTTTGTCAGGCCAATGACCGCAGCTTTTGACGCGCAATAGGCAAACCGGTTTGGAACGCCTTTGATGGACGATGCGACCGAGGACATATTGATGATCGATCCGCCACCATTTTCCAGCATCCCTGGCAGAGTCAGTCTGATCAGTCTGAACATGGCCTTGACGTTGAGGTCGAAACTGAAATCCCAATCCTTCTCTGGGCACTCGAGAATTGACCCTGCTGCGACGTAGCCCGCGCAGTTAAACAGAACGTCGAGGTGCGGCAGGTCGGCGACGGCGGCTGTCACCGCTTCATTGTCAGTGACGTCCAGCTTCAGCGGCTCGATACCCGCAATACTGCCCAATTCGGCAAGCGAAACATCGTTGATGTCGCTGGCAATCACATGTGCGCCTTCCATTGCGAACAGTTCGGCAGTTGCACGGCCGATGCCTTGTCCTGCAGCTGTAATCAGAGCGGTCTTACCTGCAAGTCGGTTGGATGGGTTGAAAGTTGTCATTGGTGTCTCACAGTTTTTCGGGCAGCAGGTCTGTTGGGATGTCCTGATAACAAACCGGCCGCAGGAAACGGCGGATCGACAGAGTTCCTACAGATGTCGCGCCAAAGTTGGTCGAAGCAGGGTAGGGGCCACCGTGAACCATGCTATCGCAGACTTCGACGCCGGTCGGGAAGCTGTTGGCCAGCAGACGACCCGCCTTGCGTTCCAGCAGCGGAAGCAGCGCCTGAGCCTCGGGTTTGTCACCCGCGTCCAGATGCAGCGTGCAGGTCAGTTGCCCTTCGATGGCCCGCGCGATCTGTTGCATCTGAGAGGTGTCTTTCACACGCACGATGATGCCCAATGGGCCAAAAACCTCTTCCTGCAGTTTTTTGTCGGCCAGCCAGTTATCGCCGGAAACAGTGAACAGGTAAGGGGCCGCATCGCGTGTCGCGCAACTGGCGCCCATAATTTGAGAAACACCTGTTCCGGCGGCGACACGCGAAACGCCGTCCCGATAGGCTGCGGCAATACCATCGGTCAGCATTGTCTGGTCAGCGACCGAAGACAGCCCGGTCTGGGCTGCCGACTGAAACGCGTCGGCATCCGGACCGTCAATGATCACAGCGATACCGGGGTTGGTGCAGAACTGACCGGCACCCATCGTCAGCGAAGCCGCCCAGCCTGTGCCGATCTGAGCCCCACGTGCAGCCGCAGCTTGTGGCAGAATGAACATTGGATTGACCGAACCCAGTTCACCAAAGAATGGGATGGGTTCGTCCCGTTGTGCGCACAGATCGAACAACGCCCGTCCACCTGCAAGGCTGCCAGTAAAGCCCACCGCCCGGATCAGCGGATGCTGCACCAAACGCGTGCCCACATCGCGTTTGCCGCCTTGAACAAGTGAAAACACTCCGGGATGAACCCCTGTTGCTTTGATGGCCGCGTCAATGGCCTGAGCCACGATCTCGCCTGTGCCTGGATGGGCCGAATGGCCTTTGACGACAACGGGGCATCCGGCGGCAATTGCCGCGGCGGTATCGCCCCCGGAAACCGAGAAAGCCAACGGGAAGTTCGACGCGCCGAACACCGCAACAGGACCCAGCGGGCGCTGGATCATCCGCAGATCGGGGCGGGGCAAGGGCGCGCGATCCGGCATGGCCGGGTCATGGCGCATGTCCAGATAGTCGCCCGCTTCGATGTGATCGGCAAAGAGACGCAGCTGGCCGACGGTACGGCCACGCTCACCCTGCAGACGCGCTTCGGGCAGGCCAGTTTCCTGAGTGCCAATCTCGGTGATCGCATCCCCGCGCGCGTCGATCTCATCTGCGATCTTGCGTAGCAGCGCGGCGCGCTCGGATCGCGAGGACCACCCGAATGTGGCAAACGCCGCCTCGGCCGCTTCTACTGCGCTATCGACCAATGCCGCTGTCCCGACAGAAAAGTCGTGGCTTGGTCCATGCGCGGGTTCGGACGCAAAAGTCGCATCTGAGCCGACCCATTCGCCAGCGATCAGGTGTTTTCCAGTCAACATGTTCGTTCTCACTTAAAGCAGGCCGCGATGGGCAAGGTTTCGCATCAGGTGTGACGCCCCAAAGGTCCATTTGGGGCATTCGGTCGACAGGCGCACAGTGTTTGTCAGCGCCCCAAGTTGTGCATTGGCGATGGTTACGACGTCGCCAAGTTTGTGTGTGAATCCACCGCCCGGAGTATCCCTGTCCTGGGTCGGAGCAAAGAGCGTGCCGAGAAACAGCATCAACCCATCAGGATATTGGTGGTGACGTCCGATTGTCTGCTCCACAAGATCGGCAGGATCGCGGCTGATCTGGGACATGGATGAGCTGCCGTTCAGGACAAACCCATCCGGTCCGGTGACGGTCAGCGTCAGTTCGGCTTGCCGTACATCGTCCAGTGTGAACCCATCATCGAACAATCGGATCATCGGCCCGATCGCGCAAGAGGCATTGTTGTCCTTGGCTTTGCTCAGCAACAGAGCTGAACGCCCTTCGACGTCGCGCAGGTTCACATCGTTGCCCAGCGTTGCGCCTTTGATCTCACCCCGTGAGGTAACGGCCAGAACAATTTCGGGTTCGGGGTTGTTCCATGTCGAGATCGGGTGAAGCCCGATTTCTGCACCGAACCCGACTGATGAAAGGACCTGCGCCTTGGAAAAAACCTCGGCATCGGGGCCGATCCCGACTTCAAGGTACTGACTCCAGAGACTTTCGGCGATCAGTGCTTCTTTGACCTCTGCCGCCGCGTCCGATCCCGGAACAATGTTCGAGAGGCTGTCCCCGATCCGGCCCCCGATGCGCGCCCGGATCGCGTCAGCTTTGGCGGGATCGCCTGCAGCCTGTTCTTCAATCACACGTTCGACCATGGATCCGGCAAATGTGACACCGCAGGCTTTAACCGCTTGCAGATCACACGGTGCGAGCCATTGGTGGTCGGCGTCTAATGGGCCGATATCTTCACCTTGGGCGTTGCGCACGTAATCCGCTGCGTCTTCGCGTTCCAGAATGTCTCGGACGGTTGGAGCCGTTTTAGATGTGATATCGACAACCCGACCATTACGCAGTGTTACCACGCTGGGGCCGACCCCGGCACGCTCAATACGGCCGAGCCACAGCCCGTTGGAATCCAATGTGGATATGGTCATTTCAATCCCTGAGGTTATAGGCGCGGGCGGCATTGCCACCCATGATCGCCTGGCGTTCTGTGCTGTTTAGCTGGTTCAGCAACGTGTCGGTTGTCTCACACCAGCGCTCGTAACTGCTGGCCAATTTGCAAACCGGCCAGTCGCTGCCCCAAATCAGACGCGACGGGCCGAAGGTGTTAAGTAGGTGATCCACGTAGGGACGCAGATCTTCAACAGTCCAGTCTGTGGAAGCCTCAGTCACGAGGCCGGACAGCTTGCACCACGCACTGGTCTCTCGGGCCAATGTCGACATGTCTTCGGACCAGCCGTCCAAGATCGCGTCTTTGATCAAAGGTTTTGAGCCATGGTCCATTACCGCACTCATATCGGGGTGGCGCTGAAGAAGTTGTCTGAGCGGGACCAGATGTTGGGGTAAGGTCAGTGCATCGAATGTCAGGTCGTACTGCTGAACCGCTTCAAAAGCTGGTGTAAGCCCATCGCCAAGCATCCAAAGAGGGTCAGCAATGTCCTGTATCATCGGACGAAGACCAACCAGTGCCGGGTGAACGGCCAAGGCAGCAATCTGCGCGTCCACATCAGCGGCTTCAAAATCGACCCAGCCCACAACACCTTTGATGAACGCATGCTGGTCGGCCAGAGCGAGCATATATTCGGTCTCGGCCACTGTGGGTGCCGCCTGGACAAGGACCGTGCCATCAATCTCGGCAGCTTTTAGCAGCGGTATTAGATCGTCCGGCGTAAAATCCCGGTAGATCGCGTCCAGATCAGGCGTCAACCAGCCATAGTCGCCACGCGCCAAAGCCCAGAAATGCTGATGCGCATCGATCTTCATCCGATCACACCCTTTTTCAGGATGATGTTGCCGTAAAGCCTGCGTTCGCCTGTCTGAACAATGGCAAAAGCGTTCGCTGCCCGCGCGTAGAAAGCAAACCGTTCCAGCCCCTGTACTTTGGTTGGGTTGTCGGCGGTTGCGTCTATGATGCGCTGAAAGTCCGCGACTGCGTCAGGAATTGCCTTGGGGTCGCCCACAACCTGCATGCTCAACGCCGGATCAGGTACGAAAGTATCCAACGGCATCACGGATAAAACAGCTTGCAGCACTTCACTGGCCGAAGACCCATCGGCCCGGATGCAGTCCGGTCCGCTGCTGGAGCCGGGGAAATTCGCATCTGCAATAACGATCTCGTCCCCGTGGCCCATGGCCCTGAGGGTATAAAGAAGTTCAGGTGAAAGGATCGGGTCGATGTTACGCAGCATTTGCAGCCTCGCTTGGCAGGGGCGCGTCTGAACGGATCAGGCCCTCGGACCGCAGATCCGACCACAGGCCGGGGGGAATGTCGCGCTCCATCAATGCGACGTTGGATTGGACTTCGGATGCGTTAACGGCCCCCGGTACCACGGTTTTGACGCAAGGATGACCCAGAACAAATTGCAACGCCGCGGCGATCAGCGGAGTATCGTGCGCCGCGCAAACGGCTTCGATCTTGCGTACCCGCTCGAGTATATCCTCGGGCGCGTCGGCGTAGTTGTATTTGGCACCTGGTACAGCTCCGGTCGCGAGAATGCCCGAATTGTAAGGTCCTCCAAGGATAATGCCGACATCGCGCTGCTCACAAAGTGGCAGGAAACTGTCGAGGGCTTCCTGTTCCAGCAGTGTGTAGCGCCCGGCCAGCAGGAAGCCGTCGAAATCCCCGAGTCCAAGCAGTTTTTCGCAAACCTGCCATTCGTTTACGCCCGCCCCAATTGCAGCGATTTCACCTGCATCGCGCAACTCGGTCAAAGCCTTGTAACCGCCGCCATCAAAAAGCTCGCGGACCTTGGCATCAGACACTTCCTGACTGCCTTGACTGAAGACACAGACATCATGGACCAGAAGAATGTCAGAGTTGGCCACGCCAATTCTGTCGCGGCTGGCCTCGTAAGATCGCATGACCCCGTCGTAAGTGTAGTCGAACACGATCCGTTTCTGCGGCACATCGACGAAAGCTTCGGGTGTCACTTCATGCGGTTCGCAATCCAAAAGCAGCCGGCCAATTTTGGTCGACAGTTGAATGTTTTCGCGACCAAACCGGCTAATCGCCTGCCCAAACCGTTGCTCTGACCGACCAAGCCCATATTGGGGCGCGGTATCGAAAAACCGGATGCCGGCGTCATAAGCGGCCTGCAATGCCGCCTGCGCGTCCTCATCCGAGACTTTGCGATACAGGTTTCCCAACGGCGCCCCGCCAAACCCCATGCGGGTCAATGGAACAGGCCGCGCGGTCCGATTGTTCAGCAATTCTGTCTGAGAAACTGTCATCCTGCCTCACTGTGCAGTTGTGGTGTAAGGTTGAACAAATGAGGCTTTTGCTGTTCCAGCAGTTCGATGCGTGGCATCAATTGTCCAAGGTGGGTGCGCATAGCATCCTGCGCAGCCTGTTCATCGCGATTGCTGATTGCCTCGAAAATGGCCCGATGCTCTGCCAAAGTCTCGGCGATCCGGCCGGGGGTGGGCAGCAGCAGCATACGAGCGCGACTGACCTGCAAGGAAACGGTTTGGGCCACATCCGCGAGGCGACGAAAGCCAGTGAATTCCATCAGCAGGCCGTGGAACTCTTCATCGGCCTGATAAAAGCCCGGTATATCCTCGTCCTCGATCAGCAGTTCCTGAAGGCGCATATTGCGGCTTAGTCTTTTGCGCTGATCGTCGGTCAGGTCGCGGGCAACCTTTGCAACGGTCGCAAGTTCCAGCGCTTCGCGGAGGAAGACGCCTTCGCGGATTTCATCCATCGAAAAGTAGGACACACGGGTGCCCGATTGCGGCACCACATCCACCAACCCTTCCGACGCCAGACGTGCAATCGCGTCGGCCACAGGCGCGCGCGAAACACCCAGCCTTTCACACACGGGTGCCTTCCTGAGATTCGCGCCGGGTGGAAAATCCAGCGATAGAATCGCCTGTTTCAGTGAGTGGTGAACACGCTGCGCAAGCGGCCCTTCGATTGTCGTGATCTCAGGCAGCAGTGCAGCGTTTATGTCTTGTTGCTTGCTCATGTTTTGTAATTTAGCATTCTAACATGTTAGTTGACAAGTAGTGAATTTGAGATTAGCAACATGGGCCAAGCAAGCGGGGAAAAGATGCAAGCACATAGCGGCATAAGTGTTTTGGAAGGGGCGACGCGCGATGTCGTGAAGCTCAACCCGCGAGACAATGTTGTCATTGCATTGCGCGATCTGAACGCAGGCGAGCAGCCCGCATTGGTTCCCGTGCCGCTGACCGCATCAGTCTCTCGTGGTCACAAGATCGCCGTGGTCTCAATTCAAGCCGGGGAAAATATCATTCGTTACGGTCAGATTATCGGTCAGGCCAAGTGCGATATCGCGCCGGGCGAGCATATCCATGTGCACAACCTCGGCATGGGGGCGCATCAGCAGGACTATGCGCACGCAAGCGCCAACGCTCCGCTGCCTGCCTTGACCGAAGAGCGGACGTTCGACGGTTACCACAGGTCCGACGGCAAAGTGGGCACTCGCAATTACATCGGGATTCTGACCACCGTGAATTGCTCGGGGTCTGTGGCGCGTTTCATTGCCGAGGCGGCGGAAAAATCCGGGCTGTTGGACAGCTTTCCCAATGTTGACGGTGTGGTCCCAATTGTGCACGGAACCGGCTGCGGCATGTCCGCCAGCGATGAAGGCTATGCCACCCTGTTCCGGACGCTGGCCGGGTATGCGCAGCATCCGAATTTCGCAGGCATTCTGCTGATTGGTCTGGGGTGTGAGGTCATGCAAGTGGCCGACCTTGTCGGCGGGCGACCAATCCGCGCTGACGGCGCCCTGCGTTACATGACAATTCAGAACGAGGGCGGAACCCGGCGAACCATCGAACGGGGGCTGGAGGAGCTGCGCGGTATCGCCGAGTTGGCTGATCAGGCCGAACGCGCGCCTGCGCCGATCAGTGCCATCACGGTGGGTATGCAGTGTGGGGGATCGGACGGGTATTCAGGGATAACGGCAAACCCGGCTTTGGGATACGCCTCGGATCTGCTGGTGCGCCACGGCGGTACAACGATCTTGTCTGAAACCTCGGAAATCTACGGGGCAGAGCACTTGCTGACGCGCCGTGCTGAGACCGTGGAGGTCGGTGAAAAGCTGATCGACCGCATCCACTGGTGGGAGGATTACACCGCCCGCAACGGTGGTGAGATGGACAACAATCCAAGCCCTGGCAACAAGCGCGGTGGCCTCACGACCATATTGGAGAAATCGCTGGGGGCGGTCGCCAAAGGGGGCACAGCCCCTCTGCGCGACGTCTATAAATTTGGTGAGAGGGTGGACAAACACGGGTTCGTTTTCATGGACAGCCCCGGTTTTGATCCCTGTTCGGTTACCGGCCAAGTCGCTTCGGGCGCGAACCTGATTGTGTTCACCACCGGGCGCGGCTCGGTTTCAGGGTACCAACCAACGCCCTGTATCAAGCTGGCCACCAATTCCGAAATGTACGCGCGCATGTCCGAGGACATGGACCTGAACTGCGGTGACGTCGTGACCGACGGGATCAGCATCGAGGCCAAGGGCGAAGAGCTGTTCGAAATGCTCATCCGCGTCGCCTCGGGTCAGAAAACCAAAAGCGAGGAACTTGGCTTTGGGGGCGTTGAATTCGTCCCCTGGCAAATCGGCGCGGTGATGTAGTGCGCGCTGGGCCCAAGGGAGAGGGGCACATGGGAGGGCAAATGCAAAAATTGGTCGAAATGACGGGGATTGATAAATTCTTCCCCGGCGTGCACGCGCTGAAATCCGTGCAATTCGATCTTGAACCGGGCGAAGTTCACGCGCTGATGGGTGAGAACGGTGCCGGTAAGAGTACGCTGATGAAGATCTTGTCGGGTATTTATCAGCGTGATGGCGGGACGCTGAAGATCGAAGGGCGCGACGTCAGCCCGACAACCCCGCGCGAAGCGCAGGATCTGGGCATCGGGATCATCCATCAGGAACTGAGCTTGATGAACGATTTGACCGTCGCTCAGAACATCTTTATCGGGCGCGAACCGCGCAAAAGCTTTGGTCGTTTGGACGAGGCTGCGCTGAATGCGCAGACCGCCGAAATCTTTGCTTCGATGAACCTCAGCCTTGATCCAAAGGCGTTGGTGGGCAGTCTGACCATCGCGAAACAGCAGATGGTCGAGATCGCCAAGGCACTGTCCTTTCGGTCCAAGGTGCTGATCATGGACGAGCCCACGGCTGCCCTGAATGACGCCGAGATTGCTGAGTTGTTCGTGATCATCCGCCGCCTCAAGGCCGAGGGCGTGGGCGTAGTCTACATCAGCCACAAGATGGACGAGCTCAAGCAGATCTCGGATCGCGTAACGGTCATGCGCGATGGGGAATATGTCGGAACAGTAGGGGCCGCTGAAACCCCGATCAGCCAGATCATCGCCATGATGGTGGGCCGTGAGGTTAAGGAAGAACCGCTGGACGTGCCCGATCTGGGTGATGCTGAGATGTCTCTGGAGGTCACCGGGCTGAGCCGGAGCAACGAAATTCAGGATGTCAGCTTCTCGGTCCAAAAGGGCGAAATTCTGGGCTTTGCCGGTCTGATGGGCGCAGGTCGTACAGAGGTTGCACGGGCTATCTTCGGGGCCGATCCCAAGGATAGCGGCGAAATTCGGGTACATGGTCAGGTGGTGTCGATTAAGTCACCAACTGACGCCGTCAAAGCGGGGATCGGATACCTGTCCGAGGATCGAAAGCATTTCGGCCTCGCCACCGGCATGAACGTGCGCGACAACATAGCACTTGCCTCGATGGACTTGTTCACGGGCGCAGGCGGGGTTCTGCACGATGGTGAAATCAGCGACACCGCCAAAAGCTACATCCAGCAATTGGGCATTCGAACGCCGTCGGATGTGCAGGAAGTTCGACTGCTGTCAGGCGGGAACCAACAGAAGGTTGTCATCGCCAAATGGCTGCTGCGCGACTGCGACATACTGATCTTTGACGAGCCGACCCGCGGCATCGACGTTGGCGCGAAATCTGAAATCTACAAGCTGCTGGAAGAACTGGCGGGGCAGGGCAAGACGATCATCGTGATCTCATCCGAACTGCCCGAGATCATGCGCCTCAGCCATCGCATCGCCGTGATGTGCGAGGGGCGGCTGACCGGGATACTGCCCGGCGGAAAAGACACCACTCAAGAAGACATCATGCATCTGGCCACGCAACGTACCGCGGCGATGCAGGTAACAGGGACAGTTCAATGACCACAGCAACCGAAATCGAAAAGAAAAAGCCACTGGCGGGGCTTGCGGACAGCGGCGCCTATCAAAAGCTGTTGGCTTTCGCCAGTCTGATTGTGCTGCTGATCGGGTTCTCAATCGCATCACCCAACTTCATGCAGACATCGAACATGATCGCCATTCTGCAGGCGACGTCGGTCAACGGGGTTCTGGCCGTCGCGGCAACGTTGGTCATCATTACCGGAGGAATTGACCTGTCCGTCGGAACGCTGATGACGTTCTGCGCAGTCATAGCTGGCGTGGTTTTGACCTATCTCGGGATGCCGCTGCTGTTGGGTGTTATTGCAGCAATTGCAGCAGGCGCATTTTGTGGGCTGTGTTCCGGCACTTTCGTCGCCAAGATGAAGATCCCGCCCTTCATCGCCACGTTGGGGATGATGCTGATCCTCAAAGGTCTGTCACTGGTGATTTCGGGGACGCGACCAATCTACTTCAACGACACGCCGGGCTTTGACCAGATTTCGCGCGGGTCACTGATCGGAGAGGTCTTTCCATCGCTGCCCATTCCCAACGGTGTGCTGATCCTGTTTCTGGTGGCCATTGCAGCGTCTTACATTCTGGGTCGCACGGTTCTGGGTCGCTACACCTTTGCGCTGGGCTCTAACGAAGAAGCGGTGCGCCTGTCCGGCGTGAACACCGACATGTGGAAGATGCGCATTTACGCCCTGGCCGGAGCGATCTGCGGCATCGCCGGTATCCTGATCGCCTCGCGTCTGAATTCAGCGCAGCCGGCACTTGGGCTGGGTTACGAGCTGGAGGCGATTGCAGCCGTGGTCATCGGCGGTACGTCTTTGTCCGGCGGGCGCGGGACCATCCTGGGGACGCTGATTGGCGCCTTGATCATGGCCGTGCTGACCAACGGGTTGCGCGTACTGTCCGTCGCGCAGGAATGGCAGACCGTTGTGACCGGAGCAATCATCATCCTGGCCGTCTACGCCGATATGGCGCGACGCAAGAAATCGGGGTGACCAAACAACTAAACAAAAGGCCAAAACGACCAACTGGAGGAGAAAACATGTTTTCACGTCGTTTCATTCTGGGTGCGCTGAGCGCGGCCACCCTGGCAGGACCCGCCTCGATGGCGGCAGCCGAAGAAATCTACATCCCACTGGTGTCCAAAGGTTTCCAGCATCAGTTCTGGCAAGCGGTGAAGTCGGGCGCGGAACAGGCGGCAGATGAGTTTGACGTCACAATCACCTTCGAAGGCCCGGATAACGAGACCATGGTGGACCGCCAGATCGACATGTTGGCCGCAGCTTTGGCGAATAACCCCAAGGCTATTGGTTTTGCCGCTCTGGACAGTCAAGCCGCGATCCCGCTTTTGAAACAGGCCAACGATAAGGGCATTCCGGTCATCGCTTTTGACAGCGGTGTAGACAGCGACATTCCGCTTTCAACTGCGACGACGGATAACCTAGCGGCAGCCGGGCTGGCCGCAGACAAGATGGCCGAAAAAATCGGTGGCAAAGGTAAGGTGGCGGTTGTCGCCCATGATCAGACCAGCCGTACCGGGATCGATCGCCGCGACGGCTTCGTCAATCGCATGGCTGAGAAGTACCCGGATATCGAAGTTGTGACGGTTCAATACGGCCAGGGCGACCACCTGAAGTCGACCGAAGTCACCAAAGCAATTCTGACGGCAAACCCTGATCTGAATGGAATCTTTGGCACCAACGAAGGCTCGGCCATCGGTGTGGTAAACGGCGTTCAGGAACTGGGCACCGAAGGTCTGGTGATTATTGGCTATGACAGCGGCAAAGCCCAGAAAGACGCAATCAAGAGCGGCCTGATGGCGGGTGCAATCACGCAAAACCCGGTGGGTATCGGATATGAAACGGTGAAGGCAGCGGTTGCGGCCCTGAACGGAGAAGAGGTTCCGGCGCTGATCGACACAGGCTTCTACTACTACGACGCCTCAAACATTGACGACCCGAAGATCTCGGCCGTTTTGTACGACTAAGCAGAACCACTCACTTTGTCCGGCCTGCCTGTTTAGGTGGGCCGGAGCGAGGCTCTAAAATACCGTTTGCGAACGAACTATAAAAGGGCAATTGAAAGATCACTTCGATCGTCAGCATGGTCTAACGCTGGGATGACTCAGCGGCACAGATCATCACATCGCAGAATAGCCGCCGTCTACGGGATATACGGCACCGGTTACGAAAGCGGCTTCATCCGACAGCAACCACGCTGCCAAGGCTCCGACCTCAGCAGGTTTACCCCAACGGTCCAGCGGTGTACGGCCCAGGATCGGCTGGTTGCGGGCCGGATCGGCACGTAGGGCTTCGGTCATTTCCGTTTCGATCCATCCCGGTGCTACGGCGTTGACGCGGATGCTGTCAGCGGCCCATTTTCCGGCAAGCGCTTTGGTTAATTGCGCCACACCGCCTTTAGACGCTGAATAGGCCGGAACAAGGGGCCCGCCGAAATAGCTGAGCATCGATGCGGTGTTCACGATTGACCCACCCGACGCAGCCAACAAAGGATGCGCAGCCAGGCAGCAGCGCATGGTGCCGGTAAGGTTAATGTCGATCACCTTCTCGAAGGTTTCGAGATCATATTCAGCGCCTCGCGCCAGTATTCCGGCGCAGTTCACCAATCCGTCCAAGCGCTGCATATTGGTAAAGAAGGTGTTCACGGCAATGGTGTCGCGTACATCAAGCTGCGTGCAGGTGTCATTTGGATTCAGCTTCGCGTGGCGGCTCACTTCGTCTGCACCAACGCCCGTAGCTGTGATACGCCACCCCTTTTGTCGCAACGTGTCAGCGATCCCGGCGCCTATCCCGCGCGTTCCACCAATGACAACAGCGTGTTTCATGGGTCAGTCCCCTTCGGCCAAAAACGCCTCGACCGCGTCCTTGTACGGCATCGGAGCAACCGCGCCATATCCTTGGGTCGAAAGGGCAGCAGCGGCGTTCGCCTAGCGGGCCGAGGTGAATGGGTCGTCTCCGGCAACAATACGCGACAGGAAAGCCCCGTCAAAGGTATCGCCAGCAGCGGTGGCATCCACAGCTTCGACCCGGCGGCCTTTGACGCGCTCGCGTTTATTCGGGGTGGCCACCAATGTGCCCTCTGCCCCAAGGGTCAAGGCGACGATATTTGCGCCAAGGCTCAGGTAGAAATCTACTATGGCATCCGGGTCAGACAGCCCGGTCAGCTGCTCTGCGTCATCCAAACCTGGAAGCGCAATATCGCATTGCGCCATCGCCGCATGGGTCACGGCGCGGGCGCGCTCGATCGGCCAAAGTTTCAGGCGCAGGTTGGTGTCGTACGAGACCAGACCACCGGCTTCTTTCACTATCTTGATGGCGGCGAACACGGCATCGGCGGCAACGTCCGAAATCGCCTGGCTGATGCCCGAAACATGCAGGATTTTTGCCGACTGCAAGGCCTTGACGGGCAGGTCTTCTGCTTTCATCCGGCTACTGGCGGAACCAGCCCGGAAATAACTGAATTCGTGCCCATTCGCGCCGTGGGTCACAAAGTAAACGCCGGTATGGGCGTCTGTCACTTGGCGTACGGTTGAAGTGCCGATGCCTTCCGCCTTCCACAGATCCATGAATGAATTGCCGAACGTATCGGCTCCGAGATGTGTCACAAAGCCGACGGACGCGCCTTGGCGGGCTGCAGCGACGGCACAGTTCGACGTGTCGCCGCCATGTCCGGGCAGGTAATTCCCGTCGGGCTGCGGGTTGAACTCCAGCATCGGTTCGCCAAGGCATAGAATATCGGGGGTCATGGTCGTCTCGTTCTCAAAAAGGGTCAGTCCGGTCGGGCCGACCAAGGCGTTAGGGAGGATTATTCGGTCGGATAACTTTCGCCAATACCCGGACTCTTCCCGGTGCGGAAATTCGCGATTACAGGGTCTCTGAATTTCATTTCGCCATCGCCCTACATGTGCAGGTGTCTCCAAACCACATACATTTCGACATCCAGTCACCATGCCAAGGTATCAGGCCAGTTCGCTTCGGGGAGATGGGCGAAACGGCTGAAGCAGAATCTTTCAAAAACCGGGCAGACCGGTGCAAGTATCGCATCCGCCGCCTTCGTATCTTTCATGTCATCGGGCTTGAGCCCAACCAGACAGATTTTGGGAGATACCGCCATGAAAACCCTCGCCCTTAACACCGCCGCTGCACTAATGGCTTCGACTGCCGCGATTGCGCAGGTCGAAACCCGCACTGTAACCTTTGAAAACGAAGGGTCTATCCTGACCGGCACGCTGTATTTGCCGGAAGAACGCGGTGACGCGCCTTTACCCACGGTTGTTGTCACCGGGGCCTGGACATCGGTGCAGGAACAGATGCCAGCCAACTACGCGCAGGAAATGGCGTCGCGCGGGTTCGCCGCCTTCACCTTCGATTTCCGTGGCTGGGGCAAGTCGGGCGACCTGCCCAACAATGTGCGCTATGTTGAAAGCCCCGAGGCCAAAACCTCGGACATCAAGGCAGCGTTTGCATATGTTGCGACCCTGCCCGAAGTAGATGCCGATCACATCAACGGGCTCGGGATCTGTGCTTCGGCCGGTTACATGGTCGATGCCGTTTCCGGAAATCCGTTGGTGCAGCGCGTCGGCCTTGTCGCACCCTGGCTTCAGAATGAAGAGATTGTTGAAGCCGTCTATGGGGGCAAAGAAGGCGTTGCCGGGTTGATCGAAGTCTCCCACGCTGCCGAAGCCGCGGGTGGGCAGATCATTCCTGCAGCCGGGCCGGAAGGTGCCGAAGGTGTTCTGATGCCGATTGGTGGGTATTACTATGAGGCCGACCGTGGTGGCATCCCCGAATATGACGACAAGTGGAACAATGCAGGCTGGGAAGGTTGGCTGACCTATCACCCTGCCGACAATCCGCAGCGTTTGGACAAACCGCTGGCCATTGTGCACTCGGAAAGCGCGGCCATCCCGCAGGGCGTACAGACTTTCCTTGCAGGATTTGCGGGCAATGCGACGGCTCAGTGGCTGGAAGACGTCACGCAGTTCGACTTCTACGACAACCCCGAGGATGTGACCCGTGCAGCGGACACCGTGGCCGATCACTTCCAGGCTGGTCTGGACAGCTGAACACCTTATCAGGCGCCGAAGTTGACTTCGGCGCCTGCCCTTTACCCCGGAGTAGACCGATGCCCAAAAACCTTACAACCACACTTGCAGCTGCCACCATGATCGCAAGCGCAGCCTTCGCCGATCAGCAGGCCACCATCTCAACCACGATCACCGATATCGCAGCGGGTGCTGACCGTCACGACTGGGCCCGTGTGCGCGGTGCCTTTGCCGATACGGTGACGACCGATTACACCAGCCTTTGGGGCGGTGACCCAGTCACCCAACCCGCCGACGACCTTGTCGCAGGTTGGTCTGCATTCCTGCCTGGGTTTGAAAGCACCCACCACATGGTCACCAACCATGCCATCACGTCACTTGCCGAATCCGAAGCCACGGCGCAGGCTGATTTCACCGCAACCCACCGCATTGAGGATGGCTTGTGGGTTCTGGGCGGACGCTATGATTATGCGCTGGAAAAATCCGGGGACCGCTGGGTTGTAACCTCTCTGACCATGACGGCGCTTTGGGAAACCGGAGATCGCGGCCTTGTCGCCATTGCTGCCGAGCGTGCAAATCAAGGAAATTGATAGATTGAAGGACTGCCACACCGTTCCACTTTTAGGAGTGGACTGGTGCTGGCTGCATTGCCACGATCTATTTTAGATATGCCGGCTGACACAAAGTCATAGGGATCTGCATGACCAACCAACGCATCGCACTTGTAACCGGCGCCAACCGAGGCATCGGAAAAGAAGTCGCGAGACAATTGGCCAGAGATCATGGGGTAAAAGTTCTGCTTGGTTCTCGAAACCTGGATAAAGGACATCGGGCCGCAGATGAGATCGGGTACGGGGTGGAAGCCTTTCAGCTGGACGTATCGAACCCGGACTCTGTCGCCGCCGCCTTTATTCTGAAGATTGAACCCAGCTACGGGCGTCTCGATATTTTGGTCAATAACGCAGGTGTGGATTACGACACGGATCAGCAGGCGCATTGCGCCGACCTGCATCGCGTGCGGCGTGCCTTTGACACCAATCTTTTTGGTGCTTGGGATACCATAATCGCAGCGACTCCTCTTTTGCGACGTGGCGCGAGTGCCCGGATCGTCAATGTGTCTTCCGGTTCAGGCGCGCTGAGCGACATGTCCGGTGGCACGGCAGGTTATGGTGTATCCAAGGCAGCATTGAATGCGCTGACCATCAAAACCGCAGCCGAGCTGAAACACGAAGGTATTCTTGTCAACGCCGTTTGCCCCGGTTGGGTTGCCACGGACATGGGCGGGGGTGGCCGCCCGGTGTCTGAGGGGGCGAGGGGTGTTGTTTGGGCGGCAACTCTGCCGAACAACGGCCCGACAGGCGGTTTCTTTCGCGATGGGGCGCCAATCGAATGGTAGGCGCTATCCCGGTGCCATGAAATCAATCAATGCTCTGACCCGCGCGGGCAGCAGGCGGCGGCTGGGATAAACGGCGAACATTTCTCGTGTCAAAGGTCGCGTATCCTGAACCTCAAGCTCGTGCAAATCTCCACCCATCATGTCCAGAGGCAGCATTGCAACGCCCAGATTGCGACGCGCGGCGAGTGCGATGACGTCAAGGTCGATTAAACTGTGGGCGACGTTGCTGGGTTGCAGTTTGTCGCCGTTTTCCAAAACCCAAGGCTGGCCAGCGGTCAGGGCAGGTAAGCTTTGAAAAACCTGCCGAGAAATCGCGCCCTTCAATCCGTTCTCCTCAATAAAACCCGACCCGGCGCAAAAACAGTAAGGAACCGACCAAAGGCGTTTTGCGACAAGGCTGGAATCCGTCAGTGGACCGACCCGAAAGGCCAAATCGATATTGTCGCTGAAAAAATCCAACATGACGTTCGTGGGTGTCATTTCCAGCTGCACATGTGGGTTTTGCTGTGCAAACTCCAGCAAACGTGGGCCAATCGTTGCACGGGCGGCCAGGGGCGGGGCCGTAATGCGTATGGTCTGGCGTCTGGTTTCGTCAGCAAATCCCGCAACCTCTCGCAGTGCTTCGAATGGCTCCTGGCAGCGATCCAGAAGGCGGCGGCCTTCTTCTGTCAGACGTACTTGGCGGGTCGTGCGCTCAAACAGTTTGGTGCCGAGATGGTTTTCCAATTCGGCAACTCTTCGGCTGACCCGGCTCAGAGGGATACCAAGTTGGTCCGCAGCTTTGGAAAAGCTGAGATGGTCAGCGACAAGAGTGAACAGGGCAAGGTCGTTGTAGATCATAATTCTATTTTTGAGATAATAACTCCTGAAATCAACGATTATCATTACAACTGACGGTCTCTACTTTCTGCACAACAGAAGGAGACACGTTATGTCCTATGCAATCGAAATCACGCGAAACGGTGGGCCCGATGTTCTGCGCAAATCCGACCGCGCCGTTCCTCAGCCAGCCCCCGGCGACGTCTTGATCCGTAACCATGCCGGAGCCGTTAACTTTATCGACACGATCATCCGACGGGGAGAGATGCCAGAAGGTATGATGCCTACCCTGCCGCACGTACCAGGCGTCGAAGGCGCCGGAGTTGTTGAAGCGCTGGGCGAAGGGGTCGAAGGCTTTGCCATGGGCGACCGTGTGGCTTGGATGGGGCCGATCGGTGCGGGCGGTTATGGCACGCATTCCGTGATTGGGGCACCTTACGTGACCAGGCTATCTGACGACGTCACCTTTGAAACCGCTGCCGCGATCCCGGTTAATGCAATGACCGCCTATCATATGCTGGTCAATCTCGGTGGTGCAGTGGCAGGAAAATCCGTGCTGGTTCACGCGGCGGCGGGCGGTGTTGGTACGATGGCTCTGCAAATCGCCAAACATCTGGGTATGACCGTGATTGCCTCTGCCAGCACCGACAAGCTTGGCTACGCATATGAGCAGGGCGCTGATCACGTCATTGATTACCGCCAAGAAGACGTCGCTGCGCGAGTTTTGGAGATCACTGAAGGACGTGGTGTTGATCTGACGTTGAATCCAATCTCGGGCGAAACACTGAAATCGGACCTCGACGCGCTGGCACCGCTAGGTACGGCCGTAGTGTTTGGGTTCCTTGCGGGACCGCCCGCAGGTGGCTTTGCCGAAGATCTGACAAAGCACTTCCAGAAATCCGTTTCAGTGCGGGTGAGCGATATCTACACGTATTTCCTGAACCGCCCCGATGCCCTCAGCGCTGATATGTCGACCGTGTTCAACCTGCTGGAAACCGGCGTTCTGCGTCCTCAGATCACCATGTTGCCGATTGACGAAGCTGCTGAGGCCCATCGCCGTCTGGAAGCAGGCGAGACGACTGGCAAGCTTGTGCTGAGCATCAACTGACCCGAACAGGTAACCCTAAAGACAAGGAACCAACACAATGAGTACGGTTTTTGAAGCCGCCCTTGCAGGCAAACACGTCGTCATCATCGGCGGCAGTAGTGGTATGGGTAAGGCTACGGCCAAGATGGCAGTCGCCCTTGGGGCAAAAGTCACACTTGCCAGTCGCAGTCTGGCCAAACTTGAGGCGGCGGCGACAGAGGTCGGGGGTGTTGTGCAAATCGCGCCCGTAGACACTACGGATGAGGCAGGCGTGAAATCCTGGGCCGCCAATCTCGGGACGGTGGACCACTTGGTGATCTCGGCCTCAAGCGCTGCGCATGGGGCCTATGAAGAGCTGCCCACTGACGCATTGCGTGGTATGTTTGAGGCCAAGTTCATCGGCCCGTATGTGGCCGCGCGTGAGGTCCTGCCTGCTTTGACCAAAGGTGCTTCCATCACGTTCTTTTCCGGTGTGCTCAGCCGCCGCCCGTCTGCCGGGACAACAGGTCTGGCTGCGGTGAACGCGGCGGTTGAAGCCTTAGCCAAAGGGCTGGCGCTGGAACTGTCGGGCCGTGCCCGTGTGAATTGCATCAGTCCCGGTATGGTTGATACGGAAGCCTATGCTGCGATGCCGGAAGAGGCACGAGAAGCCATGTACGCGCAAGTCGGCGGCAGCTTGCCCGTCGGCCGCGTCGGAACCGCGGAAGAAGTCGCACAAGCTGTTGTCCTGTCCATGACAAATAACTTTCTGACCGGCACCGTTCTGGACGTTGATGGTGGGCACTTGGTGCGCAGCTGATCCGGTCAAAACCGCGGCAAATTGTATGGCTGGGGATATTGGAAACGGGTCGAGCAGGTTCCTGGGACTTGCTCGCCCGGATCGCCATTTCACTGGCCAAGGTGCCAGAGCCCGAAACAACACCGACAAATCCGATGGTGCCAAAAACGGATTTAAGACTTTCAGTTGCGCGCGCGGGCTTGCAAAAACTATGGGCCGTGCTGCGCTGCCAATACATGTGCGGCCACTAACACAGGCCCGGTCGTGAAATTGCAAATGTACGCGATCAGTAGGTCGCTCTTCCGCCTGAAAGATCAAAGACGGCACCAGTGTTGAACGTGCAATCTTCCGAGCTGAGCCACATCACCATGCGTGCAGCCTCTTCAACCCAGCCCAGACGTTTCATTGGGGATTTGTCGACCATGATCTGCACAAACTCTGGCGTCATTTGATCCAGGATCGCCGTCTTGATGGCGGCAGGTGCGATGCAATTCACGCGGATATCAGTCTGGGCCAGTTCCTTGGCCATTGACTTGGTAAACCCGATGACGCCCGCCTTGGACGCCGAATAGGCCGAGGCGTTGGGTGTGCCTTCCTTGCCCGCAAGCGATGCCATGTTGATGATCCGACCAAAGCCGGCCTCTTGCATGAGTGGAACAATGGCGTGAGCCAAGTGAAATGTTCCGGTCAGATTAACCTCGACGACGCGCGCCCAGATTTTCGGGTCGCTCTCCACGACGCTCAGGGTCGGCCCGGCGAAACCTGCATTGTGCGACAAAAAATCAACGCCGCCGAAGGCGCTTCTGGTCTTTGCAACGGCTGCGGCGATTTGGTCTGGGTCACTTATATCCACTTTGCATGAGATCGCGCCTTCAGGGGCGTCGTCGGGTTCTGACAAATCCCAGATCGCCACGTTGGCGCCTGCTGCTGCATAGTGGCGTGCGATTTCCGCCCCGATCCCGGCTGCCCCGCCTGTCACCACAGCGGTACGGCCTGTAAAGTCGTAAGATACGTTGCTCATGAGTGTTACCTGATGAAGTTCTTCACGTAGTCTGCTCCGAGGCCGACTTTCTCGAAATGCGCACGGCACATGTCGATCTTGGTAAAAACATCCTCATAACCGAGGTGATTTCCATCAGGATCACAATAGTACATCACCCCATTGACCTGAAAATAAGTGATCATTTCTTCGACATCATCCGGCACAACCAGAGTATGGGTCTCACCCGGAGGCTCATAAACATAAGACCCTTCAGTGGCTTCCCAGTCATGCTCAAGATAATGCCAGCGGCCTTTCAGAACAAAGCCATGTACGGGGTTCGGATGGCGATGGCGGGACAGAACGCCTGCCTTGGTCACCTTCAAAAGGTTCATCCAGTAACCTTGACTTACGTTCAAACACAGTGGGCGGAAAAACACCGTCTCGGTCTGCTGGACCCACATACGGGGGTCATTTTCGGCCAGCGCGTTGGGCACCACGATTTCCGGCAGGGCATCCTGCGGCATCGGGTGTTTATAGGGCACCATCGGGTTTTCGTCTGTATTGGTCAGTGGCATCTCGGCTTACCTATTTTAGCAATTTAGAAAGACCACATTGTGGACAATAGATTCATTATATGGAAATATACATCGTTGACATGTGCCGTCAATCTGAGAGGCCGGAATGGTAAAACAGGTTCAAGGAACCCAAAGCTTTGCGCGCAGCATCGGGCTGTTGCAGCACATTTGTGACCGCAAAAACCCGCCAACCTTGGCCGATCTTTTGGAAGAATGTGCCTTTACACGCCCGACTCTGTACCGCCTGTTAAACAGTTTGGAAGCCGAAGGACTGATCGTGCAACTCAGAGACAAAAGGTACAAACCCGGCCCACGTCTGGTCAATCTTGCCCGTCTTGCCTTGGCATCGTCGGACATTCGGGACCGAGCCCGGGATGCCTTGGTGCGCGTCAGGGATCAGACAGGTGAAACCGTGCACCTTGCCGTGCCAAGCGGTGAGGGACTGGTCTATATCGACAAAATCGAAAGCCTCGAGACGGTGCGCATGAACTCGACAATAGGCACCTTTGTTCCGCTTCACTCCAGTGGGGTCGGCAAAGCCTATCTTTCGGCGCTGTCGGACGAAAAGCTTTCATCGCTTTTGGAAGCTTCGAGCTTGCAGCCGATCACCCCGTTTACGACAACTGATCCAATCAAATTGCGCGCGCAGATCGATCAATGCCGTGCCCAAGGCTTCGTTTTTGACAGTCAAGAGAATGAAGTCGGTATCGTTTGTTTTGGCGCGGCCATCCTGGACGAGAACGCCTGCCCGATTGCCGCCGTCAGTATATCCGTACCGCTTTTTCGGCTGAGGGACGATAAATCTCATTACACCACTGCCTTATTGGACTGCGTTCAGGAATTGTCCCTTGGTGAGGTTCACCATTGAAGCGCATCTTATTCCGTGTTTTCCTATTGCGTGGTGCCGCTGGACCGGGGTGTCGACAGACGTTTATCAGCGCCGACACTCTCGTTTCGAAAACTTGTTTCTGTGAGGGATCGACAGTTATGACTCTGGTTCGCAGGAACGTATTCCTTGTGGCGTCGAAAACACGCGCGAAATCCTGAGGACTGAAGGGGTGCAGGGTTGCTCTGAAAGCGCTGGGCCCCAATGCCGGTGGTAGGTCAGATTGGTCGTGAACCGTTCAAGGTCTTTGCATTTCCAACACGTTCCCGCTCGTGTCACAAACCTGTCATATTCGTGCGCTAGGCAGAAATCGCAAAAAAGAGAAAACATAGGAGGCTCCGATGACCTCTCTCAATACTCAGCTATGGGAGCTGATTAAGTCGCATAAAATGCCTGATGATGCGACAGGCGCGCCATTCATTGATCAATTGATGGCCGAAAACTGCATCTCTCCTGATACTGCTGCCGTTGCGATCACTGAATACAAGAAATTCATGTATCTTTGTGCCACGCGATCAGAGCGAAACGTCCCCTCGAAGGCGGTCGATTTGGTGTGGCACCTGCATATGCAGCACAGTCGCGATTATTGGGATGTCTTCTGCAAAAAGCTGGGCAAACCCGTGCACCACAACCCCGGCGGTCAAGGCCCCAGACATCTGGACGACTACAAGGCCACCGTCCGAGCGTACAAAGAGCTATTCGGAACTCCTCCGAAAGGCATCTGGAAGATGAAAAATAAAGTTGGAACTTTCATAATGCTGGTTTTCTTGATCGTCTTCATTTGCACCGGCGCCAGCTCCATCATTCAGAGTGGCGATCTATTTTTCGGTGCGCTTTGGTTGAGCGTGCCGCTGGTCTGCTTTGCAATCACCCTCAATAGCCTGAGCTCTAAAAGTGAGCTGACGCTGGTGTTTGAAAGTCATGACCCTTTTGCCGACGAAGATGCAGGCGACTGTGGCTCGGGAGACGGCGGTGGCTGTGGTGACTGATCTGCAAGACGTTCAATCTGATTGATTTTGAACCGGACCAAGGCTCGGCCATCGGACAGCAGCTTAGCCCCCAATCCGTTACCCCCCAAAACCACGTTCTTGATCTACCCAGTCAGAGTTTGTTTTGAGGGTGTTGGGAGGCGCGGATAGCCATTTCCTTGTTTGCAGTGTAAGCGTCGATTGCCAGAGTTTTGCGAAAGGTCCAGGAACTGATTTATGGCGCGCGTAACAAAGTCGAATTCAACGTCTCAAACCGAAGCGGCGAATGCCAATGCTGGAGTTGGCCACGAAATCCGTGGGGTGCGCCGCGCGATGGGTATGACGCTGGCCGAATGCGCAGAAGCGGCGTCTTTGTCGGTTGGGTTTCTGAGCCTTGTTGAAAGGGGGCAGAAGCAGCCTTCCTTGGACGCGTTACAGCGGATCAGTGCAGCTTTGGGGATCGAGGTAGGCTGGTTGTTCCCGCCTTCGCCCAATGATGATCCTGTGGAAAACGAGTATGTCGTTCGCAAGGGATTTCGCCGTAGAATTGACTTTTCACGCCTTGCCGGCACCGAGTATCTGGATCATTCAGTGTATTTGATGTCGCCCGGCATCGACGGTCAGATTGTTATGTCTTTGATGCAGTTTTCTCCAGGAGGTCATTCCGGCGACAACCCGTTGAGCCATGAGGGCGAAGAGGTGGGCTATGTCCTGTCCGGGCAGTTGACTCTGGAAGTAGATGGCCATGTTTTTGTGCTGGAAGAAGGCGACAGTTTTGGGTTTTCCGGCGATAAGCCACATAAATACATTAACAATGGTGAGAACGATTTGCAGATCGTTCACACCAACACGCCCGTGATCATGAAGTCCCGTTAAATCGTCTCGCTATCCGCCATCAGTTCAATGATTTTGCGGGAATAGGCCAATGTTGGTCCTTCCCAATGCGGTGACAGACGGCCGCCGTCGTATCCAAAGCAGCGGCGGCCATTTTGAAGCCCTTTGAGGACCGATATGTCCTCGACGTTCAATTCGTCCCACATCTGGATCAGGTCTTCGCGTTCCTTGCGGTATTTGTCGCCGGTTGCGGCCTCATCTCCGATGACGAAAACGTGCAGTTCCTCTCGGCATCTGTCCGGCGCTTCGGGGTAGGCGACCAACACAGTAAACTGATCGGGATACACCTCGACTGCGAAATGCGGCATGGTCAGGAACCACTGTCCCTGCATGCGATCCTCCTCGGACAGGCCGGGATAATGGGGCAGGCCCTGGCCGCGGCCTTCTTCTAGTTTCGGGAACCGGTAGCCATTGACGAAGGTCGAACCACGCCATTCTCCGGACCACCGAACGTCCATTGGGGCAAAGTCCAGCAGGCGGGGATGCAGGGCAAAAACGTGGTAGCCTTCCATATAATTCTCGTAAACCAGCTTCCAGTTGGCCTCGACCGTAAAATCGCGCTTCCCGGCCCAGCGGATGGCTGACAGATCATAGCCTTTGAGCTGATCCAGAACCGGGGCCATCCACACATCCAGCGGATCCGCGTCGCCCGAAACGTTGACGAACAGACAGCCAAAGAACTCTTCTACCCGGACCGGGATCAGGTCCAGCTTGTCGCCGCCGCCGTCTTTGAACGTGCCGCTGGAATTGGGCCCGTCGAAATGCGGCCGGGACCGCAGCTTGCCGTCCAGCCCATAGGCCCATCGGTGATAGGGGCAGGTCAGCGTGGCCTTTTTGCAGGGTTCGGTGACCAGTTGCATGCCGCGATGGCGGCAGACGTTCTGGAACCCCCGGATCACACCGTCGCGGCCATGGACCAGAACGATCGGCGTGCCAGCGATGTCGATGGGCTTCATGTCGCCGGGTTCGGGGATTTCCGCGCGCGCGCCGCCGAACACCCAGGAGCGGCGAAAGATCAGTTCCTGCTCCATCTCGAACCATTCGGGCGACCAGTATGCCGCGTTTGGCAGGCCTGCGGCTTCGTCAATGTTGCGAAACAGCTGCGCGTACCCGTCTTCGCCCAGAATGCGCCGCATGCGATCCTGGTTGGATTCTCTTACGACTGCACCGTCCATTGTGGTCCTCCGAATCAAGTTATTGGCAAAAAGATATACTGCAGGAAAAAAATGTGGACAAAATTTTTCCGATGCGGAAGTGTCTCCGGCAGGAAACGCGGAGAACTGTAATGGAATCGGCTCGGGTCGTTGTAATCGGCGGTGGCAATATGGGTGCCAGCGTCCTGTATCATCTGGCTAAGGAAGGCTGGACAGATGTTGTTCTGGTTGAAAAGGCGGAACTGACGTCCGGGGCTACTTGGCATGCGGCGGGATTGGTCAGTCGCATGACGGCGGGCCATGCGTTGGGGATCTGTCACGATTATGCGGTGGATCTGTATAAAACCATTGAGGATGAGACCGAGCAGGGCGTCAGCTGGCACAATTGCGGGTCCTTGCGCGTGGCCGCAACCGAGGATCACCGTGCCTGGCTGATGCACACGCGTGACGCGGTTTTGGCCCGCGGGCAGGAGTGTCGCTGGGTTACCCCCGAAGAAATCGCCAAGCTGAACCCGATCTATGACACGTCGCATATCATCGGCGGGACTTATACGCCCGATGATGGCCATGTTGACCCATCCGGCACCTGTCAGGCGATGGCCAAGGGCGCGCGGATGCGGGGGGCCAAAGTGCTGCGCCGCAACCGGGTGACGGATGTGCAGCAGATGCCCTCGGGCGAATGGAAGGTGGTGACCGAGCAGGGCGACATCATCTGTGAGCATGTGGTCAATGCCGGTGGATACCATGCGCGCCAGATCGGGGCCTTCAGCGGGCTGGACCTGCCGATTGTCCCGATGCAGCACCACTATGTGGTCACCGATGCGGTGCCCGAGTTTGAGGCGATGGGTCATGAAATCCCCGTCACCCGCGATGATTACTTTACGGGCTATCTGCGCCGCGAACAGGGTGGGGCGCTGATCGGGCTGTATGACACCCATGACGCGCTGGCCAAATGGCGCGAGGGCTGCCCCTGGGACAGCGAGAACGAACTGTTTGAACCCGACTATGACCGTATTATGCCGTGGTTGGAGAAGTGTTTTGAACGCTATCCCTGCCTGATGGAGCGCGGCATCAAACGCATCGTCAATGGCGCAATCACCTATACGCCGGACGGCCACCCGCTGGTCGGGCCTGCGCCGGGCTTGCGCAATCACTGGCTGGCCTGCGGTGCGACCGTGGGCATTGCCTGGGGGCCGGGACTGGGCCGGGCGCTGGCGCAATGGATGGTGCATGGCACGGCCGATATCTCGATGCGCGGCTTTGATCCGCGCCGGTTCCATAGCCGTGTGGACGAGGATTATATCTATCAGCGCTGCCGCGAGAACTACATGACGCGCCTGTCGCTGCCTTATCCGCAGCTGCAATATGAAACCTGCCGCGAGATCCGAAACTCTGGCGTGCATGACCGGACCAAGGCGTTGCATGCCGTGTTCGAAGAGGCTGGCGGCTGGGAGCGTCCCCGCGTTTACGGCAAACCCGAATGGGGTGGCAAAGAGCCCGAGTCCTGGAAACGTGGCCCATCGTGGGAGGCCGCCCTGGCCGAGGCCCGCGCGGTACATGAAGGCGTTGGCATCGGCGACTTCTCGGCCTTTTCCAAGTTCGAGGTCACCGGCCCCGAGGCGGAGGCGTATCTGAACCGGCTTTGCGCCAACCGGATGCCCAAAAAGGTGGGCGGCACCTGCCTGACGCTGCTGTTGAACGAACAAGGCACGATCGAGGGCGAGGCAACCATTGCGCGGCTAGCCGAGGATCGGTTCTGGTTTGTGACCGGCGGCCCGTCCGAGCGCCGCGTCTGGGACTGGATCACCGTGCATCAGCGCGGGTCCGAGGATGTGAGCATCCGCAACCTATCCGACGATTGGGGCATTCTGACCGTGGCGGGCCCCAAAGCCCGCGAGTTGCTGGCCCCGCTCAGCGATGCGTCGCTGGAAAACGCCGACTTCGGCTGGCTCAAGGCGCGTGAAATGTCGGTTGCAGGGGTCAACCTGATTGCGCTGCGCCTGTCCTTCTCGGGCGAACTGGCATGGGAGCTGCACGCGCCCATGGATCAGCTTGGCGCTGTGTGGGACGCGATCTGGGACGCGGGACAGCCCCATGGCATGGTGCCGTTTGGGTCAAAGGCGCTGGAAATGATGCGTATGGAAAAAGCCTATCGCGGCGGGCATGAACTGGCCAATGACGCCAGCCCCGTGCACACCGACCAGATGCGTTTTGTGAAGTTCGACAAGGCGTTTGTTGGCAAAGAGGCGCTGGCCAAGCTGGCCGAGACCGGCAGTTCTTCGGTCATCGCCTATCTGGACGTCCAGATGGAGGGTACCGATGTGCTGGGCGGTGAGGCGGTTTATCTGAACGGCGAAAAGGTCGGCTCGATCTCGTCGGGTGGCTTTGGTCCGGTCACGGGGCGCAATCTGGCCTTTGCCTTTGTCAAACCACAGGCCGCGCAGCCGGGGACCGAGCTTGAGGTGATCGTGTTTGGTGAAATGCACAAAGCCATCGTGCTGCCAGATGCGGTTCTTGACCCGCAAAACCTGCGTCTGCGTGACGTCGCAGCAACTTTGGAAACAGCCTGATGATGGACCGTGAACCGCTTGGCGAATATTCCAAGGCCGTCCTGCCTGCACCGGACATCAATTGGGACACGATGAACAACTACCGCATGGACCGCATTCGCCAGGCCATGGCAGAACGGGACGTGGACTTGGCCGTCATCACCAACCCGCTGACCATGCGCTACGCGGTGAACTATCACGAATACATGCAGTTCCAGGCACGCATCCCACTGATGATGCTCATGATCTTTGCAGACGGTCCCGACTCTGCCGCGGCATGAAGATGGGGCCTGATGCTTTGCTGCTTGGTTTAGTTTTGGCGCATTGGTGCGTTTTCGAAGAGTTCGGTTAGAAAGGCGAGGCAATCCTGGGCGGATCTTTTGTTATGGCCTTGCTGGGTACACCGCCCCCACAGGCAGTTGTTTGTGGAATACCATTGGTCGCCGATGGTCTGGATAGAGCCGATCTTTAGGTAGCGCTCAATGAATCCTTGCCATCCGAGCGCGATCCCCGCGCCGGAAGAGGCGGCCTCGAGCAGGTAGACAAAATTGCTGAACGTGTCGGCCGGCGCAATGTTGGGTGTGATGTTGTGATTGCTGAACCAATCGCTCCACGTTGCCCAACCGAGCGTGCCCTGCGGAAGGTCAAGAAAGCGGAGTTGTCTCCATCCCTCGATCGGTCCTTCGAGGATGTCTTTGTGCTGTAAGATATACTCGGGCGAGGCGACGGGGATGACATTTTCGTGCAGGATTTTTTGCAATTTCCCGCCCGGCCCGTTGAACTTGTATCCGATGGCAACGTCGGCATTGGGTTCGTTGACCATGCTCTGGCTTTCGTAATTCGACGTCAGCACATCGATTGTGACATTCTCACCCACACGGCGGCGCAGTTGGTTGTAATGGGGCATGATGATCAGATGGCTGACGGAATACGAACAGGCGATGGTCAGCGAGCGCTGCGCCTGCGTCAGCCGATGCTCGGCCGATTGCAGGCTGGTCAGGGCCGATGACACCGCCGCGTGATAGCTTTTGCCGGCCGCCGTCAGTGCGATCCCGCGACCGTCACGCTGGAACAGTTCCAGCGAAAACCGTTCCTCAAGATTGCGTATGTGCCGGCTGATCGCGGATTGCGATGTGTTCAGCTCTTCCGCTGCCAACGTGACGCTGCCCAGCCGTGCAACCGCTTCAAAGGCGATGAGCGGGCTCATCGAGGGGACACGTCGCATGGTACTCATGTCCAAATTGATAATCCTCGCGGCAGCAAAAGCAATGGATTTGTGCGGCGGTCTGCTTCAGCGTTGCCCCGAACATTCTTCCGGCTTCGCGCGAGGATGGATGCACCGGTAAACAGGGAGAACGCGATGAACAAAATTGTACTGCTGTGGTCCACGCCCCGTACAACATCAACCGCTTTTGAATGGATGATGCGGATGCGGGGCGATATGGCCTGTTTCCACGAACCCTTCGGCGAGGCCTGGTACAAGGGCGACGATGCCGCGTGGCCGCGCCTGACCGCAGACAGCGAACGCGTGCCGGGCCTGACGACGCAGAAGGTGCATGATCGGATGTTGCAGGCCGCACGGAGCAAGCCGGTCTTTTCCAAGGACATGCCGCATTTTCTGGCCCCTGATATCAGCGATGAATTTCTCGCCCCGATGACCCACAGTTTCCTGATCCGTGACCCTTCAAAGTCTATCCCGTCCATATTCAAGCGCGGCCCGGATTGGGTCGTGGCCGAGTATGGGTTCGAGGAACATTGCAAACTCTTTGACCGGATTGCCGAACGCGACGGCAAAGCGCCGCCCGTGATCGACAGCGACGATCTGCTGGAAAACCCCGAAGATATCGTATCGGCCTGGTGCAAAGCCGTCGGTCTGGACTTCGTGCCCGAGGCCTTGTCGTGGGAACCCGGCGCGCGGCCCGAAGTGGGGTGGTATGATAACGGGTCCTGGCATGACAGCCTGAGCGCGTCCAGCGGGCTCAAGCCCATGCCACGGACCTATGGCTCGGTTGAAGATCAGCCGGATCACGTCAAAGAGATCTATGCGCAAGCGCTGCCGCATTACGAGCATCTTTATAAGCACCGGCTAAAGGCAGACGAAACGGTAAACGCTTCTGCCTGACATCCGGTTTGAACCTGCAAAATGCAGCGGAACTCTTTCCAGAATTGGCAAGAGTTCTTGCCGAAAAAGCAATAGATTTACGGCTGCGCTTTGTTTCAGGATGCACAAGCGGAGCTGCCTCGCTCAGGATAGATGACACATCAACACTTTCACCAAACCTGAACGGTGGGAAAACCCAGAGCGTAAACTGTTTCCCTATCAGGTGGGGTTCACCTGCCCGCCTTTCGACTATTGCGCGGCTCCGTCGGACTTTATCCGCATGGCACCCGATACTGTCGGCGTACATGGGCGTATGCTGCATGTTCCAGGCTATCAGCACGGTCTGGACCAGCGGAAAAAGAACTTTGGCCTGCTTGAGGAGTTCGTCGAGTGCATGGCGATCAACAATGCCGATGTGTGCGGGCAGGTCGGTTCGAACTGGGTGCATGCCAGCGGTTTGGGCGTTGAAGGCATCCGCCAGCATTGCGAGATGCTCAGCGACAAATACGAAACGCCCTTCCACATGGCGGGTTACGCCATGGTCGAGGCGCTGCGCGAGATCGGTGCCGAGAAGGTGGCGCTGAACGCCTGCTATCACACCAATTCCTGGTACATGGGCACGGTCGGGTTCCTGAAAGAGGCCGGGTTTGACGTGGTCTGGGCCGGGAATTTCTTTGATCAGGGCTGGTTTGCCACGCAGGAAGATGTCGATGATTGCGTCTGGTGCTTTGATGAAGAGCTGATCTGGAAGAGCTTCGACTACACCGCCGAACAGGCCCCGAATGTGGATGCCTACCTGATCAACGGCATGTCGAACTATCGCCGCCCCTCGGACGGAGTAGCCCGCCGCCCGGTGCACCATACGGCCGAGCTTGAAAAACGGCTGGGGAAACCGGTCATTGGTCACGACACGGCGCTCTACTAGCGCCTATTCAAGACCTTGGGCCTTGCTCCAACATCTTACCACGGTCAGTTGATGGCGACTTTGGAGACGTGATCCATGCATAAAATCATCGCGCTCTGGGCCATCCCCCGGTCCACATCAACCGCGTTCGAACACATGATGAAACAACGCGGCGATCTGGATTGCCTGTAGCTGGTTCGAAGGTGGCAAGTTTCATGCCGATTTGGCGCAATCCACCGGGCGGGTGCCGTAAAAGCGTAAATACGTCGATCCCGCAAGCACACCGCATTGCGCTCAGCGCATCCGTCACCGGATGATGCCCCACAACAGCTATCTGTACCAGTATCGCAAGCGTGTGCAGGAAACCGTTTAACCAAAGATCAGTAAGAGGTTTCGCACCTTAAGACTTAGAAGGTAGAACTTTCATAACTAAGCTTTCCGAGCATAACGCTCAGATCGCCGCCATCAGGCAGACTTTCAATGCTAGCCAGCAGATCTTGTGCCTTGTCCGTGCCCATGACCGGTTCGGTCAAACGAAGGAATTTGCGACGGATGACGTCGTGACCAAGCCGATCTTCAGGATCGCCCTGCGCTTGCTCGGTCGTTGTTGGGATCGCGTTCAAGCGTTTAGCTTCATGGAAGCTTTCGACCCTGATCGCGGTCACATCGCTGGCGGTGAACTTGTGCGCGCGCTGCAGGGCCATGACGGCTTCGGCGGCGGGTTGGGCCCAGCGGCAGACCGGATAGAGCTTGATATACTGGTCCTGAATGTACCAGTGCTGCCCAATATCGCCCCAGATATCAGCTAGATCGCGAGCCTCGACCGAGATCGCTGGCGCGCCCGTGAAGCCATCGCGGGCCAAATAAGCCGCTGAGACACCAACCATTGCTCCCCAGCCTGAACCGTCCTTGACCATAGTTGGGGCATCAATAGCACGCATCATTTGACTGCGCGGACCGTGATACTCAGCGATCCCCAGCGCTTCACGCGTTTGGATCCGATCCAGCCCGAGAATGCGTGCACCCATAGCAGCGGCAGCCAGTGCGACCCACGCGCCGGACGTGTGATAGTCGCAGGCGCTGCGGTGCAGGGCGATGCCCGCGCGGGTGCCGATTTCGTAGCCGATGACCACAAGCGTCAGAAATTCCCGCGCGTCAGTGATACCTTCGGCCTGCGCCAACGCGATGACCGAGGGGATAACACCGCAGCCCACATGGCCCTTCGTCAGCTTGTGTCCGTCATGGGCATCCAGCGCGTCGATGGTCATGCCATTGGCCAGGGCAGCTCCGGCTGCGCTGGCGGTTTTGCCTTTGGGCCAGATCTGCGCTGCTTGCCCACCAAACATCATGTGCGCATGAGCCTGAGTGATCTGGGACAGGGGCGTCTGCACTGCACTCATACCCACCCCCAGCGTGTCCACCAAGGCACGCACTGCGTCGTGGACCATGGGCTGCGGTAACTCGTCATAAGAGGTGTTCATGATGAAAGACATAACATCGGTCATGTGGCTGCCCTTGTTTCAGGTCGGCTGAAAGCTCTGGAACGCGCAGATTGCGGCGTCGAGCGCGCTGTCGTCCACATCCCGGTGCAGAACCATACGGATCGCGGGGGATTGCCCACCGATCTTGATGCCCGATCCGGCCATGTGCGCGATCAGATGGGCGTGATCTTTGGGCTCGGGGCTCAGGAACACCATATTTGTTTGTGAGGTCACCTCACCTATTTCGGTTTCGCGCAACGCTTTAGCCAGTCGTGCCGCACGGACGTGGTCGCCGCCCAATTCCTGCACGTGGTGTTCCAGAGCATAGAGGCCGGCCGCCGCCAGCATTCCGGATTGCCGCATCGCGCCGCCGAGGATTTTTCGGTTGCGCCTGATCTGACCCATCATTTCCGAGGGGCCTACCAGAACTGACCCGGCCGGAGCGCCTAACCCTTTGGAAAGACAGACTGACACCGTATCGAATGGGGCTGCTAATGTGGCCGCATCGCAGCCCAGAGCCGTAATGGCATTAAAGAGCCGTGCCCCGTCTAGATGCACGGCCAGACCTGCATCGCGCGCGACCTTGACGCCTGCGTCGATCCGGTCGAGTGGCACGACCCGGCCCCCGACGCTGTTTTCAAGGCTCAACAAACGGCTGCGTGCATAATGAGGGTCATCGACCTTGATCGCCGCAACAATTTTGTCAGCGTCCACGCCTCCGTCATCCGAGACGGACACCGGGTTCATCGAAACCCCGGCCAATACGGATACGCCCGCGGCCTCGTCGCAGTACAGGTGATAGCGGTCGCCGACGATCATCTCGTCGCCACGTTCGCAATGGGCCATAACAGCGGCCAGATTGCTTTGGGTGCCGGTGGGAAAGAAGACTGCGGCGTCCTTACCCAGTCGAGCGGCCAGCTCTTGCTCCAACCGAGCAACCGTTGAATCTTCGCCATAAACATCATCGCCCAGCGGCGCGGACATCATCGCCTCGCGCATTCTGGCGCTGGGTTGGGTCAGTGTATCACTGCGCAGATCGCAGATGCAGTTGGTTCCTGCATCTGCGGCAACATACCCGTAAAGGCTCATTCCGTGACCTGATCGTAGGCTAATGCGGCAACGATATGTACGCGGTTCTTTTCGCCACCGTTCAGGGCGGTGTGATAGGCGCGGGTGTCGGTGAAGTAGACCGAGCCGTCAGCAGGCAGGTGAGTCACGTGATGGTTCACGATGAACAGTGAACCGGGGTTCGAGATCAGCGGAATATGCAGGCGCGGTTCCGGATCGCGGTGCCACGAGTTACAGTTGTACAGGCCTTTCGACAGAATGCGTGTGCGGCCAATGGGGAAGCGCTTGGACAGCTCTTCGTGCACATGCTCAAAATAAGTGCCTTTGAATTTTGGGTTGAATTCCGAGAAATCGATCTCGGGCACAAGATCTTCACGCGGCTCTTCGACATAGCGCTCATCAGCGCGCAGCCAGTAGCGGCCCGACAGGTCGTTCGGGGTCCATTCGGTCTGGCCGGGGCGCTGGGTCAGGGGCAGGGCAGCAAAACCCTGATCCTGCATTCCTCCCAAGAATTCTTCGCGCTTTAGGCATTCTTCCAACGCGCCCTGAAGTTTTTCGATATCGAATTTCAGGTCCAGCCGAGCAATTCCGGGGCCGGGAACAAAATCTGACACTGACCGATAGTCAGGCATGGTGGTCATGGCGTTCTGAATCAGATCTACATCGCTGTCTTTGATCTGGGGCATAAAGGTCATAAGGGACTCTCCCATTCGCGCTGCGTTTGGGGAAACTTATTCGGAACGCGGCAATTTGAAAGTTGCAATCCCTCATGACTTGATAACAAAAACGCATCAACTTTCAGACCTGTCGGGGCGAAAATTCATTTAGGCTAGCCTGTGACCGCAGGATCGCAAGGCCGCATGTTTTCCAAGAACCAAGTTCGCATTCGTTCAATTCGGGCTACACCGATTTTCGTTTCCGGCGTCAGCAGAAAGTAAGCGCTGCTGGTGTTCGCTTCAAAAGGGTGCACTTTGACTAAACTTCCCTGATGCAGTTCTTTTTTGATTAAAATGTCGGGGATTATCGCGATGCCGTGTCCGGCCTTGGTCGCATCGATCAGCATTTCAAATTGACTGAATATTGGCCCTATAATCTTGCGTGGCAATTTCAGGTCCTGGTGCCGGAACCATATCTGCCAGGATAGTGGGCGTGTAGAATGTTGCAATATCCGGTGGTCCAATAGGGCATGCGGGTCTTCAACCGGTATTGGGAATTGGTCGGGGGCACCCACAGCGACAAGCGTTTCGGCCATTAACTTGTCGGCTCGGTACCCTTGCCAGCCCTCGTCGCCCTGCGCGATCGCCAGATCCACCAGGCTGGGATCAATCTCAGAGTTTTTAAGGTAAGTCACAAGATTGAGCACGTGACGGATTTTGTCGGCTTCAGGCCCCATAATGATCGGCATAAACCAACGGCTGCCCAAAGTGGGATAAACGCCGATGTTCAGGCTGCCTTCAGCACTGTCATGTGATCTGGTCTTGAGAATGGTTAACTCAAGTTCCTCAAGCAGCGGTGACAACTCGGCGAGTAGTGTCTTACCCGCCGCCGTAAGCTTGACCCGTTGTTTCGAGCGGATGAAAAGCGATTGCCCAACGAATGCCTCAAGCGTTTGAATCTGGCGGCTGATCGCACTTTGGGTCACGTTCATTTCTTCTGCCGCACGCGCAAACCCTTCGGTTTTAGCCGCTGCCTCGAAGCAAAGCATCGCAGTAATCGATGGAATTCGTCGACGCATTGAGAAGGCCGGTCCTATTTGCAAGCCTTGTAAGGCTTAGTGCAAAAAAGTCACGATGTCACTTGGCTGGTGAGCTTCAGACGAAGATTGACCATGGCATACTGAACTCCCCTGCAATGTTTGGTACTCTGCGTGAATAGGGCTTCGCATGAGCTTTGGCATCGAGCCGGTGCATCAAGACGATGTGAACACGCTCTTCAAAGATGCCCTGACCCAGATCATTGCGCTGGAAGAGGAGCCGAGGCCGTAGTAACCGCCCCGGTATCCAATTTCATGTGTTGACCTGATCATTCCGCCGGCGTGTACCAAATCGGAGATGAATAGGCGCGCTCCTGATGCGTAAGTACTGCGTCTTCCGGAAGCTCAGCGCCTAATCGCAGCTTATCGTACAGCACCCAGCGCGGGGTCGGGATTTCGATGGCGCGAACGTAATAAAACGCCCTCTCACTCGGATCAAAACCTGGGTCAGTCCAAACAGTCACAAGTTCGGCAGTGCCGATCGTGTTGGCCCAACTGGCAGTTTCCACATCGACCGTATTTCCAACTGCAGGGATCTTACCGTTGTCATCGGCAACTCGGTTGTCCGACCATGCAACGTCGTAAACCTTTTCTTGCATGGCTCCTTCTGAATCCAGCCACCCTTTGACCACCTGCACGCGATCAAGGTTTGCACCAACCGGGTCGCGCAGTGCGGCAATCAGGAATGAGGGTGCACCATCACCCTCGCGAGGGCGAAGGTCTGACCCCATTGGAACACCTTTGGTGTAGCCAACATTCGCAAGGAAACGGGTTTCAACATCCGCTTGATCGAAGTCCCACCCGCCAAAGAACCGAAGGCCAATACGTGGCCCAGTGGTCGCGTAGGTTTCACGCCGTTTGAATGCATCAAAGATCGCAGCGCGCGTGTTATCTGTAGCCCATACTGCGGTGTATCCGGAAGCAACAAGCAGGTCGCCGGGAATCTCTCCTAGATCATTGGCAATGAATGGATGTTGGATGCGCGAGGCCGAAGGCTCGACACTCACCGATTTCCCAAAGAAGTTATCCTCTTCAGCTGTGGCCAAAGAGGTATGGCTGTCCGTCGCGCCACCCATTCCGAACTTGTAGGGGTTCACGCCGAACTTTTCTTCCAGCATCAAACCACGTTTCAAGGCCTCTCGGGCGTATTCGCCAGCCAGCATGTCGTCAGTCTTTAGCTCGGTGATGTCCAGATTACCGACATCCCAGTTCTCGTAATCCGCAAATTCGTCGTCGGGGCTCAGGAAGGGGTGTGCTTCGCCGTCGCCCTTGATTTGAGTGACCTCATAATGGGGTTCCCATTTCGCGCGGGCTGCCACGTATTCCTCGTCGACCTTGCCGCCGTGATACGTGTCTTCGGTTGGGAACATCCATCCATTTGACAGATTGCCGTTATGTGCAAAAGCAACAGCGCGGCCCCCTGTCTTTTCCTGATACTCTTCTAGCCATGCGTAAAGGGATTTTGGATCCGTATCACCGTAAGGCGGCTGCGTGACTGGCGGTACCATTTGCAAGGCTCGGATTGGCCCATCGCGCAGCATGACGTTCCGGTGCAGGTTGAAGCCCTTGGGCACCGATGTCCACTCGAACCCGATGAAAGCCGTGAAATTGCCGGGATCGTTGTGCTTCTCGGCGGCCAGCACAATGTGTTCCCAAGTGAAAGCAAAAGCGTCGGCACCGGGGCTGTAAGATTCTAACAGAACCTCGGGCAATGTCATTTGCGAGAAGTTGGTGATGATGTCGAAGGCGGTTTTCCCAGCCTCTTCACCACCTGCCTTGTAGCCCTCGTACCATTCCAATCCCTTTGGATCAGCCAATACGCCTGGCTTGCCCGCCTGAAGATCCGGCGCAAAACCCATCAGGTCGGTGTGATCCGTCAGTACCATCCAATCCAACGGACGGGCCAGCCTTACCGGTTGCCCGGTGGAAGAAATGACCTGCTCGCCTTTTGCGAAACGCCATGCTTCATCCGGCAGCAGAGTGTTTCCGAAAGCTCCTGCATCCAGCGAAAGCCCAGTGTGAAGATGCGTGTCGCCCCATAAGGGGCGTTCGGGAAAAGAGCGCTCGGCATATGGGGAATACGGTTGATCTGAAAATAATCCTTCCGCCGCTTCTTTGCTGGGAACCGCGTCGGCAAAGGCCGTCGTTGATGCCAGTAAAAGCGAGATAGAACATCCAAACGTACGAAGCATTTTTGACCTCCCAAATCAAGATTGCCCGGTTGCGTCGTTAAATTGCACTGCAAGAAATCATATTCGTATCTCTCTATATCATATTGGTTTTCTTTTTTGCGGAAATAATCAGGCTGCGAGTTTTAGGACTGCGAGGCACGCAGAAAACGCCAAGAAATTCGAACAGCTCTTGAACACGCGCAGTAGAAAACGGCCTGCGTACTGGCAGCCCGTCAGTTCTGTTTCAGACCTCTAAGGTTCTGGGCGATGTATCTGCTGAAGGTCCAAACCAGGCGATCAAGGCAGGTCCACAAAAGTTTCGTTCGATCATTCCAACAGGCAAAAGAAACTGCAGCGCAAGCAGGTGGCACCCTGTAAACTTTGAACTAAAAAACTGTACAGATGTCCAGAAAATGTGCTTCACTTTTTGCGCGTCACCCGGATTCGAAGCCGTGACGCTGAGATTTTGGGAGGAAATCGTGAAGCAAGAAAAGCTTGGAAAACTGCAAAAATCCTTCAGTGCAGGGAACCTTTCGCGCCGCGCGTTTATGCGTCAGAGCGCCGCTTTGGGTGTGGCGGTCACTGCGCCATTGGCTTTGGGGGCGCGTCATGCCAAGGCACAATCCGCAGAAATCTACGACTACATTGTGATTGGAGCAGGGGCGGCTGGATGCGCATTGGCGGCGCGACTTTCCGAAGATGCAGACAAAACTGTGTTGGTGTTAGAGGCTGGTCCTGCGGATGAAAACCAGTTCATCCATATTCCGGCAGCTTTCCCCAATCTTTTCCTGAGCGATCTTGATTGGGGCTACACCACGGTCCCGCAGGAACATTCAGACGGGAAGGTTTATTACAGCCCGCGCGGCAAGGTTTTTGGCGGATCCACTTCTATCAATGCGATGATCTATAAACGGGGCAATCCTGCCTGTTTTGATGATTGGGGCAAGGACAATCCGGGCTGGAGTTATGCAGATCTTCTTCCGATCTTCAAAAGGTCAGAAAACAATGAACGTGGCGCAGACGAAAACCACGGCGTTGGCGGCCCCTGGAACGTAGCGGACCAGCGCGATCCGAATGTGCTGAGCCAGGCGATGGTAAAAGCGGCGCTCGAAGCGGGTTATGCCGAGCGTGCAGATTTCAATGAGGGCACGGAACAGGAAGGGTTTGGTCTGTATCAGGTCACCCAGCAAGGTGGTTTCCGCAATTCGACTGCAGGCGCGTTTCTGCACCCAGCGCTGGAGCGCGACAACATCGTGATCCAGGCCGAAGCGCATGTTCAGAACCTGATCATCGAAGATGATCGCTGTACGGGCGTACGTTTCAAAGTTGGTGATGAGATACTTGAAGCAAAAGCTGGTTCAGAAGTGATCCTGTCGGCAGGTGCCTATGGGTCACCGCAAATCTTGCTTCTGTCCGGTATTGGCCCCAAGGCCGAGTTAGAAGCGATCGGCATAAACGTTGTGCATGACCTGCCTGGTGTCGGTAAGAACCTGCAGGATCATTACATGGCACCAGTGGCTTACGAGTGTACTCAGCCGGTGACACTGGCCCATGCGACAGACGAAGCTCAAGGCGCTTTGCTGATGGAGAAGGGGATGGGTCTTTTGACCTCGAACATCGGTGAAGCCGGCGGCTATTTGACGGTTATGGATGATGCCCCTGCACCGGACCTTCAATTCCACTTCGCGCCCACTTGGTTCATTTCAGATGGTGCTGGAAACCCCAGCGATGGATCTGAAGGTTTCACATTGCTTCCGGGGGTTGTGGGAACCCGCTCTGTCGGCGAACTGACACTGGCTTCCAGCGATCCGACGGACAAACCCAACATCAATCCAAACGCATTTGCAGACGAGAAAGACCTCGATGTAATGGTCGAAGGTGTGAAGATCGCTCGTAAGATATTGATGTCACCTGCAATGGATGAATTCCGCGGCGCAGAGCGCTTTCCTGGGGCTGCAGTGCAATCGGACGACGACATACGTGCCTGGATCCGAGGTAATGCACAGACGATCTATCACCCGGTGGGCACCTGCAAGATGGGCTCGGATGAAATGGCAGTTGTTGATGCCGAACTGAACGTGCACGGGATTTCCGGCCTGCGTGTTGCCGACGCCTCGATCATGCCGAAAATCACAAACGGCAATACCCAAGCGCCCTGTGTGATGATTGGTGAAAAAGCCTCGGATCTGCTCCGCGCATAAACGGATTGGTCCACCCCTAGCGGGTGGGCCTATGCCACGGAACGGCCAAGTTGGTTTGGGATGAATAAAGTGGAACCGATAAACAAGCTTGCGGACCGCAAAACCCATAAGGTCCGCAAACGCGATGCGAAAAAACGCGAGATAGCCGAAAGCGCGATCAACGCGTTGAAAATCTATGGCTATGCGCGCACCACGCTGCGCGACATCGCCGCGCAATCAGATATGTCGCTGGGTAGCCTGCACTACTATTTTGAAGACAAAGACGAATTGCTTGTTTTCTGTGTCCGTCAATACAAGCTCCACTTTGTGGAGTTGATGACCTCGGCCGTAGAAGGGATCGAAGCGCCGGACAAGGCGATGAAAGCGTTTTGCCATGCTCTCGCCGAGACGATCCAGCAAGAGGCTGAACTGCACAGGCTTTGGTACGACATCCGCAACCAAGCCATGTTTGACGACACTTTTGAGCCCGTCGTGACAGAAATCGAAGAGCTTTTGATCAGGATGATGGCACCTTTGGCAGTGGATCGGACAGATCAAGAGCGACTATATATGCGTCTGGACGGAGCGTTTCGGTTCCTGTTGCAGGGATACCTGAAAGGATCCCGGCCATCAGTCAAAGACATGCGATCCACATTTGTTTCTGTTGCCGCCGGTTCAGTATTCTGAAGCACGTGACATATTCCGGTTCGGCAATTCAGCCAAACCAGAATTCCGTTGCAGTGCCGCCTTCAGCCATCAATAGTATACTGGCAGCCATGTACTTGCGGATAAGCGAGCATCGGATGAAAAAAACGGCCCAGTTACTTAGTGTTCTGATCGCCCTTGGATTGGTGGGTCCCGCAGCTGCGCAATCTGATCCACCGGCACCCAGCGTGGTGGTAGCTTCTGCAAAACTGGAGGAGCTGCAGAAGCAGGATAACTTCGTGGGTCGTGTGGTTGCTGATCAGAGTGTCGACCTTCAGGCCAGGGTGGAAGGCGTTCTGCTTGAGGTCAACTTTATCGAAGGGGGGGCCGTTACAAAGGGCGACGTTCTGTTCCGCATTGAGAAAAGGAAATATGCGGCCAGTGTTGAAGGCGCGCAGGCTGCTTTGAAAAGTGCCCAGGCTTCTGCGCTCAGCGCCAAGACGGAACTCGACCGGCAGCAGAAGCTTTTTGAGAAAGGCGATGTTCCCCAGTCCGTTCTGGACACGGCCAAGGCGGCCTATGACGAGGGTCAGGCTTCGGTGGATGAAGCGCAGGCCAATTTGAAGATCGCACAGATCGCGCTGGACCTTACGGACATCATCAGCCCTTTGGACGGGCGGATCGGTTTGTCGGCGATTGATGCAGGGAATATCGTCAATACCGACAGCGGCGTTTTGGCGACCGTCACAAGTGTTGACCCCATTCTGGTTAGCTTTTTTGTCAGTGAGCCTGTATTGCTGCGCGAACGCCGCAATGGATCAATCTCCCCCCAAGGTATCAAGCTTGCGACGCGGATCACTTTGGCCGACGGTCAGGCCTACGAGACAGAAGGCAAGGTGACGTATGTGGGCGACAGTGTCAGTCAGGACACCGATACTATTGAGTTGAGGGCCACATTCTCAAATCCCGATGGGTTTCTCATTCCTGGGCAGTTTGTCAACGTCACGCTCAGCGGGCCGGACGACTCCAGGGTGTTGACCGTGCCGCGCAATGCGGTTCAATTCGATAAGCAAGGCTACTTCGTGTTCTCTGTCGATAGCAAAGACACGGTTCATCGTATTGACATCGAAATTGGCACTCAGACGGCAACCAGAACCCAGGTAAAATCCGGCCTGAAGGACGGAGATCGCGTGGTCGTGCAGGGGTTGCAGAAAATTCATGACGGCCTTCTCGTGAAACCGGTCGATAGTCAGAGTTAGGGCTTGGCTTGGTCTCTCACTATTTCATCAATCGCCCGCATTTTGCTGCAGTCATCGCGATTTTGATGGTTCTCTTCGGCGCGGTTTGTGTGCGTCTTTTGCCTATTTCGGAATATCCGAACATTACGCCACCGCAGATCTATGTGTCTGCAAAGTACCCCGGCGCGGATGCGCAGGTGATACAGGAATCCGTGGCCACTCCCATCGAGGAACGTGTGAACGGAATCGATGGCATGTTGTACATGAAGTCCAAAAGCTCGAACGATGGCAGCTATGTTCTGAGTGTTTCGTTCCAGTTGGGAACAGATCCCAATGTTGCTGCGGTCGAGGTGCAAAACCGCATCGCGCTGGCAAGCTCAGAACTGCCGTCCGTTGTTCAGCAACAGGGCATCGAGGTCACCAAACAATCCGGCAACATGATCCTTGTGATCAACCTGACCTCACCGGACGGTTCGCGTGATGAGCTGTATCTGAGTAATTATGCGGCCGATTTCCTGCATGATCCCTTACAGCGTCTGCAAGGTGTGGGTGGGGTCACGCAGTTCGGTCAACTGGAATACAGTATGCGGATCTGGATCAACCCGGTTCGTATGGCCGCGCTGAACGTCACCGCGTCAGAGATCGCCGATGCGATTAAAAACCAAAATGTTGTCGCAGCGGCCGGTCAGGTTGGCGCTCCGCCATTTGGCGATGCGCGCACGGATTTCCAGTTTAAACTGCGTGCAGAGGGCCTGTTGCGAAGCGCGGAAGAGTTCGGCCGGATCATCATTTCCACTGGCGATGACGGGTCGATAACCCGACTGGAGGACATAGCGCGGATCGAGCTCGGTTCGGCCACCTATAGCGGCTCTTCGCAACTCAATGGCAAGGACACAGCGGCCATTGCGGTGCATCAGGAGAGTACCGCCAACGCGCTTGAGATTTCAGACAGCGTCCACAACCTGATGGGTGAACTGTCAAAAAAGTTTCCCGAAGGAGTCTCGTATGAGATCACCTATGACGTCACTGACGCCGTGCGTGTTTCAATCGAAGATATTCTTAAAACTCTGGCGCTGACCGCAGGATTGGTGATCGCGGTCACGTTTCTCTTTTTGGCCAGTATCCGGGCGACCATTGTTCCCGCAATTGCGATTCCTGTCTCTCTGCTGGGCGCAATCGCACTGATTTATGCGATTGGATTCAGTGCAAACATGATCACGTTGTTTGCCTTGGTCCTCGCCATCACACTTGTGGTCGATGACGCGATAATCATCATCGAGAACGCCGAACGGATCATGACCGAAGAAAGGCTTGAACCGCGCGAGGCTACGCTAAAGGCGATGTCACAAGTCAATCGCCCGATCATTGCAACCACTTTTGTGCTGGCGGCAGTCTTTACACCGGTCTGTTTTTTCCCCGGCTTGACCGGAACGATCTATTACCAGTTTGCGGCGACAATTATCTTTGCTTTTGTGCTGTCGGCGGTGAATGCACTGACCCTGGCCCCGGTGCTGTGCGCGATGGTCCTGAAATCAGGTATGCAACCGATTGGTCCATTGCGTTTTGTGCCGTTGGCGGTTTCATGGGGTAGGCGGCAGTACATGCGTTTGGTGTCGTGGATGTTAAGATACATCGCGGTGTCACTGCTTTTCTTCGCCGCCTGTATCGGGGCGACAATTTATCTGTTCAGAACGGTGCCAACCGGCCTTATCCCGCAAGAGGACAATGGTGTTCTGCTCTCGGCCATGACGCTTCCTGATGGCGCCTCGCTACAGCGTACACAGGCCTTTATGGCCAAGGCCGGTACGGTGATCGAAAAAGCACCCGGAGTGGACACTGTCACCACGGTGTCCGGGGCGAGCATGCTGGCAGGTGGCCGGTCGAATGTCGGTATGGCGATTGTTACTCTTAAGCCGTGGGACGAACGCACCAGCCCGGATCTGCACTGGGATGCGATTATGCGAGACCTGGACCAACAGCTGGCCACCCTGCCAGAGGCGGAAAGCTATGTGTTTCCGTTCCCAACAATCCACGGGCTAGGATCGGCGGGCGGAATTTCGGTCGAGCTTTTGGAGTATGAAAAAGGGGACGGTGTGCAACTGGATGCGGTGATGAACGCATTTGTGACCGCGTTGAATGCCGCACCCGAATTTACCCGCGCACATGGTAGTTTTTCGGGTCAGACACCACAGTATCATCTGTCAGTGGATCGGGACCGGGCCGAGACACTTGGCGTAAGCGTGTCTGACATATTCACGGCGCTACAAGCCAATCTCAGCTCGTTTTTTGTCGACAACTTTATCGTGTCGGATCGGGTCTATTGGGTCGTCCTTTCAGCTGATGCGCCATTCCGTCAAACACTGGAGGATGTGGACAACATCTATGTCAAAAACAGTTCGGGCGAGTCGCTGCCGTTGCGAAATTTTCTAAGCAGTGAGCCGGTACTCGCGCCAGACACGATCCCCCGGTACAACTTGTTCACTGCGGCGTCTATCAGCGCGCAATTGGCCGAAGGGGTCAGTTCGGGTGCGGGCATCAAAGCGATTCAAGAGATTGCAGACAAAACACTACCGGACGGCTTTGGGATCGAGTGGTCCGGTGTGACGCAGCAAGAAGTAGAATCTCAAGGCATGGTGCCATTTATCATGTTGTCTGCCTTGATACTGGCCTACTTGTTTCTGGTGGTTCTGTATGAAAGCTGGATATTGCCCTTGTCGATCATCACGTCGGCCGTCTTTGCATTGCTGGGCGCGCTTATTCCGTTGGCGCTGTTTCCGTTTTTGACAAGCAACATATTCGCGCAGATTGGAATGGTGTTGCTCATCGGGCTGGCGGCCAAAAAGGCCATCATGGTTGTTGAGTTCGCCAATCAGGAAAGGCGTTCCGGCACCAATATTCACGAGGCGGCGATCAAAGCTGCCGAAATCCGGTTTCGTCCTGTGACGATGACGGGTCTGTGTTTCATCGTCGGAGTTCTGCCGTTGGTATTGTCCAGCGGTGCCGGTGCAGAGGCGCGCGTGTCCATCGGTTACCCGGTACTATTTGGCATGGTGGTGGATAGCACATTGGGCCTCCTGATGATCCCCGTACTCTATGCTGCGTTTCAGACGCTAAGGGAAAGGCTGATACAGACCGTTTGGGTGCGCTAGTTTGTTCGTTTCGTTGGCGGGTGAACGCTTCGACGAGGCAGAACTCACTGTGTTCTGAGTCGAGGTTGCGGAATTGCGCATCGTGTTTTTAGAACCACAAGAGTTCACGGACACAAATTTTGAAACATGCGAAAGGCGAACAAAGTGCATTGCGAAGGCCGATCACGTCACTTTCTCAAGTGAGCTGCGGAAGCAAAAGGCAGGGTTCCGGTTCGTTTACGTACCTTCAGACATCACAATCGGCTGTATGTGTATCACGTCGGAACCGTATGGCGCTGCGTTGTCGATGACCTGGAACATGGTGTCCACCATGGCGGTGACATCCTGGCGAACCGAGAACAGGTTTTGTGCCATATATTGCGCAAATGGATCCCAGTCGAAACTTCCAAAGAGAATTGTGTCCAGCGCGGCTCTGTCATTCTGTGCCAACCATTCGAAGACACCTTCCAATGAAATCGTAGAGTTTACGAACATAGCCGTCGGCATGCGGCCCGAAGCTTTCACTTTTGCCGAAAATGCAGCTTTGGATTTCGACGCCGCGTAGCCGCAAGCCAGGATGTTGTCTTCTATCGGACGCGCACCAGCATGATTAAACGCATCTTTAAAGCCACGTATCCGTTCACTTGTGTTGTGGTCAGTCGGACGTCCCCCAACGAACAGAAACTCATCTTGCCAGTTGAGCCCTTTCGCATCAGCACGCTCGATCAATGCCTCGGTCAGCTTATAAGCGCCGCTGTAATTGTCGGATATTATGGAAGGTGCAGCAGTTCCCGGCAGATCAAGGTTGATCGTTGGCACGTTCTGCGCACGGCAAATCTCGGCAATACCATCGGGATCGGATGCGCCGGTGCACACAATGTGATCCACGTTATAGGACAGCATTTGCCTGACGGTGGCCAATTCCAGTTCAGGTTCGCGATGTGTGCACGAGGTCATCGGTAGCAGGCCCCTGGCGCGCGAGGCTGTTTCAAAGCGCTCTGCGATAGCTCCGAAATAACGGTTGTCATACATTGGGATGATCATACCGATCATGCTTGATCTGACACTGCGCAGCGCACGCGCCTGCATATTTGGTGCATACCCCATCTCGCTTGCCAGTTTTCGGATGGTATTTGCACGCTCTTCGCTAATGCGTCGGTTGCGCCAGGATCCGTTTAGTACTGCCCCGACCGTGCTTGCCGAAGTGCCTGCGCGGTCCGCGATATCGTAGATCGTGACCTGCTTATTTGTATCGGTTTTCGCCAAAAATATATCCCTTTGACAAAATTAGCGGTTTCAATATAGCCTATGCACCATCGATTGCGCAACAAAGAACAACCGATGGTGCAATTATTTATAGGCCGGGTGCTGCTGTTTGGCGCTGGCCAATTAGGGAGGAAGTTATGAAGACAAAAATGATACTCGCAGCTTCTGTCTGCACACTTGCCCTAACGGCGACTTCGGCTGCCGCCGAGACCACGATGGGAATCGTAGTAAAGATCGGAGGGATTCCCTGGTTCAACGCGATGGAAGAAGGCATCAAGGAGCGCGCCGGTGAGTTGGGTGTCAGTGCCGAAATGATTGGTCCGACGTCTGCCGACCCAGCCCTTCAGGTTCGTGCAATCGAAGATCTGATCGCAAAGGGCGTTGATGTGATCGGGGTGGTGCCAAATGATGAAGCCGCGCTCGAACCTGTGTTGCAAAAGGCCATGGATGCCGGGATCAAGGTGATTGCACATGAAGGTCCGGGCCTTAACAATGTGGACTGGAACTTCGAGCTGGCCTCAGCAGATGGGTTTGGAGAGGCACATGCCAAATTGCTGTGCGAGAAAACCGAAGAGCCCGGCACCTACGCTGTTTATGTCGGGTCACTGACCGTACCACTACACAACGCGTGGGCGGATGCAGGTATCGCCTGGCTGGCTGAAAACTGTTCTGACAAATTGCAACCGGTGGGTGATCGTTATGGCGTTGCTGAAAGTGTTGACGACAGCCGTTCCACCGCACTTGATCTGATCGCAGCCAATCCAGATCTGCGCGGGTTCCTTGCTTTTGGAAGCCAGGGTCCGATTGGGGCAGGGCGCGCGATTGAAGAACGTCGTCTGGGTGGCAAAGTCCATGTGCTTGGTCCGTTCTCGCCGGGCCAGGGTCAGAAACTGTTGAAAGATGATGTCATATCCGGCGGGTTTATGTGGAATCCAGCCGAGGCGGGCCGTGTTTTTGTCACCTTGGGTGATATGCTTGTGAATGGAGAGGAAATCACAGAAGGCACCGAGATTGAAGGTTTGGGTGTTGTCAGCCCGGATGAAGCGACCCGCAATATCATCACGGATAACCTTTTGGAGATCAACAAAAGCACAGTCGACGAGTTGGCTGCGAAAGGTCTCTGAGGTCGTGGTTCGACGGTTTGGAGATCCGCGAAACGTGGGTCTCCACTCAGGCATAGAACACAATGAAAACTGATCCTGATACGGCCCCGGCGTTGAGGCTGCGAAACGTCTCGAAAACCTTCGGCGGGGTAAAGGCGCTGCAATCCGTCGATTTCGAAGTGCGGCCGGGCGAGGTACATTGCCTTGCCGGAGAAAACGGCTGCGGGAAGTCAACGCTGATCAAGATCGTTACAGGTGTTTATACAGCTGACCCCGGTGCTGAATTGGAATTGTTCGGCCACAGCTTTACTACGATTTCTCCAACAAAAGCGCGGGCGTTGGGTATTGCCGTCATATGGCAGGATCTTGCGCTGTTTCCGCATATGACAGTGGCGGAAAACATCGCTTTTGATGAGATGGTCGGGCTGATACCGCGCCTGAATTTTGGAAGCCACTACAGACGCCATGTCCAATCGGTTCTTGATCGTTTGCATGTACCATTGAACCTTGATACCCGACTGGGAGACCTACCGATCGCGCAACGCCAGATCGTTGCCATTGCCCGTGCTTTGATGGGTGAAGCCCGGCTGGTGTTCATGGATGAACCGACGGCTTCGCTGACCCAAACCGAAACAGATGCATTGTTGGAGGTGGTGCGCACGCTATCCTCACAAGGGATCGCTGTTGTTTTTGTTAGTCACCGTCTGGCCGAAGTTATCGACATTTCTGAGCGGGTCACAGTTCTGCGCGACGGTAAGCTTGTCGGCGTGTATTCTACGGAAAACATGACACAATCCCGCCTAGGTGAACTGATGACCGGGGCGTTGTTGGAGCACACAGTCAATGCGCAGGACCGCGCACAGGCGGAACCCGTGCTGGAAGTTCAGGGGATGTGTCGGCACGGCGAATTCCAGAATGTCTCCCTGACCATACGGCGCGGAGAGGTACTTGGCCTTACCGGTTTGATCGGTGCTGGCCGAACAGAACTTGCCCATGCACTGATCGGAATGAACCCGTTGGATGTGGGCGAAATCCGGTTGGAGGGTACACCGGTCCGCTTTGCCTCAATTCGCGAGGCCATCGCACGCGGTGTTGCCTATGTGTCCGAAGACCGCCTGTCTTTAGGACTTATCCAGCCGCAATCCATTGCGGACAATACCGCTATTTCTGTGCTGGACCGCATTCTCAATGGCCTTGGCTTGTTGTCTCCCAAACGCCAATCCGACCTTGTTGGGCACTGGATCAGAGAACTTGCCGTGAAAATTGGAAGGCCAGAAGACGCAGTCTCGACACTGTCAGGAGGCAACCAGCAAAGAGTTGTTTTGGCAAAATGGCTGGCAACCGAACCACGGCTTTTGATCCTGGACAGTCCGACTGTCGGTGTGGATGTCGGGGCGCGGGCCGGCATATTTAAGATCGTGCGTCAGTTGGCCGATGAGGGGCTGGCGATCCTTCTGATCTCGGACGAGGTGACCGAAGCGATGTTCAATTCGGATCGTGTCCTTCACATGGCGGATGGGCAGATTGTGGGCGAATACGATCCACGCACCACCAGCGTGTCTGAACTAGAGGCACGTATCTATGCGTGACCACTTTCGAACACACCCCGTCGAAGCGCGCCTCAGCGTCGTTCTGCTTTTGATGATCTTCGGTTTGTCGCTTGGCACCGACACATTCCTGACAATGGGAAATGTCACGTCGCTGTTGAACAATAACGCAGTCAATCTGATCTGGGCGGTCGGCTTGCTGGTTGTCCTAATTGCTGGCGGTATCGATATTTCCTTCGCGGTGGCTGCTTCGGTTGTTCAATATGTGGCAGCTCAGGTTTTCATGAGCATTGGCGGCGGCAATTGGGCGATTGGTTTTTTCGTTGCAGCTCTGCTCGGGATCGGTCTCGGACTGGTCAACGCGCTTTTGATCCACGGATTTCGGGTGATTTCCATCGTTATCACCATCGCCACCTTCAATGCGTTCTTTGGATTGCTGATGTTCTTCACCAAAGGCCGAAACATCTACAACCTGCCGGATTGGTGGACCGACCGCATCTTCATCTTCGAACGGCAGGCGGCGGACGGGACCTGGTCAGAACTGAATCTCTCGGTTGCTGTCATGATTGTCTGTGTGGTCGCGACTTGGGGTCTCATTCGCCTGACTACGCTTGGTCGCCAGCTTTATGCTTTTGGCGATAATCCCGAGGGCGCTCGGCGTGCGGGTGTGAATATCTGGCAAATGCAGATCGTCGCCTTTGGATGGTGCGGAATGATGGCCGGGATCGGTGGGTTGATGCAGGTAAACATTGCGCAAGAGGTGGTGCCAAATGCGCTTTACGGTCGAGAGTTGGACGTGTTGGCCGCGGTAGTGCTTGGCGGTGCCCGGTTGGGCGGCGGTCGTGGCACCGTCTTTGGATGCATTCTGGGGGTTATGTTTGTCGCGATCACGCAAAACGGTCTGAACCTTCTGGGGATCTCTCCCTTTGCGTTCCAGATGATTATCGGCGCTGCGATCCTGTTGGCGATTTCGTCATCGAACCTGAGCTTTGGTTGGCGTCCGCGTGCTGCCACTAGTATTGCAAAGGCAGAAACGGGATGAACCTGCGCGAACGGATACATGCGGCACTTGGGGCCGAAACCTTACCATTGCTTGTCTTTCTCGGCTTGGTCTTTCTGGCGTTTTCCCTGGCAACACCATTGTTTCTGACGGGCGCTAATTTACGCTCAATGGCCTTTCAAATGCCGGTATTGGGTCTGCTGACATTGGCCATGCTTGTGCCGATCCTGTCGGGCGGATTGAACCTTGCGATCATCTTTCAGGCCAACATCTCGGGGCTCGCATTGGCGTGGGTTCTCATCGCGTTCGGAGGGGCCGAAGCGGGGCCAGGGGCTTTCGTTCTTGGAGCAGCGCTTGCCTTGCTGGCTGGTGCCGCCTCTGGCGCCGTCATGGGAGTCGTGGTGGCTTATGTGGGCGCGCACCCCATTCTGGTTTCGCTGGCCATGATGATTTTCCTGCGTGGTTTGGGAGAATTTCTGACGCGCGGCGGCGATATTTCGGGTTTCCCGGAATATATGAATGTACTGGGTCACGGCAGTTTTCTGGGCATTCCGGTCCCGATGATCATCTTCCTGCTGGCCGCGCTTGTTTGGCACATCATGCTCAAACGCACGCGGCACGGGTTCTCGGTCTACATGATCGGTTCGAACATTCAGGCGTCTGAGTATTCCGGGCTGCCGACACGTCGTACCCTTGTGTTGATATATGCCATTTCAGGCATGATCTGCGCTGTGGCGGGCATTCTGATGGCCGCGCGCTTCAATTCAGTCCGTGTCGGCCATGGTGAGGCGTTGCTTTTGGTAACTGTTCTGGCGTGTTTTCTGGGCGGGATTGATCCGTTCGGAGGGTTCGGGCGCGTGCTGCCAGTGGTCTTGGCCCTGATTATTCTGCAAGCTCTTTCATCAGGTCTGAACCTGATCGGTGCCAACCAGCATCTGTCTACGGCTGTCTGGGGTCTGTTTCTGATTGGCGTGATGGCGTTGCGGTGGGTTGGCGCGCGATGGCAATTAAAACGACGAAGAGGGACATGATTATGGAAGGTTTCGGCGTACATACCAGCATGTGGACAATGCACTGGGATCGCGATGGGGCCGAGCGGACAATACCGGCCGCCGCCGCCTATCAGATGGACTTCATCGAGATTGCCCTGCTGGATACAGGCGTTGTCGACGCGGCCCATACGCGTGACTTACTTGAAAAATACGAGATGCGGGCTGTCTGCTCGCTGGGGCTGCCCGATCAAAACTGGGCCTCGGTCAACCCGGATGGCGCAATCGCGCACCTTGTCAACGCTATGGACAAAGCCAAGGAGATGGGCGCAGAAGCCCTGTCCGGTGTCACGTATGGTGGCATTGGAGAACGCACGGGTGTGCCGCCCACTCAGGCCGAGTATGACAATATCGCACGCGCCTTGGAGGGCGCCGCGAAACACGCAAAAACGCTGGGCATCGCCTTTGGTATCGAGCCCGTGAATCGCTATGAGAACCACTTGATCAATACGGGTTGGCAGGCGGTCGAGATGATCGAAAAAGTGGGCGCTGACAATATTTTCATCCATCTCGACACTTATCACATGAATATCGAAGAGAAGGGCGCAGGTAATGGCATCCTCGATGCACGCGAACACCTGCGTTACATTCATTTGTCGGAAAGTGACCGTGGCACGCCGGGCGAGGGGACGTGTGATTGGGACGAGATTTACGCCACTTTGGCGGCGATTGGGTTCAAGGGCGGGCTCGCAATGGAGAGTTTCATCAATATGCCGCCACAGATCGGGTACGGGCTTGCGATTTGGCGACCCGTTGCCCCTTCTTTCAAGGATGTTATGGACAAGGGTTTGCCGTTCCTCAGGAACAAGGCCGCCCAATATCGGCTCATATGACTGCGGTGCAAGGTTCACCCGGACATGAGAGAGGCTGTCCCACAACCCCCGTGGTAAGACGTTGACGGGCAAGGGTGATATCGCGGTACTTGACGTTGGTAAAACCAATGTCGAACTTTGGGTCGCCAGCAAAGATGGCACTTTGCTAGAGAATTGGTCGACCCCCAACACTGTGCTGGATGGAAAGATTTGGCGGTTTCACGACCTGGATGGTATCGCAGCCTGGCTGATCGGTACGCTTTCCGAGCTCTGCCAACGGCACCCCATTCGGACGATTGTTCCTGTTGGTCACGGTTCGGGCGGTGTGCTTGTGGGTTCCGATCCGGATAGCACCGGCGCCGGATGCGTCTTGCACATGATCGACTATGAACAGGCATGTCCACCCGAAATTGATGTTGAATATCGCAGAAAGGCGGGAACGTTCGAGGACCGTGGCAGTCCGGTAATGATGGCTTCCACTCACTCCGCCCGACAGTTGCTATGGATGGAGCGTGCCTGTCCAACTGAGTTCGGAAAGGCCCGGCATTTTCTGAATATAGCGCAATTCTGGGGATGGTGGCTGACCGGTGTTGCGGCTTCGGAATACTCTGCAATGGGCGCGCAGTCGCATCTGTGGAACGTCCCGCGCCGCCGCTGGACACCAATAGTTCAAGATCATGGCTGGCAGAGATTGATCCCAGAGTTTCGGGCGGCCTGGGAACCGCTTGGACCAGTTCGCAACACTCTGGTGCAGCGTTTCGGCTTGCCTCAAAACATGGTTGTACTGACTGGCGCGCATGACTCTTCCGCGAATTTCTTCAGGTATCTGGCTGCTCAGATCGCCGACTTTACACTTGTTTCCACGGGCACCTGGGTGGTTGCATTGTCGCGCGAAGCAGACATCGCAAGTCTTGATCAAACGCTCGGCACAACAATCAACGCCGATATGGACGGCGACCCGGTCGGAGGCGCGCTGACGATGGGTGGGCGCGAATTCTCGGCCATAGCAGGACCGGACGCCGATAATCAGGCTGCCGACCGCAAGGTCTTGGAGCGAATGATTGCACGCGGGACCATGGCGATACCAAGTTTTGGAGAAAACGAAGGGCAGTTTCCCGGCTCGGCAAGGCAAGGGCATTTCGTTGGGGCACCTCCGGCAGACGAGTTAGAACGCAAAGCGCTGGCGGTGCTTCATTCGGCGTTGCTGACAGTGACCTGTTCTGATGTGTTGAACGGTGGGGACAGGCTTATTCTGGATGGGACCTTTCTGAATGAGCCGCTTTATGCGCCCATTGTTGCTGCTCTGCGCCCGGAACGTCGGACCGAAGCGTCACATGAAACGCATGGTGTTGTCGCCGGTGCGTTGCAACTGGCTTGCAAACACTCTGGATCTTCACCGCCACCTCTGGCGCTTGATCCGGTAACCCCTATTGTGATGCCTGGTCTGGCAGAATACGCGAAGCAGTGGCGCAAGGCCGCAAACGGACAAGGAGCCCGCCTCAATGACTGAACGAGAATTGCGCGAGCGCATGGTCGAGACATGCCTAAAAATGAATGCCACCGGAATTAATCAGGGTACGGCAGGCAATTTGTCGGCCCGTTTCGAGCGCGGGTTCCTGATCACGCCATCATCTCTGCCGTATGACAAGATGAAACCCGAAGATCTGGTCGAGATGGATTTCGAGGGCACCTATGTCGGGCGCAGGCCATCGTCGGAATGGCGGTTCCACCGTGATATTCTGCAAAAGCGGGCGGATATCGATGTCGTGCTGCACTGCCACTCGGTCTACGCAACCACGCTTGCCTGTCACCATCGTCAGATTCCGGCGTTTCACTACATGGTGGGTGTGGCTGGGGGTACAACGATCCCTTGCGCACAATATGCAACCTTTGGGACTCAGGATTTGTCTGACGCGGTGCTGACTGCGCTTAAGGACCGAACCGCGTGTCTATTGGCCCAACACGGGCAGATCGCGATTGGCAAGACTTTGGACGAAGCTCTTTGGCTGGCGACTGAAGTCGAGACCTTGTCGCGCCTTTACGTGCAGGCGTTGCCGTTGGGGGAACCACCGATATTGTCGGACGATGAAATGTCACGTGTTATCGACCAGATGCAGCGTATGAAGTATGGTTTTGGCCCCGAGTCCGAGGGCAGCAACGATGTTGCGAGGCCACGCATCTAACAACGCCAGAGAAAACAGAAGAGACGGGAACAATGCGATTTTTCTTGGGGGTTGATGTCGGGACCGGCAGTGCGCGCGCAGGAATATTCGATTCAGAAGGTCACCTGCAAGGCTGCGGTGTGTGTGAACTTGCGCTGTTTCAAGAAGGCGCGGATATTGTCGAACAATCCTCGACGCAAGCTTGGTCCGCAGTCTGCAAGGCTGTGCAAGCAGCAGTGGCCCAGAGCAACGTCGACCCGAAGGATGTTGCCGGCATCGGGTTCGATGCCACATGTTCTCTCGTCGTTGTAGGCAAGAACGGGGCACCGTTACCCGTGGGATCCAGCGGGGACGCAGCGCGGGACATCATCGTCTGGATGGATCATCGTGCCATGGCAGAGACGGATGAAATCAACGCAACGAAGCATGCTGTTCTGGCTTATGTGGGCGGAGCTGTTTCACCCGAAATGCAGTTACCGAAGCTTCTTTGGCTCAAACGCCACATGCCCGAAACATTTACTGCTGCCGAGCATTTCTTTGACCTGACGGATTTCCTGACATGGAAGGCCACAGGATCTACGGCGCGGTCAAGTTGCACGGTGACATGTAAATGGACCTACGTCGCGCGAAGCGGCGGTTGGGATGAAAGCTTTTTCAAACAAACAGGTTTAGGCGAACTGGCGGAAGAAGGCTTTCGTCGCATTGGCAATGAAATCATCGACCCAGGGCAGCCTTTGGCGAATGGTCTTACTGCCGAAGCGGCCAAATCGCTTGGTCTTGTCGCGGGTACCCCTGTGGCTGCCGGATTGATCGACGCTCATGCTGGCGGTGTCGGAACGGTGGGCGCAAAGGGTCTTGGTCCTGCGAACGAAAACATGGCGTATGTGTTCGGGACATCTTCTTGTACAATGACAACAACCGCCGATCCTACTTTTGTTCCTGGTGTTTGGGGGCCGTACTACTCGGCAATGCTGCCGGGCATGTGGCTGAATGAAGGTGGTCAGTCCGCTGCTGGCGTTGGAATAGAGCGGCTGATTGCGATGCACCCCGCAGCCCAGCAAGCGGCAGATCGCGCCAAAAATGCCGGCCTTTCCGTTCCCAACTGGCTGATGACGAAGGCTACGGAAATGGTCGACAGCTCTGGCCATCTTGTTGACCTCGCCCGTGACCTGCATGTTGTTCCCGAGTTCCTCGGCAACCGCGCACCGTTTGCCGACCCGCGCACACGCGCGGTGATTGCAGGGCTGGACATGGACACATCTCTGGAAAGTCTTGTCAGCCTCTATATCGCCGGTCTTTGTGGGTTGGGCTACGGGCTGCGGCAGATCATCGAAACGCAGGCGGAACACAGTGCCAAAATCTCGAACATAGTTGTCTCCGGAGGGGCCAGCCGACAAGAGCCCGTGCGGCAGCTTTTGGCGGATACAACGGGCATCTCAATTTCTGGTCCGGAAACTGAAGAGCCGGTTCTTTTAGGCGCGGCGATCCTTGGGGCCTGCGCAGCCGGACAGCACGGTGCGAGTTTGTCCAAATGTATGTCAGAGATGTCACGCGTTTCTGATGTTTATCGGCCCTCGGGCGGACGGATTTCAGATCTTCATCAAAGACGATTTCAAACCTATCAAGCTTTTCAAACTGTAGCACGCGAAGCTGCTGCTTTGATGTAGGGTTTGTTTTTGCAACATTCCCCGTTGGCCAATTGTATCGCCAAGTTCTGACCATTTTACTGATAAAATGGTGCTGAAATCGAAACCGATACCCCGAAACACGGCTGCCAGTTCGCCTTAAGTGACCGGATCAATCATGCGATGTATCGAGCTATAGCTGCCCGGCTCCCATTCCGCCAAATCGCGTTCAGCCACATGGCAAAGACTTCGGCAAATCGCGTTCCGCGCCCGAGGTCGCCGTAATACTGACGCTGTTCGAGCCATGCTTCCGGATCGGCTTTAGAGACCAAAGCAGCTTTGTGAAGGGTGTCCCATTGCGGATCGTTGGGCTCAATCTCCGAGCCGTCTTCACGAATACCCGCACACATCCGGCACCAGAAAGCTTCGGCAAGTGCAAGCCCGTTTGCGAAAGACCCAGATGCCGTTGCATCGCGCAGCGACGGAAGCAGAAAACCCGGATGGCGTGCCGATCCGTCGAACGCAACCCGGCGCGTCGTGTCATGAACTGCGGTGTTTGCAAACCGCTTCTCAACCAGCTCTAGGTATTCTTTCGGGGTCGTTCCGGGAACGGCTTCGACAAACGGCAAAATATCATCTGCTTGAACTTTCCGAAAAAATGCCTGGATGTCCGGGTCCGACATACAATCAGATATTGTCGAAACATTTAGAATTTCACCGACATTCGCAAGCAGCTGGTGACCACCGTTCAATATGCGCAGTTTCATTGTCTCGTAGCTGTGGACATCGCGGGTCAGCGTTACCCCAACCTTTTCGAGTGGCGGTCGTCCTGCGCAGAAATCATCTTCGACCACCCATTGACGGAAGTTTTCGTGAGAGACTGGCACGCGGTCGTCGATGCCAAGCGCGCGGCACTGCGATATCACTTGGTCTGTCGTTGCCGGAACGATGCAATCCACCATGGAATTGGGGAACGCGCCGTTTCGGTCAATCCACTCGGCCAGATCAGTGTCAGACAGGCGCGCCAGCCCGACAACGCATTCTCGCAGGATTGCCCCATTGCCCTGAAGGTTGTCGCAACTTAACGCGGTGAATGGTCTGAGGCCTGTGTCCCGGCGTTTTTTCAAAGCCGAAACGATTGCGCCAAAAACCGTACGGGGTTGATCCGGGTTTTTCGCATCATACCGAATATCTTCGTGATCAAGGCCAAGCGTACCGGTATTGGCGTTCAGAAAATACCCGCCTTCCGTTACCGTCATTGACACGATTTTCGTGGATGGCTCAGCCATGCATTGGATCAAAGTACCATTGCCGGGTTCAATCGGCAGGTAATCAATCATCGAACCAATTACCTCTGCGGTTATCCCGTTGGGATCCAGCTCGATCAACGTTGTCAGGCAGTCCTGTTCCAGCAGGCGTTCTCGCATCTTGGCGTCATAGTTTCGTACACCGGCACCTATGATCGCCCAGTCATATGCCAGACCTTGTTGCATCAGTTGGTGAATGTACCAAGCCTGATGCGCACGATGAAAGTTACCAAGCCCGATGTGAACGATGCCCGGCGCAAGGTCAGCGCGTTCATACGCGGGCGTCCCAACACTTTCTGGCAGGTCTGGCAGGGTGTTGCGCTGTAACCTGACCGGGAGATTTGCGTTCGCCAGAGGGTCCATCAGCTCATCCAGTTTCCGCCGTCGACGTTGTAGGTTTGTGCGACAATGTATTCGGCCTCATCCGAGGCTAGAAACACCGCCATCCCGGTCAGATCGTCGGCGCGACCCATCCGGCCGTACGGAACGGCTGCCGCCACTTCGCGTTTCTTTTGACCAAGCGGTTTGCCTTCATGTTTTGCGAAGAAAGCATCGACACCGTCCCAATGCTCGCCGTCGACGACACCTGGGGCAATGGCGTTCACGTTGATCCCATGAGAGATCAGGTTCAGTCCCGCAGATTGCGTGAGGGAGATAATCGCGGCTTTGCTGGCACAGTAAACAGCGACCAAAGGTTCGCCCCTGCGCCCGGCCTGCGATGCCATGTTTATGATCCGACCCTTGGTTCCATGCTCGATCATATGGCGCGCAACGGCTTGCATTGTGAACAGAACACCTGCGACGTTTATTTCGAAAACACGGTTGTAATCTGAGCGCTCGATTTCGACGATGGGTGCCGCTGAGAAGATGGCTGCGTTATTGATCAATATGTCGATGGGGCCGAGAAGTGAGGCCGTCTTGGCAACGGCTGCGTCTATGCTCTGTTGGCTGGTTACGTCCATTTCGATAGCAAAGGCGGCCTCGCCTATCCCGGCGGCTGCGTCCTGCGCACGCTTAATTTCAATGTCGGCTATAGCTACGCGGGCGCCCTCTGCCACATATGCTTTGGCAAACGCCAATCCAATGCCACGCGCGGCCCCGGTGATCAGGGCGGTTTTGCCTGCCAGCCGTTTCATTCGATCCGCAGACCTTTTGCGTCAAACCGGTGAATGACGTTATCCCTTGGTGTCAGGTGGATGCGGTCCCCATGGCGGAACCCAACCTCGCCATCCGCACGGACGGTGATCGTTTCCGCCAATCCGGTTTCGTGAACGTGGAAAAAGGTGTCGGATCCAAGGTGCTCTGAAACACTTACAACCCCAGACCATTCACCTTCCGTTTCTGAGACAGCAATATGTTCTGGCCGGATTCCGATGGTTTGAGCGCCGTGTTTTGCCGCTTCTGGCCCTTCGATGAAGTTCATCTTTGGCGAGCCGATGAAGCCAGCCACGAACAGATTGCGCGGTGTGCGGTATAGCTCCAGCGGGCTGCCGACTTGCTCGATCACTCCGGCCTGTAGAACAACGATTTTGTCGGCCATAGTCATGGCTTCCACCTGATCGTGGGTCACGTAGATCATCGTGGTCGCCAACCGTTCGTGCAACTCACTGATCTCCAGCCGCATGCCGACCCGTAGAGCCGCGTCGAGGTTCGACAACGGTTCATCGAACAGGAACGCCGCAGGCTCGCGCACAATAGCGCGGCCAATGGCCACCCGCTGGCGCTGACCACCGGACAGTTGGCCGGGGCGGCGGTCCAGATAGTCGGTCAGGTTCAAAACGCTTGCAGCGCCTTCGACGCGTTTGTCGATCTCGGCCTGATCCAGCTTGGCCATGCGCAAGGGAAAAGCGATGTTCTTGCGCACTGTCATATGCGGGTAGAGCGCGTAGGACTGGAACACCATCGCCAATCCACGTTTGGCGGGCGGCACGTCTGTGGCATCCGAACCGTCAATGTCGATGGAGCCTGAGGTGATATCCTCCAACCCCGCGATCAGGCGCAGAAGGGTGGACTTGCCGCAACCCGAGGGGCCGACGAAGACGGTGAACTCGCCATCTTCGATGGTTAGGTCCAGCGGCGGGATGACCTGCACGTCGCCGAAGCTTTTGGTCACGGACTTGAGTTGAATGCGTCCCATGTGTCGTGTTCCTTATTTCACAGCGCCGAAGGTCAGGCCGCGGACGAGTTGTTTCTGGCTGAACCAGCCAAGGATCAGGATCGGTGCGATAGCCATGGTCGAGGCCGCGCTGAGCTTGGCGAAGAACAGGCCCTCGGGGCTGGAGTAGCTGGCGATGAAAGCCGTAAGCGGTGCCGCATCAACGGCCGTCAGATTGAGCGTCCAGAACGCCTCGTTCCACGCGAGGATGAAGTTCAGCAGCACCGTTGAGGCGATGCCGGGGATAGCCATGGGTGTCAGGACGAAGAGGATTTCCTCTTTGAGTGTCGCGCCATCCATCCGCGCAGCTTCTAGAATTTCACCAGGAATTTCACGGAAGTATGTGTAAAGCATCCAGACGATGATCGGCAGGTTGATCAGCATCAAGACGACGACCAACCCTCCACGCGTGTCCAGCAGGCCCAACCGGATGAACAGCAGGTAAATCGGGTACAGTACGCCGACGGCAGGCAGCATCTTGGTGGACAACATCCACAGCAGGATGTCCTTGGTGCGCTTGGACGGCACGAAGGCCATGGCCCATGCGGCGGGGACGGCGATGATCACACCCAGTATGGTCGAGCCACCCGCGATGATGACCGAATTCCACAGGAACCGCATATAATCAGATCGTTCCTGCACGATGGCATAGTTCTCAAGCGTCCAGTTGAAGTTCAGAAAAATCGGTGGGCTGGCAATTGCCTGCGCCTCGGTCTTGAAGCTGGTCAGGATGGTCCAGAGGATCGGGAAAAAGATCAGCAGTCCGACGGCCCAGGCAAGGGCAGTGTTCAGCGATTTGCGGCGGGTTGTGACGGCGCGGGCCATGGTCTTACCTCCTCACGCGTCCAGGTTTTTGCCGACGATGCGCATCAGGAAGATTGCAACGATATTGGCAAGAATGATGGCATAGACACCTCCGGCTGATCCGAGGCCGACATTCTGGCTCTCCAGCACGCGCTGGAAGATCAGGTAGGTGAGCGTGCGGGTGCCGAATGCGCCGCCAGTGGTCACGAAGATCTCGGCGAATATCGACAGCAGGAAAATCGTCTGGATCAGGATCACGATGGTGATCGCGCGACTCAGATGCGGCAGGATGATGTGGTAAAAGCGTTTCAGGACCGGTGCGCCGTCCATCTCTGCCGCTTCCAACTGCTCACTGTCCAGCGACTGGATCGCGGTCAACAGGATCAATGTTGCAAAGGGCAGCCACTGCCACGAGACGATCATGATGATCGAGGTCATCGACGCCTCGGACAGCCATGAGATCGGCTCGGCCCCAAAGAAACGCCACAGATGCGCCAGCAGGCCGTTGACCGGGTCCATGAACATGTTCTTCCAGACCAGCGCGGATACTGTAGGCATTACGAAGAAGGGCGCGATCACAAGGATACGGACAACTCCTTGGCCCCACATCGGCTGATCCAGAAGCATCGCCAGTAGGATGCCCAGAACAACGGTGATGACCAGAACACCGCCGACGATCATCAGCGTTGCCTGAACTGCAGGCCAAAACGAACTGGACGAGACAAAGCGGACGTAGTTGTCGAACCCGACCCATCCCAGATCACCGCCACGCAGGGGCAGGTACTTCTTGAAGGAAAAATACAGCGTCATCGTCAGAGGCACCAGCATCCAGCCAAGCAGCAGGACCACTGCGGGTGCCATCATCAGGCGAGCAACGGATCGGGAATGTTGAGTAGCCATGACGCAAGACCTCTCTGTTCAGGCGTAGCTTAGCCTGCGAGAAAAACGCGGGTTGTGGAAGGGTTGAGGCGGGGGGCAGAGCGCTGCCCACCCGCGGGGAGAAGACGTCAGTACCCTGCGGCTTCCATTTCTTCAGCGGTGAAGGCCTGCGCTTTTTCAAGCGCCTCGTCCACCGTCTGTTGTCCGGCATAGACTGCCGAGAACTCCTGGCTCACCTGCGTGGCGATGCCTGCGAATTCCGGGATCGCGACGAACTGGATGCCAACATAGGGCGTCGGTTGTGCACAGCAGTTGTCCGGATCGGCCGCAAGGATCGAATCCAGCGTCATCTTGGCGAATGGAACCTTCTGGTATTCCGGATTCTCATACAGTGAGGTCCGTGCACCCGGAGGCACATTGGCCCAGCCTTCATTTTCGGCCACCAACTCGATGTAATCTTTCGAAGTTGCCCACTCGATGAACTGCTTGGCCGCATCTTCCTGCTGCGTGCCCGCAGGAATGGCCAGTGCCCAAGCCCACAGCCAGTTGGCACGTTTGTCGACACCTTCCGAATTTGGTGCCAGCGCAAAGCCAACCTGGTCAGCCACGGTCGAGTCATTCGGGTTGGTCACAAAGGATGCCGCGACGGTGGCGTCGATCCACATGCCGCACTTGCCTTGCTGGAACAGCGAGAGGTTTTCGTTGAACCCGTTGGTCGCATATCCCGCTGGGCCAGACTCATTCATCATATCGACGAAGAAGGTCAGCGCTTCTTTCCATTCGGGTTGATCGAACTGAGGTTTCCAGTCCTCATCGAACCAGCGGGCACCGAAGGAATTCCCAGTCACGGTGATAAACGCGCCGCCCTCACCCCAACCGGCCTTGCCGCGCAGGCAGATGCCGTTGATGTCGTTGTCGCGGTCGGTCATGGCTGCCGCAGCTTCACGGATGAACTGCCACGTCGGCGCATCAGGCATCTCCAGCCCGGCCTGTTCCATCAGGTCGGTGCGGTACATCACCATCGAGCTTTCGCCGTAGAACGGGGCTGCATACAGTGTGCCGTCGTTGCTGAGGCCGTTACGCATCGCGGGCAGGATGTCGTCCACGTCATATTCGGCGGACATGCCTTCTAACGGGACCAGCCAGCCATTCGCGCCCCAGATTGGCGTTTCGTACATGCCGATGGTCATGATGTCGAACTGACCGCCCTTGGTGGTGATGTCGGTGGTCACGCGCTGGCGTAGCACGTTTTCTTCCAGTGTCACCCATTCCACATCAATGCCGGTCGCTTCGGTAAATTTGTCGGTATAGCCCTGCATCCGGATCATGTCGCCGTTGTTCACAGTGGCGATGGTAATGGATTGCGCGTGGGCCGCTGCCGTGGCGACGAAAGTCAATGCAGTCGCCGCACGAAGTGCGTGCTTCAGATACATCCCTGTCCTCCCTGAGCTTGGATGTCGTGCAGGGAGCCTAGATCGTAAATTGTCGCGCCGTCAATAAAAACTTTACGCGCGTTAAAATAATTCGCTTATGCAGAATCCCTCAGAACCAGCCTTGCGGGAAAAAGGGTTTCACTGCGTGTTTCAAATTCTCCACCATTTTCAATAAGTTCGAACAAAGTCTCTACGCTGCGCCCCGCAACGTTGTCGTAGTCATGTGCAGCAGTCGTCAGAGACGGGCACGTAAACTTTGCAAAGGGGTGATCGTCATTCGAGGCCACGCGCAGCGTGCAATCATCTTTGCGCCCTACCCGAATCCCCTGTTCAAAACAGGCCGCAAGAAATCCAATGGCCAGCCTGTCATTGCTGCACAAAACCGAGTTTGTTTTCAGCCCACGCTCTGCCAGAACTTTTAAAGCGCCCCGATGCCCAATCTCTTCAAAAGCCCAGCCTTTGCCATCGACTTTGATGATATGAGGCTCGAACCCCAGGCGTTCCATAACCTCAATATAGGCTTTCCGTCGTTTGTTGGCGTTTGGGTTTGCAGGTGTGCGCATTTCAAAGAATGAAGGCGGCTCGCCTGTCCGTGTCATGTATTCCACGGTCTGCGAAACAAAGCTGAAATTGTCCGAACCAACAAAAGCTGCCCCCAGACCATCAAGATTACTGTCGAACAGGACGGTTGGCACATTGGCACAGAATTTTTCGACTGCGGATCGGTCCGAGATGCGCCCCAATGGTGCCAGCAAAACCCCTGCGGGTTTCATGGATTGCAGCCCGTCCAGAATTTCGTTTTCTAGTTTTTGTTCCCCGTGTGAGCTGAACAGGGACGGTCGGTAGCCCGCCGCAATGCAGGATTGTTCCAGATACCTGGCAATTTCAGCGAAGAACGGATCGGCAAGATAGGGCACGACGATGCCAATGTTCTTGGTCAGTTTCCGGTTCTGGTTCACAGCATAGATATTCGGGCGGTAGTCAAACCGTTCCAGCGCCTCTTCGATGCGCGCCCTTGTTGTCGGGCGTACGCTGTCGGGGTCGTGGAAATACTTGGACACCGTGGGTCGCGAGATCCCGCTGAGGGCCGCGAACTCTTCCATGTTTTTTATCTTGGTCATTCCAGTCTGCCTGCGGATTCCAGCCGCCTTGATCTTATCATATTTTTACATATTCTTTGCGCGCGACAAAAAATCAATAGCCAGACATGAGCGGTGCAAGAGGTCTGAATGTATCTTGGGATTGATATCGGAACATCAGCAGTCAAACTTGTCTGCACGGATACCGACCGGATTCTCGCCACTTCCTCGGTAGGGATCGACACGTCCTCGCCGCGGCCCGGATGGTCAGAACAGCACCCGGATCTGTGGTGGGATGCAACACGCGACGCATTGAACCAACTTTCCGGACAAGTCACGCTGTCGGGCGTGAAAGCCATCGGTTTGTCTGGTCAGATGCATGGGGCCGTGTTGCTGGACCACAATCTGCGTCCGATCCGCCCGGCAATCCTTTGGAATGACAGCAGATCAGCACGAGAATGCGACGAACTGCGCGCGGTCCAGCCGAAAATCGGGCAGATCGCAGGTGTTCTTCCGCTGCCAGGGTTTACAGCGCCCAAGATTTCGTGGCTGAAACAGAATGAACCCGAACACTATTCGCGTCTCGCTCATATGCTGCTGCCCAAGGATTACGTCGGCTTATGCCTGCATGGAGAATTGGCAACCGATACCTCAGATGCTGCGGGAACACTTTGGCTGGATCAGGCCGCGCGCAACTGGCATGTCGGGATTACTGAGGCCACTGGCGTCTTACCCAGCTGGTTGCCACCGATTTTTAACGGCACCGACGTTGTAGGAAGTGTAACAGCACAAGCTGCCGCGATGACCGGGTTGAAGGAAGGTGTTCCCGTGGTGGCCGGAGGAGGTGACGCGGCAACAGGTGCTGTATCTCTGGGGGCTACCGAACCGGGACGTGGGTTTATCTCACTGGGAACATCCGGCCAACTGTTCGTTGCAGATCGCGAATACAAACCCAATCCAGAACGTTATGTACACGCATTTGCGCACACGTTGCCGGGCCGTTGGTATCAAATGGCCGCAATGCTGAACGGTGCGCGGCCAATTTCGTGGATAGGTGGGCAGCTGGGGCTTTCCGCTGCCGAGGTTGTTGCACTTGCCGAAACGGCCAGCGGAGAGCGTTTGCCGATCTTCCTGCCTTACCTGACTGGTGAGCGAAGCCCTTTGGGAGATCCCCATATCCGCGCGAGCTTCTTTGGTCTTGAGGATTCGACAACACGCGCTGAAATCTGTCGTTCTGTGGTAGAAGCAATTGCATTTTGCTTTGCTGACGCAGCACAGAGTTTCGGCGATACAATTGACAGCTTGCCAGAATTGGCCGCTATCGGAGGGGGCAGCCAGTCAGATCTGTTATTGCGCCTGATCGCCACGGTCACGGGGAAACCCATCGTGCGCTCACAAGGGTCCGATTCAGGTCCAGCCTTTGGCGCTGCCCGTCTTGCGGCCTGCGGTGTTGGTGCTTTGCAAGAGGCGGACCTTGCAGTTCAGCCGTCCACAACTGACAGGTTTGAACCTGACGAGATGGCCGCTTTGTCTGAACGATTGCAGCGATTTCGCCGGTTGTACAAAGCTGTCAGCGTTGTCGATTGATCGCCATGCGCAAACGGTCGGCATTGACCCCTGGGGTCAATAACATTCCTGCGAGCGGCCATGAATACGATCAGGCGTTCTGACAACAGTCATAGCCAGCCCTGAGGATACGGAGCCGGTGCGATGCCCCGAACTTGTCAGACAGGAAGCCCACCGACCACACATGATCGTTCCTCTACGCTCCAGCATTACCCCGACCCGAGGGCGACCAACCTGACGAACAACCCTAGCCGGTTTACATCGGCTGGGGGATTTGGTTCGCGATTTATAGCATGAGCGATCCAGATGTTTGTTCGTCCTGCTGGGAGATGCGCGGTACCCGTTTGTATGTCCGATTTGGTCCAACGCAAGTCTTTGCCAGAGTTTCGGTCCTGAAGCCCACTTGTTTTAGCGCGCCCTGCACCGGGCGGTAACGTGGTGTAAATTACAGTTTCTGGGGGCTGCGGGGGTCTATCCCCAGATTAAGTGCTTTCTCATTTCCTACGGCCCTAAAAATCATACCGCGATCGGAGCAAAATCGGACTAAAACCCTTGCATCAGCATGTCGACCGCGACGGTGATTTGCTCAAAATCGTCGTTCAGATTGCACACCTGCGACTTTAGTAGCCCAACGGGAACAGCCGCCATGAATTGGGTTACCATCACGACAGGCATACCTTCGATTTCAAAAACCGGATTTAACCGCGTCGCTGGTTTGGGCGCGATCGATTTGGGCAAGAGTGGCACCACAATGCGAGTATTCAAGTCGCTGAGTAGATCTGCTTGAATATCCAAAAGAAACCCATCCCCTGAAGGGTTCGGGAAAACATCGTATTTCGGCATCAGAATTGCCTGAAGCTTTCCAGAGGAAGGCCGTTCTGCTCAACATAAGAATTTGAGCTTCTCAGCGCAGCCGCGTTTTCTGATTTCCATAGTTCAGACTTTGCCGTGGCAACAGCAGCGCGCACGCCTTCCTCGGCTGCACGGGACAGGTTTACTTTCAGCGCTTTTGCCTCTGCAAGTAACGCACTATCAAGCGACAGATTTGTTGGCTTTCGCGTCTGCGCGTTCATCTTTGGGCCTCCGTATACGCGAAAATACTTCTATGAAGTATGCGTGTCAAACATGCGCATACAAAGGCAGGCTTTCCATTAGGGACCGTTGAGCCGGTTCGACTGCATTTGTCGTTTGCGTTGCATCGATGGCAATGGACCTTACTTGTCCGACCAAACGTTTTTTGAGCAGTACTCCCGGTTATGAAGCGCGAGCCTCATAGGCAGCTGCGCGCTTGATCATCACTTGTGATGCCATGTCGCCGCCGCGCAATGTGTCAGCAGTCTGAAATGCGGTGATGGCCTCTGGGAAACGACTGGCCCTAAAATGCGACAGCCCGGTCTCATAGGCATCAATCCAGTCGCGCGATCCTTTGAAACTGTCCGCCATAGCGATCAACTCATACACCACCAGCGCTTCAGAACGGCCTTGTATCTCAACTGTATCCAGCTCGCGTATGACAATGGCACTACCTGCTTCTTGCCGTGTTTCGGGGCCTATGATGATCGCACTGCCGTAGGTTTTGTTTGTCCCTTCAAGACGGCTGGCGACGTTCACCACGTCGCCGATTGCGGTGTAGTTCAGCCGCTGTTCGGAACCGATATTTCCAACCAGCGCTTCTCCGCTGTTCAACCCGATCCTGACATGCAGCGCGCTGTCGGATTGGCTCTGCAAACTCGAGGATTCGACCACATCCACCAGTTCAAGTGCTGCGCGGCAGGCATGTTCGGCATGGTTTGGATTTTGTCGCGGCGCACCCCAGAATGCCATAACCGCATCACCGATGAATTTGTCGATGGTTCCGTCGTGACGCTCGATGGTTGTTGTCGCGGCACTGAAGAATGGCTCCATAAGTTCGACGATCTTGGGGCCATGCTTTTCGGTCAGACCTGTGAACCCCGATACATCGCAAAACAGAACCGATATCTGTTTGGTCTCGCCGCCGGGTTGGGTTTTGATACCTTCCGCCACCAGCATGCGGACCAGATCGGTTGGTACGTATTTGCGGAATGCCGACAGACCCGCGGCCATACTGGCTGTTGCGGCGGACAGGTTTTCGAGCTCTTTCAGCCGAGAGGGTCTGCGAGAAACCTGTTCGACATCAAAACGTTCGATCCGACTGAGGTCTTCGGCCACGCGGGACAGTGGGTTTGCAACGACCCGACGGACAAACCAGATGGCCAAACCTATTGCCACGACGACGACGCCAAGCAGGATGTAAACCAAGTTTAGCAGGGTCTTGTCGATGCCCGACAGAAAGGCTGATTCCGGGATCACAGTGGCGACCCGCCAGCCATAGAACCCAAGAGGCGTCAACGCCACCGCATAGGGTACATCCTCAAAAACGATCCGTTTCGTCACTGGCCCGGGCGTTTTGTTTTCTGCATCGGCCATCAGCCTCTCACCCGAGATTTTGGCAACCTCATAGAGCTCCCCTTCGCCCATCCGTGCTGGTGTGATTTCGTCCGCCTCGGGGTCGGGGATGGCAATCACTTTGCCGTCTGCGTTGATGATAAAGGCCGCGCCGAACTCTCCGGGGCGCAGCGATCCCAGAAAGCGGGAAAGGCGGTCGGTATCAATCGCTACCGTCAACACGCCTTGCCGTTGGCGGCGCACGTCGATGGGACCAGCAAAGGCATATAGGGTCTTGTCGCTTCCCGGCAGATCCCTGACTTCAATCCAATCCGGTGTATCGCGGTCGATGAAGTTGCGATACCAGGCGTGTTCGCGTGGGTCGAAATCTGTGTCGGTGAAGGTCCGCTCCTCGAACTGAATGTCGCCAGGGATAAAGATATAACGGTCGTTGCGAAGCATCCGGTTGCGAATGTTCTCATCGATTTCCATCATCTCCAGACCGCTGTCACCCAGGCGATGTGCGGCGAAGAAATTCCCGTCGGGCCAGCCGAAGGTGATCCACGATATGTTGGGCTGCGCCTGTATTTGCGACAGAAACACAAACTCGCGCTTGTCTGCCTGGCGCGTCTGGATAACGTCTTGGATGAAAATCGTGCGGACTGCCGCCCAAGCTGCTTCGGCCGACCTGAGGGTCAGCCCAACTTCGATGCGTACGGTATTGGCGATCTGTCCGTTGATTTCAGCCGCCAGCATGCGGCTGTTTTCTCGCGCCGTTGTCCACCACAAAGAATGCACGACAAAGGTCGACACGCCGATCGACAGGGCAACAAGTATAGATACGGCGATCCCTACACTGACACGCATTCCAGCTCCACAACGACCCAAAATAGCAGACGGTTCAATCGGTTTTTCTGAAGGGTCGATTTGAGCTTAGTGGGTGCCCTGGCTTGTTTCCAGTCGGTTGAGTGGAATATGCCAACTTGTTTACTTGACGTTGAGCGCTTGTCTGCTTCGGACCTGCCAGACGCCGCGTTGCCGCCAGCTCAGCAATCAGAAATTTGGGCCAGTCGGGTCGGGGTCCTCTCTTTAGAAACGACCCCTGCACATTGGGCATCCGCTGACTGAAGGAAAATGAAGGATGCCGTTTCACAAATTAACACTCGACCGGCAAACCGGCCGAGTGCGTTTTGAGTTCTTCTTCAGGCTATGGACATTCCCAATGCTTCCAGCTGGTTAACCAGCGTGCTGTTAACCTCGTCGATAGAGTTCCAGTCATCTGCGGTGAGGTTGCCGAGGTTCAGGTCCTCCGCCTGAATATCCCGGAGCGTCACGGTATGGCCTCCGTTTCCAACAACCTCAAACACCAGATCATCGCCAATTTCGTTCACCGTGACATCTGCTGCACCCAGAGAGTTGAAGTCCAGAACATCCTCACTGGTGTCGAAGCCGTTGATCTCTGTCTGAACACCCCAATCCCAGGTTAGCTCGGCCACATCGGCACCTGCACCGAATGTGACAGCGCCTGCTGTTTCGCCATTGTCGGTGTCCGTGGTTCCGTCATCTGTACCACCACCATTGTCTGTGCCAGAGGAGTCTCCGGTGAGATCGCCGGTTCTGGTCTGATGGCCATCTGTCGTGGCACCGGCGGGCGCTTCGGGTGTCAGCAACATGGTGCGATCAACCAGAGTTACATCGTCTTGATCGAAGCCAAATGGCACCTCCAGATTGTCCTCCATCACCTGATCGTGGTGAAACTCCACCATTCCGGGGATCAGGTCCGCCTTGGTGACCCCTGTCAGCGTGACGCTCTGCCCGCTTGGCAAAGAGGATATGACCAGACCTTCGCTCGTGTCCTCGACACTCAGACGTTCGCGCGTGCCGAAATACAGAAAACTGATCTTCATGGTGGTCGGATCGAAACCGTCAATCACTTCGTGGACGCCATATTCGTGGCTGCGCACATAGACCGTGTCAGCGTCACGTGGGCCAACACCTTGTTCCCAGCTGACAACTCCCCCCATGTCTTGACGGAAGTGTTCGTTTCCAACCACGCCGAAATCGTCGATGGTGACATCCTGATAGGTGACGCCCTGTACAATTTGCGCTGCGTCCGACCACGGGCTGTCGATCACAATCTCACCCGAAGGTGACTTGGTGACAATCATCCCATGCACCGAGGTTCCGCCAAAATCCAACTGATCCGTGCCGGGGCGGAACCCGGTAATGTCATCGGCGTTGCTATCGGCCCTGTACTTGATGCCACCCGTGTCTGTTGCTCCTGTCGAGGCAGGGGGGTTCGACCCGTCAGAATCGTAACTCAGATCATAGCCTTCTCCCGCACCCGGGGTGACGACGATTTGACCCAACGCCGAGGAGACCTCGTTCAGAACCGCCTGATCCGGGATCGAAAAGTTGCTGATGTCCAGATCCGACAAACCAAATCCGGTGAAAATGATCTGTTTGGTCGTTTGGCCAACGGTCAATTCGATGCGGACAGTCTGACCCAGAGCATCTCCGCTTTCCTCAAATATGGCAAAGCTTTCGGCCGTTACGTCCGGGCCCAGCTCGATAACATCGCCCATCCCCGGCATAAAACCTTCAATCACCTGCGCGTCGGATGCCAAGTCGAGCGTAACATGCATGTGTTGGTGGCCACCTTCACTTCCATGCCCGCCATGGCCGGAGTTTGTGTCATCCGACCCCACCAGACCCAGCACTTCGGTTGCCGCGGTGCTGTCCAGAATGGTGAAGTTTGCAGGGCTTAAATCTGCCAGGGTCACGCCGCTCAATGTGGTGGATTGGTTGTTGGACGGGATGGCAAACACGACCGTTCCGTTGACCTCACTTACGTCCAACGCATCGGCACCCACCCACGATATGAATATCGTATCCGTCGCCGGGTCGAAGTCCGGAATTGTGACATCCGTGCCCCACGCCCATGTTATAACCACATCCGCCGCGCTTTCGTCGGTATTTGCAGTGCCGTTCCCGGCAGGGTCGGTCGGCGCTGGTGGTTCGGAGGGAGGAGAGACATCTCCGCCGTCAGTCCCACCTCCGGTTTCTGTTGGCAAAATGCCATCGGTATAGGCCTGGATGGCCTCTGCAAGCGAAGGGGCGTCATAGCCGCCGAACTGGTCGATATAGCGCAGAATAGACGTGCCATATTCATCAACAGAGACATCTCCGCCTTGTAGAAGAGACAGGGTTCCCCATGCGCCGCGTAAGTGCGCGGCTGCCATTATACCCGTCATGGTCAGTGTGACGGTCACTTCCTGGCCGTTGTCGATGTAAGTCCGCGTGGTCCCGATATAGTCGTCGAGGCTCTCGCCCTGATAGCCCAAACCAGTTTCGATCACCTGAAGGTTATACCCAAACGCCTCTTGGATCGCGCGCTCCTGTGCGGCCTCTGTCATAAAGTCCTCAAGCGAGTTCACGCCGTTCTTGCCGGTCCAGTTTCCATCCCATGTATTCGAAGCTGCGCCGTTCCCGTAATAGACGTCGTCTGTGTAATACCCGAGGTCGATTAACAGCGCCTCACCGAACTGATACCCCACAAAACCCAGTGAGTTCATGGATCGGTAGGACATGGCATCCCATTCTTCGGCGGTTAGGTCCGACCAACTGGAATAGTTTGGATAAAAGTCGGTGACTTCGCCCCCGGCCCATTGGTTCAATTGCCAGTCCTGAATGTTCCCGGAGTCATAGCGTTCGCGGTCCCAACCGGACTCAAACGCACGTAAGTCATCGCGAAACTCTTCGTATGTTCCATTGCTCATTTTCAAAGACTCCCATCTTGTCTTTTTGGCCAAAATGCTGCGGCTCTGTTCGCCCGGTGGTGTCGGGCCTAACTTGCGTAACAACTCAGATGTTCGGAAAACGTTAAGAGTTTGTTAACGGGTTGTTCTGCGCGGATAAGAGCCCAGATCAGCGCATGGCTACGCAAAAAATCGCCATAGGTCAGTGGGTTAAGTGATGTTTTGAGCAACTAACCGTTTCAGTTGCGCGACTCTTCGCCAAATTTAGATTTACACAATTTTTAATTTTAGCGCCGGGCAGAGTCCCTCCGGATCCAGCGCGCGCAGTTCAAGTTGAGCTCTTTTCAGCTAAGAGTATTCTTGTGTGGATTTTGATAACTGGTTGGGATGTAGCGGTTTGGCAATATTGGATTTCGAAAGTTCTGTTTGGTTTGACGCCTTGGGTCCGTCGCTTGGAGGCATTCCGGATGTTTTGATCCTTGAGGGCACTTGGTGGCGGGCGTCGGCCAGTAAATCCAGATTGGATCACTTGACGACGGTGAAGGAACTGCCGTTCCCGGATATATTCACAGGTCGGTTCAATGGCGCTCATGTCGCCTATTGTTGTGCCTATGGGGCGATGCCCTCTCGACGGCACAGCTTCGCAATGCTGTCCTCGCCCTTCAGACCGTCCAGCACGATCCTGATCTTCTCTTCAGCTGTATATTGCTTGCGCGTCGCGCGGCGGATGTTTTTGACAACTTTATCGCCGTGGCTCTGCTTGGTTCCGGGTTTCTTTCTCATCGCCACTCCTTGGCAGTTACGATGAGCCAGAAACCCTCTCTTATCAAATCGACCTAAATTGTCCCATTGGTGCTGATGTCAGACAGACCGGAACAAAGAAGCCTGAACGGCTGGTTGTCTTAAGCAACGGCGTTACAGAAGCGCCTGTTCCAGCCAGTCGCCATCAAAACTTCTTAATCCGCAAAAAGCTGCGAACTTTAGTGGAACACAAGCCGAAATACCTTACATCGGATCGGGAACGCCAAATTCGCGCGGTTCAATATTCTGAACCCGTGGTAAAAAAGCTGTTCGTCTAGGTCAGCTCTGTCAGGTGATCAGCCGGAAGCTTTCGGCCAGCCAAGCCCTGCTTTGGGTCTGCCGGGAAATGGCGTGCTCGGTGATCAGAGCTCGCATCTTGCCATCTACCAGTTCCAGCAACGACCGGGAACAATCAGGTGTCGCAACAATGGACAAACTGCGCGAAAAACTCTTGCCGGGAAAGCGATGCATGCTGAGTTTTTTCTGAAACCGTTTGGCGCGGGAAAACAGCAATGGCGTTGTGATGGTCCATCCCGCCCCGGCTGCGACCATTGCCATTAACGTCTGGTTGTTGCTGCATTCGAAATTGGACGCAGGGGATAAGCCAAGACGGCGCATCTGCGACTCGATTTGCCGTGCAATGATCAGATTTCCCGAGAATCTCAGAAAGGGTAGGGTGGTTTGGCCCTTTACGATTTTGTCTACAGCTGCGTCGCACCCTCGTGGCAGAACGACTACAAACGGATCGCGCAGCAAAGGCCGTTCCTGCAGGTCGCGCATACGCTCATTCGAAGAGGTTGTGATCCCCAGATCAAGATGCCGGTCACGCAACATGTCTGCTATCGTGTGACTTGAATCCGTCAGATACATGAAGTTGCAGCTTGGCATGTGCTGCGACAGGAACACGGCCAGTTCAGGCATTATGTCACTGTCGAAATCCTCGACCGACCCGACGCGCAACAGGCTTGCTTCAGCAATGCTTCCGGCTGACGCCTCGGCCTTGGCTTTTCGAATTGCGTAGAGAGCCTGGTCAATATTGCGTAGAAAAACCTCTCCCTTCGGTGTCAACACCATAGGCCTGCGAGAGTGGTTAAACAGCTCGACACCCAGATGGTCTTCGAGGTTGCGCAAATGATGCGAAACGGTACTTATAGTCAGACCGGTTTCCTTGGCCGCCGCCTGCAACGACCCCTTATGCGCGCAGATCTGAAACAGTTCCAGCCATCGCAGGCTCAGGTCTTTAACTGCAGACTGTCGACGCATTTTTGTCGTTCCTTCCTACCGAAAATCGAAAACTCTTAGTTCGATCGCGTAAAAGTAATAGTACCATTTTTTCGAAATAGAAGATTTGTTTTCGAGCGCCGCCAGAATCTGTGAAACCTTTTGATCCGTAGAGCCCAAACGGCCATCAAGCGCTGGGGCGTGACCAACTAGGGAGATTTTGAATGAACTTTAAGCTGCTCGCGGCGAGTGCTGCGGTATCCATGGGCGTAGCTGGTGCGGCGCAGGCTGATTGCGGTGAAATCTAGATTACCGAGATGGACTGGGGTTCGGCGATTATTGTGACGCAGGTCAGCAAGTTCCTGCTAGAGCAAGGCTATGGTTGCACGGTGACTGTTGTGCCGTCGGCGACGACGCCCGCGCTGGCCTCGGTTGCGGAAACTGGCGAGCCAGACATTCTGACCGAGCTGTGGACCAATGGTGCCCCAGCTTATCCGGGTCTGATCGAAAGCGGTGCGATCATCGAACGCGCCAAGGTGCTGTCCGATGGCGGTGTCGAAGCGTGGTGGATTCCGACCTATCTGGCCGAAAAACATCCGGAACTGACCACGATGGAAGGCATCCTAGCTAATCCTGAACTGGTCGGTGGCCGGTTCCACAACTGCCCGGTGGGCTGGACCTGTCAACGGGTCAGCACCAACATGGCAAAGGCGGCCGGTTTTGCTGATGCAGGGATTGAGGACTTTATCCACGGATCGGGAGAGACTCTGGCAGCGTCCATTGCCTCGGCCTATGACTCGAAAGAACCCTGGTTTGGCTACTATTGGGCTCCAACCTCGATTCTAGGCCGCTACCCGATGGTGCAGGTCGATGTAGGCCCACATGTGGCAGAAGCGCATGAGTGCAACAGTCAGGAAGAATGTGCAGAACCGGTGCTTGGTGCGTTCCCGGCCAGTGACGTGACCACGGTCGTGACCAACACTTTCGCGGATTCGCACCCCGAAGAGACGGCGCTGATGGAGAATGTTCAATTCACCAATGACGTGATGAACGGTCTGCTTGCCTGGCAGGAAGAGAACAACGCGTCCGGAGAAGAGGCTGCGGTGTATTTTCTGACCAACTTCCAGGACACCTGGAGTGAGTGGCTGAATGACGACGCGCGCGCGAAACTGTCAGCGCTGCTGAAATAACAATAAAACACGGTAAGGATCTGGGCGCCTCATACAACGGGGCGCCCGGGTGTTGTTGGAAGGGGACGATATGGCTTTTTATGACCGCATGTTCGATGCGTTGGGACTCCGTGACTGGTGCGAGTCTTCTGGCGGCGGGGCAAATCTTTCGATGGCCGATTTGCTGGCGCAGGCCAATGCTGAGAATGTCGACAATGGCCCGACTTTTCCCTTTCCCTCTCTTGATGCCTTGAACGAAGCCTGTCCTGCGATCCCACAATCGCGGGATTTTGTGTCTGCGGTTGAGGATGGCTTTCTTGCCATCAAGGACGGGTTGAAGCTGGTGCTGGACCCGTTGACGCAACCGCTGTCATGGATGCTGGAATGGGCGCTGCTTGCGGTGGATGCGGTGCCGTGGTGGATCATGCTGCCGGCGCTGTTTGTGCTGACTTGGTATGTTTCACGCTCGGCCATCGTAACCGGATTCGTGATCTTCGTATTTTGCTTTTTGGGCTTCATCGATCATCTTGAGCCGGCGATGCAGACACTGTCGATTGTGCTGGTCTGTACCGGGCTTTGTATTCTGCTGGGGGTGCCCATCGGCATCGCCATGGCCAAATCCGATAGCTTCCAGCGTATGATCCTGCCGGTTCTGGACCTGCTGCAAACGCTACCGACCTTTGTGTATCTCATCCCGCTGATCTTCCTGTTCAGCGTTACCGAACCGAAACTCTACGGCATTGCGATCATTGTGTACGCCATCGTGCCTGTGATCCGCCTGACCGACTTGGGCATTCGTCTGGTTGACAAGGATGTGGTTGAGGCGGCGAATGCCTTCGGCATGTCGCCGCGTCAGAAACTGTGGGGGGTCGAGCTACCACTGGCCTTACCAAACATTATGGCGGGTGTGAACCAAACCATCATGATGAGCCTTGCGATGGTGGTGATCGCCTCGCTGGTCTCGGCGCCCGGTCTGGGCGTTTTGGTGTTGCGCGGCATCCGTAATCTTGAACTGGGCGTCGGCCTGATCGCTGGTCTCGGCATCGTGTTGCTGGCAATCGTGCTGGACCGGGTGTCCAAGGCGGCGCTGGCCCGTGTCGCAGCGGCACAGAAGCATTAAGGAGGGCGGGACATGAGTGCTGAACCTAAAATCTCGATCCGCAACCTTTACAAGATCTTCGGCGCGCATCCTGATCGCGCGATGGAACAGGTGCGCCAGGGTATGGGCAAGACCGACCTGCTGGAGAAGGAAGCCCACGTGCTGGGCCTGCAAGACATCAATGTCGACATGCAGGCCGGTGAGATCACAGTGATCATGGGTCTGTCAGGGTCGGGCAAATCGACCCTTATCCGACACCTGAACCGGCTGATCGAACCCACGGCCGGAGAGGTTTGGGTCAATGGGCAGAACGTATTGGACTATGACCCGTTGAAGCTGCGCGACATGCGGCTGAACACAATGTCGATGGTGTTTCAGAAGTTCGCGCTGCTGCCGCACAAGACGGTGGCGGAGAACGCGGGCATGGCGCTGGCCGTGCGCGGCGATACCAAGGACGAGATCGTGGCGGCGGGCAAGAAGTGGCTCGCGCGCGTTGGCCTTGCGGGATACGAGGACCACTATCCGCACCAGCTGTCAGGCGGGATGCAGCAGCGCGTGGGGATCGCCCGGGCGCTGGCCTCGGATTCCGAGATCATGCTGATGGACGAGGCGTTCTCGGCGCTTGATCCACTGATCCGCACCGACATGCAGGACCTGTTGCTGGAGTTGCAGAAGGACCTGCACAAGACGATCATCTTCATCACCCACGATCTGGACGAGGCACTGAAACTAGCCGATCACCTGGTGATCCTGAAGGATGGCTACGTGGTGCAACAGGGCGAGCCGCAGCACATCCTGTTGAACCCGAACGATCCTTACATTGAGGACTTCGTGAGCGACATCAACCGCGCCCGCGTGCTGCGCGTGCGCTCGGTGATGGACAAGGACGGAACCCACGAAGGTGAGTTTGACGGCGACGTGGATGTCAACGACAACCTCGAGCACCTGATCTCGATCTCGGGTGGCGACACCTACAAAACCTACCGCGTTATGAGCGGCAACACACAGGTCGGCATCCTCAACATGAAAGACCTCGTCCGCGCCCTCGTTCCAGCGCATGTCGAACAAAGAACCGTCATGTGAGGGGGCGGGACCTTACGGCGAAAGACCGAGCTGCCCGGGCGCGGAACAATTGCTTCGAACACGTTGGGTCAATCGGCGTGGCGCGCCTCCGCCGTGATGAGCGCGCAGTTAATGTGTTCTTTGCAAACCGCATTCAGCCCAAATGGAATGCCACAGAAAACTATGGTCCGGGAAACCGGTTATGGACCGTCGTTCTTCGGCTGCATGGCTTGGGACAGAGCTGCTCTTGCGCCTTGTTTTGAAACTGCCCGATAGGCGTTCTGAAGCAGGCGCGAAACTTGGGTTCGGCCGCCAGATCGGTGGGAAAACCTGTTCGAGCTGTTGCAAGCTCGGCAATTTTTGGAAAGCAGCATCGCCGGGTTCGCGGCCACCTCGGTGACCAAAGCCGATATTCTGTCGCAGCGTGAAACGCTTGAGTTGGAGAAACGCTCGATCCAAGCCGGTGAAGACGACTATCGGGCGGATCGTCAGCTTCATTTGCAGATTGCCGAGGCCACGCAAAATTCGGTTCTGGTCAATCAGATCGATACGCTTTGGCATCTCAGGGAATCCAGTCCGATGTGGGACAGGTTGCATTCTCGCATATTTGACATCGGGTATCGCAGTCAGTGGCTGGACGATCACGCAGCTGTTCTTGAATCCCTGCGTCGTCGCGATGCGGAAGGCGCGCGGCAAGCGATGTGGCAGCATCTTGAAAACGTTCGGTTGACACTTTTGGAACTATCGGATGTTGAAGACCCCGAGTTTGATGGGTTTCTGTACTCCAAATCGGTGTCAGGTTAAGCGCAGGGAACAGGGGGCAGTCATGCTGGAAAGTTGGCGTTGGTTCGGGCCGAAAGACCCTATTCCGCTGGCTCATATCCGTCAGACCGGCGCGCAGGGGATCGTAACTGCTTTGCATGAGGTTCCCAACGGGCAAGAATGGCCGGACGCAGAGATCGCGGCCCGGCGCGAATTGATTGAGGCGGCCGGGCTGCGCTGGGTCGTGACCGAAAGCATTCCGGTGCACGAGGACATCAAGACTGGCGCGCCAGATTGGGAGCGTTACGCGTATATCTGGGCTGAAAACCTGCGGCGTCTGGCCCGTCAGGGCATCCGCAACATCTGCTACAACTTCATGCCAGTGCTGGACTGGACGCGCACCGATCTGAATTTTGCTTTGCCGGACGGGTCTCTGGCGCTGCGGTTCGATTTCACTGCCTACGCTGCCTTTGACCTATTTGTTTTGCGGCGCGACGGAGCACAGGACAGTTATACGGCACAGGATCTGGCGGCGGCGGAAGATTGGTTTGCGAGGGCAGATCAGCCGATGATCGATCGGTTGTCACGCACGGTGATTGCCGGACTGCCGGGGTCAGAGGAAAGCTATACGCTGGATACGTTCCGAACCCGACTTGCCGCCTATGACGATTGCGATCACGCGACACTCAGGCGGCAGCTCGCCGCGTTTCTGGAAATCGTTCTGCCAGTGGCAGAAGCCGAAGGGGCAAAGTTGTCGATCCACCCCGATGATCCGCCGATGGATCTGTTCGGCCTGCCGCGGATTGTTTCGACCCAGGCCGATCTCGAAGCCATTGCCGCAATCTCTTCATCTCCGGCGTCGGGATTTACCTTGTGCACCGGATCGCTGGGTGCACATTCCAAAAACGATTTGGTGGCCATTGCTCGTCAGCTCGGGCCCCGCATCCATTTTGCCCATCTGCGCGCAGTGAAACGGGAAGCCGATCCACGGAGTTTCCACGAGGATGCACACTTGGCCGGCGATCTCGACATGATCGGGGTTGCGCGCGAGCTCTTGCGTATTGAGCGTGAGAAAGGCGTTGAAATCCCAATGCGCCCGGATCACGGGCATCGCATCCTGCACGATCAAGAACGAGACTCAGTTCCCGGTTATCCCGCAATCGGGAGGCTTCGCGGATTGGCGGAACTGCGCGGGGTCATGCACACGCTGAATGCCGTTGGCATCTGATCGGGCTCTACTGCAAAGTTCTGAACGCGTACATTTGTTCTTACGATCCCAACGAATTAAGCAGCCGGGCAGTCTCTTCGAGTAATGCCCGTGCCTGCCAGAGTTAATACTGGCACGGTGGTCATGGCGACCTCAACTGCGCATGAGGGTGTGGTCTGGATCGTAGGGTGAAGACGAAATGACCTCTGCAGTAACCAGATCCCCGTACAAATCCAATTGCATTGTGGTGCCAACAGCAGCCAGATCGGGGTTCACGAAGGCATAGGCCAGGTTCAAGCCAACCCGATGCCCCCAATCGCCCGAGGTGATGGTGCCGACAACGGTGTCACCTTGCATCATTGAGGCGCCGCCGTGGGCCGGGGCGTGGGTCGCATCGACTTTCAGGGTCACCAGCTTTTTGTTGGGGCCGCTGGCGTGACGTTTTTCCAACGCCGCTTTGCCGATAAATTCGCCTTTACTCAACTTGACGAAGCGGTCCAGTGCGGTCTCGAACGGGTCAAACTCGGTTAGCAAGTCGGCTTTCCAATGCAAGAAGCCTTTCTCCATCCGCATGGACTCCACCGCGCGAGCCCCGAACAGCTTCAGGCCGTGCGTCTCACCCGCCGCACACAATGCCAGATAGGCGGCATAGAGCGAAGCGTTTGGTACGTGGATTTCATAGGCGAGCTCGCCTGAGAAGCTGACGCCCATGACAGTGGCCGGAGCAAACCCGATGAAGCACTCTCGGACTGATAGCCAGGGGAAAGCTTGTTTCGACCAATCGCCGCGGGAACATGCGGACAGGACATCGCGCGCCTTGGGACCGGCCAGAACAAGGATTGTCTGGTCGTTGGTCAGAGAGCGTATCTGCACGTCCTCTCCATCACGCAGGTGCCGGGTCAGCCAATCCATATCGTGGTATTCACTCGCCGCTGCCGAGCCGTACCAGACCCGTTCAGGACCTCGGTCGCTGGCTGGGATGTTGGCCACGGTGGCCTCGCCCTTAATCATCCCATGATGGTTCAGCAGATAGCCCAAACCGACCCGGCCCGCATGTTTGGTGACCGCGCCGCAGAACATGCGGTCTAGGAAAGCATGGCGGTCCGTACCGGTTATTTCAAACCGGTTAAAGCCGTTGACCTCGCACAGGCCAACATTCTCCTGCACGTTCTTGATCTCAGCGGCGACCACGTCAAAGGCTTCGTCAAAGTTAAAGGTCAGGCTGGGGTGAAAGTCGGCCGCAGGTTTGATGTAGTCGACCCGCTCCCACCCGTTCACCACGGTGAACTCAGCCCCTTCAGCGGCCAGAATCGGTGTCAGCGGCGTGGTCTTCGCTGGACGACCTGCGGGGCGGTGTTCATGGGGAAAGTGGAAGCGGAATTCGTTCTGGTAATCCTCGATGGCTTTCAGCGAGGTCAGTTCGGCATTCGTGTGCCCGGTAAAGCGGCGGGGGTCGAGGCACCAAGTGTCATAACACGCCTCGCCATGCACGATCTGTTGCGCCAGCAACCAGCCGTGGCCGCCGCCTTCGCCCAACCCGGCGCGCAGACCGATGATACAGAAAGCGTTGCGCTTACCCGGAATCGGCCCGACCAACGGTGCGCCGTCGATTGTGTAGGTGATCGGGCCATTCACCACGGATCGGATGCCGGTTTCGCGCAAGGCGGGCATGCGTTCAAAAGTGCCTTCCAGCACATCCATGACCCGGTCCAGATCATCGGGGCACAGCGCGTTGACAAAGTTCGGATCAATCCCGTCCATGCCCCACGGTTTGCAATCCTGCTCGTAGAAGCCAACCAGCAGACCGCCCTTTTCCTGACGGCTGTAATAGTCGCTGATCGGGCAGCGCAACAGTGGCATCCTGTGGCCTGCCTCGGCGATGCCGGGAATGTCCTCGGTCAAGAAATATTGATGCTCCATAGACGCAACCGGGTGATGCACACCCATCATCGCGCCGACTTCGTTGACGCGGTAACCGCAGGCGTTGACCACGATGTCGCAATCAATATCGCCCTGTTTTGTATGCACGGTCCAGGTGTCGTCCTTGTGTTGGGTCAGCGCGGTGACCGGCGTGTTGCGATAGACCTCGGCCCCGGCCTTGCGGGCGTGATAGGCCAGTGCTTGGCACAGCTGCGCCGGGTCAATATCGCCATCCAGCGGATCCCAGAGCCCGCCCAGCAGATTTGTAGTCGAGATCAGCGGATGGCGGCGGGCGCATTCCTCGGCATCGATCACCTCGAAGTCAACTGCCATGCCCCGCGCCATCGAGGCAAAGTGGCGGTAACCCTGCATCTGCGCTTCGGTATTGGCGAGGCGAATGCCGCCATCGGCATGGTGGTAGTTGATCGGGTATTCTGGGTTTTCCGACAGCTCTTTATACAGGTTGATCGAATGCGTCTTCAGCCCGACCATCGTCTGGTTCATGCCAAAATTGGTCACTTGCGCGGCGGAATGCCAGGTCGTGCCACTTGTCAATTCGTTGCGTTCAACCAGAACAACATCGCTCCATCCCTCTTGGGTCAGGTGATAGAGCGTTGAACATCCGGCAATACCACCGCCAATGACGACAACCTTGGTGCGGGACTTCATGTGACGCAATCCTCCGACAGAAGTTTAGTCGTGATAGGCATGCACAATGCTTTTGGCTGCAATGATTTACGCGTCTCTCGCATTAAATCGAACTCTGAATTCGAAGTTTTGATATTAGTGCGAGGCGGTGTTGAAATTGCGGTGAAGGGGCCGCTTCTATCGTGCGGTAATCTCGATAACAGGAACAGCCATGGCAGGGCAGCGTGGAAAGAGAGGAGGCCGCCGCGAACGGCTGGCTGCGCGTGCGGCGAAACCGGCTGTTGATCCGTGCCCTCCGGGTCAGGTTGGCGGAGCTTACAAACCGCTTAGCGATGCGGATCTGCGACGCATTTACGACACCGCCCTTGACCTGCTGGAACAGCTGGGCGTGGGAGAGGTGCCGAAACGTCTGCAAAAAGACTTTTTGGCGATTGGTGCCATCGACAATGGCAAAGGGCGTATCCTGTTTCCGCCAAAGCTGGTGGAGGAGGCCATCGATCAGGCCGCAAAGACGTTCATACTGCATGGCCGGGATCCGGCCCGATCCATCGAGGTGGGTGGCAACAAGGTCTATTTCGGCACCGGTGGCGCGGCGGTGCAGACACTGGATTTGGACAGCGGGCTGTACCGGCCATCGACATTGCAAGACCTGCACAACTTCACACGGCTGCAGGACACGCTGGCCAATGTCAGTTGGTACACCCGCTGCTGTGTTGCGACGGATGTGCCGGACAATTTCGATCTGGACGTCAATACAGCCTTCGCGCTGATCAAGAACACAACCAAACCCACGGCAACCTCGTTCACGCTGGCTGAATATGTCGCTCCGATTGTCGAGATGCTGGACATTGCAGCTGGTGGGCCGGGCGAATTTGCCAAGCGTCCGTTCATGAAGGCGCATATCAGCCCGATGATCTCGCCCATGCGCTATGGCGAGGATGCGGTGGATGTGGTCTACGAGTGCATCCGGCACAATATCCCGATTTCGTGCATCACCGCCGCGCAGGCGGGGGCGACCGCGCCTGCCACGCTGGCCGGGTTTCTGGCGCAATCACTGGCGGAAACACTGGCCAGCTTGCTTATGGTCCATGCGATCCAGCCCGGTTTTCCGATGGTCTTTTCCAACTGGCCACTGGTGATTGACCTGCGCACCGGTGCGTTCTCGGGGGGCAGCGGCGAGACGGCTGTGCTCAATGCGGCCTCGGCGCAGCTGTCGAACTGGCTGGGTTTACCCTCAGGCGTGGCTTGTTCGATGACCGATGCCAAGGCGATTGACGCGCAATATGGCATGGAGAAGGGCATCACCTCGATGGCGGCGGCCCTGGCCGGAGGAAACCTGATCTATGAAAGCTCGGGCATGACAGCATCCCTGTTAGGGGCCAGCTTTGAGGCGTTTGTGCTGGACGACGAAATGCACTCGAACACCTACCGCGCGCTGCGGGGGATAGAGGTGAATGATGAAAACCTGGGCTTTGACGCGATCTGCGATGCGGTCTTGGGTGAGGGGCATTTTCTGGGCGGTCAACACACCTATGCGGCGATGGAGCGGGATTATTTCTATCCCACGCTTGCCGACCGTGATGAGCCGCGCACATGGGCGGAAAACGGGGCGCAGGATGCCTGGGCCCGAGCCCGAGCCCGTGCGCAGGACATCCTGGCCGAACACAAACCCCAATATCTGACGCCCGAGCAAGAGCGCGAAATTCGCGCGAGGTTCAAAATTCTCAGCCCGTTTTAGCCATTGCCAGATGGCCGGGGCAGATGATCAATCTTCGCATCTTTCGATCGACCAGTTCCCACAAAAATTGGGAACAGTGCGGTGTCGCCACGATGGACTAGGTGCGGGAAAAGCTTTTGACCGGAGGGCGGAGCAGTCGAAGTCTGTTTTAAAACCGTTGGGCGTGAGCAAACATCAAAGGCGTCTTTATGGTCCATCCGGCCCCAGCCGCGACCATCGCCACTAAAGTCTGATTGGTGCTGCGTTCGAAGAGGTTGTGTTACCTGCAGCTGGAGGGAATTCAGTTTGACCTGACCTTTGGTTCCGTACGCCAAAGATGGATGCCAAATCCGATCATAGCAAATTGCACAAACAGGCGCGCTATCGCGGCCCAAAAAGGTGCGACAACCGGATCGGGCCGGAACAAGTCCCAGATGTGGAACGGCAAATAGGCGGTGCACAGCATTGCTGCGAACAGCCCGCCAAAGGCTCGGAATTTAGGTAAGACCAGGGCAACGGCAATTGTGATCTCGGCGACACCGGCCAGAATATGCGCCGGAATCTTGGGGGTGAATGATGGCATGAACCCATCAAATACAGCCGGATAAATAAAATGGGTTATCCCGCCCGCCATCAGGAACAGGGCAAAGAGCCAGACAAACAGCGTTATGATCACGAGCCGCTCCGTGTGATGGGAGAATTTACAAATGGTCCGGGCGAAGCTTTTGCGCCGCCCGGACCTGTTTCGTGAGTGAGGGGTGTATCGAGGGGGTCTGTCTTTAAGTGGTTATGCCGCGTGTGCGACGGCAGGCAGGTTGAATTCAAAACCGACCAGCTGCTCGCTTTTTGCCCACAACTGACGTTGCTTTTCGAGATCCAGTGCGTGATCTTTCACCTTGGCGTCGGAAACCGGGCCGCGGGATTCACCCATTTTTTGCGGGCCGTAATATGCGCCACGTTTCGCTTCTTTCCCGACGGCGGCAAGCACCGTCGGATAGGCTCCGGCTTCGGGGCGTTGCGCGACCAGTTTGTTCATCACGGCCAGCATGGCTTTCATAAAGCCGGTCGGGCCGGTGGATTGCAGGTTGGTATCGGTATAGCCGGGGTGGCAGGCGACGCAGATGGCCTTGCTGCCGGCCGCCTTTAGGCGACGATCCAGTTCAAACGCGAACATCAGGTTCGACAGTTTGGACTGGGTATAGGCCTTCATCGGCGTGTATTTGGTGTCGGTCATGAAATCATCCAGATCCAGAGGTCCGTACTTGTGAACCAGGCTGGATAGCACGACAACACGGCCTTCGGCAGCTTCAACCAGATCCAGCAGCAGGCCGGTCCATAGGAAATGCCCCAGATGGTTGGCTCCCATCTGCAGGTCAAACCCATCAACGGTCTTTTCCTGCGGGGTCATCATGATGCCTGCGTTATTGATCAGGCCGTCGATTTTGGTATAGCGACCGCGCAGTTCCTCGGCCGCCTTGCGAACCGACGACAGATCGCTGAGGTCCATCAGGATAAGGTCGACCTTGCCCTTCGAGGACGCTGACAGCTTGCGCTGTGCGGTTTCACCTTTTGCGCGTGAGCGGCAGACCATTACAACGTTCGCGCCTTTTTCACCCAGCATCCGGGCGGCTTCATAACCGATGCCCGAATTTGCGCCGGTGATGACATAGGTCTTGCCATTCAGTTCCGGGAGTTGCGAGGGCTTCCAGCTACTGAAGCCCGAGTCAGTGATTTTCTGTTCCATCCGAGGGGATCCAATCGATATAGGTTGCAGACGGGTATATTCTTGTGTACTCTATTTACAAACACGACCCAAAATGTCAACAAGGTAAAAATGAAAAAATCGTCAAACGCTTTCGAAGTCCTGTCTGTCTTTGCGCAATATGGCTTTCGCAAAGTGTCCATGAATGACATTGCCGAAGCTGCTGGTTTGTCGCGTCAGTCGATCTACAACCAGTTCGGATCGAAAGAAGCCGTTCTGGAATGGGCTGTCAGAACAGTGCTGACATCGATGACCAATGCGGCCCTTGATGTTCTGAGCCAGTCAGAAGGTTCGCCCCGGGATGTTCTGGCCCGGGCGTATCAGACTTGGATCGGAGATCACGTGGCCATATGGCGGGGCACGCCTCATGGTGCCGAGATTATGGAATTTGCCATCGAATCCGCGTCAGATGCCGAAATGGATTACAACGCAGAATTCGAAAAAGCCCTGTCGGGTTATTTGGTGAAAGCAAACGTGGTGCCAACACCCGAAGCGGCGGCGGATTTGGCCTTTCTGCTCACGACTGTATCAACCGGTCTTTTGCTAAAGACCACAACCAGCGAACAATACGCCGCTGGCATGACCCGCGCTACAAGCGTGCTTCTGGCTCATAGTACCTGAACCGGATTTGAACGGAATCGGTGCCCGCAAATGGGTGCTGAGAAGGGGAAAAGAAACGACCACTTTGGCTCTGATTCCGGTTCCCCCTTTTGTTGACGAGCGAACATTTCAGCAAAGTGTTGGCGATCAGTTGGAATCCTCGACCAACCATTTGTAGACCAATGCAGCCCGGTCCGAAGAGGTGTTGTGTAGCACGACATAAAAGTCCAAAGGGGCTGACAGTGTCTGTGGCAATAACTTGGCCAGTTTGCCTGACCTAACCAAACCTGCGGTCAGCCCTTCCCATCCCAGTACAGCGCCCATATCATCCTGTGCTGCTTGCAGGGCAATGGTGTAGTTGTTCACCCTGTGCCCCGATTTGAGTGAGCCGGAGTAACCCAAACCAGCCGCCCATTCCTGCCAACCTGTCCAATCGGTGCCGGGCGCGTCCAGATGTATAAGTGGGATTTTGGGCAGGTCCTGCAGTTGTTCGACTTTATTTTGCCGGACAAATTCAGGGCTGGCCAAAGCCATGATCCGGTCCCGGAACAAAACATGATATGTGCCACGTTCGCGTGATGCGTCACCATACCTGATGCTTATGTCACATTTTTGCGTGTCGTATCCCAAATCAGTGACGACTTGCGTGACAGAGATATGCCCGAAATTCTTCCAAAACTGTGCCAAGCGCGGTGTCAGCCACAATGAGCTGACCGCCGTGCTGGATCGTATCGTCACACCTGAACGATCGTATTGCGAGCGCAACTGCTTGAGTGCCTCGCTGATCCCCTCAAACCCGCGTTGCAAAGCAACCAGCAAATAAGCACCGCTTTCGGTGAGTTCCACACCGCGATGATGGCGCTGGAACAACGCGCAATTGAGTTCGACCTCGAGTGCTTTGACCTGATGGCTGATGGCGGCCGGAGTAACGTTCAGTTCACTGGCGGCCTGTTTGAAGCTGACATGGCGGGCGGCGGCTTCGAAACTGATCAGCGAGCTGAGCGGTGGGAAATCGTAGGGACCATAGGGCAAGGTGGTTTGACCTGTATTATGAGGTTTCGGTGTATTTACGTTATCCTAGGCGTATTCGCATTAGCTGAATTTGCCCAGAGTGAATTTTTTTGCGATTGCGGTCTTGGCCCGTGAGCGCAAAGAATTGGGTAAAGCAGCATGTGCTGCGCTGAATCCCTGACCCACCAAGTTTCCGCCTTGCGGAGCGGCGTTGGCCGGGGTTTCAGCGCAGTGGGAGAGGAGAAAACAAATGCAGTCACATGCCGAAGTTGTTGTTGTAGGGGGCGGCTGTGTCGGAGCCTCGATTCTGTACGGCTTGACCGAGCATGGGTGCACCGAAGCCGTTATGTTGGAACGGACGACGTTGACCTCGGGGTCGACCTGGCATGCGGCGGGCCTTTTGGTGACTTTTGTACGCTCTCACAACGTGTCTAAGATGACGATGGAGACCATCCGCATCTATACCGAGGTCGAGGAAAAGATGGGCAGCTCGGTTGGGTTGCGCAAAGTCGGCCAGCTGCGCGTTGCTAACACCGAAAAACGCTGGGACGAATTCCAGTCTTATATCTCGATTGCCGAAGCCGCCGGCGTGCCGTGCAAACTGCTGACCCCGGAACAAGTGGCCGAGGTTCACCCGCTGTTGAACCAGTCTGAACATATCCGGGGCGGTATCCTGCATACTGAAGACGGCTATGTGAACCCCGCTGACATTACCATGGCAATGGCAAAGCTGGCGCGTGATGCGGGAGCAAAGGTTTACCAGAACACCGAAGCGCAATCTTACGAAAAGCTGGAGAACGGGCTTTGGAAAGTGACCACCGACAAGGGTGAGATCACCTGTAAGCATCTGATCTTCGCCACCGGCAACTACGCGCGCGAAAACGCACGGCGGGTGGGGTTGGATCTGCCTTGTATTCCAATCGTACACCAATACTGGACCACCGAGACCGTGCCGCTGCTGAAGGAACGTCGTGCACAGGGGCTGCCGGAATTCCCGATCCTGCGCGACGAGGATTACGGCGCATATCTGCGCGAGGATGTGGGCGGGATTCAGTTCGGTCCTTATGAATTCACCAAGGACCTCAAACTGTTTGCCGAGGATCGCGTGCCGCCTGATTTCGGAGCCGATCTGCTGCCTGAGGATTTCGATGCGGTGGAAACCCAATGGGAGCGCGCCATTGAGCGTGTGCCGACCCTGGGCGAGGTTGGTATCAAGGCCAACACACGCGGGCCGTTTCAGATGACCCCGGACGAATTGCCGTTGGCGGGCCCCGCGCCGGGGCATGACAATCTGTGGCTGGCCGAAGGTATGCCGGGCGGTATTCTGTGGGGCGGCACAGTCGGCAACCGCCTGGCGAAATGGATCGTGAACGGTGATCCGGGTATGGACATGTCCGAACTCGACCCACGCCGTTTTTCCGACTACGCTTCGAAGCGCTGGACGATGGACAAGGTGCGCGAAACCTGGGGCACCCACATGGACGCGCATATTCCGGGAGAGGACTTCCCGGACGCGCGCCCGATGAAAACCATGGGGTCTTATGATCTGCTAACCGCACATGGCGCAGTCTGGACCAGCTTCAACGGATACGAGTTCCCCCGGTGGTTTGCCAAATCCCCCGCGGAGGCGATCCCCGAACACAGCTTCCGCCGCACCGACCACATGGAACTGGTACAGGCCGAGGTCCGCACGACCCGCGAAGAGGCCGGGTTCATCGAAATGTCGCCGATGACCAAGTTCACCGTGCGCGGCCCCGGTGCCGCAAAATGGCTGGACAGCCTGATGGCCAACAAATTGCCGAAGATTGGCCGCATGACCCTGTCGCTGATGTTGAACGACAAGGGCGGAATGGATGCGGAATACACCATCGTTCGATATGCCGAGGATGATTTCTATCTGATTTCGACCCCGAACTGGCGCGCATACAACTGGGATCAGTTGCAGCGCTTGCTGCCCAAGGACGGCTCGGTCGTGTTGGAGGATATCTCGGAACAGCTGGGCGTGATTGCTTTGGCCGGTCCGAAAGCTCGTGAGATTCTGCAACCGCTGACCGACAACGACCTGTCGAACGAAGCTTTCCCGTGGCTGTCGGCGCAGATGGGTGAGGTAGGGTATGCCAAGGGCGTTCATCTGTTGCGCGTCTCGTATACCGGCGAGCTGGGATGGGAGCTGCACCATCCGGTTGGATATAACCGCCACCTGGTCGATCTGCTTCTCAAGGCTGGGGTGAAGCCCTTTGGCCTGGAAGCCTTGGAGTCGATGCGGCTTGAGAAATCCTATCGCGCGATCAACCGCGAGATTTGCAAGGACATGACACCTTACGAAGCTGATCTGGGTCGCTTTGTGGCCATGACTGAAAAGGTCAATGGCGAGGTGGTCGAGCGGGAGTTCATTGGAAAGGCTGCGCTGCAAAAGCAAAAGGCAGAGGGTGGTTACAACACGCTGGTGACTCTGAAACTGCCGTTCTGCGATACCTCGGTGATGTTTGACGAAGGTGTGTACGCCGATGGAAAGTTGATCGGGCGCGTCACCTCGGGTGGATTTTCCTACTACTGCAACCACGACATCGCGATGGCCCTGGTGCCACAGGACATGACCGCACCAGGCACGAAAATGCAGGTGATGGTTCACAATGAAATGCGCGATGCCGAGGTGATCGACGTTTGCGCTGTTGACCCAACCAGCGCGCGCGCCCGGGCCTGAGAAGGAGAGCTGACATGGCACAAGCACGAGGACGGTCCAGCCGTGGCGGTGGGCGCGCGGCACGCGTTCAGGCCCGCACAAACCCACCCCCGGTCTACCTGCCGACCCTGAACCGTAAGGTCGGACCCATTGACCTGCTGGGTCCTGAGGGGGTCGAGCGTATCCACAATGCTGCGATGACCATTCTGGAAACCACCGGCATTGAATTCCGCGATCCGGTGGCGTTGGCTGACTGGAAGAAATACGGCGCGGACGTGCAGGGCGAACGCGTTCGTATCGGTCGCGACATGCTGATGGATCTGATTTCGTCGGTGCCGTCGGAATGGGCTTATGCGGCACGCAACCCAGAGCGGTCTTTGCGTGTGGGTAACGAGCACTCGGTCTTCGCGAACGCCTATGGCGCACCCTTTGTCTATGACCTTGACGGCGTGCGTCGCCCCTCACAGCTGGAGGATGCGCAGAACTTCTTCAAGATGAGCCAGATGAGCCAGTCGATGATGGTTCCGGGCATATTGCCGGTGGAACCGCAGGATGTTCCGGTTCCGCAGCGCCATCTTGAGCTTGTCCACGCGGCGCTGACGCTGACCGACAAGCCGATCAAGGGTTCGGTATTGTCAGAACAGGCGGCGCGTGACTCGGTGGATATGACCCGGATCGTGTTCGGAGAAGAGTTTGTAGATAATAACGTAGTCATGGCTGCGCTGCTGAACTGCAACACGCCGCTGGTCTGGGATGAGACCATGCTGGAAAGCCTGCGCGTCTATGCAGCGGCCAACCAGCCATGCCTGTTGTCGCCCTTTGTTTTGGCAGGCGCTTCGACCCCGGCCAGCCCGCAAGGCGGCGTGGCGCTGTTGATTGCGGAATCCTTGGCGGGAATGGCCTATAGCCAGATCATCCGACGCGGCGCGCCGATGGTTCTGGGTGTGGCAATCATGGGCGTGTCTATGAAAACCGGCGCGCCGATGATGGGGTCGCCTGAGCCGGGATTGATGAACCTGTTGGTGGGTCAGATGGCGCGGTTCTATCAGGTGCCGTGGCGGACCTGCACAATGTGGACCGGGTCAAAATCGCCCGACATGCAGGCCGGTTTTGACACGGCCAACACGATGTGGCCCGTGCTGCTTGGCGGGGCAAATTACATTGTGCACTCGGCCGGTTTTCTGGAAGGAGCGCTGGGGGTCAGCTACTCGAAATGGGTGCAGGACACGTTGCAGCTTGAGAATTTCCATCGCTTCTTCAGCGGACTTCAGGACGAAGATCTGGACCCGTTGCTGGATGACATCGCCCGCATCGGCCCCGGAGGGCATTTCCTGGGTACAGACCACACGCGCGAAAACCCGATGCATATGAACCACTTGCAAAACAACGATAGTTTTGAACAGTGGGAGGCAGAAGGATCGAAAACGGCTGAGGTTGTTGGCAATGAAGCCGCGCGGCGTATGCTGGACAACTATGTGCAGCCTCCGATGCCTGACGATCAACGCGGTGCGCTGGACGAGTTTGTTGCCAAAAAGCGCCGGGAATACAGCAGTTAACCCTGACGTGGGCGCTGGCGCGCCCCATTGCGCCCTACAAGGACAGGATCACCCAGATGACGGAAATCTCGACGAAAACGCTCTCACTCGCAGAGGTTAGGGAACTGGCCAAATCGGTCCTTGTGGCTGCGGGCATGGATGCACATAGCAGTGCTGTTTTGGCGGAAATTGTCACCCGGTCCGAACGGGACGGTCCCCGCAGCCACGGGCTGCGCATGTTGCCGGTCTACGTGCAAAGCTTCACTTCGGGATATGCCAATCCGACGGCGTCGCCCCGGGTTGAGCGTATTGCCCCCGGCGTTTTACGCGGGGATGGTGACAACGGGTACTATCAACTTGCAGCCGGCATGGCGCGGGATGAACTGATTGCGATGGCGCGTGAAAACGGCATTGCCTCTTTCACCTGTGCCAATTGCCACCACCTTGCAGCGTTGCGTTTTGACACCGAACCACTGGCCGAGGCGGGGTTGGTGGCGCTGGGAGTTGTGAACTCATTGTCTATGGTGGTGCCGCAGGGCGGTGTGCGGCCGGTATTCGGAACGAACCCGATGTCTTTCGCCTGCCCGCGCGAGGGGGCCGAGCCGGTTGTCTGGGATCAGGCGTCATCGATGGTTGCGCTGATGGATATTCGTATGGCCGCGGCAGAGGGGCACGATCTTCCGCGCCCGGCGGGTTTGGCCCTGGATGGTCAGCCCACTGCCGATCCAAATGCCATTCTGGAATCCCGAAGCCTGCTGCCCTTTGGCGAGCACAAAGGGGCCGCGATTGCCTTTCTGATCGAAGTCTTAGGCGCGGCGTTGGCCGGTGGCACGCTATCGGTCGACAATACCGAGCGTGTAGAGCATGGCGCTTTGAACATCAAAGGCGGGGCCACACTGATCGCCATTGATCCTGCGCGCTTTGGAAACCCGGGTTTCAATGACTACGTCAAGCGTATCTGTGCGGAAATCGAAGGCAACGGCTCGGCCCGTGTTCCGGGTGACGGACGGTTGAAAAACCGCGCCACCGCTCAGGAACAGGGCGTAGTTGTTAGTACGGAGTTGTTGTCGCAACTGCATGATTTGCAATAGGAATGCTTCAGATGGAAGAGGTCGCGGTTGTCGGCGGCGGCATTGTTGGCATTTCATGTGCGCTGGCGCTGCAGGCTGAGGGACATCAGGTTACGGTTTTTGAGCCCAACACCATCGGTGAGGGGGCAAGTTGGGCGTCATGCGGTTGTATTGCCGTAGGTGAAATTGTTCCGTTGTCGCAACCCGGAATGATGTTGAAAGTGCCCGGGTGGTTGCTGGACAGCGAAGCGCCCTTGTCGTTGCGTCCCAGTTCAGCGTTGAAGTTGTTGCCGTGGTTCACGCGGTTCACAGCGAACGCTCGCCCGTCAAAGATGCGCGCCATCGCGGCGGATCTGGCGCGGCTGACATTCTTGGCCACGGCGGATTTCAAAGCCCAATTGGATGACATCGGCCACCCGGAATTGCTGATCGAGCGCCCGATAATCAAGCTGTTTGACGATGACGTTGACAAGGCGACTATGGGCGCTGCCTTTGATCTTGCGCGCGAACTTGGATGCACTATTGACGAGATTTCGGGCCATGAAGCTCATGAACTCGACCCCGCCATAGCACCTGATTTCAAATATGCCGTGCTGTTGCGCGACTGGAGCTATGTGACGGATCCAAAACGTTTGGTTGAAGTTCTGCATCAAACGTTCCTAAAGCGGGGCGGCATCGTCAAACGGGCAGGGGCTGCAGGGTTCGACCGAGAAGGTCGACAGGTGCGCTCGGTCAGGCTGACCGATGGCACGGTGGCGCCAACAGGACGCGTTGTTTTGGCTGCTGGCGCCCGATCCAAGGTGCTGGCGCGAGATTTGGGTGTTCCGATCCGATTGGAAGGCGTGGCCGGATACTCAACGGCTCTGTCTGATCCGGGTCTGGAACTGAAGCACACGATTTTTTATCCTAAAGGAGGGTTCGGTGTTACGCCATACGACGGGGCCCTGGCTGTCGCCGGAACGATTGAGTTCGCAAGTTTGGATGCAGCGCCGAACTGGAACCGGGCGGATGTGCTTGTCCGGCGGGCGCATCGTGTCTTGCCCGGCTTAAAAACAGAAGAAGCTGAACGACGTATTGGGTATCGCCCCTTCACCCCTGACACGCGTCCGATCATTGGGCGCAGTGACCGTCTGGACAACGTTCATTTCGCCACGGGTCATGGTCAGCTTGGGTTGACTTTAGCGGCCACCACGGCCCGATTGGTCGCGGCCGATATGGCCGGGCGGAGCCCTCATGTCGACATAGGGGCCTTTTCACCAGACCGCTTTGCCTGATGGTAACGCACAGGTCATTTGGCTGACTGGGGCGGGTGAAGTTCAACAGAGGTTTAGGCGAGCCGAGCGCCCTGCGTATCGAAGCGATAACTGCGATCCGGTGTGAAACCAATATGTATCTCTTGGCCGGTTGCGACCTCGTGTTGACCGAACAGGCGGGCTGTAACCTGATGACCTTGCATCATTGCGATCACGTTGGTGTCCCCTCCCAAATGTTCGACATGGGTTACTTGTGCGCTCAAAGGGCTTTCATCTGTCAGATAGAGGTCTTCGGGCCGGACCCCCATTGTGATGTCTGTGCTTTCTCCAACTAAGCTGGCGGGGAAGAAATTCATCGATGGTGCGCCAAGGAAACCGGCGACAAATTGATTGGCAGGATTGTTGTACAACTCCATCGGGCTGCCAACCTGTTCCACACGCCCGTCGCGCAGTACGACGATCTTGTCCGCCAACGTCATCGCTTCGGTCTGGTCATGGGTGACATAGATCATCGAGGCATCGAGCTGCTGGTGCAAATTCGCGATCTCCAACCGCGTGTTCATACGCAAAGCCGCGTCCAGATTGGATAGAGGTTCGTCAAACAAAAACAATTTGGGTTCGCGAACAATCGCGCGACCGATAGCAACACGCTGACGCTGACCGCCGGACAGCTCAGACGGGTAGCGGTCGATATAGGGTTCAAGGTTCAGCATCTTGCTGGCCTTGGCGACACGTTCCTCGATGACCTGCTTGCTTTGACCTTCCTGTTTCAGCGCCAGCGACATGTTCTTGCGCACGTTCAGATGAGGGTAAAGCGCGTAGCTCTGGAACACCATCGCGATACCGCGTTTTGAAGGCGGTGTGAGGTTCATCAGCTCGCCGCCAATGCGCACTTCGCCCGATGTAACATCTTCCAGACCTGCGATCACGCGCAATAAGGTGGACTTGCCACAGCCCGAGGGGCCGACGAAGACGACGAACTCGCCCTCTTCCACTTCGATGTTGATGTCTTTGAGCACCTCGACAGTGCCAAAGGACTTGTTCACGTTCGTAAGCGTCAGGGCGGTCATGTGTGTGCCTCTTTCAGCGAAATGGGTTGGCCGGTACGGATGCTTTCGTCTGCTGCCAGACAGATGGCCAGCGATTGCACGGCGTCATTCATGTGGCGGGTTAGATCGATGTCGTCGGCAATAGCGCGCAGCATAAAGGCCTGCTCTGCGTCGCAAAGCTCCTGATGGCCGGGTTCGTCGGGCATGTCGATCTGACTGTCCCCCTCGGGGCGGTGGACCAGAATGCCGCCGACCTTGGTGTGGCCGTCGATATCTGAGGATGCGCCCGTGTTGCCATCGGTGATCGAAACCGACCCGTTGGGCGAGACGATGTCTTTCACGAAAAACGCGGTCTCAGACATCATCGGGCCCCAACCGGCCTCGTACCAACCGACCGAGCCGTCCTGGAAGATGACCTGAAACTGTCCGTAATTGTACATATCTTCGGCGATCTCATCGCTCAGGCGCAGGCCCATGCCATGTACGCGCACCGGGTCCGAATCCGTGATTTGGCACATCACATCGACGTAATGCACGCCGCAATCGACGATGGGCGAGGTGGTTTGCATTAGCGCCTTATGCGTTTCCCACTCGGCCCCGCTGCTTTGCTGGTTGAGGTTCAGGCGAAACACATATGGCCCGCCAAGGTCACGCGCCTCGGAAATCAGGCGCATCCACGACGGGTGATGACGCAGGATATATCCAACGACCAGCTTGCGGTTGGTCTGGGTGGCCTTTTCGACAACGCGTTTGGCATCGGCCACGGTGGTGGCCAGTGGTTTTTCAACGAAGACGTGCGCGCCCGCCTCCATCGCCGCGCAGGCATAATCTGCATGGCTGTCGGAATAGGTGGCGACAACGACCAAATCCGGATTTGTCTCGGCCAACGCCGAGTGGAAATCCGAATAGGCAGGATACTGGCCCAGCTCGGGGTGATCCACATGACCGGACCTGTTCACCAATCCCACGATTTGCGCGTCCGGATGGTGGTGATGGGCCAGCGCGTGGCTAAGGCCCATATTGCCAAGGCCAGCAATCAGAACTCGGGTCATTTGACAGCTCCTGAAGTGATGCCGCGGATCAGTTGGCGCGAGAAGATGACATAGAGCACCAGCACCGGCAGGATTGCCATCGACAGGGCCGACAGAACCGCATTCCAATCGGTGACGAATTGACCGATGAAGACCTGACTGCCCAGCGTCAGGGTTTTGGTCTCCTCCGCCGGGGCGAGGATCAGCGGGAACCACAGATCGTTCCAGATCGGGATCATGTTGAATACCGCGACCGTTGCCATGGCAGGGCGGACGAGCGGCAGGACAAGACGGAAGAAGATCGTATATTCCGACAACCCATCGACCCTGCCTGCATCCTTCAGGTCGTCGGACACCTGTCGCATGAACTCGGACAGGATAAACACCGCCAACGGTAATCCTTGTGCCGTGTAGACAAGGATCAAGGCCCAAAGCGTGTTCACAAGCCCGGTGGCCACCATCATCTCGAGGATCGCGACAGTACCGATACGGATTGGAATCATAATCCCAAGCGCCAGATAGAGACCCATCAGCAGGTTGCCCTTGAAGCGGTATTCACTGAGGGCAAAGGCCGCCATGGCACCAAAAAGCAGGATGAATGCCAGCGACACCACCGTAACGATCATCGAATTCTGGAAATAGAGGAAGAAATCCCCTTGTTTCATCACCGTCTGGTAACCGATCAGCGAAAAGCTCTCAGCGTCGGGCAGGGCAAGCGGTTCGCGAAAGATGGCGCGGCGGGTTTTGAAGCTGTTGATGATGATGACGAAGACCGGGAACAGGGCGATCAGCGTGTAAAGGATCAGCGCCCCGTGCATGGCGGCGGTGTTCAGCGGGTTTTGGCGTGCTTTGTTCATGGCCATGCCCTCACAACTGGTACCGGCGCATCCGGGTCTGGATGCCGAAGAGGTAGATGCAGACCCCCACGAGGATGATCGCGAACATGGCCCCAGCGATAGCGGACCCCATATGCGGATCTCCCAATTGCAATTGGAAGCCAAAGAAGGTTCGGTACATGAATGTACCAAGGATATCAGTTGAGAAATCCGGCCCAGCTAGCGCGCCTTGCGACACGTATATCAGGTCGAACGCGTTAAAGTTGCCCACAAATGTCAGGATCGAGATGATGCCGATGGACGGCAATATGAGCGGCAGTTTGATTTTCCAGAACGCGGAAGCCCCGGTAATCCCATCGATCTCTCCGGCCTCAAGGATTTCTTCGGGGATCGACAGAAGGGCAGCATAGATCAACATCATCGGGATCCCGACGAACTGCCAGACCGACACCAGCGCCAGCGTTGTCAGTGCGTATTCTTCTTTACCCAGCCACGGTGCAAACAGTGACTTTAGACCGATGGCGTCCAGCATCGACGGCGCGATACCCCAAAGGGGTGACAGGATCAGTTTCCAGGCGAAGCCAACGATCACAAAGCTTAGGATCGTGGGGATGAAAATCGCCGAACGGTAAAGCGCAGCGAACCGCAAGCGGGGATGTGACAAGATTGCCGCCAAGGCGATGCCGATGGGGTTCTGCACCAGCATGTGGATCAGGAAAAACCAGAAGTTGTTTCCCAACGCGTTCCAGAACTGTTCGGACCAGATCGGGTCGAAAAACAGGGTGCGGAAATTTTCCAAGCCCACATAGACGCGCGCCTGATCAACCTCGCTGAACAGTGCAAGACGGAGGGTGTTGAACAAAGGGAAGATCATCACCGCCGTGTAGACCAGAACCGCAGGGGCAAGGAAAACGGCGATGTGCCAGCGGATGCGGCGGGTCTGCATGACGGTCTCCGGGAAAAGGTCCGGACGCGAAACCCCGCGTCCGGTGATGGTTAGCGCTCAGGCTTTACTGATGGGGTGCGTACCAACTGGCCAAACCGTCCTGCAACTGCTGGCCCAACGCCTCGGGGCTTTCCGTGCCTTTAATGGCAGCGACAGATGCACCCCAGGTTTCGTTTTCCAGGTTTGGCGTGCCACGCGACAGGATCTGATAGGTCGAACGGATTGTGCTTTCACACTCATCCCGCCAGCCGACGATTTCCTTGGCCAGCGGGTCTTCCAGCTCGACCGGAGTGTTGGACAGGGGGAAGAACCCGGGAACCGCGTTGCCAAAGATGCTGGCGAATTCCGGGCTTGCGACCCAGGACAGGAAAGTTTTTGCGGCCTCTTGGTTTTCACTGGCCGCGTTCAGGCCGATGCCAATGTCAGTGTGGTCAGAGATATAGCAGGTGTCGCCTGCATTCTGGACCGGAGGTTTGAAAGCGCCCATTTCGAAATCGGCCTGCGTATTGAAGCCAGCGATTTCCCAGCTGCCCGCCGGGTAGATTGCGGCGCGACCGAGGGTAAACAGGTTCTGACTGTCGGGATAGGTTTGCGCTTCGTATCCGTCGCCCAGATAGTCCGCCCATTTAGCCAGTGTCGCATAAGGTGCAACCCATTGCGGGTCCGTCAGTTTCTGCTCGCCTTTTATCAGCGCCAGGCGGCCTTCTTCGCCTTTCCAGTAGTTCGGGCCGATATTGTTATAGCCCATCGTGGCAGCTTCCCACTGGTCGTTTGTGCCCATCGCCATTGGGATATAGGTACCGTCTTCCTTGATCTTGTCCAAAGCGGCAAAGAACTCGGCCTCTGTGGTGGGGACTTCAAGGCCCAACTCATTGAAGGCGTCTTTATTGTAGATAAAACCGTGGATCACCGACGCCATAGGCACGCAGAAACTGGCGGATGCGTCATCGGTCTGCCATGCGGATTTCGCAACATCCGAGAAATTGCCCATGGCCTCGAGGTCGGACAGGTCAGTTAGGTGCCCGCTTTCGTACAGCGCCAGCGAAGCGTCAAACGGGCGACAGGTGATCAGGTCACCGGCCGATCCGGCCTCAAGTTTCGAGTTCAGAACTGCGTTGTACTCGGCAGGCGCGGAGGGTGAGAAGATGACTTTGATACCCGGGTGCTCTGCTTCGAAGGCGGGAATGATCTTTTCCTGCCATAGGGCCAGGTCGTCATTGCGCCAGCTTTCGATTGTCAGCGTAGCCTCTTGTGCATAAGCGCTTGTGACCAGCGCTGTGCTCATCAGAGCCAGGCTTAGAACTTTGCGTTTCATTTTGCTTCTCCCAGGTTTGTGTTTTCGTTGTTTCGCTTTAATCGGTTCATTGCGGGTCGGAGGTGGCCGTTTGTTTCATCCAGAAGTGCTTGCGCGGTTTCATCAGATCCGACACCTGCTGCGACGAGTACCGCACATTTGAGGTCGCCGCCCGTGATGTTCAGCGCCGATGCCGCTTGTTTGGGATCAACGCCCGTCAGCTGACAGACGATCCCGTTGGCGCGAGCACGTAACTTGTCGTTGTCGGCGCGTAGGTTGATCATCATTCCGTCCTGAATATGGCCCAACTCGACAGCCATCAGTGTGGAAAGCATATTCAACGCAATTTTCTGCGCGGTGCCTGCGCCCATTCGGGTCGAGCCGGATACAAGTTCCGGCGGGGTCTCCAGCAAGACCGCATGATCCGATAGCTGCAAGAGTTCGGAGCCAGCGTTGTTGGCGATGCCAATGACCTGGGCACCTTTGTCGCGAGCAATGCGAGCGGCTGCGATGGTGTAAGGTGTAGTTCCACTGGCCGAAACTGCGATCAGTGTGTCACGGACGGAAAGTTCGGCCAATTCATCTGTAAGAGTGGTCGAGATGTCTTCGACATCTCCGGGCATCTCTGCGCTGGAAGGCAATCCGCCCGCCATGTGAATTTGGACCTGATTTGCCGGGATGGAAAAAGTGCCCCCAAGTTCCAGAGCATCCGCTGCAGCCATGAGGCCAGAGGAACCTGCCGCCAAATAGCGCAGAACGCCTTTCGCCCGGACCGTGGCCGCCATGGCCTGTGCCCCATCACAGATTGGCCCCACCGCATCCAGTGGCGCAGACGCGGCCAAGGCTTGCGACTGCGCCAGAAGGGCAGCGACATCTGACAGTGGGCGCGTGTCGAGCCCGATTGCATTTGGGTGCAACTGTTCTGTCACAGGTGTGTTCAAGTGATTCTCCCCCGGTCTCTCGGCATCATACCTTTTAGATACCATTAGTCTACCATTTTGTTTATTTCCCTCAATAATGCAATTTAACTCGCATGAGGTCGTATTTTGGCCTTCTAAATTCGGCAAAGGTATTATAAAGGTCTCTTCATGACTCGCTGCATGGATAATCTGGTTTTGGCAATAGACGGTGGAGGTACGCGGTGCCGCCTCGCTTTGTCGGATCGTGCTCGAAGCTGGCGGGTTGAGGTTGGGTCGGCGAACGTGTCGACCGATTTCGATGCGTCCTGTGCTGAGCTTTCGGAAGGATTGGCCGCATTGGGTCAACAAGCTGGCATTGACGTCGCAGACCTCGCCAAAGTGCCGGCATACCTGGGTTTGGCAGGTATCACGGGGCCTGCGATAGCTGATCGTCTGGCCGCGGTCCTGCCCTTTACGCATGTGCGCATAGAAGATGATCGCCCATCTGCCCTTCGCGGGGCGTTAGGGCCACGTGACGGGTTTGTTGCACATTGTGGAACCGGGTCGTTTCTGGCCATGCAGCAGGGTGGAAAGCCAAGTTTTGCCGGAGGATGGGGGCCGGTGTTGGGGGACCAGGCTTCGGCTCAGTGGGTCGGAAAACGGGCATTGTCCGAGGTGCTGGAATGTGCTGACGGGGTGATTGCGTCGTCTGAACTGTCCGGGCACTTGCTGCGCCGGTTCGAGGGTGCGACTGGTATCGTCAAAGCCGCATCGACAATGTCTCCTACGGAATTTGGTGCCCTTGCACCTGTCGTCACACAGTCTGCGGGGAAGGGGGACACAATTGCGATGTCGATCATGCAGGCGGGTGCCGACTATTTGGCGGACAGGCTGAAAAAGATGGGCTGGATCCCCGGTGTTCCCATTTGCCTGACGGGTGGAATAGGTCCGCACTACGCTGCCTTTTTGCCAAAAGACATGCAGCAAGTTTTAACGCAGCCATCAGGCGATCCGCTTTCAGGGGCAATCGCTTTGGCGCAAGCGTTCAAAGAGGAGGTCGAACATGAGCGTTGTTGATTTCCTAAAGCCCGAGGGCTGGCTGGGCCAGTCTGCCGGACCACGTTACGTGCAGCTGCGCCAGCGGCTTGAACAGGGGATCGAGGAAGGTATCCTGCCGCCAAACAGCTCTCTGCCGCCCGAACGTGAGATCGCGGAATTGACCGACCTGTCGCGTGTAACAGTCCGCAAGGCCATTCAGGAGTTGGTGCGCAAAGGAACAATCGAGCAACGGCAAGGCTCAGGTTCGTTTGTGCGGGAACCAGTCGCGCGGGTCGAGCAGTCCCTGTCGCATCTGACCTCATTCACCGAGGATATGGAGCGGCGTGGTTTTGAAACGACCTCGACGTGGCTGGAGCGGGGAATTTTCCTGCCCGCACCCGATGAAATGCTGGCGTTGGGCCTGTCGGCCAATGATCAAGTGGCCCGAATCCACCGTCTGCGTGCAGCCGGAGGACGCCCGATGGCCTTAGAACGCGCCGCGCTGCCATTGGACATCCTACCCAACCCCACCGAGGTGACCGGGTCGCTTTATGCCGTACTTGAACAGTCAGGTCGTCGCCCGGTCCGCGCGATCCAAAAGATCTCGGCCATCAATCTTGAAGCAACCGAAGCGCGGCTGCTGGACGTCGCCGAGGGGACGGCAGGATTGCGTATTCAGCGTACGTCATATCTGGAAAGCGGACGTGTGGCCGAACTCACCCGTTCCATCTATCGCGGGGATGCCTACGATTTCGTGGCCGAACTGCGCCTATCAAACTGAAAGGGCGGACCTGATGTCCAACCAACTCACGCTTATGCGGCAGGAAATCAACGAAGTACCTGTCGCCGTTGACCGCCTGCTGACCGAAGGATCCGAGGCCATCAAATCAGCGGCGCAAGAAGTGCGCGCGCGCGATCCGCTCTTTTTGATTTCTGTTGCGCGGGGATCATCCGATCATGCTTGCAGCTATCTGAAATACGCGTCAGAGCTGTTGCTGGGCCTGCCCATGGCGTCGGTTGGGCCAAGCGTCAAATCGATCTACGGCGTCGATATGCGCTGTCCAAACGCGCTGTGCATATCGGTGTCGCAATCTGGGCAAAGCCCAGACATTGTTCGCCTGACCCAATCGCTGACCCAAGGCGGCTCTTATTCTGTGGCGATTACCAATGATACCGGTTCGGCCCTGGCGAATGTTGCCTCGGCCGCGCTGCCCATTCATGCCGGGCCAGAGTTGAGTGTCGCAGCGACCAAAACATTTGTGACGTCTTTGGTTGCGGGGCTTTGGTTGCTGGCCGAGATCAAAGGCGACGCAGATTTGCTGGCGGCCATCCGCAACCTGCCCAAAGATCTGGAGCAGGCCATTGCCTGCGACTGGGGTGTAGTAATCGATGCGATCGATGGCCAGTCGCTGTTCACGTTGGGCCGCGGAACGTCCTGGGCGATCTCGAACGAGGCGGCGTTAAAGTTCAAGGAAACCTGCCAGATCCACGCCGAAAGCTACTCCTCTGCCGAAGTGTTGCACGGTCCGGTTTCAATAGTGGATCAAGGTTTTCCGGTCCTCGCCTTTTCCTCCGGCGACGCTGCCGAGGCAAATATTGCAGAGGTCGCAGATGCACTTGCCGCCAAGGGTGCACAGGTTTTTGCAACGACGGATCGCGTAAAGGATGCTGTTTCGCTGCCGCATGTGCGGACAGCGCATTGGATGACCGATCCTGTCGCTGCCATTGCTTCTTTCTATGGTATGGTTGAAGCCGTCGCTGCGCGTCGCGGCATCAACCCTGATACACCGCGCCATCTTCGGAAAGTGACCGAAACAGTATGAATGGCTCAATCATCACCTTCGCCGGCGGTCCGATTTTTGACGGAGAGACACTGTTTCAAGATCATGCCATTCGGTTTGTAGACGGCACAGTCGACGCGATAATACCGACAAATGAACTGCCGACCTACACAAGGATTGAGGATCTGTCAGGTGACATCCTCAGTCCCGGCTACGTTGATTTGCAGGTGAATGGCGGGGGAGGTGTGATGTTCAATGACGCTCCCTCGGTCGAAACGTTGCAGCGGATCGCTCAGGCACATCGCGGGTTGGGGGCAATTGCAATTCTGCCGACGCTGATCACGGACACGCCAGCGAAAACAACTGCTGCCATACAGGCTGCGATACAGGCGGTGCGCCAGAGGGTTCCTGGCATTGCAGGTCTGCATCTTGAAGGGCCGCATTTGTCGGTGCGTCGCAAGGGTGCCCATGACGGCGCGCTGATCCGCCCGATGGAGGAAGCTGATCTTGATCAGCTTTTGGCTGCCGCCCGCGAATTACCTGCGCTGATGGTCACGTTGGCACCAGAGAATGTTTCGGTTGACCAGGTTAAGGCTTTGACCCAGGCGGGGATTATCGTCTCGCTGGGCCACACCGACGCCTCATTTGACACTTGCATCACTTACGCAAAGGCTGGTGCCCGCTGCGCGACGCATCTGTTCAACGCAATGAGCCAACTCGGCAGTCGAGAGCCCGGTTTGGTGGGAGCAGTGCTTGCAAGCGGGAACCTGTTTGCAGGTTTGATCGCAGACACTGTGCATGTTCACTCCGAAACGATGCGCGCTGCATTTGTAGCCAAACGCGGGCCGGGAAAAATATTCTTGGTCAGCGATGCGATGGCCGTGGCTGGCACTGATCAAACTGCGTTTCATCTGGAAGGGCGGCTTATCCGGCGCGAGGAGGGCAGACTGACACTGCAAGACGGTATATTGGCAGGGGCGGATTTGGACCTGACAACCGCCATACGGAACCTGGTGACTAAAGTCGGAATGCCACTGTCACAAGCTTTAGCAGCAGCAACCAGCGTTCCGGCTGAATTGATCCTCAAGGGGGCGTCCAAGCCAGTCCCGCAACTGCCTGACATGGTGCGTATCTCGCCCGATTTGTCGGAAGTGGCACCAGTTCAGCGCTTAACTGATGCTGCTTGAACGGAAATAGTATTCTTATTTTTCTACTTAGAACCTCTTTGCTGTTTTATGTGCTCAATGAACAGCTTTAGTGGCATCATGCCCCTGTATTCCCGCGGGTAATAAAGGAAAATACCAGGCGTCTGGCCCAGATGGTTTTCAAGAACAGGCTTAAGGTGGCCTGCCCTGATTTCAGCGGCCACAAAGGCCCGGAATGTATAAACCAGCCCCAACCCCTGTTTTGCAAGATCAACCGAAGCTGGCAAAGTGTTTGTGATCAGATTGCCTTGCACTTGAACGGAATACGGTCCCTCTCTGGCTTCAAAACGCCACGGAGCAATCTGGCCAGAAGACTGAAACCTGTATCGAATACAGTTATGCTCAAGAAGATCGCGTGGGTCTCTGGGCGTGCCGCGGGCAGTCAGATAGTGCGGACTTGCTGATACGGCCAGTTGCAATGGCTGAGTAAGTCGAACCGCGACCATATCTTGCGCAACTCGGTCCCCCAACCGGAACCCAGCATGCAATTCTTCGCCCAAAATGTCCGAGAGCGCATCCGTCAATGACAGCTCCAGCTCAATCTCGGGAAATTTGGCGCAAAAGCTGTTCAGGATCGGGCTCACGTACAAATGGTACGCAAATTCAGGCATGGCCAACTTCAGCGTGCCCCGGGCGGCATGGCCTGTGCTGCGTGCACTTTCTACCGCCTCGGACAGTTGGTCAAAGGCTGGGCCCGCTCCACGGATGAGCGCACGCCCGGCTTCGGTCAGGCTGATTGAGCGCGTTGTTCTTATGAAGAGTGCCGTATCCAGCTGATCTTCCAGCGACTTTAACTGATGACTCACGGTCGATGGTTTGATGCCAAGTGCGTCTGCGGCGGCCCGCAGCGACCCGTGCCTGGCTATGGCGGTGAAGATTTCAAGCGTTGCAAGCGGTAAGCGCATAGGATCCCCGATCTTGGCTTTGTTCGACTCTATACATGAAAGTAGTGAATTTCGGGGGAATTATCACGAAAGAGCTAAATAACTAAGTTCTCGTTATCACAGCGTAGACCGGCAGAAAGCGTTGCAGTTGCCCGACGCCTAAGCGCCTGAGAGGACAAGAGATGAAAACCCTGACCAAAGCCGCAGCACTCGCCACCGCAATCATCGCAGGAGACACCGCCATGGCGGCCTCACCGGAAGAGAACATCAAAGTGGTCCAAGACTTTTTTGCCGCCTACGGCGCGAACGATCTGGACGGAATTGCTGCCGTGATGGACGAGGACGTCAAATGGCACATTCCGGGTCGTCACCCATTGTCTGGAACGAAGAACGGGCGTGAGGAAGTGCTCGCCTTCTTCGCACAATTGGGCACAGCCGGGTTCCAAGCCCAGCCGATCTATTTCGGCGCGGATGAAACACATGTCGTGGACATTCATCGCGGTTGGTCGAATGCAGACGGAAAACCGAATGTAGATACGACCTGGGCGCTGGTCTATCGCATCGAAGAGGGCAAGATCGTCGAAGCGACGAACCTTTCTGCCGATCAGGATGCGGCAAATACGTTTTTCTGGTCGCAGTATGATCTGGCTCCGCTGCCGGACCGGCTGGCTGATTAAGTCGCCGAATGGTGAACTCCATGAACGACTATCCCAAAATACGTTCCTTTATCGCAGATTGGTTCGCGCGGTTTGACCGGCTTGATCCGATCGAGGCATTCCTTGAGGACCTACACCCCGATGTGGATTGGGACATGCCGGATGTTGACGCGACCTTGACAGGGCACGCTCGGGTGCGCGCGTGGTATACAGACGTACTTGCAACCTTGCAGCGCCCGACCGAACATCACGTCAGCAAGATAAAGGTCACGCCGGGCGCTACGGAGTTCGAAGTTCTGTTTCGTGCCACAACCGTGAGCGGAGAACATATCGAAGCGCGGGTTCAGGAAAACTGGCGGTTTGACACGCGTCCCGATGGTCGCCCCCTCATCACCGTTCATTCAGCGAAACTTCTGCAAGAGGCAGACACATGAAAACACTCGTTCTCACCGCGCATCCAGACCTGAGCAAATCCCGGATCAACCGAGTCTGGTTCGATGCGCTTTCAGACGCGCAAGAAGTCACCACACGCGATTTGACCGATATCGGTGGTGCTGAGTTGCGTTTTGACGTCGAAACGGAACAAGCATTGCTGATGGCCCATGACCGGATTGTATTTCAGTTCCCGTTTTACTGGTACTTTGCGCCGCCTGTCATGAAGGCGTGGATGGATCAAGTTCTGAGCTATGGCTTTGCCTACGGACCCGGTGGGGATCATCTGAAGGGGCGCGAGTTTCTGATCCTTGTCTCTACAGGTGGGCCCGAGCACAGTTACCACGCGGGAGGGTACAACAATTACACGATGGCCGAGTTTCTTAAGCCTTTCCAGCAAACCGCGAACCTTGCCGGAATGACCTATCTGCGCCCCTTTGTGGCTCATGGGATGGCGCTGGCCTCGCAAGATCAAATCGAAGCGACCGTACCGGACATGTTGGCTCATTTAACCGACCCGGACTTGGATCCAAAAGTTAAACAGGCACGCTTGTTGAAACAACTTGAGGATGACCCGACCAAAGCCGCCGCTGTCAGTTGATCATACCCCAAAAGAAACCGCCGCACGTTTGGCAAACCGCATTGATGCAGAATTTCAAAAGCGTCTGCATCAGTGCGGGTTCTCTCCTAGGAATTGATATGTAGACTGTAAACACGTCCATTTTGTGCGAGGGACTCGTGTCCGAAATTGATGCACTGAACCATTGGCTGATTTCTGAAGGACGGTTGTTGGGCGATGAAACCGCAATCGTGCAAGGCTATTGCGAAGGCCTTGTAAAGCTTGGTGTACCATTGGCACGGGCACGGATTGCACAAAACTACTCAAATCCATTGCTCAGCGCATGGGGTATTATCTGGACCCCTGAAAACACCCGTCGCTATACGGTTCCCACGACTGTGCTGTCGACAAGTGCTTGGCATGGCAGCCCATTTGAATACATCGTCACGCGTCGGTGCCCTCTGCGAAAGCGGCTGGCGGACCTCAACCTTGAAGATGAACACCCGATCTATTCAGAACTTGCCGAAGCGGGTGCCACGGATTTTCTGGCCATCCCACTGGAACATGGAAATGGATCGGTTCAAGGCACCAGCTTCACTTCAAATGCTGAAATCGGGTTTTCCGATACGCACATTCGATACATTGAAGAGTCGCGTTACGCACTTGCGGCAGCTTTGGAACCCATAGCGATGCGTCAGTCACAAAAAAGCCTGCTACAGACTTATCTGGGTCATGGTCCAGCGGTGGAGATCGGTCAGGGGCATATTAAGCGCGGGGAACACAGAACGGTTGCAGCCGCGATCTTGTTTGCGGATCTCAGGGGGTTTACCGAAAAGGCCCAGGCTTGGCCCGAGGAAAAACTGCTGGCCATGATGGGAGACTATTTTGAAATGGTGGTCTCGCCAATTCAGAACGCAGGCGGCGATGTGCTCAAATTCATGGGCGATGGCATTCTGGCAGTTTTTGAGACCGACAACAGCGACGAGTCCACTTGCAGATCGGCAGTCGAGGCTGCTTCTGGAGCCTTGGCCAATCTTGGCGAATACAACAAACAAGCGGATGAACGAAGCCAAGAGGCAATCGAGTTTGTCATCGGCATCGACTTTGGTCCTGTGACATTTGGCAATATCGGCAGCCCTGATCGGTTGGACTTCACAGTTGTAGGACAGACTGTCAATGTCGCTAGTCGTGTGCAGGATCTTTGTAAGATACTGGGTGAAAAGACCCTGATCACTTCGCGTGTTGCGAAACACATGGGAAACATGGTTCAGTCCGTTGGTCGTCACGCTGTTCGAGGTTTAGACCAAGATATTGAGGTTTTCAGAATTTCTGCCAAAGGATCGTAACGCTTTAGGTTTTGAGAGCGGGTTAGTCTGTTTTGATCCTTGCAGACATACTTTCCGCGCACCTTTGATCGGTCGGGAAAAGGGGTACCCAGAAGTGAATGAAGGGCACCCGAATCCTGCGCACCCAGAGAGTTGGACGTTTGTGGGTTATGAAGTTAACGCTCGGAAAAAGCGTTGCGCATCGTCTGATGGACCGGTTTCAACATGTATGTGAGCAGCGGAGGCTTGACCCCGGTTTGAGAAAACTTTAGGCCCGACGCTCTTTGCTCAGACAATTCGGAGACATGCGCCATGGCCCCCATCCGCCCGTGGATCGGCATCGACTTTGATACGTCAAATTCAGCTGTTGCTTACATGGATGCAAACGCGCCTCGACTTGTACGTTTCGATGGCGATGCACAGACACTTCCAACCACTTTCTTTTTTGACTTCGAAACGCGCGAAACCTTGATTGGTGAACCCGCCAACCAAGCGCTTTTGGATGGGCTGGAGGGGCGTTTCATGCGAGCGCTCAAGCGGGTTTTGGGTACTGCTCTAATGCATGAAAAGCGGCAGATATTGAACGAGCGGCTGACATTTGTCGAAATCATCGGTTCTTTTCTGCGCCAACTGAGGGAACAGGCAGAGGCCGAACTTGGTGTGCCATGCACACGCGTTGTATCGGGGCGACCTGTAGTTTTTCATGGGGTGAACGACCCGCGAGAGGCTCAGGCAGAAGCTGATTTGCGCGCATGTTACATAGCCGCCGGATTTACGGATGTTCAGTTTTGCCCTGAGCCCGCCGCAGCGGCCATCGCGACAGGTGCCACTGAATGCGGCTCGGGTACTGGGCTGGTTGTCGACATTGGGGGTGGAACGTCTGACTTTTCGGTCTTTCGGTCCCATGCAGCCGAATTAGAGATTCTGGCCAATCACGGAGTGCGCATTGGGGGAACGGATTTTGACCGCGCGATCAGTATTGATCATGTGATGCCGCTTTTGGGCAAAGGTTCGATGGTTCGGGATGTCTTTGGCAGCGGGGCATCGAAGGCCCCCAATGCCATTTTTAATGACCTGGCGACCTGGGAGGTGATCCCGTTTCTGTACACGGCGCAGAACCGGCGCACGGTTGGCGACATGGTACAACTGGCCCAGTCACCTGAACGGTTGGCCCGCCTTGCTTCGGTGCTTGAGCACGAATTGGGGCATGAACTGGCCTTTGCTGTTGAAAGTGGAAAGATTGAAGTGAACTCAGGGACACAAGATCCGGCGATCAAACTTGACGTGCTTGAGGCTGGGTTGGCGGTACAGCTAAGTGACGCGCTGGTGGCCGACAGTCTTAACGATCATGCTTCACGGTTGGAGACTGGGGTGCAAGAGGTGTTGCGCCTGGCGGATGTAACTGCAGAACAGATCGACCGGGTTGTCTATGTTGGCGGCTCAAGCCTGATGGCCATTGTCCCCGAAACGATGCGACGTGTTTTCCCGGATGCCGAACATTCCTTTGCATCTGTTTTTACCGCAGTGGCCGAAGGTCTCGCGATCATGGCAGCGCGAGGGGGCGTGTAACCGTCGGTGACCAGTTTTAGTCAAGGGCGCGTTCTTTGAGGGGTGCAAGAGTTCACTTTTTTGAAAACATGAGGCGCATGTCACGGCTAAATGCTTTAACAGGCTGATCATCTGGCGCGCCTGCATCGGTCCGAGCAATAGCGAACCTGATCCCAGACCTTTGCCCATTTCCGACGCCATGTGAAAGGTCGCCCACATCTGATGCAAGTTTTAGAGGGCAGGTCAGATTTCTTGCGCATGCGCATCGGTTAGCCGTCCAGTGGTAAACTCAGTTGGGCCGAAGGTTTTGATCGTGCTTTAGACGATGAGCGGCGTTTGCGACTTCCGTGTTTGGACTGGATGGCGGCGGCTTCGATGCGAAAGGCCGGAGTGCGACGGACAGCCCAAATCCTCTCGCGTGCCAGCTTTGCGGCGGCAAGGTGGTTGAAGATGCGTTCGGGATAGAGCGTGCCAACCACCGCCGCAGCATTCGGTGCGGACCACGGCTCTTGTAGGTAAGGATCGGCTATCGCGGCCAACTCTGGCACCCATAGCCGTGTAAATACGCCGGACGGATCCTGATCTTTTCCCTGTTTCACGGGATTGTAGATCCGCACAGCATTGATACCGGTTGTGCCGGATTGCATTTGGACCTGGTTCCAGTGAATGCCCGGTTCATAGTCGGTAAATAGCCGCGCCAATTCCAAACCCGGCGCGCGCCAGTCAAGCCAAAGGTGATAGCTTGCGGTTGCCATCACCATCGCCCGCATCCGGAAGTTCAGCCAACCCGTTGCTCGAAGTGAACGCATGCAGGCATCCAGAAAGGGATAACCTGTTTGACCATTGGCCCAGGCATGCAGGTTCGCGGGATCTGGCTGCACAGGGCGTAACTCGTCGTAAAGCTTGTGCAGGTTCTTGAATTCGATCCTGGGTTCGTCTTCCAGTTTCTGGATGAAGTGGCAATGCCAATGCAGACGACCCGAAAAAGAACGCAGCGACTTGCGCCAGGCTTGCGCACCCGAACTCAAATTTTGTTGCCTCTGCACCGTCGCCTGTGCCACCTCGCGCATCGATACGGCCCCCCAAGCCAGATAGGGCGACAGGCGCGAGCAGGCGTACGCGCCTTGTAATGGCGAAGACATCGCGCGTTGATAGGTTTCTCCTCGACTGTGTAAAAAGCTGTCCAAAAGCTGTAAACCGACGCTTCGCCCACCGGGCTGTCGATCCGGGCAGGAATCTGACACAAGCTGCAGATCCTTCGAGGACGGCACACGGCCCAGATCCATTTCAAGCGCTGACAGAACCGGCGGCAGAGCTTTGGGTTGCGCCATATGGGTGTCCCAGCGTCTGGCCCACCCTTCGCGCGAGGTCATTCGGCGTTGTACACCGTGGTTTTTAACTTCACGCCATCGCACCCCGTTTTCAGTGCACCATTCAGCCACTTTCAGGTCACGGCGATAGGTCCAGTTGTTGCCGGTTTCCTCGTGCGACCAAAGCGCAGAGAGGTGCCCCGCAACATGTAGATTTGACAGGATCTGAGTGATTTCCCCGGTTCGTATAACCAGAGGCTGACCCAGCTTGCCCAAATCATCGCGCAATTGTTCGAGCGTTTCGGCGATAAAGCCCCAGTGGCGGGCAGACATATCAGGTTGCTGCCAAAGGTCCGGTTCTACGACATAAAGTGGAAGCACCTCTCCGCATTCCGCAGCGCGTGCAAGGGCGGAGTTGTCCTGCACGCGAAGGTCGCGTTTGAACCAGACGATCTGCATTGCGTTAAGCCCGTATTCCAAAACTTCCGAACATAGCGCAGACACTTAGAGCGGAAGTGAAGGTCATCCAGCCTAACAGAGAGCTGCAATCTTGGGTTGTGATCTCTGCTTAGATTGAAACGAACAACCATTGCGGGTGGCATTCGTTATCGCTTTGGAAACATTGCATTGTATCGAAGTGATACTTTTGTGTTGTAAATCAGCAATTAGTCTTACCAAACCGTTAATGAGTGAACAAATTCACATCAATCGTCTTAAAATTGCAGATACTCTTCACAAGATGGTGATGGGGAAAGCTCGAATTGCAGGTGACTGCTTTTCGGGAACCTGTCCGGTTGCCGTGTCGTTTGAATGCGTTGGTTGTGAGGTTCCAGAGTGATCAAGAAATCAAATTTGCTGGTTACTGTTTCGTTTTTAGCTCTGATTTCAAATCCTTTGCTCGCTGCGCCGACGGCGGCCTCGAAGGTTGGTGATACCGTCAAAAATCCGGTGACGGGTCAGGATACAACAGTTAGCGCACTGATCGTAGACCCCGCATCCACGCCAACGGCGGGTACAACAGCCTTCGTTGAAACCGCAGACGGCTACGTTTTTCTGGTTAAGAGCGCAGGCGACACAATCTACAATTCGGACAATCCTCCGCTTGCCTTCAATATTGTCTCTATTACTGGAACGACCGCGCAAATCAGCGGCGGTGGAGCGACCGGTACGGCAAATTTGTCGACCCAGTTGACGCTGTCTCAGTACAACAGCGACTTCAAAGGGTCGGGTACGCCGGGGACGGTGACACCACCTGTCAACGTCTCGGGCCCTAACGGGGTGAGTCAGGTTGTCTATGGGCAGAATGGCAGCAATGGGCGGGACGGTGCATTGGTGGTTCCGCCGAGCTCTGGTGGAAACGGCAACGCTGGTCCGACACAGACCCAGTCTCTTGGCAGCAATGTAAATGCCACCAGCAATGTCGGATGGGAGATTGGCAGTGTTGGCGGCGACGGCGGCGACGGCGGGGATTCCTATCTAAGCTTTTGGGACGGGCGCGATGGGGGCGACGGCGGTAAGGGCGGCACGGTAAACGCAACGCAAACGGCCAGCAGCACGATTCAGACATCGGGCGCTAACAACGAGGGGATCTTTGCGTTCAGCCGCAGCGGCCAGGCTGGGAACGGCGGCAGTGGTTTTGCGGCACCGGGTGGCGGCACCGGAGGCCACTCGGCCGATGGTGGTAACGTGACGGTGACCCAAGCTGGATCGATTTCGACCAGCGGTGACTATGCTGACGGTATCTATGCACTGAGTGTGTCAAACAACGGCGGCAATGGCGGTTCGCAATGGGGATTGGTCGGATCCTCCGGCAGCGGCGGCTACGGCGGCAGCGGTGGCAGCGTGGTGGTTAACACGGCGTCCACCGGCACTATTCTGACCACCGGCAATTTTGCCAACGGGATTCTTGCTCAGTCCGTCGGTGGGTCTGGTGGCTCTACCGGAACCAGCGGCAACCTTCTTGTTTCACTGATAGGTAGCGCAGATAACGGCGGCAACGGCGGGCAGGTCTCGGTCTCGCATGGTGGAGCCATTGAAACGCGGGGCAGTTTCTCTCGAGGGATCGTTGCCCAATCCATCGGCGGCGGGGGCGGTTCCGGTGGAACCGCTGGGGGCCTCGTTTCTCTGTCGCTGGGCGGTGTCGGATCAAATGGTGGCAGCGGTAGCGCCGTCAGTGTGTCTGTGCAGGGGTCGGGAAGCATACTGACCCTTGGGGACGGGGCTGACGGGGTGATGGCGCAGTCAATCGGTGGCAGTGGTGGAACTGGTGCAAATTCCTTTGGTTTAGTTGCCATCGGCGGCGGCGGGTCTCGTGGCGGTACAGGTGCGGCGGTTAGCGTCAGCAACTATGGGCGCATTGTGACCCAAGGGGATGGCGCGCGTGGCATCATCGCTCAATCCATTGGCGGCGGTGGCGGTGACGGGGGATCGTCCGGCGGCATGGTGTCTGTTGGCGGCAACGGCAGCGGCGGCGGCAGCGGTTCGACCGTGACCATTGTTAACGATGGAATCATCACCACTGGCGGCGACGATGCGATGGGCATTTTAGCCCAGTCTATCGGCGGTGGCGGCGGTAATGGCGGTTCGTCCGGGTCTGTTGGGGCCTTTGTAGGCGTCGCAATCGGCGGCGATGGCGGAGCTGGTGGCAAAGGTGGTGACGTCAACGTTACTTTATCCAATACAGACAGCAGTCAGCCTTCGGCGATCCAGACGTCGGGCGCGCGATCCACGGGTGTTTTTGCGCAATCTGTTGGTGGCGGTGGCGGCAACGGCGGCGGGGCTGTTTCGGTTGCTGTCGGCGCTTTTGGCGCTGCTTCTGTTTCCGTCGGCGGATCGGCAGGCAGTGGAGGAGACGGGGGCAATGTAACGCTTGCTGGCGGCGGTTCGGCTTCGGTGCAAACCGGGGGAGACGATTCAACCGGCATCATGTTGCAGTCCGTTGGCGGTGGCGGCGGCAATGGCGGGTATGCCGTTTCGGTTGCGGTCTCCGGCGGTCCGGTTTCTGGCTCTCTGGCAGTTGGTGTTGGAGGTGACGGCAGTACAGGTGGCAAAGGCGGTAACGTCACGGTTGGTCAGTTTGACAGCAGTGGCGCAGCCGTTGCCGCCGGTTTCGAAGGCACGGTTGTCACAACAGGGAACCGGTCAACCGGTATGCTGTTTCAGTCTGTCGGCGGTGGTGGCGGCAATGGCGGATTGGCTGTTGCCGCAACCGGCGGTGCCTCGGCGCTGTTTTCCGGCAACGTCTCGGTCGGAATTGGTGGCCAGGCGGGCAGCGCTGGGAATGGTGGGATCGTACAGGTCTCGACCAATGCTGATGTGACGACGACCGGCACAAACTCAAGCGCGATTATTGCGCAATCCGTCGGTGGCGGCGGTGGCAACGGCGGGGGCAGTATCGCGGCCGGGATCAGCGCCAGCGGTGGGGCATCTGCTGGGGTTAATGTCAGCGTCGGTGGCAATGGCGGCGGGGCAGGAACTGGAGGCAAGGTCACTTTGGTCGCGGGCGGCTCATCTATCGAGACCAGCGGCGCGTTTTCCAGCGGCGTTGTTGCGCAATCCGTCGGTGGCGGCGGTGGTAATGGCGGCTACAGCATCGGGGCCAGCGCTAATATCGGCGGCGCGGCTGCCGGGTCCGTGAATGTCGGCCTGGGTGGTAAATCCGGCGGTGGCGGTATCGGTGGCACTGTGACCGCGCAGGTTGGTGCAAATGTTACAACGCGTGGAAACGATTCCGGGGCGGTTGTTGTTCAGTCCATCGGTGGCGGTGGCGGCAACGGTGGATTCAGCGTCGCGGCAGGTTTGGCTGCAGGCGGCGCAGGCGCGGGAACAGTCAACGTCGGTTTGGGAGGTTCAGGTGGCAACGGGGGCAACGGAGGCACTGTTTCAGGTGTTCGTGTCAACGGAGATGTCCGAACCGAGGGTCTGCGTTCGACGGGTGTGGTGATGCAATCCATCGGCGGCGGTGGTGGTAACGGTGGTTTCAACGTCACCGCAGGTGTCGCCGCAGCGGGCGCCGGAGCTGGTACGATTGGAGTCGGGCTGGGGGGCAATGGTGCTTCGGGCGGCGATGGCGGCATCGTTGAAGGTCAGGTTGCAGGAAACGTTACAACACTGGCTGATGCGTCAAGTGGTGTGGTGTTTCAGTCCATTGGTGGCGGTGGCGGCAATGGCGGTTTCAACGTCACAGCCGGAATAGCGGGGGCTGGTGCCGGCGGCGGTGCCGTTTCCGTTGGCTTGGGCGGCGGCGGCGCTGGTGGTGGTGTCGGGAAGACAGTCACCGGGCAAGTCACGGGTACAGTCCGCACAAGCGGCACGGATTCTACTGCGGTCCTGGCACAGTCGGTCGGTGGCGGCGGTGGCAACGGTGGGTTCAACGTCAGTGCGTCGCTGGCAGGTGCAGGTGTGGGCAGCGGTGCTGTTAGCGTAGGTTTGGGCGGTGATGGTGGCACTGGTGCGATCGGTGGGACTGTCACCCTGACCACAACCAATTCAATAGAAACGATTGGGGATCGTTCCTCGGGCGTAGTCGCGCAATCGATCGGCGGCGGTGGTGGCAACGGCGGTTTCAACGTTTCGGGTACCGGGGCTGGTGCGGGCGTCGGGTCAGGCGCGGTGAGCGTTGGCTTGGGTGGTACCGGCAGTGGCGGTGGCAACGGTGGCGCAGTTACTTTGACGTCCGGCGGCACGGTATTGACGCGGGGCAACGGATCAACGGCCATTCTGGCGCAGTCTATCGGCGGTGGCGGCGGCAATGGCGGCTTCAACGTCAGTGCGTCAGTCCAGGGATCGGGCACCGCTGGCGGTGGTGTGTCTGTCGGCTTGGGTGGAAATGGCGGTGGCGGAGGCGACGGCAGCACTGTCAAAGCCACGTCAAACAACGCTGTTGAAACGCGCGGAGATCAATCTTCGGGTGTCGTCGCACAATCCATCGGGGGCGGTGGCGGCAACGGCGGGTTCAACGTGGCCCCTGTTCTGTCAGGCGCGGGAACAGCCAGTGGTGCGGTCAGCGTCGGTCTGGGTGGATCGGGTGATACCGGCGGCAATGGTGGTGCAGTCACTTTGACGTCCAACGGCACCATTTTGACCAAAGGTTTCGCGTCCAGCGGGTTTGTTGCGCAATCCATTGGCGGCGGCGGCGGCAACGGCGGTTTTAACGTTTCTCCAACCGTCTCAGGCGCTGGCACCGGCGCGGGGTCGGTCTCGGTTGGTCTTGGGGGCTCTGGCGCGGGTGGTGGTGACGGCAGTACGGTCACGGCCAGTACCACTGAAAACGTGGTGACCATGGGTGCTGCTTCGGTGGGTATCCTTGCTCAATCCGTTGGTGGCGGCGGTGGCAATGGCGGCATGAACGTCTCACCAGCACTGGCCGGGGCTGGCACAGGCGCGGGCGCAATCAGCGTTGGCTTGGGCGGGTCCGGCGGCAGCGGTGGCACCGGTGGCGTTGTTGGGCTGACAGTTGCCAACAGCGTGCGCACCGAAGGCAACCAATCCAGTGCGGTCGTCGCGCAATCCATTGGTGGCGGCGGTGGCAACGGCGGGTTCAATGTCTCGGCTTCTGTAGGTGGAGCAGGTACCGGCTCTGGCGCGGCTGCAGTGGGTTTGGGTGGTCGCGGAACCGGCGGCGGCAACGCTTCGTCGGTCACGGCTGACGTCACTGGTAACCTTGTCACGTTAGGCGAAACCTCTTCCGGGTTATTGGCTCAATCCGTTGGCGGCGGTGGCGGCAATGGCGGCATGAATATCTCGGTCGCGGTGGCTGCGGCTGGAACGGGTTCGGGTGGTGCATCTGTTGGTCTGGGCGGCGCGTCCGGCACTGGCGGCGATGGCGGAACGGTACAGGCAACGCTGACAGGCGACGTCTCGACCCAAGGCAATGAATCCGGAGCGTTCATCGCACAAAGCCTTGGCGGCGGCGGTGGCAATGGCGGCATGAACGTCTCAGCGACAGTGACTGTCGCCGGAAAAGGAAGCGGGGGCGCATCCGTAGGGCTTGGCGGCAGCGGTGGAAGCGGTGGTGATGCCAACACTGCTACGGGCACCGTTGTGGGCAACGTGAATACTGCGGGCAACAACTCGGGCGGTGTTCTGGTGCAATCTGCTGCTGGTGGAGGCGGCAACGGCGGGCTGAACGTCTCTGCGGCTGTCAATCTCTCGGGCACGGGCGGCGGCGCTGTTGGCGTCGGCATTGGTGGGTCCGGTGGCAGTGGCGGAAATGCCAATGCTGCAACCGGTACGGTCACAGGCGATGTGACAACGATGGGCGACACGTCGACCGGCGTTTTGGTGCAATCCGTTGGCGGCGGTGGCGGCAATGGTGGCGTCAATATCTCGGGCGCGCTTAGCATTGCGCGTACAGGTTCCGGTGCTGCAGGCATCGGCGTTGGCGGCTTTGGGGGCAGCGGCGGAACAAGTGGCACCGTTAACAGCACGGTTACGGGAAACATCAGCACCTCTGGCACACGGTCTGCGGGCATCATCGCCCAGAGCCTTGGTGGCGGCGGCGGCAACGGCGCAACCAACGTTTCTGGTGCGATTTCAGTGGCCAGCAACTATTCGGGCGGCCTCGGTGTTGGCGTTGGCGGATTTGGCGGCAACGGCGGTGCTGCGGACAGTGTCACGCAGCAGGTCATGGGCAATGTGACAACTGCTGGGGATGATTCAGTTGGTATCCTGACGCAGAGCCTTGGCGGCGGCGGCGGCAATGGTGGTGTGAACATTTCATCCGCGCTGTCCCTGTCCCGGTCGACCAACGCGGCCGTGGGTATCGGCGTAGGCGGTTTCGGCGGCGGCGGAGCAGACGCGGGAGCACTGACCCAATCGACTGTGACGGGTGGGGTCCGCACTGACGGCGACCGCAGCACCGGTGTTCTGACCCAAAGCCTTGGCGGTGGTGGTGGCAATGGCGGCACCAATATCTCGGCATCCGTGAGCATCAGCCAGCAGAATGGGGGCGGGATCAGCCTTGGCGTTGGCGGCTTTGGCGGTGGTGCTGGGAATGCCGGAGATGTGATCAGCACCCTGCGCTCCAGTACAAACGCTGGCGGCACCAGTTCGATTGTCACAACTGGCGCGGAAAGTATCGGGGTTATGGCGCAATCCGTTGGTGGAGGCGGCGGCAACGGCGGTCTGAATGTATCCGGCGCGGTGAGCTTGTCTGGCAAATCCGGTGCGGCTGTGGGACTGGGCCTCGGCGGTTTCGGCGGCGGCGGCGGAGACGCAGGCACCGTGAAACTGGATGTCCAAAGCGACGTCGTCACAGCAGGGGACGGCTCGCACGGTTTGTTTGCCCAAAGCGTAGGCGGTGGTGGCGGAACCGGTGGCACAAATATCTCTGGTACGCTGTCGCTGACCAAACCTTCAGGTTCCAGCACGATCTTTTCAGTCGCGGCGGGTGTCGGTGGTTTTGGTGGCGCGGGCGGCAACGCACAATCTGTCGATCTGGATTACACCGGCAATGTTCAGGCGGTGCCAATGGTTATATCCAACGGCACTTCGACTGTTGATCAAAGCAAAGGAGCCAGTGGCATTATTGCGCAATCGCTTGGCGGCAGCGGCGGCAATGGCGGGATAAATGTATCCGGCGGTTTAGCGATTAGCGGCAAACCCGGCGCGGGTTTGACCGATCAAAGCAAGTCCTACGCAGTTGTTGTCGGGGTTGGCGGTTTTGGCGGCGGCGGCGGCGACGCTGGGGACGTCTCGGTTGATATCGGCGCAGGCAGTACGATCCGGGCCCATGGTACGGGGCAGTCCGGTCTGCTGGCACAATCCGTTGGGGGCGGTGGCGGCAATGGTGGCATGAACGTTTCGGGCGGGATCGTTTCAGACAGTTCGCTGATCGTGGGTGTCGGCGGGTTCGCGGGCAATGGCGGCAAAGCGGGTGACGTTACTGTCACGTCGCAGGCAAACATCACGGTCACGACAAACCCTGATGACATCTCGATCCCCAACAACACAACGTTCGAGGACAAGCTGCGCGATTTCCTGGGCAACACGATTGTCGATCAAACTCAGGAACTGACCTCAACTTTCGGACTTGAGCGTCTGTTTATCGACATGGGTGTCTTCAATGAAGAAAAGCAGGATACAGACGGGTCGGCTGGTCTGCTGGCGCAGTCCATCGGCGGTGGCGGCGGCAATGGCGGCTTGAACGTCTCGGGCGGTATCGCGCTGAGCAAGGACGGTAAAATACCCTCGGTCACATTCGGGGTTGGCGGCTTTGGCGGCAACGGCAATGTCTCGGGCAATGTAGCGGTGGATCATGCGGGCGCGGTTTCGGTTGCGGGCAACTGGAAGCACGGTGTTCTGGCGCAATCTATTGCGGGCGGCGGCGGTAACGGCGCGCTGAACGTGACCGGTCAACTGAACTACGGCGATTCCAACAATTCCAGCGGCAAGACTGATCTCAGCATCGTTGGCGGCCTTGGCGGCCACGGAGGCACCGGCGCGGATGCGGGCGACGTAACTGTTGCGCAAACCGGCAACATCTCGACAAACGGTTATCACGCACGTGGCCTCTTTGCGCAGAGCATTGGCGGCGGTGGCGGTACCGGTGGGATCAACGCGACGTTCGTGGGTACCAAAGACAGCTCACCGATCGCGATGGGCATTGGTGGCTTTGGCGGCGGCGGCGGTGACGCGGGCAATGTCACCGTAGCGCGCGGAACGTCGACAGCGGCAGCGGGTACCATCACAACCGATGGGGCCGGATCACACGGGATCGAGGCGTCCAGCATCGGTGGCGGCGGCGGTGACGCCGGGATCAACGCGGTTGTCGGTATTAGCAAAACAACCGGCAGTCAGAGCAATGGCGGCACGGGCGATTCAAGTGGCCGCAAAACGCCCACGAACACAGGCGTCGATGACTCAGTCATCGCAAACTACAATGCGGTACTTGATGAGCTTGAGGGAAAGGTGAACCCGGCGGATTCCTCGGGTAATAAAACGGGTGTGTCGGCTGTGGTGGCCATTGGCGGGTCTGCCGGAACAGCGGGTGATGGTGGCACGATTGATGTGGACCATTACGGCAATGTCCTGACCAAGCAGGACGGCAGCCACGGGATTTTTGGGCAATCCATCGGTGGCGGTGGCGGCAACGCAGCCTTGAACCTGGGGATGACCTACGAGTTGGCCTCGGACGCGACCAACAAGGGCTTTGGACTGGCGATTGGCGGTGGCGTTGGAAACGGCGGCGACGGTGGCGCAGTCGATCTGCGCCATACTGGTAACATTACCACGCAAGGGGCAAATTCCCACGGTCTGTTCGCGCAATCTGTTGGCGGCGGGGGCGGCAACGCCGGTTACAACTCTGCCTCTACCTCGGTGGATGGCGGCAACGTCAACATTCAGATCGGTCGCGTTGGCGGCACGGGTGGAATGGGCGGCAACGTCTATGCAAGCTCGAACGGAGTCATCGCTACGCAGGGCAACAGCTCTTACGGCTTCTTTGCGCAATCGATCGGTAACGGAGGTGGAAACTCGACCTCGACGTCTGTTAGCATCGGTACGCCTAAAACCGGTGATAGCAAAGGCAACAAGGCCAGTTTGTCTGTCGGGCTTGAAGGTGGCACCGGCGGTGAAGCCGGCGATGTCACAGCTGTTGTGGCTGGTACGGTCTCAACCCAGGGTACGGATGCCCATGCGGTGTTTGCCCAAGCCGTTGGTGGCGGTGGCGGCACCGGCGGCAAGGCCAGCAACTCGGCTGGCAAGGGCACATCGATTGCCCTGTCCATCGGTGGCAGCGGCGGCAGCGGTGGCTTGGGTGGCAAGGTCGACCTCACCAATACCGCGCGGGTCGCGACCTTTGGCGACAGGTCAAACGGGTTGCTGGCACAATCCATTGGCGGCGCGGGTGGCACCGGCGGTATGGTTCAGGCGGGTCAGTCGAACCTCGATACCATCAAAGCCGTAGTCAACCCGTCGACCGTTGGGACCACTGCATCAATCAATGTCGGAGGTACAGGCGGGGACGGCATGACCTCGGACACCGTAACCGTAGACAGCGACGGGATCATCACAACCCAAGGCACAATGTCTCATGGCATTTTTGCGCAATCCGTCGGCGGCGGTGGCGGCATGGGGGGTGTGGTCGAGAACCGCATCATCAGCCTGCGCAAAGACATCGGCAACACGGCCACACTGTCAATCGGGGGCAATGGCGGCACGGGTGCGACCTCGGCGGCGGTGTCGGTCACGAACCGAGACCTGATCCAGACTGTTGGCGACAAATCCGTTGGTATCTACGCGCAATCCGTTGGCGGCGGTGGCGGAGACGCTCAACAGGTGCGCAACATTATCCTGGGTCGGTCCTCAGACGGCGCAACGACAAACGCCATTCTGATTGGTGGCACCGGCGGCACAGGCGGGGCTGGCAGCACAGTGACGGTTGCAAATACGGTCGACGGTACAATCCTGACCAGCGGTGCTGAAAGTCACGGTATCTTCGCGCAGTCTGTTGGTGGCGGCGGCGGCACTGGCGGTTCGACTATTTCGGTCGACGGCCGTTATGGCGGGGCTGAGGCCAGCACGCGGCGGGCGCTGCAATTTGGTCTGGGCGGCTCGGGTGGCACAGGCGGTATTGGCAGCACCGTTTCAGTGACCAATGCGGGTACCATCGTGACCACGGGTGCCAGTGCGCATGGGATATTTGCCCAGTCTATCGGTGGCGGTGGCGGAAATGGAGGCAGCTCCATCACCGGGACGCTGCGGCTGAAAACCGGCGACAACAGCTCGCCCACAGCGCAGTTGAACATCGGCGGCTCGGGCGGCAGCGGTAACGTCGCGGGCGACGTAATCGTCTCCAACAGCGGCGATATTCAGGTCGATGGCGCGGGGGCTTACGGTGTCATGGCGCAATCGGTCGGCGGCGGCGGCGGCAACGGTGGGCTGGCCGTGTCCATGGATGTGAATGACCTCAAGAACACGATGACCGGCAAGTCTTACTCCAAGATCGCCATTGGTGGTTCGGGCGGATCGGGTGCCGATGGCGGAGACGTCACGGTCAATCATACCGGCACCATTGTGGTGAACGCCCAAAACGGGTTTGGCATCTATGCGCAATCCGTTGGCGGCGGTGGCGGCAACGCAGGCTACTCGGTCTCGTCCCCGCTGGTTTCGGCGCTGGATTACACCATTTCACAGGCCTTGGGTGCCCGTACAGGAACAACCGGTTCGGTCGGCACCGTTACCGTGAATTCGACTGGCGACATTCTGGTGAATGGTGAAGGTGCGCAGGCTGTGTTTGCTCAATCGGTGAATGGCGGTGGCGGCAATGCCAACACATCGGTCAATTTCACAACCCGTACGTCTGGCGCGATAGGTTCGGTCGTGCGCAGCGACATTGCCCTTGGCGGCGACGATGTATCAGGCACGGCGGGCAATCAGATTACGCAGACGCATGACGGCAACATCGCCACGACGCGTGACAGATCGACCGCCCTGATGGTGCAGAGCGTCGGCGGCGGCGGTGGAACCGCGTCCACCAACGTGGACGTCGAGGATGGTGACGCCATCGACGTCACGGCACGACTGGGTGCAATCAACACCAACGATGCAAGTGGTGGAGATGTAACCGGCAACCGTACGGGTGATGTTGGCACAGATGGCGCATTCTCGTCGGCGGGTACAGTGCAGTCGATTGGTGGCGGCGGCGGTAAGCTGGTGCTGAACAGCAACGGCAGTGGCGTGGCCGGTACAGGCAAGGCTGCGTCGGTGATCCTGGGTGCTGATCCCAGCTTCAACAACGATGGCGGCACGATCAGCCTGTCGCTGGACGGTGATGTCTTTACCAGCGGAGACCGCGCGTTTGGTCAAACGGTACAAAGCATCGGTGCGGGCGGTGGCGAGGTTGTGATCTCGGGGCTTGGTGCCACCGATGTGACCCTGGGCGCGCAGGATGGATCGACCGGGGATGGCGGCAATGTCAACTTCACCAATATCGGCGATATGACCACCAGCGGCCAAGGCTCTCATGGCTTCGTCATTCAGAGCATCGGCGGTGGCGGCGGTATTGTCTCGACCGACATGGCGCAAAGCCGGATCACCGTGGGTCTGTCGACCAACAATGGCGGCAATGGCGGCGATATCGATTTCACGCAGACCGGGACCATCGTAACCACCGGCCAAGACGCGATTGGTGTGCTAGCGCAATCTCTGGGCGGCGGTGGCGGCATGGTGGATTCAGTCTTCCGTGGTTCCGCTGGCGGCGCGGGTTCCGGTGGGGCCATCGACATGGCGCTGAGCGGCAATATCATGTCGGTTGGCGCCGGCGGTATCGGTGTTCTGGCGCAGTCCGAGGGGCGTGATGGTGCAGGTGCCATTAATCTTGACCTCGATGGTGTGATAATGGGTGGCACTGGGCAGACGCGCTCGGTTGCTTCGATCGTTGTTGACGGAGGCACGAACAACGCGCTGTCGCTGTCGGCGAACAGCGTTCTGTTGGCCGGGAACAATCAACTGCTGAATGGCGGGGATGGGAACGATCAGGTGACACTCTCGGGTGCGGCGCTTGGAAACCTGAATCTTGGTGCGGGCACTAATGGTCTTACTGTTGAACAAGGGGCTGCGTTCTATGCGTTGGATACGGTCGACCTAGGGTCTACCGGTATGATGCAGGTGAACGGCGAGTTTGTTCTGGGTGCCAACTGGGGGCTGAACACAACGTTCACGTCATCTGTGCAGGCCAGTAACTTTGCTTTCTACGGCAATGTCAGCCAAAAGCTGGATCTGACCGGAAGCCTTGCCTTCGGCAATAGCGCAACGTCAACGTTTGATGTGTATTTCCTCACCTCAGGTGCATCTGGTGGTAGAAGCGATCTGGTCAATGTGACCGGAAACGCAACAATCGGCGGTACGTTGACGCCACAGCTGAACACGCTGGAACGCGCTTTGCCTTTGGTGATCATCAATCCGAATGGCACCGCAGCGGATGCCGGGACAACGATTCAGGACACGGTGGTTCTGGACTATTCGATAGGTTTGAATGGTTCGACGTCTGACGGCAGTTCCATCGATCTGGTGGTTGCGCCCGACTATTCGACGCAAGGGATGAATGCCAACCAAACGGCCATCGGTAACTATATCAACCAAGTGCTTTACGGTCAGGGATCGGCGGCACAGGGCGAGTTGTTTGCCCTCATCGGCAATATGCAGTCCGAGGCTGAGGTCATCGCTGCAATCAACACGCTGTCGACGTCAGACTATGCGTCTGATCTGGTGGATGCTTACTACGGCACACGGGTGTTTGCCGACACACTGCACAATTGTGAGCGCTTCACGGATTATCAGGTTGGTGATGACCCGCGGAACTGCATGTGGTTCTCGGGTGGCAGATCCTTCTTTGACCGCGACCAGACCGGAATCTACGATGCGCTCGACATAAACGCGACCAACCTTTCGGCAGGTGTGCGTATTCCGGTCGGAGATGAGCTTTACGCAGGATTTGCCGTGGGTCACGACCGGATGAGCCTGAGCAACGGGTCGTCCTATACTGCAAATGGCGACCGGTTCAATCTTGGCGCGTCGATCACCAAGTATTCTGGTGCGTGGGAATTCGCAGCCCAGCTGTCTGCTGGGTGGTCGGATTACGATACGCTCAGCGCCGGTGGGATCGTTGGTGTACTGCCAGGCGGGACTGTTGTGAACACGTCGGGAGTCAGTGAGATCACCCACAAGACCAACCATCAGAACCTGCGGTTGAGCTTTGCCTATGACCACAGGTTCGCTGGAGGGGCGTCTTACCTGCGCCCCGAGTTGTCATTTGACGCAACACGTCTGGCCACTTCGAGTAACGGTCAAGCCACGTTGTCCGGGGTCACCCTGCAAGACGACAGCAACATGATCTACTCGCTGACACCTTCGTTGGAAATGGGGACCGAACAGGTCCTGAGCGGCAAGCAGAAGCTGCGCGCCAGTTTGCGGGCGGGTGCCATCTTCTCGTCCGATGATACAGTATCGGTCACTGCCGGTTTCGCGGGGGCCAGCGCAGCAGATGGCGGTTTTGCCAATACCAGCTATGTCGGCGACAGCCATGGGGTCATTTCGGCCCGGCTCGGTTTGTTCGCACTGGATGACAGCCGCTTTATCAATTTGAGCGTGGATCATATGTTCGGAGACTCAACCGAGGCTTTGCAGGTCGGGCTTGGTCTTGGCGTACAATTCTAACTCATGAGGAACAGCTGAATGAAAACTTGGATTTGTGTCTTGGGCGTCTCGATGGGGTTGGCGCTGCCGCTGGCCGCGCAGGAAACTGAGGCACCGCTTTGGTCTGTCAATTGCAGCAATTTGGTCAGTGGGGGCGAGTTGGTTTGCGAGATGACACAAAGCATTGTTCTGGCCGAAAACAATCAACGTCTGACCTCGATCGCATTTGTGAAACCGGCTGGAAAAGACGAGGTTGAGGCTGTGCTAACCCTTCCTTTTGGACTGTTGTTTTCCGAAGGGCTGGTGGCCAGTGTTGATGGCACCGAAGTCGCGCAGCCCGCGTTTCTGACCTGCGAGGCGCAGGGGTGTTTTGCCCGCTCAACGGTTTCCTCGGACTGGATGTCGGCCATGCGCGCCGGAGACCAGTTGACGATCGCAGGGGTAAACCGGATCGGTGAACCGATTACCTTTACCTACGATCTGGCGGGTTTCAGCAAGGTCTCTGATCTGCTGCCGTAAGTTCCACCTCAGGGTTACACCTGGACTGCGCCCGCACAGGCTGGCGCAGCACTTTAATTTCGAATTTTGCTTGAAGCACTCTTAGCTCAGGATGACCTGTAATACGGCGGCGATGTGCAGGTATCATTCCAGTTCTGAAAAGAGCCAAAGACCCGCACCACGCACCGTTGACGTCCTGCTTAGGTTGTCGGGGTCGCAAGAAAAAATACAAAACTGTCACCCAAAAACATGGGCATAAATTGGATCGCGCCACTCCACTCTGAGACACTGCGCGGTATCCTTATCAGTCTAAGCATTTTAGGCTGATAAAAATAAATTTTGATCTTCGCCGAATAATTCTATTGAATGGCTTGCACTTTCCGAAGCCCAGGAGATCGTGAATGCAAGCCCCGACCAAGCATGCCAAGTCCAAGCAGAAAGGTAAGCCGACTGAGCTGGGGCAGGCCATTCGCAGGCGGCGCAAGGCGATGGGAAAGACTTTAGATCAGGTGGCGCAATCTGCCGAGCTGACAACCGGATTTCTGCCGCAAGTGGAACGCGGGCTAAGTTCTCCGTCGTTGACATCCCTGATGTCGATCGCGGCGGCCTTGCAGACCAGTATCGAGCAATTGCTCAGTGTGCCCGAGGTGTATTCCCAATATGTTGCGCGGGATAACCGCCAGTCCTATTCGCTTGGAACACGTGGGCGTTATTATGAAAAACTGGGTCCGGGATTTGCTGGCGCGTTGTTCCACCCGCAGATCGTTCATCGCCCTGCTGGGCATGTTTCTGAACGCATGTGCCATACTGGTGAGGCCTTCTGCTATCTGTTGTCGGGGCAGTTGGAATATCATTTGGGTGATCAGGTTTTCACGCTGTCGCCGGGCGATGTGATTCATCACGACACCTCAACATTGCACTATTCAATCGTGCTGGGTGAGACCGAAGCGGTTGAGCTTTGGGTTACGACTTCGCCGATCAACAATACCTCTGATCAAGATGCGCGAGCTTAAAAAGTTTTTGTCATTGCTAAAAAAAACTTTAGTAATGTTAAAAATTGGTTATTCTCCCCTCGCATGAAGCAGATGCTGTTGCGGGAGGACAAGAGAATGCATTTGAAATCGGTACTTGGACTGGTTGTTGCCTCATCTTTGGCGGTGCCAGCGTTGGCGCAGGAACGAGGCGGCACGCTGAATTTCGCCAGATATGACGGATCAAGATTGATTGACCCGATCTATGCGGATCGAAATCCTGACATTTGGATGGTTGGCAGCTTGTTCGATACGCTGCTGCGCGGCAGCGCCGATGGAAACTCTGTTGAACCCGGTTTGGCTGAAACGTTTTCTGTCTCAGACGACGGCAAGACGGTATCTTTGACCCTGCGAGAGGGCATTCTGTTTGCCGACGGATCACCCATGTCAGGGGGCGATGTCGTATTCTCTCTGGACCGGGCGCGGAACCCGGATCTTAGCCCTTGGGCGGGCCTGTTGGGTTCAATTGATACTGTGTCAGCCGATGGCAATGCGGTCACGATTTCTTTGACGGATGCAGACCCAACCATTCTGTCTATGCTGGCAACGTTCAACACGGCGATTGTCTCCAAAGCGGCCTTTGACGCAGCACCAGGTGATACGGATCAGGATAAATCCGCAGCAATCTTTGCCTCGACATCTGCTGGCGTCGGATCCGGCCCATTTTACCTGTGCGGTTTTGAACAAGGGGCCTCGATGGATTTCTGCGCCAATGAGAATTACTGGCGCATGGGCGCGGACGGCAAACCGCTGCCTTACTTGGAAGGTGTACATTTCGAGATCATCCCGGATGACGCCACCCGCATTCTGAGCCTGCAGGCTGGTGAAGTGGACGCAGCCGAATTTATCCCGTTCAGCCGTGTGGCCGAGTTGGAGGCTGATCCGAATATCAGTATGCAGCTCTACCCATCGACACGGATCATCTATTCTCCGATCAACACGCGCGAAACGCGCGCTGACGGCTCACCGAACCCGCTGGCGGATGCCCGCGTGCGGCAGGCGCTGAACTATGGCACCAACAAGGATGCCTTGATCGGTGTGGTTCTGCATGGCGCGGGTCAGCCAATGAGCTCGCCACTGATGGCGAAAGCTACTCAGTACGCCTCTGACCTCAGCCCGCTGTATTCCTATGACATGGAAAAGGCCAAGGCGCTGGTTGCCGAAGCGGGTCTGGAACCGGGCACTGAAGTTACGCTGACAACGCTGGCAGGCTCTGCGGATGACGCGACCATCTTTGCGGCCTTGCAACAGATGTGGGCGCCTTTGGGCATCGAATTGGTGGTTGAACAGGTCGATGGCGCCACGCGAGGGGCAAAGAACCGTTCCGGTGAGTTTGACATCCACACCTATGGCTGGGTCAACGATGTAAACGACCCAAGTCAAGTCGTAGGTTGGCTGGGATATACTCCGACCGCCAAAGCTGTTGGCACGGGTTGGGAGAATGCCGAGTTCAACACTCTGTTCGAAGAAGCCGCGAAAGAGATGGACACCGAGGCTCGCAAAGCCAAATTCGCCAAGATGCAGGACCTTTATGCCGAAGCCGCCCCGCTGCTGTTTATGTACGAGACCCCCTTTGCAGTGGCGCTTGGAACTTCGGTCGAGGGCTATGTTCAGACGCCCTTGGGTAATAACATCTTCGATGAAGCAACAGTCAGCCGGTAAGAGCTGAAGCCCTTGCCTCGCCGCACCCTGGCGGCGGGGCCTTTTGTCGGAGCGCGGATGTGTCCAGCCTGAACTATATCTTCAAACGCCTGTTGATGATGGTGCCGACCTTCTTTCTGGTCATGGTCATCATCTTCATGTTGGTGCGTATGCTGCCGGGTGATCCGGCCATTGCGATGGCAGGTGACCGCGCCTCGGATGCCGATATTCAGGCGATCCGCGAACGGCTGGGTCTGACGGAGCCCATGCTGGTTCAGTTCTGGTTGTTTCTCAGCAATACAGTGCAGGGCGATCTTGGACGTTCGATCCTGATGCGGACGGATGTGATAGATGTGATCGCCGACCGTCTGCCGATAACAGTGTTTCTGACAGTATATTCCGTGGTCCTATCGCTGCTGATTGCCGGGCCGCTGGCCTTTGTCGCCGCGCTCAATCGCGGCCGTTGGCCGGATGCGGTAATCCGCACTGTATTCCAGATCGGCCTTTCGATGCCCGTTTTCTATATCGGTCTGGTTCTGCTGACGTTCTTGGCAGCGCAACTGCGCCTGTTCCCGGTCGGCGGCTACGGGGATACGTTTGGAGAAAAACTGTACCACCTGTTTTTGCCATCGGTCACGGTGGCGCTTTACACCTCGGCCATCATCATGCGGAACCTGCGCAGCGCGATTATCGAGGTTCTTGACGCCGAGTATGTCCAGTTCGCCCGCGCCAAGGGCCTGCCGTCGCGCCTGATCCTTGGACGGCACGTGTTGCGCAATGCGCTGATTTCGACCGTCACGCTGCTGGGCCTGTCCATCGGCAACCTAATGAGCGGAACGCTTGTGACCGAGACGGTGTTTGCCGTGCCGGGAATGGGGCGGCTGATGCTAGAGGCGATCTTTGCCCGCGACTATCCGCTGATTCAGGGCCTGACGCTGACCTTTGCGGTGTTGGTCTCGCTGGTGTTTCTAATGACGGACCTGTTCCAGAGCTGCCTTGATCCAAGGATGCGCCTGCAATGAGTGATGTGACCTTCGCCGCTGACCGCCCTTCTTTCCTGCGTATGGCCTTGCGAAAGCCAGGTTTTGTCGCCGGGATGCTGATCATCGGGTTTTCGATCCTGCTGGCGATTTTTCCAGGGGTCTTCGCGCCATATGATCCAAATGCGATTGATTACAACGCAATCCGTCAACCTCCGTCATGGGCGCACCCGTTTGGGACCGATCTGTTGGGCCGAGACAGCCTTTCGAGGGTGATCTGGGCCTATCAGGTCAATATGCAAATGGCTGTGTTCGGCACCGTGTTTGCGCTGGTAACAGGTGTGATCATCGGCGCACTGGTCGGCTATTACCGAGGCATCGCCGATATGATCTTTGGCCGGATTGTTGATGCAGTCATCACCTTCCCGTTTCTGGTACTGGTGATCGCGGTGGTCGCTGTGCTGGGGCCGGGATTGGTCAATATGTATATCGCCATCTCGGTGGTCTATTGGGTGTATTACGCGCGTCTGATGCGAGCCGAAGTCATCGCTCAGATGGGCAATGACTATGCGGCCGCCGGGGTCGTCATGGGCTATTCCGACCGTCGCATCATCTTCCGCCACTTGCTGCCCAACGCGATCACGCCTGTGATCGTTTATTGGATGACCGACATGGCACTGGTGATCCTTCTGGGGTCTTCGCTCGGCTATCTGGGGTTGGGTGCACAACCGCCGCAGGCCGAATGGGGCGTTCTGATTGCCGAAGGGCGCAATTTTATCTCAACCGCGTGGTGGTTGAGCCTGATGCCGGGGCTCGCAATTGTTTTGACCGGTCTTGGTTTTTCCCTGTTGGGCGACGGGTTGGCCGATCTGTTGAGGCCGAGGGGGTAAGGGATGGAAGACAACACACCGATCCTGCAGGTCGAGGGCCTGAACACCACCTTCTACCGCAACGGCAGCGCCTTGCCTGCCTTGCGTGACGTGAGCTTTTCTGTCGCGCAGGGTGAGGTCCTAGGGCTGGTCGGGGAAAGCGGATCAGGCAAAAGCGTCACGTTGCGTTCGATCATTGGACTTGCGCGCCGTTACGGGGATGTAACCGGAACAGTGCGTTGGCAAGGGCGCGATCTGGTCGGGATGGCAGATCGCGCCCTGCGTCAAATTCAGGGGCGTGAGATCGCGATGATCTTTCAAGAGCCGATGACCTCTCTCAACCCGCTGCTGACGGTTGGTCTACAACTTGAAGAGACGTTGCGCGCCCATACCGACCTGTCGCGAGCAGCGCGCCGGGATCGTGCTATAGAGATGCTGGATCTGGTCGGTATCCCGTCGGCTTCACAACGGTTGAAGGACTACCCGCACCAGTTTTCCGGCGGCATGAGGCAACGGGTGATGATCGCCATTGCGCTGGCAGCGAACCCTAAATTGTTGCTTGCGGATGAGCCAACCACGGCGCTGGACGTCACCATTCAGGCCCAGATCCTCGATCTGATTCTTCAACTGGCGCAGGACTTGGATATGGGGGTGGTGATGGTCACGCATGATCTGGGCGTCGTGGCGCAGACTTGCGACAGAGTTGCGGTGATGTATGCGGGCCGGATCGTCGAGCAAGGGCCGGTCAGGGATGTCCTGCGCGAACCGCGTCATCCCTATACCGTTGGTCTGATGCGCTCGGTGCCCGAGAATTTGCCGCCTCGCACACCTCTTTACTCCATACCCGGCGTACCACCGGGGTTGGACGCTTTGCCTGTGGGATGTGCTTTTGCCCCGCGCTGCGCGTCATGTATTTCACCATGCAGTCAGGATCGCCCGGCCTTGTCTTTGATCACCGAAGGGCGGCAGGTGGCCTGTTTCAATCCGATTGCCACGTCTCAGGGGAATGCCGCATGAGCGCCACGGTGATGGAAATCCGCGACCTGCATCTGCGCTTTCCTTTAGGGCGCAGCCCAGGCGATTTTCTGACCGGTCGCCCCGGTCGTGTCGTGAACGCACTGAATGGTGTCAGCCTGGATCTGATCCGGGGCGAAACACTGGGTGTCGTAGGAGAGTCCGGCTGCGGCAAGTCCACACTCGCCCGCTGTATCGTACGGCTTTACAAACCCAGTGATGGTGAAATTCGTTTTGATGGTCATGATATCTTTGCGGCCGATCAGCGTCCGGACAGGGTGTATAATCGTCGCGTTCAGATGATGTTTCAGGATCCGTACTCGTCTCTGAATCCGAGGATGACAACGGGGCAAATCCTGACCGAAGCGCTGCGCGTGCATGAGATGCGCCCAGAAGCGGACATCCCCGAGCGCGTTGCCGAGTTGCTGGAGCTGGTGCGATTGCCGCAAGATGCACAGCACAAGCTGCCGCATGAGTTTTCGGGCGGGCAGCGCCAACGTATCGCCATTGCCCGCGCTTTGGCGGTCGAGCCCGAGGTTCTGATCGCGGATGAACTGGTCTCGGCACTGGATGTTTCGGTGCAAGCACAGGTGGTCAATCTGTTGCTTGAATTGCAGGAGACTTTGGGGCTGACAATCCTGTTCGTCGCTCATGACCTACGATTGGTGCGTCACGTTTCAAACCGTGTTGCGGTGATTTATCTGGGCCGGATTGTCGAGATCGGAGACAGCGAGACGCTGTTTTCCGCCCCGGCGCACCCTTACAGTCAGGCGTTACTGCAAGCGGCCCCATCGCTGAACCCCGATGATCGGGGCAGGGCGGTCAAGCTGGAAGGCGAACTGCCTTCGCCCCTGAATATGCCGTCCGGTTGCCCGTTCCATGTGCGCTGCCGCCACGCCACCGAAATCTGCAAAGCAACTCGACCCACCCTGCAACCATTCAAGGAGCAGGGCGAAGTTGCCTGCCATCATGTTGAAGAGATCAATACCCATGCTTGACGCCCCTGACGCGAACAAGGCTCCAATCGTCGCCGCTTTGCGCGCGGAAATGAAAGCCAGACAATTGGATGCATTTATTTTGCCGCGATATGATGCGCATCAGGCGGAATATGTTGCGCCGCATGATGAAAGGCTTGCTTACGTGACCGGGTTTACCGGATCGGCAGGTCTTGCCATCATCACCATGGATACGGTCGCGCTGTTTGTGGATGGGCGCTATGTTGTTCAGGCGGTGAACCAATGCCCCAAGCCATTGTTCTCGCACCACCATTTGTTCGATGATCCGCCCGAAGATTGGCTGGCGGGTGTGGCGCAGCCCGGCTGGCAGGTTGGATTTGATCCGATGCATATTCCTCCAACCTTATTCGACCGGTTTGCCAAGGCGGTCCAGCAAGGCAAGCTGGTCACTGTCGAAGATAACCCGGTTGACAGAATTTGGGTGAACCAACCATTGCCCCCGGTTGGAGAAATAGAACCTTTTCCGGTTCAGATTTCAGGTCAGCCGACACGCGAGAAAATCGATGAACTGGTAAGCTGGATGCGGGCCAGCGGTGCGGAACTGTTGGTTGAAACGCAGCCCGACAACATCGCCTGGTTGCTGAACATTCGGGGGGCGGATGTTGCCTTTAACCCAATCCCGCAGTCCTTTGTGTTGGTGAACGCAAACGGTAGTGTGCTTTGGTTTGTTGCGCCGTCTAAGCTACACCCGGATGTTCTCCAGTTCTTGCCCGAGACGGTTCAAGTCCGCGCTCCTGACGAATTTCTGCCTGCTGTAAAAAAGCAAGTCGAGCAGGGGCAGAGTGTCTTGTTCGATCCCGCGTTTTCGCCGGTTGCCGTGCGCGCGACCATAGAAAAAGCCGGTGGTATTGCGCAACCTCATTCAAGTTTCCTAACTGCCCGTAAGGCCGTAAAAAACCCTGTAGAGCTGCAGGGGATGCGATCCTGCCATATCCAAGACGGCATAGCTTGGGTCGAGTTCTGCGCCTGGCTTGCTGCCGAAGTCCCGCGCCGCAGTGAAGCGGGCCAGCCTGTTACAGAGCGCGAAGCAGAAGAGGCGATCTTGCGCTTTCGTCAACGCCAACCCGGTTTTCTTGAACAAAGCTTCAATTCCATATCTGCCGCAGGCGGCAACGCTGCTATGTGCCACTACTCGACACGAGGGGACAATCAGGTGGCGATCCGTCCTGGTGACACATATCTGCTGGATTCCGGTGGTCAGTACGAGACTGGCACCACCGATGCCACCCGCAGCTTCGCTTTTGGGCCAAAACGCCCACAGGGATATGATCGGGCTTACACGGCTGTGTTCCAGGCGTTTCATTCGATAGCGACCCTGCGCTTTCCGCCCGGTACGCAAGGTCATCACATCGATGCAATCTGTCGTCGACCGCTGTGGGACCTCGGGCTGGACTACGATCATGGGACAGGTCATGGAGTGGGCCACCGACTGTCCGTGCATGAACACCCTCAGCGAATTGGCAAGCCCTATAACCCGGTTGATCTGGCGCCGGGCATGATCCTCTCGTTGGAACCAGGATATTACGAGCAAGACAGTTTTGGAATTCGGATCGAAAACCTGGTTGAAATTGTCGAGGTAGATGATGGCTTTCTGACGTTCTCGAACTTGACATGGTGTCCTATTCAAACGGACATGTTGCTGGTCGAGATGCTGACCGATGCCGAGCGTGAATGGATAAACGCGTATAACCAGCGCGTGGTTGAGACGCTGGGGTCCGGTTTGTCATCTGAGGCGCTCGCATGGTCAAAGACAGCGTGCACGCCAGTTTGACCTACATGGGCACTATAAGAGTGGTTTGTTCATGCGACACAGCACAAAACGTGCATGAGTGGCCACGCAATGCCTAAATCTCGTTCAGGGCGCTGATTATGTCTTCGGCATGTGACGGATCGGCGAACAGGGCCCGAAGCAAAGCGCTCAGAGGGTAGTTGGGCCAAGCCTCATCCAAGAGAAGAATTGTTGCCTTTGCCCGGTCGTGCTCTCCCAACCTTTGATAGGCTGCAGCAAGGTAACCGATCGAGATGGCACTGACCGGGTCGCCCAACCTGATCGATCTGTTGAATTGGTCGACGCAGCCCTGATAATCTCCCAAATGAAAATTCGATGATGCCAGCACGCTTCGATATGGGAATCTGCGATTGGTGGTGTCGTAGTTTTGCGCGCGTTTGGCGGACCTGGTAGCACGTTCAAAATCTCCACCAAACAACGCAAACAAAGCGTCAAAGTTAATAACATGGATGTCATCAGGCGCGAGGCGGATCGCACGGTTCGAATGGGCCATCGTCGCTTCGAAGTCGCGCTTGGCAAAAGAGACAAGAGCCAGCGCCGAGTGGCTCCAGCCTTCACCGGGTGCGAGTTCGACGGCCTTATCGGCATGCGCCTCTGCTTGAACCAGAAAATCGCGCTTCTCTGCTCCGGTCGGAGTGGTGATCGCCAGGATCCCTAACGATTGTGCCGAGCCCGCGTATCCGCCAAAATACGAGTTGTCCAACGCAATGGCGCGCTCGAACATACCGCTCACAGCTTGCAATCGGGCACGATCCAGAACTGGGAACATCAAAGGACGCGCTTCGTCAGCCAGATTCATCGCCTGCAGCTTAGTGGGATTGGTGGAAAACAGAGCTTCCCGGACAGCTTGTTGTTTTCTCGCGGCTTCGGATGGGTCTGAGACGCTCGTCGACTGCTGAGGGTTGAATTGAAGGTACAATCCGGTGGCGCATAACAGCAGAACGCCCATCAGTGCAACACTGCGCAACCAATTGCGACGTGTCCAAGGCGTGCCGTTTTCATGGTTGGCCGAAATCACCTCAAACCGGGGTACATATCCTCCGGGATCCACGTGAATGCGCAAACACTCATCCTTGCCGGAATTCGAGTAATAGTTTGCCAGTCGCCGCCGCATACGGCCGGCATCTACGCGCACCACGGCCATTGGATCGCCGCGCCCACCCAGTGATCTGCCGTAGACATCCTCGGCAATCGACTTGGCCCGGATGTTGTCCCCGTGCCCAGCCAAAAGAGTTTCAACGACATATCGTAGAAAAGACTGTAACCGCTCAGCCCCTTCAAATTCCGGGCTGTTCAATATGGCATCCAATGCCTGCCGGATCTCAGGATCCGTCAGGTTTTTCGGAATCGGATCACGGCCCGATTCTGAGTGTAACCCCCTAGATGTCACCACATCAGCCGCTTTTACGCTTTTCGTAAGCATCTGAAAATAAACATGTTACGACGTAACATACGTTAAGATACCTGAATATGTAAATGAATTTCGACGATACTTAACTGGAAAGGAGGGGGAATAGCCTTTTCGCTGAGGCCTAAGCGAGATCAGGTACCTTGGGGATCGACATGGTTTCATTGACATTAGTGTTTCCGGAACAAACGAACGAAATCGGCCGGCTACGCAGTTCGGATACAGTGTTTGCACAAATCTGTGCCGACTATGAAAGCTTGACAGCGCTGCTGCCCTGCGATGCCAGCGATCCAACCTACACAGATTTAACTGATAGCCTTCGGGGGCTTGAGGACGAAATTCGGCTCTACCTCGCGTCCAAATCAAATTCCTCCGAAGGCTAACAAACCGCAGGAAAGGTGATCCAAATGCTGGCTAACTTGTTGTTTTATTTGGGTCTGGTCGTATCGTTGTCTATCGGCTTTATGTATTTCCGCGACCTGGGGGATATCAGCCAGATGGTGTTGAAGGTGAAGCGGAACAATATGATCCGGTTCATTCGAAACGAAAACACTTATATCGCAGTTGGTGTTGGCGGGTTGGCTTTGATGCTGTTGGGTCATCTGATGGGCGGCGGTCCGGGTTGGTTGTTCTTCCTCGGCGCGCCTGCCGTAACGCTTCTTATAGTCTTCCTGTTCGTTTTCCCTTGGATCTGGGTACACGTTGGTCTGCGAAACCAGCAAGACAGCGCCCGTTACTTCCCTATCTCGGAAGCCAAGCAATTCATAAACCCTTCGGCAAGCGTTCTTGTGATCGAAAACAACGGACATGCCCGCGCCCATTCCGATGCGCAGTTGATGCGCCCGCATTTGGCAGGAAATTCTGAGGGGCTGGGTGGCGACGATATTGTGATGACATACTGCGCCATGGCCAATCTGGGTCTGGCTTACAAACCGCAGATTAATGGCAAACGGCTTGATCTTGAAGTCATGGCCCAGCATGGCAACAACCTGATCCTGCGGGACAACACGACAGGCGAGCCCATTCAGCAGATTTACGGCCGTTTTGACAATGATCCGTCCGATCAATCTGCTATGCAGCCCTGGCCTACCTTTCGGATGAGTTTTCGAGGCTTCCAAAAGGCATATCCAGATGGCGAAGTGTTTTTGAACAAACCCTCTTCAAACCCTTTCTTGCGGCTATTCGATCTGTTCACCGAGACCGTTTTCGCCTCGGGGATTGCGAAGCAGCATCAGGAGTCAGCGCCGGTCATGGATAACATGAGCCATAGTGATGACCGGTTGCCCAACAAAACCTACGTTTGGGGCGTTACAATAGCTGACGATGCTGTCTGCTGGACCGATGACTTCATTGCTGAGCATCAAGGGTTGATCAATGCAAACGTTGGGGGCCGAGATGTCGTGGTTGCCTATGACCCGGTCTATGAAAGCGTGGGTGTCTGGTACAATGACGGCGGCGCTCCGATAACGAAAATTGATTTCTTCGGCAATTCAAATCACGGAAAGCTCAGCCGTGTCGAAACCCTGAGATCGGGGATGTTCTGGCATGTCTGGGTCGAGTTCTTTCCGACTACAGACATCAACCGCGTAGGGACTGAAACATTGGACGCAGTCCAAATTCAGAAGCCTCCAGTATCCGAACCCGAAACAGAACCGAAACAAAGCCAATGAGTGGAGGCGACATGAGACAAGTGGTTTGTCTATCCGCGAGCATATGTATCGCAGCTCAAGTGTTAACGGCGCAGGAGGCGCCGATCATTCACGACGCCGAGTATTACATACTGCAAGCCCAACACGCCGAAAAATGGGCCGAGGATGATGCTGCGGTTGACGCGCTGCTTTCCGAGTTCCGGGAGCGCAATAATGGCAATCCGCCAAATATCGTTTCCATCCTGATTGATGATCTTGGTTTCGGGGATATGGGTATACCGGAACTCAACGCAGTACGAGGCATTGAAACTCCGAACATCAATCAATTCTCGGACGAAGGTATGCGGATGGTGCGAATGTACACCGAACCATCCTGTACTCCGACACGGGTTGCTCAAATGACTGGGCGTCTTCCAGTACGCATGGGAATGGGCAACACGACTGTGGATATAGCCGGCTTCGGTCTTCCAGGAAAGGAAGTCACTCTTGCTGAGGTTCTTAAAGAAGCTGGCTATGCCACCAGCCATGTAGGTAAATGGCACATGGGTGACATCGCTGAGAGCTGGGCGATGAACCAGGGTTTCGATTACGCACAACATGCGATCCACCAACAAGGTCAGCTTACGATTTTCAACGACGATGCCATTCGCGAGCAAGTCTCAGTCGGTATCGGAGATTTTGTACCTGATTACGTGCTCGACGAGTGGTTCCGCCCAGACGCTTCAGCAATGATGACCGTCATCGAAGGCGAGGCAGGTGGACCAATCATGGAGATTCGAATGCAACCAGGCGAGCGTTGGGGCGCATTGAAATACGATGAGATGAACCAAGCGTATCAAGACAAAACGATAGAAGAGCTAAGACGTCTTGCTACCGGTGAGCAACCATTCTTCCTTCAATACTGGCCGATGATCCCACTACATAACACGCGTACTGGACGAACTGGGCCAGAGTCACCCAATGGGGGCCTCTACGCCGATAAGCTCCAGTTGCTCGATGAATACCTCGGGGAAATCTTCGCCGAAATGGAAAATCTGGACGTCGCCAATAACACTGTCGTTGTTGTCATGGGTGACAACGGACATTTCACCAAATACTCACCTCAATCCGGCTTCACACCGATGATCTACAAAGGTGGCAAAGGCGACACCACCGAAGGCGGGGTTCGAGTTGACGCCTTTATTCGCTGGCCTGGTGTTATCGGCCCAGATTCAATGGTTAACAACATCTTACACGTCTCCGATCTCTATACGACACTGTCACGTATTGCTGGTGCAGATGGGTTCATCCCGCGCGATCGGCTGGTAGATGGCGTCGATCAGTCAGCATCGATTTTGTTCGCTGATGAATCCAAAGGTCGCCGAGACTCGTTGATCGTGTATAACATTGATAAACCCGGAGCGATCATTAAGGATAAATTCCGAATGAACCTGCCGAAGGACCTAACAAACGGTATTTTGGCAGACTTCATAGACATTTATCGCGACACTCACGAAAAGTATCCTGTCTCGACTGAAGTCGGTGCTTGGGGAGGTCAGGAATTCGTTCGAATTCTCGCTCGTCACCAAGCCCGGAAGGAAAAATTCCCTGACGAGAAGCCCGCGTTCGGCATCCCTTATGAGGGGATTGAAAACATTCGCCCTGAAACCGCCGCGGCAGTTGAGGCATTCAAAATCAAGCAATCCTCGGTAAGCAAATGAGGTGCGTTTTGCCCAAGCATCGCCAGCGTGGCCTGTTCCTGTGGAAGTGAAAAGCTAGGAGATCGGTAAATGAACTTAAATACACCTGCTTGCGCCGTCAGCACGATAACTCTGTCCTCGCAGTCGCGCAACAGCGGCCTCTAACCGGCCAATTTCGCCGTTCAGGCTGGCTTCTTCACGTTGCAAGGCAAGCACACGGCTGGTTTGTGTCAGTCCGCGATTCAGCAGGCTTTGCTGATCTTCAAGTTCATCTTCGATCAGTTCAACCTGGCGCCGCAGTGACACCAATTGGGCTTGCGTGCCTTCGATCTCGCTTTCGATTTGCACGACTTGTTTGCGGAGTTGTTCGTCCTGCCGGGACAGCGTCTCTAGTCTGGCGTCGAATAGGTTTTGCTGCCCTGAAATCAGATCGGCATCAATATCGTATTCATGTTGAACTTTGCTCAACAGGGCCGCAAGTTCAGCGGTAGTCAGACCGTCCCGCTCTGCCTCCAACCGGGCGCGCCGGACCAAAAGCTCGAATAGCTGTGCCTCGACGATAGTTTGTTCGGAAGACAGGAAAGTATCATCCAGGCGCAACAGCATATCGCCAGACGCAACCACATCACCGTCGCGCACGAATATCTCACCGACGACACCGCCGTCAGGGTGCTCGACAACCTGACGATTGCTTTGCACCTCGATCACGCCCGAAGACACAATGGCCCCGGCCAAACGTGTCTCGACGGCCCAATACCCCAAACCGCCGACCAGCAGGGCAAGCGCCAAGAATCCGACAAACGCAGGTACTCTCATGTTCCAGACCTGCGCTGGATTTTTAATGGATTTTTTAGCCATCATTCACCTACGGGGCTGAGCTTGCGTTTGATTGCGCCAGCGTTCTGCACCATCGCGCTCAGGACTTCATCTCGGCTGCCCGACTTGACCACCTGCCCTTTTTCAACAACCGCCAGATCATCGCATTCAGAAATGGCTTGTGGCCGATGCGTCATGATGATTGTCGACTTGCCCGCAGCCTTAAGACCCCGTACCGCCGCGTTCAGCGCATCGGTCCCATCTGCATCCAAGGCCGAGTTCGGCTCATCCAGAATGAGAAGAACGGGGTTTCCGTAAAGTGCGCGCGCCAGAGCGATCCGTTGTTTCTGACCGCCAGATAATTGGCTGTCATTGCCCTCCAGGAAGGTGCCGTACCCTTTCTCCAGCGACAGGATCAGTTCATGTGCGTTGGCTTTCTTCGCCGCTGCCACAACTGCGTCGGAATCCGGGTTTTCCGACATACGTGCAATGTTTTCAGCAACTGTTCCGTTAAACAGGGTCACCTGCTGCGGCAAATACCCTATGTGGCTGCCTAGATCGTTGGGGTCATATTGATCCAATGTGGCACCGCCCAACCGGATTTCACCTGCGGCAGGTTGCCAAAGACCCAATAATGCCTTGGCCAATGTCGTCTTTCCCGACCCGCTTTTCCCAATGACGCCCAGGGCTTTGCCGGGCTCGAGCTTCAGGTTCACATTCCGCAATGTCGGCGTTGAAGCGCCCGGTGGGATGACAGTCAGAGATTTGGCCTCAAGCTGCGCTTTTGGCACCGGCAGTCGAATGCGTTCTTCTTCCGGTGGGGTATGATCAAGGAATTGGTTCAATGAGACCCACGCTGTTCGGGCACGCTCGACAGCCCCCCACTGACCAACGGCCTGCTCAACAGGGGCCAGGGCACGCCCCAGAAGGATCGAACCCGCAATCATCGCGCCTGGGGTCATTTCGTTCTGCAGCACCAACCAGGCGCCCAAAGCCAACATGGCTGATTGGAGAAACAGCCGTAGTGATTTGGTAAGAGACGTAAAACTTCCAGTCCAGTCGCTAGCAGAAATTGACTGACGCAGGGCGTCTGAACGCTGGCTCAACCATCGTTTTGTGACGTCTGCTTGCATTCCTTGCGAACGCACAACCTCGGCTGCTTGCCTGGCATGTTCAGAAAAAGCGTTGGCCCGCGCAGTTGCAGATTGGGCCTCGGCCACTTTTCGGCTGGTCATCGCCTGATTGAGCAACGCGATTACAACAAGCAAGACACCGCTGCCGACGGCCAGCCATCCAAGCAGTGGATGAAACAGGAAGATCGCACCCAAAAAGACTGGCGTCCACGGAATATCCATAACGGCCAAAAGCACGGGCGACGAGCATAGATTTCGAATGGACTCCAGATCGCGTAGTGCCGTCGCCGGGGCAGAACGCACCTGCGGAACAAGGGACCGACGCATCGTCGCTTCGAACACACGCTCGTCCAGTTGCGATTGGAACCGCGCACCAAACCGCGCGACGATACGGCCGCGCGCAAAATCGAGCATCGCCATAAGCGCGTAAAGCATGGCAACCAGCAAGAAAAGCGCAGTCAAAGTCTCGACCGCTCGCGAGCCCAAAACCCGGTCATAAACCTGTAGCATGAACAACGGGCCTGTCAGCATCAGCAAATTAACGAAGATGCTGAACAGAAACGCCAGCCCCAGAAACGCGACGCCTTGATTCCGCACATTGCGCAGTTCATGGCGCGGAGGTGCGGATAGGCGGTGTTCAGATTTCACTGTTTTCGATCCCCATCAATCCAGCAAGCATCGCGCATTTAAAAAACTAGTTCAGCCTTGCCAAGTTTGCACATGTTTTTTTGAGCAAGAAACCGCACGCGCGAGGGTAAAAACAGCACCTTTCAGCCATTGTACGAAATTTACGCTAAGTAGCCCTGTGCCGTAATGAGGTCGGCGTACCGAATGAAGTGACCTGAGTCGCGCAATTCTAAGGTTCAAGGGTGTTGCGCTGAGTCATGCTCCGGGTTTTGTCCATTTCAAAATGAGATTGGCGGCAATGGGTGCCCCTATGATGACCAATACGATCCGCGTAAGGTGGTGGGTAATAACAAAGCCCAGATCGGCACCTGACACGATTGCCAGAACAGTCATTTCGGCCTGACCGCCCGGAGCGAAAGCCAGAAAGGCTTCGACAGGGTGCCCCAGCCCCAGCGTAGTGACTATTGCTGTGAACGCTGCCGCCAGAATGGCAAGAACGAACACGTAAGTTACGCCCGCCGCCACAACACGGCGTAGTTCGGTCCATGTGACCCCAACAAATTTAACTCCGATTGCACAGCCAATGAAGAACTGCGCGGCTAATATGGCTTCTCGTGGTGGCCGGGTATGAATGAAATCACCCAAGGATAACGCCGCCGTCAAAATCATGGGCCCCAAGATCGATGCGCCGAACAGGCCAATCCGCTCACCACCTTTCCAGCCGACCAGCGCTGCGACCACCATGAGTATTAGTTCATGCACCGGAAGGTCACGCGCGGGTTGCCCGATCGGGTTGGTCAGATCTGCATCGTAGAACACCGTCAATATTATTGGGGCGAGGGTTACAATGATCAGGACACGCGTTCCGTGGATCAGCGACAGCGTACGAGGGTTGGCGCCAGCTTCGGTGCCGAAGATGATCATGTCCTGAAGCCCGCCAGGCATCGCCGCGTAGAACGCGGTTTTCGCGTCAAACCCCCAAAACTTGCGAAAAAACGGAACACCAACCAACGCGATTAGCAAGATAAAGAATGGGACCAGTAGTATCGATGAAGCCATTTTGGGCAGTTGTGCAAACAAGGCGGGTGTAATTGACGCCCCAACCGCAACACCCAGTATCGTTCTTGCGGCCACCGAAATCTGCCCAAACCCTTCCATGGGGGCATGCGCCAGAGCTGCAATGAGACACGCACTCATCGGGCCAAACAAAAAGGGCAGGGGTAGGTTCAACATCCAGAACAATCCCGTGCCCAAAACCGCAAGGCCGAACGTCACGGCCCGCTTGGTCATGAGAGAAGGTTGGTTTGACAGGATACGCAAGATTCAGGTTCCGACGTCGTTGACACGCTATGTATCCAAGTGTATACAAGTGCACGCAAAGAAGCAAGAGAGCTCGTGATGACGATCCAGGACGCCGCCTTACAGCCCGGTCCACAAGGCAATTCCACGTACCAACGTCTGCTGGAAGAGATTCGCGATGGAGCGCTTTTGCCCGGCGACCGCCTGCGCGAGATTGAACTGTCCGAGCGTCTGGGTGTCAGCCGAACCCCCGTGCGCGAGGCGATCCGACAGTTAGAGGCGGACGGATTGGTCACGCATGTCCCACGACAGGGCGCGACTGTGCGCAGTCTGGACTATGCCGAAGTGATGGAATTGTACGAAATGCGCGCGGTGCTGGAGGGCACTGCGGCACGACTGGCGGCCCGTGCGGCGTCGGACATAGAGCTGGATGAGATGGACATATTGAATGACCGGCTTGCCGAGGCGGGCACGGGTCCTGACGCAGCTCAGATCAACAGGGTTTTTCACGCCACGCTTCTGGATGCCGCCAAGAATCGGTTTTTGGCCAAGTCAATGTTGTCTTTACAAAAGGCGCTTCTGATCCTGGGGCCTTCGCAATTGTTGGACAGCGAGAGAGCAGCGGCAGCGGTGACCGAGCATCGGCGCATCATGGCCGCACTGAAAGCCCGTGATGGTGCTTCGGCTGAAACCGAAATGCGCGCACATATTCAGGCTGCACAGCGAATGCGGATTCGTGCGTTGCAGGAACGCGACCGTTCAATCGACGAAAATCAGTAGGCAGATAGATCATGGCAACCCAAACCGAAGCTTACGATATTGCCGTGATTGGCGGAGGAAACGCGGCTCTGTGTGCGGCAATGACGGCGGCCGAGGCCGGTGCCCGTGTTCTGATCCTTGAGACGGCTCCAAAACCTTATCGCGGGGGGAACTCGCGCCACACGCGTAATTTTCGTTGTATGCATCATGGGCCTTTGGGCCCTTTGGTCGACGCCTACAGCGAGGACGAATACCTTTCGGACCTGCTCAAGGTCACTTATGGGAAAACCGACGAACATCTGGCCCGGCTGGCCATACGAACGTCAGAGGAATGCCTGCCGTGGATGGAGGAGAGGGGGGTTCGCTTTCAACCGTCTTTGTCAGGAACACTCTCGCTTGCGCGGACAAACGCGTTTTTCATGGGCGGCGGCAAGTCTTTGGTGAATGCGTATTACAGGACAGTGGCGGGTCTGGGCGTCGATGCGCTGTATGAGGCCGCTGTGACGCATTTAGAGCTGAATGGCGATCAGATCGAATGGGTGGACTATACCTATGAAGGCCAGTCTCATCGCATCACTCCAAAGGCTGTCATCGTTGCCTCAGGTGGATTCCAGGCCGACACCGATTGGCTGACCCGCGCATGGGGAGAGCCCGCGAAGAACTTCCTGATCAGAGGGACCCCATATAACCGAGGCGTTGTTTTGGCCGATCTTCTGGATCAAGGTGTTGAAAGTGTCGGGGACCCCACACAGTGCCACGCCGTTGCCATTGATGGGCGCGCGCCGAAATTCGACGGGGGTATCGTGACCCGTCTGGACTGCGTTCCGTTTTCCATCGTTGTGAATAAGAACGCCGAACGGTTTTATGATGAAGGTGAGGATGTTTGGCCCAAGCGGTACGCGATCTGGGGTCGTCTGGTGGCGGCGCAACCGGACCAGGTTGGCTTCGTTATCATTGACGCAAAATCGCTGAACTTATTCATGCCGTCCGTTTTTCCGCCGCTGAAGGCGGACACGTTAGAAGAATTAGCCGCGAAGATGAGCCTTCCGGCAGATAAGCTGACGGCAACCGTTGCCGAGTTCAACGCAGCCTGCGGCGATACCAGCGGCTTCCATCCAACCGAATTGGACGGCGTCGCGACCTCGGGCTTGACCCCACCCAAGACCAACTGGGCGCGCCCGATCACAGAGCCTCCGTTTTATGGCTACTCACTGCGAACTGGCGTGACCTTCACCTATCTCGGGCTGAAAGTAGACGATACAGCGCAGTGTTCGACCCCGAACGGCAAAATCAAGAACCTTTGGGCCGCTGGGGAAACCATGGCCGGGTCGATTTTGGGGCAGGGGTATCTGGCAGGGTTTGGGATGACCATCGGAACCGTTTTCGGACGCATCGCAGGACGTGAGGCCGCCACTTATGCAAACTGAATTGATACAGGAAGCCCGCAGACAGGCCGAGATTTGTAATGCTTGCCGGTATTGCGAAGGGTATTGTTCGGTCTTCCCGTCACTCCACGCGGAACGCGTTTTCTCGGACGGGAACATTACCCAACTTGCCAACCTTTGCCACAATTGCCGCGGTTGCTACTATGCCTGCCAGTACACAGCCCCACACGAGTTCGACCTGAACCTGCCCAAAGCCTTGGCCGAGGTGCGGAGGGACAGTTGGGAAAGCTTTGCATGGCCGCAGCCGCTGGCGCGCCGGTTCCATACGCAAGGCGGAGTTATCGCCTTGGCGCTTGTGATTGGATTTGCCCTGGTGTTTTGGGCTATCCGCGCCATCGGGTCCAGCGGAGGCGAGGGGTTTTACGCTGTCCTGTCCCATAATGCGATGGTCGCTATCTTTGCGCCCGCTTTCCTGCTGCCTCTGTTCAGCATAGCCATCAGCCTCAGGCGCTATTGGGCCGAGGTTGACGGCAAACCGATTCAAATCTCTGACCTGACAACTGCTTTCAAACGCGCAGGCAAGATGCAGGATTTGGCCGCAGGCCATGGTGAGGGCTGCAATTTCGAGGATGAAGACCGGTTCAGCCAGGGCCGACGGCACATTCACCACGCCATTATGTATGGGTTCCTGCTGTGCTTCGCGTCGACCTCGGTGGCGACGATCATGCATTACGGCTTTGGTCTGCACGCACCCTACAGTTTCTGGTCTTTGCCCAAGTTGTTCGGGATTTCCGGTGGGATTCTTCTGACACTCGGGTGTGGCGCAATGGTGCTTCTCAAGCGAAAATCTGACCGAAATCTTGGCGACCCGTCGGCATGGGGCGGCGATATCGCCTTCATCCTGCTGCTTGGCTTCGTAGGATTTAGCGGATTGGTTCTATACGCCCTTGGCTCAACGACTCTAATGCCCCAGCTGCTCGCGATCCATCTGGGTTCGGTTCTGGCGTTCTTCCTGCTGACACCATACACCAAAATGGCGCATGGGTTCTATCGTCTCGCGGCACTTGTTCGGGATGCCCAAAGGAAGCGAGGTTCTTAGTTTCAACTTACGGCTCGATGACACCATAGATTAACGCGCGCGACACTGCATGCGCTCTGTTGCGCGCATTCAAGCGTTTAGCCGCATTCTTTATGTGCAGTTCGATTGTTTTGTCCGCAACGGACAGCTTGAAAGCGATTTCCTTGTTGGTCAGACCAGCGGCAACCCACAGCAAACACTCTTTTTCGCGGGAAGAGAGCGGAAAAAACTGCCGCATCATATCGCCCTCTTGCACTCGGGAATGAAACAGCATGGCGATGCTTTCAATCAGCGGCGTTGCGCGCGCAACAATCTTGTCCCCTTCTTTGTCGTTTTCAGCGTCAAAACACACGCCTGTCCCGCCCAGTTTCCAGTTCGATGCATCCCGAACGGGAACAGTAATTCCGTAGGCCATTCCAAACTCTTTCATAGAATTCAGAAAGAAATCCGATTTTTCAGTCTGGTACTTTTTTGCGCGGGGGTCTCGCCACGAGATCGGTCGGTAATCTTCGGTCAACGCATATTGAGCAAATGGGTCGTGATCAATGTAGCCCTCGTCAAGGTACAGCTTGTTGAACTCTTCAACATGAGACGACATCGCGACAACCTCGGAAGCAATCGAACGGCCAACAGTCTTTGGGAAAAAGCCATAAACTGCGCTCTTTACTCCGAGTTGAGACAAAGTGTCGGAATAGTGTGACCAAGCAAGATCAACGGTTGCTGCATTTGACAGCTTTTCAGAAAACTCAAGAAGATTACTTGTTCTTTCTTTGTCGATATAAGTAATTCTTTTCATTTCGCACTTAACAAATACCACTCACCAATGCCGTTTATCTTGGCGTCGAAATGATCAGTCCGTCAAGTTATTTAGATCAAAGGGAAATCGCCGAAGTTGCACACACACGTTCGCGCAAAATGATAACAATGCGCAGCCAAGTGGCGCTTCGATTTGCTGTACCCGCTGACAAAAGGCGAAGATTGCAAAACTACGTAAATTTTTCAAAGGCTGGCAGAATGTCAACTGCCGCACTGTTTCTTTGTCTTGCTTTCAAAGTTCAGCAAAATCATAGATAAGGCCGCCATATCGAGAAACCCTTCAAATCCAGCCTCTTTTCGAAGCCTTTCGGCTTCGACCTGGTCTCCTTTTGCACCAGCCATGACAATGGCAAAAACTTCCTCATCAAGATCGGTTTTGGCCAGTTCGTATTGACATGTACAATACCCCTTCGAGCTTGCCCCCATTTTTAGGCAAAAATCAACAAATGCAGACTTGTCTCGGTCTCCCCAACACCCGGCAAGCACTAGAGCCACAGATGGGATGGCCATAAACCTAACGATCTTCATAGTTATCCTCGCTTGTCCAAGCGTTCTTAAATCCAAAGTCTCAGTTCTCATAAACAACGGCTTCTGCACAGTCTTCTTCGCCGATGCGACAGCTTATGTCCGTTAAGTGAACCTCGAATGAGGCTTCGCAAGCTTGTTTCGGGAACTCCACAAACAAGGTGCTTTTCCCGCTGGGCAGGTCGACATAGCGCACATGGTCGGATCTTGAGTAGGCGTTACGCGGACCACCTGTCCATTTATCCCTGAATATATCGTACTTAGGTTCCTGTGCCGCCAGAGGGTCCATTACAGTGACCTCAAAGCCCAGGTGGTGAATGATTTCTGAATTGCCGTTTTCCAGCTCAAATCGCACAGCGCAATTCTCGAGGCTCATACCAAATAAAGAGCTGCTGCTTTTCACCGAACCAATATGGCGCAACGAGATTTCTTTGGGCTTGCAGGCCGCCAAAAAAATGAATGAAAAGAGTACGGCGAAACCGATTTTTGTCCGAACGCCAAACACTTGGCACAGGCTCCTGTTCCTATAGCTGTCCACTATGTTGCTCCTTGATGCTACTGCCTGAAGCAGTGCCCTAGAAACCGGGAACTATCGGTATGCAAGTTCCAAAATCCTGGCGCTGCACTGTTTTGGCAGGGCAGGGCTGCATTTAGCGCGTCATGTTTGACAACACGCCTTTTGAGCGGATTTGGCTAAAGATGACGAATATCGGTACAATGATACCAATCGCGGCGACATACTGTAAAAATGTGAACCAAATTCCAAAGCCTACAGTTGATCGCCGAACGTTGATAAAGCCAGCCCCGGCAACCAGCGCAACAGTAGCAATCTTCAGAACCAATGCATTTGTAGGATCATAAGTTTCGGAGTTCGGGTTGCTCATCAAAGCGCCAAACAACAATGTTCCAAGGCTGAGGACAACCAAAACAAATGTCCAATTAAAAACCATGTTGAAGCCGTAGATTTCCCTGGCTTTTTTGGCTTGGTTCATCAGTATGAAAATTGAGCCCAATACAAAGGCAATAACCAATAACACATTAAAAGCTTCCATGAAGCTTGGTCTCCTTTCGATTTGTTACGCGAAACCTTGCACTTAGGTGCCGCCACGCATTGGATTGAATGCTGGTATTAAAATCGCGCAATCGACAAAGTCGAAGAATATAGGAATTTCCCTAGGTTGGTGCGAAACCTCTTAGTCTTCGCATCGGAGCCGTTGTCCAAGACAAGCCACTGGTAGCACGACGTTTTACCGATTTGCTTCGGCTTACAAGGGTGAGGTCTGGATTGTGAGCCGCGGTTGGAATCCCGTGGCGAAGACCTCAGAACAATTAGGATCGAATTCACGAACTCAACGGTATAATCAAGATTATGTTAAATATGGTGCGGGTGGAGGGACTTGAATTCCTTTTCCGATACGTTCTTTGCTGTTCCGGCGTGTTTAATAAAAGGGATAAAACATTGTAAAAATATATATTTAACTTTCCAGTTTGTTCCGAAGTACTCTGTTAAATACAAGATATAGAAGTGGGACTAAAAGTTGGACCAATATGCGAGTCAGGCACTTCGGTGCAGGAAATAGCGCGGCTTCACTATGGAAATGATCATGTCTGTAGTCATGGTGATTACTTGACGTTAGGCCATGCCGGGTGTGCAAAGTTCAATTTCGTCTCGGGCCACTTCGGCATTCAATTTGCACGTCCTTTGATGAGGGAGAGATACAGCTTTACATTCCTAAGAGACCCTGTGGACAGGATCATTTCAATGGACCGGTTTCTCTTGAGACAACAGGATGAGAGCAACAAGCTCGTTTCTATAGCCAGAAATCACGACATCAAGGAATTCTTGAATTATGTTGATGATCTAGAGTTTGCTCAGCGACTGTGGAATACGCAAACTTGGGAACTTCATTCTGGATGGCCTAGTTGTGAAATGCTTTAGGATCCAGGAAACCATATTGTCAAAGATCCAAGAGTAATAAATCCCGACAATCTTCTGGAGGGAGCCCGACAAAACCTTAAAGAGTTCAATCACATCGGTTTTGTTGAAAGTTTTGAAAATAACATCCAGGCAGTTTTTTCTGATCTGGGTGCACCAAATATTACTGTGCCCTATAGCAACGCATCCCCACCAGTTGAGAATGAAGTTGATAGCAAATCATTGGCGCTCATTAAAGAAATTACGGCTTTGGATCACGTGATAGTCGAGGATGCAAGGAAGTTGATGCAAGCAAGATACTCATCGCCCTACTGAACACTTTGTCTCGTCGCGCACATGTACTGCAAACCCTAGTTGTAAGGATACCCAGTTCGTTTGTTCAGCTTTCATGCCTATAGCCCAGTAGCCTTCCGACAGCCAACCACTGCGAAAATAACCAATGCCGGTGTTTGGCTGCAGGCTACTAAAGGCTTGAAAGTCGTCGGCGTCAGCTTTGTCCCGTATGGATGGCTCCTGAAAAGCAAGAACTTTTGGGGTGATTGGCATTTGTCAGAAGCGGTCTTGTGTCCGGCCTGTTCGCGCGGTGTATGCGACCGCTGGCCCTGATGGGTGCCACGACCCAAGTACCCAACCGCGCGATTTGCCCAATTAACCAACTTGACTAGACAAGGCCTTCTTGGTTGTTAGTGCACGGACCCCGTCAGAGAGAAAGATCTTGAGTCGATTGCCAAAAATAAACCTCTTTAACACGCTTGGCGACGACCGCCCCACACCTTCTAACCCAGCGGCAGGCGGCACAATGCCGGCGCTTCTGGGGCTAAGGGGTTTGGCAGCCGTTTCGGTTGTACTGTTTCACATAAACCGGCAAATCAAGATCGACGTGCCCGACTGGCTCTGGTTTGTAACAACCCATTTCGGACACGGTGTGTTTCTCTTCTTCGTTCTTAGCGCGTTCTCTCTTTCCTACACCAATGTTCGGCGGATCGGGCAACCGAATTGGCTGGTTCAGTATGCGATCAAACGCTTTTTCCGGATCGCCCCACTGTTCTATGCGGTTCTGGCTTCGGAATTGCTAAGGCAGTATCTGAGCGCTGGTCGCATTATCTCACCCGACTGGCAAATCTTTGCCAACATTACTTTCACCTTCGGGTTGGTTCCGCACGCGTCGATGGTTTGGGCTGGATGGACGGTTGGGGTTGAGATGCTATTCTATGCAGTTTTTCCATTTCTGCTGATCGCCTTGACAGGAACTAACCGGGCAATATTGCTACTTATCGTGGCATTGGCCGTTAGCCTCGTATCCCGAATCATTATTGGAAACATCGATCTTGATACTGGGCGTTCTCCCCCTTGGGCTTATTTCTCCTTCCAGTCAAACCTTTGGTTTTTTGCGCTTGGAATGGTCACGTTCTTCTTTATCAACTGGCACACCCAACTAGAGACAATTGCTCACCGAACCGTCTCAATCTTTGCGGGTATCTCGATCGCGATACTGCTATGGGTTTCCGAAGCCCTTCGTTTTGTTCCCGATTGGCGGATCGTGCGGCCAGACCTGTTGGTGTTTGGCATCATTTTCGCGATTTTAACCGCTTGGCAATATCTGCGTCCCAGCTGGCTTCTTTCGAACGGCCTAATGAGATATCTCGGCGATCGCAGTTTCAGTATCTATCTTTGTCATCCAGTCTTCCTGTTCTATTTCCGCGACCAGATTTACATGATCCACGATTTCTTCGTGTCTCGACTCGGTTCTCCCGCATTCCTTGTGACAAGTTTGACAGTCATGATCTGCCTCATGGCGATTGTGGAAGTCACGTTTCGTGCCATTGAATTGAATGGTTTGCGGCTGTCCTCAATGGCCTCGCGGGCAGTGAGCAGGAAACCTCGAGCCACCAATCAACCGTAGGCCTTAACCGCCCGAGCGCCCTCATAAAGCTGCCGGTCCAATGCCGTCATCTCTTCGATTGCCGCCCGCGTTTCCCCGTCCAGAACCATTGCGGTCGAAGACGAGGCGTTCGAATGCGGCACCTCGATCTCGCCTGCACCTAGGTCCCTGAAGATCTTTCGGATATCGCTGTCGAAACTATCGGCGAATCCGACATAATCGAACAGGGCGAGATTGGCCCGCGCACCCTCAAGCAGGCTGTCTTCGTCTTGATCGATGAAATTGGTAATGTACTTTCCGTCCTTGTCCTGTCCCATGTCGTACGAGACCCAGCCGTGATAAAGCTGCCAGACTTGGTGGTTCCAGATATGCGGTGCAAATTCGGGCTCCTTCGCCCGCGTAACGAAACCCTTCAGATCATGGCGTTTCGCAACTTCCGCAAGCTTGCTTTTATCGGCATCCTGCTTTGACAAGAATGAATAAAGTGACACAATCCGCGAAACTGGGTCGCGTAGAAACGTAAAGGTATACCTGCCTTCCAGAAGCGGCTTGGCGAAGGCGACACCAAAATGGCCGGAAACAAAATCGTAAGCCTCGCAGCCGGCACGCCCGATTGTCAGGAAGTCGCCATGACTACAGACCGCGTCGTTCCCGTACACGGCGCGCGCCATCTCCTGAACCGATGTTCCGGCAGTCTTCTGGATGTGAAGAAAAAGTGCAGGTTGCATTTGGGATCTTCCCTCGTCTTATTGATGGTTAGTGACTCTTGATGTTGTGGCAACCGCTCACACCCGCAAGTTAATTGCGATCTGAGCCGTCTTACACCGAAGGTACCGCCGTGAACCTTGTCACTACCACTGCGGGATGACAAGGCAGGCGAAGCTGGAACCGCGCGTGTCGCGCTGGCCGAATCGTCTGAAATCGTGGCTTAGGTTTCCGCATGCTAAGTCACGACACCTTGAGGCTGCTGGGATCTCCTCAGTGTTAACCAGTTCGGCAACTTCTTGAGGTTCTTCAATACGCAATTTGGTCATCCCTCGTTTGCAGCATAAAAGAGCAAGCGATGGACGGCAGTTTGGTCCGCAAAGGAGACGTTCAAGCAGGTCGCCGCGAATGTCCATAACGCAGGACTTAAACCTGGTATTTCCTAATATCCGCTTTGGCGCCTCGTACATCCGTTGGCAGGCGGCAACATGCGCCATTCCAGAGTAATAGTTAGTGACTAATCCAAATTTCACCATTCGGTGAAGTGCAAACAACTACCGTTACACCCTGATGGAGTTCTCGAAGACTTGTGAGCAGCTCACTCCAGGGCTCATTGCTGATTTTACCGACAATCCGCAGACTACGGCGAGACTAAGGTTGGCCTGTTAGTGGGGCCGACAACAACTGGTTTCAACTAAGTATCTAATATGTATTAAATTTATTCAATTCTTTGGTGCGGGTGGAGGGACTTGAACCCCCACGCCTTGCGGCGCCAGAACCTAAATCTGGTGCGTCTACCAATTTCGCCACACCCGCAACCAAGCGCCGTAGCGCCAGACTGGGGCGCTGATAACAAAGCTTGCGTCCGAGTGCGAGAGGTAAATTGGGCTAAATGTGAACTTTGTTGCCTAGATTGTACCATGCCTGTCGCTCTGACTTGGAGCACAAGTAAACAAGGTCGATTTGAAACCCCACAAAGCGACATGAACTAAGTTCACGGAAATTTCTGGTCGCCTTGAGCCGTTTCTTCCATGCTTATTCTTCGCGGGATCCATTCGAAAGCCGCAGTTTTTCGCCATCCTCGCTGACGCGTTTACGTTGAGCGATCAAAGAGAGTGTTTCCTACTTTGGTTTCAGCGGTGAGGCGCAATTCATTCTTGCGAGGCTGACAAATAACTCTCAACACAGTTCCTGAACAGCATTCCATCCAAATTAATGTATACTAGTCAATGATTTAGCAATCTACGCACCACACAACATACTCAAAGGCTCTACATAGTTGCCGACAGCAGGCACGGTAAGAGAAGAAAATTGCTATGCTCGTATGGGTTGAGGTATTCTTTTGCGAGGCTCGCCATGAAGCCGCCACATTTCAACCGCCAAAAAATCTTATTCGCGTCAAAATAAGACCGCCTTGAAGGGTCTTTTTGGTTGAAAGGAGTTAATGAGTCTTTTTCGCCACTTTGGCATCGGTACGAGTTTTCTGCTCAACTCCAGTACAAGGTTTTCTGCTGTGACCGATCTAAACCCTACCGTTGCCGCCGAGCAAGACGCTGTCTTCTTTGCTCGCGAGAGCTTTCTTGGCGAGCTCAAGACACTGAACCGAGATCATCCCAATACTGGCTTTGGCATTTCGCTGCGCACCCACTCGGGTGAACATTATCTTTTGGCGAATGCCAGAATGCCATTACCTGTCGCGAAGTCACATGGGTTTCCCACTGGACGTCGTGTCGCGTGCCTTGAGAACGGTGACCGGTTCAGCTCGATCGAAGTCTTGGCGGATTCCAAAGCTTACGAAACCATTTCCCCGCGTGCCGAGGCCGAGATTCTGGGCAATGCCCTGGATTTGATCGCGCGCATCGACACTCTGACAAGCATCCCTGCGGGGCGCGTGTCGCATGAACCCCAGATTGCTGCTACGGGAACCGGAGGTTAAGCATGGCGCGCAACGATCACCTTTTGTCTGTCGGCAACGAAGCACTGGCACCGATGACCTCTGCCATGACGTCGCTGACGGCGCAGATCGATCAACTGACTGAGGTGGCTGATGCGCGCTCCTCGGCACGTCTGGCGACCCTCAAGACGCGGATGGAAAATTTCACCGCCAGCATCACAATGGTGGGACAGGTCAAAGCAGGCAAGTCATCCATCGTGAATATTCTGGCCGGGCGCCCTGCCCTGCTGCCGTCGGACGTCAACCCGTGGACATCTGTGGTCACGACCCTGAACATCAACACACGCCCGCCGGGCGACACCAAAGCCAAGTTCACATTCTTTGAGCAGGAGGAATGGGACAACCTGATGGTCGGCGGCGGTCGTTTAGGCGAACTGGCGAACCGGGCTGGCGCAGATGACGAAATGGATGACATCCGCCGTCAGATTGGCGAGATGAAAGCCAAATCAGAAGAACGCCTTGGCAAGCATTTTGACCTGATCCTGGGTCAGAGCCATCAGTACGATCACTTCGACGAAGAACTGATCCAACGCTATGTGTGCCTGGGCGACGAAGATGATCCGGATATTGATCCGAAAACCGGTCGATTTGCCGACGTCACAAAATCGGCTGAGCTTTACATGGATATTCCGCAATATCCCATCGCGCTGAAGCTGTGTGACACACCGGGTGTCAACGATACATTCATGGTGCGCGAACAGATTACGCTGCGCAGTCTGCGCGGGTCTGAGGTTTGTGTAGTCGTCCTGGCTGCAAGCCAGGCGCTGACCACAATGGATATGGCTCTGATGCGCATTATTGCGCAGTTCGAAAATCGACAGATTGTTCTGTTCGTCAACCGGATTGACGAGCTTTCTGATCCCGTCAACCAAGTTCCAGAAATCCGCGATCGCATTCAGGATACACTGAAGCAAAACAATATCGACACCAATACAAGCGTCGTGTTTGGCAGTGCTTTGTGGGCCGAGGCAGCCTTGACCGGAAACCCGGACATTCTGACCGAAGAGTCGCGCGAAGCCCTGAACACATTCTATTTGGCCGCAGGTTTCGGTGATCAAGCTGCATCGTTGGACAAGATTTGGGCCCTGTCCGGCCTGCCCGATCTGCTTTTGGCTATCAATGAGCGTATAGCCGAAGGCGCAGGAACACGGCTGATGGACCGCGTGCGTCACCGTGCACGCAATATCGCAAGCCAAATCCGAGCCACAGCAGTGGCGAAAAACCTGTCCGAAGGTGAAGGTGTTACCAGAGACCTGGACGGCGTGTCACCAGAAGACGCAATCAACACCGTGTCGGCGGAATATGAAAAGAAAGCGGCAGAACTGACAAATGCCCTGCGCGACAAAGTGCTGGAACGTTTGAACTCGGCTGAATCCAGCTTTGTCAAACGCGCAACAGACTCTTTGATCGCCCATCTTGAGAAAAACGGCGAACAAGGTACGTGGCAATACGACCCTGCGGGATTGCGGACGCTGCAAAAGGCAGCCTATTTCAGCTTTGCCCGCGCGATGCGCAAAGACGCCGGGGCGCTATATGCCACCGCAGCTGCGGATGTCGAAGCGTTGTATCACAAGATTCTGGGCAATCATCTGGGTGAATTCAGCATCGAAGCACCCATCGTACCCCGTGTTCCACCTCCGCTGGGCATTGGCCGGACCATCGCGCTGGACTTGCAAAGCACCTGGTGGCGTCGATGGTGGCAAAGACGCAAAGGGTTCGAGGCTTATGCTGCAGACTACACACGTCTGATCGCGTCCGAAGCCAACTCAATCACCAAGGACATTGAAGAAAACCAGATTGCCGCGGTGCTTGAAAACGTCCGCGCGACTCTGACGGACTTCATGCGCGAGCAGAAAGAAACACTGCTGAGCATTTCGGCATCGGCTGACAAAAATGCAGGCCAAACTGCAGCGGCGATGGCGGGTTTGCAGCCTCAGAAATCCAAAGATGAGATTCTGGGTGACATCCTAAAAGATCTAAGCAACGAAGCGGCATAAGTAGAAAAATGGCAAAAGATTCACAAACACGCTTTGTTTCGCCGAAGGCATGGGAACGTATCGAGCATTGGTCCCGCCGCAAGCCGGTTTTTGCCCTGATGGGCGAATTCAGCGCCGGCAAGTCCACGTTGATGAACTTTCTGCTGCGAACGCAGACCTTGCCGACGCAGGTCACCGCGACCCAATTGCCGCCGGTCTGGTTTAGCTGGGGCAATCGCGCTCCTTACGTCAAACGTCACGATGGAAGCATTGAAGTCATTGAGCTGGACGACCTTGAGAGCGTTGGCGTCAACGATGCACAATTCATACGTGTGTTTCTTGAAGCCGACATTCTTGAGGCGGTCGACCTTATCGACACCCCCGGTATCTCGGATCCAAAAATCTCAACTGATGTTTGGCAACGCGCCGTTGGCCAGGCAAATGGCGTCTTGTGGTGCACCCATGCGACCCAAGCCTGGCGCGAGACCGAGCGAGCGACTTGGGTTTCCTTGCCCGAACGCCTACAGCACAACTCGCTGCTTTTGATCACACGGGCGGATGCGCTGAACATCAAAGACCGTCAAAAAGTTCTGCGCCGCGTGAACCGTGAAGCGGGCCACTTGTTCAATCGGTCCATTCTGTTTTCTGCTCGCGATGCGATCGTCGCCCGCGACAAAACCGGTGACGCCGAAATGTGGTCGCGTAGCGGCGGCGGAAAGATGATCGACAGCTTCCTTGAGATCACAGAGCAGATCATGGAAAACCGCGCCGACCAACTGGCCCGGTATCAGATCGACAAGAGTCAACCGGATGCGCCGAAAGTGCAACCCGTGCGGCCAGCGCGGAAATCGGACGGAGAGGTACAGTCAGAAGCCGCACCGTTGCGGTTGGTCAACCCAGTGGACTCGGTAGCTCAGTCAGAACAGGATGATGCTGCGGTCGTCACAAGCTTTCCCGTTCGCCCCGCCAGAGTGGAACGACGCACGGACGAAGCCGAACGCGTGCGTATCAACGCGGAAGAGGCCGAGCGTTTGCGGGCCGAAATGGTCTCGGAACCCGAGCCGCCGACGCTGGAAGAACCAGATACAAGCGATGATCTACGTGCCTTTTTTAAGGACACATCGAATGATCCGCTGGAACTGACCAGTGTAGCCGGGTTGGATGACACCGTCGATGAATTCGACTTGTCGGGCGGTACCGATTTCGACGATGAAACTGACAATCTTCTTGACGAGAGCACCGACATCGAAGACGTCAGCGCTGCGGCTGACGAGGAAGATAATTCTGAGAATGTTCTGGCTTCGTTGAACACAACCTTGCAACACGAAACGTTGGATGAGGACGCTGCGGTGGATCACATCCGAGACGTCGAAGAACCTGAAGATCGTGGGATTGAAGTCTCGGTTTCGTCTATTGCTGCTTTGATGGCAGCGCAACCCGGAAACAATGCCGACGATTATGAACCGGAGCCCGAAACCAGCGGGCTGATTGAAGCTGCCTTGCCGGATCAGGTGGACGCGAATATTGCAGTGCTTGGGGAATTGCCAGAGGTCGCGGTTGGCTCACCCCTGAGCGCATCGGACATGTGGCGTGAGATTGCGAACAGCGCGGATCTGCCCAAGGATGCAGATGGGCTCAGAAACGTGTTCCAAGCGTTTTTGGCAGAGTTCGACCAAATCGCGATCGAACACAGCGAAAAGCAGACAAAGGACGCATTGCAACCCATTCCAAAAGCCAAAGAGAACAGCGCAGCAGAGTGGCACGTATTGTAATGGAAGCCGAATCGATTTAACAGAAACACTTTAATAAAAACAAGGACTTAAATGTCTATTCGGGACGCCTTGAGCACAGCGATCGAAACAATACCCGACTGCATCGCAGCCGGGTATATCGATATGGAAACCGGGATGTTGCTGGGCAGTTGCGTTTCGGAGCCAGACAGCACGGAATCTCTGGATACGTTGGCAATCGCTGTGGCCAACCTGTTTCAAGGACGCGGTGTGGCTGCGTTCGAGGCGCTTTTGCGTCAGGCCGGGGTCGAAGAGTCGGAAAACGCAGGGTTTGGGGAAATCGCAGTGTTTTCAAAAGATCGCCTTAATATTTTCCTGCGGACCAAGGAATATCCTGATCACGTGGTCTGCTATATCTGCCGCAACAGCGCAAATGTCGGGTTGGCGCTTACAAAATCACATCTCAGTCTGGGGCCGGTCGAGGCCGCAGTTTGAACGGGACCAGAGGGGGTCACGGTATGATGGACACTGACATTCTGGACATGCTCGAAGACATCGGGCGGTCCTCGGTTGCGCGGCTGTCACCAGCGGTAACGATCGCGGGCGAGTCCGCTGCAGCGAGGCGTAGCGCTGTTTTGCACGCTATTCGTGGTACTGTTCTACCTCGTCGGCTGGAATTCACGGCTTCTAATGGTGCGTGTCTGGCCATCGAGGTGAACAGTTCACGTGTCACAGATGTTTTCCAGGTGCCGTCTGGACCGAAGCCTGACTTCGAAACCGAAGGGCGCGGTGAGTTGGTCGAAAAACTGGCTCAACTTGTGTCTGACATCGCGAACGCCCCTGCCCCGCTTGAAATGATGTCCGGCAAACCGGATTCAGATCTTGAGGCAGACGACGTTGGCTTGACCTACAGTGAAATCGAAGGGGCCTGCGCTGCCATCGAACTGTCTGCTGAACCGATTGTTTCGGTGGTGCCGGATGTGGAGATGCTCACGGAGGACGAGCCTCTGCCAGCTCAGATGGAAGATACAGAAACACTTCTGGCACAAAAGTTTTTTGACGGTGCCAGGCGTTTTGCATCTGGCCGTGTTTTGATCGACAGTGTGGAAAAAACCGCCCTGTCCTGTGCGGACTCTTGTCAGCCTTCCGAAGATATGCATCCCGACCAGAACGTTGTAGCTTGTTTTGCTGCGGATCTTGCAGGCTGGGATAACGACACTCGGGACGAGTTTGACGGCCCCCACCTTATCGTCATGCGCCCATCTGGAGGTAAGGGTGCTGGAATTGCAGCGCTCAGCGACACCGGGCAAATCGCCGTTGCCATCCACGACGCGCGCAAACTGGGGGCGGTCGTCAGTCTGTGGACGTCTTTGCAGGGGGACAAGGAATGACTTCCCTCCGAGCATTCAAATTTTCGATTAATTCAATCCGATTTTGTGTGACCAAGGTAGTGAGTAATGAGTGAAACACATCGCCGCGAGCTTATCCGCATCGCAGAAGACATGAACGAAACCAGCAATGATGAAACGCGTCATTTCATTTCGCGTATCATCGGAGATCTGGGAAGTCTGAAGCCGTCAATCGCCTTTGTCGGTCAGATCAAGGCTGGTAAATCCCGTCTGATCAACGGGTTCACGGGGCAGGCAGAGTACCTGCCATCGGACGTCAATCCATGGACCACCGTGATCACCGATATGCATTTCGGGCATCCATCCGGTCGCACCGATGGGGCTGAATTTCATTTCTTCGACAACCACCAATGGCAATCCCTGATCGCCGAAGGTGAAGAACTGCGTAACATGTTCCCCGATGACGAGGACAGCTATAAGCGCGAGATGATCGAAGAACAGGTCGAAGCCATGAAGACCCGGGCGCGCCTGCGTCTGGGTGACAGCTATGAGCAGTTGTTGGGGCAACACCACGATCTGGATGAACTGAACTCAGACGACCTGGCGCGTTACGTCTGCGCGGGCGATGATCCTGCTGAGGATGGCAGCGTTGACCCAGGCAGTGATCGGGGACTTTACAGTGACATCACCCGGAAGGCCGAAGTCTATTTTGACATCGGGCATTTCCCGTTTCCCTTATCTGTAACGGATACTCCGGGGGTCAATGACCCCCTGCTGATCCGTGAAGAGATTTCGCGCCAATACCTCAAGGAATCTGATTTCTTTGTGGTGGTTCTGTCCGCACATCAGGCTTTGTCGCGCGCAGACCTGAAACTATTCCGTCTTATGCAGGCTTTGGAGCTTGGCCAGATTGTTGTGTTCATCAACCGAGTTGATGAACTGGGCGACGGCCCCGAGGATGCGGCCAAGGTCCGTTTTGATGTTCTGGACGGGTTGGAAAAAGCGCTCGGCAATTCTGATATCGATGTGCTGATGGGCAGTGCTCAATGGGCGCACTATGCTTTGACCGGCGATGAGACCGGTGTGAACCATGATCATGTTCTGGCGTGGCTGCGGGCGCATCCGGAACAGATGAAACAATACCTAAACGGCGTGGCCGAAATTAAACAAGGCCCAGGTCCGATCAGTCGAGAGGCTGTATTGCGCTTTGCAGCAATGATCGCCTCTGGTCTGCCTGATCTGCGCCGGCACGTCACCAAAGCCCTCACTGACGGGCCAATTGACGAACAGCTTCGTATGGCATGGCAACACCTTGACAGTTTCGCAAGGGGCGAGCTTGAGCGATCACAGGTTCATTTGCGTGCGTTGAAGGACGAAAACAGCTCGGGTACGCGCAACACTGAAGACAGTGACAAGACGCTTGGCGAATTGCGTAAGTTGGTTGCCGATAAGACCCAGGACATCACGCGTGACATGGATGATGTCCTGTCCAATCTGCGTGGTGTGATGGATGACACGGTTGCTGAATCCGTCTCGGCCGTGGTGCGTGGACCAAATGGTCAATCACCTCTGCTGGCCAAGGGGGGTGCAACTGAGCTGAACTTTACCCCGTTGCGCGAACACATGCGGGAACTGGTGCAAGGTGCATCGCAAGTGGTCCGCCAGCGTATGCTAAGCGAACTCTATGCGATCGACATGCAATGCAACGCTGCTTTACGCGCATTGCCGGGTTGGCAAGAGCCCGTCGACAATCGCATGAACACCAGCGCAGTTCGCTGGTTCAGGCCAGACACCACTGCCCTCACCCGTGGAATTACGGTTGAATTGCGTGTAAACTGGTTGTCGCGCCTGATCTCGCGCAACAGTGTCGTTACGCGGGCCGAACGAATGATTGTGCAAGAGTTCGAACTGATCGGAGACGATTTGATCGACACCACACGAGACAACTTGCTGGAACGGCTGAACACAGTTTTGGATCACTATGTCGCGCTGTTGGCGGGCCATTTTGAACACCGTTCTGGTGCCGGTGAATTGAATGCTCAGGCCGAAGCACAAGCTGCATTCGACAGAGCACGCCGAATTGCTTCGGATCTGGAGAGCGTCTTTGGAGCTGGCAATGCGGACGAACGACAAGCAGAGGCTGCGGAATGATTGAATTTCCCGGAACCGAACAGGAAGTGCACCAGCTGGAGCGCTTTCTGACCGCGACTGAAAAACTGTCGTCGGACGAGACTTTGGAGGATATGCGCGCAAGGGCTCTGGCCCACGCTGAACGGCTGTCCAACGCGGTCAATATCGGGTTTGCCGGGGAATTTGGTGCGGGCAAGTCGAGCCTCGCAAACATGCTGGCCGGTGCAGATATTCTGCCCACCGGTCCGCAACATCTGAAACTGCCGCTGGTGATTGTAGCTTACGCCGAAACGCCTGAAACAACTGTAGGCTGGTGGAACAAAGAGCCGAAGACATATTCCGGTATCGCCCTTGAAAAAGCGGCGGCGGACGAGCCTGATTTCATCTCGGTGGGGATCAATACGCCTGCGCTTAAGGAAATTTCCCTGTTTGATCTTCCTGGTTCGGGTGCTTTGGATGACACCTATAAGAATACGCTGGATCTGCTGAAATTTGTCGACTGCGCCATCTGGTGCACAAACGGTACAAACGCGTGGCGAGAGACCGAGCGCCACTTGTGGTCGAAAGTGCCACCTGAACTACGCTCGAATAGCCTGCTTGCTGTGACGCACGCAGACTTGCCGCCGGTACAGGGATCACTGGACCGCGTTTTGGCTCGACTTAACAAGGAAAAGGAAGGGATGTTCCGCGAGGTCGTTCCGATTGGCACTCCGGTGGCGGTGAAGGCAATGGCCCAAGAGCCGGAACCCGACTTCGCTCTATGGGAGACGTGCGGTGGACAGAATCTTGCCGAACAAGTTCTGGACGTAGCTTCGAACCGGCGTCGCAGCGACCTGGAGGCCGCTCGGAAAGACTTGCAGGATGAATTCCTGCCGTATCTTCAAGAGCTACAGGGACCCGAACCGGAACCGGCTCTTTCGGACACTGCAACAATGCAATCCGCGTTAGGCTCCGCCCTGCCCCCCTTGAACAACCCCATTCTTGAAGACTGGCTAGCTGCGATTGCAAGCATTTACGAAGATCTGCGCGAGTCCTCGGATATTGACCCTGCCGCCTTCTTGCAAAGCTGTCAGGAGATTGTCGAAGACTTTGCGGAGCGGCTGGAGCAAGGGGGCGAAATTGACCCGGATGCGGATTGGATTCCTGCCGAGTTTGAAAAGGCGACCGACTTGCTTTTGTTGTTGCAGTTCGAAAGCGGCGATGCGCCATTAAAGGATGCAATCAGCATACTTGCACAGTTGGGAGACAACCTGGCATGGGCCGGTAGCACGGTTGCCGCAGCGCAGTCCAAAACCGGAACCTGATAATCTCCCGTTAAGATTGAGCGCGACAAAGCGATTCGAAGGGCCGAGGAATCGGCCCTTTATTGTTTCGAATTCGTAGACCAAACTGCTAAATTTGGGGTGTACGTTTTCAATGCCGTCGCCCCATTTATCAATATATAGATATTTTGACCCTCAAATAACTATATATGCCATAGATCGTAAAACGATCCATAGTGAAGCCATCAGGCGGCCCCAATAAAGTCAAATTTGAAACGTCTAACCGTTCTTAAGTGTCCTGCGGTTGTTTTTGGTTGTGAGTTCGTGGGCTGTTGGCCCTGTTAGATTTAGCCGCAAAACGAGTAGAACGGGCGGATTGAAATGAGCCACAACCAGGCTGTCGGTGCGACGCACGACGAACCAAAAATTGAAGGATTGCAACCGGGCGCAAAATTGCTGCGCGGTCAGTATGAGATCCTCCGCTTTCTGAGCAACGGGGGATTTGGGATCACCTATCTTGCGCGCGACAGCCTGGAGCGCGACGTGGTGATCAAAGAGTGTTTCCCTGGTGCTTTGTGTCGGCGCAACGGTGATCTGGTCGAACCAAACGACCCCTCTTACAAAGAAGACCTGCGCGCGATAATTGACCTGTTTATTCAGGAAGCCCGCAATCACGCACGCCTTGTGCATCCCAACATCGTCGATGTGCATCAGGTGTTTGAAGACAATGACACCGCATACATCGCGATGGATCTGATCCGCGGCTGCGATCTGCTGGATTATGTTGAAAACCCGGAAAACGATGCAGGCCCCGATTTCATCGTGCAAGTCACGGAGAAGATGCTGTCTGCCGTTTCGTTCATTCACCAAAGCGGCATGTTGCACCGCGACATTTCACCGGACAACATCCTGATCGATGAGAACAGCGATCCGGTCCTGATCGACTTTGGCGCGGCGCGGGAGCAGGCTGCAAACAAATCCGCGGCTTTGCTCACCCTTCGTGTCATCAAAGACGGTTATTCTCCGCACGAATTCTATGTACGGGGCGCCGAACAGGGCCCGAGCAGCGACCTGTATGTACTGGCTGCAACGCTGTACCATGCCATCAGTGGTGAACGCCCGGTCGATGGTCAGAGCCGCTTGAACGCCTTTAACAACGGACAGGACGATCCCTATACCCCCCTTGCGGGTCGTTTCGAAGGGTATCCCGACGGATTCCTTGAAGCGATTGACAAGGCGATGGAAGTTCACACGACAGATCGCTTGCAGACAGCGCTGGATTGGTTGCGCATGTTCCGCGGCCCGGGTGTTATGTTTGATACCTTTGCCTATCGCCCGGTCTCGGTGATCGTGGGCATGGACCGGAAAGACAAAGAAGAAGAAAAGGCGCGGATCAAGGCGGAAAGTGAAAACGCCGAAGCCGTCGTGACTGCGCTGCTGGCTGGAAACTCCGATATCGTTGTTGGCAACGACGACAAGAAGAATGAGGATCTGGCAAAACTCACCGTGAAAGAAGAAACGCCTGTCGCTGTCGATACTGTGGTTCAAAGCGGTTCTGGCGGCAGCGGCAAACTGATCGCTGGTGTGGCAGTGGTTGCAGTTGCTCTGGCGGCTGGCGGTTATTTTGCGATGTCTGGTGATAAACCTGAAGCACAGATTGAGGCACCGGCTGCACAAGCTACCGACGAAGTGCAGACAGCCGGAGCTGCAGCGTCAGCAAGTGAGGTCACCAGCACAGTAACAGAAGAGCCCGAAGCTGAAATCGCAGCAGTGCCAGAGCCAGAGCCAGAAACTGCACCTCTAGCAGAAGAGCCTGTCGAGCAGGCACAAGCCGAGACTGCGGAGACAGTTGTCACAGAAACAGCGCCCGTAACCCCTGACACGTCGGAAACCGAGGCTCAGGTCGCTACCGTCGCAGAGGCGGAACCAGAGGTCGCTGCATCTGGTGCTACTCCAGCGGAACAGCAGGTATCTTTTGCCCATTGGGATGTAGAAATTCCTTTCCAGACGTCTCGCCGTCGCGGTTCGACAGGGCCTACCATCGCTGTGACCGGCCTCAATCCAAATCAAGACATGAGTGTGATTGGCGATTGGGTGCAGCGCGGCGCAGTGATCTTCACATTAAACGGAAAGCCCATCCGCGAGGACGCCACTTTTGCTGCTCAGGTATTGGACAAGTTGAGCATCGACCCAGACGGCTATACCCGTGTGGCCGCCCGCTATCGTCCGCTTGGACAAACCCGGGCACAAAATGGGCTGCTTGCCCTGCCAGTGGTGCGCTCGGTCGGGCTCGAGAACGGTTACACCTTTACCGTCAGCAGTTCGGATGATGAGGGCTGGAAAACTGTGGTGGAATCAGTTCCGTCCGACGCCGCAGGCGGCCTGCAAAGAGGTGACGTCCTGCTGAGCGAAAGCCAATCCCGCATGAACCTGGATGGATCGGAAAGCCTGGACGCGATGCTTGTAGAGCTGGTCGCTGAGGGTCAGCCGGAAGCTAATCTAACCGTCCTGCGCAATGGTGCAGAAGCCGCTGCAACCATGCAGCTTGCACAGGAGTGATCTGACCGGTTCGTTTGTGATCTGCCAGTGTGTGTTTGCTGAGGGTGGCAGCCAGTTTTGTCACCCCGGCGGGGACCGGCCCGCCGCAGAGAGTACCAGTTCCCTTGAGTACCCGATGAGTGTCTCCGCGCTTGAGTGTGCGGGATAAGTAGCAGCCTACGGCACAGGAAATTCGTGCCGCCAAATCAAAGGTGTCGACACCATGTTCAAATACAAAAGCCCTCTGAGCCGGCTTCTAGAAGGTGCCGGCAAATCCAAAGAAGAAGATACTTCGGAAACCACAGACGCGGTAGAAACCCCTGCGGCTGAAGGCGAAAATCAAGAGCCCATTGCGGACTTTAACGCTCTGCGGGCGGCGCTGGCTGGTGGGAACATGACGTCCGAGTCCTACGAGGAAACGGATGAACTGATCCCGGAAGAGAAAATGCCCGAATTCGACGAGGCTGAGGCCGAGGTCGCTGAAAACGTCGAAGAGTCCATTTTCGCCGAACACACGGCAAGCGAGGATGACGCACCGGAAGAAATCCTGACCGCTGAGATCGCTGAAGAAGAGGAAGCGGTCGAAGACGAACAGATCATCACCTTGCATATTGCCGATGACCCGGCGATGACCCCTGTAGAAGTGACCTCAGCAAGCACTGTGGTTGAAACGGTGGAACCGGAAGCTGAGGAAGCCGCGCAGGAGGTGGTTACCGAAGCTGCAGAGGCCCCGCTGCAAGAGCCGGAACAGACCGTTGAACCGGTTGCTGAGGCAGTCCAGCCTACGCCCCCTGTCGCTGCCCCCGCTCCGACGGAAGACCGCCGTTCGCGCGTCAAAACAACCTTCCTGGGTTTTGAGCGTGCAGATACGCACGTGCAAGAGTTGATCGAAACCTCGGAACCCGTCGCCAAGACTGAAGCCGCACAAGAGACCTTCCCCGTTGGCTGGCTGGTCGTTACGTTCGGGCCCGGTCGCGGTGCCAGCATCACATTGACCGAAGGCCTGATGCAGATTGGCCGAAATGATGACCAGGCAATCCAACTCGACTTTGGCGACACCGGTATCTCTCGTTCGAACCATGCCGTCATTGCCTATGACCCTGAAGATCGAAAGTGTTACCTGGGTCATGGCGGCAAGGCCAACCTTGTACGTCTGAACGGCAAGCCCGTGCTGAGCACCGTGGCCTTGTCCAGCGGTGATTTGATCCGTATCAGCGAAACCTCCATCCGATTTACAGCCTTCTGCGACGAAGGTTTTGATTGGCGGGATTCCTGATAGATGCTGGCAACTCCGGCATATGATGTTGCGCTGATCCTGAACCAGGGTCAGCGAGAGACGCAGGAAGACGCCATCGCGGCGCGCATGTTCGACGCGTCAGATGCGGGCTATGTCGTGATTGCCGATGGTATGGGCGGTCACGACGCCGGTGAAGTCGCGTCAGAAATGGTGATTTCAGCCTGGCGTGACGCGTTGGACGCAGAACTTGAGGCCGAAACGCTGAACGAAGGATCCGCGATTGATGCCCTTCCATTGGCGGCCATGCAGGCAAATGCAGCGATCGCCAATCATAACGAGGCGCAGGGACAGGGCTTTAACATGGGCTCGACCTTGTTGGGTGTCTTGCTTCTGGGGCAGCGCGTTTTCTGGATTTCCATCGGGGACAGCCCTTTGTTTCTGTTCCGCGACAACACGTTGACGCAGATCAATGAAGATCACTCAATGGCGCCCGTGATCGATGCGAAACTAAGCGCGGGAGAGATCACAGAGGCTGACGCGCGCGATTTGGACCGTAACCAACTGACATCCGTGATCATGGGTGGCGGTATTCCCAAAGTAGATTGCCCCGAACGTCCCATGCAGGTGACACCAGCGGATATTCTGATCCTTGGCAGTGATGGCCTGCAGTATCTCAGCGACGCCGAAATTCAATCGGTTCTGAGCAAGCACCAACACTCTCTGGCTCAGGATATCGCCGAGGCGTTGCTGTTGGCGGTTCAGACCAAAGACGATCCGGATCAAGACAATCTGTCCATCGCTGTCGCGAAATTCACAAGAACATAATCAGGCAAAGCAACAGGACCCATGAAAAAGCACCTCATCATTTCCAGCCTTGCTCTTGCTGCCGCCACCGGCGCAGCGTCAGCGCAAGAGGCTTGTACCAGCTACGAAATCCAACGTGGTGACAGCCTCAGAGAATTGGCGATTGAAGTATACTCGACCGAAGACTTCCGCATTATCTTCGACGCCAACCGTGACGTCATTGGGTCGAATCCAAACATAATCCGTGTTGGCGATGTTCTGGAGTTGCCGTGTCTGGAAGATGTCGGCCGAGCTCCGGCCCTTGCCGATACCGAAGCAGAACGTCTTGCTGCGGAAATGGCAGCAGAACTGGTAAAAGCCGCCGAGGAACGCGCCGCAAAAGCTGTGGCTGAGGCCGAAGCCCGTGTGGCAGCAGCCGAAGCGGAAGCAAAGAAAGCCAGTGAAGAGGCAGTCGTCGAAGCACGGGCCGCAGCCAAAGAAGAAATTGAGGCCGCCCGATCAGAAGCCGCTGCGTTGATCCGGAATGCCGATGCAGGAGAGCGTCCGGAAATTCGGGACCGGCAGCTTTTGTTGATCACCGGCGGGAACTATGCCCCCTTTACTGACGAAGCGCTACCAAACCGTGGGTTGTATACCAACCTTGTTGAAACGGCCATGCTGCGCGCTGCACCGGAACAGTCCTACAAGATCCAGTTTGTGAACGACTGGTCATCTCATCTGGATCTGTTGATGCCAACACTAGCATTTGACGGAACCTTCCCTTGGTCGCGCCCAAACTGCGAAGAGCCTGAAGCCCTGTCGGAAAGCGATCGCTCGCGCTGTGAAACCTACAACTTTTCGAACCCGTTCTACGAAGTTGTGGACACCTTCTTTGCCTTCGAAGGCTCGGGGTATGAAGAGGCGCTGAGCTATGCCGACTTTGCAGGCACAACGATTTGCCGTCCCGAAGGTTGGTCGACCTCTCACATGGACGCCGTCAGCCTTTACGAGCCGATCATCACTTTGTTGCGTCCGGTTTCGCCCGACGATTGCTTTCATGCGGTGATCGAAGGCCGCGCGGATATTGTCGCAATCGAAGCCCATCTGGCGGTCGAAGCAATCCAACGCCTGGGATACGAACACCGCATCATCGAAAACCCCAACCTAGCGGCGATTAAGTCGCTTAACGTCATGACCCACAAAGATAATCCTGATGGGGAGGCGATCCTTGAGACGCTTAATCAGGGTCTGGCAATCATGCAGCAATCCGGAGAGTGGCGCGACATCGTGTCGACCGCTCTGCGGCATCAAATGGAAAATGGATAAGGCCCCAACTGGCCTGGCAAAACTAAAGTCTGGAGGACGTGGACATGTTTGAATTCAACCTTAAAAAAGTAGCCCTGTCGGCCACCGCCGTTACAGCACTGACTGCTGGTGCAGCCGCAGCGCAGGAAGCTTGTACCAACTACACCGTTCAGGACGGCGACACGATGGCGACTATCGCAATCGCAGCCTATGGCACCTCGAACTATCAGCCGATCTTCAACGCGAACCGCAACGAGATCATCAACCCGAACGCTCTGGAGCCGGGCCTGGTACTGGCGCTGCCTTGTGAAGACGGGAGCCTGCCCAACGGTCGGACTGCTCAAGAAATCATCGCAGAAGAAGAAGAGCGCGCGGCGAGTGTCAAGCGTTCCAACGTCTATGCGCCTCCCATCAAGATGGTTGCCGGTAACGGCTGGGAGCCGTTTACAACCGAGAACCTTAGCGGTGGCGGCATCATGACTCGTCTGGCGACGACCAGCCTTCAGCGCGCGGGTAACCAACGCGATTATTCGGTCAGTTTCGTTGATGACTGGAGCTCGCACCTTGATACCCTGTTGCCACTTGGTGCGTTTGACATCTCCATCGCTTGGACTATCCCAGATTGTACGAACCGCACATACGAATGGTCAGCTGAAACAACCGCGCGCTGTACCCAGTTTGTTGCTTCGGTTCCAGTTTACGACATCGTTGGTGGCTTCTTCACCCTGCCAGAAAGCCAGTATGCTAACGCTACGGATTTCAAGGATTTTGAAGGATCCACCATCTGCCGGATGGCAGGTTGGAGCATGGTTGTCCTGGAAGAAGTCGGCTTGAACCGTGAGAATACAACTGTTGTCCAGCCGAATTCCGCGCGTGAATGCCTGGATGCGGTTTTGACCGGCACGGCCGATGTGGCCGCGTTCGAGGTTGATCTATTCGCATCCACAATGAACGACATGGGTTTGACCTCGTCTGACATCATTGAAAACCCCTATGTTTCGACGCTGTCATCGATGAGTTTCCTTGCGCATCGTACAAACCCGTTCGCGCGTGAGTATATTGCGATGATGAACAAAGGCCTGAACGAAATGCGCGAGTCCGGCGAATGGTACGCGATTATTTCAGACTCGCTACGTGAACAAAATGCAAAACTGAACGCAGCTTCGAACTGATCCCTCGGTTCAGCTGAAACTACGGGCCGGTCTTTGAACCGGCCCTTTTTTCTTTCAGGAAGCGTCCAATTTCTTCGGAAGACAAATTTTGGCCGTTTATCTGCTGCATAACCGCCTCATAGGCACAGCATTCTGAGCCTGAAGCGCAATCATCATTCCCCTTGCGGGACCGCAAAAGCATGAGTGACGCATGATACAAGGTGCCTTGGATCTTAGGAAAAAATCGGTCACGCCTGTGAACAGGCCGGACCTGGATATTGCCGTGATCTTACCGTGCTACAATGAAGCGATTGCCATTGGTGAAACCGTAAAACAGTTTCGTGCCGCCCTGCCTGAGGCAGTCATTTACGTATTTGACAACAATTCCACAGACGACTCGGTCAAGATCGCGGAAGAGGCTGGTGCGCTGGTCTTCTCTGAGCCTTATCAGGGCAAAGGCAACGTTGTGCGCAGAATGTTTGCCGATGTAGATGCTGATGTCTACGTCATGGCGGACGGAGATGCGACGTATGACAGCTCGGCTGCTCCGGACTTAATCAACCTGTTGGTTTCGCAGAACCTGGACATGGTCAATGGCGCGCGCGTGAATGATCAAACGGACGCTTACCGTCGCGGACACAAATTCGGGAATGCCCTGTTCAGCGGGCTCGTGAAGTTCTTTTTCAAAAGCAAAATCAACGATCTGCTGTCCGGTTATCGGGTTTTCAGCAGACGTTTTGTCAAAAGCTTCCCGGCTGTATCCAACGGGTTCGAGATTGAAACCGAACTCACCGTACATGCGATGCAGATGCGTATGCCAATTGGCGAAGTAGAAACCCGCTACTTTTCACGACTGCCGGATTCGAACTCCAAACTGGCCACTTTTTCGGATGGTTGGCGTATTTTGAAGATGATCGGCCTTCTGATCAAAGACGAAAAACCCATCTCGTTCTTCTTGTCCTTGGCCGTGTTGGCTTTCGTACCTTCGCTGTTGGTCTTTATTTCGGTTTTCCGCGAGTTTCTGGATACAGGGCTGGTTGACCGGATTCCATCACTGGTCGTTGCCGTATCGGGGTTTGTTGCTTCGATGCTGTCGATTGTATGCGCACTTATCCTGCAATCTCTTGCCCTCGCACGGCGAGAGGCGCGCCGCATGTCCTACCTTCAGTATGAAGGTGTCGCTGCCTCAGGGGTGAACCGGATGCAAACTTCCCTTGCAAAAGCCAAGTCACGCAAATTCGCCTGACGGGCAGCGTATTTTCAAAAATTGGTTTACTCCACCCAACAGCGTTTGCGTGCTCTGTATCTCCGTGTCGGTTGTTACGGACTTTTCACGATCTCGGGCTTCAAAAAGCAAAATGACCAGCACCCCAAATGCTGGTCATTTTCTGAGTGAGTGATATAGCCCTAAGGCCTCACCAGTGAAATTCTCTGTTACCACACATTTAACGTAGTGTGATGGTCGCAGCTATTGGGGGAATCCCGTAGGTCAGTGCAGTTTCACTCCATCGTATTGAAAAGATTTGCTAATTTTATTCCACCTGTGTTCTCGGACTTCTGTGAGTTTCAAACGAGCACCCGAGACCTAGAGAAAGCTCCAAATTTTTGTGACACCATAACTTTGGGCTGACCGAGCCCAAAAAATAGGGGCCGCACTGTGTGCTGGCCCCTGGTGGCATACAAGGCAAATGCCTAAGCACCTGCTGTTATTTTGATTAGCCGATAATCGCGTTCAGTGTTGCACTGGGGCGCATCACAGCGGCCGTCTTGGCCGGGTCTGTGTGATAGTACCCTCCCAAATCCGCAGCAGCACCCTGAGCAGCAGCCAGTTCAGACAGAATTTGCTCTTCCTTCCCTGCCAGTTCGTCTGCTAAGGGCGCGAATTCGGCTGCGAGTTCGCCGTCATCGGATTGGGCTGCCAAAGCTTCTGCCCAGTAGCGTGCGAACCAATAGTGGCTGTCGCGGTTGTCCGGCTGACCCACTTTACGGCTTGGCGAACGGTTGTTGTCCAAGATGCCCTGCGTTGCAGCTTCGGCAGCAGCACCCAGAACACCTGCCTTGGCGTTGCCTTTGCTGTCAGCAAGGAAGTTCAGAGATTCACCAAGAGCACAGAACTCTCCCATCGAGTCCCAGCGCAGGTGGTTTTCCTCAACCAACTGCTGAACGTGCTTCGGAGCGGACCCTCCTGCCCCGGTTTCAAACAATCCGCCGCCATTCATCAGTTTCACAATCGACAGCATCTTGGCAGAAGTGCCCAGTTCGAGGATCGGGAACAGATCGGTCAGATAGTCCCGCAGCACGTTGCCGGTGATGGCAATCGAGTCGTTGCCCGCCGTGATGGTTTCCAGCGACTGGCGGGTGGCTTCGCGCGGGGCCATGATCAGGAACTTGTCGGCAACGCCAGCGGCCTCGAGCGCCGGTTTGACGTATTTGATCAGTTCGGCATCATGGGCGCGGTTTGCGTCCAGCCAGAAAATCGCCTCGGACCCGGTCAGGCGCTGACGGTCCATCGCCAGTTGGATCCAGTTCTCGATCGGTGCTTTCTTGACGGTGCAGGCGCGCCAGATGTCGCCAGCCTCGACCTCGTGGCTATGCAACGTTTCACCATTCGCAAGAACGATGCGGATCGTACCATCGGCAGGGGCTTGGAACGTGGTCGGGTGCGAGCCATATTCTTCGGCCTTCTGTGCCATCAGGCCGACGTTGGCGACTGCACCTGCGGTCGCTGGGTTTAACGCGCCGTTGGCTTTGAAGAACTTGATGGTTTCGTCATAGACCGGCGCGTAGCAGCGGTCAGGGATCACACAATTGGTGTCACCCTTGGCGCCTGTCTCATCCCAACCCTTGCCGCCTGCACGGATCACGGCAGGCATAGAGGCGTCGATGATCACGTCTGAGGGCACGTGCAGGTTGGTGATACCGCGATCTGAATCAACCATGTACATCGACGGACGATCACCTTTGATCGCATCGATGGCGGCCATGATAACGGCGTTGTCTTTCACACGATCCAACACGTCACCCAGGCCCGAATTCGGGTTCACACCCAGTGCGTCCAATTCGGCACCGAATTGCTCAAACACCGGGGCCAGCCACGCTTTGACGGCATAGCCGAAGATGATCGGGTCGCTGACCTTCATCATCGTCGCCTTCATGTGTAGCGAGAACATGGTGCCGTCTTTCTTGGTGTCCTCGACAGCGTCGGCCAAGAAAGAAGACAAGGCCTTGACCGACATGAAGGTAGCGTCGGCCACAGTGCCTTCTTCCAGCGGCCAGGCGTCTTTCAGGACGGTTACGCCGCCGTCTTTACCAACGAATTCGATCTTTGCGTTACCGGCCTGAGCGGCGCTAATGGTCGCTGACTTTTCGTTGGCATAAAAGTCGTTGCCGGTCATGGACGACACTTTGGTTTTGCTGTCCGAAGCCCATTCACCCATCGAATGGGGGTTCTTCTGGGCATAGTTCTTAACCGCACGCGCCGCTCGACGGTCGCTGTTGCCCTCTCGCAGAACCGGGTTCACGGCCGAGCCCTTGATCGCGTCATACCGCGCTCGGATTGCTTTTTCTTCTTCTGTGGCCGGTTCTTCAGGGTAGGCAGGAATGTCATAGCCTTGCGACTGAAGCTCTTCGATGGCGGCAACCAACTGCGGAACCGAGGCCGAGATATTCGGCAGCTTGATAACATTGGCGTCGGGTGTTTTTACCAGATCCCCCAAAGCGGCCAGATCGTCGGTGATGCGCTGTGCATCTGTCAACTTCTCGGGGAAGGTTGCCAGAATGCGCCCAGCCAGTGAAATATCCTTGGTTCCAACGCTGACGCCCGCAGCAGATGCGAACTTGCGGATGATGGGCAGGAACGAGGCGCTGGCCAGCTCGGGCGCTTCGTCTACAATGGTATACAATATGTCGAAGTTCGATTTATCTGCCATATTCTTTTACCTTTTTTAAGCCTTTCGGGGCGTGCGATCTAAGAGTTAAGGGCCGCAATAGCGCGGCGCGGGAGGGGCGCGATCACGATACCGCCCCTGGGTGACTCTGTTTTGACAGGGCTTCCCTTAAATCAGGTTTGACTTGGAATCAATTGCCTACATGCGCGCGTTTTGCCACGGGTCGGGAAAACTACTTGCAGCCCTGCCCTCATTTGGCTTGGGGGCCAAGTGACGCGAACCCGACTTTCTGTTCCAATCGGCGGATGTGATCATCAATTGCCTTGTTGATATGTTCAACTGCACCCTGTCGGGCTTGCGGGTCGACGGGGACGTCAGCGCCCTCAATAATGTCCATAAGAAGCCCCAAAGAGTACGGACCGCCTTTTGCCAAGAATTGCTGATACTCTGCACGAGCGAGATCTGTTGCACCCAAAGCAGCAAAGGAATGGCTTCGCGTTACCCACTCAGTACTCTGCCCATGGACTATGTATCCAAGCAAAAGATCCATCGTTCTCCGGACCGATCCTTTTTCGCCCCAGTCGATTTTGTTCTCTGCTTTCGGATTCGGGGTAAGCGCTATTCTTGATTCAGCCGCATACAAGGCTTTGCCCAAATCATAGCCATGACGAAGTTCATACGTGACGCGGACGCCGTGTGCCCATGGTTGATCCGGCCATTTCGTTTCAGCTTTCGTCAACTGGGACTCAAAGTCCTCGGCGGGCATAGCCTCGTATAGAAGATTCAAATACCGGACGCCGACATCTTCATAGCCAGGATCTATCTCCAACACCTTTTCATAACCTTCCAGCGCAAGAGAAACTTCACCCCATGCTTGCATCTGCTTTGCCACGATGAACAAAACACATGTGCTATTGGGTCGGATCTTTTGTGCCTGTTCAAAATCGGCCCGGGCACCGGCTTTGTTCTCCAGCGCGTTCTTGGAATAGCCGCGCCAGATGAGTGTAACCGCATCTTCAGAATTCAAGGACAACGCGCGATCCGCGTCTTCAATTGCCCGCTGATAGTGCCCGTAACAGTGCAAAGCCTGCGCCCGTTTGGCGTTGTAGTCCTGACGCGCCTCCAACGGTTCGTCATTCAGGTCAAGCAGCGCAGTGCAGGCCGGAATAGCCATTTCTGATCCACCGCTCATTCCACAGGCGGCGCGCAGTTTGGCGTAGTCCCTTTCCGCTTTCGAAGGCGCGTTGAACGCCAGTAACAATGTCGAGAAAACGACGATCAACGCGGCAAGGCGAACGCGCATAGTATCCTCAAAACAAATACGTTTCTACCATAGGTAGTTGCTTTGAAGGCAGCAAACAAGCGTTGCGGATCAGCCAAACGTTAAAACGCTACCGAAACCTTTGCCCTGTCTCGGGGTCGAACACCATGGCGCGTTCGGGCAGGATTGAAATGCCGATCCGGTCACCCGTTTTGCTGCGTTGATCGTCCCGCTCCTCGACAATCAGTTTGTCGCCATTTGGTGTCAGCAGATAGGAATAGGAAACGCCCCCTAATGCCTCGGTTAGATCCACTGTGCAGATCTCCGCCGACCGGTCGATCTGGATATGTTCCGGGCGCATCCCCAAAGTTACTTTGCTCTGTCCGGCAGGAACCGTTGCAGTGATCGGCAATGGCTGAGCCAGGGCAGGATGGGTAACGTGCCCATCGGCATACTCACATTCCAGGAAGTTCATCGCGGGTGAGCCAATAAAGCCGGCAACAAAGCGGTTGTCGGGATCTCGGTAGAGGTCCATTGGGGCACCCACCTGCTCGATACGACCATCGCGCAGGACTACGATTTTGTCGGCCATAGTCATCGCTTCTACCTGGTCGTGTGTCACGTAAATCATGGTAGCGCCGATTTCCTGATGTAGACGCGCGATCTCGACCCGCATCTCGACCCGCAACTCGGCGTCCAGGTTCGACAAGGGTTCATCAAACAGAAAAACCTCTGGTCCGCGAACAATGGCCCGACCGATTGCAACCCTCTGCCGTTGACCCCCTGACAGAGCCTTGGGTTTACGCTTGAGGTATTGATCCAGTTTCAGAATGTTCGAAGCTTCCTGAACCTTCTTATCAATCTCGGGTTTTGCGACACCGTTCATACGCAGGCCGAACCCCATGTTTTCGGCAACCGTCATGTGCGGGTAAAGCGCATAAGTTTGAAACACCATCGCGACCCCACGTTTTGCAGGGTCCATATGCGTGACGTCCCGCGCACCGATGTGAATCTGACCTTCCGAGGTCTCTTCAAGCCCCGCAATCATGCGCAACAAAGTGGACTTGCCGCATCCCGAGGGGCCAACAAAAACGCAGAACTCACCATCGTCGATCTGCAGGTCGATCCCGTGAATGACCTGCGTCTGACCATACCGCTTGATCGCCTGGTTCAGAGTTACTCCTGTCATGTCACTTGCATCCTGTCATTGCTATGGTTTGGACCTGTTTCGGGAAAGCGCCATGCCTGCGCTTCGGCCCCGATCTGTTCAGCCACGCGGCGTAGACGCGGCACCCAGGCTTCGAGTTGTTTGAAATTCATCCGTTCCGTCGAGCCTGTCACGGAAATCGCGCCCAGCATTCGATTGTTCGACGTCAATACCGGGCAGGCGATACATATGATGCCGGGTTCATGTTCTTCGTCGTCTACCGCAAATCCCCGGGTTCTTATCCTATCAAGATCTTCGCGCAGCGCTTGTTCGGAAGTCAGGGTTTTTTCGGTGAAACGGTGATAGCTTTGCTGAGAAATCACCCTGTTCAGCGCGTCTTCCTCTAAAAACGCCATCATCGCCTTGCCGACCCCGGTGCAGTAAGCTGGGCCGACTTTGCCAGCTTGCGAATACATTTCTATGGGCTGCGCCGCATTGCGTTTGTCGACATACAGGACTTGCCCCGAATCGAGCTGTGCCAGGTGCACGGTTTCCCCGGTTTCCCGGCTCAGCCCATCAAGAAACGGGCGAGCAATCGGCGCCAGAGAACTTTGTGTCCATGCGGCATGGGCCAGCCGAACCAACCTCATTCCAGGCGCATAGGTTTGTCTGTCCGGGTCGTAAGACAACATTCCCTGATTCGTCAGGGATTGAAGGAATCGGTAGAGCGTTGCCTTGGGAAAGGCACTGCTGTCCAGCAGTTCAGAAAACCGCACAGGGCGTTGAAAAGCCGCGACGTGATCCAACACGTCACATGCTTTGCCTATGGTTCCATCACCTGACACGGGCCTGTGTTCTCCTCCGCTTTCCATCGCTTCCTCTCGATGGGTCTTGACAAGACTAACCGAGTCGATGTGTAGTTTTCAATATATAAAACTTGGTTTCAATATTTGGAACCTCACATGGGAGCAACAGGGAGGAGACCATGTATTCCACTTTCAAGCGCACAACGGCTGCGCTGGCGCTTGGCGTCGCAATGGCGGCGCCAGCAGCTGCGGAACTGACCGGAGAGCTGCGCATTTTCCTGGACACGTCTAACCCTGCGCCGCGTGCGACGATGGAAGCGATGATCGAGCGGTTTGCGGAACAGCATCCAGGTTTGGAAATCGAAACCACCGTGATCGACCGCGAAGCTTATAAAACGCAGATCCGCAATTTCCTTACGGCCGACACTCCGGACGTGGCCACTTGGTACGCCGCCAATCGCATGAAGCCGTATGTTGAGGCTGGCCTGTTTGAAGACGTATCAGACCTGTGGGCCGAGCCTGAAATTGCCGAGAACCTGGCTTCGACCAAAGGCGCGATGACCATCGATGGCAAGCAGTGGGGTGTGCCATACACCTACTATCAGTGGGGTGTTTATTACCGCAAAGACATCTTTGATGAGCTGGGCTTGAGCGAGCCGACGACCTGGGAAGAAGAACTGGCCAACTGCCAGAAGATCGTCGATTCAGGTCGCGCCTGCTATACCATCGGCACCAAGTTCCTGTGGACCGCCGGTGGCTGGTTCGACTACCTGAACATGCGCACCAACGGGTTTGACTTCCACAACCAGCTCGCCAATGGCGAAATCAGCTGGGAAGATGATCGAGTCAAACAGACCTTCGCCAACTGGAAACAGCTGATCGACATGGGTGCGTTCATCGACAACCACCAGACCTATAGCTGGCAAGAGGCCCTGCCCTTCATGGTCAATGGCGAAGCCGCTGCTTACCTGATGGGCAACTTCGCCGTTGCGCCGTTGCGTGATGCGGGGCTGACGGATGATCAACTGGACTTCTACCAGTTCGTTTCCATCAATCCCGACGTCGAATTGGCCGAAGACGCTCCGACAGACACGTTCCACATCCCGGCCAATGCGTCCAACAAAGAAGCCGCACGTGAGTTCCTGCGCTTTGTGGTTTCGGCAGACGAGCAGACCGAGATCAACAATGGTGCAAACCTTGGTCAGCTGCCTGTGAACGCGCAGTCTTCGGTGGATGACGACAAGTTCCTGCAGCAGGGCTTCCAAATGTTGTCATCCAACAGTCCGGGCGGTGTCGCTCAGTTCTGGGATCGCGATGCTCCGGCTGAAATGGCCAAAGTGTCGATGGAAGGCTTCCAGGAATTCATGGTCAAGCCGGACAATGCTGATCGTATTCTGGCGAAACTGGAACGCGCCCGTCAGCGCATCTACGACAACTAAGCGGATCGGGCCGGGCTAATTGCCCGGCCTACCTATCCCCTGAAATATAGGACGGGCTTCAGTCCGCCACCCCTTATCGCCCGGAACACCATCATGACCGTTGCCGCCGACATCCCAGAACAAGAAAGCTGGTTTCACCGCAACCAGCAGCGAATTGCGCCGTGGTTGTTTCTGGCACCGGGCCTGCTGTTCTTCATGGTCTATGTGATCATCCCGGTATTCCAATCCTTCAACCTGTCCCTTTACGAATGGGACGGTTTGGGCGCAGCCGAATATGTCGGGTTCCGGAATTACGAAGACCTGTATTGGGAATGGGTGGATCGGGATGCTTTTTTCATCTCGCTGAAAAACAACCTGATCTGGCTGGTCCTTTATCTTCTGGCGATTCCGGCGGGCCTGTTCATTGCATTATTCCTGAACCAGACGGTTTGGGGCATCCGCCTGTACAAGTCCCTGTTTTTCTTCCCGTTCGTGATCTCTCAGGTGGTCGTCGGCCTTGTATTTACATGGTTTTATGACCCGACCTTCGGGCTCTTGAACGAATTCCTTGGTTTCTTCGGCCTTGGCCCGCTGAATGTGCTGGGCGACGAACGGTTCGTAACCTATGGCATCATCTTCGCCGGTCTTTGGCCGCAAACCGCATATTGCATGATCCTGTATCTGACGGGCTTGAACGCAGTGGATCCAGAACAGATCGAGGCCGGGCGATTGGATGGCGCAAAAGGGTGGAGAATGCTGTGGCATATCATCCTGCCACAATTGCGCCCCGCCACCTTCATCGCTTTCGTAGTTACAATCATCGGCGCGTTGCGCAGCTTCGACCTGATCTCGATCATGACCCAAGGCGGGCCCTTCGGATCATCTCGGGTGCTGGCCTACTACATGTTCGAGGTTGCCCTGTCTGAATACGGCTTCCGCATGGGATATGGCGCCGCGATCGCAGTGATCCTCTTCCTCATCATGCTCTGCTTCATCGCCTACTTCCTGTGGTCGATGTACCGCGAAGAAAAGGGGCACTGAAATGTTTCCCAAACCCATCGAAAAACAACCTCGCGCGGCGCAGATCACCTATCAGGCCATGCTGCCACTGGCCCTGTTGCTGTGGCTTGGTCCATTGCTGGCGGTTGCCCTGTTTTCGGTCAAGCCCGCCGCAGACTTCACAAACGCCAATTACTGGGGATTGCCATCAAGCTTTGAAGGTGCGTTCAACTATGGGCAGGTGTTCTTCAACTCGGACATGCCGCGCTATTTGTTGAACTCGTTTATGATCACCGTCCCGACGGTGATCGGAGCTGTCGCGCTAAGCTGCATGACTGGCTTTGCGCTTGGGATCTACAAGTTCAAATCGAACCTCTGGATCTTTTTCATGTTCGTTGCGGGCAACTTCGTACCCTTCCAGATTCTGATGGTGCCTGTCCGTGATCTCACGCTTGAACTCGGTCTCTACAACACCAAAACTGGCCTTGTCCTGTTCCACATCGCGTTCCAGACAGGGTTCTGCACCCTGTTCATGCGGAACTTCATTCGCGCCCTGCCCTTCGAGTTGATCGAAGCTGCGCGGGTCGAGGGTATCAGCGAAATCCGTATCTTCTGGTATGTCGTTTTGCCCTTGATGAAGCCTGCAATCGCTGCGCTCAGCGTGCTGATCTTTACCTTTATCTGGAACGACTATTTCTGGGCCGTTGTTCTAACCCAAGGCGCAGAAAGCCAGCCTGTTACGGCGGGGATCACCAGTTTTAACGCCCAGTTCAGAGCTGCTTACCAATTGATGAGTGCAGGCTCGATCGTCGCAGCCCTGCCGCCTGTTGCCATGTTCTTCCTGATGCAGAAACACTTCATCGCGGGCCTGACCCTCGGTGCAGTAAAATAACGTCAAACCAAGAGTTTGTAAGATGACAAAGATCACCTTTATCGGTGCAGGTTCCACGATTTTCATGCAGAATATCGTTGGTGACACCCTGCTGACCCCTGCACTGGCAAACAGCCACTTTGCGCTGATGGATATTGATCCCGAGCGGCTTGCCGAAAGCGAAGCTGTGGCGCGCGCCATGATCCGCTCGGTCGGCACGGGTGCGACAGTTACCACGCATACAGACCGACGCGCCGCATTGGACGGCGCGGATTTTGTCATCACTGCCTTTCAGATCGGTGGGTATGAGCCCTGCACGGTCACCGATTTCGAAATCCCCAAGCAATATGGCCTGCGCCAAACCATTGCCGACACACTGGGCGTCGGCGGCATCATGCGTGGGTTGCGCACGGTTCCGGTGTTGTGGGACGTCGCACGTGACATGATGCAGCTATGCCCGAACGCAACACTGTTGCAATACGTGAACCCGATGGCAATCAACACCTGGGCGCTGGCTGAGCAATTCCCGGCGCTGAAACAGGTTGGCTTGTGCCATTCGGTTCAAAATACGGTCGAAGAACTGGCCCACGATCTTGACCTGCCCAAAGACGAGTTCCGCTACAAGGTTGCCGGTGTAAATCACGTCGCCTTTTTCCTTAAACTCGAACATCAGGGGCGCGACCTCTACCCCGCGCTGCGGCAAGGTTATGCCAGTGGCCAAATTCCCAAGGCCCCGCTGCTGATGCCACGCTGCCCCAACAAAGTGCGGTATGAAGTCATGGATCACCTTGGCTATTTTTGCACTGAAAGCTCGGAACATCTGGCGGAATACGTCCCGTGGTTCATCAAGGACGGACGTCAGGACCTGATCGAGCAATTCTCGATCCCGCTGGACGAGTACCCGACCCGCTGTGTTGAACAGGTGGCCAACTGGAAAGAACAGGCCAAGACATTGACCGACGGTCGTGACATTGAAGTCATCCGCAGCCACGAATTTGCGGCCGACTTGATGAACGCCGTCGTCACGGATACGCCATACACAGCCTATGGCAACTTGCCCAACACCGGCCAAATTCCCCAACTTCCACCGGGCGCAGCGGTTGAAACGCCCTGCCTAGTCGACAGCAACGGTGTGCAGCCTTCGGTCGTCACCGATATCCCGCCGCAACTGATTGCCTTAATGCGCACTCAGATCAACGTGCAGGAACTGACCGTTCGGGCTCTGATAGATCAGAACCCCGAATACATCTATCACGCCGCCATGATGGATCCGCATACCGCGGCCGAACTCGACCTGCGCCAAATCCGCAATCTGGTGAGTGACCTGCTAACAGCCCATGCCGACTGGCTGCCCGATTGGTGCCGCCCCGCTCGGGCCGCCTGATCTTCATCTTTTTTTGAAATACTCAATTCCAACCACAGCCAAGAAAAGCAACGCAAAAATGACAAAACGCCGCTCACAGCATTGGTACGGAAAGCTCGACAAGGACGGGTTCATTCATCGCTCCTGGATGAAAAACCAGGGCTTTCCCGATCACGCTTTCGACGGGCGACCTATCATTGGAATCTGCAACACGTGGTCGGAATTGACCCCCTGCAATTCGGGCCTGCGCGATCTGGCCGAAGGGGTCAAACGTGGCGTGTGGGAGGCAGGTGGCTTTCCGGTCGAATTCCCCGTTATGTCACTGGGCGAGACACAGATGAAGCCGACCGCCATGCTGTTCCGCAATCTGTTGGCGATGGACGTCGAAGAAAGCATTCGTGCTTACGGCATCGACGGCGTTGTCCTTCTGGGTGGTTGTGACAAGACAACACCGGGGCAGTTGATGGGCGCGGCCTCGGTCGATTTGCCGTCAATCGTGGTCAGCTCTGGCCCGATGCTGAACGGCAAGTACCGCGGGCAGGATATCGGCTCGGGCACAGATGTTTGGAAATTCTCGGAAGCCGTCCGTGCTGGAGAAATGACCCTGCAGGACTTCATGAACGCCGAATCCGGCATGTCTCGCAGTGCAGGCGTTTGCATGACAATGGGAACAGCCTCCACTATGGCATCGCTGGTTGAGGCGATGGGTATGTCCCTGCCTACCAATGCTGCCCTGCCTGCCGTGGATGCCCGCCGTATGGCGCTGGCGCATCTGACCGGCAAAAGGATCGTCGAGATGGTGGACGAAGACCTGAAACCCTCAGACATTCTGACCAAAGAAGCTTTTGAAAACGCCATTCTGGCCAATGCCGCCGTGGGTGGGTCTACCAACGCCGTCGTTCATCTGTTGGCTCTGGCAGGCCGTGTAGGCGTTGATCTGACACTCAAGGATTTTGAGATCGGATCGGAAATTCCCCTGTTGGTGAACTGTATGCCTTCGGGCAAATACCTGATGGAGGACTTCTGCTACGCAGGCGGGGTTCCCGTCGTGTTGAACGAGCTTAAACCCTTCCTTCGCCCGGCAAAAACCGTGTTGAACAAGGACATTTCAGCCCATTACGAAGGGGCCGAGTGCTTCAACACGGACGTCATCCGCCCTTTCAACGATCCGGTGAAACCTGCCGCCGGTCTGCGCGTCTTGCGAGGCAACTTGGCGCCCAACGGGGCCATCGTGAAGCCTTCGGCGGCGACAGATGAACTTCTGGAAACGGAAGCCGAGGCTTATGTTTTTGAAAATATTGAGGACCTGAAAGCCAATATCGACCGGGATGACTTGCCCGTCACACCCGAAACTATTCTGGTTCTGAAGGGCTGCGGCCCCAAAGGGTATCCCGGAATGCCCGAAGTTGGCAACATGCCGATCCCGGCCAAGCTGGTGAAAGAAGGTGTGCGTGACATGATCCGCATCTCGGACGCGCGCATGTCCGGAACCGCCTATGGCACCGTCATTCTGCATGTCAGCCCGGAGGCGCAAGCCGGTGGTACATTGGCACTGGTGAAAACCGGCGACCGCATTCGTATCTCGGCCAGCAAGGGTGAGATGGAATTGCTGGTTGATGCAGTGGAACTGGACGCGCGCCGCACCGCGTGGCAACCGGACGAACCTCACTATACCCGCGGTTATGCGAAACTTTATATCGACCACGTTCTGCAAGCCGATCAGGGGGCCGACCTTGATTTCCTTGTGGGCAAAGACACACGCCTTGTGACCAGAGAGAGCCACTGATGCCACAACCAGCAACATTTCACGACCTGAACGGGGCGTCCGTTTACATCACAGGCGGTGGCTCAGGCGTCGGCGCGGCGCTAACCGATGGTTTCATGACTCAGGGTGCTAACGTGGCCTTCATCGGTCGCTCGGATGCCAATGCGTTTGTCGAAGAGATGCGCGACAAACATGGCCGCGCCCCCCTGTTCATGCAGGGTGACATGACTGACACCGAACTGCTGCACGCTACTATGCAAAAAGCAGCTGAGGCGCATGGACCCTTGAACGTGTTGGTCAACAACGCGGCCAACGATCAGCGGCACGCCTTGGACGAAACAACGCCAGAGTTCTGGGACTGGATGATCGAAGTCAACTTGAAAGCGTATTACTTCGCCTGTCAGGAAGCGGCCCGGCAGATGAAAGAAGGCGGAGCGATTATAAATTTCAGCTCGATCAGCTACATGATGGGCAACGCAGGTTATCCAATCTACACGACATCAAATGCCGGAATTACCGGTATGACACGCTCCTTGGCGCGCGAACTTGGGCCGCAGAACATCCGGGTCAACGCGCTGGCCCCCGGCTGGGTCCTGACGCAGAAACAATTGGACATGTGGGCCACGCCCGAGGATTTGGCTGCACATCTGGATCGGCAATGCCTGAAAGAGCATCTGACACCTGACGATATGATTGCACCCACCTTGTTTCTCGCGTCTAAGGCCAGCCGCGCGATGACCGGTCAATGCATGGTCATTGACGGTGGCGTTGTTGTAACGGGGTGATGGGATGAAAGCAGATTGGATCGCTGTTGATTGGGGCACCTCTCATCTGCGGGCTTGGGCTATGCAGGGGACTGAGGTTCTGGATCAGGCGCAGTCCGGTGCTGGTATGGCTCATGTTGGCAAAGGTGGATTTCAAGCGGCATTGCTGGATCTCATTGAAACGTGGCTTACAGATACACGCATCGATGTGATTGCCTGCGGTATGGTCGGAGCACGGCAAGGCTGGGTCGAAGCACCTTATGGCGCTGTTCCAACCCAACCTCTGCCTGGTGCGCCGGTTCAAGTTCCAGACACTGATCGGCGCATCCGCGCTTTTGTCGTGCCAGGGTTGAAACAGGTAACACCACCGGACGTTATGCGGGGCGAAGAAACGCAGATCGCAGGATTTCTTGCCACTCGTCAGAATTGGGATGGGGTGATCTGCTTGCCTGGAACCCATACGAAATGGGTTCAAGTCAGCGCGGGCGAAGTTGTCAGCTTTCGGACGTTTATGACGGGAGAGATGTTCGACCTGTTGTCAGGGCAATCGGTGCTCCGGCACTCGGTTTGCGAAGGTTGGGATAATAAGGCATTTGTGGACGCCGTTGCAGATACACTGTCCAAGCCCGAACAACTGGCAGCACGCTTATTCGGTCTACGCGCCGCAGACTTATTGCAAGGACAGGACAAAGGCACCGCGCGCGCGCAGCTTTCGGGGTTGCTGATCGGTGCCGAGCTGGCCGCCACCCGACCCTATTGGTTGGGGCAACAATTGGCTGTCATTGGTGCCGACGGTGTATCGCAGATTTATGCAACTGCGCTGAAATTGCAGGGCGCGTTTGTCGAAACTGAAAATGCCACTGCGGCAACGCTGGCAGGGCTTGCGCTGGCCAAAGACAAGGTGAATTCATGAGCCGTCCCATCATCGCCATTCTTCGAGGGCTTAATCCGTCAGAGGCCGAAGCCGTTGGGCACGCGATACTTGACGCAGGGATTGACCGGATCGAAGTACCGCTCAACTCGCCCAACCCATTAGACAGCATCGCCATTCTGGCCGGGTCATTCGGGGATCAGGCTTTGATTGGCGCTGGCACTGTAATGTCAGTCGATCAGGTTGAAGCTGTTTCCGCTGCCGGGGGCAAACTGATCGTGTCCCCAAACTATGATGCTGACGTGATCGGACGTTCGGTTGCCTTGGGGCTGCAAAGCTGGCCGGGTATCTACACCCCGACCGAAGCATTCGGGGCCCTTAAGGCCGGGGCCACAGGATTGAAGCTGTTTCCCGGAGTGATGGCAGGCCCTGCCGGACTGGCCGCATTACGCCCGGTTTTGCCTGACGGTGCGCTGGTCTTTGCCGTAGGTGGTGCGGGACCTGAGAATTTCGATCAGTGGATCAAGGCCGGTGCGGATGGGTTCGGGATCGGATCGGCGCTGTATAAACCTGGGATGGACGTGACCGAGATCGCTGATCGCGCCCACCAGATCGTTGCCGCCTATGACAAGGCGGCGGGATGAGCACTGTTTTCGATGATCGCCCCTGCGAACTGGGCGAAGGCCCTTTGTGGCACCCCGAGCGGCAACAGTTGTATTGGTTTGACATCATCGGCAAACGCCTGATGACCCGTGACGGGCAAGAACCGCATAGCTGGGCATTTGATGAACATGTCTCGGCCGCCGGGTGGGTAGACCGCGATACGCTGGTTCTGGCGTCGGAAACGGGGCTTTGGCGTTTTGACCTCAACACTACGGACCGCAGCCTGATCACGCCATTGGAGGCAGACAATCATGTGACCCGCTCAAATGATGGCCGCGCTGATCCTTGGGGTGGCTTCTGGATCGGAACGATGGGGAAGGAAGCCGAACCCGGGGCAGGATCGATCTATCGGTTCTGGAAAGGCGCGTTGAGGTGTTTGGTTGCGGATGTGACAATCTCAAACGCAATCTGTTTTGCTCCGGATCGGTCGGTTGCATATTTTTGCGATACCGTGACAGGGCAGGTTCGGCGTTGGAAGCTGGACGCGGAAACCGGTTGGCCTGAAGGGGATCATACGGTCTTTCTGGACCTTCGGGCCGAAGGGTTGAACCCCGACGGTGCTGTGGTTGATGCCGCTGGCAACGTCTGGATTGCCCAATGGGGTGCCAGCCGGGTTGCGTGCTACACTCCTGATGCACAATTCCTAAGCGCTGTGGCAATGGACGCAGCGCACACTTCCTGCCCGGCTTTTGGCGGCAGTGATCTGAGCACCCTTTTCTGCACAACAGCACGTCAGGGGTTGAGCGCTGACGAAATCGAAGCGCAACCAAACAACGGAAAGACCTTTGCCGCGCTGAATGCCGGGCGGGGTCGGGCAGAACACAGGGTCATTTTATGAAGCCGGAACTTGGCGTTTGCTATTATCCCGAACATTGGCCCGAAGCGATGTGGGCGGAGGACGCCGCACGCATGATCGGCACCGGCCTGACCTGGGTTCGGATCGGTGAGTTTGCATGGAGCCGTATGGAACCTCAGCCGGGACATTTGCAACTCGATTGGCTGGACCGTGCGATCGAAACACTTGGTTCCGCTGGCTTGAAGGTCGTGCTGGGCACGCCAACGGCGACACCGCCCCGCTGGATGGTGGATAAACACCCGGATATGCTTGCCGTGGATGAACAGGGGCACCCACGCAAGTTTGGGTCGCGGCGGCATTATTGCTTTAGCCATCAAGGCTATGTCGATGAATGCTCACGCATTGCCCGTATCATGGGCGAGCGATATGGCCACAACCCACACGTGGCCGCATGGCAGATCGACAACGAATATGGGTGCCATGACACGACGGTCAGCTACAGTGCCCCTGCTCTGCACGCGTTCCGACAATGGCTTGCGAAACAATACGGGTCGATCGAAGCGCTCAACACTGCATGGGGCAATGTGTTTTGGTCGATGGAATACGCCAGCTTCGATGAGATCGACCTGCCCAATCAAACCGTGACCGAACCGAACCCGGCCCACGTTTTGGCGTTCCGGCGGTTCAGCTCGGATCAGGTTGTGGCGTTCAACAAGGCTCAGGTTGACGTCTTGCGGCAGCTGACCGACGTCCCGCTGCTGCACAATTACATGGGCCGCGTTCTGGATTTCGATCACTTCGAGGTCGGCGCAGATTTGGATATCGCCACCTGGGACAGTTACCCAATTGGGTTTTTGTCGGATCGGCTGGAAGATGACGACGGGCACAAGGTCGCTTTTCTGCAGCAAGGCGATCCGGATATGCAGGCGTTTCATCATGACCTTTACAGGGCCGTCGGACGCGGACGTTGGTGGGTGATGGAACAGCAACCCGGTCCCGTAAACTGGGCGCCTTATAACCCGGCGCCCCTTCCCGGAATGGTACGGCTGTGGTCTCTTGAGGCCGTTGCTCATGGCGCTGAAGTGGTGAGCTATTTTCGTTGGCGACAAGCCCCCTTCGCGCAAGAGCAGATGCACGCAGGCTTGTTGACGCCGAATAACCGCCCCGCGCCTGCTTTGACCGAAGCCCGCCAAACCGCAGATGCACTGTCAGAATTGGGTGAAGTGCGGCAAGAGCAAGCCAAGGTGGCTATCGTGTTCGACTATGCATCGGACTGGGCATGGGCCACTCAGCCGCAGGGGGCCGGGTTTGATTACTTTCGATTGGTCCTCTCGGCCTATCGCGCGCTGCGCCGCGTGGGGATGTCGGTGGATTTCGTATCTACTCATGACCTCTCAGGAAAATACGATCTGATCCTTGCGCCGGGTCTGGCGACGCTTGGTCAGGATTTGGAGAGCCGTCTGCAATCGGCATGTAAACTCGCCATCCTTGGCCCCCGAAGTGGTGCCATAACGGGCGATTTCCAAATTCCCGAGAATGGCCGCCCCGGATTGAGTGCATTGGACTGTGACGTCGATCTGGTCGAAACGCTTCCTCCGACGGTTGAGCGACCTGTTAACGGCGGTGGCGCGGCGTTGCACTGGGTTGATCGACTGTCAGGTTCCGCCACGGACATGCTGAATTTCGAAGATGGGGCAGCCGCGCTCAAAGGGGAAAACAGGGTTTGGTATCTGGCGGGGTTTCCTGACGAACAGCTTTGGGATCGGGTCATTGCGATGGCGGCAAGGCACACAGGGTTGAGCGTGCAGGCCATGCCTCAAGGCCTGAGGATGCGCGAGACAGCTGATCATGTGTTTCTGATCAACTACAACGCAAACCCGGTGATCTGGAATGGGCAAACTGTTCAAGGCTGCGATGTCGCCATCCTGAAACGCAATCCGCCCGGACAGGGTTGATCCTGATCCGGGCGGATGCCTTGGCTATCAACCGGCAAAGTTAGTCGTCGTTTTGCAGGCTGTTGGGGTCGAAGACGTTGCCGAACCCGCTGTTGTTCGATGGGGCCGGGTCGGCCTCGGACGAACCATCGTCGCTTTCGCTTTCGTCTCCGCCCAGAGAGTTGGGGGCAAACACGTTTCCAAAGCCACTGTTGTTCGACGGCTTCGGCGTGGACTGTGCCCCGCCCTGTTCGGCTTCTTCGGCTTCGCGCTGCTTGCGGCGCTCTTCGCGTTGCTCGCGCAGTTGCTGAATGCGCTGTTCGGCCTCCAGCTGTTTCTGCTCGCGTACGTCAGCAATGCACTGACCAGGGTCGTAGGCCGTTGCGGTGCCGACAACCGTGATCGTTGCAATCGCAAAAACAACCACCAGAACCGCAGCTGCGTTTCCAGCAAAGAAGCTGGGCAATTTGATCTTGCCTGCCAGTTCCTCAACCGTTGCGTTCTTGCGCGCCGCTGCCACCAGTTCCTGACGCTTGAGTTTCGCTTCATTCAGCAAAGCAAAGAACACCGTTAATGCCACAATAATGAACGCCAGCGCTGAAATCGCGGGTGTGATACCATAGCGAACTTTTTGGGCCAGCTCGATTGTCAACGTCGGGTATTCACCAAACGTAAAGGTGGTGGTGTTGTAGTTCTCGAACGAAGCGAGGAATGCCAGCACCGCCGCCGAGGCAATCGCCGGGCGCATGAACGGCAGCAAAATCTTGCGGAACGCCTGTGCGTGGCTGGCCCCAAGGTCCAATGCTGCTTCGGTCAGGGCAATATCGTAGCGCTGCAATCGCGCCACCAGCACCAGCATGCAATAGCTTGCGATAAAGGTGGACTGGCCGATCACCGTCAGGAAGATACCGTTCGACAGAAAGCTATCTGCACCCAACCCCAGCATCCGGTTGATCCGGTCCCAGAACACCAGAGTCGAGATACCCAGAACCACACCGGGGATCAGGATTGGCGCAATGACGATAGTATAGTAGGTCGCGCGCAGCTTGGGCCAGATCTGCGTCAGCATCAACGCGCCCGCCAGTCCCATTGCTACCGACAGGATCACTGTCCCCAGACCGACAATCACCGAGTTCTTGATGCCGTTCAGGATACGTTGGTCCTGAAACAACTCACCAAACCACTGGAAGGTCAGGCATTCCCATGGGCTCATCCTTGGGAAACCGGATGAGTTGAACGCGGTGATCGACATGATCACAAGCGGTCCCAGCAGATACAGGAAGAAGATCGCCAGATATGCCCAGACGCTTATACGGAGGAAGGAATTGTTCATTTCCCGATATCCCCCATGTTCACCTTGAACAGGCGCATGACTGCCAGCACGAACAGGATACACGTCACCAACAGAACGATGGCGTAGGCGGCACCCTGAGGCCAGTCATTGTTGTCGTTGAACTGCTGATAAATCAGCTGCGTGAACCAAAGCGACGACGGTCCGCCCAGAATCTGAGGTGCGGCCAGCGCACCGGCACTGAGCATGAAAACCATGGTACAGCCTGAACTGATCCCCGGCTTCGCATAAGGAATGACCACACGCCAGTGAATCCGCCACCACGGCGCACCCAGGTCACGGGCGGCCTCGATCTGGTTTTTATCGAGACTTTCTATGACGTTATACATCGGGAAGACCATCAGAAGGATATAGGCGTAACCCAGACCGGCATAGAGCGCGATGTCGTTTCGGATAAAATCAAACGGTGTATCCCAGATTCCCAAGCCCATGAACAACGTGTTCAGCACTCCGGTTTCACCAAAGATGATCCGCAGGGCAAAAGCCCGCAGGATTTCGTTGATCCAGTAGGGGATGATCAGCATGATCGCAAAGATGCGGATATGGCTGCCTTCGGATTGCCCAAGGTAATAGGCGATTGGATAGCAGATAATCAGGTTGAAGATCGTCACACAAACTGCTGCGACAAGGGTGCGGAAAAACACCCTCAGATCGACTGTGTTGTAGTCCTGACTGCCACCTTCCGGGCCGTAAATCAGATACTTGTAGTTCTCAAGCGTATAGACGTCCTTGGGGCCGCCGATCTCGGGCGGCGGAAGGTTCGGACGGAACGAAAAGTCCAGCATCGATAGCTGCGGTAGGATAATCAGGCCGATGGTCCAAAACAGAACCAGACCCAAGATCGCCAACCCCATGCCCGTGCCATTGCGGTTGAAGAATTCTTTTAGAAACTGGGGCATCTGCTACACCCCTACTCTGCGGCCAGTTCACCCGCTGGCACCAGAACCGCATTGCGGGTCTCGTATTCCAGCGTGATAGTCTGGCCGGTGTGGTCTTCAAAGGACTGTCCGAGGTTTGGCAGAGACACTTTGATCTCTTTGCCACCATCGCCTTCGGTGAAGATATTGAAGACGTTTCCTTCGAACTCCTCGTGCTTAACCCGGGCGGTCACGAAATGGTCCCCGGTGCTGCCATCCGGAGCGATGGTAAAGGCTTCTGGGCGCACGAACATCATTGCGTCGTCGCCTTCTTTCATCTTGCCCTGATTGGCTGTTGAAATGCGCGCCACCAGTTCGCCCGATCGGTTGGTCGCAATCAGCGCCTCATTTCCCATGACTTGTTTAATTTTACCGCGGAATACGTTGTTTTCGCCAACAAAAGAGGCGGCAAACGCGGTGTTCGGGTCGTTGTAAATAGTTTTGCCATCCGCAATCTGATCAATCACGCCTGCACGCATGACCGCGATGTTGTCCGACATGGTGAGCGCCTCACCCTGATCGTGGGTGATGTAGATAAAGGTGATGCCCACGCGCTGCTGAATCTCACGCAGCTCGGTCCGCATGTGCTGACGCAGTTTCAGGTCCAGTGCCGACAGCGGCTCATCTAACAGCAAAACATCAGGCTCAGCGCAGAGCGCACGAGCAATGGCCACACGTTGGCGTTGGCCACCGGACAGTTCGCTGGGCAGTTTGTCGCCCTGTCCCGGCAGCGCGATCATGTCCAGAAGCTCATCGGCTCGCTTACGACGTTCGGCTGCACTGGCGCCTTTAATTTCCATCGAAAAAGTAATGTTTTCCCACACTTTCATCAGCGGAAACAACGCCAGGTTCTGAAAGATCAACGCCGTGGGTCGCTTGTTAGGGCCGATGCCACGCATGTCATTGCCGCCGATCAGCACTTTGCCTTCACTGGGCTCCAGAAAACCTGAAACGGCGCGCAGGATCGTCGTTTTGCCACAGCCCGATGGCCCGAGAAACGAAAAGAAATCGCCCCCGTTGATGTTCACATTCGCGTCCCGCACAGCGACGAAATCACCAAAGCGGATCCACAGGTTTTCAAGATCGACGCCGACCCCTGCACTCATTTTAGGTATCTCCCTGAGGCGCGCATTGTCGTCACACCACATTGCTTTCCGTCACGCCGGGACGGCGCGCAGATTGTGGCCCCCCGCGGTTTGCGGAGGGCCGTTTTTCTAAGCGGTTAAGCGCTTTTGAACTTGTTGACGAACTCGGTCCGTGTTTCAGCATACCAAGGCGCTTCGGCCGGCCACGGGTTGAGGTTGGCCAGCGAGTCCCCCGGATAGGCTTCGGCAAAGTTCTTCTTGTAAGTGTCGCCCGAATATTGATCGGCACCCAGAACCGGCGAGTTGTAGCCGTGGCTGTCGATAGCAACACCAGCAGGTTTCGCCTGATAGGCAAAGTCAATGAATGCGTAGATCTGATCGATATTCGCAGCACCTGTTGGAATCGACATACCGTCAACCCAGGCCATCGCACCTTCGACAGGCGCCTGGTAGTGCACTGGCTCGCCGGCGGACTTCAGCGCCAGTGGCGGGCCGTCCCAAGTTTGGCCAACGATCACACCTTCGTTCAGCAGACCGTTCTTCTGCGTATCGGCGTCATTCCAGATCAATTTGATACGATCCTTCCGCGCGATGCACCAGTCAGTGATCTGACCCCAGACCTTGCGCATTGTGTCTTCGTCACCATACGCAGCCCAGACCGAGCCCGGCTCCATTTCGCCAGAACGCTCCATGAACAGACCCGCACCCAGCATCATCGAATGCGCGCGACCCATTGTCTTGCCCGCGTTTTCTTCCGACCAGACATCGCCATAAGACGGCGCATCACCTTCCGGCAGCCACAAATCGGTGCGATACGCGATGCCTTCTGTGCCCCAGATATGCGGCAGCCAATGCGCGCCTGATCCGCCGAAGTTCCAAGCGTCAGTACCGATCTTGGCCATTGCCGGGTTCACCAGATCAATCGGAACCTTGTTCATGTCAAAGGGTTGCAGCAGCTCCAAAGGTTCCCACTGCAAAGAGCGGTTGTTGGTGGGCGAGACAATGTCAAAGCCCTGGCCCTTGGTGGCCTTCATCTTGTTGATGATTTCTTCGTTCGAACCGATGCCGGTGTAGTTAACTTTGATGCCGGTCAGGGTCTGAAACTCTTCGATAAAGCTGGGTGGAAGATAGTCCGACCACATCAGAATGTTAATCTCACCCGAAGACGCCAGCGCGCTCTTGCTGTACAGCGGTGCCGCCAAAGCAGCTGCGCCCGCGCTTTTTAGCACCGAGCGTCTGGAAAGAGTCGATTTATCAGCCATTAGAATTCTCCCATTGATGGACTGTTTTGTTTTTATTTTTTGTTTATAGGACTTTCCGTGTCAGTACGGCAGTCCAAAAGTGACAGTTTTTAGAAATCTTAAGTCCAGTTCCTTACAAGAACACGTTCAGATTGTTCTTTTTGGTGTCACATCTTCTTGCCAAACAGCCAAATCCCTGGCGCCTACTGGGTCAGCGCCCAACAAAAATGTGCGGTGCTCTCCATCGGGCAAGTGTTTCGGAACGTCCCCAAAATTGAACGCAAATTGCAAGTTACCACGTCGGGTCATACGAATGTCAGGATCGCATTCCAAAGTGCTTATGCCAGCCCATTCCATTGCCTGTCGCAAAATGGACAAAAGCAATCTGTCGCGAGGGATCATGGCCAAATAGATCGCCCGGTCTGATCGAACGACCGCGGGGCTTCCGTCGCAATAGGCGCTGTCAAAGCGGGCAAGAACGTATTCCTTGGTCTCGACAATCTCGCGCCATCCACAGAAAGCAAACCGTTGACCGTCGGCCAGTTGCACAGTCTCTTGCGCCAAATGTGGAAGAGACTCGACACGGGTCACACGAACTCCGGTCAGCGCGGCCAAAGCACCGGGTGCGAGGTTTTCTGGGGTATGCATCCAAGGCGTTTTGCTGCCGGACCGCGCCCCGATCACCAGTTTCGCACCCGAATCAGAAATTCTGGCGGCAAGGTTTGCACTGACAATCATGCTCTGAGGAAGAAGGATCAGCGCGTAGCCATCCAAGTCATCTTCCGGCCCGAGGAAATCGACGTCTGCGCCAAGCTGGCGCAAGCCCGCATACCATTCTCGGAAAATATGCGCGTTCGGAAAGTCCTCATCATGTGGCAGGATGTCCGCCGCCCAGATCGAACTATAGTCCAGCAGTATCGCCACCTTGGCTTTGCACCGTTCAACGGGGGGCAGCGCGTTGCGATCTTTCACGATCTGAGCCAGTTCTGTTGCGGCTTGATCCGGGCTGTTATCTGAACGCAGCAAGGCAGTGTGGTATTGTTCCTGTGCAAGTTTTGCTTGCCGCCAGCGAAAGAACATAACCGCTTGCGCCCCATGAGCATAAGCCGCCCAAGTCCAAAGCCGCACCATACCCGCAGCCGGAGCAGGATTCTTAGCCGCCCAATCCACCGGCCCCGGTTGCTGCTCCAGAATCCACATCCGGCCACGTCCCTGACTGCGATACAGATCGCAATGAAAGCCCTGATAATCTGGAGCACCTGTTCGCAGATAACGACGCTTTTCGTCATCGGATAAGGTTGAGCCCATCAGGTTCCCCAACGGATAGCTGTCGAATCCGACAACATCCAAATCTGCAGCGACGGCATGGTGGTCAAACTCGAAACTGCCGGCCATGAAGTTGTGCGTGATCTCGCGGCCCGGAGCGTATTTCCGCAGAACGTCGACTTGCGCTTTGTTGAACAGACGTACCCTGTCTGAAGAATACCGCATGAAGTCCAGCGCTTGCGTCGGGTTCGGGGCAGCAACCAAGCCGATTGGCAGCTCGATTTGCTCAAACGTAGAATAAAGCGATCCCCAAAACACTGTTCCCCATGTCTGATTCAACACGTCGATAGTTCCGTATTGCTGTTCCAGCCAGCGCCGAAATCCGATGCGTGCCGCTTCTGAATAGCTAAGCACCGTACCGTGGTCATTGTATTCATTATCGATCTGCCAGGCGTGGACCTGAGGGTTTGTTCCATACCTGCGGGCATATTCGGTTGCGATCCGTTGGGCTTCGGACAAATAGATTTCGCTGGAAAAGCAGTAATGCCTGCGCGCGCCATATCCTCTGACCCGACCGTCCGGCCCGACTGGCAGAATTTCGGGGTGCTCGTCGATCAGCCACTTTGGCGGGGCGGCCGTGGGGGTCGACATCATGACCTTCAGCCCGGCATCCCCCAAAATTTCGACCACCTCATCCAACCAATCCCAACGGAATTGCCCGCGCGCGGGTTCGATCAGACCCCAGGTGAATTCGGCGATCCGCACCCAATCCAACCCCATCTCGACCATGCGTTTGGCGTCGTCACGCCATTGGGATGGATCCCATTGCTCGGGGTAATAGCAAACCCCCAGTTCCAGCTTGCTCATCTATCGTCCTTTGCGGTGCGCCGCTCGATCCACTTCAAGAAGCTGGCGCATCCCAATGTAATCACGACGTAAAGGATGGCCGCTGTGTTAAATGGGGCGAACGGCAGGAAACTGGCGGCTTGAAACTCTCGCATTCTCTGGGTCATGTCCCGGACCGAAAGGATCGACAGCAAAGAGGTGTCCTTGATCATCGCAATGAATTCGTTACCCAAAGGCGGTGTCACAATCCGCAATGCCTGTGGCAGGACGATCAGCCGTGCAGTTTGCCACCGAGACAGCCCCAGAGAACTGCCCGCTTCCAACTGTCCTTTAGGGATCGCCTCGATTCCAGATCGGAAGATCTCGGCCATATAGGCGGAATAACCCACCGAGATGGCGATGATCCCGCGTGTCATATTCGTCATGTCTATGCCGCCCCCTGTGGCGTCCTTGACCGCACCGGCCAGCGGCAAACCTATGTAGAGAATGATCACCAGCATCGGGATGCCCCGGATGGTATCCACAAAGAACTCGGCCCCGACGGCAAGCGGGTGCAATTTATGCTGCGCTCCGCCTATGGTCAGCGTTAAAAGCAGAAAGCCAAAAACTGCAAAAGCCAGCGCCGGATTGCGAAACTTGTCCGGCAAAAAGCTGGTTTGCCAGAGCACAGGATAACCCTGAGTATGCGCCTCAACCGGGACAAATGCCCCCGACACGCTGTCAAGGGTTTCTATTTGCTCAAGCGCCGCCGCTGCGTCTGTGGCGCTGCGAATGCGATAATTTTGTTCTCCGCCACCTTCGAATTCACCGAAACGGATAATGTCTGCCTGCGCCTGCGGGGTGCCGCGCACAATGGCAATGCGGGCGTCCGTGCTGCCAACAAGGACATAATTCACCTGTGGCTGCATGAAGAAGAAGGTCGAAACGCCCAAAAGACCCAAGCTTATCGCACCATAGACCATCGTTGTGCGCGCTTTGGGTTTGAATGACTGTAGCCCAACCCAGATAAGCCCAAGGATAGCGGCGAAGATATAAGCAAAGATCGCTGCGCGGAACGTGATCGCAACCCCGGTGGCGAATTGCCAATGGGCCATGAACATCAGGTAGAACAAAGAAGCTCCGGTCAGAACCTCAAACCCAATTTGCACGAAACTGCGCAATGGATTGGCCAGACGACCCGACACAAAGCACAGCGCGACGACAACCGCGTAGATCGCCAGCAAAATCTGTAAACCTGTCTGGACCTGATTTACCACTTCGGGGAACAGAACCCAGGTCTGGCTGGATCGGTCAATCAAAGTTGAAGTGTTTTCGTTAAGTGCATGAAAAAACACTGACTCGGCGAAAGGTAAAAGAATCTGAGGCGCAACAAAGGAAAGGATCGACAGCCCGACCGCAACCGGAAATGCCGCTATTGCTGAGACACGCAACCAGGCTGGCGCCTGCAACTGGAAACGAGAGTGGCGGGCGCAGAGATAGCCCAGGGTCGCCGTTGTCAGGATCAGCAAAAACCCGACAAAGATAGGCCCCGCATTGTTGCCGATCCCCAGGATGGCAACCAGAGATCGCAAATACTTGGATGAGGTGGCAAACAGGTAAATGATGAACGGCGCGGCAGCGAGCAACACAAGGTTGCTCGGGCGGATCGAGCTCAGGCGCGACATGGGGTTCTCCGCTAAGTCAAAACCCCGGCGAATAAACTCCGCCGGGGCTGTAGGTGTTCAGAGGATCAGTTGGTGCCCCAGTATTGGGCCATCAGCTTGTCCAGCGTGCCGTCTTCCTTGATGGCGGCGAGGCCAGTGTTGATTGCGTCGACGGTTGGGTCGCCTTCCTGAAAAACAATACCCAGCGGGTCGGACTGCAGACCGGTTATCCCGACCGTCAGTTCGCCAGCAAATTCCTGCTCGTATGCGGATGCAGATGTGCCATCGATAATCACACCCTGAACGTCTGCGTTTTGCAGCGCTAGAATGGCCGCCGAGAAGTTGTCATACAGGCTGACATTCTCACGGCCCACCAATTCTTCGGCCAGTTGCGCATTGGTCGTTCCGGTTTGTGCGGCAAGCTTCTGACCACCCGCCTTGAAATCGTCCAACGTCATGTCCTCGTTGTCGACCTGAAGCAGGATCGCCTGGCTGACAACGATGTATGGCTCGGAGAAATCCATTGTTTCTTCCCGCTCCGGCGTGATTGAGACGCCCGAAATCACCAGATCGAACTCGCCTTGCTGAAGGGCTGCAAAGATGCCATCCCACGCCGTGTTGACGAAGTTTGGAACGCAGTTCACGCGCTCGCAAATGGCGTTCATGACGTCAACGTCAAAGCCCACAATCTCACCGGTTGTTTCATCCACGGTTTCCATCGGCGGATAGGTCGCGTCCGTCCCGATCTTGAGCACGCGACCTTCCAGATCAGCGGCAAACGCTGCGGGCGCTGTCATCGCGGCAAGCGTCGCGGCGGCAATTAGGTGTTTGAACATGTTTGGTCTCTCCTCTGTTGGTCTAGGTTACTTGCGCATCTTGTGACGCAGGTGTGTCAGGTTGCCGCTCGATCAGTTTGGCCCTGATCTTTTTTTGAATCTCTGGCGGGTCAGCGCCGTCCAAGGCTTTCAGCATGAACTCTCCCAACAGGCGGCTCGTTTCACCAATGGGCAGGTAATAGGTGCTGGGCGGGGGCACAAAGTACTGGCTGAGTTTCAGGTCATCGTTTGAAATGACTACAACGTCCTGCCCTACCCTCACTCCTGTTTTGGCTGCGGCTGACAAGGCGCCAAGGGTCATCGCCTCGTTAGCGCAAATTATAGCGCTTGGTGGGTTCGGCAGTTTCAATAGTGCCGAAAAGGAAACTTGGCCTGTCTCTGCTGTCGTTGGCCCGGTTTCTATCAGTGTCGGGTCGAAACCTACCCCTGCCTCTGACAAAGCATCTGCATAACCCTTAAGTCGTTGTTGCGCATAGATCAGATCATCAGGAGGGTTGATCAATGCGATCCGAAGATGACCCAGGCGGATCAATCGCGCGGTCGCATCGAAGGCAGCCGCCTGACTGTCGAGGTCTACATAGGCATGCGGCCGGGTACTGTCGCTCATACCATATGTGACGAAAGGGAATCTTTTGGCCTGCAAATATGCGATGCGCGGGTCGTTCACACGGGTGCCCGAGAAGATCACGCCGTCGGCCAAACCCTCTTGCACGATTGAGCGCAAGGTCTCCAGCTCAGTGTCGCTTTCGCTGATGCTGAAAACGCTGAGTTGATAGCGCGACCCCTGAACCGCGCCTGAAATTCCGGCCAAAATACGCGTGAATTCTACGCCTTCCCATTCCTCGGCGGACTCTTCCGACACGCTCACCAATACCGCGATCCGATAGGATTTGTTGGTGCGCAGCTTGAGCCCATCCAGGTTGACGCGATAGCCTAAGGCGGCGGCGGCCTTTTGAACCTCCTCCCGCGTTTCTTGTTTCACTGACGGGGCATCCCGCAACGCGTTCGAGACTGTGCCAACAGAATAGCCTGTCTTCTTGGCAATCGATTTGATCGTCGCCCGCGCCATCAGGTGGCCCCGATCAGCTGTTCGGTCAGGAACATCCGCCCTGTGTTCAACGTGCGTCTGTGATTAGAACTTTCGTCATGTTCTACAAACAGATCGGTGCAGTTGCTGTGCGCGAGGGCATTTAATGTGGCGCCCCAGTCCACAACGCCCTCACCCAGATCGCGCCAACATTCGTCACCTGTCCCAGCATCCGGATCGATGTCTTTTGCATGGACCGACAGGATTCGGTCCGCGTGGAGAGTGAGTGTTGCCGCAGGGTTCAGGCCAGCAGCTTGCAGCCAGCCGACATCCGGCTGCCAATAAACTTTCCCCTGAGCCAGTATTTGATCCAGAGGCGTTTCACCGGGGTTTCCCACCAAATCAAAATCATGATTGTGATAGGCAAGGCGGATGCCGTGTTCACTAAGCTGATCAGCCCATTCAGACAACTGGCCCGACACTGCCATCCATCCCCGGGCAGTGTCGGGCCGCACCTGGGGCGCCAGCCAAGGCATGACGGCCACCTGGCATTCCAAAAGACCCAGAACTTCGACGACCTCGTCGAAACGGGTGTCGAACTCTTCCCAGTCAAAATGCGCCGACCGAACATTTAAACCCGATTGATGAACAATGCGTGCCATCTGCCGCGGGCTGAGATCATGCAGGCCAGTGGTTTCGACATCAGTAAAACCGCAAGCTGCAACCAGACGCAGCTGATCTGACAGATCGCCACATTGCCGGACGGTATAAAGCTGGGCTGAAACTCTCATTCACCACCATTGAAACGTTTCAATTATGGTGGAATACGAACTATCGCGTTGTCAAGCGTCGCGTTGAACGCCAGTTGCTATCACTTTCGCATCGATACGCCGTTGTGGAACAGGTGTACTTTTTCAGGGGCTGCGGTCACGGAAACCGTTTGTCCGCGCATATTCCTTTGAACACCAGGCAGTTTGGCAATTGGCGCTTCTGCGTCCGCGGTTTTTTCAAAGTACAACAGTGTGACTTCACCCAAAGCCTCGGTGAAATCAACGGTTCCAGTCAGGATCGCGGTGCTTTCTGTGATGACAAAGTCTTCAGGGCGCACCCCGATCTTGACCTGCTTACCCTGATCACTGTCCTCGGTCGGAATCGCGGAAACGGCGGTGCCGCCCGAGGCAAGCTCGACAGTCGTTGTCGCCCCCGTTCCGGTGATCGTTCCGGGCAAAAGGTTCATTGAAGGCGAGCCAATGAATTGGGCCACAAACTCGTTGTCGGGCGTTTCATAAAGTTCAAGCGGCGTGCCAACCTGCGCAATGCCCTTGTTGGCCAAAACCACAATTCGGCTGGCCAATGTCATCGCTTCGACCTGATCGTGGGTGACGTAGATCATGGTGCTGTCGGGCATGGCCTCTTTCAGCCGCGCGATTTCGATCCGTGTGGCGACCCGGAGGGCTGCGTCAAGGTTCGACAGAGGCTCATCAAACAGATACACTTTCGGGTCGCGCACGATCGCGCGCCCGATCGCAACACGTTGTCGCTGACCGCCGGATAGAGCTTTGGGCAACCGGTCCAGAAAGGGGTCCAGTTGCAGAATCTTGGCGGCACGCTCTACCGCAGCGTCAATCTCGGCCGTAGGCATCTTGGCGATTTTCAGGGCAAACGCCATGTTTTCGCGCACGGTCATGTGGGGATACAGGGCGTAGCTTTGAAAAACCATCGCGATGCCCCGTTGTGCGGGCGGCACATCGTTCATGACCTGCCCTTCGATTTCCAGCGTGCCGCCTGTAATCTTTTCTAAACCGGCAATCATCCGAAGCAGAGTGGATTTCCCACAACCGGAAGGACCAACAAAAACGATCAGTTCGCCCTGCTCAATGTCGAGATTGATGTTCTTCAGAACGTCAACAGGGCCATAAGACTTGGCGACATCCGTTAGGTTGAGTTCAGACATGTCTTATCCCTTTCCCCGAACCATCAGGCAGAATTGCGAAGCCGCCAAAGTGATTGAATTGTCGCCTTGAATGCCACCCAATTCCAGACCGATGGACTGCCAATCGCCGTCCGGTACCTTCACCTCTGTGGTGTCTGATCCGAGGTTGAACGCACAGAAAACTTGCTCGGAACTATCCTCACGCAGGAAAGTCAGAACCGGACCTATTTCGTTCATCTCAGACAGGCGTCCAGATGCCAAAGCCGGGTGTGCATGACGCAGTGCAATGGCGCGGCGATAGTGGTTCAGCATCGATTGCGGATCCGCCTCGGCCCGGTCTACCGCGTGCTCAGCCTGCTGGACGCTGACCGGCAGCCAGGGTTCTGCGGTGCTGAAGCCGGACTGTTCATCCTGCGCTTGCCAAACCATTGGCGTACGGCAACCGTCGCGGCCTTTGAATTCGGGCCAGAACTCGATGCCATAGGGATCTTGTAGCTTCTCAAACGGCACATCTGCTTCGTGCAGGCCCAATTCTTCGCCTTGATACAGGCAAGCCGAGCCACGTAGGCACATCATGAGAACCGCATGTTGCCGGGCCGCGGTATCATCCAAATTCCAGCGAGAGGCATGGCGTTGCACGTCATGGTTCGAAAACGCCCAACAGGGCCATGCATCCCCTGCCTTGGCCTGCAATTGGTCAAAGACATGTTTGGTGTAACTTGCCGTCAGTGCGCGTTTCTCGAGAAACTCAAACGCATAGCACATGTGCATCCGCTTGTCGCCCGAGGTGTATTCGCCCATGATCTCGAGCCCACGCTGCGCATCGCCGACCTCGCCCAGGCACGCGCGGCCTTCGTATGCGTCCGTCAGCGCGCGCAGCCGTTCAAGGAATGCGATATTTTCGGGTTGGCTTTTCGAGAACAGGTGGTCCTGATGGTTGTACGGGTTGACTGCTGGTGCAATCGACGCGTTGCGCTGATCCATTGGCAGGGCTGGGTTGTTGCGCAGTTCCTTGTCATGGAAGTAAAAATTGATTGTGTCCAACCGAAAGCCGTCTACACCAAGATCAAGCCAGAACCGTGCGACGTCCAACAAAGCATCCTGAACATCCGGGCAGTGGAAGTTCAAATCCGGCTGCGATGTCAGGAAGTTGTGCAGATAGTACTGCAGGCGGCGAGAATCCCATTGCCACGCCGAGCCGCCAAAGATCGAAAGCCAGTTGTTTGGTGGTGTGCCATCCGGCTTGGGGTCAGCCCATACATACCAGTCGGATTTCGGGTTTTCACGGCTGCTGCGGCTTTCGCTGAACCAAGGGTGCTGGTCCGACGTGTGCGACAGAACCAGATCGATCATGATCTTCAGTCCTTTGGCATGCGCCTGATCCAGAAGCTCTTTGAAGTCCTCCAGCGTTCCGAACATGGGGTCGACATCGCGATAATCGCTGACATCGTATCCAAAGTCTTTCATTGGTGACTTGAAAAACGGTGAGATCCAGATCGCATCAACGCCGAGCGACGCGATATAATCCAGTCGCGCGGTGATGCCTTTCAAGTCACCGATCCCATCGCCGTTGCTGTCCTGAAAACTGCGCGGGTAGATCTGATAGATCACCCCTCCTCGCCACCAATCCGAAGACAGTTTTGTTGCTTTGCTGTGTTCAAAGTTGTTCTGCACGTTCATCAGACGCCTCTATTTTACAGATCCGGCCAACAGGCCCCGGACCAGGTATTTTTGCATTGCGAAGAAAACGACCAGCGGCACAAAGATCGAGACAAAAGCGGCGGTCGCAAGAATTTCCCAGTTGCCACCTCGCGTCCCCAAAAGCTCGACGATGCGGTTGGTCATCACGGTCGTCTGGCCTGTCGCGTCGATCAGGAAGACCTTCGCAACCAGAAGGTCGTTCCATGTCCAAAGGAACTGGAAGATCGCGAAAGACGCCAGCGCCGGGAAGCTGAGCGGCAGGATCAGTTTGGTGAAGATCTGGAATTCAGTGGCGCCGTCGACGCGGGCATTTTCGATCAGGTCACGCGGCAATCCGGCCATGTAGTTGCGAAGCAGATAAATCGCCAAAGGCATCCCGAACCCGGTATGTGCCAGCCAGACGCCCAGATAACCCTTGCCGATGCCGATATTCAGGTGGAATTTCAGCAAGGGGATCAGGGCAAGCTGAAGCGGAACAACCAACAGCCCAACAACCGCCGCGATTAACAACGCCCGACCGGGAAAATCCATCCAAGCCAGCGCATAGGCCGCAAAGGCGGCAACCAGAATCGGGATGATTGTTGCCGGGATCGTCACGGTCAGCGTATTGAAGAACGCCTTGGCCATGCTGTCCGTACTGCTTTGATCCAGAAGAACTTTCTGGTAGTTGTCCAAAGTGAACTCGGGCGGCAACTCAGCCGTCACAAAGATACGTGCGCCGCGGTTTCCGGAGAACTCTTCGGTGTTTTCCATCCGGTAATAACCATCAGCGTCCACTGTGATCGTGCCACCTCGGCGTAGTTCAGCCGTTTGGCCGGGCGCAAAGGCGTCGACTTCGCGCGCACTGATGCCCCAGCTCGAAATCTTTGCCTGCTCGCCCGCGTCAAACAATTGGCCTTCAATCACGTATACGCCGTTTTCCAACACCTGTGTTTCAGGTGCGGCGCTGCGAAGGGTCAGGTTCTGCTCGGATGGAAACAGCGATCGCCACCACCCGCTTGATGAGATTTGGTCGGCTGTCCGAAAGGACGAGACCAACAGACCCAAAGTTGGAATGACCCACAACACCACAAGAAAGATGACCGAAAGGTGTACAACCCATCTGAGCGCCGGTTTGGTTCCTGCAATATCGCTCATGGCTTACTCCATCTCCTTGCGGGCATTGCGCACGTTCCAGACGAGGATCGGAGCAACCAGCAGCATAATCACCATGGCCGAGGCTGATCCGACGCCCCAGTCATTGGCCCGGAAAAGCTTGTCGTACATGTAGTTTGCCAGCACCTGTGTCTCCCACTGGCCGTTGGTCATCGCGAAAACGATGTCAAAGACCTTGAGCACGGTGATTGTGATCGTCGTCCAAACCACAAGGATGGTTGTCTTGATCTGGGGTACCTTGATCTTGAAGAAGATCTGGAACGGATTCGCGCCGTCCAGAATGGCTGCTTCAATGGTTTCTTCGGGGATGCCCCGCAAGGCTGCCGAAAGGATGACCATGGCAAAACCGGTCTGAATCCAGACCAAAACGATCATCAGGAAAAAGCTGTTCCAGAACGGGACCGTCAGCCAGGTTTGCGGTTCGGCCCCGCCAAAAAAGATATAGAGCGCGTTCAGGATGCCAATCTGGTCTTGTTCTGCAGGTCGCGCATCATAGACCAGTTTCCAGATCACTGAAGCGCCGACAAAAGAAATCGCCATCGGCATGAAGATCAGAGATTTGGCGAAGTTGCCCCAGCGGATGCGGTCAGTCAGTTGCGCAACAAGCAGACCAAAGGCCGTTGACATAGCCGGCACAACGATCAGCCAGAACATGTTGTTGCGCATGGCCTCCCAAAATTTGGGCTCAGCCGCCATTTGCGAGTAATTGTCCAAACCGACCCACTTGTACCCGCCGCCGGGCACACGCTCCGTGAGTGACAGGCGCAGGGTTTCAACAACCGGATAGGCCAGATACAGCCCCAGCGCAGCCAGCGCAGGGAACAGAAACAGCCATGGCCGGATCATGTTGGCCCGGTTGATGTTGCGCCCCGCATTCGGCCCGCGCGGCGGGAACAGGACTTTGTCCAGAAACTGGTTGGAGAGGTAGAAATAGCCCACACAACCCGACACGCCGATGGCGATCGTCAGCAGGCCTTGAAGTGCCGGTGTCATGGTGCGCTCATCCGTTTGGCAAGTGGGGCGATCCTTAGACCGCCCCAGCGGTTGATTACTTGGCCGCGTCCCAGGACGACTGGATTTCGCTGGCCACGGTGGCTGCGTCTTTTGCACCCGACGAATAATCCACCATCCCGGTCCAGAACGTTCCCGCACCAACGGCACCCGGCATCAGGTCAGACCCGTCAAAGCGGAAAGTGGTGGCATTGGTCAGGATTTCACCCTGCCCACGCTGGGTGTCGTTGGAATAGTTTTCAGGGTTAGCACCCAGGTGAGGCGTCAGGAAGCCGTCTTGAGACATCATGATCTCATGCGCAAAAGGTGTCTTGAGGAACTCCATGAACGCTTCGGCGGCAGGATTCGGGTTGGTGACGGTAAACAGCGTGCCCGCCCCAAGTACCGGAGTACCCAGATCCTTTTCTGCATAAGCCGGGAAATAGAAGAAATCGGCATCAACGCCCAATTCAGTGCCCTCAGGGAAGTACGCCGGAATAAACGACGCTTGGCGGTGCATCATGCAGGCCGGAGGGCTGTCGAACAAACCCTTGGGGCTGTCGCGAAAGTCAATCGCGGCGGTGTCGTCAGCATCCCCGACAACATAGTCATCGTTGCGAGTAAAGCTGCCATATTCCTCAATTGCGGCGATCACCCGAGGATCGTCAAACTTCATCTCATTCGACACCCACTGGTCATAGACTTCCGGCGGCTGGGTGCGCAGCATCAGGTCCTCTACCCAGTCGGTTGCAGGCCAACCGGTCGCGCCACCCGATGCCAGGCCAACGCATAGCGGAGTTTCGCCATCTTCGACCATCTGGTCCATCAGCGCTTTGAACTCTTCCATGGTCTGAGGCACGTCGTACCCGAAATCTTCAAAATTCTCCGGGATGTACCAGACCAGAGATTTCACGTTCACGTTGAAGAAGAAACCATAGAACTCGGCAGCACCTTGATCGTTCTCGAAGGTGCCCAGATCGACCCAGGACTGACCTGCGGCAAAGTTATCTTTGATCCAGTCAGCCGATCCTTCGGCCAGCGGTGTCAGATACCCCTGCTTCGCAAGGTTTGCGGCCAGACCGGGCTGTGGAAACACCGTCAGGTTCGGCGCCGAGCCTGCTGCCGCGTCAATGAGGATTTGCTGCTCAAGCGAATCTGAACCCACATAGCTGGAATTCGCGCCTGTTGCTTCGTCGAAATACGCAACAAGGTTCTCAAAGGATTTGCCTTCACCCGCCAGCCAGGGACCAAAAATGGTCAGGCTTTCCCCGGACAGATCGTTTGCATCGGCAAAAGCCTGAAACCCGTCCCAGTCAAAGCTGCCCTCACCTACGGCGTGGATCAATTCACCTTCCGCCTGAACAGATCCAGCCATCAGGGCGAACACCGCCGCACCTGCATAAAGCGAGTGTCTCATCTCATCCTCCTCCCAAGTTTTCGCGCGCTTGCAGACTCAGTTTCAAAGCGCTTTGGATGCGATGTGTTATCCGCTAACATTTTCTCTCTGTCAATAATTCGCTTTCCCGATCCAGCAATATTAATAAATCTGGCAATTGCGGCAAAACAAGTTGACGGACGCTTAAATTGCCCACACAACAAGTGCGAGCACACAATTGAAGGCGCTTTGAATAGCAAAATGAACCTGAAGCAGCTCTCAGAAATTCTGGGTCTTTCGCAAACAACGGTAAGCCGTGCGCTGAACGGCTATCCCGAGGTCAGCGAGGGAACGCGTGTACGTGTGCAAGCCGCCGCTCAGAAACATGGGTATCGTCCCAACAGCCGAGCAAAAGGGCTGGCAACAGGTCGATCCATGGTTATCGGACATGTGATCCCCAGTTCGTCGCAACATGAAATGGTGAACCCGATCTTCGGAGATTTTGTCGCCGGAGCAGCAAAGAAATATGCCGAACATGGGTACGACATGATGTTCACCAACGCTGACGATACCTCGATCGAAGAAGCCTATCGCAGCCTTTTTCAGCGAGGGGCCGTTGATGGTATTGTGCTGCAAGGTCCAAAAGTGAACGAAGCTCGGATCGCTGTCCTCAAACGCATGAGAGTGCCGTTCATCGTGCATGGGCGTTCAACGGGCGCGGATACGCCTTACGACTGGATAGATGTAAACAACAAAAGCTCGTTTTTGCGGGCGACCCGGTTTTTGATTGATCTTGGACACCGCAGGATCGCCCTTATCAACGGGTTGGAGGAGATGGATTTTGCACAGCGCAGACGTGCGGGGTATCTGGCGGCACTGGAGCAAGGCGGTATAATCGCAGACCCTGACCTGATGCGCCGTGCCGAGATGACCGAGGTTTTCGGGCATCGGGAAACGCACGGCATGTTGCAGCTTGATGACCCTCCAACAGCTATTTTGGCATCCTCGATGATTTCCGCCATCGGGGTCAGACGCGCGATTGACGAAGCAGGCTTAGTTATGGGGCGCGACGTTTCGGTCATCGCACATGACGATGACCTTTCGTATCTGAAGAACGGGCAAGACATCCCTATTTTCACAGCGACTCGATCATCTGTCCGCCAAGCCGGGGAAATGGCCGCAGAGATGCTGATTGATCGGATAAAGTCTCCAGATGGTCCGCCCAATACCAAATTACTTGAGGCCGAACTGGTTGTTGGCCGCTCGACTGGCCCTGCGCCCAACAGGACGTAATCATGAAACATTCTCGCGCTGACTTCCCAAAAGATTTCCTTTTCGGGGTCGCAACCTCGGCTTATCAAATCGAAGGGCATGCACAGGGTGGTGCCGGGCGAACGCACTGGGATACATTTGCGGCCTCACCCGGCAATGTGGTGCGTGAGGAAAACGGCGATCTGGCCTGCGACCACCTGAACCGGTTCGAGCAGGATTTTGATCTGGTGCGCGAGGCCGGTTTTGACTGTTATCGGTTCTCAACCAGCTGGGCGCGTGTCATGCCGGAAGGTCGCGGCCAGATCAATCAAGCCGGGCTGGATTACTATGACCGGCTGGCAGACGCGCTGCTGGCCCGCGGAATCCGCCCGTGTGTGACGCTGTATCACTGGGAACTGCCCTCCGCTCTTGCGGATCAGGGGGGCTGGTGCAACCGAGACATCGCGGGATGGTTCGCAGACTTCACCGAAATCATCATGGGCCGCATCGGTGACAGGATGTTCAGTGCGGCCCCAATCAACGAGCCATGGTGTGTCAGTTGGCTCAGCCATTTCGAGGGCCATCATGCGCCCGGTTTGCGCGATATTCGCGCCACGGCCCGCGCAATGCATCACGTTTTGCTTGCTCATGGACGCGCCATTCAAGCCATGCGCAGCCTTGGCATGAGCAACCTTGGTGCGGTGTTCAACCTTGAATGGGCAGAACCCGCCGATGAGAGCGTCGAAGCGCGACTTGCAGCGGACCGGTATGACGCGATTTACAATCGGTTCTTTCTTGGTGGTGTATTCAGGAAAGAGTATCCTAAATTGGTACTGGACGGCCTTGAACCACACTTGCCCTCTGGCTGGCAGGATGATTTCGAGACAATTGGCACACCGGTCGATTGGTGCGGATTGAACTACTACACGCGAAAGCTGATTGCCTCGAACGATTCCGCATGGCCCAGCTTGACGGATGTTCCAGGACCATTGCCAAAAACGCAAATGGGTTGGGAAATAGACCCTTCTGCCCTAAACCGTTTCCTGGTTCGCACACAGAAGGACTATACGGGCGGGCTACCAATCTATATCACCGAAAACGGAATGGCGAGCGCAGAGCGCGTGCGGGATGAGGACCGTATCGAATATCTTGATACACACCTTGCAGCCGTGCAGGACGCTTTGGCACAAGGTGTTCCGGTTAAAGGCTATTTTGTCTGGTCTCTGCTGGACAATTACGAATGGGCCTTCGGATACGAGAAAAGGTTTGGACTGGTGGACGTGGATTTTGAAACTCTGGAAAGAACGCCCAAAGCGTCGTTCGTGGCGCTTACATCCGCCCTTTCAGAGGGGCAGAACGTCTCTCAGCCGTTAGCGCAACCATCCGGATCTGTGCATGAGCACTGGAATTTGGTTGCGGACATCGGTGGAACAAATACACGTCTGGGCGTTGTGACAAACGGCGAACTGACAGACCTGCGCAAGCACCCAACGGGAACTCTGGATGATCTGCTGAACGCATTTCACGCTTTGCGCGATGAGGTTGGCACAAATCCTCAGGCGGTTGTTGCCGCCGGGGCTGGTCCTGTCAGAGACGGCGTCATCCGCCTTACAAACGCCAATTTGGACTTGTCCGAGTTGGAACTGGCGCAGGCGACCGGGGCGGAACATACTTTTGTTATCAATGACTTTACGGCCGCGGCATGGTCAGTTGCTGACGTCACACAGAACGAAGTTTCGGTTTTGCAAGGTCAGGCGAAACCACCAGCAGGCACGCGTTTGGTGGTTGGCCCCGGCACCGGACTTGGCGTCGGAGCATTGCTTTTTTCCGAAGGTCACTATCACACAGTTTCCGGCGAAGGTGGGCATGTTGGGCTGTACCCGCGTCACCGGGACGAGGTCGACGTCTTTGAAGCCGCCCGTCACATTGCTCCTGACTGTTTCTTTGGCGATAGCCTTGCTTTGGAAGCAGAGATGTTTCTGAGCGGAACTGGCCTTCCTATCCTGTATCAGGCCGTTGGGTTGGCAGCGGGCACCGGGCGGTCGTCTTTTCGTTCCGCCAAAGACATTTTGACCGAAGCCCGCGATGCTTCGGACCCCATCGCAGTCAAAACTGCGCAGATGTTCACAACGCATCTGGGCGCGCTTATGGGTGATATGGCTGTCACGCTTATGCCTGCTGGTGGAGTGTTTCTTGTCGGCGGGGTCGCCGAGAAAAACCGCTGGCTGTTTGATCAGGATTTCAAGGACGCATTCAATGGCGGCGGGCGGTTCAGCGAGCTTCGTAAATCCTTGAACCTTTACGTCTCAGAACAGGCCGAGTTCGGCATCATCGGGGCGAACAATTTTTGCAAAAACGCACTAAAGCGATGAACGACTTGTGCGCTTGAGGCTCTGGGAGAGGACGTTGGAATGATCCTGTGCTGTGGGGAAGCCCTGATTGACATGATTGCCGAGCCGACAGTGTCCGGCGTACGCGGCTTTGTGCCCCATACGGGTGGCGCGATCCTGAATACCGCTGTTGCCATGGGGCGCTTGGGTGAGTCCGTGGGAATGTTGACCGGTGTCTCCACGGATATGTTTGGTCAACAGCTGATCAACGCGTTAAAGGCAAGCCACGTTGACGTTTCGCATGTAATTGTCTCGGATCGTCCCACTACACTTGCGTTTGTACAACTTGAAGATGGGCACGCAACCTACAGTTTCGTTGATGAAAACACGGCTGGCCGTATGTTGGCACCTGAAGATATGCCAGACCAACTCCCTGCCATCTCGGCATTGTATCTTGGGGGTATAAGCTTGGCGTGTGAGCCATGTGCAGATGCCTATGCATCTTTGTTGGCTCAACACGGAAACGACCGCCCTGTCATGTTGGATCCCAACATTCGTCCGGGTTTTATTCAGGATCAAACCCGCTTTCGAACGCGTTTGAACCGCATGATCGCGCAGTCCGATATCGTGAAAGTGTCGGACGAGGATCTGGACTGGATCATTCCCGGTGCGGAACCCGAAGCAGTCAAAGCAGCCTTGCTGTTGCAAGCCGGACCATCAGCGCTGATCGTGACCCGGGGCGGCGATGGCGCAAACGGGTATCTGGCGGATGGATCGCAAGTGACGGTGCCGGTAAAACCGGTGCAGGTCGTGGATACGATCGGTGCGGGCGACACGTTCAATGCAGGTGTGCTCACTGGTCTCAGCCGCGCCGGGCATCTGACAAAACCTGCTGTACGCAACTTAACTGCCAACTCTTTGCGCGCGGCCATGGAACTGGGCGCCGAAGTTGCAGCTGTAACCGTATCTCGAGCTGGGGCGGAACCGCCTTGGGACCATGAGCTATAATTCTTGGAAAAAACAATGAAACGATCTGACATAAATCGCATCAAATCCGAAGCGCAGGCGTTCATCCAGTCCTTTGGCGGTGTACTGCCGCCTTTTGCAGACTGGTCACCCGAACAGATGCGCAGCCCAGTGGCGCAAACGATCCGCAGCCGCGGGTTGGGGTGGGACATCACCGACTACGCTCAGGGCCGGTTTGATGAACTGGGCCTGTTTCTTTTCACGCTGCGCAACGGCGAAGTGAATGATTTGCAGTCTGGGCGCGGGATGCTTTACGCAGAAAAATTGCTGATTTCGAAAGACAAACAACTGTCTCCGATGCATCGCCACATCATCAAGGCAGAGGACATCATCAACCGTGGCGGCGGCGATCTGGTGATGGAGATTTATGCATCGGACCCAGAAGGTGGCATCGACCGGCATACGCCTGTCACAGTGCCCAGCGATGCCTGCCCTGTTACGTTGCAACCAGGTGAGCATCTACGCCTGAAACCAGGGCAAAGCGTAACCCTGATGCCCGGAGTTTGGCACGCGTTCTGGGCCGAGCACGGTGATTGCCTTATCGGCGAGGTTTCGACTGTGAATGATGATCGAACGGATAATGTGTTCGAAGATCCGATCCCTCGATTTTCAAAGATTGAGGAAGATGCCGCGCCAGATTTCCTATTGGTTTCCGACTACTGACGTAGACCGGGTTGACAATAACCGACAGACAACTGGGCTGAGCCCAAGTGATTTCGTCAAACGCCACTCATTCTCTTGCTTGACAAGTCCAGCACCACGAGACTAGCTGAGCGGGATGGTTCCGTAAGGGATGAAAATGGGAATACGGTGCGGCACAGTTTTTTTGCCAAGTCCGTGACTGCCCCCGCAACTGTAAGCGGAGAGCGACGCCATTACGCCACTGACCCCGAAAGGGTTGGGAAGGTGGGCCGAGCCTTGACCCGCAAGTCAGGAGACCTGCCATCCGATGTTCAACCAACCCGGGGCGGGGCGTCCTGGAAGGAGGCTTTGATGGCACGTTTTTCGCGTGTTTACATTGGTAGCACCTTCTGTCCGCGCTTGGTTTCAAGCGGAGCGGACAGTGTTAAAGGTGACTGACAGAAATAAGCTCTTCTTCAATACCTACTGCGCTGAGGCATCCCGCGGTGCCGTTAATTCAATGCCACGTTACGTTATAACATTGCATATCAATCCAACCCGCAGTAAGCGCTACATGCAATGACGAAAATCGCTGATCATTTCATTCTTGTGTGTGCGACCTGCACAGGTGCCATGTCCACCGATCAAGTGACTGGCGCACTGGCGCAAACATTGCCCGAAGGATTTGCAATTCGAACAGTTGATTGCATGGCAGGTTGTTCCCGACCAACCACCATTGGCCTTCAGGCACCGGGCAAGGCGCAGTATCTGTTTGGAGACATCGACACGGAATTGGATCTGGACGCAGTGGTGGAATTCGCCGGACAATACCGCCTTAGTTCCGATGGCTGGACAAGTGCAACCGAACGCCCGCCCGCGTTATTCACCAAGACCTTGTCCCGAATACCCGCCCTGCCAACCGAGAGGGTGTCATGAGTTTTCTGTCGGTCGAGGGTCTCGAATATTACGCTTTGAACGGCGATGTCCTTTTGCAGGACGTGTCCTTCGGCTTGGAGGAGGGCTCGATTCTGGCAATTGCGGGTCCGAATGGCGCGGGAAAAACAACACTGCTCAAGTTGCTTTGCGGAATAGAACGTATTGCACTGGGTGATGTGCTTATAAGAGGCAAAAGCTTGCGCACCTTGTCCGCGCATGAGCGTGCCCGAACCATCGCGGTCGTAGGCCAGCAAGAAATGCCAGACGGTCGGTTGCGTTTGCGAGACTATGTTGCGCTTGGGCAAATCCCGATTCAGGCGGATAAATCGGCAACCGAGCACAAGGTAGATCTTGATCGAGTTCTGGAAACAACCGGATTGTCTCATCTTTCCCGCAAGCCGATGAGCCAGCTATCGGGTGGCGAGCGACAGCGCGCTCACATCGCGCGCGCTTTGGCACAAAACCCATCCCTGTTGTTTCTGGACGAACCGACCAATCACCTGGATCCAGACGCCAAGGGGCACATGTTGTCCTTGGTGGCCGAGCTGGGCGTCACGGTGGTCATGATCGTCCATGATCTGGTCATGATCCCGGAATTCGCCACGCATGTGGCCTTGATGAAATCCACACGCCTGACGGGTTATGGGCCCGTCAGCGACGTGCTGACCTCAGAACGTGTTCGCGACACCTTTGGTGTGGATTATCTGTGCTTTCAGCATGAGGGCCGCATAATCCCAGCGCTGGATATTCGAAAACGAAAACTGTCATCATAACAGGAGCTTACAATGATGCAGAAACTTTGGCCTGTGGCTCTGTTCACTGGCCTGGCAAGCGGCGCGGTCGCAGAAGCCATCACAGTGGACAATTGCGGCGAACCGCTGGTTTTTGAAACCGCGCCCGAACGGATCGTTGTCCACGACATGAACATGACCGACATGGCGTTCGCATTGGGCCTGCAAGACAAGATCGTGGGCCTGACCGGCATCACGGGCTGGTACAAGACGAGCCCTGATTTTGATGCACAGCGCGGTGATATCCCAGAGCTTGCACCAAAATACCCTACTGTTGAGAACCTCATCGCAGTAGAACCCGACATGTTCTTTGCAGGGTGGTATTACGGTATGCAGCCGGGTGGCGAGGTTACTCCGGACACCCTTTCGCCCTTTGGCATCAAGACCATGGTTCTGACCGAAAGCTGCGTACATCTGAGCAAGGATCGCCCAGAGGCCAGTATGGACCTGCTGTTTGGCGACGTTCTGCGTTTGGGTCAGGTCATGGGCGTCGAAGCCAAGGCGCAAGAGCTTGTCTCGGGCTGGAAAGACCAACTGGCCGCTATCGAAGCCAAAACAGCTGATCTGCCCAAACCACGTGTCTTCCTGTTGGACGGGCCGGCAGATGCGCCGTTTACCGCTGGTAAGTTTGCGATACCGGACGCGATGATCGCCGCAGCAGGCGGAGAGAATGTGACCCATGACATGGACACCAGCTGGGGTCGTACGTCGTGGGAAACCGTGGCTGCTGCAAACCCGGAATTCCTGGTTCTGCTGGACTATCAGACAGGAAACGGTGCAGAAGATACCTTCCAGTTCCTGAAAGATCATCCCGTCATGTCTCAAACCGATGCAGTCAAGAACGAGCGCTGGATCGGCCTGCGCTACGAAGAGCTGACACCCGGCCCGGCAAACATTGAGGCCATCGAAAAGATGGTCAAGGCAATGCACCCGGAGACCAACTGATATGGCCCATTTGGGCCGTTCGATCTTGCTGGGGGCGATCGTTCTGATCGCCCTTTTGCTGCTGTCCATCGTTTATGGAACAACAAATATTCCTGTGCGGGACGTGGTCGCCGCGATTGGTCTAGGAACAGGCCTGATCGATGGCGACATGTCCCCGCTTCACCGGATCGTTTTCGACTTGCGCCTTCCCCGCGCCTTGTTTGCCGCGGTCATCGGGGCAGGATTGGGGGTTGTTGGTGTGGTTTTGCAAACAACCACGCGCAACGATCTTGCCGATCCATTCTTGTTTGGCCTGTCCTCGGGCGCGGCTGCCGGGGCGGTGTTGGTGATCACCGTCACGGGTGATGTACTGGGCATTTGGACCCTGCCCTTGGCGGCATTTTGCGGAGGCTTGATTGCTTCGGGCATTGTTCTGGCACTGGTTCAGGGCCTGCGCACAAGTGCGCCGGAAAAACTGATTCTAGCCGGTTTGGCCGTGTCCTTTCTGTTCTCGGCCATCACAAACTATTTGATTTTTTCCGGCGACAATCGCGCGGCGCATTCGGTCATCTTCTGGATGCTTGGCGGGTTGGGCCTTGCACGGTGGGAGACATTCCCACTGGTTCTGACCGGACTGGCTCTGATCCTGAGTTATGCTCTTTACCGCAGTCGCTGGCTGGATGCCCTTTTAACCGGAGATTTCACGGCGTCCTCTCTTGGCATACCCGTTCAGGGCTTGCGATTTAGTATGTTCTTTGTCGCGGCATTGGCGACGGCGAGCTTTGTTTCCGTGGCCGGCGTTATTGGTTTTGTCGGGTTAATGGTCCCTCATATTGCACGGGGCATTGCCGGCACGCTGCACAGAAACCTGTTGATTACCTCAGCTATCGTCGGGGCGATCCTGCTGACGATGTCGGATATTCTGTCCCGCCTGCTTTTGGCCCCTCAAGAACTGCCCGTAGGTATCGTAACAACGTCGATCGGGTCTCTTTTTGTGTTCCTATATCTGTTCAAATCCGCGCGCGGTGATTGACGCCAGATATTGGCCTACGTGTCTGGTCCGTGTGACAAAAGCTCCTGCACCAAGGGATTAGGGAACCGGCGCTTGAACGTAATTGCGTGGAAGTTTTCCTTGATCTTCGGATGCTCATTTGCCTCGACCAAACGGCCCGAGTTCAGCTCATCCTGAACAACGATCGGAGCCACCAGAGCCAAGCCGATATCCTCGCGCGCCAAAAGCCGCATCATGGCCATATCGTCCACCTCGGCAGCTACCTGAGGCCGTACCGACATGCGGCTGGCCATAGCGTCAAACGCAGTACGAACACTGTTGTTGGTTGTGGGCAGGATGAAAGGTTGTTCTTCCAACAGATGCCGTATCGGGCGCGTCGGATCAAGGCGATCCGGGGTTCCAACGATACTCACTGGTTGTTCGGCCAGATGATGAGTGACAAAGCTGGTCAGGCTGTCACTCGCGGGTTCGTGGTTCATGAGGACCAAGTCGAAATTCAACGTTTCCAGCCCTTCCAGCAACTCACTTGGACTGCCAGACCTCAAGATGACCTCAACATCAACACGCGCCAAAATGGGTCGCAAAAAGCGAATCTGAAAGTTCCGCGACAGGGTAGACTGCGCCCCCACCCTCAGCGCCTGCCGCGTGTTTCCTTCATCCTGTAAGGTTGCCACAAGTTCCTGGCCTGTCGCAAAAATCGCATCTGCGTGGTCCAGCGCGATATGTCCGGCTTCGGTCAGGTGCAGCTTGCGGCCTCTGCGCTCAAACAGGGGATGGCCAAGGCGATCTTCCAATTCCTTTATCTGCACGGACAAGGCGGACTGTGACAGATTCAAACGTTGTGCAGTCCTGGTCAGATTGCCGTCATGGGCAACCGCCCAGAAATAGCGGAGATGATGATAGTTAAGCGGCATATCGTTCTATCTAACCGAACATAATTAATCAAACAATGTATTTTTCATATGATGGCACGCGAAATATGTCTCCTTGAACAATTCGAGTCAGTATCGAACGTCAAGGGACACACGCATGAGCTATTTGCTTCTACCCCTCCTGAGTCCGCTGATCTTTTTAGGGTCGGCTTTTTATTGCAGCCGTCATCCGGGGATGCGCCCGGGCAACTTACCTAAAATCGCAGAATGGGCTGCGTTGGCAGCTTTTGCTGTGTCTGCGCTATCTGCAGTGTTGCTGATTGCGAATGGATCCGGAACATCGGCACTGATCGGGTTCTGGGGCGTCGGACTGTCAGTACGGTTGGACGCGGTAAGCGCCACGATGCTGGTTCTGGTCAGCTTTATTGGCTGGATCGTCCTGCGTTATTCAGCGACTTACATGGATGGGGAACAGAAACAGGGCGCCTTCACCGGATGGATGTCCGTTGCGCTTGCTTCCGTTCTTTTGCTGGTCATGTCCGGCAACCTCACTCAACTTCTTGCAGCCTGGATCGCAACAAGCCTGGCGCTGCATCAACTGCTGCTGTTCTACCCGGAACGCACTACGGCACAGCGTGCAGCGCGCAAAAAGGCGGTTGTGGCGCGGCTTAGCGAGGCCGCACTTGCGCTGGCCGTAGTCCTGTTGATCATCGGCTACGGAACAACCGATATCGCCACGATCCTGTCATCCGCACAGCCAACCGTGGTGACAATTGTTGCGGCCCTGTTGATCGCAGTGGCCGCCGTGCTGGCGTCGGCTCAGTTCCCTGTTCATGGCTGGCTGACCGAGGTTATGGAAGCACCGACACCGGTGTCAGCACTGCTGCACGCAGGCGTGATTAATGCCGGTGGGTTCCTGTTGATCCGCTTTGCTGATGTGATGCTGGTTGCACCGGGCATCATGGCATTGCTGGTCATGCTGGGCGGGTTCACTGCACTGTTTGGCGGGCTGGTGATGCTGACACAACCAGCGGTAAAGACGTCTCTGGCATGGTCCACAATCGCTCAGATGGCGTTCATGATCATGCAATGCGGGCTGGCACTGTTCCCGTTGGCGCTGCTGCACATCGTGGCGCACTCACTTTATAAAGCGCATGCCTTCCTAAGCGCCGGCGAAGCCGTGCGCAACGTCGCGGCGATCCGTCGGCCGGGGCTAGTGGCTGTGCCAAGCGCACGCAACGTATTGCTGGCTTTCGCAACCGGCATTTTGATCTACGGCGCGGTGGCTTCGGTATTCGGGATCGATGGGAAATCGGTTCAGGCCATCGCACTGGGCGTTATCCTGATCTTCGGCGTCGCTTATCTGCTGGCGCAGGGATTTGCCGATGCAGCCCCCGGAGCCCTGACCCGCCGCACCGTCATCTATGCCGGAGCAACATCTGTCAGCTACTTCGTTCTGCAAATTGCAGCGCAGCATCTGACCGCCGGAACTTTGCCACCCACACCCGCTGCGGGACCATTGGAATGGGCACTGATCGTACTGGCGCTCATCAGCTTTGGTGCAGTGGCACTGGCTCAGTCAACCTTCCCGCTTTGGGCCTCGCATCCTGCGGCGGCTGGCATCCGGGTGCATCTGTCCAACGGGCTTTATGCCAACGCAATCTTTGATCGGCTGCTGGACGGATGGTCCACGCGGCGGTCTGTATGAAAAGGGGATCAGACATGTATATGAAACACGAAAGCTATCCTGCTCCGCTTTTGGAACTGGTCGCGATTGCAAATGACGCTGTGCGTCAGATCCCTCCTCTGTTTCCGCTGGCGGCCAACGTCGCCGTAAACCCCTTCCTGGGACAGACTGAAGACACCCTAGCCGTGACAGCTGCGCGCCTTGGTCGTGTCGCCGGTGTACGCATCACACCTGACCGGCAAGCCATGGCCGAAAAGCTGAAGACCGGCGAGATGGTTGACGGTGATCTGGTCGAGGCAATTTCTCATGTCGAAAGCCGCTTTGATCCGCCAAGGCTGGAAGATGTAACGGCTGCTTTGACCACGGACGCGGCACCTCTTGCCCCGTTGCCAACAGTTGCGGATCTCGCCGCCGACGTGTCGGGCATCGACTGGCCGGGTCTGATCGAAGAACGTATCGGAGCTTGGGCCGCAAGTCATTTCGACGAAGGCCAGGCCCTGTGGCAGCCCAGCCGCGTTGGCGGTGCATTCAGCGCATGGCGGGAGTTCGCCTCGCGCGACCTTACGCCGGAAATCAATGGGTTGAAGGGCTTTGGCGCATTTGTGGCGGCCACCAACCGTTCTCAATGGCGGGCCATCGGACGGGCCGCGGAAACGCTGGGCGTGACGCCAGAGGCGGCCGGAACAACCTTTCATCGCTGGCTGATCACGTTGGGCGGTTGGGCACAATATGCGCGCTACTTGTTGTGGCAGGCCGAGCTTCAGGGACAGACCGACACAACAACGGCTGAATTACTTGCCATTCGGATGGTGTTTGAAGAGGCGCTGTTCCACCAGTACCGCGATCAGATCACGTCACGTTGGTCGGAAACCATCGCAGCACACGAAACGCCGATCACACCGTCCCGTGACATGGTGATTGACGCCATTTTGCAAGATGCCGCTGAACGGGCGCAACAGCGCAAGTTGCGGCAGGCTTTGTCCGGATCTCAGCCAAGAGAAACCGAAGGCCGCCCCATGGTTCAGGCCGCATTCTGTATTGACGTCCGGTCCGAGGTCTTCCGCAGGGCGCTGGAAGCACAGGATGCAGGCATTGAAACCATAGGCTTTGCCGGGTTCTTTGGGTTGGCCAGCGCGCATAAATGCGCAGGATCAGACGTTACCGAGCTGCGGGGGCCCGTTCTTCTGAACCCCAATGTCACATCTAAAGCAGCAGAAGACACATTGTCCGATCTCGACCGGCGCTACACGGCCCGCGCGAAACGTGCTTGGGGGCGTTTCAAGCTGGCCGCTGTATCATCCTTTGCCTTTGTCGAAGCGACCGGGCCGATCTACGCAGGTAAATTGCTTCGGGACTCGCTGGCAGCCAGTGGCAAGGGAACCAAGTTTGATCCTGCACCCAAGCTGGATCCTTCGATGGATCTGACCACGCGCATCGATACCGCCAAGGCCATCCTGGGCGCTATGTCTCTGACAGGGAATTTTGCTCGTATCGTGATGCTGGCAGGACATGGGGCGGACGTCACCAACAACCCCCATGAAAGCGCGTTGCAGTGCGGTGCCTGCGGTGGTCATGCAGGGGACGTCAGCGCCCGGCTTCTGGCCAGCCTCCTGAACGACAACCAGGTGCGCGAGGGTCTGCGGGGCAAAGGGATCGACATCCCCGCTGACACGCTGTTCCTTCCAGCGCTGCACAATACGACGACGGATGATGTCACCCTGTTTGATCAGGACCATCCGGCAGGATTGTGGGCCCCGCAGATCGCCAAATTGAAAACCTGGCTGAATGAAGCCGGACGCCTGGCGCGCGCCGAGCGTTCGGCCCGGTTGCCTCGTGCCAACGGAGGTGACGATATCGCCCGCCGTGCCAAGGATTGGGCCGAACTTCGGCCTGAATGGGGTTTGGCAGGCTGTCGGGCCTTTATAGCTGCCCCACGCAGCCGGACCGATGGGACCGGATTGGCCGGACAGTCCTTTCTGCATAGCTATGACTGGCGTTCGGATGATGGGTTTGGCGTGCTTGAGTTGATCATGACCGCCCCGGTGGTTGTGGCAAGCTGGATCAGCCTGCAGTATTACGGGTCGTCCGTCGCGCCGGGCTTGTTTGGCGGTGGCAACAAACTGCTGCACAACGTGGTCGGCGGGATTGGCGTTGTCGAGGGGAACGGAGGTGCTTTGCGCCCAGGTCTGCCTTGGCAATCGGTCCATGATGGCGAAGCATTCCAGCATGATCCTCTGCGCCTGTCGGTTGTAATCGAAGCGCCGCGTGAAGCCATGAACGACATTCTGAAACGGCATGCGAATGTCAAAGCCCTGTTTGACAACCGCTGGCTTCACCTGATCGCAATGGATGAAAATGGTGATCTGGCTTGGCGTTACACAGGTGATCTGGAATGGAGCCCGATTGCGAAACCGGCTGGCTCTGAACAAGCCATCGCTGCCGAATAAGCTAAAAACGGAAGGGCCCGGCCACAGTGCCGGGCCTTCTTTTTACTGACTATGTGTTGATAAGTTTCAGAAGATCTGCATGCAGATCAGGGGTTGCCGCCGATACGACCGCGCCATCTGACTCCAGTGTCAACGCCCTGCCCTGCCAATCGGTCATCACACCACCAGCTGCCGCAACAAGCGGCGCAACCGCCAAGTAGTCATAGGGTTGCAGGTCATAATCCACTACAGCGTCCACATGCCCTGCGGCCAGCAACGCATGCGGATAACAGTCATAGGCAAACCGACGCGTCTGCCCGGCCTGCATCAAACGGTTGAATAGGTCCAGGTGATCGCGATGGATCTTGTCCCCCTCGTTTACGTATAGAATAGATTGATCCAAACGCTTTTGTTGCGAGGCCCGTATGGGTTCACCGTTCAGAGCGGCCCCTTCACCAATGACACCCACATACACCTCATTCAAAGCGGGCATTCCGACCAAGCCTAACTGAGGCTGCCCATCAACCAGATGTGCCAACAGGAACCCGAACAAAGGATGCCCGGACAGAAATGACCGGGTTCCGTCGATTGGGTCAATGACCCACATGTGCCGACCATCACCTGCCTCTTGCCCGTGTTCTTCGCCAAAGACCCCATGCTCGGGAAAGTGCTGGTTCAGGTAGGACCGAACCTCGGCTTCAACCCCTTTGTCAGCTTGCGTCACAGGGCTTTCATCCAGTTTGAACTCGACACCCAGAGATCCACGGAAAAACCGCATCGCAGACGACGACGCAATGTCAGCCATCTGAATGGCATGTTCCTTCAGCGTATGTGCGACGACCATTTCAATCCTTTCAGACGGATGTTTCTGCGTTGTTTCTGACGACGGTTTTCATCGGGTGCAATGGGGAACATGGCACGATCAGTATCAGCCATTTTAAACGGTCCGGGCGTCCTTTTCGGGCTGTCTTCACGCCATTTTTCCGCTGCAAGCCAATCACCAAGCGGGGCACGGATGTGCCCCGCCACTAGCTTTTGCTTACCGCATAGATTACGGATCACGTTCGGGGCTTCAAACCTTCACGCGTTCCATCTTGGGGTCGTAAAGTGGCTGCAAAGTCACCTGACAAGGTACTCGCGTAGTCGCCACGTCCAATTCATACTCTCCGGACGTGACATATTCTGGATCAACGCCTTCGGGGTTGCGGATATAACCGTATCCAATCGATTTCCCGATGGTATAGCCATAACCACCTGAGGTCAGCCAACCGACCCTTTCACCGTTTCGATAGATTGTTTCCCGCCCTAACAGGACGATGTCGGGGTCAACTGTGAAACAGGCCAGCATCTTTTTGACGCCTTCTGCTTTTTGCTTTTCGGATGCGGCACGGCCTTTGAAGGCAACATCCTTGCGCAGCTTGACGGCCCAGCCCAGCCCGCTTTCGAACGGTGTATGATCCGGCCCGATATCCGAGCCCCATGCGCGGTAGCCCTTCTCAAGCCGCAGCGATTCAATAGAGCGGTATCCTGCATTCACCAGACCATGAGGCGCGCCCGCCTCCATCAACGCGGCATAGACGGTTTGGGCATATTCCACGGGCAGATGCAGTTCCCAGCCCAGTTCACCCACATAGGTGACGCGCAGCGCCTTGACCGGGCAACCGGCGATGCCGATTGTGCGGATCGTTCCAAATTTAAACCCGTCATTCGAAACATCATCTCGCGTCACCGCCGCCAGAATATCCCGCGCCTTTGGTCCCATCAGCGACAACACCGCATTCGATGAAGTGATGTCGAAAAGCTGGCAGTTCATGCCTTCCGGGATATTGCGGTTGATCCAGTCGAAATCATGGGTGGCAAAGCCAGTGCCAGTGACGATGTAGAATTCGTCATGTGCCACTCGACCAACGGTCAGGTCACATTCGATTCCGCCCTTGTCGTTCAGCATCTGAGTATAGACCAACGCGCCGACCGGCTTGTCGACATCATTGGCGCAGATCCAATTCATCGCCGCCAGCGCATCGGGGCCTTTCAGCGCAAACTTGGCAAAAGAGGTTTGGTCAAACAGCACCGCCGCCTCGCGCGCGGCCTTATGTTCGCGGCCCACCGCATCGAACCAATTTTGGCGACCAAAGCTGTATTCATCTTTGGCGGTCTCTCCCAGCGACGCATCCGCGTACCAGTTCGGGCGTTCCCAACCCAGTTTCTCACCAAAACACGCGCCCTGCGATTTCAGCGTGTCATAGAGCGGTGACTTGCGGCACGGACGGCCCGAGTCATGCTCCTCATGCGGCCAGCCCATTGTGTAATGTTTGCCATAGGCTTCGACGGTCCGGGTGCGCACCCAATCGGTGTCGAAATGCGGGCGGCCAAAGCGGCGGATATCGGCGGACCACAGGTCAAAGGGGGGTTCTCCCTTGTGGACCCATTCAGCCAGCGCCATGCCCGCCCCACCACCAGCGGCGATGCCGAAGGCATTGAAGCCTGCACCAACGAAGAAGTTGTTCAACTCGGGCGCTTCGCCGATGATGAAGTTGCCGTCTGGCGTGAAGCTTTCCGGCCCGTTGGTCAGCGTCTTGACGCCTGCGTTTTCCAGCGCTGGAACACGACCCAGAGCCAATTCCATCAACTGTTCGAAATGGTCGAAATTACTGTCGAGCAAGGTGTAGTGGAAGCCCTGCGGAATCCCTTTAGTCGCCCAAGGAATTGGGTTCGGCTCATAGCCGCCCATGACCAGCCCGCCGACCTCTTCCTTGTAGTAGGTCAGGCGATCCGGGTCGCGCAGGGTTGGCAGGTTGGACGGTACATCAAAAGGTTCGGTGACCATATACTGATGCTCCATCGGCACCAGCGGTACGTTGACACCAAAGCGCCCGGCAAAGGTGCGGGTCCACTGACCGGCGCAGCAGATTACCTTTTCGCATTCGATCCGGCCATGTTCCGTGATCACCGCACGGATCTTCCCGTCTTCGATTTCAATATCCGTGACTTTTGTGTCTTCGAAAATCTTTGCACCGGCCATACGTGCGCCTTTGGCCAGTGCCTGAGTGATATCTGAGGGATTCGCCTGTCCATCGGTTGGCAAATAAGCCGCGCCGATCACGTCCGAGACGTCCATCAGCGGCCACAGTTCCTGCGCCTCAGACGGCGTCAGCAACTGCATATCCAGACCAAAGGAATGCGCGGTGGTGGCCTGACGTTTCACCTCGGTCCAGCGTTCCTCGTTACAGGCCAGACGCAGTCCTCCGTTCATCTTCCAGCCGGTACCAAGCCCAGTTTCCTCTTCGATCTTGTTATACAGATCAACCGAGTAACCCAGCAGCTGCGTAATATTCGCGTTCGAACGCAGCTGCCCTACCAGTCCTGCCGCGTGGAAGGTGGTGCCCGAGGTGAGCTTTTTGCGCTCCAACAACACCGTGTCGGTCCAGCCCAGTTTGGCCAGGTGGTAGGCGGTCGAGCAGCCGATGATTCCGCCGCCGATAATGACGGCTTTGGCTGTTTTCGGAAGGTCGGTCATGTCTGTCCTCAGGTATTTTTGAAATCGGAAAGGGCTGCGCGAAACCGCGCGAGGTTTTCGGCCGTATAGGCTGCGTAGTCGAATTCGATGTCCGAGGTGATCTCGGACACCATGCTCCACATGGTTTCCCGCAGAAGCGAGGCGCATTTCATCGCCGTATAACGGTGGCGCAGATCGTCGGTGACGGGAGCGTGGAAATAGGTCTCAAGCACCCAGTCTTCCTGTTCGGGGGAAAGACCATTGTTTGAAGCCAACCCACCCAAATCGAAAAGCGACGAATTGAATCCGGCATAGTCGAAGTCGATCAGCCAAAGGCGATTGCCGTCGTTCAGAAAGTTTCCACAGAGCAGATCGTTATGGCCAAACACCATGTCATACGGCCCGGCCTCGCGTTCCAACGTAGCGCCTGCGTCGATCAGGTCAGGGATCAGCGCTGAATGGGCACTGCCGCGTTCAGTGAGTGTCGCGGCATAGTCGCGGATGACGTGGAACACCCAGAAAACCAGCGATGGACCGCGCAGGTGCTTCGGTACCTCGGTATGGCACGCCTTAACCAATTCCAGCACGCGCGGCAGCATATCCGGGTTGCGAACATCTTCCTCGGTCAGTGTGCGGCTTTCGATGAACTCTAGCACCGTCAGATCGCCTGACGAGTGTACAACCGCTGGCGACAAACCCGCCGCATGGGCGGCCTTGCTGGCGGCCAGTTCGTTAAACCGCATGACTTGATGCAGCGGGATATCGTCCCCCACACGCACCACATAAGATCCGCTGCTATCGGTGACTCTGTAGTTCACATTGGTGATACCGCCGGTCAGAGGCGCGGTCTTGATCTCACCTTGCCAGATCGGCAGGGCGCGGATGCGGGTCATCAGATCGGATTGGCTCATCTTAACTCTCCAGTCCAAAGCGGATGCGGGCTTGACGGGCACCTGCATTGATAAGGCGGTCGGCAATGATGGCGATGAACGCGATGGCCAAACCCGCGACCAGACCCCTGCCCGTATCTGCCTTGGTCAGGGCGATATAGACCTCTTGCCCCAGATCGCGCGTACCGACAAGTGCAGTGATGACCAGCATCGACAGGGCCAACATGATGGTTTGGTTGATGCCCAGCAGAATCTCAGGCAGCGCCATGGGCAGGCGGATATGGCGCAGCAATTGCGTACGGGTGCAGCCGGAAACCAAACCGGCCTCAATCAGTTCCTCACTGACCGAGCGCACACCATGTGCCGCATAGCGCACGGCTGGGGCCAGCGCATAAAGGACGATTGCGATCAGCGCAGTGAAATCTCCTACCCGGAACAACATCACAACGGGGATCAGATAAACAAAGCTGGGCAGGGTTTGCAGCGTGTCGATCAGCAGGTTGATCACCGCTCCGGCGCGTTTGTTCAACGCCGCCAGTACCCCGAGAGGCACCCCGATCAGCGTAGCAAGGATCACCGAGGCTCCGCACAGATAGACCGTCACCATCGCCTTGGACCACAGGCCCGACACAAGGATCAGAGAGGCCATTCCTCCACACAGCAGCGCCAGCCGCCAGCCGCCCGCGTGCCAGCCCAACAGGGTCAGCATTGCAATGGCCCACGGCCACGGGATGCCCAGCAGAACCGTCTTTATCGGGATCATGAACCACGTGAGGAAGAAGACCTTGATCGCCTCGAAAACGTCGAAATAGTTGACGTTCAGATACTCGACGGTGTTATCCCAGAACGCGCCCGTGGTGATTGTCTGGCTGTCGGGATACTCCAACAGCAGCGGCGAGAACTGACCCAGCACCCAGGTCACAACCAACAGGATCAACACCAAAACAGTCCGGCGATGGCGCGCAACCCACGAGCCCGGTTGTTCGTGATGCACCTGCCCCATGCGTTCGGCAAATGCCTGGCTGAGACGATCGACAGCGATGGCCAATACTACAATGGCAATCCCGGCCTCGAACCCCGCGCCAATGTCCAGACGGCGCAGTGCAGCGAGCACGTCAAAGCCCAGCCCCCCAGCCCCGATCATCGACGCGATGATAACCATGTTCAACGTCAGCATGATCACCTGATTGACGCCCACCATCAGGCTGTGGCTGGCCGATGGCACCAACACGCGCCACATCAACTGTCGCTGGGTCGTGCCAGCCATGCGACCGAAATCGAGGATCTCGGGGTCCACGCCCTTGAGCGCCAGCGTGGTGATCCGCACCATTGGCGGCGTGGCGTAGATAATCGTGGCAACCAAAGCCGAGATCGGACCAAAGCCAAACATGAACAGGATCGGCACCAGATAGGCAAAGATCGGAATCGTCTGCATCAGGTCCAGAATGGGCGAGATGATCTTTTCGAACAGCGGATGGCGATAGGCGAGGATACCCAATAGCAGCCCTCCGCCCGCTCCAATCGGCACCGCGATCAGGACCGAGGCCAGCGTCACCATCGCGCTTTCCCATTGCCCGAAGACAGCGAGATAGATGAAACAGGCCCCGACCAATGCGGCAAGTGCCCAGTCACGACAATATTGTCCCAAAGCGATGACAGCGGTGATCACAACGATCCAGCTGATCGCAGGCAGGATGACCTGCGCGTCATTGCCCTGACCGCTGACAAACCCGTCCGCCAATAAGGCAAGCACCAGATTATAAGGTTGTTCAATCATCCACGCGATGGCGCGGGTGACATCGGTGAACGAGACGGGCCCGATGGCAGCGTCCTCGATCAGCCACGTCATCGCCGAGGAAATATAGGTCTTGAACGGGATCACCCAGGCCGAGGGGAACTTGGTCAGCCAACGCGCATCCAGCGCTTTGCCCAGATCGCGGCCATAGTACCCAAGCACGATTGTGATCAGAACAAGGGCCAGAGCAATGGCCTGCGCCCGGTTCAACCGGATCATGCCGCATCTCCGTCGCCGAATAGTACATGCGCAACAGCTTTGCGATCAATCGCTCCCACGGGTTGCCCCTCCGCATCCACAACAGGGATCGGCGCATCGGCGGCGATGATGCGTTCGGCCACGTCAGAAACGCGGGCAGATTGCGCAATTGGCTCTCCTTCACCTGCGGCGCCGGGGGTCATGACGCCGCCGACGGTCAGAACCTTCGAACGCGGGATATGTCTTGTGAACTCAGCCACATATTCCGTGGCAGGGTGCATCACCAGCTCTTCCGGAGTGGCGATCTGAATCACTTCGCCATCTTTCATGATGGCGATGCGGTCTGCCAGGCGGACAGCCTCTTCAAAGTCGTGCGTGATGAAGACGATGGTCTTGTGCAGGCGTTCCTGAAGCCGCAGAAACTCGTCCTGCATCTCGCGCCGGATCAGGGGGTCGAGGGCCGAAAACGGCTCATCCAGAAACCACAGATCGGGTTCGGTCACCAGCGAACGGGCGATACCCACACGCTGTTGCTGGCCGCCGGACAGCTCACGCGGATAGTAATCCTCGCGCCCTTTCAGACCAACCAGTTCCACCACTTCGCGAGCCTTCGTTTCGACCTCGGCTTTTGGTGTGGCCTGAATGGTCAGAGGGAACATCACATTCTGCAAGACGGTCAGATGTGGCAGCAATGCAAAATGCTGGAACACCATGCCCATCTTGTGGCGTCGAATTTCAATCAGTTCTTTATCGTTTGCACGTAACAGATCAGCGTCGTCAAAAATGACCTCACCACCAGTGGGTTCAATCAAGCGCGACAGGCAACGAACCAAAGTCGATTTCCCCGACCCGGACAGCCCCATAATGATAAAGATCTCGCCTTCCGCGATGTCGATATTGGCGTTGCGCACGGCCCCAATCAAACCTGCATCACGGATGTCATCCGCCGACGGGTTGGGGTTTTGCTTCAACAGCGCTTCAGCGTTTGGCCCGTATAGTTTCCAAACGTTGCGGCAGGACAGTTTCGTCTTGGGGGGCATCGGTGTGGTCCGGTAAGTTTGCAAAAAATGGCCAGAGCGGTCCGAGAGAGCGAAAGGGCCGCTCTGGCCAGTGGATTATTTTGAGATCCAACCCGACCAGCGGTCTTTGTTGGTCTCCATCCACTCTGAAACAACACTGTCAATTTCCACGCCGTCCAGATCGGCCTTGCCGACCATCGCGCTCATTTCGTCATTGTTGATGTTGTACGCCTCGATGATGTCATAAGCGCCGGGCCATTTTTCCTGCAAGCCGGACCAGGCGGCCTTCCAGATTGGCCCACGCGGTTTGCCGCAGTCATAAGCCATGTCGGGGTTCACACCAACCGAAGGGTCGCTATAGCATTCGGCCGAAAATGGCGGGAATTCTACGAATTCACCCTCATACTTGGCCGGCGCCCAATGGGGTACGTAAACCCACAGAACGATCGGATCTTGCCGCTGATAGGCAGATTCAAGCTCGGCGAACAAAGCGGCATCGGTACCCGCATGTACCACCTCGAAATCCAGCTCCAGAGCTTCGACACGCTCTTCGTCGAAGCCGCCCCAGGTCACGGGTCCACCGACATAGCGGCCGCTTGGAGCGGTTTCAGCGGTCGAGAATTCTTCCGCGCAATCGCGCAGAGCTTCCCAATTCGGCAGCCCCGGGCAACGCTCTTTCATGTAGCTGGGATACCACCACTCTTCGATGGCCATCAGACCGGTTTCCCCGACATTCACAACATTGCCCGAAGCCGTCGCTTCGTCCAATGCCTCGCGGCCGGTTGTTTCCCAGATTTCCATCGCCAGATGCAGGTCGCCCGTTTTCAGGCCAGCGAATTGGGCAATGTAGTCAGCCTGAACGTATTCGACGTTGTAGCCCGCTTCTTCAAGGATCGAACCCATGATCTTGGTATTGATCAGCTGACCGGACCAGTCGTGCAGCGTAAGCTTGATCGGATCAGTGGATTCCACCGCCCAGGCTGACGTAGCAGCCGCAACGGCAAGTACCGAAAGTCCCAGTTTGCATTTCATAACACCATCTCCCTGTCGTGAATTTTTTGATGAATCGGTGGCATTGAAGACAGACCAACACACTGTGGGGTTTTGTGTCAATAAAAACCAAGTAAAGCCACATATTTTTAATTCTGAGCTCAAATATTCTACTATGTTTTGGCGTAATGTTGCTTTCTGTGGGTGTTGCGGTATCCTTGAACTACTCGTATGACGAGACTATCAGAGCGAAAAACATGAACCTTAAAACAACCAACCAACGAGAAGAAGAGATTCTGCGCGCGCTGTTTCGCACAGGCGGATCCTGTCGCGTAAGCATCCTGGCGAATGAGTTGGGCGTTACGCTGGAAACCATTCGGCGCAATGTGCGCAATCTCGAGGAACGCGGCATCGTGCGTAAGGTTCATGGTGGCGTCCATCTGTTGGAGGACATCCTGGAGCCGTCGCTGGAAAGTCGGCTAGACAAGAAGGTTGATGCAAAAGAAAAGCTGGCCAAAGCAGTGGCCGAAGTCATCAGCGACGGAGATTCGGTCTTTCTGGATATTGGCTCGACTACAGCTTATGTGGCGCAGGCTCTGTGTGACCATAACAACCTGTTTGTGGTGACGAATTCGGTTTTTGTTGCCCAGACTCTGGCGTCCCGGAACAATAACCGGGTGTTTATGGCAGGCGGTGAACTGCGCCCCCATGACGGCGGCGCGTTTGGTGTTGAGGCACAAGACCTTATCAAACGTCTGAACGTCCGGTTTGCTGTTCTGTCGGTTGGGGCGGTCAATGCCGAGTCCGGCTTTATGCTGCATGACCTGCAGGAGGCCAACCTGGCGCGTATCGCCGCCCAGAATGCCCAGGTTCGCATCGTGGTAGCTGACGGAGAAAAGCTGGGTAAGCGCGCGCCGGTCACTTTGGACTCTGCCAGACAGATCAATCTGTTCTTTACGGACACCCGTCCGTCAGAGGATATCCGCCAGATGTTGTCTGCAAACGAAATTGATCTTGTTGTCGCCGAATAGGTGCCTATCGCTTTTGAGCGACAATCCAGATCGGGTGATATGTCAAAGACACCCCGTTGGCCGTTCCAAAATTTCGCACATAGTCTTCTTCAAACCGGGCCAGAGTGGACTTGGTCCATGTCCCTTTTGCACGCCCATTCACCCCGGTTCTGCGCAGATATTTTAAAACGTCCCTTGGTGTTTTGAAGAAAGATGGCCGTATGCATTCTCCAGCAGCCAGAACCTGCATCGACCCTTCGACAGCTGCGACTAATGAACGGGCTTCGCAAAGGCCGGGTGCGTGTGCAGTTGATCCGATGCGGGACAACTCTTGATATTGCTGCGGTCCAAATCCTGAAATGGCCAACCAACCCCCGGGGGCCAAGGCATCGACGGCCTGCTGCAACAATCCGGCCGGGTCTTCCATCCACTGGATCATCGAGGCCGAGGCGACCAGATCAATCTGATCGGGCCATTGCACCGAGCGCACGTCGCCTGAGATAAATGCTGCTGCTTCGGCCTCTGCCGTCACTTGGGCTTGTGGCGCGATGTCGTTCACGATGAAATCGGGAAGATCGAAGTTTTGCCGCAGCATTCTGGTCAGGTGGCCGGTACCACATCCCATTTCAAACGTTGTGTGAAACTGAGCCGGAGCACCGACACGGCAGAGTTCAGAAACCAGTTTTTCCGCGACCCAAGCCTGTTGACTGGCTGTGTCGTGATAGGTTTCGAAGCTTCTGCTGAAGCTTCGTTGCACCTTATCCGCCAGTTGCACGGTCATGACAGCCACTCCGCCCAGGTCTGACCCGCTTGGAAAGGCACATGGGGCCCGGCGATGGATCTGACATCGCCGGAAGAATGAGCCCAGGCCGCCTCTTGCGCCTTCGTCGGAATGACGCGGTCACGCTCGGGTATCCACACCAGATCAAACCCAGGGTCCGATGCCGGTCCGCGTTGAATCACCGAATGCAGCTCTTTTTGTGCGGTGGATATGTCCAGTTCCGGAGCGTCGCCGCGCAAGCCAGCGCGGCGGCAAAATTTGGCAAAGCTGGAGGTCGTAAGCTGATCCGCCGTAGCCCGGATCATGTCAGGCGCTATTCCGCGGTCAGCACAAGACGGGTGCAACGTGCCGCTGACCGCAACCAGCCGGTCGGGACGAAACGAAGTGTTGGCCAACCAATGCGCAGCGGATGCGACGCCAAAGGAAAACGCGAGCATGTCGACACGGTCAAAACCTGTCAAATCAGGCAAGGGATCATCAAGCCGGGTATAGTCATCAATCAGCAAAACAGACGCGTCACCGGTCAGACCCTGGAACGGTGCAGCACCAAGCGCCCAACCCCCGAACACAATGATCAGAGCGCCGTCGTCTGATTGCTCCAGCCACCTGTGCTTCATCCCTGCCCCCCGGCCAGCCCGACCATTGCACTCGTGACCTGGCTGAGCTCATCAGGAGAGATGACGTAAGGGGGCATACAATATATGTTGCGCGCGAAGGGGCGTAGCCACACTCCGGTCTTTGGGGCCAGCCGATGGGCGACAGAAGGATCAACTGTATCCTTCATTTCGATGACGCCGATGGCACCAAGGGCTCTGACATCCGCTACGCCGGGCAAATCGCGGGCTGGCTCCAGTTCGGCGCGCATCTGGGCCTCAATATCAGACACCTGTCGTTCCCATTTTCCCTCGGCCAGCAGATCGAGGCTGGCCGATCCTGCAACACAAGCCAGCGGATTGGCCATGTAAGTCGGGCCGTGCATGAACACGCCCGCTTCACTGTTGCCGATGCCATAAGCCACTTGCTCGCTGGTTACTGTTGCCGCGAACGAGATATGTCCACCGGTCAGCGCTTTGCCCAAGCACAGAATATCGGGTTTGACGTCAGCGTGATCGATGGCGAACAACTTGCCGGTACGGCCAAAGCCGGTTGCAATCTCATCGAAGATAATCAGCACGTCGTGGGCATCGCACAAGGCGCGGGCCGCGCGCAGCCATTGAGGGTGATAGAAATACATGCCACCTGTGCCTTGAACCACAGGCTCAAGGATCAGCGCCGCCAGTTGGTCGCCTTTTTCGGCAAGCAACCGTTCCAGCGGCTCCAACCCGTTCTGCGCAGAATCTGCGGGCCATTCGTCACCCAGCCGCACATGAGGGCGCGGCAGGAAGTGCTGGATTGACAAAGCCCCGCGGAACAACCCGTGCATACCGGTGACCGGGTCGCAGACACTCATAGCCTTCCAGGTATCGCCGTGATAGCCGCCCCGAATGGTGGCGAACTCGAATTTACCGGTGCGGCCATGGGCCATTTGGTTTTGCACCGCCATCTTCATCGACACTTCGACCGAGACCGAGCCACTGTCACAGTAGAAAATGCGGTCCAGTCCCTCGGGCAGCATGTCGACCATCCTGCGCCCCAGATCTACGGCCGGTTGGTGTGTCAGCCCCCCGAACATCACATGGGGCATCTTCTCCAGCTGTTTCTGCATCGCAGATGTGATCGCAGGGTGTTTGTGACCATGGATTGCACACCACCATGAGGACATGGCGTCGATCATCTTCACGCCGTCTTGCCGGTACAGATAAACGCCCTCGGCCCGGTCGATCAGGTGCATCGCGCCGGGGTTGGCCACGTTGGTGTAAGGGTGCCACAGGTGGCGGGCGTCAAATTCGAGCGGGGTCACAGGAACCTCCGAATGGTGGCAACGTCTATCGCCGAAAAGGCATCTGCCAGGCTTTGCTGTGTCAAATCGCTGAGCATCGGAAGCCGCCCAAGGTGACGAACATTACTCATCTCAACGATAGTTTGTTCAACATCCGGCTCAGCCTCACCGACAAAAGCAACACCCACGACCTCGCATCCCGCTCGTCGCAGGGCCATCAAGGACAATGTCGTGTGGTTAATCGTTCCCAGCGCGGTGCATGCGACCAAGACCACCGGAGCCCGCCATTGCGCGATCAGGTCCAGATAATAGCTTTTACGGTTCAGCGGCACCATCAGGCCCCCTGCCCCCTCAACGACCAGCGGCCCGTCAACTTGCGGCACAGCAAGGCGCGACAGATCAATCTCAACACCCATGTCTTCGGCAGACAGATGGGGTGAGGCAGGCATGTTCAGGCGATACGCCTCGGGCAATACTTCCGCACCGGACAATAAGCGGACGGTTTCAGTGTCTGTTGCGTCCTCCAAACCCGACTGAACGGGTTTCCAATACCGGGCATTCAGAGCCGCTGCCAGACCAGCGGAAAAAACGGTTTTTCCGACGCCCGTGTCGGTTCCGGCAACGATCAGCGCGCTCATGCTGCCTCCGATTGATAGCTGGCGATAGTTTCAAACAATGCCGAGATGTCTTCGTGGGCGATATTTCCGGTGATCGACACACGCAGTCTGGACGTTCCCTTGGGAACGGTGGGGGGGCGAATGCCGCGAATGTCAAAGCCCTGCTGCTGCAAGCCAGAGGCCGTCGCCATCGTTCTGGCCTCGTCCCCCAAAATAACCGGGATGATCTGGCTGGTGAGCGCCGAATCCGGCAATCCCGCTTCCCGGGCTACATCATGCGCATGGCCAACGCGTTCACGTGCAGCAGCAACCAAACGATCATTGGCAGCCAACTCTTGCAGAGTGGCCCGCACAAGAGCAGCGTTTAAAGGTGAGGGCGCGGTTGCGAAGATAAAAGGTCGTGCCCGGTTGATCAGCGTTTCAATCATCACACGCGGACCACAGATCAGACCGCCCGCAACGCCCAGACCCTTACCGCAGGTGTGCAGGGTCAGCAGATCCGCATTCAGGTCATGCGCCAAACCTTTGCCGTTTAGGCCGAAAATACCAGTAGCGTGCGCTTCATCCACGACGAGAACGGCGCCGGACTCACGGGCCAGGGACGAAAGGTCTTCCAGCGGAGCAAGATCACCTTCCATGGAATACACGCTTTCCACAGCAATCCAGATGTGGCCCGCACCACCCGTTGCCCGCCACTCGGCGAAAACATTGCGCGCATCTTCTAAGTCATTGTGGCGGAAGGCACGTAGATCCGCGCGGCTGGCACGCATCCCTTCATGGGCACTGGCATGAACCAAAGCGTCATAAAGCACCAGATCTCCAGCTGCCGGCAGGGCGGAAAAGATCGCCTGATTGGCCTGAAACCCTCCGCCCATGAAAAGCGCGGCTTCAGATCCAAAGAACGCGGCAGCTTCCTGTTCCAGCGCCTCATGTTCAGGGTGATTGCCCCGCAGCAGGCGCGAGCCTCCGGACCCAACCGGCACACCGCGCGCCAAGGCGGCCTGCGCTGCATCTTGTAGCAGTTTTGACCCCGCCAAACCCAGATAATCGTTCGACGCAAAATCCAAACCCTGCGCAGGGATCAAAGCCCGGCGGCGGTGCCGGGCTTCAAGTGCATCAAGCATGGATTCCAGCCGATCGACTGCTTTCATTCGGCAGCTTCCGTGCGCTTATGCTCTTCCGCAGTTTCAGCCTGAATGCCAAGTTTCGCAAACAGGATTGAGTCGGTGTCTTCCTCGGGGTTTTCCGCCGTCAGAAGCGTATCGCCAACAAAGATCGAGTTCGCTCCGGCGAAGAAGCACATCGCCTGCATCTCATCGCTCATGTCACTGCGCCCGGCGGACAGGCGAACATAGGATTTCGGCATCAGGATTCGTGCGGTTGCGATGATCCGCACAAAGTCGATAGGATCAATCGGCTCTGCATCGGCCAATGGTGTATCCGCCTGCGGCATCAGCATGTTGATTGGCACCGAATTCGGCGGAGGGGTCATGTTGGCAAGTGTCAGCAGCATGTCGATACGATCGCCGGTATGTTCGCCCATACCAAGAATGCCGCCCGAGCAAACTTTGATACCGGCTTCCTGCACCCGGTTCATCGTGTCGATCCGATCCGAGAATGTTCGGGTGGTGATCACTTCGGAGTAATAACGTTCGGAGGTGTCGATGTTGTGGTTGTAATAGTCCAACCCGGCGTCGCGCAGCTGAACCACCTGAGTGTCATCCAGCATGCCCAACGTCATGCAGGTTTCCATGCCCATCGCCTTAACGCCTTCAACCATGGCGACCAGCGCCGGCATGTCGCGCGGCTTGGGCTCGCGCCATGCGGCCCCCATGCAGAACCGGGTCGCTCCGCCATCTTTGGCTTTCTTAGCCTCGGCCAGAACACGCTGAACCTCGATCAGCTTGGACGCTGGCAGGGTCGATCCGTTGCGGGCCGATTGCGAGCAATAGGCGCAATCCTCGGCGCACCCACCGGTCTTGATCGACAGCAGCTTCGAGGTCTGGACCTTGTTGGGATCAAAGTTCTCACGGTGCACGGTTTGTGCCCGGAACAGAAGATCCATCAAGGGAAGATCATGAACAGCTTGCGCAGATTTTCGGGTCCAGCCGGAATGAGGGATGATCATTTTATCTATAAAACTTCCTGCAGCTTGCGTTGCTGCAGATTTATTATCGATAAAACTGAATTGCGCAACCGTGTTGGCGCAAACGAACCCAAATCAAGCGGAAATGCCGCGCCTTCAGAAATCCAGCCCCAGATCCACAGTGCGCGCAGAATGCGTTAAGGCACCGGACGAGATATAGTCCACGCCGGTTGCGGCGATGGACGCCACCCGCTCCAGGGTTACGTTCCCGCTGGCTTCGGTTTTCATCTGACCATCTACCATGGCAACAGCTTCGCGCAGCATGTCGTTGTCCATATTGTCCAGCAACACGACCGAGGCTCCGCCAACTTTCAGGACCTCTGCCAACTGGTCCAGACGGTCAACTTCGATCTCGACCGCCATCATATGGCTGGCCTGGGCCTTGGCGGCTTCCAATACCTGACGAATACCGCCCGCAGCAGCGATATGATTGTCCTTGATCAGGATCGCGTCGGACAGGGAATAGCGGTGATTGTAACCGCCTCCATGCAACACGGCCTGCTTTTCAACGATACGCAGGCCAGGCGTGGTCTTGCGCGTGCAGGTAATACGAGCGTTGGTGCCCTTGGTCTGCCCCACAAATGCGGCGGTCTTGGTGGCAATGCCGGTCAGACGACCGGCAAAGTTCAGGGCGACCCGCTCACCCGACAGGATTGAGGCAGCAGATCCCTTAATGGTCATCAGCGTGTCTCCACGACGACAGGGCGCGCCGTCTTTGACCAGCACTTCAACCTCAAGCGCGGGGTCCACAAGGCGGAACGCGATTTCGGCGACCTGCATACCCGACACGACAGCATCTTCGCGTGCGTTCAGCCGGGCCGTATATGTGGTCTCCTGCGGGATCACGGTTCGGGTGGTCACGTCGCCGTAGCTTCCCAAATCCTCCATCAGCGCAGCGCGGATCACAGGTTCAAGGATCAGATCTGGCAGGGTTGCAAATGTCATGTCGGTTCCTTGCAAGCTTCGGCCCGAATGCGCAGGGCCTCAGAGAGGTACATTTTGGACCGTTCACCGGGTTGGCCACCGGTGTCAGGGAAGTCAGAGCGTTCATGCGCACCGCGACTTTCTTCGCGCTGCAAAGCAGAGGCCGCAATCAGCGTCGCCGTCGCGCACATGTTCCTGAACGAGGGACAATCACCATGGCGCGCCTCTAACTCGGCTATGGTTTTCAATGCGCGGGTCAGTCCTGAACGTTCCCGGACGACACCGACATCACGGGTCATGGTATCGCGCAACTCTTGGACTGCTTGCGCCGTATCAGATGCCTCGCAGGGAGCGAACTGCAAGTTTATCGGGTCGGTATTTGTACCGGCGGGCAGCGACTTCGCTATGCTCTCAGAACAGATACGGGCAAAGACCAGCGCTTCGAGCAACCCATTCGATGCCAGACGGTTGGCCCCGTGCAGACCCGTCGAAGACGCCTCACCACAGACCCACAACCTGTCCAGGCTGGCCCGACCATCTGTATCCGTGGCAATGCCGCCCATATGATAATGGGCCGCCGGGGCGACCGGGATCGGGTCGCTTGCGGGGTCAATACCGTTGCGCGCGCAGGAGGCTGCCACTGCGGGAAACAGCTTATGAATTCGCGCACCCAAGGCGTCGCGTGTGTCCAGCATAGGTCGATTGCCTGCCTGCACTTCGGCAAAGATCGCACGCGCCACGACGTCGCGCGGGGCCAGTTCAGCGTCCGGGTGAACGGCCTGCATGAACCGGCTGCCCCGCTTGTTGATCAGGATCGCGCCTTCCCCACGCAGCGCTTCGGTGGCCAAAGGCGCAGGATCTTCACCCACATCCATAGCTGTAGGGTGAAACTGAACAAACTCGGCATCAGCAATAAGCGCCCCGGCGCGTGCGGCCATGCCAATAACCTGCCCCCGAATGCGTGCCGGGTTTGTGGTCAGCGCATAAAGCCCGCCCGAGCCGCCACCCGCCAGCAGCACCGCAGGTCCACGTAAAGTAATGGGTGCAGAGCCAGTCTGTCTTGCCTCCTGCAGCACCACCCCCGAGACTTTGCCCTCGTCCACGTCCAAAGCCACCGCAAGGACGCCTTCCAATATCTGAACCGAAGAAGTCTCGCGCACGCGCTCGATTAGGGCAGCCATGATTTCACTGCCCGCCTGATCGCCTTTCACGCGCACGACACGGGCGAAACTATGCGCGGCTTCTCGCGAAAGAACGTAACCGCCATCTTCAGTGCGGTCGAAGGGCGTGCCAATCTCGGTCAAGTCAAAGATGTATTCTCGTGCTTCGCGAGTGACCAGGTCGGCCACATCAGGCTCGACGGTGCCTGCACCGGCATTCACGGTATCGACGGCGTGCCTCTCCGGGCTGTCCGCCAAATCCATCGCCGCCGCGACACCCCCTTGCGCCCAAGCTGAGCTTGCCCCCTGCCCCAACGGATCAGGCGAGATCACCACCACCGGGCGCGGTGCCAGCTTCAACGCCGCATAAAGCGCGCCGATACCGGCCCCGACAATGATGACCCGATCCGTGGTAACGTCGGTCATTTGAAATCAGATGCCCAGCTTGCGGGACAAATCGATCATGGCCTGAACGGATTTGCGTGCCTTTTCCGCCACGTCTTCTGCAACTTCGACCTGACCTTCCATCGTGTGCAGGGCATAGAGGATTTTTTCCAGCGTGATCTTCTTCATGTACGGGCACATGTTGCAGGGGCCCACAAAATCGACCTCGGGCAGCTCGTCGGCAATATTCGACGCCATCGAGCATTCGGTGATCAGCATCGCCTTTTCGGGCTTCTCGTCATGCACGTATTTGATAATACCGCTGGTCGAACCCGAATAATCCGCTTCGGCCACCACATCTGGCGGGCATTCGGGATGAGCGATCAGCCGTGTGCCTGGATTCCATTCGCGGAAATCGCGCAGGTCTTGAGCTGTGTATTGTTCATGCACGATGCAGGACCCAGGCCAATAAACCACGTTCTTGTGGCTTTGATTTGCGACATTCTGCGCCAAATATTGATCCGGCGTCATAATAACCGTGTCGCTTTCCATCGCGTTCACGATCTGCAACGCGTTGGATGATGTGCAGCAAATGTCGGAACCCGCTTTGACCTCGGCTGTGGTGTTCACATAAGACACAACCGGTGCACCGGGATATTTGGCCCGCATCTCTTCGATTCCGTCCGCGGTGATCGATTCTGCCAGCGAACAGCCAGCCTCCATATCGGGCATTAGAACGGTTTTCTGAGGGCTCAGGATTTTCGACGTCTCGGCCATAAAATGTACACCGGCCTGGACGATCACATCCTCTTCCACCTCGCTGGCTTTGATCGCCAATTGCAAACTGTCGCCGACGAAATCAGACACACCATGGAAGATCTCGGGCGTCATGTAATTGTGCCCAAGGATCACAGCGTTACGCTCTTTCTTAAGCGCATTGATGGCACGCACATAGGGCGCATAGATTGCCCAGTCCGGTGGGCTGACCACGCGGTCCATACGGGCAAACGTGTCATTCATCTCATTGGCCAGCGTGGCCGATGGGGCGAGGTCATAGACGTCCGAAAGAACCGAGCGGACATGTGTAATATCGAGCAACGGGCGAGCCACCTTTGTCAGTTGTCGTTAGCCTTGCTGGCTGCTTAACGGCTTAGCCCTAGCCGAAAGACACCCGGTTCGAAACCGGAAATTTCGGCGTTAGCGCTAAGCCATGCAGACAAATTCAAAGATGGATGAACAATTCAGCCCAGAATGCCCGGCAAACGCAGCCTATGTTCACGTGCGCAGGCCTTGGCATCCTCATAACCAGCATCCGCGTGACGCCAGACGCCCGAGGCCGGGTCGTTCCAAAGCACTCGCTCCAACCGCTTGGCTGCTGCATCCGTGCCGTCGGCGCAAATGACAACACCTGCGTGCTGAGAGAAGCCCATGCCAACACCGCCGCCGTGATGCAGCGACACCCAAGTGGCACCTGACGCGGTATTGACCAGAGCGTTTAGCAAAGGCCAATCGCTGACAGCGTCAGAGCCATCTTTCATTGCCTCGGTTTCGCGGTTGGGCGAAGCGACCGAGCCGCTGTCCAAATGGTCTCGGCCGATGACAACGGGCGCTTTCAGTTCGCCGTTTCTGACCATCTCGTTAAATGCCAACCCAGCCTTATGGCGGTCGCCTAACCCGATCCAGCAAATACGCGCGGGTAGGCCCTGAAACGCGATGCGCTCTTGCGCCATGTCGAGCCAATTGTGCAGATGGGTGTTCTCGGGGAACAGTTCCTTCATCTTGGCATCGGTCTTGTAGATGTCTTCAGGATCGCCCGAAAGCGCGCACCAACGGAACGGGCCTATGCCGCGGCAAAAGAGCGGGCGGATATAGGCGGGGACAAAGCCGGGGAAGGCAAATGCGTTCTCCAACCCTTCATCCTGCGCCACCTGCCGGATGTTGTTGCCATAGTCCAGCGTCGGTACGCCTGCGTTCCAGAAATCGACCATTGCAGCGACGTGCTGTTTCATCGAGGCGCGTGCGGCTTTCTCAACGGCCTTGGGATCGCTTTCACGTTTGGCGGCAGCTTCGGCCAGGGTCCAGCCCAAAGGCAGATAGCCATTGAGCGGATCATGGGCGCTGGTCTGGTCGGTAACGATATCGGGACGCATCCCACCGGCCTGCATCCGCCGGTAAATCTCGGGGAAAATTTCAGCCGCATTGCCTAATAGACCAACGGACTTAGCCTCGCCCGCTTTTGTCCAGCGGTCGATCATGGCAAGCGCCTCGTCCAGCGTCTCGGCCTTTTCATCCAGGTACTTGGTACGCAGACGGAAATCGATGCTGTCCGGGTTGCATTCGACCGCCAGACAGCAGGCCCCGGCAAAGACAGCCGCCAGAGGCTGCGCGCCTCCCATGCCGCCCAGACCACCAGTCAGAATCCACTTGCCGGTCAGATCGCCGTCATAGTGCTGACGCCCGGCTTCGGCAAAGGTCTCATAAGTTCCCTGCACGATGCCTTGCGTTCCGATATAGATCCACGAGCCAGCGGTCATCTGGCCATACATCATCAGACCCTTCTTATCGAGCTCGTTGAAGTGATCCCAATTGGCCCAATGCGGCACAAGGTTTGAGTTCGCGATCAGCACCCGAGGCGCATCCGTGTGCGTGCGCACAATGGCCACCGGCTTGCCGGATTGCACGACAAGCGTCTCATCCTCTTCTAGATCCTTGAGGCTGGCGACGATGGTATCAAAATCGTTCCACGTCCGCGCTGCGCGCCCGATGCCGCCATAGACCACCAACTCATGCGGGTTCTCGGCCACATCCGGATGCAGGTTGTTCATCAGCATCCGCATCGGCGCTTCTGTCATCCAGCTTTTGGCATTCAGTTCCGGCCCTGTGGGCGGATAGACGTCGCGGGTGTTCTTGCGAGGATCGGTCATGCAGCAATCTCCAATGCGGTGTCCTGGATGGCGTCCAGTATATCTTTGAGCCATCGGCGCAGCCGGTTGGCTTTGGTGGTGTCATATGTCCAAGGCGCAGTTTCAGCGCTCAGGTAGGTGGACTGCGCTAGTTCCATCTGAATGGCGTGGAAGCCCTCGGTAGGGCGGCCATAATGCCGAGTCGTCCATCCGCCTTTGAAACGGCCATTCAAAATGGTGCTATAAGGTGAGGATGACGCGAACTCATGTGAGATGGCTTCAATAACTGACGCGCACGTCACGCCATTGTTTGTTCCGATGTTCAGATCAGGCAGAATGCCATCGAAGAGAAACGGAATGTGGCTGCGGATCGAGTGGCAATCATACAAAATGGCTATCCCGTGGATCGCCTTGACCCGCTCAAGCTCGGCCAGCAGCGCGGCATGATAAGGCGCGTGAAACGCCTCGCGTCTTTCGACAATATCCTTCTCTGCTGGCGGGATATCCCAGATGTTTTGCCCGTCAAAATCTGTAAGCGGCACCAAGGTCGTCGTGTTTTGACCGGGATAAAGCGATACGCCGCCCGGGTCGCGATTTGCATCAATCACATAACGATGAAAAGTTGCCCGCACAGTGGTCGCACCGGGCAGGAGCCCCTCGTAAAGCGTGTGGATGTGCCAATCCGTATCCGCCAACTCCCTGCCCCGTGTATTCAACTTGGCTTCGATCGAGGCGGGCACATCGGTGCCGGTATGTGGCAGGCCCAGAACGATAGGGCCATCGCCCCGCGTGACTTCGACCGGGCCGCTCACGCGCCAAGCTCCGGCATCGCGACACCTGTGCCATGGGCGATCTCGCCACTTGCAATCAGGGCCGAGGCTGCTTCGATCTCGGTCGCCATATATCGATCATCGCCCAAGGCTGGAACGACCGCCCGCAGGCGCGCCATCACGCCTTGTAGCGTTTCGCTTGTGGGCAATGGCGCTCGGAACTCGACACCTTGCGTCGCGCAAAGCAATTCGACACCCAGAATACGTTCCAGATTGGTGACCATCTGTCCCAATCGCCGCGCGCCATGGGCGGCCATCGAGACGTGATCTTCTTGATTGGCCGATGTGGGCGTTGAATCTGTAACGCAGGGATTGGCTAAGTGCTTGTTCTCGCTCATCAACGCGGCGGTTGTCACCTCAGCTATCATATAGCCCGAGTTCAGGCCGGGATTTGGCGTCAGGAAAGGCGGCAGGTCAAAACTCAGTGCCGGATCGACAATCAGCGCAATACGGCGTTGCGCAATCGCCCCGATTTCGGCCACGGCCAGTGCGATCATATCCGCTGCGAATCCCACCGGCTCGGCGTGGAAATTTCCACCCGAGACGATCAGCCCGGCCTCGGACAGAACCAAAGGATTGTCGGTGGCTGCGTTCGCTTCAATCTCAAGCGTGGTTGCTGCTTGGCGCAACACATCCATGGCGGCACCTACCACCTGAGGTTGGCAGCGGATGCAATACGGGTCCTGTACGCGGGTGTCACCTTCTCGATGGCTTTCTCGGATTACCGAGCCTGCCAGAATGGCACGCATCGTTACGCCTGCCTCGATCTGGCCGCGATGACCGCGCAGTGTGTGGATCTCCGGCTGCAATGGCGCGGTAGATCCCATGATTGCATCTGTGGTGAGAGCCGAAGTGACCAATGCGCTCTGCGCCGCTTGCCACGCACCAAACAGCCCTGCCAGTGCGAAAGCCGTCGAGAACTGAGTGCCGTTGATCAGTGCCAGCCCTTCCTTAGGGCCCAACTCAACGGGTGTTAAACCCGCCGCCGCCAACGCCTCACCACCGGGCAAAACACTTCCGCCGAATTCGGCCTCTCCCTCGCCCATCATAACGGCGGCCATATGCGACAGCGGTGCCAGATCGCCTGACGCACCAACCGATCCTTGCGCGGGGATCAGCGGGGTCACACCTTCGTCCAGCATAGCCTCAAGCAGGTCGATCAGTTCCAGCCGCACGCCAGAGGCACCGCGTCCGAGGCTGAGCAGTTTCAGCACCATCATCAGCCGCGCAACCGCGCGTGGAATGGCGGGACCAACACCACAGCAATGGGACAGAATTAGATTGCGTTGCAGCGTCGCGGTGTCCTCGGCCGCGATCTTGACGCTGGCCAGCTTGCCAAAACCGGTATTGACCCCGTAAACCGCAGCGGCGCCCGCCGCTGCATCGGCAATACGGGCATGCGCCGCGTCGATACCGGGCCGGCAACCCGGATCCAGCCGCACGGCAAACTCTTCTCGGAAAACCTGTTCCAGCTGCAGCAGAGTAACAGCGCCGGGGATGAGCGTGAGGGTCGTCAAATTACGCCTCCGAGTATTCGGGTGTGAAGGGGATTGAAGCCAACGCGATAGGCCAGTTCCGCCGGATGGGTGATGTTCCACACAGCCAAGTCCGCGCGCAATCCAGCGACGATCCGCCCGCAATCCTGCAGACCCAACGCGCGCGCCGCATGGGCGGTGACCCCGGCCAGAGCCTCTTCGGGTGTCATACGAAACAGGGTGCAGCCCATATTCATGGTCAGCAACAGTGAAGTGACCGGAGCTGATCCGGGGTTGCAATCGGTGGCAAGCGCCATTGGCACACCATGTTTGCGCAACAGATCTATTGGCGGGGCCTGCGTTTCGCGCAGAGTGTAGAAGGCCCCCGGCAGGATTACCCCGACAGTACCGGCATCGGCCATGGCCCGAACGCCTTCTTCATCCAAGAATTCGATGTGATCGGCGGACAACGCATCATAAGAGGCGGCCAGTTTTGCGCCCCCAAGATTGGACAACTGCTCGGCATGGCATTTGACCGGCAGGCCAAGTTCTTTCGCCACATCAAACAACGGAACAAGTTGATCGGGAAGGAATGCGATACCTTCGCAAAAGGCATCCACCGCATCCACCAGACCCTCTTTATGGGCTGCGCGCAGGGTTGGAATGCAGACCTCTGCAATGTAGGCCTCGGGCCGGTCTTTGTACTCCTCTGGCACTGCATGTGCGCCCAGAAAACTGGTTACGACACGTACCGGGCGATGATCCGGCAACGCGCGGGCAGCGCGCAGCATGTTCAATTCCGTATCACGATCCAGACCATAGCCGGATTTGACTTCGATCACCGATACACCCTCGGCCAGCATTGCGTCCACGCGAGGCAACGCCTGTGCAATAAGGTCATCAATGCTGGCGTTACGCGTGGCTTTTACCGTCGAGATGATACCCCCACCCGCGCGCGCCACTTCTTCATAGCTTGCACCGTTCAATCGCATCTCAAACTCGACGGCGCGGTGGCCACCATGCACCACATGGGTGTGGCAATCGATCAGCGCGGGCGTCACCAGACGACCTTCAAAGTCGGTTCGGGGCAGCGCGGCAAATTTGCTGGGCAGTTCAACCCGAGGACCCACCCAGGCAATACGGCCGTCTTCGACTGCAATCGCCGCATCTTCGATCAGCCCATAGGCCGTAGATCCCGCGATCATCGTTGTCGCGTTCAGATCTGAAAATACCCGATCTTGCGAGTGCATCCGACTCTGCGCCTCCTTGCAGTTCTCTCTTTTCTCGTACATTTCTATATGTAATATGTCTATCCATAAAATGAGGTGAAATTCATGGCGATCTTTGCGAAACGTGCTCTGTTGAGTACGGGATGGACAAATAACCTGCGGGTCGAGATTGAAGACGGCAGAATCGCAGCCTTGCACGCCGAGACATCGGCCCAGACCGATGATGTGTCTGTGGATACTTTGCTGCCTGCCCTGGCCAACTTGCACAGCCATGCATTTCAACGCGCCATGGCCGGAATGACCGAATACCGCATGGCAGGTCGCGACAGCTTCTGGACATGGCGTGATCTGATGTACCGCTTTACGACGCACCTTACACCAGACCAGATCCAGAAGATCGCCAGCTTGGTGTATATGGAGATGCAAGAGGCCGGATACGCCTCAGTTGGAGAATTCCACTATCTGCATCACCAACCAGATGGCTCGCCCTATGACCGACTGGCCGAGTTGTCTGACCGGATCATGGCAGCCGCTGTCGAGACAGGGATAGGACTGACCCATCTTCCTGTGCTGTATTCCTATGCCGGGGTGGGCAAAAAACCTCTAGAGACGGGGCAAGCTCGGTTCGGTAACGATGTGGATCGTTTCTGCATGTTGGTGGATCAGGCCAAGGACGCGCTCGGAAATTTGCCCGAAGACTGCCGGGTCGGCTTCGCGCCGCATTCATTGCGCGCGACCTGTCCTGGCGATCTCGCGCGGGTTTTAGCGACGCAAGGTGAAGGTCCTGTTCATATCCACATCGCCGAACAACCCAAGGAAGTGTCCGAGGTGATGGCCGGTCTGGGCGCCCGCCCGGTTGAGTGGTTGTTGGACAATGTTCATGTCGATGCCAACTGGTGCCTGATTCACGCCACGCATATGACCGAAGACGAAACACAGGCCATGGCCGCCAGCGGTGCCGTCGCGGGACTGTGCCCTGTGACCGAGGCCAACCTGGGGGACGGCCCATTCAATGGCCCCACATTTTTAAACGCAGGCGGGTCGTTTGGCGTAGGGTCGGATTCAAACGTCCTGATTTCGCTGACCGAGGAACTGAGGACGTTAGAATATTCACAGCGTCTGCGGGATTTGGCGCGCAACGTGATGGTGGTCGGAGAAGGGTCTGTGGGACAGACGCTGTATTGTGGCGCAGCCAAAGGCGGAGCACAGGCTCTGGGCCGCGATGCCGGTGTGATAGCCAAAGGCAAACTGGCCGACCTGATAGCCATCGACTGCCAGAACCCAGCGCTTTGTGCACTGACATCTGAACAATTGTTTGATGGGCTGGTGTTTTCAGCAAAGGACGAGGTTGTCACCGATGTGTGGTCGGCGGGCCGCCATCAGGTGCGAGGGGGTCGCCACGTTGCACGGGATCAGATCGTATCAAATTATCAACGAACCATGGCGGATCTTCTTGCAAAACTGTAACGGGTCGCTCTGCCCTTTACGCAGCACACCAAAAACGCTCATAACAAGTTTATGAATATGCTTAACGGAAAAACCACAGCGTGACCGATCAAAAACATGTCGGCTTTCAGGATATTCGGGATGAGGTCATCAACCGAATTCAAACCCGCGTCTGGCCGCAGGGCAGTCTGTTGCCAACGGAACTGGAACTGGCGGCCGAATTTGGCGTTGCGCGGGCTACGGTTAACCGCGCCCTGCGCGAGTTGGCAGAACAAGGTATCGTGACCCGAAAGCGCAAGGGGGGCACGCGTGTCGTGACCACGCCTGTAAAGCAAGCCAAACTGCCGATCACAGTGGTGCGCCAAACCATCGAAGAGATGAACGCCGAATATCGCTATGCGCTTGTCAGCAGAAGCGTGATTGATTGCCCCGCTTGGCTTCAGGCCAAGTTGAGCATTCCAGAAGGCGCGCAGGTCGTGCATCTGCGATGTATGCACCATGCTGACAACCGGCCATTTCAGTTCGAAGAACGCTGGATCAACATCAGCACTGTGCCTCAGGTCGTAAACGAAGATTTTCTGACCACCGGCCCAAATGAGTGGCTGTTGTCAGAAGTGCCATTTTCGAACGCCGAAATCGCCTTTACTGCCGTTCCCGCAACAGCACCCTTGCAGGAATTTCTTTCTGTTCCCCCCGGAACACCCCTGTTTCAGTTGGAGCGCACAACATGGTTCCGCAACGACCCCGTGACTTTCGTGCGTATGACGTTTCATCAGGGGTACCAGATGCGCACCACCTACTGAGGCCAGGGCAACGAATAGGTTTTGACGTTGGTGAAGAACTTCATCGCTTTGATCACGCCTTCCTTTATCCCATTTCCGCTATCCTTAATCCCGCCAAAGGGTGACATCTCGATCCGATAACCGGGCTGTTCCCAGATGTTGCAGGTGCCCACATCCAGCCCATTTATATAAGCGATAGCCCGGTTCAAATCGTTGGTGCAGACACCAGAGGACAACCCAAAGGCAGTGCTGTTCGAAATCTGCATCACATCCACGTCGTTATCCGGCACACGAACGATGGGTATGATCGGACCGAACGTCTCTTCCATCACCAACTCGCTGTCATGGGGCACATTGTCGACAACGATTGGCGGTAACAACGCGCCCTTCCGCGCTGGGTGGTACAGGATGTTGGCCCCCTGCTCTGCCGCTTTTCGCACACGATTCTCAAACAACGCTGCCGCTTCGGCATGGATGACGCAACCCAGCTCGGTCTCGGGGTTCTGAGGATCCCCGAACCGGATAGCCTTGGCCTTTTCCAGCACCAACGGAACAAACCGATCCGCCACGCTGTGTTGCACCAGAATGCGTTTTATGGCGGTGCATCGCTGACCTGAATTCCCCGTGGCCCCCGCAACTGCGATCGTTGCTGCGCGTTCCAGATCAGCATCGCCCAGATCATTCAGCACGATCAGCGGATCGTTTCCGCCCAACTCCAGCGCCTGCCGCTTGTAGCCTGCCTTTGAGGCGATCAGCTTGCCCACGGGGACACCACCGGTGAACGTGATGATGTCGATATTTTCATTGGTGATCATTTCGTCGCCAATGTCCTGTGGCCAACCGGTGACGACCTGGAACATCTCGGGCGGCAGGCCCGCCTCGTATAGAATGTCGGCCAGTGTCAGTGCTGTCAGCGGTGTCAGCTCGGTTGGCTTGCAAACCATACAATTATTGGTCGCAATTGACGGAGCGATTTTGTGACTGACCATGTTCAGCGGGTGATTGAACGGAGTAATCGCACTGATCGCCTTGACAGGTTCACGCTTGGTGAAGATTTTCCGTTCCTTGCCGTTTTGGGTCAGATCGCAGGAGAACACCTCGCCATCGTCTTTCAAAGCTTCCGCAGCGGCGAATTGAAATACGTCTTGTGCGCGTTTGGTTTCATAGATCGAGTGCTGAAGGCAAATCCCCAGCTCAAGCGTCAGCCACTTGGCCAGATAATCCCGCCTTTCTCCAATCAACTCGCCGGCACGCCGCAGGATTTGACTGCGCTCGTACCTCGTCAAACTAGGGGTGTAGTGCGCCGCGATCTCAAAAGCGTGCCGCACGTGCTGGGCAGTGCCAGCCGGAACAGTTCCAATCAGGGCATTCGTATAGGGGTAGTGAACCGGAACAGTGTTTTCGGTGAACACGACCTGTCCCCCGATGCGCATTCCGTCGTGACGGATTTCCGATTTGGTCATGCTCCGATCCCTTGCCCCAAGAGCCACAGCTAAGACATCTGCGGCATTCGACACGCCAACCGATAGAACCGCCCTTTGCCCTACGTCAATAGGCCGCTCGGGCAGCGCGGGCGATTATTAAACTGTCAGGCTTTCTCAGGCACTGGGACGCAGGGCTTGGTTTTACCTTCAGTTAGACCATCCGGCTGATAAGTCGGGATCACGCCCTGAGGTGGATTTTCCAGAATATAGGCTCCGATGCGCGCGAGCATTGGTTTTCTCGGGCAATTGGGGCGCGTCGCGGCGCCGAGATCGCGCAGGTGCCCTGGTGCTTCAAACGGAATGAAGTGCAAAGGCCAGTTGTCCCGCTTGAACTGTTCTGCCGCCAATGCCGAGACAATTGTACAATCGTCTGAATGGCAAATGTGACGGCAAATTGTCTCAAACCGCAAAGCGGTCAGATCAAAGCGCTTGCTGATCCGGGTTGTACCGTCCTGCTGTGGAAGCCGATCCTCAAGATCGTAGCCAAAACTGTGCGGCAGCCGGATAAAATCATGCGGCGGCACCTCTTCGGGGATAATCGAGGTAAGCGTGCACAGCGGATGCCCTTGCCGCAAAGCCAAAAACATTGGTTCGGACCAGATGGAAGTGAAGTCTAAACTGGCGCTGTTGTTGACCTTGGCCACCAGCGCCATGTCCAATGTGTGGTCTTCGACCATATTCAACATGTTCTGGGGCAGATCTTCTATCAGCGTGACGCGCATCCTGGGAAAAAGCTTGTTGAAAAGCTCTGAAAAGTACCCCGTCAGATATGGGGCCAGCGTCGGCGTCATGCCTATGGTCAGCGGAACCGCCTCGGGGTCGCGAAATTCAATCGCTGTATCGCGAATTTTCTGGGCGTCTTTCAGAATGCGGTGCGCAATCTCGACAATGCGTTCGCCGCACAGCGTTGGGCGCACCTCGTTGTTCAGACGTAGGAACAAGTCAGCGCCCAGCTCCTGTTCCAGCTTTTTGATCTGGTTCGACATCGCCGGCTGAGACACGTTGCACGCAGCAGCCGCCTGACTGAACTGGCCGTGTTTGGCGATAGCAAGGACATATTCCAAATCTCTGAGGTTCAACGGACATCCAATCCTGAGGCAAATTTCACGATTTGATCAGCTATCAAGATACGATTTGGCGACAGATTTCAGAAGGTCACCGGGGCCAATCAGGCCCGCTTATCGCTCACATCCGCTAACAAATCTGTCAGAATTCGAAATTGAATAGCTTTCCGATCGGTGGTGCCGTTGGCGTAACCCCTTTGTTTGTTGTGAAAATGCCTGCGCCCACCTCACGAAATTCGTGAGTATTCGCGCCGGTTATACACCCGATTTGAACCATGAATTTCAGCCGCCGCGCGGGGCGGCCTAGTCCTTTGTTGCGTCGGTAGCCCGGACAGATGGGCCGCCAGCACAAACGCAACCTAATGACGGAGTGATCCATGCTGTCCCAATTCGCAGAAAGCCTGCGCGCCCGTCTCTTGACTACGTCAACCCTGGCGCAAGAGACATCCCGCGATGGCCAAACCCTCATCAACAACTTCTTTCAATCCACTGTCGTGGACGACACACCCGCCTTTGTTCTAGCAAATGATTTTTCGCGCCTGCTGAACTTTGGCGAGATCGTCACCAATAACGCTGTTGCCGCTGTTCAGGCTCAGGGGCAGGACGTCGATGTCTTCAACTTCCGCTCGGGCCGGATTGAAGCGAACAATGGGCCTGACGCATTGGCCACTGGTGTCCAAGTCACCGGAAGCGCTGCGGTTCGCAATTTCGGCGAGATCGCGGGTGAGTTTAACGGCGTGCAGTTTGCTGGTGCCGAAAGCTCGGGCAGCCTGGACAATTTCCGCGGTGCTGTCATCTCTTCCGACAGCCGAGCGGTTGATATTCAGGGCCAGGGCATAGATGTGCGCAACTTTGGCGACATCGTTGGCACTGGCGACCAGCGCAATGGCACCATCTATACCAACGCAACGGCCGAGGACATCTCGATCTCGAACTTCACCGGCGGTACGATTGATGCTGGCGAAGGCAACCAGGGCGCAGGTATTTCCCTGCAGATCGGTGATGAAGCCGGTGACCGCGTGCAAACCGATGTATTCAACGGCTTTGGCGCAACCATACAGGGTCGCGGTCAAGCGGCTGCCAACACCCCGCTGGCGGGCGACGGCATCCGGATCGACGACGGCGCTGAAGGCACCATCCTGGAAACCGAGATCATTAACAGCGGCCTGATCTCGACCGAAAGCAATCAGGGCACAGCGGCTGGTATTCGCATCGCAGATGGCGCAAATGCCGAAGGTGAGATCCTGAACACCTCAACCGGTGTGATCGAAGGCCCTCGCAACGGCCTTTACATTGGCAATGGTGAACATGATCTGGACGTACTGAACTTTGGCACCATCCAGTCGGGCAGCCGCGCGGTTAATATCGACGGATCTGGTGTCGATCTGATCAACGGCGGGGATATCCTTGGCACCGGTGACCAGCGCAACGGCACCGTCTACGCAGATGATACTGCACGCGATTTTTCGATCAACAACCTGGCGACAGGCGCGATCGATGCAGGTGAGCACAATAACGGTGCGGGTATCTCTCTGTCGTTGGCTGAAGACGGCAATGGTGACATTGAAATCGAGAACGCAGGCGTCATCGCCGGACGTGGCAACGCGGGTGCCGCGCTGGGCACGGCGGGCGACGGCATTCGTCTGGAAGGTGTGCGTCAGGACAGTGGCTTTGCGCCTGCCTCGTTTACTGGCACCATCACCAACAGCGGGAGTGTCACGTCCGAAGGTGGAAACGGTACGGTTGGCGCGTTCCGGGCAGTGAACAATGTCAATTTCCAAGGCCGGTTGATCAATGAAGAAACTGGTGTGTTCGCAGGCGGTCAGAACGGCGTCTACTTTGGAACCGGTGACCATTCCGGCGGATCGTTCGTTAACCGCGGTCTCGTCACCTCGGACAGCCGCGCGCTGAACATCGATGGCGTTGGGCTTGAGGTGCTCAACGAAGGCCAAATCATTGGCACCGGAAATCAGCGCAATGGCACTGTTTATGCGGATGGCACAGCCGACAACTACGCGTTCACAAACACCGGCTTGGTGGATGCGGGCGAAGGCAACAATGGCTCTGCCGTGTCTTTGCAAACCGGTGACGTGTCGGGCGACGTTGTATCGGCGGTTGTTGTGAACGAAGGTACGCTGCAAGGTCGTGGTGACGCGGCCGAAGGCAATCAGGTCGGCGATGGCCTGCGCCTGTTCACCAGCCAGGATGACGCTTCTTTTGCCGGTATTGTGGTCAACGAAGGTCTGATCGCAGGGGCCGAAGGTTCGGATGCCGCCGCCGGTATCCGCGTGGATGGCGGCCTGAATCTGCTGGGTGCAATCCTGAATGAAGGTGAAATCCGTGGTACGGTTAATGCCATCGATGCGTCTGATGCAGGCACCGTTACAATCGTCAACGACGACGAAGGTGTGATCAACGGCAATGTTCTACTGAGCGACGGTGATGACATCTTTGTTGATCTGGGCACCACCAATGGCGATATCGACGGTGGCGCAGGCGATGATGTTCTGATCGCCGGCGATGCAGACAACGTTCTGACCGGTGGTCTGGGCAATGACTTCATCGACGGTGGAGAAGGCATCGACACCGCAGACTTTTCGGATCTGGATGTCGCAGTCAATGTTCGTCTGGACGCCAATGGCAACGGCACCGCCACACGCGATACCGGTTTCAACGTGTCAATCACGGATGCGGTAGTCGCGGCGCCGGACCAATTCGGAGCAAACATTCCGGATGGCGCTTGGTTTGTAGAGGAAGCGGTTCAGGGCAACCTGTACTACAACATCCACACGACCGATTTCCCTGCTGGTGAAATCCGTGGACAGTTGCTGGTCGACAGCGATGTAACCGAAAACGGTATTCGCACAGTGTCTCTTAGCGGCAGTCTGGACGCGGCACAGGAGCCTGGGCCAACTTCGGACAGCCTAGCGACGGGCGAGGCAACTGTTGTCATCACTCAAAATCTGGCAACGGGCGAAGTCAGCTATTCCAGCGACCTGAGTGTTGTGGGCCTGAACGAAGCCGACCTGAACACGCCGATCCCCGGTGTCGTTTCCGCCATCCATCTGCACAACGCACCTGCCGGTCAGAATGGCCCGGTCGTGCAGGACACGCTGGTCGATGCAGGTGCCACACTTGATGTGGATGCGCAGGGTGGAACTGGTGTCATTGGGCAGGACGTCATCGAAAATCAGATCGAAACCGACATCCTGCAGTCCATTGAAAACGTTGTCGGATCCGATGATGGCGACGTGATCTTCGGCAGCGATCAGACCAATGTGCTGAACGGTTCGGACGGTGATGACCTGCTGAACGGTGAAGGCGGCGACGACGTCCTCATCGGCGGCGCTGGGGCGGACACGTTCCAGTTTGGCGCGAACTTCGGAAACGACGTCATCGAGGACTTCGAAGTAGGTCTGGATCAGTTGCAATTTGGCGACTTCGGTCCTGACTTTGGGGCGCAAGTCAACGTGGCTCAGGACGGTGGCGATGCCGTAATCAGCTTCGGAGATGAGGGTTCGGTCCGCCTGGTTGGCATCAATGTCGCCGAACTGAACGACGACGATTTCGTTGCATAAGCAAATAGTTGGCGGGGCGGCTCGTGGTCGCCCCGTTTTTCCAAACCGGAAAGGATCAACACGATGTTGCAGAAAACCAATCCCGTCAAAGCCGCCTGGGGGTCGCTACGCAAAGGATTTGTCACAGTTGCCTTTTTTAGTCTGTTTCTGAACCTGCTGATGCTGGCCGGACCGATCTATATGCTGCAGGTCTATGACCGAGTCCTGACCAGCCAGAATGCCGACACACTGATCGCCCTGTCGCTTCTGCTGGCGGGGGTCTTTGTGGTGATTGCCTGCCTTGATCTGATACGGATGCGCATCCTGGGCCGCTTAGCTGCCCGGTTCGAGATGAAAGTCGGAGCGCCCGTTCTGGGGGCCGCGATGAAACGTCGTGTGCAGGGGGAATCCACCCCCGGCGACAATCTGGTCGAAGACGTAAACGGCTTTCGCGAGTTCATATCAGGCACAACACTGACCGCCTTTTTCGATGCACCGTGGATACCGCTGTATCTGTTGGTCCTGTATGTCTTGCATCCCCTTCTTGGGCTGCTTGGACTGGCCGGAGCTCTGACACTGACCGTAATGGCCCTGATCAACAACGCCCGTGCACACAAGCCGATGCAGCAGGCAGCGCACGCACGCGGCCGTGCAGAGGCACTGTTTCGAACCGGAGACAGCAATGCCGAACTGGTCCACGCGCTGGGCATGAAGTCCGATCTGGTTCGGCGCTGGACTGCCCTTCAGGTCGATGCGCATCGTCAGAAGACCCGTGTAGCCGACCGGATCGCCAGTTTCTCGGTCATGTCCAAAACTCTGCGCATGGGGTTGCAATCCGCGGCTCTTGGCCTTGGCGCGGCGCTGGCGATTACTAGTGAAACCACAGCTGGCGTCATGATCGCGGCGACCATTGTTTTGGCCCGCGCTCTTGCCCCAATCGATCAGTTGATTGGGCAATGGCGCACATTCCTTGCCGCACGCGGCTCGTACGCCAAAATCACAAAACTCACCGAGGATTTCGCGGAAACGCCTGCCAATCTACACCTGCCTCGTGCGTTCAAATCTCTGGATGTCAGAATTGCGCAAGCGGGTCCGCCACGCGCGGTCAATGCCACTCTGCGCAGCATTGATTTCAGTTTGGCTGCTGGCGATGTGCTGGCAATCATCGGCCCCAGCGGTTCCGGGAAAACAACACTGGGCAAGATGCTGACAGGCATCTGGCACCCGCAACGGGGTGAGGTTCTGCTGGACAGCAGCCCGATGTCGAAATGGAACCATGAGGATCTGGGCAAGCAGATCGGCTATCTGCCGCAGGATGTGGACCTGTTTGACGGCACGATCCGTGAAAACATAGGTCGCTTTGCGGCTGCCATCGATGATGCCGAGGTTCTGCGCGCCGCGCGCGAGGCCGGAGTGCATGAGCTGATCAGCAGCCTGCCAGATGGGTATGAAACACGCATCGGTCAGGGATTCTTCCTGTCTGGCGGACAACGACAGCGCCTTGCCCTGGCGCGCGCGCTTTATGGTGATCCGTTTGTGCTGGTGCTGGACGAACCGAACTCGGATTTGGATGCAGATGGCGAAAAGGCTCTGCGTGACGCCATTCTGGCAGCTCAGGCCAGGGGCTCAATCAGTATCGTGATGACCCACCGCCCGGCCACATTGCAGGCGGCCAACAAGGTCATGGTTCTTCGCAACGGATCACAAGCCCAGTTTGGCGACAAGGGTGACGTTTTGAAGGTCAAAACTCAACACGTTCTCAAATCGCCCGCACAACGCGCAACCTCCTGCAAGCCCACCCTGCAACTATCAGAAAACGCCCGCATTACAGGAGCCGCACAATGACCCGTATCGTTCCCTATGCTTCAAACGACACAACACCAGACCTTTACAGTGCGCGGGTTGTTGACGTGACCGAAGCGACACCCGGCATCCGGCTGTATGTACTATTTGGCCTCTTCACATTGCTCGCGTTTGTTGGCGGCAGCATCTACTGGGCCTTCGCATCCAGACTTGACGGCGCCGTCGTGGCCCCTGCGTCATTTGTCGTCGAAGGGGATCGCAAAACGGTTGAGCATCTCGACGGTGGCATCGTCCGGTCCATTCTGGTCGCCGATGGTGAGGCCGTTGAACAGGGGCAACCTCTGATCCGGCTGGACAGCACCGAGATTGACGTCGACCTCAGCGTGCTGGGCAGCCAGATCGGCGAGCTTTCTGTCCGTCGCGCGCGACTGATTGCGCAGCTACAGGGACAGTCTCAGTTTGACGAAGCCACCGCCCTCCAGAACTTTGAAGAAGATATGAATCGTCTTCACTGGGCTTCAGCTTTTCTGACACAAAAACAACTGTTTGACGCCGAACATCGCGCCCGCGCGACCGAAGCGGAGATCAACGCACAGCGCATTTCGGCGCTGCGGGATCAGATTGAAGGTCTGAACGAGCAGCGGATCAGTACGCAAAACCAGATGTCCATCACACTTGCAGAGTTGGAAAGCCTGCAGACCCTTCTGGACAAAGGCCTGGTTGCGATCACCCGGGTCAGCGCCCGCCAGATCGAGGTTGAACGGCTTTCGGGCGTCGATGCGTCGCTTCGGACACAGATAGCCCAAGCAGAAAACCAGGTCAGCGAGTTGAAGCTGACAATGATCAGTCAGAAAAAGCTGCGCGATGAAGTTCTGGCCGGAGAACTGGCTGTCGTCGATGCCCAGCTTGATCTGCTGCGCCCGCAGTTCTCAGGGACCGTGGAGCGCCGTAAACGGATCGAAATCCTTGCGCCAGTCAGTGGCCGTGTCGTGAACCTTACCGCTTCGACCACAGGAGGGGTGATCAGACCCGGTGAACACATCATGGAAATCGTGCCCGCAGACCAAGCTTTGATTGTCGAAGCGCGCGTGAAACCCGGCGACATCGACAAGCTGAAGATCGGTCAGGCCACGCGTATCCGTTTGTCTGCCTTCGCCCAAGCCGACGTTCCCGAAGCGCAAGGAGCCATTGTCGATATCTCTGCCGACGCGCTGGAAGACGAACGCACGGGCGAGGCCTACTACAAAGCGCGGGTCAAACTGGATGATCAGCAATCCAAAGAGGTAGCGGCCTTGGATCTGGTGCCCGGCATGCCGGCAGACTTGTTTGTCACCACCGGCGAACGCTCTGTTATTGCCTATCTGGCCCAGCCCATAAGTGAACGCCTTGCGCGAACATTTATCGAGTAAAGGCTTTCAAAAGACTTTTGGAATAAAGCCTATTAGTATCGAGTGCTTTGGTGAGTGAGCGATGGTCTGCGTGCCTGTTCGGGCCGCGGGCCATCATTTTTTCATATTTTCGCAGCCGTAGCTGGCCAAGAACATATCCACCGCTTGCGTCGCGACCTCATCGATCTCACTCTGGTTAAAGCTGTTTTGAATTCCAAATGCAGCACGCGCCCAGATGCGTACTTTGCACAGCTCGGAAAACTGTTCCGCCGCGATGTTCACATTTTCGATGCACAGTTCGCCTTTTGCCACCGCCTTTTCAAGATACGCTGCCATCTGCCTTTGGCCGTTTTGCGGACCTGCCTCATAAAAGGCGCGGCCCAATTCGGGGAACCGGTCCCGCTCGGCTACGCAGATCCGAAATACTTGTTGTGCGAATTCGGATACAAGAAAAGCAGTGAGCTGCGTGGCCGCGATCTGCAGCACCTCGCGCGCAGGTTTGCTCTCATCAATCATTGACAAAATGCGCTCAGACATCAGACGACATTCTGTTTGCGCAACTTCCATGAACAACAGGCGCTTGTCCGGGAAATAGCTGTATAACGTTGCCTTTGACACGCCTGCTGCGCGGGCAATGTCGTCTACGCTTGCACCTTCGAACCCATCTGCCATGAAAACCTCTCGGGCCCCGCGCAAAACCTGATCGAACTTACGGCCTGTGCGCAGGATGGTGGCAGTTTGGGTCATGTCATCTCCGGGATTGGTCTTTGCTGTAGTTTATAAACCGTTCAGTTCAGATACAACGATTTTCGCACTCCATGAAACCGTAACCCAGGGCGCGCGCCGTGGTGTCAAAGGCTTGCGGCGCAGACAAACCATGTTAGGAGTCTGTCCATGGTCGAAGTTTTTCTGCGCACCCTTCCCTTTTTTGCGATTATCGGCCTGGGATATTGGGCGGGTCGCACTCGGTTTTTCACCGCCGAGGCTACTGCTTACCTTACAAAATTTGTCTTCTTCTTTGCACTTTCAGCCATGCTGTTTCGCTTTGCAGCCACCTTGCCGTTTGCCGAAATCTTCAATGCGCGTCTGGTGCTTGGATATCTGGGCGGTACAGTTGCTGTTTACGTTTTGGCAACATGCGTTGCCTGGCTGCGAGGGCTGGATGTTCCAACAGCAGCTGTCGAGGCACAATGCGCAGCCATTGGCAACGTAGGCTTTCTGGGACTACCGATGCTGGCGCTCTTGTTCAGCGAAGCTGCCATCGGACCAGTGATGGTGGTCCTTACCGTGGATCTCGTTGTATTTTCCTCGCTCATTGTAATCCTGATCAACGGAGGCCGCGACGGTAAGCTTACCTTGGGCACGTTCAAGCTGATCGGTCTTGGGCTGGTTAAAAATCCGATGATCGTGTCCATCTCGGCCGGGTTGGTCTGGTCGTCTTTGGAAATCCCTGTGCCCGGACCTTTCTACGACTTTCTGACCATTCTGGGCGGCGCAGCCACCCCCGGCGCTTTGTTCGCCATTGGGGCGTCTCTGGCCGGTAAGTCGGCCGAACGCATCGAAATCGCCGCTTGGTTGAGCTTTTGCAAGCTGGTGATACACCCGGTTTGCGTTGCCGTTGTCCTGTTATGGCTGATGCCGATCGATATCTTTCCAGCCACCGTTGCAATCGCGGCAGCCGCTTTGCCTGTTGCCGGCAATGTTTACATGCTGGCCGCCCATTACGGCGTCGCGCCACAGCGGGTCTCGGCGGCCATTCTGCTCTCGACTGCAACCAGCATCCTAACTGTACCCTTGGTCATCGCTTGGCTGAGTGGTCTCTAACCTTCACCTTTTCGAAAAATACTCTCGCGACCAGCGGTCGCGGACTTTACGCCGCGTCTCTGGATCGTTAGCCATGTCGCGACTCTAATGTAAGGACGATGCCTGATGGAAACCCTCTCGGAAAACGCCTGTTTCGGTGGAGTGCAGGGCGTGTACCGCCATGCCTCTTCGGTCTGCCAATGCGACATGACTTTTGGCCTTTTTCTTCCGGCTGAAGCGAAGGATGGGCCGGTTCCCATCCTGTGGTATCTGTCCGGCCTGACCTGCACACATGAAAACGCCATGACCAAAGCGGGTGCACAGGCCTGGGCTGCAGAACAAGGGATCGCCATCGTATTCCCTGATACTTCCCCGCGTGGCGAGGGGGTCGCGGACCATGAAGACTATGATCTGGGACAGGGCGCAGGTTTCTATGTGAACGCGACGCAAGATCCATGGGCCCCACATTTCCAGATGTGGGACTACATCGCAGAAGAACTGCCCGCCTTGCTGGTTGAAAACTTCGCAATCGACAGCGAACGCCAGGCCATCACCGGGCATTCCATGGGCGGTCATGGAGCCCTGACATTGGCGATGAACCTGCCCGGCCGGTTCCGCTCGGTTTCGGCCTTTGCTCCGATTTCGAACCCCACGGGTGCAGATTGGGGGCGCAAACAGTTGAGCGCTTATCTCGGTGACGACGAGACCCTATGGGCCAAGCATGATGCGTCGTTGTTGATGAAGGACAAAGGCTTCGACGGTCCGATCCTGATCGACACAGGCGCTAATGACCAGTTCATGGACCTGCTGCGCCCCGAAGCGCTGGCCCAAGCCATCGCCGAACGCCGTCAGCAGGCAACCTATCGCTTCCAGCCCGGCTATGATCATTCGTACTTCTTCGTTTCCACGTTTATGGAAGACCACATCACATTCCATGCTGAAGCGCTGTACGGAGACTGAGGCATGAGCAAATACGATTACGACCTGATCATCATCGGGTCTGGCCCCTCGGGTCGGTCAGCGGCCATTCAGGCGGGAAAACTAAAACGTCGCGTTCTGGTCATCGACCGCAAGGATCGCTTCGGCGGCGTGTCGGTTCATACCGGCACCATCCCGTCCAAGACCTTGCGCGAGACGGTTTTGAACCTCTCGGGCTGGCGCGAACGCAGCTTTTACGGCCGTTCCTATCGGGTCAAGGACCAGATCCGCGCCGAAGATCTGAAAGCCCGTCTGCATATGACACTCGACCATGAGGTCGATGTGCTTGAGCACCAGTTCAACCGCAATCACGTCGATACATTGGATGGTCTGGCCAAGTTCGTCGGACCCCATGAGGTTGAAGTTGCCACCGATGCCGGTGAGACCACGCGGGTGACGGCCAACAAGTTTCTGATTGCCACAGGAACTAAAACCTATCGCCCCGAATACGTACCCTTCAACGGCAAGACCGTGGTTGACGGGGACGAGTTTCTGGAAATGGCCGAGATCCCGCGGTCGCTGGTTGTCATTGGCGCGGGCGTTATCGGGGTCGAATACGCCACGATGTTTTCCGCCCTGGACGTGCGGGTGACTTTGATCGAACCGCGCGACACGTTCCTAGACTTCATCGACAGCCGTTTGATCCATGATTTCACGCATCAGATCCGAGAAAATGGCGTTGACCTGCGATTGGGTTCGGCTGTTGAAAAGATCGAAGATGCCGGTGAACATGTGGAAGTGACATTGGATAACGGCCGCCATGTTCGGGCAGAAATGCTTTTGTTTGCTGCCGGACGCATGGGCGCGACATCAAAACTCAATCTCGATGCTGTTGGGTTGGAAACAGATCACCGCAACCGGATCAAGGTGGATCGTAAGACATACCAGACAGCAGTGCCGCATATCTATGCGACCGGCGACGTGATCGGACACCCATCTCTGGCCTCGACGTCTCTGCAACAAGGACGCGTGGCGGCCTGTCACGCACTTGAAACACCCACACTGCCGGAAAGCCCGTGGTATCCCTACGGCATCTACTCGGTTCCCGAGATTTCAACCTGCGGCATGTCCGAAGAAGAACTGCAGGAACGCGGTATACCCTATGAGGTCGGCGTCGCCCGGTTCCGCGAAACATCGCGCGGGCATATCATGGGGTTGGAGCACGGGATGCTGAAAATGCTGTTCTCTCTCAAGACCCGCCGGGTCTTGGGTGTCCAGATTGTTGGCGAAGGCGCGACCGAACTGATTCATATCGCGCAGGCTGTGTTGAACCTTAAGGGTACCGTGGATTATTTCGTTCAGAACACGTTCAACTATCCGACCCTGGCCGAGGCTTACAAGATCGCCGGGCTGGATGCGTTCAATCGGATGCCGATCCCTGAAGAGTTCAAGGTGCGCAAAAAACCGGCTGAACCCGCCAGGAAAGAGGCCAAGAAGGCGTGACCACGCTTTATGTCGATGGCGATGCCTGCCCCGTAAAAGCCGAAGCTGAGCGGGTTGCAACGCGACACAAAATGCCCATGGCCCTGGTGTCCAATGGCGGGCTGCGCCCTTCGGCCAATCCGCTAGTCCAGGTTGTCATCGTCTCGGAAGGCGCTGATGAGGCCGACAAGTGGATCGCCGAGCGCTGCGGCGCAGGAGATGTCGTGATTACATCCGACATCCCTCTGGCTGCCAAATGTGTCGAGGCAGGCGCGCGGGTTCTGCGCCCGAACGGTGAAGCCTTCACCGCAGCCAATATTGGTCAGCAACTCGCGATGCGCGACTTGATGGCTGACCTACGCGCCGCCAACCCGCTTGGAACGGGTGGTGGTGGACGACCCTTCAGCAAAGCCGACCGGTCGCGGTTTCTGGATGCATTGGAACGGGAAATACGCGCAGCCACGCGCGGCTGACTGTAACAGAAGCCGATCCAAATTACTGATACGAAATCAGAAACGACCGTTTACAAGTCCCGCGTATGAACGCACCCTGTGTTTGAATTCTGATCAGACCATTCGAACACGGAGACTGCATTATGCAAGTACAGGACACTCACTATCGATCGATTTGGTGGGACAAGTCGGAGGGTGAGGTTCGGATCATCGATCAACGCTGGTTGCCGCATGATTTCTGTGTCGTGACCCTGAAAACTCTGAACGAGTTTGCAGCGGCAATTCGGGATATGTGGGTCAGAGGTGCACCTTTGATCGGCGCGACGGCCGCTTTTGGCATAGCTGAACAGATGTCCCGTGACAGTTCAGAAGCATCGTTTGATGCTGCATATGATGTTCTGCACGCAACGCGGCCCACCGCAATCAACCTACGTTGGGCTTTGGACAGATGCCGAGAGGTTCTGATGCCGCTGGCTGCGTCAGATCGCGCCGAACACGCCTGGGCCTTGGCACAAGACATAGCGGACGAAGATGTCGAAATCAACGCGGCGATTGGTCGACACGGGTTAGCGTTGATCAAGGAGATCGCCGCGCGCAAGCCTGCTGGCGAACCGGTACGGCTTTTGACCCATTGCAATGCGGGTTGGCTGGCGACGGTAGATTGGGGCACAGCCACAAGCCCGATGTATCATGCGCATAACGAAGGCATCCCTCTGCATGTTTGGGTGGATGAAACTCGGCCCCGCAATCAGGGTGCGCTAACCTCATGGGAACTGGGAGAGCATGGCATCCCCCATCGCTACATCGTGGACAATGCCGGGGGGCACCTGATGCAGCATGGGTTGGTTGATCTGGTCATCACAGGCACGGACCGCACAACAGCTCAGGGCGATGTGTGCAACAAGATCGGCACCTACCTCAAAGCTTTGGCCGCGCATGACAACGGAGTGCCCTTTTATGTCGCCTTACCCTCCCCAACCATTGACTGGACGGTGCGCGACGGTGTGGCTGAAATCCCAATTGAGGAACGCGATGCAGGGGAAGTGACGCATGTCCTTGGCGTGGATGAGAATTCGGCCATAACAGATGTTCGCGTGGCTCCGGTAGGGACAGAAGGGGGTAATCCTGCCTTTGATGTCACCCCCAACCGATTGGTAACCGGGCTGATTACCGAACGTGGCGTGTGCGAAGCCTCTGCAGAAGGTTTGGCAGGCTTGTTCCCGGACAGGGCTGGCTAGCTAATCCCGCACAAGCCGTATGTCGCTTGTCAGCGTAAACACAAAGGTTCTTGATCTGCCCCGGCTCTCTTTCCGTTGGCAGATCAGGACAAAAAGCGTCAGGCCGGAACAGCCGTGCGGTTCTCACGGATGGGCAAATGCACGATCGCGCTGAACGCGCCAATTGCCACGCCGATCCACCAAACCATGCTGTAGTCGCCGAACTGGTCATACATACGACCGCCCAGCCAGACACCCAGAAAGCTGCCAAGCTGATGGCTGAAAAAGATAATGCCGTATAGCGTGCCCATATACCGCAAGCCATAAAGGTGCGCCACAAGGCCCGAGGTCAGTGGCACAGTGGCCAACCAAAGTGATCCCATTACCAGAGAAAACACAATAACCGAGATTGGGGTGATCGGCAGCAGGATGAATAAGGCCGCAGCCAATGTTCTGCCTGTATACACTGCAGCCAGCAGGTATTTCTTGGGAAAGTGATTTCCTGCCCAACCGGCCAGCAACGTACCACCGATATTGGCCAGACCAATCAGCGAAATCGACACGGCCCCAAGCGCTGAGGTTGAGGTGATGCCAACGGAATGCAAAACGCCACCAGGTTGGATCGGGCCGCACATCTCGGTCACAAATGCCGGGAAATGAGCGGTGATAAACCCAAGCTGATACCCGCAGCTAAAAAAACCCAGAAAGATCAGCGCATAGGAAGGATCACGGAATGCCTTCCCTAAAATCTCTCCCATGCTTTCATGCAGTTCCGCCTTGCTTGCCGTCTGAGGGGCGCGCATGAAAGGCAGAACAAGAACAAGTGCCAAAATCGCAACCGCAAACACGATGAAGACTTGCTGCCAGGGCAAGAAGGTCATCAACCATTCAGCGGTAGGTGCCCCGAGCACCTGCCCAAAGCTACCTGCGGCTGTGACAATGGCAAGCGACATGGATCGGTTTTCATCAGAAGATGCACGCCCGACCACGGCAAGAACCACGCCAAACCCGGTTCCGGCAATGCCGAAACCCACCAACCAGGCGTATATCTGATGTTCAAAAGGTGTGACGGACCACGCCGATAGCACCATGCCAGCAGCATAGGTCAAAGCACCCAGTATGATGGCCTTGCGGTCGCCGACTTTTTCGGCAATTGCACCAAAGATCGGCTGGCCAATTCCCCAAGCGAGGTTTTGAATGGCAATCGCCAAGGAGAAATCAGTACGCAGCCAGCCAAACTCATCCGCGATTGGAATCTGAAACACGCCGAAAGAGGCGCGCACGGCAAAGCTGACCGTGATGATGATACATCCGACAATAAGGATCGGATTCAGCAGGCGGGCGGATTGCGGCATTCAGACCTCGGGCGTTTCTCGCGATGGACCGTATCGTTTTTCCGGATGGCGTCAATTCAGCAGATTTGTGGTCACGGATAACCAAATTTGATGTGTTGAGAAAATGGTTTCTTTTCAACGCGCGGTGGGGCGGGTAAGGCTCGGGGTTATGACGGATCTGATATCGCTATACGAGGCCCGCGTCGCGGATGGAACTCTGACCCGCGACGACGCGCAAGAGGCCGTTCTTCCCCAATTCGAACGCATCCGTGCGGCGCTGTCCGAGCCCGTCAAACGTGGTTTTTTCCGTAAGGCACCCCCACCCCCCAAGGGGTTGTATCTATGGGGCGGAGTCGGGCGTGGGAAATCTATGCTCATGGACATGTTCGTCGAAACGTTGGGCGATACTCCGGCGCGACGTGTCCATTTTCACGCGTTCATGCAGGAAATCCACGCAGGTATGCATAAAGCCCGGCAAGAGAATGTCGAAGATGCTCTGGCTCCAGTGGCGAAGGACGTGATCAAATCCGTCCGTTTGCTGGCATTTGATGAGATGCAGATCACCGACATCACCGATGCGATGATTGTTGGACGTCTGTTCGATCTGTTGCACGAGGGCGGTGTCGTTGTCGTTACAACGTCAAATCGGCACCCGGACGATCTGTATAAAGACGGGCTGAACAGGCAGTTGTTCCTGCCTTTCATTGCGCATATCAAAGAACAGCTACGGGTTTGGGAACTGGTTTCCCCAACCGATTACCGCCAAAACAGGTTGGAAGGCGCGCCGGTTTATTTTGCACCAATAGGCCCGGAAGCCCGGCAGAACATTCGGGAGGTCTGGAAAGATCTTGCGGGCGGCGCTGCCGAACCGCTTGTGTTACAAGTCAATAGCCGCGCGGTAGAACTGCCAGCCTTTCGCAACGGGGTTGCACGGGCTTCGTTTTACGATCTGTGCGGGCGGATGTTGGGACCTGCTGATTATCTGGCAATTGCCGACGCTGTGAAAGTGCTGGTGCTGGAAGACATCCCACGCTTGTCGCGGAACAACTTCAACGAAGCCAAACGGTTCGTAACCCTTATCGATGCACTTTATGAGGCCAGGGTCCGCTTGATCTGTTCCGCAGCGGCCGAGCCCGAAATGCTGTATGTGGAAGGTGAAGGGACGTTCGAATTTGAACGCACAGCCTCACGCCTGCGAGAGATGCAGGACAAAGATTGGGGCTCCTAGGGGGCTTTGCCCCCGCCGCGCTACGCGCGCCTCCCCCAAGGTATTTTCAAACAGAAGAAGTTTTAGCCGTTTTCGCGCAAAACATTGCCTGCAAGGTAGAGCGAGCCGCAGATCAACACACGAGCTTGAGGGTCTTGGCTTGTAATTGACGCCAGCGCGTCTGACACGCTGCCTGCCGTAGACGCGGGCAAGTCAACTTTTGCCGCAGCAGTCGCCGTTTCTTCTGCGCTGAGTGTCGCGGCTTCACCCGGAATTGATACCGCAGTCAGGCTTGCGGCTTGTCCGGCCAGCGGTGCGAGATAGCCTGTCACGTCTTTGGTGTTGAGCATACCGCAAATCATATGCGTCGGTTTCTGTGGCAGTTTGGCCAGCACATCAGCCAGCGCAATTCCTGCAGCCGCGTTATGACCGCCGTCCAACCACAGCTCGGCCTGCGGTGCCTGTTCGATCAACGGGCCGGTTTTCAGACGCTGCATACGGGCGGGCCATTCGGCTTTGGTCACGGCAGCCTCATAGGCATCATCGCCCATATCCAGATGGCGCAAAACGGCCAGGGCTGCGCCCGCATTCTGAATTTGGTGCGCGCCCAGAAGGTTGGGCGATGGAAGATCCCGCAATCCGGTTTCGTCCTGATAGATCAAGCGTCCGTTTTCCTCATGCACGTGCCAATGTTGACCATGGACCAACAGAGGCGCGCCGAGCCGTGCGGCCGTGTATTCGATGACTTCGAGGGCTTCGTCCTGTTGAGGCCCAACGATGCAGGGCACGCCGGGTTTTATGATCCCAGCCTTTTCGGCGGCGATCTTGCCCAACGTGTTGCCCAGAAACTGCTCATGATCGATCGAAACCGGCGTAATCACAGTCACTGCAGGGTTTTCGACCACGTTGGTAGCGTCCAGACGCCCGCCCAGGCCGACCTCAAGAAGAGTATAGTCCGCTTTTTCTCGGGCAAAGGCCAACAAAGCCGCGCAGGTCGTGATTTCGAAATAGGTTATGTTTTCGCCGCCATTGGCGGCGTAACATTCATCGAGAACTGCAGTCAGATCGGTTTCTGAAATCAGGTCTCCGGCAAGACGAATGCGTTCGTGAAACCGCGCCAAATGGGGCGAGGTATAGGCGTGTGCCGAGAGCCCTGCCCCTTCGAGCCCCGCGCGGATCATGGCCTGGGTCGAACCTTTGCCATTGGTTCCGGCAATATGGATAACCGGGGGCAGTTTGAGCTGTGGATTATCCAGCGCCGCCAGCAGACGCCATACACGGTCCAGGGTCAGATCAATGATCTTGGGGTGCAACGCCATCATTCGATCAAGAATGGCGTCAGATGTCTGAGCGGTCATTTCTGGCCGGTCTCTTCAGCAGCGACTTCTTCGGCTATTGCCGGTTCCGGCGCAGGCAGATCACCCTTGATCGCCGGGGGCTGGTTCATCAACATCCGTGTGATGGTGATCAGCTCTTCGCGCATGTCGGTGCGTTTGGTAACACGGTCCAGCATGCCGTGATCCAACAAGTACTCGGCGCGTTGGAACCCTTCGGGCAGCTTTTCCCTGATCGTTTGTTCAATCACACGCGGGCCAGCAAAACAAATCAGCGCGTTGGGTTCTGAGATATGGACATCGCCCAACATGGCATAAGACGCGGTTACACCCCCGGTGGTGGGGTGGGTCAGAACGACGATGTAAGGCAAGTTCGCCTCTTTCAGCATCTCAACAGCTACGGTTGTCCGCGGCATTTGCATCAGGCTGAGGATACCTTCCTGCATCCGAGCGCCACCTGCGGCAGAAAACAGGATCAGCGGGCGCTTGAGCTTTACGGCCTCTTGCGCGGCGGCAATGATCGCGTTGCCGACATACATGCCCATCGACCCGCCCATGAAAGAAAAGTCCTGCGCTGCTGCGACAATTGGGGTGCGGCCAATTTCGCCCAAAGCAACCAGCATCGCTTCTTTTTCGCCGGTCTTCTTCTGGGCTGCTTTCATGCGGTCGGGATATTTTTTCTGATCGCGGAACTGCAGCGGATCGTCCTTGGGGGCCGGAACGTCAACTTCAGTGAAAACACCGCCATCAAACAGGTGCTTGAACCTGTCACGCGGGGTAATTGCCATATGGTGGCCACACTGGGTGCAGACGTTCTGGTTCTCGGCCAGTTCGCGGTGGAACAGCATCGTCCCGCACTCGTCGCATTTGTGCCAGAGGTTTTCCGGCACTTCACGGCGCGAGAAAATCGAGTTGATCCGGGGGCGGACGTAGTTTGTGATCCAGTTCATGTCGGAACCTTGGCTTTTACGGTGTTGACGTCAAATAAGACGCAACGGAAGGAAATGCAATCAGCGCCTGAGCGCAAGTCGCGCGGCCAGCCAACAAACGAACATCATGACCAGATCCACCAACAGCCAAGGCCGCAGCTGTTCTGCGTCGGACGTGTCAAAGGGCAAGACAAACAGAGCTAGCCCGCTCAGACTGTCGGGTAGAGAGATGAACAGCAAAGCGATGACATTGTTGAAGAAATGCAGGGCTATGGCAGGACCTAATGTTCCTGCTCGGGCCGTCAGATCCGAAGCCAACAGGCCAAAAACGAAGGCCCAAAGCGCAATCAACAGCGCGTTTCCACCCGCCGCGTCGGGCGCATAGTGACCCACCGCAAACAAGATCGATGGCACACCCATCCAAATGATCGGTGAGTTGAACCGGGCGGCAAGGGTTTGCTGGATATAGCCGCGAAACAGGATTTCTTCGGCGCTGACCTGAATCAGGACAGCAAATGCCGCAACTGGAAGCAAAAGCACCCATGTGGTCAGCGGCAATTTTTGGGTCAGTTCCCCTCCCATGCTGTAGGGAGGCAGCAGAAATCCGATGACACCGAGTATCAGCAAGGCTTTCAAAACGCTTACAAACTGGGTCTCGGCCAGACGTCGTTCACCCAAGATGGACCATAGTGTTCGGTGTTGCATCTTGCGTGCCGCCACGGCGACCCCAAACGTTATGAACCCGAAACTGACCAACAACAGAATCAACGCCAGAGGCGAGCTTCCCGCCAAAAGCTCCTGCGCCCATTCGTTCGGGCCCATCGCCACGAGTGCAGCGAAGAAAACCATGTTCAGCAGGCTTACCAAAACACCAATGAGCAAGAGACCCACAAGCAGGCGCCACAGTTCTGGGCGCCTACGCGCGGTTTCCGTCAAATAAGCATGCGGGAAATAAGCCTTAGGCATGGTTATTCGAACTCTCTGGCTCTTCTTCCTGAGTGACTGTAGGCAGCAATTCCTCTGGGTTTTGGGCAGCGGAAATCCTGTTGGACAGCGTTGTCAGGTAACCCGCAACTGTCCGAAGCAACTGCGTGGCAACGGTTGCGTCGCTTTCCACCACAGCACGCAGCTCTTCGGCCCCGATACGCAGGAAAAGACAATCCTCTGTCGCGACAAGATCCAATTGACGATCTTCACCCGTGATGATTGACAAGTCACCAATAAGGCGACCAGGTTCAATGATCGAGATCGGGCGTCGTGTTCCGTCTTCGTTGAACCAATCCAAACGAGCCTGACCCGTAATGCATAGATAAGCGGCGTCCGGGGCCTGACCACGCGAGAAGATGACCTGCCCGGCCTTGACTTCATACCATTGGGCCGAGAAAGCCAGCAGCCGTTGATTGCGCCCGTCCAGACCTGAAAACAATTCTGTGGCTGATAGAATTTCAAGCTTCCGGCTCAGATCATCAGTTGTTCCACCAGTATCTTCAGGTTTGGTTCGGGATACTCCGTCGATCCTTCCCTCCTTGATTTCTACAAATAGATCATAGGCTTCGGGATGGGCAAAATGATCTTCCATGAAGATCATGATTGAGTCCGGCAAAAGCTCTCGCAGTTTCAGGCGGGTCCGCAACCGGCTTTCTGAATCGTGGCTGGCCAGCGCCTTGTCCAGAATCAAAACATCGGGGCGCTTGATTCCGGCGCGTGAAAATGCAGCGCGTTCCTGAAAGACGGTCGGCAGGTTGTTACCGCCCAGACCAGAGGGCAGATCATAGATAATGGCGGCAGCTCTGCGGCGCAGGCCCGCTTCGTTCATAGCCTCGGCCACCACATCTTCGATTTCTTCCGCATGTGCGCCCGCCAACAAGGACACGCGCCCATAGATCGCATTTTCCATTACTGTCAGCCGCGGGACATATAGATCAGGAGTGACAGGCGTAAACAGCCCATCCATTGCGCCCCGCAACCGCTCGGCGTGGCTTTTGCGGATCGTCAGGATCTTGTCCTTGTATTCTTCGGGGAAATCCGGGCCGATCTGCTCGGCTGTCAGCAGGAAAGGCACAGTCAGCAGCAAGGCGTGGTCTTCTTGGCTGAGTTCCGTTTCACCTTTGGCTTTGCGCTGATCTTCTATGTCGAGCAACCGGTGAAACATGTCTTTCGACATGCCAAGCCGCAGGAACAGGGGGTGATCCGCGCCGTCCCGTCCGAATGTTTTACCGAGTGTGTCCAGAACCGCGTTGGAAATGCTCAGAGCCTCGTCCGCCAAATCATGTACGCTGAGCATTTTTACAAAACGGGCGTCCTCGACCAGAAAGTCAGGAGAAATATCGCGGGACGGCGCGGCAAAAAGCAGGTTACCACCCAATGGAACCGCCGGATTAAATCGTTCCGGATCGAAACGATAGACATACCGGTCAAGACCTTTGGCTTTCAAACGCTCGGCAATCGTTTCCCGAAGGTTGACCACTTCCCGCGCCAAAACGGGGTGAATTTCAGGATTAAACTGCGTTCGCAGTGTACGACGGAACATGAACTCGTCGATGCCCATGGCTTCGACAAGCTGGAACCACCAATCGCGAATATCCTCGATACCGTCCAGACCTGCGAGACCGGGATCGATCCATTCATCGTCCAGCGAATCTGGGGGATTGCCAGACCGGACTGCTTCAATTTGCTTGCGGGACGGCGTTCTCTGAGTTTCAGCGCCATGCTGGGGATGTGTCCGCAACGGCATCATCAGGTTATCGCCCAGCGTTCCATCAAACAGATAGGGCCGCGAATAGGCATAGCCAATCCGGGCCGCAATCACAGCTTGGTGCAAGTCATTCAAGTTGTGCCCGGAAACGATCACGTCCCCCTGTACAGGTAAAATCTCGCGGGTCAAAAGCTGACCCAAGGCACTTCTTTCCGCGGCGTGAGAAGACTGGATCGCAACGCGCGCCCCGTGCGGGATAGTCAGATCCAGATCTTCCAGAATAGTTTTGCCGTCGCTATCGCGCACCGTCACGTTGCGCAGCTCAATTGCCCCATCCAAGCGCGGAATCGCTTCGGGTTCTCCGGAAAACAGCTCTTCGGGTATCATGTTGTCGGGGGCGAACCGTTCAGTCACGACCTCCCACCGCAGAGACATGTCCTGAACCTGATTGTAATAGGTCAGCAAATCCTTCCATGGGCCACTGAGGTCCTTATAGGCCCCAAGTGCTGCTACCAGAGCACCCACCGTCACCTCACCCGTGATCGCCAGATATCCGCCCACAGAATAGAACAGGAACGGCGTCATCTGAGTGATCAGATTGTTGAGGAACTTCATGAAGAATTTCTTGTTGTAGATCTTAAAGCGGATCTCGAACAATTTCCCCAAACGGTCGCTGAACTGGGCCAGACGATAACGCCAGCCGCCATTGGTGCGCAGGTCACTGATCCCCGCAGCGCTTTCACCGATTTCCGAACTCAGACGCCGGACTTCCTGAATACGGTCTTTATTCAGCAGGTTGATTTGTCGTTGCAATTTGGGGATCAGCCAAGCCTGTAACGGGATCAATGCGATACTGGCCAACCCGAACCACACGCTTTGCATGAACAGGAACGTGACAATGGTCATCATCTGGCCGAACTGGAACACGGGCTGAGCAATCGCATCGCCCATCAGTCCACCCATCGGCTCAGCCTCGGATGTGATCATCGAAACCAATTCACCCTGACTGGTCGTGGCGAAATAGGATTTTGGAAAGCGCATCGACCGCTCAATCAGCGTAAAACGCAATCGACGCAGCATACGCTCGGCCAGGACGCCCTTCATCGTATTGATGCGCATCTTCATCAAGCCGCTGGCGATCACCGTGCCCAGAAACGCTACGCACAGTATCAGCAGATAGTGGACCTGCGATACCGTTATACCCCAAATGGTAACCGTATCACCCGGAGCACCGATGGCATCATTGATGATTTGCTTGGGCAGTTCCAACGAAGCATAGAGGAACGGAAATGACAGCACTGTCAGCAACAACAAGACCAATTGCTGTTTCTTCGAGTACTTCCAAATAAAAGAAAATAAAGTGGGCTCCATTTACTGGCCTTATCGATAGCTAAACGGATGTGTGGCTAAAACTGGGTGACCCATGTTGCAGGGCCCGACGGTACGCTCTGACTCTGCGCTTTGCAAGGCAAGACAGGCACGCACGCATCCGTTCGCGCCTAACCGAATTTTGCTTTGCACCCAACTGAAAAACGCGGATCGAAGATCGCAATTTCGTTATTGCGGGTTTGTTCCCGAAGGCGTCTTGACTAAAGAGGCTGTGTATCGGACGACGAGGCCATGGGCAGGATTCTGAATCGCTATCTTTATCGCAAGACACTGGAACGTTGGCGACGGGCTGCACAGCGTGTGCAAGACGCAGGACAAGCGGACCTGCGGCAACAGCGTGATCAGGCGCGCGCATTGCGAAGCCATCTTGATCAGTTGATCCAAACAGCAGATTCTCGTCTTATTCGCCCAAAGATCGGGTCCATGCAGTTTGCCAAGCCTGTCGGCACGGACTGGAGTTGCAGACCGGACCTGTGGCGCGGACCGTTGGCGCAACCCGGCGTTGCTTCGGCCCCGCGCAAAACGGCACTTGATGCGCACGTCAGCCTGTTTCATGACTGCCCCCTGTCCGAGATTACAGTGCGCCAAATCCGAAATCGGGATACAGGCGATCTGGCCCCGTTCAGTCTGGCCGTTGAAGTCTTTAGTTTTGAAGGCTCATTTCTTTCGGTGTCCGTGGATCTGCCGGGCGATGCAACACAGAATCTGACGCGTGAGCATTTGATACGGATGGAGACCGTAGTTGACTGCGAACGATCCACCGGGCTGTTCGCGCGCCTCAATATTCAACACGGTCCCAATTCTGAACAGGTACTGCGCCAGTTGAGCGCGTCTGACGCCCGAAACACCGTAGATTTCGATCTGGCCCATCTGCCCCTGAATGAACGCCGGATCGAAAAGATCTGGGTAGATTTGATCTTTGAGACCCCAAGCATGAACCGGATGGTGGTGCGGGACCTGGCGTTCTGCCGCTTCCATCGTGCCGATTTGTGAGGCAATCGGATATGACACAAACCAACTTGACCTTCCTCCGGTTCGAAAATGGACTCTGGCAAGCACATGTTCGGGCTGGACAGGAACCTACGATTGAGGTGCGGTATCGCGGCGAACTGCTGGAAAACGTTAATCTGGCACCCAACGAAAACGGGTGGGATTTGAACATAACGGTGCCTGTTTCAGCTCTGTCTGAAGGCGTCCACAGCTTCGTCATAACCGATCTGGCAACATCGGATAAGCTTGGAGATTTCACCGTCATCGCCGGTGAACCCGCAGCAGATGATCTGAGGACCGAAGTCGCGTTGTTGCGGGCTGAACTGGACATGCTGAAACGCGCGTTCCGCCGGGTTTGTCGGGGCGACGACTAAGCCCGACTAAGCCAAGTCTCTATCTTTTATACCAATTTCCGTGCATCATGGGCATATTCAAAACGGATCGCGCCCGATATGGATCGCAGTAGTATTGTTAAAGTCATCGCGTTGATGGTGACAGGGTTTGGCATCGGCATCGATTTTACCGGTGCTCTGATGCTGGTCCCCGCGATTGAAAACAGCTTTGATGCCGATATCACCAGCACCCAATGGGTTTTGAATATCTACGCCCTGTTTTTTGCGATGACCATGGTAGCCGGAGGACGACTGGGCGATATGTACGGTCATCGAAAGATGATGATCATCGGCCTGTGCATTTTCCTGTTTTCGTCGGTGATGTGCTTTTTCTCGCCCAACCTTGATTTTTTGATCCTGGCGCGTGCGTTGCAAGGCATCGGCGCCGGCTGTGTTTGGCCCTGCACACTTGCGTTTGGGGCGACTAAAGTGTCCAAACCTGAACATCGGGCTCTTGTAATGGGGCTCATTCTGGCAGGTGTGACCACCGGCAATGTATTTGGCCCAATGATTAGCGGATTGGCTGTAAACTTGGGCGAATGGCGGTATTTCTTCCTGGCCAACGTCGTCTTCTCCTGCATTTCGATGGCCACCGCCCTAATCCTGATGGAGCGCGAAACGCAGCACAAACAGGACGAGCATCTCGACTTGGCTGGCATGGGCCTGTTGGCGTTTGCCGTTCTGTTCCTGCTGTATGGGTTGGATGTTGGCGCGGATTGGGGATGGACGTCGGTACCGTTGTTGATGCTTTTCTTCATCAGCGCCGTGCTTTTCCTCTTGTTCCCCAAGGTAGAAAAACGCGTTACCGAGCCTTTGCTGCTGCCGCAAATGATGCAGAACCGTCAATTCAAGATCACGCTTGGCCTGAATATGTTCAACGTTTCAGCCGCCTTTGTTGGGTTGCTCTATTTTCCTCAGTACATGCAAAAAGTGCTGGGCTGGTCGGCATTTGAATCCGCATTGGGGCTTGCTCCGCTGACCGTTTTGCTGGCGGTGGGGTCGATTGTTTCAGGCACGCTGTACAATGATTTCGGACCCAAACGGCTGCTGTTCTGGGGTTATATGATTGCCACAATCGGTGCCGCGACCGTTGTCATTCTGCCAAGCGATCTGGGTTACTTCCGCATTCTTCCGGGCATGGCGATGATCGGTTTGGGAGCGACCCTGACCGTCGGACCATCGGGTACAGCTGCCGTTTGCGCCGTCAAGCCTGAGCGGGCCGGACTGGTCGGCGGGCTAAGCTTTATGACCCATCTGGTTTACGGAGCCATTTCCGTCGCCTGTGCCACTGCTGTTATGTACGTCGTCAGCTTGTCCAAACTGCGTGATGGCCTGCATGCCGCCGGTATCAAACTATCTGAGACCGATTTAAGGGCAATCAACGGCAGTACACTGGATACGGCTTCTGCACATGCGGTGATCAGCCGTTTGAGCGCCGGCGATTTGGCAAAGGTTCAATCCGCCTTGTCCGATGCTTTTAACAGTGGCATGAGCATGGCGTTTGTTTTTTCGACAATATCCGTATCGGTGGGTATCGTGCTGGCGCTGTTGTTGGACGAAAAGAAACTGCACAAGATCGAGAGCTAGGGCGCTTTCAAGACCCGCTGACTCTCGCGATCCCGACCAGCGCCCTATTCAGAAAAGCAACCAACTGCGCATTCAAATAAAAAGGGCCGCGTTCATCGCGGCCCTGATTGAGTTATTGAGAAGGTCCATTCGGATTGAACGCGGACAGGCCCTTGAGGATGTCAATGGCATAAGCCAGTTGGTAATCCTCTTCCCGCAGTTCAGCCGTCGCTTCAGCCTTGGCACGGTCTTCTTCAATTTGGCGAATTTCATCCTCGCTCAGGCTGTCATTGTCCAGGCTACCACGCAGCTCGGCCTCGGACCGGGTAAAGCGGCTGTCCTCTTCCTCTTCAGTCTCGGGCTGCGGACGCGGTTGTTCCACGATGATATCCGGGCTGACACCCAGGGCCTGAATAGAACGACCCGATGGAGTGTAATAACGCGACGTTGTCAGGCGCATGGCCCCGTCACCGCGCAGCGGCATGACTGTCTGCACAGACCCCTTACCAAAGCTTTTTGTGCCCACCACGATTGCGCGTCGGTGGTCCTGCAAGGCGCCTGCCACAATTTCGGACGCCGAGGCCGAACCGCCGTTGATCAGAACAACGATTGGTTTGCCTTCGGCCAGATCGCCCGGCGCGGCATTAAAGCGCTCGCCCTCTTCCGGGTCGCGGCCACGAGTCGAAACGATTTCGCCTTCGTTCAGGAACGCATCCGACACTTTGATCGCCTGCGTCAGCAAACCGCCCGGGTTATTGCGCAGGTCGAGGACAAATCCATTGACCTTGTCAATGCCACCGGCTTCTTCGATCTGTTCCTGCAAACCTTCTTTAAGGTTCGGGAAGGTCTGGTCGTTGAACGTAGTCACACGCAGAACCACACTGGTGCCTTCAGTGCGCGCACGAACAGCCGTCAGTTTGATCGTATCCCGGATGATTGTAACGTCGAAAGGATCCGGCTCACCTTCACGAACGACGGTGATCACAATCTCGGACCCCACCGGGCCACGCATCAGGTCAACAGCCTTATCCAGCGTAAGGCCCAGAATGCTTTCGCCATCGACATGAGTGATGAAGTCCCCGGCTTCAATTCCGGCTGCGTCGGCAGGAGTGTCGTCAATCGGCGATACGACTTTGACAAAACCGTCTTCCTGCGTGACTTCGATGCCAAGCCCACCAAACTCACCCCGCGTCTGAACACGCATCTGTTCGGCATCGTCGGGCGACAGATAGCTGGAATGCGGATCAAGCGAGGTCAACATGCCGTCAATGGCGGCCTCGATCAGTTCTTCGGGTTCGACCTCTTCAACATATTGCGCGCGGATGCGTTCAAAAATGTCGCCAAACAGATCCAGTTGTTCATAGACGCTGGCCTTGTTTTCGGCCTCCTGCGCCAGCAGGGGTCCTGCAATCTGTGTCGTTGCAAGAATACCTGCCAAAGTTCCGGCCAGACCGGCCATCACAAATCTCTTCATACTCGCTTATCCATCCTTGTCGGTCCGGAACCATGTTTCCGGGTCCACGGAGCTATTGTCTTCTCTTACCTCTATATAGAGCGTTTCTGAGCGATCAGTTCCAGTGCCATCACCGCTTGTTGACAATATTGCGCCAATTTCGGGCGTTTCACCGGGCATCAACCCCACCGGAGTGCCTTCGGGGATCACTTGCCCGGGGTTGCCATAGACCTCTTGCAAGCCGGAAAACACAAAAAGCAGCCCGGGCTGCGGTTCAAGAATGACCAGATTCCCCAAATCCAACAGGGGGCCTCGGTATCGGATCGTCGCTGCAGTGGGTGATGTGACCAAGGCGCGCGGGCGGGTTCCCAGCACCAAACCGGCGCGTGTCACCCCCGCAGCATCCGTTTCTCCAGCCTTGTGCAACAAGACGCCCTGGACCGGCAAAGAAATCTGCCCTTTCTGACCCGAAATATCCGCATCGGTTTCAACAATCTCACCTTCCGAGATTTCGGACAGACCGCTAGCAAACCCATCCAACGTTTCCGTTGAAGAAATCAAAATGGCCGTGCGTACCGGATCTTCGACAAATCGTCTGGGCAGATCTGTGCGATCGGCGATGGCCTCGCTCAGACGCGTGCGCGCATCCTGCACCCCGCTGAGACCTTCGGTTAGTGTTTCCGAAGCGCTTTGTTGTAACAGACGCAGTGTCTGCACTTCGTTCAAATCATCTGCCAGAGCCTGCGCTTTGGCGTTCAAGCCCGGAGTGACCTCGGACAGCATTATACCGGCCCGCGCCGCGCCCAATGGGCCCGATGGATGCAACATCAAAACCGGAGGCGCCGTTGTTTCAATGGTTTGCAAAACGCCGATCAACTGCCGGACGTCCTTTTCGCGCGCCCGCAACTCGGCGCTCAGCTGCGCCTCGCGGGTTGCGGCCTGGCGCAGCCCTTCCCGCATCGCGCTCAATCCCGCCTCGTAGGCCTGGATCGATTGGGTAAGCGCACGTACGCGGTCTCGGGCACCGTCAGCCTCGCTTAGCGAGATTGAGGCGTCCTCCAACATCTCTGCGGCTTTCAATGCCGCCAGCGATGAATCTGACTGGGCCAGCGCCGGAACGGCTGAAATCAGGAAAGCCGCAAGGGTCGCCAGTTTCATGACAAAAGGCTTTCTCCGGTCATCTCTGGTGGTTTTGGCAGGCCCATCAATTCAAGCAAGGTTGGAGCCAGATCCGACAAACGCCCCTGCCGTAACTGCGCCCCTTCTGGCCCACCGACCAGCGCCACAGGCACAGGGTTCAGTGTATGAGCGGTATGTGGACCACCCGTTTCGGGATCAACCATCATTTCGCAATTGCCATGATCTGCGGTGACAATCATCGCACCGCGGGCCTTTTCCAGTGCAGCAACAACTTGCGCCAGACCCTGATCCACAGCCTCACACGCTTTGATCGCCGCCTTCAAATCACCGGTATGGCCCACCATGTCAGGATTGGCATAGTTCGTGACAATCAGGTCATACCCATCTTCGATAGCCTCAACAAATTTGGCCGTCACCTCAGCCGCCGACATTTCGGGCTGCAGATCATAGGTCGCAACCTTTGGCGATTTCGGCATAAAACGGTCTTCACCCTGTTCAGGCGTCTCTTTGCCGCCGTTCAGAAAGAAAGTTACGTGTGGGTATTTCTCGGTTTCGGCCAACCGGAACTGGCGCAGCCCTTGTTTGGCCACCCATTCCCCCAGAGTATTCATGATGGCCCGTTTGGGAAAAACCGTGGTCATGTAGGCGTTGTGACCGTCCGAATATTCTACCATGCCCAGCAGTGCCGAGAGAGAGGGCCGCGGCCCTGTGTCAAAGTCGGAAAACCCGGGCTCTCCAATGGCGCGCAGGATTTCCCGTGCCCGATCAGCACGAAAATTGAGGCAGAAAAACCCGTCGCCGTCTTGAACGCCCGTGTAACCATCAAGAACAGTCGGGGTGATGAACTCGTCTGACTCGGACTGGTTATAGGCATGATCGACCGCACCATGGGCGCTTTGCGCCGCCCTTCCCTGCCCTTTGATCATTGCGACATAGGCTTCGCTGACACGTTCCCAGCGATTGTCCCGGTCCATGGCAAAATAGCGTCCGCAGACGGTCACAATGCGCGCGTTTTCAGGCAGGCGCTCTTCCAGTTCCGCGATATAGGTCAGCGCCGATTTTGGCGCTACGTCCCGCCCATCGGTGACTGCATGCAGCGCAACAGGGACGCCAGCATCGGTGATCGCAGTCGCCGCGGCGACGATATGGTTCAGATGCCCATGCACGCCACCGTCCGAGACCAGCCCCATCAGATGCGCTGTCCCGCCCGCCGCTTTCACTTTGGAGATAAATTGTTGCAGGGCTTCATTTTCGAAAAATGAGCCGTCTTCGATCGCCAGATCGATCTGACCCAAATCCATGGCGACAACGCGACCTGCGCCGATATTGGTGTGGCCAACTTCTGAATTGCCCATTTGTCCACTTGGCAGACCTACATCGGGGCCATGGGTGATCAGCGTTGCATGAGGGCCATTGGCCATGATCGTATCAAAAGTCGGCGTATTTGCCAGAAACGGCGCATTGGCTTTGGTGTCTTCGGACAGACCCCACCCATCGAGAATGCACAAGACAACAGGTTTGGGCGCGGCCATAGAATTTCTCCGATTACTGCTCGTGCGCTTCTTCTATCGCCTTGCCTTCGGCGGGTGAACCACCTTTGGGCAGGTGAAAAAGATTTAATAGACGCAGAGGCGCTATTCCTTGAGGTAGCTCTTGTATGGACGTGCCTTTCGATTTCGGTACTTCACAGTAAGGTCCAAAGGCGCGTCATTTTCATCATACACACCCAAGACAATGCCTCGGCCTCTACTTTTGGTACGCATGTCGATCAATTGCTGTTCCGACCTCGTGGTGCGTTGTGACGGTCGCCGCGCCCATGCGAACAGGTGATCATACATTTCAGCGATCACGTTTGCATGCTCTGCGCTGTTGCCCAGATCATTCAGTTCCTGAGGATCGTTTTCCAGATCAAACAGGATCGGTCTGTACCCGCCTTCGCAATGGATCAGTTTCCACTTTTTGTTGGCCACCATGAACATCACCGCTTCGCGAACCGACACTCCTACGATATCAGCGATCGGTGAGCCTGAGTAATCATATTCGCAGATGACAAAGTCCCGGGGCACCTCTTCTGCGGTCCCATGCAGGATGGGCAGCAACGAATGACCTTCAAGGATATGAGTGGCAACGTCACCGCCTGCCAGATCAACAAAGGTTGGAGCCAAATCGATGGACTCGACCAGCGCATCACTGACCGTCCCACGGGTCGCATTTGCTTCAGGCGATGGATCATAAATGATCAGCGGCATTTTGGTCGAAGCATCGTGAAAAAACGTCTTCTCACCCATCCAATGATCACCAAGAAAGTCACCGTGATCCGAGGTTAGAACGATCATCGTGTCGTCCATCCGCCCGGTTTTTTCCATCCAGTCGAACAGACGCCCCATCTGGTCGTCGGCTTGTTTGATCAAGCCCATATAGGCTGGGATCACCGCCTCACGCACATCCTGTCGCGAAAAGGTCTGACCAATCTTTGTGTCCATGAACGCCTTGAGCACCGGATGCGCATTTTGCCGTTCAGCCTCGGATCGCACTACGGGCAAAACATGTTCTGGACCGAACATTGAGGCATAAGGTTCTGGCACGATGTAAGGCCAATGCGGTTTGATAAAGCTCAAGTGGCAGCACCACGGTCCGTTATGTGATTCCATGAACTCAATACCGCGCCCTGTCAGATAAGGCGTTTCACTGTCTTCTTCGGCGATGTTGGCCGCTTCGGGCGCGTTCTTCAGAAACCAGCCGGACAGCACGTTGCCCTCGGCATCCAGACCTGAATTGGCAAAATCATGCCATGGATTGTCGCTCTCGTACCCCTTGGCCTTGAGGAACTTGTTGTACTCCTTCGCTCCGTGCGGATCGTAAAACCCGTCGGGACCCTCGGGCAGCATACCGTCATCGCGTTCGAACACGTCAAAGCCGCATTCGGCAACCCGGGCACCAATCAGGCTGTCGGGTTCCAGCCCCAACCGCGCCATGCCTTCGGCATCGGCGCGCATGTGGGTTTTGCCGACCAGCCAGCAGTCCATTCCCGCCTTGCGCAGATGATCACCCATCGTGATCTCGCCGACTTTGAGCGGAATACCGTTCCAAGACGCCCCATGCGAATGCACATAGCGCCCGGTATAGGTCGACATGCGCGAACTGCCGCAGATTGGTGACTGAATGTAAGCCCGGTTAAACCGCACGCCTTTGGCTGCCAGGCGATCTATGTTTGGCGTGTGCAGGTGCGGATGCCCGTAACAGCTCAGATAGTCCCAGCGTAGCTGGTCGAACATGATGAACAGGATGTTTTTTGCCTTGGCCAACGCGACGCCCCTAAACCTTACGGAAACTTAGTTAGCCATTTCCGTCCGCAGTGCGAAGCAAAACTTTGCTTCAGGCCTGACGTTCCATCTGCTCCAGCATCTTCTTGGCGCGCTTGCATTGCAGCTGATCGCGCAACGGGCTGTTGGGATCCACGTCTTTTTGGCAGACAACGCATTTATCAGCACCCGATATGGCATTCAGACCACCACAGCTGCCTTTGATGGTCTTGCCCATCAGCATGACGCCGAGTGACATACCCACCATAACGAGGGCGAGAAGAATAAAAGCCAGAATAAAAGTGCTCATCTCAGCTCCTCCAGTCAGTTCGATTCCAGCGCGTCTTTGAACGCGGTGCTATGGGCAGTAATATAAGCTTCTTCACCGCCTGTCACATCCCGCGAGATGAAATACACGGCAAGTTTATGCTCTTCCGCCAGTTTCAGGCCCTTTTCCTGACCCAAGGCCAGCATCGCGGTGGCCCATGCATCGGCCATCATCGCGTTTTCGGCCAAAACAGTGACAGAGGTCGTCCGGTGCGTGATCGGGCGTCCGGTCGTGGGATCGATAATATGCGAATAGCGCACGCCGTCCTGTTCGAAGAAATTCTTGTAGTCGCCCGAGCTGGCCATGCCCAGGTCATTCACTGACACGATCAGCTGAATGCTCTGACTGCCCGTTTCCGGTTTTTCGATGCCGATGCGCCAAGCTTCGCCCTTTTCGTTCTGACCCATGGCAACCAGATCACCACCAATTTCAACCAGGTAATTCTCGATTCCGGCGTCCCTTAAGGTTTCGGCAACCGCATCGATGCCATATCCCTTGGCAATTGCAGACAGGTTGATACCGACGCTGGCGTCAGATTTCGCAAGAGTTCCGGCTTCGTCATCCAGCGTCAGCAGACGGCTTTGGCCGACGCCGTTTAACGCGGCCTGGATGTCAGCGTCAGACGGCACCGGATCTTCGGGCTTACGAGGGCCAAACCCCCATAATTCGATCAGTGGGCCAAGGGTCACATCGAAAATTCCACCGGTTTTTTCGTGCACGTCGTTGGCAGCAGCGATGACCAAACCGAATTCGTCCGAGATAGTCATCGGCTCTGTACTGGCCGACGCCGAAAAGACAGAGACCTCGGAATTCGAGTCCCAGTTCGACATCTTCGCGTTGACCTCAGCCAATGTCTCATCGACCGAGGCTGCAAGTTTGGCCTCGTCCAGATCGTCGCCTATGGCAGTGATATTGAAGGTTGTCCCCATCGTTTCACCGGACAGGCGAACCACTTCGGGCTCCTTGTCCAAAAAGCAGCCGGAAAGAAGGGCAACAAGGGCCACAAAAGGCAAAAGACGCATAGGGCGAGCTCCGGGAATTTCTGTGCCCGGCATATGCCAGTGACCCTCGTCAGAGTCAAATCGACATCAGAGTTTTAACGGCAGAAAACCCAATACCAAAAGCCCAACCCCAGCCGGAACTCCAAACAACCACGCTCGCTTCTGCCACCCCGGGGCCTGGTGCTTCCAGGCCATGCGAAAGTTGTGACCACACACGACAACCGCAAAGAAGATCAAAGCGGCCACAGGCGGTGTAAGGTAGAGTCCACTCACAAGCTTGATCGTCCTTTGTTGACCCAGATTTCGTGCATTCGGGCATTTGCACCCTATACAGGTCGTTTAGCTGCGCTAAGGTGAAAGGGAAAGACATTGCAAGAACCATAAGGAGATTGCCCATGGCCCCAACCTCTTACCAGTCACCAACACGCGGCGACAAGGCAGACAAGACGACGTATAGCCAATCGGCAGAATCGAACTTGTCGCACTCACAGACCACCGTGGCCAAACTGCTTGAGGGAAAAGGGGACGCGGTATTTTCGGTGCGGCCAAACGATACGATCCATTCGGTGGTCAACACGCTTAAGGACAAGCGGATCGGGGCCGTTTTGGTGACAGATCAAAACGGAGCCTTGCAAGGCATCCTGTCAGAGCGCGACATTGTGCGGCGCATGGCAGACACACCCGGCCAGACCTTGCCGCAAGCGGTCGAAGACCTGATGACCAAAGAGGTCAAGACCTGTACACCAGACGATCTGCTAAACGATGTGCTGAAGACAATGACCGAAGGTCGTTTCCGCCATATGCCCGTTCTGCGTGACGGCCATTTGAGTGGCGTCATCACTATCGGAGACGTCGTGCATTTCCGATTGAAAGAGCTGGAATACGAAGCCCTTCGAATGAAGCAGATGATTGTCGGCTAGGATCAGCCCGTCGAAAGGAACCTGACGCCTCCGTCCTCGATCTCCGCGGCCGTCAACCGGCCTGAGGCAAAAGCGCCCGTGTCAATCGACAGGACCCTGTTTCTGACACGGGGCTGGTTTACGATTGTGTGACCGTGCACCACCCATTGATCATCGCCGCGCGCGGTTCTTGGGAACATGGGATGTCCCCAAAGGCAGATCTGACGATCCTGAGCTTCGACAGGGCGACGAGGGTCCAAAGCCGCGTGAACAATAGTGACGTTGCCACTGGTCCAGGTCAGGGGCCGCTTTGTCAGCCATTCCAGCAATTCCTGACCCATCGCTTGTCGTAGGCCTTCGGCCAGTTCCTTGACTTTCCGGCTTTCTTCCAGGTCTCCAGTTGGTTTGAGCCCGAATGACGCCAGCGTATGCAGACCTCCGTTTCGAAACCAGAGCCGTGCATGGCGTTCTGGATCATCCAAGAAATGCAACAACATCTCTTCATGGTTACCAAGGAGGCAATGGACGTTCCGATCTGATGCGTCGCTCAGATGGTGCAGATGGCGCAACACTTGCGCGCTGAAAGGCCCCCGGTCAATGTAGTCTCCAACAAAAACCAGAGGGCTTTGATCATCCAAGCGTGGCAACAACGCATGCAACAAATCCAGACGGCCATGAATATCAGCCACCGCCGTCACTCGCGTGGTGGGGGCGATGTCACAGGGGAAGGTATCGGTTGCTCGCCCTGTTTTGCGTTGAAGTCGCTGTCTGATCCAATTGCTTATCATACGGTCTGTTCCCTACCCTTCTCGCCTATTGGCGGCAATGAACAACTGATTGAGCAGGCAAAGTGTTGACCAACGGCCATAGGTTGTCCGATATGGCCTTGAAAGTCGTCAAACGCCATTGGTCTGGTTCATGGACCAAAGCCGTTTGGTCAGCCATGGTTTTGCAGAGCGTTCAGAGGGTTTTATGAAGCGGGTATTGATTACGGGCTCTGCGGGGTTCATCGGTTTCCACCTGGCCAAGCTGCTTCTGGCAGAAGGGTTCCGGGTGCATGGCTATGACGGAATGACCGATTATTACGATGTGACCCTGAAACAGCGCAGACATCAGATCCTATTGCAAACCCCAGGGTTTACCGCGACCGAAGATCGGCTGGAAAACTATGACCGTCTGGTGCAAGTGGCGGACGAGTTCCAACCCGATTTCATCGTCCACCTGGCGGCCCAAGCCGGTGTTCGGCACAGCCTCGAATACCCCCGAAGCTATATCGAATCTAACGTCGTTGGCACGTTCAACGTAATGGAAATCGCGCGTCAGCATGAGGTCGAGCATCTGTTGATGGCTTCGACCTCGTCCATCTATGGTGCCAACGAAGAAATGCCGTTTACCGAAACGGAAAAAGCGGACACGCAATTGACCATCTACTCTGCCACCAAAAAGGCGAATGAGGCGATGGGGCATTCCTATGCGCATCTGTGGAAGCTGCCGACCACGATGTTTCGGTTCTTTACGGTCTATGGCACCTGGGGGCGGCCCGATCTGGCCTATTTCAAGTTTGTGGCCGCCATTTTGGAAGGTCGTCCCATTGATATCTACAATCATGGAGACATGTATCGGGACTTCACCCATGTTGAGGATCTTGTGCGCGGGATCAGATTGCTAATCGATGTGCCCCCGGTCCGGCCGGCCAGCCGTGAAGACATTGAGGACGGCGACAGCCTGTCACCCGTAGCACCCTATCGTATCGTCAATATTGGAAACGGCGACAAAGTGCGCTTGATGGATTTCATCGAAGCTATCGAAGAGGCGGTTGGACAGAAGGCAATCAAGAACTTTATGCCGATGCAGATGGGCGACGTTCATGCGACATGGGCTGACAACCGTTTGTTGCAGCGGCTGACCAATTACCGTCCACAGACGGACCTGAAAGACGGCATAGCCCAGTTCGTTTCCTGGTATCGGGATTATTACGGAAAATAGCGTCGTGTGACGGCCAAAACGAAAAAACCGGCGCTTGAAGCGCCGGTTCTTGTTTTCTTACCCGCCAAAATCGTCGAGCATGATGTCTTCTCGGTCCACGCCCAGGTCCAGCAGCATGTTGATGACCGACTGGTTCATGATGGGCGGGCCACACATGTAGAATTCACAGTCTTCTGGCGCGGGATGGTTCTTGAGGTATTCTTCGAACAGGACGTTATGGATGAAACCGGTATAGCCTTTCCAGTCATCCTCGGGCTGCGCATCCGAAAGCGCGACATGCCAATCGAAATTGTCGAACTCTTCGGCCAGTTGGTCGAAATCTTCGACAAAGAACATCTCTTTCTTCGACCGCGCGCCGTACCAGAAGCTGATCTTGCGATCGCGATTTTCCAGACGTTTGAGCTGGTCAAAAATGTGGCTGCGCATGGGGGCCATGCCCGCACCACCACCGATGAACACCATCTCTTTTTGGGTCTCGCGCGCGAAGAACTCGCCAAACGGACCCGAGATTGTGACCTTGTCACCCGGCTTCAAGTTGAAGATGTAAGATGACATCTGACCCGGAGGGATACCTTCCGAGCCCGGAGGCGGTGAAGCTACGCGGACGTTCAGCATGATCATGCCCTTCTCGTCCGGGTAGTTGGCCATCGAATAGGCGCGCTCGATCGGTTCCGCGACAACCGACTCGTACTGCCAAAGATTGAAGCGGTCCCAGTCTTCGCGATATTCCTCTTCCACGTCGAAATCAGTGTATTTCAACGCGTGCGCAGGGGCTTCAATCTGAATGTAGCCACCCGCGCGGAAGTTCACGTCCTCGCCTTCCGGCAGATCCAGCGTCAGCGCCTTGATGAAGGTTGCCACGTTCTCATTCGAACGCACCGTGCATTCCCATTTCTTGACGCCAAAGACCTCTTCGGGGACTTCGATGTCCATATCCTGCTTCACGGCCACCTGACAGGACAGTCGGTCACCGCACGAGGCTTCGCGTTTGGTGATATGGCTTTCCTCAGTGGGCAGGATCGACCCACCACCCGAATGCACGCGCACCCGACATTGCGCACAGGTGCCACCACCCCCGCAAGCCGAAGGAACAAAAAGCTTTTCGGCCGCCAGCGTTTGCAGCAATTTGCCGCCAGCTGGTACGGAAATGGTTTTCTCGCCATTGATTGTGATGTTCACGTTGCCGGTCGACACCAGCTTGGACCGGGCGGCCATGATGACGGCCACCAGTGCCAGAACGATGACGGTGAAAAGAGCTACGCCTAGGGTAAAGGTTTCCATTGACGCCTCCTTACAGTTTCACGCCCGAGAAGGACATGAAGGCCATGGCCATCAATCCTGCGGTGATGAAGGTGATGCCCAGACCCTGTAGGCCGTCGGGAATGTCCGAATATTTCAGCTTTTCGCGAACACCCGCCATCGCAGTGATCGCCAACGCCCAACCAAAGCCCGAAGACAGGCCATAGGTTGCCGCCTCGGCAAAGTTGTAGTCACGCTCGACCATGAACAAAGACCCACCCAGAATGGCGCAGTTCACTGTGATCAGCGGCAGGAAAATCCCCAGCGCGTTGTAAAGCGGCGGGAAGTACTTGTCCAAAACCATCTCGAGGATCTGAACCATCGCCGCGATCACGCCGATATACGAGATCAGGCCAAGGAAGGTCAGGTCCACATCCGGGAAGCCAGCCCAGGCAAGTGCGCCCGGTTTCAGCAAGTAGTTCAGCAACAGATTGTTCGCGGGCACGGTGATGGCCTGCACGACCATAACCGAAATACCCAGACCCAGCGCGGTTGAAATCTTCTTGGAAACGGCGATGAAGGTACACATCCCCAGGAAGAAGCTGAGCGCAAGGTTTTCGACAAAGATGGCCTTTACGGCCAGTGAGATCAGACCTTCCATTAGTGGGCCTCTACCTGCTGAATTTTGTATTCACGCTCTTCCACCTGGTTCGGCTTCCATGTGCGGAAGGCCCAGATGATCAGACCGATGATGAAGAACGCCGACGGGGGCAGCAGCAGCATGCCGTTGGGCACGTACCAGCCACCGTTGTTGACGGTCTCCAGAATGGTAACGCCGAACAGCGACCCGGCGCCGAACAACTCACGAATGAAGCCGACCAGCAGCAGGATCAGACCATAGCCCATGCCGTTGCCCATGCCGTCGATAAAGGACGCAACGGGCGGGTTCTTCATCGCAAACGCCTCGGCGCGGCCCATCACGATACAGTTGGTGATGATCAGACCGACGAAGACCGACAGGGTTTTCGAGATCTCGAAAGCATAGGCTTTCAGGATCTGGTCCACGAGGATCACCAGCGAGGCGATGATCACCATCTGTACGATGATCCGGATCGAACCGGGAATCTGGTTGCGCAGGCAAGAGATGAAGAAAGACGAGAACGAGGTCACGAAGATCACCGCCAGCGCCATCACCATCGACACCTGCAGCGACGAGGTCACCGCCAGCGCCGAACAGATGCCCAGCACCTGCAAGGTGATCGGGTTGTTGTCGACAAGCGGGTCGACCAGCATCTCTTTCTTGGTCTGAGACATTAGAACTCTCCTGCTTGCAGCTTGGCCAGGAACGGAGCATAGCCCGCGTCACCCATCCAGAATTTCACCAGGTTATCGACACCAACCGAGGTCAGGGTCGCCCCTGCCAGAGCATCGATATAGAAATCGGGACCGGCCGCAGGTTGCGATTTGGACACCGTGATTTGCAGATCACCATTGTCATCGCGCAACTTCTTGCCATTCCACAACGCTTTCCAGCGCGGGTTATCCACCTCGGCCCCAAGGCCGGGGGTTTCGCCGTGCTGATAGAATTGCAGGCCGTAGATATCGTTGCCGTTATTCTCCAGCGCAATAAAGCCATAAAGCGTGGACCATAGACCATAGCCGTGCAGCGGCAGGATCACCTTGTCCAGATCACCTGCATCATCACGCAGTAGGTAAATCACGCGGTATTTCGACTTGCGACCAATGCCCGCGGGATCATCGTCCAGCGCAACGCTCAACTCAGGGTCGCTGGCAGCAGCGATGTCGTCGAAGGTGGTCGGGTCGAACCGATCATCGACGAAGTCACCGGTGGACAGTTCCAGCACATGCGGTTCAAAAGCGGCAAACGCTTCGGTCACATCGATGCCGGGTTCAAAAACGCCCGCAACTTGCAGAACGTTGACCTGTTTGTCCTTCAGTCGGTTGGTTTCCTGTACCGGGCGCAGGCTAACGGCTGCGGCGGAAACGACCATCGAGGCGACAAGACAAACGGCGACGGCGATGAAGATCGTTTTGCCAACCGAGTCCGGCGAGGCCGCCAGAAACTTGGCAATCGCGCCCTTCGGTTCTTGGGAATGCGTATCAGACATGGCGACGCGCCCTCCGTTTAATGTTGGCCTGAACGACGAAGTAATCGATCAGCGGTGCAAAAACGTTCCCGAACAGGATTGCCAGCATCATGCCTTCGGGGAAAGCCGGATTGATCACGCGGATCATCACAACCATGACACCGATCAGAGCGCCATAGATATAGCGACCTACGTTGGTGTGGCTGGCCGAAACCGGTTCGGTCACCATAAAGGCCAGACCAAACGCGTAACCGCCCAGAACGATGTGCCAGTACCATGGCATCGCGAACATTGGGTTGGTGTCCGAGCCAATGAGGTTCAGCAGCAGGGTAAAGCCGATAGTTCCGGCCAGACAGCCCACAATCAGCCGGTAATTGGCAATCTTCGTCGTCAGCAGGAAGGCCAGACCGATCATACACGCCAAGGTCGATGTCTCACCAAAGCTGCCCTGGATCTGTCCGAAGAACGCGTTTGACCAGGTGATGCCTTCAGCCGCCAGCGCCTGAACGCCGTCAGCCGCCGAAACCGCCAGTGCAGTTGCACCCGAGAACCCATCAACCGGGGTCCAAACCGCATCGCCCGACATCTGCGCAGGATAAGCGAAGTACAAGAAAGCCCGGCCAACCAGCGCCGGGTTGAGGAAGTTCTTGCCTGTCCCACCAAACACTTCCTTACCGATCACGACACCGAAGATAATCCCCAATGCGACCTGCCAAAGTGGCGTGGTTGCTGGCATGATCAGCGTGTAGAGCATTGATGTGACAAGGAAACCCTCGTTCACCTCGTGCCCGCGCACGGTTGCGAAGATGACCTCGAAAATACCACCGGCGACCAGCGTGACGATATAGATCGGTAGGAAATACATCAGCCCGTGCATGACATTGGCAAAAATGCTTTCCGGGTTCAGCGAGATGCCAAACATCTGCAGAATGGCGATCCGCCATCCAGTTGCGGAATCAGGCCCAAGCGTGGCTATAGCTGAATTGGCCTGATAGCCGGTATTGTACATTCCCCACAGGATACACGGGATCGTCGCGATCACGACATAGGTCATGATCCGCTTCATATCCACGTAAGACCGCGCATGAGGGGCAACGGTGGTCACAGTTTTCGGAGTGTAGATAAAGCTTTCGACCATCTCGTAGATGGGGAAATACTTTTCGTACTTGCCGCCCTTGGTAAAGTTCGGCTCGATCCGATCGAAGAAGCTGCGCAAACCCATTTGGATCAGCCCTCCTTTTCAATCTTGCTCAGGCAGTCGCGCAGCGCCAGCCCGTATTCATATTTCGCTGGACAGGCAAAGCCCACAAGGCCTAGGTCCTCTTCATCCAGCTCCAATGCGCCCAAGGCTTGGGCGGTGTCGGTATCCATCACCAACAAAGCGCGCAGTAACTGTGTGGGCAGGTAATCCTGCGGCATCAGTTCCTCGAACACACCGGTTGGCACCATCGCGCGACGTCCACCATTCAGGTTGGATGTAAAAGCGTACAGCTTCTTGGCAAACGCAGAACCCAAAACGGGCTGAACAGAAAACTTCGATGGCATTGGACGAATCCAGCCCATCGGAATTTGATCGTGATCTTCACGTATGATACTGATCTGGCGCGCAAAACGACCCAGATAGGCTGTCGGTCCATCAGCTTGCTGACCAGACAGGATTGAGCCCGAGATGATACGCGGCGTGCCGTCCACGTTCACCTCATCACGGGTCAGGTCATCCGTGGATGCACCCATAACGGTGCGTACTAGGCGCGGCTGACGCGCCCCGGGTCCGGTCAAAGCAATCACAATATTGGGATCCAAATGACCCGTTTGCATCAGGCGGCCGATTGCAATGACATCCTGATAGCTGATGGTCCAGACCTGCTTTTCACCAGCCAGAGGCTCGAGAAAATGGATATGGGTACCCGCCAGACCAGACGGGTGCGGTCCAGAAAACGCCGCCGCTTCTACGCCGGGAACATCTGCTCCGGGGATCGCATCGCCGTCCTTCTGGCACAGAAAGGTTTTTCCTTCGGTCAGTTTGGTGATCGCTGCCAGACCCGAGTTGAACGCCTCGGGCGCTTCAGCGATGATCGACGCGGCGTCTGGGGCCAGCGGATCACTGTCCATGGCAGTTACAAAGATTGCTGTCGGTGCGCTGCCAGGCTGCGGCATTTTAGAATATGGCCGCGTGCGAAACGCGGTCCACAGGCCAGCGGCACACAGTTTGGCGGTCACACCTTCTGCGCTGTTTGCATCGCCAACGTTCGAAAAATCGACGCCGTTGTCATTTGCATCCGACACTTCGATCACAACGCTTTGCAGGACACGGCGGGCACCCCGGTTGATGGCAACCACTTTACCGCTTACCGGCGCAACCATCATCGCCTCTGGTGCGTCCTTGTGACAGAACAACGGTGCACCCCGTTGAACATCCTCGCCCTCTTGCACCAACATCTTGGGCTTCAGGCCGATATAGTCTCCACCCAAAACGCCGACGGTCTTATAATCCGGCCCCGGATGGATGGTCTGGTCGGGAGCGCCTTCAACCGGCAGATCCAACCCTTTTTTAAGTTTGAAAGTTTGCATGTCGCTACGTTCTTCCAAGCCTTCATTGCTGCGCCTGCATTGCTGACGCCAGTTGGGGCCATGCAATAACGCGGAAATTCATACCACTTGTCGCGAAAGCGACAAAATGGGTCCAAATTCCGCAGGCATAATTCCGATCACGGACCCTTTACGCGGGGACGCTTCTAAACGCAAACCTGTTACCGCCAAAAGTTATCTTGAAACCGCACTTTCCCGCTATTTACTCGGCAAAGTGACACATTTCGGGCGCCAAAAAAAGCGTGTCGCACCCGCGAAGGTTCCGGTGTAAGCAACCAAAATGGAACAAAACGCAGACCTCGACATCTTTCTGATTGCGACACCGGGCCTCGAAGGTCCCTTATGCGCCGAGGCGCAGTCGAACGGATTCGCCCAGGCGAAAGAGGTTCGAGGCGGCGTAACGTGCCGAGGATCTTGGTCCGAAGTCTGGCGGGCCAACCTGACCTTGAGGGGTGCGAACAAGGTTCTTGTGCGGTTGGGGAACTTCCCGGCGGTGCATCTGGCTCAGCTGGACAAACGGGCCCGCAAATTTCCGTGGAAAGAGTTCCTGCGCCCGGACGTTCCGATCAAGGTCGAGGCAACAAGCCGCAAATCCCGGATTTACCATGCCGGAGCCGCCCGACAAAGGATCGAACGCGCGATATCCGAGACATTGGGGGCTCCGATCTCATCTGAAGCCAGCCTAAGGGTCCTTCTGCGAATCGAAAAAGACATGTGCACATTGTCGATCGACAGCTCAGGCGAGCTTTTGCACAAGCGCGGGCATAAGGAAGCGATAGCCAAAGCGCCGATGCGGGAAACAATGGCCGCCATGTTTCTGCACGACTGCGGCTACACCGGTAACGAACCTGTCCTTGATCCGATGTGCGGGTCAGGCACGTTTGTGATCGAGGCCGCCGAAATCGCCCTGGGCTTGCTGCCCGGCCGGTCGCGCAGTTTTGCTTTTGAAGACCTTGCCAGTTTTGATCGCGACCATTGGAAATCAATGAGAGACTGCATCACCAGCAAGGAAACTGGGCTAACCTTCTGCGGCTCGGACAGAAATGCAGGTGCGATTGAAGCTGCCACAGCAAACGCCAAGCGAGCGCAGGTGAGCCAAGCGACACAGTTTCATTTGAAGTCGGTTAGTGACATGAAACCGCCGGAAGGCCCAAAGGGGCTGGTAATTGTGAACCCGCCTTATGGTGCACGGATCGGAGACGAAAAGCGGCTGCGCTCGGTCTATGGTGCAATGGGCAAAGCCCTGATGAGCCGATTTCAGGGGTGGCGGGTTGGAATAGTGACCAGTTCCGCTTCCTTGGCTAGGTCAACCCGTCTTCCACTATTGGCGCCAGGCCCGGTGGTCGACCATGGCGGCACAAAAATTCGCCTGTACAAAACGGATCCACTCGGCTGACTCCGATTATCAAATTGCCGTGCCCTGTTCCGCCAACGATTTCCCACGTCCAAGCCCCAAAATCCTCTTGCGCATCGGAACCGCCGGGTATAGATCACCCGCCACGGTCGGAGTGTAGCTCAGCCTGGTAGAGCACTGTCTTCGGGAGGCAGGGGTCGGAGGTTCGAATCCTCTCACTCCGACCAATAAAATCAAATACTTACCGTGTGTGAGTTTTTGATGGATTTCTACAATCCCACACCAAGTAATCAATTCACGCCCATTTGGCCGATTTGCCTAAGCACACGTCGTCGTGCCAATTCCACGGCAGCAATCTGGTCGTCAGCGCTGTGGACCCGATACAACAGTTGAGCGTCCGATAGTCGGGTGTGATCCTCAACTATCTGGGGAGGCGACATCGCGGCTCTCATCGCCTGCACATCGGCCTGCTCTTCCAGTTGCTTGGCAACGGGCAGGTCCTCGTAGACGATCAACAGTTCAGGCGGCGAGTAGTGCATCCCGTCCTGCTCCGCCATCAAGAGCGCCCATTCATGTCGAACCTGCGCCGGTGACATCTGTCCGTTGCGCTGGATGAAGGTTGCAGCCAGCTTCAACGTCACCCGCCATTGTCGATCAGACACCAGCCTCGGATCGTCATCGATCTCTGCGCCACTTCCGACCGCGTGACAAGCCTTGTTGTAAACATGAGCCATCGGTGGCTTTGCTGGATGGCAGCAAGGTCGTCGCGCCTGCGCTGCAAGTCCGTTGGGTTCTGTTCGACAAAGGCTGTAATCACGGCATCATGTTCAGCCTGCGCCGGGTCGATGATCTCACGTTCGCTATCAGGCAGATGCATTTGCTTTCTCCTTTTCGGCGTAATTCTCAAGCAATCTCGGAAGCAACTCTTCTTCATCACTCGGTGCTTCAGTCTTGTTCTCGGTTTCGCTGGGAAGTTCACCGGCCCAGATGCGGTAGTACGAGGCGACCCGGTGGGTGGCGTAAGGCTCGGCTACTTCTAGCTTGAAGCTCTCGCCGTCGATCACCTCCCACATGAAGTCACTTACATACGGCGGTGGATATGGGTTTCCGGGCTTGGTCAGCCAGTGGGTCATATTTGGCCGCACGATCATGTCCGACCGCACCCACATACCGGGTTTGATGTCGTTGGGTATGGCGTCGGCGGGGCGGTCCTGACCCCAAGGGATCGGATCGCTCCAGCCGAGCGCATTATTCAAGTCTGTCATAGTTGATTTCCTTTTCATCGATTGATGCGCATCCCGTCAGATCGATTGATCTACTGGCGACCACCCTTGGAAACGGGTTGGTGGTCAGGCGGGTTGCCTGACGCTCTGGATGCATTGGGTTGGGAAGACCGGACTTCCTGTAGGGGTCCTCAGAAATAGGGCGAACGGATCGTTCTTGGCTCTGGACCTATAAACAGGTCACAGCGTCAACGGCTGCTTTTGACCCAGAGCAGACACTTGCAGAAAACACGGCTATGACCGGGTTGCGGACTTTTCGGGCTTTCGCTGCGCCGTTCACGAAGGTCCGCTGCCCCCTCTTCTCAGGGCGGACTAAGCATCGAGTAAGGCGTCGATCACCGCGCATTCCGGGGCAGCATCGCCGGTGCATCGCGCAACAGTGTCCGACAGGACGCGCTCGATGCGCTGCAGATCGGCAATCTTGGCCTGAACGTCAGTCAGATGATCTTCGGCGATGATCTGCACCTCGGCGCATGTCCGGGATCGGTCATCGACCAGCCCAAGCAGCCCGCGAACCTCTTCGAGAGAAAAGCCTAGATCGCGGGACCGCATGACGAATTTCAGCCGCTTGACGTGGGCATCGTCGTAGCTTCGGTAACCCTTCGTACTGCGCGGCGGGTCCGGCATGATCCCGATTTTCTCGTAGTAGCGAATGGTTTCCAGGTTGCAGCCCGTTGCGCGTGCCAAATCACCCCGCCGAATTGATCTCACGCTTGTGTTACTCATTTCGCAAAAAAACCCCTTGAGCCTGTATCAGCTACAGACCCTAGAACGGTGGAAACATCTGTTCAAGGAAGATTCGATGGAACAACATTTGGCAGAACTGCCGCAATCTCGGTCGCAGAAAACTGGCGACGAAACCACCAAGGGATGGGGCGTGACCGGCCTCGGCGTCATTGGTGCGCTGGCGATGACTTCTTGCTGCATCCTTCCATTGGTGCTGGTCAGCTTTGGCGTGACAGGCGTGTTCATCGCGCAGCTCGGGGCGCTCTATGCCTACAAATGGTACACCTTCGCGCTGAGCGTCGCGTTCTTGGGATACGGCTTCTACAAGGCTTACAAGCCCGTAGATGCCGAGTCCTGTGCCGACGGCACCTGCGCGCGCCCCATCGACCGCCGCATCATGCGGGCAACCCTCTGGGCCGCTTCCGCGATTGTCGCTGTCGCGATGATCTTTCCCTACCTCACCCCCTTCATCCTGAAATTCTGAACGAGGACCATGACCATGAAGCACCTCCTGATATCTGCCCTGACCGTCGCCGCACTCTCAACTCCGTCTTTCGCCGAAGAGCGTCAGGTCGAGATCGCCGTCAGCGATCTGACCTGCCCGTCCTGTTCGTTCATCGTCGCCAGTTCCATGCGCGGTGTTCCTTCGGTCGAGATCGCCGAGTTCGAGGACGGCCCAGAATACGGACAGGGCGTTTACAGCGTGACCTACGATGACGCCGAAACTTCCATCGAAAGCATCATCGGCGCGGTGACGGCCAATGGCTATCCGGCGCACGTGCTGCCCGACACAGCCTCCTGAGCCGTCTGCAATGCGTGACAATTTGATGGGTGGCCTACTGGCCTTCGGAGTAGCGGCTCCGGTCGTGGTCGTCTGCTGCGGCGGCGGAACTGCCGTGCTTGCAGCGTTGTTCGGCGGCGTTGGGGCTTGGCTCTCTGGAATGAGTGGCAATGCCATGCTGGTTTTGGCGGGTCTGACCTACCTGATCCTCCGCGCACTGCGTCGTTCACACATGAAACGGGCCTCCAGCACCGAACCATCACGAAGAAAGACGGCCCATTGACTGACACACCAGAAAATCCCGACCGACTGCTGAAATGGGGGCTTGGCGGTGCGCTGTTCGCCGCGCTCTGCTGCTTTACGCCGTTTCTGGTCGTCATCATCGCTGGCGTCGGATTGTCGGCCCTATCGGGTTGGCTCGATTACGCCCTGTTCCCGCTGCTGTTTTTCAGCCTCGCCGTGGTGGCACAGGCCTTTTGGCTGCGCGCTGGCAAACCGGGACCGGCCCCGAAACTTTGGGCCACCGGCCTCGCGGTGGCCCTGTCGATCCTGATCATTCTTCTCGAATTCAGGTTCGCAATACGGATCACAATCGGCGTTTTCGCCGCCACAGCACTCTACGCGGTTCTGCTGAACCGTGCGCAAAAGAAAGGAACGCTCTAATGATGATGGGATGTTGCACCGCCACCGGTATGTTCTTCGGTCTTCTCGGCATGCTCACACCGCTGATCGCAATCGGCGCGGTCATTTATCTGTTCGCTGCCAAATCGAACAACCCCGAGTATGGTGAGGCGCGCTGAGATGAAAGACCTGAACAAAAACGACGACGGCCAAGGCGGCTATAACCTGATCGTCCTCGGGGCGGGGTCGGCGGGGTTCTCCGCCGCAATTACCGGCGCGGATGCCGGAAAGCGCGTCGCTCTCGTGGGACATGGCACCATCGGCGGAACCTGCGTCAACGTGGGATGCGTGCCGTCCAAGGCGATGATCCGTGCGGCAGAGGCCGTCCATGGTGCAAAGGCTGCCAAGAGATTTCCGGGTCTATCGGGGCAGGCACACGTGGATGATTGGCACACACTCGTCCAGTCCAAGGACGATTTGGTCGCGACCCTGCGCCAGAAGAAATACGCGGACCTTCTGCCGGAATATGAGGGTGTCGATTACATCGACGCCGGTCCCGCGCGGCTGATCGAAGGCGGCGTGACAGTCGGTGAGCGAACCCTGACAGCGCCGAAGACCATCATCGCCACGGGCGGGCGTCCCGTCCTGCCGACCATCGACGGGATCGAGGACATCGGCGCGCTCGACAGCACCAGCCTTCTGGAACTCGAAACACTGCCGAAGAGCCTGATCTTCATAGGCGCGGGCTACATTGGCGCGGAACTGGCCCAGATGATGAGCCGCATGGGCGTGAAGGTCACGCTCGTCGCCCGTTCGCATCTGTTGCCCGGCGCGGAACCAGAGGTCTCGGAGGCATTGGCGGCGGCGTTTGAGGCCGAAGGCATCACCCTTCTGACCGGGTTAAGCTACGACACTGTGCGCCGCGACGACGCAGGCGTGACGCTACGCGTGATCCAGAACGGAAAGCCTGTCGAAGTGACAGCGGATCACCTCGTTTCGACCGCTGGCAGGCGGGCCAATACCGAAGATATGGGCCTGGACGCAATCGGCGTTGAAACCGACGCGCGCGGGTCCATCGTCGTCGGCGAGGACATGCAGACATCGGTGCGAGGCATCTATGCGGCGGGCGATGTGACCGACCGTGACCAGTTTGTCTATATGGCGGCCTACGGTGCAAAGCTCGCCGCCAAAAACGCGGTTCTCGGCGAAGACCATCGCTACGACAACGCCGCGATGCCCTGGGTGGTGTTTTCCGATCCGCAGGTCGCGGGCGTCGGTCTCGGTGAAACCCAGGCGCGGAACGCGGGCTTCGACGTCAAGACGTCCATCGTGCCCCTCGATCAGGTGCCGCGTGCGCTGGCGGCCCGCGATACGCGCGGATTGATCAAGCTGGTGGCGGACAGGAAGACCGACCGGCTGCTTGGTGGCCAGATCATCGCGCCCGAGGGGTCCGATACGATCCAGACCCTCGTCATGGCGCTGAAGTTCGGCATGACCACCAAGGCACTCGGCGAGACGATCTTCCCGTATCTGACAACGGTGGAAGGGCTGAAGCTGGCGGCTCAAACCTTCGATATGGACGTGGCAAAGTTGAGCTGCTGCGCCGGATAGACTCAAGGATAGGACCAGAAAATGAGCGAAGACTACGACCTGATCGTCATCGGGGCTGGCATGGCAGGCGTGGCCGCGGCGAACAAATGTGGCGCAGCAGGATGGCGTGTGGCCATTGTCGATGCGCTGCCCTACGGCGGCACCTGCGCATTGCGCGGCTGCGATCCAAAGAAAATCCTGCGGCGCGGTGCGGAAATCATGGACGCGGCACGGCTCATGCAGGGCAAGGGGATCGATCCCGGTGATCTGTCGATCAACTGGGCCGATCTGATGGCACACAAGCGTGGCTTCACCGATCCCGTGCCGGACAAGATGGAAAAGGGCCTGTCGGGCAACGGCGTCGAAACCCTGCATGGAGCTGCCCGCTTCACGGGAGACAACACGCTGGAGGTCGATGGAACGGCATATCAGTCGGAACGGTTCCTCGTGGCCGCCGGTGCCATGCCCAGGCCGCTGAGCTTCACAGGGGCCGATCTCGTGATCGACAGCACGGATTTCCTCAACCTGGAGGCCCTTCCCAAACGGGTTCTTTTTATCGGCGGCGGCTTCGTGTCCTTCGAGTTTGCGCATATCGCCGCACGGGCCGGAGCCAACCCGATCATCGTGGATCGTGGCGCCCGGCCCTTACGCGGCTTCGATCCCGATCTGGTCGAAATGCTGATCGAGCGCGGCACCGGTATCGGCGTGGACCTGATGCGCGAGACCGAAATCGTGTCGGTCTCGGAAGCCAGTGGAGCATTAAGTGTTGAAGTGAAGTCAGGCGATGAAACCCGAACAATCGAAACCGATCTGGTCGTGCATGGCGCGGGCCGGGTTGCAGCCCTGGCCGATTTGAATCTTGAGGCGGCCGGTGTTGACTACAGCGACAAGGGCATCGTTGTAGCCCCCCATCTGCAAAGCACGACAAGCAGCGCGGTCTATGCCGCCGGAGATTCCGCCGACACCGATGGTATGCCGCTGACGCCGGTCGCGGTGATCGAAGGGAAGGTCGCAGCCTCCAACATGCTCAAGGACGCGCAGACCGTACCGGACTATGCCGGTATTCCAACAGCCGTCTTCACCGTTCCGGAACTGGCGCGTGTCGGCATGTTGGAAAGTGAGGCAAGGGACGCCGGGCATGACGTAGATGTCCGGTTCACCGACACGAGCGGTTGGTACTCGAACTACAGGATCGGCGAGACCTCCGCCGCCGCGAAGATCCTCGTGGACAGGTCGAACGGCAAGATCCTCGGCGCGCACCTGTTCGGCCCGGAATACGGCGAACTGATCAATTTCTTCGGGCTGGCAATCAAGCTGGGCCTGGCGGCCAAGCAGCTTAAGTCGATGACGGCGGCCTATCCAAGTGTTGGATCGGATTTGGGGTCGCTTCTTTGAATTTGAAAGATTTTTCCTAATAGACCCGATCCTCCTCGGAACGTATGTCTCGCCCGATGAAGACGGTTCTTATCTACTTCGTCGCTGCGCTGGCCGAAATTGCCGGATGCTTTGCTTTCTGGGCGTGGTTCCGGCTGGACAAGAGCGTGTTTTGGTTGGCACCGGGCATGCTGTCCCTTGCCGCTTTCGCCTGGCTACTGGCGCTCAGCCCCGCCGATCAGGCGGGCCGCGCCTATGCAGTCTACGGTGGCGTTTACATCGTATCGTCCCTGCTGTGGCTATGGGGTGTGGAAGGCCATCGCCCGGATCAATGGGATGTAGTTGGAGCGGTCATTTGCCTTGTCGGTGCGGGTATTATTCTCTGGGCACCGCGCAGTATTTGAGAGGTAGCCGCAGACGGGGTGAAGCGCTGAATCGTTCGATTAGATCGCCTTTTGGCTCACGCGTTCCGACAACTCGGCGCTGCTTTCCCTCTGCATCGCGGCTGCGATCAAGCAGGTTTTCTATCGCCCTCGAAAGCAGCCATAAATCCTTTACGCAGCATCGGTCAAAGTGGGCTCGGTGCGGTCATTCGCTCGATTCAGCTGACAGTCTGCATTGCGGACTTTGCCGCCATTGGCCCGCTTTCACCGAAGGACCACAGACAGCCCAAACCGGACACTCGCAACAAGACTTTGCAATTTCCGAGATGCGGGGCATTGCCGACAAAAAAGACAAAACAAAACTCTGGTTTACGATAGGATAAACCGTTGCTTAGACGGCCAGTTTTTGATTTTAACCTCGTTCAAGCGTTCTTGGTTTTTTGCGCTACCAACTTAATCTTCGGGGATACTTGAACCTAAGAACTCGAACTTTCGAGTGCTACCCACTGTGATCGGTTTCTCGTTGGCAAAAAGACTGCTATCAAATGAGAACGAATTATCGGTTCCGATCATATGAATGTGAGAATAAATGCGCTTAGCTCTTTTCATTCTCTTTCCGATTGTGTTTATCGGGTTGCTTGTTTTTCTGATCTTTGGCTTGAAACCGCCCAACAGTATTAAGCTGGCTGCTGGCATAAGCGGCGGCGGATATTGGCAAGTTGGACAACTCTACAAAGCAGAACTTGCACGTGACGGCATTCAGGTAATTTTAGTTGAAACCGAGGGGTCGGTTGAGAACATTCAGAAACTTGTTTCTGGCGAAGTGGATGCCGCATTTGTTCAGGGTGGCCTGGAAATACCTCAGGACGAGAACTTACAGTCTTTGGGCGCCATTTTTCTTGAACCCATGGTGGTGTTCCGCGGAAAGTCGAGTCCAGTCGGGGCCAATGCAGGAGAATGGGGAGACATTCGCTTAGCTGCAGGAACCAAGGCGTCCGGTACTCGCGCCGCCGCTTTAGCGCTAATTGAAGCCGCCGGGTTGCAAAATGTCGGCATAGACCTCGTCAATGTTGGGGGCAATGATGCGATAAAGGCGTTATATGCCAACGAAGCGGATGCAGCGTTGTTTGTCGCTCCACTTGATGCACCTTACCTTATGGATGCAATCTTTGATCCAGAAATCATTTTCGTCCCTATGGCTTTGGTCGACGCCCTTGCATTGAAACTTTCAGGAGCGAATTCGGTAACTGTACCAGCAGGATCAATCACACTCGACCCTCCGAGACCACCAGAGGATGTTAAGATCTTAGCATTGCGAGCTTCACTTATAGCCGCATACGATCTGCACCCTGCGGTAACCGATAGGTTAGTGAATGCAGCAAAGAACATTCATGGCGAACCTAATATTTTGCAAAGTGCGCGCGAGTATCCAAACACGGCTTCGCCGCCTGTGCCATTAAACAAAATTGCCACAGAGCTCATAAACTCTGGACCAAACTTTTTGCACGGCGTCTTGCCATATTGGATCGCAGCGCAGTTTGGCAGCGTATTGTTATTGCTGTTGCCTTTATTGTTCGTAGTACCGTTTCTGCGGATCGTCCCGGCCGGTTACGTGTGGTTTCAAAAGCGCCGCGTCTGGCGTTTTTATCAGCGCATTGCTGCGCTTGAGGAAGAACTCAGCAGGGCACAGACCTCAACTGAAGTAGAGGAGGTCGCCAAAGATATCGAAGAAGTAGATACGGCCCTTACAAATCTGAATCTGCCGCTCGCATACCGCCAGGGAGCATATGATGCACGTTTGCACATAGATTTAATTCGACAGGAGATTGCGCGTCGTCGAACTGCCAAAATTGATGGAACCTCGACGTTCTCTAGCAAATCAACTTAGAAGACCATTTTGATTTGAGACTTCGGTACAGTCGTGTGCTTTAGTTATTGCGTGAACAGTGCTTTGGGCTCGCAGCCATCGTTAGTAGAGTTTTCTTTAGCGGCAGCTATGCTGGGCGAACATAGTTCAGACTATGCGGAATAGTTACTTGTATTGAACGATGTAAACTCTGAATAAAATAAGAGGTTAGGAAATGTTCCGTTTAGCATCTATTCTGACTATCGCGCTTGCGGCTGGTGCGCAGGCCGAGGACGTCCCAAACGCTCAACCTGGCGACAGAGAGTATTCCCCTTACCCACAACAAGACTTTCCAAACCAGGTCTTTTTCGGCGATACTCACTTGCATACCTCTTACTCCGCTGATGCTGGTATGATCGGCAATATACTTGACCCTGATGCAGCGTATCGTTTCGCCAAAGGCGAGGTGGTGACATCTAGCACTGGCGTCGAAGCTAGGTTGCGCCGACCACTAGATTTTCTGGTCGTTGCCGATCACGCTGAGAACTTGGGTCTCGCGCCGCTGTTAGCGGCTAAAGATGCCACGCTGCTCTCCACGGAGTTTGGCCGGCAACTGAACGCGGCTGTCGAGGCCGGTGATCCCGTTGGCGCATGGTCGATTTGGAGCCAAGCCAAGTCCACTGGCACAGACCCATTGGCGGATTATCAGGAGATTTACCAAACAGCGTGGAGCAACATTACCTCCGCCGCTGAGGCACACAATCAACCGGGTTTGTTTACTGCGCTTATCGGGTTCGAGTGGACCTCAAACCCACAGCGGAACAACCTGCACAGGAATGTCATATTTAACGGTGGTAAAGAGGGCGCTGACAAGATCATCCCGTTCTCGAACTTTGATAGCTTCGACCCCGAAGACCTTTGGGCATGGATGGAACAAGCTGAAGAGACAACAGGCCAAAAGCTGCTTGCGATCCCGCACAATGGCAACTTGTCCAACGGGTTGATGTTCGACGAAGTGCGCTTGTCCGGTGAACCGTTCGATGTTGAGTATTTCAAACAGCGAGCCAAGTGGGAACCGATCTACGAAATCACGCAAATGAAAGGTGACGGCGAAGCACATCCCATGCTGTCACCAGACGATGAATTTGCCGACTTCGAAACGTGGGACAAAGGACAACTTGGACCAGAGCCCAAGACACCGGAGATGCTTCCGCGCGAGTATGCACGGGCCGCATTGCGCCGCGGACTTGGATACGAGGCGCAAACTGGGACAAACCCTTTCAAGTTTGGCGTGATCGGCTCAACCGATGCTCATACATCGCTGTCCACGGTTGGCGAGGACAATTTCTTCGGGAAAGTCGCAGCTGTTGAACCTACTGCTGACCCGATCCGATTTGAAGAGGTCGTCGGCGGTATTGGAGGTGACGAGAGTGTCGCTCAATATGCATGGCAGACTTCGGCGTCGGGTTTGGCGGCCGTTTGGGCAAGGGAAAACACCCGCGAGGCCATTTGGGATGCGTTTGCTCGGAAAGAAGTCTATGCAACCACGGGTCCGCGCATGCGTGTTCGCGTTTTTGCGGGGTACGAATTTGATGAAGCAGACCTGCCGCGCGCGGATTTTGCCGCGTATGGATATGAAAATGGCGTCCCGATGGGGGCGGATTTGCCAGCGGATAGTGACGGTCGGTCTCCGCGCTTTCTCATCCGTGCGCTCCGTGACCCCGATGGAGCCAACCTCGACCGCATTCAGATTGTCAAAGGCTCGCTGAACAGTGACGGCACAACATCGGAACGTGTTTACGACGTTGCTTGTGGCGGGCGTGAACTTGTAAACGCGGCGTGTGACGGCCCGGTTGGCAATACGGTGGATGTAGAAAACGCGTCTTGGACAAACGACATCGGCCAGGCAATTCTCGCCGGATATTGGGAAGACCCGGACTACGACCCGACGCAAAGCGCGTTCTATTACGTCAGAGTGTTGGCAATACTGACACCGCGGTGGACAACATATGATGCCAAGGTTTTCGGAACGGAGATCCCAGACGAAGCACCGCGCTCAATACAGGAGCGGGCCTACACATCACCAATTTGGTACACACCTCAGGGATGAGTGACATTAGGTTAAGGCTAAAAATCACTTAGTCTGCTCTGGGCTCGATGCGGTCATTTGCAAAGTACTCGTGAGCGTCTGCTGTGCGGACCTTCCGGACCTTCACCGCAGTTGCTCGAATGTCCGGTTGCAGCGCATTTCATTACCCGCATCGGTAAGACCAAATGCGCAAGTTCTGGGTCGATTTCAGGTATCTCAGATGCAAGCCTGCAATCGCCACTGAAAGTTGAGGGTATGGAATTGAATATCAGACAAAGACTGGCTGAGAATGAATGGAAGGGCGAAATCGGCTTCACCATTGAAAGCCGCGAGCCTGAACGCGTGGTTGCCAGAATGCCGGTAACTGAAGCTGCAAAGAACCCGTTTGGAACGATGCACGCGGGCGCTTTGATCTGGTTTGCCGATATCGCAGCAACCTTGTGTGCCATCGGCGATCTGGACAGTATTGGTGAAGACGGGTCAGGCTTTCCGCTCGCCGTTGATCTTCATACCGTGCTGTCGGGCAATGAAAAGGCAGGCGATCTGATTGCAACCTCCACAACGGTCAAACGCGGTGGCAAGCTCATTGTCATTCGCACCGAGGTTCGCGGAGAAACAGGGCGTCTGTTGATCGACATGACAACCACGCATCTTCGCGCCGGTTGACCAACTGGAAAGCACCCGCCCTTCTTGCGGCGGATGCATGTTTCCTTGCCTCAAACCGTCGTCAGAAATTCCGTCAACTGATCAATTATCGCTTCATCCGTACGTCCATTGGTGACGCAGGCCCGCAAAACCGGTTTGCCCTCGAACATCGCCTTGGAAATCCAGAAACGCCCATCTTCGTGAACCGCATCGACATAGCGTTGCACGGCGTCGTGCCCTTCCGGCGGAACCATGCAGCTTACCCCCATGAGAGACTGGTTTGCCTTTGTCCAACCCGCATTTCTAAGATTTTCCGTGAACCGGTTGGTCAGTCGGATGGTACGCTCGACATGGTCGCCGTAGCCGTCCCATCCGGCGGCACCAAGGGCGAGGAACAGGCGCAATCCTACGAAGCGGCGTGACCACTGATTGGAATTCACATAGAAATCCTTGGCTGCCTCGCTTTCCGGCATGTAGCTGGCCGAGATACGGAAAACCTGTGCGGGTATGTCGGGGCGCGAGGTCAGAAACATGCCTGCGCCCATCGTGGTGGCGAACCATTTGTGGGCGTCAATCGTGATCGAATCCGCTTGCTCAATGCCGTCCAGTGCGGTTCGCCCTTCGGTGCTGGCGATCATCGCCCCACCCCATGCCGCATCGACGTGAAACCACATACCATGCTCTCGCGCCAGAGCACCGCAAGGTTTGAGGGGGTCGATCATCCCGGCATTCGTGGTGCCAGCCGTAGCTACGATCAGGACCGGGACACAACCGTTTTTCGAATCATCATCAATGGCGGTCGCAAGACAACTTGCGTCCATCTGGCCTTGGCCGTCAGTTGCGATCAATCGAACGGCGTTGCGCCCGATGCCCGCCGAATGCGCCATCTTCAACCATGCAAGATGGCTTTCCTTCGAAACGTAAATCGTTGGTTGGCCACCGAACTCATAGATACCCTTGTCGCTGTACTCCGGGCATTTGGCCTGCAAGGCACATAAAACAGCCGCCGAATTGGCCTCAGCCCCACCACTGGTAAAATGCCCCCCGGACCCCTTGGGAAGCCCGGCGCGCCTGGCCAGTTCATTGATGACATGCTGTTCAATTTCGACAGCGGCTGGCGCATGAGAATACACACAGATTTGCGGATTGAAGGCTGACGCGATCCGGTCGGCACATTCCGAGGCAAAGGTTGGCGCGGGATTGAACAGACCAAGATATCCCGGATGAGTCATCTGAACGCTGCCGACATCTAGTGCATTAATCACCCAATCCATCAGGGGTTCGAGTTCTTCTGCCTGATCAAACTGCTTGGATTTCAACTCTCCCAACCAGTCAGGCGTTAACTCAGCCGAGGTCGCCTTGCGATTGGCATAGTCGCGGCGTGCCTGACTCAAGCGCTCGGTCAACGCGTTTTCCGCGTCTGTTATTTGGTCAAAATCCGGGAAGAGTGCGTCGCGTCCGTGCATCGGGAATTCCTGTGGTTGTTTGGTGTGAAACTATCCGTGCTGAATAAGTTCATCGACCCGAAACATGCGGTATTCACGCGGCAATACTGCCAAATTACTATCCCGAACTGGACCAATGACGGCTTTCCGCACATCGCTTCAAAATGAGCGAGGCGCAGCATTGGTCACTAAGGGCTCAAGGCCGTCATCTGAGTCTTTCAGTCAGATGACGGCTTAGGAACGGATAGCAGTCTTTGTTGGTGGTCGTTCCGAGAATTTTCGCTTGAAGGTCTGCATTTTACGGCAGCGGACGTTCGCTGAAATCTGCTAAGCGGCAGAGTTGCGGACATACCCTCCGTTGCCGTCAGAACACTTAGAAATTGCTCCCGACCCCATTGGGCGAACAAGTCATCGTTGGCCCGAGCGTAGCGTATCGCGCCGGCCACCCCATGTCCGGTCAGTGCGAGACGATCGCGAGCCCCGCGAATATGAGCGCGCCGCCTGTCCAATCGCGCGGCTCTAGCCCTTCGCCGATACTGTAGGCGTAGGTCAGTACGATCAGCGTCTCGAGCGCAATTATTATTAGATACAGCTCGGAAAGTGGAACTGTGCGCATCAGCACCACCTCGGACTGGGTGGCGGCAAGAAAACCCAGAATGATCAGAGCGAGCGCCACCGCCGTCCATTCGGCTGAGGCCAGTTTCATTCCGATGGTTGCAACGCCATACCCCACTGCCGCCAAGACGGCCAAGGCCAGTGGTTTCAACGCCAGAAACTCCATGTTTCAAATCCTTCACCGTGCGCAAAAAAAACCGCGCACCTCTCATGAACCAACATTCTCTGCGTAGGATTTTAGCATGCGTATTATGTCGCATCAGTGAAGCCGATTACTTTATTTTAGCGAAGTGAAAGCCGGTAAGAGTATTGCTTATTCAGATGAAGCGAATAGCTGATACCCGCCTTCGAAACGGATGCTGCGCCTGACCCAAAGTCTGAAAAGGGCTCGGTTCGGTCATTCGCAGTATTATCGTGAGCGTTTGCTTCGCGGACGAAACAGACGTCGCTACAATCGAATATGCTGATCTAACTTGCTTGTAATCTATGTCCGCCATACGATTTGCGTAAAAGCTCCAGCTCGAAGTTCGATCTGATCATTTACACGGCGAGCGTACGCCGCCTAGTATCGCAATGCCGAAACGAAAGACTTATGCGGGAGTATTACTATGAAAACGACAACCAAGGCTCTTTTTGTTGCTGCCGTGCTGGCCTGCGGTGCAACTGTCGGGAATGCCAAGGACAAAAACATTCTGCCGAAAGACAATGCGGAGTTCGTAAACTATGGCGAAGAATCCGGCTGGAACATCTTTGTGGACAAGAGCCGGAACACCTGCCTGATAGAACGGGTCGATGAGAATACCAACGTCGTGCAAATGGGTCTGACCCCGGACAAAGAGTTTGGCTACATGGGTGTCTTCACCAAGGCGGACATGGAGTTTAAGGATGACAAGGTCGAGCTACTCATGGACAACAAGTTGTACTACGGAGATACAACAGCGGCGCCGCCCAATCTGGCAGATGGTTACAAGGGCGGTTATCTTCTAGCCAACAACCCTGACTTCGTAACAGACGTTATGGAACGCGAGTCTATGATTGTAATGCCAGAGAGTAATTTTGCTTTCGAAGTAAGCCTTGCTGGAACAAAGAAGGCAATAGAAGCGGCGCGTGAGTGCAATGCCTCTCTAACCAACTAATTTGACTCAAAATCTCAAGGTCGCTCACGTTGTGGGCGGCCATTTTTTTGGCGATATGACCCCTAAACGATATAAACAACGGTACTCAGCCTACAGCCTTGTATGAGCTTCCCCAACTGAATTGGTCCACTGCTATATTTAGGAAACGGAGGACCAAGAATGGCAAGCAAGAGACCGAAACCTGAAGCGTTGTCCGCCCAAGCACTCAAGATTACGTGTGCGCTCTGGTGGAAATCTGATGCTCGAGAACTTCGGTCCTTGCTGATGCTGACTGACAAACATCTTTGAAACTGCGAAGCGGTGTGGCAACGTTTGGCTATCCTGCGAAACTGTGTGCTACTTTACAGACTTCCATCATCAATCTCATTAGGAGAAGACATGCTAGTCAAACTTCTTGCGTCCGCATTTTTCTTGATTTTGCCCGCGCTCAGTTTCGCTCAAACAGCTGAGCGCAGCGTGACCATCGAAGCCGATGCGACAGTTAAGTCGGTCGATCCGGACACTCGCCTTATCGTGCTGCAAAACTCAGAGACGGGCGAAGAAGAGACCATTGTTGCGGGACCGGAAGTCGTAAACTTCGACCAAATTGAAGAAGGCGACACAGTCAAAGCCGTTTACACACTGGGGGTAGCTGCAAGCATGGCGTTCCCCGGCGAGGTTGACAGTATGGTTGAATTGGAAGCCCAGGCTGGAGAGGGATCAACACCGGGCGTGGCTGCCGGAACGATGGTTACGTTAATTCTGACTTTTGTTTCCTTCGACGCCGCGAGCTCAATCGCCACTGTGACGGACAGCAGCGGCACGGAACAAATGATCGAGGTTGAAACGGATGTTGGTCGTGAGTTTGTTGAACAGCTTAGCCCGGGAGACAGAGTAGCTCTGAGCTTCACGGAAGGTCTCGCTGTGGGAATTGTTGAAAAATAGGCGTCGTCCGCAGCGCAACCTCATAAGGCGTACCTGTTGTTTCTTATGTCGCCACCAATGGAACAACTCGTCCCACAGCTTCCGCCCCCACAAAGCTCTTAGCATTGTTGGTCCAAATTGGGCATCGAAAGGTGGAGAAAACCCGCCTTCCAAAAAGGGATAAGGCAGAGGTCATACAATGGTCTCTGCCACCGTATCGATCCGGCACGCGATGAATCACAATAGGCCGCTTTGGGCTCCCAGCGGTCGTTCGCAGCGTTCTGTCTGCATGACCGCTACGCGGACAAAACCGACTTCTCCTTCGTCTCTTCGAATGGCCCCTTCTGATAATCGGAGAAGAGATCCATATCAGTCATCGGCACTTGTGTTGTGTGTATCCACACCCCATATATTTCCTACCCGAAATGGAGACTTCATGTCCTGGTAAGGAAGGGAGGCAGAGCGCCTCCAGGTGCACATCGAACAATTGAAACAGCTCCGTAGCCTCAAGGCTGATGGCTCCTCATGATGTGCACATTCGTTTCCTACCATCATCGCTCAAGAATAGCTTGGGCTAGAGACATGAAAGTGGACACCCCATGAAACGGGACTACACAGATTTCCTTCCGCAACGCGCGCGAGACGCCGGAGCACGAACTAATCTCAACCCCCTTCAGGCACTGGGATGGCAACCCTTTTTCGCCCAACAGATCAGCGTAGACGAGCTAACGGCAACACCTCCCGCTCGCGTCGTAGAAGTGCATCGCAATGGGCTGCACGTCCTCGGTGACAGTGTTGATGATATACTTCCTCCCAGGCCGGATGTGACTGTCGGTGACTGGTTGATGCTGAAGCCTTCGTGCCCACAATCCAGTCGGGTTCTTGAGCGCACAAGCTTAATCAAGCGGCGCGCACCTGGCACAGACCGGCAGGAACAACTTATTGCCGCGAACATTGATACGGCTTTCATCGTCACGTCTTGTAATCAGGACTTCAAAGTGGCCCGGCTCGAACGCTATGCCGCTCTGGCATTTGAGGCCGGGATCACCCCCGTCATCGTCGTGACAGAGACGGACCTTGCGACGGACCCGCAAAGCTATACCGACGCGGCCCGCGCTGTGTCTGAGATGATCGAGGTGGTCGCACTCGACGCCCGCGGAAGTGCTCCCCGAAAGCACCTTTCCTCGTGGTGCAGGTCGGGCAAGACGGTGGCGTTTCTGGGCTCCTCCGGCGTTGGCAAGTCGACGCTGACCAATGCCTTGCTCGAAAGCCAATCCATCGAGACCCAGGCCATTCGTGAGGACGATGCAAAGGGGCGGCATACAACAAAGAGGCGCGAGCTTCATGCGATGCTCAATGGTTGTCTGATCCTCGACACCCCCGGCATGCGAGAACTACAGCTCACCGATGCTGCGGACGGGATCAATGACCTTTTTGCCGACATTCAGGAGCTTGCCGCAGGTTGTCGCTTTAACGACTGCCAGCACGAGACCGAGCCGGGATGCGCTGTATTGAAGGCCGTTGAACAAGGTACCCTCGATGCTGTTCGGCTAGGGAGATGGCGTAAACTCTTGGCCGAAGATGCCTTCAACTCGGCCAGCCTTGCGGAACGCAGGTCGCGGGACAAGGCGTTCGGGAAGATGGTTCGCGGCGTCAAGAAACACAGAGATGTCAGAAGGAAGTGCCGAAGACTGCCGGTCGGTGAAAGAATTGGCCGAGACACACATTGCCAGCGTTCGAAGCAAGATTGATGAGCTCAGACGTCTGGAGCGTGCCTTGAGTGAGCTTACCGCCAATTGTGATAGTGGTAACGTGCACTGCCCGATGCTGCAAAGACTGAAAATGATGGATGATATCTGACTCTGGCCACCGGGCGGAAGCTCAGGGTCTGAGATTTGGCCAGATCAGGTCAGACCAAGGTCTGTGGTGCGGCAACAGATTGTAGTTCATAGTCGATTTCACGATGAGAGAGAAAGTAACTGACCTGACGATTGACAATTGGTCGCTGTCGCGAGTCTTTCTTGCAGCCAGCATTTTAGTGATGGGCATTGCTACCGCAATCGTCGGGGTCTGGGTGTCAAATCAAATCCAGAACGCAGTCGTGCAAAACTCCGCCAACTCTGCCGCGCTATATATGGAAAGCGTAGTATCCCCACTCAGTCAGGAATTGGCACATGGCGACCGCCTCTCAGACCAAGCGAGCCTGGCGTTGGACGAGATTTTCATGACCCAGCCAATGCGTGACCGTATCGTTTCCTACAAATTCTGGAAGCAAGGCGGTGTGATTGCGCATGCCTCGGATACAGACATCATTGGAAACCGTTTCAATCCAACGGATGATCTAAGGCGGGCGTGGAACGGTGACATCTCCGGCTCTTTCGAAGAGCTTGATCATGCCGAGAGCGCGGCCGAAGCAGCATTGGGGATACCACTACTTGAAGTTTACAGCCCCATCCGCGAACTCTGGTCCGGCGAAATCATCGCAGTTGCGGAGTTCTATGAACGAGCTGATCAGCTTGAGTTGGACTTAGCCAAGGCCAGACGAACAAGCTGGTTGGTCGTCGGTTCCGCATTTCTGGCAAGTACTATTGTTCTGTATTCCATCGTCGCAATTGGTGACAAAACAATTCGACGACAGGGGACTCTGCTTAAACAGCGCCTGACAGAAAGTGAAAGGATGGCTGAGCAAAATGCCCAGCTGCGGTTGCGTGTGGTCGAGGCGTCAGAGAGATATGCCACGCAAACAGATCGGTTCCTCAAGAACCTTGGAGCTGAGCTACATGATGGCCCTGCGCAATACCTGTCGCTCGCCGCCCTTAGACTGGAGGCGGCGTTTTCCAAAGATTCGGAAAGGCCTAAAGAGGCGGAGGAAATTCAGCAGTCTTTGCAAAAAACGCTGGCTGAAATTCGTGCTATATCGCGAGGGCTGTCCGCCCCGGACATCGACAGCCTGTCACTCGTCGATGTTGTGAAGAGAGCCGTAGAGGATCACTCCGAACACAGCCCATTGCGTCCGGATATTTCATTCCTGGGTAGCCAGGCCCCAGAGCTGTCATTGTCCGACAAGCTGTGCGTTTTTCGTTTCCTTCAGGAGACGCTTTCCAATGCCGCGAGATATGCTCCAGCTTCCAAATGCACTGTTATCTCTGAGGTGCAGAGCGACTGCATAGTTGTGAAGGTCAAAGACGACGGACCTGGATTTGACAGGTCAGAAGAAACCGCGTTGCGAGACGATGGTGGCCAGGGGCTTATGGGCTTGCGAGATCGGGTCGAGAGTATTGGTGGCAGGTTCGAAGTCGCATCGATACCGGGCGAAGGCACCACCATTGCTATGACACTCTTTCCCAGAAAGTTAGGCGCATCATGACTACATCTGTCGTAATAGCTGATGATCACCCGATATTCAGGGATGGTTTGCAACGAACGTTGGATGAAGCTGACGGTTTCGAAGTTTTGGCCGCTGGGTCCAACGCTGAAGAGGCAGTGTCGCTGGTCGGCACGCATCAGCCGGACATAGCTATTCTTGACCTCTCTATGCCTGGTGGCGGGATAAGCGCGACACGTAAAATTGCGGCAATGGAAAATCCACCCGTCGTTGCAATCTTGACGGTCTCAGAGAACAGCAGCGATGTCGCGGACGCATTGGAGGCGGGCGCGATTGGGTACATTGTGAAGGGAGTAACCGCGAGCGAACTAACCGCTTCCTTACGCAGCATCGCCGCAGGTGAAGGGTTCGTTTCTCCGGGTTTGGCCTCGCGGGTATTGCTTCAAATCAACGCTGACAGTGGCATGTCTGTTAACAGCAGCATTCTCGATGACCTTACACATCGTGAGGAAGAAATACTTCGACGCGTGGCCAAAGGACTGAGCAATCGTGAAATCGCTGACGAGTTAGACCTTCAGGAAAAGACCGTGAAGCACTACATGACGGCAATCCTGTCCAAGCTTCATGCGCGAAATCGGGTAGAGGCTGCAATCATCGCCCATGATGTATGGAACAAAGCAGAATAACTTCTTTTTCTTTCAAGAAGATGGCGGCCCTCACCAAGAGAAGCCGCCAACGAATCTTCGACTGGAGTTGCTGTTCAGTTAGCAACCGCCTGTAGCCTCCGGCGATCAGATGCCGTTGCGTTTCTCTCAACAACAGTCCGGTTGTACGGGTCTTTCAACTCGTAGCGCCCGAACTCGATCTCTTCCTTCCAACCATTGGCATAGTTAACTTCGATGTTGTTGCCTTGGATTTCCACTTTCGTGGGCCGACTTCCGGCAGTGCCGCCTTGCCCAGAGGAACGCACGCTGTCGATTGAGATACCATTCGCCAAAGACCGAAGCCTAGAGACGTCAGCGCCAGTCGCGGGGCGCTCCTCAACAGTTCGGTTCTGAGCATTCTTTCTCTCATACCGACCGTTTTCGATCTCTTCCTTGGTTCCGTCGGCGTAACGCACTTCAATGCCGTTAGCGCTTGTTTCGACCTTCGTTATCCCCGCCGAACCCGACGGTTTGCCCCCTGCTTGAGACCGATCCTTCTTTCCGCTACCTTCATTGGAACGTTTGGAGTCATCATCGTCATCATCATCATCGTCGTCGCGACCACTTTTTCCTGACCCCGAATTGTCATCACGGTCATCATCTCTGTCGTCGTCGCGATCATCATCTCTATCGTCATCACGATCATCATCCCGGTCATCGTCTCGGCCGCTGCTACCGGACCCTGAGTTGTCGTCTCGGTCATCATCTCTGTCGCCGCGACCATCCCCGTCGCTTCCCCTGCCGCTTTTGGCAAAGGCATATGACGGTTCAAAGTGTAGGCGACCATCGGCATCAAACGCTGGCACATAAGGCGTCGCCGCAATCAACGAAGCCAACGCCGCTGTACTAAGAAGTTGACCCAGCTTTCTTTGAATTTTCATTTTCGCCTCCAATTCTGATCATCACGCTTCGTGACATTGAAGACAGGTTACTTCTGGTTCGGCTTTCCCACATCGGGCTTAGGTCTGACGAATTTCAAGCCGAACGTCTTAGTCTGATCAGTCAATCCTAGAGAGTTTCGCTGAGCCATTTGATCAGTTCAGTGGGAACTAACCCCGTCACCCTTCAACTCGTCATCAGGTTCGAGGTGAATGACAAAGACCGAACCCGGATACAAACGATCCAATTCTTCCTCGATGTCATTGCATATATCGTGCGCTGCACTGACTGGCATGGTGCCGTCCACAACAAGGTGAAACTCCACGAAGATGACATTTGCGGATCTGCGCCCTTTGAGGTCGTGGTACTCTAAGGCGGCGCCGAGATTTGCTTCGATTGCGTTGGAAACAGTCTGCAAGTCATGGTCCGAAAGTGTCACATCCATCAGGCCATCGACGGACGACCGAATAACTTTCCAGCCCTCCCACAAGATGTTCAGCGCAACAAGAATTGCCAGGATCGGGTCGAGGATCAACCAGCCGGTGGCAAGCGCCAGTATCAGACCTGCGATGACACCAACTGAGGTCATGACATCTGTGAAAATGTGCCGGGCGCTTGCCTCTAATGCAGGCGAACCCTCGTGCCTGCCGGTTTTGAGCAATAGGTAGGCCCATGCGCCATTGACGCCCGTTGCAATGACATTGACGGCGATTCCAAGAACTGGCGCGTCCTCAAGATGCGGGTTTGGGAGCGCCATCACAGCTTCTCTGATGATCAAGATCGCCGCCAGCACAATCAGTACGCCCTCAGCGACGGCGGAAAGATACTCAGCTTTTTTGTGACCAAAGGGGTGGTTTTCGTCAGGGGGTATGTTGGCAATCCGAACCGCAAAATACGCCAGCAGTGCCGCAACAACATTTACGGTAGATTCCATCGCGTCCGACAATAGCGCCACCGAGCCTGTCAGCCACCAAGCCAACAGTTTTAGGGCCAGTACCGCAATGGATATCGGAATGGACCAAAGAGCGATTTTTTGTGTCATTTGGCCGCGACCCTCAGTCAATCATGAACAGAAACTCGGGGGATTGGTGAGCTCCGATGTTAAAAACGTAAAACAGGTGTTTGGTGAAAAGGGAATAGGCCTCACAGCTTCCAACTGGCGATCGGCAACAGCATCTGGTCCCCGCAGCATGGCACCAAACGACTGTTACTCGGATGGAAACCCCGTTGACGAAACAGGAACAGCTTTGAGATAGGCAGCAATCGCCAGACGATCCTCATCCGTGAGACGCGATGTGTTTTCGATGACGTCCACCATCTCACCACCTGCGCTGTCATAATCCGGCGTGAAACCGGATTTCAGGTACTCGGCGATGTCAGCCTCGGACCAATCAAGCTGGTCTGAGGTGAGGCCTGGGATTCGACCTTTCCCGTTTGGATTTGGTGCACCTGTCAGCCAAAGGTCTCGTTTCAGACCACCTAAGCCATTTCGCGGCGTGTGGCATTCGGCGCAGTGACCCAACGCCTCCACCAGATACCGGCCTTGCCTTTGTTGGTTGGTCAGATCACCTTCGACTACCCAGCCTGGCGACATGAACAAAAGCTTCCATCCCCCCAGTCCGCGTCGAATGTTGAAGGGAAAGTGAACCTCATGCGGAACGCTTGCAGTTGTGGCTGGTGGCAGAGTGCTGAGGAATGCGTGAAGCGAAACGATGTCATCCGCTGACATGTTGGCGTAAGATGTGTAGGGAAACGCTGGAAAATAGTGCTGCCCTTCGGCTCCGGTCCCATGGATCAAGGCGTTGGCCAGATCCATGGCTGACCAGGACCCAATACCGACTTGTGGGTGACTGGAAATGTTGGGGGCGATGAACGTGCCAAACTCCGTCTCAAACCGGCGACCACCGGAGAGCCTAAGCTTTTCTTCACCAACCGCGTCCGGCGCTGAATGACAGGATGCGCATCCTGCGGCGTGGAAAACGATTTCACCTCTGGCGAGATCTGGGTTCAAACCGTCAAGTTGAGATCGATCCATTCTTTGTGGTCGGGTCAGCACCAAACCGGCCAACCCAACCAAAAGTGCAACGAAAGCAGTGAAAAGGAAAAACCGCTTCACAGCTTTCTACCATTTAGTCTTTCGGTGCTCTGTACGCTTTGTGACATGCCGAACAGCTTCCACCCAGATCGCCCATAGCCGCTTTCAGGGCATCAACATCTTGGCCAGCCGCAGCCTGCATCGCAACAGCGGCGTCTGCCATGGCCTGCCCTTTCGCACCAACGTCAGGGAAGTTTTCCCAGATCGCAGGTAGCGCTCGGGAGGACGGATCGGAAACATTGTCAGATCCCTTTGGCCACATTGCGGATTGGTCGATCTGCGTTAGTACAACAAGGTTGTTTGCAGCCCGTGTTGCGGCCTCGGCGTCATAATCCACCTCGCCTTTGGCCATGCCGCCAAGCGTACCAAGATTGAAGGCATAGAGCTGCATGATTGAGGTTCGAGCTTTCACAGCCGGGTTTTCACTTTCGTGGGCGATGGCTGTGCCAATTGCGGTCAATGACAAAAGACCCGCTGCGAAGATTGAGAACTGCTTCATCATGATGTGTCTCCCTGTTCAATGCTCCGAATGTTAGCTTGAACGAATTTTCTTGTAATTGTTTGTTATTGGTCGTCACTTGTTAATTTATGAACAACGAAAACTGGGATGATATTCGATACGCGCTAGCCGTAAGCAAATACGGTTCGTTGAACGCGGCGGCGACGGCCATGGGCGTCACGCATGCCACAGTCTTGCGCAGAGTGGCCGCATTCGAAGAGCGCAATGGCTGCCGGATTTTTCAAAAAAGCCCGTCAGGATACTCCATTCTCCCCGAAGCCAGTGCGATCTTTTCGGCCATGGAAAGCGTCGAAGACGCTGTGCTGTCGGTGGAGCGAGCGGTTGTCGGAGCAAATCGTTCCCCAACGGGTCACGTGCGCATTACATCGACTGATAGTCTTTGTCAGATTGTTCTCCCTAGAATACTGAACGAAATCTCACGCCTTTACCCAGGTTTGAACCTGACTCTGCTAAGCCAGAACAGCCACCATGATCTTTCCCGACTGACAGCAGACATTGCTGTGCGCCCTTCGATAAAGCTCGGGGAAGGGCTAATCGGGGAGCGTGCAGGAACGCTGTCCTTTGGTGTCTTTGACGATGGTTTCCCAAATCGCAAATGGATGAGGCTTGATGGGGCGTTAAGCCGTTCACTTCCTGCCAAATGGCTGAAGGCGAATGTGAGCGCCGACGAAATGACCAACGGAGCGGACAGTTTTCTGGTGCTACAACAGATGGCTGCGTCGGGAGCTGGTAAAACCTTTCTGCCGTCATTTTTTGGCGACGTGGATACCCGCCTTAAACGGTCACAGGACGTGAATCCTAAGATCGAGGTTCCGCTGTGGGTCGCAACGTTAGAAGAAATCTCGCAAACTCCAAGGTTTGCTGTAGTTCAGAAGGCACTAGTCGAACGCATATCGGAAGCGCTGGCTAAGTGATATTGTGCAACTGAGATTTTCGAGTTCTTAAATTTTTGAGTTTCCAAATTTGCAATGCCCAGTCGGAAACGTTCGCATTGGAGCATCCCTCAACTGCGCAGGTGCCCGAAGAAGAAATCGTCAAACTCTACTACGACTAAGCGCTCGGGGCCGGAAACGGCGCCCTGCCTGACTTTCGCAGCGTTTCAAGTTTCACCTTCGAACCGCCTTGGCAATCGAGACCCATGCCCCCAAAGGAAAAGTATGTAGCGACAGCCACCGACAATGAGCTGGGACTTGTCGCCTGACCATCAATTAGATGCCCAGTACCGGAAACTCGTGCGCCGTTTGGCGTCGGACAAATTGGGCTCAATGCAGACACCTAAAAAAGGGATGCTCATTAGCGGGAAGTTAACCACCCAAAGACTAGCTTTGCAGTCTTTCTGAGATATCCGTCGCTGCCTTGACAACCGATGCCGCCAGAGTTTCGAGCTTACTGTCTGGAAATCTTGTAATTGGTCCCGAGATCGAAACGCCAGCCACAACCTTTCCCAAAGAGTCGAATACAGGCGCTGCGATACAACGCATTCCTGGGAAGCGTTCTTCGTCGTCCAACGTCCAGCCCCGATTCCTGGATTTACGGAGCTCTTCCCGTAACTCCTTTATGTCAGTAATTGAATTTGGTGTCTGACTTACCAGTGTTAGCGGCGTTAAAAGACTCTCTAACTCAGCCTTGTCCATAAAGGCCATGATGGCTTTACCCACACCGGATGTGTGAAAAAAAGCCGCTGTCCCGTTCTTGAAAGAGGCCCTTATCGGATTATCGGATTCGACTTGGGTAAGGTAAAGCAATTGCCCACCTTCCTCGATTGCTAGATTTGCAGTCTCTCCAGTTTCTTCGGACAGCACCCTCATCACTGGCGGTGCAACTTCCAGCAAGTTTGACCCTTCTTCAAAGGTGCTGCCAATGCGATACGCTTGTGGGCCTATACGCCATTTGCCTTGCTCAACATCATGAATAACCATGCCACGCCGCTGAAGTGTTGTCAGAAGCCTGTGCGCCGTTGCAGGCGGTATGTGTGTAACCTTTGAAATCTCAGCAAGCGTAGCAGAGCGTGTGTCGGCTATGTAGATCAAGACACGAATACCGCGATCAAGTGCCCCAACAGGTGGTGCGCCGATGTTCTCTTCATTCGACTTCCGTCGCGGACGTCCTCGACGATTGGCAGTTTTGTGTTCGTTCATAATCAGTGAAACCAATACCCTGTTTCTTAGCTTAAGACTCTAGCCCGGCAGTAACAGTAAAAAAATGAAAAATATTAATCAATGTATTTCAGTGGTTTAGTGGAAATTTATACTGAAAAGAGTAGGTTATTCCAAAATATTTTGAAAATTTTGGAATCTGATTTATCGTTGTATCCATTCGCTGAACAGCGGATTGGCGCCAGCACCGAAGCAGAAAACGGAGATGGCGCAGTCAAGGGAGGAAACATGACAAAATCTTTGAACCGCAGAAACTTTCTGCGTGGCTCTGCTGTTGTGGGCGCTGGTGCGCTCGCGGCCCCGGCGGTCCATGCGCAGGAAGGAACAAACCTCAAGATGCAAGCTGCCTGGGGCGGGGGCATCTTTCTTGAAAATGCACAGTCTTACGTAAATCGCGTCAACGAAATGTCCGGTGGCAAGCTGACGATCGAGCTACTGCCTGTGAACTCGGTCGTGAAAACTAGCCAAATGCAGGACGCGGTTCATCGCGGCGTACTGGATGCAGCGCACTACGTACCAGCGTATTGGTACTCCAAATCCAAGACAGCGTCGCTGTTTGGGACCGGTCCGTGTTTTGGATGGTCCAGCCAAGAAGTCCTGGGTTGGGTAAACTACGGCGGCGGGCAGGACCTGTTTGACGAGTTGATGGGGATCCTCGGATTGAACGTCGTGTCCTTCTTTAACTCGCCAATGCCGGCACAACCGTTGGGCTGGTTCAAAGAAGAGATCACAAGCTCTGATCAAATGAACGGCTTGAAGTATCGTACCGTTGGCCTTGCGGCAGATGTTCTGCTCGAGATGGGTATGTCGGTTGTGCAGCTTCCTGGCGGGGAAATCCAGCCCGCGATGAAATCTGGCCTTATCGACGCGGCCGAGTTCAACAACCCGACATCAGACCGCGACTTTGGCATGCAGGATGTGTCCAAGCACTATCACTTGGCATCCTTCCACCAGAGTCAGGAGTTCTTCGAGGTTACCTTCAACAAAGACAAGTTCAACGCTCTGGCGCCCGAGCTTCAAGCAATCCTGAAATATGCTTCGGAGGCCGAAAACTCCAACTTCTATTGGAACAACACAAAGCGTTACGCAGATGATTTGGTAACGCTGGCCGAAGAGCAAGGGGTGAACGTGTATCGCACACCTGACAGTGTGATGCAGGCCCAGCTTGAGGCGTGGGACGTTGTAGTCGATAGGATCTCAAATGAAGATCCATTCTTCGCCAAAGTTGTCGATAGCCAGAAGGCCTACGCAAAAACAGTGATGAACTACCTCAACCTGAACCAGCCGGACTACAAACTGGCTTACAAGCACTATTTCGGCTGAGGCCTGACGATTTCTGAAAACGGGAAGCCGCGCAGTTGTGCGGCTTCCTAAACTCCGGGCAGAACAGGCGAGGAACTGACCTTGATCAAGACAATCCACGCCATCGAAGGGCTAAGCCAATGGGTCGGCAAAGCCTTCGGTTGGTGCATCCTAATTCTGACACTTTCGGTGTCCTACGAAGTGTTCGTCCGGTATGTGCTGAACAAGCCGACCGTCTGGGCGTTCGATATGATGGTGCAAATGTATGGCGCCTTGTTTCTTATGGCCGGGGCATACGCTCTTGCGCAAGATGCTCATGTCAGGGGCGACGTTCTTTACCGACTGTTCTCTGTCCGCTGGCAGGCGCGTGTCGATTTCGTTCTGTACATTCTCTTCTTCTTCCCGGGCATGTTTGCGTTGTTCTGGTACGGATGGGAAATAGCGAAAGACAGTTGGCGCTATGAAGAGGTGAGCTGGAACAGTCCTGCCCGAATCCAAATCTACTTTTTCAAAACTCTGATCCCAGTTGCTGGTTTCTTGCTGATGTTGCAAGGACTTGCGGAAATGGCGCGATGCTGGTTGGCGATGCGAAATGGTGTCTGGCTTGAGCGACTGGATGACGTGCGCGAGACCGAGGACATGTTGATGGAAGGAACTATCGACAAAATCCGGCCCTTGGGCACCAAAGAAGGAGGCCGCAACGATGACTGATCCTCAGGTCGCCATCTTGATGCTCAGCCTCTTTATTGTGCTGGTGCTACTTGGCTTTCCGATTGCTTTCACTTTGCTCGCCATGGGTGTGGCATTTGGGTACTACGCCTATTACCAATCCGCGCCGGAGAGCATTGCGGACATCTTCAACAACAACATCTTCTATCTTCTCAACCAAAACACCTACTCGGTGATGGAGAACGACACGCTTGTTGCCATCCCACTATTCTTATTCATGGGATACGTGGTTGAACGAGCAAACATCGTTGATCGTCTGTTTTTCTCGCTGTACATGGCTGCCCGAAACCTACCCGGGTCACTAGCCATTGCCGCACTTCTGACCTGCGCTGTTTTTTCGACGGCGTCGGGGATTGTTGGTGCGGTTGTTACCCTGATGGGCCTGCTGGCCTATCCAGCGATGGCAAATGCCGGGTATCAACGTAGCTTCGCTTCTGGCGTTATCTGTGCGGGCGGGACTTTGGGCATTCTGATCCCGCCTTCGATTATGTTGATCGTCTATGCCGCGATTGCTGAGCTTTCGCCATTGCGTTTGTATGCTGCAGCAGTTTTTCCCGGGCTGCTGCTGGCGGGGTTGTATATCGTCTACGTGATGGTTCGTGTCTGGTTGAATCCATCGCTCGCACCGAAACCACAAGAGGACGACATCCCGCCAAAACGACAGATCTATATGGATCTGCTGGTATCATTCGTACCGCTGACCGTTTTGATCATGCTGGTGCTTGGCTCCATCCTTGGAGGATTGGCGACCCCGGCTGAAGCAGCTGCAATGGGCGCATTGGGCGGGCTAGTGCTGGCAATGCTTTATCGGTCGCTCACGTGGGACAAGGTCAAGCAAAGCGTCTTCCTAACAGCCAAGGCTACCGCAATGGTGTGCTGGTTGTTCGTGGGTTCCTGGACCTTTGCCTCGATCTTTTCCTATCTCGGTGGGCATGACGTGATCGAGCATTGGGTCGTTGGCATGAACCTGCAACCCTGGCAGTTCCTGGTGCTTGCTCAGTTGATAATCTTCCTGCTTGGCTGGCCGCTTGAATGGTCCGAGATTCTCATCATCTTCGTGCCGATCTTTCTGCCTATGCTGGAGACGTTTGGGGTCAACCCGTATTTCTTCGCGATGCTGGTTGCTCTGAACTTGCAGACCTCGTTCCTGACACCGCCGATGGCCATGTCAGCGTACTACCTAAAAGGGGTTCTCAAGAACCAGATCCAACTGATGGAGATTTTCAAAGGTCTGATGCCCTATCTGGCCATCGTGATCCTGTGCATGGTGCTGATGTACCAGTTCCCGGGCATCGCGCTTTGGTTGCCTGACTACCTGTTTGGGGTTTGGGTGCCATGACCAAGCATGATCTGTCGTTGTTCTCGGCGATCCAATCTGCCGAGGGCATTCGGGACGGACGTTTTTCTTCCGAAGCACTAGTTGAAGATTGCCTCAAGCGCATTGAAGAGACCGACAGTGTCATACGCGCCTGGGCTTACCTTAGCGCAGGCTTAGCGCTGGATCAGGCGCGCGAGATGGATCGCATCCGGAAGGCAGGCCGGGCGACTGGTCCACTGCATGGTGTGCCCGTAGCGTTGAAGGACATTGTCGACACAAAGGATATGCCCACCCAGCGAGGGACACCGATCTTTGCGGGTCGACAACCTGAAACAGATGCAAGGCTAGTTGAACTACTTCGAGAGTCTGGCGCTGTCATCATGGGCAAGACCAAGACAACCGAGTTTGCCTTTATGCACCCGACTGACACCACCAACCCCTTCGACCCGAATAGAACACCCGGGGGGTCATCAAGCGGATCGGCCGCAGCCGTTGCGGCCAGACACGTGCCTTTGGCTATTGGTACACAGACCGGCGGGTCGGTCATCCGTCCGGCCTCATTCTGCGGCGTATACGGCTTCAAGCCGACCCGTGGTATGATCTCGCGCAGCGGGGTTTTCAGGACGTCGGTTTCTTTGGATCACGTTGGGGGGTTTGCCAACTCGCTTGAGGATATCGCTTTGCTGTCAGACGTGGTGGCCGGATATGACCAAAGCGATCCTGCCAGCTTTGCTCGGCCGCGCGCGGAAATGCTGACCGGCGCTCAGGCGGAAGTTCCGGTCGAGCCGAATATTGCCTGGCTGGATTTTCCGTTCAACGACCGCCTCGATGCAGATGCCCGAGATGGCCTGAATGCAGTGATTGACAGCCTAGGCGGCCGGGTCGAGCGTTTTTCGGTATCCCCTCAACTGGCTGATCTGATCAACGTGCACAAAACGATCTATGATTACGAAATTCGCCAGAATATGATGGAAATATCGAATACACATTGGTCGGAAATCAGCGCCGAGATGCAATCCGCTATCAACCGCGGCGCAGATATCAACGAGGCCCAATACGAAGATGCCTTGTCCGTCATGGCATCTGCTCAAGGCTTTTTTGCAGAGTATTTCAATGAATTCGACGCAATCTTGGCCCCGGCTGCAACAGGCGAAGCTGTTCCACTGACTGCGGGGAACACCGGCGATTCCGTTTTCTGTCTGACCTGGACACTTGCGGGTTTGCCATGTCTCACGCTGCCATTGCTGGTCGGACATAACGACCTGCCCATCGGCGTCCAGCTAATTGGGGCTATCGAAGAGGATGACCGACTTTTACGCACGGCATCCTGGGTTCAACGCAGCTTAAGAGCACAGGAACAAAACGGAGAGTAAACGTATGTCACGTCTGACAAACATTCTCATGGGCATAATCGGCACAGGACTGATGATGATTTTCGTCCTTGGTCTCGCGCACAGTATCTCGACAGGATTTGCCGGGTTCTGGGGCGGTCTGCCATTCCTTTGTATTGCAGTCTTCGTAATAGCGCTTGCGCTATATAATTTGTGGGAAGACGCAATCAAAAAGGACTGATCCAATGAGCGATAAACCAGTCCTCTGGCTACCACGTCGATTATCCGATGCTACCGTCAATCGCGCGCGCCGGGACTATGACGTAATCCTCAACGAAGCCGATACACCGGGCACCGCGGAAGAAATCATCGCAATGAGTTCAAAGGTCGACGCGATGATGCCCTGCCATTCGGAACACTTCTCGAGCGAGGTTGTGTCGCAACTAGACCCGCGCTTGAAGATTGTTGCTAACCATTCCGTTGGCGTTGATCACTGCGATCTTTCGGCTTTGGCGGCAAAGGGAATTGCGGTGACAAACACTCCCGATGTTCTTTCTGATGCAACGGCAGAATTGGCAATGCTGCTCTTGCTCGGAGCGGCGCGACACGCGGTTCGAGGCGATCGCCTGATGCGGTCGGGCACCTGGGACAGTTGGAGCCCGTCTTTCATGGTTGGCAAGCAAGTCACAGGTGCGCGCCTCGGCATCATCGGGATGGGGCGCGTGGGTCGGGCATTTGCAAAAAAAGCCCGCGGGTTTGAAATGGAAATTCACTATTTCAATCGCACCCGCCTGTCGGCCGATCAGGAAAACGGAGCAATTTACCACGAAAGTATCGACACTTTGCTTCCAGCCGCCGACTTCCTGTCACTTCATTGCCCTGCCACCCCCGAAACTCTTGACCTGATGAACGCCAAACGTTTGTCCGAGCTACCGACCGGAGCAATTCTCGTGAATTCCGCCCGCGGTGCCCTTGTAGATGAAGACGCGCTGTTGGACGCGATCGAAAACGGAAAGCTTTCCGCTGCGGGCTTAGATTGTTTCAAGACGGAACCGGGGGGTAACCCAAAGTTCGCCGGGTACGAGAACATCTTCATGTTGCCGCATATCGGAAGCGCAACGACGAAAACCCGCGACGCAATGGGCTTTCGCGCCTTGGATAATTTGGACGCATTCTTTGCTGGCAAAACACCCCGAGACCTTTTGTAGAAGAGGACACTTTAATGGCAAAACTAGCTTTCCTCGGATTAGGCGTAATGGGTTACCCAATGGCCGGACACCTAAAGGCAGCGGGGCACGACGTTACGGTTTACAATCGAACAATCGCCAAAGCCGATGCGTGGGTGGCGGAACATGGTGGCTCTACGCGCGCTACACCCCGCGAAGCTGCCGAAGGTGCAGAGTTCGTAATGACATGCGTCGGGAATGACGATGATCTTCGGAACGTTTGCATTGGGCCAGACGGCGCATTCGGTGGCATGTCACAGAGCGCAACGTTAGTCGACCACACAACTGTCTCTGCCAAGGTCACGCGCGAACTTTACGCTGCGGCGAAAGAACAAAGCCTGGGTTTTTTGGATGCGCCAATCTCCGGCGGTCAGGCCGGGGCAGAAAACGGCGTTCTTTCGATTATGTGTGGAGGCGATCAGCCCGTATACGAGGCTGCCGAACCTATCATGCAAGTTTACTCAAAAATCTGTCGACGTATCGGCGAGAGCGGTGCTGGGCAATTAACAAAAATGAGCAACCAAATCGCAATCGCAGGATTGGTTCAGGGATTGAGCGAAGCGCTGCACTTCGCCGAGAAAGCGGGCCTTGATGGACGTTCTGTTGTAGAAGTTATCAGCCAAGGCGCGGCCGGTAGTTGGCAGATGGACAACAGACACGAAACAATGCTCGAAGATCATTTCGACTACGGGTTTGCAGTTGACTGGATGCGCAAGGATCTGGGTATCTGCCTTGATACAGCCAACGAAACCGGCGCAAGTCTGCCAGTAACCGCACTGGTTGATCAATTCTACAAAGATGTCCAAAAACTTGGGGGCGGTCGATGGGATACTTCTTCGCTTCTCAAACGCCTTAGGGCGCTTGACTAAACCACTAAATATTGAAGCGGGTCGAGGTAGTCGGGTTCGCACACTTGGGCGTTTGTTGTCTAATTCGGCATGGTTCAGGGCGGGAGTGCCTCTGGCGACGGTTCATGTAGAAGTAGCACCAACAAAGCTGCACAGATTGATGTATCTGCGGGATGGCACTGTGCAGGCAATGCTGGCCTTGATGCCCTGGCAACTATGCGCCTTTGCGGGCCATCAGATCGGCGTATCTGCTTTACGATTGTCTACACAGCCCACTGCTTAACTCAGTGTGTCGAAAAACTAACGAATGAGCACGAGGTTCGGGCGTTTGATGAGATCTCCCATGTGGAGTCCGACTACAAGTCCAAGGCAGTAAAGGTTTCGATAGATGCCGTAGCGGAGTTTTTCAACAGTGAACAGTTGAAGCAGAGGTCATGCAATAGCGTCTGCCTCCGCCGACAAGCGGACGTTGGCCCGAAGCTCAGCAATGGCCACTTCGGGCTCTGAGCAGTCGATCAACTTGATTTTTGCAAAACGACAGCTTCCGAAAATCGAATGTCGTCGCATTGGACCATGCCATTGAAACAGAGAGATTGTCTCGACTTTTTCAATATCTGCTTTCGGGGCTGGGTACGAACGCGACCTGCTGCAGCGCCGCAAGTCCGCTTCGAGCCCATTTTAACCGATGCTGCACATTGCACGAATGTCGGCTTTAAGCGGATGGCATCGGAAAGGTCGAAAACGCGTCGTCCTGCGGTGCGTATCCAAGCACTTTGCAAGTTTCGGTTAGATCAAGCCGCTTAAATCGATTGTTAGAGATGCCGTGCGCAATAAAGCTTCCTTTGATTTCGGCTTGAAGCGTCTGGTCAATTAGATGCGTCGCGTCACGATGACTGAGCCACGCGCTGAGGTCACGCAGTGTTTCAAGTCGCGGGCCGTCCGCAGGTTCGAACGCCACTATTCTCAAGGAGACGCAGGATATGCCGTGCCGAGTCGCATAAAGCGAACACAAGGCTTCCCCATAGCACTTGGTGACGCCGTAGAGATTGGCCGGAGCAACAGCCATCCCCGGAACCGGTGGGAAGGTTGATGGCTGATTTGCTGACCGAAAGGTGTTACGACGCCTTCCAAACGGTTACGCTTCGTCGCGCCGTAACATCACGAAACCGCAGAAGCTGAAAAAAACTGCGGCATGTGAACAAATACTGTTCAGTAACACCGGGCGTCCTGCTAAAAAGGTGGCCTAATTCAAGGAAACCGTTGCCAAACTTTGAGGCGAATTCCTGACTTTTATTTCGTGTTTTACGGGGCTTGCCACATTTAGGACAACTTAGTCGAGCAACTAGAACGCGAACAAACCCAGCGAAATTCAAGGCTGTGAAATGCTTGGTACTACATTTGTAACTCCCCCTCCTTCAAGCTCCCCACTTAGTGCAATACAGGGTAGTATTGCCTATGGTGACGGGAATCCGTCCACTGCGACGCAGATAACTTATGCGTTTGGGGCCGATTTCGGTTCGCAAGCCTGGACGTCAGCATATAAAGCCGAGTTTCGCGAAGCTCTTGCTGCGATAGAAGCGGTAACGAATATTTCGTTTATAGAAACAACTAACGTATCAAGTGCTGACATAGTGGAAATCATCGCGCCGAGTTCTTATTTCGGCGACTCCCGAACCCTTGGATTTCATTATACGCCATTTTTTGGCCCATCGCTGGGCGCTTACAACACCGCATTTTGGCAAGCCAATTCTGGCCTTGGCGGTAACGGTGATCCAGGTGGCTTCTTCTTTACTACCCTTATTCATGAATTGGGCCACGCACTGGGGTTAGGCCACCCACATGATACCGGCCTGGGTACAACGATAATGAGCGGCGTGACCTCAGCGTTTAACTCTTTTGGGGTCGGAAACCTCAATCAGGGTGTCTACACCGTAATGTCATATAATGACGGCTGGACCTCTCAGAACGGTGGCCTGCGTTTAACGGCCACTTATGGAGGTTCTACCGGACTTGGAGCGTTTGATATTGCAGCGTTACAGGCGATGTATGGAGCGAACACAACGTACAACAGCGGGGACAATACCTTTGTCCTGCCTTACGCCAACTTTGCGGGCACCGGGTACCAGGCAATTTGGGACACCGGTGGGAATGACACCATTCAGCATGTTGGCAGCTCGGATTCTTGGATCGACTTAAGGCCCGCCACGCTGGACTACAGCGACACCGGCGGCGGAGTCGTCTCTCACGCGACGGGAGTAAGGGGTGGTTTTACAATTGCGCACGGCGTTGTCATCGAGAATGCGTCGGGCGGATCAGGCGCAGATGTTATCGTAGGGAATACCGCTCAGAATACTCTGTGGGGAATGCTGGACACGACAGAATATACTCGGTGTCAGATGGAACCAACAACAACACGATCTACGGTGGCTTAGGCAACGACACGATTTATCTTGCCATGGGGTCCGGGGCCGATCAGGTCTTTGGAAACGAAGGTAACGACACGGCCGTCGTGACTCGTAACGGCGGCACATTCACCGGAGGGACCGGAACGGATACCGTCAGGTTCGTCAGCGCCATCAGCACATATCTGTTTATCGACAACGGAAGCACTTATGAATTTCTCGATGTCGTATCGCGAGTTTCGTTCACAATCGCCAACGACGTAGAGTTAGTCCAGTTTTTGGATGGGGTACAGCAATACACCCGGGCGGGCATCCAAACCGCAATGCAGCTCACAGATATCGACAACCAGGGCACCACGCTAAAGCACGCAGCACAGGGCCTTTACGTTGTGGATTCGGGTGGTTCCAATCTGGGGCTGATTTATAATGGCCAAGCAGTAGGCGCGGCTTCGTTCGCTGGCTGGCAAGCTATTCAGGCCGAAGCATCCGGCGGAGATTACCGTGTGTTGTGGAAGAATAGTGACGGAACATATCTTGAATGGGTCGTCGACAGCAGCGGTCAATTCAAAGGCAGCAACTCTGTCGGCAATGTTGTAAGCTTGGAAACGTTCTACAACGCTGATCTGAATAATGACGGTACGATCGGGCACACATCGACCAATATCGAATCCAATGGATCTACCACCCTCGGGTCCACAACGCAAAACGTGTATCTCATAAATGGCACCATCGAGCTTGCTCTGGGTGATGGCACCACAGTTGGACCCAACAGCATTGCCGGGTGGCAAGCCATTCAGGCCGAAGCCGCATCGGGCGGAGGTTACACAGTTCTCTGGCAAAGCACCGGTGGTGTCTATGGTGAATGGATCGTCGATGCTTCTGGTCGACTGCAAAGCAGCAGTGTCATCGATGATGTCAGGGACGTAGAAGCAAATTATGGTGTCGACCTGAACTCCGACGGTCAAATCGGCCATTTCACGACCAACATTGAATCCAATGGCTCCACCACAATTGGGTATTCCACACGTGGTGTCTATGTGATCGGTGGAAGCATCGATTTGACCGATGCTGACGACGCTTTGGTCGGACCCAGCAGCATTGCCGGGTGGCAAGCCATTCAGGCCGAAGCAGCATCGGGCGGAGGCTACAGAGTTCTCTGGCAAAGCGCCGGTGGTGTCTATGGTGAATGGACCGTCGATGCTTCTGGTCGACTGCAAAGCAGCAGTGTCATCGATGATGTCAGGGACGTTGAAGCAAATTATGGTGTCGACCTGAACTCCGATGGTCAAATCGGCCATTTCACGACAAATATCGAATCCAATGGCTCCACCACACTTGGGTATTCCACACGTGGTGTCTATGTGATCGGTGGAAGCATCGATTTGACCGATGCTGACGACGCTTTGGTCGGACCCAACAGCATCGCCGGCTGGCAAGCCATTCAGGCCGAAGCAGCATCGGGCGGAGGCTACAGAGTTCTCTGGCAAAGTGCCGGTGGTGTCTATGGTGAATGGACCGTCGATGCTTCTGGCAAATTTCAGACAAGCGTTATTATCCCCGACGTCTCAAGTGTCGAAACCTTCTATGGCGCCGATATCGATGGCAGCGGTACAATCGGAAAGGCGCTGCCTAAGCTGGCAACGACAGCGTCCGTCGAGCCGAAACTGGCGTCTGTAGCTCAGGCTTTGGACCTGACGGATTGGGACGAGACCACCGAACTTTTGAAGTTTGCACCCGAAATGACTGCTGATGCAGACGCTGAGGATATTTATACACTGGTGGAAGCGCTCAGTGCTGGGGGCTCGATGCTGCCCGGCGTCGACGGTCAAGTCGACTTTAAATGGTTCAGTATTCCAGAGAACGCAGGAGATAGAGACGTCGAACCGTTGATTGCAACTTTGTTCGAGGAAGATGGTTTCCTTCTCTAGGCCTCACGGCCCCGGAAGTGACTGAACAAACACACGGTAATAGCGCGAAGTGTGGATATCCCTTAATGCGCGATAGCATCAGATGTGGGAATCGCTGAGTCAAAACGTCTTGGCGATCCTCACACCCGAATGCGCATCTCTTTGCTATGGCAAAATGCGCCGGATCAGATTGACGTCTCTAACTTGAAATGGCGGCATCGCATGCCACCACCAACACTCGCGCAATCGCGTTTTTGACCCCGCATTGGCCTAAGCAAACAACCGCGCCAACAAGGCAGACATAAACATAAGCCTTCTGGAACATGACTCTACAGCCAAATATTGCCTATTCTGGAACATGGGATGTGGTGAATCCAAACCATATATGACATAGCTTCTTGGAACTAAAAACCGCTTAAAGAGAAGAAATTAGCAACGATGGAAATAGTCGCGCTTTCCATTCCGGACGTGAAGTTGATTACCCCGAGGCGTTTTGGCGATCATCGCGGGTTCTTTGAAGAAACTTACAATGCAGACAGTTTTGCCGCTGCTGGCATAGTCACACCGTATGTTCAGGACAATCACTCGCTCTCCAGCGCAGTAAACACTGTACGAGGGCTGCATTTCCAGGCCCCACCCCGGGCGCAGGCCAAGCTGGTACGCTGCGGACGCGGCAGGCTGTTCGACGTTGCCGTGGACATACGAAAAGGGTCTCCAACCTATGGCAAATGGGTTGGCGAGGAGTTGAGCTTTGAGAACGGACGCATGCTGTTGGTGCCTGCGGGTTTTGCACATGGTTTCGTGACCCTGGAGCCGGATACCGAGATCGTTTACAAGTGTTCCGACACCTACGCGCCGGAAACGGAAGGTGCTCTTCTGTGGAATGATCCCGATGTCGGAATAGATTGGCCGAGCAGTAGCTCAGCTCCCCAACTCTCCGAAAAAGACAAGGTTGCCCCTTGCCTTCGTGATTTGGACTCCCCTTTTGTGTTTGAGGCCGGGCAATGAAAATACTTGTTACAGGTGGCGCCGGTTTTATTGGCTCTGCCGTTATTCGACGCGCTGTTTCAGATGGTCATTCCGTCATTAATGTCGATGCTCTGACATATGCTGCATGCCTGGATAATGTTGCCTCAGTTGCCGATTCTCCGGCCTATGCATTTGAGCACGCTGACATTCGGGACGCCGAGGCGATGTCTGCCATTATGGACAAGCACCGTCCCGATGCGATCATGCATTTGGCTGCAGAAAGCCATGTGGACCGTTCGATTGATGGTCCTGCGGCTTTTATCGACACAAATCTTACCGGCACATATGTTTTGCTGGAGGCCGCGCGCGCCTATTGGCAGAGCGCAGGGCGACCAGAAAGTTTCAGGTTCCACCACATTTCAACGGATGAAGTGTTCGGGTCATTGGGGGCGACCGGTTTTTTCACTGAGGACAGCCCATACCAGCCAAATTCGCCTTATTCTGCTTCGAAAGCAGGGTCAGATCATCTGGTCCGCGCTTGGCTGGAAACTTATGGGCTGCCGGTGGTTCTGACCAATTGCTCAAACAATTATGGGCCATTCCAGTTCCCGGAAAAGCTGATACCCGTGGTCATCCTGAACGCTTTGTCCGGGCAGCCGATCCCGATTTACGGGAAAGGTGACAACATTCGTGACTGGCTGCATGTCGAGGATCATGCCGAAGCGTTGTTGCTGGTGCTGGAAAAAGGCGAACTTGGTCGCAGCTATAATATCGGCGGCGAAAACGAGATGACCAATCTCGACCTTGTCAGGATGCTGTGCAAAATCCTGGATCGGCTGAAACCGGGCTCTGCGCCCTACAGCGATCTGATCACGTTTGTTACGGATCGCCCGGGTCATGATCGTCGTTATGCCATCGACCCGGCCCGTATCCGCGAGGAACTGAACTGGCGCCCGTCATACACCCCTGAAACCGGGCTTGAGCAAACCGTGCAATGGTATCTGGACAACACAGACTGGCTGAACGCTTTGCAAGCACGCAGCGGTGTAGGAAAACGCTTGGGGACTGGCAAATGAAAGCGCTGATATTCGGCCATAGTGGCCAAGTGGCGACCGAACTACGCCGCCGCGCAGACAGCCATGGTATAGAGGTTGAGGCGCTGGATCGCACCAAGGCGGACTTGTCGAACCCTCCGCAATGTGCGGAAGCTATCCAAGGCACTGATGCCGACGTCATTATCAATGCTGCGGCATACACAGCAGTGGACAAGGCCGAAGAAGACCTCGATCTTGCGCAACTTGTTAACGCAGACTCGCCCGGAGCAATGGCGCGCGCAGCCACGGAACGGGGCCTGCCCTTTCTGCATATCTCAACGGATTACGTATTCGAAGGATCTGGCACATCCCCTTGGACAACTGATCACCCAACAGCACCTTTAGGCGCTTACGGCAAAACTAAGTTGGACGGAGAACGCCAGATCGCTCAAGCGGGAGGATGGCACGCCATTCTGCGAACCAGTTGGGTTTTTTCGGCCCATGGGAATAATTTTGTCAAAACCATTCTCAGACTTGCTGAGACCCGCGACAGATTGACAATTGTTGCCGACCAGATCGGCGGACCAACACCCGCAGCTGATATTGCCGATGCTCTTCTTGTTATGGCGAAAAGCAACGCGGGTACTGAAGGCGGGCTATTTCATTTTTCCGGCGCTCCTGATGCCAGCTGGGCGGACTTCGCACGCGAAATCACTGTGCAGTCGGGCTTGACAACTCAGATCGAAGACATCCCCTCGACGGACTACCCTACCCCGGCCCCAAGACCACTGAATTCGCGTTTGAACTGTGATCGCCTGAACGCTGTGTTTGGAATTGGTAGACCGGAGTGGAAAACCGGTCTGAGCGACGTTTTGCGCGAGCTGAATTCAGCGACTGGCTGATCCCTGAAAGGAAAGAGCATGCAACGTAAAGGCATTATTCTTGCCGGAGGGTCCGGCACCCGGCTTTATCCGATCACCATGGCGGTTTCCAAGCAACTGCTGCCGATCTATGACAAGCCAATGATTTTCTACCCTCTGAGTGTTCTGATGCTCGCGCAAATCCGCGAGATTGCGATCATCACTACACCTCAGGATCAGGATCAGTTCCAACGCATGTTGGGCGACGGCAGTCAGTACGGGCTTTCGATCACCTGGATTGTTCAGCCGTCCCCTGACGGCCTTGCACAAGCTTACACTCTGACCGAAGACTTTCTGGCTGGCGCTCCATCCGCTCTGATTTTGGGCGACAATATTTTCTTTGGGCACGGACTGTCCGACCTTCTTCTGGAAGCGGACCAATTGAAACGCGGGGGGACTGTCTTTGCCTATCGCGTGGCCGATCCCGAACGTTATGGGGTCGTGGATTTCGAAGGTTCGAAAGCACGTGCGATCATCGAGAAACCCGAAGTTCCGCCATCGAACTATGCAGTAACTGGTCTTTATTTCTTGGACGGAGACGCTCCGGCGCGAGCACATGAAGTGCAACCTTCAGAGCGCGGAGAATTGGAAATTACATCGCTTCTAGAGATGTATTTGCAAGAAGGTTTGCTGGACGTACAGACCATGGGGCGTGGATTTGCGTGGCTGGATACCGGCACGCATGGCTCATTGTTGGACGCGGGCAATTTCGTACGGACCATCGAAGCGCGTCAAGGTATGCAGACCGGAAGCCTGGACGAGATCGCATGGGCAAACGGCTGGATTGACAATGAAGCGCTTGAAGAACGCGCGCGACTGTTTGCCAAGTCCACTTATGGTGTCTATCTGAAACAATTGATGGACTAGAAGCGAAATCCCCGACGTGACATCGGAGTGTTAACGCAGAAAGCCTCGGCATTCGCCAGTCGGACTGCGTTTGCGGTCCACAGCATTCTTTTGGGCTTCTTGAATTATCTTCAACAGACGAATGCGTTATTGGTGCCCGGTTTCACGCTGAGTGGGACTTGAAAGGAACCGGGCGAACGCTTCGGCTCTGCCAGACTCCGCGCAAAAATGAACGTTGTTTTGAACGCTTTCGGGCTGAAAACAACACGACCGGCGACAGCATCTGCAAAAGTGCGGTTGCAAGCGCTCGGGGAAAGCAAATGGAACGTTGTGTTTCCGAGCCACGTACACTCGCGATTGCCCCATAAAGAACCCCTTCAATCCGGCAACTGCGGCGTTGCTGGGCGAAGAAGTGCCTTGAACATGCGTAACTTGCGCATCATGAAGATAGTACAACGGACCACAAACGGCCTTGAGCCTAAGGCTTATGTCATCGTCTTCGTGGTACAAAAAGATTTCCGGATCAAACCCCCCAACAGTTTCAAAAGCGGAACGACGAACCAACAGAGCCGCACCGAGAAGAACCGGGAGTTCCAGATCACCGTCAACCTTTTTAGTGCGCAGCGCTTCACTGCGTGGCGTAATAACACTGGAACGACGAAAACTCGGTTTTCCGGATTTGTTTAGGATCCTCGGATTAAACGCAGATGCGGTGGGGTAACGATCCGCACCTGCCTGCATGGCGTCCAATGCCCCTGCCAAGAGTATGGAATCAGGGTTCAAAAACAGAATCAGATCAGATTGCGCACGTTCAGCACCCAGGTTGCAGGCAATACCAAACCCCTTGTTTTCTTTGTTTCTAAGCAATGTAGCCCCGTGCGCATCGGCCAGCTCCTGTACTGCTTCGACATCGTCTGAGGCGTTGTCTACCAATATCGTGCTCACGCCGTCCGGGATGGAACCCAGCATGTCATGCAAAACACTGCTGCTGTTAAAGCAAACACTTATGATGGTGATCTGTGACAAATGCGCCTGCTAACTATTATCAAAACTGTGCGGTACGTGATCTTAAACACCAGTCGGGTCAACCCCATTTCTGAAACTTCACTTTTTTGTACGCGCTATTCTGAACACAAAATAACCGTGTTGATACAATAACGCCTTATACAAATTGTACTAAAGCGTCGTTCCAATTTGGTTTTTGTGGCGAAAAAGGACGCATCCATAAGCTAAACGCGAGCGCCAGTGTGAAGCGGTAAATGGCATCAAAAATGTGCGCCGAACCCGGTTTGAGCAATGTTGAGCACTACGACTGCTGCTACCGTTGCGGAAAGGTTGCGTGTGTCATACCATCTTGAGGTAATTGTTGGCAAAAATGCGCGCAGATCACCCCCGTGGCATTGGAATGCTGTAGCGCAGACATTGTCGTTCCTGAATATCTGTGCGAAGGTGTCGGAGGTTCTACAAAGACAATCTGGAGGTGCCACATCGAGACTGACACTTACTTGTAGAGTCTGGGATTGCCGAATAAACCCAAACGATATAGCAGCCATATTGTAAATCGATATCAGCGTCACGGAAGTAATATTGTGAGCGAAAAACACACCTACGAATACGACATTGACATGAACAGTGATGTGGCGCCGGCTCGTGTGCTACGAATGGTGAAACCAGGATCAAAGGTTCTCGAGATTGGCGCTGGACCGGGCTCGATCACACGGCATCTTTCCGGAACATTGGACTGTGACGTTGTAGCGCTTGAAATCGATCCCACTGCAATCGAAAAACTGAAGCCTTTTGCGCGTTCAGTGTACCCGATGGACTTAAACGATGCCGCATGGAGCGACGTGGTGCGTGAAAAAGACGGGTTGTTTGATTATGTTATAGCGGCAGATGTCTTGGAGCACGTTTACGATCCCTGGTCTGTCCTGTCAGGCATGAAATCTCTGTTGAACGACAGCGGATCTGTAATCCTTTCTTTGCCGCATGTTGGCCACGCCGCTGTCGCTGGATGTTTAGTTGACGAAGACTTTGAGTACCGCGATTGGGGCCTGCTGGACCGAACGCATATTCGGTTCTTCGGCATAAAAAACGTACAGCAACTGCTTGCTTCGCAAGGAATGAGCATCGAACAGGCCGAGTTTGTTGTGCGAAGCCCGGAAATGACGGAGTTTTGCCACCGTTGGAGCCGTCTGCCAAATGACGTGCAAAGCGCCTTGCAGCGGAACCGCTTTTCCCACGTTTTTCAGGTGATCAGCCGATCCGTTCCGAAAGAGCGCGCCGAGAACGACCTCTACTTGATGAATCTCCCCGTTGAGCGACCCGATCAAGAGACAGTAGACTTGTGGACGAACATGATGGCGGGTCTGCCTGTGTCTGAAGACTCAGACCTTCAGTCTACAATCGGTGCAGCAAACTCTAACGAGATCATCAAACCCGGCCCTTTGGCCAAAAAGAAAAAGAAGTCACTTGCACGGCGTTTGGGGTTGAAGAAGTAATGGCCTCTAAAAATGCCAATCGTGAATTCGAAAATATCCGTACGATTGCTTACTACCTACCTCAGTTTCATCCAATTCCGGAGAACGACGAATGGTGGGGTAAAGGCTTTACCGAGTGGACAAATGTAACCAAGGCAAAGCCGCTTTTTACCGGACATTACCAGCCGCACTTCCCGAGCGATCTTGGCTATTATGATCTGCGGGTTCGAGAAACCCGGCTTGAACAAATCGAAATGGCCAAGGCAAGCGGTATTGATGGGTTCTGCTACCATTACTATTGGTTTTCAGGCAAACGCCTGCTTGAACGCCCAGTCGATGAAATGCTTGCGGACCCAGACAGCGACATGCCCTTTGCCTGTGCTGGGCAAACGAAAACTGGACGCGCCGCTGGGATGCTGCTGAACATGAGATATTGATCGCACAAAAGTATGCGCCCGAGGATGATCTGGAGTTCATCAAATCGATCGAACCGTTCTTTCGCGACCCACGCTACATCACCATAGACGGTGCGCCCATTCTGATCGTGTACCGCCCTCAGCATCTGAAAAATGCTCTCAAGTCCGTGCAAGTTTGGCGTGACTATTGCGCGTCTGTCGGGATTCCAAAAATTCACCTCACCTGTGCGCTGACACATCGAAACTGGGATTACGCCTCGTTCGGGTTTGATTCCGGTGTTGAGTTCCCACCGCATGGGATCAACGTGCCGAATTTATCAGCAGAGGTGGACCTGCACGGAGACTTCGAAGGGTTGTGCGTCGACTTCTCAACGATCGCGGAACAGTATCTTGGCCACAAGTATGGGCCGGAAAACAACGTTTACCGCTCGGTTTTTCCGTCATGGGATAATACAGCCCGGCGCAAGGAAAACGCGATGGTTGTGTTGAACGGAACCCCTGAAAATTACGAATACTGGTTGTCGAGCGCATTGCGGCAAACAGCTCAGGACTTTCCGGGTCAAGAGAGATTGGTCTTCGTAAACGCCTGGAACGAGTGGGCAGAAGGATGCCATCTGGAGCCTGATCGAGAGTTTGGGCACGCGTTCTTGGACGCGACTCAATCCGCTCTTCTGGGGTCCAAGCTGACGGGTTGGACACATGTTGGTGTTCCAAAAGAATCGCAGCGGAGTGACAGCACCAAAGGTGCTGCAAAACCAGTACCGTATGGTGCGAACAAGTCGCTGCCCAAACGAGCATTTCGACTTTTACGTGATACGGTCAGCGGTCGGCTGCTTAAAGAATGGCTGGCAAAGTCTCACACAAAATAAATACAGAGAGTGGGTCGTTTGCATGTTAAGTGTTGATGCATCTAAGTGAGCTTAAGTTGGTTTAGTCCAAAGCTTAGAAAGACATCTGTTGACCGGAAGCACCGAAGCGCTTGAGTATGAGAATATCTATGCCTATCAAAGATACCCTGCTTTTCTATGTGCTTTCGGCAGCTTCGAAACTCAGCCCCCCTCTTTCATCACGTACCGCTCGGAGGTTTCGAAACTCTGCCAAAAAAAGAGACCCCAGACGAGCAACCACACACAATCAGCATCTGGGTCGGCAAGGCTTTGAGAGTGCCGTTCGAGGTGATGAGTTTGTCCCATTCGATCCGCAACCAAAAGCTGAACCAGCGGTGCGGGCAATTGCACATTACTTGCCGCAGTTTCACCCGTTCAAGGAAAATGATGAATGGTGGGGCAAGGGTTTCACGGAATGGACCAATGTTGGCAAGGCGATCCCGAACTTTCCGGGCCACTACCAACCGCATTGCCCTATCCACTTGGGCTATTACGACTTGCGAGTGCCTGAAATCATGGTCGAACAAGCCCGGATAGCAAAAGCATACGGGATCGGCGGCTTTTCCTATTACTATTACTGGTTTGCTGGAAAAACTCTGATGGAGGATCCGTTAGAGAAAATGCTGAACACCCCTGATGTTGACATACCCTTCTGCCTGACTTGGGCAAACGAAAACTGGACACGCCGCTGGGACGGGCGCGAGCACGATGTACTGATTTCGCAGAACCACTCAATAGAAGATTCATTAAACCTTCTGCGTCACATCCGTAAGTATTTTGACGACCCGCGATACATCCGGATAGACGGTAGACCTGTGTTCATCGTTTATCGAGCGAATATTATTCCTGACATTCAGGAGACAACAAAGGCTTGGCGTCAAGAGGCGCAACGCTGGGGCGAGACTGATCTTTATCTCGTAGCAGCCCAGACCTTTGACATCGGGGACCCTCAGGAACTTGGCTTTGATGCCGCGATGGAGTTTCCGCCCCATCAGGTGAAGCGCACCGACATCACCGATGAGATGGGCGTTTACAACCCCGAGTTCACCGGGGCTATTTTGGACTATGACGCCGTGGTTGACGCAGAACTTGGCAAGAGTGAACCGGATTATAAGCTGTTCCGGTCATCAACGCTTTCCTGGGACAATACAGCCCGCAATCAGGATGCGCCGCGCATTATGGGCAGGTTTTCGATTGAAGCTTACAAACGCTGGACAGCTCATTTGGGCAATCAGGTCCTAACGCAGGAAAAATACAGCGCTGACGAAAAAATCGTCTTCATCAACGCATGGAATGAATGGGCAGAAGGAACACATCTTGAACCGGATCAACGGTATGGGTTTGCCTATCTTCAGGCAACCTACGATGCGTTACCCAAGAAACAGTAAGTTCGTTGGGTTCTTTGCGTTTTACCAAAGAACCCATCACATTTTGTTTTTGTACTATCGAGTTTTTGGAAAAACACGCCAACGCCGTCGATTTCATGAATTGCTGGGGTGTGTATCCGATTTCGTCGAAATAGTCATGCACGGCCGCCTTGGCGGCGGGAACGACGTGATAATCATCCACAATGATCCAACCACCTTTCGAGATTTTTCCAAAAAGGTGCTTTAAGGGATCTATCGTCGATTCATACATGTCACCATCAAGTCTAAGAACCGCGATTTGCTTGCTTGGGACCAAAGGCATCGTGTCTTTGAAAAAGCCTTCGATGAAAACAACTTGATCGTCCAGAAGATCAAATTTTTCAAAATTGGAACGGACCGCATCTGCAGAAACTGCCAAAGCATCGTATTTGTGAAAATCCGACCCCTTGTCGTGGGGATACAAATCTTCATTCGGCTCAGGAAGACCCTGGAAGGAGTCGCACAAAACTACGCGACGATCATTTATGCCGTATGCGAAGAGTACAGCTTTGGCAAAAATGCTCGCACCGCCGCGCCAAACCCCGGTTTCCACAAAATCTCCCGGAACTTTGTTTCCAATAACCGACTCGACCAAAGTGCGTACGTTAGCCAGACGCTTGCTGCCAACCATTGTGAACGCCACAGATGGCCAATCCCATCCATGTTCACGGTTCACCGGGTTGTAGTCCGGTTTGGTATCACCAATCAAAATTGGCGGGTCCTCGTAGATCGTACCGTCCAGAGTACGAGCGACCGTGGTCAAGTATTTTTCGCGGAGATCGTGGAACATTTTAGGGACTACCTTGATTTGATGGCCCTGGGGCCCGAGCTTGTTTTTCTGAGGGTACTATGAATATTTCCAGCGCTGAACCACGCTTGACGTTCTTTCGAACGCTACACCTCCTGCTCGTAGTTGGTTTCGACTTTGCCGAATTGTTCAAAACATAGCCAGTCGATACGAATCACAGATACCAACTCGGCTTTTCTTGATCAAGGCGCGGAATTACAACCGGCAAAGTGCGGACAATAACGCCAGACAATTCTACCCTTTTGCTTTGTTGCAACAGTGATCGTCCGACGACGTACTTGCAATACCAGCCTCCCATCAAGAGTATTAGAACTTATCTTCTGGGGGTGTTTCATGACGCGGTAACTTGCGCACCTGAAACCGGTTGCTGTTGCCAAAGCCTGCTTGTCTGACACCAGCGCAGCAGGCTTGAGCATGGGACAAAGCCAGGAGATGCCAGGATCAAGACGTTATCAACGACCGTTGCACAGTTCATGCGGCTTCCAAATAGCCCAGCAAAATAGATGTCATATCCGCATCAATTACCCCATTTACAGCAACCACGTGAGCACCCGCCTCATAGTCGACATTGTCTGTACTGACCCCCGACAAGTCTGAATTTTCATCCAGGAAAACCCATTGCAGATCGGGTGCCGAGGGTTCTCCGACTACAACCTGAAGGATCGCAAGCGCATCTAATGCGTTGACGGACCCGTCCTGGTTAACGTCGGCGGCAATCAGGTTTTCAGTCGTTGCTGAACCCCATGTTGGGTCCAGACCCACGGAAATGCGCAGGACCTTCTATGCGTCCAGAGCATCGGTTTCGTTGCTGGCCGTGGAGTAATATTGATGACGTCCAACCTACCAGGGTATGTTCCGTCTGGGAGGTCCACATGGAACATACCTTGCTCATCAGCCGTGGGAGAGACTGTACCACCACCGTCAGGCGTAAACCTGATCTCTGCATCTGAAAGACCTGAATTAGCTGTTTCGCTGTTTACAGAAACGGGCCCAGCTAAACCATCGGAGCTATCAGGTGTCAAACCACCGAAATTCCCGAAATCGACTGGAATGTGATCGGGCCCTTCAAACCCAGTGCCAAAAACATCGCTAGCCGACAGCGGCCCACCAGTGGCCGAGTGGACGTCAACCACTTCATCACGGTATTCGATCCGAGCACCTTGCGCGGTGCTAGTTACAGTCAATTGTTGAGGTGACCGTAAAAGCAGATAGTCGAACATGTCCAACCGATCCACACCTGGTTGAAATCTGAGATCGTGGTCAGCCCACTTCCCGACTGTATCACAAAAATGTCGGAACCTGCACCTCCTGACATTGTTGTTGCACCTGCCCCAGCGATCAAAATGTCGTCCCCTTGCCCTCCAATCAGAGTTGTATCCAGAATACTATCGCTGAGCATGCCGCCTGATGCCGTCCCGGACACGGTAGCAAAATCTGTCTTCACTGAGCCCAGATCGTCTTTTGGAACTGTATGAACCGTGACGCCGGCTTCTTGTTGCGATGAGACCAGAATTTGCAGCTCATTCCCAAAATGCGCAGCGCTGAGTGATTCGACGTTCTACAGACCGCTTGCCAATGTGTCCTCAGAACTGTCGAGGTGAACCAACTGGCCGTGAGTTGTCAGCGTAAAGAGGCTCACCCCGTCATCACCCCCTCCAGCAACAACAAATACGCGTCCGTTGACTTCCACCACCGCCAGGTCCTGAACCGCTGCAAAACGAGTATCGAGCGTATCCAGCACATGGTTCGTGGCAGTCAGGCCCCCGTCCTGGTCCAATTGCAACACGCTAACAGAGTTGCTACCTGCACCTGCGACTACCACCCAGGATTTTCCATAAGCCTCTATCGATTCAACAGCGTTTGGCGTCGAAATTCCAAGCGTTTCCAAGGTGTCACTGTGTGATCCTGTCTTGCCTAATCTCTGCCGCGGTTTGGGCACATCTGACCGAGCTTGACGATGTAACGCGCGTAGACGGTCGAATTGTCCCGTCCGGTGATATCCAAGTAATCGATGCAAGCGAACCCGGAATTCTGCGCGCGCTCCATGTGCGCGAAGGTCAACTGGTGGACAAAAACACAATGCTTATGGAGCTTGATGCCACGCAAATCGATAGCAAGCTCAGTCAGGAACAACAACGCGCATTCGGGTTGATGGCACGCGCGAGGCGGCTTCAGGCGGAGATAGACGGAACACAGCTGAATTTCGACGCGAAACTGATTTCTGGAGCACCAAGCGTCGTACGCTCGGAAACAGCGCTGTATCAGGGCCGGCAAGCCGAGTTGGCGGCAGAAATTGCAATTTTGGAACGTCAGCGGCAACAGAAACACCGTGAGTACGAAGAAGGCTTGGTTGATCAAGTCACAGCCGTTGAGACGCTAACGGTTCTTGAGGAAGAACGTGCGATTATAGCCCCCTTGGTCGAAAGCCAGATGGAGCCGGCGACAACCTTACTGGCCTTGCGCCGAAGCGAGGCAGAGTGGCAGGGGCGCAAGGTGCGAGCCGAAGCAGTGACCAACAGGCTAAAGACGGGCCTGGAAGAAATCGATCATCGCATCCAGGCGGCCCGTAGCCGGTTTCGAAGTGCCGCGCTGACCGACCTTGCGATTGCCACGGCTGAATTGGCGGCCTTGCAGCCGGCACTGCCTGCTTTGCGCGACAGGGCTATGCGAGCGCAGTCCGCTCTCCGGTGCGGGGCATCGTTAACCGCATTCACCAGACAACCATCGGAGGGCATACAAGAAGTGGCGAAGAGCTTGTCGAAATCGTGCCTCTGGACGACACGTTGCTTGTTGAGGCATACGTGAAACCCGAGGACATCGCATTTATGCGCGCCGGGCAGCCTGTGAAAGTCAAGATCACAGCCTATGACTTTGCCCGATATGGCGCCTTAGATGGTGAAATCATACGCTTTGGTGCCGATACAATCACGCGATCGGAACGCAATGAAGAAGAAGTATTCGTCGTAGAAATCCGAACGAATAACACCATGTTGGACGGGAATGGCATTGCGGTCGAGATTATTCCAGGCATGATCGCAGAAGTGGACATTCTGTCCGGTCGCAAATCTGTTCTGGACTACATTCTGCAGCCTGTCGTGAAGATCAAGGATCAGGCGCTAAGAGAGTAAACCGATCAAGCAAGGCGGCTATATGCCTGATTTTGGCATGAAAGTATGACCGGCGTAGGGGCTGAGTGCCTCAACCTCAGTTGATCAATACTGCTTTTACTTCCAATTAACATCGCCCAGAAAGATGTATCCAGCACCATAAATCGTTTTGATAAGGCGCGGGTTCTTGGGGTCTTCACCAAGTTTGGTTCGCAGCCTGGAAATCCGAACATCCATGGCCCGGTCAAAGCTGTCACCTGCTGCACCGCCCAGCGATTCCTGCATTTGCCCCCGACTGATCAGGCGCTTGGGGCTCTCCAGAAACAACCTCAGAACTTCGCCTTCCGCATGGCTGAACGGGGTTTCTGTACCCGCCCCGTCCTCAAGTACATAGCGGTCAAAATGCGCTGTCCAACCATTGAACACAGCCGTATCCGAGTTTGACGTTGGGCCGCGTGGGGTACGCAACCTGGCCCTTATCCGAGCCACAACTTCTGCCGGATCAAACGGTTTCGTTATGTAGTCATCAGCACCAAGCTCTAAACCCGTCACGCGATCTTGCACTTGTGCACGACCGGATATGATAATCACCGCCGCGCCTTGTTCCAAGGCAAGGCGGTGAACCAGAGCCAACCCATCTGTGTCCGGCAAGGAAAGATCGACCAGACAAACATCTGGCGTCACGCGGTTCAGCGCCGCCTCAAATTCCCGCGCGCGAGAGAAACTTTGCGTTCGGAACCCTGCGTCTTCCAACGCATCCGTCAGGATGCGGCGTATCTCGGGCTCATCATCGAGAATAGTCACCAGCGGTTGCGTCATCAGACTGCCTCGGTTTGGATCAATGCAGACAATTGCGCTTGCGAAAACGGTTTTTGCAACACCGGTGCTAAAGCGAGTGCCTGTTGGTGCAATTGATCTGAATTGGGTAGGGACGTCATTAGGATGCACGGAAACCCTGGCTTAATCTTTTCCATTAGCTCCAGCCCCGTTGCCCCTCCTTCAAGGCGGATATCGGACAGGACCATCGAGATGTCTTCGACGCTGGAAAGCAGCGCCACCGCTTCATCGACAGAGTTGGCTTCAATTACGGACAAACCCAGCTCCACCAACATATCGCGAAACTGACCACGCAAATCATCACTATCTTCCACCAACAGTACAAGGCCGCCTCGGGCCGGTGGAGCCGGTCGGTAGGGTAACCGCAGGACGACGGATGCTCCGGACGGGGTATTCTTTAGGTTCAGATCGCCCCCTGTCAGTTTTACGGTGTCATAAACCATAGGCAGGCCCAGCCCGGACCCATCACTGCCCTTGGTTGTAAAGAAAGGATTTAGCGCTTTCTCCAACGCCTCCGCTGAAAATCCCGGACCGGTGTCAGACACGGTAATCTCGACCCAAATGTTACCGATGGCGTGTGCGCTTATGGTAATCTGTCCCGAGCTTCCACATGCATCCCGTGCATTCAAAATCAAGTTCAGCAGCGCGTCCTGCACCATTCCCGGATCAAGCATCAAAGCCTGATCCGGTAGTGTGTTGACAACAGAAAGCCCCATGCCACGCGGCAGGGACGGGGTGGCCAGTATCCGCAGATCTTCCAGCAAACCGCGCATATCCGTGGCCTGAGGCTGAGGCGTTCTGTTCCCGGTCATGTCCGCAATCCGGTTCAGCAATTGCCCACCCCTGCGCGCCGTTTGTTGAGTGGCAACGACAAGTTCTTGCGCTTCATCTGGCAAGTGCATCTTGTCTAGCCGGGACTGCATACCAAGGATAATCGTGAGCAAGTTGGAAAAGTCATGCGCAAGGCCACTTGTCATTTGCGCCGCCATCGCTCTGCGACGTGTCTGCTGCAAGGCAACCCGCGCTTGTGTTTCTTCGGTAATGTCCACAGACATGACATAGACACCCCCTGCCCCATCCGGTGTGAATGAAACACGGATGCGGCGAGAATCCTGATCTTCGGTGAACTCAAAAACAGATTGCTCACCGTCGTAAGCCTTTTGCAGATGGCTTTCGACACGTGCAAAAGCCACAGCACCAAGGGCCTCGGAGATATGGAGCCCCAGAATATCAGAAGGACGGCCAGGCATAACCGCGCTCAGACGTCGGTTGGAATAGTCGTAGAGCCCGTCACTGTCCAAATGCGCGATATGGGCCGGCATCATCTCGGTCACCAGGCGTGTTCGAGCCTCAATTTCGGTCAGTTCCCGTTTGGCTTCTTCTAACGCGGCGATCGTGGCCGCAAGCTTGCGGTTGGTGGCCGACAGTTCTTCGGCATGACCCAGCAACTGTTCCGACAGTTCCTCGGACCGCGCCCGTAGCAGGTTCTCGGCCCGCCGCGTACCCGTGATGTCAGTATAGACTGCAACCCACCCCCCTTGCGGCAAGGGCGCACCTTCGATTGAAACAACTTGCCCGTTCGGACGCACCCGTTCCATGTAATGCGGCTCAAATGCCAAAGCCTGCTCGACGCGCAAGTTGACCATGTCCTCCACACTCTCGTCGTGGCCATATTCTCCTCGACTGGCAAGAAAGTGTATGGTGTCTCGAAACAAGGCCCCACGCTGGACCAGTTCGTCCGGTAACCCGAACATTTCCTGAAAACGGCGATTGCTGAGCACCAACTGCAACTTGCTGTCATAGATGGAAAGAGCCTGACCAATCAGGTTCAGCCCTGCGGTGGTCATAGCTTTGATGCGCTTTTCTGTTATGTTCAAGCTTGCCGTCTCCACAGCCTCTGCCTAGCACCAGTTACCAGGCGCGGATAGTGGAATCATGTTTGATGCCTCGCGCGTTGGGTCAGGACCCGCCGTGTAAGGGCATAGCATTTGCAGCGCGGTATGCCTCGACATATCCTCTGGCGACAGACCTTACAGCGCGACCTATCTGGGCATAGGCTTCGTCCGGCAGGTTGGCAAAGGACACGCGCGCAGACCAACCCGGCGCATCGAACCCGCTGCCATTCAACAGAACAATCCCGTGATCCTCGGCAAGTTTGAAGGCAATATCGAGTGGATGCACGTTCTTCTTGATCCAAGCCACAACGTCGTCGCCAACATATTTGCGCAACCAATATTCGAAGTCGATGATCCCATAATAGGCGTCGTAGTTTTCGCCTGCATTGACCTCGATCCCCATCGCTTCGGTCAATAGTTTGAACCGCCGATGTACAAGTTCCATACAGGCGGTTTGATAGTCTTTCTTGGTGTCAACCAGCTCAACAAGTGAAAACAGGGTCATCATGACTTGTTGAGGTAAGGACAGACCAGCGGTGTGGTTCAAGGCAACGTCCCGGCTGTCTGCAACCAGGCGATCAACGAAGCGGATATCCCGAGGCGTAAGGCTTAGTGTGCCATACCGTTTGTCCAGCGTCTGCTTTATCTCTTCGCTGTGTTCTGCCAGTTTGAGGTCAAAGATATTGTCTTGTGCAACGGCAATGACACCCAAACGCCAGCCCGTGCAGCCAAAATATTTGGAATAGGAATAAACGCCAATTGTGTTGCTTGGCATGTACCCCATGACCGATGTGAAATCATGCACGAAGGTTCCATAGACATCATCTGTCAGAACGATGAGGTCGGGACGATGGTTCTCGACCACATCTGCCAGCTTCTCCAAAGATGCCTTGTTCAGCGCAACTGACGAAGGATTGCCCGGATTGACCAAAAAGAAGGCTTTTACTTTGGGGTCTTTCAACGTCTCGACCGCTGCATCGGTCAGTTGGAAACCGTCTTCTTCATCCGTTTCCACATGAACGGATTCGAGGCTGTAATCCTCCAACTCGGGCATTTCGAGATACGGAGTGAAGATCGGGGTACTCAGCGCAATCGTGTCCCCTGCGTTCAGCAAACGGTTGGCCTTGAGTGACTTGAAGATGTAACACATCGCCGCCGTGCCGCCTTCGACTGCAAACAGGTCGAATCGTGTCTCGGGCCGTCGGCCCGCACACATGGCCCACATCAGATATTCATGCGCGATAATTTCATTGTGGTGCAGGATGCGGTCCGGCACCGGGTAGTTGTCTCCAATAATCGAATCCGTCAGCTCATGGACAAACGCATCAGCATCAAAGTCGAAAGCAAAAATGGCGTGTTTGACCACAGTCAACAAGGTGTCGGTACCCGGCATATCGGCATTGGCCTCAGCCCAACGCAAAAAGCGATCATGGCACCCTTTGATGGCTGGCATCCCACCCAAACCCGCCGGATGGTCCATAACGCGTTTGGCTTCGGTTATGGCAAACTGACCGAGCGCAAAGAACGCTTCACGCGGGCGTGTCGCGATCCAGTTGGGGTTGCCGCGCCCTGCGTTCAGAAACGCACTGTTGGACTTTCGTGCCTCATCTGAGGCCAGTTTGATCAGCTCATCCTTGATCTGAAAAGGGCTAAGCGCTTCGTAATCGTGCAGTTTCAGACGGTCCATACCACATACCTTTCCAAATCAACTGAGGATCAAAACAACGACCATGCCAAAGATGGTCAGTAACGTATTCCCGATCGCATAGGGCATCCCATACCCCAACGCTGGTATTCGGCTTTGAGCGGCTTCCTGGATCATCCCCAGCGCAGCTGTTGTGGTTCGCGCACCCGCGCAGGCCCCGAACAATATGGCCGGATGAAACTTGAAAACGTAGTGGCCAACATAGACAGAAAAGATCATGGGCAATGAGGTGGCGACAATGCCCCAAAGCAGCAATGCAACACCGGCCTGCTGAAGCCCTGCAACGAAACCAGGGCCCGCACTGATCCCAATCACAGCAATAAATACGTTCAGGCCAAGGGTATTCATCAACCACAACGACGGGCCGGGTATACGTCCGAAAGTTGGATGAACCGTTCGCAACCAGCCAAGCAACAAGCCCGACAATAGGGCCCCACCTGTTGTCGAAAGGCTGATTGGGAAACCCCCCATGGTAATCGCAAGGGTCCCGACCAAACCGCCAAGAAAGATCCCCCATCCGACAAACGCAAGATCCGTCGTGTCCACCGGACGATCTGCATACCCAATCTGGGCGATTGCGGCTTCGACATGGCGCTTTGACCCAAGAACCGTCAGGATGTCACCGCGATGCACGACAGTTCCCGGCAACAGCGGCAGTTCGACCATGTTTCGCATCAGCTTTGAGACATAGACGCCACGGGCCAGCGAGAGCTTGCTTAGGTCCTCCAGCGTTTTTCCGTGAACCTCTTTGCTGGTGATAAGAACATCCAGCTTCTCAGTTGGCGTGTTTAGCAATTCTGGAGCGTCAGCCTCTTTCATACGCCCTTCAAGAAGGCCGACCAAGTCCGCGCGCCGCCCGGAAAACATAACGATGTCGCCCGCCTGTAGTTCCGTGCTGTCCTCAACCTCGATAATTTCATCGCCACGCTTGATCCGTTCCGCGTAGATCCGCACTCCGGGCATCAAGTCCTTGACCGGTTGGCCTATCAAGTCACTGTCGTGTGGTATTTCAAACGCCCGTGCTTCGATCATGCGATAGGCTGATACGATACCGTCACCGGCCTCAACCGCCGCGCCGCCACCCAGTTGGGCTTCGTATTCCTTACAGGCAGCAACCAAATCCACACCAATCAGACGCGGGCCTATCTTGGCCAGAATGATGGCAGAGCCGATTGTGCCGTAAATATAGGTCACAGCGTAGGCGATCGGGATTTGATTGGCGTAGGTCTGCGCCTGCTCTGTCGACAGGCCCAATTGATTAATCTGATCTGTTGCGACGCCAATTGCGGCCGAAATGGTCTGCGACCCCGCGTACAGGCCCGCCGCAAACCCAAGCTCTAGGCCCGCGACCATTGCGGATATGACCGGCACAATCAGGCACAAGGCCAGAACACTGAGCGCAAAGAAGACTTCACGCGCACCGTCTGCTTTGAGGCCGCGAATGAACTGTGGACCGACCCCATACCCAACCGCAAAGATGAACATGATGAAAAAGGTCGATTTGACCGCCGAGTCGATTTGGATATGCGTCTGCCCAATGATCACAGCCGCAAGCAGTGTCGCCGTGACCGTTCCCAGACTGAACCCAAAAAGCTTTTTGGGACCGATCCAGAACCCCACCCCTATCGACAGAAAAACCGCCAGTTCGGGATAGCTGCGCAGCACATTCACAAACCAATCGCCCATCACCATCCTCCTCAGAGCACCCTGCAAGCGCAAAGGTGTGTTTGGAACATTGAAATCGCTGACAGGCCGATCCGAACAATTCAATCAGTAACAAAAAACGAAAGCACCGACACTGTAGGCCGTCAGAGCGAAATTAGAAGCGTATTTCTCAAGGACGATACCGTAAGATATGAATTTGTCTATAAATTTTCGCCAACAGGCTCCAACCACCAAAGAGATGTCTAGTAGCGAGAGCGGGATTTTGCACCTTCCGTTGTAATGGAATGCAATGACAACGTATGGTCCATGTTTCGCATGCGATGCCGCAACATCTGGCGGCCCATCCGGGCTAGATCAGGCGCAAACTCGGGCTTGTTTGCCACATTCTCGAACTCGCCTTTGCCTTGGTGGTCAAACAGAATGGGCGGCAGATCGGCGGCAAATTCGATCAGGGTAAATCGATCATCTCGCAAAATCCCCAGACAAGAGTCGCTGTTGTTCGTTCCCAGTCGCTGTTGCCAAAGGGTCGGGTTTTCAGGTTCCGAGAAGTCCAGTTCACTGAAAGAATAATTGCGCCAGTTTTTGGGAACCTTGCCATGCAACAACGGCATCAAGGACCAACCATCCATCGCGTTCGGAGCCGTTTGCCCGATCCAGTCAAGGATTGTCGGCGTTACATCTACTGACTCTGTCGGCACCGTAATTTGACTACCCGCGTGGCCTTCGTTCCCCGGCAAACGGATCATCAACGGTGTATGATAGGCTGCATCGTATACCGTCATTTTGCCCCAGCTGTGGCGATCCCCCAGCATTTCGCCATGGTCTGCGGTTATAACCACCATCGTATCGTCATATTGCTCGCTGTCCTTCAGGTATTGCACCACGCGACCGATATGGTGGTCTACTTCTGTCGCCAATCCCAAATAAACTGCGCGCAATGTACGAATGTTGGCGTCTGTTGGTTCAACTTCGTCGAAGCCGTGAACGAATTCTTTTGCTGTATAGACATCCAGTTTCGGGCCAAAGAACGGGTGCAACTCTTTCTCGGCTTCCGCGCTTTGCAACCGTTGCGGCAGGGGAATATCTGCCGGGTTGTACATGTCATTGTACGGCGCAGGTGCGACCAGAGGCGGATGTGGACGGATATAGGTTAGATGGGCAAACCAGCCCTTTCCTCGATGGGGCGCGATACCGTCAAGGAATGCATCGGTGAGAAACGCCGTATCGCTGTCTTCCGCCCGATACAGTGCCGGATCGTTCAATTTAGGGGGCTGACCGTCCATTGAGACGGGTTTGTAGACATCCCAATACTGATCAAACTCATATCCTTTCTTCATCAGATGCGCTTGCCAGGGATACGATTCTTCAAGGCGCATTTCGACGACTTCCAGAAATCCGTTCATGGATTCCTCGTAAGACTTAAGCACCGGGTCGTTTGCGTCATGAACCCGTGGGTCAGCAGAGGTGTCTGTGTACCCAAACAGCATCGGCGTATATCCCGCCTTGCGCATTTCTGTGGCTATGTTCGGGGTGTCGTGACGCAACGGGGTTCCATTCCTGACAGACCGATGGTTCATCGCATATTGACCGGTCAGCAACGAAGCACGCGAAGGGCCGCAAGGATTGGTAACCGAGAAGTGCCGTGTGAAAGTCACGGCGTCATCCATGAACGCCCTGAGGTGAGGCAGATCCACGTAATCCGCCAATGCACCGTTCAGGCAATCAGCCCGAAGCTGATCGATGATGATGAACAATACGTTTTTGGCCCCAGGCATACGAACTCTCCGGCTCTGAACTTGATTCCCACGCGAAATGTGTCTGGCTTCTTGTGCTCAAGCAACTGATAAAATGAAGACATCGCCGCTTGCTAAAGCCGTCAGAGATTACAAAACGTGACTCTACCAAATAAGGTCAGGCGTGACGCGCGCGCCATCCTGCTCCACAAAACCCTGCCTTTCGAAACAAAGGCTTGCGGGCCAAAGGGTTTTACTTCACATGACGATATGACGAAGCCAGCGATATCAGCCGAGCGCGACACCGACGGTACTCATGTCCGTATATCGGGTGAATTGCTGACCCAATTGCTGCATTCGGTAGAACAGGACTTTGCGGCTATCCAACCTGCACCTGACAGGGTCGTTTTTGATTTGTCCCACATTGAAGCGCTGGACACTGGCGGTGCGTGGCTGATCGCTGACCTTGGTCGGCGGTGCACCTCGAACGGTGCGACGATAGAAATCCAAGGGGCAAAGCCTGCGCACGCCAAGCTGATCGATACTGTAACGCATAGTATACCGGACAACCCGGGCAAACTCGAAGACCCCCGCAGCTTTACGGACTGGGTTGCCGATGTTGGCCGCAGCACGTTCGGGGCCTGGAAGGATACGCTGTCTATGCTGGAGTTTCTGGGGCTTACGTTGCACCGGCTGTTTAGAACCGCTGTGATGCCCTGGCGGCTGCGCAAAGCAGCGTTGGTCACGCATATGGAGGAGACTGGCGTCAAAGCCCTGCCAATTGTGGCCTTGATGGGGTTTCTGATCGGCGTTGTTCTGGCCTTTCAGGGCGCAACGCAGCTCAAGCAGTTTGGCGCAGAGATCTTTGTGGTCGAATTGATCTCAATCTCGGTTCTGCGCGAATTGGGAATTTTGCTGACCGCCATCATTGTTGCAGGCCGCTCGGGTTCGGCGTTCACAGCATCTATTGGTTCGATGAAAGTCCAGGAAGAGATCGATGCCATGCGGACCCTTGGACTGGATCCGATTGAGGTGCTGGTCATTCCCCGTGTCCTCGCTCTTTTGATCATGCTGCCCATTCTGGGTTTTGTGGCAGACATAGCCGGTTTGTTCGGTGGCGCCTTGATGAGCTGGATTGACCTTGGCGTGAGCCCAGGGATGTTTCTGACACGGCTGAAGGAAAACACGGATGTCTGGCAATTGGCGGTGGGTTTGATCAAAGCACCCTTTTTCGCTTTGGTCATTGGCGTGATCTCTTGCTGGCAAGCCATGCAGGTCAGAGGGTCCGCTCAAAGCGTGGGTCAGCGCACGACGGCTTCCGTTGTGCAGTCCATCTTCATGGTCATTGTGATTGACGCCCTGTTCTCGATTTTCTTCTCAGAGGTCGGAATTTGACATGATCAGCGAAACACAAGAGGCACCGACTTTGACAGAAACGCAGCGAGAGCCCGTGATCCGTGTGCGCGGCCTTCGAAACCAGTTCGGAACGCAGGTTGTGCATGACAACCTTGACCTTGATGTCTGGCGTGGTGAGGTTCTGGGAATTGTCGGCGGGTCCGGGACAGGCAAGTCCGTTTTGCTCAGAACAATTGTTGGACTGAACAAACCCGCTGCAGGAAGTATCGAGGTTCTGGGTGTCGATGTCTTGAACGGTCCCGAGGAAGATCGGCGCCGCATCGAACGCCATTGGGGTGTGGCATTTCAGGATGGCGCGCTGTTTTCCTCTTTGACCGTGTTGCAGAATGTAATGGCCCCGCTGCGCGAGCACACTGACCTCAGCGAGAAATTGATGGAGTCCCTCGGCGCGCTGAAAATCAGCTTGGTGGGTTTGCCGCAACTGAGCTGCGGCAAGTTTCCATCCGAGCTGTCTGGCGGTATGCGCAAGCGTGCGGCGCTGGCACGGGCATTGGCGCTGGACCCTGAGATCGTTTTTCTGGATGAGCCAACCGCCGGATTGGACCCGATCGGTGCGGCGGCTTATGATGAGTTGATTGGCGAATTGCAGCGGGCCCTTGGGTTGACGGTGTTCATGGTTACCCATGATCTGGACAGCCTTTATGCCATCTGCGACCGGATTGCCGTACTTGCAGAACAGCGCGTACTGGTTGAAGGTCCGATAGAAGACATGACCAAGGTCGATCATCCTTGGGTGCAGGAATACTTTACAGGCCCCCGCGCCCGCGCAGCACAACAGAAGGGCCAAAACAGGTAGAGGCAATGGAAACCCGAGCGAATTATATCCTGATTGGCGCGTTTACCCTTGCAGGGCTTTTAGGCGCGTTCGGTTTTTTCCTGTGGCTTGCGAAATTTGAGGTCTCGCGCCAATACGCTTACTATGACGTCTTATTCGACAATGTCTCAGGTCTTTCCGCCGCGGGAGGTGTAAGCTTTAACGGCCTTCCCGTGGGGCAGGTCATTTCGTTGAATCTGGATGACGACGACCCCTCGAAAGTCAGGGTGCGCATCGAAGTAGATGCAGACATTCCAATCACTGACGAAACCGTGGCGCAGTTGCAATCACTGGGTGTGACCGGTGTCGGTTATGTAGAGCTGACGGGTGGGTCGCCAGATTCACAGCGATTGGCACAGGACAGCGTGATCAAAAGCAAGCGGAGCACGATTCAGTCCTTGTTCGAAGGCGCGCCTAAGGTTCTGGACGAGGCTGTCACGCTTTTGGAAAGTCTGAACAAAGTCGTTGACGACAAGAACCGCGAGGCCGTGAGCAACATACTGGACAACCTTGCGTCAGCCACAGGGCGGCTGGACAAAACACTGACCAGCTTTGAGTCTGTCGCTAGCGACATCGGCAGTGCGGCCAAGGATATTGGCGAGTTTTCCAAACGCCTGGATCCTTTGGTCGAAACAGCGGAAACAACACTTAATGCCGGTACAGATACACTGAATTCAGTCAAATCCGCGTCCGAATCCGCAAAAGCCGCGCTGGACGAGGCAAAAACCACGATCCAGACGGCAGACCGCATCCTACAGCAGGATATTCAACCCTTCATTGAACGCGGCTCGCGACTGGCTGAACGGTTAACCCTGTTGTCGGACGAAGGCAGCGTCACGCTTGGAATTGTCAACGAAACCGTCCTGAACGCAAATACAACGCTGGGCTCGATCACTTCAGCGATGGACACAGCAAAAGGGGCATTGTCCTCGGCAGAGACAGCGTTCAATTCCGCCAACCGCGTTATGGAAGAAGAAGTCGCGCCAGTTGCGGCCGACATCCGCAAGGCCGCCAACCAAGTGACCGAAACAGTATCAAACATCACTGAGAAGATCGACCAAATCTCGGACGATGTACTCAGCGCGTCCAACTCGGCGTCCGAATTACTGGGCACAATCGACGGCATCGTTCAGTCCAACCGCCGCCAAGTGTCGGACTTCCTGCGCGTTGGTCTTCCGCAATTTGTCCGTTTCGTCGAAGAAGCCCAACGCCTTGTCATCAGTGTAGACCGCCTTGTGGACAAGGTTGAACGAGACCCTGCGCGTTTCCTTTTAGGCACCCAAGCATCGGAGTTCCGTCAATGATCAAGCCTGCTCTCGCTATGCTGGTGGTTGCCCTGATCGGCGGCTGTGCCGGTCTGGGAACGTTGCAACAAGCGGCCAGACCCAATGATCTGTACCTTTTGACGCCCAAAAGCACATTCTCGTCCGCGTTGCCCAGAATACAGAAGCAGATCGTTGTACAGGAACCCACGGCCACTGCAGCGGTGAATACCGATCAAATCGCCATTCAGCCAACACCCTATCAGGTGCAGTACCTGCCACGGGCTCGTTGGGTAGATCGCGCGCCATTGATCGTTCAGACCCTGTTGGTGGAAAGCTACGAAAACTCGGGGAAAGTTGCCGCGGTTGGACGTTCCACAGTTGGCCTGAGAGCTGATTATGTAATCGCACCGGACCTGCGCGAGTTTCAGGGCATCGTGGTCCAAGAAACAGAAACCGGTAAATCGGTCCGTATTGAAGTGCGTATGAACATAAAGGTCATTGACGAATACGAAGACAAGATTATCGCGTCCAGTTCGTTTCAGGAAAACGTTGTAGCTGCCAGCGATCAAACGCCGGATTTGGTCAAAGCATTTGATCTTGCCTTGGGTCGTGCCATGCGAGATGCCGTTGAGTGGAGTATTCGCAGGATCAACACACATGTGGCAAACAACCCAAGGTCTACCCCTAGCTAGGCCTTGAAGCTTAGACTACGGCGAACTGGACCGGCGTATTCGCTGTTTATTGCGAAAATCCGTTTACTCAGGTGGTCGGCACAGCTCTCATCGCCTGCGTCTAAGCACACGTGCCTAGGTTAGTGCACATGGGCTGTCGATTGGGTTCCCGGCTTAGGGGCGCGGCAAAAGAACAACAGCGGAATTGTCGCCAAGGCCAGCAAGCCGAGATTGTTGAAAACGGTCAGGTATGAGATCATTTCCGCTTGTCGCGCAATTTCCTGCCCCAGAATCACAGCACCCTCAGCACTGTCAGGTGTCAGACCAAGCGGGCTCAGATAAGCCTGTGCTGCCGGGTTGTACGGTGTAACATTCTGGCTGAGCACTGCAGTATTGGTCTGAAGCCCGCGTACGATCCATGTGCCGACCAGCGAGATTCCAACCGATGACCCCAGTTGCCGGGTCACGTTGAACAAGCCAGATGCTTCATCTTGCCGGTTTTTACTGATGCTTTCAAACGCAAGGATAGACATTGGAACGAAGACCAATCCCATCCCTAACCCACTGATGGCTCCGGGCCACGCCAGTTCCCAAAATCCGGCGTTGAGGTTGAGCGCCCCCATCATGAAATTGCCAATCGCAGTCAGCAACAGTCCGGCACCTGTCAACACACGTGGATCGAAATGATGAACCAGCACCGCACCTGTTAAAACCATCGATAACCCGGCAGTTATGCCGCGCGGGATAAACAGGTGGCCCGAAGCGATCACCGGGAAATCGAGCAGATTTTGGACAAGCGTTGGCAATATTGCGATACCGCCAAACAGTGAAACCGCGAAACCTGCGATGATCAGGTTGCACAGGGCAAAATTCCGGTCCGCAAAAAGACGCAGGTCTACGACTGCATCTCTGGAAACCAGCGCGTGAACAACAAATCCAATCGCTCCCAGAATTGACGCTACAACAGCCACCTGGATTATGCGGGACGACATCCAATCCATGGTTTCGCCCTGGTCCAGAACAAACTGCAGGCACCCGATACCAAGCGCCAACAAGGCCAAACCTTTCCAATCGATCTTCACATCTTCGGTTTTATCTTCGGGCAATTCTCCGGCTAGCAAAAGAAGGGCAAGAGCCGCCACAGGCAAATTAACAAAGAACACCATACGCCACGAGAAATACTCGGTCAGGATCGCGCCAACCGTTGGCCCAAGGACCGGCGCTACTACGACACCCAACCCGAAGATCGCCATCGCCTTCCCACGGTCTTCCCTGGGAAGGCATCGAACAGGATCGATTGTGACAGTGGGATCAAAAACGCCCCAAACATACCTTGGGCCAATCGAAAGGCAACAATGACCTCTAAGCTCCAAGACAGGCCACACATCACCGACATCAGGGCAAATCCGCTGACCGCCGTCAGGATCAGCCGCCGCCGACCCACACGGCGCGCTACGAAACCAGTCAGCGGCATAATGACCACGGCTGACACGATATAGCTGGTCAAGATCCAAGTCGCTTGATCAGTGGTCGCCCCAAACGCCGCCTGAATGTGGGGCAACGCGACGTTGACGATCGTGCTGTCCAACACTTCCAGTATGGCGCTGAGGACAACAGCGACCACGATCACCCGGTTTACATGACCGGACGTCGCCGAAGTCATTTACCGTCCGCCGGACCTGTTGTGTCTACAACAACTTTACTGCTGCCACCGACACGCAAAGGGGCATCGGTCGGATCCAATTCGATCCTAACCGGAAAACGACGCGTGACCTTAACCCAGTTACCGCTGGCATTCTCGGAAGGCAGCAATGAAAACGTGTCTCCTGATCCGCGCCCAATGGAAGCCACTTTTCCGCTCAGTTTCACACCGGGCAGCATGTCGACCTGAACCGTGACCGATTGGCCGGGTCGGATGCGTGGCAATGACGTTTCTTTGAAGTTCGCATCCACCCACCAGTCCGATGACTCGACAATCGAAAACTGCGGAGCGTTGGCCGAGACCGATGACCCCGGCCGCAAAGTCAGATTTGCGACCCAGCCGTCCGCCGCAGCAAAAACCTTGGTCCAGGCAAGATTTGTTTCGGCGATCTCAAGCTGTGCTTGCGATGACAGGATGTCGTCCTGCTTTGCCTCCAACCCGCTTTGCAGTGCCAACAGGCTGGATTGGCTGGTCGTCAGTCGCGCTGAGGCTTGTGCGAATTCCGATGTGGTCTGATCCAGTGAAGCTTGTGCCACATCCCCCGAGGCAAACAGCGCCTTCGCTCTTTCGAGGCTTTTGTTCGCCGTGTCATAAGCGGATTGGGCACTTTCAACAGCTGCTTCGGCTGCGGTTATCTGAGTGGAGTAAGACTTGGCCTGTTGCACTGCACTGTCCAAATCGGCCTTTGCCGCATCGACCGACGCTTTGAACTGGGTTTCGTCAATTGAAAACAGAAGGTCGCCAGTCTTGACCGGTTGATTGTCCGAAATATGAACCTCGGCGACCTGGCCAGTTACCTGAGCCGCCACATAGATAATATTGGCTCCGATATATGCATCCTTGGTGGATGGATACCTTTCTTCATGCCGCCAGAACAGTAACAATCCAACCCCAATGGCTACCAACATTACGGCGATTGCTGTGGTTTTGAG
>NZ_JBQFIU010000003.1:0-216406 GCF_056535685.1 Ruegeria sp. BG7
AATGTTACCAACAGGATCAAAACGTGGAAGGAAACGGAGGTATCTTTTCCTAAGAATACAGGACCCACTACACCCTGACCGTTGGGTGCAGGTTTCTAGCGGCTAAACCGTTGGGTAAACATTGGTTGCCTCTCGCAATTGATGTCACGACCTGCATTGTTCTGGGCGCATATTTGAGTTTCGTTGCTCCGTCCGACTCGTCCATCTGCTTGTGTTTGCACCATTGCGTGTGAACGAATTCGATCCGCGCGCCAGATATCTCCGAGGTGTTGTATTGGCCCACCGCTGGGATTCCGCAAGCCATACACGTAGACAATGGGCGCGTTTCCGCAGCGAAACCTTCCATTTGACCTGCTCAGATTGGGGTATCTCCGTCAAGTAAAGGCCACTGGGTCGAGCGCATTACGGCGACGATATCGAACGCCTGATTAGGACGACCATGGAGGCCGTTCATCTACTTTAGGAAGAACGCAATCATCCCCCAAGGATAAGGGGAAATGCGACGGCTCCGGCACTGCGTCGATGACATTGGAGGAGTTCGAAGACTGGCTGCACCCGGAGATATGCCGTTATCACAACACCCGTCACAGCGGGTTGCGGCGAGCACCGATGGCAGCTTGGGCGATCCTCAGTTCTGGTGACGCAGACAGAAAAGTTTTTGATGCCTAGGCGTTTCGCATCAGCGAACTTTCTTTTGAATGTCGTCAGTTGGCGCGACGCATTCAGTCCCATGATCGGTCGTGGTAACGATCAAGCACGAACCCCGCTATATGTCCCGGATCTGGACTGTAAATGACGATAGAACGAACCTAGTTACGCGCTACAAGAACCTGTCGCGTCCCAGAATTCACCTTGGCGCGGTGCGCGCGGACCTGAAAATAGGCGTGTAATGGCGAGCCGATCCCGGAGGCAATGCTGTTTCAGATTATTGAAGAACAAAGATGTTTCGCGTGAGCTGTTCCACTTCATCGCCTACCACCTGCTTCAGCTCAATCTCACATAGAAACTTGGAAATCTCTTCGTCTGATGGTTGCTTCTTCGCTCTGCCAAATCCCCGTCTCGCACTCGGTGTATTTGCATAGTTTTAGAGGGCTAGGGCTAATGTGTGCTTGTTGCTCGAGTATAGACTCTTTTCCAGATTTAGAGTCAAAACAGGTATTGAAACCGAGCTAACAACCGACCAGCAAATATGAAATCTCAGATGGAAGTTCTCGATCAAGGATCAGCCTGACGCATGTGCCTGCCTACCCTCACGCTTTGCAGAACCTGCCGCGACGCGGATTCCACCCTTTATAATCAGCTAGCCGCAACGCTGGAGGCATCGGGGGTGCAAGCCGAGTTGCAGCAAGTAGATTGCATGTCCGGTTGTCGCCGACCACAGACGTTGGCGGTGCGACAAAGCGGCAAGACCGCCTATCTGTTCGGAGAGATTACTGCAGTCGATCTTCCGGACATAATGATTTTCATGCGGATGTATGAGGACAGTACTGACGGCGACTTCGCTGACGCCAGGAAGCTAGGTAAGCTACGTTTCAAGGCGATTGCACGTATACCGGCACAAAAAAGATAGCCCACATGCAACTTGCCGGCCAAAACTCCGGTGTGGAGTTTTCAGCTTACAGTTTGTGTTTTTCGACTTAGCCTGCACTTAGCGGCTAAAATCTAAACCAATCCTGCCATTACTTAAGATTAACCGCTGCAGAATGCTATGATGTCGCTTTCGTACTTGACGGAACGCAGCACTATGGAAGAATAAAGGCTTCTACGGTGTCCAAAGGTGCTTACGCACTGGGACTGAAACGGGAATGAGGACGGTGCATTAAACTACTGCACTGAAGCCTTGACCGCCCCGCGACTGTGAGCGGCGAGCGGCCTTCCAATACCACTGGCGTAATGGCGCCGGGAAGGGGGAAGTCTGCTGTGACCTGCGAGTCAGGAGACCGGCCGTAGAATGGACACAACTTATGCCGTCGGGTGTGACGGTGAGGAGGATTAAAATGACGACAAAAACGATCAAGGCATCCGCCGCTGGCGCATCCTTTCTGCCTGCAGTATTCGCCGTGGTTCTGGGTCTGGGGATCATTACCGTGACTGGCCATGTTCAGGCTTCTGGCCTGCATGACGCGGCTCATGATGTGCGCCACGCAACTGGCTTCCCCTGCCACTAAGACAATGTTCAGTCGTATTCTGACCAGCGGCTTGTTCGCTGGTGCTGCAGCGGGGCTGATTGCCGCCCTTCTGCAGTTGTATTTCGTGCAGCCCGTGCTACTTCACGCCGAGCTCTATGAAGGCGGCGACCTGGTACATTTTGGCGCTGATCCGGTAACTGCGCATCCCGACCTGCCCGGCATGTTCGCCGAGCCGATGCGCGATGGTCTCAGCATTATCTTCACCACGCTTACGTACACTGGTTATGCGCTAGTCCTGGCGGCTTTGATGTCGGTAGCCGAACGTCAGGGGCATGAAATCAACGGCCGCACCGGCCTGCTTTGGGGTCTTGCGGGCTTTGTCGCCTTCCACTTTGCTCCTGGCTTGTCGCTGGCTCCAGAAGTTCCCGGAGTGGCGGCAGCAGATGTCGGAGAGCGTCAGATCTGGTGGACGGTCACCGTTGCCGCAGCCGGCGTGGCCATGTGGCTGATTGCCTTTGGAGGTAACCTGGTAAGCTACCTGATTGCGGCCGTGCTGCTAATGGTACCGCATATTATCGGGGCCCCTGAGCCCGACAGTTTCTCTGGGCCGGTTCCGACCGAGATCGGGGCGCTTTTGCTGCCCGGGCCTTCGGCATCGGCATGGCCGCCTGGGCACTCTTGGGCAGTTTCACCGGCTACTTCTGGCAGACAGAAGGCAAGCGCGCAGGCGCTGCAGTCTGATCGCGCTCCTCCATTGCTACCCCGCTGGTTACACCGGCGGGGCTCTTTATTGAGGATGACAAGATGTCCCGTTCTCTCGCTCTCTTTGCCATCGGACTTGTCTTTGGCGGCGGTGCTGGCTTTGTGATTGCCGCCAGCAGCGGTAGCACCTTTGAGAGCCATGATCATACTGACCCGGCCCAACATGGCGGCAACATGGAGATGGCAGCGCACGACCACTCCGCGGCCACTAATCTACCTGCCGACAGCGACGCCCCCAGTGTGGCGATCCAGATGATTAAGGATCCTATGGCGGGCTGGAATCTGCGTGTGACACCGCAGAACTTTCGCTTTGCTCCGGAAAATGCTTCCTCGGCTGACGTTCCAGGCGAAGGTCACGCGCATGTTTATATCAACGGCGAAAAGCTGGGCCGCCTTTATGCCAATTGGTTACACCTTCCGTCGCTCCCCGATGGCAATGTTGAGGTAAAAGTTTCTCTCAATGGCAACAGCCACAGCCCTCTGATGGTTGAGGGTGTGCCCGTAGAGGCCAAAGTGACCGTCCAGCCTGACGGCGATGACTCCTGAGTGACATTCCTGGCTGAGAAGACAACTACGTGGGTTCAGCAGGTCAAAGCGGCAAGTACAGCGTGCGTGCGGGTTTTTGCCGCTCTGTATCCAAGAACAGACAAGCTGTTGCAAAGCACCGCAGAACATGAAGGCTTGCGATAGAGTACTCTTGGTCCGGCAGTTGCGGATGCACTGGAAAACTGAGCATGGGGAAGGCAGATATGACAAAACCCACTTTAGCTCAGGAACGGTTTTCGGAAAAGATACCGGTTTATCTATCGATAGCCGGTTTCATATGCAGTTACTTTGTCTCTACCGCTACATTGCAAGCCTCTGAGCTTCCCTTCATCGATCTTGATAGAAAGATTGAAGCGCCGTCGGGGGCCAAATCACTATGCAATGATTACTCTTGGGCGTGCGCGAAAACTCGTAGTTCTGGACTGTCCGAGGCGCAGGAAAAGCAGATCGTTAAAACGATCAACATGCGCGTCAATCGGAGGATTCGCGCCGTTTCGGATCAAAGCCAATATGGTACAAAGGAGTACTGGACCCTGCCGACACATGGATCAGGAGATTGCGAAGACTTCGCTTTGCAAAAGAAGTTTGAACTTGTGCAGAACGGTTTGGATCCTACGAAGCTACTAATTGCAACTGTCTTGGACACCAATCGCAGTGGCCATGCTGTTCTAGTCTATCGCTCGAGTGAAGGCGATTTGGTTCTGGACAATGTTACCAACAGGATCAAAACGTGGAAGGAAACAAAGTATCTATTCCTTCGAATACAGGACCCGATTCACCCTGACCGTTGGGTGCAGATTGCTAACGGCTAAAAGTAAATGTGGCGCGCCACAATAAGCACTGGCCCTTTAACTTCTGGTTCTTTGCGGCGTTCAGTTGAGGTCTCCGCTTTTTCTTTCGATCAGACTTCACCGTGTAAGTAACCGGCCTGCGGCGGCAACACTGGAAAGCGCGATTTTGGCGCCGTTCACGATGCCCGGTTCGATATGCACTTTCTTTCTCCCAAAGCCTCACCCGGCGCCTAACGGTAGATCTCCTGACTCGCGACTGAACGCTCACGGAAATGGGTCATTTACGGAATTGGCACCATTGAGCTCACCGCGCCGATTCCCCGTCTTATTCCTTTGGCTTGCATCGCCGGAAATCGAAAACATGTAAGCCCAATTGGCCCGAAGCTGCGTATTTGAGCGTCAGGTGGAACAAGAGAATAAGATGTGTAACTTTGGTCATTCGCGGCACCACGCATGAGCTTACGCAGAGCGGACAAAACAGTCTTTCGCAGCGACTAAAGCAATGTCCGCTCATAGTTTAGTGATCGTGGTGACACAGTTTATGATCGGCAAGAGACGCGAGTACATAGCAGTTCTCTGACCCCCCCTCGTTATCACAGCCCTTCGAAATCCGAATTAGCTCTTTTTCAAGTGCCCGTAGTCGTTTGATCTTTGCTCTTACTTCGGAAAGTTGTGAGACGGCGATGTCCGTCGCGGCTTGGCATGAACAATCCGGGTGGCCTTGAAGCACAATCAATTCGGAGATCGCTTCAATTGAGAAACCAAGATCGCGCGCATGTTTGATGAAACTTACACGCTCCAGCCCTGCCATATCGTAGCGCCGTTGGGCGCCTTCGGTGCGTTCTGGTGCGGCAAGTAGGCCCATCTCCTCATAGTAGCGGATAGTCGGAACTTTGACCTTCGTGCGCTTGGAAAGCTCCCCGATAGAAAACATGAAAATACCTCTTGAACCTCTAGTAACTAGAGACACTACACTATGGTTACGACAGATACAAAAAGGCTTCCCAATGTCAGGATGTTGCGCACACAACGCCAAATTCGACGGGGTATCAGACGACTACAAAAGGCGGCTGTGGATTGTCATTGCTCTGAACGCGGCGATGTTCGTCGTCGAGATGACTGCTGGTCACTATGCAAAGTCTCAGGCACTTCAGGCCGACGCTCTAGACTTCCTTGGGGATGCTTTGACCTACGGTATCTCGCTGGCAGTGATCGGGGCTTCAATCCGTGCACGCACCAATGCCGCTCTGGCCAAAGGGGTGAGCTTGCTGCTGATGGGTCTTTGGGTGTTTGGATCGACCGTGTACCGGGTGTTCTATGTCGGAGTGCCGGAGGCCGAGATCATGGGCATCGTTGGCTTTTTCGCTCTTATGACCAATCTCGCAAGTGTTCTCTTGCTCGTCCGTTACAAGGACGGCGATGCAAATGTGCGCTCTGTCTGGCTATGTTCGCGTAATGACGCCATTGGCAATGTGGCCGTTATGTTTGCAGCTTTAGGCGTCTGGGGCACAGCTAGCGGTTGGCCTGACCTGATTGTTGCGGCGGTCATGGCAACGTTGTTTCTTTCCTCTGCTTTCCAGATCGTGCGCCAAGCGCTCGCCGAGCGCCGGGAAGTTGGCGAACATCAGCATGTTTGACGTGGATCATGACCTTTGATCTCGAATGATGCGAAATTGACTCAATTGAGTTGGAAATACAAAGGGCTCTCACTATGGACCTGAAACGCCGCCAAGTACTGACTTACGCCGCTGGCTTTGCCAGCACAGTACCATTTGCCGTGTTTGCGCAAGACACGCCTTCCATCCATGTTCTCAAGGATCCGAACTGCGGCTGTTGCCAGGTTTGGATCGACATCCTACGGCAGGAAGGCTTTCGCGTTACCGAGGAGCGCAGCTTTGGAACACAGCTTGTCCGCCACAAATTGGACAACGGCATTCCCGAAGAAATGATGTCCTGCCACACAGGCGAGATCGATGGCTATATGATCGAGGGGCATGTGCCTGTTGCCGACATTCGTCGTCTGCTGGAGGAGCAACCCAATGCTGTTGGACTTGCTGTTCCTGACATGCCCTACGGTTCCCCTGGGATGGGGCCGGAAGATCGTCGTGAGGCCTACGACGTGTTTTTGATCCTCAAGGACGGTAGCACCGAGGTGTTCAAGAGTTACGAAGCGGCCTGAGGCGACGTTCATCGAGCGGAAACAGTAAGGAGGAGAAGATGACGAAGCTTGGATTACGCACTCTTGCCTTGAGCGTTCTGTCTATCACCATTGCTACAGTGGGTTGCGCACAACAACAACGAGGAGATTGGTGGGGTCACGGGCCAATGGGATCTAACCACATGAGGTCTGAGCACATGCGTGGTTGGGGGCACGGCAATATGGGGCCTGGCCAGCAGCAGCGCATGCAACGACATTGGACGTATATGAACGAGGACGTGCCCGCAGCCTACCGCGGGGCTCGGAGCACCATTCGTGCAACGCCCGAGAATGTTTCGGAGGGCAAGACGCTATACACGGAAAACTGCGCAAGCTGTCATGGAGCTGAGGGCTTGGGCGATGGTGAAGCCGGACGTTCGCTCGTGCCCTCTCCCGCTCTCCTACGGTGGTTCGTTCAGATGCCGATGTCGGGGGACGAGTACCTTCTTTGGGCAATTTCCGAGGGCGGCGAACGCTTCGGAACAGACATGCCAGCCTTCAAGGAAGCGCTGAGCGAAGAAGACATTTGGAAGATCATCGTTTATATGCGTGCGGGGTTCCCTTGATCTGTCGTCAATCTGTTGGTTTTTGATGAGTGTTTTTGCTGTCGATACAATGACGACAATTCTCAGCAGGCATAAAGCTGACAATGCGCCATTCTAGTAAGTTTCACGGAAGCAGACATTTATGTACGTCGCAGCACGAGCAGGTTAGGGCTCTATCGTTTAATCCGCCGCGCCATGAGCGAACGGCGGCTGTCAGTATCGCGTCACAAAAAGGTAGACCCGTAGGAGACATGCGAATGTGACGAATTATGCTGTCTCAAATGGGTCGATTTCTCCCTAATGTGACAGTCTTCAAGCCTCGCAGACTCAAAAGTTACACATCATAGCTGCGTGTTCACGTCGTGTTCCTCATAACGCCCAAATACGCAGCTTAGGGCCAATTGGGCTATGTAGCGGCTACAATAGAAATTTCGGTTCTTGCAGTTGTATTTATTACCAAATCCAAAGCAAACTCGATCAAAGCAGTGGTTGCGCAACCGGCAACATGATCGACTGGATAAACCAAGTGTTGCCTAAAACCTCTTGAAGCTCTAGCTGCTAGAGGCTTTAAGACTCGAATTTGATCGCAAAAAGGCGATGCAACCACATTACACTTGTGAACCAGGACGAGGCTTATGCTGACACGGCGCCATTTCATTCAATCAACCACAGCACTGTTCTCGGCGTCTGCGGCCAGTCCATTGATCGCCAAAACATGGCCAACCTCGTCGCAAAAGACCTATTGGGACAGCCAGGTCACGCCATTTGATTACGATCCAGCGACCTCAAATCCATGGGGCGTTCATGACCGTTTTTTACCACGACGTGTCGTAGCAAATGATGGTTTGGTTCCTGGTGACATCCATGTCGATGCCGTCGCGCGCTATCTTTACCATATCGAGGAAGGCGGGACAGCAATGCGCTATGGCGTAGCGATCGCGCGTGGAATCTTTACGAGCCCGGTACCTATGCTATCCGGCGCAAGGTCGAGTGGCCACATTGGACGCCAACGGCTTCAATGATCGAGCGCAACCCCGAATACGCGGAATTCCGGGATGGCATGGAACCCGGGCCAAGTAATGCTCTCGGCTCTCGAGCTCTCTACCTATACGTTGGGGGTCGAGATACATATCTCAGAATTCACGGCACACCTCAGCCCAGAAGCATCGGTGGTCGCGCAAGTTCTGGATGTGTGAGAATGATCATGGCTCATATCAATGATCTCTACCCAAATGTAAAAATCGGCTCGACCGCTTTTCTATACTCGGCCGAAGATAGCGTCAAAGCCCGCTCTTAAATATTGGGCAGCGTATACGGACTTCGCTGCTCTCTTTTTTGATCAGGCGTCGCGCGCAGCGCAGATCGGAGCGCCATTCGTCGCGCGCAGTGGTACCAATGTCGTCTCGACAGGTCCGCTGTGCTCATACCAGAAGCAATTGTCATCTGGTAAAAGGCGTGCCGTAGCCAGATCCTGCCCCGGCCCTGCCAGCGCAACGACCGAATCTGGCAGATTGCCTGGTTCGAGTGCTTTACTCTTGCCCTCTGTGAATTGGGCTGAGCAACCGGCAGTAATCGAGACTAACGTGATGGTAATTGCGATCCGTTTCAGCATTGACCTGTTCCAAATTTTTTTACGTCTTCTGCAACTAGGTTGCACCCACACGGCCAGCCCGCAAGAAGGAATGAAGCATCAATATCGCGGGCAACGAACCGGATTGAAAAAGATTGAAAAAGGTATTGAAGCTCTAGTTGCTGTAGGAACTATTTGCAAAGGACCGCAGAGATTCTTGAGGTCTAACTATGTCATCCGATACCCACAACCACGACCATGGCCACGAAAATATACAAGGTCACAACGCGTGCGGCAGTAGCGGGTGTGGTGACATCGCGCCCTCCGGTCCGATTCCCGAAGGTGGCAGAAGCTTTCAGGTCTCTGGCCTAGATTGCGCCGAAGAGGTTGCGATCCTGAACCGGGTTATCGGCCCGAAAGTTGGTGGTGAAGAGCATCTCGCTTTTGATGTCATCAACGGTCGAATGACGCTTCTTGAAAGTTCTGCCAAGATATCTGACGAAGATGTCATGCTGCTGGTTGCCAGCACCGGTATGACCGCCAAACCTTGGGATGACGGAAATGCCGCCCAGGATCAGGCGACGCATATTGCGCGGCAGCGGCGGTTCACCGCACTCAGCGGAGGGTTTTGGGCGGCAGGTTTTGGTTGGCACATTTTCGAAACAGGCATGGGCGGTGCGCTCGGGCTGTTTTCGGGACATGGTGAGGTTCCGATGCCTTTAGCCGAGGCCTCTTTGTTCGCAGTCGCGATCTTGTTTGGCGTCTGGCTGGTGGCCCCCAAGGCCTGGTCTTCGGCGCATCGACTTTCGCCGGATATGAACCTTCTGATGGTTGTTGCCGTCGCTGGTGCCATCGCTCTGGGTGAGTTTTTGAAGCGGCAACTGTGGCTTTTTCTTTTCGCTCTCTCTTTATCTGGAAAGCTGGAGTGTCGGACGTGCTCGGAACGCGGTATCCGCGCTGCTTGATCTGGCCCCCCCGACGGTTCGGCTGGTTCGTGCTGACGGCTCAGAGGCAACGGTCCCGGCGGCGGATGTCTTTGTCGGCGACAGCTTCATCGTTCGGGGTGGGGATCGCATTCCACTTGACGGCGAAGTCATCGAAGGGGCGGGTGCCGTTGACCAGGCTCCAATCACAGGTGAAAGCGCGCTGATTCCCAAAGAGCTGGGTGATGAGGTCTATGCCGGCACAATCAATGGTGAAGGCACCCTCAAAATACGTGCAACGAAAACAGCGTCCGATACCGTGCTTGCCAAGATCATCCGGATGGTCGGTGATGCTCATGCTCGCCGTGCGCCGGTTGAGCAGTGGGTTACGAAATTTGCGCGAATCTATACGCCCATCGTTATGGTCGTCGCAGTGGCTATCGCCCTGATCCCGCCGCTTGCATTTGGCGCATCGTGGGGCTTCTGGTTTTACAATGCACTTGTTCTTCTGGTTATCGCCTGCCCCTGTGCACTCGTCATTTCGACGCCGGTTTCAATCGTTGCGGCTTTGACCGCTTCGGCCCGGGCCGGGGTTCTGATTAAGGGCGGTGCATATATCGAAGCCCCCGGGCGTACCTCCGCACTGGCCATGGACAAGACCGGCACGATCACCATGGGCGAGCCCGAAGTGGCCAATGTGTATCCGCTGGGCGACGCATCCGAGCAGGAGCTGTTGGCAAGCGCTGCCAGCCTTGAGGTTCGATCTTCACACCCGCTGGCCCGCGCCATTTTGACCAGGGCAGAACAGACCGACATTTCGATATCGGCGGCTGCAGACATCCAGACCGTTCCCGGTCGTGGTCTGGACGGCCGCACCGAGCGCGGAGGTATCTGGCTTGGCTCCGACCGCTTCGCTGAAGAGAAGGGCTTTGGCGCGTCCATCCCTGCCGAATTGCGCAACCAAATTGAGAGCGCGGGAAGCACACTTGTGGTTGTCGGGGATGAGAACGGAGTCACCGGCTTGCTTGAGCTGCGGGACCGCATTCGCCCCGAAGCCCGAAACATTGTGGCCCGGCTCCACGCGCAGGGCGTGAAGTCGATCATCATGCTGACAGGTGACAACGAACAAACCGCGAGAGCGGTGGCAGCCGAAGTCGGTATCGACGAAGTCCGGGCTCAGCTTCTACCGGAAGACAAGGTCGCTGCGATTGAGGAACTGGCAGAACAGCACGAGATGGTTGCGATGATCGGCGATGGCGTCAACGACGCGCCTGCGATGGCTCGGGCACATTATGCAGTTGCGATGGGTGCAGTTGGGTCTGATGCTGCGATTGAGACCGCAGACATTGCTCTGATGACTGATGACATCGCTAAAGTACCCTGGCTGATCGACCATTCACGTCGAACCATGTCGATCATCCGTCAGAACATCGGCTTCTCACTTGCGACCAAAGCATTGTTTGTCACTCTGACGGGTTTTGGTTTGGCGTCCATGTGGGGGGCAATCGCCGCGGATGTCGGAGTGTCCTTGCTGGTCGTGGCCAATGCCTTACGGCTTCTGAAAGCTCCGGAAGATCACACCGCCCAGACTGCGGCAAATACCCTTGGCTCGCAGGGAATAGGCGCTGCGACCACATAAGAGTGGAAGCCGGACTTCAAGGTGTCCGGCTTTCGCCTCGCTTACTGGCGCGTTACATCAGGCGCACAACTGCGATCGAAAGAAAAAACGCCACCAGGCCAAAAGCGATGGCATATCCTGTAGCGTATTGAAGAATATCAAGGCTGTTGCCATTCCGGCGCTTTGCCAGGACCCCACCCCAAACGGCGCCAACCAAGGCCCCCGCGATTGCCATCATTTTACATCCTCTGATTTGGTTCTTCTGGAGTGCAGTCCGCTTCAGGCGCGCATACCTGCAAACTGATAGCCGCGCTCCTGAAGCCGTTTTAAGAAACTCTCACGAACTAGATTCGCGTTTTTTTGCGACGGGATTGCCCAGCTGTTCCTCAAGCTGTGCCCGAGCATTTCTTAAGCGTTTTCGCGCTGCTTCGCTTTCAACCTCGTTGTTCGCAGCGGCAGCAAGTCGATCGTCAGAAAGCGGGTCCGTTGGGCGCCCGTCAACCAATACTTCATAATGAAGATTGGGGCCGGTCGCAGTGCCGCTCGACCCGACACGGCCAACCATCTCGCCAGCCTCCACGCGCTGACCTTTGGATAGACCTTCGGCGGTTGCGCTAAGATGCGTATATCGCGTGACCGTGTCCGATCCATGAGCGATTTCCACCACACGCCCATACCCCCCGCGCCAACCAACATAGGATACCCGGCCCGGAGCTGTCGCATGTACCGGCGTGCCGCGTGCAGCAGCAAAATCGACACCTGTATGCATCCGCACATTGCCGTAGACCGGGTGTTTTCGCCGACCAAAGACTGAACTCAGGCGCGCGCCTTCGACGGGTTGGGCAAAGACACGAAGAAGTTCACCATCAACATAGATCGTGGCGCGACCGTTGTCGTCGTCTGGCCATGCTATTTCGTAAAGCCGATCATCAACTTCCAGCGCCGCAAAAATGAGCTCGGACTGGCCTACCTTCTCGCCATCAATGCTCTTTTCACGCCAGAGAAGCCGAAGCGTTTCGCCACCGGTCAGATCGCGTCGAAAATCCACTGTGCCGCTCAGCATTTGAGCGAGATCCACCGCAAAACGAACCGGGATCTTTGCGCTGCTCAGAGCATTTGAGATCGAAGTTTCGATCTCTGTTTTGCGGGCCAGAATGACAGTGTCGGGTTCCGGTGAGACCACGCGCGTGGACAACGTCTCGCTAAGTGTCACTTCAATTCTCACGCCATCGTCCACGGCGAGCTCCACACTCCGCAGTTGATCCGCTGCCGTTGCAACGACTGTTATCGAGTGACCCGGCCGCAAGCGCCGCAAGTCGTATTCAGCGCCAAGTGCAAGTGCGATTTCGGCGCGATCGGTTGCGTCGATCCCCGCGTCAGACAGCATACTGTCGAGTGTGTCACCCACTGCAAGCTCGCGCGTCCATGTTCGTGAAGGTGGTTCAACAGGTGGCAAAGGTTCCTCTGCCTGAATGGGTTCCGGCTGAGCAGGTCGATCGATACGGGGCTTGGAGCGAGTTCTGCCGATGGTACGTTCAGCAACGGAGCCGATGTGATCTGCGGTTCCGCAGGAAGTTTGGGCACCTGAAAGACCGTGGGCGCAGGCGCCGTCATTTCAGACCTGTTCGAGGCAATGAACATGATCGAAGCAATCGAGACGCTGCTGATCGCGATCGCCGAGGTTGCTAGAAATCGTGCGTTCATGATGTTGTATCCGCTCCACTTTTCAAAGCGCGGCGGATCTTGGGTACAGCGAATTCTTTCTGCTCATGATAGTCGATGGTGCTGACAAATTCGCCTGTGGGGCTAAACAGAAATACACTTGCAGTGTGGTTCATTGTGTAGTCGCCATCTTCCATTGGAACTTTTTCATAAGTGGCGCGAAAATCGTCCGCGGCCTGAGCGATTTGGTCCGAAACGCCGACCCATCCGCGAATTGCCGGATGAAAGTAGCTGACATAATCGGCCATGGCTTCAACGGTGTCTCTTTCAGGGTCTACAGTTATGAACACGACGTTCACCTCATCCGCGTCATTGCCCAGATCATCCAGCCAGAGGGAAATATCTGAGAGTGTCGTCGGGCAAACATCCGGACAGTAGGTAAAGCCGAAGAACACCATTGTTGCACGTCCGACCAGCGATTGCGGGGTGACGGTAGTCCCTTCGTGATCGACCATGCGAAAACTCATGCCCGACAACGCAAGGGGACGAAGGCGATCAGATTGAGCCGCTCCCGGCCCATCCACTTGCCACCATCCAGCAAAGAGTGTCAGGCCGATTACACCAAGTCCAGCAGCCCCGAATTTGAGAACGCGTCGCCGCTGCATCAGTTCCCAGGGCCTCGCGCAGCAATGCCAAATATCGGCACGTTGACAGTCTTTTCTGCGCCATCGGCAAAGATAAGAGTCAGCGTAAAGCTCTCGCCTTCGGTCATAGGGCGTTGCAGCCGCATGAGCATTGCGTGGAGCCCGCCCGGCTCAAGCGCTACGGAACCGCCCGGCGCAATTTCCAGCTCGCCAGCTGGTGCCATGGAACTGACGCCCTCTGCATTGGTCGATGTCTGATGGATCTCGGGCATCATCGCAAGATCGGTGCGGATAGACGTCAGCGTTACGGCCTCGTTGCCGGTGTTGCGGATCGTCATGTAAGCGACGCCAGGTCGGTTGGTACCAATAGAAGCGCGCGACCAGGCATCTTCAACGACAACATCATCGACCCCTGCCAGTACCGGTGCCGATAGAATGGCCGTCAGACCGAATGCACTTAGCATTCCTGCTGGAAATGTATTTTTTGCAGTGAGTCTCATAGTACCTCTCGCTACTGCTCAGCTTTGCAGTGCTGCAACTTCTGCAGCGACCAGGCGTCTCAATTCAGCCTCACCAAACGGATCCAGAGATTTGCCATTGACGAAGAATGTCGGAGTTTGCCGTATACCGACCGCTTCGACATCAGCGCGATCCTGATTGAGCACACCGACTGTCTGGGGTGCGAGCATTTGTGCCTGCGCGGCCTCGGCATCCAGTCCCGCTGCTGCTGCAATTCGAATAATAAGACCAGGTTCAGGCGCACCATGCGCGGCCCATTTGGGCTGCTCTCGCAACACGGCTTCCAGCACTGGTTCAAAGACCCCCTGCATGCGTGCCGCTTCAAGCACGCGGATCGCCTCCTCTGAGCCCTCGCCATGGAAAGGGGTGTACCGGATCACAACGCGCACGGCGTCTCCATGCTGTGCCATGATGTCCTTCACGACCGGATGAAAGGCGCGGCAGGCTTCACAAGCCGGATCGAAAAATTCGACGATTGTAACCGGTGCGTCCTTTGGGCCGAGAACAGGCGAGTAGGAACGGATAAGTGTTTCAGCGATTTCGGGTGCGACAGGCTCGGTATTGCCTGAAGCGGTCGTTCGGTTCACGTACCAGGAAGCGGCTCCGAATCCGGCACCACCGAATGCGAGAACGGACAAAATCAGGCCACGTCTGTTCATACTTGTTTCTCCTTGAGTGAAAGGGCGCACAGAACGCCGATTAGCGCGAATGAAACGAGCGCCATCAGCGGAATCGGGATGCCCAAAACACTTTGATTTGCGTCCGTGCAGGACGGACCACTGGCCGAGCATGGTTGGATTTTTTCGGGGATTAGACCAGCATACAGGCCCATGTGCCACAAGGCGACAGCAGCGCCCCCCAATGCCAGTGCTATCCCATATCGGCCCACGTTCTGGTCCTGCCACCACAGGCCAAGCCCCAGTACGATCGCCAATGGGAACATGAACGCACGCTGGAACCAGCACAGCACACAGGGCGTCTGCCCCAGGATCTCTCCAATGAACAGAACAGAAAGAGACGCAACCAGGGCAATCGCCCAGGCCAGGCCAAGAAGTGTATCTTTGGAAAACCGGGACATGGTGCTCAGAGTCTCTGTTTCAGATCCGCAAGAATTTCTTCGGCAGGCGTGCCATATGACCAGGACTGAACGAATCCAGCGTCCTTGTTGAACAGAAACAGATGAGAGGTATGCCCCATCGTATAACCGTCCGGCGCAGTGGCTTGTTCGATCCGTTCGTAGAAAATCGGAAAGGTCTTGGACGTTTGCGCAATCTGTTCTGGCGTGCCTGTAAGCCCAATGATCCCCGCATCGAAAAGTGGTATATACTCGGCCAGGACGGTCGGAGTGTCGCGCTCGGGGTCGATGGATATGAAGATAGGTTGCACTTGGGTTGATTGATTTCCCAGACCTTCCTGCACTGCTGCCACCTCGGACAGTGTTGTAGGGCAAACGTCGGGGCAGTTGGTGAAACCGAAAAACACCAACATCCACTTGCCTGCAAAGTCGTTCTGGGTACGGACAACACCAGAGTGATCTGTCAGTTCGAACCTGGCTTCGAACGGAACAGACCCCTCCTCAATCCGCGCAGGTCTATATTCTGACCACAGCATCAGATAGGCAAATGCCACCGTTGCGACACCAGCCAGTACCCATAAGATTTTTTGAAATACGGTCAGTTTCAAAGTTAGCCGTCCGCCTGTGATTCTTGGTTCAGAACGGCATGTACACCCTCTACCTGCTAGAGGTTCAAAGGGGATTTTGAGCCTGCGGCTGGGTGTCACAGGTCCACCGTCTAGAAGGTGCTATTGTGCGGCGTCAACCCGAGCCTACATAAGCTGTAGCTTTGTAAGGAGACCCAGATGCTGACGATCGGAACGCTTGGAAAAAAGACCGGAACCAAGGTTCAGACGATCCGCTACTACGAGCAGATCGGACTTATGCCGGAACCGGGGCGCACCGAAGGTGGCCAGAGGCGTTACGGCCATGCCGAACTGGATCGCCTTGCATTCATCCGTCATTCCCGCCAATTGGGGTTTTCGCTTGAGGCGATACGCGAACTGCTTGATTTGTCCGACGATCCGGATCGCCCATGTCATGAAGCCGACAGTATCGCGCGCCGACAACTCAAACAGATTGAGCAAAGAATGGCGCGGCTAGAAGCGTTGCGGACCGAGCTAGAGCGCATGGTGCATGAATGCAGTGGCGGCAACACCTCGGATTGTCGCGTTCTCGAAGTTCTACGCGATCATTCCGAATGTCTTACTGATCACGAAGACATCGGCGCCTAACTCCGGGCAGCGTTATTGCGAACTGGAATTAGCCTCTTGAAGCTATAGTCACTATAGCAATTACAAGTCTTTCTGAGTTGATTCGACGAGAGACCAAATGCTGAACCGAGACCCGTTGCTAACCGCCACACCTCTGCTTGATTTTGAAACACCCGCAATTTTGGGGCTCATAACTGAACGGAGCTGGCCCGATCTGCCTGTATTGGATCGAATTGGCGCTATTTATGATTTCGTGCGTAACGAGATTGCCTTTGGTTACAACCGTGCAGACGATATCCCGGCGTCAGAGGTACTCGCCAATGGCTATGGGCAATGCAATACCAAGGGCACTCTTCTGATGGCACTGTTTCGCGGCAGCGGTATCCGATGCCGTTTGCATGGCTTTACGATCCACAAAGAATTGCAGAGGGGTGTGGTTCCCGAGCTTTTCTATCCGATGGCGCCGACGGAGATTGTGCATTCATGGGTCGAAGTCGAAGCAGAGGGTACGTGGCTAAAGCTGGAAGGCTTTATTCTGGATGAGCTTTTCTTACGCGTGTTGCAGCAGACATTTCCCAAAACAGAAAGCCTGTGTGGGTATGGTGTGGGGACGGATTGCCTGAGCGATCCCCAGGTCGAATGGGAAGGCCGTGACACATACATTCAAAGAAACGGCATCGTGCAGGATTTTGGGGTCTTTGACTCCCCTGACTCCTTCTATGTCCGTCACAGGCAGAACTTTGGCTTTTTCCGTGAACTGATGTACCGAGTCGTCGTGAGGCATTGGATGAACGCACGTGTCAGAGCACTACGCACTGGCAGGCTGGTAGCAATTGTTTCGGCAACACATTCCCATGGAAACAGCGGTGAATCCGTTTGAACGCTAGATTGGAACCAAGAATTTTCCTCAACGCAGGCGATTTTCAATCAATCAAGCAAGCTTGAGGCTTTAACAAACCAGCGTGAGGGCGTGTGTAGCAGACTACACCGTCCCGGTTTCAAGCGAAGCATCCAACCTTCAACCGCGATGGAAGAAAAGGAAAGACGCGAGCCTTTTCTTTGGAGAATTCGGAAATTCCGGCTTAGTTGAATCGTTTTTGCAAGGCCGTATTCAGCGCCTCTGACAATAAAACCAGAACAATGATTGCCAACGTCACGGTCGCAGCCTTTTCATACTGAAACGACCGTACATAGGTTTGCACATACAACCCGATGCCACCGGCACCGACAATGCCCAGTATCAGGCTTTCGCGCAGATTTAGTTCAAACCGAAATACGGTATCGCGCATGATCACAGGCGCCATCTGCGGCCAGATCGCCCAACGCAACTGTTGAATTCTGTTGGCTCCCGCGCTTTCAAGCGCCGCCACAGGAGCGATAGCAACGTTGTCGATGGCTTCCGCATAGAACTTTGCCAACATGCCGGTCGCGTGAAATGTGATTGCCAGAATACCGGGAAGTGGACCCAACCCAACAGCGCCCACCATTAGCATAGCGACCAGGATCAGCGGGATCGAACGGATAACCGCAAGCAAGGCACGGACGGGACGCCAGATCGCTGGTGACACCATAGTTTCAGACGCCAGAACGGCCAGTCCCGCGGACAGGATTACAGCAAACAATGTTCCCAGAATGGCGATCCTCAGTGTCTCGGCCAGCCCCGTCAGAACCTCGCGCCAAACGGACAGGTCAGGTGGAATCATACGCCCCAGAAACTCTGCCAGACGGGGGCCCGCGCCTGGCAGCTTGCCCAATCCCATATCCCCGCTGGTCAACGACCATAGGATCGCCAGTGCCAGCATGACCCAAATGACAGATCGGCCCATCAACTGACTACACGCAGCCCCGATGTGACACCGGCACCGTGATACAGTTCATCGATGTCCCCGTTGGTCAATTGAGCCGACGGTTTGTCGAACAATACCACGCCATCTCGCAGGCCTATGATGCGCTCAGCAAAGCGGCGCGACAGGTCTGGCTGATGCGAACTGAAAATGACGCCGATTCCGCGGCTACGTGCAGAGCTGGTGATCAGGCTCAGAATTCGTTCGGCGTGAGCAGGATCCAAATTGCTGACGGGCTCATCCGCAAGGATCAACTCGGGTTCTTGTGCCAGACATCTGGCAATCGCAACGCGCTGCCGTTGTCCACCCGACAACTGATCGGCACGGCGGCTTGCCAGATCGGACAGCCCCGTATCCTGAAGCGCTCGTGTCACGCACATATGGTCCTCTTCCCGGAACCGACCCCAGAGTGAGGACCAGATATTCATCCGGCCCATCCGACCGTTCATCACATTCTGATAAACACTCTGCCGATCAACCAATGCGAATTCCTGGAAGACAAAGCCAGTATTGGCACGGTCCTCGCGGGATGGAATTCCTGTTGCCAAAAGTGGCTGGCCCAAAACCTGAGCCTCGCCCTGCCAACCGCTCAAACGACCGTCCAACAACGCCAGCAACGTTGATTTGCCCGCACCCGAAGGACCGAGTAGCGCGACGCTTTCACCGGGCTGCACTGATATTGAAACATCTGTAAGAGCTGCCGCACTGGCAAAGTGCTGCGATACCGCGTTGAGTGAAACTACAGGGTTCATTTCAGAAACCCATACCGCCGCGCAGTCTCGCGCACGCCCTCGTAAACCGATGGATCAGCAGGAAGATAGCCATCCGGGCCATAGAGGTAGGCCAACAGATGACGGTTCTCACTCTCGTTGAGGCGCAGCATGGTTTCAATGAACTTTGCCTGCAGCCCGGCGTCCAGATCAGGGCGGGCAATGATTGCGTGGCTGGGAATTTGTTCTGATTCCGCCAGCACCTTGACCTCGGCCTGCTGATCCGGGGTCAGATAGAGATCGGCATACTGGCTTGCGCCTGCCGCATCGACCAGTCCGTTGGCCATGGCCTGCATCGCTTGCTGATATCCGCCAGCAAAGAATTTCTGCCCGAAAAAGCTGTCGGCATCGCCCGTGCCCGCGAACAGCCCGGCGCGCACAAACAGATCAAGCGGATAGATGTAACCGGATTCCGAGACCGGATCGGAAAAGGCGATGTCACGTCCCCGGAGATCGGCCAGCGTTTCGATTCCGCTGTCACGCCGCACGAAGACCCGGCCCGAATAGCTGGGTTGCCCGCGATAAACCTCGGACAATAGCGGTACGGCGCCGATCTGGTCTTCGGCCAACACAAAGGGCAACGCTCCCATGAACGAGATATCGGCATCACCGTTGCGCAGCGCCTCAACGGCAGCAGCGTGGTCGAACGTGACAAACCCCGTGACCGGGACGCCCATCTGCTCTGAAAGCCAGCCGGTGATGACGTTGATGTCACCCAACAGCTTTTCGGGGTTCTCCTGCGGGATGAAGGCCAGCTTCAGCCCCTGGTCAGTTGCAGCCATTACGGGCATGGCTGCAGATGCGGCTGCAGCGACCAGAAAATTGCGGCGCGACAACATCAGAACATCCTCTCGTCAATTTCGGCCTGCATGGACTTGAACAGTTCCCACTGGCGGATGGCTTCGGTCCAGTTTCCTTCGGCGCTGGCATCGCCAACCGCTCGCAGGATCGCGGCGAATTCGTAGATTTCGGGCTTGGCGTTCTGATTGACCATGACACTGGCATCCGCGGCCAGATCAGGAGCTACCGTGTCGATCAGAACCGCTATGTTTTCGGCATCCTGCATCGGCAGCAGGGTATCGAGCGTACTGGCGAATGTCGTCAGCTCTTCCCAGGACAAGCGGAATACGCTGTTGCGACCTTCGAATACTTGATAGGGGTCTTCACCGTCTCCAACAGCTTCGACGTAGGCCGTCAGATCTGCGCGCTGTGCTTCGTCCAAACCCAAATTTTTGGTATCATTGAACCAGTCAACAACGCTGGCCAGCGTCGGCAGCGATCCGTCATGCATGTAAGGTGCAGTGAAATTGACGTTGCGCAGCGTCGGGGTTTCGAACGCAGAAGCCGTGCCGCCGGGGAATGGTGGTTCAGCGCTGCCGATGTCGTAGGTCAGACCATCGCGGAACTGACGGTCAGGCGTGTGACACGAAGCGCAGGATTTGTCACCAAGTCCGGCAAATTTGGTGTTGAACAGCAACTCCCCGCGCTTGGCGGCATCTGACGCCAGATCGGTCAGCTTGCCGGACCGGTCGATCTTTGGGTTGGGAAGAAAGTCGAACTGTTTGACATAGGCTTCCAGCGCGTCCAGTTGGAACGGCGTTGGTTCCTTTCCCGCGAATTCGGTCACAATCACATTTCGGATGAACCGGCGCAGGCTGGGTTCGCGCCCGTCGCGGCCATAAGGTGCGGTAAAGCGGATGCCACGCATAGAAGGCGTGTCCAAGTGATCATCGGTCCGGTCATTGAACATTGGATTGAAAAACGATCCGTCCACATCCATCCCACCCGGATGGGATGAAAGGCCCGGAATGAAGAAATCCCGGTTCACGTCGGAGCGGTTGTGGCAGGTCGAGCAGGCGATGCCCAACTCACGCGCCGGGCCGCCGAAGATTTCGGGGCTGTCGAACAGCATGTCACCGTAGGCCACCAGCGGTAGATTAGCTTCATCCTCACCCGCCTCCTCAAACTGAAGAACCAGCCGCGGCAGCTGCGCCTGATCTCCGATGTTTGACCCTGGCGGCAGCGTGGCGGGCATTGTGATTTGTTCGCCGGAAAGCACAACTGTTTCAGGCAGCGGTGTTAACTTGTCGCGTTGGGCATACTCGGATGGCAGATAGTTGGCACGAATATAGGCAGCGACAATGGCCTGAGCTTCTGCAAATTGGTCGGCATCCACCGTTTGGGCGCCGTTGCCCAGTACTCCTGCGCTGCCAAGGGTGGAGTTCAGAACCAGCCATGCCCGACCCAGGTCGCGAGCCGCCGACGTGTCCGCAGCCTTGATACCATCTTCGAATGCGCGGAACAGAGCAGCCGCTTGCGCGACCTCGCGGGCCGCCTCAGGCTGACCCAGCGCGGTCTTTGCGACATCCAGATGGCGCAGGATTCCCTCCGCAATGGCAGTTGTGCTTGCTTCGAACAGCGCCTGCCGATCTTCGGCTTGCATAGCTTGGTTGATCGCAAGCGCTTCGTTGTCGGAGACGCGTGATAGGGGAGCGACCTGAATGTCACTGCCAGGTGCGGGCGAAGTCCAACTCCTCTCAATTTCATCCCAGGGAACCGGGGTTAGGTTCCCCATGAACAAGGTCAGTCGATACGCGGCAGCGCGTGGGGCCCAAGGCGATTCTTCAATCGCCGTGGCATCCGCGATCACTGGCAGTGCGCAAAGAAGTGTGGACGCTATCAGATGTTTCATAGCACTGTCTATTAAAGTTAGCCTTGTCTAATTTAATGATGAAGGCATGCTCATTGTCAAGCTCGGCTTTCAGGTGCATACACTGGAGACTAGACCAGCGACGTAATCATGAGCCGATGACCGAAACAAAACCGGTAAATTCAGATCGTAGTATTGATACCCAGGCGAGCGGGTTTGAGGCTGTGCGACAGGCCCACCAAAGCGAAATGGTTGAAGACTACGTTGAACTTATCGCGGAGCTGATCCATCAGAATGGCGCGGCGCGCCCGGTCGAAATAGCCGAGCGATTGGGCGTGACCCAACCTACGGTTTCAAGAATTTGGCTCGTTTAAAACGAGAGGGTTTCATTGAGCAAATACCCTACCGCTCACTTCAGCTGACCGATGCCGGGCGTCAATTGGCGGAAGCTTGTAGAAGGCGTCACCGGATTGTCGTGGAGTTCCTGATCGCCTTGGGCGTTTCACCGGAAGTCGCAGAGCATGACGCTGAAGGCATTGAGCATCATGTAAGTGACGAAACTCTTGCAGTGTTTGAACGGTTCGTTGGGCGGGCCGATGAAGCAAAGTAGAAGCAAATAGAGCCTCAAATATGTTTGCGAAATTTGGCAGATCTAATTTCAGATCGACAGAGATTGTCCTAAGTTGCAGCTAGATAGTGACGCTATCTGAGGGTGAGTGGCCCGCGGCACGAAACTACGTGGTACCTGAAAATCGACACAGGTGCAGCGTAGTGAACGAACCCTTAGAACAAGAATCCAATTCGGTAGACGATCTGGCTCACTTAATAATCGGCGTTAAGATTTCCAGCGGCAAAATATCTGAATAAAGCAGCGATCTCCATACTGAATGGGCGAAACTAAAAGACTGCGTAAGAATAACATATGTCGAAATCAAAGTGGCACTCATTGCACTGCTGACGAGGTGGCCACAACTGATCAGTTAGTTTTCGGTTCCTGTCCTAGCGAGATCCAATACACCTTTGTTCAACTGGCCTTTAGTGGTATTCTTTTGACAAAAATCAAAATGAGCCGAGCAGTTCCTATGAAAAGACGTCTGTTTCTCTCTGGCTGCATAGCCGCCTTTTTGTCTGGCTGTGCAAGCAAGTTCCGTACTTACAATGGGCCGGTTGTGACTCGGCTTCGACTATACAAAGGGCAGCGCCTACTTATCCTCGATGGTAGTGAGCGTGTCTTGCGAACTTTTCCGATTGGACTCGGATTTGCCCCCGAAGGTCACAAGCAATTCGAAGGAGACGGGCGAACACCTGAAGGCTCCTATGTAATTGACCGTCGCAATCCCGAAAGTCTTTTCCATCTTTCAATCGGAATCTCTTATCCGAACGAGGCGGATTCTGCGTTTGCCCGAGCTCGGGGTCGTTCTCCGGGCGGTGATATTTTTATACATGGCGGCCCTCGCCCTGGAATTGATCCCACGAACAAGCGTGACTGGACCGCAGGGTGCGTCGCTGTCACAGATCAGGAGATTGAAGAGATCTACGCTATGGTCAAAGACGGAACGCCAATCGAAATCTATTCATAGAGGGACAGGTTCCAAATAGACAACGATTGCGGACTTGCCTTGGCGCTACGTTGACGGCGTCAGAAGCTATTACTGGAGCTTTCACGGCCAACGCCAGACTCGCTGTTTCGGCGAACTGGTAAGCACGTCCTGTGAAACCACGCTGGGCAAGATCCTCCGTTATACTAGGGCATTGCAGAGATACGGCCTCAATCTCCAATTTTTGGCTGTTCGAACGAAGGTGACAGCGTCTACTGCCTTCGCGTCTAAGGGCTCTGTAGTCAAGCTTTGAACGTGACGCATTTTCAGCAGAATAGGAGATTTAGAAACCAGAGTTAGAGTGAGCTCTACTACGGTGGCACAGCGGCGTAAGGTAAATTATGTGAAACATGCACCTGCGGGCTTTTTCAAAGACAAAGCAGTGCGTTTTAGCCGAATTCAGAGATACCTAATCCGCAATCTTTGATCACGGTTACACGCAAGTTCCTCGACCACCTCGTTTGCACTCAAGTTAAACTCTCTCGCGAGATCCGTGATCTGGACCGGCTGAAAGCTATCAGCGTTCCGAACCAGTCTGCCGTCTTCAAAAGCGATAAACTCGTGAGACCTGCCACCCCAACGGACAATCCCACCGCATAGTCGCTGACTTTCCATATTGACCAGTTCGGCCACAGGGTCGGCAAAGAAATCGCTCCACTTAAGAAATCCAGTACTGACTGCCCGCGCCACTGCTTGTTCAATCGTCCGGCTTTTGAGCTTGGTGGTGATTGAAGCAGTCAGTGCCTCTAACATTCGCGAAGAATGCCCCGTCTGCCTGGCAATGACAGACGGTATCAAACCCGACGCGAGCATCTTCAACACATCCAGCTCATCGCCTGACAGGGAATCCGAGGGAAAGTTGAATACAGTTTCAATGACATCTAGGGCAAGCAGGTGCAGAACCTGTGCCTCATGGCGCAGGGCAGGGAGCATTTTCGCGACCAATGCGTCCCATTCGGTGCGAGGAGCATTGGACGTGACGGTAAATACGCCCCGCTCCCCGAAGGGGTTGATAACCGGAATGGAAAGACCGTTACGTCCAACGCCAAATTTTCGGGCTGCCTCAAAAAGCGCTGCGTAGTCAGCCTGGTTGTCGAACACTGACCAGTCGATCGGTGCGATCATTGTGGCGCCAAACCGAATGAGGGGATCGGCCAGAACCAGATCGTTGTCAACGTAATACCTGACCCATTCGGCTGAAAACGTGGTGCAGCCGTGGACAACGTTGTGATGTTTGTCGATATGGGCATAGGAAGCATTTTCCAATCCAAACCTTTGGCAAATCTCCTGGAGGCGTGCCTCCCCGGTTTGCCGGAAATCCAGTTCAGAATTGCCAATATCTGCGATTTTCATAGGTCGTCTTTCTGTTCCGCGTCGCCTTCGCGACCCAGTAGCAACCTAAAGCCGAACAAACCACTCGGGAATTCCCGTAGCCAATCATAGGTTTGTATACAGTTCTGTTCTGGAGGCGGAAACAGAGCAAAATCTTGCCGGTGAGGCCCATGAATTTGCGAAGCTGGCAACATACCAACGAGCAGGGTTGGAGCAACGATCTCGTATCCTAGCGAAGCCCGTCGTCCTCCTCCCGCGCCCTTCGCGCCAACAGCCCCATGAAACTGGAAATCAGGTTCAATTCACCTCGTTCATCCGCCTTAACCATTCCGCGAAGATATCCGCCCGGATTAACCACGGGCGGCAGCCGCGGATCACTCAGCCTCGCATCCGTGACCACTCCAGCCACGATTGCCCCCATGATGGTCAACCGTTCGATTGCCGCATGCCAAGCGGAGATATTGGTGCCGATTTCCGAAAGCCGGGACCAAACGCCGGTCTCGATCGCATAGAGTGTCGGAGAGGAATTCTGAACTCCACCCCCGGCAATATCGATATGCATGCGCAGCTCAGGTGAGGCCAGGTCATACAGGATGTGATTGTTCACCCGAGGCAGGTTTTGGGCCTTGCATGATATCAGATCCGTCGGATGATTGCTTTCTAAGCAATTCGGAGGGCCGTCAGGCCCAGAGCCAGAACAATCTGGTTCCGAGGCTTCAGCCGAGGACATTGTTACTTCGCCATCGGCGTTACAGGACAGAATTTTTTCTTCAATATGGTCTTGTATATGGGACCCGAAACCAGCTTCGGGTTCACCCGAAATTTCACCGGGTTTTGCGATATGATCTTCGATCCGCTTCCAAAGGTCGTGAGCCGCCTGAACATGTAGCCTAAGCGCCTCCAGCGACATGTATTTCAGCTTGTCGGCGCGCGGCCAGGATCGAAATTCCTTCATCATGTCTTCCACGCCGTCAGGAGGGCAGGGAAGTGAAGTAAGCACTGCGAGGCTGCACTTTACATATCGATAAAGCCGTGATCGATCACCGCGCAACGCATCATGCTCTTTCTTCTCGGCCTTGCTCCGCACTTCTGCGTCGCGCATCTCGGGAATGAGGTTCAGGGCAGGGGTCAGGAATAGGCCAAGCCCCTTGCGCTTACACCGCGCGCCATTAGCGCCGAGCCTGCGCTCGATCAGGCCAATGGCTTCCAGCTCGCGTTCATGATTGTGGATTGTCCGATCTGTCAATCCACGCCCGGCAATGAGTGTTTCCTGTCGCGCGTAGCAAAAGGGTTCCAGAGACGGGTCCCGAAAAGCAGATGGCGAGATCATGTCGATTATTATCTCATAGGTGCGAATACACTGGGCCGATGCGCCCCTGATCTGGGCATAGCATACACAGAGCTGCCGAAACCTGTCACGGTTCCAGCCTTCGGGAAGGCCGTTGTGGTAGCGTCGCGCACTTTGAAGTTTGGCAGATGAAATGTGCCGAAAGCTCATGGCTTTGGCCTCGCTTTTAAAAGGCCGGAATTGTCATCGCAGCTTCGCGGGGCAGGGTATTCGGTATGGTTCAACGGTCTCATGGTCTGCTTCTCATCGGGGAAGCAAGGCGCGTCGAACCTCAGCAAAAAGACAGAGAAAAACCGTTCGCACAGATGCGTTTATCCTTGTCAGAATTTTGGGAATTTCCTATAAATCAGGTGATCAAACTTGACTTAAGAAGATCCCCGCTGAGGCCCCGCCTTGCGGGGGTTTTTTTGTTTTAGGGTTTGGGGTGTTCCTCTGGCCCAGACGGCCTCGTTGCCAATGCGGCTGGCACGTTCACTGACTTCTGCAGTGGCAATGCATTCACCTACCAGGCAAACAACGTCAGTATCGGATGAGTTCGTAATCGCTGAACCCGAATATGTCTGTCCACTCAACACCAACACCGCGAAAGGTGCTGGGAGGCTCACATCGATTGCCAAGGGGCAGCCAGGCTGGGATTGGCGCGGGAGCCTGATCGGACCATTGAAAGCTTACGTTGTCGTCATAGCTACCAACGACCAGATCAAGCGAACGCTCGCAATCTCCCTCCCGTGACCGACGGCGATAGCTGTAGTGACGCACATCCCAAACCCTGATGGATCTCACAACGTCGAAATCGGGTGAGGAAAGATCGACGCTGATCGGTGTGGCTTGAAAGCTATCGCCGGACTGGCCATGAAATGCCTGGATTGCTTCTATCGAGATCGCAGCATCTACCAGCAATGGCACTGTCGTATCGTCAGATGGAAGCTCTGGAATAGGGCTGGCACTCGTGCGCTTGATAGCTTCCAGCCTTTCCACTGGACCCCGACCTGAGGTGTTGTGTGACGCGTTCATCGGACAGCGCCAGAGTTGGAGCGGGGGCTCGACCGGATAGGGTGTGATGCGCCGAATGAATTCCGCCCTGGCTGCGGTGCAATCGGGTGAAGCGGGCCAACCTCCGGCGAGACAAAGAAATATCGCGCAGTCAATTGGATAGGCACTGGCCTGCGATGCCGGCAGTGTGGCGAGTGCGACTGCAAGGGCCTTCGCGCGAGTTCGATTTCCGGATTTTGAGTGTTTCAAGATGGTCTCTCCTGCTTGCGAATCGCTTAAGCAATATCCGGCCAATATATTTCTGACAATCCAATTTCGTATATTGGCTGACTTTCTTATATTGACGTAGATTGTGTTTTAGTCCACAACTTTTGGATGTAGAAGACGGCCCATAGGGGTCGTCATGGCGGACAACAAGAGACAATACACTGTGGTAACCATCGAGATGGTCCGGGGCCTGAAAGAGGATCAGGTTCCCTTTACATGCCGCTACGAATTTATCGGACTCGCTTCCCTTGGACGACCTAAGTACCACTGCATATACAGCTCACCGAATTATGTCGGGGCCTTGTGCAAGTCGAAGATCTCACGCGCGGGGGCTGAGCCCAGAGAGTTCGATCTTTGGCCGGGGCTTTTTAAGCATCACCAGGAATTTGGGGATGGGCGCATTCTCTGCGTCAAGTCGGATTATACGATCGAGTCGATCACTCCGGAGGGTCTCGAAGCAGCCCAAGCCCTGGACGCGGAATCCAAAACCTAACGACTGGCCACGCGCGAACGAGCTGCCGCCTTGTGTCTTTGGGTTGCGCGCATGAGACGGCTCTTGCTTCTCAGCGCTGTACTCACGTCTTTGTTCATTGCTGCGGTTTGGATTGAACCAACTAGGCAAACAAAAAATCTTGGCGCATCTGAGGTGATCGCCGTTGACGGCGACACGATCGACCATGGTGACGACCGGTATCGGCTTGTTGGGTTTGATGCGCCTGAGACCTTCCGCGCACAATGCGACGCCGAAAAAGCTTTGGGACTGAGAGCCAAAGATCGCCTGAGGGAAATCATTCAAACCAACGGCCAGGTGGAATTGGAAATTAACCCGGAAATGGACAGGTACGGCCGCCTCCTCGCGACCGCGCGTGTCAGCGGAAAAGAGGTTGGATCAATCCTGATTTCTGAAGGCCTCGCGCGCCCATACGCGGGCGGAAAACGCGGGTCCTGGTGCGGTTAGACGAAAGGACTGAACGACGGCTTAAAGAAAAACTGAACAAAACCACCGAGCAGTGAGCGGTCCTGTCGATTGCGCCAACAACCGACAGGACAAGAAACGCCCCAAATCCATCCGGGCATTCCTCCAACATCAAGAGAGAACTGTACTATGGTAAAAACAGTAACCCCAGATGCCGATCCTAGATTGGACAGCACCGCGCCAGAGTCAATGGGTGCGACCCTGGACAAGGTATCTGCACCTCCGACCGCTTAGCGCTGACTGACAACCGAGGCGAGCAGGGTATCCCAACACTTCGGCCAAAGTTTCAGGCTGATTGATCCGAGCAAAACGCTGGCTTTCTACAAAGCCCGTGACGGGCACAGTGCTGTTTCGTGGCACCTGAATACCCGCTGCCCCGATGACCCAACGCCGCGCCCCATAATAGTAATTATGTAAAAACTACTGACCTAATTTGGAGGACAAATTAGTGACCAGCTCCATCAAAAGCTTCACCGAAAACAGATGTCGGATCAACGCCGTTTGGCCGTTGTTGGCATTCTTGACGGCGACTTTGGGAACGGATGCCAGTGCACAGGTCATCGAATACGAACCGGACGGCAGCGTGTATCTGAACGGTGCGCGGGCAGAAATCGTTAATGGCATCGTCTGTCCAATCCGGATGCGCGAGTACACTCTCGATGAAAAACCGGAAGCTCCGAAGGCCAAGCCACAGAAAAAGATCGAGATTGCGGGCAAGGCACCGCGGCCTCGCAGATCCTCGGGCGGCTGGTCGCAGGAGCGGATCGTTAAAGAAATCCACGCAGCGGCGGAACGCCATGACATTCCGGCAGAGTTGTTCATGGCGCTGGTCTGGCAGGAAAGCCGGTATCAGGCTGATGCTCTGTCGCCCAAGGGTGCCTATGGCTTCGCACAGCTCATGCCCGGAACGGCGAAAGACCTGGGCGTGAACCCAAAGAACCCTGCAGAAAACCTCGACGGTGGTGCCCGCTATTTGGCGGCGCAGTACCGCGAGTTCGGAACCTGGAAGCTGGCGCTTGCCGCCTACAACGCCGGGCCTCACCGCGTCGTCGAATACGGCGGCGTCCCCCCCTTCACCGAAACCCGCAACTACGTGCGGATCATCCTAAGCAAAGTGAGCACTTCCTCATGAAAAGAACCCACTTCATCCAACAGACCGCGTTCTTCGCGCTGGCAATGATTATCGTCAGTGCAGCTCCCGCCTCCGCTGGCTGGCTGCAAGATGCCATTGGCGATTTTATCAACGAAACGCTGGCCGACTCCAAGGTTGTTGGCGTCAGCCTTGCCGCTGTCGGCTTCATCTGGGGCTGTCTTGCCTATGTGTTCGGTTGGGGCTCGCTGAAGGGTCCAGTGGTCGCGATTGTTGTGGGTGCCGTCATTGGCCTTGCCGATACATTCATCGGAGCCTGATCGATGCCGCGCCGAAATACCGTCTTTCGCGGCCTAAGCCGTCCCGCAGAATGGGGCGGCCTACCCGTGATCTATCTGCTGGTGATCCTCGGGATGACCATGCTTTCGTTCTTCATGTTCGGAATAGCGCCAGCAATCATTGCGGGTTTTGCTTTCTACACCGTGCTTCGCCTCTTTTACGAATGGGAACCGGCTTTCTTCCGCGTCCTGTCTGTAACCCTTTCCAAAACTCCGCGCACCAAAAACCGCCAGCATCATGGGGGAGATTACTATAGTGCCTAAGCCTGCTGCCCGAGGCATGTGGACCCTTGCCCGCTCGTTGATCGAGCCGAGCTGGCGCAAGGATGAAATGAGCCTCTTTCAGATGTTGCCGTATGGCTATGTCGTGGATGATGAGGTCATTTCCACACGCAACGGTGGTCTTATCGCCGCTGCGGAAATCACCGGTGTCAACGCAAACACGCTGGACGAAAACGAGTTCGAGTTCCTGGCCGAACGGTTTGAGCGTGTGTTGCGCACAACACCTAATGAGGTGGCTTTTTATATCCATCGACTGACCGTCCCGGCTGAGACTGGTCATGTCATCACAGATCCAACCGGTTTTGCCGGTGCAGTGGCGCAGGCCATGCGCTCAGCGTCCGTCGATGCAGAGCTGAAAGAACGCAAGATCATCATCAGCGCCATTCTCCAAAAGCGGCAGGATGAGCGGGCAAAACAGATGTTCGGCATGTCGTCTGGAACGATAGACGAGGAACGCCGAGAAATGATGGAACAGCTCGACGGTGTGTTCACAACACTGGCGGGCACGCTGGGCGAGGCCCGTGTGCGCCGGCTGAAGCTCAGCGAGGGGCATTGGCTCGGTTATTATGGAATGCTGTTGAACGGTCGGTATCAGCCGATCATTCACACAAACATTGCAGAACCCATCGCCTTCAACATGCCGCAAGAGGATGTGCTGTTTCAGGGCAAGACCGGCAAACTGGTCACAGGCGACGATCAGGAACGCTCCATCCGTGTGTATTCCCTGAAGAATTACCCGATGGTTTCGTTCCCCGGCATTTTCGACGGGCTGGACCTGCCGGTTGATGTTGTGATTTCGCAATCCTTCCTGCCGATCAGCCGCGCCCAGGCGCAGGAAATGGAACGCCGCAAGTCGGGACAAATGCGCTCGGCAGGCGACAAGGCAAAGTCGCTTGAAGAGGATTTGTCCATTCTGGCGGACGGCATTGCCTCCGGCACCATGTCACTCGGCAAGCACCACCTGTCGATCTGCGTGTTTGGGAACGAGGAAGATCTGAAAACCGCCGAAAAACACATCATCGGTGAAATCCAGATTTCGGGTGGCACGGTGAAGCGCGAAGCGATGTCGGCCCGTGCCGTGTACTTCGCACAGCACCCCGGCAATTTCGCGTTCCGCGCCCGTGAAGAACTGATCACGGACCAGAACTTTGCGGATATGGTTGCGTTCCACATGCGCCCCAAAGGGTTGGATGCGGAAAAGCTACCTTGGCCGGGGCCATTGGCGACTTTCCCGACGACACACGGGGACAGCTACGATGTTTCGCTGCACCTTCCCAAGACCAGTAACGACCCTGAAAACCTGCCCTCCGGGCATACGATCGTTCTTGGACCGAACGGCTCGGGTAAAACTGTGATCGCGATGCTGCTGGCAACAATGGCGGTTGCACAGGGCGCGCGGATCATCGCTTTTGACAAAGACCGGGCAATGGAGGCTCCAATGCGGGCGCTCGGTGCGCAGTACATCCGCGTCCGAGTTGGTGAGCCAACCGGCATGAACCCTTTTCAGACCGAGACGGATGAGGCTGGGCAAAGCTGGCTCGCCAATTGGGTCATTGCCCTGTTGAGCTATGACGAACCACTGACCACCGATCAGAAGGATGAAATCACAAGGGCTTGCCAAGCCAATGCCACTTTGCCGCCTGCGCTTCAGAACTTCGATTCACTGGTGGAACGGTTCAGAGCCTTTGACGATGACAAGAACCTGTACAAGCGTGCAAGTGAATGGGCGGGCGAAGGCCGCTTGTCCTGGATGTTTGGCGAGGGTGGCTCAGATCCGTTTGCTGCTGGCGACCGTCATCTTGTGTTCGATATTTCTGAGGTTCTGGATGACGAATTGGTGCGGCTGGCATGGATCAGCTACGTCATGCGCCAGATTGAACGCCGCTGCGCCACCAAGATACCCACTGTCTTTGTGATTGATGAAGCATGGGTAATTGCTGGCAACCCTTATGGCGCTGGCATCCTCATAAATGCCTACACCACGTATCGGAAGCTGAACGTCATGATGATGATGATGACGCAGATCCCCGATCACCTCCTGTCGTCAGCGGCAAGTAAGTCGATCCTGGAAAACACCAGCACGCAACTCTTGTTCCCCTCTCGATCCGGCAATGAAGCAGACTACCGGGCAATCGGCTTGAACGATTCAGAGCTGGGCGCGCTGAGGGCGCATTTTGGCGACCGCGTAATGCTCATGAAGAAAGGTGATGAGAGTGTTTGGCTCGATGTCGATGTCGGCGCGCTCGGCCCGCTTCTTCGTGTTCTGAGCGGATCAGACGGAAAATCGTTCCCTGATCCTGACTGGCGAAAAAACCCCAACTTCTGGAAGGAAATCACATGAAAGCCCGCCTTGTCATCACCCTTGTAGTTCTGGCCGCTGTCTCGGCCTGCACCAGCACCTATTCGGGCTATCGCAGCAAATGCGCCTGTGACTTTGAGCGCATGACCTCCCCTGAAAACTTGGAGTTTGTCTGATGGATATTTCAAAGAAATTCCGCACAACCATTGCTGTTTCGGTTCTGGCCGCCCTGCCAGTTATGACGGCAGCCCAAGGTGTTCCGACCATCGACGCCACGGCCATTGCACAGGACGCAGCCAATTCGGCCCGCGAAGTCGCGGAAATGGTCCGCCAATACGAACAGCTGATGCAACAATATGAGAAGCTCGAGCAGCAGAGGGCACTGCTCGAAAACTCCCTCAAAACCATCAGTGGTCTGACGGATCTGGACCAGTTCAACAGCCGCAGCTTTCTGAAACTGGCAACGGCAGCTGACACGCTTGGATACGCCTTGAACGCGACCGAAGATACGATTGGCGATCTTCCAGGCGTCGCCGGACTCGCGATGGAACGCCGATCAATCAGCCTGGGGCTGAACAATGGAATCCTTAAAGAATTCAGTACGTCAGACGTGCCAGCCCGGCGCATTCTCTCGGAGCGAGGTGGCGCTGGCTTGATGGCATCGGCCTTGGGTGAGAATGGCTATGACATGGCCGGTCAGCTCTCCGAAGATGCAGAAAAGCTGCGCGGTGAAATCGGTCAGCAAGAAGATCTGAAGGATGCAATCGACTACAACACGGCGGTTCTCCTTAAACTCCTTCAGGTTGAAATTGAAATCTTACGCGCAACCTCGGCTAATGCTCTGGCGTCGGGCACGGATCTGGCTGCAACCGCTGCCGATCTTTCGACACTCAGCAACTATGTACGAGGAACCTCACAATGAAACTCCGCTCAACTCTCATCCTGACCATTGCAGCCGCCGCCGTTATGTCGGGGGCTGCATCGGCACAGGTGAAGCTGCGCCCATCACCCAAGGTCGATATGCCGTTCGGTGAATATCGTAAGTGCCTTGGGTACTCGGGTGCGCGTGAGTACGGTCGTCAATTCGTCAAAAACGATCAAGCGCGCATGGCCGAAGCGGGCCAATCCGCAGACAAGCAGCCTCTTGTGACCAACTGGTCGGTGGTGATCCTGAATGAACAGGTCATCGCTGCGCACGAGGCCACCATCGAGCAATGCATTCTGCGCAAATCTGGCGAGACCTTCAGCACCGAATGTCCGCTGGGCGGTTTAAGCCGTGAGGACGCCGCCCAAAAGGTCGGAGCTGACCAAGACGAGTTTTGGACCCAACCGTCCGACAATCTTGCCGCGCTGAAAAAAGAGCAACGGACCCGTCTGGAAGCTCTGCGCCCTGCAATTGAGGAGGCTTGTGGGCCGTGATCCAAGATTTCGTCAGCTCGATTGAGGCTGCGCTAAATAACTTCTCGCAGCAAGCATACAACAGCCTGGCGGCGGATCTAGCATCCGCCCTCTGGGCAATAGCCGCGCTGATCTTCGTGGCAATGCTGATCAACGGTGTGCTTCAAATCCGAGAAATCGGGTTTGGTGGCTATGTCGGCTGGATCATTCGGGCGACGATCATCATTGGTATGGCTTCTAGCTGGAGCTTCTTTCAACCCATTTATCAGGGCATTTCGAGCCTCCCAGACACGATTGCCGGAGAACTGACCGGCACAACAAATGTCTGGGAAGCACTCGATGACATTGCGCTTCAGTGTTTCTTGATGGGCCAGCAGGCTATTGAAAACGCAACCTGGGGTCTGAGCATCACCGGGGCTATTCTCTGGGTTGTTGGGGCTGTCATCGTTGCTTTTGGCACCGGCATGGCGCTGATCGCAAAAGGCGGTCTAGCGGTCCTGCTGGGTCTAGCGCCTGTTTTCATCGCAACGCTGCTCAGCTCGGCAACAGCCAATATCTTCGCAGCCTGGGCGAAAACGACTGTTGGCCTGATCATGGTCATCGTCGTTCTGACAGGCATCGTTTCTCTTATTCAGGCCCTTTTCAGCTCCGAACTGACCGCTGTTGAGGATGTGAACAATATGGAGGCCAGTGGCCGGTTTTTGGCGATCTGCATTGTTTCAATCGTGATGCTCACGCAGATCCCGTCGCTCGCGGGCGGGATGTCGGGTGCAATCGTTTCGGCATCCTCGGGTCTTGCCGTGGCAACTGGTGCTGCAGCAGCCGCAAGAAGTGCATTGGGCACTGCAAGCGACGGCGCAAGGGGTGCAGTAGCCGGTGGGAAAACTGCCGCTGCTATGGCTTCCGCAGCACGTGACGGGACTGGCGTTCGTGACAGCGCGTCTCGCGCAATGCAAGCGCGTCGGGACATAGCGCACAGAGCCCGAAATCAGGATGGGGCAGCTCGTCAGAGCTACGCCGCTGACCGTTACCGGCAGAGCATTCGACAAGCTCGCGCCAATAAATCTTCATAAATCGAGGTACAGAGCAAATGTCACACGTGACAGATCACGAAAAAGAACTCTTTCTGGGCGCACGCCGCGATGCCTTCAAATGGCAGGTATTCGGCATGGTCGGCATGGCAATGGGCGTGGCCTCTATGATTGGCTGGGCGATGCTCCTTCCCCTGAAGGAAATCCGCGCGGTGCCATTCTCCATTGATCCGGACACGAAACTGCCGGTCCTGCTGACTGAAAAAGTCGAAGAACTGGAACCTTCTGAGGCGATGGCCTTCCGTGAAGTCGCAAATTATGTGCGCGACCGGGAAACCTATGATGTCCAGGACAACAACGAGCGCCTGAAATCGGTGCTGCGTCGTTCTGATGAGCTGGCCGAAACGTCCTACCGCGAACTGTGGGACGGTTCGAACGACAACCATCCTGACGAAATCTATACGCCCAAGACAAAGGTGCAGACCGAAATTCTGGGCGTCTCGCCGGTCAACGATGAGACGGTGCAGGTCGAGATCCGCAAGTCCCTGATCGTGCCAAACCAAGCAACGGCCTCAGCCCGCTACGTGGTCACTGTGACCTACGGGTTTGAGGAAAAAATCGTGACGTCGATGGATGAGCTTCTGGAAAATCCGTTCGGCTTCGTCGTCACCAACTACCGCGTAGACGCCATAGGGAAGGTCTGATGCAGCGTTCTTTCAAAACACTCACCGCCACCGCCGCAGCAGTTTTGGCATTCTCTACGCCTCTGCTCGCTGAAATCACACCGACGCCAGACGGAAAGAATGCGGATCATCGCATCACGCATTTCCATTACGTCGAGAACCAGGTGTACCGCATCACTGTAGGTGAACGCCTGATTACCTATGTTCACTTTCCGCAGGGCGAGACCGTCCGCAGCATTGGCGCGGGCGACACTGAGAGTTTTCAGATCACCCGCCTGCAGGAAGGTCGCGTTATTGCGTTCAAGCCAGAAATCCTGAACTCGGATTCAAACCTGACCGTCCTGACCAATCGCGGGACATACAACTTCTATCTGGTTCCGGCCGAGAGCGCCGCCGAACGCAAACGTGTTCCATTTCGGGTCACGTTCTACAACAAAAACAACAGCGGCGGGACCACAACGCGTCGCGGCACAGTCGCTCGGAGCGAGCCGAAGCCAACTGGCCGGTTTGTGAACCAGAACTATTCGCGCTCGGGCAAAGCGGACTTTGCGCCCACCGCCGTGTGGGATGATGGCGTTCACACCTATATGCAAATCCCGCAGGATGCGGAGTTGCCGGGGATTTTCCGTGTCCTGCCTGATGGCCGCGAGCTGATGGTGAACACCACAGTCAAAGAGCGCGGCATTATCCAGGTGCAGGGCCTTTCCGACCTTTGGACACTGCGCATCGAAGACACTTCGATCTGTGTACGAAACGATGGCGACGCGTTTCAGCAGGCGAGTGCAACGGGCAGGCCCGTTACTTCACAGACAGTTAAACCGGGGGGCAGCAAGTAATGGATCGCAATCAGACAATTGCGGCACGGGCGGCGGCTGAACAGCCGTCGCAACGTGTCCGGAAGAAGTTCGACCCAAAGAAGCTGATAACCGTTGCGATCGCAGGAGCGGTGTTCCTGGGCTTTGTATGGTTTGTCATGGGCCATGAAAACAAAAGCACGAACACGGGTGTCCGCGTTGACGCTTTGCAACAAGGTGGTGGCGAGCGATACGGGCTTTTGACCGCACGGGGACCAGAGGCCGATGAGCCGGAACCAGAGGCTTTGCCCGAGGAAATTGAGGTGGCAACACCGGCAACAGTGCCGCAGGTCGATTCCGAAGGGCTGAAACAAGCCTTGAAAACTATCGAGCAACAGAACGGTCGGATTTCCGATCTGCAAGACGAGCTGACGGACGCCAAAGTTTCGCTGTCCGAAAAAGACGGTGAAATCGCAACGCTGAACCTGACCAATGAACGCCTTCAGGTCAGATATGATGAGCGAGAGAAGAAGTTCCAGACGGAACTTGCCCAGGCCATCGCAGATGCGGAGGCCCGGGCACTTGCCAGCGTAAGCCACCTTCAGGCGCAAGGTCTGACCGATGACGAGCGGCGCAGACTCGAAGAACTGAAGAAGATGCGCCAGCGGCAGAACCAGTCGGACGGCATTGTGTTCGATGAAAACCCATACGGCAGAAACTGATGGAGCTGACGATGAACAGAACAGCACTCACCCTCGCCCTGGTCACGTTGGCCTCAAGCGCGATGGCACAGGACGCACCCGGTCAAAACTACCAGCCGATCAATGGTGGATCGCAGCCGGTCATTTTCCAACCCTTCCCTGCAGCGCCGCAGCCGGTTCAAGTCCAGCCAGACGACACCCGCCTGCCTGAAGATCAACGCGGCTATCAGGAAAACCAAAACACGACATGGCAAAACAATCTGGTCGAAGAATATCCCCCCATCGTCGGGGCCTCGATCATTGACGATCCGTCGCGCACCCTGACGCAAGGCACGGTTTTGTCGGCTGTGTTCGGTGGCGCGGTCAGCTCGGAGTTGCCCGGCAGTGTCGTGGCGACGATTACACGTGGCGTCTACTCGATGGACGGCACGCGTTTGCTTCTGCCGCGCGGATCGAAGCTCTTTGGCGAGTATCGAGCGGACACGACATTGGCGCAAACGCGCATCATGATCGTTTGGAGCCGTGTCATCACGCCTGACGGCCTGTCAACTCAGGTCGGATCGGCTGGTACGGACGGTCAAGGCCGGACTGGTGCGACCGGCAGGGTGAACACACACTTTGGGAAACGGTTCGGAACTGCAGCGCTGTTGTCCATCATCGGCATTGCGCCGGTGGCACTGGTCTCTGACAACGATAGCAACAACTCGGTTCGCACTGATCTGGCAACGCAAGTGGGGTCTAACCTGCAGAACGCTACGGCAGCGGCGCTTGATGAATACCTGCGCATTACTCCGACAGTCTTTGTCGATCAGGGCAGTCGCATCAACGCCATCCTGCAGCGCGACGTTGTGTTCGATAGCTTCTGAGCGCGAGCCAATGAGCCGACCGCCTCAGCAGTCTTTCCGGCCGCTGCCAGCATGATCGAGTGCGGTAGCGGCCTTTTTTGAAGCAAATTCAGCACTTTTTGGAAGCAATGAATCTTATGTGGATGCCTTCGTGTTCGAGGCAAAGCCGAGATGCAGCGAAGGCAACCTCCAGTGTTCAAAAAAGTGCTCTACCAAGGACAAGAACATGAGCGGGCGGAACGGCAATAGCCTTCTGGAATACTATACAGGCAAGATCGAGCATCTGTTGCACGATGAAAGCCTGAGCGAAATTTCTGTGAATCCTGACGGATCGGTCTGGGTCGAAGAAATGGGCACAACACACATGACCAGGACAGACATTACTCTGAACAGAGATGATGTGGAAAACATCGGGCGCTGCGTGGCCGGATTCAGCGATGTGACATTCGGAGAAAAGAAGCCGATTGCGACGGCCAACGTGCCGACACAGCAGGGTAAAGCGCGGGTGCAGGTTGTGATTCCGCCAGCAACAACCGGCGTGGGGTCCGTGGCGATCCGCCTGCTCCGCGTGAAAACCGTCGATCTGGGCGCGTTCAGCTTCGCCAGCAAAGAGGCGGCGTTGGCAGAAAACAATGATCACAGCGCGCTTGAAAAGGCTCGGGCTGCTCTCGCTGCCGGAACAATGAACTTTGACGAGCTGGCCGACCTTGCGATGCTAAGCAAATGGAACGTGATCATTGCCGGGGGCACCTCGTCTGGCAAAACCACTGTTCTCAATGCAATGCTGAAGCGCGTCGATCCTGGCGAACGGATCGTGACGATTGAAGAAGTGGCCGAGCTGGACATCGAGCAACCCAATTCTGTCGATCTACTTGCTGACCGTTCCGAAGAAGATGGCCCTCGATCACCAACAAAGCTGCTGGAATCGGCGCTGAGGTTACGGCCTGACCGCCTCGTCTGCGGTGAAATTCGGGGCGACGACGCAAATATGTTCCTGGAACTGGTGAACACCGGCCACGATGGTTCTGTTTGTACCATGCACGCCAACTCACCAGTAGATGCCATTGGACGTATGAGCAAGATGGTGCGTCGCGGATCTCCGACCGTTCAAAAGTCAGAAGTGGTCGATGACATCCGGGCCACCATTCACATGATCGTTCACATGAAGAAAATCGGTGACGAACGGAAGGTCAACGGAGTGATCTTCCCACCCCTGATGACCGCTGATCAACTTATCTGAAGGAGAAATAGAATGAAAAAATTTGAGTATCGTAATGTATTGATGCGGGTAGAGGAAAATGCAGGCGAGAAGTTTGCGAAGCTCGGGCAAGACGGTTGGGAAATGGTCGGCGTCGTACCTGCCGAGTTTGGCATCGTGTGCTTCTTCAAACGCGAGCTGACCGATGGCTGAGTTTCAGGATCTACCCAAAGGCAAGAAGGTCGCGATAGCCGGTACTATGGGCTTTATCGCTACCTCGGCTTGCGCGGTGTTGGTGGTCGGGCTGGCTCTCGAATACATCAACACCAGAGGCTTTCGCGGGCTGGACATCTGGGCGATCCCAGAGAAGTTCATGGCACAGCCTGCAGAGACGCAGCAGATCATGGGTCTGGTGGCGGTGGTCGCAGTGGGTGTTTTGACCTTTGCATTTGTGGCGGCTGCGCTGCGTGGTCCCTCAACGAAATACGGTGATGCGACCTTTGCAAAGGCCCCTCAGCTCGTCCAGGAAGGCTATGCGTCGGTTCTGAAGCTCAAAGACAAATTGGATAGTGAAATCGTGTTTGCCAAATTTGGTGAGCCAAAGGACAAAAACGCGATCTACTATAAGCCCGGCCCCGGTGTCCAAAAGCCGCACGCGATGTTCATTGCCCCGTCTGGTTCGGGCAAAACCAGCGGCTTTGTGATCCCGAATGTCCTGCGTTTCAATGGGTCTTGCGTCGTCCTGGACATCAAGGGCGAGATTTTCCAGACAACCGGCGCGCGTCGGGCAGCAATGGGCGATGAGGTTTTTATGTTCGACCCCGAGAACCCCGACAAAAGCCACAGCTACAACCCTCTGCGCCGCGCAGCACGTGCCGACAATCTGGACCGGCGATGGGAAGAAGTGATTCAGGTTGCAACTCAGATGTTCGACACGCCCAGCTCGTCCGCGCAGGGCTTTATGGGTGGTGTTGAAGGCATGTTCTGCGCAATGGCGATGCTGGCGATCAAAAGAAAGCGGCCATACATTTCCGAAGTCCTGCGCCTGGTCAAAACGACCAAGCAAAAGGACTATGAGAAAATGGCTGAAGAAGTTGGATATGCGCGAGCTGCAGATGAGTTTCTGAATCTTGCAGCCGAAGAATCCAAAATCCTGCGGTCAACGATTTCGGTTATGTTGAACTCCGGCCTGCAGCTCTGGCGCAACCCGTCGGTAGCAAGAGCCACGCAGGGCAATGACATCAACTTTGAAGATCTGCGTCGGCGCCCCAGCTCGATCTACTTTTCCGTGCCAGGGAAAAAGGTCAAAGAGTTCCGGACGCTCATTCGCCTGTTCTTCCTCGATCTGGTGAACACCATCGAAACTGTTGAGCCGGGCGAAGATGAGCCGTTCAAGGTTTTGATGCTGCTCGATGAGTTCCAACGCCTCGGCCATCTTGAGCGCGTTGTTGAAGCCTATGACACCATGCGATCGTTCGGGGGCAGGCTCGTGGTGATTTCGCAAACACTGTCGCGCCTACAGGACATTTATGGGCACGAGGGTGTGCGGGCGATGCTGGCAAACGCTGGAACCCAGATGTTTGCCGCCTCAGAGGATTCCGAAGTACGCGAACATGTGTCCAGGTCCATCGGGGACAAAACGGTCATAAGCAAGTCGAAGTCTCGAGCACTCGGCAAGATGGAAATGGGCAGCATATCAGAGCGTGAAGAAGGCATTCGGCTGCTCCGGCCAGAGCACGTTGGTCGTCTGCCGGAAAACGAGGTTGTGCTGATCCGCGAAGGCAAGATGCCCGTGATTGCGAACAAGATTCGATATTTCGAAGATCCTTATTTCATGCAGTTCCTTGGTGGCGACACGCCAAAGATCAAAGGGACACACCTGGATCTTGCTGAAGAGCAGGCCAAGGATACGGCAAAGGCAGTGGCTGATGCGAAACCGGCCCCTGCCCCGGTGAAAGAGGTTTCTGAAAAAGACCAGGAACTTCAGGCGGCATTTGATGCGCAGCGCACGGTCGCAAAGCGGAAAAGTCGGTCAGCGAAAGATATGGCGATGGAGAAAATGAAAGCCAAACGGGCTGAAAGTAGCGCCTTCACTTGACGGGGGTAACAGGACGCGGCCGAACCGGACCTTACTTCAATATGCAGAGAACGGCAGGAGAGAGCCCCGAGCGGAAGTGTCAAAATCTCGCTGCGCGCGCTCGCAGCACGAAAATCGCCGCGACCGCATCATTTTCGGCGCGGCTGCGCGGCGTGAAATCCAGCCGTTCATGTATATCGCAGCGAGGAAGAGAACCTGGATCTACAAGTTGCGGACAGTTCTAACTTTTAGCGAATAGGGCCAAAGGTCCGACCTAAGGTCGTCAGCCGACCTACACCGAAGGCGAATTCCATGCTCGACTACCTTACCTGAAGTTGGTGCGTAAGAATCTCTACCATCTTTTGAGCCTCAGTTGCGTCGAGTCTGCCGTGATGCAACAGAAACTCTGCGACATTTCGATCCGTGTAACGACCTGTAAGTATGTCGTCGCGCAAAACTAACTTGAGACGCGCAAATTTGGCAGCATTGTCGTGGCAGATAATGCACTTCTCTTGGAACAGGCGTCCAGATTCGTGGATAAATTCGAACTGGTCAATCAGGTCGTCGATTTCCTTGTCGGATAGCCTGCCATGACCTGCCTCCAGAAAATCGAGGGCAAGGCGACCAGAGGCTTTTCCGACAAGGCCATTCTCAGTTGCAACCAAATTTTCGGAAACAAAATCTCCGGCATGCGGGGCGTGACAGGCTGCGCAGTTCTGTTCGTAAATCAGATGCGGATCAGACTGCTGGGCGTTCAGGGAAACTGCCCAGAATGCAACGCTGATTGCCAAGCCAATTTTCACAAGCTGTTTCATGTTCAAAGCTCCATGCCTAACGACGGAAGACCGGCGATCAGTATAGACGAATTCGAAGTAATCAACCTCTAAGCAGGCTTTCGCTAAACTCGATTTCAAGCTTTCCGCCATCTTCGTCGTTGATGACGCTGTTTGGATTATGCGTGTCAGTTCTGCGTTGCACGTAAATGCAGCGCAGAATTCTTCAGGGATTGGTGTCACTATCCGTGGTCTGAGCCGATGAAAACTCGGCGTGACTCGCTTTGATTTGGCTGCAAGATCGTCCTGAGCGGCGATCTCTTGCTCTAAGCACGCGCTTAATCGTAGATGCATAAGCCGACCACCAATGGCGCAACCGTTTCACAAAGCTCAAGTCAGAGTCCAGCGACAGCAATCGTTGCCGCCCTTGAGATATCTGAAAAGGAAAAGAAAATGCGCAAATTGGCTCTTATCACATTTATCGCGATGGCCACCCCTGCTCTGGCACAGGACCTCAGCACAGACACGGTACTCGGCACCACGATGGAACAAGTAACCTCCAACTTGACCGAAATGGGTTACGAGGTCCGCAAGGCCGAAATGGAAGAGGGCAAGATCGAGGTCTATTTCGTCAAGGATAAATCCATGGGCGAGGTTTATGTGAGCCCCGAAACAGGCAAGATCATCAAGCTCGAGACGAAGTGAGCTGACGATGTCGATTGTTACAGATCCTGCAAGCGGGCGCGACAGCGCCCGTGACATCGCGGTATGGGACCCACTGGTAAGGCTGATCCACTGGTCGCTTGCCCTGACTATCCTGCTGAACGGCGCAATAACCGAAGAAGAAAGCAAGCTGCACGAGTGGGTGGGTAATGCTGCTCTGGGGCTTGTCGCCCTTCGTCTGCTCTGGGCCGTCATCGGTCCACGGCACGCGCGCTTTTCCGCTTTCCCGCCAAACCCGGCAAGAGCGATCCGACATATGCGGGCGATTCTGCACGGCGACCGCACGGTTCATCTGTCGCACAACCCGCTGGGCGCCTTCATGGCCTACAACCTCTGGCTAACAGTGATAGCCCTCGGCGTAACCGGGTACATGATGACGACGATCCGGTTCTTTGGCATTGATTGGGTGGAAGAGGCACATGAGTTCGCCTTCAACTGGCTCATGCTGTCGGTTGCGCTTCATGTTGCCGGTGTGGCGTTCGATAGCTGGCGTTCCGGTGTAAATCTGGTGCGCGCTATGATAAATGGGCACAAACGCATTCCGGACGGAACAGAGGTGGAATGAAACGTCACACAATGACGCCGATTACAAAGGAACGACGCGCGACAGTGCTTGCGGGTATCATCATCCTGCAAGCGCTTTGCGCGCTGTTTTTCATCGGCGACGTGATTGCCGATCTGAGCGGCGGCGGGCACCTAGAAGACCTCCATCTCGGACTCGAAACGCTGGCAGCACTCGCACTTGTCGGTGGCGTCGTGTTCCTGATGGTGGAATTGCGACGGCTATTGGCGCGGGTGAACGACATGGACGCCGGTCTGAGGGTTGCGCGCGGGCAGATGGCCGAGGTGATGGAGGGATTCTTCGAGGACTGGAACCTGACGCAGGCGGAGCGCGACATCGCGACGATGATCCTCAAAGGGCTCGACAATGAGGCCATCGCAAAAGTTAGAAACACTGCGCCTGGCACCGTTCGTGCTCAGGCCACCAGTATCTATTCAAAATCCGACACGCATGGTCGGGCCCAATTCGTCAGTCTGTTCATGGAAGAATTGATGTCAGGCGACTTTTCCACGGGTGAGGTGGCGAAAGGCCATCAGCCGCTTGAAGCAAATGCGCCGGGGGACAAGCTCCACGCAAAATAGTGGATTGGTCTTGGATGCAAATACTGACATCGGTCTCAAAACCGTCCGCAGGTCAAATTGGGTTAAACCCAACTTTCCGGGCAGACGGGCATTTTGGACCTTCACGCAATGCCTGCTTGTCCTAAGCGGTGAATTCCCCAGTGGCATGTCGCAAGGAAGAGCTTCAGGCGGTTTTGGTGTTGCCTACGGGTGAATCGCTATTTCGCAGGCTGTGCTATCAGGATCGACGCGCCCGCAAGATATGCATCCAAGCCACAACAGAAATGGCTAACCAGACACCCGTGCGCAGGGTCATCCCACCAACAGTGCGCATCTCATAGGCGTTGCCTTGCAGCACGTGAGCGCCGAAGGCCAGGAAAACCAGAACGGTGGCACCCAGAATGCTTATCGAAATCCAGACCGCTGGCCGATGCCGCAGAAACAGCCCTATACCGGCGACGACATAGGCGAATCCCGCCAGAAAGTTGAACCACAGCACGAATGGTACCACATCGCCAACGGCGGCGCGCGCTACCTCGCTTCCGAACAAGGCCCTGCCGCCTGAGAAAACGGTCAACGCGCCGAACACTATTGCCACGCTTGCCGCTATGTTCAGGGCGCGGTTGCCAGAGTTTGCGTTTTTCATGTCACGTCCGCTCCCTCTCCATCAAGCTGGCCGTCGCGAAGGTGGAACAGCTTGTCAAACCGGTCATAAATCTTTTCGTCATGCGTCACCGCGATAATGCAGGTGTCTTGCTCGGCTGCCAGTTTGCGCATCAGGTCCATCACGATCCCGGCCCGCTTGCTGTCGAGCGCCGCAGTTGGCTCATCAGCAAGAATGATACGGGGGTTGTTGGCAAGGGCGCGTGCGATGGCCACACGTTGCGCCTCACCTCCAGACAGAAGCGCGGGCATCGCATCCTTGCGGTGACCGACCTCCAAATAGTCCAGCAGTTCGATGGCGCGCCTTTGCGCCTCAGCCGTCGATTTTCCAGCCAGTTTCAGCACCAGCGCAACGTTATCTTTGGCGTCGAGAAATGGCAGAAGATTATGGAACTGAAAGATAAACCCGATCTTGTCGAGCCGGAGCTTACGCAGATCGTCTCGCAGCCATTGGTTGTCGTAAACCACCTCATCGTCCAGCGTAACCTTGCCCGCACTCGGAGCAATGATGCAGCCAATGGCATTCAGAAGCGTCGTTTTGCCCGATCCGGACGGACCGAGTAGCGCCACCACTTCGCCCGCCCGGACTGACAGATCAACATCCTTCAGTGCGTCGACGCGAGCATCGCCCTCGCCAAAGTGTTTGGAGACATTAGCAACATCTACAATCACGCGGCGCGGATCATTGAGCATGACGTCACCCTCCGATTGCCGTGGCTGGATCGACCTTGAGTGCGGCACGCACGCCAAGGCCGCTGGCGACAATGCAGACAAAGAGGATGATCCCTGCTAGCGCGGCGGCGTTGATCGGCTCCAACACCACTCGACGGGGGAAGTAGTCCTTGACGAGCAGGATAAGGATCAGACCAAAACTCCAGCCAACCGCACCAAGTGCAATGGATTGCTGCACGATCAGCCCGACGATCGTGCGGTCGGGCGCGCCGATCAGTTTGAGTGTGGCGATCTGCTTCAGCTTTTCCATGGTCATTGTGTAGATAATCAGAGCGATCACAACGGCTGAAACAGACAATAGGATGCCCAGAAACAAACCTATCTGCCGCTTTGCCCGGTCCACCACAGACATCAGCAAGATTGACTCCTGATCGGCTTGTGTCAGGGCCCCAAGATGTTTCCATTGCCGCACCGACTGCGCCACTGCATCTGGGTCAGCGTTCGGCTCAAGCCGTGCGATCACAGCTGCTACACTGTCCTGACTTTCGAGCAACCCCGCGCCTCGCGCCTCCTGAACGCGTTGCGCCGGCGGGGCCAGTTGCGTCTGTAGCACCTGCGCATCGCGCAGGGTGATGAACGCTGCCGGATCACCGGCGGAATTCATCGTATCCTCGACCAACCCGACCACAGTGAAAGGATCGCGGCCCAGTCGGATCACATCGCCGACGGACAGTCCGGATTTGGCATCTGCCACGATCTCGAAATGGGACTGGCTGATCCCGCGTCCAGCCGAGATTGCTTCGGGTCCACCGGGATGACCTGACTCGTATCCGATCACGTAAAGGCGTAGCGTTTCGCCGCGAAAGGGCGCCTCGACGGTCTGGTAGCTGATGCTGCCCGCTTCGGCCACACCATGCAATCGGACCACGGCATCACGGGTACCGTCGGGAATTTTCGAGGCTTCTGCAAAGGGCCCCTGTGTACCTGATTCAACAATCCAAAGATCTGCCTGCGGTGCTTTGACGATGTTCAGCGCGTCCGCGACCAGCCCATTGTAAATACCAATCATAGCCAGCACGACCGCCATCAGAAGGCTGAGGCCGAGGCAAGTCAGTACGAAGCGGAATAGATTTTGACGCACATCGCGGTATGCGAGGTTCATGGCGCATCCCTCTCGGCAACCCGAACCATGCGTCCCTCCGACAACCCTTTAACGGGTGCCACAATGAGCTGCGCGCCGTCGGCAATACCACTGACCAGCTCGACCCGTGCATCCTCGGTCCGGTGACCGAAGACTGCGGACACCTGATGCGCACGTCCCTCCTGTGCGACCCAGATACGACCTTCATGCCCATCAAACCCGGTTACGGCGATCTCTGGAACCAACAACGCATCCTCCAACTCTGTCACCGTGATCCAAATTTCGGCCTGTTCGCCGAGAAAAACCTGTTCCGGGCACCGATTGCACGCAATCCAGACCCGGCGCTCTTCGTTCACCCGATCGCTTTCAATACCGATCCGCGCGATCTTACCCGTGAAGACCTGATGCGGCAGAGACCGCAATCGCACTTCGGCAACCTGTCCGAGTCGCAGCGGCCCGGCACGCTCCTCATCAATATAGGCCAATGCCCAGACAGTGTTCGGATCCATAAGAGTAAAGATAGGTTCACCAGCGATAACAACGGTACCTGCTTCGACATGGCGCTCAACGACGACCGCGTCAAATGGTGCCCGCAACACATGATGATCGAGCAGCACGCGTTCGTATTGTAGGGCTGCCTCAGCGTCCTTGTGCATGGACTTGGCTACTTCAACATCACTTTCTGCGACGGCCAGATCGGCCGCTGCAACATCGACATCACGCTGCGCCTCTTCTGCAGTCTGGGTCGAAACTGCATTGCGTCCGGCAAGTTCCTGCTGGCGCGCATTTGTCGATTGCCGCTGCGCCAGAATGGCGCGGGCGCGGATCACGTTTGCCTCGGCCTTGCCTAGGGTGGCCTCTGCGGCAGCAAACCCCGCTTCGGCGCGCGCAACTTTTGCTTGTTGTTCCGAAGGATGAAGCCGGGCAATGACCTGCCCCGCTTCGATCGCATCGCCACTGTCGACCGAAAGTTCGGTCAACGCGGCACCAACTTCAAATCCGACATCCGAGACGATCCGTGCTTCGACCGTACCCAGCCCATAAACGCGCACAGGGACATTATTTTCAATGGCGGCAGTGGAAACCCTGATCGGGCGCTCTGTTAAGACAAACCAGCCAAAGACGGCAAGGACGACAGCAAGGGTTACACCCAGAATGATACGGCGGTTCATAGCGAAACCTCCGTACTTGCTATTCGGAACAGCCGCATCTGAGCGTCGAGCAATCGGCGTCCTTCAGATTCCAATGCGAAACTGCGCTTCCCCAAAGTCCAGCGGATCGCCAGCCCCTGCACCAGCGAGACCAACAATAGCGCCCCGTCTTCTGGCAGTAGGTCTGTGTCGAACAGGCCTGCTTTCTGTCCCTTGGTCAATTCAATGGCCAACAAGGCGACCAATTCGGTCATCAGCGCAAGAACGGATTGGCGCAGATCGTCGTTTTCTACCTGTAACTCACGCGAGAATAGGATGGACGGGATGGCCGGCATTGTCTCGATCTGGTGCAATTGCGCCAAGATCAGCGCTTTGACCCGGGCTGTCGGATCGTCGGATGTCTTCAGCGCGTCAGCCCACGCAGTCTTGAGGCGGTCAGAAATCACCGCAGCCACCGCCAGCCATAAATCCTGCTTGGTCGCGAAGTGCCGGAAGATTGCGGGCTGCGTCAACCCTACTGCATCAGCAACCGACTGCGTGGTCAGGCGATCCGGGCCCAACTCGTCCGCGAGACGCAGCATTGCCTGTACGATCTCAGTCTTGCGTTCATCTGCAGGCTTACGAGTAGGCATTGCGCACCAAATTGTTAGCGATTAATCACTAACTAAATAGGGCGATGTTTGCATACCGTCAAGCGCATCTGCAGTTGATTGCGGCATAGGGGATCGAAAATGGTGCGCATGGCATCCTTTGGGAGCGAGAAGATCGACAGGGAACAGAAGAGAGAGCCTTATGACTGCGCAACACCCATAGTCGACCTTTATGAAAAATGCGGCATCAAGTAGTTTGGGCTCGCAACGGCCCAATGCACCTGCGGTGTTTCTCAAAGAACAGGCAATCGGACAACGGCCATTCAAACCGACAGTACAATTCAGGTGTCAGCGCGGTGCTGATGTCTGGGCCTGGCGGGAGGATTGGAGGGCCCAATATGCCAAGAGTCCAACTTCCCGCCGTCACCCCGAAACGAAGAGCCTGGAACAAGGGCCGGATCGTCGGCCAGAAAAGGCCGCTGTTGCCGAAACAAGTGTGGGCAATCCGCGCGCGGCTCGAATTGGCCCGGAATTTGCGTGATCTCACGCTGTTCAATGTGGCGATTGATAGCAAGCTTCGCGGATGCGACTTGGTGAAACTGTCCGTCAGCGATTTGGTCAGAGATGACCGCGTTCGCGAGAGGGTGTCTGTGATCCAGAGCAAAACCAAGCGACCCGTTCAGTTTGAACTCTCTGAAAACACTCGGGATACCATTGCCGCATGGATCAAGTCGCCGGAAATGATCGGCTGCCGTTTCATGTTTCCCAGCCGGTTTCATGACCGCCCACATATCTCAACCCGCCAATATGGCCGGCTCGTACGGGATTGGGTGGCTGCGATTGGGTTGGAACCCAGCGGTTACGGCACCCATTCGCTGCGCCAGACCAAGGCGGCGGAGATTTATCGCAAGACCGGAAATCTCAGGGCTGTTCAACTGCTGCTCGGACACACAAAGGTTGACAGCACTGTCAGATATCTTGGTGTAGAACTTGAAGATGCGTTGAGCATCGCCGAGCAAATCGACATTTGAACCATGTTGGCGGGCGGCACTTGCCGTTCGCCAATCCAGACCCGACCTACGGTCGCACCGCAGCAGTGGTTAGGTTCGAGCCCATCCTGTGATTTGGATATTCTCGCTGTGTGCGCTCGCAGCACCAAGTTTTCTGCGCAAGCGTAATTTTCCCCGATGCGGTGCAGCGTCGTTTCCGGCCATTCGTCCTCAGTCCGCCAATTTTAAAGCAGCAGGTTCACAGGTTGCGGGACGGAACCGACTTTGGCAAGTGCAAGAAAATCTACGCACCATCGTGCTCTTCGGCGCGACTGATAGATGCTTATGGACTACGAACACCGTCACGGCGAGGAGTGTTGCCGTCTATAACCGCTCGGTGTTTGACCTGTCCATCGTTTGACTGCGCGGGAAAGAGTTTCCTGATTTGCATAACCAAGCTCACGCGATAACTGCTTCAGCGATACGCTTGGTTCGTCAAGTAGGCGACCAATAGAAATCTCAGCGCGAACCTTATCTACAATCTGATCAAGATTGGTGTTTTCTTCAGAAAGTAGCCGCCTGAAGCTGCGTGTGCTGGTCCCTGCTGCAGCAGCCAAGCTGTCCAAGCTTGGTGGTGTCTTCCCAAGCATGCTTTCGACAAGCGCGCCAGCCTGATCGGCCAGCGTCTGGCTCTCGCGCAATACAGGCAAGTTTGTGTCGTCTTTTTTGACAGCGAGGCTGCGTACTTCCTCCGGGAACTCGATATTGGCCACGTCCTGGTCAATTATTACATTCAGCGTGCGATTTTTCGCGGGCACCACTCGATCCCCGAGCCAAGGTTTCAAATGGGACAAGCCTTCGTCTGGGTGGGGTACAAGTTCGACGCGAGAAACAGCGGGTTTATTTTTAGTCGCAACAGAGCAAATCATGTCAATCAGCGCCGCCACATATTGCTGGACGTAGTGCAGAACTTCCTGCTCGCCCACCTCCAAAATCCAGCCATCTGTGATTTGAATTGAATTCGGCCCGTCAACAACCATGAAAATTTCATGTGTGGAATGGATTTGCATCTTACGCGATACGCGGCGAAACCCATCCCGTACCGTCGGCCCGACAAAGGCCGCTGCGCCAATCAACCCGATCTCGAAACCGCCGCGCCCGTCGACGATCTGCCGCGGTGTGTCGGCACCTTGCTGCCTCGAAAGCTCCACCAACAACTGAACGACGCCGCGCAGCGGAATTGGCAGGTAAGGGTCATTATCTGGAACCCACTCCAGCCCCGCATTTGCCAGCAACCCGTCAACGTCAAGATGATTGCCATGCGCCCATCGCCGCATAGGGTGCATGGATGCGGCGCGAATGAGCGGAATGGATGATGGCATTATATGAAACTCCAGCTTGTCGTTGGGTTTTGGCCGCTGAAGTCAAATCTAGACCAGCACTTTGATCCAAATCAATAAAAGATCACTCAGCCTCCAGATGCTCGTTAACCACCCAAGATCGGCAAAATCCAATGGGGACGAGACCTGCTCCAAGGCTTTTCCCATACTCAGGGTGCAAAGCAACTTTTAGGGAAGAAACAGAGCTATGACACATCGAAATCTAGCACTTGCTGCAGCGATAGTTTCTATGTCTTGCGTGAGCCTGAGTGCCCATGCACAGACCGAAGCGCCGCCTGGGTCACCAGGTGCCACGACAACAATTGATGGCAGGCAATTGCCGCCGCCACCTGCGGATTTCGGTGGCAAGATCGAGCCACAGGCGCTCCAATCTACCGAATACTGGCCGCCCAAAGTGGTGCCGCCGGAGAACGCACCAAACGTCCTGTTGATCATTCTTGATGACGCAGGGTTTGGCATTCCGAGTACATTTGGCGGTGTCATCCCCACAGATACAATGGATGAACTAGCCGCCGAAGGTCTGAGTTTTACCAACATCCACTCTACTGCGCTTTGCTCGCCTACGCGCGCGGCTCTGATCACGGGCCGCAACCACCATTCGGTAGGTTTTGGCGTGATTTCGGAACAGTCTACTGGCTATCCGGGCTACAACAGCATCATCCCCGAAAACAAAGCGACGATCGGCAAAATTCTGTCGGAGAACGGATACGCAACATCGTGGTTCGGCAAGAACCATAACACACCCGCCTTTGCCGCCAGTCAGTCGGGCCCTTTCGATAAATGGCCGACGGGCCTGGGCTTTGAATACTTCTACGGGTTTGTCGGAGGCGACGCGAACCAATGGCAACCAAACCTGTTCCGCAACACGACCCAGATTTACCCCTATGACGGCAATCCGGAGTGGAACATGATCACGGGTATGGCCGAAGATGCGATCCAGCATATTACGCGGCTGCATCAGATCGACCCTGAGAAACCTTTCTTTGTAAAATACGCTCCTGGTGCGACCCACGCACCGCATCACCCAACAAAGGAGTGGGTCGAAAAGATCGAGGCGATGAACCTCTTTGACGACGGCTATGAGGCGCTGCGTCAGACGATCTTTGAGAACCAGAAGAAGCTGGGCCTTGTGCCACAGGACGCAACCCTCACGCCATGGCCTGCGGACAAAATCAAACCGTGGGATCAACTGACTGACGATGAAAAGAAGCTTTTTGTCAGACAGGTCGAGGTCTTTGCTGCTTATGCCGCCTATACCGACCACGAAATCGGCCGCGTTATTGACGCGATTGGTGATCTGGGGCGGTTGGACGATACGCTGGTAATGTACATCAACGGTGACAACGGAACATCCGCCGAAGGCGGTCCAATGGGCACGCCGAATGAGGTTGCCTGGTTCAACGGTATCTCCGCGATGCCTGCCAAAACCCAACTGCAATGGTATAATGAGTGGGGTACCGAAGAGACCTACAACCACATGTCTGCGGGGTGGTCATGGGCCTTTGACACGCCGTTTGATTACTTCAAGCAGAATGCCAACCGGCTTGGCGGGGTCCGCCAGAACATGGTCGTGACATGGCCCAACGGGATCACCGACAAGGGCGGCATGCGCGACCAGTTCATGCATGTGATCGACGTGGTGCCGACCATCCTTGAGGTTGCAGGTATTACCGAACCCGAAGAGGTGGATGGCATCGTTCAGTCCCCGATCGAAGGCACCAGCTTTGCCTATACCTTCGACAAGGCGAACGCAGATGCCCCCAGCCGTCACCGGACACAGTATTTCGAGATGATGGGCCAATGGGCAATTTATCACGAGGGCTGGTTCCTGAGCACCAAGGTCAACCGGATGCCATGGGAAACCCCCAAGACACCGAACCCCGACCCGCTGAACAATCAGGAGTTCGAGCTTTATGATCTCAGAACGGATACAAACCAGCAAAAGAACGTGGCCAAAGATCATCCTGAGAAGGTCACAGAACTGAAAGCGATCTTCATTGAAGAAGCCAGAAAGTATCAGGTCTTCCCGCTGGATGCATCCGTAACAACGCGTCTTGCCAAGCCACGTCCAAGCATCACGGCAGGCCGCAACGAGTTTGTCTATACGCAACCCATGATCGGTGTGCCTCAGGGCGACTCTCCCAGTATCTTGAATTCGTCCTATACGTTCACGGCCGAGATCGAGGTGCCTGAAGGCGGCGCGGAGGGTATGATCGTGACGTCTGGCGGCAGGTTCGCGGGCTACGGGTTCTACCTCAAAGACGGCAAGCCGACTTTCACTTGGAACATGCTCAATCTTGAGCGCATCCAGTGGCAGGGTGACGACGCTTTGACACCAGGAAAACATACCGTCGAGTTCGATTTCAAATATGACGGATTGGGTGACGGAACGCTGGCCTATGGCGACGCCAGTGGCATCGGACAGAGCGGCACAGGCACCCTGAGCGTGGATGGCAAGGTTGTTGCGACCAAGAAGATGAAGAACACGATCCCAGTCATTCTGCAATGGGATGAGTCGTTCGACATCGGGCAGGATACGCTAACAGGTGTCTACGACGACGACTACAAACCGCCCTTCAAGCTGACGGCCAAGCTGGACAAGCTGACGTTGAAAATCGACAGGCCGGAACTTTCGGACGCCGACAAGAAGCGGCTTGAAGATGCCATGCAGCGCGCAAGCGACTAATTCCTGATCAGGGCCCCGTTTCCGACGGGGCCCTGTCATTTTTGAATTCAGTGGAGGATGACATGCAGGATCACCCAACAGCACACAAAACCATCACAACCCGGCGTCAGCTTTGCACTGGAGGGGCAGCACTACTGGCCGCCACGGCTGCTCTGCCGGCAACAGCAGAAGAATCCTCTGACGGCGAGGCGGATTTTCTCTTTGTCCAGACAGCCAAGAGCATGGCCTATTCAGCCACCGAGAACCGCCTCACTTTAAGTGGGGTCAGCCCGGTGACTCTGTTCTTTTCGGATCGTCCAGACCGAATTGCGGGCAACATGAAAACCGAACGCTTTGTCCCTTTCTGGAGCGAAGGCGACGATAGCTTTCTCGCTGTGCCGCCAAACGCCGACCTGTCGATCCTCGAGGATGATGAACTCCTGCAAGTCGTGGTGGAATTGACGAACCCCGTTCTTGACGGGGATGATCTCCACTATACGGTTTCTCGCATTCTCACGGGCACGATGCCGGTGCTTGGGGAGAACACATCCCTTTTCATAGATGTTGTGGGCATGCCCAGAACGCCCGTCTCTGCGGCAGGAGTTCGGCGGCGCACCTACCGGCGTGCGGTTATGTACTAGCAACAGCACGCGTGGTGCGTTGTTAAGATAGGGGGATACTGAATTGGCAAAACCAAGCACCTTGTACTGGTGGCTGGTTGGGCTTGGCTCGATCATCCTCGTCGTGGCAGAGGTCGTGTTTGGCGGCATCCTGCTTCACAGCGAAACAAAGCAGATCACCTCGACAACCCGCGTTCTATTGTTCCTGCTGAGCGGCAGCTTGTTGTCGCTCGCCATGCTCGCTGCGCTGCGCCACTACCTGTTGTCCAGCAATGCCCGGCAGGAAACCACCGACCCTGAGCATGCGCCATCGTCGCGCGGTCTGAGTGTCATCCCCTTGGTGCGGGCAATCCTGATCACCTTTACCGTTATCATTGCGATCCTTGTCGCCCTTGCAGAGCTTGGGGTCAAAATTGCACCGATGTTGGCAGGGGCAGGCATCGTCGGGATCGTATTGGGTATGGGGGCGCAGAGCCTCCTGAAGGATATTCTAGCGGGCATTTTCTTTGTGATAGACGATGCCTTTCGGCTGGGAGAATATGTAGAGATCGGCGAGACACGCGGCACCGTCGAAAAGATTTCTCTGAGATCGATGCAGATCAGGCACCACCGGGGGGCGCTGCAAACGCTCCCCTACGGCACCATTCAATCGGTCAAGAACCTCAGCCGGGACTGGGTCATCTCAAAGCTTGAGTTTCAGGTCCCCCACGACACGGACATCCTCAAAGTCAAAAAAGTCATCAAGGCACTGTCTAGGCAAATCGAAGAGGACGAGTATTTTGGTCCGCAAATGCTCTCTCCTGTTAAGTTTCAAGGTATCTACGGCGTCGATCTCTACGGGCTGACCGTACGTGTCAAATTTACAACCCTGCCTGGCGAACAGTTTCTCATCCGCCGCGAAGTCTACAGGCTGGTGCAGCAAGGCTTTGCAAACAACGGTATCGAGTTTGCTGAACGTACTGTAAAAGTGGATCGTTCAGACGATGTTATTGCCACCGCGGACGACACCGAGGCACCGCGTGTATCGGCCTCTGGCTGACGGCTGACGTACTGGCGCGTCTAATCAATTGTTGTTAGCGCTTCAAAAAAGGACATGGCCATGCGCAGTTTGACTGTATTGGTTGTCGTTGCCGCCGCAATGATCAGCGGCTGCGGTGAACGCGGAACATTGGCTCTGTTGCCAAATGCTGCAACGCCGGCACGCGAAAGGACCATCCTGGTCGCGGCCTCCCGGGCGCCTGCACCCGCGCCAGATTTCTTTACTGAAACCCGTTCCGACCAGACCAATTATTCCAAACTTGTCATCTCGATACCGCCAGCGCGGGAAATCGGGGAAGTGAGGTACCCTAAAGGACAAGATGTTGATCCGAACACGCAGTTCCTGGTCTCTTCTGCCGTGCGGCTGAAAGGCAAACAGGCATTTGTGCGGGCCATAAATGAAGAGGCCGGCAAGCGCGCCGTAGATAACCGCCAAGGATTTGTTTTCGTCCATGGGTTCAATACCAATTCAGCCGAAGCTGTCATACGCGCAACCGCCCTCGCAGAAGATAGCGGACGCGAAGGGGTCGAAATCGTGTATTCATGGCCTTCTGCCGGCCGCGTGTTGAAATACCTTGATGACCGTGAAAGCGCATTGTTTGCCCGTGGATCATTCAAAGAGACCCTCGCCGCCATGTCAGAGTCGCGTCTGACGAACTATCTGGTGGTTGCCCACTCCATGGGAAATTTCGTGGCCATGGACTCCATGCGTGAATTGGCTCAGCAAAATCAAATATCGGTTTTGCGGAAAATCCGGGCTCTTATCCTGATATCTGCGGACCTCGACATAGATGTTTTTCGCACGCAGGCACAACCTGTCCTGGCGCAAGGTATACCCATCATCTTGCTGACAACAAATGATGATCTGGCGCTTAGCCTCTCAGCAAAACTTCGGCGTCAGGGAGATAGGGTCGGTGATATCAAATCCGTGTCTGAGCTTGGTGGTCTGAAGGTTGCCGTATTTGACTTGACCAACATTAAGTCCGGTGACCCGCTGAAGCATTTCAAGATCGGTTCATCTCCGGAAATATTGAAATTCCTCAAGTCACTGCATCAGTCTGGAGGCGGCGTCATCAGCAACGACGCAACGGGACGCATAATTACCGTCGACGCAGAAAAACTTGAAGCTGAGACGGGCATCGTTTTAACGCAGTAACCAATATGCCGGTGCGCGTTCATCGCGTTGTTTCTGCACGTGCTTGATTTCTTCGCTGCAAGCGCGAAACCCAACTCTTGAAAGTGACCACTTTGGGGCTCGGTGCTGCCCAATGCGTCTGCGGCGTTTCTCAAAGAAACAGCAAGCTGACAACGGCCATTCAGACCAACAGTAAACTGAGGCGTCAGCGCTGTGCTGATGTTTGGGTTTGGAGGGAGGTTTGGAGGACGCACTATGCCAAGATTCCAACTTCCCGCTGTCACCCCGAAACAAAGAGCCTGGAACAAGGGCCGGATCATCGGTCAGAAACGGCCGCTTTTCCCGAAACAGGTCTGGGCGATCCGCGCGCGGCTCGAACTGGCCGGCAACCTGCGCGATCTTGCGCTGTTCAACGTGGCAATTGATAGCAAGCTTCGCGGAAGCGATTTGGTGAAACTGTCCGTCAGCGATTTGGTCAGAGATGACCGCGTTCGCGAGAGGGTGTCTGTGATCCAGAGCAAAACCCGGCGACCCGTTCAGTTCGAACTCTCTGAAAACACGCGGGATACCATTGCCGCATGGATCAAGTCGCCGGAAATGATCGGCTGCTGTTTCATGTTTCCCAGCCGGTTTCATGACCGCCCACATATCTCAACCCGCCAATATGGCCGACTTGTGCGGGATTGGGTTTCTGCGATTGGGTTGGAACCCAGCGGCTACGGCACCCATTCGCTGCGCCGGACCAAAGCAGCGGAAATCTACCGCAAAACCGGGAATCTCCGGGCAGTTCAACTCCTGCTCGGACACACAAAGGTAGACAGCACTGTCAGATACCTTGGCGTCGAACTTGAAGATGCGCTGAGCATTGCCGAGCAAATCGACATTTGAACCACGTTGGCGGACGGCTCGCGCCGTTCGCCAATCCTGAGCGGACCTGCGTGCGAGTCGCAGCGGTGGGTCGGGCCGAGCCCAAAGCGCCGAATTCTGCGGTCTGCACGAACTGGAAGAATGCGGACGGAGTGAGCTTTCGCTGCGGCTGCGCCAAAGACTGCTTCGAGTGAGTGTGTCAAAACCGGTCGTTCTTGATCGCTAACGGTGCGTCAGACATCGCGCGAGCTCTACCACCGATTTGATCGCGCGCCGGGCGCGTGCCCAAGTCGGGAGTGCGCGACAAAGCTGTTTTCCGTAGTATGGAAACCAGCCCCTTCCCGCCTCAATCCCAGTTTCTCTGAGAGTGCCTACTCAGAGAACCTTGCGGTAGTACACAGACCTTTTTCCTGCGCAAATTGAAAGAGAGGAAGGCGGAAATATGCAATCAAACGCATCTGCATGTATCAGAATTCTGGAATCCCTAGTACCGCCATCTGTTTGCCAACCCGCTCAAGTACGTCTGGAGAAAAGACCATTGCTTCTTTGAAGCGTTTCACTGTCATGTCTGGATGGGCGCGCAATAACTTCTCTGCAGACGTGCGCGCTTCTTCTTCGCGTCCTGCTCCCAACAGCGCGGCACAGAGGTTTCGGTGAACCCAATGTGCATTCGGGCGTTCTTGCAGAGCGCGAATAAATAGGTCTGCCGCCTGATTGTCGTCACCGGCAACCTGATGAGCGCTGCCCATGCCTACAAGATTGTTGAAATTCATCGGGTCTAACGGGCTTAGGCGCATCGCCCGTTCGAAGTGTTTCATGGCCATTTCTGGCCGGTCTGCATAGGTTTCGAGCCAGCCCAAACGGCTCAATGCCCATGCGGAATTGGGATCGAGCTGGATCGCGCGTTCGAGAAGGACACGCGCAGCACCATAGTTGCGTGCAAATGTGTGAACCGTACCTAGTACCGACAGTATCAATGGATCGTCGGAAGACATTTGGGCGGCCCGTTCCGCGCGGGATAGCGCCTCGGCCTTCGCTTTGCTGATATCAGCGACCCAATTGTACACAGAGCGTTGCGCCCAGCACCAAGCGGCGAGAGCAAGTGCCATTGGATAATCGGGATCGATCTCAAGAGCCTTGTCTAGAAGCTCCAACGCTCTTGCCGCTGATTGCTCCTCTAACATCCAGGCATCGGGCATGGCGCGCATCGTGTAGTCATACGCGCCAAGATCATGAGGCGGCTTCCGCCGTGTACGTTCAATCTCCGCAAATTGAATTGAGGGCTGCAGGGCGCCAGCGACTTTCTCCGTTATCTTGTCTTGGAGATCGAAGATGTCGTCGAGAGACCCGTCATACTTGTCTGCCCACAGGTGTGCCCCTCCATCGGTTTCGATCAGCTGCACAGTGATTCTAACGCGTTGCCCCGCACGTTGGACCGATCCTTCAAGTACGTACTTCACGCCCAACTCGCGCCCGATATCCCGGACATTCATGTGTCGACCCTTGTAGGCAAAGGACGAATTCCGCGCGATCACGAAGAAGGACCGGATGCGCGAGAGGGTGGCTGTGATTGCCTCGACGACACCATCCGCAAAGTAGTCTTGGTCCGCGTCACCAGACATATTGTCGAAAGGTAAGACGGCGATTGAGGGCTTTTCCGGCCGCTGGAGCTGAACGCTGCTAGAACTTTTATGGGTGTTGTTGTCAAGCTCCGGAGACCAACGGAACACACGCACCGGCGTGGGGATGTTCTTTAATTGATGTTCGCCATCATCGGCAAAACTTGCTTCGATCCTCTTGGCAACGTGTTCATGAGTGCTTGCACTAAGGCTTATCCCACCTGGAGAAGCAATTTCCTGAAGGCGAGCAGCGAGGTTCACACCATCGCCAAAGATATCTTTTCCCTCGATGATAATGTCGCCAAGGTTGACGCCGATCCGAAGTCGCAGGAGCGGTTTGCCTTGCGGGTCCTCCTTCCGGGTAGACATTGCGGTCTGTATCTCGACGGCGCAAGCCACGGCGTCTACCACACTGCCGAATTCTACCAATGCACCGTCACCCATCAGCTTAACCAAGCGTCCCTTGTGAGCGGCTACGGTTGGGCCGAAGATTTTCTTGCGGATTTGGTTGACGGCGGCAAGGGTCCCTGTCTCGTCGGCGTTCATCATGCGTGAGAACCCGGATACATCCGTGGACATGATGGCTGCTAAGCGGCGCTGAACGTTCGTTGAACTCATACTGCTTTCCTAGCGGCGACTGCGTGAGCTCGCAAGACCGACGCATATTCGAGGTAGTGTATCTACCGCTTCTGCTTGATTGTTCTTGGCTTCCCAGCGGAACATGAACAATAACAGAGGTGGTATGGCACTGTGGCCATATAAGCTGGCCCCGTTTCAGTGGACGGTTTCAAAAGGTCCAGCTGACCGGTCTGCGAAGTCAGCCGGGCTTACGTTGCCAAGATACCCATGTCGACGACTTCGATTGTAGAACAGGTCGATCTACTCGACCAGATCGAGCGACAGTTTGGTGGCGGCAGACCAAAATTCTTAGGACGATGGGGAAGCCGCTACAGGTCCGAAACCATGCGTCGCCTACTTTTGTGGCAGGTCATAGGCTAGCCCAGCTCTGAAGCTCGCATGTCTGAATCTCAGGTGGGCTCGCTGACCCAAAGGAATAGGGCGGAGGTTCACCCATCCTTAAGACTTTCTTGCGCTATGGACACCATCTCCTTGATCAAAATGTCGAAGTCGCTCTGCGTGCTGCGGTGATTGGCGATAGCGCATCGCAAGGCATAAGTGCCAGAGACGCGGGTATCCGAGAGCGCCGCAATGCCGGTTTCCTGCAATCTCAGCATAACCTCCCGGTTGAGAAACTCGCAGTCTGTATCGGAAAGCCCCTTTGGACAAAGACGAAAGCACACGATGTCCAGAACCGGCTCAGCCAAAAGTTCCATGTCGGTGCGTGCGCGGATCAGATCTGCCAGATAATGCGCCTGGTCGATGTTCTGGTCGATCAGGCGGGCAAACTTCGCGGCACCGTGCTCCTTCAGGCTCATCCAGACTTTCAGCGCCCGGAAGCCGCGCGAGGTCTGGATGCCGAAGTCGTGCAGCCAATCGGCGGCCGCAACGCCGCGGGTTTCGCTTTCCAGATAGGCCTGAGACAAGGCAAACGTGTCCAGATGTTGTTCACGTTCTTTAACTAAACAGCAGCCGACCTCAAACGGAGCATGCAGCCATTTATGCGGATCAAGCGCAACGGAATCCGCGCGTTCCATTCCAGCCAGTAGGTGTCCGTGTTTCGGCGCCATCGCAGCGAGGGCACCGATGCAACCGTCAATGTGGAACCACAGGTTTTCTTGTGCGGCTAGATCTGCCAAGGCAGGAAGATCATCTATGGCTCCGGTATTTATCGTTCCGGCATTGGCGATGATTGCCACGGGCTGGACGCCCTCGGAACGATCAGTTGCGATCTTCGTCTGAAGCTGATCTACATCCAACCGATAGTCAGGCGTTGACGGGATGCGCCGCAGCGCCCTGCGTCCGAGACCAAGAAGTTCCATGGCCGTCAGATGGCAGCCATGCACCTGGTCGGAGCCGTAAAAGGCCAGACGAGCGCCGCTCAACCCTCCTTCCCGGATGCTTTCTTGCCCAAGGGCTTCATTGCGGGCAACGGTGAGCGCAATGAGGTTGGCCACTGAACCGCCACTGGTCAGCGTACCGCTGGCGGTGCTCGGGAAGCCTGCGATTTCCTTGAGCCAGTCTACCACTTGCCGGTCCATCTGGGCTGCGGCGTGATTACCCCCCCCCAGATTCGAGCCAAGAATAGCGGCCAGGAAATCACCCAGAGCGCCGGTGAAGTTACTCGATCCCATGTACCACATCCAAAACCGCGGATGGATGTTGCCCATTGGATAAGGCATCAGATTCTCCTTGATCTGATCGAGCACCTCTTCCAGCGGCGTGCCACTCTCGGGTAACGGAGATTCATAGAAACACTGCACCTGCTCTGGCATCTGTTGCCAGACCGGCGCGTCGCGCACCTCGCTCAGATAGGCCACCGCATCGTCAACCGCGCGATGTGCCGCCGCGCGGTGCGCCGCCCAGTCAGCAGGATCAAGGGTCTCTTCGCCTGACACTACGCACCCATCTGCGCTGTGGGTGTCGAGTGCGAGATCGCGATTTCTTCTTCGGTCATCTCCGGCTCGATGTTTTCGAAAAGTGGTGTGGTCATATAGCGCTCTGCTGTGTCTGGCATCATGGCCAGTAGGACAGAGCCTTCGGGCGCGTCCTGTGCGACTTGCAGCGCAGCCAGAACGGTTCCGCCACCAGACACGCCGGTCAGTATCCCTTCCTGACGCGCCAGATCTTGCGCTGTTTTGATCGCGTCTGGACCCGCAACGGGCATCAGTTCATCAAAGTACTTGTTGTCCAGAGATTCTTGAAGAACCGCCGGGATGAAATCAGGCGACCACCCCTGGAACGGGTGCGGCTCCCAAGCGCTGTGGCCTGAAGCCGGGCTGCCATTTGGGTTGCGTTCCTGAGCAATGCCACTGGCGACCAGCCCCGCATTGGCAGGCTCGGTTAGCACGATTTTGGTTTCGGGGCGGTCACGTCTGAGCACCCTCGCCACGCCGGTCAGCGTGCCTCCAGTGCCGAACCCGGTCACAAAATGGGTCAGCTTGCGCCCCTTGAAGTCAGCGACGATCTCCGGCCCTGTGGTGCGTTCGTGGATTAGCGCATTGGCCTGCGTCTCAAACTGGCTGGCTAGAAACCAACCATTAGCCTCGGCCAGTTCCACGGCTTTGTTGTACATTCCGACCGCCTTGAGCGCACGCGGTGTTAAAACCACCTTGGCTCCAAGCATGCGCATCAGTCGCCGCCGCTCAACTGAAAAACTGTCCGCCATTGTGATAACCAACGGATAGCCCCGGGCGGCGCAAACCATGGCGAGGCCGATGCCGGTATTTCCGCTCGTGGCTTCGATCACCGTTTGCCCAGGCTTCAAGGCACCACTCTTCTCCGCCTCGTCAATGATGCTTACGGCCAGACGATCCTTCACTGATGCCGCCGGATTAAAGAACTCTGCCTTCACGTAAAGCTCCACATGTGATGGTGCGAGTTTTTGCAACTTGATGATCGGCGTGCTGCCAATGGTTTCAGTGATGTTGTCGTAGATCATCGTGTTTTCCCTCGTTTCGGCCATTTTGGCTGTTTGTTTTGAATCAACTCTATTCCAGCTTTGGCGTCAGAGCTTGCAGAACATCTGTAGAAATCCTGTAGAGATGTTATTGTAAGCGATGATTTATTGTTTTGGTGATTTTGAACTGGATACGGGTTCGGCTGAACTGCGATGCGGCGGACAGGAAATTCCTGTCGAGCGGCAAGTCTTCCTGCTGCTGGAGTTGCTGGTCAAGAACGGCGAAGGTCTGACCTCTCAGACAGACATAATTGATACGATCTGGAACGGGGCAGCGATCTCAGATGCGGCGATCGCCAGCCGTGTCCGATCGGCCCGCGCGGCAATAGGAGATGACGGCGAACACCAGCGCGTCATTCGCACGGTAAGGGGCCGGGGCTATAGGTTGGTAGTTCCGGTCGTGAAGCGAATGAACCCCGACATGGCCGGCTTTTCATCAGCGGAGGGGTCGGCTCCGTCTATCGCTGTGCTCCCGTTCAGTGCGTTCGGCGACTTGGACCGCGCAACGATCATTGCCCCTGCCTTGGCTCATGAGCTGATCGTTACTCTGTCTTTGACCCGGTCGCTGACGGTCATTGCACGGGCTTCTAGCTTTCAAGTGGCCGACGGGAGGGAAGCGCAAGAGCGGCTGGATGTCGATTACGTTGTTACTGGGTCCGTAGAGATCCGCGCCAAAAGCGTAACCGTGTCTCCGGTCATGACATCGTCCAAGACAGGAGAGGTTATCTGGGCCGACAGGTTTCACGGCAAGCTGGATGACATCTTTACGATCAAAGCAACTGTTGCCAATTCCGTTGTCTCTGCTGCGGAAATGCATGTGCCGCGCCATCAGGCCATTCAAGCCAAGGCGCTTGATACCGAAGCTTTAGATGCCTGGAGTTTCTTTCACCTTGGTCTCAACCAAATTTACCGTTTCACCTCCGAAGATAACGCCAGGTCGGCTCAGTATTTTCAGGAGGCCCTCTCAAGGGCTCCCGATTTTGCCCGCGCGCATGCGGGTCTGTCATTTGTCGCCTTTCAACGTGCCTTCACAAGTTTTGACGAAGATCGCGGGGCCGCCGCACAGGAAGCCCTGCGCGCCGCCGAAAGGGCTATGGAGCTTGCCCCCGACGATCCCTTTTGCAATTTTGTTTTCGGCAGAAGTTACTGGATGTTGCATGATTTGGAGTCAGCGACGCATCACTTGGAACGGGCCGTCCAACTGAATCCAAACTATGCCCAGGGCCATTACTCGTTTGGTCTTGTTCAAACGTTGAATGGGATCAGTTCAGACAGTATTGATCGCACATCCGAACTTGCCACGCGTCTCAGCCCGCTAGACCCGCTTCTTTACGGGATGCACGGCATGAAAGCGTGGGTCCGGGTCAATCGACAAGACTGGGCCGGTGCCGCCGAATGGGCGGACAGGTCCGCGCGCACACCCGGTGCTCATTTCCTCATAGACATGTTGGCGGCGATGACCCATGAGGCTTGCGGCAACAGCAATGAGGCAAGGCATTTTGCGTCCCGCGCCCGTTCCCGCCGCCCAGACGCCAATCAGGACCAGTTTTTTGCAGCCTTTCCGCTGCCTGAGGGCCTGGCCCGAAACACCGGTCGGGCCGCTCTGACACAACTGGGTTTTTAGACAGGTGTTGACGCAGGACAGGTCCGTAAGATCGGTTGGCGCACTCGACCTTAATGACTTGCAGAATAAACCTCTTCGTCTTTACCTCGGAGCTCAGATAGAAAGTGGTGTCAGTTCATTCCGCTGACCTCAATAAGTTCGCGCCGCCAAGACCATTGTTGACAATGCAGGCCACAGTTCGAACCAGTTGCTTTAGCCACCACCAGAGAAGCTGACATTGATGCCCGCTGCAGAAGCGGTCTCTTTGGGCTCGGAGCCGCCTAATGCTCACGCAGAAATGGCGTGCCAAACTGTCTTTGGACTGCGGACATTCCGCCGCCTCGTAGAATCGCCTTGTCAGCACGGTGCTGATGACTGGGCGTGGAGGGGGGATCGGAGGGCATATCATGCCAAGAGTCCAACTACCCGCCGTAACCCCAAAACGCAGAGCGTGGAACAAGGGGCGTATCATCGGCCAGAAGCGCCCACTCTTGCCAAAACAGGTCTGGGCGATCCGCGCACGCCTGGAACTTGCGGGCTACCTTCGCGATCTGGCTTTGTTCAACGTCGCCATAGACAGCAAACTGCGTGGATGCGATCTGGTCAAACTCGCAGTGGCTGATCTCGTCAAGGATGACCGCGTCCGAGAGCGTGTTTCAGTGATCCAAAGCAAAACCAAGCGCCCCGTTCAGTTCGAACTGACTGAAAACACAAGGGACTCTGTCCTGGCATGGGTGAAGTCGCCCGAGATGCTGGCTTGCCCGTTCATGTTTCCGAGCCGTTTCCACGACCGACCACACATCTCGACGCGCCAGTACGGTCGGCTTGTCAGAGACTGGGTGGCTGCAATTGGCTTGGAACCAAGCGGATACGGAACGCATTCGCTTCGACGGACCAAGGCGGCAGAGATCTACCGGAAAACGGGAAATCTCCGAGCGGTTCAGCTTCTGCTCGGGCACACCAAGGTCGATAGCACAGTCAGATACCTCGGCGTCGAACTTGAAGATGCGCTGAGTATCGCCGAGAAAATCGACATCTAGAGTACCTTGGCGGGCGGCAAGTGCCGTTCGCCAATCCGGACCGGGCGTACGTTCTCGGCGCAGCGATGGTTACAATCGAGCCCAAAGCTGACTTTTCCGTGCGCAGGCGATGGGCATTCACTAACCTGTATCTATGCCACAAAAAGAGGATGGGATCAGACAAAAACCAATAGCGCGTTTTTCAGGAGTTTTGACGGAAATCCCTTGTACAAGTTGAAATGGGATCACATCGCGATATTTAGGTTCGTTGCGTCGCGAGAAGCTTCGCGATGCGTAATTTTTTTGGGAGGAATACATGAAACATGCTGCCATATTTGCCGCCGTGGCAATATCCGCTTATGCAACTGTTGCCGCTGCCAAAGATCCGATACCGGCAAGTAGTGACAACTTCGAGATCTACAGTGAGGTTGAAGGCTGGACTGTATATGCTGACAACGACTCTGGTACATGCCTTATTGAAAAGGTCTTCGAGAGCGGAAACGTAATGCAAATGGGTCTCACCAAAAACCAAAAACACGGTTATTTGGGAGTATTCACGCAAGCTGACATCGACATCAAAAATCGCCAGAAAATCGAGATAGCAATTGACGACTTCGTTTATGAAGGCCGTGCAAAAGGTATTAAAAGCAAGAAGCTAGCGGACGACTACTCAGGTGGCTATATTGTTGTAAAGGACGCAAATATGGCGACTGCCGTAGCTGAAGGACAGACCTTGATTGCGTTTCCAAAGAAATCCGCAAATTTTGTTGTGGATCTGACCGGTACAAAGAAAGCAATGGAAGAAGGCCGAAAGTGCAATCTTGCACTTGCTAGCTGACATCGCCTCATACTCGAACGCGAGTTAGTTGAGTTATCGTGATTTCGAACCGTGACGTGACCCCGCTGCTTGCGGGGTCCTTCTTTTGTTTGTGTTTGCCTCTTGGCCTTAGGCTTCAAGCTTTCGGCTAACTTACTCAAACCGGCGTGAGCGTTTACAGCAGAGTGCAGATTTCCGGCTGATCCGGGTGAGTGGTCAGATCTAGAGTTAGACCCAAACAAAGTATCTGTTGGTCACAGTGAAACATTCAAACATAAACATAATTCTGGATTTGTTGCGTCTGTGTGTGCTCTCTTCGACTGCTAAAGAGGTGGGGGACAGATAGATGAGACGAGCACTAAAAACGTTGACGATTTGGTCATTCCTTTGGTTTGCGGCGTTATCAGGCGCTTTTCCTGCCGGCGCGCAGGAAGCTGAGGCGGACCAAGAAGTTTCGGAGGTGGAAAGCGACGATCTTATGGATGCAGTCGTAGGTGAGATGATTGCGGCCGACGAGCTCGAGATCCTACTTGTTCCCTTAACTGCGGAAGAGCTTTCCCAGATTGCTGGTACTTGGCAGAGTTATGTGCGCTCTCGGCTCGAAGAAGTCGCGCAAGTAAACTTGCAGCTTCGGTCGGCGAGCGGAACTCTGGAAGACACCTTGCGGTCTCAGTTGTCCTCCTTGAACGACTCTGGATCAGACATTCTCAACAACTATCGTCTGGTGCTCGAAGCATGGGCCCTGAAAGGCGCGAAGGCGGAAGATCTAGAACCGCACACTGATTACATTCTTGCATTGAAAACAGGAGCCTTAAAAACAACCGATATTCAAACGCTTTTTCAGAACGCGTGGTCTTGGTTGTTCTCGTGGGACGGGGGCGTCGGCCTGCTGATAGCTGGCATGGGCGTTTTACTGGCAGTTTGGGCCATGATGTTCGTTGCGCGTATGGTGCGCCGGGTCACTGAACGGGGTCTGAACAAAATTCCAACTATTTCCAGAATGCTGAAACGCTTCATCGCCACCACCGTGTACTGGGCCGTTTTCGTCCTTGGCATTCTCGTCGTATTAGCTTTGTTCGGAGTTAACGTTACACCGCTGTTTGCGGTGCTTGGGGGTTTGTCGTTCATCCTAGGTTTTGCTTTGCAGGAAACGTTAGGCAACCTCGCAAGCGGTCTGATGATCATGGTTCTCAAACCGTTCGATACTGGTGACTATATCCAAGTAGGTGGTTCATCTGGGTTTGTTGATGAGATGTCGGTGGTTTCAACCAAGATCAGAACATTCGATAACCAGATTATCATAGTCCCCAACAGCAAGATTTGGGGGGACGTAATAACTAATGTGAGCGCATCCGAAGAACGTAGGGTCGATCTGGTCTTTGGCATCGCTTATTCGGACAACGCTGCCCAAGCAATTGAAGTCCTCAAGGACTTGGTCGCACGTCACCAGCTTTGTCTGAAAACACCGGAACCTGAAATCTTCGTGGGAGAGTTGGGAGACAACTCCGTTAACATCTTCTGCCGTCCATGGTCCAAGTCCGATGACTATTGGACTGTCTATTGGGACCTTACTGGTCAAGCGAAAGAGCGGTTTGACACGGAAGGTATATCCATACCGTTCCCGCAACGTGATGTGCACATAATTCCCGTAGAAGGAGTAAAACCATGAGGGCTCTTACGTTATGGTTCCTGCCGCTTCTATTTGCCTGCACTGTTGCGCTTGCTCAGTCTGAAGAAATTCTCGCACCTGTCGAAGAAAGAAATGATCCCGAATTCATAGCGCCGGTGATTGTGGATGGCGAAGAGCTATTCTTGGTTCGCGGCTCAAGTGCTTTGCCCGCTACCGAACGGGCGAGAAAGATCGAGGAACGGATTGCTCAGGTCGCCGATGCTTCGACGAGGGCTTCGGTTCAGGTTCAAGTATCGGACGCGGAATTTGGGAAAATGATACGCGTCGACGGGCAAATGGTTACAATAACTACCCAAGCTGACGCCGAGCACGAACAAATGGCTATTGAAGTTCTGGCTGGGCTTCAGGCTGAAGCGATTGAAACTGCGATCCTTCAATACCGAGATGCTCGGTCCAATGAAGGCAGAGTAGATAGTGCGATGGCTGCATTTGCTTGGACGGCAGTCTTTGCCCTCGCTTCGTATGCGTTTTTTGCGAAGCGGCGAAAGCTATTGGACTACATCAGAAACAACTTGGAAAAGAGGGCTGAAGGCGTTGAGGAAGCCACAAAATCGATCTTGAGAAGCAGGGCAATCGCATCGATTATAGTCTATTCAATCCACATATTGATGTGGGTCTTCTTTCTATTCTTTTTCTACTACTATCTTTCATTGGTGCTGCTCTCCTTTGCCGAAACGCAGGGTATAGCCCAGATCCTCTTGAAGTACGTAAGTGAGCCACTCGTAACCGTTGTTTTGGCAATTGTTGGTTACGTCCCCAACTTGATCATGCTCGCAATCATCGCAGCTGTGACCAGGTTGGCAATTCGCGGTCTCGACCTGTTCTTTGAGAACCTTGAGAACGGGGCTTTCGAACTGAAAGACTTTGAGGATCATTGGATCGCCCCCACTAACATGTTGTTCCGCGCGTTGGTGATCGTCATCGCGCTGGTGTTTGCGTACCCCTATATCCCTGGTTCCGATTCCCGGGCTTTTCAGGGCTTGACGATTTTGGCGGGTATTATGGTTTCGCTCGGTTCGAACACCGTTGTTTCAAATATGATGGCCGGTCTGTTTGTCATCTACAGACGCAGTACCAACGTCGGTGACCGCATTCAGGTTGGCGACAAGATCGGAGACGTAACAGAGATCAAGTTAATGGAAACACTGATTAAATCGATAAAGAACGAGATGATAAGCATTCCAAATGCGCAGCTGCTCAACTCCGAGGTCGTAAACTATTCGCGCAAAGTGGATGGCCGAGGGCTGTTGGTCCACACGACAGTAGGGATCGGATACGAGGAGCCACCAAAGAAAATTAAAGCGATGCTGATAGAAGCTGCTCAGCGAACCCAAGGGTTAAGAAAGAGCCCCGAACCTTTTGTCCTTTGGACACAGCTGGCTGACTACGCAATCAATTATGAGATCAACGCATACACTTCGCGCGGATCGAGCTTGCCTAAGATTTTGTCGGATTTGCGCGAAAACATTGTCGATGTGTTTAATGAAAACGGAACACAGATAATGACACCGTCCTACATTGCAGACCCGCCGGAACCCAAGGTTTCGACAGAAGAATGGGACGGAAAGCTTGCTCATCAAGTTGAATAAACCGCATTCAGCAACTGGCTTTCAGTGTCGGTTCTTGAGCTTCGTGTTGTAAAAAACGGTGATTGAGTACGCTTGTCTGCTCCGTCCGCTTCTTGCCTATTCAAACGTGGTGCAGCGAATGCCCGGAATGTCCAAGGACAAGAGTCCGTCCCAATCGGAACAGACCCCACATTACTCCAACCCGGTGGTCTCGCTGTTCCCGGCAACACATTCACCGGCGCGAACAATCATCTATCATGTCCTCCGTGGTTAAAGACTGTGTCCATCATACTCATGGACGTGGGTAGCCTGTTCGCGGGTATGGGCAATCTCTTGCACCACGGCGGCAATCTTGCTGGATGAAACTTGGTGCAGCTCACCAACAACGGCCTCGGCGCGCGCGTAGCTGTCTGGAACGCCTTGGCTGTTGAAGTGAGCAGCAGCGGTAGAAATGTCCGCTCCTCGCCAAGTCGCCGTTGCGCCAACCGAAACGCTGTCATGATCGTTGTAGCGGGCCAGGAAGGTGTTTCCGTCGAGACCGAAGCTGTTGGCGGTTGCAACAATTTCGTCACGCACTGCCAGCCATTTCTCGGCCTCGGACGGATCCAGGTTGTCCAACTCGGCCGCATTCATGGATGTGGTGTAACTGTCGTCAGCAACAGTGTACGCCTGCAGGTCAGTATCGTATGGGCGCAGTTCTGCGACATCGCCCTTCAGCTCTCCGATCTGGACGTCCATTGCGGCGCGCAAGTGTGGATCTTCAACCTCTCGGGCAAGCGCCTCCATGTTTTCGATGGAGTTTATGATGTCCTTGGTCTGTTGCTCGTAGGTCTCAAAACCGGCCTGCCCCAGAGCGGATTGCATATACTGAACATAGCGATCAGCGGGCGACTGGTAGTCGTCGGACTCCTGAAATTCTTTGTCGCCCGACAGATCCGCAAGGGACGAATAGTAGGGGTGATACAGGTCGTATTCCTGAGCATCACTCATGTGTTGAGACACCAATGCCTGCATATCGTTCAGATCTACCGGCTCCCCTGATCGCTCCGCAGCCTCCAATTCGGTTTTCAGTTCTTCGACCAGATCTTGTTGTGCCGTTTGTTCGTCAACTCGGCGGTTGGCCTGGTCCTCGATGTCGAAGCTGTTTGAGGCGATGGCTGCACGATCATAGCCCATCGCCTGCTGCTCTTTCTTGATGATGTCGATCTGCTCTGAAACGCGATCCTCGCGCGGGGCAGATTGATCAAATTTGGAATAGGGTGCGAAGTGTTCGACTTCGTTTAAAAGATAGTCTGTACGCGAAACCATAGTTTTTCCTTTGCGAGTTGATGGATAACTCTGTGATGGATCTGCCTGGGGCGTTGGCGCGCGCATCAGGCAGACCGGGCGAAGTCCTTATAAGCTGTGTCCGTCATCGTCACCGCGCCCCTCTAGGAGCGGATGAGTGGCGTGGGCGTGGACGTTCGAAAGTTCCTCGGAGATTGCGATGATCTTGGTAGAGGCTGTTTGGTGCAGCTCATCGACAACGGCCTCGGCCCGCTCGTAGCTGTCAGGCAAACCCTGACTGTTGAAGTGAGCCGCAGCTGTCGATATGTCGTCGCTGCGCCATCCCATTGTTGTGCCCAGGGTGACGTTGTGATGGTCTCCAAACCGGGCAATGAACGCCTCGCCGTCCAAGCCGTAGCTGGTGGCGGTCTCTGTAACGTCCTTGCGGATCTCGGACCACTCAGCGGCTTGTGGGTAATCCAAGACATCCATTTCGGCGGTATCCATCATCGTTGCATACCGCCGGTCCTCGATGATGAAGGCTTGAAGGTCCGGATCGTTGGTGCGCAGATCCGCAACGTCGCCTTTCATCTCGCCAATCTGAATGTCCATAGCGACACGCAGATTTGGGTCGTCAACCTCACGAGCAAGACCTTCCATCTTGTCGATTGATTGCAGCAATTCTTTGGTCTGAGACTGGAAGTCCTCATAGGCCCCCTCGCCCAAGGTGTCCTGCATATAGACCTCGTAGCGGCGTGCTGCCGGGGCATAATCAGCGGACGCCTGGAACTCCTTGTCATCGACAATGTCAGCAAGGGCCGACAGATACGGGTGGCTCTGTTCGTTGTCCCGAACGTTGTTGATATGGGCAACAACCTGAGCCTTTAGTTCGGGCGCTATCGTATCCTCAGACCCACCTGTTTCGATGTGTCGCCGCAGGTTGCTCATGACCTCGGGCGACACGTAAGACGGGTCTCCCGGCGCGCCGTAATCATCAAAATGATGGGCTTGATCCAATAGATGTTCCATGCGCGAAACCACTGGTTCGTCTCCCTCTACGAGTTGGATGGCAAACTCTTCGATCCGGTCCTTGATGGCGTTGGCGCGCTCATCAAACAGATCCGACATTCTTGCGATGGAGAGAGTCATCACATCACCGGCCATGTCGCGGGCCTTAACTTCAACCTCCGGAGTGCTTTCAACAAGTGACAGTCCGGCCTGAACTTTCCACGTGTCGGTCTCCACTTCCTGCCGCAAACCGCGCTCAAGGCGGGTCGTCGCGGTCAGCTCAATGCCGTATCCTTCGGCAACCTCAACCTGGATGGCGCGCTGAACGTCGATGTTCATCTCGCTGCTCATGCCCATAGCAAGCCACTGACCATGCTCGACGCCCCGGTTGTTCACAACGATGTGGACATGGGGGTTGTCGGTGTCGTTGTGGAACACGGTCAGATAGTCCCAGGTATCGCCAAAATCACCGCTCCCAAATAGACGATCCGCGAACTCCAAGCCCGCCTCATGCGCGGCGTCTGGATAGGTGCCTTCGGGAAAAGAAACGATCATGTGACGGGTATACCCGTAATTGGTTTTCCCGTTGAAATCCTCGGCCCAAGTCTCAATCAAATCAATGACCTGATCCGCATCGAGCGGGGTCACGCCATTGTCCCGGATGTCTAATACGCCTTCTACCCTGACGGTCAGATAGTTGATCTGGCGGCGCAGCTCATGGGCGTTGTTCACCCCACCTTTGCGGACGTGTTTCACAACCGCCTCGGGCTTTCCGACCACAGCACCCAGCCGCGCCTTGATGGATGAGGCCCGCGAGATCATGAACTTCATGCGCTTGGCGGTCTGCAGCTGCAGGCTGATCTGCTTGGATCGATCGATACCCTTCTGCGCTTCCCGGAAGGCAAGCTCCAGGAAATCCTCTGCTGTCAGATTGCGAGCCGCGACATTCATACTTCAGATGTCCAATCATCGTCGCGCAAGATCCGGCGAATGGCGGCCTCCGGTTCTCGATTTCGGCGGGCCGCTGTGATCAGCGCTTTCAGGTCTTGCCGGTGCTGGATGATCGCACGATGGAGATTTTCGACATCGCGCCGGTCGTCATCCGTCCAGATCACCGTGCCGCGCTTGGCCGATTTCGCCAGTTGATTGAGGTTGGTGTATCCACCCTGAACCTGCCGCAAGTGCGTCTGCCAGAGATCCACAACAGCGGGGTCAGGATCGAGATACCCGATCAGACGATAGATCAGACGCTGGATGATCTGGTTGCGGCTCTTGGCCCCGAGCGCGCCCACGGCCTCCTCCAGACGCGCCAATGCATCCAAAGGCAAGCGCACGGAAAAGACAGTGGTGTCGGCTGGCTTGCTCAATGTATACCTCAGGTTGTATTTCGAGTTTGTAACACAACTACCTTATCCTGTCATACTCTCCAAGAGGAAACCGGGGGTGATTTTAGAAATCCGCATTTTCTCAAATTGCCCCCGGAACAGTTTTGCTCTTGGAGGCTATTTCCACGCCGGGAAAAGGGTTCCGCCCCTTTTCCTTAAACAGGCGTGGGTGCCGGTGGACTGGCGCAGGGCAATCACGCAAAGCGGGAGCTGCCCGAACAGCGCCCGTCACTTTCCGGCACGTTAAATGCAATCTGCATTTTCCGCGCGCCTGGGCGCGCTCAGTTTCCCGCCGCCTGCGCGGCGGGTCTGGCAGGGTTGTCTGCTGCCGCATTGGGGCAGATCGACACCGCTGCCCGGTCTTAGGACCGCGCGCCACCTGTGGCGCGTATGTGGTCCGGCCTTTGGCCGGAGCAGAAGAAAGGGCGGCTTGCGCCGCCCTGCCCTCTCGTCATTCGGTGACGCGATCGTCATCGGTGCGTTTTGGGAAGGCCACCATCTCGACGCCGGGGAACATGCTGTGCCTGACCTGGATCGAGGTGATGTTTCCGGTCTCATCGGTATGGACGAAGAGCACCCCGCATCGGTCCCAGAATGTCTTGCCCTCTTTTTCACCGGTCTTGACGTTCAGTTTCAGTGTTTGAGTTGCCATTGTTTGATCCTCGCTATGGCGTGTTTCGATGAACATGGGAAAAGTGAGCACAAAAGGGGATGTCAGCAGGTAATTTGCTCCGCGCGGAATGCGCCGCAGGCGCAGGGGATATTCCCTGTTGAAGCGCGGTACCCGGTCCGGGCACCGCGCGTCTTTCCCGACTGCTCGCTTATGTTCATCACCACAGAAACACGGGCAGCTGAGGATCTTCTCCGGCAACGGGCCCGAAACTGTCAGGCCAAGTGAACAGGCAAGGCATTCTGGGATCGCTGCACGCGAGGCATCTGAACGAAGCGATGCAGTAAATGGCAGCAACATCGCTTCGGTCCGACACAGGCGCAGTGTTCAGCTCCGGGTCCGGGTGGCCTTTCTGGGCCGGTATGACCCTCGCAGCAAAGGAGGGAGGATCACCGGCGGTGCAAGCCGCGCATTCCAAATGGCGGAGGCCAAAGACCGGACGGTCCGGCCCTGATCCGCGCTTGTGCGGATCAGGTGATCAGCCGGACACAATTTGAAATGGCGGAGTCTGACCAATAACCGGTGCTAAATCTCTAAGTTGAACTTTGCTGCCCGAGCCACACCAAAGGTCAGGTAATTGGGCGCAATGGTTGTTCACTCATCCAAACACAAGATCAGTCTGTATTTCGAATCCCCGCTCCAATCAAAACAGGCATGACTTGCTCATCAGATTTGAACTCGAATATCCGTTCGACGCGAAGTGAACCAAGCCTTGCCGCCTCCAACGCGGCTTTCATTTGATTCAACGTCAATCCGAAACCGCCATCATCTGACGCTTGCCAATCCCACTGAACCAAATGCCCGCCTTTGTTGAGCAAGCCCGCTAGCACTGCCACAGCGCTACTGTAATCGGGAAGAAAGGCGCAAACGGATGAAGCGCAGATCAAATCGAAACCTGAAAACCCGTTCTTGAGCCCCGGAACATCTCCAGCCAGAATATCTCCATGCACTGCTCTAACATTGTGCAGCTGCTTTTCGTGCAGGACCGCAATCATATTCTCCGAAGTATCAACCGCGACAACTTCCTCCACATGCGGTGCAATCTTCTCCGTCAGCAATCCGGTGCCACATCCAAAGTCGAGCACGCGATTTGATTGCCAATCCTTCCCACGGAGACTCAAGTGGTCGTCGAGCGAGGCAAAAGCGCGACGCGCATAGCGTCTGACGTCGCTATTGTCGTCCCAACCATCGGCATAGTCGTTCCAGTCATCAGTCATGTTGCTTGCGTTTCCTTGTGGGTTTGCATCGGCCCCAACACATCTGCGCTGACGCAGACGCATCGATACGAACGCGCGACATTGGCTAGGTTGGCGACAACAGTCAACATGGGTTTGGAATGGCATATGGAGGGAATAGAGGCGACCTCGGCAAGCCTCTGCCGACGATCTTGCACACAAGAAAGAGGCCCACCGAAGCGGGCCGCAAGTTTAACCAAAGGAAAGTCTTGAGGTATTGAGATCAGGCTACCGCCTGCGCGCGCGATCGACAACACCATCGGCTGTGATCGTGGCAATGCGATCCTCAGTACGGCGGGTCATTTCCACCCCGTCACCCGTCATATGCGCCTCGGCAAACTCCGTGAACTTGAAGATGCTGCCATCAGCTTCGACATGGGTTTCATCTTCTGCCGAGCGGCGCTTCACCGATCCGTCATGGCGGATTTCGATGATGGTGTTGTCGGCCATTCGAACTGTCACGGTATGCTCATCTACAGCGACACCCTGCCACCAGGCATCTGCATCGCGGCGCACAACAATGCGGTTTGGGTGCAGCTTGATCTGCACGTCCTGTACCTCGTCCGGATCAGCGGCTTTGACGACCACGATGGCCTCCTGCGCGCTGGGATCACCATGGATCGACGCGCTCCCGTTTTTTGGCGGCCAGAGCTTCGGCTGTGTGCGCGGCTTGCCCTTCTGATCCGTATGAAACCCGACAAACATCTGCGCGGACTTCCAAACACGGCGGGCGGCTTTCTCGAGCTTGTTCGATGGGGTTTTCATGGGGTTTTCCAAATCCGTTTCTGCGAAGTTCTTGCCTTTGAAAATGTGATAGGCGACCGGCCTTTGATGGATAGTCTCGACGGGTTGTTCACGCAATGCCACTTTGAGTTTTCATCATTGCGGCTGACACAGCCGGAGATTGATTGGCAGGGCGTTATGCGCCCTGCCCTGCTGGTTCAGAAGCACTCAGGTACCCAAGCATCGATCCGGGCTCTCTGTGCCTCGGTCACGCCCAGTGCCTTTTGATGCTCTGGATCATTGAAGAGCTTGTGCATCGCTTCGTTCTTCGCGCCCTTCTTGGATTTCGCGAAGGTTTTGAACATGTCGGTATCTATGTGCAAATCCAGCAGGTCTTTATAGAGGTCATCCAGCTGCCAGCCTTTCAGCCGCTTGAAGCAATTCTCAGCCGAAGGTGTCCAGATCGCGCGGATGTCTGCTCCAATCTCAGCCTCGATCTCAGCCATGAACTCTGGGCGTTGGGTCAGGAACCGCCGGGCCAGAAAGGCTGTGATCTCACCGTTGCGGGTTTTCTTGCCCAGATCGCGAAACGCTTTGAACGCCTCCACGCTGCCTTTTGCGGCCATCTCGTGGAACTGGTCATAGGCTGCCTCTGCCGCCGCATCCTGTTCCCCGCCAAGGCGGGGGTCGAGGATGAACTGGTCATCGACCTCGGGCGTGTTCCGTTCAGCGCCACCATAGCCAAACCCGAACAGGTTGCAGGTCAGACCGGAGGCCGGGGTGGCATAGAAGGCAAACAGGCTCAGCACATAATCCGGCTTGTCCAGCAGGGCCGTCTGCACTGCTGCCAGCCGGATCGCTACCATGTCGTCGATGAACTTCTGCGAATAAGCCGGTTTCGGTGTTTCTTTGACCTCTGTCTCTTTGACTGGTTCCAGAACACCGGCCTCAATGGCGGCCTGCACATGTTCTCCCGCGACATAGGCCGATGATGTTTTGATCTCGCCAGTGTTGCCGACATAGACAAACACGCCGGACAGCTTGCGTTGCTCGTCAGAATAGAACGGCGCGGCATAGTCTTCGAGCGTTGCAAGTTCCTTGTCGCCAGCCTCGTCCAGAGCCTCGGCTTCATGGAGTTCGGCAAGTTCGTCATACCGTTCGGCCTGTTTTTCCGTGAAGTCCCGGCTCACCATCTCAAGACGGTGCATGCCTTCGGTCCCCGAGAACCCATAGGGAATGTAGCTTTCATCATGGGTGTCCACCCAGTCCCAGCCTTCCGCTTCACGCAGCTTTTCCGCTTCTGCCGCCAGTTTCTCAGCAAACAGATGATCCAGTAGCTCGCCCTCGTTGAATAGGGTTTCATCAGCAAAGAGATCAGCAGTGACCGTGCCACCGGCTTCAACATAGGCCTCCTGTCCCACAAACACTGCCTTTCGATTGGTGCTGCTGACCGCTTCGGACGTGAGGGCTTGTTTAACATCATGCTCACTGAACCACCGGCAGTCTTTGGCCTGTTCCAGAACCTCCAGAATTTTCTCTTCTTCGGTGCTGACCGTCATGGCTTTGGCCAGCCCCATGCTGATCTCACCGGCCTTGAGCGCGTCAAGAACGGCGATGGGCAGACAGGCAAGCGCGAGGCGGCGGCGCACATGGGCCTCCGTCACGCCAAACGCATTGCTGATCTTGGCAACAGACAGGGATTTCTCGGCCATCTTGCCATAAGCGCGGACCTCGTCCACCGGGTCCAGTTCTTCGCGGGCGGTGTTTTCTGCATTGGCCCATTGCTCTGCAACAAACGCGTTGTCCGTGACCTTAACGGGAACCTGTGCCAGATCGGCGCGCTCGGTCACAGCGATGTTCAAGGCGCGCAAGCGGCGACCACCGGCAACGATAGCGACTTTGCCATCCGCATCGCGCAACCCGCTCAGGTTCTGGATCAGGCCGCACATGACCAGACTGTCGGCCAAGAGGGCAATGCCTTCCTCCGCAACCTCCTGACGGGGGTTGATGTCAGACAGGTAGAGATCAGACAGGGCAACAGTTTCGATGGTTTCCGGTGCGGCGAATGTTTCAAGTTTGCTCATGGGGCAAATCCTTGTTTCAGAGTTTGAGATCGTGGTAAGGGTGCCCTACCCCCTTGGGGGTAAGGCGGGGCCGCTTAAGCGGCTACGTGTTGTTTCAAGAAGCGGAGGGCGATGTTTGCAGACAGGCCTCCCTTCTTGAGCAATTCCGCAGCTTCACGTGTTCGCTGTTCGATGATATTTGCAGGCATGATTTCACCTCCTTTCCTGCGCAGGTTGCACGTGCAGACCCAGTCCCTTTGGGACAAGGCTGGTCTCAGTATTCGCTGGGGCACATGATGGTCAGAACGCGGCGCGTGACTGCCGGATCAAACGGACGGTCGGAGCCGTATTTGTAGTCCGCGTCGTAAAGGTCGATCTTCCAGAACAGCTTCTGGTCACGGACTGTCACCGCCCCAAAAGTGTGATCGCCATAGGGGTCATTGCCTTCGGCAAAGTGCGTATCCGTGGACACGGCCGCCAGTGCCGCTGCCTGGAACTCCGGCCCTTCGCCTGACACGCCGGGCGTGACAAAAACCTGACCCTGAATTCCCTTAGAATGCATCTCGATTGCTGCGTTCGGATCAATCAGGGCTTTCCGAAACAGGTCATTCTGGGCCACAATCTCTGCCGCCTGCAGGCTCGCGTCAGTCTCGATTTCTTTTGTCGCTTCGATGTTCAAAACCGTCTCTCCTTTTGTGGTGCGACCTCCGGGGCTGATCCCCTTTGGTGCTGGTTTTGAGCAAAGCCCTGAAAGGGCGTCGTCTCTAAAACCTGCCACGTGGCGAACGCGGAGAGGGGCGAGACAGGACAAATCGACAAGAGTGGTGCGGCCCGCAGCGCAGGCGCGCGAGGACACGGTCTTGTCTATTTGTCTTGTCCGAGGGGGGAGGCCGCGCCTTCCCCCTGACGTCGGGTGGCGTTTGGCTTGTCCAAATCCCGCCTGACCAACAAAAGAAGCCAAGGGATCTTTGATCCTGCGGAAGCGCAAAAGGGATCGAAACCCGCATGGGCAGATCACCACAGCATGAACCGACCATGATCCAAGGCCCCTGCCCCGGCTCGCAAAAGACGGTTCAGGGGCTATTGCGTCAGGGAGATCATGCAGGGGTGTTCTGGGTGGAAGCCGGCCTGCCGGCTGGAACCAAGAGCACGCTCACGAGCCGACAGGCTCGGGATTTGCCAAAGAAACAAATTGCAGCCCGAAGTCACTCACCGACCGGAACATACCCTCGACGGAGCTTTTGCTGTTCGAGATTATGGAGCGCTTCACTAGCAAGGGCTTCGTCATCATACGTCACCATCATGGCTTGCCCGTTTGTGCCAATACGTCCCCAGGTGCGAAGAACAGACACTTCCCCAAACAGCGTCGGCTGCAACTCTATTCCATAGAACCGCGCCATGTTGACGTCTGGATCCACATGGATCAGGTGGACAGGTGTGGTGTCTGTCAGCTCCATGACGGGATTGTCGGTCAATTCAGACCGCCTGTCCAATGACTTTGCAAGATCCATTCGTCGGAATGGATTCTGATCCTCAATGGGACCTCCACCTGCTGAACGAACATCGGCCTGTCAGGCGCGGGTCTCTGCCTACTTTTTGACTGACACTGTCAGCAGTGGGGTGCTCTGAATTGCTTTCAGCCCGCCAGAAACATACCAGCACTACATCTTGTGTACTAGATGGCTCTGTCCACAACATACTTGCTTTTACCCCTCTTTTGTTCTAAGAATTACAGAACCGTCGAAGGGGAAAGCAGATGTCCGAAACTGCCATTTCAGAGACACAGGCAACACTGCCAGCAACCGCCAAACAACTCGCTTACGCACGTAAAATCGCAGAGCTGCAGAACGTGGTTCTACCCTGGGAGATCCAGCAGGATCGCCGGGCTTTGAGCCAGTGGATTGACACACAGCGCTCTATGCCGCGCGTCCGCGATACCCGACCAAGCTCCAAACAGGTGGCTTTCGCCGAGCGTATTGCGCGGATCAGGCGTCGCGCTGTACCCGACGAGTGCTTTCGGGATCGCTCTATGATGTCCCGCTGGATCGACAGCAATAAACCTTGACGGACCCGACCTTGATTGCCTCCACTGTTGTCATGGAACTCGACGAAGACAAGGTAGATGACGCGGTTCTGGCATTGCTTTGGTTGACACTGCATGACGAGCGGCGTGCCTGGAAAGGTTTTGACTGGGGCGCGCTCAACCGCTTGCACCAGAAAGGATTGATCCTGGACCCTAAAGGGAAGGTGAAGTCAGTGGTGTTGACCGAGGATGGGCTGCGCCGATCAGAAGCGCTCTTCACAGAACTCTTTGTTCAGAAGCCTGGGCAATAGCGTTTCCGCTGCATGACCGCCGAGTCAATCTGCGCCAGTGCAGGTCTCACATCTGGCTGATGGCAACAATCTGCGCTAGGTCGCAGCTGTTCGGCAATTGATGATGAAAGGCGCAGGTCGATGGGACATGATCTTGACAGGCTCATAAGGTTCATCACCCGCGATGACATTTGGCACGAGCGGCTTGCGGATGTCCTGGAAGAGCATTTTCTGCCAGCCCTCGAGACATTCGATCTCGACTTCGAAGTGCTGGGCGAAGTGCTTGGCGACGATTGGCCAATAGTCCTGAGGGGTGGCGGGCTGGAAGATCTGCTGGGCAGGACATTCGGACCGGCTAGTGAAAACGCTGCTGATGTCTATCTGAAGCGACAGGGATCGAAGGAGAGTGCCCAGACCCGAGCTTATATCGCCGGATTGCGGGACGCGCCGGTCAGCCTTTATGAGGTCAGCAAGATCGTACCAGGCAAATCGATGGTGCTGACGGATCTGCTCTCAGACGCGGACCCCGTCACCGTTCGGGAACACAGTGCTACGCAAATGTTGCAGCAATGGGACCGCATCGCTGTTCGGATCGTCCCGCAGGGCGATCACAATGTAATCTCAGGCGCACTGCTTCCGTTCAACGCCGATGCCGTTGCGTTCTTCGAAGATGGGCTTCGGTCCGTCTTGAAGCTGAACGCTGATGATGACCTGAGACTGACGCAGGACCAGTTAGGGCGCTCTGCACCACTTTTTGCCAATGCCTGGCTCTTTGCACATCTGCCAAACCTGCTGGATCCGGTACCACCGCAGATCAGCAACAGCGATGGCGACGACCTGATCTTCCACGAGCTGCGCTTCCCGCTTGTCACCGGGGTTACACAAAACCGGGTTTCAGAGAGACTGTTGCAGGCCGATGAACTCGTGGCCTCGGGTCAGAAAGAATGGACGTGGCTGGCTTTGGACAACGCAAGCCGTCCGCGACGCGGGACCGGCCTGGTCCTGGACAAGTCGATGTCTGGCGCTGCCGTCCTCGGGTCTCTGTCCCTGAAAGGCAGGGCGCTGACGCTATCTGTAGATTCAGTCGCGCGTGCGAGACGCGGCGAAGCATACATCCTTGAGCTGCTAGGTGATCTGGTGAAGCCGCCGCTGACAGCGATCCAGACCGTCGAACAGATGATGGCAGAGGAAAAACCGGAGACCGGACTCGCTGCAGATGAGGACATCCCCCCTGCCCTAGCCCGGCAACTCGCCCAGGAGTATCTCGATCAGCATTACCGTGAGACGCTCGACCAGCCAATCCCGGCGCTGGGAGACAAGACCCCGCGCCAGGCCGTTCGCAGTGCCAAGGGTAAGAACAAAGTCATTGACTGGTTGAAGACAATTGAGAACCGCAGTGCCCGACAGACAGGCTCGCCCGTTGCAGACTATGATTTCGGCTGGATGTGGGACGAGCTTGGGCTGTCAGAATACCGGAAATAATCCCGCGCGGTGCTGAGACGTGGTCCGTGTTCGGGCATTCGGTCTGCAGAGAAACTGCCGCCACAGCGCGTCTCGGAACACCCGAAGTTTCTTCACAGGCTCGGCGATCGTTAAGAAACAGACCAATCCCGGACGGGTTCTATTGCGCCCCGGTGATATTTACCTTGCCCACAACCTGGGCGCCGCTTTCGGTTTCCATCATCCTGGCCACGACATCGGCCTGAACTTGTGCGCTCGAGGCAAGCTTCAGATCGTCGCAACTCAAGCTGCCATTGTGCTTGCCTTCTATCGTGATCTGCTTTGCTGACAACGCGCCATCTACAGATCCGCCCAACTGAACGGTAATCGCGTCAGCACTGACATCCCCAACCACATTGCCCTTGACGTCAACACCTCCTCCGTTGGAGCTGACATTGCCTTCGATTGTCAGGTCTTCTTCAACTATTGAGTTGGCCACGTTGAGATCCTCTGCTTGAAACAACGGCGACCCTAAGATGCAAGTCGGGATTTGACCACCTGCAGGGAAATTGACTTGATCACAGGGCGAATATCCGCCTCTAGCGACGGATATTCATGTCGGACCGCCGTACTCGGCAGCAGAAGTCAACGCGGAGCGTACAAGGCAGCTGCGCGCAGAAGGCTGACTTCAAAAAGCCCTGCGTGCATCTTCAGACCGGCGCACAAATCTCAACAATTGTTTGAAATAGTCGCCGTGATAGGATGAACGCGAGGAACCAACAGCCGTTGCTGTTCTTGTCTGATCAGGTCAGGTCTTCGACACGCGCGTCTGGCGCATTTCGTTTTACAGACTCAATTCCATTATCCCGAGCGGATGCACTGGTATAGCTCTCGCTGGTGCCGATCACCTGACCATTGCTGGCTTTGAGGTTAAACATATACCCGCCTGACTTCGTCTCCTTACGCTCGTACCGGTCGTCATTTGGCGCATTTGTCTTCACTGACTCGATACCGTTCTCGGCACTTGCTTTTTGTACATAACCTTCGCTGGCCAAGATAATCTCGCCATTTCCGGCTTTAAGCCGAAACCGGAACTCTCCCGCCTTGTCTTCAAAGATCTCAAATTTCCCAGCCATGTGATCTACCTCTTTATAGTTGAACAAAAATTCGACACGACGTTGCTATGTTCACCGGTTCGTCACAAGGCAAAAAAACAAAAAAAACTATGTCATCCAGTTGGTGAGTTTAGAAACAGCGCCCATAGTTTCAAACTAGTTGCTCAGAAAAGACGGAAAAGGCGCTGCGTTTTCGTCAGTCCGGTTTGGTCCAGCCCTGTTATGACCGCATCGAACGCAGATCACTTTTCCACATCTTCGCTACAAAACAGATCGTACAGGACCTCCACAATCGCCGAAACTCGTTCGTCCGCAATCCTGTAATAGATGCTTTTCCCGTCGCGCCTTGACTCAACCAAACCAGAGAGGCGCAGACGTGAAAGCTGCTGGGAAGCTGCTGCCTGCCGCATGGAGAAGGTGGTTTCGATTTCGCTGACAGATTTCTCACCGCCAAGAAGCAGGCACAAGATCTGCAAACGGCCGTCATGCGCCATGGCCTTTAATAAATCGGTCGCCTCAAGGGCGTTTTTGCTGAGATCGGGTTTCAAGTGGCGCTCCCAAAAGAACGATAAATCTTGATATCACGAACTCTAAGCACTGTCTCGACACGGCGAAAAATTCGCCGATCACCGCCCAACCAGTGGATTGGTTCCGATAAAACTACGCCCGCTACGGGAAACTCAGCAGGAACTTACAAATTGAAAACTTCACTGAACATGAAACGCTCACGCTAGGCCCACTCCGGACCTTCATCGAATACAGCCACGCCGTGGTGCAGCTCACCAAACCTGTCATTCGCCGCATCGTTGATGCTGGTTGCAGTTATCCTCTTCCTTTCTGTGCATGTTCCCGCCTGGTAAAAGGGTCTAGCACGAAGGAGAGCCAAAGATGATCGGATCGCATCGCATAAAAGGAGCCTGGGTCCTAGGGCTCCTGCTGACACTCGCCGCACCGGCACGGGGTGGTCCCGCTGAGGACGCCCTGATCGCCGCGATCGAAGCTCTTGATATCGCGGGCGTCGAGGCCGCACTCGCCCGTGGCGCCAATGTGGTCGGGGGCCCAGAGGTAGAGAGCCCCATCGGCGCCGCGCTCGAGCTGCTCTGGGGCCCTGTGGAAAATCTGGATTGGTCCGTAACGCTCGACGCGAACGAACCGCGCCTTGTCATCGTACGTGCGGTGATGCGGACGGCGCGAAGCTGCTGGGGCGACCGGCAGAGCCTCACGGGCACGGTCCAGGCGGGCCTGAGGCTCGGCCAATTCAACGAGGAGACAGGCTATGCCACGAGCTGGGACGTCTGGATCGACACGCCCGACGGACAACAAGTCCCGCTCTTGTTTTCGAAGTTCGAAACCGAGTTCCACCACAACCGAGATCTGCAGCTTCCCCTAGGGGCCGAGGTTGAGGTGACAGGTGTGGTCTATGAGAACCAGAATGTGGGCCCCATCCTCGAAGTGGAGGCTGCAACGATCTTGGTGCCCGGCCCGATTCGAGCGCTGGACGACCCAGGGGTGCCGAGCCTGCCGCTTCTACTCAATTCAACCGGCGACGAGGCGTTCGAGAAGACCTGGATACGTGACATGAGCCAGAACAAGAAGTTCAGACCACTCCTCTTCGACGCGATCGACCGACAGCAGCACGGGCTCTACGAGCTTTTCGCCACCAAAGCGCTGCTGCCCCACTATGCCGGCCAGATCAACGCGCTGGGTCAGACGCCCCTGATGGCGGCCGCCTGGCGCGATGATCAGACGATGGTAGAGCGGATCATTGCGATATCGGACCCCGATGGCCTTAACCGTGCCGATGTTTACGGACGTACCGCGCGCTGGTTTGCCGCCGATCTAGGCCACGAAGAGATCTTGGCGCTGCTCGATGCTGCCGGCGCGCGGTCCGGCACGCGGGCTTGTTGGGAGTAACGCGCCCGGCTTAGATACCCTCATCCCGGCCTCGAAGCCCATCAAGTGTTTCGCATTTCTGAGCGAGAGGTTTACTTGCCTTAAACGCGAGTGCTTGTGATGCGCACTTCGTGCCAACCCAGAAAATCATAGATATCAGGATTGCTGCCGTTCCCCACCGCGCCGTGCATTCACTGCCTGCTAGGGACTAGAAGAGGACCTCGGACTCAGTGCAGCGTCTGAGCGTGTCACGGATCTTCTTGCAGAAGTTCGCGGCCCAAACCCGCCGTTGATCTTGCAAAGCCGCACCTGCAGTGCGGCCGCCGAAGCTGCCGTTAACAATGAAGCTAGATTGCGATATTCTTGTAACCATGCTCGATTTGGATGAAGCCAAGTCAGTGGAAGTGAACGGCACCGTTCTTGCGACCTTCGAAAAGGGTGAAGGCGAGCCCCTGGTTTTTGTGCACGGCAGCGCCTCGGACGTGCGCACTTGGTCCCAACAGCTTGGCGTTTTCTCGGAAAACTATCGCACGATTGCCTACAGTCGACGCTATCATGTCCCGAACGCTCCGATACCAACCGATGCCAGGGACCCAATCCAGGTGCATGTGGAAGATCTGGCGAGTTTGATCAAAGTGATGGATGCAGGACCAGCGCACGTCGTGGGGCATTCGTGGGGCGGCCTTGTTTCACTCTTAGCGGCCAAGCAGGTGCCGGAAATGTTCCGCAGCCTCGTCCTCATTGAACCGCCTGCTGTCTCAATGCACGTGAGTATTCCGCCAAAGCCTGCCCAGTTGATCGGCCTTTTGTTCTCTGCGCCCCGGCTTGCGTTTGACATCATTAAGTTTGGCATAGGTACCGTAGGCCCATCTGAAAAGGCGTTTCGGACCGGCGATGATGAGTTGGCCGTTGAAAAGTTTGGCCGAGGGGTTTTGGGTGACAGATACTTCGAGGCGCTATCGGAGGAACGATACGCTCAAGTTTGGGACAACCGAGGGCCTGACAGAGCCCTCTCACTGTATCATGGCTTCCCCGATCTTATCGGAACATCGTTTTCGGATATCCATATGCCGGTCCTTCTTATAGGCGGAGGTGATAGTCCGCACTTGTTCAGGCTGCTAATCAATGGACTTAGCGAACGGCTGCCTGATGCACGTGTCGAAATCATCGAAAATGGGTCACACATCATCCACGAGGACGCACCCGCAACCCTGAATGCGAGGATCAAAGAATTCCTTGCCAGCGGCGGCTGAGGGGGCTGACAGCAGACCCAATAGCGACTGCGGCAAGCCCTGCCCCATGTTCAAACGCCTTCGAGGACCCACCCGTATCCAATTAAAGCAATAGATAGATAAACTCATTCTATCATTGGCGGCGGTGTAACGTCTTCGCCGATCTACCGTTCAAAGTTCTCTGAATTGTACGCTCTATCAACGCCGTCACCTGATCAGGTGTTTCAATCGAAGAGGAATGGCCAGCTCCCTTGAAAACAACCCATTCTGAGGTTGCGATTAAGTTATGTATTCGATGTGATTTCTCCGGAACCGTTGCGATGTCTTCGTCTCCGACGCCAATACCGACCGGAACCTTTATCTTCCCAAGCAGTTCGGCGCAGCCTTCTCTGGAAATCACACCTTTGACCGCCCGTGTGATCCCGATCCGATGGCTGCTCACAATTGCCTTTGACCACCTTTTCCTTTCTTCCGCTCGTTCTGGATCGGCAAGAAAAGAGCGACCGAACATTATTGGCATGACCTGATTGATGGCGGCCCATAATCCGATCCATCGCGCCACAAAGTTCAAAATTCGATATTTGGGAGCATTTTTTGGCTCTTCAGGATCAGCACTGGTTTCAAGCAACGTCAGCGATTTCAAAAGGCTTGGTTCACGAGCTGCCAGTCTCATGCCCACGAACCCACCCATGCTCAGGCCGACAAAATGGCAAGGTGCCGCGTCCAGGCTTCTGATTAGTTCTGCGGCATCGGCGGTCAGCGAGTCGATATCATAACCACTTTCGGTCACACTGCTTTGTCCCTGACGCCTATGGTCGTACGTGATGCAGCGAAAGCGGTCCCTCAAGTGAGCGACCTGCGTTTCAAACATGGCCCCGCTGAACAGAAGGCCATGCGAGAATAAGACCGCTTCGCCTTCGCCACCAGTATCTTCGTAGTAAATTTTCGCGCCGTTCAGAATGGCTGTCGGCATGATTTCCCCCGTCCAAACAGACGAACAGATTTTAGCACGACCTTTATACAAATGCATGCTGCCACAGCCGACTTCCCTTGTAGACTCGAGCGCAGAACTTGGAACCGTCTCAGCATACATCCCCGCCCTATTCTCAAGGACATAAACAACCGGCCCAAAGCCGCCCTCGGCCAAGTCATTAAACGCCGCAGTGCAGCTTCCCCATAACAGACGTTCGCGCATCATCAACTTTTGGAGTTGTAGAAAGGCAATAATGACAACCGATCAACTTCTACTGGCGCGCCAGAACCTGGCTGGGAAGCTCTCCAAACAATGCCCTGAATTGCGCGGAAAACCGACCGAGCTCCCAAAAGCCAAATCTGGTAGCAATTTCAGTTACGCTTACATCCGCACCATTCGATTGTGCCAGATGGCGTCTGACCTGCGTCAACCGCCAGTTTCGCGCATATGCCGCCGGAGAGATATCCAGAACCGAATGAAAGGCGCGATGCAAACTACGCCCTGACAGGCGCAGGTCCCCGCAGATCTCCTCCAGGCTGACGGCGCGATGCGAGTGTTGCCAGATGTACTCCTGTGCTTGCCGGACAACCCGCTGAGGGTCCCTGAAAGCGACATGGCGTAGTTGTTCCAGGCCGACGGCGCCATCGAAATTATACAGAAACGCATCAATAATCTCACGCCTTGCAGATGCTGCGGCTGACGGAATGGAGATCGAATGTCGTGAATCTGTCAACGCCGCTTCGATTGATTGGCTGGTCTTCAAAAGATGTCGCATCGCGTTAATCGATCCCCGATACATTTGCCCCCTGCGCCAGAACTTCCGCGGCAGCCGTATTTCGTGGAATTTGGCACGTTCACGAATGTCGTCCAGATCGGCTGATATTGTCAGATAGCCGGACTGGCCTGAATACCTTGATGCATGCTCTGTCATAGCCGGGAACACTCCGACATCGCCTGTACGGGTGGAGGTTGACCACTGCCGCGATGTGTCGTTGGCCTCCAGTAATACGCCAAGCACAAGTCGGTCCTGCGACAGCGGTCCGTTGATAGCCAGCGACCCGCTAAGTCGCCCGATGGTCAGATCTGAACCTCCAAGGTCCGCAAAGGTCAGCTTTCCCCTGACCGCACCCTTGCCAAGTTGTGTAGGTTCAACCGACGCGCCTTTGACGCCTTCCTGCATGGCTTCTATGCCGTTCACGGGCAAAACCCGAACGGTATCGGCCATCATGTTCGTGGTGTTTTCCGTCATTGCGTCCCCTCGGGCGGACCGGGATCCCGTCGGTCAGGCCAGAATCGCATATTGCAAACTACCTCATCATTTTATCATCACAGCGTTTTTCGTGCACGAGGTATGATCATGATATGGTCCCGGATAAACCGCTTAACCTGTTTCCTTCTCGTTACCGCGATCGCGTCAGGTCCGGTTGTCGCCCAAGATCACACTCTGCACGAAGACAGTGTAAAGGAGGTATTGGGGACCGAGGAATTCTCCCCCTATGCCGGGCGCAATTTCCCAACGCTACCCATGTGGGGTGATACGCATCTGCACACCATCGTCTCCGTTGATGCGGGAACCATGACCCGTTTGACACAGGAAGATGCTTTTCGCTTTGCGCGCGGTGAAGAGGTGATCACCACTCATGGATTGCGCGCCAAGCTGTCGCGTCCGCTGGATTTCGTGGTCATTGCCGATCACGCCGAAATGTACGGGCTGATGCCACAACTATTGAAGGGTGATCGGGAGATTCTGGCGACAGAGACCGGTAAGCGATGGTACGATGCGCTGACCAGCGGTGATGACCAAAGGGCCTTTGACACTGCGATGGAAATTGTCGGCACATTGTCCGATGACGAACCTCCGATTGAGAGTGGCGCGGCTGTCAAGAATGCCTGGCGAGAATACACCGCACTGGCAGACCGTTACAACGAACCGGGCCGTTTCTCGGCTGTGATCGGGTACGAATACACCACCAATGGTGGCAACAACCTGCATCGCAACGTGATCTTTCGTGGAGATGCGAACGAAGCCAATCAGACGCTGCCATTTTCACAATATGACAGCAAGAACCCCGAAGACCTGTGGCGCCATCTGGCCGCGTTCGAAGAGCGCACCGGCGGCGATGTCATTGCCATTCCGCATAACGGAAACCTCAGCAACGGGCGCATGTTCGATGTGGAAAGCTTTGACGGCGGCCCTTTGACCGACGAAATTATTCGGCTGCGCAACCGGTTCGAACGGCTCTACGAGGTCACCCAGATCAAAGGCACAGGCGAGGCACATCCGATGCTGTCGCCTGACGATGCCTTTGCGGATCAAGACATCTGGGACCGGTCCAATCTGGACGGTACAGAGCTGAAAGAGCCGGACATGCTTCAGTATGAGTACACCCGTGAAGCCCTGAAGAACGGCATGAAGCTGGAGGCCCAGTTTGGAGTGAACCCGTTCAAGTTTGGTCAGATCGGCAGCACCGACGCCCATAATGGACTGACCGCAGTCGAAGAGAATAATTTTTTCGGCAAGCATTCCGGCGTCGAGCCAGAACCGCATCGCTGGAAGCATACTGTGATTGAGGCGCCTGACCCGGATCTGTCGATCCTTGGCTGGCAGCAGGCAGCAGGCGGCTATGCGGCGGTCTGGGCTGTCGAAAACACGCGCGAAGCCATTTTCGATGCGATGAAGCGGCGCGAGGTCTATGGCACAACCGGCTCTCGCATGCTGGTTCGATTCTTTGGGGGCTATGAATTCTCCGGGGAAGACACACTCAGCCGTCTGCCGGCGGATATCGGTTACGCCAAGGGCGTGCCGATGGGAGGGGATCTAGCGCAACCTCGGGAGGGCCAGGTGCCGTCCTTTTTGGTGGCTGCCCTGCGCGATCCCCTCTCGGGCAATCTGGACCGCATTCAGATCATCAAGGGCTGGATCGACTCCGATGGAAACGGACAGGAAAAGATCTATGACGTGGTCTGGTCCGGGGATCGGGAACCAAACGAAGATGGAACAGTGGGTGATGTCGGCAATACGGTCGACGTGACCAATGCCACCTGGACCAATACCATCGGGGCCCCGGAACTGATCGGTATCTGGACGGATCCCGACTTTGATCCGGAACTGCGGTCCTTCTATTACGCACGGGTCATTGAAATCCCCACGCCGCGCTGGACCGCCTATGAAGCCAAGCGCTTTGGCGTCGAAATGCCACCCGAAGTGCCGATGGTTACAACCGAACGCGCCTATACGGCCCCGATCTGGTATACGCCCGGCTGACGGCCCAATGCCGACATTTGCTTCATCAAACAACGCTGCAATGCGGCTTCCGCAAAGCGGTCATTGTGGCTCGGCCGCACTCATCAGCTCACGAAGCAGCCTTTTATGCGTCACTCCCGTCATCTGGCTCACGTTGAAGCGCATAAACGAGTTCTTGGACCGGGTCGGACTGAAGACATTTCCCGGGGCAAGCACAACGCCTTGTTTGAGAGCTTCCCGTGCCAGCAGGGCCGAATCCCTTCCGTCTGGCAGCTCACACCATAGGTAAAATCCGCCCTTGGGATACACGAAGGGCTTGATGTTTAGGGTGCCCAACTCATCGATAGAACGCGCGCGGGCGCGATCCAGTTTGGCCCTCAGCGTGTCCATATGTTTGCGGTAGCTCCCATCGGTGAGGGCTGCGTGCAGCAATTCTGACACCATCGGGCTCGGCCCACCAAAGCTGATTGCGACCTGAAGGTCGATCAGGGCGGCAATCCAGCTAGGCCTGGCAGCTATGTATCCGCATCGTAGCGACGCCGAAAGCGTCTTGGAGAAGCTGCCAATCGTAAGAACACGGTCCAGCCCATCCAACGCGGCTAGACGCGGAGACAGGCCCGGCTCGAACTCAGCAAAGATAGCGTCTTCCACGATAAGCAGATCATGGGTCTCGGCCAGAGATAACACGCGATGCGCGGTCGCTGCTGAGAGCGTCGCGCCAGTTGGATTGTGCAATGCCGAGTTGGTCAGATAGAGTCGGGGACGCTCTTTGCGTAGAACGCTTTCGAATATCGTGAGATCGGGACCATTGGGCGTGTAGGGCACACTAACAAGTGCGACCTGATGCGCACGCAAGAGGGCTTGAAAATTGAAATAGCACGGATCGTCCACCAGAACTGTATCACCCGGCTTGAGCAGCAATCTGCAGATCAAATCCAGCGCTTGTGACCCAGAATTTGTAAGCAAAACGGTGTTTGGGTCGACGTCTATGTTTTGATCGCCCAACATGCGTGCCACGTGTTGGCGCAGGCCCGCGTGCCCCTTTGCATTGCTATAATCGGTCAACACATTGCTGTTGCCCCGTGCCACATTACGCATGGCCCGACGCAGTGACGCCAGAGGCATCCAGTCTGACGGCATCCACCCGCATCCGGGCTTCTCCATGCTGTCTTCTGCATCAATGGATTGCCGAGCGACCCAAAGCGGATCAATCTCTCGCTCAAGCTGTGGCCCGGTTTGCGACACGACAAAGGGCTGAACGCGGTCGGAAACAAAGAAACCAGAACCGCGTCGGGCAAAGATAACGCCCTCAGCGGCCAAGACGTCGTAGGCCTCAACTACGGTCGAGGGTGAGACGCCCAATCTACGTGCGAGCACCCGGACAGACGGCAGCTTGGTTCCTGTGCTATATGTACGAGACCGTATCCTGCGTGTGATATGGTCCATCACGAGTGTGCGACGGGTCGCTTTGGCCATGGTACAATCAATCTGTTTGGGTTCATCTACCGTTACAGTTCGAGTGAACTGTACTGTTCTGTATCTGCATTTACTACAGCGCTTCCACTACAAGATCCAAAAAGGATTGTGTGGCGATGACGTCTTCATTTTCGGGTTGGGGCAGTGGATTGATCGGTGTGCTGATCTTCAGTGGATCCTTGCCCGCGACACGAGTGGCCATAAATGGATTTGACCCTCTTTTTCTGACCTCGGCTCGTGCCGTGCTGGCGACAGCTCTAGCACTGTGTTTGCTGGTCTTATTCAAACAGCTTAAACCTTCGCTGGCGGATCTGGGATCCCTCATAACAGTGGCTTTGGGCGTCGTGATCGGCTTTCCTCTGCTGACAGCCTTGGCCCTTCAGCACATCACGGCTGCGCATTCAATCGTCTTCATCGGGCTTTTGCCCTTGAGTACCGCTGCATTTGGCGCGTTGCGCGGCGGCGAACGTCCGGCCGGAATGTTCTGGTTGTTTTCCGTCTTGGGGAGTGCGGCCGTCGTTGGTTTTGCCCTCACGCAAAGTGCAGAAGTGTCCCTGATTGGAGACCTGTTTATGCTGGCGGCCATCCTCGCCTGCGGATTGGGCTACGCCGAAGGGGCGCTGCTCTCGCGTCGATTGGGCGGCTGGCAGGTGATTTCCTGGGCGCTTGTCTTGTCATCACCGTTCATGGTCATTCTCGCAATCTTCACATGGCCTGACACATTTGCCGATTTGAGCATGCCTGTCTGGCTCAGTTTGGGATACGTCTCCATTTTTTCGATGCTGGTTGGATTTGTGTTTTGGTATCGCGGTCTGGCTCGCGGGGGCACAGCAGGTGTTGGGCAGCTACAACTGCTTCAGCCATTTTTCGGCTTGATCCTTGCAGCGGCCTTACTAGCGGAACCGGTCGCGCCTTCGATGATCGGGGTAACGGTTTTCGTCGTGATTTGCGTGGCCGGTGCGAAGCACTTCGCGTAACGGGACAAAGCAGACTTTCAATCGAATAAATTGAAAGTCCGCTTCTTGGTTGTAGCGCATGCTTTAACTGAGGTGATGCACTTCTTGAAGGCCATAGACCGGCGTCAGGATGCCCTCCATCCGAGCCTTTATCTGCAGCGAGAGAAACTGTGAATAATGCCGGGACTGATGCAGGTTTCCACCATGCATCCAAAGGTTTGGAACCTGTGTCGGCTTCCACATATTGCGTTGCTCGCCTTCCCAAGGCCCCGGGTCCTTGGTTGTGTCAGAGCCCAGACCCCAACATTTCCCAAGCCGATCCGCCATATCCTGACCCATCAGGTCAGCAACCCAGCCGTTCATCGAATTATACCCGGTCGCATAGACCACCAGATCAGCATCCAGATGCGTTCTGTCATCAAGGATGACTCCGGTTTCATCAAGGGCTGTAACCTGACCGCGTTTCAGCTTGATCTCACCATCAATGATCAACTGGCTGGCCCCAATATCGATGTAATAGCCTGATCCGCGGCGCAGGTATTTCATGAACAGCCCGCTTTCGTCATCGCCCCAATCCAGCCAGAACCCGGCCTTTTCCAAACCGTCATAAAACTCTTTGTCCTGCTCTTTCATCGCGGCATAGGCCGGAATCTGGAATTCATGCAGAATGCGATAAGGCAGTGATGCAAAGATCAGATCGGCCTTTTCGGTCGTCATGCCAGACCGCACCGCACGTTCAGAATAAAGATCGCCCAGTCCGATTTCCATAAGGGTGTCCGAGCGGACAATATGGGTTGAGGACCGCTGCACCATTGTCACATCGGCATCGTTTTCCCAAAGCGCGGCGCAGATGTCATGGGCCGAGTTGTTGGACCCCACCACGACAACTTTCTTGCCTGCCCATCTGGCCGGCCCGTCGTGTTCCGAAGAATGTGCCTGCTCACCCTTAAAAACATCCATACCCGGAAAATCAGGCATGCGTTTCTTGCCGGACATACCCGTCGCCATGATCAGCTGCTTGGGCCGCAACACCACCTCTTCGCCATCCCGGTCCACCGTGATAGTCCATTCGCCCTTGTCTTCATCGAAGGTGGCGGATTTGGCCGTCGTGCGCGTCCAATAATTCAGCTCCATCACTTTGGTGTACATCTCAAGCCAGTCGCCGATCTTGTCCTTGGGCGAGAACACGGGCCAGTTTTCCGGGAACTTGATGTAAGGCAGATGGTCATACCAGACCGGATCATGCAGGCAGAGGGATTTGTAGCGATTGCGCCAACTATCGCCAGGCCGGTCATTCCGTTCAACGATGATCGTCGGGACGCCGAGCTGTCGCAGCCGCGCACCCATGGCGATCCCACCCTGACCACCTCCGATGATGACGCAGTAGGGCTGTGTTTTGTTGCCCAGTTCAGCCTCTTCTTGGGCCCGTTCTTCCGCCCATGTGGTCCTGTGTTTACCCGCACCATGCTTGGCCCCAAGTGGGCGGTTGAACCCTTTAGGCTCTTCATGACCTTTCAGCTCGACCATCGTGGTCAGCAAGGTCCATATCTTGCCATCCTTGAGGCGGATTAACCCAAAGCCGCGTGCCACTTCGGTTTCGAACTCGATCCATGCGGTGGTTATTCCGCCATCTTCAGTGGGTACTTCACCTTCGGCTATTTTCCAACCGCTCGGCTTTGTTGTGGCCAACTGATGCGCGAGCATATCTGCCACCTGCGCCTTGCCTTCGACCGTTTTGATATTCCAGGTAAAGCTGACCAGATCGCGCCAATAGCAATCGTCCTGGAACATATCGCAGGCGGCATCGATATCGCCTTGGGATAAAGCCGTACCGAAGTCATCCAGGAACCCCTGCACCTGATCCGAGAGTGTTGTGTCGAGCATGTCATCCTCCCTATCTCCACGGAGCAAAAGGCTGGCAAATCCGCGTCCCTTCGGGCAAGTCGATTTGGCGGCTCAACGCTTGACCTCGGCCAAAAATCCCAAGACTTGTTGCGCGCGCAACAAGGGCGCAACACGAAGGCATGTGCGTTTATGCAGGTGGAATAAGCCCGGCCTTTCGCACACGGCGCAGGATTGTCGACCGGTTCACGCCAAGGCGTCGCGCCACTTGAGACATATTCCAATCGCAAGCACGCAGCAGTGCTTCCAGATCATCTGAGTCCAGCTTTTGCGCAGGGGCGAGCGCCGGGGCTGGCAAATCCGTCAAGTCGATGATGTTGTCCTGACACAGGGCGACCGCGCTGTGCAGCAGATGTTCCAGTTCACGAATATTGCCGCTCCATAGTCGTGATTTCAGATCGGCGCGCGCGACTGTCGACAGGTGAATATCATGGCTTGCAAACCGTCGAAGCAGGCGATCAATTAGCCAATCCAGATCCGCTCGGTGGCGCAAAGGCGGCAGAGAAAATGTGGCCCCCGCAATCCGGTGCAGCAGATCTTCACGCAGACCGCCCTGCAATCCCGCCGGGGGCTGCCGACATGAGGCAATGATCCTCAGATCAGCCCGCCGCTCAAGCACTGCTAAAAGAGAGGCCTGTGCAGGCTCGCTCAGGTCTTCGACACCGCTCAGGAACAGCGTGCCGGGGTCGATGGTTTGGCAGAAATCGAATGTCTCGGTATCGCAACAGATCACTGTGTGGAAATCCTGTCTCGCAGGATCGGCCATGTGGATCGCACGCGCCAGTTTGGTCTTGCCCGTGCCGCTTTCACCAGTCAGCAAAAGCGGCAGGCTGGTCGGTGCAAGACGCGCAGCATTGTTCAAAAGCTGCTGAAGGTCCGCATCCGGCCCCGCAAAACTGCCAAGGGCTCCGGGCAGAACCTGTTCTCGCTTGCGCAGGGCCGCCGTCATCTGCGACGTCTGTGGCGCAACGGCATGACCATAGAGCGCTCGCCCGTCCTTGAGGTGTAGAACGCGGTCTTCGGACGGTCTGCCGCGCATGAACTCCGGCATGTCATCAACACTGATTTCAAGCCAGTCCTGCAATTGCGACCCGATCAGGTGGCCCGAACCGTCCGGGTCCAGTGCGCGTCGGGCCCCCGAGGTCATACCAATGATCTTGCCGCTTCCGTCCACTGCAACCGCCGCTTCAGGATCGACCTCGAGAAATTCGGGGCTTGCTGAAAAGCGCAGGACCCAATCGCGCCTGGTCGATGCCATCAGGTTTGCCATCTCGACGCGACGGGCGGAATTCGTCACCAATGTCATGGCCAGATTCTGCGACGCCTTAGGCGAAGGGCCACGCAACAACGAAACATCCAAAACAGCCGCAAGACCACCTTTGGTATCGAAAATAGGCGCTGCCGTACAAGACAGCGGCGTATGCGTGATCGAAAAATGATCCCCCTGATGGATCGTCACCGGCTGACCTGTAACGATACACGACCCTACCCCGTTCGTTCCTGCCAACTCTTCCGTCCACTTGAATCCCAGATGAAGACCGGCAGTTCTGAGTTCGTCCTCGAAGTTCCGGTCGCCAAAGAAATCGACGCAGACGCCATCTGCATCCGCAAGCAGCAGGACATAGTTCTGCCCTGCCACCTGCGCAAACAGCGATTGCAGCCCCGAGCGCGCCGTTGCGATCAGACGTTCGGATTGTTCCAGATGTTCACGGAATTTGGTGTCAGGCAGTATGTACGCTGGTTCCTGTCGTGAGGGATCCATACCATAGGTCTCAACACAGCGCTGCCAGCTGTCCGCGACAAGTCGGTCTCGCCCTGTATCGAACCCGCTCAAGACACGGTCAATCTCTTTTGAATGCTGGCGATCCAACAGCTTCCCGTCCTGCAAACCCTTCCTAAAAATAGCAGGTGGAAGGCTTCGCGCCTATGCTCAAATTTCGTCTGGCAAACGTTTGGCGCTTCGTTTCGTCAAGCTGACCTTCGTTGAACGCGCGGCATAGCTCACTTTCGGGCTCTCCCGACGCTTTCGCCGCGCTATCCACGAGCGACAGGTCCGGGACGAACTACCTTTTGCTGAACCGCTGACGAACCGGAAAGTAGCGGACAGTAAGGATTTTGAGTGTGGCAAAATGTAATAAAGACTTTACTGCGGGGATTCAGTTTTCTTGGTTTCAAATTTCTGAGGTTTCGCTAACTTCGCGTCGAGTGGCGTTAATCTATGTTCACCAACTATACCAGTCACCTATTGCGGTAACCCTGCTTTTAACCAACCTTCACGCCAATTGTTTGCACAAGATGGGACAGTGAATATTGGTAATTGAGTCTGCGCCGAGGTTACGGTCAGCCCTGGGCGCAAAGCCTGAAGATTTGCAACCGCTTCGCGAGCAGCATCACCATCGGTGAGGTGGCCCAGAGCAGCGATCAGCATGAGATGACTCATTACGAAGTTTGAACGCACAGATAAGGCATTTCGGCAAGCCTTAATGGATTCTTCATAGCGCCCAAGATGGAATAGTGCACTTGCTTGAGCGAGATAAGCAGCATGGCGCAATGGATCGTGCGGGCTGAAGTCCACAGATTGAGTTGCGTGGCTGAGTGCCTCCTCTGGGCGATTAAGCAGAAACAGGTTGATGGACGCCAGCATGTGAACTGTTGCGGCGTTTGGGTTCTGCTCGAGAGCTTGTTTAAACGCAACCCGCGCGCGTGGTAAATCCCGCGCCAGCATTGAGATTGAATGCGCAGCATACGCCAGTGCGATCCCGTCTGCACGATCGCTAAGCAGCACCCGTTCGGCTGCTTTTACGGCCTCTTTCGGCCCTTCGCCAATAGGCTCAAGCCCTTGGACCATGCGTTGAATATGCAACCAAGCCAACAAACCTGATGCTGACGCATATTCCGGGTCGCGACCCAGTGCGAGGGTCGTCAGCCTTATGGCCTCTCGATTGTCTTCATCCGTCAATAGGTGGAAGTGCGATTGCGCTCGCAGGTAAAGTTCATAGGCTTCCAAATTATCCGTGGGTTTCGCGCGCGCGCGGTTTGTTTCGGCGTGCCGTAGCGATGGCTCAATCGCTGTAATGACTTCCAGCGTGACTTTGTCTTGAAGGTCGAAAATATCATCAAGTACGCCGTCAAAGCGTTCTGCCCAGAGATGACTGCCGTTTTCCGCATCAATCAATTGCCCAGTAATGCGGACGCGTTGACCTGCTCGTCTGACCGAGCCCTCGAGAACATAGCGCACTCCAAGTATGCGACCAACTTCGCGAATATCCGTGCTTTTGCCTTTAAAAGTGAAGGACGAATTTCGGGCCACGACCATCAGCCAGCGGAAACGAGACAACTCTGTGATGATGTCTTCTGTGATTCCGTCCGCAAAGAATTCCTGTTCGGGATCATCAGACATATTGTCGAATGGAAGCACTGCAATCCCAGGTCTAGCATCCGTTTTTTGAGATAGGTTGGCTGAAGTGCCCTTAGGCCAGCACCAAACACCAATGCGGCGCGTGATGTTTTTGAGTTCCGTCTGCTCACCGCCGTCGAACTTGGATGCATCGCCTCGGTCAAGACTGTTGTGAGATGTATCCGACAACAATACCTGATCTGGCTCGGCCATTGCTTCGAGACGAGCGGCGACATTTATTCCATCACCAAAAATGTCGTCGCCTTCGGTGACAACCTCGCCGGTATGAATGCCAATTCGAAGCTTGATACTGTCTGGTTTCTGAGCAGACTGTATTGCGATAGCGCAATCTACAGCGTCTGATGTGGACTTAAACTCGGCGATCCAACCATCGCCCAAGCTTTTGATCATTGTCCCGCCATGGGCTTTCAGAAGCAATTGGAGCGTATCTTCACGAAATGATCGGAGCGCACTAATCGTACCTTCCCGGTCATAATCCATCAGTGCTGAGTAGCCGACAATGTCCGCCGCAAGCACCGTCGTAAGACGTCTGTCCATTCGTTCCCCCTGTTTTAAGGAACTTAACGCGACACTCGACTTCTGTCAGCCCGACAAGGTCGCCTTTTAACGTCACCTTTGGGCTCATCGGCAACATTCGCCGCGCCGTCCTTGAACGACCGCAACTCATGCAGCTTTGGATTTCAGGCTCTCCCGCAATTGACCCTAAGTTACAGGAAACAGCCGACCCGAGAAACGCTATAGCAGACGGTGTTGGAAATTGGCCTTGGGTTTCAATTCGATGAGGCGCTCAAGACCTACGTCACGCAACAGATGGTTAGGCAATTCGTCCAAGCAATAAACCTTCCGTTTCCGGCGCAGGAGGTTCCCAAAGAGTTGACAGATGCTTGTGATATGCAGCCACCAGCCCTTTGGTGGCGGCTGCATCAGTGCGGAGTTTGAAAAGTTCATCGCGCTGCTTCTTCCAAAGACCGAACGCCTTGATTTACACCTTGTGAAAGGTGCCTTGATGATTGAGCTTGGGACGACGCGTTGGCACACGCTTCGATGTGGGTCGCGATGCGATTTGCGCTGATACCCGCCGCGTGGAAAAATCCCTGAAACAACAATCCGTACCCTGTGAACCAAAGACCGGGATTTCGGGGATCTTCCTGACCCATCGGATGAAGTGGGTAACCTTTGTTGTCCAACGCACCCATGTGCCCGAAGAGTTCATCCAGATCTGCTCGATAACCAGTGGCGCAGATCACTACGTCAGGGTAGATTTTTCGACCACTTGCCAGTTCAACGGCGTGGGGTGAAAAGCCGACGGTTTCGCTGACGGCCGCAAACCGACCAGACTTCAGCGCAGAGACAAAACCATCATCCAGAGCGAAGGTTACTCCGTCTTTCAGCATCCGGGAACCACCGCCCATGACATGGCGGCGCAAGCCATAGCGGCGCAGGTTCCCAAAGAAGGCGCGCTGCATGATCGAAAAGATCGGATCGAGCGACCATTTGGGGAATAGCGTGAAGAGGTTGGCCAGCCGCTGTAGCGAAAAGCCGAAGACGCGGGATGGCAGGATCGATGGCCCGTGCCTGACCGAAACCCAGACCTGCGCCGGGTTACAGCGAGACAAATGATTCAACACATCTGTGCCCGAGTTGCCGGCCCCGATGACAAGGACTTTCTTCCCGTCGTATTCACTGGGGTCATCGAAGTCGGCGGCGTGGATGATTTGACCGCCAAACTCCTCCATGCCCGGCCAAACGGGCATATCAGGCACTTTCTCCCGCCCCGTTGCGACAATCAGGTGAGCGCTGAAATAGGTGCCCCTGTTGGTTTCAATCTGCCAGATGTCGTCTTCGTGGAGGATTGACAGGACGCGGGTCTCGAAGTGGATATCGGAAGCAAACTGACGCGCATACTCGCTCAGGTAATCGACAACAGCATCTCGGGGCAAAAAGGTGTCCGAGTTACGAGGTGCGTGATATCCGGGAAGGCTGGCGAAATGGCGATGAATGTTCAGCCGCAACTTCGGATGCCGTGCGCGCCACGGATCGGCCACCCTGTCGGACGCTTCCAGAATGGTGAACGGAATGTTCCGGGCGCGCAGTTCAGAGGCCGCAGCCAACCCGGAAAGACCGGCTCCGATAATGATGGCGGTTGTTGAATGGGGAAATGTCATTTGAGAACTCCAAAAACAGTGCGCTTAACGGCGCGCGAAGAAATATGCGTTGAGTTGATCATGAGGCAGGTGATGGGTCTCGACCTGCCCGAAGCCTGCATTGGCGAGGTATTCCTGTGCTGTCTCAATGCCCCACATTGCTCCGAGGCCTGGCCCGCCTTGCCCAATTGACACTGGCGTGCAGTGCATCAGCGACAGGGAATAAAGCAGGGGTGCAAACGGATTTTGGATGTTGGTTTCTAGATTCCGGGATCCGCCTATATCTTGCATCAGAAGCAATCCGTCCTCGGCGAGTGAGCGGTAGACAAGGTCCAGCAATCCCTGCGGGTCTTTCTGATCGTGCACCGCATCAAACGCTGTGATCAGATCGAAACGTCCCAGAGACTTGACCTTGGAAAGGTCCTGCGCACGAAACGTCAGGTTCTTCAGACCCATGCGTGCCGCTGAGACTTGCGTTTCAGTAAAGGCGTCCTCACACAGATCGATCCCCATAAAGCGGCTTGCAGGAAAGGCTTGGGCCAGTTCCATCATCGCGCGGCCTGCGCCACAGCCCACGTCCAGAACATCAATCCCGTGTTCAAGACGCTCGATCAGACCGGGTTCCACAGGAAGGATGTGCTCTATCAGGGCCGATACCACCAGCTGAGCGCTGTCTTCTGCCATGACTTCATGAAAGCGACAGTAGTCATGGTAATGGGTGCCAGCCCCATCTCGAAACCGTGCGACCATGTCCTCCTCGACCGAGGCCATGACACCAATGAACTGGCAGGTTACAGCCATGTTGTCGGGTTCCGCCGCGCGAGTAAGCAGCGCCGCGTGTTCAGGCGGAAGATTGTAGGTTCCGGCTCCGGGGTCGTAATCGACCACGCCTGACGTCACCATCACAGCCAGCCATTCACGAATGTAACGCTCGGCTAAACCAGCCTTCTCGGCCAGAGTTTTCGAGGTCGCGTTGGGTAAACCGGCGAGCGCGTCAAATAGGTTGGTACGGTGGCCAATCGACGTCATCAACGCGAGCGCGGCACTATTCAATGTGTCGACCATCTGCTCTCCAAAGCGCTCTGCCTTGGCCTCATCAAAAGTAACTGTTGTTTGGTCGTTCATGGGGCTTCTCCGATGTTTTTGGCGTTCATATCGTCTGTTTCTGCATCGGTATTGCCGCAAGGTTGCGAGTCGTGATATGCCCAAGATTGACCAAAACGGTGAATATCGGACATAGCGATGCAAACATTCAAAGCCCCTTGTCGTACAACGGTTGTGACTTTGCCCTGCGTCGGAACCTCGACGGCTTACAGTATTCTCGATGCACTTGCCTCGGTCGGCCGGGATTGGGAAATGCTACATGGGGCCCGTCCCAAGGCGAAGATCTTTGACGCCAAGATGTTGTCGGTAGATGGAGCACCTTATGTCGACATCAACGGACGACGTATCACGCCGGACGGATCACTGGCCGATTATGGTCAACCTGACCTGGTAATCGTTCCTGATCTGCATCTTGCGCCTGACGCACCGTTGCCAGATGAATTCGCCGTGGTGATCCCGTGGCTTGTCAAGGCGTACGCTGACGGCGCAATCATCACGTCTGTTTGTTCTGGTGCGCTCTTACTCGCGGCGGCGGGCTTGTTGGATGGCCTTGATGCCACCAGTCATTGGAGTTTCTGTGATGTCATCGCCCGGAAATTCCCGGATGTCCGCGTGCGCCGAGAACGAATTCTGATACCTGCGGGTGACGGGCATCGGATTGTGACCGCTGGTGGAGCGTCTGCGTGGGGTGATCTGGTTCTGTATCTGGTCGGCCGAATTGCTGGACAGGATGAGGCCCGACGCCTCGCCAAGATTTACTTGCTCCAGCCTCACACTGAAGGACAGTTGCACTACGCTTCTTTGATTGCGGGAGCACAACATGAGGATGCGCTGGTTGCAGATGCCCAGGTTTGGGCCGCGGATAACTATGCCCTGCCAACCCCAGTTGCCGCCATGGCCGCCCGAAGCGGTCTGACCGAGCGAAGTCTGTTGCGGCGGTTTCGCAAAGCCACCGGGCAGACCCCGGTTGAGTACATTCAGACGCTCAGGGTCGAAGAGGCTAAACAGATGCTGGAAACGACCGATATGCCCATCGACGATATAGCTGCCGAGGTTGGATATACAGAGCCATCAAGTTTCCGAAATGCGTTTCGGAGATATGTGGGCATGCCTGCATCGGCCTATCGGAAGAAACGCTTATCGCTGGCTCCTTCGGCGCTTTAGAACGAGTGCTTCGAATGATGCAAGTTGCGTGGGCTTGTTATTCAGCATTCATGATCGAAGCCGCGGTCTGCATGAATGACGGGTAGTCGCGCCGCGGGGCGGCACCGAATTTTTCGCTCATGCCGTATTATTTTGTGACGCGTGCGCGCGTAGCGGGAAAATCGGATTTACGGGTTGGGCTCTCCCAACGCCTTCGCCGCGCTTTGTCCGAACGGCGGATCTGGGAAACGGGGGATTTCCAGACAGCAGAGCATGGCCATCCACGACGCCACAACCGCTGAATAATATTGTCTCGAAATCGCGTCCAACAATCTACGTTCAGTGGCTGGATAATTTGATGAGAAGGCAGATACTTGAAAACGCGGGGAAAACCCTGTTCGCATTTAATGTGAGCCGGAGCGGATGATTGCAGGCTGGTTGCAAATAATCTGGGTTCATTCGCAGATAATCCGGGTTTGGCCCCTCCGATAGATGCAAATAATTCAGGCCGAAAATCAGGATGATTGCAAGCCGAACTGATTATGTTTGCAGGTCATTACAGCTAAGGCTCCCGGCGTTTGGCAGTGAAAGTGATTTTAATGAAGATCAAGTTGACCTCGATGCTGAGGCTCAAGTCGATTTTCTGAAGCTGTTTTCTCACGGCTTTTAGGCGGCGAGCTGCTAGTTTGCGAAGCTGTTTTGATTTTTTGCGAATGTATTTCATGTCTGTCTCCTGTTGAAAATTCGCGGCTCCCGAACACGCCGGGAAAGCAGACCAGTCAACACGCGCGCAGCGCATCGTAGGGCTTGGTGTTTACGGGTCTGCGCGGCGTGTATCTTGGCCGCTCATTTTCATCGGGACGGATCTAAGGCAGGCGCGCAAAAAACAGAGGTTCGCAGTGGAACCGGCGACCTGGTGCGGTGTGTGCAGAACTTAGAGTTTTGAGGGAAAGGCAGTCGGCCCAGACTCGCGGCAACGATCGGGCCGACTGGCTCAAAAGAGCGTTTTTGCCGATTGCCGTCGGCTTAGTGAGATTAGCACGGCAACAGCGGACGTTAAAGCCGATCCGTTCCGGCCGCCATGCGGCCCCGTGCGCTGGAAGCGCACAGTCCTGGCTAATCGGGGCGGTGGCCCCGGTTCGCCGGGACGCCACAACCGAATGAGCTGGTTAGCCCGGATAGGGGTTTGCTGGGCTGTAACGTGTGCCAGCCTCGACAAAGCAGCCGTTGCGGCCACTCAGCCATGCGCGATGAAATGACGAACGCGCAAGTATGCGGCGAAGTGGCCGGGGCATTGTCCAACCGCCATACCCTGACAAATAGATGCGGTGAAGAATTTGATTCATAGGCGACCTCTGATCTGAGACTGTGGAATGGTAGGCGTGTTGGCCGACCTAAGAAAGCCGCGCGCCACGCATGGCGGCGCGCAAGCAGTGGTCAAACCTCCTTTCCGTCGCTGTCAAACCGGCGGACAAGCTGAAAATCTATGAAGCCAAACGAAACCAGATCGGCAAAATGGGCACGGGCTTCGTCTGAATCGGCGTAGGTTTCCGGGTCCGTTCCATCCGGCAAGTCGATTTCGAAAAACTGCATTGCATCGCAAGCGATCCTGACAATTGGTTTTGTAGACATCGGCTTTCCCTCAGCGGCGGATTCTGATGATTTTCGTGTGAACGCTGGCCGTCGAAAAAGTGTTTGGCGGCAAGGTTTCGAGTTCTTCGGCCTCGTCGTGGTGGAATGTGACAGGGACCAGGGCAACAAGGGTTGCCGGTTCGTCATGCCCACCCTGCCCTAGCAGGGACAAAGCCGCCTCGATGTGGGCGCGTACCTGCTTAAAAGGCGGGTTCATGATGATACGGGGAAACTGCGCGCGGCCTCTGACTTCCTCCGCATACTCAAGAAAACAACGGTTGATCGTGGGGCCAATGGCGCGCAGTTTTGCCGCAAGCGTGTTGTGGCGCTCGATCATAGTCAATTCGCAAGTGCTGTGACCTGATGCAATCAGCGCCTTTGCGAGCTGGCCGGTCCCGGCGCTTGGCTCCAATGTCAGATAGTCACCTTGCGGCCCGAGATAACCAACCATCCGCGCGGCTACAGGATCGGGCGTCACGTGGCATTCGGTGAACTTGTCAACGGCGATAACCTCGGGGGCCTTCAGCTCGTCCAGTTGGGGCGCGTCATGCCGCACCCTAACCGGAATGGTTAGGGGCCTGTTCGGGCGGTAGTAGATGCTTGGCCGTTTCTGAGTCATCGTCCTAGCCTTTCAACTTCAAGGGCGTTCGTGGCTTGGTTGACTATCCGTTGCGCCGTGTTTGCCTCGATTCCGGTCTCCATCAAACGGCGCATTGTGACCGCCTTGCCCAGAACGGTCAGGCGCGAAAAACCCTCCTGAACGTATTCCATCGGGTCGGCTTCAACGATCTGGCATTCTCCCTCCGTGTGACCGTGGCTGATTGCCTTTTGCCGCCTCCCCTGCAAATTCTCGGGCAGGATTGCCGCGCCCTGAGTGAGCGCGACAGCGTAGGTGTAAAGGTGGGTTTCCCAATGACGGGTCATTGTGCAATTTCCTCGTCAAAATCTGCAGGGGCGTCATGCTGCTTTTGATCGGTGATCAGGATAGCAGCCCATCCAGCCGAGAAACGCGGCCCTTCGTGGTTCGGGTTCGGTGCGATCCGCACCCGGAAAGCGCCGCAAGCTGAAAGCCGCGTTCCCCTGTAGTCGGTGCCAATTTTGGCAAATTCGGCCTTGGTCATTTCCACCTGTGGAACAAACTCGACTGTTCTATTCCACGGGTTGCGAACCAAAAATTTGCCGCTCTGCGCTTTGAAATTCAGAATAGGCGGCTTTGCCGGTTTCTTTTCGGGCGGCACGTACCCGCAAGACTGCATCAAGTCGCGCCACTCGTCGGCGGATAGCTCAACGGTGCTGCCATCGGCCACATGAGCGGGCAACGGGGCGTCACATTCCACAGAAAACAGATCGTCATCGACCTTTTTCCCCTTCGGTTTGTCTGCGCCGTGTTCGCGGACAAACATTTGCAACAGAGTCGGCGTAATCTCACCTTCAAAACGTGGCACATCGCCCAGCATTTCGCGTTCATATGAAAGGCGGTTCAAGGTGTGAGTGATCCAGCGGGACAGGTGGTCGCTTTCGATGGTGCGTTTTGCGGCCTCGATGCACTGCGCGCGGGCTTCTGCCGGTGTGGTCTTGCCGTCTGTAACTGCCGAATAGAGGCCACAAGGCACCGAAGGGCTGCGGCCCAGAATGAAACTGATTTGCGCGTCAGTGGTCGCGCTTTCCCACATTGCCAAGGCTTTATGCGCAGCGTTCAACCGGCGCTGAAGGTCGCGCAGCTCGGCCAGTAGTTTCTTGATCCGACGCGCGCGCACCTTGGGGTCATTCTTCCGGTTTGCATGACGCTCGACACCTGCCGCGCGATATTGCCAATAACCGATAGCGCCATGAGCCTTAACGGCTTTGTCCATTGCGTTGTGCATCCGCTCTTGTGTCTTGCGGGCTTTGCGCTCGGAGTGATGCCCGACAAGGATAGGCTGACCAAATTCGAATGCACGGGACAGTTCATCAGCGGCCCGGTGAAATGCGTTTGCCTGTTCGGCGCGTTTCTGTGCGATCCCGTCCAGGCGATCCGCTGTGATCTGCGCCCGTTCGGCCATTGTGGTTTCTTCGGGTTCAATCTCGCCTGCCAGTTCAAGCGCAAGGTTTTCGCGGGCAACGGTCCACATTGGGGCAACGAACAATTCCTGTTTAGGTGCCCACTTGAAGCCTGCGGCTTTGACGCGCTCGTATGTGTCGGCGTCCAATCGCTCCGAGGCATACAAACGGATCTTATTGTCCTCGGGGGAGTAAGTTGCACTGATATTAATATCAAAATCAGCCATTCGTGGCGTCTCCTTATCGTGGCGATGCGGTTGCCGGTGTTTCCCAGCTTTCCGCCAATGGGCGCGGCCTTCTGATCTGTTAGCTGATAGATGGACCACATCTATCGGCTGGCAGAACAGGAGGGCGAAGCCCTGCCTGTGGCCTGGGGCGGGACTGTCACGGGGTCGGAGTGGCAAAAAAATGGGAGGGAACCGCGCGCTCGCGCGTGGGAGGAACCGGTTTTTTGACATGGAGACGACGCGCACCGCGCGGCGCTTGCCCCTTGACCGGCCCGACGCAGGATGCGGGCGGATCGGGATGATGGGACCGGCCTGCCGGTCACAGCAGCCCCACTATTGGACAATGCCAGGGCCGGGGTGAGCGCGCTTTAGCGCGTCGATCCTCAGCCCTGTCAATTGATCAATGTGAACCGCGCGCCGCGCGCGGGTCTCAATTCACCGTTTGCGTGGTCTTGTCAGAAAACAAAAGCACGCGTGTTATCCTGCCTCGACGGAAACACTATATTTAGTATACTTACGTTAAGCACCCACAATATGATTGCTTTTGAACCCCTTTTGTTCTATTCTTTTGCTAAGCTGCCAAGGGGAAAAACTGATGCCCGAAACTGCCATTTCAGAGACACAGACAGCACTGCCAGCAACGGCAAAGCAACTTGCTTATGCACGCAAGTTGGCAGAGCAACAAAACGTCGTTTTGCCCTGGGAAATCCAGCAAGATCGGCGCGCGATGAGCCAATGGATCGACACGCAGAGATCAGCACCTCGCGTTCGCGATACAAGGCCAAGCTCGAAGCAGGTGGCATTTGCGGAACGCATCGCCCGGATCAAGCGCAGTCCTGTTCCGGACGAGTGCTTTCGGGATCGCACTCTGATGTCCCGCTGGATCGATAGCAACAAACCTTGAACAATATCGCGTTGGTTTGGCACCTTTGGCGTTGCCTTGCCACGTTGGAAGAACCTCAGATGCGGTGCTTTCACACATGCCTTGCTGCGTACCGTTCCATTGAATAAGCCGCATCATCTAACCATGGGATCAATCGCCTATGCTCCAACCGGAACATAGCCTCGGCGACGTTTTTGTCTTTCAAGTATATGGAGCGCGTCAGCAGCCTGGGCTTCGTCATCGTACGTCACCATCATGGCTTGCCCGTTTGTGCCAATACGTCCCCAGGTGCGAAGAACGGAAACTTCACCAAACAGCGTCGGCTGCAACTCTATTCCGTAGAACCGTGCCATGTTGACGTCAGGGTCTACATGGATCAGGTGGACAGGTGTGGTGTCTGTCAGCTCCATGCGCCCAGTATTTCTTGGCACAGCCCAGCTGTCCAATGACAATGCGATATCTATTCGCCGGGAGCGATTCATACCCGTGATGTGAGGCGGCACGGGTTTCACCCGGCCTTATCATTCTGGTCGCACCATATGCGAGTTGAAGATCTTTGCAGTCCCTCCATTCCCCGGATCAGGGTTGACGAGCCCGACCCTTGTCGCGTCCGCTGTGGTTATGGACGTAGATGAAAACAAAGTGGATGAGGCAGTCCTGGCGCTGCTCTGGTTGACGCTGCATGACGAGCGCCGCGCATGGAAAGGCTTTGACTGGGACGCGCTTGACCGCTTGCACCGGAAGGGGTTGATCCTGGATCCGGTTGGAAAGGCAAAATCGGTGGTGTTGACCGATCAAGGCCTGCATCGATCCAAAGAACTTTTCGCAGAGCTTTTTGAGCGGGAGCCAAAGACATAGCATTCGCCACGACAAGACCATCCATGCAACGCAGATCTGCACAAGCCTGTGATCTGGCTGGCGGTTGCAATCTGCGCTAGATCGCCTCTGTCTGGCGAACAGGGAGAAGCTGAAGATGACAACGGGGAACGATCTTGGTGGGCTCATTCGGTTTATCACCCGTGACGAGATTTGGCACGAGCGGCTCGCGGACGTGTTGGACGAGCATTTTCTGCCAAGTCTCGAAGCCTTTGATCTCGATTTCGAGGATCTGGGCGACCTGCTGGGCGAGGATTGGCCAATGGTTCTGTGGGGCGGTGGCCTGGAAGACTTGCTGGGCAGGACATTCGGACCGGACGCCGAAAACGCTGTAGATGCCTATCTGAAAGGGAGCGGTTCCAAAGAGAGTGCGCAGACCCGCGCCTATATCGAGGGTTTGCGGGACGCGTCGGTCAGCCTTTATGAGGTGAGCGAGGTAGACCCCGGCAGATCCATGGTCTTGCGCAACATGCTTTCGGACGCAGAGCCGGTTACCGTCCGGGAACACAGCGCGACGCAGATGCTGCAGCGATGGGATCGCATCGCAGCTCGGGTTGTCGCACAGGGGGAATATAACGTGATCTCGGGGGCGCTGCTCCCCTTCGACCCCGACACCGTCGCGTTTTTTGAAGACGGGCTCCGCTCCGTGTTGAAATTGAACCCCGACGTTGAACTGAGGCTGACACAGGATCAGCTACACCGTTCCGCACCCCTCTTCACCAATGCCTGGCTCTTCGCACATCTGCCGAACCTACTGGATCCGGAACCACCACAAATCAGCAACAGCGATGGCGACAACCTGCTCTTTCACGACATGCGCTTCCCCCTCGCCAGCAAAGTGACGCAAAGCCAGGTATCTGAAAAGCTAACACAGTCCGCAGAGCTCGTGATCTCAGGCCAGAAGGATTGGACCTGGCTTGACCTCGACACCCCGTCAGGCACCAAGCACGGCACCGGCCTCGTGTTGGACAAATCAATGTCAGGGGCCTCCGTGCTTGGGTCCCTAGATCTGAAAGGTCGGACACTCACACTTTCTGTGAACTCTGCAGCGCGCGCTGAACGCGGCGAAGCCCTGGTCCGGGACCTCCTGGGCGACCTGGTGAAATCTCCGCTGACATCAATCCAGACCGCCGAACAGATGATGGCGGATGACAGCCTGGAGAGCGAAGTGGCAGAAGAAGAGGACATCCCCCCTGCCCTTGCCCATCAGATTGCCCACGAACATCTCGACCATCACTACCGCGACACGCTTGATCAGCCGATCCCGGCCCTGGATGGCAAGACCCCGCGCCAGGCCGCTCGCACCACGGCGGGCAGGAAGAAAGTCATAGACTGGCTGAAGACAATCGAAAACCGCAGCGCGCGCCAGACCGGCTCTCCTGTTGCAGACTATGATTTCAGCTGGATGTGGGACGAGCTCGGATTGTCAGATTACCGAAAGTGAACCCGCGATCGATCAAGTGAAATCTCTCCCAGACCTTCGCCAGGTTTTCATGGAGCGGCAGCACATCTCGTCATTTCTGGTAGTTGCCGTGAGCGCATATCGAATGCACCCACTCCCGGAGTTTCAACGCTGCCAGTAGTGCCTGACACGCACAAACATAAACAGCGATGCAGTGATGTTGCCGATTCCCATGCCGACCCAGACACCGATTGCGCCTGTTTCAAATCCAAGGCAAAGCACCAGCCCAAGCGGCAATGAGACACCCCAGTTTCCGAACAGGCTGATGATCATGGGAACACACGTGTCGTCGCAGCCACGCAGGAGTCCCGCTGAGGTCGTGCCCAAGGGCTCCGCAATCTCAATTGCTGCCAGGATCAGAATCAGCATCACCAAAGTTCGTGTCAGCACGGCAGCATCGGGTTGATTGCCCATAACCACCTCCGACAAGGGGAGCGCCAAAGCTGCAAGGGCCAGGAACAATGCGCCACCCGAGACCAGTGCGATCACGGTCGCGCTGGCGATGACACGTCGTCGGTGCGCGCGCCGCGCATCGACCCCAAGGCGCGCCATGCGTACCATCGCGGCCTGAAGAAGCCCTACTGGGATGGCATATGTGAAGCCCGCCAGCCGCAAGACAATAGCATGCGCCGCAGTGTCCTGGGGGGCTATGGCGGCAATGAACAATGTGGCACCCAAAAAGATGCCGACTTCAGCGAGCGTCGCGATGCCGATGGGCCAGCCGATCCGCACCGCGGACCTGAACTCAGCGAAGTCGATCCAACACGCTAGGCCGCGATCCTCCGCTCGCCAGGCCAGCCAGGCCAACCCCATGGCAATGCAGATGGCGGACAGGCAAGAGGCCACGCCTGCGCCAGTGGCACCCATCCCGTCGAACCCGGCGGCACCATAAATGAAGACCCAGTTCAGACCCGCATTAAGCGGAACGATCCCAAGGGTGATTTTGAGGATCAACCCAGGTTTCTCCAATGCCGTAAGGCGGTTGCGGTAGAAGGTCACCGCCAGCATGGGCAACAGCGTCAGGGCCATGGCCCGTGTATAGCCGGTGCCTTCCAGCAAGAGACCCTGGTCGATCCCGAGCGCCCCAAGATAATTCGGCGCAAACCAAATGGCAGGGATGACTGGAACGGCGGCGGCCGCCAACAACATCCAACCAACGGTTCTCAGCCGGGCTAACCGTGCATAGTCTCTTTTGGCCCAGGCTTCCGCATAGGCCGGGGACAATCCCGCCAGCAGCCCGGTCGCGAGATAGAATAGAATCGAATAGAAATCGCTGCCAATCGCCACCGCTGCCATCGCCTGTGACCCAAGCGCGGCCACCATGAAGGTATCGGTGATGCTCATGGCCATGTTGACCATCGCCACCAACGCGATAGGTGTGGCCAAACGCGAGATCTTACGCATCTCGCAGGTATCAATATAGCGCGCTAAACGGCGGCGGCGCGGACGGAAGGTTTCGGTTGTGATGTCTGCAGCTGTCATGGCGGCCTCGTGGATTTCGGTTGTCATTGCGGGCACGCCCGAGACAGGCAGTCCTGGAGCGTGGATTGCGGGATCGCTCAGCCCTAGTTCGTGACGCTTTTCAGGATCTCAAACGTGGCGCTGGCTCCTATGAACGCGGTGAAACCCAGCGGGCGCGAAGACGACGGCTGTATGGGTTTCAGCGACGTCGATTGCGACCAGACGCTTGCCTGCATCCACCTGGGTGCCAAGCGCGCTATAGCGGCGACGGCAAAGATGAGATCTTTGGTCATTTTGGAATCCTTTCGATATTGGATTGCGTTGTTCGGTCACCAATCCCGATCCACCGTAACCAGGCTGCAATTCAGCGCGTGACAAAGCCGTAAAAGACGCCTCTCACTGGTCGGCCTCCCAATCTTTCGTTGCCTTGGGCACATACTCGGTGAAAGTTGGGTACGTGGAGGACGGTATGACAGAGACCTACGGTGACAGGTTAGGCGAAGGAGCGACTTCTGCGCTGAACCTGCTCGGCGCCTTTGAGCTGAAAGTACACGGACAGGCGGCCAAGGTTTCTTCAAGAAAGGGGCAGTTGCTGCTGGCGCGGCTGGCCACCGAACGGGGCCGGACGATGACGCGTCCGCAACTGGCGGCCTTTCTCTGGCCCGACCACGGCCCAGCTCAAGCGCGCGCGTCTTTGCGCCAAGCCCTGTCCAGGCTGCGCGATGTGATGGGACCGGCGGCATCACTTCTTCAATCGGATGTGGCCAGCGTCTGGCTGGATGATGCGCGAATGGAATACGACCTGGATAGTTTGTCGGTCGATCTTCCGGTGGCCCTACTCTGTCGGCTTGGCGAATTCCTGGAAGGCGTACACGTCGGTGACCCCACATTGCAGGAATGGTTGGAAGCCCAACGACGCCACCAATCAGAACGGTTGATAACCACGCTTGCCACGCGCGCCGAGGCCGAAGCGAAAGATGGCAACCACGAAAACGTAATCCGGCTGGCGCTGCGCCAGATCACTCTGGACCCGCTCAACGAGGCCGCCCACCGACGACTCATGGAGGCGTTTTCCAATAGTCGGCGGTCGTCTCGGGCAATGGAACAATATCAGACGTTACAGGCACTCTTGCGTGGCGAACTCGACGTGGCGCCCGAGAAGGAAACCACGGAGCTATACCACCGCATTCGAAATGAAAGAGCGCAGATACCCCGCGACGATAATACCACACCACCAGAAACCCAGGTCGAGGATACGTTCCCGACCATGCGCCTGGTCACGGTCCTGTGCCTGCGGTTGGATGCCCGGAAAGATACGGTCGAATCTTTGACGACGATTGTGAAAGGCTTCGGTGGTGAGAAACTGCACGCCACTGCCAATGACCTCTGCTTCCTGTTCGGCCTTGAAACCTCTCGCGAAGACGATGCATTGCACGCGTTGGAGGCAGCATCGCAGGCGATTTCCGAGCTGCCGGACCTTGCGGCGGGCATGGCTTTGGGATTGGTGACAAGGGATGGGGGCAATATTCACGGCGAACCCCTGCGCCGGGCCGAAGCGTTGTCGTTCATGGCTGCACCAGGCGAAGTCCTTTCAGGATCGTTCTTGCGCAACCAGACGCGAGGCTGGGCCGAATTCGTCGAGGAAGATTTTCGCGGCAGAAAATTCTGGCGCCTGGTCAGCGTTGAGCGAGGCCCCCTTAGACCCCGGCTGCCATTTGTCGGACGCAAGATCGAGCTGTTGCAGCTTGGCATTTTACAAGACGAGGCGATGGACGGCAGAGGATCGGTGTCGATCCTGGCGGGCAACGCCGGCATGGGGAAAACCCGGCTTACCGAGGAACTAGAAAGCCGCACCAAGGAGGTTGGCGGTCTTGTGTTGCGAATGGAATTCAATCCCACCACCGGGAATAAGGATCCCCTGCGTTCGCGGATTGCCACAAGACTGGCCGGTCTCTTGAACCTGCGCTCACCCGAAGATCTGCACGTGGCGGAAGCGGACCGGAACCCTTTCCTGTTTACCCTGTTCGACAATCACCGATCTAACCTCTCCGGCATAGGCCCCTCCGTTCTGTCGGGCATGGCGGTGGATGCCATATGCGCCATGCTTGACTATGTTCCCGAAACGGGCCTGACGATGGTTCTTGACGATTGCCATTGGGCCACGAGTGAGGAAATCGCCTTTCTGGCGTTGCTATCCAGTCGCCTCTACTTATATCGGGTGTTTGTGGTGGCGACTGAGCGCGCGAATGAAGAAAGGCTGCGCCCTGTGCTTCAGGCACAATCGATGGAAACACCTGTCCACGTCACGATGTTGTCGCCGCTTCGAAAAAGCGAGGCCATGGCCCTGGCGCGCACCGTATCTGTAAACGCCGAAGAGGACGCGACACGGATCGTTGAGCACGCGGCTGGAAACCCGTTGTTCACTATCCGACTAACCGAGGCCAGCAACGAACTGGGCGATACGATTCCAAACTCGGTGATTGCGTTGGCCCAGCTTCAGTTGGATCGCCTGGACGAGCAAATCAGACACCTTTGCCAGAATGCTGCAGTGCTTGGGCGCAGTTTCCCAAGGTCGGATGCTGCACAGATATTTGGCCCCGCATTTGCCTCGGAAGTCTTGACGTCCGGGTTTCTGAACACGCGCGGGTCGCAAATCGAGTTTGACCACGCGCTGATCCAGCAAGCCATCTACGAAGCTACACCCGACCAACAACGCCGGGCCGCCCATACGGCAGCCGCGATGCATTACATGTCACGGGATGCATTCAAGTGGGCTGAACACGCAGTTGCAAGTGGCGACGCCGAACAAGCCACGACCGCCTCGGTTGCTGCAGCGATCGAGGCAGTGGCGCAGAACCGTTTCACAGTCGCGGAACGTTTCGTCACTTCGGGCCTGTCTTCCGCTTGCACCGGCGACAACAAGGCCGAATTACAACGGTCGCTGGCAGATATCCGGCGCGATCAGGGACAGATCGACGAAGCCATCGCCCTTTACCGCGAGGCGACGGACACGGCGGAAAGTGCCAGCGCCCGGCTGCGCGCCCTGGTGGGTCAGGCCTGGATGCTGCGATTTCAAGGCGCAATCGACGAGGCCAACACAGCGTTCGCCAAAGCCGAAAGGCTGACGACGACCCATGACATTTCCGATCTGTCGCGCTGCGATTTTCTGACCGAGCTTGGAAATCGCGCTTTCATTGCAGGCGATGCTCAAGCAGCCTTCTCCGCACATAGCGAGGGTTTGCTGCTTGCCCGGCAGGGTGGCCACGACACCCAAATTGCGCGATCCCTCGGCGGGCTGGGCGATGCACATTATGCGGCATTCGAGCTGATCTCGGCCCGCGAACGTTTTCGAGAATGCGTTGCCTTCGCAGAACAGAACAACCTAGGAATGGTCGCCAATGCCCATCGCCACATGCTGTCTTACACAAGTTTCTTTGTCGATCCCGGCGACGAGGCGATGTCCCTTGCGACGGTTGCAATCGAACGCGCCGTTGCCGAGGGAAATGCCCGCAACGAATTTGCCGCACGGGTAGATTTTTTGGATTACCTTGTTCTGGACCGGAATTTCGATGGGTTCGAAGAACAACTTAAAGCAATCTCGGCACTCCTGGACAGGATTGGCGAGAACCGGTTCCAAAGCGATATCGACGGCGCCAAGTGCACGCGGGCGCTGTTACTAGGTGATAAGGAGACGCTGGGCGAGATATCCGGTCGATATGTCAGAGAACGACCAACACCTTATATGTGGCCAGCCTTTGCCGCGCTCCACGCCTGTTCGTTGGATGATCGCGACGAACGCATGAGTTGGCTTGAAAGAGGGGAAGCGCTATTCGCGCAGGCGAGCATGTCGCACGCGCTGATTTTCTTTCACCATTTCGCGGCACAGGCTACCCGCGATATGCCCGATGTCGCAATAAGCTACGCGCACAAACTCAGGGAACGATCCGGGGCGGAACTGACTGGATTCGCTGAACTCTCGATCCGAACAACTCTGCTTCGGGCTGAAGCCAACCCGGACCAGACCGAGGTCGCTGCGTTGCGCAAGGATTTGACTGCAGCACATCTCAGCGGCTTCTGGCCAGAATTGTTTGACGAATAATTCGAAAGACCGCTTTTACGGTTCTGTCACGCCATTCCTACCGGTCAGGTCACGCATCTTCTGCAATTTCTCTCGCATCACGCCGGGCAACCGCCCGTCGAGCAATTCAGGAGAGAAACATGTTCCGCAACAACCTGCCGCAACTCAATGGTCAGACCTTTCTGACCGATGCCGGTCTTGAGACCTGGCTGATCTTCAAGAATGGAACCGAGCTGCGGGAATTCGCTTCCTTCGAAACCGTTCGTTCGGATGCGGGCCGCCAGGCCCTGGCCGATTATTTCAAACCCTTCATCGCACTCGGCGAGGAACGCGACATGGGCGTCATTCTTGAAAGCCCGACCTGGAGGGCAAGCCCGGAATGGGGCGCACGCCTTGGCTATTCGGCGTCGGACATCGTCGAGATCAACCGCGAAGCCATCGCACTACTGTCGGACCTGCGCGCCAACGCGAACGCCTCTGTCCCTGTCGTTGTCAGCGGCAATATCGGGCCACGCGGTGATGGCTATGTGCCCGGCGAAACAATGACTATGGAAGAGGCCGAGGCCTATCACGCCGTTCAGATCGGGGCATTCGCAACGTCAAACGCCGATATGGTGTCGGCGATTACCATGACCAACCCGAACGAAGCCATAGGCATCGCACGGGCCGCAGCCAAGGCTGGGTTGCCCTGCGTCATCGGCTTTACGGTAGAAACCGACGGTCGTCTGCCGGACGGCACACCGCTGGGCGAAGCCATCGAATCCGTCGACGCCGCCTGCGACACACCGCCCGTTTATTACATGGTCAATTGCGCCCATCCCGACCATTTCTCGGACAAGCTGCGCGGCAACGACGATTGGCTGTCGCGTATCCATTCAGTCCGGGCCAATGCGTCGCGCTTGAGTCATGCCGAATTGGATGAGGCAGAAGAGCTTGATGAGGGCGATGCACGCGAATTGGCAGGTCTCTATGTCGAATTGAAGGAACTCCTACCCAATCTCAACGTGGTCGGCGGATGCTGCGGCACCGATCACCGCCATGTCCAAGAAATCACTGCTGCCATTGCCTAGGGCGACCAGTCGTTCAAAATGGAAAGGAAATATCGTGTTTAGATCAGGGAAATTGCCAATCGCGGCAGCACTTGCCACCGCGTTCCTCACACAGGCGAACGCCGATCCTCCCACAGTTTTTCAAGTCGTAGAGGAACCGGCGGGGCCTGCGTTTGCAGCTCCGAAAGAGTTGAAGAATGGTGCAGGTCAACTCCACAGCTTTGTTGATCACGGAGTCATATATCCCGCTGGCACAATTGTAGATGACCGCAATGGCTTCTCCGCCAGCGGTCAACCGGTCTTTGCCGACAAGGTGATCGGCACATGGTTAGCAAGCGGTTGGTATATCACCGATGGCATGCAAGCCAACAAGGGGCTCAGGATATCGACTGTGCAAGTCTTCCGCTTCACAAGCGGCGAGACACTAGTCACGCGCGGAGTCGAGATCGTTGGTCAGCCAAGTGCGACCAGAAATACAATTCTGCACATCTCAGGTTTTAACATCGGGGGCACCGCCTGGCTGCGCCAGAATGCACAATGGGCAGTTGAGCCGTCAGAAATGACATTCGAGATCGTTGATTCCGACAAGGGATTTTAGGCGATTCAACGGGTCGCCTTTGTCGCGGACCGTACTCCGATCGGATGCGATCCGCCAACTGCACAACCAAGCCAGTTGCATGCCGAGCAAACGTATCTCAGTTATCCTAATATCAGCCACAGAACGGGCCTTACCGCGACCGCTTTATTGGGGCGATGTCCAACCCTTGGAATGGCCCAATCGGAATTATTTTGAGGTTGAAGGCGATGTTGGAATCGGACCTGGTCTTACAGTGCTGGTAGCCCCCGGACACGCACCGGGTCAGATCGCCATAATGGTTGATCTTCCATCGGGTGTATTCTTGCTGACCAGCGATGCAATCTCCCGGCCCGCGGAGATCGACGAGAAGTTCGCGGGGTCATGGGATGAGCAGGGCGCGATTGCAAGCGCGGACCGACTCATGCGTCTGGCATCCCAGCGGGATGCCTTCGTGATTTATGGACATTGTCCAGAGCAATGGCCTGAACTGAAAAAAGCACCAGAATTCTATCGCTGATCACAGAAGGGGTTCCGCCTCAATTTCGAAGAGCACTTCTCCCCTGTCCGTCATCGAATGATTTGGAACACGAGCGTTTGATTGGTTTTGGAGGATCAAGCTCGCTGTAGTTTCAATCTATGCCGCGTTGTTTTGATGCAGCAAGCGGCATTTCTGGATTGTCTGGTGTTTGATCTCCTTTCTTTGTCTGAGGATGGTTTCCGCCCTGGCCCCAATGGCTCATCCCGGCAGACCTGCCGTCCGCAAGGCTTCAACGACACGCGTGCGATCCTCACCACGCCGAAACGAATTTATTAGTTGTGTGCGGTCGAGGCGAAAGTCTGGGTATTCGCCAAGCAACGACTGTGCCTCTGTCTTTGCTTCCTCAACCTGATCGGATCCTACCAAGTTGAGTATCCGGTAAAGTCTTGTGATCGTCTGCCCGCCCTCGCTGCTTGCCAGGATCTTGAGTGCGTCGTCACTGCGATCGTGTAGGAAATAGGCAAGCGATAAGTAATTTTTGAAGACATCAGGCGCATACTGATTTGTTGCAAATGCACGTTCAAGATGGACCAAGGCCTGTTCCGGCTCACCATTCCACAATCGCGCAAGGCCAAGTGCGATCATCATGTCGCTATGATATGGGTTTAATTCGTAGGCCCGTTCGGCATGGGCCACGCCTTTTGCGTAATCGCTTTCGAAATAGCGCAGGCGGCTCATAAGCCGGTGAATGTGAGCAGAACGCGGATAGCGGCGCATTAGATCGATCATTTCGTTGAGGGTGAACTCGAGTGCATCTGCTCGCGTTGACGGCCAGCCGCCGGCCAGTTCTATGGCATATGTCCAGCAAAGGCAGAGCTTGGGCCAAAGCCCCTTGGGATCTGATTGCAATACGTTCTCGAAGTGGCCTCTGGCGACTTCGTTGTCTTTGGGATTGACCCGGTGAAGGAGCTGAAGACCGCGCACAACCTGCTCATGAGGCGAGAGCTCGGAATCCGGTTTCTCGGCAATCGCCTTCGCCTGCTCCTCACCGACCGCATCGCTCATTGTGGATGCGACCAACGCGGTGATGCCATCCTGAAGCTCAAAGACATCATCAAGGCTGCGGTCGAGTGTGTCGGACCAAACCCGTTGACCATTGGAGACTTTCACAAGCTGCACACTTATGCGTGCCTTTTGAACAGCAACCTGTACCATGCCTTCTAGCGCGAATTCGGCTCCAAGCCGACGACCGGCTTCGAGAGCTCCGGAGTTTGCGATGGCCTGCTTAGCGCTACTGGGATCTATGAGTTCGAACTCCTCAAAATGGGCAAGCGCCGAGCCCAGGGTTTCAGTCAGCCCTGAGGCCAGGCTTTCTGCGTCAATGCTGGCACCCTGGTGTCGAAACGGTGAAAGGAGAACGGTGGGAGGCTTCCAGGTCGAATTTGAATCGTTGCGTCGTGCTGCTTTTTGCAGTTCATCGGGGAAAGCGCGTGCACCGGTTGTCAAGCGATACACACGCACCGGTTCAGCTATATTTTTTAGGTGCTTGGAACCAAGATCCTCAAACTGTGCCTCAACTTTTCCTTTCGATTGACGCCATGCATCCTCGGAAAGACAAATTCCACCCGGTTCCGCAAGTGCCTCCAGGCGGGCAGCGACGTTGATCCCTTCACCAAACAAGTCATTATCTTCGACAATTACGTCACCCAAGTTAATGCCTATGCGAAACACCAGCGGGCCTTCCATTTGCTCCTGCCATTCAATCGCGCATTGCACGGCTGAAACAACGCTCGGAAATTCAACGAGGTATCCATCTCCCATCTTCTTGACGATGCTTCCGAGAAAATCGCCGACGGTGGGTTGGATCAGCTTTCTCTCGCAATCCTTCAGATGAGCAAGCGTACCTGCTTCGTCTTCGCCCATCATGTTCGAATAGCCAACGACGTCAGCGGCCAAAATGGCGGCAAGTCGCCGCTTCGGTTTGCTGTTTTCCATGAACCTCAGATTAGCCCAGGGTTAAGCTCATGGCTATGTCTCAGGCGACAAGCGGACGACGCCGCAATCTCAGCACCGTTGAAGCGAAACTTCTAAGCCAGCAAATATCGCATCGCTTTGAAGGCAAGCTCGGGGCTCAATACAGCTGTTTTCTCCAACTCGTGTCAGCGGAATGCTGCGGCCCGAACCAGACCTTGAGCGGACGGGCTAATGCCGCGGCGCAGCTTCACCAAAGCGGACTTTGGTTGCTGTCTTAGGTAGCAAATCAACTTGCAGTTCTGTTGACCCGCGCGATCAGCGCTTCGCCTGTTTCTTTTCGTTCGCTGTAGCGATCAACGAGGTAAGAAGACACGTCGCGGGTCAGCAACGTGAACTTCACCAGTTCTTCCATCACATCGACCATGCGGTCGTAATATGAGGACGGCTTCATTCTGTCGTCGTCGCCAAACTGTTGAAACGCTTTCGGAACCGAAGATTGGTTCGGGATAGTCAGGCACCGCATCCAGCGCCCCAAAACGCGAAGCTGATTGACGGCGTTGAAGCTTTGCGAGCCGCCACAGACCTGCATGACCGCCAGTGTCTTGCCTTGTGTCGGGCGCACTGCGCCAATGGACAGTGGTATCCAGTCAATCTGGGACTTCATGATACCGGTCATGGCACCGTGGCGTTCTGGAGAACACCAGACCATGCCCTCGCTCCACGTGACGAGATCTCGTAGTTCCTGCACTTTCGGGTGGTCGGCGTCGGCATCGTCCGGCAGCGGCAGTCCGGACGGATCAAAGCTGCGAGGTTCCGCACCAAGCCGTTCCAAAACACGTGCGGCTTCCTCGGTCATTAGTCGGCTGAAGGATCGCTGCCTGAGCGAGCCGTAGAGTAACAAGATACGCGGTCCATGAGTTGATCGTTTTTCGGCAAACAACCGGTCGTTGGCGAATGGCTGGAAATGATCTTCGGACAACTGAGGCGTGTCGGTCATGTTGCGTCCTTTCGGTGCTCGGCCATTGCGCGTTCCAGAGTCTCCAACGCCGCGATAAGTTTACTTCTTGGGCAAGCAATGTTCATGCGGCCAAATCCAGCCCCTTGAGGGCCAAAAACGATGCCTCGCGTAATTGCCCAACCGGCCTTTTCGCGAAGAACGGCTGTTAGCTCATCCGGCTTGAGGCCCAGTTTCCTGAAATCGAGCCAAAGCAGAAACGTGCCGTCTGGCTCGATCAACTTTACCTCTTGTAGCTTTGCGATACGGGTGCGCACGAGAGCGAGGTTGCCCAAAATGTACCGGTTTGCAGCGTCCAGCCATGGGCCACCCTCGGCGTAGGCCGCCTGCATGGCGACAGAGGCAAAGGCGTTGTTTTTATTGACCGTGAGGCGGCTATTTTCGGCCTGAAAGGCCTGTCGGCGGGCCTCATCAGGGACGATTGTGAAGGCCAAACAGCACGCGGCGATATTGAAACTCTTGGCGGGCGACAGGCAGATGATTGCGTTGCGAGCATCCGCCTCTGACACGTTGGCAAAAGGCGTATAAGCATGGCCGGGAAAGGTGATGTCGCCATGTATCTCGTCCGCGACAACAAGAACACTATGGCGGCGGCAGATGTCACCCAGCCGGGCAAGCTCATCTCGGGTCCAGACACGGCCCACTGGATTGTGCGGGTTACACAGAAAGAGCATGCGCGCCCGTGGATCGCACGCGGCCCGCTCCAGCCCATCAAAATCCATATGGTAGCGACCGTCTTCCAGGATCAGAGGGTTCTCGACCAGAACGCGGCCGTTCTCGGCGATGATATCCGCAAAATCGAAGAAGACGGGCGGCTGCACGATAATCCCGTCACCCACTTCGGTGAACAGGTTCGCGGCCATGGAGAGCGCATTGAGTATGTTCGGCGAGCGCAGGATATGGGCGGGATCGACTATCCAGCCATGTCGGCTTTCCAGCCAGCCGGTTAACGCAGGTATCAAGCCATCCGGCACGGTTTCGTATCCGAACACGCCGTGCGCGGCGCGTTCTGCCATTGCATCAGTGATGCAAGGGGCTACGCGGTAATCCATATCAGCGACACCTGCCGGAAATAGATCCATCCCGTCCTCGCCCAGTACCATCTTATGGTGCTTCAAACCGGGAACCACGCGCCGGTCGATCACTTCATCAAAGTCAAACTCAGCCATCGGACGCGTCCTCAAGCATCCAGCGGAAGAACCATGTCGCGAGGACAGCCGCGACCAGCTGCATCGCAATGAAAGCGGCGACGTCTCCCGGCGCAATTCCAGCGAAAGTGTTCGAGAACCCGCGCGCGATGGTGACGGCAGGGTTGGCGAAAGAGGTAGAAGACGTGAACCAGTAAGCCGCCGTTATATATAGCCCAACGGCCATCGGCACCGCCTGAGGGCGCGCCTTGATGCAGGCAAGGATTGTGCCAATCAGACCAAAGGTCGCAACGAATTCGCCCGCCCATTGGCCAATGCCCGTCCGCGCTGTCGTAGAGGCATCAATCAACGGGTGTTCGAACATGACGTGCGCCGCGAGCACGCCTATGATGCCTCCGAAGATCTGCGCCATGACATAGAGAGTGGCTTCTTTTGGGGCGATCTCGCGCCGCAAGGCAAAGGACAGCGTCACGGCAGGATTAAAGTGCGCACCCGAGATAGGCCCGAACACGGTGATCAGCACAACGAGGATCGCTCCGGTGGGGATCGTGTTGCCCAACAGGGCTACCGCCACGTTGCCGCCTGCCAGTCGTTCGGCCATGATGCCGGAACCGACGACTGTCGCGAGCAGGGAAAAGGTGCCGAGCCATTCGGCCATCAGGCGGCGATCAAGGGTCATTGGGGTGTCTCCAAAAGCTGTGCAAAGCGCAGGGGGTCGATATTGCCACCCGTGATCACGGTCGCGACGGTGCGGTTCTCAATCGGCACCTGTCCGTTTAGAATGGCGGCCAGACCCACCACCGCGCCGGGCTCTGTCACGATCTTGAATTGCTGATACGCAAAGCGCATAGCGCCCCGTACCTCGTCATCCGTGGCGGTCACGCCACCGGCCAGAAGGTCGCGATTGATGGCAAACGTCATCTCGCCGGGGATCGGCGTCATGATCGCGTCACAGATGGTTCGCTGGCCTTTTGGGTTCGGCACGCGTTTGCCCGTTGAGAGCGAGCGGCGCGTATCATCGAAAAGCGTTGGTTCGGCGGCAAAGACTTCGGTTCCGGGTGAGGCCTCTGCCATGACCACAGCCGTCGCCGCCGTGAGCCCGCCGCCGCCGCAGGGGATTAGGACTGCATCAATCGGCCCGCCCGCGGCCTCAATAATTTCCAAAGCAGCGGTTCCCGCCCCGGCCAGGATTTGCGGGTGCGCACTCGGGGGAACTTCAATCCGCCCAGTATTGGCGATGATCTGCGCCACAACATCCGCGCTGTCCTGTGTGTCGCGGTCATAGGTTGCGATCTCGGCCCCCATGGCCCGGACGGCGGCTTGCTTGGCCTCGGGCGCGTCCGACGGCATGACGATCACTGCCGAGGTTCCCATGATCGCGGCCGCCTGCGCCAGCCCGAGCGCGTGGTTGCCGGAGGAATAGGACACCGCGCCCCTCGCCCGCTCCTCATCCGTCAGGTTCAAAAGCCGATGATAGGCACCTCTGATTTTGAAAGCTCCGGTGCGCTGCATATTCTCGGCCTTGAGCAGCAGACGCCCTCCGAGCATCGCGTTCACATCCGGGTTTTCCAGCAGCGGCGTGCGGCTCACCACGCCGTCCAAGGCGGTCGCTGCCTCGCGCATGTCACTGAGGGATACCGGATGCCGCCCCATATCAACCCGCCTCCGCCGCGATTTGATAGAGCGCATCACCACGCCTGACCTGTGCCATGGCGCGCTTCGCCAGAACGATGCCGTCGTAGGGCGATGTAACCTCATCCGGGGCGCGGCCCGGAGTTTCGGGATGATGGATCCGCGCGATGACCTCGCCAAAGACGACAGCGTCGCCGATGGTTTTCAGCGGCTCGAACAGGCCTGCGTCGTAGGCGTAAACAGAGCCCTTCGCATTGAGCGCACGTGTGCCCTGCGCTTCATCGGGTTCATGGCCAGGCAACATACCAAGGGCGTGCAGGATCCGTCGCAGCCCCCTCTCTGTTTGGCGCAGAATGTCCGGCGTTACGCAGTTGCCGCCACCAAGTTCCGCCATGACATTGACGACGCCCTTACGGTTGGCAGCCCCCATGGCCGTCCGCGCTGAACTGTCTTTTCCACCGCCACTGGTAAACACCCACGCATAAGGCAGATCGAAGGCCTCAGTCAGCAGCGACAAACCCTGTTCTTCTTCCGGCGAATGGGACGGACCTCGCAGAACGGTGGAGGGATAGATCAGAGACGATCCGCCGGAATGCAGATCGACCGCGTAGTCAGCCAAGGGCAGGATTACCTCCTCATGATAGTGCGCAATCATTTCAGAGGGCGTTCCCTTCGGATCACCCGGATAAAGCCGGTTCAGGTTGCCATCATCGATTGGGGACACTCGGCAACCGGCCTCTGCGGCCGGAAGATTCACCATCGGCAGCAAGATCAGCCGTCCGCGGATATCGGACGCGTCGAGCTGGCGCGCAAGGTTGGCCACCGCGATCTGGCCCTCGTATTCGTCTCCATGCACGCCGGCTGAAACAACCAGTGTCGGTCCGTCATCATTGCGCAGGACAGTGATCGGCAACGGGATCCACCCATAGGCGGAGCGATGGACCGAATGCGGCACCCGCAGGTAGCCCTGCTGTTTGCCCATCGCCTCAAAATCAACTTCCGATGTGATCGATGTTCCGCTCATGCGCCCCTCATTTCGGCGATTGCCGAATTGGCTTTTGGGGTATTGCAGTCTTGCCCACTGGTCAAGCTTCGATATTTCGGGCATTGACGAATTATGGACCAAAACTCCGCTATCGACACCTTTGCCGCTCTCGCCCATCCGACACGATTGGCTGCGTTTCGGCTTTTAGTGAAAGCGTCGCCCAATGGTGTTCCCGCGCTGACAATTGCAGAGCAGCTCGATGCGAAGCCTTCGACACTATCAGGCCATCTTGCCATCCTCAAACGCGCCGGTTTGTTGACAAGCACCCGTAACCAACGTGAAATCCGCTACGCTGCACATCTACCTGCGATCAACGGCGTCGTCGGCTTTCTCCTGGCGGACTGCTGCGGTGGACGTATAGATAACTGCCAGGACATTCTGACGTTGCTTAGCGCCGGAGACGAAGGCGTTTCAGACCAAATAGATATGTGAGTAGCCCGGCCTTACTTGGACGGCCCAGAGCCGACATTGGCCATCCTCCAGAATTCACTGGCTGGCTTCCCAAGAGCAGCCATTCGTGAAGGGCGCAGCATTTTTGATTTCTATGATTGCTCATACCCCCTGCCCGCCTCAACGCAAGTTCTTCTGACAAGACCATTTCAAGGCTTGAACTCGCCGATGATCAACGCGGCTACGATCAGTATTGGTGCGATAAGGCGCCGGTCACCCCAACAGTGGCCGACTTTTGCTCTGCCCCGTGGCCGATTTTCTCACCGCGGTTGACAGACAATCGAAAACCGCAACGCGCGCCAGACCGGCTCTCCTTTTGCAGACTTTGATTTCATTTGGGTGTGGGACGATCTCGGCCTGGCGGACTACCGAAAATGAACCAGCTACCGTTCTTCCAATCATTCGTCTCAAGAGCCTGGCGAGTAGTTCACTTCTTCTCGGCTGCGTCTTGCAGAGATGTGGCAAGGGTTATGTTGTTGCTGCGCGTCCAGATGGTTTGCCTCGTGACAGCCGGGGCACAACAAAATTTCAGTCTCCGTGGACACACCGGTTTCATAATCGAAACAGTACTCTTGACCACATATTTCCAGCACCTCTCCACGCTTGGCCAGTTCCGAACTTGTCACCTCACAGTGATGACAAATTCCGCCCAAGAGAGCTGATTGGAGTTCAGAAAGAACCACTGTTTTCTGAAAATTGCACACTCTGTCACTCATAACCGCCTCAGGCTTTCACAAAATGGTGAATAGAGAAAGCTTGTGAAACAAGAATTCAAGGGAATGTGACATAGCCTAATGGGTTCGAGATTTAGTTTAGCCGATCATTGCCTGTAAGCTGAGGAGCGCGTCAAACTTTCACGTCAGCCTCCATCCGACAACAGACCCGCGTACATCAAAATACAATCTGGGCTAGTCCTCCCAGCGAAACGCGTCGTTGTCCGCCTTCACCCGACCAATAGACGGCAAAGCGAAGTGGTTTCCCAGCACAATACATCCTGTTTCCGAGGCGCTTTCCAACAGTTTCCGACGGGATGTCACGGCCATCTCAGCATCGGAATCAAACGTAAAATGCCACTCGGGATGCCAGCACTGGGCGGTTGTATGGATTGCATCACCGGTAATCAGAGCGCGCCGGTCACCACTGGTGATTTCGACCGAGACATGGCCGGGTGTATGGCCTGGCGTGGGGATCAGAGTGACATGGTCGCCAAGCTTGTGTCCGGTCTCCACCAGTTCCGCCTGCCCGGCTTCGACGACGGGCAGAACGCTTTCGATGTAGAGATCGCTGTTATCCTCGCGTTGATAGACCTCGTCTGCCGCAGGCATCAGATAGCGCGCATTCGGAAAGGTCGGAACCCAGCGCCCGTCCTCGAGGCGCGTGTTCCAGCCGACATGATCGGCGTGCAGATGGGTACACAGAACATAATCGACATCCCCCACATCCAGCCCTGCCGCCGTAAGGCTTGCGATAAATCGCTGGCTTGATCGCTTGTGCCAGTCGGGTCGCCGCGGCAGAGTTTTGTCATTGCCGACGCAACTGTCGACCAGGACGTTATGCGTGGGTGTTTTCAGCAGAAAACCCTGAATCGGCAGGATCAGCTGCCCGGATTGCACACAAACACCGCCGGGAACATGCGCTTCGACAATAGCCCGGACATCTGGCCCCGCAGTGGGAAACAACTCTTCCGCAGTCAGAAAAGGAGCATGGATTTCCAGAATACGCCAGACTTCAACATCACCTACTTTGCACAACATGACTGGTGTCCTTTCTTACTATGCTGAAACCGCCATTCTCTGCCCAGCAGATTTGCCATGCCGTTAAACAACGTAGCTTGTATCCGATAGGCTCGATCACGTGGCGCCGACACTTGCTTGTCGAAGCAGAAACCTCTGAATTTTGCCGCTGGGTGTCTTTGGCAGTTCTTTGACAAATTCGATAAGCCGAGGATAGGCGTGCGCAGAAAGGCGCTGTTTGACATACTCCTTCAGCTCTTCAGCCAACTGGTCAGTACCTTCTTTGCCCTCCGCCAGTACGACCACCGCTTTCACTATTTCGGTCCGCTCCTTGTCAGGAACGCCTACGACCGCCGTTTCCGTCACAGAGGGATGTTGAATCAGAGCGCTTTCAACGTCAAACGGTCCGATGCGATAACCCGAAGAGGTGATAACGTCGTCGTTCCGACCAACAAACGTGATACAGCCGTCTTCATCCCGCTCCACCGTGTCCCCAGTAAGATAGTATCCGTTTTCGATCGACTTGTTGCCCTTGTTCAGGTAGCCGCCAAAGAACAAGAGAGGTGACTCCGCAATGTTGACGGCCAATTGACCTGGCTCATTGAGATCGGCAATGCTGCCATCCTCAGCCAAAACCTCGACCCTGTATCCCGGCATCACATAGCCTGCCGATCCCGGACGAACCGGATGTTCGAGCCCGTGATGGTTATTCACCAGCATACCCGTTTCGGTCTGCCCATAATGATCTTTGATCGGCGCATTCAGTTCGGACTTGAACCAGCGGATGACTTCGGGGTTCAATGGCTCTCCCGCGCTGCTGATGCAGCGGATCTGATTGCGCAGCTGTGACGCGCGTTCGGTTCCGGCGGCGATGATTAGTCGAAACGCAGTGGGCGCGCCTGCAAAGTTGGTCACGCCCAATTTCGAAATCACGTCATATGTACTGTCCACAGTGAATGGCCCTTCGACCAGAGTGGTTGCATGACCCAATTGGAGCGGGCCGATCACTGCATAGTAGAGACCATAGGCCCAGCCCGGATCTGCAATGTTCCAGAAAACATCCTCATGCTGCAGGCCAATCCCCTCGACCATGTAAGATCGAAAAGCAGTCAGAGCCTTTAGGGGCACGGGCACTCCTTTTGCGGGGCCTGTAGTTCCAGAGGTCGCCATCATGAACATCAGATCATCGCCGTTCCGCAAAACTGGGGCGAACTCCGACGATAGCGCTGCCATTGTCCGGCGGTAATCAATGTCTCCGGCAACAAGCTCTTGCGGGGTGTTTGCGATAGTCGCGATTGGCGGGCAATCTTCCACTCCGCCAAGCTTTTTGCGGTTCGCGGCGTCAGTGACAACCAGCTTCGCACCGCTCATGGTCAAACGATCCTGAATGGCCTTTGTAAACAAGGGCTGATAGGCCGCACCAACCCGGAGGGCGCCGAGAACAACTGTCACGAGATCCGGGGTCCGCGGCAACAGACCCGCCACAATGTCGCCGGGTTGGATGCCTTGTTTCTTCAGCAAGTTGGCAAAACGCGCAGCTTCGTCGCGCAACTCTACAAAGCTGCGTGTCTCATGGTGCCCGTCCAATGCAATCCAGTTCAAAGCCAGGGGATTGCCCTGCAAATGGGCGTCACAACATTCTACGCATGCATTGATCCCGTCGCTAAAACTGCCTGAAAAGAAGGACTTTGCAAGGTCCAGGTCAAAGTTCTCGGCCGTTTTGGAGTAGTCTCGAGGAGTCCCAGAGTCAGAATTCGATCCCATCAAAACGCATTCCTCCAAATGCAGCCCTTCAGTTACCTTGCACTCAAATGGGTCGAATTTCCACGTTGGAGATTACGCGAACGTAAGTGCACCACGAGCGGTCCATTAGTCCCATACCAAAGCCCGGTTTGGGTTCGAGAGGCCGACCTCGGAAGCGGTGCCGCATCCACAACACCTCTGTTCTGATACCCTGCGCAGTCGGCCCAAATCGACCATTGGCAATGGCTTGATGACTCCGCGGTGCGGTCCGCCAAAGGGGACACTCGCTGCAGTAGCGAGTTGCCCGGGAAGATGAGGTCATGCTCGCGGAAGACACCCTGTCGCCGCCCTAAGGTTCACAAGAGATCCGAGACAATGTAGGTATCTATGAAGACTTGACGTCAATAGGTGTGGATCAGAATGGCGCGACAGTTCCCGCTCGAAGGTGACAAAACCTTTTTGGTTTATGCCGGCACTGGCACCGACCTGATATTCAATCATGGCGTTGATTTACCCGGTTTCGCATCGTTTCCATTGCTGGAAGAACCTGGCACCAGGGCAATACTGGCCGGTCAAATGGAGGCACTTGTCGATCTCGCCCATGAAATGAGTGTCGGATGCATCCTTGATGCACCCACATGGATGGCGAACGCCGATCGGGCAGCGCCGTTGGGGTACGATACAGACCGGCTCGTTGAGGTGAACAAAGATGCGGTCAGTCTAATGGAGGAGGTGCGCCAGGCTGCCGCTCGCGATGATGTACTGGTGTCGGCCTGTATCGGCCCGCGCTATGACCCTTACGCCGACATCCCTCCGGTGACGGTCGAAGATGCACGCCAATACCACGCCGCTCAAATGCACAGCCTGAAAGACACAAGCGTCGACCTGGTCACCGCTTATACGTTCAACCGTCCAAGTGAGGCTGCGGGATGCATCCTCGCTGCCCGAGACGCAGATCTGCCGATCATCATGTCTCTGGTTGTCGAAACGGACGGGTGTCTTGCGGACGGGACCAAACTTGTGGACGGAATTGATCAGATCGACGATGCAACCGACTCGGCGGCGCTGTTTTTTATGGTCAACTGCGCTCATCCGACCCATTTCGCCGGAGCGCTTGGCAACCACCCCCGACTTAAAGGCATGGTGGCAAACGCTTCGAGTTGCTCGCATGCGGAACTTGACGAAGCAGATGAGCTGGACGAAGGCGATCCAATTGAGCTTGGCAAACAGATTGCCGCGATTGCGCAGCAGAATCCGTCGATTCAAGTATTTGGAGGGTGCTGCGGCACCGACATGCGCCACCTGAAATCGATGGCCAGCGAATTGGCGTAGCCAACTTCGTTCAATCTGAGCGATAGCGCTGAAATCTAAGGTGATACCGTGATTTCTTTCCACAACTTGTTAGGAGATCGGACCCAGAGCCGGCGTCCAGCGGCGGGTCGCGATGCTGCGGACGCAGCCCGCTTGGTAGTCATTCGCCGCAATCGAAAAATCTGGTCAAGGTCGAACTCACAGTCTGCGGTACGAGGCGAGCTTTCGTTTCGCAATAAACACTTGCCTTCCGCCATAGTAAAAGCTCTAACCGGGGTCCAACTCCGACCCAATCACAGTTTTTCGCCTAGCATTTGTCCTGCGTCTTTCACTACATCAGCTAAGGCGTTGCCAAACTAAGCTCGATGCACATTGCGCTACTTTCACTTTTCGATTTTGGTGATTTTTGTCCCTTGGAGGCTTGTGCCGGCCATCAGGCCTTCTTGCCCGAACACAATTGGCACGATGTCGCCTTGCAGGTCATTTGTTCCCATCGAAGCTGACCACCCCTGATCGCCGCCCACCAAAGTCGGACCGGTACCTGCTTCCCAACCATCATTGTTGCGGAAGTATTCCAGCGCCGCGTCATCCAGGAAAAACATGGCATAGGAAAATTGCTGAACACCCGCCTGAAACCCGTATGAAGCGCCTGCAATGCTGTAGTACCCGGTCGTGCTGCCATTTTCTCGCATCGCTCCCTCACCAAATTGACCACCAACCATCAGGCCCCCCTTGGTAATCTTTGGAAAAACCAGGATCGCTACCGATTTTTCTGACAGGTCTTTGGCTTCAGATGAACTCGAATAAAGCTGTTCAAGCGCTACATTCACTCCACTGTCGATCTCAGACGCAGTCGAATTCCCAGTTGTGTCGATGACAGCTTCCCCTGTTGTCTCCGCGACATCTCCAACCTTTTTAGCAGCGCCCGAGACGCCCTCTGTGACTTTGTCGAGTAGATTTTGTGCATGCACAGCATAGTCCGCTGACAGAAGCACAAACCCAGCTATCGCAATTCCAACGATTAGTTTAGCACGTCGCATATTCTCCCCCTCATATAGTTCTGCAGACGTATCAAGCACTCAATACCAGAGCCGTTCCCGCCAAAAACTCGGCCAGTTGGTGTCAAAGATAGTTCATCTTCTTTGTGATCCAGAACAGGATTTCCGCCAACGCCGAAATCGCCCCTGCGCCTTCGGTAATCACAAGCGCTGTTCCAGATGCGCCCAATTTGGTTGTCTTTTCGTTCAGATCGGTCGGAATGTCGGCGATCACGATATAGGCCGCGGACCCGGCAAGTTCGCCCAGCGAGGGCAAACCGCTTCGGGTGTCCAAAGCCCCTTCGCTGGTTGCCGGAGGTATGTCCCGTATGGTTGTTTCGAACTCCTGTCCCGGCGCGCTGCGCATTGCGATGCGAATCTTGTCCCCTGCGGATACGTTTTGCAGACTGCTCAAGGGAAGCGTGGCAATCAGAACCCGGTCGTCCGGCACAACGAAGTTTATTGCGCCTTGCAGCGTCGTAACACGGTTTCCCGGGCGCAAAGATAAGCCCGTCACCAAGCCATCTGCAGGGGCGCGAACAACGGTCTGCTCCAACGCCCAACGTGCTTGTGCCAGCATGTTTTCAACTTCTACGACACCGACATCAACGCCGTCCACTTGTGCCGCAATGCGCCGTTCAAGACCTGCCTTGCGCGCTTTGGCGGCCCGTAATCCAGCCTCTAGTTGCTCAATCGTAGAAATTGCCTCCTGCAATTTGAACTCTGATGATGCGCCCCGGTCCGCAAGGCGGATGATGTCATCGCGGCGTGCAATTCCAAATTCCAGCTGTGCTTCGAGAGAGGCAATATCAGCCTCAGCTGCTTCGAGATCGTGTATCAGCTGATCCGCTGAGGCTTGCGCTGAGGACAAAGATGCCTCAAGCCGCGCCACTTCAGCGGCTTGTTCCGTATCATCGATCCGGAACAGGACTTCACCTTCTGACACAGGCTGGTTGGGTTCGACGGCAACCTCGGTCACTGGACCGGAAACATTTGGAGCTATGCTGATTACCGCGCCTTGAACCGACGCTGTGCCGCTTGGTGTGGTGTGGTTCAAGGCCCCGATCACGACCAGAGCGATCACTACCGCGCCCCCGTAGACAACCGTCTTTGAGATGGCATTCCAAGGCAGCAGGTGGAGCTTAGAGAACACAAGCCAGGCCAAGCCGAAATAAAGTGCCAGAACGATTAGCATATTTCATGCCCCTTTGGGATAACCAGTGATCTCAGCGACGGTGTTTTCCGCACCGTCAGGCGGCTTGAGATGTTCTGTGCCTTCACAGAACTCAGAGTATTAGCACTCTCCACGAGTGCTCAGAATGCAAACTTGGCCCCGACGATCGGGCCAGAGAATGACAGATCGCTCACGACATCGGAGTTGCCGATTTCCCATGCAAGGTGGCGGTAGCCGAAGCTCAGATCCCAATTGTTGATCCGGTAATCGAAGGTCACCCCAGCCTGCCAGGTCAGGTCACTTTCACCCGCCCCCACATCGGCAATGAAAGAGAGCGCCCATTTGTCGGCCAGCGGCTGCACACCACGCACACCGACAATTGCATCAAAGTTTGAAATGGAGCCGGAAACCCTCTGCGACCCAGCACCGACGGACAAGTTCGCTGTCGTGTCCAGGTCGAGGTAGCGAAACCCGCCATAGCCGACAAGTTGACCTGGGTAAGCGTGCCTGAAATCGTATCCCGCCGACCCCGTGAACACGAACCCGGTGACACTGGCATCAGCGGTCGCTGGGATACCGGGACCAACAGCGGCATCCTGATCTGAACTCAGATCAAGATACTGAAAGTCACCCAAGATGGATATCGGACCTTTGTTGGCTTCCAGCGCCCCCATGAGGCCAAAGTCCAGATTGTCCAGCAGATCCGAGAAACTCAAGGTCATGTCCTGGCCGGTGACGGTCGTTCCACTTAGCTCAGGGGCCCAGAGGTAAATAAATGCCCGAAAATCCCATTTATCTTGTTCGGCGAACGTGGCCGTCCCAACAAAAGCCAGCGCTGTGGCCAAAGCTGTTGTAGTCGTAATATTCCTCAAGGCGTGGCTCCCTTTCTCAGGTCTAATGCCTTTGCATGATTTTACTGAAATTTCATTTGAATACGGCGGCCCGGATACCGGACCGCCGCTACCGTTTACTGGTTCGGAGATTCCTTACGAACGATAAACGCATCTACGGCAGCTTGTGTTTCGGGCCGAATGTTCTCAACCCCCTCGTAAGGCATCCCGAAGGCCGGCGGTGTATCGGGATAGAGCTCTTTGCGTGCCACGTGGCGATTCAAGATTCGCACAAATTCCTGACCACCCCAGGCCCCTACTTCCGTTGATACTGAATGTTCTTCGCGTGTGTCGTGGTACAGGTTGAAGAACTTGGCGACGATCGGATTTTTACCCGGAGGAGGCAGTTGCAGCTTGAGCTGGTCCTTGACGATCGCTTCGGGCTTTGTGTCGGCATAGATGATCACGTGGTCACGGCGTGCTTTCTGCTCATCGCTAAAGAGAAGCGCAGCGGATTGGTCGACACCGTCAACCAGACGGTCCCTCGGGATGAACTGATCAGCACCGGCAAACCGGGCCAGCGTCGTGTACATGTCCGATACGTGAACGATGCTATTGAGCAGGCCATCCGCTTCGATCATGCCGGGCCAGCGAATGAACGCGTCGGTGCGTACGCCACCTTCGGTCGTGTCGGCTTTACCACCGCGGAAGATCATCGGCGTGTAACCGGATTCCGGCGAATACTTGGTAAAGTGACCGTTGTCGCCCATCACAACGACGATGGTGTTGTCGGCAACGCCCAGTTCTTCCATCGAGTCGAACATCGCACCCAGCCATTCGTCCACTAGCTGCATCTTGTCCGCATATAGACCACCGTTCGGTGATTGAGGACCATCACGGCCAGCGCGGGTGTTGTCCAGCGGCAGAAGCGGCCAGTATTGCAAGAAGAATGGCTCTTCGCCACCTGCCAGACGCGCCAGCTCTTCCATGGCTTTGTCCTGGAAGGCCTGGTTCATTTCGTTGTATTTCAACGCATTCCAGCGCTCGCCCGGTTCCATGCGGATCTCGCGGATCGGGCCACCAGCTTCACCTTCGATCGTGGTCATCATGGCCGAGGCATCAGGTCGGAAGTTGCTGTCGATCGTATAGGCCGGCACATAGTCAGCATTGCCAACAGACACACCTTCGTGGATGGCATCGTCATTGAAAATGGTTAGCTGACCTTGTTGGTGCACGGCCATCTGGGCGTAGTCGAACCCGTTGTTCATGGCCCAGCTTTCGGGGATGTCGCCCATGTGCCACTTGCCGATATGGCTGGTGGCATAACCCGCATCTTTCAGAACTTCGGGCAGGATCTTCTCGCTCCCCGGCAGGCCAAATCCGGCGATGTCAACGGCGGTGTCACCCATGCCGATGCGCACCGGCAGACGGCCGGTCATCTGTGCGACCCTTGTTGGTGTACAGGATGGTTCGGTATACATGCGCACCATGCGCAAAGCTTCGTCCGAGAAGTCATTGATGTTGGGCGTCTCATATCCACGGAGTGCGTTGAGCTCGGGAATTCCCATGTCACCAAAACCCAGATCATCGATCAGAATGTTGATGATGTTCGGGGGTTTGCCACCGTTCTTCTCACGAAATTCCGCCAGCCGAGCGTCCACGGCTGCGTCATCTTCGGCCCATTGATCACCGTGCTCCGAGAGCAGAATGTAATATTCTGAATCGTGGATGATGGGCTCCTCCTGCGCAAGCAGCGGATGTGCTGCAAGCATCAAGGGAACTATTGCGAGGTTGGTCAGTTTCATAGTCTCTCCGTTGATCTCAATTCATTTTCAAGTGCTTCAAGGGGTACCTTCGATCGTTTGCGTCTGAATAGTGCGAGAGTATTTCTTCTTTCAGCCCTGTCAGGCACTCGTGCACATGCGGATCCTGTGCATCTGCCAACACGCTCAGCTTGTGTATCTCGACAAAATCCCGGCACATCTCGGCAAAGTTCTGATCGCTTAAAAACAGTGCACGAACACTGTCAAATTCTCCGGTGAAGCATTCCGACAGTCCTGCGGTCCACAGCTCTTCAATCTCCATCGCGAAACTCCGGTTGCGCCGCGTAGAACTTGCCTAATTCACGCAGTTGTTTAGATATATGGTTTAACGGCATGTAACGGTTACACGCTGCTGTAAGCGGATGAATTTAAATCTAAATTCTGGAGACCCTCGGACCAAGATGCAGGACGTATCCTCAGGAGTATCTAGCGAAACAGATGTGCGGGACGCGTTAGATCGTGTCTTGTCCAGCGAGGTGTTCGCTGGTGCTGACCGACTGCAGGAATTTCTGCGTTACATTGTTGTCGAGAGCTTAGAGGGTCGAGGCGACAAAATTCTTGGAAAACGGATCGCGCAGGACGTTTATGGACGCCGATCCGAAAAAGACATCGCGACTGCAAATGTCGTGCGCGTCGACGCTGGCCGCCTGCGGCGCAGGCTGGATGTGTATTATCTGGAAGAAGGCGCGCAGGACCCGCTTCGCATCCATGTCGCAAAGGGCGGGTACGCACCTCATTTCGAAACCAACGTACCACCAGAGAAATCGCAGATCGAAGCGTCGTCTGCACCCCAGTTGGGCATTGTCGTAGGCGCGATCGTTGTTCTTTTTGTGGGATTTGCGGCCGTCTTCTTTGGTTTTCGGACAGACAAAACAACCCAGCCAACCAGTTTCGATCCGGATCAGCGCAACCAGGTTGAGCGCGCGGTTTTGTTCGAAACCTCCCCCGCGGCGTTGCAGGCCCGAAATATCGCGGAAGATGCCCGTTCGATGCTGTTTCCAGCCACTCAACCAACACGACTATTGGCGGCCCTGACACTGTTCGAAAAAGCGATCGAACTGAAACCGGATTATTTCGGTGGTTATGCCGGGGCGGCACAAGCGGCTACGTTCTTCGGAGGTTTAGCTCCTGAAGGTCCGGATCGCGATCAAATGCTGGTGCAAGCCCGGCTCTATGCGGAAGAGGCGATGCGTTTGGCACCATCAGAGGCGTGGAGCCAGTCGGCCATGGCCGCGCTATTGATGTTTGAGAGGGATTTTGATGAAGCAAACAGGTTGTCGGTGCGCGCGGTGGAATTGAATCCAAATGATCTGATCGTTCTGGAATTTGACGCAATCATTGCGTTCTTCTCAGGCGACTTTGAAAGAGCCGTCGCGAGTTCTGATCCTAAAATTCATGAAAACCGTCAGGGATCGCGGTTCCCCTGGCGCAATGTTCTTGGCAACGCCAGTTATTATCTGGGGAACTATGAGGATTCGATTGACCACCTGATGGATGCAGCAGCTTCTGGTGAACCAGTCAGCGAGATTAACACAGCGCATCTGATTGCTTCACTACAGGCGTCCGGGAGAACGGCAGAAGCGCAAAAACGCGTTCAGGAATACCAAAAAGCCTGGCCGAACAGCCGCATTGAGGAGTTCATGTTTCGGCTATTTCGCGATCCCGAAGACGCTGAGAGCTTGATGAACCAATTGCGCAAAGCTGGGTGGAGTCAGTGAAGCGTCGGCAATTCGATCGAGCAGAGGATTTACATAAATTTTGCTAATCCTCCCGCAAGTTCTGGCTACTTTCGGACTTTGAAGTTCCCCACAAAAATCGAGGCTACCGTCGTTATCGTTGCAACAAAAATCCCGATCCCGGCGACAGTGAAGATCATGGTGAAAACCTTGCCCATTGCCGTGGTTGGCGCGATATCCCCATATCCAACGGTCGACATGGTGACGACAGAGAAATAGGCCGCATCCAGAATGCTCCAACCTTCGACCAAAACGTAGAAGCTCGTGCTGACGAACACCAATGATGCCGACATGGCAAGCAAGTGCAAAGACCGGACATCCGTCAATGCGCCCGCGAGAGCGCGAAACAGGCCAAGGTAGTTGAACAGAAAGTTACGAACCATACCGCTATTCGCCTATGAGACTGAAACAGCTGCCGGTTCGTGTTCATCGCGTTTTTGTCTGTTGGCCTGCCATTTTTTGACATCCACAATGTCGAAGTAAATTCCGAGCGCCGTTGGGAACACGAAGATGACCAGCAAAGTGGATGCCAAAAGGCCAAACGCAACAGCTGCAACCAACGGCACCAGAACCTGTGCCTGAGGGCTGGTCTCAAACAGCATTGTCAATGAGCGTTCAAAACTGACCCGGTTTCAGCATTTAAATTTGACCCACCCTATGTGGCGCAAAGCCCCCAGGCGGGCCGCCCTCATATAGCGAGTCCGTCTGGGGGCTTTGCTTGCGCGACGTTTATGTTTTTCTGCGCCGCTTGCTCTGTGCGAACCGGTATGACGTGTTGCCTGTCTCGATGATTGCGCAGTGATGGGTTACGCGATCCAGAAGCGCGGTTGTCATCTTGGCATCGCCGAAGACCGAGACCCATTCGCCGAACTCCAGGTTGGTGGTGATGATGACACTGGTCTTCTCATAGAGCTTGCTGATCAGATGGAACAGCAACGCACCGCCGGACTTGGGGAACGGGATGTAGCCCAACTCGTCGATGATGACGCAGTCCAGGGCGGAGAGCTGCCGGATGATCTTCCCGGCATTGCCCTCGGCCTGTTCCTTGATCAGCGCATTGATCAGGTCGACGGCGTTGAAGAAACGGGCCTTCTTGCCGTTGTTGATCAGGGTGGTTCCAAGCGCGATGGCGATGTGGGTTTTGCCCGTGCCGGTTCCGCCCACCAGAATGAGGTTATGCGCCTCGTCGGTGAACTGGCCTGTGCAGAACGGTTCGATCTGGCTCTGGGTAACCGCGGCCGCACCGTAATCGAAGGTGGCGAAGTCCTTGTGATGGGGGAACTTCGCGATCCGCATTTGATACTGGATGGAGCGCACCCGGCGTTCTACAGTCTCGGCGTCGATCAGTTGCTTTATCGCTGTGGTCAGACTTGGTGGCTTGCGCGCGGACAGCAAATCATGGGCGCAAGCTGCCATTCCATGCAGCCTCAAGGTAGTCAGTTGGTCGATGAGGGCGTTCATGCGGCCGCCTCCTCAGCTGAGCACAGCATCTCATAGCGCTTGCAATCGGCCTCGGGCCGCAAGGTTAGTTGCGGATAGGTATAGGCGTCGTTGAGCGGTGTGATGACCGGTTCTACCAACTGGTTGATCAGGTTGATGATGGCAGGAAGGCGCAAGGTGTTTTGTTCCACCGCCAGTTCGCAAGCCGTCTCGACCACCTCGATTCCGTGATCCTGGGCCAGCAGAAGCAAATCGACGAACTCCCGATCCCCGCCTTTGCCGGCCATGTAATGCTCCCTGATCCGATGCATGGCCTCGGGCAGTTGCCAGTCCACAAAGGGGGCGCCGTCGCGCAGGGCGCCGGGCTTGCGATCCAGCAGCGGCACGTAATGCCATGGCTCAAAATAGCTGACATTGCGAGTGAAGCGACGTTTGTGCTCGGCGATGACTTCTTGGCCCGACGCCAGCACGATCCGGCCAGCATAGGCGCGCAGCGACACATGTTGTCCGGCGAACCGGGAGGGCACACTGTATCGATTGCTGGCAAATTGAACCAGGCAGGTGGAGCGGACGCGGACGGTCTTCTCCACGTATCCATCAAATGCCCGGCCCAGAGGGCGCAGCTCAGCACGCTCGTCTTCGAACATTTCTGCAATGGTGCGATCCTGATGCTCGGGATGGGCGCGCTCTGCCAGTTCTTCACAGCGCAGGCGCAGCCAATCGTTCAGCGCATCGAGATCACCAAAGGCGGGTTTGGGAACAAACAACCGGCCGCGCAAAAACTGGACCTGGTTCTCAACCTGCCCCTTCTCCCAGCCCGCAGCGGGTGTACAGGCCACCGGTTCCATCACATAGTGGTTCATCAAGGCCAGGAACCGGGGATGGAATATCCGGTCCTTTGAGCGCGAGACATAGGTCACCATCGTTTTGGGATTGTCGATGATCACCCGGCGCGGCACGCCGCCATAGAACGCCAATGCCCGCACGAACGCATCCAGCACCATCTCCTGGGCTTCGCCGGGATAAGCCACGACAAAGGGCTTGCGGCTGTGACACAGGCGGAAATGGGCAACCTTCACCTTCTGCTCGACACCGCCCAGGACAACCCGTTCTTCGCTCCAGTCAAATTGCAACGCATCACCTGCCGCAAAATGCAGCGGAATAAACGCTTCGCTCGAACCAGTGCCAGCCCGCTTCAGGTCGCGCACAAAGCGCTGAACCGGGGAATAAGACCCGGTGTAGCCCTCCGTTACGAGTTGCTCATAGAGCTTCTGGGCCGTCCGCCGCTCCCGGCGTGGTCGCTTCTGGTCCTGATCGAACAACTCCTGAAGCCGGAGATCAAACCCATTGCAAAGTTTGTGCCGAACCGGCGGGGCCTGGCGCTGGTAGCTCGGCGGGCTCTCATCCTTCAGATACTTCTTGATCGTGTTCCGTGATAATCCCGTCGACCGCGCAACAGACCGGATGCTGCGTTCCTCAACCAATACCCATCGCCGGATCTTCGATACGCTTTCCATCAATAACACCTGCTCTTTCCTCCGCACTTTTGTGCGGATCTTAACGAAAACAGGTGGGTCAATTTTGCATGCCGATTCACATCGCTCATGCATGATCTCTTCCAGATCGCGATATGACACACCGTATCGGACATAGAAGAACACTGCGAAGAGGATCACATCTTTCGGATACTGTGCGCCTTTGAAAGAGATCATAAACAAACTTTCGACTTCAATATTTCGATTTCCATTCACTCGAAGCACTAGTGAGAGGCAACAGTCAAAAGTTTGCAACAGATCCTGAAGCATTTGGGTTGGTCAGGAAAAGGGCACGTTGACCGTATGTGGTTCTTGCTATCGCCCAACACTTCTTGAACGTCCGCTTGTTTCACCGCACCGTCGCCGTGTTGCACACGCAGCGAATGACTGCATCCCGCCCTTCGTGCCGTACTTCAGCCCCCTACCCGTCCCGATCTAGCTTTAACCAATATCGCGTGTACCGGAGTTCACCCGTTCGGATCAAAGCGCCCTTCTCTACCAGGTTCTGGAGATCCCGCGTCGCCGTGGCGCGGGACGTTCCGGTGATCGAGATATAGTTCTCGGCACTCAATCCCCCTTTGAACCCATCCGGCCCAGCCTTGAACAACCGGGCAATTACCTTGCCTTGGCGGGCGTTGAACTGATCGCGATGCCGGTCATAGAAATGCGTCTTGGATATGAAGAACCCAACCCGCTCAAGAGTCACCTGCTGCGCTGTAAGAACGGTCCCGGCAAACCAAACGAGCCATGGTGTGACGTCCAGTGTCTTTTGGTGGCGTTCGAGCTGGTCGTAGTAAGCCTTCAGCTCTCGCTCAATCGTGAAAGCAAGCGCAATCAGGCTTGGCTGACCAATGTTTTGTGCCAGGGACTTTTCAGCCAGCGCCCTACCCAACCGGCCATTGCCGTCCTCAAAGGGGTGAATGCTTTCGAAATACAGATGACTCAACCCGGCTCTGGTCAGGGCGCGCAAGGGCTTGGGACGATCTGGTGCGGTCCGGTTGAACCAGGTTACGAACTGGTCCATTTCAGCCGGAACCTGATGTGAAGGTGGCGCTTCGAAATGCACCGTTGGGCGGTCGATCCTGCCTGAGACGATTTGCATCGCATCCTCGTGGCTCCGGTATGCTCCAATCGTTTCCAGATGCCTGTCATGGGACAGAAGCATGTCATGCCACCGAAACAAAGTGTCGTGTGACAGTGGTTCTGAATAGTTGGAATAAACATCCACCATCATTTCAGAAACGCCCTGCTCCCGCGGTTTGGATGGATAGCTGCCGGGAGCCAGTCCAAGATGACGGCGCAAGGAAGATTGCACGCTGAGGCGATCCAGCATCTCACCTTCGATCGCGCTGGTTTTCATCGCTTCTTCGCTGAGCAAGTCAACACGCAATTGATCTCGATCTGATGTGTTCACATGATGAACCGCTCCAAGAACTTCCCCTGAGGACAACAGGAACTGTTGCTCGTATGGTTCGAGCCTTGCGGCGTCGTAACGAAAATTCGGCCAATCATGGTTCTGCCAGTTCCACATCGTGAGGTATAAGCTTCCTTTCTATAGCTCACTATTTATGGTTACGTGATTTATAGAGGTCAATCCTATTGCTCACCTTTTTCAAACTCTTCAATCCGATCATCGATTGGATGTGTAATCTGAAAACGGTAAACCTCATCCTCCTTCCCAAAGTTACGTGGCATTGGAGGTCCGCGACAGCATTGCCTTTGGAGACAGCTCTCCCTTTTCAATCTTAGCCAATAATGAAATCAGGTAAGCCCCTGGAGACTGTATGTTCTCAGCACGTTGAAAAATGTATCCAAGAACAATGAAGCGAATAGCTGGGCCAAACGTTGATTTCATTGCATACCAGGTTTGGCCAAGCCGTAGGTACTCGGCGATATCGTCCATAAGCCGATCACAGTGGTGCTGATCTTTAGCAAAGCGTAGTTCTGAGCATAGCCGTGGAAAACTGCGCTCCATTTGGCCTGGAGAAACCTGAATCTGAGAAAGTTCTTCTTTCTTAACTTCTGGATTCAGAGAGTCCTCTTTGTGCCCCTCAATTTCACTGTCACTGGCCCTCAAATTTTCTGTATCTGTCTGTGTTATCTCGGAGATTTCCACAGAGATTTCTGCCAGAAGCTTGCTGAGTACACTCGCATCTGGTTTGCGACGCAGAGCATTGCGTACGGTGGTCATCAAATCAGAGATCGCGGTGTCATTTGCTACGAGTTCCCTAAGGCGCGCCAGAGCGGCGGAAACATTGTCACGGAGTACAGTGAACTCGAGAACTCGATCAGCATGCCTCTGGGCTTCTTGGATGAACTCAGCGTGCCGTTCAGACAAAGGCATCAACGAGAGCCCGGTTGCGGTGACCACCCTGCCCTGTCGATCCCGGCGCGCCCATCGCTTGCCGTTTGCGCTCATTACGCGGCGGATAAGTCCAAGCGCAACCAGCGTCGAGATATGACGCTCAACTGTCTGCACGCTGACATGCGTTCGTTTGGCGATCGCCGCGTTGGAAGCGAAGCAGATGTGATGATCATCTTGGTCCGCAGCAATCTGATCACCGCCCAAAAAGGAAATCATGGCTCTCAGGACATTGAGAGTTGTGGATTTTAACCCAAGAGGTTCTCTGGCCTCTTCAACGGCGCGAAGAAGTATCCATTTTTTGGGCGTACTACTCCCCTGCCCTGTCGTTGCCGACAAGGTTGCTCCATTTGGAGCCAATGCTGTTAGTGTTTTCATGATTATCTATCGGCAGACAAAAATTACCCGTTCGCTCAAGAGCGTTTTTTCTTGTGTGGCGATTCGGGTGCTGCTAGATTCTAGGTGTCTAATCTAAGAATTGCGCTTTGCGCAGCAGCCCTCGAAGCTCCGGTTTCGGGGGTTTTGTTTGTTTGCCTTCCTCCTTTCTGCTCGTCCTCAGTTCTTTTTCTTGGCGTTTACAGCTGTAAACTCAGCGTGTGAGCGCTTAATGATTTCAGCCATGTTTTCGTCCAACCAGCTAGCGAAGCCAGCGTTAGCTCCGGTCCTTTTGACCGAAACAGTTAGTGATCCGTTGGTAGATTTGATTGTAACGCCTTCGATTGGGTTGAGTTCGGCTGCACCTTCTCTTTGTCTTGCACCGCGTTTGGCAGCTGCTTTTAGGAGCATTTCCAGCCGATCATCTGACGACATCGATGGCTCAATGGTTGCAAGAAGATTTGCAGCTTCATCTTCCGCTAGCTTGCCTGCAACGAAGTGCTCTGCAAGCACGGTCCATTTTGGGCGGCCTGATTTTGGGGCTGCGCCGATCATGTCACCAATCTTTGCAGGAACATGTTGCGTAATTTTTGTCAGGTGAGACAGCCCTGATTTCGAAACGTTCAATACTTGCCGCACCGTTGCCGTGTCATGCCCGGAAGTCAGGATCGCCTCGGCGAAACGTGCTTTCTCGTAGAAGGAAAGATTGCGCCTCGCAGCATTCTCAAGCCCTTTGGCGAGAAGCGCTGAAGCATCGTCGATATCCTGAACATTGGCGCGGACTTTAATACCAAGTTCACGACAGGCTTTGAGCCTCCTCCGTCCATAAATTGCCTCGTATCGACCGTCGGATTTCGATCTTCTGACAAGAATGGGAACTTGTTGGCCACCGTCTTGTATACTCGACATCAAGCTTTCAAAACTATCGTCTTCTTCGTCAATGTTTACAGCTGTAAACTCACCGAGCCTATCGGCAGGCCCCCAGTCGTCGATCAGAGCAGGGTCAATTTCCCTGATTGCGGCAAGAGAGCCCTGAAGCGCACCAAGAGCAGGGGCATTGGGTTTTGGAGTTTTATCGATGGCCTTGGGGCTAGAGCGCGCGATGGTGTTTGCGATCCCCGACATCTCCTGAAGCGACTTTCTAGCCATTAGCTGCGTCCCCATGCTTGATGGATCATTTGCTCTACCTCAGAGCCGATCGCATCCATTGAGTTCTTTGCCCGATCATAAGTTGCGCGTGTCATTTCTGACCGCACGACTTCGTAAATTGATTGTTTGAGCATTGTGGCGTCACTGACCGCGGTGCTTTTGAGGGCTGTGGCTGACATAACGCGATCCTGAAACAGTGCCCGCATGAACGAAGCCAGTTGTTGAGACGGTACGTCTGTTGGCTCGTCACGCGTTATCAGGAATTTGAAGTTGTCGTATTCGAGCGTAGCGCCGGCATCTTCAATGACTGCCATGTAAGCACCAGCGAGTTCGAGAAATTGAGCCGTCGAAGACACGTCCAGCATCGAAGGTGTAAGTGGCACAAGCAATGAACTGGCGGCCGCCATCCCAGCAATTGTCAAGAATCCTAGCTGAGGTGGGCTATCAATCAGAACAAGGTCAAAATCTCCTTCCACCTGGGCCAGGGCATTCCGTATTCTTGTAAAGAACGGATGGTCTGGGTTGGAGTGAACGGCAGATTCTGTCTCAAATTCGGAAAGAACAAGCCGTGACGGAGCCACAGAGAGACCGGGGAAGTACGTCGGAAGCACGACGTCCGCCATATCTACCGGATCTTCATATCGAATAGCATCGTAAATCGTCAGCCCGTCAAACTCTATTTCGGGGCTTATGCCGCACATGGATGTAAGAGAGCCTTGAGGATCCAGATCAACAGCCAGCACACGGTAACCGCGAAGCGCAAAATAGTGAGCCAAGTGAATTGTTGTGGTGCTCTTACTGCTGCCGCCTTTGAAGTTCATCAACTGCCAGACTTGGAGCTTTTCTCCTTCAGTCCGGCGAGGGACATAGCGCCCTTTTTTGCGTGAGGTTTTCTCAAGCGTTTCGCGAGCCTCCCAAAGTTCTTGGGCAGTATAGTAACGCCTACCGCTGCGTACGTCATTCGGTTCAGGAATCGTTCCCTCTGCGTGGACTTTGCGCATGAATTGACCTGAGACTCCTAAGAGTTCAGCAGCTTCTGGCGCTGCAAAATTTCGCAGTGATTTGGTATTGTCGGGGGCAAATGCAGCAAGTAGATGTTCCCGGATAGCCGAGTTTAATCTCTCAGATATTTCCGTGGCGAGTGCCGATGGTCTTTCTGCCGCAAGTGGTGTCACGGGAATCATGTAGTTGCCTCAAATTAAAGAATGTGGTCATTTTTGCGCCACTTGAGATAAACAGCCGTGATTCATAGCACTAAGTCAAGGATTTTCGCCTATATTGTAGGTTTTCCAACGCGGAGGACTACATACGCTTTGCATCAGAGCAGGGTGGTTTACAGTTGTAAACTCGGTTGAGCGGGATCATGGGTTCTTTCAGTCGATGAAGTTCTAACGTAGGCATGCGAAGGCATTCCTGTAAAACTCCTCCCTATGCTCCGCTTTGAGTAGAACGCCTCTAGCATGGAGTTGGAGTGAAGGCCGAACGGCTTTTGGCGCAAATTGCGCAATTGGGAAGGGCAGGGAGCTAGTTGAGCTGATTGGTCAAATTCTCTCACCAACAATTTCGTTATCGAGTTTTCTGCGATACCAACTTCGTAACAATACTTCTGCGCCAGTACGGGAGTACGATGCGGTGAGAATGGCATGGCGATCTGGGTCAGATACACCGAGCTCAGCCCGTGCGCAGAGGAAAACACGCGAACATTCCGGCTAGAGTCAGCCGCTCGCCAATTGCCCAAGAAATGGCATACCGTGAGGGCGGGGTTTCGGGAATTGTGCGCCTGTAAGTTGCGACGGAACAGGGAACTGTCCTCGATCCAGTGCAGCTGTGCTTGCGCGGCGCGGCTTTTGACGCAAGTCTCTACCGTCATTGGATTCATATGGGATCACAGACATGATCCGTGTGTTCACGTCCCATTAGCGTCCATAAAACCAGCTTGCTCGAATTAGTGATTTTGGGCTCCTCAATCGTTGAACAGACGGTCTCGTTGGCATATATTGCCAAAAAGGAGGCTTACGCCATGGTAACCCGCAATGTTGTACTTACAGAATCGCAGGATCAACTGGTGCAGAATCTGGTTGCGTCCGGTCGATATCAGAACGCCAGTGAAGCGTTGCGCGCCGGCCTTCGGCTTTTGGAGCGGGAAGAAGCGGGGCTGGAGTCTCTCAAACAAGGCTTGCAGGAGGGTGTAGCGCAGGCTCAGGCCGGAGATTTGGCAGAAGGCAGGGGTTCGGATGCGATCCGTCGTGCCTTTGCAAGGGCACGAGCCAAGGCGTGACCAGACCCTTTCGACTGACACGCCGCGCTGAATCCAGCCTGGTGGAAATTGCCCGATGGACCATCGACAAGTTTGGATCGCATCAAGCCGATCTTTATGAACAAGAACTAATAGCGCGCTGTCAGGCCATCACAGAGGGCAGGGTGGCCAGCCGAAGTTGTTCTATATTGGTCGAAGAGGCGGCGGATCTCAGATATGTGCGCGCAGGAGAGCATTTCCTGGTTTATCTGGATCAGCCGGACGCGGTGATCATTGTTGATATCCTGCATTCCCGTTGCGATCTGCCGCGACATGTTTCCGCGCTGGCCACGTTAACAGATGCGACAGGAAACAAGACATAGGCACAGCAGCCGGAGTTTCCCTCAAGCGGGGATTATTAAATAGTCAGTAACTACTCACCCCAGTAGATCAGTCGCCGGGTTATCCGCGATGTCCACATCGTCGTAGTATTTCTGCGCCTGGGCCATGGAGCGATGCAGGGAGAGGCGCATCGCGGCCTGGATCGGGGCGCCGTCCAGCGCGGCCTGGGTCAGGAAGCCCGAGCGCAGCCCATGGGGGGAAGCGAACCCGTCCGGCAGGCCCGCCAGTTTCACCCGACGCTTGACGATCTGCGCGATGGCATCCGGGCTGAGGCGGCGGGTTAACACCCGATCGGCTTTTGAAACAGGCCGGAACAAGGGGCCGTCCTGAATCTCACCCACCTCGATCCAATGGGCCAGCGCTTGGGCTGCGCGGCCTTTCAACACCAGCCGCGGCGTTTCACCTTTGGTTGTCGTCTTGGTCTCCAGCAGTGAAATCCAAACCAGGCTTTTCTCGTTGAACTCCTTCAGCGAGACGTCTTCAAACATCAACCCGGTGATCTCCGAGCGCCGTCTACCACCCGAAGCCCAACCCAGCATCAAGATGGCGCGGTCGCGGCAATCCCGCCGGGACCCCCGACAAGTGGACAGCAACTGCTCGAGCACATCGCGGGTAATCGGTTGCTGCGATTTTGGGGCAGGGGGCCGGGCGGCGGCGCGGCGCGCCTTGGCACGGGCCTGCTTCACCTGCGGCGCACCGAAAGGGCTGGTCAGGTTCTTCATTCGATGAAAGGCAAGCCAGGAGGCGATGCGCCGGTCCAGCGTAGAAGGGGCCGGGCAGGCGAGGGACTTGCGTAGCCCTTGCGCGATCAACATCTCGGCACTCTGACGCGCGACATCCTCGGGCGCGGCATCTCCCAGATCGCGGGCGTGATCGAGAATGAAGGCCAGCGCTGTGGCCTCGCTCTCGGGCCAGTCCAACGGCACTCCGAACCGTGCTGCCTTCCAGGCCGTAATGTAGAGCAGATCGCGCTCATAAGCGCGCAGCGTGTTGGCCGGCGTGCCGCGCACATAGAGATCGGTGAGCGCGTCCTGGTCTTCGACAGACAGGGCAGGGGAGGCGGCAGGGAGATAGGGCGCAGGAGGCTTCATGGGGGCTATTTTGCGCGCATTTTCCTGCAAAATCAATCATATTTGATAAGGGGTACTTATCACGTTTAAAGATAACAAAGCTGGGTTGCAAATGTAATGGTCAAAACGGTCGATTTTCGCGCGTAAGGCGGGTCGAGGGCTTGCGAAACTATAAAATCGAAGGTTCTGTGGCAGGTCTGTGACCCATTTGGCATCGACATTGCGCTGGAACCGTTGGCAAACTAAATGAAATGAACAGATATTTTGCCACTGAATTGCCTTTCTGGAAGTTTGCCAGAAACACGCTGATTGTCAGTTGCCTCGCGTTGTTTTCACTGTTGGCCATCTTCGTTTTGCGCACGCCGGGCTTTGCGACGCACCTCCTGAACAGTGGTCCCGCGTTTGTTCGGTTTTTGCGCCAGGTCGTGACGAACGGGTTGCCGGTTGTGTTCCTCGTAAATTATCTCAGCTTTTTTCTTTTCGCAGTTGGGGTAAGGGCGCGGGGCAAAGGAGCCATCCCGGCCCGGTATCTGCTGATTGACCTGCTGCTTCGGGCCGTCCTGTTCATCGGGCTGCATGCGCTGATCTACGCGCTTTCGGCGGACTGGTTCGGGTCTTTCGGCGGTGATCCCGTAGTGGCGTTGCGGGTAGTCGGTCCGACGCTGGTGCGCTCCGCCTACTTCGAGAACATCTCAGGCGTTTACCTGTACGCCACGCTGGTCGGAGCGCTGCCGCTATACCTATCCGTTGTTCAGAGCCAGATCGCCCACGGTACTGGATTTGCGGCCCAACTGGCACGTCGCGTACCCGGGCGCGGCGGACCTGTGATATTGACCCTGCTACTGATGGCGGTGTCAGTGGTCGTTCTGACCACCGCGGCGGCGCTGATTGTCCGTTTACAGTCGGTTTGGGGCTGAAGGGTCAGAACGCCCTGCGTATCGCGAAGGAGACTGCGTAATCGCGTTCAAGCTGGGGCCCATCCCAGATCTTGATACGCCGGGATCACGCCCTCGATACCCAGACGCGTGCCCGCCAAAGCACCCGACCCCGACACAAGGTAATTCACTCCGATTCCGATGCTCAGAAACTGGCCGCTGCGCAGGGTCGGATCGGCGGTGGGCACCATGCCTCGGTTCAGGCGCGCATCCGACCCGTCAATGTTTTTGACGATGTCGCCGACCACCCGCAACGAAGAGCTGAACTAGTCATTCCAGCGCCGTGCACCCCAAACTGTTGCTGAATAGACGTTGCCCAAGGTGTAACCGGCATCATTCTCACCCATCCGGATCATGGCCGCCAGCTGGGCGCCCCACGACCAATCCGCGTTCTGGCCCGTATAGGTGACGCCCGGCAGCAGGTCGTAAGTGCCTGAACCCAGTTGCATGGGGTAGGGCAGCAGCTGGTCCGGCCCGGCCTGTGTGGTGTCGGTCTCGTCTATCGAGCCGGTCGGCAGACCGAGGCCAAGAGATAGTTCCAGCACCTGCCTGTTGGATTTGTAGATATCATATCCGCCGATGATCTTCAGATCGCCAAACCCCTGTGCCTTGGTCTTAAAGGTCTGGCCCATGCGGGTCTGGTGCTTCATCGTCTTGCGGGTATAGGGCAGCATCGCCATCACCGAGATTTCGTCGGTCACACCGTACATCAGGCCGACCATCGCCATGTTCATGCTCATGCTGAGCGGCGCGATCGGATACTGCGACAGCACGTCCGAGGTAGACAGCGACTGCGTTCCGGTACGTTTACCGTCCATCTCCATGTTCATGTAAGAGAACATCGGCATCAAAACTCCCTCAGGCGGATGCATACCGCCAACGACACCCGTTGGCGGCACCGCATCGGGGCGCATCATCGTGGACATGCTTCCCATACCTGACATGTTGCTGGAGGCTTGCGGGTTCATCGCCACGTTGTCAGCCGGACGGTTTTCTGGTTGGGCCATGGCAGGTGACCCGAGGCTCAGCCCCCCAGCCAGTATTACGGCCTGGAGGCGTTGCCAGACGCACGAAATCTTGCTGTTGTTCCGTGTCATTTTGCCCTCGTGTTCGTTTGTTTCCTGAATCCGTGTCCTGAAAACAAAGTGTTCGGTACGCCCATTGGTGAAGCCGGAATGGTGGGGGTCTCCAGCGCTGGAAGGTCAAGGCCGCCGGCCAGATTTGCGCTCGTCAAGCATGCATCAGCCGAAGGGGGTGCGGCAATAATGCGCTTGACCCTCCAGCGCTGGATTGTCGGACAAGGCCGCAAAACCGGAAATCCGGAGGGATTGGAATGATACCGGAAATCGGGCAGTTCGCCCTGGCGCTTGCCCTGGCCGTGTCCTTGGTGCAAAGCGTATTACCTTTGATTGGAGCAGCACGGAACAATGTCATGTGGATGCGATCGGCATCTGCGACCTCGGTCCTGCTGACAGCGCTGGTTGCTATCGCCTTCGCCGCTCTGATGTGGTCCTTCGTGGTCAGCGATTTCACTGTGCTAAATGTGGCCAGCAATTCTCATTCGCTGAAACCGATGCTTTTCAAGGTGGCTGCGACCTGGGGTAGCCACGAAGGGTCGCTGCTGTTGTGGATTCTGATATTGGTGATTTTCGGGCTGGGTGTGTCTCTGTTGGCTCGGAACATCCCGCTGAAACTCAAGGCGCGCACTCTGGCAGTTCAGGCCTGGATCAGTGCGGGGTTCCTGTCATTCATGCTGTTCACCTCGAACCCGTTCGACCGGGTGTTTCCGGCACCGCTGGATGGTCAGGATTTAAATCCGCTGTTGCAGGATGTCGGCCTGGCTATGCACCCGCCGTTCCTATACCTGGGTTATGTCGGCTTCTCGATCGTATTTTCTTTCGCCGTGGCTGCCCTGATTGAGGGGCGGGTCGATCCGGCATGGGCGCGGTGGGTCCGACCCTGGACATTGGCGGCCTGGGTGTTTCTGACACTTGGTATCGTTCTGGGCAGCTGGTGGGCCTATTACGAACTGGGTTGGGGTGGCTGGTGGTTCTGGGATCCGGTCGAGAATGTCTCGTTTATGCCCTGGCTTGCTGGCACAGCGCTGTTCCATTCGGCCATTGTGACCGAAAAGCGCGGCAGCTTCAAAAGTTGGACGATCCTACTGGCCGTTTTGACCTTCTCGTTGTCCTTGTTAGGGACATTCATTGTCCGCTCAGGCTTGCTTACATCGGTCCATGCGTTTTCGGTCGATCCCGAACGCGGCATTTACATCTTGGCGCTGTTGGCTGTCGCGATCGGTGGTTCATTGACGCTGTTTGCCATACGCGCACCGGAGATGGAGGGCGGCGGTCTTTTTGCCCCGATCAGCCGCGAGGCCGGTTTGCTTATTAACAACCTGCTGCTGGCCACCGCAACGGCGACGGTTCTATTCGGTACGCTTTATCCGCTTTTGCTTGAGGCTGTGACAGGTGAAAAGATTTCGGTTGGACCACCCTATTACAACGCCAGTTTCGTGCCGATCATGCTGGTTCTGGTCGTTGTAATGGGGATTGGGCCGCTGTTGTCATGGAAGCGGGCGGATTTGCGCGGTGTTCTGTCCCGGCTCAAATGGGTGGCCGGGGTTAGCCTGCTCGTAGCATTGCTTGTGTGGTATCTGGATACCGGCGGCCCAGCCTTGGCGGTAGTGTCGATCGGCCTTGCGGTTTGGTTGCTGGGCGCTGTGCTGACAGAGTGGGCCAGCCGAATTAAACTGGGTGAGGCGCCGTTGGCCGAGTCCCTGCGTCGGGCCCGCAACCTACCGCGTTCTCATTACGGCATGGTCGTGGCCCATGCGGGGTTGGCTGTCTGTATGATCGGCTTTATCGGGTCCAGCGCTTGGAAATCCGAGGTCGTGACTTTTGCCGAGCCCGGAACACAGATTGAGATAGCAGGGTTCGACGTGCGTTTTGACGGTGTGGAACAGCTTCGCGGTCCGAACTATCTGTCTCGCACGGCCACACTGACGGTATTTCGCAATGGCGCTTATGTCACCACGCTTCAACCCGAGCGCAGGGCCTATCTCGTGGCGGGTACCAGTACGACCGAGTCGGCAATTCGAACGACGTTGGCAGGGGACCTTTACGCCTCGATATCGGAACCGGCGGCGGAATCAGAACAGAGCAAATGGACCCTGCGTATCTTGTATGAGCCATTGGTGGTCTGGATCTGGATAGGTTCAGGATTGTTAGCATTTGGTGGTGTCTTGTCACTCTCCGATCGGCGTCTACGCGTCGGTGCACCACGAAAACGGACTGGGCAGAGCTCCGTTCCGGTGGCGGCGGAGTAGGGCAATGAAACGTCTATTTGCACTGTTCCCAATTACTATTTCCGGCATCCTGGGTGCCTTCTTGCTATGGGGACTGAATCCCGATCGCGATCCGAACGAAATCCCGTCTGTTTTGATCTCGCAGCCGGTGCCTGAGTTCGACTTGCCGCCGGTTGATGGGCTGGATACCCACGGGCTGTCCAGCACCGATCTTGTGGAAAATGACGGGTCAGCTCCGATCGTGGTCAACGTGTTTGCGTCCTGGTGCGTGCCTTGCCGGGCCGAACATGCGGTGCTGACGCGTATGGTACGCGATGAGGGCATTCGCCTGATGGGCATCAACTACAAAGACAAGCCGCAGGACGCGCGGAAATGGCTCGACGATCTGGGCAACCCTTATGAGCGCATCGGTTCCGACCTGGACGGCCGAGCCGGGATCGAATGGGGGATTTCCGGCGTGCCGGAGACCTTTGTGATTGATGGCGCGGGCAAGGTCGTATTCCGCTTTGTCGGCCCGGTGCTGGGCGACGAGGCAATTTCAAAGATGCGCACCGCGCTGGATCAGGCGCGGGCGGCCGGAGGAGAGGCCTCATGATACGTCGCATTGTAATTACCGCAGTCACTTTGGCGACGCTGGTGTCGCAGTCGGCATTCGCGGTTGAGCCCGACGAGATACTTGCAGATCCGGTTTTGGAAGAGCGGGCCCGGGCGATTTCAAAACAGGTGCGCTGCGTGGTGTGCCAGAACCAAGACATCGACAGTTCTAACGCTGGCGTGGCGCGCGACCTTCGTCTGCTTGTGCGCGAACGGCTGGTGGCAGGCGACACGGACCAGCAGGTTTTGGACTTTCTGGTTGCGCGTTATGGCGACTATGTTCTGTTCAACCCGCCATGGAAGCCATCAACTTACATTCTGTGGGTTGCGCCTTTCGTCATCCTGGGGCTGGGTGGTATCGCGACTGCAGCGGTATTGACCCAAAATGCGCGCCGATATCGGAAGTCGCGAAAACAAGAGACGGAACGCGGCGCGAGCGAAGAACGGAATCCCGAAAACCATTCACTCACGGAGCCGCACGCATGATCTGGATTATCTTTTCATTCATGGCCGTGGCGGTGTTTCTGACGCTCGCCCTCTCCGGTATGGGGCGCAAGACCTCGGATTTGTCGAGACGAGAAAGCGCCTCTGCCATCTTTTCCGACCAGATCGGCGAAGTAGAGAAGGACCTGGAACGAGGAATTATCTCGGCCGAAGAAGCCAAGGCCGCCAGAGCCGAGATAGAACGTCGCCTGAAAGCGATTGACCGGCAATCGGACGACAAAGCGATGATGGGCCATTCCGGGCGTGCACTGATTCTACTTGCCGCGCTGGCAGTTCCTGCGCTCGGAGCCGGTCTTTATTGGCAACTGGGTAATCCCGACATCCCCAGCCAGCCATTTGCCCAACGCGAGGGGGAGCAGGCCGAAGCCCGTGAAATCGCCGACCTTGCCGTGCGCCTGAAGTCGCGGCTCGAGGCGGATGAAACCGGCGGGCCAACCGAGGGATGGGTGTTGTTGGCTCAGACCTATATGCGTATGGGACGTTTTGGAGATGCCGCAGATGCGTTCGAGGGGTTGCTGGACCGACCCAATGCGAATTCAGCGCTGGTGTCGCAATATGGCGAGGCGTTGGTCTATGCCGATGACGGTGTCGTTACGCCCAAGGCTGATCGGGCGTTTGAACGAGCCTTGGAACTGGACCCATCGAACCCAGCAGCGACATTCTACAAAGCCATTGGTCTGGAGCAGGCTGGATCGCCTGATAAGGCCTATGATCTACTGAAGACGCGGATCGACGCCGAAGAGGAGTTCCGGCCATGGATGGAGAGTTTTGTGGCCCAGCTTAACCGCATCGCCCCGTCGATCGGACGGGCGCCGGTGGATCTGGCGGCTTTTGCCCCTTCCATGCCCGGCCCAACTGCCGATCAGGTGGCGACGGCCGAGGAGATGTCCGACGAAGATCGGCAGACCTTCATCCGCTCGATGGTCGAACGGCTGGCGAGCCGGATGCAGGAAAACCCAGGCGATCTGGACGGCTGGATGCGGCTGGGCAACGCCTATTCGGTGCTGGGCGAGAGCGACGGCGCCCGGAACGCCTATGGCAGGGCAAGGGATCTGGCGGATGACCTGCCGCAGGAGGATCCGCGCAAGGTGGCAATCGACCGGGCATTGCTGGAACTGGGGGGTTGATTCCCGCAGCCCGGCGTGGATCGGGCCGGCGCCGACTTCGCGCTGATGCCCAGTGAGCCATCTGGAAAATTCCGGTTTAGGCTATCACATGCCGATCTTTAGGAGGTTGAGACCATGAAAGTTGAAACGTTTTCTGATCTAATTGTCTGGACGCGGGAAATGCATCATTGGCTCGCTGAATGTTTGGCCCACTGTTCGACACAGTCCGAGCAGGAGCTGGTCAGGATGTTGCTTACCTACCTCGCCGACCATGAGGCTGCTTTGGAGAAAATCGTCGATGGCTTCGTGAAACGAGCCGATCCCAAAGCGCTCAACACGTGGGTATATGACTATTTGGGCCATGAGCCGATCGACCCACATCGCACCTGCGACAGACCGTTCGCACAGATGAGCGTCGATGAGATCTGCGAAGCGGTCTTCGATCTTCACAATCAGGTGATCGATTTATATCGGTATTTGCAAGGGCGGGCCGAAATACCCGAGGCACGCGAACTCCTTCAGGCGCTACTGGATATGGAAGAGCACGAGACCATGCGTTTGGCGCAGCAGAGCAATCGCATCCGGGATATGTGAACTCCGGGGTCAGGATCCGCTTTCCACAGCTCCGCCCGCAATCGGCGCGGCCTGTTCCATCGCGTCGAGAATGGCGTTCGTGGTCAAGATCTCTGGCAGGGCGATGCCTTCGGGGGCCGACGGGCCGTAGACGATGTTGAAGGGGATCCCGAACCGGCCATTGTCCTCAAGGAACCGGGCGATCACATCGTCGGGGCGGGTCCAGTCGGCCTGCATCGGAATTGCTTTGTCCGATTGCAGTGTTGCCAGAACCTCGCCGCGTTCCAGCACCAGCGCTTTGTTGGCCTTGCAGGTCAGACACCAGTCGGCTGTGACATCGACGAAAACCACCTCGCCGCGCGACACAAGGCGCGCGATTTCGGAGCGGCTGAAGGTAATCCAGGGGATCTCTCCGGCTGGCTCAAGCAGCTTGGACCGGTCTTTGCCGGCAATCGCAACCGGTGCAGCAAACGCTGCGGTCAGCGTCAGCAACAGGGCTGTCCAGCGCAGAACGGGTGGCATCATCGTACTTTTCCAGATCAACAGGACCAGCACAGTTGCAGCCAGCACGGTAGCAGTTGCAGCAGTGTCTCCGGCCACCCCGACCATCACCCAGACCAACCAGCCGATCGTGGTCAGCAGTGCCGCCGACAGGGCCCATTTTAATCCCACCATCCAACGCCCCGGTTTAGGCAGAGCGGCGGTGAGTTTCGGGTGTACTGCAACCAGCAAGTAAGGAATGGCCAGCCCGACCCCCATTGCGGTGAAGATCGCCACGATATCCTCCGGTCGGCCGGTCAAGGCAAAGGCCACCGCCGTGCCGAGGAAGGGGGCCGAGCAGGGCGTCGCCAGAACTGCTGAAAAAGTTCCGGTCAGGAAATCCCCGACCAGCGACACGCGGCCCTTTTCGACATGGGCCAGCCGGGTGTTCAGCGACTGCGGCAGCGTGATCTCGAACAGGCCCGCGAGGCTGGCTGCAAAAACCGCCAGCACCACGATCATCACCGCAAGGAAAAGCGGATTCTGGAACTGGATGCCCCAGCCGACGGAATAGCCCAGCGACCGCGCCGCAATGGTGATAGCCGCCAACAGCCACATGAATGTCAGGATTCCGGCTGCCGAAGCCAGGAACCCGGCGCGAATCTGAGCCGCAGAGCGGTCGCGAGCCTTTACCGCCGAGGAAAGCTTGATCGAAAGCACTGGCAGTACGCAGGGCATGACATTCAGAATCAACCCGCCGCCCACCGCCAGCAAAATGATCCAGACCAGCGCGCTGGCTGAAGTTTCGGCGGCCGCGATCTCATATGGTGGCGGGGTAGGGGGAGAGTCGGTACGGGGCGAAAACTCGGCCACGCGGTTGGTGTCGGTAACCGTGACGGACAAGGAGGGGGGGTCCTGTGCCAGAGCGAGGACCGGGAACTGCACCCATAGCTGACGCCTGTCGCCAGCGAGCCGGATGTCGGGTGCACCAAACGCGGTATCACGTCCCATGTCGGGAAAGACATCAGGCGCATCAAAGGGCAGGTCGCTGGTGAAATTCAGCGTCAGCATCTCGGACACGGTATCCAGGGTCGCGGCATCGGACTTCATTCCGCCTGTGTTTCCCGTGGTTGGCACCCGCGACAGAAAGGCATTTATAAGCCGGGCCGAGTCCTGATCCCGACCCGTTCCCTGAGTCAGCGACAAGTCCAGCGAAAACTCGACCGGCACACAGATATCGGAACAGATCAGCGTTGTCACAGCGGCCTTCAAGTCAACTGGCGCTCCGGGGTTCTCGAGTGTGACGGTCAGCGGAAAGACCACTTCGTCCTTGTACCCGAAATTCTCGATCCCGAAGGCGCGAAAACGGATCGGCGCGGGCCAGTGAAACTGTACGTCGCTGACGTTTTGCGAGCCGTTCCAAGTGATCTTGGGCGGAATTCCCACCTCACCAGGCGACTTCCAGTAGGTTTTCCAATCTTCGCCCAGTTTCAGATGCAGTCCTGCAGTGATCGTCTTGACGTCAGGCGCGATCCCGTCCTGCGCGGTAATTATGTGTGCGACCAGGGGCTCTGATTCATACGCTTGGGATGTAGCTGCAAGGCTTGTCCCGGCGGAAGTCTGGCCAAAGATTAACCCCAAGATCATAATACATAAATTTAGGAGTGTTCTTGCCATTGCGCGTTGCCATCGGTTGTTTTGCACCCGTTTCTGCCAGATTCCAGCGCTGGAGGGTCAACGAGCCGGAATGTCACATCCCCACGATCAGCTCACGAAACCTTCGCGCCCGTCTTCGCAGATGAAATAGGCCCCGCCATTCGCGCCCTCCCACTGAACCCGGCAACCTTGGGGCAGTGCGTATTCAGGCTGCGGCGGTTGCAACGGGCATAGTTTAGGGCGTGGTGCGCAAGCCGCCAGCGAAAGAGCGGCCAGCGACATGGCGGCCAACCTTGAGCACCAAAGCTTCATGATTGAAGATTATTGCCGGTGTACTGCGTTCGGTCCGACCGCGGCGTCTGTTGCCTTTGGTCCTTCCGATTCAGATTTGTTCGAATGACAGGATTTTCCCATCGCCTTGTGCATAAAGAAATGGGCTCCGAGGCACAGGATCAACGGTGCGAAAAGACCCAAGGAGTCAGAAAGCCCGCCAGCCGTCCCGCCGGCGATGAAGTAGAGAACGATCGGCGTTATCATGGCAATGCAACATACCATCATGCCCCATTTCAGGATCTTGCCGCCGCTAACCGGTGCTGACACCTGCGGCGCGTCTGCAATCTGTTTTTCTTTCACATTCAACTCCAAATTTCGGATTGGAGACCTCTGCTAACGCCTTCCCACGATGGAAGGTCAAGCTGATTTGGCGGGAAGCGAATTTGAAGCTGTCAAACCAGTTCTGCAATTCCCAGGGCGCTACTCGATACATAGACGCGGTCCGAACCTGGAAGATTTCAGGGGATATGACACAGCAGGCATTGTCGACCCGAGGCTTGGTGAAGGTTCAGGTTAAACACGAAGCTGCCTAGGTCACTTTATGCCTTGAAAACTCGCGGGTGGATCGTGGCGGTATCGAACGAACAATTAAATGGACAAATCTTCCCCCGTCGCGGATTGTCTAATCCCCTGAGTACTAACTCCAGGCAACAGGAGCGCTATAAATGCTGACCAGACGACATTTTGTTGCAAGTTCGCTTGCCATTTTCTCTCAGCCGGTTCTTGGAGTGACGTCGGCGGCTGCCTCGCAATGGTCGGAGTGGGATGCGCAAGTAACGCCAGCCAATTTTGATCCCGCAACATCCAATCCCTGGGGGTTACACCCACGTTTCCTGCCTCAGCGTGTGCAAACCAATCGACCACTTATTCCGGGTGACATTCATGTCGACGCGGTGGCACGATATCTGTATTTCATCGAAGACGGTGGCACAGCAATGCGTTACGGCGTAGCCATTGCCCGAGGCAATCTTTACGAGCCCGGTGTCTACACAATCAAGCGAAAGGCCAAATGGCCGCGTTGGACTCCTACAGCCGAAATGATTGAGCGCGACCCTGATGAATATGCGCAATTCGCAGATGGTGTGCCCGGTGGGCCGACAAACCCATTGGGATCAAGGGCGTTTTATCTATTCGAAGGTGGTCGCGACACATACCTGCGAATTCACGGAACGCCTTATCCAAGATCTATCGGAGGTCGCGCAAGTTCTGGCTGCGTAAGGATGGCGATGCCACATATCATCGGGCTTTATGATCGTGTCAGGCCAGGGTCCACGGCTCATCTCTACCCTCCCGAGCGCCTTCTGACCGCGACCAGCTGATAGGCGCTTGTCAGGCGCGCGTACAGATTGGGCGCCCTTCAATAGTCCTGAGTGGCAGGTAGGTTGTTTCAACCGGCCCCACGTAGCGATACCAATAGCAACCGTCCTCAGGCATGATTTTAACGGCGTTCAGGTCCTGGCCCGGAGCAGCAATCTGGGCAACGGCGTCAGGAACTCGGGAAAGCGTTCCGGGCTCGCTTTCTGCAGATATCGACGTTGTTTCGGTGCAGGCGCTGACGAGCATAAGTGCGGCCAGTGCTTGGAAAGCTTTCTTGAAGCACATGGTGTTTAGTCCACTGTGTTTGTCATTTGTAGTACCTGATACCCTCGCATCGACGGGTGATCACATCAATTCACCAAGAACTAAGCAATTGTTAGCGTTGCTTTTTTGTGCTCGGCTGATTCAAAAAAGTCAGGTTTTGCTTATAGCATCCTGGAATTACGTCCAAGAAAATTGCTTTTCCACAATGACTTGATGATTTGGGTCCGCCTTTTAAGGAAATATCCCTGCGACAACGGCAACGACAATTCAGACGAGGCATCCCATATGAAATGTCATTTGCCTGTTGACCTTCCAGCGCAGGAACCGGGCATACGAGTTATTTGAGTCGGAAAAAGAATAAACTTTGGGATGGCAGGCATGAAAACGAACAGTGATAGAAAGGCTGTTACGCGACGCGGAGTGATTGCCGCGTTTGCTGCGACAACCCTTTTTCCAGCACCGGCGGTTTGGGCCCAATCAACGACAACTGAGGGGACGCGCCGGAATGTTTCCTCATTCCGCGTTGCTAAATGGCAGGATCACTTTGATACGCTTAAGAATGGTGTGATCCTGTCCGATACACAGTCCAAGGTCCTGCAATATTGGTCAGAAGACGAGAGCGTCTATCGGATGTATCCAACCAGCGTGCCGCTGACGGAAGACCTTACAAGGCTGGGCTACACCACAGTAACTCGCAAGGTTGAGGGGCCATCTTGGCGACCGACACCAGCAATGAAAAAGCGCAACCCTGCTTGGCCCGACTATGTGGGCCCGGGTCCGGAGAATCCTCTGGGGACACATGCACTTTATTTGAGCTGGCAATACTACCGGATCCACGGCACTAACGACACACGCAAGATCGGAAGAAAATCCTCCAATGGCTGCATCGGCTTATACAACGATCAGATTGCGGAATTGTTCGAGCTGGCGGCTGTAGGCACGCAGGTAAAACTGATCTGACCTTGGTCAATGCGATTTTTCTGAGCGGGCCCAAAAGTCAGAAACTGACAATCATGTGAAGAACAGAGATGGATAAACTTACACTCTTGATAGGCGGAGTAGTGATCGCAGGCGCCGCCGCGTTCGTCTACAACTTAAATCAGCAACCAACAGGTCACTCGATGACGCCGCCCGATACGTCAGCACTGGAGCAAGGAGACCCAATCGAAAACGTCAACCTGCCAGAGCAACTGAGCGAATTTGCGGCCGTCGGCAAAGTGGCATTCGACGCCAAATGCTCGGCGTGCCATGGCGCGAATGCAACAGGTCTGGAAGGCCTTGCACCACCTTTGGTGCATAAAATCTATGAGCCAGGCCACCATTCGGACGAGTCATTTTATGTGGCAGTCCAGAATGGAGTTCGGGCACACCATTGGAAGTTCGGCAATATGCCGCCGGTCGATGGCTTGACCCGTGCGGATGTGAAGGGCATCGTTGCGTATATCAGAGAGCTGCAGCAGGAAAACGGGATTTTCTGAAGGTGACGAGCCGAATGGGCAGTGCAATTCGTTACATCATACTGTCAATGGTGCTGACCATTGGCGGGCTGCTTGTGACGGCCGATTCTGCTCATGCACATGGCAATGGTTCACAGCACGTGATTGACCAAACGGACTCCGCGGACGTTGAGCATGTCAAGCAGGGTCATCCCGGACATTGTCATGGCGGAACGATTTGCAACGCTGTTGGTCTATTTTCGATGGGTCCACCACCGCCTGGCCCCCAAGATACTGAACAAAGATACTCGATCCCTCGAGCCCAATACCGGGTTCTCGGTATCGCGGCGTTTGACCCACCACCGCCGCGTGTCCTGATCTGACCAGTCGAATTGCGCTCAACCTGGGCGCGTCGAAGCAGACGACAAGGACAAAACAATGAACATTCTAAAAATGACCACAGGCGTTGCCCTGATTTCTCTGTTCGCAGCCGCCGCCCTGGCGCATGGTGGCGCAACCGGCATCGTCAAAGAACGCATGGATGGTATGTCCGCGATGAAGGACAGCATGAAGATCCTTACGCCGATGATGCAGGGGAAAACGCCCTACAATGCGCAAACGGTACGAAGCGAGGCCAAGAAAATCGGGCGTCACGCTGGCGAGAGCATGACAAAGCTGTTTCCAGAGGGATCTGATGGCAAACCCTCGGAGGCCAAATCGGAGATCTGGCAGGATTGGGGTTCATTTGCAGAGTTAGCCAGACAGTTGGAAACCTACTCTGAAGGCCTTGCGCTTGCGGCGGACAACGGGTTGATGATGTCCGGGTCGGGCCATGGTTCGGGCATGATGGGCGGCGCATCCATGATGGGTGGCGGTTCTATGATGGGTGCCGGAATGATGGGCGGCAGTTCAAACCAGGCACAACTTTCTGAAATGCCGGCAGATGGTGTGTTCATGATGCTGAGCCAGACATGCTCGGCATGTCACACGCAATTTCGGTCGGAATAGGAATGCGTCATGAGACCGATATTCCGATTGGGCCTTGCTGCCGCCCTAACGGCGTCAGCGGGACTTGTTGCCGTGATGGCTTGGCCGATTGGCCAGCCCTTACAAGCTCTCGACATTCAGGGTGACGTTAACCGCGGGGCGTATCTGGCAAGGGCAAGTGGCTGTATCGCTTGCCACACAGATTTTGCCAAAGGGGGCGCGCCCTTGGCCGGTGGGGTGGAGTTGGATACCCCGTTCGGCACGCTCTATTCACCGAACCTGACCACAGATCCTGACCACGGGATCGGTGACTGGACAATCGAGGATTTTGCCCGCGCGGTGCGTCAGGGCGTGTCGCCTGATGGTGAACCCTATTACCCAGCCTTTCCTTATCCGTTCTATGCCAACTTCACGGATCAGGAAATCGCCGATCTCTGGGCAGCCTGGCAAACGGTTCCACCGGTAGCGGAACCGTCAAAAGAGCAGGAAATGGCGTTCCCCTTCAATCAGAGATGGGGCCTGAAGCTGTGGCGCGCGGCTTTTCTGGAACCACCCCGCACTGATCCCGTGCCGGGCAATGACGAAGTGTGGAACCGGGGTCGGCTACTGGTCGAAGGTGCCACGCATTGTGCGGCCTGCCACACCGGGAGGAACCTGGCTGGCGCAAGAAATTCGGACACGGAACACTTCAAAGGAAGTGACTCCCTGCCGGGCGGTGACAAGGCACCGGCCATCGACTTTGAGACCCTGCAAAAGCGTGGTTGGACGGTAGATGATTTGGCCTACGCGTTGCGCACCGGCGTCATGCCTGATGGCGATGTCTTCGGCGGCGCCATGGGAGAGGTCGTAAACTATAGCACCAGCTTTCTGACAGACGAAGACCGGAAGGCAATGGCGACTTATCTGCTAGATGTGCACGACGGGGGGTAATCGAGTGAGAGATCAAATTTTCTTTGGAGGGAAGTCCTCATGAAGCTCAATCGCAGGCAATTCGTTGCAGGCACGTCGGCACTAATCGCAATGCCGACTATCGGGAGGGCGGCTACCGCCCCCCGAATAATCGAGGCGCGTTCAGGGTTGGCACGTGTTGCCCCCGACAACTATCCGGAGACCGAGATATGGGGATATGATGGCGGTGTTCCGGGCCCTGAAATTCGTGCCCGGCAAGGCGAAACGGTTCGCCGGACACTCCTGAACTCGCTACCTCAGCCTACAGCAATCCATTGGCACGGATTGCGGGTTCCAAACAATATGGACGGGGTGCCGGGCCTTACGCAGGAGGCTGTACCAACCGGCGGCGAATTTCAGTATGACTTGCCTCTGAAGGACGCGGGGACCTTCTGGTATCACTCTCACAACCAGTCAACGGAACAAGTGGCCAGGGGCCTTTACGGCGCGTTCATCGTCGACGAAACGGACCCGCCGGACACGGACCATGACATCACGATCCTTCTGGATGACTGGCGGTTGTCTAAGGACGCTCAAATAGTTGATGATTTTGGTGCAATGCATGATTGGACCCATGCAGGTCGGATGGGAAACTACGTTCACGCGCGCATATCGCCAATGACCGAAGTTTTGACGAACCAGCGATTGCGAATTCGAATGGTCAACGTGGCAACTGATCGGATCATGTATGTGTCAGTAGGTGGCGCAAACGGGAAACTGGTCGCTTATGATGGCATGCCTGTAAGGCAGCCAGAAGATTTCGAAACACTTGTTTTCGGACCTGCACAGCGAGCAGACTTGATCGTCGACGTCACAGCGGAATCGAACGAAGCCGTTCAAATAACTCTTCACGAACGCGATGAATCATTTGTTATCGCTGAGATCCCGGTTTCGGGAAGCGGTACATCTGCCAGCCGCGGTGAGATTGAAGCTCTGCCACCCAACCCTGTTTCTTTTCTTGAAGATGTTTCTGACGCCTTAAAGGTTCCATTGGTGATGGAAGGCGGGGCGATGGGCGGACTGCGTCAAGGTACTTACAACGGCCAAGTCATGAGCGCTAATGAGTTGGTTCAGGAAGGACAGATCTGGACATTCAACGGAGTCGCAGGGTTACCCGAAGACCCGCTCGCTTCCGTTTCGCGTGGCGACATAGTCCGTATTCAGATGCAGAACGACACTGTCTTTGCGCACGCCATGCACTTGCACGGGACGCACTTTCAGGAAGTTCTGCCGAACGGCAGCCTGGGGCCGCTGCGGGACACAATCCTGGTTGACCGGATGGAAACGCGGGAGATTGCGTTCGTTGCGGATAACCCGGGGGACTGGCTGTTTCATTGCCACATGCTGTCGCATCAGGCCGCTGGTATGAAGACCTGGCTGAGCGTGGCGTGATGAACAAGAGCGCGGCGAATTGGCTGTCACTGGCTGCTGTGGTGATCATTGTCGCGGTCGCTGGCTGGGGCTTGGGTGGGCGTGCGCAGAACAGTTCATCGGCGGATTCGGCACGTGGTGCAGTTTTGTATGCCGAAAACTGCGCGTCATGCCACGGGGCAGATTTGGAGGGTCAACCAGATTGGCAGACACCTGATCCAGATGGCGTCTTGCGGGCTCCCCCGCATGACCGAACAGGGCACACCTGGCATCACGGCGACAAGCTGTTGTTCGATTATACAAAGCTTGGCGGGGACCAAACACTAAAACAGATGGGCGTCTCTGATGTCAAAAGCGGTATGCCAGGTTTCGAGGACACTCTGTCGGATCAGGAAATCTGGGACATCCTTGCCTTCATCAAGGAGAGTTGGCCGGATCGGGAACGCAAGCTGCAAGAGCAGCGCACCGAGGCAGAACAAACGGAAGGAAACTGATGTGAAACGAATACTTGCAGGCTTAATCGCCATCGCCATGTCGATTGGCGTTCCTATGGCACGCGCCGACGAACTGTCTGACTCCGATGTGAAACGGCTGGCTCTGGAAGCCATTTTGGAAAACCCTGAGATCATCATGCAGGCGATTCAACTGCTTCAACAGCGCGAGAATCAGGCAAAAGCCGAAGCAATTGGAAGCGTCTTGGAAAATCAGCGTGAATTGCTGGAACAGGATCCGAATGCGCCTGTCATCGGAAACCCGAAAGGCGATGTAACCGTGGTCGAGTTTTTTGACTACAACTGCCCGTATTGCAAACGCGCTGCCCCGGTTGTGAAGAACGTAATCGCAGGCGATTCCGATGTACGAGTTGTCTATCGAGAATGGCCCATACTCGGAGAAGGTTCCGACTTCGCGGCACGCGCCGCGCTTGCCTCACGCAATCAGGGAAAATATGAAGAATTTCATTGGGCGCTTATGGCTCTGGACGGTCGTGCCACTGAGGCCAGTGTCCTGAAAGTTGTCCGTGAACTCGGCCTGGACGAGGATCAATTGCGCGCAGATATGGAGGCGCCGGAAGTCGACGCACATATTCAGGTGTCCATGGAATTGGCCCGACAGCTTGGCTTCAGTGGCACCCCCTCGTTTGTGATTGGAGATGCTCTTGCCCCGGGGCTGATCGCCGAAGATGAAATGACCCGGCTAATCGAGGCAGTCAGAGACGCAAGATAAAACCAAGGGGCGACTGAATGTGCGCCCCTAAGTTTCTCATGCGACCGTGGCTTCGTATCCCTCGGACTTCAGAGCAGCAAGGATATGATCAAGTGGATTGGCGCTTAAGACACGTACCCTGCGGTTTTCCATGTCAAAGTCCAACTGTGCGGAGGAATCCACCGTGGCAACGGCTTTTTCGATAGCTGACTTGCAGTGCCCGCAGCTCATATCCGGGATATTTAGGGTCGTCATGGATGTTTGCTCCTGTTTTCCGTTGTCCCGGCTAAAGTATTCCAGCACAGGAAGGTCAAGTCGTGAAAATTGGATCGCCAAAATTAGCGGAAAAGAAAGTCAACCCCATCCCTTGACCTTCCACTTGCTGGAACCCTTATGTTGCCCGTCAGCAGAACATTGGTGGTGACAATATGACTGAAATTTCACGTGCAAGGTTTCAAGTTCAGGGTATGAGCTGTGCTTCTTGCGTAGGGCGCGTCGAGCGCGCGTTGAAAGATGTGCCAGGGGTAGATGCCGCTTCGGTTAATCTCGCCAGCGAAAGCGTTCAGGTCGATTTCCGCGATCCAGCCGATAAAGCGGCCATTGCTGATGCGTTAAACAGCGCCGGATATCCGGCACGGACGGAAGAGGTAACGCTGGATATTCAGAACATGTCCTGCGCATCGTGCGTGGGGCGCGTTGAACGGGCATTGCAAGCAGATGATGGCGTCTTGTCCGCGTCGGTCAATCTGGCCACCGAAAGTGCAACTGTACGTTATGCTGAGGGAGTCACAACACCCGAAGCCATCGCGGCGCTTGCGGCATCTGCTGGCTATCCGGCGAGCCTGCGATCCGCGACGCAGACCGAACCACAAGACCGCAAAGCCAAAGAGATTCGCCAATTGGCCCGGCGAACAAGCTTTGCCGCCTTGCTCGCTTTGCCGGTCTTTATCCTTGAAATGGGCTCGCATGTTATTCCGGGCATGCACCACCTGATAGCGAGCACGATCGGCATCCAGAACAGCTATTACCTGCAATTCCTTCTGACCACGATCGTTCTTTTTGGCCCTGGTTTGCAGTTCTACACCAAGGGATTCCCTTCCTTGTTCAAAGGCGCGCCGGACATGAACTCTCTGGTGGCCCTGGGCACTTCGGCGGCTTATGGGTTCTCGCTTGTTTCCACCTTTGCGCCGGGTGTTCTTCCCGCCGGCACCGCAAACGTCTACTACGAGGCCGCAGCGGTGATCGTGGTTCTCATATTGCTGGGGCGGTTCCTCGAGGCGCGCGCCAAGGGGCGAACCGGTGAAGCGATCCGAAAATTGGTCGGTCTGCAGGCAAAAACAGCGCGAGTTGAGCGCGACGGATCGGTTGTTGAGCTACCGATCGAGCAGATCGTTGTAGGGGATATTGTGCACGTTCGACCGGGCGAAAAAATCGCGGTGGATGGTGCCGTAGTGACCGGCGCGTCATATGTTGATGAAAGCATGATCACCGGCGAGCCGGTTCCTGCCGAAAAGACCGAGGGCGCAACTGTGGTCGGCGGAACAGTCAATGGCACGGGCGCATTGACGTACCGGGCTGAAAAGATCGGCGCAGACACTATGTTGGCCCAGATCATTCAAATGGTCGAACAAGCACAGGGTGCCAAGCTTCCGATTCAAGGCTTGGTTGACCGCATCACGCTGTGGTTCGTGCCTGTAGTGATCGCTGTGGCCGTAATGACTGTGCTGGTTTGGATGTTGTTCGGACCCGATCCCACGCTCAGCTTGGCGTTGGTAGCCGGGGTTGCGGTACTGATCATTGCTTGCCCCTGCGCCATGGGGTTGGCCACACCCACCTCAATCATGGTCGGCACCGGCCGCGCGGCCGAGATGGGTGTCCTTTTCCGAAAGGGCGACGCCTTGCAAATGCTGCAGGAAACCACCGTTGTTGCAGTGGACAAGACGGGGACCTTGACCGAAGGGCGTCCGGAGCTGACCGACCTTATTGTGGCCGAAGGATTGGCCGAGGATGAGGTTCTGCGCCTTGTGGCTGCCGTTGAGGTCACATCCGAACATCCGATCGCCACGGCCATCGTGCGCGCGGCTGAAACCCGTGGTCTGGAGCTTTCGAAGCCAGAAGACTTCACGTCGATCACCGGTTACGGGGTAAGCGCTTCAGTCGAAGGCCATACAATCTTGATCGGGGCTGACCGCCTGATGAGTCGCGAAGGGGTTGAAATGGGCGCGCTGTCTGATCGGGGCGCTGAACTGGCAATCAACGGAAAGACTCCACTTTATGCTGCCGTAGACGGGGTTATCGCGGCCGTAATCGCTGTGGCGGACCCAATCAAGACCACCACGCCAGACGCAATTGAAGCTTTGCACGGACTGGGGCTGAAAGTAGCGATGATTACTGGCGACAATGCCGCTACTGCCAAATCCATTGCGGCGCAGCTTGGCATCGATCATGTCGTGGCCGAGGTTCTGCCCGAGGGTAAAGTATCCGCGTTGCAGGATTTGCGTTCAAATGGCGGAAAACTGGCCTTTGTGGGTGATGGCATCAATGATGCCCCCGCTCTGGCGGCGGCTGACGTAGGAATTGCGATCGGGACAGGCACTGACATCGCCATCGAGGCGGCTGACGTCGTTTTGATGTCAGGTGACCTGACAGGCGTGGTCAACGCTTTCGATATTAGTCAGCGCACCATGCGTAACATCCGCCAAAACCTGTTCTGGGCTTTCAGCTACAACACGCTGCTCATACCGGTTGCAGCGGGGGTGCTCTATCCGTTTGGCGGCCCGTTGCTGTCGCCGGTTCTGGCTGCAGGTGCCATGGCGCTGTCCAGTGTATTTGTCCTGACCAACGCGCTGCGGTTGCGCCGGGTTAAGTCGATCAAAGTTGGGCGAGAACAGATCTCGCAGAATGAAGAGCAGGCGCTGCGATCAGCGCCTGCTGAATAGAATAGGAGAACCGCTGTGAATATCGGAGATGTAGCAGAACGTTCGGGTCTGCCTGCCAAAACCATCCGCTATTACGAGGATATCGGATTCATCAAACCCAGGCGCAGCCTGAACGGGTATCGCCATTTCGATGAAAAGGAATTGCACAAACTGGCCTTCATCGGGCGGGCCCGCTCATTGGGCTTTACCATTGAAGATTGCCGCTCGCTACTGGCGTTGTACGAGGACAAAGAGCGCGCAAGCGCGGACGTGAAGGATATCGCCAAACAGAACCTAAAAGAAATAGATGCCAAGATCGCGGACCTGAAGGCCATGCATGCTACATTGTCTCATCTGATCGACGAATGTGCTGGCGACCACCGCCCTGACTGCCCGATCCTGAAGAACCTCGGCCAAACTTAGATGCGCTCATCGTATGAACTGCCTCCGATTTTGGCAGTTTGTTACGTGTATTCGCGGGAATCCGCTTCATTTCTATGCAGCGCACCGACTCACCTGTTTTTTTCTCCGACTGGCTTGAACACACGTTACGTTCGTCCTAACTGCACGGGATGGAGTGGAAGTTTTTCTCAGTGTTGCGAATGACGTTTCTGACATGCGTCTGCTTGGCGATGACATTCGTCGGCACTGTTGTGGTCGCGAGCACTGACGTCAAAAACAGTAGCACCTCTGAGCCTCACGGCGTTGCAATGGCTGCAAAGTCATCAGACTTCAAACACGACCATAGCGGTTTGCATCCGACGACTGGCCAAATCCACACGGATAGCCACGTAAATCACAGCGGAGAATGTCATTCCGGCATCTGCTGCGTTGGTGAATATCCTACCCAAGTGAGTGTTGCTGTGTTGGCTACAGCTTTCGGGCAGCAAAACCGAAACATGGATTCGGACACCCATCTGTCTCAGGGACCTCTGACTCCCGATCGTCCTCCTCAAATCTCCTGACATCCTCAGGCCCGCAAGCGCGGGTTTTCATGTTGTTTCGGTTCCAGCATTCATTGCGACCGTCGGGAGATTATTATGCGTGGAAGATATGCGGCACTATCAGTACTTGCCTTGGCGTTTGGCCTGGGTGGAGGTGTCATTCTTGAAAGACTGTACCTGAATCCAATTGATCAGGGCCAGTCGAATGAACCAGAAGTCCTTTATTGGGTAGCTCCGATGGATCCGAATTTTCGGCAGCCTGGACCTGGAAAATCGCCTATGGGTATGGACTTGATCCCGGTTTATTCTGGGCAGGAACCTACCGGCGACCCTGAAGAAGTCACCCTGAGCGCTGCAGAAATCAACGCAATTGGCGTGCGAACTGCGGTTGCACGCATGACTGATATCGAGCCTCGTATCGAGACGGTGGGTTTCGTCGGCTTTGACGAACACCTGACCAATCACGTTCATACACGCGTTGAAGGTTGGATTGAGCAACTGAAAGTTCGCGCGGTCGGTGATCGCGTTGAGAAGGGGCAAGTTCTATTCGAACTCTTTTCACCGCTGATCGCAGCTGCAACCGGCGATCTTGTACGCGCAGTCGAAGCTGGTGACCCGCGTATTTTGGACGCGGCGCGCAACAAGTTGATCAGCCACGGTATGTCCGCACGTCAGGTTGCAGAGATCGAGGCGGGCGGTGAGTTGGTTCGAAATGTGGAAATTGAGGCGCCTCAAAACGGTGTTGTCATAGCGCTGAACGCCGCCGATGGAATGTACCTGCAGCCAGGCACGCTTGCGTTTTCGGTCACCGATCTTTCCGAAGTATGGCTGATCGTCGATGTTTTCGAACGAGATATTGCACGTTTGTCGGATGACATGCGCGCAATAGCAAGGTTCGAGCACCTACCTGGTCGCACCTTCGAAGGCGAAATCGACTATGTTTACCCTGAGCTTGATCCGCAAACCCGAACTCTTCCCGTCAGACTGAGTTTCGATAACACCGACGGCGTGCTGCGGCCGGGCATGTTTGGCAGTGTTAGTCTTATACCGGATGAAAGCCGGAATGTTCTCACTGTTCCATCAGAGGCGCTAATTCGTACTGGTTCGGCGGAACGCGTCATCTTGAAAACGGGCGATGGTACCTTTCGCCCGAGACTGGTGACTACAGGTCTTCGAGACAGTTTCGGCGAGGGGGGACGAACAGAAGTTCTACAAGGGCTTGAACCCGGCGAGGAAGTTGTCGCATCCGCACAGTTTCTAATCGACAGTGAAAGTGCTTTGAGCGCCGGCTTCACGCGTATGGCACCAACGGACACCGAACCAGCACGCGGGGCAGGTACCCTGGTTTCACTCGATGCCCAAAATCGTATGGCAACTGTTCGTCACGATGTTCTCGAAAGCCTCGATTGGCCCGCAATGACTTCGCAGTTTCCGGTTAGGTCTGGTGTTTCGCTCGACCGTTTGAATTCTGGCGACGCGGTTGCTTTCGTGATCGCGAGGGGTGCGGATGGGCTTCTGAGCTTGATGGAGCTTGCACCAGACGATGGTATTGCCGGAACTGGAGCCGGAATCGCGCGCGCCGTCACTTCAGACGGCAAATTGACGCTTGAGCACGGACCGATCCCCGAGCTCGGTTGGCCCGCCATGACAATGGATTTGCCTGTTGTGGGAGTAGATCTCACTACCGTGCCAATCGACATGCCAATTGAGTTTGATCTGGCTGAGGGAGAAGGGGGGATGTTCTCGATTGTGGCAGTTCGCGAAGAGGGCTCGCCGCCGACGGATTCAGTTGAACCCGAAGAAACCATCACAGCTTCTGCTCCACCGATTGTTGTCACCGGCACGATCAACCTCGTCAATGCTGAGGCAGGGACTGCAACTATCACTCACGGACCGATGACTGAGATTGGGATGCCGGGAATGACCATGGATTTCCCATTAGAGCCAACATTGGACCCAAACATGCTCGAAGTCGGTTCTGAAATGACTCTGACTTTCGCGCGTGCAGATGGCATGACGATGGTGTTGGCTGCGGCAACGCCTATTGCACCGCCGCTTCAGGTTTCTGGCCGAATTAACAGTATCGACCCGAATGCGCGTACCGCGAACGTAACACACGGTCCAATGACCGAGATCGGCATGCCGGGCATGACCATGGATTTCCCGGTTGCGGAGGGGATTGAGGTTTCTAATTTGCCTGTAGGGATTGATGTTTCTTTGATCCTTCGCCGCAATCCCGACTTTTCGATGACGCTGTTAGAGGTCGCGCTTGATGGGAGTGTTACGCAGTGATCACGGCAATCATTCGTTCTTCTCTCGCCAACAGGTTCATCATCTTGGCCCTCGCATTCATGATAGGAGTTGCGGGTATTTGGGCCATTCGTGAGACGCCCGTTGATGCAATCCCGGATCTGTCGGATGTCCAGGTAATTGTTCGCACGCCATATCCCGGGCAAGCACCTCAAGTTGTCGAAAACCAAATTACATATCCATTGGCGACGGCCTTATTGGCCGTACCCGGTGCAAAAGACGTTCGCGGGTTCTCGTTCTTTGGAGACAGCTTTGTATATGTCGTCTTTGAGGACGGGACGGACCTCTACTGGGCTCGGTCGCGTGTGCTCGAATACTTGGGCCAGATTACCGGTAGCTTACCTGAAGGTGTGTCTCCACAACTTGGCCCCGATGCGACAGGGGTCGGGTGGATTTATCAGTACGCGCTGGTTGACAGAACCGGAAATCATGATCTGGCTCAGCTCAGGACTCTGCAGGATTGGTTTCTGAAATACGAATTACAAGCCGTGGAAGGCGTCTCAGAAGTCGCCACCATCGGCGGAATGGTCAAACAGTACCAGGTCGTCGTCGACCCAAATAAACTACGTGCCTATGACATAACACTTGCGCAACTGAGGACGGCTATTCAGGCGGCCAACCGCGAGACGGGCGGCAGCGTCATTGAGATGGGTGAAGCCGAATTCATGGTCAGGTCATCGGGCTACATTGATGAATTATCAGACCTTGCAAGCGCGCCATTGATGGTCAACGAGCGCGGCGCCGCTCTGACGCTTGGAGACGTTGCTGAAATCCGCCTGGGGCCTGAAATGCGCCGTGGTGTCGGGGAGCTCGACGGGCAAGGAGACGCGGTTGGCGGAGTGGTCATCCTGCGATGGGGTGGGAACGCGTTAGCGACGATCAAAGCGGTGGAAGCGCGCATAGAAGAGTTGCGCTCAAACCTGCCGGAAGGGGTCGAAATCATAACGACCTACGACCGATCTGGTGTGATCGAGCGTGCTATCGATAACCTCCAGAAGAAACTGACGCAGGAATTCATCGTCGTTGTTCTTGTGTGCGCGGCTTTTCTACTTCATCTGCGGTCATCCCTTGTGATTCTTCTGTCGCTCCCGCTGGGCATCTTTGCCGCATTTATTCTGATGAAGGCACAAGGAGTAAACGCAAACATCATGTCGCTCGGCGGCATAGCCATCGCTATTGGTGCGATGGTCGACGCATCGATTGTGATGATCGAGGCGATGCACAGGCGGTTGGAAAAAGAAAAGCTCACAGCAGAGAACCGATGGCGGATTGTGCAAGAGTGCGCTTCTGAGGTGGGACCAGCCCTTTTTTATTCTCTGGCGATTATCACGGTTAGTTTTTTGCCTGTTTTCGTTCTGGAAAATCAGGAAGGTAGGCTCTTCTCGCCACTCGCTTATACCAAGACCTACGCCATGGCTGCAGCCGCCATCCTTTCGATAACGTTGGTTCCGGTCTTGATGGGTTACTTTGTAAGGGGGCGTATTCTACCGGAGCGAAAAAATCCGCTAAATCGCTTGGTCGTGTTCGTGTACCGCCCATTTCTGGACGCGGCAATTGCCTGGCCATGGGCAACAACACTGTTGGCCGGCGTTCTGGTGACGTCCATGTGGTACCCGTACCAGAGAATTGGCTCTGAATTCATGCCCGAGTTGAACGAAGGTGATTTTCTCTACATGCCGAGCTTCTACCCCGGGATCTCGACGGGAAAAGCCCGTGAGGTACTGCAGCAGACCAACCGCCTGATAGCTACCGTGCCTGAAGTCGAAACTGTTCACGGTAAAGTTGGGCGTGCGGAGACTGCAACCGATCCAGCACCTCTAACGATGGTGGAGACCACAATCCAACTCAAGCCGGAAGAAGAATGGCGCCCCGGCATGACAATGGAGAAAATCCGGAATGAGCTCGATCGTATCGTTCAGGTTCCGGGCGTTACAAATGTTTGGATCCAACCTATCAAGAACCGCATCGATATGCTTGCGACAGGTATCCGTACTCCTGTCGGTGTCAAAATATCCGGCACCGACTTGGAGGTCATTACAGATATAGGGATCGAAGTAGAACGTGCGGTCGCTGATATTGAAGGGACGGCTTCCGCCTACGCAGAGCGACCTGTTGGCGGGCGTTTCATCGAAATCGACGTCAAACGAGATGCCGCCTCCCGATACATGATGAGTGTTCGAGAAGTTCAGGACGTAGTTCAGACCGCAATTGGCGGTATGCAAGTGTCGGAATCTGTAGAGGGGCTGGAGAGGTTTCCGATAAACCTACGGTACCCTCAAGCATGGCGAGACAGCCCGGAACGGCTCGAAAATCTTCCTGTCGTCACACCGTCGGGTGCTCATGTGCCACTGTCTGCTCTCGCCGATATTCGAATAGTTGACGGGCCGGGAATGATTCGATCGGAGAACGCTCGACGAACCGGGTTCGTGTTCATCGACATAGCGGGGCGCGACCTGGGCGGATATGTGGCCGAAGCACAAGAAGTGGTTACAGAAAAGGTCAACCTGCCTCCAGGTTATTCGCTGACTTGGTCGGGGCAGTATGAGTACATAGAGAGAATGCAGGACAGGCTGACGATCGTTGCTCCTGCAACCCTACTAATTATCACGCTCATGCTTTTCTTGGCGTTCAATCGAGTGATTGAGGTCGGGATAATTCTTGCGGCGCTTCCGGTCGCATTGGCAGGTGGGGTTTGGTTCCTGTGGTATCTTAACTTCGATATTTCGATAGCTGTACTCGTGGGTTTCATCGCGCTGGCGGGAGTTGCGGTGGAAACAGCGATTGTCATGTTGCTGTACCTCAATCTTGCTTGGGAGAAACGTCGTGGGCTGGCGCAATCGGAACAGCGAAAGCTGACACGTGACGATATCGAAGACGCGGTGTTCGAAGGCGCCGTTCTTCGGGTTCGGCCGAAGGTAATGACCGTAGCCACGATCTTCGCAGCACTGATACCCATCATGTACGGCACCGGTACAGGCTCTGAAATCATGCAGCGGATCGCTGCGCCGATGATTGGGGGCATGGTGACAGCAACCCTTCTCACGCTTTTCGTCATTCCCGCAATATTCGTGATTTGGAAACGGCTCGCGCTCAATCGCGTGAACCGAGAGATCTCCCACACGATCCAGGAAGTGCCCCCTGCGCTTCCGGCAGAATAATACCCACAACCTTGAAACAGGAGCATCTGATGAAAACTTTGACTGCTATTGTGGCCCTTTTGGCCGTGTCTACGACAACCAGCTTCGCGCAAACGAACCACGACATGGACCATTCCAACATGTCCATGTCGTCCGAACAGATGGAAGGGGCGGTTCACGCAAAAGCTTTGGTGAACTCAATTGGCGACGAAACCGCCAACGTCAGCCATGATCCGATCCCCGAGATCGGGTGGCCCGCGATGACGATGGATTTGCAGCTTCTTGAGAATGCCCAGATGATGGGTGAGATTAGCGCCGGTGACGAAGTCACACTGATGTTGGTCAAAAGCGATGGTGGTATGTATGCGATCGGCGCGATCATGAAAAACTGAGTCTGTTGATGCGGCAGCTATTCACCAATGATGTGATTGTTCGCCGTTTCAAGGACCGTAGGAAATTCTATGAACTAAGAGAAATGGAGTAGGAGCCACTCAAGAACCAAATCGTATTTTAACGATCTGTGGCTCTGCTCATAAGTTATCAGTCCATTGTCGGTTAAAGGCGCAATAAGCAATTCGTTGACTGATTGAAGCTCCAAAGCTCAGAAAATCTTCCGGCTACTCTGAAGGAACAGAGCAATCCAGGCAAGCAGTACAGAAACTGCCAACGCTTCGGTATCTCCGCCCCGCGCCACTGCAGTTAAACTTGCGCTAAATTCTGGAGTTGCTTGCGCAGCCCAGTGGGAATCTGACCGACAAGCAAATCCCACCTAAAACATTTCACAATTGGAATGTGTGTACTACATTGTCGCTGAGATGACTTCACGCGGCCATTCAACGGACCAGCGTCGAATTGTCTGGGGCGTTGCCTTGTTGGTTTTTGCTTCAGTCGAAAACGCAGCGCGGAGCGGTCAAAATGAGGATATCTTCAGGGCGACGACTTGGGAAAACGATACGACATGACAGCTAACACAAGAGAGCACTGGGACGATGTCTATGGCGAGAAGTTTGACACCCAATTGAGTTGGCACGAGGATGATCCGGAGATATCGCTTGAACTCATCGAGTTGATCAGAGTGTCTAAGCCTTCATCCGTCATCGACATTGGCGGGGGTACATCTCGTCTTGCTGGAGCGTTGCTTGCGAAGGGGCTCCATGACGTGACAGTTCTCGATCTATCGCAGGTCGCGTTGGACACGGCCCGGGAAAGGTTGGGGCGCGCCGCTGAAACAGTCACTTGGATTTCCGCAGATATAACTTCTTGGGTCCCCGATCGCAGATATGACGTCTGGCATGATAGGGCGGTTTTTCACTTTCTCGTGGATACATCGCAACGCGCGGCCTATATGGAAAGAGTGAAGAGAGGGGTAAAAATTGGCGGCCATGCGATCATTGCTACGTTTGCACTTGATGGGCCGGAGACTTGCAGTGGTCTCCCGGTCGCCCGCTATAGTCCGAGCGATATCGCCATGCTTTTCGAGGACCACTTTGAACTCGTCGCGCATCGCCATCACCTGCACCAAACCCCTTGGGGGGAAAGCCAGTCTTTCCAGTTCAGTGTACTCCGACGCTGCGGTTGAGCCCACACCTGAAGCTGGCCCAAAGTGGTGGGCTTCCAATAAGCTTTCGGAACATGCCTATTGTGTTCACAAGTTACGTTTGGCCCTCAAAAACTGGCAGAACCACCTTAGCGCACAAGCCGCCAGTTTCTCTGTTTAGCAATTCTATTGTGCCACCGTGCGACTGGATGATCGTACGTGCGATCGACAGCCCCAAGCCGGTTCCGCCAGTCTCTCGCGAGCGGGATGTTTCAAGCCGCACAAATGGGTCGAATACCGCATCAAGCATATGCTCGGGGATGCCGGGGCCCTGATCCTGGATCAATATTTTTGCCTCATTCCCCTCTTGCTTGACCGAGACGTCGGCCCGGGCACCATACCGGCAGGCGTTTTCAATGATATTGCGCAGAGCTCGCTTCATCAGCATCGGTCGAAGCGTGACGGCCGGATTGTCTGCTACCGATACCTCAACCACGTTGCCGGCTTGCACAATGTCTTCGGTCGTTTTGGTTACGAATTCACCAATTGGGACGGTACTGGAAGGTTCGCGCGTGGCTACGCCCTTGGCAAATGACAGGGTGGAGTCCACCATATCCTGCATTTCCTCGATGGTCTCGATCAGATGGTCACGGGTCTCCTCTTCCTCCACCAGTTCGGCGCGAACCCGCAATCCCGTCAGAGGCGACCGCAAATCGTGACCCAGCGCCCCCAATAGTCTGGTCCGATCGGCAACATAGCGAGTCAACCTGTCACGCATATGGTTGAACGCCTGCGTCAAATCTCGCACCTCGGTCGGACCAGAAACCGTCAGTTCCTGGACGTCTTCACCGCGACCAAACTGGTCTGCAGCCAGTGACAGGCGGCGCAACGGGCCGGTCAGCCGTGTCAGTAGAAACCAAATGGCTGCTCCAAGAATTAAAGTTGCAGTGAAACCGAAGCTGACGAAGGACTGCAAAGGCCATTGCAGAGGAGGGTTATGGAACCGGGTATCCACGTTGAGCCATTGATCGGTCGTCAGAGCGATCGACAGCTGCATTTCAATTGCGGAAACGTGATCACGCATCATTGCCATGTGCATTTCAGCCATTGTGGACGGAACACCTTCGACCGGCAGCATATCAGGAGAGAACTCATGCAACTCTACCCGGATGGGACGGTTTTCATAGCCTGGCAGAATTCTGCGGATTGTGTTTTCGACCGTCCCACCAGCGCTATGCCCGGTGTGATCGACCGCGGGCGTATCTGTAAGGCTGAAACGCACCAGTGGAGAGCTTGCCGCCCGCAGGATCGCGTCGTGCATCTCGGGTGGAGCTTCTTCAATCAGCCGCGCGATGTTTGCGGCGCGTCCGGCGGTTTCCAGGCCAAGGGCCATGTGCACTGCCATTGAGCGTTCGTCGACGAACAGCCACAGGCTGACCAGTTGCGCGGCAGCCAGCGCGGCGATGATCAAAAGGATAAGCTGACCGCGCAGACTTTGGGCAAAGGCTTTCATCCCGTAAGCTCGCTCACGTCGGTCGACAGGCAATAACCGCCACCTCTTACCGTGGTGATGAGCTTCGGGCGCGTTGGGTCGGCTTCGATCTTGCGACGCAAGCGGCTGACCTGGTTGTCGATCGTACGGTCGAACAAGTGCGGGCTGCGGCCGGCGGTCAAATCCAGCAGTTCGTCGCGTGACAGGAGTTTGCGGGGCCGCTGCAGGAATACGGCCAGGAGCCGGACATCGGCGGTGGTCAGACTTTCTTCGGCCCCTTCGGCGGATATCAAAGTGCGACTGTCGGCATCCAGTACCCAGCTTCCAAACGCGATCCGTTTGCCGCTCAGATCGCCAGCCGGGGGGACGGTGGTTTCGGAACGCCGCAGGATCGCCTTGATCCGGGCCAGCAATTCACGTGGGTTAAATGGTTTGGGCAGGTAGTCATCGGCGCCGATCTCTAAACCCACGATACGGTCGGTATCATCGCTGAGGGCTGTCAGCATCAGGATCGGCGGGCCACCGGCCGCGGACAGGCGGCGGCAGACCGACAATCCGTTTTCGCCCGGCATCATGATGTCGAGTACGATAAGGTCAATCCGACCGGCCGCCAGTCGCGCGTCCATCTCGGTTGCGTCGCGCGCGGTACTGGCGCGCAACCCATTCTTTTCCAGATAACGGCTGACAGCATCACGGATTTCGCGGTGGTCGTCGACAATCAAGATATGTGGTGCTTCGGTCATGGCGCGATCATAGGCCCCGGCGCGGTACAAATCCCGGCTTTTTTGTAACCCTTTGTATCAGTTGGGCCGGCTGCGACACAACGATACAAACCGGGTTGAGTAGGGGGGTGGTGGCGCGGCCGAGGGCGGCCATATGCTTTGTGTAGAAACAAAAACCCGAGAGGTGAAAGTCATGAAAGTTACCTTCACGCTGGCCGCCGGAGCCTTTGCCGCGACTTTGATGGCGCTGCCCGCGCTTGCCGCCGGTCAGCATGGCAGCAGCGCGCAGATGCAGGGCCATCAGGGCGGCATGATGCAGGGTGCGCCCGGCGGGATGATGGGCGATCACGCAGGCATGATGCAAATGATGATGAAAACGCATGGCCAGATGATGGGTGGTATGCATGGTAAGGGTATGATGGGCGGCAACTGGCTGGCGGTTCTGGACATGGACGAGGACGGTCGCCCGAGCGAATCTGAGATCGCCGAAGGTCTGAAGGCCCGGATGCAGGCGCATGACGTTAATGGAGATGGCAACCTGTCGATTGATGAGTTCGAAGCGCTGCATTCCGGAATGATCCGTGAAACCATGGTGGACCGATTTCAGCATCTGGATGCCAATGGCGATGGCACGGTGACCACAGGGGAAATCGAGAAAGGCGCGAAGACGATGTCGCCGAAACACGGCATGAAGGCCTCGAAACCTGTGACAAAGGCTTCTGAAACCAACAACTGAAACGCAACCGTGTAGCCGGGTCATCGCACTCGGCACAAACCACTGAGGAACAAAGCGATGATGGGGTATGGCGCTGGAATGGGGTTTGGCATGATTTGGATGTCGCTGATTGCAGTGTTGATCGTTCTGGCGATCGTGGCACTGGTCAAATACATCGCTAAGTGACCTCGGAATCCGTCACTCCCGTATAGGGGTGGAGGGCTATGTCATAGGAGGAACGAAAGCTGGAAGGCCTACACAGCAATAGCCGTTTGGTTTTCATCGCGGTTTTGATCGCGTTTCTGATCGCCACCATCTGGTTGTGGCTGTCTGGCGCGTTGGACGCAGGACTATCGCGCGAAGTCATTACTGCGTGGGTGGATTGGGCCGGCCCGTTCGGACCCGTTGTCATCATCGGCTTCATGACAGCCGCAGTGGTTGCCAGCCCAATCCCCAGCGCTCCGATCGCTGTCGCTGCCGGGGTGGCATATGGGCATGGGCTGGGAACCGCATTGGTTGCTATCGGGGCGGAGTTGGGGGCGCTGCTGGCGTTCCTGATAGCCCGTTGGTTGGGGCGCGACGCGCTGCGCCGGTGGTTCGGCGACAAGCTGGACATGGGGTTGCTTGGATCGCAGAATGCCCTGATGTTGACCGTGTTCACCAGCCGCCTGATGCCTTTCGTTTCTTTCGACATGGTCAGCTATGCCGCCGGTCTGACCCAACTTCAATTTTGGCGGTTCGCCCTGGCCACCTTGGCTGGACTCCTGCCGGCCAGTTTCGTTCTGGCCCATCTGGGCAGCCAGATTACCGAAACCGCGACAGGCGGCACCAGCCTTGCGGTTATCGGGCTTGGGCTGTTGACGGGGGCGCCACTTATTTGGTTGGCTTGGAATCGCAAGATGCCCGTTGGCTCTTCAGACCACGAATTGAGCCAGATCAATGCGACCGGTCCAAGCGGCCCTAAACTGTTGGAGAATGGAGGAAACCCTAAGTGATCCGCGCACAATGGATATCAACTGCGACACGGACGGCCCGAGCCATGGGCCGGCTGCAGGTCCTGTTGATCTGTGCGTTGGTGGTTTCGATGCTGATCTCTGTTGTGCCGTCCCATGCCGGACATGACATCGCGAAGGCCGCCACCCAGGCCGAGCTTGTGATCGATGACAGCGGTGGGTATCCCGCGTCTCATCCATCAGAAGAATTAGACTGCTCAGTGCACCCGGGCTGCTATGCGATGGCAGTTATGGCGGCACCTGAATTGCTCTCGATGCGTATTGCTACGCCCGTGGCGCCAGAACGGTTCCGGCCACGCGCAAGCCTGCCGGTCGCCCCACTACCACATCCGCCAAACCTGTCCTGAACGTGACCGGCAATGGCCCCGGATTCGCTCCGGGGTCTTGCCCAAGCCGTTGATTGCGGCCCAACTCGGTTCAGGACACTTACCATGCTTGCCATTCTGTACTTTTTCGTCACGGGCGCGGTGCTATTCGCACTGTTGCGCCTGGCCTGTGGCTCCTGTGTGATGGGGATACAAGAACATCAGCCGGGTGTTCCGGTGATAACCCTTGGCTGGGCGCTCAGCCTGTTTCTGGCCGCAACCTACCTGCTGTGCGTGGCCTTTGACCTGATCTTTCCAAGTTTTGCCATGTACCGGACTTGGATCGGCCTGATGCCCGGAGTGACCTGGCTCAGCCTGCCCTCATTCCTGTTGGGACTGTTGTGGGCGTTTCTCTACGGCTGGTACGCCGCGTTGCTGTTCGGCGGACTGTTCAATGTCTTTGCGGCTCGCACAAAACTCAACTGATTGAAAGGACAAAGCCATGAAGGCCATCGCTCTGACCCTGCTTTTGACGCCCTTCCTGATGGCCGTCATCTACCGGATTTTTCTGCACGTGCCCGCCAATGCGCGCGTTTCAGTTGACGAAAGGAAACCTAAATGACCCTGTTCAATCTGGCCGCTGGCCTGTCCGTAGTAGCTTTGACCGCGCCCTCTCTCACGCTGGCGTCAACCGTGTTCATTCCCGAAGGCAGCGCGGACTCGGTTCTGGTGATCGACTCCGAAACCGGCAAGACCGTCGAGCGGCTGCCGAGGCTCGTGGCGGTCCATGGGCTGGCAGGCGCGCCCGACGTTAAGTACCTGGTCGCAGGCAGCTACGCAGAAACCGAGGCCACAACGCCACCAAAGCCCGAAGGTATGTCCGAGGATGAACACGCTGCGCACCACGCCAAGCGCGATGTCACCGCGTTGCCCAAAGACAAGGGGCGGAGCCTGCTGACGATCCTTGATGCGGAAACACGCGAGGTCGTCCGCCAGATCGAGGTTCCAGGTGCGGTGCATCACACCGCGGTGTCGCCCGACGGGCGGTTCGCGGTGGCGACCCATCCAGGCGGTGACGGTATTTCGATCGTCGATCTCGATAAGCTCAGCTTCCTTGGTTTCGTAGCAACCGGGCCAATGCCCAACTATGCGGTATTCGCGCCTGACGGCGACAGGGTCTATGTCACCAATACCGGCAATGGTACACTTAGCGAAGTAGATGTCGTCAAAGGCTTCGTCGTACGCAACATCCCCGTCGGCGAAGGCCCTGAGCATCTTGTACTTAACGCCACCGGCAGCGCCGCCTTCGTAGCCGACAGTGATGGTGGCAAGGCCTTCCGCGTAGATCTTGCCAGCGGTTCTGTCACCGAAACCTATGACATTGGAGGCGAGTTGCACGGGATCGGCCTGTCCGACCGCGAGGGCGTACTGTTCGTGGCCGCCAAAGGCACCGACCGGTTGTTGTCGATTGATCTTGCTACGGGCAAACAGCGATCGACCAACCTGTCACCGGCACCTTATCACCTGACGCCCATACCGAACTCAAGCAAGGTGATGGTATCAAGCCGAACCGAACCGAAGGTCTGGATCGTCGATCAAGTCAGCCTGACGGCTATTACCGAAGTGCCGATACTGGGTGAGGGCCACCAGATGGTTGTTCTGCCCTGAAGGACTGTGCCCGGCATTGTGTAATTAAACGGCTCTACGACCAAAGCTTAAACCAGGGAGCAGAACATGACAGAAGACCACGACATCAGAATCCACGCGAACGGCCCGACCGAGGTCGCTTACGTCTGCCCCATGCATTCTGACGTGCGTCAATCTGGGCCCGGCGACTGTCCCAAATGCGGGATGCACCTTGTGCCCGAGGGCGAGGTGGATGCGCATGCGCATCACCACCATTCCGCGCATCATGGAGCGACGGACGACAACGGTGAATATGACATCGTTCCGACAGGCTATGACGGACCCGTATATACCTGCCCGATGCATCCGCAGGTGCGGCAAACCCATCCCGGGTCCTGCCCACTCTGCGGCATGGGGTTGGAGCTGGAAAGCGCGGCGATGGTGGACGAGGGGCCGAACCCGGAACTGGTGGATTTCACCCGGCGCCTATGGGTAGGTGCGGTTCTGACGCTGCCGCTTTTGGTTTTCACGATGGGCCCCTACGTTGGGCTGTCTGGCGTGCGAGAGATTTTTGGTGAGCGTACAACCCTATGGATTGAACTGATACTTGGCACTCCGGTCGTTCTTTGGTGCGGCTGGCCATTTCTGGAACGAGGGTGGAATTCGTTTCGCACCATGAATCTAAACATGTTCTCGTTGATTGCCATGGGGGTTTCGGCCGCGTGGCTGTTCAGCGTTGTCGCCGTATTGATGCCCCACATATTTCCGGACGGTTTTCGAGATTCAGAAGGCCATGTTGGGGTCTATTTCGAAGCGGCCGCAGTTATCGTTACACTTGTTCTGCTCGGGCAGGTGATGGAACTGCGGGCCCGCGAAGGCACCGGTAAGGCGATCCGCGCTTTGCTGGACATGGCCGCAAAGACCGCCCGCATTATCCGCCCTGACAGCAGTGAAGAGGAAATCCCGCTTGAAGAAGTACAGGTAGGCGACCGCCTTCGCGTACGCCCTGGCGACAAGGTGCCAGTAGACGGCATTGTACTCGAAGGGCGCTCATCTGTTGACGAAAGCATGATCTCTGGCGAGCCGGTTCCGGTTGAAAAGGTACAGGGTGAGCCGGTCACAGGGGCGACAATCAACGGCACCGGTAGCCTTGTGATCGAAGCAACCCGAGTGGGCTCTGACACAATGCTGTCCCAGATTGTCGAAATGGTGGCCAACGCGCAACGCTCGCGCGCACCGATCCAGAAATACGCCGACAAAGTTGCCGGATGGTTCGTGCCAGCGGTCATTGGCATCGCTGTATTGGCCTTCATTGCATGGGCGGTTTGGGGACCGGCTCCGGCACTCTCCTACGCCTTGATCGCAGCGGTGTCGGTACTGATCATAGCTTGCCCGTGCGCGCTTGGCCTGGCCACTCCGATGTCGATCATGACGGCCACGGGGAGAGGTGCACAAGCCGGAGTTTTGATCAAAAATGCCGAAGCTCTGGAACGGTTCGAGAAGGTCGACACATTGATTGTCGATAAGACCGGTACCCTGACAATGGGCAAGCCAAAGCTTGTGGCTATATTACCCGAACCTGGCCATGACGAAGTCGAGGTGCTGCGGCTGGCCGCAACGCTGGAGAAGGGCTCGGAGCACCCGTTAGCTGAGGCAATCGTCACAGGAGCCGAGGAACGTGGCGTGGCCCTGTCCGACGCCAGTGACTTCGAGGCGGTGACTGGTAAAGGCGTGAAAGGCACGGTGGATGGCCGCCCCGTCGCGCTCGGCAACCTGAAACTGGTCACCGATCTCGGACTCGAGGCGGCCGAACTGACGGCCAAGGCCAATGCGCGTCGGGATGACGGCGAAACGGTGATGTTCGTGACGCTTGATGGTTCAGTGGCGGGGTTGGTTAGCGTCGCCGACCCGGTCAAGGAAACAACACCCGCCGCCCTCAAGGCGCTGCACGAGCTGGGTTTCCGAATTATCATGGCGACTGGCGACAACGAACGCACTGCAAAGGCGGTGGCCGAACGTCTGGGTATCGACGAGATTCGTGCCGACGTTCTACCCGAGGACAAGGCCCGAATAATTCGCGAACTGCAGGAGAAAGGCGCAAAGGTCGCCATGGCCGGTGACGGGGTGAACGACGCACCCGCATTAGCGCAGGCCGATGTAGGCATCGCAATGGGGACTGGCGCTGACGTAGCAATCGAAAGTGCAGGCTTCACGCTGGTCAACGGTAGCCTCGATGGCATCGTGCGCGCCCGAAGGCTGGCTCGCGCTGCTATGCGCAATATCCGGCAGAATCTATTCTTTGCCCTGATCTACAACGCCTCGGGCGTTCCGGTGGCGGCGGGTCTTCTGTTCCCGCTTTTCGGCATCCTGATCAGCCCGATGTTCGCCGCCTTCGCTATGAGTGCTTCATCGATTTCAGTGGTGTTGAATGCGCTGCGACTGCGGGGGGCGAAGATTTGAGCACGCACGAGCATAATACGCACGGTGCCGATGGCGCGCTGAAGCCCGGATCAATCTCGCTGACCGGGGCCGTCGCCATGGGTACCGGCGTTATGATCGGCGCGGGGATATTTGCACTGACCGGACAGATCGCCGGGCTGGCGGGGCCGTGGTTTCCGCTGTCCTTCGTGGTCGGGGCCGTGGTGACGGGTTTCAGCGCTTATACCTATATCGCCATGTCCAACGCCTGGCCCTCATCGGGCGGCATCGCCATGATCCTGACCAAGGCCTACGGGCCCGGGGCGGTTGCGGCGGCGGCCTCGCTGCTGATGGCGCTGTCGATGGTGATCAACGAAAGCCTCGTCGCGCGTACATTCGCGAGCTATGCGCTCCGCCCGTTCAACATCGAGAGCGGACCGCTGGTACCTTTGGTCGCGGTTGCGCTGATCGTCTTTGCCTATGCGGTGAACCGGTCGGGCAACCGGTCGGTGGGGTTGTGGTCGATCATCATGTCGGCGCTCAAGATCGGCGGGATCACAATATTCGGCATCGCCGCACTTTGGGCGGCGGGCGGAACCTGGCAGGTTCAGGGCTCGGAACCGGCGGCGCCGTTGGGGTTCGTCGCCTCGGTGGCCCTGTCGATCCTCGCGTTCAAGGGCTTCACCACCATCACCAACAGCGGGGCTGAGATCGTCGACCCGCACCGCAATGTCGGGCGCACCATCATGATTTCGATCGCGATCTGCGCGGTGGTCTACCTGCTGGTCGCCCTTGCGGTCGGCGTCAGCCTGCCGCCCGAGCAGATCCGCGCGGCGCAGGACTATGCTCTGGCCGAGGCTGCCAAGCCGGTGCTGGGGCAGGGCGGGTTCTACCTGACCGTTGCGCTGGCGATGGTGGCAACGGCCTCGGGGCTGATCGCCAGCGTTTTCGCCGTGTCCCGGATGCTGGCGATGCTGACCGACATGAAGATGATCCCGCACAGCCATTTCGGCATGACGGGCAGCATCCAGTCTCACACGCTGATCTACACGGTCGTGATTGCGGGTCTGCTTGCGGTGTTGTTCGACCTGTCTCGCATCGCCTCGTTGGGGGCGTTCTTCTACCTGGTGATGGACATGGCGGTGCATTGGGGTGTCTGGCGACGCTTGCGCGGTCAGATCAACGCCCGGGGATGGGTCTTGCTGACCGCTCTGACGCTGGATGCGGTGGTGCTGACTGCGTTCACAATACTCAAGCTACGCTCGGATCCGATGATCGTGGTTTATGCCGTTGCTGGCATCGGCTTGGTCTTCGCCTACGAGCGCATCTTTCTCAAACAATGGATCATCTAAAAGGAGGCAAATCAGCTATGACCCAATCAAATTTCGACGAAACTCGCGCCACACAGGAGACGACCGAAAGGGTCAGCTCTGACGAAACGCCCGAAGCGCCCAAAACCGAAGATCAGACGGCCAACGGTGCCAAGCGTAATTGGCTCCCGGTTGTCATTGCGATCGCGTTGGGCGCCGCTGTTCTGGGCTGGGAATACCGCGAGACACTCTATCCTTTGCTCAGTTCTCCGTTGCTGTTCTTGCTGGTCTGCGTGGGCATGCATTTCTTAATGCATCGCGGCCACGGCAAACACTGAGAACGGCGCCCTGTATGGCTGGCGGCTTTGCGGCAAGAACACTGCGCAACAAGGAGTAGGAATGGCCAACTGAGCAGAGCAAATACGTAATCCAAGAAGGAAGGGAAATTGCCATGTTAGCAGCTCCAATACGGATAGCCGCAATTGCACTGCCCCTGACGGCCGGTGCACTGCCTGTAATGGCTTCGCACGGTGAAGTTGAGCACTTGCGGGCGACGGACCAATTGCCCATGGGGCTCATCATGCCTGAAATGAATGCCGAACGGGGCAGGGCGCTGTTTGTCAACAAAGGCTGTATCGTCTGCCATTCGGTTAACGGTGTGGGCGGCGAGGACGCCCAGGCGCTGGATACCGACACTATGGAAGACATGATGAACCCCTTTGATTTTGCCGCCCGTATGTGGCGCGGTTCGGCTGCGATGGTCGAACTACAAAAGAAAGAACTGGGCGAACAGATCGAGCTTAACGGACAGGAACTGGCCGACATCATCGCCTTTGTCCATGACGCACGGGAACAGGCAAAACTGACACGAGATCAGATTCCGGAAGGCATCGCCAGAATGATGCACCATGACGTCGACGAAGATCACTCCGATGAATCGGAAATGGAGCATCAGGGTGAAGAAGAGAAACAGAGCGACTGATCAATGTCGTTCGTGTCCTACCATTCGATGAACCCGTCCTGACGCACAGGAGGAACAGTATGTCTGAATTTTCTGAAAGACAGGCACCTTCAGAGCCTGAAACTCGGCGAGATTTCTTATACTTCGTCACCGGCGGTGCCGCCATCGTGGCCATGGGCGCGGCGGTCTGGCCACTTGTTAACAGCATGAACCCCAGTGCAGACATCTCCGCCCAAGCCGTTGTCGACATAGATCTTGAAGGAGTCGGACCAGGAACGAGGATCACTGTTAAATGGAAAGGCAAACCGATCTTTATCGACCACAGGACTAAAGAGCGGATCGCGCTGGCTAAGGCAGAAGACGATGCACCAATGATCGACCCGCAACCTGACTCCGAGCGCGTACAGCGACCTGAATGGCTGGTAGTTGTTGGCGTATGCACCCATCTGGGATGCATACCGCTCGGGCAGGGTGGCAGCGAACCCACCGGAGACTGGGACGGTTGGTTCTGTCCGTGTCACGGTTCACATTACGACACGTCAGGCAGAATTCGGAAAGGCCCCGCGCCCCGCAACCTCGATCTGCCCCCTTACGAGTTCGTGACCGACACGCGGCTAAAAATAGGGTGACAGCGTGGTGAAAATCAGAACTGTTCGATCGTAAGCGCTATCGAACTCAGCAGTGAGAAATGGGCGCAATTCGGGCCTTGAACGGAAGGTAGCGGGGTTGCTTGAGAACCGGATTATCGCCAGGCCGGACCCAGAGTGGCAGGTGCAGAAAAAGAGGAGATCAAGGCTTCCGTTTCCGAGTTGAGTTTGCGCCAGATCATTGTGAGAAATCCCTGCGTCGCCCAGAAAGCCATATCTGATGAGTATCCGAGGGTGACGAATATGGCGGTCCCGTATCTGCGGTCCGCATTAAATCCTACCGGTGCGTTTTTTACATCGGCTTAAGACAAGCTTTCCCAGGAGGGAACATGACAATGAATAACCTGAGCCGCCGCCGCTTGATGCAAGGAGCCGCGGCCCTTGTGGGGAGCGCGGCGCTTCCCGTCTTCGCGAAAACAAGCCCCTCAATCCATGTCCTGAAGGATCCGAATTGTGGGTGCTGCGGATCGTGGATCAAAATCATGCGGGCGGAAGGTTTTGAAGTAGGCGTGGAAAACAGTGCTTGGGAGGCCTTGAACGCTTACAAAACCGCCAATGGGATTCCGGAGGGCATGATGTCATGCCACACGGGCCGCGTGGAAGGCTACATGATCGAAGGACACGTCCCACCCGCTGACATTCGGCGCCTGCTGGGCGAACGCCCGGATGGTGTCGGACTGTCGGTTCCGGGAATGCCTTTCGGCTCACCTGGCATGGGACCGGAAAGCGAACGCGAAGCTTTTGACGTCTTCCTGATCCGCAAGGATGGAACCACAGAGGTGTTCGCCAGCTACCCGGCGGCATGAAGTGCCGGTAGCGCTGGCGAGATCCTGAAAAACACGGCCCTCGCTTCTTCTGCCCGGTTTACGTGACATTCTTCACGGCAAACCAGTTGATCCGCGACTTCGCGCCTGCCTTGTCCTATCGGGCAAGTTCCAGCCTACGGTGAAAAAATACCTGCGTCCGCAAAGCCTGATGACCGGCTTTGCGGACAAAACCGACATCACGGTCGCCGTATCAACCGCAGCATTTGTCGCCCGCCTGAATTGGCGGGCATGGGGCCGATCCGTAGGAACAGTAGACGCAGCAATCGCCGGGAAGTGGCTTCAGGACTTTTCCGCAAGATGTGCATTCGTAGAACCACTGGCACGCATCTGTTGGCATCGTTTCAGGTCTTGAATGTCCACATTCCGGGCAGATGATCGTGCTGACAAGGTTCGGGCGTTCTTCACTCATGGCGTCACATTAAGGTTATCAGGAAATCATTTATTCGGATTTCGTTGAGTACGATAACCCAAGCGATAGTCGTCAACGCAAAACTGCCTGTCAGCCACCATTTGAGGCGGTCGAGTGAACCATGGCGGTACGCGACGATGCCAGAGAGAAGCAGCAGGGCCGTCGAACCGCCGAGCACGCAATAACTCGCGGCGGCGATCTTGCCAAATACGGCCAGCCAGCTCCCTCCCAAGCCAAGTAAAATCAAGGCCATCGGCAAGATGCAGCAGGTCGCAACGCCAAATGCGGTAAACGATCTAAGAAAACTCGCCCCTACAAATTTGCTCATAGTCAGCTTTCTCCGACTTTGACGATCTTGGGCGGAAGCCGGTTCGGCTTCCTCGATTTTTGCTTCGTGCGGTTTGCGAAATTCGACATCATGACCGACAATATGCATCCTGTAGTGGCTACAGGTTCAAGGGAAAGGTCATCACATGATTGCGATTGGCGAAGTGGCGAGATTGACCGGCCTGTCGATCGAGACGATCCGCTACTACGAACGGGAAGGCATAGTCGAGAAAGCCGGTCGAACCGCCTCGGGGCGCCGCGCTTACACGGAACGGGAAATATCCGAGCTCAGATTCATCAAACGCTGCCGCGATCTTGGCTTTACTATTCAGGATGCATGTGCACTTCGCGAATTGTCCAAAGCGCCGGAGCAAGCCTGTCGTGACGCCGAAGGCGTCGCAACAAGACACCTCGACAACGTTAGGTCAAAAATCGCCGCTCTCCAACGGCTGGAGCAAGCATTGGTAGAACTTGTGCAGACCTGTGCTGAAGGAGAAGCAGCATGCCCCCTGCTAACGGCGTTGCTCAACGAGCCTGTCGTCAAAGATGTCATTAGCGGCCATTAATTGCAGCGCCCGGAAAAACCGAAACTGCCTATCCCAGTTTGTGGAGGAGCGGCTTCATTGTCCCAGTATTTCGTAACCTTAAACGATGACGGCCGATCTCTGTTGTATATTTGTTGAATGAGAGAATTGCGATCAGCTTACCCTCTAAGTCGCTCTGTTAGCTATGCCGGACTGGTGATGGCGTGGATGCTCTGATGCTGTCAACTAAGGAAGAAATACCAAAGAATCTGCAAATTTTTGCCGCTTTACCCCTAGAGGCTAAGAAGTTGTTGCAATGCCTCAAAGCACATGAAGGCTTGGAATGAAATACATTGGCCCGGGAAGTTTGGATACCTCAGAGGAACGAGCATGGAGAAGGCAGATATGACAAATCCCACTTTAGTTCAGGGAATGTTATCGAAAAACCTGCTGGGTTATCTCCCAATGATCTGTTTTATATGCAGCTTTTTTGTGTCTGCCGCTACATCGCAAGCCTCTGAGCTTCCCTTGATCAAACTAGATAGAGAAATGCGAGCGCCGTCGGGTGCCAAATCACTATGCAAAGACTACTCGTGGGCGTGCGCGAGCGCTCGTAGTTCTGGTCTGTCCGTGGCACAAGAAAATCAGATCGTTAAAACGATCAACACGCGCGTCAATCGGAGAATCCGTGCCGTTTCGGATCAAAGCCAATATGGGACAAAGGAATACTGGACACTGCCGACGCAAGGGTCAGGAGATTGCGAAGACTTCGCTTTGCAAAAGAAGTTTGAACTTGTGCAGAATGGTTTGGATCCTACGAAGCTACTAATTGCGACTGTCTTGGACACCAATCGCAATGGCCATGCTGTTCTAGTCTATCGCTCGAGTGAAGGCGATTTGGTTCTGGACAATGTTACCAACAGGATCAAAACGTGGAAGGAAACGAGGTATCTTTTCCTAAGAATACAGGACCCACTACACCCTGACCGTTGGGTGCAGGTTTCTAGCGGCTAAACCGTTGGGTAAACATTGGTTGCCTCTCGCAATTGATGTCACGACCTGCATTGTTCTGGGCGCATATTTGAGTTTCGTTGCTCCGTCCGACTCGTCCATCTGCTTGTGTTTGCACCATTGCGTGTGAACGAATTCGATCCGCGCGCCAGATATCTCCGAGGTGTTGTATTGGCCCACCGCTGGGATTCCGCAAGCCATACACGTAGACAATGGGCGCGTTTCCGCAGCGAAACCTTCCATTTGACCTGCTCAGATTGGGGTATCTCCGTCAAGTAAAGGCCACTGGGTCGAGCGCATTACGGCGACGATATCGAACGCCTGATTAGGACGACCATGGAGGCCGTTCATCTACTTTAGGGAAGAACGCAATCATCCCCCAAGGATAAGGGGAAATGCGACGGCTCCGGCACTGCGTCGATGACATTGGAGGAGTTCGAAGACTGGCTGCACCCGGAGATATGCCGTTATCACAACACCCGTCACAGCGGGTTGCGGCGAGCACCGATGGCAGCTTGGGCGATCCTCAGTTCTGGTGACGCAGACAGAAAAGTTTTTGATGCCTAGGCGTTTCGCATCAGCGAACTTTCTTTTGAATGTCGTCAGTTGGCGCGACGCATTCAGTCCCATGATCGGTCGTGGTAACGATCAAGCACGAACCCCGCTATATGTCCCGGATCTGGACTGTAAATGACGATAGAACGAACCTAGTTACGCGCTACAAGAACCTGTCGCGTCCCAGAATTCACCTTGGGAGGCGCGGTGCGCGCGGACCTGAAAATAGGCGTGTAATGGCGAGCCGATCCCGGAGGCAATGCTGTTTCAGATTATTGAAGAACAAAGATGTTTCGCGTGAGCTGTTCCACTTCATCGCCTACCACCTGCTTCAGCTCAATCTCACATAGAAACTTGGAAATCTCTTCGTCTGATGGTTGCTTCTTCGCTCTGCCAAATCCCCGTCTCGCACTCGGTGTATTTGCATAGTTTTAGAGGGCTAGGGCTAATGTGTGCTTGTTGCTCGAGTATAGACTCTTTTCCAGATTTAGAGTCAAAACAGGTATTGAAACCGAGCTAACAACCGACCAGCAAATATGAAATCTCAGATGGAAGTTCTCGATCAAGGATCAGCCTGACGCATGTGCCTGCCTACCCTCACGCTTTGCAGAACCTGCCGCGACGCGGATTCCACCCTTTATAATCAGCTAGCCGCAACGCTGGAGGCATCGGGGGTGCAAGCCGAGTTGCAGCAAGTAGATTGCATGTCCGGTTGTCGCCGACCACAGACGTTGGCGGTGCGACAAAGCGGCAAGACCGCCTATCTGTTCGGAGAGATTACTGCAGTCGATCTTCCGGACATAATGATTTTCATGCGGATGTATGAGGACAGTACTGACGGCGACTTCGCTGACGCCAGGAAGCTAGGTAAGCTACGTTTCAAGGCGATTGCACGTATACCGGCACAAAAAAGATAGCCCACATGCAACTTGCCGGCCAAAACTCCGGTGTGGAGTTTTCAGCTTACAGTTTGTGTTTTTCGACTTAGCCTTCTGCACTTAGCGGCTAAAATCTAAACCAATCCTGCCATTACTTAAGATTAACCGCTGCAGAATGCTATGATGTCGCTTTCGTACTTGACGGAACGCAGCACTATGGAAGAATAAAGGCTTCTACGGTGTCCAAAGGTGCTTACGCACTGGGACTGAAACGGGAATGAGGACGGTGCATTAAACTACTGCACTGAAGCCTTGACCGCCCCCGCGACTGTGAGCGGCGAGCGGCCTTCCAATACCACTGGCGTAATGGCGCCGGGAAGGGGGAAGTCTGCTGTGACCTGCGAGTCAGGAGACCGGCCGTAGAATGGACACAACTTATGCCGTCGGGTGTGACGGTGAGGAGGATTAAAATGACGACAAAAACGATCAAGGCATCCGCCGCTGGCGCATCCTTTCTGCCTGCAGTATTCGCCGTGGTTCTGGGTCTGGGGATCATTACCGTGACTGGCCATGTTCAGGCTTCTGGCCTGCATGACGCGGCTCATGATGTGCGCCACGCAACTGGCTTCCCCTGCCACTAAGACAATGTTCAGTCGTATTCTGACCAGCGGCTTGTTCGCTGGTGCTGCAGCGGGGCTGATTGCCGCCCTTCTGCAGTTGTATTTCGTGCAGCCCGTGCTACTTCACGCCGAGCTCTATGAAGGCGGCGACCTGGTACATTTTGGCGCTGATCCGGTAACTGCGCATCCCGACCTGCCCGGCATGTTCGCCGAGCCGATGCGCGATGGTCTCAGCATTATCTTCACCACGCTTACGTACACTGGTTATGCGCTAGTCCTGGCGGCTTTGATGTCGGTAGCCGAACGTCAGGGGCATGAAATCAACGGCCGCACCGGCCTGCTTTGGGGTCTTGCGGGCTTTGTCGCCTTCCACTTTGCTCCTGGCTTGTCGCTGGCTCCAGAAGTTCCCGGAGTGGCGGCAGCAGATGTCGGAGAGCGTCAGATCTGGTGGACGGTCACCGTTGCCGCAGCCGGCGTGGCCATGTGGCTGATTGCCTTTGGAGGTAACCTGGTAAGCTACCTGATTGCGGCCGTGCTGCTAATGGTACCGCATATTATCGGGGCCCCTGAGCCCGACAGTTTCTCTGGGCCGGTTCCGACCGAGATCGGGGCGCTTTTTGCTGCCCGGGCCTTCGGCATCGGCATGGCCGCCTGGGCACTCTTGGGCAGTTTCACCGGCTACTTCTGGCAGACAGAAGGCAAGCGCGCAGGCGCTGCAGTCTGATCGCGCTCCTCCATTGCTACCCCGCTGGTTACACCGGCGGGGGCTTTCTTTATTGAGGATGACAAGATGTCCCGTTCTCTCGCTCTCTTTGCCATCGGACTTGTCTTTGGCGGCGGTGCTGGCTTTGTGATTGCCGCCAGCAGCGGTAGCACCTTTGAGAGCCATGATCATACTGACCCGGCCCAACATGGCGGCAACATGGAGATGGCAGCGCACGACCACTCCGCGGCCACTAATCTACCTGCCGACAGCGACGCCCCCAGTGTGGCGATCCAGATGATTAAGGATCCTATGGCGGGCTGGAATCTGCGTGTGACACCGCAGAACTTTCGCTTTGCTCCGGAAAATGCTTCCTCGGCTGACGTTCCAGGCGAAGGTCACGCGCATGTTTATATCAACGGCGAAAAGCTGGGCCGCCTTTATGCCAATTGGTTACACCTTCCGTCGCTCCCCGATGGCAATGTTGAGGTAAAAGTTTCTCTCAATGGCAACAGCCACAGCCCTCTGATGGTTGAGGGTGTGCCCGTAGAGGCCAAAGTGACCGTCCAGCCTGACGGCGATGACTCCTGAGTGACATTCCTGGCTGAGAAGACAACTACGTGGGTTCAGCAGGTCAAAGCGGCAAGTACAGCGTGCGTGCGGGTTTTTGCCGCTCTGTATCCAAGAACAGACAAGCTGTTGCAAAGCACCGCAGAACATGAAGGCTTGCGATAGAGTACTCTTGGTCCGGCAGTTGCGGATGCACTGGAAAACTGAGCATGGGGAAGGCAGATATGACAAAACCCACTTTAGCTCAGGAACGGTTTTCGGAAAAGATACCGGTTTATCTATCGATAGCCGGTTTCATATGCAGTTACTTTGTCTCTACCGCTACATTGCAAGCCTCTGAGCTTCCCTTCATCGATCTTGATAGAAAGATTGAAGCGCCGTCGGGGGCCAAATCACTATGCAATGATTACTCTTGGGCGTGCGCGAAAACTCGTAGTTCTGGACTGTCCGAGGCGCAGGAAAAGCAGATCGTTAAAACGATCAACATGCGCGTCAATCGGAGGATCGCGCCGTTTCGGATCAAAGCCAATATGGTACAAAGGAGTACTGGACCCTGCCGACACATGGATCAGGAGATTGCGAAGACTTCGCTTTGCAAAAGAAGTTTGAACTTGTGCAGAACGGTTTGGATCCTACGAAGCTACTAATTGCAACTGTCTTGGACACCAATCGCAGTGGCCATGCTGTTCTAGTCTATCGCTCGAGTGAAGGCGATTTGGTTCTGGACAATGTTACCAACAGGATCAAAACGTGGAAGGAAACAAAGTATCTATTCCTTCGAATACAGGACCCGATTCACCCTGACCGTTGGGTGCAGATTGCTAACGGCTAAAAGTAAATGTGGCGCGCCACAATAAGCACTGGCCCTTTAACTTCTGGTTCTTTGCGGCGTTCAGTTGAGGTCTCCGCTTTTTCTTTCGATCAGACTTTCACCGTGTAAGTAACCGGCCTGCGGCGGCAACACTGGAAAGCGCGATTTTGGCGCCGTTCACGATGCCCGGTTCGATATGCACTTTCTTTCTCCCAAAGCCTCACCCGGCGCCTAACGGTAGATCTCCTGACTCGCGACTGAACGCTCACGGAAATGGGTCATTTACGGAATTGGCACCATTGAGCTCACCGCGCCGATTCCCCGTCTTATTCCTTTGGCTTGCATCGCCGGAAATCGAAAACATGTAAGCCCAATTGGCCCGAAGCTGCGTATTTGAGCGTCAGGTGGAACAAGAGAATAAGATGTGTAACTTTGGTCATTCGCGGCACCACGCATGAGCTTACGCAGAGCGGACAAAACAGTCTTTCGCAGCGACTAAAGCAATGTCCGCTCATAGTTTAGTGATCGTGGTGACACAGTTTATGATCGGCAAGAGACGCGAGTACATAGCAGTTCTCTGACCCCCCCTCGTTATCACAGCCCTTCGAAATCCGAATTAGCTCTTTTTCAAGTGCCCGTAGTCGTTTGATCTTTGCTCTTACTTCGGAAAGTTGTGAGACGGCGATGTCCGTCGCGGCTTGGCATGAACAATCCGGGTGGCCTTGAAGCACAATCAATTCGGAGATCGCTTCAATTGAGAAACCAAGATCGCGCGCATGTTTGATGAAACTTACACGCTCCAGCCCTGCCATATCGTAGCGCCGTTGGGCGCCTTCGGTGCGTTCTGGTGCGGCAAGTAGGCCCATCTCCTCATAGTAGCGGATAGTCGGAACTTTGACCTTCGTGCGCTTGGAAAGCTCCCCGATAGAAAACATGAAAATACCTCTTGAACCTCTAGTAACTAGAGACACTACACTATGGTTACGACAGATACAAAAAGGCTTCCCAATGTCAGGATGTTGCGCACACAACGCCAAATTCGACGGGGTATCAGACGACTACAAAAGGCGGCTGTGGATTGTCATTGCTCTGAACGCGGCGATGTTCGTCGTCGAGATGACTGCTGGTCACTATGCAAAGTCTCAGGCACTTCAGGCCGACGCTCTAGACTTCCTTGGGGATGCTTTGACCTACGGTATCTCGCTGGCAGTGATCGGGGCTTCAATCCGTGCACGCACCAATGCCGCTCTGGCCAAAGGGGTGAGCTTGCTGCTGATGGGTCTTTGGGTGTTTGGATCGACCGTGTACCGGGTGTTCTATGTCGGAGTGCCGGAGGCCGAGATCATGGGCATCGTTGGCTTTTTCGCTCTTATGACCAATCTCGCAAGTGTTCTCTTGCTCGTCCGTTACAAGGACGGCGATGCAAATGTGCGCTCTGTCTGGCTATGTTCGCGTAATGACGCCATTGGCAATGTGGCCGTTATGTTTGCAGCTTTAGGCGTCTGGGGCACAGCTAGCGGTTGGCCTGACCTGATTGTTGCGGCGGTCATGGCAACGTTGTTTCTTTCCTCTGCTTTCCAGATCGTGCGCCAAGCGCTCGCCGAGCGCCGGGAAGTTGGCGAACATCAGCATGTTTGACGTGGATCATGACCTTTGATCTCGAATGATGCGAAATTGACTCAATTGAGTTGGAAATACAAAGGGCTCTCACTATGGACCTGAAACGCCGCCAAGTACTGACTTACGCCGCTGGCTTTGCCAGCACAGTACCATTTGCCGTGTTTGCGCAAGACACGCCTTCCATCCATGTTCTCAAGGATCCGAACTGCGGCTGTTGCCAGGTTTGGATCGACATCCTACGGCAGGAAGGCTTTCGCGTTACCGAGGAGCGCAGCTTTGGAACACAGCTTGTCCGCCACAAATTGGACAACGGCATTCCCGAAGAAATGATGTCCTGCCACACAGGCGAGATCGATGGCTATATGATCGAGGGGCATGTGCCTGTTGCCGACATTCGTCGTCTGCTGGAGGAGCAACCCAATGCTGTTGGACTTGCTGTTCCTGACATGCCCTACGGTTCCCCTGGGATGGGGCCGGAAGATCGTCGTGAGGCCTACGACGTGTTTTTGATCCTCAAGGACGGTAGCACCGAGGTGTTCAAGAGTTACGAAGCGGCCTGAGGCGACGTTCATCGAGCGGAAACAGTAAGGAGGAGAAGATGACGAAGCTTGGATTACGCACTCTTGCCTTGAGCGTTCTGTCTATCACCATTGCTACAGTGGGTTGCGCACAACAACAACGAGGAGATTGGTGGGGTCACGGGCCAATGGGATCTAACCACATGAGGTCTGAGCACATGCGTGGTTGGGGGCACGGCAATATGGGGCCTGGCCAGCAGCAGCGCATGCAACGACATTGGACGTATATGAACGAGGACGTGCCCGCAGCCTACCGCGGGGCTCGGAGCACCATTCGTGCAACGCCCGAGAATGTTTCGGAGGGCAAGACGCTATACACGGAAAACTGCGCAAGCTGTCATGGAGCTGAGGGCTTGGGCGATGGTGAAGCCGGACGTTCGCTCGTGCCCTCTCCCGCTCTCCTACGGTGGTTCGTTCAGATGCCGATGTCGGGGGACGAGTACCTTCTTTGGGCAATTTCCGAGGGCGGCGAACGCTTCGGAACAGACATGCCAGCCTTCAAGGAAGCGCTGAGCGAAGAAGACATTTGGAAGATCATCGTTTATATGCGTGCGGGGTTCCCTTGATCTGTCGTCAATCTGTTGGTTTTTGATGAGTGTTTTTGCTGTCGATACAATGACGACAATTCTCAGCAGGCATAAAGCTGACAATGCGCCATTCTAGTAAGTTTCACGGAAGCAGACATTTATGTACGTCGCAGCACGAGCAGGTTAGGGCTCTATCGTTTAATCCGCCGCGCCATGAGCGAACGGCGGCTGTCAGTATCGCGTCACAAAAAGGTAGACCCGTAGGAGACATGCGAATGTGACGAATTATGCTGTCTCAAATGGGTCGATTTCTCCCTAATGTGACAGTCTTCAAGCCTCGCAGACTCAAAAGTTACACATCATAGCTGCGTGTTCACGTCGTGTTCCTCATAACGCCCAAATACGCAGCTTAGGGCCAATTGGGCTATGTAGCGGCTACAATAGAAATTTCGGTTCTTGCAGTTGTATTTATTACCAAATCCAAAGCAAACTCGATCAAAGCAGTGGTTGCGCAACCGGCAACATGATCGACTGGATAAACCAAGTGTTGCCTAAAACCTCTTGAAGCTCTAGCTGCTAGAGGCTTTAAGACTCGAATTTGATCGCAAAAAGGCGATGCAACCACATTACACTTGTGAACCAGGACGAGACTTATGCTGACACGGCGCCATTTCATTCAATCAACCACAGCACTGTTCTCGGCGTCTGCGGCCAGTCCATTGATCGCCAAAACATGGCCAACCTCGTCGCAAAAGACCTATTGGGACAGCCAGGTCACGCCATTTGATTACGATCCAGCGACCTCAAATCCATGGGGCGTTCATGACCGTTTTTTACCACGACGTGTCGTAGCAAATGATGGTTTGGTTCCTGGTGACATCCATGTCGATGCCGTCGCGCGCTATCTTTACCATATCGAGGAAGGCGGGACAGCAATGCGCTATGGCGTAGCGATCGCGCGTGGGAATCTTTACGAGCCCGGTACCTATGCTATCCGGCGCAAGGTCGAGTGGCCACATTGGACGCCAACGGCTTCAATGATCGAGCGCAACCCCGAATACGCGGAATTCCGGGATGGCATGGAACCCGGGCCAAGTAATGCTCTCGGCTCTCGAGCTCTCTACCTATACGTTGGGGGTCGAGATACATATCTCAGAATTCACGGCACACCTCAGCCCAGAAGCATCGGTGGTCGCGCAAGTTCTGGATGTGTGAGAATGATCATGGCTCATATCAATGATCTCTACCCAAATGTAAAAATCGGCTCGACCGCTTTTCTATACTCGGCCGAAGATAGCGTCAAAGCCCGCTCTTAAATATTGGGCAGCGTATACGGACTTCGCTGCTCTCTTTTTTGATCAGGCGTCGCGCGCAGCGCAGATCGGAGCGCCATTCGTCGCGCGCAGTGGTACCAATGTCGTCTCGACAGGTCCGCTGTGCTCATACCAGAAGCAATTGTCATCTGGTAAAAGGCGTGCCGTAGCCAGATCCTGCCCCGGCCCTGCCAGCGCAACGACCGAATCTGGCAGATTGCCTGGTTCGAGTGCTTTACTCTTGCCCTCTGTGAATTGGGCTGAGCAACCGGCAGTAATCGAGACTAACGTGATGGTAATTGCGATCCGTTTCAGCATTGACCTGTTCCAAATTTTTTTACGTCTTCTGCAACTAGGTTGCACCCACACGGCCAGCCCGCAAGAAGGAATGAAGCATCAATATCGCGGGCAACGAACCGGATTGAAAAAGATTGAAAAAGGTATTGAAGCTCTAGTTGCTGTAGGAACTATTTGCAAAGGACCGCAGAGATTCTTGAGGTCTAACTATGTCATCCGATACCCACAACCACGACCATGGCCACGAAAATATACAAGGTCACAACGCGTGCGGCAGTAGCGGGTGTGGTGACATCGCGCCCTCCGGTCCGATTCCCGAAGGTGGCAGAAGCTTTCAGGTCTCTGGCCTAGATTGCGCCGAAGAGGTTGCGATCCTGAACCGGGTTATCGGCCCGAAAGTTGGTGGTGAAGAGCATCTCGCTTTTGATGTCATCAACGGTCGAATGACGCTTCTTGAAAGTTCTGCCAAGATATCTGACGAAGATGTCATGCTGCTGGTTGCCAGCACCGGTATGACCGCCAAACCTTGGGATGACGGAAATGCCGCCCAGGATCAGGCGACGCATATTGCGCGGCAGCGGCGGTTCACCGCACTCAGCGGAGGGTTTTGGGCGGCAGGTTTTGGTTGGCACATTTTCGAAACAGGCATGGGCGGTGCGCTCGGGCTGTTTTCGGGACATGGTGAGGTTCCGATGCCTTTAGCCGAGGCCTCTTTGTTCGCAGTCGCGATCTTGTTTGGCGTCTGGCTGGTGGCCCCCAAGGCCTGGTCTTCGGCGCATCGACTTTCGCCGGATATGAACCTTCTGATGGTTGTTGCCGTCGCTGGTGCCATCGCTCTGGGTGAGTTTTTTGAAGCGGCAACTGTGGCTTTTTTCTTTTCGCTCTCTCTTTATCTGGAAAGCTGGAGTGTCGGACGTGCTCGGAACGCGGTATCCGCGCTGCTTGATCTGGCCCCCCCGACGGTTCGGCTGGTTCGTGCTGACGGCTCAGAGGCAACGGTCCCGGCGGCGGATGTCTTTGTCGGCGACAGCTTCATCGTTCGGGGTGGGGATCGCATTCCACTTGACGGCGAAGTCATCGAAGGGGCGGGTGCCGTTGACCAGGCTCCAATCACAGGTGAAAGCGCGCTGATTCCCAAAGAGCTGGGTGATGAGGTCTATGCCGGCACAATCAATGGTGAAGGCACCCTCAAAATACGTGCAACGAAAACAGCGTCCGATACCGTGCTTGCCAAGATCATCCGGATGGTCGGTGATGCTCATGCTCGCCGTGCGCCGGTTGAGCAGTGGGTTACGAAATTTGCGCGAATCTATACGCCCATCGTTATGGTCGTCGCAGTGGCTATCGCCCTGATCCCGCCGCTTGCATTTGGCGCATCGTGGGGCTTCTGGTTTTACAATGCACTTGTTCTTCTGGTTATCGCCTGCCCCTGTGCACTCGTCATTTCGACGCCGGTTTCAATCGTTGCGGCTTTGACCGCTTCGGCCCGGGCCGGGGTTCTGATTAAGGGCGGTGCATATATCGAAGCCCCCGGGCGTACCTCCGCACTGGCCATGGACAAGACCGGCACGATCACCATGGGCGAGCCCGAAGTGGCCAATGTGTATCCGCTGGGCGACGCATCCGAGCAGGAGCTGTTGGCAAGCGCTGCCAGCCTTGAGGTTCGATCTTCACACCCGCTGGCCCGCGCCATTTTGACCAGGGCAGAACAGACCGACATTTCGATATCGGCGGCTGCAGACATCCAGACCGTTCCCGGTCGTGGTCTGGACGGCCGCACCGAGCGCGGAGGTATCTGGCTTGGCTCCGACCGCTTCGCTGAAGAGAAGGGCTTTGGCGCGTCCATCCCTGCCGAATTGCGCAACCAAATTGAGAGCGCGGGAAGCACACTTGTGGTTGTCGGGGATGAGAACGGAGTCACCGGCTTGCTTGAGCTGCGGGACCGCATTCGCCCCGAAGCCCGAAACATTGTGGCCCGGCTCCACGCGCAGGGCGTGAAGTCGATCATCATGCTGACAGGTGACAACGAACAAACCGCGAGAGCGGTGGCAGCCGAAGCCGGTATCGACGAAGTCGGGCTCAGCTTCTACCGGAAGACAAGGTCGCTGCGATTGAGGAACTGGCAGAACAGCACGAGATGGTTGCGATGATCGGCGATGGCGTCAACGACGCGCCTGCGATGGCTCGGGCACATTATGCAGTTGCGATGGGTGCAGTTGGGTCTGATGCTGCGATTGAGACCGCAGACATTGCTCTGATGACTGATGACATCGCTAAAGTACCCTGGCTGATCGACCATTCACGTCGAACCATGTCGATCATCCGTCAGAACATCGGCTTCTCACTTGCGACCAAAGCATTGTTTGTCACTCTGACGGGTTTTGGTTTGGCGTCCATGTGGGGGGCAATCGCCGCGGATGTCGGAGTGTCCTTGCTGGTCGTGGCCAATGCCTTACGGCTTCTGAAAGCTCCGGAAGATCACACCGCCCAGACTGCGGCAAATACCCTTGGCTCGCAGGGAATAGGCGCTGCGACCACATAAGAGTGGAAGCCGGACTTCAAGGTGTCCGGCTTTCGCCTCGCTTACTGGCGCGTTACATCAGGCGCACAACTGCGATCGAAAGAAAAAACGCCACCAGGCCAAAAGCGATGGCATATCCTGTAGCGTATTGAAGAATATCAAGGCTGTTGCCATTCCGGCGCTTTGCCAGGACCCCACCCCAAACGGCGCCAACCAAGGCCCCCGCGATTGCCATCATTTTACATCCTCTGATTTGGTTCTTCTGGAGTGCAGTCCGCTTCAGGCGCGCATACCTGCAAACTGATAGCCGCGCTCCTGAAGCCGTTTTAAGAAACTCTCACGAACTAGATTCGCGTTTTTTTGCGACGGGATTGCCCAGCTGTTCCTCAAGCTGTGCCCGAGCATTTCTTAAGCGTTTTCGCGCTGCTTCGCTTTCAACCTCGTTGTTCGCAGCGGCAGCAAGTCGATCGTCAGAAAGCGGGTCCGTTGGGCGCCCGTCAACCAATACTTCATAATGAAGATTGGGGCCGGTCGCAGTGCCGCTCGACCCGACACGGCCAACCATCTCGCCAGCCTCCACGCGCTGACCTTTGGATAGACCTTCGGCGGTTGCGCTAAGATGCGTATATCGCGTGACCGTGTCCGATCCATGAGCGATTTCCACCACACGCCCATACCCCCCGCGCCAACCAACATAGGATACCCGGCCCGGAGCTGTCGCATGTACCGGCGTGCCGCGTGCAGCAGCAAAATCGACACCTGTATGCATCCGCACATTGCCGTAGACCGGGTGTTTTCGCCGACCAAAGACTGAACTCAGGCGCGCGCCTTCGACGGGTTGGGCAAAGACACGAAGAAGTTCACCATCAACATAGATCGTGGCGCGACCGTTGTCGTCGTCTGGCCATGCTATTTCGTAAAGCCGATCATCAACTTCCAGCGCCGCAAAAATGAGCTCGGACTGGCCTACCTTCTCGCCATCAATGCTCTTTTCACGCCAGAGAAGCCGAAGCGTTTCGCCACCGGTCAGATCGCGTCGAAAATCCACTGTGCCGCTCAGCATTTGAGCGAGATCCACCGCAAAACGAACCGGGATCTTTGCGCTGCTCAGAGCATTTGAGATCGAAGTTTCGATCTCTGTTTTGCGGGCCAGAATGACAGTGTCGGGTTCCGGTGAGACCACGCGCGTGGACAACGTCTCGCTAAGTGTCACTTCAATTCTCACGCCATCGTCCACGGCGAGCTCCACACTCCGCAGTTGATCCGCTGCCGTTGCAACGACTGTTATCGAGTGACCCGGCCGCAAGCGCCGCAGTCGTATTCAGCGCCAAGTGCAAGTGCGATTTCGGCGCGATCGGTTGCGTCGATCCCCGCGTCAGACAGCATACTGTCGAGTGTGTCACCCACTGCAAGCTCGCGCGTCCATGTTCGTGAAGGTGGTTCAACAGGTGGCAAAGGTTCCTCTGCCTGAATGGGTTCCGGCTGAGCAGGTCGAATCGATACGGGGCTTGGAGCGAGTTCTGCCGATGGTACGTTCAGCAACGGAGCCGATGTGATCTGCGGTTCCGCAGGAAGTTTGGGCACCTGAAAGACCGTGGGCGCAGGCGCCGTCATTTCAGACCTGTTCGAGGCAATGAACATGATCGAAGCAATCGAGACGCTGCTGATCGCGATCGCCGAGGTTGCTAGAAATCGTGCGTTCATGATGTTGTATCCGCTCCACTTTTCAAAGCGCGGCGGATCTTGGGTACAGCGAATTCTTTCTGCTCATGATAGTCGATGGTGCTGACAAATTCGCCTGTGGGGCTAAACAGAAATACACTTGCAGTGTGGTTCATTGTGTAGTCGCCATCTTCCATTGGAACTTTTTCATAAGTGGCGCGAAAATCGTCCGCGGCCTGAGCGATTTGGTCCGAAACGCCGACCCATCCGCGAATTGCCGGATGAAAGTAGCTGACATAATCGGCCATGGCTTCAACGGTGTCTCTTTCAGGGTCTACAGTTATGAACACGACGTTCACCTCATCCGCGTCATTGCCCAGATCATCCAGCCAGAGGGAAATATCTGAGAGTGTCGTCGGGCAAACATCCGGACAGTAGGTAAAGCCGAAGAACACCATTGTTGCACGTCCGACCAGCGATTGCGGGGTGACGGTAGTCCCTTCGTGATCGACCATGCGAAAACTCATGCCCGACAACGCAAGGGGACGAAGGCGATCAGATTGAGCCGCTCCCGGCCCATCCACTTGCCACCATCCAGCAAAGAGTGTCAGGCCGATTACACCAAGTCCAGCAGCCCCGAATTTGAGAACGCGTCGCCGCTGCATCAGTTCCCAGGGCCTCGCGCAGCAATGCCAAATATCGGCACGTTGACAGTCTTTTCTGCGCCATCGGCAAAGATAAGAGTCAGCGTAAAGCTCTCGCCTTCGGTCATAGGGCGTTGCAGCCGCATGAGCATTGCGTGGAGCCCGCCCGGCTCAAGCGCTACGGAACCGCCCGGCGCAATTTCCAGCTCGCCAGCTGGTGCCATGGAACTGACGCCCTCTGCATTGGTCGATGTCTGATGGATCTCGGGCATCATCGCAAGATCGGTGCGGATAGACGTCAGCGTTACGGCCTCGTTGCCGGTGTTGCGGATCGTCATGTAAGCGACGCCAGGTCGGTTGGTACCAATAGAAGCGCGCGACCAGGCATCTTCAACGACAACATCATCGACCCCTGCCAGTACCGGTGCCGATAGAATGGCCGTCAGACCGAATGCACTTAGCATTCCTGCTGGAAATGTATTTTTTGCAGTGAGTCTCATAGTACCTCTCGCTACTGCTCAGCTTTGCAGTGCTGCAACTTCTGCAGCGACCAGGCGTCTCAATTCAGCCTCACCAAACGGATCCAGAGATTTGCCATTGACGAAGAATGTCGGAGTTTGCCGTATACCGACCGCTTCGACATCAGCGCGATCCTGATTGAGCACACCGACTGTCTGGGGTGCGAGCATTTGTGCCTGCGCGGCCTCGGCATCCAGTCCCGCTGCTGCTGCAATTCGAATAATAAGACCAGGTTCAGGCGCACCATGCGCGGCCCATTTGGGCTGCTCTCGCAACACGGCTTCCAGCACTGGTTCAAAGACCCCCTGCATGCGTGCCGCTTCAAGCACGCGGATCGCCTCCTCTGAGCCCTCGCCATGGAAAGGGGTGTACCGGATCACAACGCGCACGGCGTCTCCATGCTGTGCCATGATGTCCTTCACGACCGGATGAAAGGCGCGGCAGGCTTCACAAGCCGGATCGAAAAATTCGACGATTGTAACCGGTGCGTCCTTTGGGCCGAGAACAGGCGAGTAGGAACGGATAAGTGTTTCAGCGATTTCGGGTGCGACAGGCTCGGTATTGCCTGAAGCGGTCGTTCGGTTCACGTACCAGGAAGCGGCTCCGAATCCGGCACCACCGAATGCGAGAACGGACAAAATCAGGCCACGTCTGTTCATACTTGTTTCTCCTTGAGTGAAAGGGCGCACAGAACGCCGATTAGCGCGAATGAAACGAGCGCCATCAGCGGAATCGGGATGCCCAAAACACTTTGATTTGCGTCCGTGCAGGACGGACCACTGGCCGAGCATGGTTGGATTTTTTCGGGGATTAGACCAGCATACAGGCCCATGTGCCACAAGGCGACAGCAGCGCCCCCCAATGCCAGTGCTATCCCATATCGGCCCACGTTCTGGTCCTGCCACCACAGGCCAAGCCCCAGTACGATCGCCAATGGGAACATGAACGCACGCTGGAACCAGCACAGCACACAGGGCGTCTGCCCCAGGATCTCTCCAATGAACAGAACAGAAAGAGACGCAACCAGGGCAATCGCCCAGGCCAGGCCAAGAAGTGTATCTTTGGAAAACCGGGACATGGTGCTCAGAGTCTCTGTTTCAGATCCGCAAGAATTTCTTCGGCAGGCGTGCCATATGACCAGGACTGAACGAATCCAGCGTCCTTGTTGAACAGAAACAGATGAGAGGTATGCCCCATCGTATAACCGTCCGGCGCAGTGGCTTGTTCGATCCGTTCGTAGAAAATCGGAAAGGTCTTGGACGTTTGCGCAATCTGTTCTGGCGTGCCTGTAAGCCCAATGATCCCCGCATCGAAAAGTGGTATATACTCGGCCAGGACGGTCGGAGTGTCGCGCTCGGGGTCGATGGATATGAAGATAGGTTGCACTTGGGTTGATTGATTTCCCAGACCTTCCTGCACTGCTGCCACCTCGGACAGTGTTGTAGGGCAAACGTCGGGGCAGTTGGTGAAACCGAAAAACACCAACATCCACTTGCCTGCAAAGTCGTTCTGGGTACGGACAACACCAGAGTGATCTGTCAGTTCGAACCTGGCTTCGAACGGAACAGACCCCTCCTCAATCCGCGCAGGTCTATATTCTGACCACAGCATCAGATAGGCAAATGCCACCGTTGCGACACCAGCCAGTACCCATAAGATTTTTTGAAATACGGTCAGTTTCAAAGTTAGCCGTCCGCCTGTGATTCTTGGTTCAGAACGGCATGTACACCCTCTACCTGCTAGAGGTTCAAAGGGGATTTTGAGCCTGCGGCTGGGTGTCACAGGTCCACCGTCTAGAAGGTGCTATTGTGCGGCGTCAACCCGAGCCTACATAAGCTGTAGCTTTGTAAGGAGACCCAGATGCTGACGATCGGAACGCTTGGAAAAAAGACCGGAACCAAGGTTCAGACGATCCGCTACTACGAGCAGATCGGACTTATGCCGGAACCGGGGCGCACCGAAGGTGGCCAGAGGCGTTACGGCCATGCCGAACTGGATCGCCTTGCATTCATCCGTCATTCCCGCCAATTGGGGTTTTCGCTTGAGGCGATACGCGAACTGCTTGATTTGTCCGACGATCCGGATCGCCCATGTCATGAAGCCGACAGTATCGCGCGCCGACAACTCAAACAGATTGAGCAAAGAATGGCGCGGCTAGAAGCGTTGCGGACCGAGCTAGAGCGCATGGTGCATGAATGCAGTGGCGGCAACACCTCGGATTGTCGCGTTCTCGAAGTTCTACGCGATCATTCCGAATGTCTTACTGATCACGAAGACATCGGCGCCTAACTCCGGGCAGCGTTATTGCGAACTGGAATTAGCCTCTTGAAGCTATAGTCACTATAGCAATTACAAGTCTTTCTGAGTTGATTCGACGAGAGACCAAATGCTGAACCGAGACCCGTTGCTAACCGCCACACCTCTGCTTGATTTTGAAACACCCGCAATTTTGGGGCTCATAACTGAACGGAGCTGGCCCGATCTGCCTGTATTGGATCGAATTGGCGCTATTTATGATTTCGTGCGTAACGAGATTGCCTTTGGTTACAACCGTGCAGACGATATCCCGGCGTCAGAGGTACTCGCCAATGGCTATGGGCAATGCAATACCAAGGGCACTCTTCTGATGGCACTGTTTCGCGGCAGCGGTATCCGATGCCGTTTGCATGGCTTTACGATCCACAAAGAATTGCAGAGGGGTGTGGTTCCCGAGCTTTTCTATCCGATGGCGCCGACGGAGATTGTGCATTCATGGGTCGAAGTCGAAGCAGAGGGTACGTGGCTAAAGCTGGAAGGCTTTATTCTGGATGAGCTTTTCTTACGCGTGTTGCAGCAGACATTTCCCAAAACAGAAAGCCTGTGTGGGTATGGTGTGGGGACGGATTGCCTGAGCGATCCCCAGGTCGAATGGGAAGGCCGTGACACATACATTCAAAGAAACGGCATCGTGCAGGATTTTGGGGTCTTTGACTCCTGACTCCTTCTATGTCCGTCACAGGCAGAACTTTGGCTTTTTCCGTGAACTGATGTACCGAGTCGTCGTGAGGCATTGGATGAACGCACGTGTCAGAGCACTACGCACTGGCAGGCTGGTAGCAATTGTTTCGGCAACACATTCCCATGGAAACAGCGGTGAATCCGTTTGAACGCTAGATTGGAACCAAGAATTTTCCTCAACGCAGGCGATTTTCAATCAATCAAGCAAGCTTGAGGCTTTAACAAACCAGCGTGAGGGCGTGTGTAGCAGACTACACCGTCCCGGTTTCAAGCGAAGCATCCAACCTTCAACCGCGATGGAAGAAAAGGAAAGACGCGAGCCTTTTCTTTGGAGAATTCGGAAATTCCGGCTTAGTTGAATCGTTTTTGCAAGGCCGTATTCAGCGCCTCTGACAATAAAACCAGAACAATGATTGCCAACGTCACGGTCGCAGCCTTTTCATACTGAAACGACCGTACATAGGTTTGCACATACAACCCGATGCCACCGGCACCGACAATGCCCAGTATCAGGCTTTCGCGCAGATTTAGTTCAAACCGAAATACGGTATCGCGCATGATCACAGGCGCCATCTGCGGCCAGATCGCCCAACGCAACTGTTGAATTCTGTTGGCTCCCGCGCTTTCAAGCGCCGCCACAGGAGCGATAGCAACGTTGTCGATGGCTTCCGCATAGAACTTTGCCAACATGCCGGTCGCGTGAAATGTGATTGCCAGAATACCGGGAAGTGGACCCAACCCAACAGCGCCCACCATTAGCATAGCGACCAGGATCAGCGGGATCGAACGGATAACCGCAAGCAAGGCACGGACGGGACGCCAGATCGCTGGTGACACCATAGTTTCAGACGCCAGAACGGCCAGTCCCGCGGACAGGATTACAGCAAACAATGTTCCCAGAATGGCGATCCTCAGTGTCTCGGCCAGCCCCGTCAGAACCTCGCGCCAAACGGACAGGTCAGGTGGAATCATACGCCCCAGAAACTCTGCCAGACGGGGGCCCGCGCCTGGCAGCTTGCCCAATCCCATATCCCCGCTGGTCAACGACCATAGGATCGCCAGTGCCAGCATGACCCAAATGACAGATCGGCCCATCAACTGACTACACGCAGCCCCGATGTGACACCGGCACCGTGATACAGTTCATCGATGTCCCCGTTGGTCAATTGAGCCGACGGTTTGTCGAACAATACCACGCCATCTCGCAGGCCTATGATGCGCTCAGCAAAGCGGCGCGACAGGTCTGGCTGATGCGAACTGAAAATGACGCCGATTCCGCGGCTACGTGCAGAGCTGGTGATCAGGCTCAGAATTCGTTCGGCGTGAGCAGGATCCAAATTGCTGACGGGCTCATCCGCAAGGATCAACTCGGGTTCTTGTGCCAGACATCTGGCAATCGCAACGCGCTGCCGTTGTCCACCCGACAACTGATCGGCACGGCGGCTTGCCAGATCGGACAGCCCCGTATCCTGAAGCGCTCGTGTCACGCACATATGGTCCTCTTCCCGGAACCGACCCCAGAGTGAGGACCAGATATTCATCCGGCCCATCCGACCGTTCATCACATTCTGATAAACACTCTGCCGATCAACCAATGCGAATTCCTGGAAGACAAAGCCAGTATTGGCACGGTCCTCGCGGGATGGAATTCCTGTTGCCAAAAGTGGCTGGCCCAAAACCTGAGCCTCGCCCTGCCAACCGCTCAAACGACCGTCCAACAACGCCAGCAACGTTGATTTGCCCGCACCCGAAGGACCGAGTAGCGCGACGCTTTCACCGGGCTGCACTGATATTGAAACATCTGTAAGAGCTGCCGCACTGGCAAAGTGCTGCGATACCGCGTTGAGTGAAACTACAGGGTTCATTTCAGAAACCCATACCGCCGCGCAGTCTCGCGCACGCCCTCGTAAACCGATGGATCAGCAGGAAGATAGCCATCCGGGCCATAGAGGTAGGCCAACAGATGACGGTTCTCACTCTCGTTGAGGCGCAGCATGGTTTCAATGAACTTTGCCTGCAGCCCGGCGTCCAGATCAGGGCGGGCAATGATTGCGTGGCTGGGAATTTGTTCTGATTCCGCCAGCACCTTGACCTCGGCCTGCTGATCCGGGGTCAGATAGAGATCGGCATACTGGCTTGCGCCTGCCGCATCGACCAGTCCGTTGGCCATGGCCTGCATCGCTTGCTGATATCCGCCAGCAAAGAATTTCTGCCCGAAAAAGCTGTCGGCATCGCCCGTGCCCGCGAACAGCCCGGCGCGCACAAACAGATCAAGCGGATAGATGTAACCGGATTCCGAGACCGGATCGGAAAAGGCGATGTCACGTCCCCGGAGATCGGCCAGCGTTTCGATTCCGCTGTCACGCCGCACGAAGACCCGGCCCGAATAGCTGGGTTGCCCGCGATAAACCTCGGACAATAGCGGTACGGCGCCGATCTGGTCTTCGGCCAACACAAAGGGCAACGCTCCCATGAACGAGATATCGGCATCACCGTTGCGCAGCGCCTCAACGGCAGCAGCGTGGTCGAACGTGACAAACCCCGTGACCGGGACGCCCATCTGCTCTGAAAGCCAGCCGGTGATGACGTTGATGTCACCCAACAGCTTTTCGGGGTTCTCCTGCGGGATGAAGGCCAGCTTCAGCCCCTGGTCAGTTGCAGCCATTACGGGCATGGCTGCAGATGCGGCTGCAGCGACCAGAAAATTGCGGCGCGACAACATCAGAACATCCTCTCGTCAATTTCGGCCTGCATGGACTTGAACAGTTCCCACTGGCGGATGGCTTCGGTCCAGTTTCCTTCGGCGCTGGCATCGCCAACCGCTCGCAGGATCGCGGCGAATTCGTAGATTTCGGGCTTGGCGTTCTGATTGACCATGACACTGGCATCCGCGGCCAGATCAGGAGCTACCGTGTCGATCAGAACCGCTATGTTTTCGGCATCCTGCATCGGCAGCAGGGTATCGAGCGTACTGGCGAATGTCGTCAGCTCTTCCCAGGACAAGCGGAATACGCTGTTGCGACCTTCGAATACTTGATAGGGGTCTTCACCGTCTCCAACAGCTTCGACGTAGGCCGTCAGATCTGCGCGCTGTGCTTCGTCCAAACCCAAATTTTGGTATCATTGAACCAGTCAACAACGCTGGCCAGCGTCGGCAGCGATCCGTCATGCATGTAAGGTGCAGTGAAATTGACGTTGCGCAGCGTCGGGGTTTCGAACGCAGAAGCCGTGCCGCCGGGGAATGGTGGTTCAGCGCTGCCGATGTCGTAGGTCAGACCATCGCGGAACTGACGGTCAGGCGTGTGACACGAAGCGCAGGATTTGTCACCAAGTCCGGCAAATTTGGTGTTGAACAGCAACTCCCCGCGCTTGGCGGCATCTGACGCCAGATCGGTCAGCTTGCCGGACCGGTCGATCTTTGGGTTGGGAAGAAAGTCGAACTGTTTGACATAGGCTTCCAGCGCGTCCAGTTGGAACGGCGTTGGTTCCTTTCCCGCGAATTCGGTCACAATCACATTTCGGATGAACCGGCGCAGGCTGGGTTCGCGCCCGTCGCGGCCATAAGGTGCGGTAAAGCGGATGCCACGCATAGAAGGCGTGTCCAAGTGATCATCGGTCCGGTCATTGAACATTGGATTGAAAAACGATCCGTCCACATCCATCCCACCCGGATGGGATGAAAGGCCCGGAATGAAGAAATCCCGGTTCACGTCGGAGCGGTTGTGGCAGGTCGAGCAGGCGATGCCCAACTCACGCGCCGGGCCGCCGAAGATTTCGGGGCTGTCGAACAGCATGTCACCGTAGGCCACCAGCGGTAGATTAGCTTCATCCTCACCCGCCTCCTCAAACTGAAGAACCAGCCGCGGCAGCTGCGCCTGATCTCCGATGTTTGACCCTGGCGGCAGCGTGGCGGGCATTGTGATTTGTTCGCCGGAAAGCACAACTGTTTCAGGCAGCGGTGTTAACTTGTCGCGTTGGGCATACTCGGATGGCAGATAGTTGGCACGAATATAGGCAGCGACAATGGCCTGAGCTTCTGCAAATTGGTCGGCATCCACCGTTTGGGCGCCGTTGCCCAGTACTCCTGCGCTGCCAAGGGTGGAGTTCAGAACCAGCCATGCCCGACCCAGGTCGCGAGCCGCCGACGTGTCCGCAGCCTTGATACCATCTTCGAATGCGCGGAACAGAGCAGCCGCTTGCGCGACCTCGCGGGCCGCCTCAGGCTGACCCAGCGCGGTCTTTGCGACATCCAGATGGCGCAGGATTCCCTCCGCAATGGCAGTTGTGCTTGCTTCGAACAGCGCCTGCCGATCTTCGGCTTGCATAGCTTGGTTGATCGCAAGCGCTTCGTTGTCGGAGACGCGTGATAGGGGAGCGACCTGAATGTCACTGCCAGGTGCGGGCGAAGTCCAACTCCTCTCAATTTCATCCCAGGGAACCGGGGTTAGGTTCCCCATGAACAAGGTCAGTCGATACGCGGCAGCGCGTGGGGCCCAAGGCGATTCTTCAATCGCCGTGGCATCCGCGATCACTGGCAGTGCGCAAAGAAGTGTGGACGCTATCAGATGTTTCATAGCACTGTCTATTAAAGTTAGCCTTGTCTAATTTAATGATGAAGGCATGCTCATTGTCAAGCTCGGCTTTCAGGTGCATACACTGGAGACTAGACCAGCGACGTAATCATGAGCCGATGACCGAAACAAAACCGGTAAATTCAGATCGTAGTATTGATACCCAGGCGAGCGGGTTTGAGGCTGTGCGACAGGCCCACCAAAGCGAAATGGTTGAAGACTACGTTGAACTTATCGCGGAGCTGATCCATCAGAATGGCGCGGCGCGCCCGGTCGAAATAGCCGAGCGATTGGGCGTGACCCAACCTACGGTTTCCAAGAATTTGGCTCGTTTAAAACGAGAGGGTTTCATTGAGCAAATACCCTACCGCTCACTTCAGCTGACCGATGCCGGGCGTCAATTGGCGGAAGCTTGTAGAAGGCGTCACCGGATTGTCGTGGAGTTCCTGATCGCCTTGGGCGTTTCACCGGAAGTCGCAGAGCATGACGCTGAAGGCATTGAGCATCATGTAAGTGACGAAACTCTTGCAGTGTTTGAACGGTTCGTTGGGCGGGCCGATGAAGCAAAGTAGAAGCAAATAGAGCCTCAAATATGTTTGCGAAATTTGGCAGATCTAATTTCAGATCGACAGAGATTGTCCTAAGTTGCAGCTAGATAGTGACGCTATCTGAGGGTGAGTGGCCCGCGGCACGAAACTACGTGGTACCTGAAAATCGACACAGGTGCAGCGTAGTGAACGAACCCTTAGAACAAGAATCCAATTCGGTAGACGATCTGGCTCACTTAATAATCGGCGTTAAGATTTCCAGCGGCAAAATATCTGAATAAAGCAGCGATCTCCATACTGAATGGGCGAAACTAAAAGACTGCGTAAGAATAACATATGTCGAAATCAAAGTGGCACTCATTGCACTGCTGACGAGGTGGCCACAACTGATCAGTTAGTTTTCGGTTCCTGTCCTAGCGAGATCCAATACACCTTTGTTCAACTGGCCTTTAGTGGTATTCTTTTGACAAAAATCAAAATGAGCCGAGCAGTTCCTATGAAAAGACGTCTGTTTCTCTCTGGCTGCATAGCCGCCTTTTTGTCTGGCTGTGCAAGCAAGTTCCGTACTTACAATGGGCCGGTTGTGACTCGGCTTCGACTATACAAAGGGCAGCGCCTACTTATCCTCGATGGTAGTGAGCGTGTCTTGCGAACTTTTCCGATTGGACTCGGATTTGCCCCCGAAGGTCACAAGCAATTCGAAGGAGACGGGCGAACACCTGAAGGCTCCTATGTAATTGACCGTCGCAATCCCGAAAGTCTTTTCCATCTTTCAATCGGAATCTCTTATCCGAACGAGGCGGATTCTGCGTTTGCCCGAGCTCGGGGTCGTTCTCCGGGCGGTGATATTTTTATACATGGCGGCCCTCGCCCTGGAATTGATCCCACGAACAAGCGTGACTGGACCGCAGGGTGCGTCGCTGTCACAGATCAGGAGATTGAAGAGATCTACGCTATGGTCAAAGACGGAACGCCAATCGAAATCTATTCATAGAGGGACAGGTTCCAAATAGACAACGATTGCGGACTTGCCTTGGCGCTACGTTGACGGCGTCAGAAGCTATTACTGGAGCTTTCACGGCCAACGCCAGACTCGCTGTTTCGGCGAACTGGTAAGCACGTCCTGTGAAACCACGCTGGGCAAGATCCTCCGTTATACTAGGGCATTGCAGAGATACGGCCTCAATCTCCAATTTTTGGCTGTTCGAACGAAGGTGACAGCGTCTACTGCCTTCGCGTCTAAGGGCTCTGTAGTCAAGCTTTGAACGTGACGCATTTTCAGCAGAATAGGAGATTTAGAAACCAGAGTTAGAGTGAGCTCTACTACGGTGGCACAGCGGCGTAAGGTAAATTATGTGAAACATGCACCTGCGGGCTTTTTCAAAGACAAAGCAGTGCGTTTTAGCCGAATTCAGAGATACCTAATCCGCAATCTTTGATCACGGTTACACGCAAGTTCCTCGACCACCTCGTTTGCACTCAAGTTAAACTCTCTCGCGAGATCCGTGATCTGGACCGGCTGAAAGCTATCAGCGTTCCGAACCAGTCTGCCGTCTTCAAAAGCGATAAACTCGTGAGACCTGCCACCCCAACGGACAATCCCACCGCATAGTCGCTGACTTTCCATATTGACCAGTTCGGCCACAGGGTCGGCAAAGAAATCGCTCCACTTAAGAAATCCAGTACTGACTGCCCGCGCCACTGCTTGTTCAATCGTCCGGCTTTTGAGCTTGGTGGTGATTGAAGCAGTCAGTGCCTCTAACATTCGCGAAGAATGCCCCGTCTGCCTGGCAATGACAGACGGTATCAAACCCGACGCGAGCATCTTCAACACATCCAGCTCATCGCCTGACAGGGAATCCGAGGGAAAGTTGAATACAGTTTCAATGACATCTAGGGCAAGCAGGTGCAGAACCTGTGCCTCATGGCGCAGGGCAGGGAGCATTTTCGCGACCAATGCGTCCCATTCGGTGCGAGGAGCATTGGACGTGACGGTAAATACGCCCCGCTCCCGAAGGGGTTGATAACCGGAATGGAAAGACCGTTACGTCCAACGCCAAATTTTCGGGCTGCCTCAAAAAGCGCTGCGTAGTCAGCCTGGTTGTCGAACACTGACCAGTCGATCGGTGCGATCATTGTGGCGCCAAACCGAATGAGGGGATCGGCCAGAACCAGATCGTTGTCAACGTAATACCTGACCCATTCGGCTGAAAACGTGGTGCAGCCGTGGACAACGTTGTGATGTTTGTCGATATGGGCATAGGAAGCATTTTCCAATCCAAACCTTTGGCAAATCTCCTGGAGGCGTGCCTCCCCGGTTTGCCGGAAATCCAGTTCAGAATTGCCAATATCTGCGATTTTCATAGGTCGTCTTTCTGTTCCGCGTCGCCTTCGCGACCCAGTAGCAACCTAAAGCCGAACAAACCACTCGGGAATTCCCGTAGCCAATCATAGGTTTGTATACAGTTCTGTTCTGGAGGCGGAAACAGAGCAAAATCTTGCCGGTGAGGCCCATGAATTTGCGAAGCTGGCAACATACCAACGAGCAGGGTTGGAGCAACGATCTCGTATCCTAGCGAAGCCCGTCGTCCTCCTCCCGCGCCCTTCGCGCCAACAGCCCCATGAAACTGGAAATCAGGTTCAATTCACCTCGTTCATCCGCCTTAACCATTCCGCGAAGATATCCGCCCGGATTAACCACGGGCGGCAGCCGCGGATCACTCAGCCTCGCATCCGTGACCACTCCAGCCACGATTGCCCCCATGATGGTCAACCGTTCGATTGCCGCATGCCAAGCGGAGATATTGGTGCCGATTTCCGAAAGCCGGGACCAAACGCCGGTCTCGATCGCATAGAGTGTCGGAGAGGAATTCTGAACTCCACCCCCGGCAATATCGATATGCATGCGCAGCTCAGGTGAGGCCAGGTCATACAGGATGTGATTGTTCACCCGAGGCAGGTTTTGGGCCTTGCATGATATCAGATCCGTCGGATGATTGCTTTCTAAGCAATTCGGAGGGCCGTCAGGCCCAGAGCCAGAACAATCTGGTTCCGAGGCTTCAGCCGAGGACATTGTTACTTCGCCATCGGCGTTACAGGACAGAATTTTTTCTTCAATATGGTCTTGTATATGGGACCCGAAACCAGCTTCGGGTTCACCCGAAATTTCACCGGGTTTTGCGATATGATCTTCGATCCGCTTCCAAAGGTCGTGAGCCGCCTGAACATGTAGCCTAAGCGCCTCCAGCGACATGTATTTCAGCTTGTCGGCGCGCGGCCAGGATCGAAATTCCTTCATCATGTCTTCCACGCCGTCAGGAGGGCAGGGAAGTGAAGTAAGCACTGCGAGGCTGCACTTTACATATCGATAAAGCCGTGATCGATCACCGCGCAACGCATCATGCTCTTTCTTCTCGGCCTTGCTCCGCACTTCTGCGTCGCGCATCTCGGGAATGAGGTTCAGGGCAGGGGTCAGGAATAGGCCAAGCCCCTTGCGCTTACACCGCGCGCCATTAGCGCCGAGCCTGCGCTCGATCAGGCCAATGGCTTCCAGCTCGCGTTCATGATTGTGGATTGTCCGATCTGTCAATCCACGCCCGGCAATGAGTGTTTCCTGTCGCGCGTAGCAAAAGGGTTCCAGAGACGGGTCCCGAAAAGCAGATGGCGAGATCATGTCGATTATTATCTCATAGGTGCGAATACACTGGGCCGATGCGCCCCTGATCTGGGCATAGCATACACAGAGCTGCCGAAACCTGTCACGGTTCCAGCCTTCGGGAAGGCCGTTGTGGTAGCGTCGCGCACTTTGAAGTTTGGCAGATGAAATGTGCCGAAAGCTCATGGCTTTGGCCTCGCTTTTAAAAGGCCGGAATTGTCATCGCAGCTTCGCGGGGCAGGGTATTCGGTATGGTTCAACGGTCTCATGGTCTGCTTCTCATCGGGGAAGCAAGGCGCGTCGAACCTCAGCAAAAAGACAGAGAAAAACCGTTCGCACAGATGCGTTTATCCTTGTCAGAATTTTGGGAATTTCCTATAAATCAGGTGATCAAACTTGACTTAAGAAGATCCCCGCTGAGGCCCCGCCTTGCGGTTTTTTGTTTTAGGGTTTGGGGTGTTCCTCTGGCCCAGACGGCCTCGTTGCCAATGCGGCTGGCACGTTCACTGACTTCTGCAGTGGCAATGCATTCACCTACCAGGCAAACAACGTCAGTATCGGATGAGTTCGTAATCGCTGAACCCGAATATGTCTGTCCACTCAACACCAACACCGCGAAAGGTGCTGGGAGGCTCACATCGATTGCCAAGGGGCAGCCAGGCTGGGATTGGCGCGGGAGCCTGATCGGACCATTGAAAGCTTACGTTGTCGTCATAGCTACCAACGACCAGATCAAGCGAACGCTCGCAATCTCCCTCCCGTGACCGACGGCGATAGCTGTAGTGACGCACATCCCAAACCCTGATGGATCTCACAACGTCGAAATCGGGTGAGGAAAGATCGACGCTGATCGGTGTGGCTTGAAAGCTATCGCCGGACTGGCCATGAAATGCCTGGATTGCTTCTATCGAGATCGCAGCATCTACCAGCAATGGCACTGTCGTATCGTCAGATGGAAGCTCTGGAATAGGGCTGGCACTCGTGCGCTTGATAGCTTCCAGCCTTTCCACTGGACCCCGACCTGAGGTGTTGTGTGACGCGTTCATCGGACAGCGCCAGAGTTGGAGCGGGGGCTCGACCGGATAGGGTGTGATGCGCCGAATGAATTCCGCCCTGGCTGCGGTGCAATCGGGTGAAGCCTCCGGCGAGACAAAGAAATATCGCGCAGTCAATTGGATAGGCACTGGCCTGCGATGCCGGCAGTGTGGCGAGTGCGACTGCAAGGGCCTTCGCGCGAGTTCGATTTCCGGATTTTGAGTGTTTCAAGATGGTCTCTCCTGCTTGCGAATCGCTTAAGCAATATCCGGCCAATATATTTCTGACAATCCAATTTCGTATATTGGCTGACTTTCTTATATTGACGTAGATTGTGTTTTAGTCCACAACTTTTGGATGTAGAAGACGGCCCATAGGGGGTCGTCATGGCGGACAACAAGAGACAATACACTGTGGTAACCATCGAGATGGTCCGGGGCCTGAAAGAGGATCAGGTTCCCTTTACATGCCGCTACGAATTTATCGGACTCGCTTCCCTTGGACGACCTAAGTACCACTGCATATACAGCTCACCGAATTATGTCGGGGCCTTGTGCAAGTCGAAGATCTCACGCGCGGGGGCTGAGCCCAGAGAGTTCGATCTTTGGCCGGGGCTTTTTAAGCATCACCAGGAATTTGGGGATGGGCGCATTCTCTGCGTCAAGTCGGATTATACGATCGAGTCGATCACTCCGGAGGGTCTCGAAGCAGCCCAAGCCCTGGACGCGGAATCCAAAACCTAACGACTGGCCACGCGCGAACGAGCTGCCGCCTTGTGTCTTTGGGTTGCGCGCATGAGACGGCTCTTGCTTCTCAGCGCTGTACTCACGTCTTTGTTCATTGCTGCGGTTTGGATTGAACCAACTAGGCAAACAAAAATCTTGGCGCATCTGAGGTGATCGCCGTTGACGGCGACACGATCGACCATGGTGACGACCGGTATCGGCTTGTTGGGTTTGATGCGCCTGAGACCTTCCGCGCACAATGCGACGCCGAAAAAGCTTTGGGACTGAGAGCCAAAGATCGCCTGAGGGAAATCATTCAAACCAACGGCCAGGTGGAATTGGAAATTAACCCGGAAATGGACAGGTACGGCCGCCTCCTCGCGACCGCGCGTGTCAGCGGAAAAGAGGTTGGATCAATCCTGATTTCTGAAGGCCTCGCGCGCCCATACGCGGGCGGAAAACGCGGGTCCTGGTGCGGTTAGACGAAAGGACTGAACGACGGCTTAAAGAAAAACTGAACAAAACCACCGAGCAGTGAGCGGTCCTGTCGATTGCGCCAACAACCGACAGGACAAGAAACGCCCCAAATCCATCCGGGCATTCCTCCAACATCAAGAGAACTGTACTATGGTAAAAACAGTAACCCCAGATGCCGATCCTAGATTGGACAGCACCGCGCCAGAGTCAATGGGTGCGACCCTGGACAAGGTATCTGCACCTCCGACCGCTTAGCGCTGACTGACAACCGAGGCGAGCAGGGTATCCCAACACTTCGGCCAAAGTTTCAGGCTGATTGATCCGAGCAAAACGCTGGCTTTCTACAAAGCCCGTGACGGGCACAGTGCTGTTTCGTGGCACCTGAATACCCGCTGCCCCGATGACCCAACGCCGCGCCCCATAATAGTAATTATGTAAAAACTACTGACCTAATTTGGAGGACAAATTAGTGACCAGCTCCATCAAAAGCTTCACCGAAAACAGATGTCGGATCAACGCCGTTTGGCCGTTGTTGGCATTCTTGACGGCGGCTTTGGGAACGGATGCCAGTGCACAGGTCATCGAATACGAACCGGACGGCAGCGTGTATCTGAACGGTGCGCGGGCAGAAATCGTTAATGGCATCGTCTGTCCAATCCGGATGCGCGAGTACACTCTCGATGAAAAACCGGAAGCTCCGAAGGCCAAGCCACAGAAAAGATCGAGATTGCGGGCAAGGCACCGCGGCCTCGCAGATCCTCGGGCGGCTGGTCGCAGGAGCGGATCGTTAAAGAAATCCACGCAGCGGCGGAACGCCATGACATTCCGGCAGAGTTGTTCATGGCGCTGGTCTGGCAGGAAAGCCGGTATCAGGCTGATGCTCTGTCGCCGGGTGCCTATGGCTTCGCACAGCTCATGCCCGGAACGGCGAAAGACCTGGGCGTGAACCCAAAGAACCCTGCAGAAAACCTCGACGGTGGTGCCCGCTATTTGGCGGCGCAGTACCGCGAGTTCGAACCTGGAAGCTGGCGCTTGCCGCCTACAACGCCGGGCCTCACCGCGTCGTCGAATACGGCGGCGTCCCCCCCTTCACCGAAACCCGCAACTACGTGCGGATCATCCTAAGCAAAGTGAGCACTTCCTCATGAAAAGAACCCACTTCATCCAACAGACCGCGTTCTTCGCGCTGGCAATGATTATCGTCAGTGCAGCTCCCGCCTCCGCTGGCTGGCTGCAAGATGCCATTGGCGATTTTATCAACGAAACGCTGGCCGACTCCAAGGTTGTTGGCGTCAGCCTTGCCGCTGTCGGCTTCATCTGGGGCTGTCTTGCCTATGTGTGTTCGGGGCTCGCTGAAGGGTCCAGTGGTCGCGATTGTTGTGGGTGCCGTCATTGGCCTTGCCGATACATTCATCGGAGCCTGATCGATGCCGCGCCGAAATACCGTCTTTCGCGGCCTAAGCCGTCCTGCAGAATGGGGCGGCCTACCCGTGATCTATCTGCTGGTGATCCTCGGGATGACCATGCTTTCGTTCTTCATGTTCGGAATAGCGCCAGCAATCATTGCGGGTTTTGCTTTCTACACCGTGCTTCGCCT